>NZ_OY780958.1:0-2400000 GCF_963675985.1 uncultured Roseibium sp. | reverse complement strand
AAAGAACATTGCCATCCTCCCGGGGCCTCTTGGGCAAGTTTCTCTGAATTCCCCTATAACCTGAAAGATTATTGGTATTCGTTAAAATTATAGTTAATAAATTGTATCCGAGAATGTGCTTTCAAAAATATTCGCTTTTTACGCGTGTCCTTGCGCCTGTTTGGCATTGCGACACCATTTCAGTCTGTTTTATGGGGCCGCGCCCTAGACCCTGTAACGCCTGCCATGCTACTGAGCGCGGAATCTTGGAATGTCTTGGAGAGGCGATGAGTGACGCTTGGAAACGCCTGGCAGCCGAAAAGGCGGTGGACGACGTCCGGCCGGGCATGAAGCTCGGTATCGGAACCGGGTCCACGGCGGAGCATTTTGTCAGGGCTCTCGGCACACGTGTTCGGGACGGTCTGGACGTCATCGGCGTGCCCACGTCGGAAAGAACGCATCAGCTTGCAATGGAAGAGGGGATTCGCCTTTCGACGCTGGATGAGATGCCGAAGCTTGATCTCACCGTCGACGGCGCCGATGAAATCGACCCGCAAATGCGACTGATCAAGGGAGGAGGGGGCGCCTTGCTGCGCGAGAAGATCGTTGCCGCTGCCTCCAGGGAAATGATCGTCATCGCCGACGACAGCAAGCTCGTCGATGTACTCGGCCGCTTTCCTCTGCCGATCGAGGTGGTGCCCTTTGGTCTGGGCGCGACCACTCTTGCCGTGAGAGATTGTCTTTCCGGCTTGGAATTGTCCGGGTCCTTAACCGTCAGGGGTGGGGACGAACATCCTTTCGTCACAGATGGCGGGCATTTCATTCTGGACGCTGAACTTGGACGGATACCGGACGCCGACGCTTTGGCCAAGAAGCTGGTTGCGATTCCCGGGGTCGTCGAGCATGGTTTGTTCATTGGCCTTGCTGTCAAAGCCTATGTCGCTGGAGCAGACGGTGTGCGGACCATTGTCGCTAGCCGCTAGAAAATGTGAATTGAGGCCTTCGGAAGAACATGCACCCAAGGCCGATGTTGGAGTTTGATTATGGTTCTTAAAAACTGTCTGAAGGCCGGAACCCGCTTCGCCGCCGCAACTCTTGTGGCCGCTACCCTGCTTCCGGTCACGGTGAATGCCCAGGACGAGCAGATTTCCGAAGCTCAACTCGAGGCGGCGCGGAACGTTGTCGTCGCGAACAAGGCGTTGAGCGCTTTCGACGAAATTCTGCCGCTCATGGCCGAACAGACCCGGACGATCTTCATTCAGGCCGACCCGTTCAAATCCGACGAGGTTTCCGAAGTAACGAATGATGTCGCGTTGCAGCTGGCGTCCAAGCGCAAAGATCTGAACGAGATGATCTACAAGATCTGGGCGCGCCGCTTTTCCGTGGAAGAACTTAAGCAGCTAGCGGATTTCTATAATTCTCCGCTGGGACAGAAGCTCGCCACGGAAACGCCGAGCATTACCGCGCTCTCGATCGGTGCGGCCCGCCAGTGGCAGGACCAGATCTCAACCGAGATGGTTAGCCTCGTGCGCGAGGAAATGCAGAAACGGGACCAGGCAAAGGGCGACGGTGCGGAAACTCCGGCCCAAAAACCGGCCGAGTAAGGTTCCCGAACACCCGAAAGTGATTGTAGGAAAATTCAAGGCCGCCTGAGCGGCCTTGTTTTTGCCGTTGGGAGACCGACATTGCGGGGCGGACAGAGTGCGGGCACTGCCGGCAAGGGATTTGGAACGACCGAGCAGGGTTTCGGCGGGATGACGAGGTAACGATGAGCGATTTTGACTACGACCTGTTTGTGATCGGCGGTGGATCTGGCGGTGTACGCGCCGCAAGGATTGCCGCGACCCATGGTGCCAAGGTCGGAATCGCTGAGGAATACCGCTATGGCGGGACCTGCGTGATCCGCGGATGTGTGCCGAAGAAACTGTTTGTCTATGCCTCGAAATTTTCCGAGGAATTCGAAGACGCAGAAGGCTTCGGCTGGACTGTCGGGGAGCGATCCTTCTCCTGGGAAAAGCTGGTGACGGCGAAGGACCAGGAAATCACCCGGCTCGAAGGCATCTACCGGCGCAATCTGGAACGCAGCGATGTGGAGCTGCATGACAGCCGTGCCGTCGTGGAAGGACCCAATTCGGTGCGCCTTCTGGCGACCGGACAAACGGTGACGGCCAAATACATCCTGATCGCCGTTGGCGCCTCGCCCAATGTGGACGTGGACCTGCCGGGCGGTGAGCATGTCATTACCTCCAATGAAGCCTTCCACCTGACCGATCTTCCCGAAAAGATCGTGGTTGTCGGCGGCGGATATATCGCTGTTGAATTTGCAGGTATTTTCAACGGTCTCGGGGTCGAGACGACGCTGCTTTATCGCGGCGAGGAAATCCTGCGCGGTTTCGATATGGACATGCGCGAGAGCGTGCATGAAGAGATGGAGAAAAAAGGCATCCGCGTCATCTGCGGCGATGTCTTCACCTCCATCGAGAAGGATGCATCGGGTCTGCTGACGGGAACGACCAAACGCGGCGAGACCCTGACGGCCGGCCAGATCATGTATGCCATCGGCCGCATGCCGCATACCAACGATCTGGGTCTTGAAAAAGCCGGTGTCGAACTCGACCGGATCGGCGCGATCAAGGTCAATGACCAGTCGCAAACTTCCGTTTCGTCCATCTATGCGGTTGGCGATGTCACCAACCGGGCCAATCTCACCCCGGTCGCCATTCGCGAAGGCCACGCCTTTGCCGATACGGTGTTCGGCAACAAGCCCTGGACGGTGGATCACAGCCTGATCCCGACGGCTGTCTTCTCCCAGCCTGAGATGGGCACTGCCGGCCTGACCGAGGAAGAGGCGCTTAAGAAGACGTCGAACCTCGATATCTACAAGTCGAGCTTCCGGCCGATGAAGCACACGCTTTCCGGCCGAGATGAGAAAATGCTGATGAAGCTGATCGTCGACGCGGATACCGACAAGGTGCTCGGCGTCCATATTCTCGGACCCGATGCGGGTGAATTGGCCCAGGTTCTGGGCATTACCCTGGTCATGGGGGCCACGAAGGCGGATTTCGACCGGACGATTGCCGTTCATCCGACTGCGGCGGAGGAACTCGTCACCATGCGCGAACCGACGGAACGCCTACGCGGCTGACGGTTCAAACGGGCGCGGCGGAGGCCGCGCGTTTGCCGGTAAATTATGCGGCGTTGCTGGTGTGATCATCCTCGACGCCGCTGACCGACATGGCGAACAGGCGTTTGAGATCTCCGGCGAAGGCAGCCTGACCTCTACCGTTCTCTTTGGAATAATAAAGCGCGTCGTCGGCGGCGGCCATCAGTCCCTCCGGGGTTGAGCCGCAATCAGGCGCTGTCACGATGCCGATGCTCAGCCCGATTTCCGCGAGCTCTCCGTTTTTAAGCGGGATCGGCGCCTCGATTGCGCCGATCAACTGACTGGAGAGCAGCGTCAGGCGGCCGTTATCCGTGAATGCGCGGTACAGGATGACGAACTCGTCTCCGCCAAGGCGCGCGACCAGCCCGTCCTTGCCGACAATCGCCGTCATGCGCTGGGCGACCGCCTTGATCACTGTGTCGCCGGCCGCGTGGCCATAGGTGTCATTGACGGTTTTGAACTTATCCAGATCGCAATGAATGATGGCGAACGGGGACGCGGGCAGGCTGGCGGTTGCGCTTTTCAAAACGCAGTTGAACTGTAACCGGTTGGCCAGGCCGGACAGCGTATCGTGCATTGCAAGGTGGTGGTTCTGACGTTCGCTCGCCTGCAGGGAGGTTGTCAGCCGGCCGATACGCCAGGCGATCCCGAAAGCCAGAACCGCGAGAAGAAGGCTTAGGGCGAGCACGATCGGGATAACGGTCGGCCAGATCGAGGCACCCAAGGCCCGGCTTTCCCAAGAGAAACTGCCGAGGGGCTTGCCATTGGCATCGCGGACAAAGTGGGAGGGGCTGTCAGGTGACGCGATCACATCCTTAAGGAAGGTGAGATCGATGAAGGAAAGTTGGGTGTTCAAACCGGCCAGCATGTCGTCATCGACGAATTTGGCTGCAACCAGGATGACCGGTTGCCCGGCCGGTAGTGTCACTGCGTCCTGATCCGGAACGATCGGCATCGCGGTTGCGAGCGCCGGCTTGTCATCGATCTCGATAAAACCGATGGCTGCGTATTGAGGCGGTTCCAGTCCTTGAAGGGAACGATGGCTGTAGCCGCCCGGAATCCGGACCCGATTTGACATGTAGAGCGCGCGTGCCTTGTCCACGAGCGGCAGGTAGCCGGGCGTTTCGTTCAAGGGCCGGTTGATGATGTGGGTATAGTCCTCGAAAGACTCGGCGAGGACCTGGTTCCCGGGGGCGATGATCAGAACCTTGTTGTAGCTGTGGTCTTTCCACAGGCCCCGAATTTTGTCGCGGACGAAGTCATAGTCGAAGCTCAGGACGATGTTGCGCACCGACTGATCCGAGTGCGAGACCTTCAATTGCTCGCGGATCATCTGATGTTTCTGGTTTTCAAGCGTATGTTGAAACAGGCGTTTTTCGTTAGTGATCGCCTGCCGGTCAGAGGCCTGCGATGCGACATAGCCCACGAAAAGCAAGGATGCGGAGGTGACGGCGATCAGCAGCCCAGCCAGCAGGAATGCCAGCTTGGAGATATGTTGCCGGGGGGGCGAACCCTCCCGGTCGCTGTATCGCCGATACATCTTCGTCACGCGTTGAAACCTCGTTCAGAAATACGGATCGCCACTTCAAAATTCATGATTGATCCGGATTTTTGAAATCATCTGACCCTACGTTACATTCAAGGGGGTTAATATGGGGTGGAATTGAACGGTGAATATCCATTAACTTGTTAATTTTACGGATGTTTTTCAATCCTGAGTTTGCTGACGCGCACTTGCATCAGGCTCTTTCAAAGCGTGTCGGATGCCTGTTAACGTCCCCGTACTGGCGTATGGCCGGTGGTTTCATGTACAGCTGGTTCAGCAGGCCGTTTGCCGCCTGCATCCTGCAGGGTTCTTACGACCGCGAGGCCGGATGTTCGGGCTCCTGTGACCAGGGCGGCTTTCTCTCCGTCAGCGGCCAGGAAGGGCTTCGGTAAGCTTGATGCGAGGGTTCCAAGACCGAAGGTCTTCAGAACATGTCTGTGTGTGCTCCTATGCGACATGGAAGGCGTCAGGTGTTTCGCACCCATGCCGCTTGGTCGAGAAGGCTTCATTTCCGGTAAGAAAGACGGCCCGGTTGCGGCCGGCATTCTTTGCTTTGTAGAGCGCCTTGTCGGCTGCCGCGAAGATTTCCGTTTCCACCGATCCGCATTGGGGAACAAATGCGATGCCGAGGCTGATGCCGACACTGGCATCGTTGTATTCGTTCAGTTTGATCGGGCGGCAAACGATATCCAGAATATCGTCGGCAAGGGCCTCGAGGCTTTGCCGGTCCGAACAGCCGTCAATCAGAATGACAAACTCATCCCCACCGATCCGACCGACCGTGCCGGCATCTCCGACGGCCTTGCGGAGCCGCCGGGCCACTTCGCAGAGCACGATGTCTCCGGCGGAGTGGCCATAGCCGTCATTGACGGCCTTGAACCGGTCAAGGTCGCAAGCCGCAAGCGCGAAGGGACGCTCAGGCAGGAGGTCGATGGAATGGGACAGCAGATCGGAAAACTGCACCCGATTTGCAAGACCCGTCAACGGGTCATGCTGGGCGAAATAGCGATTGCGCAATTCGCTCTGCTCCAGCGATGCCGATAATTTTCCGATCTTGCGGGAGACGATCAGGGCGGCCAGGGAGAGCAGGGCCGCGAGAGCCAGTGTCACCGGCACGACAAGAGCCCAGATTTCCTGCCCTGGTGTGTCGTGCGTCCAGACGAAATGACCCAGCCTTTCGCCGTGCAGGCCAATCAGGGCCCGGCGCGCGGTTTTTCCTTCAGGGGCTACGTTGTCCAGAAAGGAGATGTCTTTCAGGGACAGCGGAGCATTGAGTTCATTGACGAATGCGTTGTCGATGGGCCTGGCCGAAATCAGAATGACCGGCGCTTCCTTGTCCAGGGTCACGGTACCATCGTCCGGGACGATGGCCATGGCGCTCAACAGCACGGCTTGTCCGTCGATCCGGGAAAAGGCGAATTCCGTGACATCGGCAACCTGTGTCGACGAGACCGGCTTCTGGCCGAAACCGGTGCCCATGTTGACCCGGTTGCGTTCGAATTTCGAACGGGCCCGGTCGGCGAGGGTCTTGAGCGGGTCGCCGGGCTTCAGCGTCCCCGGTGCAAAGCTGACCTTGTGTTTCACGGACCGGGCCAGGATCCGGTCGTCGGGACCGATCAGGTAGGAACGGTGCAGATTGAAATCGTACCAGAGGGAGGCGGCGAATTCATCGCTGACGAAATCCTTGTCGAAATCAAGCACGATGTTCTCAACCGACCGGTCCCAGCGGGCGAGGCTGAGCTGATCTCGAGCAATCAGCAACTGGCGGTCATGGAGCGCGTTTTCAAAGATCAGCGTTTCGTTTTCCAGCGCCTGCTGGTCCGCGGACCTGGAAGCGACATATCCGACCAGCAGCAGTGACAGGCTGGCAAGCAGGATCAGCATGACCGCTAGCCCGTAAACACGGACCGCGATCCTTCCTGCCGGCTTCTGGTCGCCCGCATTTGTCGAAAAAGAATTCGATTTCACTTGCTGTCTGCCCACCCCGAATAACCAGAGGCAGGTGTCGGCGCCGGGAAGAAGAAGATCCCGGCAGCAGGTCAATGCCGCTGAATTCATTGTCAGATTAGCGGAGAACCGTTAAAACCTGATGGCCAACCGTGGCAAACAAAACCTTTACGGGCCCGGTCGTCTCATGTACCGACGACCGCCCTCACGAACGCCTCGATCTCAGCTTCCGTATTGAAGGCATGGACCGATGCGCGCACCAGGGCGCCAAGCCCGCGCGCAGGCAGGTCGATCTGGGACGATGTGGCTTTTGATACGGAAACATTGATCTGTTGCTCGGCAAGCCGGGCCTTCGTCCTCGCCGGGTCTTCGCCGTCCTTGAGGAACGTGACGATCCCCCCCTTGCGCAGCCCCTTGTCGTGGAGTGTGATGCCGTCACATTTTTCCAACGCGCTCCGCAGCAATGCGCCGAGTTCGATGATGCGCCCGGAAAGGCCGTCCATCCCGAAACGCAGCGCATAGCCGGCGGCCACCCCAAGGCCGATCTGCCCCGCAACGTAACGTTCCCAGTTTTCGAAGCGCCGGGCATCCGGTTTCAGGACATAGCTGTCCGGGCCGGTCCAGGTCGTCGCTTCCAGGTCGATGAATGGCGGCTCCAACTGATCGAGGACGGTATCGCTGACGTAGAGGAAACCGGTTCCTCTCGGTCCGCGCAAATACTTGCGGCCCGTGCCTGAAAGCATGTGACATCCGATTTCCCGAACGTCGAGGGGAACCTGGCCTGCGGACTGACAGGCGTCGAGCAGGTAGAGCAGGTTGTGCCTGGCGGCGATCTGTCCGACCTCTTCGGCCGGATTGATCAACCCGCCGAATGTGGAGATGTGGGTCAGCGCGATGAGGCGTGTTTTCGGCGTGATTGCGGCTTCCAGCGCCTTGAGGTCGATCTGACCGTTTTCATCGTCTTCTATCAGGTCGATCTCGATCCCGGCTTTTCGTTTCATCTGCAAAAGCGCGACGAAATTCGAGACATATTCCGATCTGCCGGTGATCACCCGGTCGCCGGGCCGGAAATCGATGCCGTAAAAGGCCATGTCCCAGGCCCGTGTGGCGTTCTCGATAAACGCGATTTCGGAACTGTCCGCATTCAGGAGGGCCGCCATGTTGGCGTAAAATGCATCGGCTGCTTCAGCTTGTTCCGCCGCGGCTTCATACCCGCCGATCCTGGCTTCCAGGTCGAGATGATCCTTGACCGCGTCGAGGACGGGTTTCAGGGCAAGGCCTGTCCCGGCGTTGTTGAAATGTATGACGTTTTCGCAGCCCGGCGTATCGCGGCGCAGAAGAGAAATGTCCTGTTCGTTGAGGTCGTTGCTCATGTGGAATTCCTCGCTTTTGATGGTGATAACGTCTTTACGAGACAGTGCTGCATCCCTACATCCAAAGGATGACCATTAGTTATTTCGGCTACGGCTCCCTCGTCAATTCCGCCACTTTGCCCGAGACCGCCCAGGTAACGCCCGGGCGAATGGATGGCTGGGTGCGCGAATGGCGGATCCGCGGCTCCAACCAGACCGGCCGGGGCGTCTGCTCCCTGAGCGTCGCTCCGGAAGAGGACGTACGCATTCGGGGTGTGCTCGCGACCGAACCGAAAGACGGTCTGACAAAGCTGGAACAGCGGGAATGGAAGTATGACCGCATTGACGGGGTCGGAGGGGCGTTTCGTTGCGATCTGGAAAATCGGCCGGGTCCAGAGGACATGTTCCTGTTCCGCTCGAAACCGGAACACAACGACTGGGGCGACGAAGACCACCCAATCCTGCAAAGCTATCTGGACTGTGTGTTGACCGGTTTTCATGCGTTCTGGGGGGAGGAGGGGATCCTTCACTTCCTGGAGACGACCCGGGGCTGGCATGTGCCGATCCTGGCGGACCGGGACGAGCCCGTTTACCCTCGTGCGATCCGAATGGAGGCGGTTCTGACGGAAATGATCGATGATCACCTCGCGGGCCTGAAAGTCCGCTATCTGGCTCCGGCCTGACGGTCAGCAATCCTCCACTGTTTCCGCGATCAGCTGGTCGACAACGTCTTTCAAGGCCTCATCCGTGGATGATCCCTTGGCGATCGATGTTTCGTACAGGCTGATTTGACGGTCGGCGGAGGTGCCTTCCGCGACGATCTTGCGGATCCGGCCGATTTCCGCCTCGCAGCCGAAGAAGGCGATGTCCTCCTGAACGAGGTCGATCATTTCCTCGATCAGGTCGCTATAGGGCATCAGCGTGCCGCGGCCGTAATCGATCAGCTCTGCTCCCGTGCCATGGCGTTCCGCCAGCCAACGGTTTTCGGCAATGAGAAACCGGGAATAGGTGCGCCAACGCATGTTGGATCGGCGGAGGCGGTAAAGCATGCGACACAGGCAGCGGAACAGGGCGGCGATCGCTATCGCATCCTCCAGTTTCGTGCACAGGTCGGTGATCCGCATTTCGAGCGTGGGAAAGCGGGCGGAGGGGCGCAAGTCCCACCAGATCTTGGTTCCGTCCTCGATCACGCCGGCCTTGATCAGGACGTTGATGGTGCGCTGATAGTCGGAATAGCTCTCGAAAGCCTCCGGCAGTCCAGTCCGCGGCAGTTCATTGAAAACGGCCATTCGGTAGGACTTCAGCCCGGTGTTGCGTCCTCGCCAGAACGGAGACGACGTGCTCAGTGCCAGAAGGTGCGGCAGGAAATAGGCGAGCTGGTTGAACAGGTCGATCCGCAGTTCTTCATCCTCGATGCCGACATGAACATGCATGCCGCAGATCAGCAGCCGGTCGGCGACGACCTGCATCGCCTTGGCGATGTCGTTGTAGCGTTCTTTGTCCGTATGCGGCTGGCGCATCCATTCCGCGAACGGATGGGTGGAGGCGGCGATCGGAGCCAGCCCATAGGGCCGTGCTTTCTCCGCTATGGTCCGTCTGAGGAACCTCAGTTCCTGGCGGGCATCGTCCAGCGACGTACAAACCGGCGTGCCGACTTCGATCTGGCATTTGAGGAACTCGGGACTGACCCGGCCTTCCAGCGCCGCTTCGCAATCGGAGAACAGCTCCGCAGGCGGGGCGCTGGCCAGATCGCGGGTCGTGCGGTCGACAAGAAGATATTCCTCTTCGAGGCCGAGAGTGAATTGAGGCTCGATCATGTTGGAAGCTTCGGCGTTACGGTCAAGCCCGGTCAAGTCCGTTAGTTCCCGGACTTTTGCGGGTTTCAGCCCATCAACCCTTGAAGCAGGTAGCCGACAATCCAGGCAATGGCGGCCGCGGCCATTCCGATCACCGTGGTTTCCAGTCCGGACCAGAACCAGTGCTGGGTTGACCAGAGTGACTTGATCGAGCCGATGCCAAAGAACGCGATTGCCGTCAAAAAGGTCGTTATCTCGGCAGACGCGGGTAGGCCGAAAACGAACGGGACCAACGGCAGGCTGCCACAAACCACGAAGGCGGCAAAGGTGGTCAGGGCTGCCTTCAGGGGAGAGCGCTGGGCGGCGGACAGGCCGTATTCTTCCTGCATCATGGTCTCGATCCAGGTCTGGCGCCGCGACGTGATGATACCGACCAGGGTTTCCAGTTCCGCGCCGTGATAGCCCTTGGCCTTGTAGATCTGCCGGATTTCCTCGCGTTCGCCGTCGGGTTCCAGATGGATATGCTTTTCTTCCACCAATTTGAGGCGCCGGTAATCGTCTTCTTCCGTCTTGGTACCCGAGTAATTCGCGGCCGCCATGGAAAACCCGTCGGCAAGGAGATTGGCGAGGCCGAGGATCAGAATGATCGGGGTCGACAGGTTTGCTCCGACCGCACCGGCAACGACGGCAAATGTCGTCACCGCGCCGTCGATCCCGCCATAGACCCAGTCCCGCAGATAGCTGATCGTCGGCCCATCGTGCAGCCGGTCGGCAATGTCATCCGGCGTATGGCTGTGTTCAAGGCTCATCTGCGGTATCCTTGTTTGTCTCGCTGGCGTGAACTGGCAAATTCACTCTACTATCTGTGGTCTTGGAGAAAAGACCCGTGTATAACCCGCGCACGTTTGCTCATGAGGTGCAGCGCGACAGGACAACTGGATTAATCCGGGCAGAACAAATCATAAGATTTTGGGTGCGCCCGGCCCCGAGTGCAGGAGTTGAAACAATGGCGGAGAAGTGGACACCGGACAGCTGGAGATCGAAGCCGATCGTTCAGGTGCCGGATTATCCCGACAAAGAGGCCCTGGCAGAGGTTGAAGGCCGTCTGTCGACCTATCCGCCGCTGGTTTTTGCAGGCGAGGCGCGGGATTTGAAGCGCCAGCTTGCCGATGTCGCGGTCGGAAAGGGGTTTCTGCTTCAAGGTGGTGATTGTGCGGAAAGCTTCGCCGAGCATCACCCGGACCACATCCGCGATTTTTTCCGTGTCTTCCTGCAGATGGCCGTCGTGCTGACCTATGCGGCGAGCCAGCCGGTGGTGAAGGTCGGCCGCATTGCCGGCCAGTTCGCGAAACCGCGCTCTTCCAATTTCGAGAAGAAGGGCGATGTCGAACTGCCGAGCTACCGCGGCGATATCATCAACGATATCGCGTTCACGCCGGAAAGCCGGATCCCGGATCCGAACCGGATGAGCATGGCCTACCGCCAGTCGGCCGCGACGCTGAACCTGCTGCGCGCCTTCGCCCAGGGCGGTTTCGCCAACCTCGATCAGGTACACCAGTGGATGCTCGGTTTCATTTCCGACAGCCCCCAGGGCCATCGGTACAAGGAACTGGCCGACCGGATTACCGAGTCGCTTGCGTTCATGCGTGCCTGCGGTGTGGATTCCTCGAGCGTTCCGCAATTGCGCTCGACCGATTTCTTCACGAGCCATGAAGCCCTGCTTCTGGGCTATGAACAGGCGTTCACCCGCGTCGACAGCACCTCCGGCGACTGGTACGCCACCTCCGGCCACATGCTTTGGATCGGCGACCGGACCCGCCAGCCCGATCATGCCCATGTGGAATTCTTCCGCGGTATCAAGAACCCGATCGGCCTGAAGTGTGGCCCCTCGTTGTCGCCTGACGGACTGCTGGAGCTGATCGATATCCTGAATCCGGAGAACGAGCCGGGCCGGTTGACCCTGGTCGCGCGCTTCGGCGCCGACAAGGTCTTCGATCACCTGCCGCAGCTCGTTCGTGCGGTGGAACGGGAAGGCAAGGTCGTGGTCTGGTCCTGCGATCCGATGCATGGCAACACGGTCACCGCTGGCGGCTACAAGACCCGTCCATTCGACCGCATTCTGAAAGAAGTGGAAGCCTTTTTCGCTGTTCACCGGGCAGAAGGCACTCATGCCGGCGGCGTTCATGTGGAAATGACCGGCCGCAACGTGACCGAATGCACCGGGGGCGCCCACGCGCTGACCGCGGATCAGCTCGGCGATCGCTATCATACCCATTGCGACCCGCGTCTGAATGCGGACCAGGCGCTCGAACTCGCGTTCCTGATTGCGGAAAATCTCAAGAAGGAAAAGGATGGCCGCCGGTCGGAACCGCTGGCTGTCAACGGCTGATAGGGATTGTCAAAAATACGGATAAAAGAGCGGCATTTTGCCGCTCTTTTCATTTAGGCGATCACAACGCCCATTATCGATAAATTTCGCAAGAATTACTTAAGGTCAATTACGCATACATCGGGCGTGATTTGAGGTAGGGGATTTTCATAAAATGACGATGCATTGGGACCTGTCCACGGTCTCGTTTCTTGTAATTGACGACAACATGCATATGCGCAGCATTTTGAGATCCGTTCTGGGCGGGTTTGGCGCACGCCATATTTTTGAGGCATCTGACGGGGCAGACGGGCTTGAGGTCGTTCTGGACCGTAGTCCGGATTTTATTCTGTGCGATTGGGTCATGAAGCCGTTGAGCGGTTCCGAGTTCATTCGCACTCTTCGTGCCGAGAAGGACAGGCGCCTGAGTACACTTCCTGTGGTTGTCGTCAGCGCTCATTCTAATAAGTCGACGGTTATCGAAGCGGTAAACCTCGGCATTCATGGTTTCATCGCCAAGCCGGTTTCGCCGGCCGTCCTGTACCGGCATATCACCGAGACCCTGCACAAGCAGGCTCTCCATGGGCGGACCAAGGGCATCATGTTCAATTCAGCGAGCACGGACCGGCGAAGCCGCAACCGGATCGACGGTCAGTCTTCGGTCGCTGCTGCCCCGGCGAGCGAGACAACGACAGTGATGATCGATATGGCGCTGATTTAAGCTTTCGCAGCGATTGCAACTCCTTCGCGGTCACGCTAATCACGAAGAATGACAAGCGCTTCGAAACCTTCAGCCCTTCATGGTCAACTTCGCCTCGGCATTGCCCAGCTCAATCCGGTCGTCGGCGATATCGCAGGCAACTCGGATCTGATCCGTCAGGTCAGGGCAGAAGCGACACAGAACGGCGCCCATCTGGTGCTGTGCCCGGAGCTGGTCGTCGCCGGCTATCCGCCGGAAGACCTGGTGCTCAAGCCGGCCTTCGTGGAACGGTGCATGGAAGCGGTCGAGGCGCTGGCCAAAGAGACTGCCGACGGCGGGCCGGGCATGATCGTCGGAGCTCCGTGGCTGTTCGACGGCAAGCTCTACAACGCGGCCATCTTGATCGATGGCGGGAAGATCCAGGCGGTCCGTTACAAGACCGATCTGCCCAACTACGGTGTTTTCGACGAGAAGCGGGTCTTCGCCGCAGGTCCTCTGCCGGGACCGGTGGACTTCCGGGGTGTCCGCATCGGCGTGCCGATCTGTGAGGACATCTGGAACGACGAGGTCTGCGAATGTCTCGCCGAAACTGGTGCCGAAATTCTCCTGGTTCCGAACGGTTCGCCTTATTGGGAGAACAAGGCCGAAGAGCGTCTGCAGGTCGCGGTCGCCCGGGTCGTAGAAAGCGGTCTGCCGCTTGTCTTCTGCAACCAGTTCGGCGGCCAGGACGAGCTGGTGTTCGACGGTGGCTCCTTCGGGCTGCAGGCAGACCGGACACTGGCCTTCCAGATGCCCCAGTTCGAAGCCGGTCTCGCCTATACCGACTGGGTGCTGCACGATGACACCTGGGTTTGCGAAGGCGGCCCGGTGACCGTCCTGCCCGATGTGGACGAGGCCAACTGGAACGCCTGTGTCGTCGGTCTGCGCGACTATGTTGTGAAGAACGGCTTTCCCGGCGTTACGCTCGGACTGTCCGGAGGAATCGATTCCGCTGTGGTTGCGGCCATGGCCGTCGATGCGCTGGGCGCCGACAAGGTCCATGCCATCATGATGCCCTACCGCTACACTTCCGAGGAGAGCATCAAGGACGCTGCCGACTGTGCCGAGGCGCTCGGCATCCGCTTTGACACCATTCCGATCGCCGAGCCGGTCGAAGCCTTCACGAAGGTTCTGGCGCCGGTCTTTTCCGGCCGTTCCCCGGACACGACGGAGGAGAACCTGCAGGCGCGGTCTCGCGGCGTGATCCTGATGGCGATCTCCAACAAGTTCGGCTTCATGGTCGTCACCACCGGCAACAAGTCGGAAATGTCGGTCGGTTACGCCACGCTCTATGGCGATATGAACGGCGGCTACAATCCGATCAAGGATCTCTACAAGACACAGGTCTACGATCTGGCGGAATGGCGCAACAAGAACCGTTCCGACTGTCTGATGGGACCCGAAGGTGAGGTCGTACCCAACAACATCATCACCAAGGTGCCGTCTGCGGAGCTTCGGGAAAACCAGACGGATCAGGATTCTCTGCCACCGTATGATCAGCTGGATGATATCCTGTCCTGCCTGGTCGAGCGGGAGATGGCGGTCCGGGATATCGAAAAGCGGGGTCATGACCCCGAGCTCATTCACAGGATCGAGCATCTGCTCTACATTGCCGAGTACAAGCGGCGGCAGGCGCCTCCCGGCGTGAAGATCACGGCCCGCAATTTTGGCCGCGACCGCCGCTATCCGATTACCAACCGGTTCCGCGACCGTAGCTGATACAGCCAGCGGGACCTCCTGAAAACGTCAAACGCTTCGCTCGCATTGCGCCTCCTGGAGGCCACGGCGGGCAAGGCGGCATGCGGGGTTCCACCGTGGCATTTTTCGCATTCGTGCGCGCCAATTTTCGCTGGCTGCTGGCCGGGTTTCTGATCACGGCCTTTTCTGGCTTCGGACAGACCTTCTTCATCGGTCTGTCCGCCGGCTACGTGCGCCAGGAATTCGACCTGTCCAACGGTGAGTTCGGAACGCTCTACATGGCCGCGACTCTTGCGAGCGCGATGAGCCTGCCCTGGGTCGGACGTAGCCTGGACCGGTACTCGATCCCGCGTGTGGCCGCCGTGGTCATGGTGCTTCTGGCAGCCTTTTGCATCGCCATGGCGGGTGTGTCTTCCGTCATCATGCTCTTCTTCGTCATCTACGGCCTGCGCCTGTTCGGTCAGGGGATGATGTCCAACACGTCCATGACCGCCGTCGGCCGCTGGTTCGATGCGCAGCGGGGCAGGGCGATCTCCATCGCGGGCCTTGGCTTTCCGGCCGCAGAAGCGACCCTGCCAATCAGTTTCGTGGTGCTGAGCGCGGCCTTCGGCTGGCGCGTGACCTGGCTGATGGCCGCGGCCGCCCTGGTTCTGGTCGCCTTGCCGTTGATCATGGCGTTGCTACGCAAGGAACGCACGCCGCAAAACATGGCGGAAGGGGAGGCGCCCAAACCTGTGCGCCACTGGACCCGCGCGGAAGTGCTGCGCGATCCGGCATTCTGGATCATGTCCGCAGGCGTGCTCGCGCCCCCGTTCATTGTCACCTCCGTTTTGTTCCATCAGGTCTATCTGGTCGAGCTGCGCGGCTGGACGCTGGAACTCTTCGCCAGCGCCTTTGCCGTCATGTCCATGTTCGCGGTGATCTCCTCGCTGATCCTGGGAACCCTGATCGACCGCTACTCGGCTCGCGCGCTGTTGCCGTTCACGTTGCTGCCGCTGACCGTGGCCTGCCTGATCCTGGGCTTGATCCATGAAAGCTATGCCGCCTTCTTGTTCATGGGACTCATGGGGATCAGCAACGGGTTCATGGCCACGCTGATCGGGGCGCTTTGGCCGGAAGTCTACGGAACGCGCTATCTCGGAGCAGTTCGTTCCGTGGTCTTTGCCCTGATGGTGCTGTCGTCGGCCCTCGGGCCCGGACTGGTCGGCTGGCTGATCGATCTCAAGGTCTCTTTCGATTATCAGATGATAGGCATGGCCGCTTATTGCCTGGTCATGTCGGGGGCTCTGACCTTCATTGCCCGGCGTGTACACCAACGGATGGCTCTACAGGCTGCCGGATAAGGTCAACATCCCGCTTGCGTCTTCGCATTCCTCCCGCTACCTGAAATGCCATGACAGTCATCACACGCTTCGCCCCGTCCCCGACGGGCCATATCCATATCGGCAATAGCCGTCCGGCCCTCTTCAACTGGCTTTTCGCCAAACAGGCCGGCGGGAGGTTCATCCTGCGCTTCGACGATACCGATCTGGAGCGCTCCAAGGCCGAATATGCCGACTCCATCGAGCGGGACCTGCGCTGGCTGGGCATCGCCCCCGACCGGATCGAACGCCAGTCGGAGCGGATCGCCAGCTACGATGCGGCCGCGGACAGGCTGAGAGATGCCGGGCTGCTTTATGCCTGTTACGAAACGCCGGAGGAACTGGAGCGCCGCCGTTCGCGCGCCCGTGCGCTCGGCCGGCCGCCGGTCTACGACCGGGCGGGGCTGAAGCTGACGGATGAGGATAAAGCGAAACTGGAAGCCGAGGGGCGCAAACCCCATTGGCGGTTCCTTCTGCCGAACCATGACGGTGATCCGTTTGAGACCAGCCGGACGGACATTTCCTGGAACGATCTGTGCCGCGGCGACCAGTCCATCGACCTTGCGTCCATGTCGGATCCGGTCCTGATCCGCGAGGATGGCACCTATCTCTACACCTTGTGTTCCATCGTCGATGATATCGATATGGGCGTCACGCATATCATCCGTGGCGAGGATCACGTCGCCAATACCGCCGTTCAGATTGCCATTTTCCGAGCGCTTGGTGCCGAAGCGCCGGTCTTTGGCCACCACAATCTTCTGACGACAGTGGACGGTGAGGGGCTCTCAAAGCGTAAAGGGGCGCTTTCCATAGGTTCCTTGCGTGAAGACGGGATCGAGCCTATGGCGGTGACGTCTCTGGCGGTGCTCACCGGCACAAGCCATGCAGTGGAAGCCGTTCCCGACATGGATACCCTCGTGGACAAGTTCGATCTGGCGAGCGTGTCCCGGTCCGCCGCCAAGTTCGATCCGGCGGAACTTCTCGTTCTGAATGCCCGCCTGGTTCACGACATGCCTTATGCGGTTGCCTCGGAGCGTCTGACGGCGCTCGGCATTACCGGCGGAGAAGCCTTCTGGATGGCCGTTCGCGGCAACTGCGAGAAGGTCGGGGATGCGAAGCTCTACTGGCAGATCGTCGAAGGGCCAGTGGAAGGCATGATCGAGGACGAAGACCGGGACTACGTCTCAAAGGCTCGCGACCTCCTGCCGGATGGCGACGTGACCGCCGAGACCTGGGGCGCCTGGACACAAGCGCTGAAGGCGGAAACCGGGCGTAAGGGGCGGGGGCTGTTCATGCCGTTGCGCCGGGTTCTGACCGGTCTCGATCATGGTCCGGACATGAAGGAGATGCTGCCGCTTATTGGGCGACAAAATATTCTGGACCGACTACCCTGACAGGGGTCTTGGAAGCAGCTTCCGCGTCTGCTTGCCCCGGGGAGGTGGTGTTTTCCGAAAAGACCGGTGCGACCGGAGAGGCTCCGGTTTTCAACGCCGGCCTTTCCGTTGAAAGCACCGGAAGGCCGCGGGGGACTTCTTCTTGCGCGGCTTCGGAAACAGAGGCGTCTTCGCCGGAAGAAGTTGTCCTCAGCGACGCCAGAAGATTGAAGCCCTCTTCGAGATTGAGCCTGGTATCCGGGTCCAGATAGGCCGGCAGATGGTCGGGCTGGAGCGGCTCGCGGGACAGATTGAATGCGGTGGAGCCGGGTTCGCTGCCGTTGACGGCCAGCGTGGAGCGAATGCCCTTCGCCTTGCCCCGGACCAGGACGGACACTTTTGCCCCGTTGATGGTGAACAGATCGCGGTCGCTCTGGGTGATCGGCGCCAGCTTGCCGGCCGTGTCCTGGCGGGCGGGGTTGCGGCAACTGCAGCCGGCCACGTATTCGCTCTTGAACCGGTTGGCGTTTTCCAGGTCTCCGTAGGCAATACCGGTCAGCGAGGTCATGTTTTCCTGGGTCTCGCCCGGGTTCCGGTACACGAAAAGTTCGGTTTCAGCGGCCGGGCAGATCTCACCGCAGCGGGCGGCATCATTGACGAACTGATCGCGGCCGGTCGCAAAACTGACCGGGAAGTAATAGCCGTCACAGGTGCGCACACACATGGTCCGGTAGGTGCCGCCTGCCGGAAAATGCACCCCGTCCGAGCTGTTCGAGGAGACCAGGCGTCTGCGCGATTTCAGCACTTTCATATCGCCATCGCTTTCGCTGACCGCGACATGCCGGGATCGCCCTAAGAGGCGCTGGAAGAAATTGGCACTGGAAGTGTTTCCGCCGCTTCTTGCGGTGATTTCTGGTTCTCGGCGGGAATAAGACGCCCGTGCCTGCGCCAGGCAGTTTTGCCGCTCGAGCGATGCCCGGATCTGCCGGACACGTCTGGCGCTGTTGGGAGACTTTCGCTCCGCGCGGGCAGCCTGTTTCTGGATGGCTCTGAGGTTCGCCTGCATTTTGGCGATTTTCGCATTGAGCTGGCGGCATTTCGGGACTGTGGTCAATGTGGCGCATTGAAAGTAACGCGCGTCACGCTCGGCCGCCGTGATTGCTTTTTGCTGGAGACGCGCCTGTCCCTGCCACTTGGCGACAGCCGGAGAGGCGCCGCCCTGCCTTTCCAGGCGGTTGAGCTCGGCCTTGAGACGGTCGCAGCTTGCCGCCAATGCGGCGGATTGCGGGAATCCGGCCGTCAACGCAACGGCCAGGGCAAAGACCCTGACCAAAAAGCCGAACGCTGCCGGTCGAGATACCGTCATACCTTTTCCCAGACCCTTGAGGCGCGTCACCCCGGCGCCTTCCCTGTCGTCACTATTGGCAGGAACCGCAAGGATAGCAACCAAAGCTCTGCATTGAAGTTAATGCGGGTGGGATCGGCGCTTCTGTCGGCTGGAAATTCTATTTTCCAGGGGTCCGGAAAGCGCTCGATGCGCGGGTCAGCTGCGCAATGATCTCCTCCAGCGCTTTCCGCTGCGCCGGATCGAGGGCGTCCATCAGCATCTTGGAAAAGGCAAGCGCCTTCGGAACGAGATCCGCGTACATCTTCTGACCCTTTGGCGTAAGGGTCAGGAAGTTTTCGCGCATGTCGTCCGGATTGGGAGCGCGGGTCACGAGGCCGCATTTCTCCAGATTGGCTACGGCGCGGCTGACCTTCGTCTTGTGCATCGTGCTGCGTTCGCCGACGACCTTGGCCGTGACCTGATGGCATTGTCCGATGAGGGCGACGACCCGCCATTCGGGAACGCCGATGCCGAATTCCGCGGCATAGATCTGCGAAAAGGACCGGCTGACCTCCTCGGCCAGGACCACCAGACGATAGGGCAGGAATTCCTCCAGCGCCAGGATTTCATCCGTCTCGGCTTCTTGACCCGTGGCCGGAGAAGATCTTTTCACGTCGTCCATTTCCCGCCTATCCAACCTCACGCAAGGCTCAGTCTGTATACCAGTCATGATCGATTGTAGCCGGCCTGTTGCCGCTTTTGCAGATGTCGGCCGTCAAGAGGTCCGCCAGGTCGCCCGATTTCCCGGTTAGGCCGCAGTCAAGCATGATTGGTAAAACGATTTCGCTTGTCCAGATACTGCCATTGTTCCCGGTTAGCAAAGTGCATGCGGGGTCAGGGCTCCGCATAAGTGATGAGATCACCGAGGAAAGGAAACGGGTTGGCGCTTGGAGTAAGAACCCCTTCTATATCTAGTGGATGTCCGCAAGGTGTGATCTATCTGTTGAAAAGGCGGCGCTTTGGAAAAGATTAGACGGCAAGTATTTGCGAATCGGTCCGTTATCCTGAGACCGTGTTCCAGGCCAGAGGTATTGGGAGCCTTTGCACAGGGATTGGTTCACTCAACGGCACTTGCTGACCGCGCAGATAAAAACGAGAGACGGCCATGAACAAGAACGTTACTGCCAAGAACGACGCCGGCACGCTGGACAAGAAGGTTTCCTTCCGGGAAATCGGCAGGGATTGTTATGCCTTTTGCGTGGAGGGAGGCTCGAACACCGGTGTGGTTGTCGGGGAGAACTCGGTTCTGGTCGTGGATGCCCAGCCAACGGCGAACGGTGCGGAAGCGGTGCTGGCGGAAATCGCGAAGGTGACCGACAAGCCCGTCAAGCACGTGGTCCTGACCCACTACCATGCGGATTCCAGCCTCGGCGCTGCGGCATTCGAGCCCGGTGAGATCATCACCTCCGACCTGACCAAACGCATGATCGACGAACGGGGTCAGGCGGATCGCTCGCTGTCCCTGTCCCGCTCACCGGATCTTTTCGACGGCGCGAAGCGGTTGCCTGCCCAAATCCGGCCGACGATGAGCTTCGCATCCTCCATGTCGATCAGCCTTGGACGCAGGGAAGTGCGGCTCATGCACCTGGGGCGCGGCCACACCATGGGCGACGTGGTCGTCTGGGTTCCGGACGCCGGTGTTCTGTTCTCAGGAGACCTCGTTGCCAACCAGGTCGCCTCCTATTGCGGCGACGCCCATCTGACCGACTGGCCCAGGGCTCTCAACCGTATTGTGGCTTTCCGGCCCAATGCGCTGATGCCGGGCCGCGGCAAGGCGTTGGTCGGCGCAGAGCGGATTGATCAGGCCGTTTCCGCTACCGCCGGATTTCTGGTCTTCTTGCGCGACACCGTTTTTTCCTGCGTTCAGGAAGGCAAAGGGCTGAGGGGGACATACACGGCGACCAAGGCCGCCATGGACACGGCTTTTGCGGCGTACGGGGATTATGAACGTAACATGCCGTTCAACGTCGCCAGAGCCTACGATGAAGCTCAGGGGCTCGATATTCCCCAGATCTGGACCACGGAAAGAGATCAGGATCTGGCGGATGCGCTGCGCGGGGCGGCGGCGCAGGCGGAACCCGAAATGTTCCGGGAAGACAGCGCCGGTGACGATGCTGGTTCTGACGCCGATGTTCTCGATCTCTCGCTGGAAGATGTTACCGGCGATGCCGAGGCGGCCGAAAGGCCTGCCGACGGGGCGGAAGGCGAAAAGTCTGAACGGAATCTCGAACCGGCCGGCGCGTGAGTTGATGGCCCGGCGGCCGGATCCTCCTGAGGTCGCCGGACTGGACATGAAGCCGAGGCGTTCCCACATCGGGAACATCTGAAACTGTCTCCGAAGGACTTGTCCATGCAACGCGCTCTAGCAGCAGCGGTTCTTGCATTGATACTGAGCGTGAGCTCGGTCTTTGCAGCCGATGAACCCGATCTCATTTTCAAGAAGTCCACGGTGTGGAAGTTCCTGACGCCCGACCACAAGCTGGCAACCTACGCCATCGACGATCCGATCATCGACGGGGTTGCCTGCCATTTTACGGTTCCCGAGAAGGGGGGCATTTCCGGATGGATTGGCGTCGCTGAAGAGGTTTCCGACGTTTCTCTGGCCTGCCGGCAGGTCGGGCCGGTCACGTTCAAGGAGAAATTCGAACAGGGTGAGGAGATGTTCCGCCAGCGGCGGTCGTTTCTTTTCAAGAAGATGCGCATCGTTCGCGGCTGCGATGCAAAGCGGAACGTCCTGGTCTATCTGGTCTATTCGGACAAGCTGATCGAAGGCAGCCCGAAGAATTCCACATCCACTGTGCCGATCATGCCATGGGGCGATGCCCCCGCGCCGCGCTGCGGCGATTACATGAAAAAATGATGCCGCGCTGCGGCGACACCTGAAACGTCGGCCCGGATCTTGTCGCTGGGAATGAAAAAAGGCAGCCCCGCCAGGGCTGCCTTTTGTGCGTTTGTTCTATCGCGGCGGCGCCTAGTCGGCGTGCTCTGCCTCGAGGACTTGGGAAACCTTCCCCGGAAGATCAGGCTGACAGAAATGCGAATAGAGGATGCCCATGATTTCCTGGGCGGCCTTGCTCACCAGCCTGTAATAGATGGTTGTGCCATCCCGGCGGGTTTCGACAAGTCCCTGCGCACGCAGAAGCGAAAGCTGCTGCGAGACGGTCGGCATGCGCATGCCCGTCTTCTCGGCAAGATCGCCGACGCTGCATTCCTTGTCCCACATCTGGCACATCAGCAGTAGCCGAGGGCCGGATGCGAGCATCTTCAGAAAGCCTGCGGCATCTTCCGCTTTATTTTCAAGTGCTGTGTAATCCATGCTCGGACAATGCCAAAAAATGGGGAAACCTGCAAGCAAAGTCAGGTTTCACGGTTACGAATGATTACATGCGCCCGATTGCGGGAAGCAGAACGTGGCCAGAGCCGCAACCGATTCCTGTCGCCAGGCACATGCTTTTCTGCTGCGTTGCAGCATTGGGAGTGTGCGGGTAACCGGCAAAAGTTGCAAGTGCGGCCAAAGGTCCAATCAGCAAAACAGCCAGAAAGGCAAACGCGAACAAACGGGCGAACATCTCGATACTCCTGAACTGGTTCCGACCCTTCGAAAACAGCCAGACCATAGGAGAGCGCTCTTGAACCGGTGCTGAGCGGTGCGTTCAGCTAGCGTTCAAATAGCTTAACAAGATGTAAGTCTTTGATTTGTCGGCGTTAAAGGTTTTCCGTCATGGCGCGTGCCAGCGCTTTCAGCAAAATCGCGTCGCGATCGTAGATATCCTTACGGAAGTGGGTTGAGCCGTCCTTGTTCATCCAGGCCGTCAGATAGGTGATGTGCACAGGGATCGGTTTCTGCAGTTTGACAACCGTTCGTTCGCCGCTGTCCCGGATCGCCTCAAGGCGTGCCTTGTCGTACCCCTGATCGGCCAGCAGCGTGTCGCCGAGCGTGAACGGCTCCGATACGCGGATACAGCCATGGCTGAAGGAGCGTTGCGCCCTGTTGAACAGAGCCTTGGCCGGCGTGTCGTGGATGTAGATGTTGAACTTGTTCGGGAACATGAACTTGATGCGGCCAAGGGCATTCTTGCTGCCCGGGTCTTGTCGCAGCTTGAAGGGAAAATTCGACGGGGAATAGGAACTCCAGGCAATCTGCGACGGTGATATCTCGGTTCCGCCTTCGAAAAGGCGGATGTTCTGGGAGGAGAGGGCGCCCGGATTTTTGCGCAACTTCGGCAGATATTCCTTGGTTGCGATCGAATAGGGAACGTTCCAGTAGGGATTGATCTCGACATAGGTCATTTCGCCGGTGAAGACCGGAGTAGCATGATAGGGCTTGCCGACCACGACCTTCGTCGCCAGCCAGGTCTTGTCCTTCTTGACCACCTTCAGAACCTGGTCGGCGAGATTGACGAAGACATAGGTCTCGCCCAGGTTGTTCGGCATCCAGCGGCGGCGCTCCATGTTGAGTTCCATCTGGATCAGCCGTTGTTCGATCGGCACATTCATTTCCGCCAGCGTATCCGCGCCGATGACACCGTCGACTTTCAGTCCGTGGTAGGACTGGAATTCCTTGACCGCGTCGACAAGCGCACCGTCATAGACATCTCCGGTCTGAATGGTCGGATTAAGATAGTCTTCCTCGATCAGGCGTTGGCGCAGCACGCCAAGCCTGTCGTCGGTCATGCCCGGTTTCAGGACTTCCCCTTCGGGAACAACCACGAAACCGCCTTCCTCGGCCTTTTGGCGATACTCCGCCAGGCGCAATTGAAGCCGGGCATATTGCGGCGTGTCGGGGGCGAGCGTTTCCAGGAACGCGGCGTAATCGCTGGCGCCCACCACATTTTCCAAAAGGACGGAGGGTTTCGGCCGGTGCGGAAAGATGTTCAGCGCCTTGTTGACCTCGTTGGGCTGCACCCGTCCGGAAGACATATGCGTGGCGTAGCGGAGGAACTGTTGGGTGAGATCCCGTTCGATGGAGGCCCAGTCCTCGAGTGATTTGGCATTCTCGCTCCGGTTGATGAATTTCAGCGGTCCGTAATTCTCCGGGTTGAGCGCATGGGCATTGGCGTCCGCGAAGGCGGCGATCGTCAGATGCGCCCGCTCATTGAAGCCGTTCTTGTTCAGCCAGATCGTTGCAAAGCCGCGCTTGGCGTAAAACTCGGTAACCTCGGTTTCGTCCAGTTCGATGATGGCATCGCGGATGCCCTTGGCGAGGGGAGTCGTTGGTTCCGGATAGGCTTCCGGGGCTGTGAAAGCCGCCTCAGGCGCGGCCGACTGGGCCAAGGCGCTGCCGACAAGCGGCAGATTGGCAAAATGCGGGGCAGCCAGAACCAGGCCCGCGAGAAGTATCGATTTAAGGAACGTCACGCGCATTAGGAAAATATCTCATCTTGATTCGCCTCGACCACCTTGAGCGTAGCGCAGTTCCCAGGACAGTCCAGTTAAAGAAGACGTCGGGTCCGCGGGGACTGGCCAGAGCGGAACGATATCCGTCCGATGCCGATAAAACCGGTGCCAAAACAGCCACTCGAATTGCGCCTTGACCGGCGGACGGAAAGCGGGCCATAACAGCGCCCATGATGACGGTCGCACGGAACATCATTTCGATCACCATTATTTGCAGCTAGCGACACCGCTGGCTGTGGCCGTTCCCTCTTGGCAAATTGCTCCTTAAGACGGACCGCCCGGCCAGCCGGCCAGGAGACCGATTGCCATGAGCGAAGCAACGTCCAATGCCAAAGGACTGAAGCTCACCAATACGTTGACCCGATCGAAGGAGGACTTCGTTCCGATCGATCCAAAGAACGTACGCATGTATGTCTGCGGCCCGACCGTCTACGACTTCGCCCATATCGGCAACGCGCGGCCGGTGATCGTCTTCGACGTCCTGTTCCGCCTGCTGCGTCATCTCTATGGCGCGGATCACGTCACCTACGTGCGCAACATCACCGACGTCGACGACAAGATCAACGCGCGGGCCTTGCGGGATTTCGGCACCGAGATCGAGACCGGCCGCATGAGCCTCAACGACGCCATCCGCCAGGTGACCGAAAAGACCGCCGATCAGTATCATGCCGATGTTCGGGCGCTGGGTTGCCTCGCGCCGACCGTGGAACCACGGGCAACCGAACATATTCCCGGTATGATCGGAATGATCGAAACCCTGATCGCCCGAGGCCATGCCTATGAGGCGGACGGGGAGGTGCTGTTCGATACGGCCTCCATGCCGGCCTATGGCAGCCTGTCGAAACGTAATCTCGAAGAACAGAAGGCAGGCGCGCGGATCGCGGTCGAAAGCCACAAGAAGAGCCCGGGTGACTTCGTGCTCTGGAAACAGTCGTCTGCCGAGGAACCGGGCTGGGACAGCCCCTGGGGCCGCGGACGGCCCGGCTGGCATATCGAATGCTCGGTCATGAGCGAAGCCCACCTCGGTGAGGTATTCGATATCCACGGCGGTGGGCTCGATCTGATCTTCCCCCACCACGAAAACGAGATCGCCCAATCCTGCTGCGCCCATGGCAACGACCGTATGGCCAACTACTGGCTTCACAACGGCTTCGTGCAAGTGGAAGGCAAGAAGATGTCCAAGTCGGAGGGCAACTTCGTCACCATCCACGATCTTCTGGAAACCGAAGCCTTCGGCGGTCGCAAGTGGCCGGGCGAAGTCCTGCGCCTCGCCATGCTGATGACGCATTATCGGGAGCCGATCGACTTTTCCGTACGAAAGCTGGAAGAGGCGGAGCGGCTTCTGTCCAAGTGGCCGGACCTTGTCGCGGACGCTGCCCAACCGGCGGCGGACGTTCTGGATGCGCTTGGTGACGACCTGAATACGGTCGCAGCCATTCAGGCGCTTCATGCACTTGCTTCCGAGGCGCAAAAGGATCCCGCAAGGTTGGCGGAGTATTCTGCATCGGCCGTGCTGTTAGGGCTCGCACCGGTCAAGGCCGAAACCGGTCACATAGACAACGCGGCCATCGAGGCCCGCGTCGCCGAACGCCTTGCCTTCATCGAAGGGAAAAACTGGGCCGAAGCCGACCGGATCCGCGATGAACTGGCCTCTGAAGGGATTCTGCTAAAGGATTCAAAAGACTCCGAAACCGGCCAGCGCATCACCACCTGGGAGGTCAAGCGGTGAGACACTCTCAATCCCACTCCGGCGGCTGCCAGTGTGGAGCGGTGCGGTTTCGGGTCGATGGCGGACTCGGAACGGCGTCCATCTGCCATTGCCGCATGTGCCAGAAGGCTTTCGGGTCCTTCTATGCGCCGCTGGTCGGCCTTGAAAAGGGGGCGGAACTGACGTGGACTCGAGGCGAGCCCGCGCGGTTCCAGAGTTCAAACCATGTCCGCCGCGGCTTTTGCCGGGACTGTGGCACACCGCTGACCTATGAGGCGCCTGACGACCTGGGGCTGGCGATCGGCGCCTTCGATCACCCCGAAGAGATCGCGCCGACCGTCCAGTACGGGCTGGAAGGAAAGCTGCCTTATGTGGATCAACTGGCCGGCTTGCCGGCGACCCGCACCGAAGAAGACGAGATCGCCCTGCCGTTTCTCGCCACCATGGTGACCTATCAACACCCGGACCACGATACGGAAAGCTGGTCGGTTCAAGAGAACGACCAGGGGAACTAGAAAAATGACCAGGGAACGCCTTTATCTTTTCGACACCACGCTCCGCGACGGTGCGCAGACCAGCGGCATCGATTTTTCCGTGACGGAGAAGATTGCGATTGCCAAACTGCTGGACCGGCTGGGCGTGGATTATGTGGAGGGCGGCTATCCGGGCGCCAATCCGACCGATAGCGAGTTCTTCTCCGAAAACAGGACGAACCGGGCGACGTTCACCGCCTTCGGCATGACCAAGCGCGCCGGCCGCTCTGTTTCCAATGACCCGGGCCTGCAGGAAATCCTGGCGGCCAAGGCCGACGCCTGCTGCTTCGTTGCCAAGAGCTGGGACTACCATGTCGATGTGGCGCTGGGCTGCACCAATGAGGAAAACCTGGAGTCCATCGCCGATACGGTGAAGGCGGCCGTGGCCTCCGGCCGGGAAGCGATGATCGACTGCGAGCATTTCTTTGACGGTTACAAGGCCAATCCGGACTACGCGCTTGCCTGTGCGAAGACGGCTTATGAGGCCGGTGCACGCTGGGTGGTGCTGTGCGACACCAACGGCGGCACGTTGCCGGACGAGGTGAAAGAGATCATCGGCAAGGTGAAGGCGGTTGTTCCCGGCGACCATCTGGGCATCCACACCCACGACGACACCGGTCATGCGGTGGCGAACACCTTGGCCGCGATCGATTCCGGCGTGCGCCAGATCCAGGGCACGCTCAACGGGATCGGCGAGCGTTGCGGCAATGCCAATCTGATCACCCTGATCCCGACCCTGAAACTGAAACAGGCCTACGCGGAGAAGTACGAACTCGGGGTCACCAACGACCAGCTGGCCGAGATCACCTCCATTTCCCATGCCTTCGACGAGATGCTGAACCGGTCGCCGGACCGGCATGCGCCTTACGTCGGCGAAACCGCCTTTGCCACCAAGGCCGGCATTCATGCCTCTGCGATTTTGAAGGACCCGCAGACCTATGAACACGTCCCGCCCGAAGCGGTCGGCAACCGGCGCCGGGTTCTGGTCTCCGATCAGGCCGGCAAGAGCAACCTGATCGGCGAACTGGAACGTCTCGGCATCGAGGTCGCCAAGTCCGATCCGCGCCTGGACCGGCTGCTCGCGGAAGTGAAGCAGAAGGAAGCCGAAGGCTACGCCTATGAGGCCGCCGACGCCTCCTTCGAGCTGTTGGCGCGACGCGCGCTCGGCGAGGTGCCGCGTTTCTTCGACGTGAATTCCTTCCGGGTCATGGTGGAACGGCGTCACAATGCGATCGGCAATCTGGTCTCCGTTTCGGAAGCCGTGGTCAAGCTCGACATCGACGGCGAGGGCCGTATGTCGGTTGCCGAAGGTAACGGTCCGGTCAACGCGCTCGACAAGGCCTTGCGCAAGGATCTTGGCAAATACCAGTCGGCGATCGAGGGACTGGAACTGGTCGACTACAAGGTCCGTATCCTCAACGGCGGCACCGGGGCGGTCACGCGCGTGCTGATCGAAAGTCACGATACCGGACGTCATCGCCGCTGGTTCACAATTGGTGTATCCAGCAATATTGTAGATGCATCGTTCCAGGCTCTGGTCGATTCCATCACCTATGCGCTTTTGAAAGCCGAAGTGGCCTGACACGCCTGAATGGCGAACCGGCCGGTCCGCTTGCCGAAGCGCAATCAAACATGATTGGTACAAGTCCATGACACAGGCGGCACCGGCCGGAACGGCGCCGGACGAAACCCGCACCGGCCTATTTTTCGCGCTGGGTGCCTACGGGCTCTGGGGCTTTTTGCCTGGCTATTTCAAGTTGGTCGATACGGTGGCGCCCGAGATCGTGGTCGCCCAGCGCATCGTCTGGTCCTTGCTTTTCGTCGGTTTGTTCCTGATGGTGATGCGCAGGACCCGCGAGATCGGCGAAATCGCCCGCGAACCCCGACTGGTCGGTTTTCTCTGCGTGTCCGCGGGATTGATCGCCGTGAACTGGCTGGTCTTCGTGTGGGCCGTCGAGCATGAAAAGGTGCTGGACGTCAGCCTCGGCTATTTCATCAATCCGCTGGTCAGCATTCTGGTTGGGCTCGTTGTCCTGCGTGAAAAGCTGTCGCCCCTGCAAGGCGTTGCGGTCGGTCTGGCGACCGTAGGCGTCGCCTTGCAGGCGGTATTGCTGGGCGGGTTGCCCTGGGTATCGCTCTGCCTTGCCTTCAGCTTTGCCGGTTACGGCTATGTCCGCAAGATCACCCCGGTCCGGGCCACGCCGGGATTGTGGATGGAAACGGTGCTGCTGATGCCGCTGGCGGGAGGCTATTTGCTGCTTCAGGGAATGTCGGGCGTGGACATTTTTAGGCTCGGCACTCCGACGGTATTCGCAGCGCTCGCCGGCCTCGGTATCGTGACCGCTCTGCCGCTGATCCTGTTCTCGGCTGCGGCGCGGCGCTTGCCGATGGTGCTGATCGGCCTGATGCAATACATCGCGCCGTCCTTGCATTTCGTCGCGGCCGTGTTCATCTGGCACGAACCGCTCCGTCCCGCGACCCTGGCAACCTTCGGGTTCATCTGGCTCGCGCTTGGCGTGTTCAGCTTTGACTCCTGGCGGCGCTGGAAGGCTCGAGCGAGCAGCGTTTAAATTGCGCTATTTGATGGTAAAAAGCGGTTCACTCGGCACGGCGCGTCGTGAAGCGCGATGCGGCGCATCGGGCAAGCGGCGCAACGCCGCCGATGGGCCGCTTTCTGCCACCCGAAGGGCCGGGCGATTGTACCCGCTGACCGTGTTGGCTCGCGCTTGTGGTGGAACCAAACCACGGCACGCACCCCGCCTTGTCAGCAGACAAAGTCACCTCGGTCAAATGGTTGAATTTAAGCGCAACTCGCTCTGACAACCGGACTGCGGTGAAGGGCGCGTAAGCCGCGTTGCCGCAGTCTGTGTGCCGTTCTTAAAGGTTCTCGATGGGGGCGTAATCGCGGGGCTCGCCATCGACGTCCTTGCCGGAAAGAACATCCTGGATCATCGGCAAGGCATCGTCCGCACTCCGCGCCACCAGATAGGGGATCTCCATATCCGGCCGGATGAAGCCCTGATGCCGCATATGGTCGAGAAGCTTGAGCAAGGGTGACCAGAACCCGTTGATGTTGACCAGTACGACCGGCTTCTTGTGCTGACCGAGCTGCGCCCAGGTCATCATTTCAACCGCTTCCTCGAGGGTTCCGATACCGCCCGGGAGTGCAATGAACGCGTCGGATTTCTGGAACATGAGCTGTTTGCGCTCATGCATGTCCTGGGTCACGATCAGTTCATCGAGGGATGTGAGCATCGCCTCGCGTTTTTCCAGGAAATGAGGGATAATCCCGGTGACCAGGCCGCCCGCATCCAGGGCCGCCTTGGCGGTCGTGCCCATGAGGCCGACCGAGCCGCCGCCATAGACAAGGCGCAGGCCGTTTTCGGCGATCGACTGACCTGTGCGTGTCGCGGCCGCTTCATAGACCGGATCAGTGCCGAAACTGGAGCCACAATAGACGCAGACGCTGGAAAATTTTGTCATGAGGAATGTGTGGCATTCCCGGCCGGACCGGTCAAGCATTCGATTGTGCATGGCAACGGAGAATTGGGCGGTTTTCTTGCCGACACCTAAAAAGACGTATATTCATGGCTTTAGACAGGGATTGGCCGACAGAATGTGAGCCTTGCAGGATCTGCCGCAGGCACTCCTCAGGCGGAACAATTGACCGGTCGGGAGACTGACGGATCTAAGCCGGGTAATTGGCCCGGGAAGAACCCGGATGGGATGGCAATGACAAAGCTGAGCGTGATCTGGAGCCTGATAGCCGCCGTCGTGGTGGGCGGTGCAGCGCTGACCACCGGTATCATCTACATGGATCGGCAGGAGAAAAGCGCAGAAGCACCCGCCTCCTCCGCAGAGGAAACCTCCGAGGTTGCATCCAATTCCGGAACGGCAGAGCCCAGCGCATCGCAGCCGGAAGCCGCCGATGCGGGAGCGCAAAAGGAAAACGGCCCGGATATCAGCGCCAAGGCGGACAAGCTCACGTTTGATGCGGTCGGTGTGGAGCCGACGGGCGAAACCGTTGTTGCGGGCCGCTCGGACCCTGGCTCCATCGTCGCGCTGACCGCGAACGGAAAAGTCGTCGGCAAGGGCGTTGCCAACAACAAGGGCGAATGGACCATCATTCTGGAAAAGCCGCTCGAGGCGGGCGATTACGATGTCGGTCTGCAGATCACGGATGATGCCGGCAATGTCACCCATGAATCGACCGAACGCCTTGCTGTCTCGGTTCCAGAAGACGGCAAGAGCCAGCCGCTGGTGGTGCTGAACAAGCCGGAAGGCCCGTCCGATATTCTGCAGAAGCCCGAGCCGGTTGAAACAGCCGCGCAGGAGCCTGCCAAGGAAACCGTCGTCGCATCCGCCCAGGATGCGGAACCGGCCGAACCGGTCGTGGAAACCAAGCCGGAACCGGAAACAACGTCATCCGGTGAGCCGTCGGTGAGCGGGTCTGAAATGACGGCCGGTGAAACCGGGAAGCCGGAACAGGGAACGGAAGTCGCAAAGTCCGAAACCGGCATCTCCGCTTCCGCCGAAACGCCGACGGCAACCGCAGATGCGCCTCAGGCCAATGGAACCACTCCGGCAGTCGAGGTCACGGCCGTGGCAACCGGCGGCAGCGCGACCGATCAGGCCGAAACGGCACCGACGACACGCGCGGTCTCCGCTCCGGCCGGAGAGCCGGTTGCCGGAAGCTCCTTGAAAACGACGGTAGAGGCCGTTGAAGCGGAAGGCGGCAAGCTTTATGTGGCCGGGACCGGCGAGCCGGGCATGAAAGTGCGCGTTTATGTTGGCGGCGAATTCGTCGGCGAAACCACGGTTGGCGCCAATGGACGCTGGCTGCTGGAGGGGGGCAAGACCCTGCAACCGGGAACAGTGGAAGTGCGGGCCGACATGATCGGCGACGACGAGGGAACGGTGGTTGCCCGCGCGGCGGTGAACTTCGAGAAGGCGGCCGAGCAGATTGTCCTGACCAAGGTGATCGTCTCCGGTGGAACCGGGGCCGATGCCGACGGGGCCGGGGCGACGGTAACCAGGTCGTTGCCCAACGTCATCATCCACAAGGGTGACAACCTGTGGACCATCTCCCGGCGTCTCTATGGTGACGGCTTCCGCTACACCACGATTTATCAGGCGAACAAGGGCCAGATCCGCAATCCGGACCTGATCTATCCCGGGCAAGTCTTCCTGACGCCGGAGGGCGATTTGAACTGGAAGCCTGAAACGAACTGAGAGCACCGGTCCGAACGGAGCAGAGACCGGCGGCGCGGCAGGTTCCGCGCCGCTTGCTCGTTTTCATCGTGGAAATTAACGAGCTTTGACGGCTGAAACGCCGAATATGGTGTGGCACGTGCGCGCGCGGCTTGTTATTTCAGCGATTCATCGCATATCTACGATGAAAGCCCGGGCAAGGACCGCGAACCGGCCGCCCGTTTGAACAATCGCGAGGGAGAGCCAGCCACATGGCGGAGAAATCTGCAGGCTTCCGGCCGGACAGCGGATCGGAAACTGCTTGCGCGCCCACCGCGCAATGCGAACTCGCAAAGGTCTACCGGGCTCTCGGCCATCCCGCGCGTCTGGCAATCATTGAAACGCTGGCAAGCCGCAATGCCGCCTGCTGTGGCGAGATCGTCGACCGGATGCCTCTGGCCCAATCCACGGTCTCCCAGCATCTGCAGGTACTCAAGGAAACCGGACTTCTGACCTGTGAGACGATGGGCCGGAACTGCCGCTATTACCTGAACACGGACATGCTGTCCAAGGCGGCCGTAGCGTCGGAGGATTTCTTCAATCGGGTCTCAGAACAACACAGCGCCTGTCTGAAGGCCGGCGGATGTCCCGATGAAGCCCTCAATAACAAAGAAACCGAAAATGATCCCAGGGAGAAAGCCGTTGAGTAATCGGGCTGTACAGAATGCGGCCGACAAGGAGGCTGCCGGCAACACGAGCGCGGGCAAGCAAACTACAGTCAGTGCGGACGAAGGCTCGACCCTTAATACCCTGATCAATCTCTGGCCCTATATCTGGCCGGCCCATCGGCCGGACCTGAAGACACGGGTGCTGCTGGCCGTCGTCGCCCTGGTACTGGCGAAAGGCGTGACCGTTCTCTCGCCCTATTTCTTCGCCTGGGCGTCCGATGCCCTGACCGGAGAGACGAACAATCTGCCGGCGTTTCTGGTTGCGCCGGTGATGCTGGTGCTCGCCTATAATGCCGCGCGTGTCCTGGCCGTGGCCTTCAATCAGCTGCGCGACGCGCTTTTTGCCCGTGTGGGCCAGCATGCCGTGCGCCAGCTTGCCAATCTGACCTTCCGCCACCTGCATGAACTGTCCCTGCGGTTCCACCTGGCGCGGCGCACCGGCGGTCTCAGCCGGGTGATCGAGCGCGGCGTGAAGGGCATCGAGGCGATCGTCCGCTTCACGATCCTGAACGGCATTCCGACCATCCTGGAATTCGCCATCATGGCGGCGGTGATCTCCTACCAGTTCGGCCTGAGCTATCTCGCCATCGTGGCCGGGATGATCATTGCCTACGTCTGGTTCACCATCAAGGCGTCGAACTGGCGGATTTCCATCCGCCGCGAAATGAATGACAGCGACACGGACGCCAATTCAAAGGCGATCGACAGCCTGCTGAATTTCGAGACGGTCAAATATTTCGGCAATGAACGGATGGAGTCCGACCGCTTCGACGTCTCCATGGCCAAATACGAAAAGGCGGCCACCAAGACCTGGACGTCGCTTGCCTGGCTGAACCTTGGTCAGACCGTCATCCTCGGTATCGGCATGGCCGCCTGTATGGTGCTGTCCGCCAAGGCCGTCATGGCCGGCGAACAGACCATCGGCGATTTCGTTCTGATCAACGCGCTTTTGATGCAGATCTCCATTCCGCTCAACTTCATCGGGTTCATCTACCGGGAAATCCGGCAGGGCCTGGCGGATATCGAATCCATGTTCGACCTGCTCGGTGTGCCGGCCGAAATCACCGACAAGCCGGGAGCGGAGCCGCTGAAAGCCGTCGAGGGGACGATTGCCTTCAAGGATGTACATTTCCACTACGACGCGGACCGTCCGATCCTGAAAGGGATCGACTTCAACGTGCCGGCGGGCAAGACGATTGCCATCGTTGGACCGTCAGGCGCGGGCAAGTCGACTATTTCCCGCCTTCTGTTCCGCTTCTATGACGTGACCGGCGGACAGATCCTGATCGACGGCCAGGACGTCCGGGACGTCACCCAGGTCAGTGTCCGCCATGCCATCGGCATGGTTCCGCAGGACACGGTGCTCTTCAACGACACGATTGCCTACAACATCCGCTACGGCCGTCCGGAAGCGACGGACGAGGAAGTTAGGGAAGCCGCCCGCATGGCGCAGATCCACGACTTCATCGAACGTCTGCCGCAGGGCTATGCGTCCGAGGTCGGCGAGCGCGGTCTGAAGTTGTCCGGCGGTGAAAAGCAGCGCGTCGCCATCGCCAGGACCATCCTGAAATCCCCGCCGATCCTGATCCTCGACGAGGCGACCTCAGCCCTCGACACGCATACGGAACAGGAGATCCAGGCGGCGCTCGATCAGGTGTCGAAGAACCGCACCACGCTCGTCATCGCCCACCGTCTGTCGACAGTGGTCGGTGCCGACCAGATCCTCGTGCTCGAGGCCGGCCGGATCGTCGAGCGCGGCACGCATACCGACCTTCTGGCGGAGAACGGCCTCTATGCCTCCATGTGGGCGCGTCAGCGCGAAGCGAGCGAGGCAGAGGAACGCCTGCGGGCAGCCCGGGAAGAAGATGATTTGGGCATCGTTCTTCGAGGGCCGCGCGCAGGCGAAACCGTCGAGTAGCGGGTTATCGGCTCAGGCCGCTCGGAAGCTGGTATCGGACGGCGAAAGGCGATGTGTGGCTTTGGGCGCGAGAACGAGACGGCCAGGGAGCTGGAACAGAGCCCCGAAGACACGCCGGATTTCGCTGGCGCGGTGCGTACGTGCGAGATGTTCGTAATGATCACCGGTATGTATCATGACAGTCTCCTTTCTGCTGGAGGGACTGTCTCATTTCCGGCGCTGTGATATAATCGGGCTCGTTTCGGTAACACTTTTCGAAGTTTTCGAATAATGCGCCTGGATGATCTGCGTTTCTTTTCCCGTGTTGCCGCACTGGGCAACCTGTCGGCAGCGGGGCGCGAATTTGGCCTGTCTCCTTCGGCGGCAAGCAGCCGTCTGTCCGCGCTGGAGCGTGAAGTGGGCGCGCAGTTGTTTGCCCGCACCACGCGGCGCGCGGCCTTGACGGAGGCCGGTCAGATCCTGCTGGACCATGCTGCGGCAGCGCTACGGGAAATGGACGCGGCGCTGGACCAACTGGAGGCCAGCACCGAAGCGCCGCGCGGCACGCTGAAAATCTCCACAAACATGTATTTCGGCCGCAAACACGTGTTGCCCTATCTGGTGGAATTCCGGGAACTCTATCCGGACATTCGCATCGATATGGACTTCACCGACCGGCTCGTCGACATTGTCGCCGAAGGCTACGACATGGCCATCCGGGGGGCGCCTCTGGCCGACTCCACCCTCAGAGCGCGCCGTCTCGGCAGCAATAAACGGGTTCTGTGCGCGACACCCGACTATATCGTCCGTAATGGTGCGCCGAGCTGCCCGGCCGAACTCGTCAACCACGACTGCATTGGCATTTCCTCCATGCCGATCTGGTATTTCGAGGGGCCGGACGGAGAGATTGCCCAGCAGGTGTCGGCCTTTATCACCGGCGATACCAGTGACTTTTCCTACGACGCGGCCATGTGCGGCCTCGGCGTCAGCCTCAAGTCCATCGCCCATATCTGGGAAGACTTGCGGGACGGCCGGCTCGTGGAAGTGATGCAGGACTATCCGGTGGTGCGGGAAGGGGCCATCTGGGCAGTTTATCCGCCTGGCAAGTTCACGCCGCCGAAAGTCTCCGTCTTTGTCGATTTCCTGCTTTCGAAATACGGCCGGCCGCCCTACTGGGAAACCGACTATCGCGACGCCTGAGCATCCGGCATGTTGCGATTTGGTTTTCCGGTTCAATTGCGGATCGAATGGGTTTAGAAGAGAGCCCCAATTCCATGTGCTGCCGGAACAGGGTGTCCGGTAGCGCGATACACACGAATTCTGCAAGGCCGCGGCGGGGGAATGCTCTGCCGCGCCGGCTGGCAGAAAGTCCCGAAGGGCAGGATCCTGCATGTCACTTGTCGACTCCGTAACCAAGGCCTTTGTCCCCATCCACCGGGAAGGCTGGCCGTTTATTGCCATCAGCCTGGTCGCGACGCTGGTCATCGGCTGGTTCGCGGATCCTCTGTTCTGGATCGGTCTCGTCGTGACCGCCTGGGTCTGCTACTTCTTCCGCGATCCGCCGCGGGTGACCCCGGTCACCGAGGGGTTGGTGATATCTCCGGCAGACGGCGTCGTCAGCCATGTGGGCCCGGCACGTCCGCCTGAGGAACTGGAGCTCAGCGGCGAACCGCTTCTGCGTGTCTCCATCTTCATGAACGTGTTTAATTGTCACGTGAACCGTGCGCCCATGAGCGGAAAGATTACCCGGGTTGCCTATCGCGCCGGCAAGTTCCTGAATGCGGAACTGGACAAGGCGAGCGAGGACAATGAACGCAACGGTCTGGTGATCGAAAACGGCGAGACCCGTATCGGCGTCGTCCAGATCGCTGGCCTGGTTGCGCGGCGCATCGTCTGCTTCGTGCGCGAAGGCGAGACGCTTTCTGGCGGCGAACGCTTCGGCCTGATCCGCTTCGGCTCGCGCCTCGATGTCTATTTCCCCGAAGGCACGGTGCCAAAGGTCGCCCTCGGCCAGACGATGATTGCCGGCGAGACCGTCCTGGCGGACCTGCGCGAGACCAATCCCACCGCACAGCCGCTGACCCGGGTCAGCTAGGGGCGAAATAGTGACGACTGAACACGACAAATCCGCCCCCAGAAAAGACGCCCGGCAAGGCCGCCAGCCCAGGTTCCGCCGGGTGCCCATGCGGCTGATCCTGCCCAATATGGTGACGCTGCTGGCTCTGTGCTCCGGGCTGACGGCCGTCCGCATGGCTTATGAGGGCCGTTGGGAATTCGCCGTCGGCGCGGTCCTGATCGCCGCCGTGCTCGATGCGCTCGACGGCCGGGTCGCACGGCTCCTGAAGGGGACGTCGCGGTTCGGGGCGGAACTGGATTCCCTGGCCGATTTCGTCAATTTCGGCGTCACGCCGGCGTTGATGCTCTATCTCTGGATCCTGAAGGAAGCGGGCTCGCTCGGCTGGATTGCAGCGCTGACCTTCGCCATTTCAGCCGCCCTGCGCCTGGCCCGGTTCAATGTGGCTCTTGATGATCCGGACAAACCGGCCTGGGCGGTGCAGTTCTTCACCGGCGTTCCCGCGCCCGCCGGCGCACTGACGGTGCTGATCCCGATCTACTGGGGCTTTCTGGGTGTCCTGCCGCAATGGCCGGAATTCGCGCCTGGCGTTGCCGTCTTCACCATCTGCATCGCCTTCCTGATGATCAGTCGCCTGCCCACCTATTCCGGCAAGACCATCGGCACGCGCATCCGCCGCGATTACGTGCTGCCGCTGTTCGTGGTTGCGGTCCTGATTGTCGCTCTGACGGTGAGTTACCCGTTTCAGGCGGTGGCGCTGGTCTCCGCGCTCTACCTTGTCTCCATTCCGTTCGCCTGGCGGTCCCATCGCGCGTTGCTGCTGGCCGACAGGAACCTTGCAAGCGATGACGATGGCGATTGCGAGGACACCGATCTCGATCACCTCGGCGACAAGCACAAGGGCGATGCGAGTTAGCACCGCTCTCTGCGGTCCTGCCCGGACTTGATCCGAGCATCCTTGCCGTTTCGCAGCCCAACGGAAAAGCAAATCCGGGGTGCAATGTCACGGCGTAGATGCCAAGGGCCAGCCATGGCATGACGAAAGGGTTGGAGGAGCATCGCCATTTTCAGAGGGCGTTTTACAAGGCCAAGGTTATAAGGACTGGGAGACGTATGGATCAGCCGGTTATCCGCTTGCGCACGAATTTCTGTTCCATGACCATCTTGCCCCACTGGTCGCCCGGGTATTCGTCCGCCAGTTCAAAGCCGTTGCGCTCATAAAGCGCGCGGGCGGCGTCGAGGCCTTTCAGGGTCCAAAGGTGGATCTCGTCGAAGCGGTGGCGTTCGCAGTGGTCGAGGGCCTTGTCCAGGAGCCTGCGGCCGAGGCCCAGACCTCTCAGATGCTCTTCCAGGATGAACCAGCGCAGATGGGCGATGTTGTTGCCGAGATCCTCTCCGTCGATGGTGATGGAGGCGACGACCCGGCCGTTTTCGACAACGCTCCAGGAGTTGTTCACCGGATTGGAAAGCCGGGGCATGAAGTCCGCCATGGCAGCCGAGACGACGCTTTCAAAGGCGGGACCGAAGCCGACGATCGGCCCGTGTGTGCGGCCGTGGAGGCCCGAAACATCGCCGATCATGCCGGTCTGATACCCTTCGACGATCTCCGGAACCGCAGGAGCTGCCCCAGTGCTTCCTTCGGTGTTTCCGCCGGTCCTTGAAACCGTCAGGGCGGTCGCAAAGGCGTCGAGCGCGCGGGCGACATCTTCCGGTGTCGACTGTCCGCTCAGATGGGGAAGGGCGCCGGACACCTTGTTCTCGCCATAGGCGGCCAGGACGGCCAGGGTCTTGCGTCCCTGCTCGGTCAAAGTGATACGAAAGGACCGGCCGTCCGTTTCCTGCTTCTTGCTGGTAATCTCGCCGCGTTTTTCGAGCGCCTGCACCAGCCGGCTGATCGTGGATTTTTCCAGGTTAAGGCGATCGGCGAGCTCTTTCGATGTCAGGCTGCCGCTCTCGCCGAGTTCGACGATGGTGTGGACTGCAGAGGGGGACAGGTCGGTGCCCGCGAGCGTGCGTTCCATATAGCCATGCTCACGGACCAGAACGCGGGCCGCGCCCCGGATGGTGGAGATGACTTCAGGGGAGATCGTTTGCATCGGTCTTCAATCATGTAGTTGTATGATGCAACTATCATGGACTTGCCCGGCAGATATGGCAAGCCGCCCGACAAACAAAAACCGCCGGGACAGGGGCCCGGCGGTTTCGGTTCGGATGAGCGCCTATTCGGCCGCGTTGGGCAGGTCCTGTGGCGGGACCTTCGGCGGTTTCGGTTTTTCCATCCTGACGACCCGGGCTGGCGGGGACTGCTCTTCGGACGGGGCTTCCGGTTCGGATGGTCCGTCCGGCTCGGAGGCCGGTTCCGGTCCGTTCGCTGTCGCGGGAGCACCCCGCCACCAGACGGAGGCGCGGCGCCCGGACTGCATCCACACGCTCGGCAAGGCGATCATCACGGGGATCATGATCAGCGTGAGCAGGGTGGAGAAGGCAAGTCCGGAAATCACGGCCGTCGACAGCTGGACCCACCAAACGGCGGTGATCCCTCCAAAGGCGGTTACCTGGTTGAAGAAGTCCAGATTGATCGCGGTGGCCATCGGGATCAGCCCGGCGATCGTGGTGATCGTGGTCAGGAGGATCGGCCTGATCCGCTGTACCGACGTCTTCAGGATCGCATCGAGCGGCTCCATGCCGTCATCGCGGAAGCGGTTATAGGTATCGATCAGCACGATGGCGTTGTTGACCACGATCCCGGCCAGCGCCACGACGCCGGTCCCGGTCATGATGATCGAGAACTTCTGACCCGTGATGATCAGTCCCAGAAGAACGCCGACCACCGACATGATTACCGTGGAGAGGGTGAGGGCCGTCTGGTAGAAGGAGTTGAACTGGGTCAGCAGGATGATGAACATCAGGAACAGCGATGCCACCATCGCCTTCATCAGAAATTCGCCCGATTCCTTCTGGTCCTCGTCCGCGCCGCGGAACTTCAGGTAGATATTGTCCGGCCAGGTCTGGGTCTTCAGCCATTGATCGAGTTCGCGCACCTTGTCGTCGGGCAGCGCGCCCGATGTAGGGTCGACGGTGGCTTTCACCATCATCGAGTAGAGCCCGTCACGCCGGGTGATCGAGGACACCTTGGGCGACGCCGAGCGGGTCACGAAGTTCGACAGCGGAACCAGTCCCAGCGGCGTTTGCAGGCGCAACTGGTCGAACCGGTCGAGCGTGCGTTGCTCCTGCGGCAGGCGGACCCGGATATCCACCTCGTCCTCGCTGTCGGACGGGCGGTACTTGCCGACCAGCACACCGTTGGTGACCAGCTGGACCATTGACCCCACCGAGGCGATGTCGGCCTTGTAGCGGCCTGCCTGCTCCCGGTCGATGGACAATTCCCATTCGATGCCTGGCAGAGGCCGATCGTCTTCCTGGTCGAGCAGGCCATCCATCTGGTCCATGTGCGCGCGGACCCTGGCGACGTTTTCCACCAGCGTATCGTAGTCGGTGGACTTGACTTCAAGCTGCAGGTCCTTGCCCGTGGGCGGGCCGCCTTCGATCTTGCGGGTTTCCACCTTGATGCCGGGAAGAGAGGCTGTCCGGTCACGAATCTCAGCGAAGATCTGTTTCGCCTCCCGGCGGCAGCAGAAGTCGGCCAACTCGAGTTGGAGTTCGCCGATCACGTCAGCCGGTTTGTCCTGAACACCGCCGAGAACATCGCCTCCGCCGGAACCTCCGGGCGCCTTGGCCGAGGTCACGACATTCTTGACACCCGGAATTTGAAGCACTTCGCGCTCAACCGCCTGGACCAGTTGGAGCGACTCCCGTGCGGACAGGTTGCCGCGCCCTGAAACAAGGACGACCGCCTGGTCGGGCTCTTCGTCGACGAAGAATTCCACGCCTGTGGGATTGCCGGCAAAGGCGCCGAAAATCATGACGCTGCCGCCGATCATCACGACAAGGGTGATGATGTTGCCGATCGGGTTACCCGCCAGAAGCTTCAGGAAGCGGACGTAGACGCCTGCCATTCCGCCGATCTTGTTGACGTCGAAGGAGGTGGAACCTGAAACCGCTTCCGCTTCGGCGCGTTCCGCCGCTTGGAGCCTTTCCGCCCGGGCCCTGGACCAGCGAACGAACGGACGCAGGACGAAATAGGAGGCAAAGCCGACACCGACGAACGCCAGGCCGGCAAGGGCAAACAGGATCGGGCCGGCAAACGCCGTGGGCGCGAATGCCGCCAACAGTTCGGGCAGGCCCGGTGCCTCAAGAACGATCGCGCCCGCGACCACCGCGAAGATAAAGGCCAGAAGCCCGTTCGCGTGCCTGCCCATGAAATGGGAGACTTGCGCAAAGATGGCGCCGGTCACGGGGATGAACACCATGGCCGTCAGCAGGGAGGCCGACAGCACGATGATCACCATGATCGGCAGGTAGCTCATGAATTCGCCGGCGACGCCCGGCCACATCAGCATGGGCAGGAAGGCGGCAAGCGTGGTCGCCGTTGACGACACGATCGGCCAGAACATCAGCCGTGCGGCGCGGATGTAGGCTTCCTTGTCCTCCATGCCTTCGGAGATCTTGCGGTCGGCATATTCGGTCATGACAATGGCGCCGTCGACGAGCATGCCGACCGTCAGCACGAGGCCGAACATGACCATGTTGGACACCGTGTAGCCCATGCCGCCCAGGATCAGGAACCCGATCATGAAGGAGGTCGGGATCGCCAGGCCGACGAGCAGTGCGGACCTGAGGCCGAGTGCCGCCACAACCAGGATCATCACCAGGAAAATCGCCGTCAGGATCGACGATTGCAGCGAGCCCAGAACCTCGAAGGTCTTCGAGGACTGGTCGAGCAGCAGGTTCACCTTGACCGTTTCCGGCCAATCCTTCGAAGCCTGTTCCACGACCTGCCGGACCGCGGCGTTGTTTTCGATCAGATTGGTGCCGATCCGCTTGGTGACCTCAAGGGCGATCGCGGGTTTGCCGTTCACCCTGGTGTAGGACGTGGCATCCTTGAAGGTTCGGCGAATATCGGCAACGTCGGAGAGCTTGACGACCGCCTCGCCATTCTGCTTGATCGGCAGCGAATAGACATCTTCCGCCGTCTCGATCAGGCCGGGAACCTTGACGTTGAACCGCCCGTTGCCGCTGTCGATGAAACCGGCCGGGACAAGCTGGTTGTTCAGCGTCAGCGTGTTGAGCAGCTCCTGCTGGGTGACCGAATAGGCTTCCAGTTTCTGGCTGTCGATCACGATTTCCAGAAGTTCTTCCCGGTGCCCGGTGAGATCCGCCGAACGAACCGTGTCGATCGCTTCGATCTGGTCCTTAAGCCGCCGGGCCAGATTGTAGAGCGTCCGCTCGGGTACGTTGCCGGAGAGGGCGACGGTTATGGTCGGCAGGAGCGCGAAGTTGGTCTCGTGGATGGTCGGCTCCTCGGCATCTGCCGGGAGCTTGCCCTTTGCCTGGTCGACCTTGTCGCGCACATCCGAGAGCGCTTCGTCCTTGTCGAAGGAAACGTCGAATTCCAGGATGATGGACGCGTGACCTTCCGAAGCGATCGCGGTGATCTCCTTCAGCCCGTCCAGGCCGCGCAGTTCCGTCTCCATCGGGCGCACCAGCAAGCGGTCGGCGTCCTCCGGAGAGATGCCCTGCTGCATGATGGACACGTAGAAGACCGGAACGTCGATGTCCGGACTGTCTTCCTTGGGGATCGTCAGGTAGGTGTAGGTGCCGGCAACGATCAGCGCCAGCATGAGGACGAAAACGGTTTTGGGCCGCCTCAGGATGGCTTCAAGGGCATCGATCATTGGGTGACCTCGGCCGTTTTGAGGACAGGTTCCACCTTCTGGCCATCGGTCACGTAGTCCTGGCCGACGGTGATGATGCGGACGGTATCCGGAAGCCCGCCGACCCAGATGCCGTCGTCGCCGCCACCCAGAACCTTGACGGGGTAGAAGACGGTGATCTGATCGTCGTTCACGCCACGCAGGCCGAGCTCGCCGTCATCGTTCAATGTCAGGATTGCAGGCGAGATCTTGTGGGCTCTTTGGGTCGGCAGTTTGAGCCGGGTCAGCGCCGTGGTCCCGTCACGGGCGATGCCTTCCTTGTTCGGAAGTTCCACCTCGATCCGGAAGGTCCGTGTTTCCGGATCGGCCGCAGGCGAGATGTAGCGCACGGTCCCGGACATCGTTTGACCGGAGATCAGCCGGACTTCCGCGTCCATACCCTTCGAGATCAGGCCGATATCCGTTTCCGAGACCTGACCAATGGCAATCATGGGATCGGTTTCGACGACGGTGGCGCAGACATCGCCGACATTGAGGCGGGCACCGATATTCGCCATCGGGCTCTGGATGATGCCGCCGATCGGCGCATGAATGACCGTACGGTCGAGCTCCAGGTCCGCTTCTTCCACACGGGCCTGAGCGGCGTCGAGTGCGGCCTGCAGGGCTGCGACCCGGGTTTCCGCCGTGAAGCCCTTGGATTTGAGCTGAGTGGCCGCCGAATGGTCAAGCTTTGCCTGGGCGAGGGTTGCCTTGGCTTCAAGCACATTGGCTTCCCGCGTTCCCTTGTCCAGAACGCACAGGACATCGCCCTTGGAGACCTTGTTTCCTTCGACGGCCGGGCGCTCGACGACGCGCGCGGCGGTCTCGGCGCGGACCTCCACCTTGGCTTCGGCTTCCGTCCGTCCGCGGATTTCCAGGACCGGCTGGCGTTCCTTGGCGCTCAGCGTGGAAACCTGCACACGGAACAAGGAATCTCCGGACTTTTCCTGCCGTTCGGAGGGCGGCGGTGTGGCATCTGCGCTGTCTCCGCGTCCGCCGACGACGTAGGTGCCGGAATACATCCACAAGCCAATTCCGGCAGCAAGCCCGACGGCGAGCACATATGAAAATTTCAATCGCATAAGAATGCTCCAAAATCGATGTCTATTCGGCGGCCGCCCGGGAGGAGGGGGCAGTGGTCTCGCCTTCCGCAATTCTGATCAGCTCGTCGCCATGGGTCTCGAGGTAGCCGAGGGTGAAGCTCATGCACGCGATGCCATAGGACTGTGCCCAGTCGGACCCTTTATGCGGGCAGGCATCGTCGTGGTCGGTCAGATGCTTGAGTTCGGCGCGGATCTGTTCCTTGCGCCGTTCGATTGCCCGGTGGATAACGTCCGGCCCGACCTGTTCGGCATAAAGGGCTACCAGCAGGAATGGGGACTTGAACGTGTCCGCGGCCTGCGGTTCGCATAAGGTGGTGATGAATTCCTCGCGGCCGGCATCGGTGATCGAATAGATCTTGCGAGCGGGTTTGCCGGGCTGGGCTTCCTCCTGCACGGTCACCAGGCCGTCGCTGGTCAGCTTTGCCAGGGCCGGATAGATGGACCCGAAACTGGCATCGTCGAAATAGCAGAACCGGCCTTCCGTGGCTTCCTTGCGGATTTCATAGCCGGTCGCATCGCCGAAACTGAGGATCGCCAGGCAGAGGCTGCGAACGCTCATGGTGTTAGGGTCCTTCCTGTCTTCCGATCACACCGGTTAAACCGCGCCGGTTTTACTGGCGAAAAATGCCGATGCCTGAAAATGGGACGCAAATCCCCTTATTCAAGTCCGATATATATCGGTTCTATATATAGAGTGGATATATGGCAGGCTTTTGACCGAAAAAAGTGGCGGGTGCGAAATCTTGTCCGCTTTACAGGGCAGGAAATCTGGTTTTCCATGACCCAATATAGCGAAACCTTGCCGGAACTATGCGGCAGGTTCTGTCGAAGAGGTGCGCCGATGGCCAGCAAAAAAATACGGGGCTCGATCCTGTCCGGCTTCCTGCCGGCAAACCCGCTGTTTCGCCTGCTTGCGATCAACGGCATGATCGGGTTGGGCATCTCCGCGCTGGTGCTAGCGGGCCTGTTCTGGTCGAATGTTGGAAATCTGCGGACGCTGGTCATGGCCTCGGACAATCCGGTGCTTCCGGTGGTCATGCTGGCCTGTGGGCTGATTATTACGCTGTGTTCGGTGGTCATGGGTTCGGCGGTGATGATGCTCAAACCGCAGGATGACGCCCGCAACGGGAAAGGTCCGAGGTTCAAGGCCGTCAGCGCAATGATGGCTCCGCGCGAAAACCTGGCACCTGTTCCCGTGCCGGTGCGCCCGAACCGCTGACCCCGCGGTCGGGCTGAGCGGTCAGTCCGCCCGATCGGGCTGGGCAGAAAATTCCATGACAGGTTTTGCGAAAGGTCCTTCGGCGGCCTCCGCGTTGATAACTTCCTGGTTGATCAACAGCGTCATGGCCGCTGCCGCGAAGAGGCAGAGAAAACCGGCGGAAGCGAGCTGCATAGGTAAATTCCTCGATATCTGTATTTCGGCGCCGGCTTACCAGCCAAGGTTCTAAACCGAGGCAAACCGGACGTTTAAAATTTGAGCTATGGGCAGGAATTACGAGGATTTTTAATCTCCCTCTTGCACGGGCGTGTCGCTTGGGGTTTGGTGCGCAGAAGGTTTCAATAGGGATTTCAAGGATATGACCTCCTCTTCATCCTATCCGCGCGACATGATCGGTTACGGGCGCAATACGCCGGACCCGAAATGGCCTGGTGGCGCGAATGTCGCGGTTCAGTTCGTGATCAACTACGAAGAAGGCGGCGAGAACAACATTCTTCACGGCGACGCCGCCTCGGAGGCCTTCCTGTCGGAAATCGTCGGTGCTCAGCCCTGGCCCGGCAAGCGCCACTGGAACATGGAATCCATTTACGAATACGGTTCCCGCGCTGGTTTCTGGCGTCTTTGGCGCATGTTTACCGGCCGCTCCATCCCGGTCACGGTTTATGGGGTCGCGACCGCGCTCGCCCGCAATCCGGAGGCCGTGGCGGCGATGAAGGAAGCAGACTGGGAAATCGCTTCCCACGGTCTGAAGTGGATCGAATATGCGGATTTGCCGGAAGAGGTCGAACGGGAACACATGCGCGAGGCGATTCGCATCCATGAGGAAGTGACCGGGTCGCGTCCGCTTGGCTGGTACACGGGCCGCTGCTCGATGCAGACCCAGAAGCTGGTCATGGAAGAGGGCGGTTTCCTCTATGATTCCGACAACTACGCCGACGATCTGCCTTACTGGGTCGATGGGCCGGACGGTGATCACCTGGTCATTCCCTATACGCTCGATTCCAACGATATGCGCTTCGCTGCGGCGCAAGGGTTCAACTCCGGCGACCAGTTCTTCGCCTATCTCAAGGATGCTTTCGACGTGCTTTATGCGGAAGGCGAGGCCGGGGCGCCGAAGATGCTCAACATCGGGCTGCACTGCCGTCTGGTCGGCAGGCCGGGTAGGGCGGCCGCGTTGGCGCGCTTCCTCGACTATGTCTCCTCCCATGACAAGGTGTGGCTCCCCCGACGGATCGATATCGCCTGGCACTGGCACGCTCATCACGCGCGCGGGTAAGAGGCAGACCTGAAGCCGGCTTTCCGAAGCCCGGCAGGTATGTAGCGGCCGAACAGAGCAGCAGGCAGTTGCCTTGAGAGGGGGCTGCTTGCCACAATGACTTATGCAGACAGCACCCGTTCCGCGTTATCACCTCTATGGCGAAAACGATCAGGCCGACGATTTTGACTTCTTTCACATCGAGACGATACGGGCTCGATCGGCGCCGCTCGGCTGGTCGCTCGATGCCCATAGTCACATTCATCTGTTCCAATGTTTGATGATCACTTCCGGCGAAGGCCGGTTGACCGACGAAACGGGAGAGCGCCGCATCGCGCCGGACACGGTCGTCTTTACGCCGCCGGGGGTGGTGCATGGCTGGGAATTCACACCGGACACCCAGGGCTACGTGGTGTCCTTCACCCATGATTATCTGACCGGCTCCGATGACGGTCGCGACCTCGACCGGCTTCTGGCCGGCCGGGGCGAAAGCAATCAGTTGATCGCCCCGTTGGGCGATGACCGCCTGAAGATTTGTCGCTACTTGCAGGAATTGTCGGAAGAGTTCGAAAGCGGCAAGCGCCGGCGCCTGGTTTTCCGGCCGCTGATGACGCTGATGCTGGCGCGCATGTTCGCCGATATCGGGGAAGAGGGCGAGGTCGATGCCGCGCCCGGTTTTTCGCTGTTTCGCTTCAGAGCCCTGGTCGACACGCATTTTCGCAGCGAACGAACACCGGAATTCTATGCGGTGGAAATGGGCATGTCCGTGGCCCGCCTGAACCGATATTGCCGGCTGTTCACCGACCGCACGGCAACCCAGTCGATCAGGGACCGGATCGTGCTTGAGGCCAAGCGCCAGCTTGCCTTCTCGTCAGTTCCGGTCTCCGAGGTCGCCTATGACCTGGGCTTTGACGACCCGGCCTATTTCTCACGGGTTTTTCGGAAGGAAACCGGTGAAAGCCCTCAGGAATTCCGGAACCGGCAGAAGACCTGAGTCCGTATCCCGGGTCAGGATCCGCAATTAACGTTACTATCAGGGAAGTTAATTGAATTGGCTATTTATGGTTGAACCGGATCGTCGCCCAAAATACAACCGGAAGTGTATTAACTTTCTGTTAAGTTTTGAGGTGGGGGCGATGCGATTTCCAGGTTCTTACTTTCATGTATATGTATTTGCGTTGTTTTCTATAGGGTTTGGCTTGGCAGTCGCTAACGATCCGGTCGCTTTCGAGAGAAAACTCCAGCCGACGGTGAATGAAGTTGCAGCCGTGACCGTGGCCGTTGAGGACTATGTTCACAACTCTCGGCTTTGGAAGAAAGCCGGTGAAACGGTCGATCTTTTCAGCAAGACAATCCTTCTGCCCACCATACTTCTGGAACATGTCAGCGACGCTCTGGAAAAGGCTCGCAAAACGCCGGGACGTCAGGTCCGCTCCCTGACAGAACCATCCGCACCGGCTGGAATGGAACCGTCAGAAGCGCCGCGGGCCTGAAGCCGGGAGTTTGGTCCGGTGTGTCTTCGGCGCATTGAAACGTCCGGAATACTCAATGGAGATTGGGAGTATTTGTAATATTGTCGATAAGTGCCTGAATATTCTTCCGAACTTGCCTCATTCGGGTTTGAATCCGAGAAGAAACATACCTTCCGCCAAATAATCAGCTCGAACGCTGAACGACAAAAGCATGCCGGCAAGAGATTGCGGGGCAGGGAGCGGAAATGCGGGTTACTGAACAAGAAGCGAAGAAAATGTGGTGCCGTTTGTACGGGGCGAGGGCAGCAATCGTGTTTTCAATACGAAATCATCGGGCTTCGACGCGGAACATATGTACCAGTACTGCATCGGATCCCAGTGCATGGCCTGACGCCCCTTCATCTATTCCCATGTGAAGGATGGGAACGAAAGCATTCGAGCATCACGGCTATTGCGGATTGGCCGGCCGCCTGATTTTCGGCGACCGGGCCAACTTATCCATTTTCTTTAAAAGGGCAGGCCGACGTAATTCTCGGCCAGGCTCACCTGGGCAGCGTGGGAGCTTGCCAGGTAATCCATATCGGTCTGCTGCATCTTCGCATTGAAGGCCCCAAGATCCGGGAACTTGTGCAGGAGCATGGTCATCCACCAGGAGAAGCGCTCTGCCTTCCAGATGCGTGCCAGCGCCTTTTGCGAGTAGTCGTCCACGCCGGCCGAAGACTTTTCGTCGTAGAATTCGATCAGCGCATTCGACAGGTAGTAAATGTCGGAGGCCGCCAGATTGAGGCCCTTCGCGCCGGTCGGCGGCACGATGTGGCCGGCATCGCCAGCTAGCAACAGGCGACCGAAGCGCAGCGGTTCGGCGACGAAGCTGCGCAAGGGAGCGATGCTCTTTTCGATGGATGGCCCGGTCTCCATGTTGGCGGCCGCCTCTTCGCCGAGCCGGATCTTCAACTCGTCCCAGATGGCGTCGTCCGACCAGGCGTTGATGTCGGTGTCCACGGGCACCTGAATGTAATAACGGCTCAGGGTGTGTGAGCGCATGGAAGCGAGCGCAAAGCCGTTGTCATGGTTGGCGTAGATGAGTTCGTGGTTCACCGGCTTGACGTAGGACAGGATGCCGAGCCAGCCGATCGGATAGACCTTTTCGTATTCTGTAATGGCATCCCGGGGCACAGAGGCGCGGGCGACGCCGTGATAGCCGTCGCAGCCGCAGATGAAATCGCAGGCGATTTCGTGGGTGACGCCATCTTTCTTGTAGGTGACGCGCGGCGTATCGGTGTCGAAGTCGATCGGGGTCACGTCCTCGGCCTCGTAGACCACCTTGGCATCGCGGGCCGTATGGGCGTCCATCAGGTCCTTGGTGACTTCCGTCTGGCCGTAGACCATCACTGTCTTGCCGCCGGTCAGGCCTTTCAGGTCGATGCGCAGGCGGGTGTCGCCGACCGACATGTTGACGCCGTCGTGCGGCAGGCCTTCCTTGTACATGCGTTCCGAAACGCCGGCCATTTCCAGCATGTCGACCATGCCCTGTTCCAGTACGCCCGCGCGAATGCGCGACAGGACGTAATCCGCCGAGCGGCGTTCGAGGACAACGCAGTCGACACCGGCACGGTGGAGAAGCTGGGATAGAAGCAGGCCGGACGGGCCGGCTCCGATAATGGCAACCTGGGTGCGCATGATGTTCCCTCCTATAAGCACATCAACAGCCTATTTTGATTGCCGCGGATTCTACGCATGACGAAGAGCAACGAAATGGACGATCCGGACGAATGCTTGGACATTTTCATCGCCATACGGATCCCATGTGAGTCTCGGGAGGTTTTGCATCCGTGCGACACGCCTTGAATCACTTTCTGAAGCAGCGGAATCAGAAACTCAGCAAAGCGATTCAAACGCCTGATAAAACCCTTGTTTTTGGATCAGGACGCTACAGGTCCTGAGGTGCGCCGGGTATCGAGACATTGGACTTGTTTTCCAGCACAAGAGGAACATTAGTTCCTTCCGGATAGACCACGAGGACACGCAGGTCCCAAATTCCGTTGGTCCGCACTGCATGAGAGATGGCACGCCCGGTCCCTTTGTTGCCGGTAATTGAAAAGTTGAGGTAGGCCGTTCCGGTTCCGCCGGTTTGAACATTGATGCTGCCGTTGATCCAGAAGCCAGCTTCGATGTCGCCGCCAAGCGCGTCTTTAACCGCGCCATCGGTGCGCACGGCCGCCATTGTCATGGCATAGGCGTCGCTGTTTTTCATGATCGCGGGAAGACCTACGACTGTGGCGCCGCCAAGTCCGATCGCACAGACCCAAACGATCACGCCGGCGATCGCCCACTTTCTCTGGACACTGCGGAAATGCTCCGCGTCACGCCAGGCGCGGTTTCGCCAGGCCCAGCGGCTGCCGCGGGCGCCGAGAACGAAGAACATCACGATGTTGACCAGCGGAACGAACATCAGCAGCGCGATGAAGACGCTGTTGCCGATGCCCCAGATCCAGTTGAGCAGAAACGCGCCCCAGTTCCACCGGTCCAGCTCTGGTGGGATCTCGGGTGGCTGGTTGAGAGGTTCACGGGTCATGGGATGGGTCCGCTGCTTCTGATCGAAAGAGCGCAGCTTGGGCTCTAATTGCCGGCCCGGCAAGTGCTGGAGCGGGCGGTGGTTCTATCCGCCGGGCAGGGGCAGGATCGACGGCGGGGTCAGCCCCGCCGTCGAAAGAGGCGATGGCTATCGGTCAGACGGCTTCCAGAGCGATCGCAATGCCCTGGCCGACGCCGATGCACATGGTCGCAAGCGCCAGCTTGCCGCCGCGCATCTTCATCTCCATGGCAGCGGTGCCGGCGATCCGGGCGCCCGAGGCGCCAAGCGGGTGGCCGAGCGCGATCGCGCCGCCGTTCGGATTGACGTGTTCGCCGTCATCTTCCAGACCGAGATCCCGCAGCACCGCAAGGCCCTGGGCCGCGAAGGCTTCGTTGAGTTCGATCACATCGAAATCCTTCGGCGCAACCCCGAGGCGGGCACACAGTTTGCGGGTCGCCGGAGCCGGACCCATGCCCATGATGCGGGGTGCGACACCGGCGGTCGCGCCGCCGAGGACGCGGGCAATCGGGTTGAGCCCGTATTTTTCGATCGCCGCTTCGGAAGCGATGATGAGGGCGGCGGAACCGTCGTTGACGCCTGATGCGTTGCCGGCCGTCACCGATCCGCCTTCGCGGAACGGGGCGCGCAGCTTGGCCAGTGCTTCGATCGTGGTGTCTCCGCGGATGTGTTCGTCCTGATCGACGATGATCGGGTCACCCTTTCGCTGCGGGATCGTGACTGAGACGATTTCCTTGGCGAACCGGCCGTCTGCCTGCGCTCGTGCCGCGCGCTGCTGGCTGCGCAGGGCAAAGGCGTCCTGGTCTTCGCGCGAGATATTGAAATCCGCGGCAACGTTTTCGGCCGTTTCCGGCATTGAGTCGATGCCGTACTGCTTCTTCATCAGCGGATTGACGAAGCGCCAGCCGATGGTCGTGTCATAGACCGCATTGTTGCGGCTGAAGGCGGTTTCCGCCTTCGGCATGACGAAGGGAGCGCGGGACATGCTTTCCACGCCGCCAGCGATGATAAGGTCGGCCTGGCCGGCGGCAATCGCCCGCGCCGCGGTGATGATCGCGTCCATGCCGGAGCCGCACAGCCGGTTGATGGTGGCACCCGGCACGCTGTCGGGAAGGCCTGCGAGCAGGGCGGACATGCGGGCAACGTTGCGGTTGTCCTCACCGGCCTGGTTGGCACAGCCGTAGTAGACGTCGTCGACGGCGGCCCAGTCCACATCGGCGTTACGTTCCATCAGGGCTTCGATCGGGATCGCCCCGAGATCATCGGCACGAACGGCGGACAGGCAGCCGCCGTAGCGGCCAATCGGGGTGCGGACATAATCGCAGATAAAGGCGCGTTGCATTCTATTTTCCTTCGTGGGCTGCCTTGGTACGGGCATGAAGGTCCCGAAGAACCTCCAGTTCTAAAGCGTCAGGCGCAGGGGTTTCCCCGACGTCTTCGGCGAATTTGGCTTTCCAACCGACGGTTTCCCGAATCCGGTCGCGTGTCACGCCCGGATGAAGGGACGTGACAGTGAACTCCTTCGTTTCCGGATCCGGCTCCCACATTGCCAGATCCGTAATCAGCTGGGTCGGGCCCCTGGTGGTGACACCATGGGCCGCGCGGTCGTTGCCACCCTTGCCGTGGCCGAGGGAGGTGACAAAGTCAAGCTTTTCAACGAAGCCGCGCAGCGACTGTTTCATGGTGATGAAGATTTCACCGCAGGAAATGGCGATCTCGGGGGCGCCGCCGCCACCGGGCAGACGCACCTTCGGCTTTTCGTAGTCTCCGACCACCGTGGTGTTGATATTGCCGAACCGGTCGAGCTGGGCGCCGCCAAGAAAGCCGACGGTGATCCGCCCGCCCTGGAGCCAGTAGCGGAACATCTCCGGTACGGAGACGGTGGTCAGCGCTGTCTTGCACAATTCTCCGTCGCCGATGGACAACGGCAGCACGTTCGGCGCGGTGCCGAGGGTGCCGCTTTCGTAGATGAGGGTGATGTCCGGCGCATGGGTGAGGCGTGCCAGGTTACAGGCCGCCGACGGCGCGCCGATGCCGACGAAACACACATCGTCGTTCTTGAGGGCGCGGGCCGCGGCGACGGTCATCATTTCGCTTGGGGTAAAGTCGCTCATGTCCGCTCTCCTCAGCCTGCGTCTTTCAGGTGGGCGACACGGATCTCAAAGACCTCCGGCCCCTGTTTCAGGACGTTTTCTTCCATCCAGGCCGTGAAGCTGTCGCGATCGGAGGAGACCTTGTCCCACTCGATATAGGCGGCGTTGTCGCGGCCGTAGTAACCTTGGGTGTAGGACGGATGCGCACCGCCCGGAACCTTCACCACCGAGGTGACCGTCCAGGAGGGCAGGACGGTTGCGTTCGGCGAAATGGCGCCGAAGTCGTCGACCACTTCCTCTACAGTCACGATGGATCGCTTGGCCGCCAGAACGGCTTCCTTCTGAACGCCGGTGATGCCTTCCATGAACACATCGCCCTTGGCATTCGCCTTTTGCGCATGGATGACGGCGACATCGGGCCGGAGCGAGGGGACGGCGGCGAGCTCCTCACCCGTGAAAGGACACGTGACGAACTTGATGTTCGGATTGACCCGGGCCAGCTCCGCGCCGCGGTAGCCGCGAAAGATGGCGCAGGGCAGGCCGGCGGCTCCGGCCTCATAGGCGTTGGCCATGGCGGCGTGGCTGTGTTCCTCGATCTCAACCTGAAGCGGCCAGCCGTTTTCCAGCGAATCCCGGAAGCGGCGCAGCAGGCCGACGCCCGGATTTCCGGCAAAGGAGAAGATCATCTTCTTCACGCAGCCCATGCCGATCAGCTGATCGTAGATAATGTCCGGCGTCATGCGCATGACGGTCAGGTCCTTGCGGCCCTGCCGGATGACTTCGTGGGCGACCGCATGGGGGATCAGGTGGGTGAAGCCTTCGAAGGCGACGCTGTCACCGTCACTGATGTTGCCGGCAACGGCTTCGGCCAAAGACTGGAATTTCGCCATTGTTCCTCCTCTTGTGGTCTCTGCTGCGGCCGGGTTCGAGGCCGGCGCCTGTTCGGTGATCTGGCCGCATTGAATTTTGGCGGCATATTTATCTGTTGATTAGGTTATGTAAAATGAGAAAATGAGCAATTAGAATAACCGGTAGGAATATTAGTTTGATCGACCCTCGCGTGAAATACCGGCATGTTCAGTGCTTTATGGAGGTCGCCCGCCAACGCAGCCTGGTGAAGGCGGCGGACGCCCTGGCGATCACTCAGCCGGCCGTTTCCAAGACCCTGAAGGAACTGGAAGACATCCTGAAGGTGCGTTTGTTCGACCGCAGCCGAAAGGGTGTCACCCTGACCCAGTTTGGCGAGGTGTTTTTTCACTACGCCGGTGCCAGTCTGGCGGCGCTCAAGCAGGGCCTGGACAGTGTCGCCCAGGCGCGGATGTCCGGAGAATCCTACCTGAATGTCGGAGTGCTGCCGAGCGTGGCCGCGCGGATCGTGCCGGACGCCGTGCGCGCGTTTCAGGCCGAGAACATGGAAACGACCCTCACCTTGATCACCGCACCGAACACATTCCTGCTGAGCCAGCTGCGGGCAGGGGAGCTCGATCTGGTGGTCGGCCGCCTTGCCGACCCCGCGCAGATGGCAGGTCTCGCATTCGCTCATCTTTATTCGGAAAGTGTTTCCTTCGCCGTGCGTAAAGAACATCCGCTCCTTTCGGAAGAAAAGCCGGACCTTCGCCGGATCACGGACTATCCGGTTCTTTATCCGACGAAAGAGGCAGTTATCCGCCCGTATGTGGAACGGCTGCTGATTGCCCACGGCGTGACACACCTGCCTCGACGCGTAGAGACCATTTCCAATATCTTTGGACGCACCTACACGCTCGAAACCGATGCGATCTGGGTTATATCCAGCGGGGTGATCTCGCGTGATATTGCCGCAGGTGATCTCGTGGAATTGCCCGTGGAGACGATTGAAACAACAGGGCCCGTCGGCCTGACAACGCGTGCGAACGTGGCTCCGACCCCAGCATTGCTGATGTTCCAAAGCGCTTTGAGAGCCTCGGCTGAAGAGAAATCCATGCAGCTGTGATGAATGGTTTTCGGGCGGGGAATCGATCGATTTTGGTTTGCGTATCGAACGACAATTATAACCATAGCTTATGCTGGATTAGGAAAAGCTCATTTTACAAGAATAAGGATATGGAATAGCCATGGGTAACATGTGATAAAGGTCTGAGTAATCTTGACAATGCATGTCATGATTAGGACTGAATCATACTGTGCACACTACTGGGAGGTTTAATATGAAACGTATACTATCTGCGGCCGTAAGTTTTATAGCCGCAACAATGCTGGCGGGAACCGTCAGCGCGCAGGAGCCGGAAGTCACCCTGACCCTGCATCATCTGCTCGGCCCCAAGGCGCCGGCGCAAACCAAGATGCTGGAGCCCTGGGCGAAGAGCGTCGAGGAAGCATCCAACGGACGCATCAAGGTCGAGATCTATCCGGCCATGTCGCTGGGCGGCAAGCCGCCGGAGCTGTACCGTCAGGCGCGTGACGGTGTTGTCGATATCGTCTGGACCGTTCTGGGCTACACGCCGGGCGTGTTCCCGCGCACCGAAGTGTTCGAACTTCCGACGGTTCACCTCGGTTCCGCCAAGCAGACCACGGTCGCGATGGCCAATGCCTGGGACCTGATCAAGGACGACTTCAAGGACATCAAGCCGATCCTGCTTCACGTTCATGGTGGTCAGGTCTTCCATATGGTCGACAAGGCTGTGAAAACGCCGACCGACCTGGAAGGTCTGAAAATCCGCACGCCGTCCCGAACCGGTGGCTGGATCATCGAAGCGCTGGGCGCCGAGCCGGTCGGTATGCCGGTTCCGGATCTGCCGCAGGCCCTGTCCAAGGGCGTGGTTGCCGGTGCCCTGGTTCCGTTCGAAATCGTCGCTCCGCTGAAGCTGCAGGAGCTGACCCATCACACGACCGAGGGGCCGAACAGCCTTCGTTTCGGTACGTCCACCTTCATGATCGGCATGAACATGGATCGCTACAACAGCCTTCCGGACGATCTGAAGAAGGTCATCGACGATCATTCGATGGGAAATATCGCCGCGATCTATGGCCAGGTCTGGGATGACTCCGAAGCCGGTGGTAAGAAGCTCATCGAAGAAAACAGCGAGCTGATCACCCTGAGCGACGACGAGTACAAGGCCTTCACCGACAAGATGCAGCCGGTCGTGGACAAGTGGATCGCCGAAGCCAATGGCAATGGCTTGGACGGCGCCGCCATGGTCGAAGCCGCACGTGCGGCCGTGGCGAACGTCAAGGACTGAGGGTCCAATAAGAACAAACAAAATGGCGAACGGCGCAGCGAGCGCCGTTCGCTTTTTTAAAAGGGCAAGGAAATGTATTCATTGTTGCAGCGGGTCGTGACGCTGTGGGCGCTCCTTGGAGGTGTGCTTGCGGTCATCATCGTACTCGTCACGGCCGTGAACGTCGGGGCGTTCACGCTGGATTTCGCCTTGAAACCGTTCGGTATCTACGTGTCGGCTCTTCCCGGTTATGAGGATTTCGTGAGGTTGGCGATCAGTGCCGCTGCCCTGAGCTTTTTCCCCTACACGCAATTGAAAAAAGGCCATGTGGCGGTTGATCTGTTCGTGCAGGCATTCCCGAACTGGCTGCAGAAAATCCTGGATCATCTCTGGCAGGCGCTCACCGCCGTGGTGGCGGCCGGGCTCGCCTATTACATGTGGCAGGGCATGCTCGAAACACGCAGCGACAACAGCATGACCGCCGTACTCGGCTGGCAGGAATGGCCGTGGTATTTCCCCGGCGTCGTCTCCATGGCCCTATGGTCCCTGGTTGCTTTGGGTCAGGTCCTCGGAGGCAAATCCCATGGGTGAATTGGAACTTATCGGCATCGCCGGCCTGGCCGTCCTGTTTGTGTTGCTGGCCCTTCGCATGCCGGTGGGCCTGACGATGCTGGTCGTCGGGATCGGCGGCACGTATATCCTGTCGCTGGAGGCCTCCTTCATCCGTTTCGGCCCCTACATGAAGCAGTTCAAGTCGCTGCTGTGGGGCAACATGGCCAACTACGACCTGTCGGTCATACCGTTGTTCGTCCTGATGGGGTTTCTGGCCAGCCAGGCCAACCTCAGTCGGGATCTGTTCAGAGGGATGGCGGCCCTGATGGGGCGGTTCCGGGGCGGGCTTGCCATGTCGGCGATCGGTGCCTGCGCCGGCTTCGGCGCCGTGTGCGGTTCTTCGCTGGCAACCGCATCCACCATGGGCCGCGTCGCTCTGCCGGAGCTTGACAAGCTGGACTATTCGCCGCGTCTGTCGACCGGCGCGCTGGCCGCCGGCGGCACGCTCGGCATTCTGATTCCGCCGTCCGTAGCGCTCGTGATCTATGCCGTCATCGTGGAAGGCTCGATCATCGACATGTTCCGGGCGGCCATCATTCCCGGGCTTATCGCGGTCATCTTCTTCATTGCGGTCATTGCCATCCTGGTACGTGTAAATCCAAGCCTGGCGCCGACAACGCAGACCATGACCCGGGAAGAAAAGCACGTTGCGCTGATCCGCCTGATCCCGGTGATCATCATTTTCGGTTCGATCATTCTGGGACTGGGGATCGGTCTGTTCACGCCGACCCCGGCCGCCGGTGTCGGCGTGTTCGCAATCCTGGTCTACGGCTTCGGCCTGCGCCTGTTCGGCAAGGAAGGGCTGACCTTTACCGGCGTCGGCTCGGCGTTGATGGAAACGGCCAAGACCAGCGGTATGATCTACTTCATCCTGTTTGGCGCCGAAGTGCTGAAAGGGTTCTTCACCCGCGCGAACCTGCCGGCGACCATGTCGGCGTGGGCCGGGAACAGCGGGCTTGATCCCTACATGGTGCTTGCGATCATGCTGATCATCTTCGTGATCCTCGGCTGTTTCATGGATTCGCTCGCCATGATCCTGGTCGTGGTGCCGTTCTTCTGGCCGGTGATGGTCGACCTGAACGGCGGCGATTATGCCACCGCCGCGACCGCGACCTTTGGCATGGGGGCCGAAGAGCTGAAGATCTGGTTCGGCATCCTGACACTCATAGTGGTCGAGTTAGGGCTGATCACGCCACCGGTGGGTCTGAACGTGTTCATCATCAATGCGCTCGCCAAGAACGTGCCCATGATGGAAACCTTTCGCGGCGTGCTGCCGTTCTTCGGTGTGGAAATCATACGGGTGATCCTGCTGGCCGCAGTGCCGGGCATTGTGATGTTCCTGCCCAGGCTGTTGGGGTAGCGACCGCATTCGCACATGAAACGACGGAAGGGGCCGCATTGATCTTGCGGCCCCTTTTTCGTTGGCGTCATGCGCTGTTTCTCAGGCCCGGTGACGCGCCTTCCGGGTAAGCTCCGGTCACGGATCCGGCCGAACAGCGAGCCAGATGAGAAGGCCGATATAGGCAAAAACGGAGACATTCATAAACGTGTCGATCAGCTCGTTGCTCATATGTAAGTCTCCTGCCGCAGGCGCCGTAGCAGGCAAAGCACGAGAACCGGCACGATGAACACGAAGGCTGTTGCGGAAAGCGCAATGATCGAGCGCACCAGCCCAATGTCGCCCACGAACACCATGGCCAATCCCAGCGCGCCGAGAATCGCTCCCCAGATCGTGCGGATCCCGGGCGAGGGGTTTTCGTTGCCGCCCGTGCCGATCACGGCGAGCGTAAATCCCGCACTGACGACGCTGGTGACCACGAAAAGAAATGCGGCAATCACGGTTGCAGCCCGGGTCAGACGATCGAGAGGGAAACGCTCCAGCAGCGCGAAGGTTGTGGCATCCAGGTTCTCCCGGTTTACGATGGACAGCGCGCCATCCTGGCGAAGAGCATCGAAGAACCCCAGGCCTCCGAACACCCCGAACCAAAGGATCGAGAACAGTGTCGGCGCGATGATGACACCGGTGAGAAACTCGCGGATGGTTCGTCCGCGGGAGATCCGGGCAATGAAGATGCCGACAAAGGGCGACCACGCGAGCCACCAGATCATGTAGTTGAGCGTCCAGGCCTGGAACCAGTCGACGACCCCCTGATCAAAGAACTCTGCGGTCGAGAAACCGGCCGGCAACGCTCCGAACAGGTAGCGGCCGAAGCCGGAGACGATGCCGTTCATGAGGTAGGACGTTGGTCCGAGGATCAGAAGATAGACCATCAGGCCGATCGCGATCAGCATCGCCGTGTTGGAGAGCTTGGCCATTCCTTCGCCGAGATCGCGCCTGAGCGGGATGATGAAGGCGATGCACATTGCGACGAAGACAGGCAGGGTCAACGTGCCGGGATCCGAGATGCCAAGCAAACCGGCCAGACCTGTCTGAACCTGAAAAACCCCCATCGCGAGCGAACCGGCGAGCCCTACGGCAATTGCGACGATCGACAGCAGGTCAAACAGCCACCCGGCTGCCCGGGTCCAGCGGGTCTCGCCCAGAGCATCCGTCAAGGGAGCGCTGAGCAGAAGCGTGCGTTGGCGGCGGAATGCGAAATAGGCGATGATGAGACCGACCATTGCGTAGATCGCCCATGCGTGAAAGCCCCAGTTCAGATAGGTGACGAAGAGCGCATGCGCGGCGGCTTGGGGGGCGGGAGAGAATTGCCTGAGCTCATCAAAGTGTGTTAGTGGTTCTGCTGTGCCGTAAAACAGCAAACCGACCCCCATTCCCGCAGCAAAGAGCATGGCGATCCAGGCCGGCGTCGAGAATTCGGGTTCTGAGCCTTCCGGGCCCAGTCGGATACTGCCGAAACGTGAGAAGGCAAGGTAAAGGGCGACGAAAAGCAGCCCGCTCGCCTCAAGCATGATGAACCAGCCGCGGCTGTCGAACTGGGCGGTCACCGCCGAAGTGGCAAGACGCCCAAGCTGCTGTGGAGCGAGGAGACCCCATACGGCTATTGCTGCACTGATCGCCAATGCAATGATCAGCAGAGGTCTTGGGGACTTTCCATCCATGACGTCTGGCCTCGCAGATAAGATCCGGGACAGGTTGGATGGTACGGCCAACCTCCGTGGATTCCTAACAGGAGTTGGGGCTGCGATCCAATCGGGAGCGGGCTTCGACGCTTTGCATTTCGATCTCGAAGGTGAAATGGCGACAAAGGGGCCTTTTGCCCGTATGATTGCCAATCTCCCATCGATTGCCTATATGTGTAATAATATTACATATGCACGGGCGATTCACCCCGTCAGCACCGGATAGATTTCATGGACGCATCCGCACTCGTCCCGCCGCTTGTCAGGCTTGACCAAGCAGGCATTCAGCGTAATGGCGACTGGCTGGTCCGTGGAGTCGATCTGTCGGTGGCGCCCCGGGAAATCGTGACCCTGATCGGCCCGAATGGATCCGGCAAATCGACGACGGCCAAGATGGCCCTCGGTATTCTGAAACCCTCTGATGGCAGTGCCAGGCAACGGCCCGGCCTGCGGGTCGGCTATGTGCCCCAGAAACTGATGATCGACTGGACGTTGCCATTAACGGTCAAGCGGTTCATGCGGTTGACCAGCAAGCTGTCCAATGAAGAAATTGCGGAAGCGCTCGAAGAAACCGCCACCACCCACCTCATGGATCAGGAGGTACGCCATTTGTCCGGTGGCGAAATGCAGCGGGTGCTGTTGGCGCGCGCCATCGCCCGCAAACCCGACCTTCTCGTGCTCGACGAGCCGGTGCAGGGGGTCGATTACTCCGGCGAAATCGCTATCTATGACCTGATATCGGAAATCCGCGATCGGCTCGGGTGCGGAATTCTGATGATTTCTCATGACCTTCACGTCGTGATGGCGGCAACCGATCAGGTGATTTGCCTCAACGGTCATGTCTGTTGCCGGGGGACTCCGAGCGATGTTTCAAGAAGTGAGGCTTACCTGAAACTCTTCGGCCACCGTGCGGGCAGCGCACTTGCCGTCTATGAACATCACCACGACCACGTGCATTTGCCGGATGGCCGGGTCCGCCATCAGGACGGAACCGTGTGTGATCATTGCCCGGGTCATGACGGACACGCGCACGACCATTCCCATGCCCCGCAGATGGCGGACAAAAAGGAGCAGGGCGTACACGATGCTTGACGACTTCTTCACCCGCGCGCTCGTCGCCGGCATCGGTGTTGCCTTGGTCGCCGGGCCGCTCGGCTGTTTCATCGTCTGGCGGCGCATGGCCTATTTCGGCGATACGCTGTCGCATGCGGCCCTTCTGGGCGTCGCCCTGTCCCTGCTGCTTGAGATAAACACCATGCTTGCCGTATTCGCGGTCTGCGTGGCCCTGTCCTTGTTGCTGATGGTCCTGCGCCGGCGCGAAGGCTTGTCTTCCGATGCGCTTCTGGGTCTTCTGGCGCATTCTTCGCTGGCGATCGGTTTGGTCTGCCTTGCATTCATGACCTGGGTGCGCATGGACCTGATCGGCCTGCTCTTCGGCGATATTCTGGCGGTTTCAAGGTCGGATATCGCGGTCATTTATCTTGGCGGCGCCGTTGTGTTCGCCGGCCTGTGCATCATCTGGAATGCCTTGTTCGCAGCCACTGTCAGTCCGGAACTCGCAGCAGCCGAGGGCATCAGGACGGAGCGGGCGAATCTTGTCTTCACCCTGCTTCTTGCCGCCGTCATCGCGATCGCCATGAAGATTGTCGGCGTGCTTCTGATCACCGCGCTTCTGATCATTCCGCCGGCCGCCGCGCGTCAACTGGCCTCCGGACCGGAGCAAATGGCTGGCCTTGCGGCCTTCATCGGTTCTGTTGCCGTCGTTGCCGGGCTTTACGGGTCTCTGCAATGGGACACGCCGTCCGGCCCGTCGATTGTTGTTGCGGCGATGGTTCTTTTCATGCTGAGCCTGTTGCCGGTCCGCTATTTCGGCTCCAGGCGGCAAAGCAAGATCCCAGGAGGACGCTCATGAGCAGCACGCATGTCGGTTCGCATACCGCGCACGATCTTCCCAAACTGACGCGCAATCAGGGGCTTGTATTCGATACCCTGTCCACTGAGGCAGGGCCGATGACAGCCTATGCGATCCTGGATGCCTTGCGTTCGGAAGGGTTCAAGGCACCGCTTCAGGTCTACCGGGCACTGGACAAGCTGGTCGAGTTCGGGATCGTTCACCGCCTAGAAAGCCTCAACGCGTTTGTGGCCTGCAGTCATCCGGGTTGCGGGAAGAATGAGACCGCCGCCTTCGCCATTTGCGAGACATGCGGTGGCGTCAGTGAATTCACCCCGGAAAAGGCGGTCGACTGTCTCCAGGCATGGGCCGACAGTACGGGCTTTGTGCCGACGAGAACCACGATTGAGCTTCGCGGCACCTGTAAGGATTGCACCGCAAACGCATAGTGGAAACAGGCCGTAAGCGGCGCATGCAGGTGCGGCTTGCCGCCCTTCTTGTGCGCTTTTTAGAGTTTCGAAATTATTATCTGAAATAAATGCCGCATTGTTTTCCAATTGCGTGGCAATCACTTGCACCAGGATCAGCTTACCGCCGCAGCGCGTCAGCCGCAGGTACCCCAAGGAATTGGCCCTTTGTCACGCCGGGCGTCTCTTGGCGGTCCTCTCTTCCTGTGCGCGGTTATCCTTGCCGCCTTCTGCAACATCTATTTCGTAGCAAAGCAGTTGGATCAGCTCTGGACGTTTCCGCAGTCCGTCACCCAGTCGGAGCGGGAAGACCTGGACGCCTTCTACCGCGCGTCTGAGCTTGCCCAGGAAGGCCGGGCGGTCGAAGCCTATGATCCGGCTGTGTTTCGTCCCGGGCTGTCGGAAGCCCAGCATCACCTGATCTTCGTCAATCCGCCGCATTTCCTGCTGTTTTCCTATCCGATGGCCTCCTTCAGTTATGGGGAGGTGAAGGCGGCGACCGGAGTGCTGATCCTTGCGTCCCTTCTGCTGATCCCCCTGTTCGCCCGCCAGCCGATGGAAATGGTGATCCTCTTCGCTTTGTCCGCGGGCCTGCACTACACGTTGTTGCGGATGAACATATCTGTCGTGATGGTGGCCCTCATCGTCTTCGCGCTCCAATACGCGGAGCGCAGGCCGGTTCTTGCAGGTCTGGCCCTGGCAGTCGCGACCATCAAGCCGCAATACGGCTGGCTGGTTCCGTTTTTCCTGCTGAATTCCGGGGCCTATCGGTGTTTTGCGGTGGCGGCGATCGGGACGGTCTTTCTGGTGGCCGTATCGGTTCTGGCCTTCGGTTGGGACAGCTGGCCGGCCTTTTTCGGGATCTTCTCCGATCCGGACTTCAAGAAATACGCGCTTGGCGTCACCCCCGGCAGCCTGAGCCTTCAGGCAACGATCGGCAAGCTAGGCGGGACGGACGGTCTGCGTAGCGCGGTTCAGGTGATCGCCATGGTGGCAAGCGCCGGGCTGGTCCTGTTTCTGCCCAGGCGCTGGAGCCGGGAAGCCCGGATCGGCGTGATGCTCCTGGCCTCCGCGGCTGTGGCCTCCTCGTTCCTGTATTACAGTTGGTCGCTGGTCTGCGCCGGATTGCTGTTCATGCTGCTGGCGGTGCCGCGCTGGCCGGTGTCGATGCAGGCCATCGCCGGCCTGGTCTGGATGCAGCCGGCTCTGGCGATGTTGTTTTTCAACATCTATCCCGCCTATGCCACCGCGTATTCGGTATTTGTCTACGCAACAATCTGCTCAGCCCTGGCGCTGGCAATCGTGCTCGTTGCCCGGCAGGACAGGAAGGCACCTGCGCGTGCAGGCTGAAAATTCCGGTTTCTGAAGATGCAAAGCCCGATCGTTCGCCTGGCGGACCGGATCTCAATGACCGTTTGCGTTATACGATGTCCTCAGCCGGACCGGTAAAACGGATGCCGATCCGGTCATCCTGGCGCCAGACCACTTCGGCCGGCCGTCTTTTGTGATCCGAATCCATATAAAGCAGGAATTCCGATGGAATGCCCGTGGTGCTCGGCACGAGCAGCAAAGCCCCGGCTTCGCTCGCGTTGCGGATGGTGCAGTCGAACACGCGCGAAAGGCGATCGTAGACAATCCGCCCCGCCTTCAAGGTTCGCATGCGTGTATCTGCTCGCTTGTCCTGATTCATTACCTGTCCCGGTTTTTAAGGTTGGATACTATCGCCTGAATTCCTGAAAAAAGGGTTTTTGGAATTTTCGGAACATTGAAACCTAGGAAACCGTAGCAGAGCTAAGTATTATTAAAGACAAAAAACCGACGAATATATGGACGTAAGCGCAGATGTATTGCACGCGATATGTTGCGAGTGCATGCTTGATGATGTATTGCGGTCATTGAAATCGCTCGGGAGTATTTGCCCGGAATTTTCCACGGACCTGAGTGCTGAATGATACCCGGTATCGACCGGTTCCGGAAATTTCAGAAGAACACGGGAGAGGTAAAGGCATGTCATTGCTTGTTCTCGGATTGCTTGTCTTTTTGGGGGCGCATGCCCTGCCGATCTTTTCAGGCGTCCGAAACACCCTGGTGGCCCGTTTGGGGGGCTTGCCCTATCGCGGGCTATTCTCCGTTGTCTCTGCTGTCGGGCTGGTGCTGATCGTCATCGGCTACGGGCAGGCGCGGATGGATGGCAGTCCCGTTATCTATGACCCGCCCACATGGACCCGCCATGTGACCATGCTGCTCATGCTTCCCGTATTCGTACTTCTGATCGCGACCTATGTTCCCGGCCGGATCCGGGAGATTACCCGTCATCCGATGCTGGTTGCGGTAAAGCTGTGGGCCTTTGCCCACCTCCTGTCCAATGGTGATCTGGCGTCGTTGCTGCTTTTCGGTGGCTTTCTGGTCTGGGCGGTCGCCGACCGGATTTCGGTCAAACGGCGCGGGGATCCTGGTGTCCCATTCTCCGTGGAGATAGCCGGGAAGGGCCGTGGGGCGGATATTTTCGCCATCGTGGCGGGGCTGGTCGTCTACGGGCTGTTTGTTTGGAAAGGCCATGAGCTTGTCATCGGCGTTCCATTGACATAATCACGGGAAATTCGACGGTTTGGTCATTTTCCGGCGGAGCAGGCCTTCTTTGCCTCACTTGCGCCATTAAACCGTTAAAAAGAAACGCTGTACCGGTTTGCCCGTACGGAATGAAAAAGATAGTGTGACGCGCGCCCGTCAGGGTGAGATGGTTGCAGCAAGCGCAGGAATAAGACACGCATGTCCGACATTTTTCGCGAAGTCGATGAAGACATCCGCCACGAGAAATACCGTCGGCTTTGGGATCGCTTCGGTCCCTGGGTCATCGGGGTTGCTGTCCTTATCGTCGTCGGCACCGGAGGCTATCGCGGCTGGCTGTACTGGCACGAACAAAATGCGCAACAGGCCGGCGATACCTTTCTTGAGGCCGTAAGCCTGTCGGAAGCCGGCAACTATGACGAAGCCGAAAAGATGTTCGCGACGCTGAATGATGCGACGGGCGGGTACCCCGCGCTTGCGCGCATGCGGTCGGCGACCGATCTGGGCAATGCCGGAAACATCACCGAGGCCGTGGCCGCGTTCGATGCGCTGAGCCGCGACAGCGCGGTGCCGGAACCGCTTCGTGACATCGCCGCGCTCCGGGCTGCCTTTCTGGCCGTCGATACGCAAGAGTACTCCGCGATCGCGGACCGGGTGGAAGGACTGTCCGGAGCGGACAGTGCTTTCCGGGCCGCTGCGCGTGAAGTCCTGGCACTCAGCGCCTGGAAGAGCGGGGACATCGACACCGCCCGCCGCTGGATCTCTGATCTGGATGCTGACCAGGAGACGCCGGCCGACGTTTCGCGCCGGGTCGGCCTGCTTAACGATGTTATTCGCGCCAAGTATGGCGATGCACCTTCCGAGAAAGGCGAGGCGGCACAGTGAGGTCACTCCGTATTGATGCTGGAATGCGCGGCTTTTGCGGCGTGCTGGCCCTGTCCGTCCTGCTCGCAGGCTGTGGCGGCGTTTCAGATTTCGCAGGATCGATCAACCCGTTCAGCAGGGAAAAGAAGCTTTCCGGCGAACGCCAGCCCGTGTTTGACGGTGCGGATCCGGCAACCGTTGCCACCGCCAGGCCGGCCACAGTTGGACCTGCGTCCGGTGGTCAGGAATGGCCCTCCGCGGGCGGCGGCCTTGCCAATGATCCGGGCAATCAGGCGATCTCTGTAACCGGAGCCCGGGCTTGGAAGACGAATATCGGCGCGACGGGTGGTGGTTTGACCACGGATGCCCTGCGTGCCTCCGCAAGACCGGTCAGTGCGGGCGGACGGATCTATATTTACAAGCCCAACGGCGATGTGGTCGCACTGTCCACCAATGGCGGGCGCCAGTGGGTCAAGAACCTGAGGCCGGAAGGCGAGCGCGACGTTGCGCCAGGCGGCGGTGTTGCCGTATCGGGTGGTCGCGTCTATGCGGCAACCGCCTATCGGCAGGTTGCGGCACTGGATGCCGGTTCCGGTCAGGTCCTCTGGACGGCGGATCTGAGCACGCCCGCACGTGGAGCGCCGGCCGTTGGCCAGGGGCATCTTGTCGTCGTGACCCAGTCCAACGAGGTGATCGCGCTGAAACTGGAAGACGGTTCGCAGGCCTGGAGTTATCAGGGCATTGAGGAAATCGGCGGCATTCTGTCCGCGGCCGATCCCGCAATTGCCCGCAATCAGGTCGTTGTGCCGTTTTCTTCCGGCGAAATCATGTCGCTTGATATCAAGACCGGCGAGCCCCAATGGGCGGATGGTGTGACCCGAGGCTTCCGGACACAGGCTCTGTCCGGTCTGGCGGATGTGTCGGCCAGCCCGGTTATTTCCGGCGATACGGTCTACGCGACCGGTGTTGCCGGCCGACGGTCGCCGCCTCCCTGAAGACCGGGACGCGGATCTGGGGCACGGATCTGGGGAGCGTTCACACACCGGTCGTGTCGGGCAACGCATTGTTCTTGGTGGACCTGGAAGACCGTATGGTCGCTCTCGACCGGAAGACCGGCGAAACGCTGTGGTCGACGGTCCTGCCGCGTCCGGAGAAGAAGAAGCGCCGCCGCAACTGGGCCGGTCCGATTCTTGCCAATGGGGCGTTGATTGCCTTTTCGAGCGACGGTCGTTTTGCCGCCGTCGATGCGCCATCCGGCAAGATCATCCTGACCAAGGACGTGAACACCAAGGTCTACGTGACCCCGATCGTCGCCGGCGGACGCGTTATCGTTTTGGACGGCGACAGGTCCGTCGCCGCATTCAACTGATGCGCTGCCAGGTCGCCCCCTCGTTGAGGCGGTGATCTGGTCAGCATCGGCGGCAAGCCAGGAGAAACACCCGTGGGCGCAACAGTCGCCGTTATCGGACGGCCGAATGTCGGCAAGTCCACTTTGTTCAATCGCCTGGTCGGCAAGCGCCTGGCGCTGGTCGACGACACGCCCGGCGTGACCCGCGACCGCAGGCCGGGGGAGGCCCGGCTGGGCGATCTGCGCTTTACGATCGTCGATACGGCAGGACTTGAGGACGCCGACAGTGCCAGTCTTGAAGGACGTATGCGCCGGCAGACGGAAGAGGCCATCGCCTCCGCCGATGCGGTGCTGTTCGTGATCGATGCCCGTGCCGGCGTCACGCCGCTCGACGCCCATTTCGCCGAAGTGGCCCGCAAGACGACGACACCGGTGATCCTGCTCGCCAACAAGGCGGAAGGCCGGGCCGGGGAGAGCGGGCTTTACGAATCCTATTCCCTGGGGCTTGGCGAACCGATCGCCATTTCCGCCGAACATGGCGAAGGCCTGGCCGACCTCTACGATGCTCTCAAACCCTATGTGGATCGCATCAACGAGGAAGAGGAAGCCGCTCGTGAGGACGAAGCCGTCCATAGCGTCGATGTCGACGAGGACGGCGAAATCGTCGAGGACGAAGATCCGGTCGGCACCCTGGAACGCCCTTTGCGCGTTGCCATCGTCGGCCGGCCGAATGCCGGGAAGTCGACACTGATCAACAAGATGCTTGGCGAGGACCGGATGTTGACCGGTCCGGAAGCCGGTATCACACGCGATTCCATCTCCGTCGACTGGGAATGGCACGACCATCACATCAAGCTGTTCGATACTGCCGGTATCCGCCGCAAGGCGCGTGTTCAGGAAAAGCTTGAGAAGCTGTCGGTTGCCGATGCGCTCAGGGCCATCAAGTTCGCCGAAGTGGTGGTGATCACGCTCGACGCGACCATGTCCTTCGAAAAGCAGGACCTGCAGATCATCGATCTGGTCGCGCGCGAAGGCCGTGCTCTGGTGATCGCGATCAACAAATGGGATTTGATCGAGGACCGGGAAGCGGCCTGGAAAAAGATCCGCGACGCCAACGAGCGGTATTTCAACCAGATCCGTGGCGTCAAGATCGTGACATTGTCCGGCATTCAGGGGCAGGGGATCGACCGGTTGGTCGAAGGCGTCTTCGATGCCTACGAAGCCTGGAACGCCCGTGTGTCGACCGCAAAGCTCAACCGCTGGCTCGACAAGGTGGTGTCGAACCATCCGCCTCCAGCCGTTGCCGGTCGCCGCATTCGCCTGCGCTACCTGACCCAGCCGAAAACGCGCCCGCCGCATTTCGTGGCCTTTTGTTCGCGTCCCGAACAGTTGCCGGAGAGCTATACCCGTTACCTGGTGAATTCTCTCCGTCAGACATTTGACATCCAGGGAACGCCGATCCGCTTTTCCTACCGCAAGGGCGAAAATCCTTACGTGGCGAAGAAAAAAAAGCGCAAGATCCAGTAGTCAATTTTCCGTCGTAAAAATCATTTAGACGGGAAGCAATCCCGGTTCCGGGATTGCTCTCGCCTTTCTCCTTTCGAAAGAGACATTTGATGGTTTCAGAACGTCTTGATTTTGCCTGTGCGCTTGCCGAAAAAGCCGGTCTTCTTGCCCTGGATTATTTCCGTCGCCTCGACACGCTCACCATTACGGCCAAGGGCCATCAGGACATGGTGTCGGAAGCGGATCGGGACGTGGAAACCCTGGTGCGCGACGAAATCGCCAAGGCCTACCCGCAAGACGGTATTCTGGGTGAGGAACATGGCCGGATCCACGGCACCTCCGGCTACACCTGGATCATCGATCCGATCGACGGCACCGCCAATTTCGTGACGTCCATTCCCCAGTGGTGCGTGATCATCGCCTGCGTTCACGACGGCAAAACCGTGGTCGGCGTCATCCATGATCCCTGTTCCGGCGAAACCTTCAAGGCATCGCTTGGCGGCGGCGCCTTCGTCAACGATCGTCCGATCGCCGCATCGGCAACGACAAGTCTCTCGGTGGGCTCCGTCGGCGTCGGCTTCAACGGACGCACGGCGGCAAGCGATGCCATCAACAGCATCAGCGCCCTGATCGACAAGGGCGGCGTGTTCTTCCGCAATGCCTCCGGCGGCCTGATGCTCGCCTATGCCGCCTCCGGGCGGCTGATCGGCTATCTGGAAGCGCATATGAACGCCTGGGACTGCCTGGCAGGCCTCCTGATCGCGAAAGAGGCCGGCAACGGCGTTGCCCCCTTCGACGTCGACGAAGCGCTCGATAACGGTGCCCGGATCGTCGTCGGCGCACCCGGTGTCTATGACGACCTGAACGGGATCGCCGCCGAGGCCTTCGCTCCGAGGAAGTGAAAAGGGGGTAGCGCTGAACGACCACGGATCATAGGGCGCGGCGGTTCCCCTTGCTCCAGTCTCCCCCCTTGAGGGGGAGATGTCACCGGAGGTGACAGAGGGGGGTAACAGCAGTGGTTTCAGACGTCAGCGCCATTGTTCGTGGAGATGTTGACCCCCCCCCTCTGTCCGCGGTCGCGGACATCTCCCCCTCAAGGGGGGAGAGGGGAACAAGCGGCATGACCGCCATAAAGTCACACATCGAAGTTGATGACGAAATCGGATGCGGCAGGGATCCCTGACAGACTAAACCGCCGTCGGAAAGCCCCGCATCTCGCCGCTGGGGTGATGGTAGAGCTTGCCGGTTTCAGTCACACCGGTGCTGAGCAGTTTCAGCAGCGCGGGCGCGACCTCTTCCGGCTTCGGCAATTTGTCCGGGTCTTCGCCCGGCATCGCCTTGGACCTGAGGCCGGTCCGCACGGGGCCGGGATCGGCCAGGTTGATCTTCAGGTTGGTCTTCAGGCTTTCATTGGCATAGGTGCGCACCAAGGCTTCCAGAGCGGCCTTGGAGACCGCCTGCTGGCCCCAGAAGGCCGTGCAGCTGTGGGCGTGGGAATCTGTCAGGAACAGCGCCCGTCCGGCGTCCGACTGGCGCAGCAGCGGATCGAGCGATCGTATCAGCCGCCAATTGGCGGTGACGTTGGTCGCCATCATAGTGTCGAAGTCCTTGATGGCGATGTGTCCCACCGGCGACAGCAGGCTGAAACTGCCGGCATTGCCGACCAGGATGTCGAGCTTCTTCCAGCGCTCAAAGATCGCCGCCCCCAGTCGGTCGAGTGCATCGAAATCCGTGATATCGACCGGAACCAGGGTCGCCTGACCGCCTGCCGACTTGATCTCGTCGTCGAGGTCCTCCAGACCGCCGACGGTGCGCGCGATCGCAATCACATGCGCCCCGCGTGCGCCGAGCGCTTTGGCTAGCTGATAGCCGATTCCGCGCGAAGCCCCGGTGACGACCGCGACCCGGCCTTCGAATTCCTGCGTCATGCCTGCCTCTTGTTTACTGGACTTCGACGAGACGCGGGGGACGGATGAAATCCCGGTCTTCGGACAGGTCTGTCAGGGCCGTCGGATAATCGCCGGTGAAGCAATGATCGGTGAACTGCGGGTTCTCGTTGTCGCGGCCCTCGTAACCCATGGCCTTGTAGATGCCGTCGACGGAGAGGAAGGCGAGCGTGTCCGCGCCGATGTAGTTGCGCATCTCTTCCAGATTGTATTTGGCTGCCAGCAGCTTTTCGCGCACCGGCGTGTCGATGCCGTAATAATCCGAATAGCGGATCGGCGGGCTTGCCAGCCGGAAGTGGACTTCCCGTGCGCCGGCCTCGCGGATCATCTGGACGATCTTGACCGATGTGGTGCCGCGAACCAGGCTGTCGTCGATCAGGATGACACGCTTGCCCTGGATCTGCATCTTGTTGGCGGAGTGCTTCATCTTCACGCCGAGCGCGCGGATCGACTGGGATGGCTCGATGAAGGTTCGCCCGACATAGTGGTTGCGGATGATGCCCAGTTCGAAGGGCACGCCGCTTTCCTGGCTGTAGCCGATCGCCGCCGGCACGCCGCTGTCCGGCACCGGAACGATGACATCGCTCTCCACATGGGATTCGCGCGCCAGTTCCCCGCCCATGGCCCGGCGAACTTCATAAACGCTGCGGCCGCCGATGATGGAATCGGGGCGGGCGAAATAGATGAACTCAAAAATGTCCGGCCGTGCCCGGCATTTGCCGAAGGGGAAGTAGGATTCGATGCCGCTGGGGCTGCAGACGATGACTTCGCCGTTTTCCACCTCGCGGATGAAGGTCGCTCCGATGATGTCGAGCGCGCAGGTTTCCGAAGCCAGGATCGGCGCGCCGTTGAGGTCGCCCAGAACCAGCGGCCGGATGCCCAGCGGATCGCGGGCCCCGATCAGCTTTTTCGACGTGAGCGCCACCAGGGAGTATGCGCCTTCCATCTGGGAAATGGCGTCGATGAAACGGTCGACGATCTTCCGTTCGCGCGACTTGGCGATGAGCTGCAGGACCACTTCGGAATCGGACGTCGACTGACAGATTGCGCCGTCGCGGATCAACTGCTGGCGCAGGGTCATGGCATTTGTGAAGTTGCCGTTGTGGCAAATGGCGATGCCGCCGCCTTCCAGCTCGGCAAACAGTGGCTGCACGTTGCGCAGGATCGTTTCGCCGGTGGTCGAATACCGGACATGTCCGATCGCCGCCCGGCCCGACAGCCGGTTGATGGTATCTGCGTTGGAGAAGTGGTCTCCGACCAGGCCAAGATGACGTTCCGCTCGGAACTGTTCATCGTCGAGCGTCACGATGCCCGCGGCTTCCTGGCCGCGGTGCTGGAGCGCATGCAGGCCGAGGGCGGTCAGGGCGCTCGCATCTTCATGACCGAATATGCCGAATACGCCGCACTCTTCCTGAAGCCGGTCTGCATTGAGATCAAACGGCTCGGTGTGATCGGTCTCGCCGTGCATGGCGGAGCTCCTTAAGTTCAAGATACCGGCAGGTCAAAGCCTGCCCGGCTCACTTTACGAGCGCGGAAGAACCCGCTCCTGGCAGCAGAGCGTCAGTTGTTTCCGCCGGTCGTAAGCTGTTCGAGGCCCTGCCGCTCTGAAGCGCTGTAGCCCGTATTCTCGTTTCCGCCTTCGCCATTGGCCTGTGTGGACGTTTGTTTCTTGATCTTGTCCAGAATGGCCTTTTCCGGATCCTCCGGCAGCACGGCGACAAGGCGTTCGCCGATAGACATCAGGATCGGGCGGGATTTCGCCTGCAAGACCCAGTTAGGCTGCTGTTCCGGCTGGACGAACCAGTTGAAGAACATCATCGCCACGACGACCAGAAGCAATCCGCGCACAGCGCCGAACACGAACCCGAGCGTGCGATCAAGCGCGCCAATGCGGCTGTCGAGCACGAAATCGGATATCCGCATGGTTATATAGGACACAATCAGCAGCGTTACGATAAAGACCGCTGCGGCGGAAACGCCCAGGGCGACCAGATCGTGGCTGATATATTGCTTGGCGTAGGGAAGCACCTTCCCGTAAAGCAGGAAGGCTGCGACAGCGGCCGCAATCCACGAGGCGATGGACAGAACCTCGCGGACGAAACCGCGGATCATCGCCAGAACCGCCGAGATGAGCATGATGACGAGAAGGATTCCGTCGAGCATGGTGATCGGCATCTGTCTGAAAGATCCTTGTGTCTTGAGCCATCGGGCGCCGCCGCCCGCTTGATCCGTCCGATTGATGCCTTAAGCGTTGCCGCCGGCACCAGCCTTGGCCGAGATTTTGGCAATGAAATCCCCAAGTTCCGGGAGTCCCGTTACCGCAAAATTCCGTGTCGCGCCGTCTTTCAGGTTGCCTTCCGGACAATACGCCTGATCGAACCCGAGTTTCTGCGCTTCCTTCAGCCTGGACTGAGCCTGGGCGACCGGCCGGATCGCTCCTGACAGGCTGACTTCGCCGAAATAGACGCAATTTGCCGGAAGGGCAAGTCCGCTGAGTGAAGAGACCAGGGCTGCCGCAACCGCGAGATCCGCTCCCGGCTCGTTGATCTTCAGGCCACCAGCCACGTTCAGGTAGACGTCATGCTGGGAAAACCGGACCCCGCACCGGGCTTCGAGCACCGCCAGGATCATGGACAAGCGGGCGGAATCCCAGCCGATCACGGCGCGCCTGGGCGTGCCGAGAGGTGAGGGGGCGACAAGCGCCTGAACCTCGATTAGAAGCGGGCGTGACCCTTCAAGCCCGGCAAAGACGGCGGAGCCCGGCGCATTTGAGGTCCGATCCCCCAGAAACAGGGCCGACGGGTTGGCGACTTCCGAAAGGCCGGCTCCGGTCATCTCGAAGACACCGATCTCGTCGGTGGCGCCGAAGCGGTTCTTCACCGACCTGAGAATGCGATACTGATGCGCGCCGTCGCCCTCGAAATAGAGCACCGCATCGACCATATGCTCGACCACGCGGGGGCCGGCGATCTGGCCGTCCTTGGTGACATGGCCGACGAGGACCAGCGTCGTGCCGTGCTTTTTGGCATAGCGCACCATCGCCTGGGCGGAGGCGCGCACCTGGGTGACGGTCCCTGGAGGAGATTCCGCCTGTTCCGTCCAAAGGGTCTGGACCGAATCCAGAATGAGCAGGGCAGGTGGCGTGCCGGCTTCCAATGTTGCGAGAATATCCTCAACGCTGGTCTCGGCGGCCAATTCCACGGGCGCATCGGAAAGGCCGAGCCGTTCCGCTCTAAGCCGGACCTGTCCGATCGCCTCTTCACCGGAAATATAGACCGCCCGCTGGCCAAGGCGGGCAAGGGCGGCGGCCGCCTGGATCAGGAGCGTGGATTTGCCGATCCCTGGATCGCCGCCGACCAGAAGAGCGGATCCACGCACGAAGCCACCGCCCGTAACCCGGTCGAGTTCGGCGATGCCGCTCTGGATCCGCGGCGCTTCCTTCGTATCGCCCGACAATCCGACCAGGGGAACGACACGGCCCTTCGACCGCTTGACCTTACCGGGGCCGCCGCCGATGCCGCCGCCGGTCTGTTCCTCGACGATGGAATTCCATTCACCACAGGATTCGCAGCGACCCGTCCATTTGGCCGTCACCGCCCCGCAGGACTGGCAGACGAAGCTGGATGCGCGCCGGGCCATCAGGTGCCGTCTTGCCTGAGGCCGAGGGTCCCGTAGCGCCGATGAAAGCGGCGTCCAAGCCCGGTCAGATACTCGTAGTCAATGGTTTCCGCGTAAATCGCCAGGTCCGAAGCCGCGACGTTGGGGCCGAGCAATTCCACAAAGACGCCGTGCCGCGCCACCGTTTCGGGAACGTCGGTTACATCCAGCGCCATCATGTCCATCGAAATCCGGCCGACGATGGGCACACGATGACCGTCCAGCCAGCCGAAGCCGCCGGGGTTCTTGTCCGACGACCCGGCCCGGCGCAGAAATCCGTCGGCATAACCGGCGGCCACGATCGCGAGGCGCATAGGCTTGGTTGCGGTTTTCGCTCCGCCATAGCCGATCTTCTGGTTCTCGGCCACGTCGCGCACCATCAGAATACGGGCCTCGACCTTGACGACCGGGACCATCGGATTGGTGCCCGGATCGAGAGCCTTGCCGCCGTAAAGGGAAATGCCCGGACGGGCGATGTCGAAATGATAGTCCGGTCCGAGAAAGACACCTGCGGAATTGGCAAGCGATTTCGGGATTTCCGGGAACTCCGCCGTCGCCGCGCGAAAGGTGTCCAACTGGATCTGATTGAGCGGATGGTCAGGCGTCGATCCGCAGGCCAGATGGCTTACGAAAAGGCACGGCGTGAACGCGCCGGTAAGATAGTCGTCGGCCATGACCTGCGCGAACATGTCCGGCATCAGCCCGAGCCTGTTCATACCCGTGTCGATATGGATTGCGGCCGCAAGCGGCTTGTTTCCGGCGCGGCAATAGGCTGACCACTCCTCGATCTCCGGCACGGAATTCAGTACCGGTCGGAGATTTGCCGCCGCATAGGTCGCCGCCGTACCCGGGAAAAGACCATCCAGAACGTAGATGGTCGCATCGGGAAGCGTCTCCCGCAGATGCAGCGCTTCCTGGGGCAGGGCGACGAAGAATGTCCTGCAGCCCTCCTGGGACAGGCGTTCGGCCGTCTCGCAAAGACCGGTGCCATAGGCATTGGCCTTGACCGTTGCGGCGCACTCGGTGCCGTCGCGAAGGTGTTCGGACAGGGTCCGCCAGTTCGTGGCGATGGCATCGAGATCGATGGTCAGACGCCCACCGGCGAGGGCCTCGAGAGGGCGGGAGGAAGAAGAGTAAGAGTCCTGCTGAGGCAAGAAAAAGACCTGGGCTTTGTTCAAAATTGGGCGAATCGCACGCGGGAACGTGCGATCCAATCACTATAATACACAAGCGCCGTAAAGCGTTCTAATCGTGGCGTTCCGGCAGGTATTCGTCTTCGGCAAGGTCCGAGAAGCGGGTGAACTCGCCCTGGAAGTGCAGGTTGGCAGTGCCGGTCGGGCCGTGACGTTGCTTGGCAATGATGACTTCCGCTTTGCCTTTAACCCGTTCCAGCTTGTCCCTCCAGACCTCATGTTCCGGAGAACCTTCCTCCGGTTCGGTCTTCGACAGGTAGTATTCGTCACGATAAACGAACATGACCACGTCCGCATCCTGCTCGATGGAGCCGGATTCACGAAGGTCGGAGAGCTGCGGCCGCTTGTCGTCGCGCGACTCGACCTGACGAGAGAGCTGTGACAACGCGATGATCGGAACGTTCAGTTCCTTGGCGAGCGCCTTAAGGCCGGTGGTGATTTCGGTGATTTCCTGAACGCGGTTGCCGGCATTCTTCTGCGATCCCGACAGGAGCTGGATATAGTCGACCACGATCATGTCCAGGCCGCGCTGCCGCTTCAACCGGCGGGCGCGGGCGACAAGAGAGGCAATGGAGATACCACCGGTCTGGTCCACATGCAGCGGCACGGTCTGCATGTGCTGAGCTGCGGCCGCAAGCTTTTCGAAATCGGCTTCGGAAATGTCGCCACGGCGGATTTTCGACGAGGAAATTTCCGTCTGCTCTGAAATGATACGGGTGGCGAGCTGTTCTGCCGACATTTCCAGCGAGAAGAAGCCGACGACGCCGCCGTTGACCGTCTTGATAGAGCCGTCGGGCTTCTCTTCAGCCTGATACGCCTGGGCGATATTGTAGGCGATGTTCGTCGCAAGCGACGTTTTCCCCATGGCAGGCCGGCCGGCCAGAACGATCAGGTCCGAGGGCTGCAATCCGCCCATCAGCCGGTCCAGATCGATCAGGCCGGTCGAAATGCCGGAAAGCGCACCTTCCCGATTATAGGCCGCATGGGCCATCTCGATGGTTTCGGTCAGCGCGTCGGAAAAGCTGACGAAACCGCCTTCATTCCGTCCGGTTTCCGCCAGTTCGAACAGGCGTCGTTCCGCATCGTCGATCTGCTGGGAGGGCGGCACGTCGATCGGCGCGTCGAAGGCGATGTTGACCATGTCCTCGCCGATCCGGATCAGGTTCCGGCGCAGGGCCAGGTCGTAAATCGTGCGGCCGTAGTCTTCCGCATTGATGATCGATGCCGCATCGGCGGCAAGACGCAGCAGGAACTGGGTCGCCGACAGGTCTGCGATCTTGGCGTCAGCAGGAAAGAAGGTCTTGAGCGTGATCGGCGAAGCGGTCTTACCCGCGCGGATCAGCTGACCGATCTTCTCGTATATGTCCTGATGCGGCGGGACGAATAAGTGATACGGTTCCAGGAAATCCGAAACCCGGTAATAGGTCTCGTTGTTGACCAGAATGGCACCCAGCAACTGTCGTTCGGCTTCCGCATTATGCGGCGCCATGCGCTGTACGGCAGCTTCCGTTTCGACCGATTGCAGTGTGCCTTTCATGATGTCCCCCGATGACTTTGCCCACCCGGTCTACAGGCAATCACGGCGCAGCTTCAAGGTTCAAAAATGGGCATGTCCCATTATGTGGGAAGGCTCAAAATCAACGGGGATATCCGCCCTCGGACCTTGACGAAGGGCCTCAAAAAAGACTCCCGCGGAGGCTGAAAGGGGAGACTTTGTTTTCATTGTAAAAATTACTGAGGTGAAGGAAAGCCGCATACATATGAGTGTGCTTGTGCGGAGCAAGCGCGCTTTTCCGAGGTGCCTCTTTCCAGGTGTCATGGCCCGGTCGGCCATTCGCGCAAAAAGAAAGCGGCGCTTTTTGAGCGCCGCTTCCTCAGTCTTCAAAGGTGCAGAAAAATGCCGTTTAGGCTTCTTCTTTTGCCTCTGCTTCTTCGGTGGCTTCCGCTTCGCCGCCTTCAGCGACTTCGCCTTCGCCTTCTTCGTCTTCGTCTTCCTCGAATTCGAAGATATCCTGTTCGGGCGCGGTCAGGTCTTCACCTGCGGCCTGACGGACGGCTTCGTCTTCGGAACGGGCAACGTTCACGGTGACGCCGACTTCGACTTCCGGGTGCAGCTGGATCACGACGTTGTGCAGGCCGATCGTCTTGATCGGAGTGCGCAGCTCGACCTGGCCGCGGGAAACGGTGAAGCCGGCAGCGGTCAGGCCATCGGCGATGTCGCGGGTGGAAACCGAACCGTAGAGCTGGCCGGTTTCGCCGGCGGACCGGATCATGATCATGGATTCGCCGTCGAGCTTTGCGGCAACCGCTTCGGCTTCCTGACGACGTTCCAGGTTGCGGGCTTCAAGCTGGGCGCGCTCGTTTTCGAAGCGCTGCATGTTGGCCTTGTTGGCGCGCAGAGCCTTGCCCTGAGGCAAAAGGAAGTTACGGGCATAGCCGTCGCGCACACGGACTGTATCGCCCATCTGGCCAAGCTTGGCGATACGTTCCAGAAGAATGACTTGCATGGATTTGCTCCTGACTGTCCCGCCGGCATGCTTTGGCTGGCGGTTAGAGGCCGATCACGTTTGCGTCCCGCGGCCCCAGTTCGGGCGGCCCGGACGGGTCCGGGCCGAAAGAGCTCTTAAAGAGCTTAGCTGATCACAAACGGCAGCAGGCCGAGGAGGCGTGCGCGCTTGATGGCACGGGCCAGTTCACGCTGCTTCTTGGCAGAAACGGCGGTGATACGGCTCGGAACGATCTTGCCGCGTTCGGAGATGTACCGCTGCAGCAGACGGACGTCCTTGTAGTCGATCTTCGGCGCGTTGGCACCGGAGAACGGACAGGTCTTCCGGCGACGGAAGAACGGACGACGGCTCGGAAGCTGTGCAATATCAACCATGATCTCTTACTCCGCTTCACGGCGGGGAGCGCGTTCGCCCCGGTCGCCACCACGATCGCCACCACGATCACCACCGCGTCCACCGCGATCGCCACCGCCGAAACGTCCACCGCGATCACCGCCACGACGATCGTCACGGTCGCGCTTCTGCATCATTGCAGACGGCTCTTCGTCCAGCGCGTCGACCTTGAAGGTCATGAAGCGCAGGACGTCTTCGTGCAGGCCCATCTGACGTTCCATCTCGGCGACCGCGGCATGCGGAGCTTCGATGTTCATCAGCGTGTAATGCGCCTTGCGGTTTTTCTTGATGCGGTATGCGAGGGAACGCAGGCCCCAGTTTTCGATCTTGCCGACGGACCCGCCGCCGGTTTCGATCAGACCCTTGAACTGCTCGACAAGTTGTTCGACCTGCTGGGCCGAAACGTCCTGGCGTGCCAGGAACACATGCTCATAAAGAGGCATTTGAAGTCGCCTTTCCAGTTTACAAATCGGGAACTGGCGCGAAGCCTCCTCGTGACCCCGGAAAGGTACGAGAATTCTAAAACGAGAGCGGAGACACGGGAAGACGGGTTGTTTTAAGAACCCTGGCGACATACGCCCTTCCGTTCAGCCCCCGGCCAAGTTCCCGGATGAAGGGCGCTGTATAGCCGGTTTGTGTCCAAAAGCAAGCATGAACATCGCTTCCATGCGAGAAATGTCCGGCCGCCTCCGACTATAATGCATAATCGCGCTTGGTTCGGGGGAAGGACCGTTTTCGCTCTGCAATACGTGACTGGTTTGAACCGGTTTCAATGCGGTTTCGTGTTCCAGGCCTTGACACCGGCGGTCAGTCCGTACCATAGGCTCCCGCCAACGCGCGCGGCTCGGGAGGGCCGATGCCTTCATGGCCGGCCCCGAAATGGCCGACGTTGAGCAATAATCAGGAAGAAGACGGCAAAAGGCGTTCCGAAATGAGCATCGCATTCACTTTTCCAGGTCAAGGAAGCCAGGCAGTCGGTATGGGCAAGGAACTCGCCGATACCTTTCCGCAAGCCCGGGCCGTGTTCGAAGAGGTGGACGATGCACTCGGACAGAAGCTTTCTGCGATCATGTGGGAAGGCCCTGAAGACGAACTGACCCTCACCGCCAATGCCCAGCCCGCCCTGATGGCGGTAAGCCTTGCCACGATGAAGGTTCTGGAGGCGAAGGGGCTCGACCTTAAAAGCAGCGTCAGCTTTGTGGCCGGTCACTCGCTCGGCGAATACTCTGCGCTTGCCGCGGCAGGCAGCCTTGACATCGCGACCGCAGCACGGCTGTTGCGCGCGCGGGGGAATGCCATGCAGACCGCGGTTCCCGTGGGTGTCGGCGCCATGGCCGCCTTGCTCGGTCTCGATTTCGCCGTGGCGCACGAAGTGGCCGAAGAGGCGGCCCAAGGGCAGGTCTGCCAGGCAGCGAATGACAATGCGCCTGGCCAGGTTGTCGTATCCGGAGACCTTGCCGCCGTCGAACGGGCGATCGAGATCGCCAAGACCAAGGGCGCCCGTCGCTCCATCCTGCTGCCGGTCAGCGCACCGTTCCATTGCTCGCTGATGGCCCCGGCCGCCAGCGTCATGGACGCGGCGCTTGCGGACTCCGATGTCCGCTCCCCGCCCGTGCCGTTGGTTGCCAATGTGCTGGCCAGCGCCATTTCAGATCCCGACGAAATCCGCCAGCGTCTCGTTGAGCAAGTGACCGGCACCGTGCGCTGGCGCGAGTCCATTGGCTGGCTTGTGGAACAAGGCGTGGAAACATTCGTCGAAGTCGGTACCGGCAAGGTGCTTACGGGTATGGTCAAGCGCATTGCACGTGACGCCAACGGTATCGCGGTGAACACACCGGCGGACATCGATGGGCTGATCGAAAAGCTGAACGGCTGATTGTCGTTCCCGGCATTTGCCTCTGGCACAACAGAGATTGAGGAAGGAAGCCATCATGTTCACCCTCGAAGGGAAAACGGCCCTGGTTACCGGAGCCACCGGTGGGATCGGCGAGGCGATTGCCCGTGCACTTCATTCCCAGGGTGCGGTCGTGGCTCTGTCCGGCACCCGTGCGGAGAAACTCGAAGCACTTGCGTCGGACCTGGGAGGGCGGGCCTATGTCACGCCTGCGAACTTGTCCGATCGCGCCGCCGTGGCCGCTCTTCTGCCTGCGGCCGAAGAAGCGATGGGCTCGGTTGACATTCTGGTCAACAATGCAGGGATCACGCGCGACAATATCTTCATGCGCATGAAGGATGAGGAATGGGATCAGGTGCTCGAAGTGAACCTGACATCCGGTTTCCACCTGTGCCGGGCGGCCATCAAGGGCATGATGAAGCGACGCTACGGCCGGATCATCGGCATCACGTCCGTGGTCGGTGTCACCGGCAATCCGGGCCAGACCAACTACGCCGCAGCGAAAGCCGGCATGATCGGCATGTACAAGTCGCTTGCCCGCGAAGTCGCCAGCCGCAACATCACCGTCAATACGATTGCACCGGGCTTTATTGAAACGGCCATGACGGATGCGCTCAACGACAAGCAAAAAGAATCGATTTTGACGAGCGTCCCGGCCGGGCGTTTGGGCACTGCCGACGAAATCGCTGCCGCCGCCGCTTACCTTGCCAGCACCGAAGCCGCTTATGTCACAGGGCAGACACTGCATGTGAATGGCGGCATGGCTATGATTTAAAAGGTGAAATCGCGCAAGCGGACAAAATGAAATCGGACCGCCTCAGGGCGGTCCGGACTGGCTGGTCAAGGTCAATAAAGTGTGTTACCTAGCCGCCGATTGTTCCCAAGCTTGAGAATTGGCGTATTCCGTCAGACCTTGGGCAGGACGTATTCAGCACCGCGATGTCGCGCCGGATAGATCTTGAATTCCAGGATTTCGGCAGGCCGCGAAGAATAAACAGACTGAAAATCAAGGAAGTGAGAAATGAGCGATATCGCGGATCGGGTTAAAAAGATCGTTGTCGAACACCTCGGCGTGGACGCTGACAAGGTTGTGGAAGGCGCAAGCTTCATCGACGATCTGGGGGCCGATAGCCTCGACACCGTCGAACTCGTCATGGCTTTTGAAGAAGAGTTCGGCGTTGAAATTCCGGACGATGCGGCTGAAACGATCCTGACGGTCGGCGATGCGGTCAAGTTCCTGGAAAAGAACGCCGGCTAAGGCGCTCCGAACCTAAAAACATGAACGGGCAGACATGGCCGCGGTCGGTGTCTGCCCGAAAAAAGTGCGGGTTGTATGAGGCGAGTTGTCGTTACAGGTCTGGGTATGGTGTCTCCGCTTGGCGGAGGGGTCGATGTTTCCTGGAAAAAAATTCTCGAGGGAAAAAGCGGCGCCAACAAGGTGACCAGTTTTCCGGTCGACGATCTGGCATGTCAGATCGCCTGCCAGATCCCGCGTGATCCTTCGGAAGAAGGGGCGTTCAATCCGGACGACTGGATGGACGTCAAGGAACAGCGCAAGGTCGATGACTTCATCGTCTATGCGATGGCCGCCGCCGATCAGGCTGTGGCCGACAGCGGCTGGAAGGCCGAGACCTACGAAGACCAGATTCGTGCCGGCGTCCTGATCGGATCCGGTATCGGCGGTCTGCAGGGCATTGAACAGGCAGCGCATACGCTTGCCGACAAGGGCCCGCGCCGCATCAGCCCGTTCTTCATTCCCGGTCGCCTGATCAATCTGGCTGGTGGTTACGTATCCATCCGCCATGGCCTGAAAGGGCCGAACTCGGCGGTGGTGACGGCTTGTTCCACAGGCGCGCACGCCATTGGCGACGCCTCTCGCCTGATCGCTTTCGGCGACGCGGACGTTATGGTCGCCGGCGGCACGGAATCGCCGGTCTGCCGTCTGGCGCTCGCAGGGTTTGCAGCCTGCCGCGCCCTTTCGACCGGTTTCAACGATGCCCCGGAAAAGGCTTCCCGTCCTTATGATAAGGATCGGGACGGCTTCGTCATGGGCGAAGGCGCCGGTGTGGTTGTCCTGGAAGAATACGAACACGCGGTCCGTCGCGGTGCCCGAATCTATGCCGAAGTCATCGGCTATGGCATGTCCGGCGACGCCTTTCACATCACCGCGCCGTCCTCCGACGGTGACGGGGCCTACCGTTGCATGGACGCGGCGCTCCGCCGCGCCGGCATTTCGGCGTCCGATGTCGATTACGTGAATGCGCATGGTACGTCGACACCGATGGGCGACGAAATCGAACTGGGAGCAATCACCCGACTTGCCGGCAACGCCGCCAACCGGCTGACCATGTCCTCGACGAAATCATCCACGGGCCACCTGCTTGGCGCAGCTGGTGCGATCGAAGCGATCTTCTCGGTTCTTGCCATCCACGACGGCGTTGCTCCGCCGACCATCAATCTTGAAAATCCGTCGGTCGAGACCGAAATCGACCTTGTGGCGAACACCGCCAAGAAGATGGATATCAACGTTGCATTGTCCAACTCCTTCGGGTTCGGTGGCACCAATGCTTCGCTCGTCTTCCGGAAACTTGCTGCGTAATCGGGCCGACTATTGCCTTATTGTCGCGGGACAATCCGCCCGCGACAACGAGAGTGCTCCGGCTTTACCGTAAAACGCGCGCCGCCGGGGGGGTGCTGCGGCCTGTAGCTGCCACTGCTTGTATCAGGAGGTTCGATTCCTATGGGCATAAAACCGAGAAGCCCGCGCGAAGCAATCCAGCCGGAGCCGGCGCCGGGACCGCCGCCGCGTTCGCGCCATGTGCGCAATCCCATCGTCATCCTGATCAATATGATCATCTTCTTCGCCTTCATGGGCGTCGTAGCGTTCGGTGCCGCTCTTTATTTCGGCAAGCAGGCGTTCGAGGCAGCGGGTCCCCTGGAAACGGACGAGACGGTGGTCATCGCCTCCGGGGCCGGTCTTTCCGGAATTATCGACCGTCTGGCCGCGAAGAACGTCATCAAAGATGACTGGATCGACCAGATTGTTTTCAATCTCGGTGTGCGGTTTTACAAGAACGCGACCAATCTGAAGGCCGGTGAATACGCTTTCACCGCCGGCGCCAGCATGCATGACGTCATGACCGATCTGGTCGAGGGTAATGCGGTCACTCATGCCGTGACTATTCCCGAAGGCTGGTCGACGGCGCAGGTTCTGGAGCGCCTGAAGGAAAACAAGATCCTCAAGGGAGAGATCACCGAGGCGCCCGAAGAAGGGGCGCTTCTACCCGAGACCTATACGTTTACCCGTGGCACGAGCCGTCAGGAGCTCCTGAACCAGATGAAAAAGGCGCAGACGAAACTGCTTGCCGAAATCTGGGCTCGTCGTGCCGAAGGTCTCCCGGTCAAGACGCCGGAAGAATTGGTGATCCTGGCGTCCATCGTGGAAAAGGAAACCGCAAAGGCGGATGAACGGCCGCGCGTCGCCGGTGTCTTTGTCAATCGCCTGAACCGGAACATGCGCCTGGAATCCGATCCGACCATCCTCTACGGACTTTACGGAGGCGAGGCCTGGCTGAAAGACCGCTCCGCCATCAAGCAGTCCGAAAAGACCACCGAAAACAAATACAATACCTACCAGATCGACGGATTGCCGCCGGGGCCGATCGGCAATCCGGGACGCGCCTCCATGGAGGCGGTCGCCAATCCGTCTCGCACCAAGGAACTCTTTTTCGTCGCAAGCGGCGATGGCGGGCATGTGTTCTCGGAGACCTACGAGCAGCACCAGGCAAATGTCGCGAAATGGCGCGAGGTGGAACGGGAAAAGCGGAAGCGGGAGCAGGAAGCGGCCGAACAGCCCGCTGCGGAAAAGCCGACGCAATCGGACTGACGGCAATTGAGTTGGGGGCAGGGCCGGTTTCCGATACTGGCCAGGCCGGAAAGGCGATCGGAGACCGATATGACACTTGCCAGCATGACGGGATTCGCCCGCACCCAAGGTGAATCAGGCAATGTCCGCTGGACCTGGGAACTCAGGTCGGTCAACGGCAAGAACCTGGATGTCCGGATCCGCATGCCGGCCGGCCTGGAAGTCCTGGAACCGAAGGTGAGGGAGCGTTGCGCCAAGCTGCTCCGCCGCGGCAATGTCACGGCGGGCCTGTCCATGCAGCGCGATGAGGGCGAAGCGGTTCTGACCATCAATCAGAACGCGCTCGATGCGGTGCTGGCGGCGATCGACCTGCTGAAGGCACGCCTGCCGGATGTGCCGCCGCCGAGCCTGGACGGCATACTGGGGCAGAAAGGCGTCTTTGAGCTCAAGGAGCCTGAGGACGACGAGGAAACCCGCGAGGCCCTTCACAGCAGCCTGCTGACCACCCTGGACGCCGCGCTTCTGGATCTCGTAGATATGCGCCATACGGAAGGCAAGGAGATCTGCCAGGTCGTGACCGGGCATATCGATCGGATCTCCGAGCTTACCGGCCGTGCCGAGGCCCATCCCGCGCGTCAGCCCGAAGCAATCCGCCAGCGTCTTGAGGCGCAGGTGGCGGAGCTTCTGGATGCCTCTTCCGGGCAACTCGATCCGCAGCGCCTGCACCAGGAAGCGGCCATCCTGGCAACCAAGGCGGATATCCGCGAGGAACTGGACCGGCTGCAGGCGCACGTCAAGGCTGTCCGGGAGCTTCTGGCGGCGGGAGGCGCGATCGGCCGCCGCCTCGATTTCCTTGCCCAGGAATTTAACCGTGAGACGAACACTTTGTGCTCCAAGTCCAATGATGTTGAATTGACATCCATCGGGCTTGATCTGAAGTCGGTGATCGACCAGATGCGCGAGCAGATCCAGAATCTGGAGTAGGCGGATGTCTGAAACCAATACCGGGACAACCGTGAGCGCCGACAAGGCGGATCGGGAACGCCGCGGACTGATGCTGGTGTTGTCGTCGCCCTCAGGTGCCGGCAAATCGACCATCGCCAGGCTCTTGCTGGAACAGGAAGACAATCTGGAACTGTCGATCTCGGTGACCACGAGGCCCCGCCGCAGCAGCGAGGTTCATGGTGTTCACTATCATTTTCTCGAGCCCAAACAGTTCGAGAAGATGAAGGACCACGACGAGTTGCTGGAATGGGCCGAGGTGCACGGCAATTACTATGCGACGCCGCGCGGACCGGTCGAAGAGGCCATCGAAAACGGACGGGATATCCTGTTCGACATCGATATCCAGGGCACCTTCCAGCTTTACCAGAAGATGCGGCCGGATGTGGTATCGGTGTTCATCCTGCCGCCGTCAATCGCGGAAATGAAGTCCCGCCTGCATCGACGGGCCGAGGATACCGAAGACGTCATCCTGAAGCGGCTGGAAACGGCGGTCGGCGAGATGAAGCACTGGGCGGAATACGACTATGTTGTCGTCAATGACGACTTGGATCGCGCTCTGGGCAACGTCCGCGCGATCCTGCGCGCCGAACGGCTGAAGCAGAGCCGGTCGCCCGCGATCGGCCCGCTCATCGACGGTATGCTTCAGGACCTCCAGACGACGCTGAAGGGCGATAATCAAGCATAAGGCTCATAACCGGCCGTAGTTGATTGCAGCGAGATTGGACGACCGGAAGTCCCAGGCGGTTCTGCGGAACATCGTCAGCCGGCCGGACATTCGCTCGATGGCGTCGCTGCTTTTTTAAGAAACCGGCAAGGCCATGTCATGATCCTTTCCGGTTCAGCTCGTCGCGAACTTCCATGAGAATCTTGCCGAGCATGTTCAAACCGGTGCCGTCTCCGCCATCCGCCCAATAGCTGTCGTTCGAGGTGTGTTCGACAATCAGAGCGTCGCCGGTTGAAAGCAATGTTTTGCGAACATCTGAATGCTGTGCAACCTTGGCCCGGATGGCCGTTCGCATGACATCGTCTTTTATCTTGTTCCAATCGGCGCGCAGGGGCCAGGCGCGATTGCGGCCCAGTTTTGCAGCCTGCATGGGGGAAGGGGTCTTCCGGATTTTCCGTACGCACGCCGCATCGGTAAACTTCTGGGCCTGAAAATAGTGCTCCGTTGTAGGCCAGGTCGTATCTATAAAAACCGGATGGCGAGAAAAATTGGAGAAACATCCGTAGGGGGCGTTGACGCTGTAGAATCTAATAATTTTCGTCATTAATGCTTCCATGGAATCAAAAATGTGATTGGTCCTGGGGATCAAACTCATAACCAGCACCAGACCGCTGCCGGAAATCCTTGAAATCGTAATCTGGAACTTGAATCACACCAATACTGAATTGCCAACTGATTATAGAGATCTGAAGTTCAGGTCCCAAGATCAACCGTTGTGCTTCAGCTGCGCCTCAAACGCATTGGCGAGGCGAACGAAGCCGGAGACGTCGATCTCCTCGGCCCGGGCGGTGGGGTTGAGGCCGGCGGCCTCGATCAGTCCGTCCGCCGGCGAGGCGAGGGACTTCAGGCTGGCGCGCAGCATTTTTCGGCGCTGGCCGAAGGCGGCCGCGGTTACTTTTTCCAGCATGCCAAGGGAACACGGCTCGGGAGCCTCTCGCGGAACCAGTTGAACGACCGCCGACGTTACCTTGGGCGGTGGCGTGAAGGCCTTCGGGCTGATGTCGAACAGCATGCGCGCCGATGTGCGCCATCCCGCGAGCACGCCAAGGCGCCCATAGGCTTTCGAACCCGGTTCCGCGACGATGCGTGCGCCGACTTCCTTCTGGAACATCAAGGTCAGGGACGTCCAGAACGGCGGCCAGTCGGGTGAGGTGATCCAGTTGAGGAGAAGCTGGGTACCCACATTATAGGGCAGGTTGGCGACGATCTTGACCGGCCCGCCGCCGGTGATCTCCACCGGATCGAGGGCAAGGGCGTCTCCTTCCACGACTTGCAGACGGCCCGGGTAGTGGTCAGAGATTTCCGCAAGGGCCGGCAGGCAGCGTCGATCCTTCTCGACGGCGACAACGCGTTTGGCACCACTGGCAAGCAGGGCGCGTGTCAGACCGCCGGGGCCTGGGCCGATTTCCAGTACGGTAACGTCGTCCAGCGGTGTGGCCGCCCTGGCGATACGGGACGTCAGGTTCAGGTCCAGGAGAAAGTTCTGGCCGAGGGACTTGCGGGCATCGAGCCCATGCGTGGCAATGACCTCCCGCAATGGGGGCAGGTCGTCGATCTGGCTCATCAAACGCTTCCGGGATTGGCCAGAACCGCTGCCATCCTGACAGCTGCCGCGAAACTGTCGGCCCGCGCCTGCCCGGTGCCGGCAAGGGCGTAGGCGGTCCCATGGTCGGGCGACGTCCGAACGAACGGCAGGCCGAGCGTCACGTTGACGGAATCGTCGAAGCCGATGGTTTTGGCAGGCACAAGAACCTGGTCGTGATACATGCCGAGGACGCAATCGTAGCTCTTGCGCGCCTCCGGATGGAAAAGCGTATCTGCCGGGTGCGGGCCTGTGGCATCGATGCCCTCGGCACGTAACTCCGCTATCGCAGGCGCGATGATGGTCTGTTCTTCGGTGCCCATGGCACCGCCTTCGCCGGCATGCGGATTGAGTCCGCAGAGGGCAAGCCGAGGCGTCTCGAAGCCGAAGCGCTGGATCAGGTCCCTGGCGGTGATCCGGGCGGTTTCGACAATCAGGTCTTCCGTCAATGCGCCCGGGACCGCCTTCAAGGCGATGTGGATGGTCACGGGCACCACCATCAGCTCCGGACCGGCAATCATCATCACTGGCCTGTTGGGGGCTTCCGGCCACATCTCACCTGCCAGGTGTCCGAGATATTCGGTATGCCCCGGAAATTGGAAACCGGAGCCGTACAGGGCCGCCTTGTTGATCGGGTTGGTGACAATTCCCGCTGCCCTGCCATCCTTGACGTCTTCGACGCTGTCGCGGATGGAGGAAATCACGCTTTCCGCCGTTTCCGGGTTCTCTTCGCCGGGATGATCTTCCAGCGCCTGCCCGGTGGGGACCACCGGGAGGCATTTGCCGAAATAGCCCGCGGCTTCTTCCGGTTCGACCGCCTGGACAGGGACATCGAGGCCGAGCCTTTTGGCGCGGCGAGCCAGGAAACCGGGATCGGATCGGACATAGAAGGCCGGAAGGCCGAGGGCCTTGCGGGCGCACCAGGCCAAAAGGGTGATGTCGGGACCTATGCCGGCCGGCTCGCCACATGTGACGGCCAGAGGCGTCTTGTTCGAAACCATGCCCTTTTTACCGTTGGACGATCGTTGCGCGGAGTTTCAGTTCCTGCAGATATCTGCGCATCAGCTGTTCGCCTTTTTTTTCGCGCAGCTGGTTTTCCATTTCGGTCCGCGCGGAAAGGTCGGAGGCCATCTCGCGCTTGCCGCAGACCGCAATCATTTCAAAACCGCGGCCGGTTTTTTGCGGTTTGGTCAGGCGGCCGACTTCGGTCCCGGTGATATCGTCTTTCATGGCAGCCGGCAGTTCTGTCTCGAGCCGGCGTCCGACAGGCTTCAACACGACTTCGTTGAACTGACCGAGGAGCGTGCCGGCCGCATCGCAACCGTTAAATTCCTTGCGGATCTGCGCGCTTTCCCGCTGCCTTTTTGCCTTGAGCGAAGAAGACGCCTTTTTAGGCACGACCACGATGATCTGGCTGAGGTCATATTCGACCGAGGTGTTCTTGTCCTTGATGTCCGATTTCTTCAAGGCGGCGATAACCTGAGATTCTTCGATTTTGATCTGGCTGCGAAAACGCGAGCCGACGGTTTTCTGCCAGGCGATCTGCACCTTGAGCCTGTCCTTGAGCGTGCTCGGGTTGACGCCGTTCTTGCGAAGGGCGGTGGACAGCTGGGACGGGGACATCTTGACGTTTCGCGCGATGGAAGCGAAAGCGTTGTCGATTTCTTTGCTGCTCGGAACAATCCCGACGCGTTTGGCCTCGTCCATTTTCAGGACATCGTCAATCAGCTCCTGTTCCGCCATGTGGCGGGCAACGGATGAATTCTTACGGGCCGTTAGCTGTATGAGCCGCGCGCGCTGCTTGATGTCATATGTGGTGATGGGCTGGTCGTTCACGACAACTTCGATCGAGGTCTGCGCCGCCGCAGGTACCGGGCCCAGGATAAGGCCGATCATCAGCAGGCATAGTGAGAAAGCGGGAATGCGCATTGAAGTCCTGTCCAGGCCGAGGGTTTGCTCTTGTTTATCGGTTCACGAACTGCCAAGAGGCCAATATCGCTTCTGTCCCGAGTTTGCACAAACCACCCGATTTTAAAAGATGTTTGCTAAGTAAACCCGTTAGTTGTGGCCGTAAAATGGCTCAAAACGATTGTTTTCGAATATCTGGCGGGAGACGGGTCTAGTCCGAAAGACCGCTCGAGACCTGGGTGTTGCCGATGGTTCTAAGACCGATACGCATGTAGAAAGTCCTATTCACCTTGTCGCCATCGTTACGACTGCGGTCTTCAGCATAAGAAAGCGAAAGCGAGAAGCCCTCGTCATCATAGCCGGCACCGATCCCGTCCTGAACGACATCCGAATTTTCAAGGTCATAGCGCAACAGGCCGAATACCCGCCAATTGTCTTCCAGCCGAAGGCTCGCCGAACTCAGGATTTCCTCGCGCGGATCCGGAATTCCAAGGTTCGGCTGCGCGGAGAGAAAGGCATAGGCGAGTGAGGACGACAGGGGGCCATAACGCGCCGCCGCCTGAGCCTGGAACCGGCGGAACGAGAAGTCGTTTTCGTCCAGGCGGGCCTGCGCGCCGACGCGGATCCCGTGATTGGTATTAAGGTATAGACTGCTCACATAGTCCGACTGGCTGGAGGCCAGGCCTGAATCCAGTGTGGCGCCAAGGATATCCGGCGTGGCATAGGAGTTTTTGCCACTCAGCTGGTAGGAACGGCCGAACAAGGCACTCATGTAGTAGCCGCTGTCCAGCTGAAGCTTGTAATTCAGGCCCACGTTCAGGCGGGAACCGCCTTCGGCACGGTCAAAGCCGGAAAACTTGTCCCATTCGAACAGGGTCGTGGAGTCGAACACGATGCTCTGCGCATCTTCGTTCGGAAGCTCGCCGATGCGTTGTTCGTTAGGGCGGACGATCACCTGTGCCACGGGTTCGAGGATCTGATTACCGCCCTGGAAAGTGGCGATGAAAGGATAACGGTATTCCAGTCCGGCTGCCGGCATGGCCCGGCCGGCAAAGGCATCACCGGTGAGTGCGTTCACATTCTTGTCGGCGGAGGCATTGAAGAACAGATCGCCCCGCACATAGGCAAACGGGGTGAAGGACTGGCCGATCGGATCGATAAAGGTCCGGCGCCAGTTGGTTTGCATGCTCATCCGAGAGAACGTTCCGTCCACGCCACGGAACCGGTCGACATTGTTCACGCGGAATGCGTCCGTCTTGGCTCGGGTCAGGGATGTGAAGTTGCTGTTGAAGGACAGCTCTCCGCCCCCGATCGGATCATCGAAGACATAATCATAGTCGACGACCGGAGCCACGAACGGTTGCTTGTCCTGCAGCGATTGCCCGATTGGCGAGAAGCCCGGGGCATCATAGGTCGGGTTGGTGTAATCTTCCTGATAGATGGAGAAGGCGTATCCCTTGATGCTGAAGCCGTTCCGCAGCGTATTGCCGCTCAGATAAGCCACCGACGTTTCGCTGTCACCGTTGAAGCTGACGAACGAATAGTCGTTCAGGAACGCCCTGTCGCTCTTGTAGGTCAGGTTCCACCCGGCCTTCCAGTTGTCGCTCAGAGTGAACTGGCCGGATGTGTTGATCGCACCGCGCCACCGGCGATCGCCGCTTGAGCCTGCAAATTCGCCAGGCCGGGATTGAAAGAGACCGGCGGCCGAAAATGTATAGGCGCCGTTGGCCAGCTGATGGCGGAATTTCATGTCGCCAAGAACGCCCTGCTTGCTCAGCGGCGTGATCGTAGTCGTCAGATCGTAATGCGGATTCAGAGCCCAGTAGTAAGGCACTGCGGCGCCGTAACCGAGACGATCGTTCACCACACCGGTCGGGATAAGGAAACCGCTTTTGCGTTTGACCGTCGGATCCGGCATCGACATGTAGGGCAGATACGCCACCGGAGCTCCGAAGAATTCCAGGGAGGCGTTCTCGTAGTAGATGACCTTCTCTTTTTGGTCGTGGATGATCTTCGCGGCCCGGATGCGCCACAACGGCGGTTTGTTGGGCGGGTTGGTCGGCCGCGTGTAGACCGTGTAGAGAGCGTTGTCGAACGTCGTGACATTGCCGTCGGAACGGGTCGCCTTGTCCGCGATGAAGCGGGTCCGTTGCGGCGTGTCGAGCTGCAGGGCATTCGCGAAACCGTTGGCGAAGTCCTCCGACAGGGTGAGTTCGTTTGTCCTCACCACATTGCCGGTCGGTTCGGTCATGACCACGTTGCCGTGTGCCTTCAGCTCGCCCTTGCGCCGGTCGAAAACGATCCGGTCGGCGTCGACCGTGTAACCGTCATAAAAGATCTGGACGCCGCCTGAGGCGACAATCACGTCACGGTCGAAATCGTAGATGATCTGGTCGGATTCCAGAAGCATTTCCGCATCGGAATTGATCTGCGCCTGCAGCTCCGATTCCAGGCCCTGCTGTCCGAGGACAGGCAGGGACAGGCTGGCGCAAGATACAGCTGCAACAACAGAGAACAGAAGACCGCGCGCTGCGGAATTAAGTCCGCCCACGTTGCCCCGCTCGTCTGTTTTCAGGAGGAATGAAGAACCGGTCACGCGCGCTTCATCCGTCTTCCTGATGCAACAGGATCGTCAGTCCCATGAGTACTCCAAATATTCCAGGCGCCCACGCGGCAACGATCGGCGGTACGATTCCCGCTCCGCCGAAATCCTTCGAAAGCTCCGATAGAACGTAAAGCACGAAGCCGGCAATGATTCCACCCAGAATCAGTCCGCCCAACCCGCCAAATCGAGAAACACGCAAAGAAACCGCCGCCGCAATGAGAATCATGGCCGCCAAAAGTAGGGGACGGGCTAGAAGGGTTTGATATTGCAAGGCATATCGATAGGCGGGCAAACCGGCGTTTTGCGCCAGATCGATGAACTGAGGCAGGTTCCAGAAGGATATCGATTCGGGCGAGCCGATGCTCTCACGTACCTGGGTAGCGCTCAGGAAGGTGCTGATCTGGAAAGTGGCATATTGTTGAGGATCGCGCTCGGTCGTGTAGACGGTCGCGTTCTTCAGATACCAGATTTCCTTGCCGAGTTCCGCCTCATCGGCCTCGATACGTTCCTGGAACGTGCCTTGATGGTCGAAGGCGAAGATCGTCACTCCCAGGAGACGGGTGCCGCCATCCAGCATTTGTTTGGCCAGAATCACGGATTCTCCGTCCAGACCGTCCTGGCGGATCCACACCTGGTTGGTGGTTTGCATCAGGAAATTCTGCTCCGTACCGAACAGGCCGGTCGCGACCTCGTCCGATTTCCGCTGCAGCCACACGGCAGCAGGATTGTAGACGGTTACGGAAAAAATGCCGATCCCAATGCCGACGACCAGGGCGGGCATGGAAAATTGCCAGACGGATATACCCGATGCCCGGGTAACGACCAGTTCGAGCGCCCGGCTCAGGCTGACAAAGGCCGCGATCGAACCGAACAGGACCGCGAAGGGGATGACCTGCTCCAGGAGCAGGGGGACACGCAACAGGGAAATCAGGCTTACGCGAAGCACGGAGAAACCCTCCCGGTCGCCTCCCCGGCGGACAAGTTCCAAGACGTCGAACAGAAAGATCAGAACCGCCGCAAGCAGGAACAGGCCCACGATGGCTTTCAGGAAACGCCCGGAAAAATAGAGGGCAAGGGTGCGGCCGAGAAGCATGGATCAGGAGGCCCCACCCACATTGCGGCCGCTGAGACGTTCGGCGATGCGCTCGATGAGAGCGGACAGCTGTTCCGACCGATGGGTCAGCCATTTCGGTGCTGGTCCGGCCTGTTCCCTGAAGATGAACCAGGAGGCGATGGCAATCCCCATCAACGGCACGATGAAAAGCAGCGCCAGGACACCGACATTTCCGTCGGCCATGGACGTAACTCCAAATCCGATCGTTCGCAGGCCGACGCAGGCGCTGATTGCGCCGAGGACGGCAACACTTCGATTCTGACGGGTTGTCCGCGCCTTGCCGAGGAAGGCGAACACGATGACACCGAAGGCAAGGCTGTAGAGCGGTTGGCTGAAACGGTCGTAGAGTTCGGTCTGCAGCTTTTCCGGGTTTTGCAGCGCATAGGCGTCGTTGCGCGCCGGTGCCATCAGGTTCGCGGTAGAGCGTTCGCTCGCCTTGTAAACCGGCTGCGAAGCCTCTGGAATGAGATTGGACAGATCGAATGCGTAGGATTCGAAACGCACGATCGAAATGTCGCCCTGGTTCTTGGGCCGGCGCTGGATCGTGCCGTTGCGCATGACGAGCAGCGTCTTGTCGGCGGCTTCCACGATCTCGCCCGTCTCGGCCTGATAGGTGAAGGCCGTATCCTCGTCACGCGTGTCATGTAGGAGCAACCCGTCGAGGGTCCCGTTGCCCGACCGGTTCCGGATATGGAAGGTCAGGCCGTCTTCCACGGAGATGAAGCGCCCGGGCTTGACGATGTTGGCAACGAGATCGGCTCGGACCCGGGTGATTTCGCTGCGCAACTTGGACAATCCCATGGGGGATAGATAGAGCGAGTTGAATGCCACCAGGGCCATGATGGCCGTGGCGAAAATCAGCACCGGTTTCAGGACGAGAAACCGTGAGCCGCCGGTCGCATCGATCACGATCAGCTCGCTGTCGCCGGAAAGGGCGTTCAGGACCAGGATCAGGGCGATCATCAGCGCGAACGGTGCGACGATCACGATCAGGAAAGGCATTGCCAGCATCGTGATCGAGATGAACTGGACGATGGTCTGTCCCTTTGAGGTCACGAGATCGAGTTGCCTGAGGGCCTGGGTCGCCCAGACAACGCCGGTCATGGCGACAAGGGTCATGGCAAATGCATAGAAGGCACGCCGTATGATATATTTTTCCAGAATTTTCATACGCTTACGGTGTGTATCCTTCCAGGCGACGGAAGGTTCGGAGGAGGAGGCGCCACCTTAACCGTCATCTCCCTACCGAATAACACGATTTTTGGTGAACAGCCCACAAACAAGAATGGTTAACGAAGAATAATTTTTCAGACCGCTTGTCGAGCGGGAAGGCGCGCGCCATCATTCGCGCAACGCGTGCGAACCGGAGAGTTTTCTCCGGACAAGCGGAATTCAGGAACCTGACCGGAATAGGCATATGACCAAACAAACAAAAATATCATTCATCAAACTGGCCGCACCCAAGAGCGGTGTTGCCGTCATTTTCGCCACCGAGGGGCTTGGCCTGGGAGCCAAGACGGCAGAATTCCTCAATGATATGACCGGTGGCCTCGAACGTGCTGCGGGTGTTGCCAAGTTTACCGGCAAGAAATCCTCCACGCTCGATCTGATTGCGCCTGCAGGCCTCGATGTGGACCGTCTGATCGTGGTCGGCCTCGGCAAGCCGGAGGAACTCGGCGAACAGGACTGGCTGAAACTCGGCGGTACGGTCATGGGCGCCCTTGATAGCGCGAAAGCGTCCGATGCCTCGGTTCTCGCCGAGATTGCCGGCGAGGGGGACTTGTCCGCCGATGCCGCTGCGGCCTTCGCCATGGGGGTGAAGCTGCGCGCCTATAAGTTCGATACCTACAAGACCAAGAAGGCGGACGACGACAGCGGACCGTCTTCTTTGAAACTGCAGATCGCCGTTTCCGACCCCAAGCCTGTGAAAAAGGCATGGACGGCCGCTGACGGCATTGCCGAAGGGGTGTATCTCGCCCGCGATCTCGTCAACGAACCGCCGAATGCGCTTGGACCGGTGGAGTTTGCGGACAAGGCTGCGGCGCTTGAAAAGCTTGGCGTCGAGATTGAGATCCTCGGCGAAAAGGAAATGAAGAAGCTGAAGATGGCGGCGCTTCTGGGCGTGTCCCAGGGCGCCACCCGGCCGCCGCGTCTCGTCATCATGCGCTGGAACGGCGGCAAGAAGTCTGACGCTCCGCTCGCCTTCGTCGGCAAGGGCGTCGTCTTCGACACCGGTGGCATTTCCATCAAGCCGGCAGCCGGCATGGAAGAGATGAAGGGCGATATGGGCGGTGCGGCTGCCGTTACCGGCCTGATGCACGCCTTGGCCGCGAGGAAGGCCAAGGCAAACGTAATCGGCGTGATTGGGCTGGTGGAAAACATGCCCGACGGTAATGCGCAGCGCCCGGGCGACATCGTCAAGGCCATGTCCGGAACCACGATCGAGATCCTCAACACCGACGCGGAAGGCCGGCTCGTGCTGGCCGATGCCATGTGGTACACGCAGGACCGGTTTAAACCGGCTTTCATGATCGATCTGGCAACGCTCACCGGCGCGGTCATCGTTGCGCTCGGCAACCACAACGCCGGTCTTTACTCCAACAATGACGACCTGGCGGAAAACCTGAAATCGGCGGCGGACGAGACCGGGGAAGCGGTGTGGCGCATGCCTCTGAGCCCGGATTATGACAAGCTGATCGATACGCCCAACGCCGATGTGAAGAACACCGGCGGCCGATGGGCCGGTTCGATCACGGCGGCCCAGTTCCTGCAGCGTTTCGCAAATGACATGCCCTGGGCGCATCTGGACATTGCCGGCACTGCATTCGGTTCACCGAAAAACGAGATCAACCAGGGTTGGGCCTCCGGCTACGGCGTCCGCCTGCTCGACCGGCTGGTGTCGTCCTTCTACGAGAAATAAGGGCCCAGACATGCAAAAACCCGCCGGATCGGCGGGTTTTTGTTACATCGCCCTCACGGGCTGAATTTTGAAACCGTCTGTTTTCAGCAGGTCTTGTAGGCTTGGCAGGCGGTCGCCTGTTCAGTCACGATAAAACCCATGCCGGCCGTGGCGCCGGCAATGGCGAAAACGAGCGCAAAAAATACAACGACGCGTCCTAGCATCAAATCCCCCGTTGCGTCAGATCCGGCCCCCGTGCCGGTCTGTCCCCGCCCCAAATCATGTGGAGCCAAGGCGTCCCGGCCACATTTCTAGCCAATCGACATTTTCGAAGCGTTAATGATACGAGTCGAAACGGAAGTCCATGGTCGAGACAGGATGACCTCCACACAAAAGGCAAAGTGTTGCCGGTGTGCATCATTCTGTCGACGGTCACAGTCGCAAAAGCGGTGCGAGTGCTGTTCAAATGAGTGTCGAAGTCCTGTTCTACCATCTGACCGATCAGCCCCTCGAGCAGGCCTTGCCGAAGCTGTTGCTGAAATGCCTCGAACGAGACTGGAGGGTCGTGGTGCAGACCGGGTCCCTGGAACGCTGCCGGGCGCTCGATGCCCATCTGTGGACGTTTGCCGATGACAGCTTTCTGCCGCATGGGACCGCCGATGACGGTTATGCGGAACATCAGCCGATCTATTTGACCCCCGGTCAGGACAATCCGAACGGGGCTGATGTGCGTTTTCTTGTGGATCGTGCCGATCCGCCGTCACTTGGAGGTTATAGGCGGGCTGTCTATATGTTCGACGGTCGGGATCAGGACGCGATCGCCGAGGCGCGTCAGCGCTGGAAGGAGGCGAAGGCGGAGGGGTTCGAAGTGACATACTGGCAGCAGACCGCATCGGGCGGATGGGAGCGCAAGGCATGAATGAAACCGGTGATCCAAAGTCTTCGGAGTTCCTCGCGCGGAGGGATGCCGCGCGTGAGCGGATCGATAGGCTGACCGGTGCCGATGGGGGGGACGCGCAAGACCGTCAGACCTGGTTCCGGGCGGTCTACCGCGAAGCCGGAGGCGATCCGGCGGCCGTTCCGTGGGCGGATCTCGCGCCCAAGAAGGCGCTGGTCGACTGGCTCACCCGCAATCCCGGGAAAGGGGAGAGCGCTCTCGATATCGCCTGCGGTCTGGGCGACAATGCAGAAGCGCTGGCAAGTGCCGGTTACCGGACGACCGCTTTTGATCTTGCGCCCGAGGCGATTGATTGGGCAAAGAAGCGCTTTCCCGAAAGCACGGTCGATTATCAGGCAGCCGATCTCTTTGCTCTTCCGGACGCCTGGAAAGGCAAATTCGACCTGGTCCACGAGTGCTACACGCTGCAGGCCTTGAAGGATCCCATGCGCCACGACGCCATCGGTGTTCTGGCCGGCCTTGTCGCCCCCGGTGGGCGCCTCTTGATGATATCGAGAAGCCGGGACGAGGGGCGCGATGCCAAGGGGCCTCCCTGGCCCATGATGCCGTCGGAGTGGCTCCGGTTTACCGAACACGGGCTCACGCTGGTCGACGAGGACTATTACAACGTTGAGCGCCCGGACCGGAAGATCCCGCATGTGATGGCGCTGTTCAAGAAACCGGCTTAGAAAAACGGAACCAACAACAGGGGAGGGGATGAAACGACTATGGCGAAACTGAAAATCTCGTCGGCAGATCTCGTGGCGCGGGCGAGGGCCCAGGTCGAGGAAATCGAAACGCCGGATGCCATTGAAATGGTCGGTAACCCGGATGTGGTCATGGTCGATATCCGGGATGTGCGCGAGCGCCAGCGCACCGGGTTCATTCCCGGCAGCTTTCACTGTCCCCGCGGCATGGCCGAATTCTGGATCGATCCGGAAAGCCCCTATTACAAGGAGGTTTTCGGCCAGGACAAAACCTTCGTACTTTATTGCGGTTCCGGCTGGCGCTCGGCGCTGACGGCCGTTGCCCTCAAGGAAATGGGCTTCGATTGCGCTCACATCAAGGAAGGCTTTTCTACCTGGGAGGAGAAGGGAGGTCCCGTTGAGAGAAAGGACTAGCTTCCTTCTAGTTTACCGCCTCGGCCGGCGCCTTCGGAAAACCGTCCCGCGCCTGCCAGCCCTTCCTTTTCGAAGATTTCCCGGTTCCGCCATTCGCGGACCAGGGCTTCGTTGAGCGGCAGGTCGAAACCGTCCAGTGCCGAGGCCCGGTCCGCACGCAGGCAGCCTTGCGGGAAGCGGGCGATTTCGGCAGCCAGTTCCTCCGCCGCCTGACGGGCAGCGCCGTCTGCGACCACCCGCTCGCACAAGCCGATACGCAAGGCCTCGTCCGCGGTGACCTTGCGGCCGGTCAGGATCAGGTCCATCGCCCGCCCCATGCCGACAAGCCGCGGCAGGCGAATGGTGCCGCCATCGATCAGCGGCACGCCCCAGCGGCGGCAGAAGACGCCCATATAGGCACTTTCCTCCATGACGCGCATGTCGCACCACAGCGCCAGTTCCATGCCGCCGGCAACCGCGGGGCCGGAGATGGCGGCGATCACGGGCTTGGAAAGCGTGAGCCGGCTGGGCCCCATCGGTCCTTTGGCGATGTCGTCTCCACGACCGCCGGTCCAGCCGTTGGGAATGTTCAGCTCTGCGAGGGGCTTTTCCTGCGTCAGTGCGCTGGCTGCCTTGAGGTCATAGCCTGCGCAGAAGGCTCCGTCTTCACCGTAAAAGACGGCGACAGAGGCTTCAGGGTCGTCGTCGAATGCCAGAAACGCCTCATAGAGACGGTTTGCCGTGTCATCGTCGACTGCGTTGCGAGCATGGGGGCGGGACAGGATGACGGTTGTCACCGGGCCGCTTTTTTCGGTGCGAACTGAGGTCTCGCAGGACATGTTTCCTCCCTGGATTGCGGAAGCTCAGCCCAGCCGTTCCAGCAATTGGATAAGCTTGCCGATGTGGTCGATCCGGTGAAACCGCTCGTGCTGCGCGGGCTCCTCCGCGTGTTCCAGGCCCCAGGTGATCTGATAAGGCACATGCACGCCGATACTGCCGGCTTCAAGGGCCGGCAGGATATCCGATTTCAGGGAATTGCCGATCATCAGGGCGTTCCGCGCGCCTGAACCATGGCGCGAAAACAGCGTTTGGTACGTACCGGCGGACTTCTCGCTGACCACTTCAATGGCATCGAAATAGTCCGCGAGGCCGGACGCAGCAATCTTGCGCTCCTGGTCGAACAGATCGCCCTTGGTGATCAGCACCAGCCGGTAGTCGCCGGCAACCGCTTCAAGGGTTTCCCGGACATGGGGCAGAGGCTCCACCGGATGGGAGAGCATCTCCTTGCCGGCGTCGAGAATTTCGCCAATGACGGACACGGGTACGGTCTGGTCGGTAACCTCAAGCGCGGTTTCGATCATCGAGAGCACAAAGCCCTTGATACCGTAGCCGTACTGGGTGACGTTGCGCCGCTCGGCGGCAAGAAGGCGTTCCTCCAGGTGAGACTTGTCGGCGTAGTCAGCGAGAAGGGCTGCGAAGCGGTCCTCGGTCAGCCTGAAGACGGTTTCATTGTGCCAGAGCGTGTCGTCGGCATCGAAACCGATGGTGTCCAGTGTGACGGCATTATCCATGCAAAAACCTTCCCAAGGCTCTAACCCTAACCCGCTTCCTCGTATTCGGCGGAAAGCTCCAGCCATTCTTCTTCCGTCCTGACGAGCTTCTTCTCGCAATAGGCCCGCTCTTTCGCGAACTTGGCGGCCCGCTCCGGTTCCCGGGTGAAGAATTCCGGATCGGCGAGGGCTACGTCGAGTTTGCCGATCTTGTCCTGGAGACGTGCCATCTCCTTTTCCGCGGCCTCGATTTTCTGTCGGAGCGGCTTGAGCTGGTGGCGTTTTTCGGCCGCCTCCCGGCGACGTTCCTGGGCCGACCCCTTGTCTTCGTCTTCTTCTTCCCGGCGGGCCTTTTTCAACGCGTCCGGGCCTTGCAGGATCAGCCGACGGTAGTCTTCCATGTCTCCGTCGTAAGGCCCGACACCGCCATCGGCGACAAGCCAGAGCCGGTCGGCACAGGCTTCCACCAGATGGCGGTCGTGGGAAATCAGCACGACGGCGCCCTGGAACTCGTTGAGCGCGAGGATCAGCGCTTCGCGGCTGTCGATGTCGAGGTGGTTGGTCGGTTCGTCGAGGATCAGCAGGTTCGGGCCGTCGAATGTGGCAAGGCCGAGCAGAAGCCGGGCCTTTTCACCGCCAGACAGATCTTTCGCGGGCGTGTCCATCCGGTCGGTCGGCAGGCCGAAGCGGGCGACCCGGGCACGGACCTGGGCTTCGGGGGCCTGGGCCATCAGGCGGCGGACATGCTCGACCGCGTTTTCCGACGGGCGCAATTCGTCGAGCTGGTGCTGCGCGAAGAAGGCGATCTTGAGTTTAGTCGCCTTGGTGATCTCGCCGCTCATGGCGTCCAGCCGTCCGGAAATCAGCTTGGCGAAGGTGGACTTGCCGTTGCCGTTGGCGCCGAGCAGGGCGATCCGGTCATCGGTGTCGATATTGAGCGTGAGCCGCTTCAGGATCTCCTTGCCATCGTAGCCGGTGGAAACGTTTTCCAGCTTGAGGATGGGAGGGGCGAGTCGGCCTTCAGGATCCGGAAACTGGATCGGCCGGCTGCTTTCTTCCGTAAGCGCCGCGATCGGTTCCATCTTCTCCAGCATCTTCAGACGCGACTGTGCTTGGCGCGCCTTGGTCGCCTTGGCGCGAAAACGGTCAACGAAGGCCTGCAGGTGCTTGCGCTGCTCGTCCTGTTTTTCCTTCGCCTTCTGCTGCAGGATCATCTTTTCCCGCCGCTGGCGGTCGAAGCTGTCATAGCCGCCGCGATAGAATGTCAGCTTGCCCCGGTCGAGATGGGCAATGCTGTCGACGGCATTGTTGAGCAGGTCACGGTCGTGGGAGATCAGCACCACCTGGTGCGGATAGCGGGAAACGTAATTCTCCAGCCAGAGCGTGCCTTCCAGATCGAGGTAGTTCGTCGGCTCGTCGAGAAGCAAAAGGTCCGGCTCGGAAAAGAGCACAGCGGCGAGCGCGACACGCATGCGCCAGCCACCCGAAAAGGCGGAGCAGGGGCGTTGCTGCGCCTCCGCGTCGAAGCCGAGACCGGAGAGGATCGCGCCCGCGCGCGCTTCCGCCGTATGGCTGCCGATATCGGCAAGCCGCGTATGGATATCGGCAATGCGCGCCGGATCGGTTTCCGTCTCGGCTTCTTCGAGCAGGCGTGTGCGTTCCGTATCGGCGGCAAGCACCACGTCGAGCAGGCTGTCTTCTGTGCCGGGTGCTTCCTGTGCGACCTGGCCGATACGGGCCGCTTTCGGGATCTGAATGGATCCGGATTCGGAGGACAAATCGCCCGTTATCAGCTTGAACAGCGTCGACTTGCCCGCGCCGTTGCGTCCCACGAGCCCGGTCTTGGAACGGGCGGGGAGGGTGACGCTGGCTTGGTCGATGAGAAGCCGTCCGGCGATCCGGTAAGTAAGGTCGGTAATCTGTAACATGGGAGCGATGTTTGGCGGAGCTTGGCCATCCTTTCAAGCCCCCACACGCGTTATCTGTCGTTTGCCACCTGATCCAGATAGATTTCGGCAAATCCGGCCATCAGTTCGTAGCAGAGGGTCAACTCGCGCTTGCCCGGATCCCAATAGGCATTTCCTTCGCCGCAGGGCTTTGCGGTAAAGGTCACCTTGTCGGGCAGGGCGTAAAGCGTATCGAAGTTCTGGGCGACCAGTTCCAGGAGACCGCTTTCCTTCAGGAAGATTTCCATCGAAGCAAGGTCGGGAGGAACCATGCGGTAGTAGATCGAAATCTTGCCCGCAGGCTTGTCGCTGTTGCGCAAACGACTGCCGATCGCCTGTTGCCATGATTGCCAGGCTTCCTGGGATTCGTTCGCGCATCCCGTCCTGCTTTCTGCGGGCAGCCCCAGGTCGGTTGCAAGCTGGCCGAAGGAGCCCTCGTCTGTGCCGACCATTAGGCAGAGCATCCGACCGCCCCGCTGCAGGTTGAGATTGTGCTCGGTGTAAAAAGGAAGAGCCTCGGCCTTTCCGTCCGCAATCAGGAACAAGCCGATCATGGCATTGGAAAGCCACAGGTCCATGTCCGCGTCCTTGACGGAAAGCATAGTCACGGTTGCCAGATTGTCGATCGCGTCTTCTTCCTGATCCGGAACCGGGAGACCGAATTCGGACGCCAGCATGTGTCCGCCTTCATGATAGAGCGCGAACATCACATTGCCGGCGACGAAGCCGAACAGGTCCTCCAGGTCATCGGTTTGCAGACGTTCCAATCGGGAATCCAGAACGCCGGCTGCCTGCGCGGGACCGTGCGCGACCAGACAACAGGAGATCAGGGTGCAGACGGCGATAGCGGCAGACATAATGGCACGCGACTGGCGTGCGAAGCCCGCCTGCAGGACTAAATCCGATGAAACGGACGAACGGACACACCGGTAGAGCCGACCCGCCATGATACATTCTCCGACTGACTTTCCCGCAGACCGGAACGGCTGTAGGCCTGCATAAATTAGCCTGCCCGGAAACCGATATCCATCAAAAGCTTAAGCCTGTCGTCGCGTTGATCTCACCCTATCAGTCCAAGGCCGGTCTGCCGCTGGAAAAACATGAGATTGAGCATCTGCGGCTCGTAACCCTGCATGCTGAGGAGGGCCTGAGCCTGAGCCCGGTAGTGACTTTGATGGTGGAACAGCAGAATGATCGCACCACCGACCGGCTGTTCTATCGTCGCCGGATCAAGGACGGTTCTGAATTTAACCATCCGGGTCAGTCCGACTTCCGTGCTTTCCTGGCAGAAGCGGCTCAGATCTTCATCGGTCGTCTGCCTGCGCGCTCTGAGTTCCTTGAAATTGTCGGTGATCGTCTGGTCAAACGAAGGATATTTGTCTCCTGCACCGGCGAAACGGTCCAGCCACAACAGATCGACCAGGAGGATATGGTCCAGTGTCCTGTGGATCGAACCGTATTCGGTTTTCAGATTGCGGTGGTAAATCTCTTCCGTGACTTGTTCACAATCGGCAAACAGGCGTTCGTTTGCCCAGCGATTGTATTCCATCATCATGTTTAATACGGCTTTCACGAACACACTCCCTTATGCATCACGAAATGTATGCATTGTTCGCAGTGGTGTGATTTACGAGAATTCAACCCTGTTTTGCAAGTGCGGTGCTTGAGAAATCTATTATTAGTTGAGCGTAGGCGGGTGAAAGTAACAGTGCCGGTAAAATTGAGTATACCGTGGTAGATAAAATACCCGGTTGCCTTGCGGCTACGTGATGGTAAGGCCGGGGCGACCCGGTATGCGATCGCCTGACATGAAAATGTCATCGCATGGCCCCCTTGCATGGAAAACGGCGCAAAGCTATTAGAGGCGCGAATTTCACAACCGGTGCCCGGCGCCATCCCGCGCAGGCCGGATAAAGCTGTCGTTGGCAGCAGACAAACGAGAAAGACCGAACCCATGGCGATTGAACGCACCTTTTCGATGATCAAGCCGGATGCCACCAAGCGCAACCTGACGGGCGCCATCACCGCCAAGCTGGAAGAAGCGGGCCTGCGCGTCGTCGCTTCCCGGCGCGTGTGGATGTCCCTGCGCCAGGCCGAAGCCTTTTACGCGGTCCATAAAGAGCGTCCGTTCTTCGGCGAACTGACCGAATTCATGTCGTCCGGCCCGACCGTCGTTCAGGTTCTGGAAGGCGAAGACGCGATCGCCAAGAACCGTGAAGTGATGGGCGCCACCAATCCGGCCGACGCAGCCGAAGGCACCATCCGCAAGGAATACGCTCTCTCCATCGGTGAAAACTCCGTCCACGGTTCCGATGCTCCGGAAACTGCGGCGGAAGAAATCGCCTTCTGGTTTGCCGGCTGCGACATCGTCGGCTAACCGACGATCAGGCACTACCGATTTGGCAGGGCCGGTCCGAAAGGGCCGGCCCTGCTGCGTTACGAACGGTCATGCCGCCTTCGGTCTCGGTCGCGGACTGTGTTACGACGGCCCACACGGCGACGGTCCCGGCCGCGGGAGCTGAAAGTCCGAACCGCGAAAAGGCGAGGGGTGCTTGACAGCGCCCTTTTGTTGATCAGACTCGCTGCTCCGGTTGGATAACCGGTGATTGCGAGAAAGACCCGATATGACCAAACACCAGACGGCTGGTGCCTTCTCCGCCTGTCCGCATGATTGCCCCTCCACCTGTGCACTTGATGTCGAAGTCCAGAACGATGGCCGGATTGGCCGCCTGCGCGGGGCTTCCGGAAATGCCTACACGGCTGGCGTCATCTGCGCCAAGGTCGCCCGGTATGCCGAACGTCTCTACCACCCGGACCGGCTGTTGAAGCCATTGCGCCGTGTCGGTCCGAAAGGCGAGGGGCGGTTTGAGGAAATCTCCTGGGACGAGGCGCTCGATCTGGTCGCGGAAAAGTTCCTGGCGGCGGAAGCCGAAAACGGGTCACAGACTGTCTGGCCTTATCATTACGCCGGCACCATGGGGCAGGTTCAGAGGGATTCCATCCATCGCTTCCGCCACGCCAAAGGCTACTCGCTGCAGTTCGACACGATCTGCACCAACAACGCCTGGACCGGAATTGTCGCCGGCACGGGCAAGCTGGCTGGTCCCGATCCACGGGAAATGGCCGTCTCCGATCAGGTCATCATATGGGGCACCAATCCGGTCGCGACCCAGGTCAACGTCATGACCCATGCGATCACGGCTCGGAAGAAACGCGGTGCCCGGATCATCGTCATCGATGTCTACAACACTGAGACCATGAAACAGGCCGATATCGGCCTCGTTTTGAACCCCGGTACCGACGCGGCCCTGGCTTGCGCGATCATGCATGTACTCTTCCGCGACGGGTTCGCGGATCGCGCCTATCTGGAGAAATACACCGACTGCCCGGCGGAGCTCGAGGCGCATCTCCAGACCAGGACGCCGGAATGGGCCGCCAAAATAACCGGCCTCCAGCCGACACAAATCGAAGAGGTCGCCCGGCAGATCGGCGAGGTGAAGCGCACCTATTTCCGGCTTGGTTACGGCTTTACCCGGGCGCGCAACGGTGCGGTTTCTATGCATGCGGCCGCGTCAATCGGTGCCGTCACCGGCTGCTGGCAATATGAAGGCGGCGGCGTCTTTCACAACAACGGCGCGATTTACGAACTCGACAAGTCCATGATCGAGGCGCCGGAGCTGCGCCGCCCGGAAACGCGGTTTCTGGACCAGTCCCTGATCGGTCGGGTTCTGACCGGCGACGAGGATGCCCTGCAGGACGGGCCTCCGGTGACCGCCATGCTGATCCAGAACACCAATCCGGTTTCGGTCGCGCCGGAGCAGGAACTGGTCAAGAAAGGCTTTGCCCGCGAGGACCTGTTTGTCTGCGTCCACGAGCAATTCATGACCGAGACGGCGAAGATGGCCGACGTGGTGCTGCCGGCGACCCAGTTCCTGGAACACGACGATATCTACAGGGGCGGCGGCCATCAGTATCTGATGCTCGGTCCCAAGGTCGTCGATGCGCCCGACGGCCCGCGCGAGAACCTCTTCGTCCTGAACGAGCTGGCAAAACGCCTTGGCGCCGACCAGCATCCCGGTTTTCATATGACCGCCCGCGAGCATATCGACTGGATGTTGCGGAACTCCGGCTACGGCACGCTTGAAGAGCTGGAGGAAAACCGCTGGATCGACCTGCAGCCGGATTTCGACAGCGCGCATTATCTGGGCGGCTTCGGCCATGCGGACGGCAAATTCCATTTTCGTCCCGACTGGGGCCGGTCCGCATCGCCAAACAAGTCACCGATCGGTCCGCTCGGCCCCTGGACGACCATGCCCGAACTGCCCGATCACTGGGAATACCTGGAACACGCCAGTGAGCGTCATCCGTTCCGCCTGGTGACGGCGCCGGCCCGGTCTTTCCTGAATTCCACCTTCAACGAGACCGAGAGCTCTCGAAAGAAGGAAAAGCGACCGGAAGTCTGGATGCTGCAGGCGGATGCGGAAGACCACGGCATCAATGACGGCGACCTGGTCGAAATGGGCAACAACCGAGGGATCGTCACGCTCCATGCGCGCTACGTGGAAGGGATGACACCGGGCACGGTGATTTCCGAAGGCGTCTGGCCGAACGAGGCTTTTCCGGACGGCAAGGGGATCAACACGCTCACCGGCGCCGACCCGGCGGCTCCATACGGCGGTGCCGCGTTTCACGATACGGCCGTATGGGTGCAGAAGGTTTGACCCCAAATGCGCGATCTGTTTTAGAAGCGGAACTTGAACCCCACATTGGCCGAGTAGTCCCAGGAATTGTCGCTATAGATGCCTGCATTGGTGTTGGCGAATAGGGCAGCCCGAGGATTGAGCGTGACTTCCGTATTGAGACCGAGTTTGCCGCCGATGACGTGGCGTTGGTCCGAAGTCGAGATCGTGAAGCTTGTGTTCTGCAATGTGGCGTTGAAGCTGGAATCGCTCATATTGTAAGTGTCGAGGACTGTTCCAGCCAGGGAAACGGAGGCAGTACGGCCATTGGCGAACCGGTGTCGGCGGGTGACCTTCAGTTCCAGTGCTGCCTGCAAGGCGTCTGTGGTCCGCGGATCGTACGAGATATTCTGCGAAGATCCTTCCTCGGTATAGCCGTCGAACGATCCGTGCGTGTAGCGCAAGATACCCTTGGGGGTGAACATCCAGCCCTTTGACAGGCCGTAGTTTTGCGAAAGGGCCATTTCCGGCGACAGGAACCAGCCACCGAAAGTCCCGGTCGCCATTTGCGTGCCGGTATTGATCCGGCGGTTCGCGTCGGAAAACATGCCACCCGCGACCAGGGAGGCGTCGAAATAGCGGTTGTCGAAGGCGTGACGGGCGTAAAGCCCGCCGAAGAAGGTGTCGCCGCTCACTTTCGAACTGCCATCGTTCGCCCGGTTGCTCATCCTGCCATATCCGCCCATCACGCCGAGACGGGTCTGGCCGAAAATATGATCGGCTCCGAGGGCGACGCCGTAATGAGCGGCAGTGGTGTCGGTGTCGTCGTCGAAGCTCTGACCTCCGAAAGCCCGCATCCAGATAAGGTTGCCATAGGGATCGATAGCCAGTCCGTCGCCGATCAGGGTCGCGATGGCCTGTTCGCCGTCGGTCCTCGGTTTGGCGGTTTCATAACCGAGCGCCGGACCGGACTCGTTTGGGCTGTAGACAGGGCCGCTCCGGTCGACATCGACCGAGAGGATGTCTGTCATGACCGTGCTGACCGAAGAGGTGATCATCTGGGTCGTGGCGAAGGACGAGACCGTGGCGCCCGCATCGATCACGTTGATCGTGCCGGAAGCCGATGCGGGGTTGCCGTAAACCACGGTTTGCCGGCTGTTGTTCAGTTCGATCGCGTTGTCCGCGGTGAGATAGCGGGCGACCGGAACGGAATAGCTGCCGGCGCCGAAGCTGGTGGTGTTGCCGGTCGTATTGTTGAAGTCGACCAGTGCGCCGAAGCTGGCGGTTGGCGTTATGGCGAGCGAGTTGCCTCCAGCAGCGTAATAAACCGAGGCGGTGCCACCGGAGATCGTGCCGGAATTGGTGAGCGTATTGCCGCCCGTTGTGAGCAAGATGCCGTAGCGGGATCCCGAGATCGATCCGGAATTGTCAAGGGTTGCGCCATTCATCGACACGGCATCGCTTACCCCCGAGATCGCGCTGGTCACGGTGAGGGCACCGCCGGAGTTCACGGTGAACGCGCCGGCGACGGCACCGCGCGTATCGAGCGAAAGCGCACCGCCATCGATCGTCACGGCGCCGGTGTAGCCCGAATAATCCCCGGTCAGATGCGTCGTGCCGGACAGGATCTTCAAGGTCCCGTTGCCGGTCACATTGGTCGACAGTGTATAGTTTTCGCTGGTGTGATTGAGCACCAGCGTTCCGGTGCCGTCGCCAAACACGACGGTCGGGGCGGTGATGCTGCCGGGGGCGACCGGGCCGTCGCTTTCAGCGGCGCCGATATTTAACGTGCCGGTGCTGCCGGCGGCAGTGGCGATGCGCAGCTCATTGTCGACGGTAAGAGCCGCGCCATCGGACAGGTTGACCACGCCGTTGCCGGCATAGGCCACGTAAAAATTGCCGGGAAAGGCCTCCTCGGGAACGGCCTTGGCATGGACCGAAGTCCCGGCGCCAGTGATGTCGATCCTGCCGGTCGAGCCGGTGTCGAGACCGGCCCCGATGGTGGCGGAATCGACCGAGGCGCCATTGGAGACGGTCAGGACGCCATTCCCGCCGCCGGCACCGCCGTCGTCGCCGCCGACGAAAATGCGCCGGGTCGTTTCCCAGACAGTGCCCGGACCGGAAACCTTCATGGTGGTCAGCGCCGTTGTGCTTCCGCCGATATAGCCGCCGTCGCTGTAAAGATAGGCTCCATCCGAAACAGTTATGTCGCCGCCGGTGAACGAGAACCACATCGTGCTCGAGGTGTCGGCCTTGTCACCGATTGTCACGTTCGTGTTTTCGCCCTTAATCAAAACCGTGGCGCCGCTTTCGCCATAAACGCCGCCGGCCATCGTGGCGGTCGCTCCATCGGAGATTGTCAGTGTCCCCGTCCCGCCGCTGCCCCGGCCAACATCGACGCCGGCGCGGTTCGTCCAGCGCGTTCCCGCACCGCTGACCGTCAGCGTTCCGGTGCCCGCGTCAGAAGTGTTGGGCCGGCCTCCGATAGCAACTCCGTTGGTCTTGAAAGCCGCGCCGTTGGAAACGTCAATTCTGGCCGTTCCGTCATACCCGATGATAATGTCGCCGGTTGCCTGAAAGCTGGAACCGCTGTCCTTGACGGTGACATTCGTGTTGCCGGTACCGGCAACCCCGAATAGCCCGCGGTTAAGAGCTAGCGATCCTCCATCGTCTATGACCAGAGTGGCCGTACCGGCATCGCCAAGATAGTTGTATCCATCGCGAACCTGTCCGTTCGCCGTCCACGTGGATCCGGCTCCCGATATGGTCACCGTGCCATCACTGCCGGCCAGGCCGCCAAGAGAGGATTCGCCGGGTCCCGTGATCAGTTTTGCGCCATTGCGCACATTGACGGTGCCGATTTCGTTCGTGCCATAGCCGATGCGAAAATTGTCATAGGTCTCTGTGCCGGAAACGTCGTGCACTTCTCCGGGAGAGGACTGGCCGACGAGCAAATCGTCGGCCCATGCCGGACCGGTGGTGAAAAACATCGAAAGGGAAATCAACGCCGTGCTACCTAGGAGCGCCGCCGACCTGGAGGTGCGCAAGCGCCTGTCCGCTATGCTTCGCCCTGCTTGCCGCGACAAAGGCCCGGTTCCCGAAAGTGAACGCGCCATATGATGTTTCCCCTTCTGCCAACTCAGGGGACAAACTGTTTGATAAGGTGCTTCTTCGTAAACTATTAAGGTTTATGAAACGGATGCTTTTGCAAGAGAAGTGAATCATGTGGACCGGAGATGACAGCTGTGATCTCGGAGAGATCACGAACGTTTCGGAGCTGATTGCTCGGGGCACGGAGATTTCCAGATCGTTTGGAAGCAGTCGATTTGCTTATCTCCTGCTGCGCGCACCGCATAGTAAATTAGTGGCGGGCGCCTACATCGTAACGGATTATCCGGACGAGTGGGTGAGCCGTTATGTTGTGCGGAATTTCAGGTTCCTCGATCCCGTTGCCAAGACCTATCGCCGGGCCCGCCTGCCGTTTTTCTGGGGAGATGACGAGTCCTTTGCCCATATGAGTAAAGCGCAGCGCGCCATGATGCACGAAGCGCGCGCATTCGGCCTTGTGGAAGGCTATGCCACGCCGACTGCCGGGCCGGAAGGCGATCTCGGCGGGGTATGCCTATCTGTCGACACGCGGCACGGGGCAGAAGAAATGGTGGCGGAATCGGTGGCGCGGATACAGCTCTTTGCCGCCCGGTTTCACGCAGCAGCCGTTCGCCTGCTACTGGACCAGGCCGAGACGCCGGCGGTGAACTTGACGCGGCGCGAACTGGAGGTGTTGAGTTGGGCGGCCGAAGGCTACTCCAGCGAGGCTACAGCCGATCGGATGGGGCTGACCGCGCCGACGGTCAACTACCATATCGCAAACTGCGGGCGGAAACTCGGCGCTCGCAACAAGATCCAGGCGGTGGCCCTGGCCGTTCGGCAGAGGCTTATCTGATCGGCATTGTCAATTGAGATGGAAATGGATCTCTTCCTTGGCCCAGGGCGATCGTGTTGTGCCGGCGTCAACGCCGTTCCCGGGCTTCCGTTGGCGACCTACTCTCGGCCTTGCCGAGTGTTCAGCGCTTTTGACAGATCCTTTATGACCGCAAATGCTCCCAGATCATTGAGATGATTGTCGTCCCGATAGACATTTCGTCCGTCAAGCACTGATTGGCACCTCGGGCCGGAGCAGAATAACGGGGCCGGATCGAGCACAAGCAGATCGGGGAACTCAGTTTGAAGCCTTGCGAAGCTATGCCGGGTAGATTGCAGCCGCGCATCCACCCGGTCTTTGCTGATCGCGCAAGCACTTGTATCTGCTTCTTGCAGGCGTGAGCGGTTGAAGCATCTGATGCCGTCGTAATTCAGTTCAGGCACCGGGCCGATCAGCACGACCTGCTTGCCTGCGGCCTGCAACAGGGAAATTGTAGTCTCAAGACTGTTTTGAGCAAGGGCCTGATTTTGAGCAAGGGACGGGACCTCCCAGGGAGAAGAGGCCAGATAGATCGCGCCCGCAGCGTCCTTTTCGAAGACATGGCCGGTCATGTAGTTGGCCCATCTCGCGGTCAGAACAACGATTTGAACGCTCTCGTCTCTTAAGAGCCTTTCAAGGGTGGGACGGCCGTAGGGGAGGCATTTTTGCTTCGGGGGCGAAAGCAGGCTGCTTTTTAAATAGACATCGGCCAGGGGTGGGCAGCTGTCGTGGGTAAAAGAAACGATTGAGGCATCGTTTGCCTCGAGCCACTGCGCCAATGCGGCATCAAGCGCCATTGCATGGGAATCGCCCCAAATCGCGACCGTCGTGCCGGCGAGACTGGGAACCCGCTCCGGACAGGCAAAAGCCAGCTTCGGTTCATCGCAGATATCACGCAGGGAGGGAGGGGGCGAGCCGAGTTTCTCCAAGTCCGCCAAAATGGATTTCGGGAACCGGTCGGGAAGCCCGTCCTGAATGTGGATTTGCAGGCCTAAGCCGAAGATGCACGCCAGAATGCCGGCACCAGTCAGATGTGTGGAGACTGACCTGCGGCGACCGAAGGCACGGCAGGGGCTTTCGATCAAAAAATAGACGGCCGCGGACAGCGCGAATGTCAGCAGAAAAAGGGCAACCCGGACCGAGATCGGGATCTCGGGCCCGTATTGAAACCGGGCAAACACGATAAGCGGCCAGTGCACCAGATAGAGTGCGTAAGACAGATTGCCCAGAAAGATCATCGCCGGATGAGACAACACTCTGCGCGTCAAACCCGGGCGTTCGGCGTTGAGAAGCAGCCAGCCGGCGGCCAGACACGGAACCAGGGCGAAAGGCATGGGCCAGGACAGCCCCTCGGAATAGACGAAAGGCAATAGGAGGATCGCGGCCAACGCCAGACCGTCAAACAAGTTGCCGACGCGCCGGATTGCTCCGGTCTCAGATAGAATTCCGTTTTTGGTTTCAATCCGCTCCCGGGCAAGATATGCCGCCGCAAATCCCCCGATCATGAATTCCCAAAGCCGGGTCAGGGGATTGTAGAAGGCCGTTTTCGGATCGGTGAACGCCAGTATCTGCGCGAGCACGAGACTCAAAATGACGACGACCCAGAACCCGACTTTCTTCGTCTTTTGCGACATGACGTTGATGAACAGGAATGCAATCGCCGCGAGAACGTAGAACTGTGCTTCGACGCCGAGGGACCAGAGATGCAGCAGCGGCCTGTAGATCGCATCTCGTGCGAAGTAGCCGGAATCGTTGTTGAAATAGATGTTTGCCCAGAAGGTCAGAGACGACAGGCTCTCCTGGGCCAGTTCATCGAAGTCGTCCGGTAAAAGGTACAGATAGCCATAGACGAGGCTGGCAAGGATGACGGCGGTCTGGGCGGGCGCCAGGCGCCAAGCCCGTTTTCGCAGGAAAACGACCAAATCGGTCAGGGAATGATCCGAGCGATGCAGGATCTGGGTAATGAGAAATCCCGAGATGACAAAGAAAATGTCCACGCCCAGGAAACCGCCGGACAGCCCTGGAAAGCCGAAATGAAACAGCACGACCATCAGGGCTGAAATGGCCCGCAGTCCCTGGATATCTGCTCGGAAGTGACTGGTGGGCATGGCGTCGCGATTGGAATAAGCAGCGGGAAAAGATGCGCTGGAATGGAGTCCTATAACTTGAAACCCGCGAAATGGCTAACTGCCTGGAGGTTGCCGGAAAAGGCTAGGGTACAATCAGTGCCCTGTCGGCCAGATCTGCATCTTCACCGGCGATCGCAACCCGCTGATCCTTGACCTTTGCTTGGCCGGAAGCGACCAGTTCCAAGGCCTTTGGATAGATCTGGTGTTCCACAGCGAGCACGCGCGCACCCAGGGTGTCAGGGGTGTCGCCGTCAAGAACCGGGACGGCGCCCTGGATGATGATCGGGCCATCGTCCATTTCGGCGGAAACGAAATGCACGGTCGCCCCGTGCAACTTGACCCCTTCCTCCAGGGCCCGCTCATGGGTGTGAAGTCCCTTGAAGCTGGGCAGCAGGGCCGGATGGATGTTGATCAGCCGTTCGCGCCACTGGGTGACGAACCAGGGGGAAAGCAGACGCATGAAACCGGCGAGCGCGACGAACTCGATGCCGTGCTGCTTCAGCTTTTCGTTGAGCACGCGCTCGAAAGCCTCTCGGTCCCGGGGAAACTCCGTGTGGTCGACCGTGGCCGTTTCGATGCCGAACTCGGCGGCCCGTTCGAGGCCGGCAGCTCCTGGCCTGTTCGAAATCACCAGAGTGATTTCGGCCGGGTAGGCGGGGTCCATGCACGCCGATATCAGAGAGGCCATGTTGCTGCCACGGCCGGAAATCAGAACGGCGATTTTCTTCCGTTCAGTCATTTCCCGAGCCCCAGGGCGTTGTCGAACAGGACCGGCTGAGCGCCTGCTGCCTCGATTGTGCCGAACCGGAACACGGTCTCGCCCTCCTGCTCGAGCACGGAAGTCACCGTATCCGCTTCATCTGCCGATACGACCACGACCATACCGACACCGCAGTTGAAGGTCCTGAGCATTTCCTTTTCCGCAACACCACCAGCCTTGGCGAGCCAGCCAAAGACCGGCGGAACCGAAATCGCGGACAGGTCGATGCGAGCGGAAGTTTCCTCCGGAAGCACCCGGGGCAGGTTTTCCGGCAGGCCGCCCCCGGTAATATGGGCGAGAGCCTTGATGCCATTCGACGCCTTGAGCGCGGCCAGAAGCGGCTTTACGTAGATTTTCGTCGGCGCCATCAGCGCCTCGCCGAGGGTCTGCGCCTTGTCGAAGGGCGCCTTGTCGGACCAGCTCAGGCCAGACAGGCCGACGATCTTGCGGACCATGGAATAGCCGTTGGAGTGGACACCGGAGGACGCCAGTCCCAGGAGCACGTCGCCTTCGCCGACATCCCGGCGCGGAAGGATCGCGCCACGCTCGACCGCGCCGACGGAAAAGCCGGCAAGGTCGTAGTCGCCTTGCCCATACATGCCCGGCATTTCCGCGGTCTCGCCGCCGATCAGGGCGGCGCCCGCCATCTTGCAGCCGTCGGCGATGCCGGCGACCACATCGGCGGCCTGATCCACATCCAGCGCGCCGCAGGCGAAGTAATCGAGGAAGAACAGCGGCTCGGCGCCCTGAACGACGAGATCGTTGACGCACATGGCGACCAGATCGATCCCGACCGTGCGGTGCTGGGCCGTGTCGATGGCGATTTTCAGCTTGGTGCCGACCCCGTCATTGGCCGCCACCAGGATCGGATCCTTGAAGCCCGCGCCCTTCAGGTCGAACAGGCCACCGAAGCCGCCGATGTCGCTGTCGGCGCCCGGCCGCGACGTGGCTTTCACCAGCGGCTTGATCCGGCGGACCAGTTCATTGCCGGCATCGATATCGACACCCGCCTGGGCATAGGTCAAACCATTGGTCGCTTGGGGCTGTTCTTCCTGGCTCATGACGGCACTCCGGTGCTGCGGCGCTTGAAATTTTATGTGCCGCGCATACAGGCTGGCGCGGGCGAAAACAAGGGTTACGCGATGGTGCGGGCCGATCATGGCAAGGTCATGCCCTTGTTTTGCCGATTTAACTGAGGCTAAGTGCAATCATGCCTGCGAACCCAATCACCCCGGATTGCATTTCGTCCGGAAGGGGGGAACCAAGATGACATTGCGCCGACAATTGGGGTTCTGGACTGTCTCCCTCATCGCGTTTATCGCCTTTTTGACGGTTTTCGCGCAGATCTTGTTGCCTTTCGTTGCCGGTATGGCGGTCGCCTACCTGCTCGATCCGGTCTGCGATCGGCTGGAAGCGCTGGGCTTCAGCCGCCTCTGGGCGACCTTGACGATTCTGCTTGTCTTCATCTTCGTCCTTGTCCTGTTTTTCATCCTGCTCGTGCCGGTTCTAGGAAACCAGCTCGCCGGTTTTCTGGAGAAATTGCCGGATCTGGTGCGCTCGTTGCATGAGTTGGTTTCCCAGAATTTCGGTGAGCGGCTTGTGGCGCTGACGGGTATCAATCCGGCTGATCTTCAGTCGTCCTTTGGCAAGCTGATGGGGCAGGGCGCTTCCTGGCTCGGCGGTTTCGCCAAGCAGATCTGGAGCGGCGGTCAGGCGCTTCTGTCGATCCTGTCCCTGTTCGTGATTACGCCGGTGGTCGCGTTCTACCTGCTGCGGGACTGGGACCAGATGGTCTCCCGCATCGACGGTTGGCTGCCACGGGATCATCTTGAGGAAATCCGTAAACTGGCGCGGGAAATGGATGACGCCGTTTCCGGTTTCGTACGCGGCCAGGTGTCGGTCTGCATCATTCTGGGAACGTTCTACGCGGTCGGCCTTGCGCTCACCGGGCTGAATTTCGGTCTGCTGATCGGAATGGGGGCCGGGCTGGTCAGCTTCATTCCCTTCGTGGGTGCAAGTCTCGGGCTGATCGTGTCGCTCGGCGTCGCCCTGGTCCAGTTCTGGCCGGATTGGACCATGATCCTGATGGTTGCGGCGGTCTTTGCGATCGGACAGTTTCTGGAAGGCAATATCCTCCAGCCGAATCTGATCGGCGACAAGACGGGGCTTCATCCCGTGGCCCTGATGTTCGCCCTGTTTGCCTTTGGATATCTGTTTGGATTCGTGGGGATGTTGATCGCCGTTCCGGCTGCGGCCATGATCGGTGTACTTGCGCGGTTCGCCCTGAGGCAGTACCTAGCAAGCCCGATTTACAAGGGTGTCGGCGGCCCGGAGCCTGCCGACCCAGAATAGGCGCGTACTCCATGGCGGAAACTCCTCGCCAGTTGCCTTTGGTCCTGCCGCATGAAGCGGCGCTCGGTCGTGACGATTATCTGGTGGGGAAATCCAACCGGGCCGCGTTCGAGTTGCTTGGCGCCTGGCCGGAGTGGCCGTCGCCGGTCGTCATCCTCGCCGGGCCGGTCGGGTCGGGCAAGACCCATCTGGTCGAAGCATTCCATGCCGAAACCGGCGCTGCCGTCATCAGGGCGAACGAGCTGGCGAGTGAGACCGTGGCCGATCTCGTCACTCAGGAGGCGGTGGTTGTCGAGGATGCCCATCGCGGCATCGACGAAACGGCTCTGTTCCATTTGTTGAATGCGGCGCGACAGGCCGGGGTGCCGGTGCTGATCACGAGCCGGACATGGCCGACCGCCTGGGGGATTACCTTGCCGGACCTGATGTCGCGTTTGCGCGCGGCGGCACCCATTGAAATAGCGGAGCCAGACGACGACCTTCTGCGCCGGGTGCTGGTCAAGCTGTTTGCCGACCGGCAGATTGCCATCGATCTCGGCGTCGTCGATTATCTGGTGGTCCGCATGGAGCGGTCCCTCGGTGTTGCGATGAAGGTGGTCGATGCAATTGACAGGGAATCGCTTGCGGGAGGCGCGAAAATCACCAAGCCTTTGGCCGGCCGGGTCCTGGAAAACGTGCATAAGTGAGGCTTGGTCGGCACGTGAGGCGGCAAAGTGCTGCCGGACGCGTTAGAAACGTCATATGTCCGTGATAGGCGCTGCGCCGGATCGCCGCGTATCGTTGGCGCGGCTTCGCTGATAAGCCCGCATGGTATGATTTGGCATGACAAGGAAGCGAGATGAACGAGACCGTCGATCTTTCCCAGACCGTACAGGCCCCGGCCACCGGTGGCGACCCGGGAAGCGAGGGGAACGGTCCTGGCGAACTGGCAGGCTCGCCCGCCCGTTTCATGAACCGGGAATTGTCCTGGCTGCAGTTCAACCGGCGTGTTCTGGAAGAATCCATGAACCCGAACCATCCGCTTCTGGAGCGGGTCCGGTTCCTGTCCATATCGGCAAACAATCTGGATGAGTTCTTCATGGTGCGCGTCGCCGGCCTGCGTGGTCAGCAGCGCGCGGAGGTGACCAACACCTCCGATGACGGACTGACACCGACGGAGCAGCTTCAGAAAATCTCCGAAGCGGTGCGTGATCTGCAGCATGCCCAGCAGGCGCTCTGGCGCGAACTGAGGAGCGTGATCGCCGAGAACGGGGTGGAAATCCTGACAGGCGAAAGCCTGACGACGCAGGAGAAGAGCTGGCTGGAAGACCATTTCCTGTCTTATATCTTCCCGGTCCTGACGCCGCTTGCGATTGACCCGGCCCATCCGTTCCCCTTCATTCCGAACCTCGGCTTCTCCATCGTGTTCGAGCTTGTCCCGGTGTCGGGCGGGCGCGGCATGATCGCGCTTCTGCGCATTCCGGGGCAGGTGGAGCGTTTCGTCCGCCTCGAAGATGGCGAAAACGGCGTGGCCCGGTTCATTGCGATCGAGCGGGTCGTCGGCCTGTTCATCGGCCGGCTGTTTCCCGGATACGAGATCCGAGGCAAGGGTGCCTTCCGGGTCATTCGCGATTCCGACCTCGAAATCGAGGAGGAAGCTGAAGATCTCGTCCGGTTGTTCGAGAGCGCGCTGAAGCGTCGCCGGCGCGGGTCGGTCATTCGTCTGGAAATTCAGGACACCACTCCGCCGGCCTTGCGCGAATTCGTGGCCGACGCGCTGGATGTCTCGGAGTCCGAGATCTTCCTGGCCGATGGTCTTCTGGCCCTCAACAACCTGTCCCAGATCGTCGATCTGGAACGCAAGGACCTGAAGTTCGAACCCTATACGGCGCGGTTTCCGGAGCGGATCCGCGAACATGGCGGCGATTGCCTGGCGGCAATCCACCAGAAGGACATCATCGTCCATCACCCGTACGAGTCGTTCGATGTGGTGGTGCAGTATCTCCGGCAGGCGGCCCAGGACCCGGATGTCGTTGCGATCAAGCAGACGCTCTACCGCACCTCCAAGGACAGCCCCATCGTCAAGGCACTGGCCGAGGCGGCCGAAGCCGGCAAGTCGGTGACCGCTCTTGTCGAACTGAAGGCCCGGTTCGACGAGGAAGCCAATATCCGCTGGGCGCGCGACCTGGAACGGGCCGGGGTGCAGGTCGTTTTCGGTTTCATCGAGCTGAAGACCCACTCCAAGCTCTCCATGGTGGTCCGGCGCGAGCACGGACAGTTGAAGACCTACTGCCACATCGGTACCGGCAACTACCATCCGATCACGGCGCGCATCTATGAGGATCTGTCGTTCTTCACCGACGATCCGGGGATCGCCCAGGACGCGGCACGCGTGTTCAACTACATCACCGGCTATGCCCAGCCGGCGGAACTCGACTACCTTGCGGTGTCTCCGGTGAACCTGCGCAAGCGGATGCTGGAACTGACCGAGGCCGAGATCGCCCATGCGGAAGCCGGTCGTCCGGCACAGATCTGGATGAAGATGAACTCGCTGGTCGATCCGCAAATCATCGATGCGCTATACCGGGCCAGCCAGGCCGGGGTGCAGGTCGATCTGGTCATCCGCGGCATCTGCTGTCTGCGGCCGGGCATCGAGGGATTGTCGGAAAACATCCGGGTCAAATCGATCGTCGGCCGTTTTCTGGAGCATTCGCGCATCTACTGTTTCGGCAACGGCCACGGCCTGCCGTCGCCGCAGGCGCATGTCTATATCGGCTCCGCCGACCTGATGCCGCGCAACATCGACCGGCGCGTGGAGGTTCTCGTGCCTTTGCTGACGCCGACCGTCCATGAACAGGTTCTCGACCAGATCATGGTCGCGAACCTGAAAGACAACCAACAAAGCTGGCGGATTCTGCCCGATGGCGGCCATGAACGCATTGTGCCCGCGCCCAATGAACAGCCGTTCAACGCGCACCGGTATTTCATGACGAATCCGTCTCTATCCGGGCGGGGCAAGTCGCTGAAAAGCGATCGGCCGCGCCCCTTCCTGGAACGCCCGCAGCGGGGTTGATATGGCTGCCAGAAAATCCGTCCGCGGACGACTGAACGGAACCGGACCGGTTGCGGTTATCGATATCGGATCGAACTCCGTTCGCCTTGTGGTCTACGAACGAAAAGCCCGCACACCGACGATGCTGTTCAACGAGAAGATCCTGGCCGGTCTCGGCCGGGGTGTTGCGGCAACCGGCAAGCTGGCCGACGAGTCCGTCGATCTGGCGCTCAAGGAACTCTCCCGGTTGCGCGCCCTGTGTGATCATATCGGCGTGCAGGAAACCCATATCGTTGCGACAGCGGCCGTCCGTGACGCGGAAAACGGCTCCAGGTTCGTTGCCAGGGTCGAGGAAATTCTCGGCGCCAAGGTGCGCATTCTGAACGGCAACGAGGAGGCTTATTACTCCGCCCTTGGCGTGGTTGCCGGCTTCTGGCGCCCCAGGGGCATCGTCGGGGACCTGGGCGGTGGTAGTCTGGAACTCGTCGAGGTGTCCGACGCCAAGCCTGGAGTGGGAAGCACGTTCCCCCTGGGCGGCTTGCGTCTTCAGGAAATGTCGGAAGGTGATGTTTCAAAGGCGCGCAAGATCACCGACGAAAGCCTCAAGGGCTACGCGTGGCCGCGCATGGAGCCGGGAGAGCGGACCTTCTATGCGGTCGGCGGAACCTGGCGTTCGCTGGCGCGTCTCCATCTGGTCCAGAACGACTATCCCCTGCACGTGATGCACAATTACGAGATACCGGCCGAAGAGGCGATTGCCTTTTGCCGCTCCATCTCGAAGCGCAATCTGGAAGATGTCCCGCACGCGGAGGTGGTCTCAAAGCAGCGCCGCCCGCTGGTGCCGTTCGGCGCGGTTGTCATGGAACGCGCCCTGCAGGCCATGAATGCGGAAAAGGTGGTCATGTCGGCCACCGGGGTTCGTGAAGGTCTCCTGCATGAAGCGCTTTCGCCCGACCTGCAGGAGCAGGACCCGTTGATCGAGGCGGCTCGCGAGCTTGCCGTTCTGCGGGCTCGGTCTCCGGAATTCGCCGAGGAGCTGATCGGCTGGACCGACAGCATCTTCGCCGAACTGGGAATCGATGAGAACGGATCCGAACGCCGGTTGCGCCATGCCGCCTGCCTGCTGTCGGATATCGGCTGGCGGGCCCATCCCGACTATCGCGGCGAGCAGAGCCTGAACATCATCTCCAACGCGGCGTTCGTTGGGCTCGACCACGCGGGCAGGGCCTTTCTGGCCGCATCCGTATTCTACAGGCACCAGGGGCTGGGGGAGGGCGCGCTCTCGCCGGTCATCCGCAAGCTTTTCACCGACCGCTTGCGCGACCGGGCGCGGATCCTGGGGGCGGCCATGCGGGTGGCGTCTCTGCTCACCGCCTCTATGGAAGGGGTGTTGCCGCACGTCACGATCACGAAGGCATCGGACGACCTGGTGATGACATTGCCGCCAAAGCTTGCCACCCTCGACGGGGAACGCCTGATGAAGCGGTTCAAACAGTTTGCCCGGCTATTCAAGAGCGGCTGTTCGATCGCAGTCGGCTGATCGGCACGGTGGGTTGCCCAAGCTTATTCGGCGGCCTGTGTCGATGAGGACACCTGTTGCTCGGAACCTGTCTGCTCGAGGGCAACGATCTGCCGGTTCTGGAACGCCAGAGCGACTTCACCACGCTTGAGTTTCAGCGCGACTTCACCGAACAATTCCCGGCGCCAGCCCTTCAGTGCGGCCACATCCGCATTGTCGTCGGCGGCGATCTTTTCCAGTTCATCGACCGTGGCAATCACCTTCGCGGCAACGCCGTTGGCTTCGCTGACAAGTTTGAGCAGGACCTTGAGCAGGTCGACCGCGGCAGCCGAACCGTCCGGGGCCGCGCGGCCCTTGGGCAATCTCGGCAACTGGTCGCGCGGAATGGCCAGCGCGGCGCGAACAGCCTTCAGAATGTCGTCCGCGGACTTGGAGCGTTCAAAGCCGCGCGGGATGGTTCGAAGCCTGCCGAGCGCCTCAGAGGACTGCGGCTGCTGGGCGGCGATCTCGTAAATCGCGTCGTCCTTCAGGACCCGGCTGCGTGGCACGTTACGCGTCTGCGCTTCCGTCTCCCGCCATGCAGCGATTTCCTTCATCACCGCCAGTTCGACCGGCTTGCGGACCCGCATCTTCAGGCGTTGCCAGGCATTGGCCGGTTCAGTCCGGTAGGTGCCTTCGGAGGTCAGGACCTTCATCTCGTCCTGAACCCAGTGACTGCGGTCCTGTTCGGCAAGATTGGCCTTCAGGAACTGATAGGCGTCACGCAGGTGGGTGACGTCCGCCAGTGCGTAATCCAGCTGCTTCTTGGTGAGCGGACGCCGGGCCCAGTCGGTGAACCGCGACGACTTGTCGATTTGCGCGCCGGTCACCTTGTAGATCAGCTGATCGTAGGAAATGGAATCGCCAAAGCCGCAGACCATGGCCGCAACCTGGCTGTCGAACAGCGGCGCGGGAATCAGGCCGCCCAGATGGTAGACGATCTCGATGTCCTGGCGGGCGGCATGAAAGACCTTGGTGACGTCTTCATTGCGCATGAGGTCGAAGAACGGCGCAAGGTCCAGTCCTTCCGCCAGCGCATCGACGATGAAGGCCATGCCTGGTCCTGCCATCTGGATGACACACAGTTTGGGCCAAAACGTCGTCTCCCGAAGGAATTCGGTATCGACGGTCACATAATCATGAGACGAAAGGCGCTGGCAGGCAGCGGCAAGGTCTTTTGTCGTTGTAATCACATCTTCCATGGTGACGACGACGTATACCTCAGTCCTGCCGCTTTGTCGCCACGAAATGGTGCGTTTGCAAAAGCTTACCCTTGAAAAAGTGCATTAAGTGCGCCTATTTGGGGTGGTAATTAGTACAATCGGCGTTGCGGCGGGCGCCTTACGTTAAGGGAGGTAGGGATGCGGAAGATTCTCGTGGTCAATTCGAAGGGCGGATGCGGCAAAACGACCGTCGCCACGAATCTCGCCGCCGCCCTTGCCGCCCGGGGTGAGGACGTGGCGCTCGCCGACGCCGACCGGCAGAAGTCGAGCCTGGCATGGACAAAACGGCGCCCGAAAGACTTAGCCGCGATCGAGGGCCTGAACTGGACCAAGGCCGAAGCCATCGGCCAGAAACTCAAGGACCTCGATGCTGTGGTGATCGACGGTCCCGGCGGCTTGCGTAGCGAACTCGCCAAGACGCTGATTTCCGAAGCCTCCGACATCGTCGTGCCGGTCCTGCCGTCGGTGTTCGACTGGGATGCGACCATCCGCTTCCTGAACGGGATTTCCGAGATCAAGCGCGTGCGCAAGGGCAAGGCGGACATTCATCTGGTCGCCAACCGGGTCACCCGCCGCTCCACTCAGGTCGCGGAACTGGAACGGAAGCTGGCGGACGAGGGCTACCCGGTGCTTTGTCGCATATCGGACCGGGTGCTTTACGCCAAGCATGCCGCGGCCGGAGCAGGGGTGTTCGACTACCACGATGCCAAGTCCCACGAAATCCGCGGACAGTGGCATCCGCTGTTGCAGGCGGTGGATTGACTTTGGCGCCGTACATGGTTCCTTTCCGTTAAAATTGAGCTTCGAAACCGGGGCACTGTGGCGGGCCGTCCCTTGACTTTATGTCGCCGACGTAGTTTTTCCAGCCGGCGTGGCCCTCTCAGGTGAGGGCGCGAACGAATTCTGTTTGTTTTCGAACCAGTCGAGGAATACATGCACCCCTACCGTAGTCACACCTGCGGCGATCTGCGCGCAACCCATGTTGGCGAAACGACGCGCCTGTCCGGATGGGTTCACCGTGTCCGCGATCACGGGGGCCTGCTGTTCATCGATCTGCGCGACCATTACGGCATCACCCAGTGTGTGGTCGATCCGGATTCCTCCGCCTTCAATCTGGCCGAAACCGTGCGCTCCGAATGGTGCATTCGCATCGACGGCGATGTGAAGAAGCGCACCGAGGAAACCATCAATCCGGAACTGCCGACCGGCGAGGTCGAAATCTTCATCCGCGACATGGAAGTCCTCGGCGCGGCCAAGGAACTGCCGCTGCCGGTCTTCGGCGAGCTGGACTATCCGGAAGAAGTGCGCCTGAAGCACCGCTATCTGGATCTGCGCCGGGAAAAGCTTCACAACAACATCATCCTGCGCTCCCAGGTGGTCGCCGACCTTCGTCAGCGCATGTGGGACATCGGTTTCAACGAATTCCAGACGCCGATCCTCACCGCGTCCTCGCCGGAAGGCGCGCGTGACTTCCTGGTGCCGTCGCGTCTCCATCCGGGCAAGTTCTACGCTCTGCCGCAGGCTCCGCAGCAGTTCAAGCAGCTGATCATGGTGTCGGGCTTCGACAGATATTTCCAGATCGCGCCCTGCTTCCGCGATGAAGACCCGCGGGCCGACCGCTCGCCGACGGACTTCTACCAGCTCGACGTGGAAATGTCCTTCGTCACCCAGCAGGATGTGTTCGACACCATGGAGCCGGTGCTGGCTGGCTGCTTCGAGAAATTCGGTGGCGGGCGCCCGGTCAACCGGGGCTGGCAGCAGATCGCCTACAAGGATTCCATGCTTTGGTACGGCTCCGACAAGCCGGACCTGCGCAACCCGATCAAGATGCAAATCGTGTCGGAGCATTTCGCCGGCTCCGGCTTTGCCATTTTCGCCAAGCTCCTGGAGCAGCCGGGCACGGAAATCCGCGCGATTCCGGCGCCGAAGGGCGGCAGCCGCAAGTTCTGCGACCGGATGAACAAGTTCGCCCAGGAAGAAGGTCTTCCGGGCATGGGCTACATCTTCTGGCGCAAGGCCGAGGACGGCTCCATGGAAGCCGCCGGTCCGCTGGCCAAGAACATCGGTCCGGAGCGCACCGAGGCGATCCGCGTCCAGCTCGGCCTGGAGGTCGGCGATGCCGCCTTCTTCCTCGGCGGGAAACCGGCAAGCTTCGAGCGTGTTGCCGCCAAGGCGCGCAACATCATCGGCGAAGAGCTGAACCTTTCCGATCTCAACAAGTTCGAGTTCGCCTGGATCGTGGATTTCCCGATTTTCGCGCGCGACGAGGACACCGGCGAGATCGACTTCGAACACAACCCGTTCTCCATGCCCCAGGGCGGTATGGAAGCGCTTCAGGGCGATCCGCTGGATGTCCGGGGCTATCAGTACGACCTGACCTGTAACGGGCACGAACTCCTGTCGGGTGCGATCCGGAACCATCGCCTCGAGATCATGTACAAGGCGTTCGAAATCGCCGGCTACAGCAACGAAGAGGTCGACAGGCGCTTCGGGGGCATGGCAACGGCATTCCAGTACGGCGCCCCGCCGCACGGTGGCTGCGCGGCCGGGATCGACCGCATCGTCATGCTGCTGGCCGACGAGATCAACATCCGCGAGGTCATCATGTTCCCGATGAACCAGCGTGCCGAGGACCTGATGATGGGGGCTCCGTCCGAACCGGAGATGCAGCACTTGCGTGAACTGAACATCCGGCTCAACTTGCCGGAGGCTTGAGCCTTCTGATGAAACGTCGGGACGAGGGCCGAAAAGACCGGCCCTTTCGGCATGAAAGGCGATAAATGCGGGTAAATCCTGCAAACTGGCAGATGTTCAAGGACCCGGAGGGCGCGGCGCAGCTCATCCGGCGCCTGGTTCTGGAAAACGCCTCCCAATATGTGTCGCGCTATATCCTGGCATTCATCTGCATGGCGATGGTCGCGGGATCCACGGCGGCCAGCGCGTGGATCATGAAGGACGTCATCAATCAGGTCTTCATCAACCGCGACGTCTTCATGGTCTATCTGATCGCCGGACTTGTCATGGTGATCTTCACGATCAAGGGCGCCTCGACCTACGGCCAGATGGTGATCCTGAGTCGGATCGGCAACGCGATCATAGCCGATTGCCAGCGCCGCATGTTTCAGCGCATTACCGAGCAGGATCTTGCCTATTTCGACCGCACCCCGGTAGGTGATCTGTCGGCCCGTGTCCAGCACAACACGAAGGCGGCCCGCGGCGTTCTCGATATGCTGGTTGTCAGCGTCGGACGGGATGTTCTGACGATCCTGGCTCTCGTGGGGGTCATGATCGTCCAGAACCCGACCATGAGCGCTTTTGCCCTTCTGATCATGCCCCCGGCCGTTCTCGGGGTTTCCGTTCTGGTGCGCCGCGTCCGCAAGCATGCCAAGTCGCAGTTCGTATCGGTGACGCAGATTCTGGGTACCTTGCAGGAAACGGCCATCGGTATCCGGATCGTCAAGGCGTTCGGCATGGAAGACGACATGCGGACACGGATGAACAAGGCGATCAGCGCTGTCCAGCACCGGGCCGACAAGATCACGTCGCTGACGGCGCGCACGTCGCCCCTGATGGAGACGCTCGGCGGCTTTGCCATCGCTCTGGTGATCCTTTACGGCGGTTACAGCGTCGTGGAACTCGATCAGGATCCGGGCGCGTTCTTTGCGTTTATCACCGCGCTTCTGCTTGCTTATGAACCGGCCAAGCGGCTGGCGCGGCTCCATGTGAACCTGAACAATAACCTTGTCGGCGTCCGGCTGATGTACGAGCTGATCGACGATGTGCCGGAACTGACCGATGGGCCGGATGCCCCCGAACTTTCGGTGACGGGCGGCGAAATCCGATTCGACGACGTCCGCTTCTCCTACGGCGAGAGCGCGGCGCTCAACGGCCTGACGATGGTTGCCGAGCCGGGCAGGACCACTGCGCTGGTCGGAGCGTCGGGAGCCGGCAAGTCGACGGTCTTCAGCCTGATCGAGCGGTTCTACGAACCCGACAGCGGCCAGATTCTCATTGACGGCCAGAACACGAAGGACGTCACCATCGCGTCCTTGCGCGCGCACATCGCCGTGGTCACCCAGGATACGTTCCTGTTCGACATGAGCATTCGCGACAACATCGCGCTGGGTCGGCCGGGTGCAAGCGATGCCGAGATCGAGCAGGCAGCCCGCGATGCCAATGCCCACGACTTCATCATGGACATTCCGGGAGGCTACGATGCTCCGGCGGGTGAGGGTGGCGGACGGCTCTCCGGAGGCCAGCGCCAGCGGGTCGCCATCGCGCGCGCCATGCTGCGCGACGCGCCGATCCTACTGCTCGACGAGGCAACCTCGGCGCTGGATGCGGAATCCGAGACCAAGGTCCAGGCCGCTCTGGCGCGCCTGATGAAAGGCCGGACAACGCTGGTGATCGCTCACCGGCTGGCAACCGTTCGCCACGCGGATACGATCCATGTGCTGGATCGCGGCCGGTTGGTGGAAAGCGGTACCCACGACAGCCTTTATGCTGAAGACGGCATTTATCGGCGCCTGTGCGAATTGCAGTTCCAGGAAGGGAGCGGCAAGTCGGATGAGGCGAAAAAAGCAAATTCGGTCAGTCAGGCAGCCGCCGTATAGAACCTGTTCCGGAGCGCATGCTGGCATTCGCGGGAGAGGCTGTACTCGCAAAACCCGGGACCAGTCGTCTGAATTCCAAGCCAGACCAGTTAGTCTGAAAATTGCGCTCTGTTTTTATAAGTATGAATACGTATAAATTGGCAAGGCGGCGCCGGAGAATAATATATTATACATATAATATAATAATAAGTCCTCGCCTGGGTCGTTCTCTAAGCCAAGAATATTTATCAAATTAAATATGTTAACCGAAAATTATCCATGGAGCCCCTCATTTATTGTGATTTCTACCTATAGGGGGCCGTGGTGCGATCTACCGCAAAACAGCATAGCAAGGCGAGCAGTCAAAGCAGCGTTTTTGACTTCATGAATCCGGATACGCTTAAAGACGTGCCAACTCGCGATGTCTGGACAGCTTTGAAATCGGAAATGCCGGACATCCTGACCCGATTTTATGAGTCCGTCGCGGCAACTCCGGAACTGCAGAAAATCCTCGACCGAACGGGAAGCCATTCCGAGGATTTGAAATCGGCTCAGATAAAACACTGGGAATTTCTGTTTCAAAACGAACTGGATCTTGCGTTTCAGGGCAGGGCCATCCGTGTGGGTGAGGCGCACATCCGGGTGGGGTTGCCGATGCGCTGGTACATCGCGTCGTATGGCCGTTTGTTGAATGAAGCCATACCGGTTCTCATCGGCAAGAACCGGCTCTCCGCCAAACGGATGACGGCGCTTATACAGACCCTGATTTCGCGCATTTTCATCGATATGATTCATGCCAATGAAGCCTTTGAGAGGGGCACCCTTGAAAATGAGCGGCGAAAACAAACCGAAGAGCTGAGCCTGAACAATCTCGGCAATCTGGCCTCCACGACGCACCAGATCAACGCAATTACCATGAGCATGGCCCATCTCAGCCGGAACACAACCATGGCCGCAGATGGCGCGCAGACCATTTCGTCGGCAATCGATCAGCTGGCTACCTCGGTCAGGGAGATATCCGAAAGAAGCACCAATGCCGCGGCGGATGCGGAAGAAACCAGCAGTTCGGCAGCTGCCGGTCTTCAGGCCATGCGCCAGGTGGCGGGCGCAATCGCGAAGATTTCCTCTACATCGGAGGGATCGGCTGGAAGCCTGAACGAGCTGAACGAAGCCTCCGAGCAAATCGGCGATTTCCTGTCGGTGATCCAAAACATCGCGGATCAGACAAACCTCCTGGCCCTAAACGCAACCATCGAAGCTGCCCGCGCAGGCGAAGCAGGCAAGGGGTTTGCCGTCGTCGCATCCGAGGTTAAGAGCCTCGCCCAACAATCCGCACGCGCGACCGATGATATTTCAAACAGGATATCCCTGCTTAAATCCGGGGTCGCGGCGATCCAGTCGACCATGAGTGAATCCCGCCAATCCGTCCTCGAAGGGGAAGACGCGATCAGCAAGGCGAATGACCTGATCGAACAGATGGACGGACAAATCTCGGCGGTCACCGACCGGATGCAGCAGATATCCGAAATATTGAATCAGCAGATGGAAGCAAGTCAGGAGATCGCCGTCCGGGTCGGTGACGTGGCGCATCTGACGAGCGAAAACGACACTCGGCTCACTCATGTCAGTGAAATTCTGCAAAGTTGCAACGATGAGTTCACCGCGTCCGCCCAGGACTGGTTTGCACCTGAATCGCCGATCTCCCTGTGCGAAATGGCGAAGATCGATCACATCATGTTCAAGAAACAGATCGTTGATGCGGTCACCGGGCATGCGGAGACGAAGTCCAAAGACGTCCCGGATCATCACAATTGCAGACTTGGGAAATGGTACGACAAGATTGAAATCGACCCCATTCGCGACCATCCGGCATTCTCCGCCCTTGCCGAACCGCACCAACAGGTACACGAAGCCGCAAAACGGGCGCTCAAGGCGATAGAAGCTGGTGAGGATCATCGAGAAAGCGCATTCGAAGCCCTTATCGATCTGGACAAGGCAAGTGAAGAGGTCCTCGTGCAGCTCAATGCGCTGTCGAACGCTTTCAAGAACGAACTTGCCGGTGCCGAAAAACGCAATTTCGTTCGTACCTTGGTCGATGACCGAATCCAGATTGAAATCGACGACGAGATCCGGGATGTGACGGTCGTTGATGTGTCGTCCGGCGGATTGGGAATAAATGGGGCGAAGCCTGAAGATGAAGGGAAAACGATCCGGATCTTCGGGGAAAAGGGGACACAGCTTGGCGAAATTGTTTGGGTCAGCGCAACACGAGCCGGCGTCCGGTTTCTGTCTTCTGCCGAAGAGGTCTCCGACTGAACCCGCAAACGGTTTTGTCAGCTGCTCGATAGCAAACCGGTCCGATTTGCCATGTGTTTGGAAAACCGGACACTGAGGTCCGGTCTTCGCTTCTGGTCTCTCAGGCTCTGCAAACGGACTACTGTCCGTTTGCAGCTGCTCTTGCCCCCAGGCGCCCGGGAAGAGCCTGCGGGCTCGTCATCACCAGGCCGAGGATCTCTGCCATCGGCACCGGCGTGGCAGGATCGAATGTGACCGCCAGTTCGTCCGGATTGTCGAGGAACGTCCGCAGGGCGCTGAGCAACTCTGCGCTGAAGGCCGTCCCGGCAAGGGGACCGAGTTCGCCCCGAAGGGTTTCGACCAGGGCTTCTGCCAGCATGTCCTTCGGCATCTGGTTCCTGGTCGACTCCTGATCAAGAAACGCGTTGACGATCTCGGCGCCTTTTACGCGCAGGGCCGCCTTCTTGAAGGTCGCCGATGCGAGCGCGATTTGCGCCATTTCGGGATTTGTGAACAGCGTTTCGGGCACATTGCCCAGCGTCAGGGACAAGGTGACCGTTCCGCCGTCGACCATCTCCAAGGTCAGGTCGCGGATGCTGAGGTCCTTGGTGTTCGGGTCCCAGGCGACCGACAGGGACTGGTTGATCGCGAGTTCCTTGATGTCCAGGCTTTGGAGCAGCGACTTGACGTTTTCGTCCGTGATCTGGTCGGTGGGCAGGATGAGGCCGTCAAGGATAAGGGACGTCCGCGTGGGGATCTTGCCCACATGAGCGCCCTGGCTCATTTCGAACAGATCCAGCCCGAGACTGACGTTCTCAGCGGGGATCGCTATGCCAAGCGAACTCACGATGGCCTTCCGGATGATCGGTAGTGCATCCCGGATTTGCTGCGGGCTCGGATTGTCGACACCTTCAAGGGCGGTCAGCGCGGTAATCGGAGGGAAGTCAATTCCGGAAATCCCGGCATGAGAGAATTCCGCTTCTCCCTGATCCGCCATGGAGACGGAAAAATCGTCGAGTGCAAATTCGCCCAATCCCTGGCCGTTCAGATCACGCAAGAGGAAACGGCGCAGGCTGGCCTTGCCCTGGTCTGCGGTCACTTCAAGGTCATTGAATTCCATCCGTCCAAGCGAAAAGGCGCCGAATGCCTCAATGGCGGCGATGCCGAGGTCTTCCTCGGAGACGATCTCTCCTTTGCTTTGTTTCTCGAGCAACGCGAACAGCCTCAGGGGTTCCTGCTTTGGCACGGAAATATTTTCCAGCATGATCCCGCCGATCTTGCCCTGGCCGTCGGCCCCGGAAATCTCCAGGTTCAGGATTTCCTCCCGGTCCAGAAGCACGGTTCGGTCGGCTTCCGCCGGTGCGCCGAACAGTGGCGCGAGTGGGACGAGGTCCACGCCGCGGGCGACGACCGGACCCATTTTGACTTCAATTTTCTGCGGGGTGCCGTCGGGATTGGTGATCGTCGTCGTTTCCGTGGAATGGATCTCGCCGACATGTTCTTCTGCAATGCGCCCGTCCGCCATCCCGAAGAGGGACAGGTCTTCGTATGTTGCGGCACTGGAGCCGACGTCCGGCGTGGTGCTGGTCGCGGTCCCCGAGGCGACGAAGGCGCGTTTGATCGTCACCTGGCGAATAGTGTTGAAGATCGCGCGGGCGAAGGCCATCGGATCGGTCTTGGCGAGGTCCAGCGCGGGCAGGTCAAGCGGGGCAGATATCCCCTCGATCAGAATATCCTGGTAGTTGGCGTGGAATTGCGACCCGACGGTTTTCGCGCCGTCCGGTGTTTCCTGCATCGCCGATGCACTGTCATCCGGCTTCGATTCCAGGGAGGGGGCAGCCGCTCCGTCCTCGGTTGTGACCGTCGTGCCGACATCGATGGACCCCGGAATTTCGATCCGGTCCGCACTGATTTGGTCTCCGGTCTGCGTCAGTCCGGTGAAGGCAATGGCGTCGAAACTGATCCGGAGGGTGACATCTCCCGCTTCAAAGGTTTGGTCGGAGGGAAGCTCGATGGTGATGATTCCATCCTTCACCGTCGCGCTCCGCGGGCTGTCGCCCGGCTCGATGGCGCCGTAGCTCGTGCTGACCGTGTCATAACCGTTCAGCGTCTCGAGCCAGTCGCCAACGATGGACGTGGCTGGGGTCGCGGCTTCCTGCGCGCGAGCCGTCTCCAAGGGGGCTGCAAACCAGAATACGGTAATTCCCAGTGCCAGGCATTTCGCGCCTGAACGGAACGTCTTTGTAGAAACCGGTGCCACGTCCGATCCTCCCTGGCTTCGTCTTTTGTGTCCGGAGCCGGCCTCATGGCCGGCACCGGTTATCCGCCTAGTTTGCGCTGTTGGCGATCACATCGACCGCCAGAACTTCAGGCAGGGTCTGCGGCGCCATCATTGCCTGACCCATGATCTGGGCGAAGGGCACCGGATTGGCCGGGGCGACGATCACTTCCAGCGATACCGGATCGTTGAGGAAGGTGGTGGCAGCCTTCACGACCTTCTCCTGGAACGCTGGATTTTGAAGAATAGAGACCATCATCGGAAGACCGGCGCTCAATTGCTGCACGAGGGTTGCCCGATCCATACCGGCTTCGCGCGCCTGCATGTCCAGCACCCGTTCGACCAGCGAGCTGTTATCCAGCCTGATGGAAACGTTCTGAACGCTGATACCCTGGACAAGACCTATGGCGCTCTCCGGATCGCCCTCCGTCGCTCCGAGTTTGGTGATCACGTCGCGGCTGACGCCGCCAAGGCTGAGATTGAGGGCAAAGGAACCGGCCTCCGCGCTGGACAGTTTGAGGTTCTTGACCTCAAGCGTTTCCTTTTCCGGATCCCACCGGCCCTGGCCTTCCGCACTGAGCGTCAGGCTTTCGTAGCCGAGATCGCTCAGGGTTTTCTGGGCCTCGCCGTCGAGGTTGGACGCCTCGATTTTCAGGTCATCGATTGCGAAGCGGAAGGCTGTCGGCAGGTCTCCGTCCATTTCGTCGATTGCCGTGAACAGCCGGCCGATCTCGAACTCGTTGCCATCGCCGTCCGAGACGGCTGCATCAAGAACCTCCAGCGTGTCATAGGACGGCCCGACGACGGTGTTGCCATCGTTCGCGTTCAGCTCCTCAGGCGTCGGAAGGACGACGTTCGTCGCGTTGAAGCTTCCAATAGCAAGTCCGCCGTCGTCAGCCGTAGCCGAGAGGTCGGATAGCGAAAGGTTTCCGAGCTTCAGGCGCCCGTTGGATTGCACCATGCCTTCACGCAATGTGGTGGTGGCGATTGTCGCGGATCTCGCGTCATCGCCCTTCCGCTTCAAAAGCAGATCCTTGATGACGACCGTTTCTCCGCCTTCGCTGACGGAGCCATAGCTGTCGACGATTCCGTCATCGGTTTCCAGAACGGCCATGAAGGCATCGGCGACTTCGTTCCCGGTCGGCGTGAACGCTGCTGCCGGAAGCGGCGCGACCGGCGCGCTGGCGCACAGCACGAACACCAGCCGGCATGCGGTGGAACGGAAAAAGTCTTTCATTGAGGGCTCCTTGGATACAATTGAGCTTCTATCGCTCCTGCCCATGGCAACACTGGGATAAGTGGCAAGTTCACGCAAGGGGAATAAGTTCAGGCGAGATCCGCCGGTCCGGGCATGGTTTCCTGCTTCTCCGGAAAGGCCCGGATCGCTTCGGTGATGTCTTCCAGGGACGGCAGGCTCGCCTCGTTGCCCAGGCACTGGATCGCGTGGGCCGATGCGCCGCGGGCAAAATGCAGGTGCTCTTCCCAGCTCCGGGAGGGGGCGTGCAGATAGGAGGCGATATAGGCACCGTGGAACACGTCACCGGCGCCGTTGGTGTCGATGACTTTCTTTTTCGGCACGTCGAGGGCGGGCAGGAACCGATCAGGGCCGCCAGCCTCGTACCATACGGTGCCGTGTTCGCCCAGCGTGATCGCACCGAGCGGGCAGCCTTTCTTGCGCAGGTAATCCAGGGTCTGGCCCGGCGTCAGGCCCATCTGCTCGCAGAACCGGAGAGACATGACCGCCGCATCAATATGATCGAGCACCTCGTCGGTGTTTTCGCGCACGGCACCGCCATCCAGGGATGTCAGGATGTTGCGTTCCCGGCAGGCCTTTGCGTAATGGAGAGCCGCGTCCGGCATATGGCCGTCCAGATGCAATGCCTTGATGCCGTCCAGATTCAGCGGCGGAAACGGATGCAGGAAGTCATTGTCGCGGCAGCGGACGATCGCGCGCTTTCCGTCCTTCGGCATGATGAAGGAAAGCGACGATTCCCGGACCTTTCGGCCGTGGACGTAGATTCCGTATTTCGCCGCCATGTCAAGGAACATGCGCGCCAGCCAGTCGTTGGCAAGGGAACATATGAGTTCCGGCTCGCCACCGAGCCTGGCACAGCAGAAAGCCGCGGTAACCGCGTTGCCGCCAAAACTGACCGCGTAGTCCTTGGCGAGCGTCTTCTCATCCCCCGTCGGCAGTTTGTCGGTCAAAAAAGTGATGTCGATATAGGCCTGGCCGATGAACAATGCCTGCATGAAATACTCCATGATTGTGCGAGCGGTTCAGAATTCAGTGTTCACTGCGCCTGAAAATGCCGTAAAGCCTTGAATTCCGGCGAATTCTGATTTCCATTCAGTGGATGTTTACGAGTCTCTCTCAAGGTACTAAGGACTTGTTAAGGAGCAGGCGCAGTCTTTGTCGCATCGCTATATAAAATTCGTAAAAACGGTTGTTATAGCGCTGGTGATTGCGACCGCGCCGCTTTTTGCTGCCAACATGATCCTCAATCAGTACGCGGAAAGTCAGGCGCTTTCCGAAATGGAGGCGATGGGAACACGGTATCTGCAGCGGGCCGAGATTTCCATCAGTTCCACGGTGACCGCCCTGCAGCGGCTGGATCGGGATGATATCCAGACCTGCGATGCGGCCGACCGCCTGCTTTACCAGAAGGTGGTTTCGACGGAAGGGGTAATCGATTCCATCGGGCTGGTCGATGCATCCGGCAAGCGAATGTGCGTCGTTCCCGACATGGAACTGACCGGAGAGGCGATCTTGCCGATCCTGCGTCAGGATGGCCCGCTTGTCGGTATCGGCATGCTGGACCGCAGTTTCCAAGGCGCGCGCGCGGCTGTCATCAGCTGGGATCTGCAGAATTCCTACCGTCTGTTCGCCGAAGTGACCCCGGCCGCCATCGCGATCGACCCGGGACCCGAATTCCTGCGTGCCTATCGCCGGGCGGAAATCCGCCTTGGCAACGATCTGCTCTGGTTCTCCGTCGGCGGCTACAATTCGGAAGGATCCGATCCGAAAGATACGCTGGTCGTCAATGTGGCTTCGAAGCAGTACCCGCTGAATGCAACGATCGTCGCGCCCATCTCTGCCGCTATCCGCGCCGTCCAGCCGCTCAAGGTTGTAGCGGCCGCGGCCTGTGCAGGGCTCGCTTTGCTTCTGGTGGCGATCGGCGTCTGGATTTCCTGGCGTCCGGAAAGCGAAGCCAACGACGAGTTCATTGCGGCAATCCGCAACGGCGAGTTCATTCCCTACTATCAGCCGGTCATGGATATCGAGACCGGAAAACTCCGCGGCTGCGAGGTGTTGATGCGTTGGCGGCGGCCAAACGGCGTGATCGTCTCTCCGGGCCAGTTCATGGCCTATGCGGAAAGCACCGGCCATATCTTCGACATGACCCGTCAGATCATGATGCAGACGACGGAAGAGGTGGGCGAGCTTTACAGCGAGAATCCGGACCTGAAACTGTCGATCAACCTGTTCGCCGGACATTTTCTGGATCGTCAGATCGTCACCGATATCCAGCAGATCTACGAGAAATCCAATATCGCCTACCAGCAAATCGTGGTCGAGGTCACCGAGCGCCATCCGCTCGACGACATGGACCGGGCACGAAAGATCATTGCGGAGTTGCAGGCCCTGGGTGTCCGCGTCGCGCTCGACGACGTTGGGACCGGTCACGGCGGCATGGCTTATCTGCAGAAACTTGGCGTGGACATCATCAAGATCGACAAGATGTTCATCGATACCATCGGTCTGGACGACAACTCCACCACCATCGTCGATTCCATGGTGGAACTCGCGGATAATCTCGGCATGGGGATCATCGCCGAAGGTGTGGAAACCGAAGAACAGATCGAACGGCTTCTGGAACTCGGCGTGACCGCCGCGCAGGGGTATTATTACGCGACCCCAATGCCGGCGTCCGAATATATCGCCTACGCCGAGCGCATCGAAGAGGAAGAGCGCGAGCGAGCCCGTCTGCAGGCGGAAGCCGATGCCGCGGAAAAATCCGCCGAGGAAGGGGCAATGGACGCCGCCTGACCGGTGTCTGCAGACTAGGCCACAGGCTCATCAGAACCGGTATTTAGAACCCGAATAAGATCGACTTTTCAAATGCTTGAGTGGCTTTCCTGAATCTGAATCAGAACTTTAAGCCGGTTCGATCCGGTAAGGTGTCTCGAACCAGATTTCCTCAAGGTTATCGCCACTGCCGATCCGGTCGATGACGCAGAACAGGCCGGGGTCCGACAACGGCGTCAGGACGCCATGCCAGGTATTGCGGAAAAAGTTGATCCCCTGGCCGGGTCGCGTGATGAAGGCTCTGGGCCGTCCGGGCCGACCATTCTCGTCGGGGCAGACAATCACCAGAAACGGCTCCCGGGTCATTGGCACAAAGGCCTGGCTGCCGAGCGGATGCCGCTCCACCATGTCGAGCATGTAGGGCAGGGTGCGTTTCTGCGACAGGAAAAGGTTCACGCCGGCACGCGCATCATCGCCTGTGAAGTCGAGTGTCGCGAGGTCGTGATAACGGCCGCACAGACCCTGGTTGATGAGCTTGTCGGGCTCGCCCGCCGCTTCGAGGATCTCGCCGAAGGGGGCGAAGGCTTCCGCCGTCAGTGGCTCGGTCTTGATGGTCTGGGTCATGGAGGGCCTCAACGCAGCTTCATGTGCCGGTTGACGTCCTTGTAGAGCAGGTAGCGGAACTTGCCCGGCCCGCCCGCGTAACAGGCCTGGGGGCAGAAGGCGCGCAGCCACATGTAATCGCCGGCTTCCACTTCCACCCAGTCCTGGTTCAGCCTGTACACCGCCTTGCCCTCGAGCACATAAAGCCCGTGTTCCATCACATGGGTTTCGGCAAAGGGAATGACCGCCCCCGGCTCGAAGGTGACGATGGTGACGTGCATGTCGTGGCGCATGTCATTGGGGTCGACGAAACGGGACGTCGCCCATTTGCCGTCCGTTCCCGGCATGGGGGTCGGCGTCACGTCGTTCTCGTTGGTGACGAAGGCGGACGGCGTGTCGATGCCCTCTACCTTGTCATAGGCTTTCCGGATCCAGTGGAATCGGGCAGGCGTTTCGCCATTGTTGGCGACCTGCCAGTCGGCCGCCGGCGGAATATACGCGTAGCCGCCCGGCTCCATCGAAAACACCTTGCCGAACAGCGTCAGCGTCAGCAGACCGTCGACCACGAACAGAACAGCCTCGGCTTCCGGGTCGGTTTCCGGACGCGTGCTGCCGCCGCCCGGTTGCACTTCCATGATGTATTGCGAGAACGTCTCCGCAAAACCGGACAGCGGCCGCGAGATCACCCAGGCCCGTGTCTTGTCCCAGAACGGCAGGTTGCTGGTGACGATATCGCGCATGGTGCCCTTCGGGATCACCGCATAAGCCTCGGTAAAGACGGCGCGGTCGGTCAGAAGCTGGGTCTGCGGGGGATGCCCTCCGGTCGGCGCATAATAGGGGCCTGACTGATTGGAACTGTCCATCTGCTTTATCCTCGGGTGCGCCCGGCTTGAGTGGGGAAGGGAAACTGTCCATGCCTTTGTAGGTATCTCCACCCGGTGGTCAAGAACTTCCCGATGTGATCTCCTGAGGGCTCGGGTATGGACCCATAAATACGGATGGAATGGCATGGGAAATGGCGAAACATCGGGAGGAAGAGCGCGCAGAGTGGGCTTTTTTGCCCGGTCAAGCGCTCTGACACTGCGAGGTGAAGCCATTTCCATGTCCTTCGGATTTGACCGGATTGCTCCTCCTCTGCGTCGCGAAAGGTTTGAAAAGGAATCACATTTCCTGCACTTCCGCTCCTTGATGAGGAGCAATCCGCCTCAAACCATTCCATCTGAATTTATGAGTCCGTACCCTTGAGGCACAGCCATCAACGGAGGAAGCCATGCCGGATATTTCCGCAAAGTCAGATTGCCAGACCGTGATCACGACCTTCGAAATGACACCGGGCACCTGCTACGATCTCATGGAAGAATTGAAGGACGCCTACGAGAGCTTCATCCGGCACCAGCCGGGTTTTATTGGGGCCGGTCTCCATGTCAACGACGCCCAGACACGCATCGCCAACTACTCCCAGTGGAAAAGACGCGAGGATTTTCTCGCCATGCTTAGGTCCGACGAAATGCGCGAGCGCAATCGCCGACTCAGCGCGCTGTGCAAGAGTTTCGAGCCGGTGATGTACGACGTCGTCGCAAGCTTCGACTAAGCCTTGGTCGAAGAACCGCAAGATCGGTCGAGCGGGCGATGTCCGGGTGCTCCTAACTGCTGCTGCCACGGAGGACGAAACGATGACGGCAGCGGTTCAACGCTACCAGGCCCGGATGCAGCGGGTGCTGGATCACATAGATCGGCATCTGGAAGATGATCTGGACCTGGACGCGTTGAGCGCCATCGCGGCTTTCTCGAAGTTCCATTTCCACCGGCAGTTCACGGCGACCTTCGAGGTGTCCGTGCATCGCTATGTCCAGCTTGCCCGCATGAAGCGTGCTTCCTATCGGCTGGCCTACCGGGACGACGAGCCCGTCACGGAGATAGCGATGGAGGCCGGGTACGATGCACCGGATGCCTTCGCCCGCGCCTTCAGGCAACGGTTCGGGCAGTCGCCATCCTCGTTCCGGAAATCTCCCGACTGGGAGCCGTGGCTTGCGGCCTTCGGGCCACTCGACAACGCGAGGAGCAAGCTGATGCAGAAGACCTATTCCCCAGACGACGTGGAAATTCGTGACGTGCAGCCGACACCGGTGGCGATCCTGGAGCATCGCGGTGACCCGGCAACGCTCGGCGCCACAATCCAGCGGTTCATTGCATGGCGCAAGGCCAAGGGCCTGAATCCGAAGACAAGTCCGACCTTCAACGTCTGGCGTTCGGAGCGGGAGCCCGCGTCACCCGCCGATTACAGTATCGACTTGTGTGCCGGGACCGACCGGCCGATCGAACCAAACGGCGAGGCGATCAGGCCGGGCGAGATCCCCGGTGGACGCTGCGCGGTGCTGCGCGTCGTCGGCGACACCGACAAGCTGGAACCTGCAGCGCTCTACCTGTATCGGGAGTGGCTTCCGGCGAGTGGCGAGGAGACACGGGACTTCCCGATCTATTGCCAGCGTCTGAGCTTTTTTCCGGAAGTGCCGGAGCATGAGGCCGTTGCGGAGCTGTTCCTGCCGCTGAAATAATACCTCCCGACGGGGGGCGTTTCCGTCACGGGAAACGGCAGGTTGCTGTTCGCCCGTACTTGGCCGGTTCCGATCTAGCTGGCCCCGATCTGCAGAAACCACATCAGCGCGCTGAGCGTGAAAAACGACACGATCGTCATGGCGAACATGGCAAGGGCAGCCGTGTTTTCCTGCCCGTAGCTTTGCGCCAGGATCGGATAGATCGACATGGCTGGCGTGGCGACCATCAACAGGCCTGCGGTTTCAAGAACCGGGTTGCCGGTACCGAGACCGAGCGCGGTCAGGACCGCAAGACAGATCGCAAAAAGAGCCGGCATGAGGATCAGCTTGCCGAAAACCACGGCCGCGATCTTGAGGTTGACGGCGCCGAGAGGCAGTCCGGCGAGCGTTCCACCAATGACGATAAGGGAAACCGCGACACTGGAAGAGGTAAGCAGGCCGATGGGTTTTGCAATGATCTCCGGCAGTTGCCACCCGGAAAGCGAAATCGCCACGCCGAGGACAATGGCGATGATGAACGGATTGCGGAGCACCTTGATGGCGATCTCGCGGCGCATTTTCCGGCTGATGCGGCCGTCGCCGCTGGCGCGTTCGGCCATGACCAGGACCAGCGGGATCATGACCAGGGTTTCGACAATCATGTTGAGTGCAAGCGCCGTGCCGGCGATGGAGGGAAGCGCCATCAGCACGATCGGATAGCCGATCAGTCCGCTGTTGGAGCAGGACATGCCCATGCCGTGAAAGGTGCTTTCGGCCCGCGACATCCGAAAACCGCGCTTGGCAAGGTGATAGCCGAAGAAAAAGAGAATGAGCGAGGTGATCAGAAAGGCTGTCAGGTAGCCGGCATTGAGCACTTCTGCAGGGGACCGGCTGGATACGGCCCGGAAGATCAGGGCAGGTACGGCGAAGTTGATCACGTATTTGCCCAGGACCCTCAATTCCGGGACGGCAAACACATTTCTCACGACGGCAAAATAGCCCGCGGCGATCAGGGCAAAGATTGTGCCGCTGATGGTCAAGACATTGAGCAAAAGGAAGCATCCCGGATACGGTATTCGGCCCGTGCTATGACGCTTTTGCAGGGGCGTGACAAGGCCGCCGGCGCCAAAAGAAACAGGCAGAACGCGTTTCTAATAAGTTCTGCGCGGATTCTATTCCCTTGAAGTGACGGGTGAGGCGGTTTTAGCTGGCAATAGTGCATCAAAAAGTTGTTCCGGGCATTGTTTGCGGAGGCGTCATGGGAAAGAACATCGTCATCCTGTGCGACGGCACGTCGAACGAGGTTTCCGCGGACCGGACCAATATTCTTCGGCTGTTCGGAACGCTCGAAAAAAACGACCGACAGGTCGTGTTCTACGACCCGGGCGTCGGCACGTTCGGTGCCGAGAATTCGGTCTCCTATTATTATCGCAAGGCGGTCGAGATCTGGGGGCTCGCGACCGGCTGGGGGCTCGACGTCAATGTGAAGGAAGCCTATCGGTTTGTCGTCTCCCATTATGATCCGGACAGGAAAGGCGAGGATGCCGACAGGCTGTATCTGTTCGGTTTCAGCCGGGGAGCCTATACGGCGCGCGTGCTGGCCGGCTTCATCCGGGCTGTCGGTCTGATCCCGAGAGAAAACCTGAACCTGCTCGACTACGCCTACCGGGCCTACAAGGACATAGGCCTGAATGTGGACAACGGGAAAAAGGAAGAAGAGGGAAATTCAAAAGCCGCCTTCGCGGAAATCAACCTGTACCAGCGGATCCTTCAGCCCAAGACAATATCGATCAAGCTGCTCGGCCTGTTCGACACGGTCGGCTCGGTTATTGAATCGGGTCGTTACGGGCCGCGTTTGCGGTCTCATGCCTTCACCCGAACCAACACAAGTGTGGAGCATGTCCGTCACGCGCTCGCCATCCATGAGCGTCGGACCATGTTCCAGCCGCAACTCTGGTCGGCTGGAATTGACTTCCGGCCGATCCCGTTCACCGAAAAAGGCGCTGTGCCCCAGGACGTCAAGGAGGTCTGGTTTTCAGGAGTCCACGGCGACATCGGCGGCGGTTATCGGGAAAAGGACAGCGGCCTGGCTAAGGTCACTCTTGAGTGGATGATCGAGGAAACAAAGCCGTTTGGGCTGCTCTACAAGACAAAGACCGTCAACGACATCGTGCTGGGAAAGAAAAAGAACAGCACGTATGTCGGGCCGGATGCCAAAGCCCGGCGGAACGAATCCATGAATCCGGCCTGGTCCATTCTGGAGATCATTCCGCGCAAGCGTAGCAAATATTCGGAGGCTGCCGAAAACGGGCAGGGTGGCTGGTACATTCCCATGGGCCGCGCAAGGACCATTCCGGAAGGGGCCTGGATCCACAAATCGGTCAAGGAACGTTTCGACGCCGATCCTGAAGAGCGCCCGAAAAACTTGCCTCCAACCTTTAATGTGACTGCGTCCTAGGCTCAAAGAACACCGAATGGGATCGTTCAGAACGGGATGGTGAGCTGAAGCGAACCGCCGTAGGACTTGAAGCCGGGTGCGCCCAGGCCGTCATAAAAGCCTTCGCCGCTGACCTTCATCCCGCTTTTCGGCGCGTAGACGATTGCTCCGCCTTCGACCCGTGCCCGGATATCTTCGGTCGAGGAGGCGAGCAGCGCATTGGTCGGATTGGCATCGAGTAACTTGTCGAAATCGTAGATGCCGGAAACCGACAGGTAAGGGGCAAAGAACAGCCCGTCCTGCGTCTGCAGCGTCATGGAGACCTTGGGGCCGAAGGAAAGCCGCCCCAGATCGAAGGTCTGGCTCGGGATCGTGTTGCCCAGGGTATCCACGTAACTTTGCTGCTCTTCCCAGTAGTAGGTGAGCTTGGCAAACGGATTGAACGTGAACCGGCCTGCCGAGAAGTCACCGGTCAGTCCGCCCTGAAACAACAGGCGATCCGTCGTGAAATCGTCGGTAAAGAGCCCGAGCGCGTTCACGCTGTTGTAGGATTGCCCGTAGGTGGCACGGCCATCCAGGTAAAGGTTCTGATGTACACGCACCACCGCGTAAGGACCGGCCATCCAGCCCACACCGTCCGCGGACGTATTTGCCGCCGAGTTGGTTTCGTCGGTGATATCGACTTCTCCCATCAGGCCGATGAGGGCGCTGTCCCCGTAGCGGTAATCCACGCCGCCGAAGAAGATGCCGCTCTGCGCGTCGCCACTGCCGTTTTCGGTTCTGGCAAAGGTGCCCTGGAGCCAGACATCGAAACCGGACCGGGGGGCTGACCGGGAAGGGGCGTCGCGGGGCGCGTCGTTGGTGGCAAGAACCGCGCTGGTCACTTCATCCGCTTTCGAACGTGTGGATGCCGAATAGCCTAAAGGGGCGTTTCCGGGGCTGGTGCCGTTGAACTGGTCGAAAACGGCAAAACGGCCTGCGCTGGGTGGCGGATGGGCCCCTTCCGCTGCGCCCCGCGGCGACTTCAACTTATTGGCGAAGGCTCTCAGGCTGAACTGGAAATTGGCCGTTTGGGCATAGGGGGTGACGTTGAAGAAAACGCCGTTGAGACCGCTCTGGCGGCCAAAGGGACCGATAAGACGACCCGCGATATCCGGCTGCTGGGAGACGATCTGGTCGGCCCGATTGGTGACGAAGGACGCGATCACTTCCTTGGTCTTGGCGATATCGGCCGAAGAATCCCGGGTGTTGGTCAGAGAGAAACTTGTGCCGGTCAGTCCGGCGGCGGTTGCCGTGACGCTGTAAGCCGCAAAAGAACTGCCGCCGAGATAATCGGACGTCGTCGCGTTCGCGGTCATCTTGGAACTGGTCGCGGTTCCGTCGGCCCCGGTCGTCACCGTCTCCGTATTGGTCTCGGTGGATGCGAAAGTCAGAGATGCGCCTGAGGCAGGTGCCGTGAAGGTGACACTGACACCTGGAATGCCGTTCCCGCCGGAATCGACCGCCTTGACCACGAGCGGTGCCTCGAAATCGGCGTTGATCTCGCTCGTCTGGTCGGTTCCGGATTGGGCCGAAAGGGCAGTCGCGCCACCGGCCGAGCCGCCGGCGGTGATGTTGTACGGGTTCTCGTCACCATCGGTATTGGCGAAATTGAAGGCGAAGCTGAAGGCGCCGTTGGCGGTGGGCGTGTAGTTGACCACCAGAGTGGTGGTGCCGCCGCCGGCCGCAACGGTGGTCGCACCGAGGGTGAAGCCGTTGACTGTCACATTGGTGGTGGCGGTGACATTGCCGCCGACCGTCGGTGCTGTAACGGCGAGAGCGGAGGTGCCGGAATTGGTAATCGTGTAGGTGACGGTCGTAGCAGTTCCTGGCGTCGGTGCGCTGGCAAATGTATCCGTCCCCCCGTCTGCGACCGCGCCGCCTTCGGACGAGGAGACGGCGATTTCGGGAGCCCCGGATGCCGAGCCGCTTGCGGTGATGTTGAACGGGTTCTCGTCGCTGTCGTCGTTTGCGAAGTTGAAAGCGAAGCTGAAGGCGCCGGCTGCGTTTACCGTGTAATTGACCGTCAGCGTCGTGGTGCCGCCGCCGCTGGCAACGGTGGTCGAGGCCAGGGTGAGGCTGTTCACGGTCACATTGGTGGCAGCGGTGACATTGGAGCCGACCGTCGGCGCGGTAACGTTGAGGGTCGCGGTACCGGAATTGGTGATCGTGTAGGTGACGGTGGAGGCGCCGCCGGCCGCCGGCGTGCTGGCAAATGAATCCGTGCCGCCGTCGGCAACCGCTCCGCCTTCCGATGAGGAAACGGCTATTTCCGGCACCGGCGCCGCGCCCGCGGTGCCGCTCGCGGTGATGTTGTACGGGGTCTCGTCGCCGTCGGTATTGGCGAAGTTGAAATCGAAGTTGAAGGCACCGGCCGCGGTTGGCGTGTAATTGACCACCAGCGTGGTCGTACCGCCGCCGGCCGTGACGGTGGTCGAGCCGAGGGTGAGGCTGTTCACGGTGACATTGGTGGTGGCGGTGACGTTGGAGCCCACGGTGGGCGTGGTGATGGTCAGCGTATCCGTGCCGGAGTTGGTGATCGTGTAAGTGACCGTGGTGGCGCTGGTCGCGGTCGGCGTGCTGGCGAAGGTGTCGGTCCCGCCGTCGGCCACGGCGCCGCCTTCCGACGAACTGACGGAGATTTCGGGCGCGCCGGTCGCGGTTCCGGAGAGCGTAAAGTTGTAAGGATTCTCGTCACCATCGTTGTTGGTGAAGCTGAGCCCGAAGGAAAAGGCGCCTGCCAGCGTCGGTGTGTATTGCACCGTGAACGTGGTGGTGCCCCCGCCGCCGGTGACCGTTGTCGATCCGGGTGCGGAGATGGAATTGACCGTCACATTGGTCGGGGACGAGTACGTGGCGGTGGCGAGCGTCAGATCCCCCGTTCCGGAGTTGGTGACGGTGAAGGTCAGGGTGAGGGCACTGCCAGCGGTCTGCGACCCTTGCCCGAGCGTTCCCTCGTCTGCGATGGCGCCTTGTCCCTGGCCGGTTTCGGCGACGGCGATTTCCGGCGCACCGGTCGCGGTTCCGGAGAGCGTGAAGTTATAGGGGGTCTCGTCGCTGTCGTTGTTTGTGAAGCTTAGGCTGAAGGAAAAGGCGCCTGCCAGCGTCGGTGTGTACTGAACTGTAAAGGTTGTGGTTCCGCCGCCGCCCGTCACCGTGGTTGACCCCGGTGCGGAGATGGAATTGACCGTCACATTGGTCAGGGATGAGGAGGTGGCAGTCGCAAGCGTCAGATCACCCGTTCCGGAGTTGGTGACGGTGAAAGTCAGGGTGAGGGCGGAGCCAGCGGTCCGCGATCCTTGCCCGAGCGTTCCCTCGTCTGCGATGGCGCCCTGTCCCTGGCCGGTCTCGGCGACGGAGATCTCTGGCGTTCCGGTCGCGGTTCCGGAGAGCGTGAAGTTATACGGGTTTTCGTCGCTGTCGTTGTTTGTGAAGCTGAGGCCGAAGGAAAAGGCGCCGGCAAGGGTCGGTGTATACTGAACTGTAAAGGTGGTGGTTCCGCCGCCGCCCGTCACCGTGGTTGACCCCGGCGCGGAGATGGAATTGACAGTCACATTGGTCAGGGACGAGGACGTGGCGGTGGCGAGCGTCAGATCCGCCGTTCCGGAGTTGGTGACCGTGAAGGTCAGGGTGAGGGCACTGCCAGCGGTCTGCGACCCTTGCCCGAGCGTTCCCTCGTCTGCGATGGCGCCTTGTCCCTGGCCGGTTTCGGCGACGGCGATTTCCGGCGCACCGGTCGCGGTTCCGGAGAGCGTGAAGTTATAGGGGGTCTCGTCGCTGTCGTTGTTTGTGAAGCTGAGGCCGAAGGAAAAGGCGCCGGCAAGGGTCGGGGTGTACTGAACTGTAAAGGTGGTGGTGCCCCCGCCGCCGGTGACCGTTGTCGACCCGGGTGCCGATATGGAATTGACGGTGACGTTGCTCAACGTGTTCGAGGTCGCTGTGGCCAGCGTCAGATCACCCGTTCCGGAGTTGGTGACGGTGAAGGTCAGGTTTACGGCGGAGCCGGCGGTCCGCGATCCTTGCCCGAGCGTTCCCTCGTCTGCGATGGCGCCCTGTCCCTGGCCGGTCTCGGCGACGGAGATCTCTGGCGTTCCGGTCGCGGTTCCGGAGAGCGTGAAGTTATAGGGGTTCTCATTGCTGTCGTCGTTTGCAAACGTAAGGTTAAACGAGAAGGCACCCGCGAGCGTCGGCGTATATTGCACGGTGAAGGTGGTGGTTCCGCCGCCGCTGCTGACGGTGGTCGATCCCGGAGCGGAAATGGAGTTGACGGTGACGTTACTCAGCGTGTTGGAGGTCGCCGTCGCAATCGTCAGATCACCCGTTCCGGAGTTGGTGACGGTGAAGGTGAGATTCACCGCCGATCCGGCTGTCTGCGTTCCTTGCCCGAGCGTTCCCTCGTCTGCGATGGCGCCCTGTCCCTGGCCGGTCTCTGCGACGGAGATCTCTGGCGTTCCGGTCGCAGTTCCGGAGATGGTGAAGTTATAGGGGTTTTCGTCGCTGTCGTTGTTGGTGAAGCTGAGCCCAAAGGAGAAGGCACCGGCGAGCGTCGGTGTGTATTGCACGGTGAAGGTGGTGGTTCCGCCGCCTCCCGTTACAGTGGTCGACCCGGGTGCCGATATGGAATTGACGGTGACGTTGCTCAACGTGTTCGAGGTCGCTGTGGCCAGCGTCAGATCACCCGTTCCGGAGTTGGTGACGGTAAAGGTCAGGTTTACGGCGGAGCCAGCGGTCCGCGATCCTTGCCCGAGCGTTCCCTCGTCTGCGATGGCGCCCTGTCCCTGGCCGGTCTCGGCGACGGAGATTTCCGGCGTTCCGGTCGCGGTTCCGGAGATGGTGAAGTTATAGGGGTTCTCGTTGCTGTCGTCGTTTGCAAACGTAAGGTTAAACGAGAAGGCACCCGCGAGCGTCGGCGTGTATTGCACGGTGAAGGTGGTGGTTCCGCCGCCGCTGCTGACGGTGGTCGACCCCGGAGCGGAAATGGAGTTGACGGTGACGTTGCTCAGCGTGTTGGAGGTCGCGGTTGCAATTGTCAGGTCACTTGTTCCGGAGTTGGTGACGGTGAAGGTCAGGTTCACGGCCGATCCGGCTGTCTGCGTTCCTTGCCCGAGCGTTCCCTCGTCTGCGATGGCCCCCTGTCCCTGGCCGGTCTCCGCGACGGAAATTTCAGGGGCGCCTGGGCCGCCGCTGGTGCTTGATAACGTAAAGGTCGTACTTCCCCCGCCAGGCAGAACAAGGTTGAAGCTGAAAGGGTTTGCGCCGGCATCGGTTCCGCTGACGGAGATCGTGCAGCCGGCGGTGGTGTCGCAGCGGAGATCGCCAAAGCCGCCGGAAGAGATGGCTCCATTCCCGGACGCGGCTCCGGACGCGGTTGCGTTGGATCCGTTATACAGTGCTACATAAATCTGGATGGTCGTACCGGATATGATGCCGTTGTTGAGAATCTCGATTTCGTCATTGCCGTCCACCGACGTGGCGCACGTGACCGTATCCAGGTCCACCGTAATTTCGTTGCTCGGTGTAATGGTGTTGCCGTCGCACGGAAAGGTGGCGGCATAACCATTTCCGCCCAGAACCAGGCTGCTCAAAACAAAAAAAATCGCAAACCCAAGAAGATAAAAAATCTTCACCTGAAATCGCTCCCGGTTCAGTCTTCTTCGCCAGGAAGACCGCAGTCCTCCCGCTGCTTCCCGAATACCTCTTCTTGAGGTTCGGGAAAGAAAGTTCGGCCGGCTTTGACGGCCCCAAATGCGTGCGATGGGTTTCAACTTTTCGCCCATTCACAGGGCTGGCACAGCTAAAAATATGCAAATTTTTATTTTGCTACTTTTGAGACTCATACCGTTAAGTAAGTTTAATGCAACTGCAAAATATGAAATAAAATAGAAATTTATAAATCTATAAAGCTTGTTGCTGATATGTCATATCGAAAATTTATATTATAGTATTTGATTTCAGAATAATTTCCTCTGCGTATTTTCGTATTATATTGAAATTAAAAAGAAAATTATAAATCGAAACGCCTTTGCAATTTTCATTGCGAAGGCTGCTTTTCAATTCCGTGATTTTCCGAATGAGCGTGTGGGTGGAGTAATAAAAATATAAAAATCCGATAATAAAATAGTATACGCTAAACCAAAGGTGATTGGCGCATAAATATATATAGGTTCTAAAGTGCTTTAAAATAATTAGTTCTAGTTAATATATAAGATTGCGTTGCGTAATTTATCAATATAAGGTTGCGTATATCGTCAGAAATCACATCTGGCAAGAGGGCTTTCTCTGCGTCCGCTTTTCGCGGCCGGATTGCCCGGAAACGACAGGGTTGCAATTTCTGGGAGGGAATATGTCGGAGCCTTTTCTTGCCGAAATCCGGATGATCGGATTCAATTTTGCGCCCAGGGGATGGGCGTACACGGACGGGCAGATCCTGCCAATCAACCAGAATCAATCGCTTTATTCGCTGTTGGGCACGACCTACGGCGGCGACGGGCGCACCACGTTCGCCTTGCCGGATCTGCGCAGCCGAACCCCTCTGCACAGGGGAGATGGGCATACGCTTGGCCAGAAATCGGGCGCGGAGACAATAACTTTGACCGTTGCTCAGATTGCTGCACACACGCATATCGGGAAGGCGCAGCCGTTGCCCGGAAATCAACGGATGTCCCAGGACAGGTATCTGGCAAGTCCGTCCGTTGAAACGAGCCTCACTTACAGGGATCCCGAAGCCGGCACCATGGTCGCCTTGCGCAGCGGAACAGTTACCAATGCCGGGGGAAGTCAGGCGCATAACAACATGCAGCCCTATCTGACCGTTGGCTTTTGCATCGCCCTCCAGGGGCTGTTTCCGTCCCGCAATTAGGTCGTGAACTCGGGAGAAGAATAATGTCAGAACCCTTTGTGGGCGAAATCCGCATGTTCGCGGGCAATTTTGCGCCGCGCGGCTGGGCCTTTTGCGACGGCCAGTTGCTAGCGGTTTCGCAGAACGATGCTCTGTTTTCCCTCTTAGGCACGATTTATGGCGGCGATGGCCGGACCACGTTCGGATTGCCGGACATGCGTGGACGTATTCCCCTTCATCAGGGTCATGGCCCAGGGTTGAGCGAACGCCGTCTGGGCAGCAAGGGAGGGGCAGAGACGGAAACGCTGACCGTCAATCAGCTTGCCAGCCATTCGCACAGTTTCAACGCCAATTCGGCCCCTGCGACCACCAGCGATCCGATGGGCGCCGTTCTGGCGGACGTGTTGGGCTACAACTTTTACCGCGAAGACGGGCAGGACACGAGCCTGGCTCCCGGCGCGATTACGAACACGGGCGGCAGCCGGCCGCACACCAACCTGATGCCAACCCTGTGCGTGCATTTCATCATCGCGCTTTTCGGCATTTACCCGAGCAGGCACTAGGAGACGGACATGTCAGAACCGTTTGTTGCGGAAATCCGTATATTCGCCGGCAACTTCGCCCCGCGCGGCTGGGCCTTTTGCGACGGCCAGCTCTTGCCGATCTCACAGAATACGGCGCTTTTCTCCCTCATCGGAACCGTCTACGGCGGAGATGGCCGATCAACCACGGCCTTGCCGAACCTTCAGGGGCGGGCTCCCATGCACCCCGGCCGGGGACCGGGACTGACGTCCCGCCGCCTCGGCGAAAAGGTCGGGACGGAAACGGTCACCCTGACGGAAGCGCAGATTCCGAGCCACAGGCATACGCTGCGTGCTGCAATGGCCACCGGCACCAGTTCGGCGCCGTCGACCACGACATCGATGGGCGGATCTTTCCCGATACAGATTTACAATTCAGACGACCAGAACCTGAGCGACATGGCTGCCGAAACGCTTTCGACGGCGGGTGGCAACCAGTCCCACGAAAACGTTCAGCCTTATCTGACGCTGAATTTCATTATCGCGCTGGTCGGGCTCTATCCGTCTCACAGTTAGAACGAGACCGTGCTCTTTCCTGCGCCGCCGCGCCAGCCGGGCACGGCAAGGCTTTGAGGCCGCGGACCGGCAATGCGGTGCGGTCCAGACAAAAGGATGATCGACATGTCCATCGACGAAACCATCCAGGAAGAAACGCTTCCTTCAGGCCTCGTGTCTCCCTCCTATTTTCGTATTTTCGTGGGGGCCATCGATGGGCAGGGACACCTGGTCTACAAGGATCAGGTGAGCGAGAACGGGCCGTTCGCGGAAAATTTCACGCAGCTGACCGACAATACCTATACCCCGGCCACGCTTCGCGCCGCCCTCACGATGGACGGTTACGTTTCGCTCATTGCGGAGACCACGGGCTCGCAAAGCCTCCTCTATCTTGCGGAAAGTCCCGGGAACGAGAGCACGAACCGGTTCCGGGATCCCGTGGACCTGGGCAAGCCGTCGTCGGTCTCCGCTTTCCAGGATACTGTCCTTCTGCGCGGCCTGAATGGGCTCAGCAATGTGTTCGGCATCGGGGCCGACGGTGAGATCTGGTGGAAGTACAAGAATCCCTACACGGTCGGAGAGGAAACAGTTTCGACCATTCCACCGGGAACCGAAACGCCGATCGAGGTTACCGTCGTGGTGCCGAAACCGCCCGCCCAGCCCTGGTCCGACTGGCAGCAACTGCCTGGCGCGCTGAAGACCGTCAGCGCGACCAATAATGCCGATGGTCGCATCATTTTGGCCGGCCTGAACGATGCCCAGGTGCCTTACCTGAACTTTCAGTCCAGTGTTTCACCGTCCCTTCCCGAAGGATGGGAGGGGTGGCAAAACATTCAGGGGTCGCTTTCCGGATTCGAGCAGATCGAGATCGCCATCGACGGCGACGGACTTGTCTATATTTTCGGCCGCATCGGAGCGAGCCTCTACAAGAAGGTGCAAACGGAAATGTCCCGGAACGTGTTCACGGACTGGCTGCTGTTTGCTGCATTCGACATGCCGGTCCAAACCTTTGCGGTCGGAGCAAGCTCTAACGACGGTCTCTATCTCGCGGCCCAGATCGGGTCGGGGGCGGGAAGTCCGATCTACGGCATCCGTCAGACGACGGGAGCACATGCGGCCTGGACGACGCCGACGGTAATTGCCTACGCACCGGGGAACCTGGAGCTCAATCTTCATGGCGAAGCCGATCAGAAACTGATCTTGTTTGCATTGGATACCGAATCCCGTGAACTGAGCTACATCCTTCAGCAGCTTCCCGATCATTGGTCTGCAAACTGGACCGGGCTCGGATCGTCTGTCGCGGATTTCACGATTACCCATGACATCACACCAACAGGCGCATGACGAAACGCAGGCGCGGTCCGGCGTGAAACGTCCGCCGCTTAGCGGACGTGCCGCCGTGCTCGGCGTGAGGTATCGGGACATGACCGCGGCGGACATGCCGTTTCTGGCGCTTCTCTATCGGACCACGCGGGAGGCGGAGCTTGCGCAAACGCCCTGGAGCGAGAGCGAAAAGCGTGCCTTTATCGACATGCAGTTTCGTGCACAGCACGAGCATTATCAAAAACATTATCCAGACGCGCTCTGGCTGATTGTCGAGCAGGCCGGAAGAGCCGTCGGACGCCTTTATCTGGAGCGTTGGGAGACTGAGCACCGCATTATCGATATCGCCCTGATGCCGGCGGTGAGGGGCAGGGGCATGGGCGGCGCCATCCTGCGTGATCTCCTGGAAGAAGCGGCGGCGGAAGGCAAAAGCGTCGGCATCCACGTGGAAAAGCTCAACCCCGCCATGTCCCTTTATCGTCGCCTCGGGTTCCGGCCGGTCGAAGACAAGGGTGTTTATAACCTGCTGGTCCGGCGGGGTGAGGCCACTGTCGATTGAAAGCTGTCAGGTGAAGACGGATTCGTACTGAAAGCCGTCGGTCTTTTCCGCCACGGGGACGATGAACAGCTCGTGCTCGCCAAGCTCGGCTTGCGAAAACCGATAGATGGATTGCGGCAGGAAAGGCTCGCTCGGGCCCTGCCACAATACGGAAAACGCACCGCCTTCGCGTTCGCCCGAGCCCATCTTCTTCACCTCGACCAGCTCCAGCACCACCGGCAGCTCGGCTGAGACGACGGTGAAGGTCCTGTCTTTCAGCTCCTCGAAATTGGTCATGGTCAAATGTTCTGTTGCCGACATAAGAACTCCCTAAAATTGTATGAAATTTCCGAGTCATCAAAAGTTGTGGAGTACAGTAACGGGACAGAACGGAAAGTGCGATACCGAACTCGGTCTCTTCGGCATGGAAGACAGGAGAACCGGTTCCGGAACCGGGGTTAAGACTGCCGGGCCTTCGTCACCAGAACCGCCAGTTCCGACTGTCTGCCCACTCCGGTTTTCTGCATTGCGGCCTGGAGTTGGTTTCGAATGGTGTGAATGCTCACGCCGCGTTCGTCCGCCAGTTCATGGGGCCGCTTTCCGTTTGCGATGCCCATCGAGATCGCGGTTTCGGCTTCGGTCAATCCGTACCTGCTCTGCAACTTATGCCCGTGCGGGTCGGCATTCCGGACCGGGCTGATTGTCACGAGGAGGGATCTCCGCCAATATCCCAGCAACAACGGGAAGGGCGGGACGGCATGCATCTCGGGCTCGAAGGCAACCATACGGCAAACATGTTCCACCTGGTTCTTTGGTGCAACGATCCGAAACGCGGAACTGACGATCGGGGTTCCGGTCTGCAGAGCAAGGAGACAGTGTGACAGCTTCTCCGCGGCCGCAGGCTCCCGAAGAGACACCCTACCAGCGTGGTCGTCTTTCAGGAGGTTCCCCTCGCGCAGCATCCGTTCACCGGTTGGGTTGGCGTAGAGTAGAAAACCGTTATCGGCCAACAACATGATCGCCGCATCACCGGTGGCCGTACCATTCAACAACAGGTCCCGTTCGAGCGACTGTCCGGCAAGAACCCGGCTGACCTCGAAAGCCTGTTGCAGGTGGGGCGTGATGAGACCGACCGTCTGCAGCCAGGCAGCTTCCAGCTTTTCCTCATCCTTCAGTCGGATATTGCCGCCGAAGGCGATCATCCGGGTCGCGTCCTTGAAAACCAGCGCCCCGCCGCCGGCCGCGACGTCCTCCTGAGGGCGAACCCAGTCATTGTAGAATTCGGTCCCGAACAATGCATGTTTGGAACACATGCGTTGGGAGGGAATGACGACACCGGCCTTATGCGCCGCAAAGCCCGGAGCCCAGGAGTTTATCTCGCCGTAATAGTCGTTGTAACTGTCTATGTAGCCGGGATCGTAGCCGGCGGCGGTAAGGCCGAGAGACAGGCCGGCGGGGATGTCGTAACCGAACAAATGCGTGCGCACACCGCCGGTGACCCGGGTCAGCTCCTCCAGAAAGCCCTGCCAGCACTTCTGATCGAAAACAGCCGCGTAGATCAGACGTGTCAGGTTCGCATAGTCTACCAAGCTGATCGGTTCGTCCGGCAAGTCTCTTCCCCGTAAAGCGCTTGTCGATACCCTAACTTATACGCTGTCCCACAATGCATTATTTTCAAAAATAGTTACAAGCGCGAACCGCGGACCAATTATCGGTGGAAGGATGCACCTTCCCTGGCTCCCACACTCTCTGATGGAAATCGGTTTGTTTGGCATTCGATCCTTTGACCGGTCCGCAAAGCCGGGTTCGACCACAACAAGGTGCATCCAACTCCGGCATCGGACCGGAGAACTATCAAGCCCGCCCGGTCGTTTCCGACGGGCGGGCTGTCTGTTTTTCGAGGCTTAGGCGGCCCGGGCGGGCTCGCCTTCCTCCACCAGCCGGTTGACGCCGGCGAAGTCGATCTTGCCGGAGCCGAGCACCGGAACCTTGGCAACCACCCGGACCTCCGCCGGCACCATCAGGTCCTGGGCGCCGCGTGCCTTGGCGTGGGCGAGGAAGGCTGCCCGGTCGGCGGTGGGGCAATCGGTGATCAGCACCAGCCGTTCGCCCTTGCGCTCGTCCTTGACGGCAGCCACGGCGGAGAGGTGCTCCGGCCACAGGTCTCCGGCAATCTCCTCGACCGCGGCCAGCGACACCATCTCGCCTGCGATCTTGGCGAAGCGCTTGGCGCGGCCCTTGATGATGACGAAACCGTCCTCGTCGATTTCGACCACGTCCCCGGTGTCGTGCCAGCCGTCGACCAGGGGCACGACCACGCCCGGATTGTCGGCGAGCAGATATCCGACCATGACGTTCGGGCCCGAGATGTGCAGGCGACCGCCGGCATCGACGCCCGGTACGGTCTCAAGGCGCGCGGTCATGCCCGGCATCAGCTTCCCGACGGAGCCGGCCTTGTTGTACATCGGCGTGTTGATCGCGATCACAGGGGCGGCCTCGGTGACGCCGTAGCCTTCCAGGATACGCAGTCCGAAGCGTTCCATATAGGTCTGGCGCGTGGAGGGCTTCACCGGCTCCGCACCTGCAAAACAGTAGCGCAGGGAGCGGAAGTCGTAAGGATGGGCCACGCGGGCATAGCCGTTCAGGAACGTGTCCGTGCCGAACAGGATCGTAGCGTTGGAGGAATAGATCAGCTCCGGAACGATGCGGTAGTGCAGGGGCGACGGGTAGAGATAGGTCGGCACGCCGGAAACCAGCGGCAGGATCGTACCCGCCGTCAGGCCGAAGGAATGGAACATCGGCAGCACGTTGAAGAGCTTGTCGCTCGGCGTGAAGTCGATGCGCGCCGCCGCTTGGGTGGCATTGGCCAGCACGTTCCGGTGGCTCAGGACCACGCCCTTGGGCTGGCCTTCCGAACCGGAGGTGAACATCACCACGGCGACGTCATCGGCGGTCCGCTTGACGAACGGATGCATGCGGGTCAACCGGCCGGCGATCTTGTCGGCCATGCCGATTTCCTTGCGGACGTCGTCCAGCCAGATGAACTCGATCTCTTTGCCGACTTCCTCCACCAGCGCGTCCAGCTTGGCCTGGGTGATGAAGGCGCGTGACGTCAGCACCTTGCTCACCTTGGCCGTGCGGCAGGCGGAAATCACGTTGCGCGCGCCGGAGGTGAAGTTGATCATCGCGGGAACCTTGCCCGCCGACATCAGGGCGAGCGTGGTCACCACCGTGCCATTGGCATTGGGCAGCATCACGCCGACGGTTTCATCCTCGCCGGTGAGTTTGGCGAGCTTGCGGGCCAGAACCGCGGTGCCGGTCAGAAGCTTGCCATAGGTCAGATGACCGGAAACCGGATCCTCCACGGCCGTTTCCGACAGGCCGCGTTCCTTGGCCGTCGCGATCACCTTTTCGACGATGGTCTGGTCGGACGACAGGCTGGTCTGGAAGATCAGGTCGGACATGATCTCATAGAGCTTGGCGCCGGCGGCAGAACGGCGCTTGCGGCCCTTCAGCTCTTCCGCCACGGTCAGGTCCTGCGGTTCCATCACGGTCACTTTCACTTTCGGGAACAGTCGCTTGCGGATCTGGTTCGGGTTCAGGTAGGAGAACGGCGTCTTTTCCAGGCCGTCGATGCGGATCGGCACGATCTTGGCGCCGGTCTTGTCTGCCACCATGGCGGCGCCGTCATAGACCTTCATCAGGCTGCCTGTGACGGTGATCCGGCCTTCCGGGAAGATCGCCATCGGCTCGCCGGAGTTCACCACCTTGATAAGGGAGCGGGTCGCCATAGGCTTGGCCGGGTTGACCGGAAGCGCATTGGCGAGCTTCAGGAACGGCTTGATCCAGGGGCGCTGGGCCACGTGAAAGTCGATCGCGAAGGTCGGCGCCTTGTCGGTCAGGGTCAGCGCCAGCGCCGCGTCCAGGTAGCTGACGTGGTTCAGCGCCAGGATCGGAGCCTCACCGGCCTTTTCCAGGTTCTCCAGCCCCTTCACCTCCATACGGAAGAAGGCCCGGTAGATGATGGAGACCAGATCGCGGAACGGATCGGTCGGCAGGGTCTTGAACATGACGACCGCGGCAACACCGTTCAGTCCGGCCAGGATCAGCATGACGTCGCTGACGCCGAGGCCGATCTTCTGGGCCCCGGCCAGCGCAACGCCACCTGCCACCATGACGGCGGCACCCAGCGCATTGGCCCCGGCGATGGTGCGGGCGCGGTGTTCGGGGTTGGCCCAGGTCTGCAGAGCGGTGAAGGTCGGAACCACCAGCATGGCGCCGGCAATCGCAAGGCCGGCCATGTCGATGGCGGTGCGGACGACACCGGGCTGCGCGACGAAATCCTTGAGCGAACCGGAGGCGGCAGTTATCGCGAAGCCGTCGAGGGCGAAGTGAATGTCCAGGCAGAAGCCGGTCATGAGCACGGTGCCGAAGACGGCCGGCAGCAGTACCACGCGGCCGGCGCAGAACCAGGCGGCAATCGCCGAGCCGATGCCGATGGAAACGGCGAAGACGGTCAGGAAGAAGGTGACCGCGGTTTCCCCGCCACCCATGACGTCCTTCACGATCACCGGCAGCACGGACATGACGATGGCGCCGACCAGCCAGAACCAGGAGCTCATCAGCGCGACCTTGAACAGGCGGCGGTCGCGGACGAGATCGGCCAGGATGTCCCAGGTGGATTTCAGCACGTTCCAGTCGGCCTGCAGATCAGGTGCTGCGATGCGCGTGGAAGGGATCTTGCAGCTGACGAGATAGCAGCCGACGGCAAGTGCCAGCATGATCGGAGCAAAGGTCAGCGCAACGCCGCCCTGGGCGAACAGAAGACCGGCGGAAATGGTACCGCCAAGGATGGAGAGGAAGGTACCCGCCTCGATCCAGGCGTTCGCCCGCGGCAATTCTTCCGGCTCCAGGTGATCGGGCAGGATGCCGTATTTCACCGGGCTGAACAGGGCGGAGACCGTACCGAAGACGAACAGGGCGGCAAACAGGACGGGGATCGACTGAAGCGCCATGCCGGTGACCGCGAGGACGGCGCCGCCGATCTCGGCGAGTTTCAGCTTGCGCGCGACGGAGGCTTTGTCGCACCGGTCGGCGATCTGGCCGCCGAGCGCGGAGAGAAACAGGAACGGCGAAATGAAGACAGCGCCTGCGAGTGAGATCAGGGCCGCGGAGCCGTCCGCCACCTGGAACAGGATCAGGAACACCAGCGCGTTCTTCAGAAAGTTATCGTTGAACGCGGACAGGAACTGGGTCCAGAACAGCGGCGCGAAGCGCTTCGATGTCATCAGCGAGTTGGTCATGGTGTCCTCTTTGCCGGGGCCGGGCCGCTAGCCTGCGTTTCTTGTTACACCCTGTCTCAGGGCAGGACGCAGAGACTGCGAGAAATGGAGGCTAGCAGCCGGGTTGTTTACTTCTGGTTGATGTCAGACCTTGTTCGATGTGCCGACATCCATCAGCAGCTTTTCGGTCCGGGCATCCTCGATCCGATTGTGGAATTTCACCGCTTCTTCCCGGTCGCGCAGCGTCTTGGTCAGTGAGACGGAGGAATGCACCAGCATGAATGCGGCCATGGCGTAGAAGCCCTTGGCGGCGAAGCTGGCCTCCAGGTTGAAGATGCCGATGGCCATCATCGCGGCGGAAACGCCGAAGCTGATCATGGTGAACAGGGTCCAGGGATGCGAATGCTTGGTTGCGGGGTCTTGCATGGGATGTCTCCTTCTCAGGTGTCAGGGTCTAAAAGGGTCAGGATTTTGCGATCAGGATCGGGCCGGAAGATTTCAGCCGGTCCAAGACCGCGTCGGCCGAGGAGCGCACCGGCGCACCGCAGCCGGCCTCCGCCAGCCGGGAGACAAGCTCCTGCGGCCGGTCGAGGGCGGTAAGCGAGGACAGCGCCTCGTCTGCCAGCATCCCGCGCTCCTGGCGGTCGCGGATGCGGATGAGGGTGTCTTCGGCGTCCGTCAGTGACGACTGCCGGACAGCAGCGCCGAGCGTGCCGGCGGTGCGCACATGTTCGCGGACGTTCGCCACCCTTTGGCCGCGCTCCAATTCGCGCAGGCGGGCCTCGGCCCGGCGCAGGTTGTCGGTCAGGACGGCGATGTCGGCTTCGAAGGCCGTTACGGCTGCGCTCAAGGCAGCGTGCTCATCTTCCAGAACGGCGATGGCTTCGGCTGCGTCCCGGGCAAGGGGCTCGGCCCCCTTGGCAAGGGCCGCCTTCGCGCGGGTTTCAAGGTCCGCGATGGCGGTGGCAACGGTGCCGATGCGCCTGCGGTCCTGTTCGTTCTGCGCCTTGGCCAGCGCAACGGCCTTTCTGGCAGCACGGACGGCAGCGCCCGCGTCGCGGATCTGTGCGGAAAGCAGGGCAAGGTCGTTGCGCTCCCCGGCTTGCTCCCAAGTTGTTTCTCGGTCTCCGTTCATCAGAGCCTTCAGCGTCGATATCAGTCTGTCGATCATGGAACCTCCAAAAGATGAACAATGTTCACCATTTGACAAAACCATGGGTTTCCTCCAAGGTCAAGAGGAAAGTGAACGATGTTCAATATTTTGATCGGAGACTGGTTAATGGCGGGCGTGCAGAAGGCCAAGAGCGAGGAAACCCACCGGCGCATCCTGGAGGCCGCCATCGCGCTGATGGAGGAGGGCGGTCTGAACGCGGTCCAGATTCGCGCCGTCGCGGCAAAGGCCGGCTATTCGGTCGGCTCCGTCTACAAGCACTATGCCGATATCGACGCGCTGATCATCGCGGTGAACGCGATCACCCTGTCCCGCATTCATGACACCATGACGGCGGCAACAGAGGGCTTAGAGGACCCGGTGGCCCGCCTGAAGGCGCTCGCCCATGCCTATCTGGAGTTCGCACGCAAAAACGTGACCCTGTGGCGCGGCCTGTTTGACCATCACCTGGCCGATGGCAAGGACATTCCGGACGACCACCGCCAGCAAAACATCGCGCTGCTTTCCTTCATCGGCCGGGAGATCCAGACGCTGGAGCCCGGCATGGACGCCGCCGCCCTGGCCGCCCGCACCAGAACCTGCTTCGCCGCCGTCCACGGCCTGGTCACCATCAGCCTCGAGGCCCGCTTCGTCGGGTTGTCGCAAGACACGCTGCCGGTGGAGATGGATTTCCTGGTGGATCGGCTGGCGGGAAGGTGAGGGGCTGGGTCTCTAGACTCACCCTCTCGGAGTGCTTTCGGTCCAAATCCGCAATCGAATAGACTTCGCTGAAACGACCGCCTTGCACCCCCAATTCGGTCGTTCGCTGGATTCAGGCCCGATCTGCAAAGCTGCCGTTCGTTGCACAACGGGCGAAGGTGAATAGAGGGCGGGAAGCGGACTTTCGTTGCAGTTTGCTCAAAAGACGACTCTACGGGACTAAGTGTGAATTCGCTGAAGACGCTCCAACGACTGTTGGCAGGAAAAAGCGGACATTGATACGGGATCCTCGGTTGGCTGCCTTGCCGCAAACAAAGGATATTTTGGAGTGTTTGTATCGACAACCGCTTGTTAGACAGGCCTGAAAGCCGATTCGGATCTCCAATATTTCAATGCCATGACCTCAATACGCTGCAGAGGCGGAACGGACACCACATCTTAAGTTAGGTATCCTCGACAGACTAAAAACTTGCCACTAAACTTCCGCTAGAATTTATTCAATGCAACACTTATTGACATGCAAACCAAACAACCTGTTCTCGCCAGTTTCAAGGACGACGCCCTCTATGTGCGCTCGGGCGGTTTTTTAGGTGTCTGGGGCATAGGGGTGGTGTTAATCCTGTTGAACCAGTTCGCTCAAACTCAAAAAATTTTGATACCGCTTTTTCTCATCCCTACTGGCCTCATCGCACTTTGGACCATGATCGTTTCCGAGGAAGCCAAGAAAGCACGGGACGCGTCACAGACGGCCTTCCTTTGTCTGAGTGTCAGCGCTGCCATAGTTGCTGAAGGGCTGTTTTTCCCCATTGTAGCCAGTCTAGTGCTGATCATGCTGATGTCCGGAAAATCACGGCCAATCATAATGGCCCCCGTAGGGGCAAGCATCCTTTTTGTCGCTTATTTCGCACCTGAAAACCAAGGGTCGATCGAAGTAACTATCTTTACTTTAATGCTGCTACTCGCCGCCGTTCTCTCTGCCCGTAAAGATACCAGCGGCATGGCGCTTTATGCCTTTCCCATGCTCGCGTCTTTATGGATTTTGCATAAGCAACCAAGTGACGGTCATTTGTGGTGGACGGGCCTTGCTATTGCCTTTCTAACCGCTGTCTACTTGCTCCAAGTTATTGCAAGAAAGCCGGAAACAAACCGGCGCATGATCCTTGATGACATTATCATTCTTGCCGCATTAGCTTTGCTGTTGAAATCCGCGTTGGAGTTTAGTGCAGCCTATCGTTATCTTTTCATCGCTGGTTACTTTCTTCTCGCACAATTGGTTTTTCGCGTTGCATCAAAGGGCGAAATCCTAGGCAGGATGATAAATTTACAGCGAAAAATTCCGACGGATTGGAACATAAGAAGGGAGTCAGCACTAGCCGCTGCGGGTTTGGCCACCGCCCTTAGCGCTAGCCATCTCGATCTTCCGATTGGTGCTGTCACCCTACTCAGTTGCAAGTCCTTGGCACTTCTCATCGTTACAATTTTGTTGCACCGAGCAGGCAGGAATTCGGATTCAACCGTGCAGCGAGATGTAGCCAAGTTGATTTTGATCTATTCGATCTATCAAGGGCAATATCCGAAGCTTGACGGTATTCCTGGTGCCGCGCTGATATTGATTACCGTCACTCAGTTTTCTTCTATTTTCGGTCTGATCTGGATTTGCAATCATGACCTGCAATACAGAGTTTATGGTGCGTGGCAGGGAGTCTTCTCGGGTAGATCTCTGGTAACATTACGCCGCGTTCAAGGGCGGGTGTTTGAGATTATTGGCCAAGCCCCGCTCGTTGGTTGGATGTTTGGCATCGCATCGCGTTTTGCCGTCGGACTAAAGTCCACTTTCGAGCAGGGAAAGCCTTGGACAATCTCAAATTATGCTATCTGCTTCTCTGTACTTTCTGGGGCCATCTTTTCGATGGACCTCTCTGGGGAGGTGTTTATCAACCGGTTCTCTATCCACATTTCCGACTTCATGACCTTCGACACTGCTGAAAAAACTCTAAATTTTGAAACTTCAATGGCATCTCTGTTCGCTCTGTTTGTTTATTGCACACTCATCTTTGCTGCCGGGGCGCGGGTGAAATTGCCGCACTTAAAGTACTTGGCTGTTATGGTCGCCGCTCTTTCCATTTCCGTTATGGCTTTTATGGCCCTTGCCTCGGACAAGAATCCTACCTCGGTATTCTTTTACCTAGTAGCTTTCTTTGCCTTTATGTCACTGACACGCATTTTCGCTAGGGATAAGGTCCTTCGCACTGCTCAAGCAAAATAGTGCATGCAATCAAACCCAGTTAGCTAATCGCACAATGCAGCACATTCCCGAAGTGCATGGGAAGCATACGTTGTTCTGTCCTAGAGCTCTGGGAAAAAGAGGTGGACGGCAGTCAATCGAATACGTCGCAGCATTTGTTTTTCTTGGCTCAAAGCGGACATTTGCCGTGACCTGCCACTGAACTTTCACCCAGCCGCGACCGGAGCCTGGTTGGTATTTACGCCGATCGGCGCAGGTTGATCAATCGCCCAACGCGCGGAGTTTTCATCTCGCGTAGCGGGCCGGGCGATTGCAGTGGTCAGCGTTCGCGCATAGTCAGCCGGGGTCTGGTAGTTCAAGGCAGAATGCGGGCGTTCGGTGTTGTAGTCGGCGGCCCAGGCCGCGATCACGATACGGGCGTGAGCCAGGTTGCGGAACATGGTCTCGTTGAGCAGTTCGTCCCGCATCCGCCCATTGAAACTCTCGACGAAGCCGTTCTGCATCGGCTTGCCCGGCGCGATGTAATGCCATTCGATCCCGTGCTCGGAACACCACCGCAGGATGGCGTTACTGGTTAGTTCGGTTCCGTTGTCACTGACGATCATTCCGGGCTTCCCGCGGCGCTCGATCAGGGCCGTGAGTTCACGCACGACACGGCGCCCCGAGATCGAGGTGTCCGGGATCGCGGCGAGACATTCACGGGTGACGTCGTCCACCACGTTGAGCACCCGGAAGCGCTGGCCGTTGGCGAACTGATCATGCACAAAATCGAGCGACCAGCGCGCATTTGGCCGTGCCTCGACCAGGATCGGTGCCCGTGTTCCAACGGCCTTGCGCCGAGCCTTCCGTTTGCGGACCGTCAACCCTTCCTCGCGGTAGAGCCGATAGATCCGGTTGATCCCGGAAGGCTCGCCCTCGCGGCGCAACAAGACGAAGAGCCGTCGATAGCCAAACCGGCGACGTTCATTCGCCAAGTCCCGCAGCCGACCGCGCAGCTCCGTATCCGGAGCACGCTGCGCTTGGTAGCGGACCATCTTGCGATCTGCCCCGGAAATCCGGCACGCCCGCCGTTCCGAGAGCCCGAGCTGGGACCTCAGGTGCGCGACCGCCTCGCGCTTCACGGCAGGCGTCACCATTTTTTTGATACCAGCTCCTTCATTGCCGCCAGATCAAGCATCTGCTCGGCCAGAAGCCTCTTGAGCCTGGCGTTCTCATCCTCGAGCGCCTTCAGCCGCTTCGCCTCCGACACCGTCAAGCCGCCGAACTTGGCCTTCCAGTTGTAGAAGGTCCCTTCCGACATGCCGTGCTTACGACACAGGTCCGCGCACTTCACGCCTGCCTCGTGCTCGGCCAGGATGCCGATGATCTGCTCGTCTGTGAAACGTGTTCGCTTCATTGTCCGTCCTCAAGTTGGATCGGACTCTAATCGACGGTGGAGGAAAAATCCCGTGGCAGGTCAGAATCTACCGGAAATATCTAGCTCAGTGCCGAGATTGAAATTCTTCCAGTATTCGTCAGGACGCATCTCCAGATCTCTCTCTATATGCTGCTCTTCCCATAGCTATACCACGCTGCACGGCATCGATCATGCCGGGTCTGTTTTGTCCGCAATGCGAGCATCTGGCGGCTTGCCGTCCTCGCAAACGCAACGAATGGCGGCTTCGGCGACCTGCGCCGCAGCTTCATATCGGCCGGTAAATGTCGGCAAAGGGCCGTGACTACCATTCGGTCAAGCGTCCGAAAGGTCCGCAGTGTCGGCATCTGGCGGCCATCGGCCTTCGCAGATGTAACGAATGGCTGTTTCGACGGGTTGCATCGCAGCAGCGTATCAGCGAGTGAATGACCGGTAAGGGCCGGTAGCGTCAACGTGACGAGCACGGAGAAATGTCCGCTTCCACCAATCGACGACCGTAAGTCGACCATCTCCTTCCTGCCCCAATCCGGAAATCGATGGTGCGCAGTGGTCTGCCTAAAGGGCATTTGGGTGTCGCTTGGAATTTTGATCAGGATTGAACCGATCCCGCGGAGCCATACTCCGAACCCGAAAATGCATACATGCCGGTTGCAATTCGCCCGCAGATCGTCAACCTTCGGGCCGAATTTCGCGCTATTCGGACCGACCGCGATCATCGCGGTGTATCCGAACGGCGCGGAAACCTGACGACCGGACCGAGACCAAACACCAAAGGAAGAATACCTTATGGCAATCGAGACGACCCATGTGGGCAGCCTGCCGCGCGGCGATAAACTGTCGGCCCTGCTCCTGGCAAAGGACAAGGGCGAGGACTACGACAGGGACGAATTCGAGGCGGTCGTTCAGGCTGCGATCAACGACGCCGTCCGGCATCAGCGCGAGGCCGGGGTCAGCATCATTTCCGATGGGGAGCTGGGTAAGGTCGGCTATTCCACTTACATGCAGGAGCGCCTGAGCGGCTTCGGCGGGCATATCGACCGCAAGCCGGCGCAGGACCTGGCGGAACATCCGGGTCTCGCTCAAAAACTCAGCGCGATCATGGGCAAGCAGGAGTTCACCCGTGCGTCCTGTATCGGCGAGGTCAAGCTGGTCGATCTGCAGCCCGCACTTGAGGATATCCGCCGCTTCAAGACAGCCCTGGCCAAGGAAGGCGAGGGCACCCGGGCGTTCATGAATGCAGCGTCGCCGGGGCTGATCACCGCGTTTCAGGTCAACCGCCATTATCCGAGCCACGAGGCCTATCTGGACGCCCTGGTCGCGGCGATGCGGCCGGAATACGAGGCCATTCTCGATGCCGGGCTGGACATCCAGTTCGACTGTCCGGATCTGGCCATGTCGGCCCATACCGGCTACCAGGACGCCTCCGAGGAAGAGTTCCTGAAGATTGCCGCCGCCAATGTCGAGGCCCTGAATGCGGCCACGGAAGGCCTGCCGAAGGAGCGGATGCGCATGCATCTGTGCTGGGGCAACTACGAGGGCCCGCACGATCACGATATCGCTCTGGAAAAGGTGATCGACATCGTTCTCGCCGCCCGCCCGTGCACCATCCTGTTTGAAGGCGCGAACCCGTGCCACGAGCACGAATGGGTCGTCTGGCGCGACACGGCGATCCCCGACGACAAGATCTTGGCGCCGGGCGTCATCGACACCTGTTCCAACTACGTGGAACACCCGGAGCTGATCGCCCAGCGGCTGCAGCACTTCATCGATATTGTCGGTGTCGACCGGGTGATCGCCAGCACCGATTGCGGCTTCGGCACCTTCGCCGGCTACGGCAAGATCGATCCCGACGTCACCTGGAAAAAGCTCCGCAACCTGCGCAAGGGCGCGGATCTCGCCGCAAGCCGGAATTAAGGGCAGGCGGGCTCTACGGAAAAGGACTGCGCGCAAGCGCGGTCCGACACCGCTGACAAAGCGCTTCTCTCTCCGTCGTCACCCCGGCTCGCGCTTCGTTCGGGAGGACGGCCTGTGGGTGAAGGCAACGCGGTACCCACACTTGGTCATTCCAGACAAGTGAGGCGGAGCCGAACGCCGATCTGGGATCCAGACATCAGCCGCGCACGAGGGCGTCCTGCTTCCCATTGAAGGCGGTCCTCGCTTGCGCTCGCGCTGACATCTGGATTCCGGATCTGCACGCAGCTTCGCAGCGCTTGTCGGGACTGACGGGAGGAAGACCGCGCAAAACAGAGTTGATGACCTAATCAGGGTTTGTCATCAACCTCGAACCCGGCAGCGCGTGGTCCGTTCACACCACTCGCAGCCGGCCGCGATAGTGGACGATCCGTCCGATCAGCGGCAGGTCGATGGGCACGTCGAAACAGAAGTCCTCGTCCGCTGCCCATTCCCGCGCCGTGCTTTTCGGGGCGAGGGCGAGCGGCAGGGGGACGGAAAAGACCGTCCATCTGCGCATGACCATGGTCAGGCCGGACGCGTCGGCCGGCAGGTCGAAATAAAACCGCATCGGGCCGAAGCGCTCTTCCAGATGGGTGCCGGACTGGCTGAGGGTGCTTGAAAAGACATGGCCGCCGAAGTCGCGGGTCCAGTGCTCGATGCCGTCATGTTCCTCAAAGGAAACATGGAGATCGTGGTCTCCTTCCGGCGGAAACCGCATCACCGTGGCGACGAGGCGGGCGAGGGGCGACCTTCCGCGTCGGACAGTTGCGGTTCCCGTCGCGCCGCCATCGCCGACGACCGTATGCAATGCGCGCACGGGCAAGGGCAGGGTATCGAAGGCCGGTCCAATGACGCGCTGGTAGAGCGGCGCATAGGCCCGCGTCTCGATGGCCTGGGTGACGGCATTCCCGCCGAAAGCTTCGTCGAAATCCTTGAGTGACAGCAGGGCCGCGGATGTCGTTGCGCCGGGCTTCAACCGTCCGGCGGCAAGCGCGTTGGCCAGAAGCTGGGCCGGGATCACCGGGATCTCCGGGCCGTCGCCCCGGTCGGCGATCAGGGTCCAGCGCCTGATTTGAGGCGCGCCCCGGTGAAGACCCTTGACGTCCACGGCCATGGCGGAGCGGTCCGAGCCAAAACCGGAGGTGAGCCGTTGCAGGGGCAGCAGCCACCGGGCCAGGGGAACGGCGGAGCGCAGCCAGCCCCATCTGACCGGCCAGCTCAAAAGCCAGAGGGCGATGAGCTGGAAGCCGAATTCCGGTCCCGCCCGGAAGATGGTGGCCGGCTTGCCCGGCAGTTCCGCGGGCAAGATCGCGTGGTCGGGCACGTCCGCCAGGGCGACGAGGCGCGACAGCGGTTTCTGGCCGGCAATCGCGTAGCGTTCCCGCTTGATCTGCTGGAGGCCATAGGCCTGTCGCCATCTCCGCCTGCGCCAGATCCGCACGGGCTTTCCCAGATAGCTCAGGATGGCCGCGGAAACGGAAGCGCCCGCCGTCGCCCGGTTGGAAGCGCTGAGGGACGTCTCGACCGAGCGGACCGTCTCCAAGTCGTCGGCAAGCCGGCGAACGACGGCGCCGGACAGGGCCGGAACGCTGGAGCCGCCCGATATGACCGTCACCCCCGCCCGTGTGGCTGCCTCGTTCAGAGCGCCGATGCCGCAGACGAAGTCGCGCGCGTCGGCGAGATCGATATAGTGGACGCCCTGGGCGATGCAGGCTTCCACGACGCCGTAGCCGCTGCCCTGGAACGGGCCGGCCGCGTCGATCAGCAGATCCGGCCGATGCTGTTTCAGGATCGGTGACAGATCCCCGTTGCGGTCCGCGACCAGGGCTTGCGTATTCGCCAGCGTGGCCGCGAAAGCTTCGGCCTTGTCGCCGTTCCGCCCGGCGACCAGCACCTGCCAGCCGTCCCGGGCCAGCCGGGTCGACAGGCGCTTGCCGAAGCCGCCGTATCCGCCGAGAACGAGAACTTTCTTCAAAGGATGCGTCCGGCCTGTTCGGGCGTGGGCACCCAGCAGGTCTCCCGCCGGCCGAAGATCCGGTAGCGGTTGCGCGCGACAAGACGATAAAGCCGGTCGCGCAGGAACCGCGGAACGAGCTTGAATAGGGTCAACGCCCGCCAGGCACCGCCAAGTCGGTCATAAATGGCAAGCACCGCATCACTGTCGCGCAGGACCTTGTCACCCTGAACGATGACGAGGGTTTCCGGATTGTCCGGATCGATGCCGCAGCGGCGGAACAGGGCGGCCCCGACCGCGCCTTGCATCGAGGCCAGGCGGAAGTGCCCGCGCTTGTCGAACCGCAGGATGAATTGCGCATTGGCCGAGCACAGCACGCACAGGGCGTCGAAGACGATGATGGGCCGGTCATCGTGCCGATCATCGTCTTGCTCGCCGGTGTCGGCTGCGGTTTGAGGCTGGATTGCCACGCTGATCTCTTGCTCAGGGCTGCGAAATCTCGGTATCGGGCCGGAGCGGTTGTTCTGCCGGCCTGCATCGCGACATGATGGCAGACATGGGGGCATAAGAAAAGATACGCGTCAGCGGCCAGTGAACGGGTCGGATGTCCGCCGGAGTGACCCCGCCCGCTAGGCGAGCAATCCCGTGGCCATGGAGCGGAAGGCTTCGATGGCTTTCGGCAGGACCTCTTCCGGGTCTTCGCTGGCGGCAATCCATAGCGCGGCATTGAGAGCCGCGCCGTTCATGAGCCGGGAGACGGCTTCCGGGTCCATCGGCTTCAGGATGCCCTCGGCGATCAGCCGTTCCACGATCGTCCGCGTCGCCTGCAGGCAGGCGTTCTGGCTGGGCCATTGCGACGGGTCGCCCAGCACCGCCGGCCCGTCGAGCAGGACGATGCGCTGCACCTCCGGGTCGAGTGCCATCCGGATATAGGCTTCCCCCTCTGCGAGCAGGCCTTCCCAGTCGTTTGCAGCATGGGCGCCGGCCTCCTGGGCCTGGAGCGCCATTTCCGTGTCGATCTGGGCGACCACCGCAGCCAGCAGCCCGCGCTTGTTGCCGAAATTGTGGTAGAGCGCTCCGCGGGTCAGGCCCACTTCGGCGGTCAAATCGTCCATGGACGCGGCCGCATATCCCTGCTCGGCAAAGGCCCGGCGGGCGGCCGCGATCAGCTTGGCCCGGTTTTCTTCCATCGTTTCGATACGTCGTTTCGCGTTCATAGCGGCTCCGATTTTCACATACATTGCGTATCTGAATTGACATACGAAATGTATGTGAGTAGGTTCACATACGAAATGTATATCAAACGATGCGGTAACAGGGAAAGCTCGGAGGCCGGGAAATGCTGAGCAAAACCCGGCGCCCTGAAGGCCATCCGCAAACGATGAAGAGGGAACTCGGAATGACGCAACGCGACGCAATCTTTCCCGCCGGCCGGCATGCGCTTTACGAGGCGCACGGCTATTCCGCCGCGATCCGCTCCGGAGATCTGGTGTTCGTCTCCGGCCAGGTCGGCAGTCGGTCCGACGGTACGCCTGAGCCCGATTTCGCGCGCCAGGTCCAGCTGGCCTTCGACAACCTCGAAGCCACGCTCACAGCGGCCGGCTGTACGTTCGACGATATCGTCGATGTGACGACCTTTCACACGGACCCGGAAAAGCAGTTCGAAGACCTCATGCAGGTCAAGGACCGCACGTTCTCGAGCCCGCCCTATCCCAACTGGACCGCTGTCGGTGTGACCTGGCTTGCCGGTTTCGATTTCGAAATCAAGGTCATCGCCCGCATTCCCGAGGCTGCCTAGAAAGGGGGGCTCGAGCGATCCTTGAGTGGCTGAAAACGGCTCACTTGGAAACGGCGAGCACGTGGTAGATGTCCCGGTGCAGGAACCATTGGCCGCCCGTGTTCTTCCAGACATGCATGGACCGGCCCATGATGGTCCGCTTGCCAAGCTTGACCTGGGTTTCGCCGATCTCGACGGCCGTGTCGGGGCCGGTCTGCTCGATCTCCAGAACCTTGTAAGTGAGGTCTCCGACCCCGTCCGCGAAAGCCTTCGCGTAGTGTGTCGAGATCGGCTCACGGCCGACCAATGCCTTGCTCCGGGGCGGAAGCAGGGCGGCCTTTTCGGTGTAGAAGCCGGCAATCGCCGACGCGTCCCTGGCGTTATAGGCAAGGGTGAAATCGGCCAGACGTTTCACGATCGGATTGTCTTGCGCGGCAGCGGCTCCGCTTAAGGAGAGCGCGATCAGGCTGGCGATGAACAAACGAAACAACATGCTTGGAACTCCGAAAAAGCGGCGAGGTCCGGTCAGGTAAATAAGAACAAGTCAAAACATGGCCTCTTGACCTTACGACACTTTACCGTCCGGAGCCATCGGGTTCGGAGGCGCGCTCACTCTCTTTGCGCGCTTAACCGGTATTTCTCCGGGCTTTGAATATGCTCGGGCAGGACGCCTACACCGATCACCGAGGCGAGCTTGTGCTGCAGGAACGGCATCCGGGAGGCGAGGCGGGCGGGCAGGGGCGGTTTGCTCGGCTTGGACGTCTCCAGTGCAGGGGCGATCAGCCGGTTCTGCGCCTGAACCTGGACGAACTGGGTCGCCTTGATCGGCCACAGGCGCCGCTCGCGCAAGCCTGGCAGCAGCGGGTCGATGTCCTGGCTCTCCGCCAGCGGACCGGCCAGCAGGTTGGCCGCCGCCACCGCGTCCTGGACCGCCAGATTGATGCCGACGCCGCCGATGGGTGACATGGCATGGGCGCTGTCGCCGATCATCAAAAGGCCCGGCCGCGACCACTCCTTGAGCCTGTCCACGGTTACGGTCAGCAGCTTGACCTCGTCGAGGTCGGTCACCGCATCGACCAGCCCGGAAAGATGCGGCGCGGCGGTGACAACGACGGAGCGGAAGTGGTCCAGCCCCCGGCCTTTCACCTTCTCCGCCGCTCCCTTGGGAATGACGAAGGCGCATTGGAAATAGTCGCCGCGGTCGATGGTGATGACGACACTGCCCTTGTTCATGTTGAACAGCGGCTCTTCCTCGTGGAAGCCTTCGGGGCGGGGCACCCTGAACCACAACACGTCGATGGGCGCGCCGATATCCTCCACCTCGAACCCGGCCCGGTCGCGCACCAGCGAGCCGCGGCCGTCGGCGCCGATCACCACCTTCGCCCGCACTTCCAGCGGGCCATCCGGCGTTTCGGCATGCACGCCGGCGACACGGTCGCCGTCGAAGATCAGGTCCGTGACCTCGGCGCTCTGGCGCAACTGGTAGGTCGGCAGGGGCGAGGCGACCGAGTTCAGGAAATCCAGGAAATGCCACTGAGGCATCAGGGCGATAAACTTGCAGGTCGTGTCGCAATGGGAGAAGTCGGCCAGATGCACCAGTGCGTCGCCGAAGCGGGCCGACAGTCGGCTCAGCTGCTGGTGCGGCCGGGCGAGAAACGCCTCCAGCACGCCAAGTTCGTGCATCAGTTCCAGCGTGGAGGGGTGGACGGTGTCGCCCCGGAAATCGCGCAGGAAATCGCCGTGCTTCTCAAGAACGACGGTCCTGGCCCCGGCGCGGGCAAACAGAAGCCCCGCCATGACGCCGGCCGGCCCGCCGCCGACGACACAACAATCGACATCCAGTTGATCGACCATCCCAATCGCTCCTGTGACTTGCAGCGGCGGCAGTCTATCCGATTCCGCTTCGAGCCGGGCAGCGGTATCACTGACGTAATTACCAATTACGTAACGTTGCCGTCAGGGTACCCCATGCACGAAGGACCCTATTGGCGCCAACCTCACACTCTCACCCTCGGGCGAACGCAGTGAGGCCCGGGGCCTACGCGTTGGCAAAGCTTCTGTTCTCCTGATCAAAGCTGCAACAAGGGGCTTTGCGAGTAGACCCCGGCTCAAGCACGGGGGGACCGTTGTGTGTGGGGCGGGGCCGACGCCAATTCAGTCGTCAGGGCAGGTATTCGACTAAGTTGCGTTAATCGACGTAGCGCTCGACGACGCCGCGCAGGCTGAGGCCCTGAACGATGACGGTGAAGAGAACGACCGCGTAGGTAGCGGCAAGCAGGACGGATTTTTCCGCGACCTCTGGCAGCGACAGCGCAAGGGCGATGGATATGCCGCCGCGCAGCCCGCCCCAGGTCAGCACCGGGATCGTGCCGCGCGTGAACACGTGGTTCGCGCTTAAAAACAGCACGGGAACCGCTACGGCGAAGAAGCGCGCGCCGAGCGCGATCGGCACCGCCGCCGCGACCAGCCAGCCGAAGGACGGGTCGAGGCGCAGAATGAGCACTTCCAATCCGATGAGCAGGAACAGCACGGAGTTCAGGATCTCGTCGACCAGCGTCCAGAAGGCGAAGATGTAGCGCTCCGTCCGCTCGCTCATGGCGTCGTTGGGGCCGCGATGGCCGAGAAGGACGCCGGCCACGACGACGGCGATCGGACCGCTCATGTGCAGCTTGCCCGCCAGCGTGTAGGCACCCGCGACCACCGCCAGCGAGATCAGCACCTCGATCGTGTAGTCGTCGATGGCGCGCATTGCCCTGTAGGCGAGATAGCCGGCGCCAAGGCCGAGCACGGCGCCGCCCAGGGCCTCGACGAAGAACAGCTGGCCGATATGGATCAGGTCGATGCCGTCGCCGGAGGCGCCAACGGCGGCCGCAAGCAGGACGGTGAAGATCACGACGCCGACGCCGTCATTGAAAAGCGACTCGCCGGTCATTTCAGCCTCGAGCGTGGCGGGCACGCGCACCGTCTTCAGTGTCGACAGCACCGCCACCGGATCTGTCGGGCTGATCAATGCGCCGAACACCAGCGCCCAGGCAAAGGGAACGGGAACGCCGAGCAGATCGGCCGCCAGCCAGAAACCGGTGCCGACGATCCCGGTGGAAATCAACACGCCGACGGTCGCCATGGTGCCGACGGTCCAGGCCCGGTCCTTGAGCTGCTCGAAATTGACATGCAGCGCACCGGCAAACAAGAGAAAGGCCAGCATGCCGTCAAGCACTGTGTTCTGGAAGTCGACCTGCCGGATGATTTTCGCGAGTTCCTCATGAACAAGGATGTCCGGGAAGGCGAACTCGATCCCGATCAGCACCAGCGAGGCCGCAAGCCCGATGACGAGCAGGCCGATGGTGTGCGGCAGGTGGACGAAGCGGTGATTGATCCAGGCGAAGACGGCTGTCAGCACCAGGAGCATGGAAATCAGATCGTAAACGGACAGCATGATGAAACGCACCTAAGCAAAGGATCGGCGCGCGGGCAAGCGGATTAAACCACCGCGCGTCCGAGACGCGCGACAAGAATGCCGGAACCGACCGGAAGAACGACACTGTCCATGCCGTCCGTGGCGCGAACCGCATCCGCGAAATCGAGATGTTGTTCCTGGCCGGCGCGCAGCATGTTGTCGGCAACCAGAATGGCGCCTGGCACAAGCGCCGGCTTGAGCAGATCGTAACTGGGCAGATAGAGATCCTTCCAGTGGTCGATCAGGACGAAATCCCAGGGCCCCGACAGATCTCGCTGGATCTCCAGCGCGTCGCCGACCAGAAAGTCGACCACATCGGAAAGCCCCGCCTTTTCCGACATCTGCCGGGCGAAGGCGGTTTTCTCCTCGTATTTCTCGATCGTCGTCACCCGCCCCCCGGCCGTCTTCGCAGCGGAAGCGAGCCATAGCGTGGAATAGCCGAACGAGGTGCCCAGCTCCAGGATCCGCGGCGCTTCGAGGCTGCGCGCAAGGACCGCGAGAAGCTGGCCGGTCTCCTTGCCGACGGGCATGAAACGTTCACGTCCGTCGTTGAACGGCGCCCCCTCCAGGGTCCGCGTCCGCTCTTCGATCAGGCGGTGATACTCGTCGAGAACGGCGGTAAAGCGGGCGTCGTCGGTCATCGTTATCCTACTGGAACATGGCCTGCGGGATCATCAGGGCAATGGAGGGGAAGGCGACGATGGTCGCCAGGCAGGCCGCCATGGCCAGCCAGAACGGCAGCACGCCCTTGAAGATCGTTCCCATGGGCACGTCTCCGGCCACGCTCTTCACCACGAACACGTTCAGGCCCACAGGTGGCGTGATCATGCCCATTTCGATGACGATCACGGCGACCACCCCGAACCAGATCGGATCGAAGCCCAGTGCAGTGACGATCGGGAAGAAGATCGGGATGGTGACCACCAGCATGGCGAGCCCGTCCATGAACATGCCGAGCACCAGATAGGCGATGACGATCATCAACAGGACGCCGTAGGGGCCGAGGCCGGCGGAGGTCATCGCTTCGCCGAGCGTCGCCGGCAGATGGGTCAGGGCGAGGAACGGGTTGAGGATGCCGGCACCGATCACGATCAGATAGAGCATCGCGGTGGTGCGCACCGTATCGACCACCGCCTTGACCAGGGCGTCGCCTTTCAGCTTGCCGCTGAAAAACGCCATCAGGATCACCAGCCCGGCGCCGACACCGGCTGCCTCAACGGGCGTGAACACGCCGAGATAGATACCGCCGATCGAGACGACGATCACGATCAGCAGCGGTGCGGCGCGCAGCAGGGCGGTGAAGCGCCTGGCGAAGGGCACGGCCTCGCCGGGGCGTCCGGCATCCGGGTCGACCAGCGTGATCAGCCCGACGGTGATCATGAAGAATGCGGTCAAAAGAATACCGGGAAGAATGCCGGCCATGAACAGCTGGCCGATGCTCTCTTCCGTCAGAATGGCGTAGAGCACGAAGCCGGTCGACGGCGGAATGAGAAAGCCGAGTGTACCGCCGGCCGCGATGGAACCGGTGGAGAGCGCATCGGAATAGCCGAAGCGTTTCATCTCCGGCAGGGCGACCTTGCCGATGGTCACGGCGGTCGCCACCGATGAGCCGCTGACGGCGGCAAACGCCGCGCAGCCGATGATCGAGGCCGACGCGAGCCCGCCGCGCAGCCAGCCGACCCAGGCGAAAGCCGCCTCATACAGGCGGCTGCTGAACCCGGCGACCGAGGCGATGTTGCCCATCAGGATGAACAGCGGCACCACGGTCAGGGAATAGTTCGATGTGGCCGAGAACGTCTCTGTGACGAGCAGCGCATTGGCCGACCGGTCGCCGTTGAGGATGAGGGTTCCGAAATAGCCGACGGCGAGCATCGCCATGCCCACGGGCATGCGCAGGATCATCAGGATGAACATTGCGCCCAGGCCGCTGAGGCCGATCATGAAGTCACTCACCGCGACTTGCTCCTGCACGAAGGATGTCTATGAGTTGAAGAAGAAGCACGAGGGCATAAAGGGCCGCGCCCGCGACGAGCAGCCCGTAGAATGGCCACAGCGGGATCTCCAGCATGTTGGTGGCGTCGCCGAATTCGGCGGCGTCCGCGAGTTTTGTCCAGGACCGCAGGGTCAGCATCGACAGGATATAGATCGAGATGCCGCGGGACAGGAAGTCGCCGAGAAGGCGGCCGTAACGCCCGATCTTTTCATCGAACACGTCCACGCGAATGTGGATCTCGTCGCGCGCCGCCGTTGGCATCGCCAGCATCACCAGCACCACCGATGCAAGCTGGATGACTTCGTTGCTGCCCAGGATCGGGGCTCCGAACACATAGCGCATGATCACGCCCGCAAAGGTCGCGATCAGGAGCAGGCCCAGGGCCAGCGACGACAGGAGGGTCAGCAGGCGAACGGCCCATTCGACGACTGTCGAACGGGCCAGTTCCGGTTTTGCGGTCCGCACGGTCGGGTTACTCGCCCTTCAGCGCCGCGACATAGGCCGATGCCTCGAGGCCGTCGGCATCCGCATCGGCGATGACCTTGGCGACGACCGGGGCAGAGGCCTCGTTGAACTTGGCGGCTTCTTCGTCGGACAGGACGATCACTTCCTTGCCTTCGGTGGCCTTGAAGCCGGCCATGGCCTTGTCCGCGATGCCGAGCCAGGCCTTGTTGCCGTTCATGGCAGCCGTCTTGCCGGCCTCGAGTACGACCTTCTGCTGGTCTTCGCTCAGATCCCGGAAGCTGTCGCGGTTCATGATCAGGAAGAAGCTGGAGATGGTCGTGTCCATGCCCATGGTGACGTAATTCGTCACCTCGGCCAGCTTGAACGAACCGAGCGACGTCGCATCGATCATGGCGCCGTCGATCACGCCGGTCTGCATGGCGTTGTAGATTTCCGGAGCCGGCATGGAAACCGGCGTCGCGCCCCAGGCTTCGACCACGAGCCCGGCGTTGCGCGACGGCACGCGGATCTTCAGGCCCTTCAGGTCTTCAAGCGAGCGGATCGGCTTTTCCGCGGTGAACAGCAGGTTCGGCGCGTTGTTCCACAGGGCCAGCAGCTGCACGCGCCGGTATTCCTTGGCGAGCATGTCCCTGTGGGCCTGCACCTTCGCGGTGCCGGTTTCCGCGTCGATGACGCCGGGAAGCTCGGTCAGGAGGGTCTTGGGGAAGTTCGAGGCGGTGTACCCCGGCAGGCCGAAGGCGATGTCGGTCACGCCGTCGACGGCGCGGTTATACTGTTCCTTGGGGCCCGGGCCCAGTTCGCCGCCCATGAAAACGGTGACGGACACGTCGCCGTTGGTGCCGGCCTTGATGGCCTCGTCCATGGGCTTGTAGACCTGATCGACCACGAAGTGGCTGGGCGGCTGGAAGTCCGCAAGCTTCAGCTCGGTTGCCGAAGCGGCGGACGCCGAAAAGACAAGCGCGGCCGCGAGAGCGGAACGGAGTGTCCGGGTTTTCATCGCATTTCCTCCTTGGGGTGGATTGTATCGATTGTCGGGATATCAAGGGTCCGGTCGCGCGCCGTGTCACAGGCCGCCCGATGACGGGGAAAACTGGAGACTGCTGTCGGTGGGTTTCCCATTCGGACCCTTGTTTCCAATTCTGATCTGGCTCCTGATAGCGATCGGCCGGGGAGGGCAGAAATTGATTGTCCGCCCCGCCTATTCAAAAAGCGTAGAGCCGGCCGCGGTATCCCGGTGAGGGAAATCCCCGCGCGGATTGAACGTTTTGGAGAGTAAGGCGGACGCCTGACAGGCGCCGGAGCCTCCGATAATACGGGTCATAAGCTGCCCTCCCGTTCGCAACCAGATCCCGGAGGAGCAACCCGTTTTGGGGGTTCACGATCCTGGCCGAACCCGGCCTGCCGGAACTGTGCGGTCCTCCTCCGCGCCTTACGCTTTTGCAGAGCTTCCGCCGTCAGGCAACACGCCGTTCCGACACGCAGCGTTCACATTTATGGACGATCGGCCGGCTGAGGTGAGTTTTGGGAACGGTGCGCGGGGACGGAAATCGCCGCTTCATTCGCGTGCGCTTTGAAAATTGGCCCCATCAGCCCGGCTTGGACATCAGCGCCTCGTCGATTTCACGCGCCCGCACGGCCGCGGGGCGCGCCGTCAGGCGACCGGCATAGTCTGCAAACCCCGGTCGATCCGGCAAGGCGCCGAGCATCCGCCCCCAGAGAATTTGCGACCCCACGTAAACATCCGCGGCGCTGAACGCCCCTCCGGTGACATACTCCCTTCCGTCCGACAACATCGCTGCGAACGCGTCGGCGACCAGATCCAGAGACCCGTACCCGGACCGCCCGCGCGCCTGCGGATCGTCGGGCAACTCGAAACCGAAGGAGGTGTTGGTGATCGCCGCTTCGCCCGGTCCCGCGGCAAAGAACATCCAGCGGAAGTAGGCCGCACTCTCGGGGGTGCCGGGCGCCGGGGCGAGCCCCGCCTCGGGGAAGGCGGCGGCGAGGTAGGTACAGCAGGCGGCGGCTTCGGTCACCACGGTGTCGCCGTGCCGTACGGCCGGCACCTTGCCCATGGGGTTGATCGCCAGATAGTCGGGCGATTTCATCTGCGGCCCATACTCCAGCACCCGCGTTTCGTAAGGCTGGCCCAGTTCCTCCAGCATCCAGCGAACGATGCGCCCGCGCGACATGGGATTTGTATATAAGACGATATCGGACATGGGCGGAGCCTCCTTGCTTGCCGTTCGCGCCGCGATGGCCCAACGCGGCGCCGGACATCATAAGACCATAACGGAAGACAGCGCATGACCGAACCGGTTGAAGGATGGTGGCCGCGTCTCCGTCAAAGCGGCAGCTGCGCTGTGTATTTGAGCTCGTCGAGCAGGACGGAACTCTGGAGTTCCTGTACCCCCGGCAGCAGCACGAGCTGATCGCGCAAAAGCGTGTGAAAGTGATCCATGTCGCGCACCACCACGCGCACGTTGAAATCATATTCGCCGAGCATCAGCTGAACGACCTGCACCTCGGGAATGCGCAGGACGGCTTTCTGGAACTCCTCGAAGGATTTTCGGCCATGCGATGTCAGCTTGATACGCACCAGGATGATCGCGTTGAAACCCAGTTTCTTCCGGTCGAGAAGCACCGTTTTTCCGAGAATGATACCGCTTTCCACGAGACGGGCGATCCGTCTCGAACAGGGCGACTGAGAGAGGCCGACCCGGTCTGCGATCTCCGTCACAGAGAGCGATCCGTCCAGTTGCATGACCCGAAGAATCCTCCGGTCAACCTCATCAATCTCATGCATGATGAAACCTCAAAACGTTCTTTATGCAGCTGTTTCATGCCCATTTCATCCGAAAATAGGAGAAGAAAGCAAGACGAAGTCCCGAGTTCTTGCATACTCTATCCATAGGGAGAAAGGGCGCCCGTTGGTGGTTCGTATAAGGACAGGCGCTGTCAGGGGGGACCAATGAAAGCCGCAATTTCGGGAACGCCGGGATCCTATGTGGGCGGTATCCTGCTGATGTGTGCCGGCGTTGCCTGCCTGAGCGCCAACGATGCGGTGGCCAAGACCCTGACGGCGGGCTATTCGCCCCTCCAGATCCTGTTCTTGCGCAATGTGATCGCGTTGCCCTTCACCTTGCTCATCGCGCTTCTTATGGGCGGGGCGCCGGCCTTGCGCTCGCACCGGCCGGCGGCGCACCTGCTGCGTGGAGCCCTATGGGTCGGGGCGACGGTCATGTTCTTCACCAGCTTCATGCATCTCGGCCTTGCGGAGGCCACCGCGCTGATCTTCGTCGCGCCTGTCTTCATTACGGTGATTTCGGCGCTCTTCCTGCGCGAACGGGTTGGTAGGGGCGGTTGGCTGGCCGTGCTTGCCGGTTTCCTGGGGGTGCTCATCGTCATCCGTCCGGGCGGAGCCGCGTTTCAGCCGATCGCGCTGCTGCCCGTCGCGACGGCCCTTGTCTATGCGATGCTCATGCTTAGCGCCCGCTGGGTCGATCCGCGCGAGAGCGTGTGGACGCTGCTGGTCTATCTGACGGGGGCAGGGGCGCTGCTTGGCGGGCTGATCGTCCCCTTCGTCTGGATTCCGGTTCAGACGGAAGACCTCTGGCTTTTCGCGGCAATCGCCTTTTTCGGAACGGCGGGCATGACGATGATGACCCAGGCCTTTCGCCTGACGCGGGCCGTCGTCGTCGCGCCGCTGGACTACACCGGCCTGCTCTGGGCCACGCTGTTCGGCTGGCTCTTCTGGCGGGAAAGCCCGGATGCCATGACGATCCTCGGCGCGGCCATCATCATTTCCAGCGGTGTCTTCACGATCTTCCGCAAGAAAGGTACAGAGGCATGAGTGCGCGAACACGGATGGGGAGAATGGCCGATGACGGATGGCGGGTCAGAAGAGGGGGCTTCGATGTCTTTTGATATTCGACCGGCGACATGGACGACCTTCGAAGCCGTCATGGGCGAGAAGGGCGGCTGCGGCGGTTGCTGGTGCATGTTGTGGAGACGCACCGCAAAGGAGATGGAAACGGGAAAGGGGGAGGGCAACCGGCAGGCCATGAAAGACCTGTTCGACACAGGCGACGTTCCGGGGCTTGTCGCGATGAACGGGGACGACGCCGTCGGGTGGATACAGATCGCCCCGAGATCGGCCTTTCCACGCCTTGCCTCATCGCGCATCCTCAAACCGGTCGACGCGCAGGCGGTCTGGAGCGTGTCATGCTTCTTTATCGACAAGACCTATCGACGGCAGGGCCTCTCGCTTCAGCTCTTGAACGCGGCCACCGATTGGGCCCGCTCCAAAGGGGCCTCGATTGTCGAGGGCTATCCCATCGATACGCCGAGAGAGAAATATCCGTCGGTCTATGCCTGGACCGGATTTCTGGAAACCTACAGGAGAGCCGGCTTTTCCGAAGTCGCCCGCCGGTCCGAAACCCGCCCCATCATGCGCAAGCAAGTGTGAAACGAGAGACCTTTCCAGCTTCATCCAGAAGGTCTTGAGCCGAGCAACGGAGGAGGGGGGGCAGGCGAGGGCGGGAACGCATGCGGCCCATTACGACCTTTCGGCCGGTCGCCGCGAAGAGACGTCAGCCGGCTCCGTCTCCGGCCAGCCGCCGTTTCAGGTCCAGGGCGGCCATTGCGTAGCCGCCGTCCGCGCCGTCGATGAAATGCATGTGCTGGCTGTCGGACAGGCTGAACAGGAGGCAGGTCATCAGGGCTGCGTCGGCCCGCCAGGTTCCGTAAACCAGCTTGCCGGTCTGGTGCATCCGCTCAAGGATGGCCTGAATGTCAGTTGCCTGTGCGGCGGTGATATCGAGCACCATGCGCAAGGACCCGTCGTATTTTCGGAAATCCGTATTGGTCTCGACTTCCTGTCTGTAGGTCTCCCTGTCGTATCCGCCGAGTTTCAAGCCGAACCTTTCGCAAGCATAATGCACAAGGGTCAGGAAACAGGTGCGGATCGTCCGCCGGATCAAAGGCGATTTTTTCGCGCCGGCCGCAATTTCCAATGCAAGCCCCGAAGGGGGAAAGCGGAGCTTCATGGTGCTTCCATGGACGGGAGCGTGGTCTGAAATCGGGGAGTCGAGAATACGCCGGATGGCGCGGGTCAGCTCGTAGAGGTCCCGGCCGGCATCCTTTTCGACCGGCTGTGCGATAATGGTGAGCATCGTGCCATTGCGCGATTTCAAGGGCTCCCAGCGGCAGGAAAGGCCTTCCAGGTTGGGCAACTCGTTGTCACCGGTCTGAACGGCATATCTCCCGCCGGCGATATCCTCCTTGAGCCAGCGGTCGGCCATTCTCGGGCCAGCGCCGGCAAACATGGCAAGGTCGTTTCCTTTCGACAGCGCGTATTTTCGAACCTGTGTCTCGGCGCCGGCGGCGCGCAGATCGGCAACGGGAATGGCCGCCGCCCGCAGATCGAGGCCGAAGAGCCGGGAAGACGCGTTTTTCAACCGCGCAAGTTCGCGGGTCGCGGCGTCCCGCAACTCGGGCGGAACCGCGATCAGGCCCCCGTCGCCGCCGAAGGCGAAGGGCAGTTGAAGGCCCTGGCTCACATTGAGAACCGCGGTAATCGTCGCCGCCCCGACCATGTTCACCGCCTTGTAACGGCCGTCCGCGATCGCGGAGGTGGAATCGACCACGTCGGAGACCAGAAACGTCCAGTCGTCCGGAAGCGGACTGTATTTGTCGAGGTCGGTCATCTCCTCGAAATCGGAGAAGGCCTTCAAATCGGCGTAGAATCGCGAACTGGAGTCCTGTCCCGACATCAGAAATCCGTCCCGGCGGAGAAAGGGACCTGTCCGCACGAGTGCCCGGAGTGTGCCCCAGCGCCGACAACATGGAAGCCCGAGAGGCTTGAAAGGGTGGTCATCGGGTGCAAACGATCCTGTCAGGTTCCTGCCGCGAGCCGGGGTCTTTCGGGCATAAGCCGTAACGGCAATGCCCACAGCGATCATATAGGGTCGCCCTGCCTTTGCGACGAGGGCGCCGGACCGTGCGCGGGCCGCAGTCCGCAACCGATGAAAAGGCCGGAACAGATCGACCGGCTCAGCGCCGATCCCGACGAGCCGTCCTCGACTGCCTTGCCAGGCTCCGGGAGGCGCTTACGACCCGTCGCGAAGAGTGGCCTCGAACCCTGCGCGGTCCTGCCGGATTTTCTCAAGCACGTCGCGCTTGGCATTCGGCCGCTGGTCGTGGACACCGCTCCACAGGATGATCTCGATCAGGATCGGCGCCAGGTCGCGTCCCTTTTGCGTCAGGCTGTAGAGGAAACTGCGACGGTTCTCCGGGTCGCGGTGCTTTTCGAGGATGCCTTCGCTTTCAAGATGCTTCAGGCGGTCGATCAATATGTTCGTCGCGATGCCTTCGTCGGCCTGAAGGATTTCGCTGTAGGTCCGCTTTCCACGCAGCATGATCTCGCGGATGATCAAAAGCGTCCAGCGATCTCCGAAGATGTCGAGACCAAATGCGATCGGGCAACCGGAGGCCCTTTTCCTGTTTTTCTCCTGCATTTCTGAACTTTAGAAAAATAGCTTGCAAAATACAATACGTAAGCGTAGCAATTTACGTATTGCAAAATGCAAGTTAATGAGGAGGTACCCGATGCCCATCACACTCACTCTCACCGAAGGCGTTCTTTCCGAAGGTCAGGAAGCGGTCGCGGCTGCCAGGATCACCGAGGCGTTTCTGGCCCACCACGGTCTGGCCGGGAATGCGGTCATGACGCCCAATGTCACCTCCCACGTCTCCGTATTGCCGAAGGGACATGCCTTTGCCGGGGGCAAGCCCGTGGAAGGCGCGTGGATTGAAACCAAGACGCCGTCCTTCGCGCTCGCGGACCACGACGTCCAGACGGCGTTTTTCCGCGAGGCAACGCAGATCCTGCTCGACCTGTCGAACGGGAAGCTCACCGCCGACCGCATCTGGTCGAATAGCGTTCACACCGTCGACGGCACCTGGAACCTCAATGGAAAGGCCATGACCAACGCCGAACTCGGTGAGGCCGTGTCAAAGGGATAACAGGCCGGCCGCGTCGGACAGTGCGCGGGACGCCACGGCGTTCATCGAGAACCCCGGCGCCCGTTTCGCAAAACAACGTTGAGAGGAGAAAACCCATGCCGTTCGTTCGGATTTTCCATTCTGACCAATCGAAAGACCCATCCTTCCCAGCCGCCCTCAGCCAGAGCGTTCACCGCGCGCTGGTCAGCGCGTTCAACATTCCCGAAGCGGATTTCTTTCAGGTGGTGACAGGCCACAAGGCCGGTGCGGAGCTGTTGGGACCGGAAGAGTTTCTGACCATTCCGCACTCCGACAATCTGGTGTTCGTCCAGATCAGTTGCGCCGAGGGCCGCACGACGGAGCAGAAGACGGCGCTCTATGGCGCGATTGCGGACAACATCAGCAACGACACGTCCGTGTCGAAAGCCGATGTCATCGTGAACCTGGTTGAGACCAAACGCGAGAACTGGTCCTTCGGAAACGGGCTTGCGCCATTTGCCTGACCGGTGACTGGAAGGGCGTGCCGGGCACAGCTGTCCGCAGATTGCCTCCCGCAGCCGCAGGTTTGCAGCCGGTTCTGACGATTTGATCGCCGGATCGGCTGCACGGGATGCCGCCTGAAAGAACGCAAGAGATCCCGGGCCGGGCCTGATGAGGTCCGGCCCCGTCAAGACCCGGAACCTGACAAGACCCAGAGCCCGGCAAGAGGAGAAAGCACCATGAAACTTGCCAATTATCTGTGTTTCGCTTCGGACAATCACGATGCGGAGCCCATGCGAGGCGCGCAACTCTGCTCGTCAATTCCTTCCGCCTGTCACATTGACCCTGAACGGATGAAGTCGGTTGCGTAATCCCCGGCCGGATCCGGGCGCGCGCTTGCCAACCGCTGCCCGGCTGGCCTATCCATTGAAGCGGGCAACGCTGCCAGTGCTTCGAACCCGGACCTGGTCCGGTTTCGGTGCAGGACTGCGACCGGAGCCCCACGCGCCACCACGTCAGTTGACAGGCTTCGACACAAGCCGCCGCAGAACGATCTTCAGGAGAATAAGATCATGAAAGTAGAGAAGATTTCTGATCTCATTGACTGGACACGGGCCATGCACCAGCAGCTTGCCGAGCGTTTTGCCGACGGGTCGACGCACCATGAGCAGGAGATGCTCAAGATGCTGTTGTCCTATCTTGCCGACCACGAAACGGCCTTGGCGAAAATGATCGACGGATTCGAGCGGAGCGCCGATACCAAGGCCCTCAATACCTGGGTGTACGACTATCTGGAGCACAAGCCGATCGAACTTCACCGCAGCAGCGACGCCCCCTTCGCGGAAATGAACTTCGACGAGATCTGCAAGTCGATGTTCGACGTTCACAACCAGGCGATCGATCTCTACCGCGAATTGCACGGGCGCGTCGATATTCCCGAAGCGAAGGAGCTGCTTCAGGCCCTCCTGGATATGGAAGAGCACGAGACGATGCGTCTCGCTCAGCAGACAAACCGCATGCGGGATATGTAAAAGGTCGGCTAGCCACGGCGGAATTCAAAGTCCCTGACGGCCTGATACCAGTGGCGACCTGAAACCAGTCCTGCGGAAAGGCCCTTCCGCCCACTCCGGTCTCCCCCCTTGAGGGCGACAACATTCACACATTTCAATTCGACTCCTGCCGCATCGGGTGGATCGGGATGTGTGGCGAAGTGAATTGGTTCACCCGGACTTCGTCGTGTGATGACGCAGAGTATGCGGGTAAGCCTTGCCATTCCCCCGGTGTCATTGCCCGGCGAAGTCCGGGCAATCTACTCGCATCGACCAAACGGCAAGGCGGGAGAAGATCTGTGAACCCGGTAGCCCTCAAGGAGGGAGACGGGAGCAAGCGGGACTGCTTTTCGTGTCCGCTCCCTCCCGGATGCGAAATACCTCAGATATGTCAAATGCTTGAAGACAGGCTTCATAGCCAAACCGGACCGGAGTGGGGCTGATCGGACGGCCGGTCGCGGAAGGGACCGGAGAGGCCGATCAGGGAACCCGCCCAACGGCCTGGCCTCACGGAGCGCATGCTCCGTCCCACCGAAAAGGCGGGCCTCATGGAAGCCCGCCGCTCGGAATACGGCTATCGCAGCCCCACCGCCGCCGACCTGCGCCGCGCGGGCCGCATCCGCGACCTCATCGCCACCGGCTTTTCAACCCGCGAAGTCCTCGCCATGGCTCCCTGCCTCTCCGATGAGGGCGCGGGACCGTGCGAGGACGGCATTCCGCAACTGATGAAAAAGCTGGACCGGATCGACCGGCTTAGAGCCGATCTCGACGCGAAGCGGGAAGCGGTTCTCGACCGCCTCGCCGTGTTGCGCGAGGCGCTTTCGGCTGGGGTCACACTGTGCCTCTCGGCCTGCCCGGAGCGGTCGGTGGTGGCATCTAAATAAAGGCGGGGCAGGGGGATCCGGAAAGCGTGTTATAGAGGTCAAAAAACTCGGATCTTTTGGATTGCTGTTGGAGCAGAGTCAGCATGGGGTGTCTAGTGCGTCGGTGACGGCTTTGCGCAGCCGCTTAGATCGTACGTCTGTTCGCAATCACCCCTAAAAGCGGCTGCTTTAAATCGTCACTAATGTTACTCGTATCCAACATAGGTAGCTTGTCGCAAAACTAGGGGAGACGACATTTATGTACAGAAGCTCAGGTTGCGTCAGTTACAATCCAACAAATCTAAGCTAGTCGAGAATTCTGCGCGCCAGAATTGTGGCTTTTCGTCATACTATCGTTCATATAGCCTCACAGACACGAAAACCGGGAGAGCAAAGAGTTGCTTAAGGACGAAATTGAAGAGGCCAAGCGATCGGTCAACACCGACACCGTGCAAATAACAATCGGTGAGGTGAGCAACATGTACACTTCGAAGGAACTCAATATTCTGCCCGACTTCCAGCGTCTTTTCCGTTGGACAAATGAACGCAAATCCAATTTCGTCGAATCGATTCTGATTGGCATCCCTGTTCCTCCCGTCTTTGTCTATGAAAACGAGGATGGGACATGGGAACTCATTGATGGACTTCAACGCATCTCTTCAGTCCTCGAATTCATGGGGGTTCTGAAGGATGTCGACACAGGGGATATCAGGCGTTCGAAGTTACAGAAGACGAAATACTTGCCTTCCATGCAGGGCTTGGTTTGGGAGGAAAAGGCCGAGGGAGAGGTTGCGATCGACAAAGCCCTGCAACTCTTTTTCCGGCGTGCACGTATTGACTTTCAGATACTCAAACACCCTAGCGATCCCAAGACTAAATTTGACCTGTTTCAGCGTTTGAATCGAGGTGGTGCCTACGCGAACGAGCAAGAAGTGAGAACCTGCTCGATGGTCTTGGCAGATGCTGCTTTCACCCAAGCAATACGAGGGTTCACCCAGCGTCACGATTTTAAGCAAATCTTCCAAATCTCAGGTGAGCAGGAAAGAAATCAGAAGGACGTCGAATACGCCGTTCGTTTGATCGCGCACACTTTCAAAGAATTCGACCGCACACTCGACGTCCAAGAGTTTCTCGATTCAGCTATCGTAGATATCATTTCCAGTAGAGAACAAGATGAGGTAGTGGAGACCATCACGTGGGTGGTAGAAACTCTCCAAAGGACCCTTGGGGAACGTGCCCTCTTTCCGCCTGCAGAGGTCGCTGGCGGCGTGGCGCCACGCTTTTCACTTAGAGCTTTGGAGGCAGTCGCTGTTGGTATTGCACGCAACAAAGCTGCGATCATGGCTCTGGGTAATTCCGATGACTATATTAGAGAACGAATTGCTTCCTTCTGGCAGCAGCCTGAAGTGCCAGAGATGAGCGCTTCTGGACTCCGGGGAACGGTGAGATTGCAGCGAACAATCCCATTTGGCTCCCAGTGGTTCAATCCAAATGCCTAAGCTGGACGATTTCTTCGACGAGATCGATCTTGCACGAATTCGAAGGGTGAAGGAGTTGTCCGAGGTAAAGCGGTCATTCGCCCGAATGACAGGTGGCGACGTCTATGGAGTGGCGTCTAAGGCTGTGGTGGTGCTGGCCTATGCCAATTGGGAAGGATTTTATAACGAGTGCGTGCGAACCTACATTCGTTTCCTGATCGAGAAAGGTGGCAAGGTTCGTGACAACGACTGGCTGCTGCTGGTTAGCGCATTCCACAGTGACTTCGAGAGTATGAGAGATCGGAACCACTCATTAGAATCACGCCAAAAGTTTGTCGAGAACCTAAAGTCCAAGATTGATTGCGGGTACGATGCGATCGACACGACCATTGTCGAAGCCAGATCAAATTTGGACTTTGCTCGTCTTTCACAAAACTATGCTCTGCTTAGTTTCGATCTATCCACAATGCAGCGCGTGAGGAACCGATTGGATAAAGAACTCGTTGGTTGGCGTCACGCAGTTGCTCATGGGGACTCCCCCGATCTAACTACCATGGATGTCGATGAACACATCGAATTCGCCTCATCTCTGCTCGTTCTGATCGCAGACCGATTCCAATATGCGATGTTATCTCGGGTGTAACCTGCCACTTATGGCTCTGATTGAGTTTGTGTCGCGGAGGAGTGAGCTTTGAAAAACTGGAATTTACCTGTGAATGACCGATTTGGGTCAGAACGGCATTTAATCAGGAGACACACAGACGGAAGCTAGTGTTCCTTCCTATTTGAAGAGCGGTAGGATTGCTTGCGGGCCCCATTCAGTCGTTCGTCGGTGCAACGGTATATGATCTCTTCTCATTCGTTACTCACCAAATGCCAGAACTACTCCTCCCCCTTCAAAAACGCCACCAGCGCTTCCGCCAGTGCGGCCGGGTTACTCAGCTGCGGCGCATGCCCCGTCTCCAGCGTCTTGACAATCGCACCGGGGACCAATTCCTGCATCCGCCGTTGGGCTAGCAGCACGACGGAGCGGTCGTCGGTGGCTTCCACGTAGAGGCGGGGCAGGGTGCCGAAGCGGGCGGGGGTCAGCTCGGACAGGATGGCCCGGGCGCCTTCCGCCTGTGGCGTGAGTTTTTTCGCCGCCGCCATGGCGACGTCTTTGGGCACGTCGTTGAAGAAGATCGCCGCGGCCTCTTCCGGCGGGACGGTGCTCGACAGGCCGTCGTCGCTGTAGACAATGCGGTCGCTGATGCCTTTGGAAAAGCCGGGCTGGCCTTCCAGCGACTTTTGCAGCTCGCCGAAGTTCATGCCGGACGGCAGCATCATGCCGGCCACATAGGCGATCCGGTTGACCCGGTCGCGGAAGCGCTCGCCGGCCGCACTGGCGACGATGCCGCCGCCGGAATGGCCGACCAGGGACACCGGCCGGCCGATCCCGGTGAGCACGCCGTCCAGATAGTCGAGGCAGGTCTCAAGGGTGATTTCGGACGCCGGCACGGTTTCCGTGCCGCTGCCGGGCAGGTCGACCGCGTGGGGCTCCAATCCCGCCGCCTCGAGCAGCGGGATCAGGTGCGCCCAGCCCCAGCTTCCCTGCCATGCCCCGTGGATCAGGACGACCGGATCAGCCATAGGATTTCCTGTACATGTTCATCAGGTGGCCCTCGACGGTGATCGGAGCGTATTTCGGCTCCTCGCCGGGCTTCAGGCAGGTGGGAATGCAGGTTACCTCGAAGTCGGCGTCGCCGTCATAGAAGAAAGGCACGGAATAGCGCTCGCGGCCCGAAGCGTTGACCACCCGGTGCAGGGTCGACTTGTAGAGATCGTTGGTCCAGTGGGCCAGCGCATCGCCCAGATTGATCACGAAGGTGCCCGGCACCGGGTCGGCGTGCAGCCATTCGCCGGTGTTCTTGTCATAGACCTGCAACCCGCCGACGTCGTCCTGGAGCAGCAGCGTCAGCGCCCCCCAGTCCGTATGGGCACCGGCGCCCTTTTCGTTCGGCTCGGCATTTTCCCGCTGGGGCGGGTAGTGCAGCAGGCGGAGCGTGGCGACCGGATCCCGGTTGAAGATCTCGAAATAGTCTTCGTCCAGATCGAGCGACAGGGCGATGCCCTTCATCAGCCGCTGCGACAGGCGGCGCATGGCCTCGAAATAGGCGGCCATGGTCGGTTCGAAGCCGGGCAGGCCTTCCGGCCAGACATTGGGGCCGCGGTTGAACTGTCCGGCGACCACGCGCGGATCGTCGGCGGGCAGTTCCAGGCCGATGTAATAGCCTTCCTTGCGGTCCGGCGGGGTGCCGGCTTCAAGAACCTGGCCGCCGAGCACCTCGTAGCCCCGGTTGGCCTTGGAGACCTTGGATTTTTCGATCTTGAGCTTGGTGTCTTCCGGCTGGTCGAAGAAGGTTTTTGTTTCCGCAAAGACCGCGTCGATCAACCCTTTCGGGATGCCGTGGCCGGCGCAATAGAAAAAGCCCTTGTCCTCGCAGGCGGCGCGCAGCCGGGCGCCGACGGCTTTACGTTTTTCGAAATCGGGCGAGCAGAGATCGGAGACGTCGACGATCGGCAGGGCGTCTCCGGCGACGCGCTTGGCATCGAGGGAAGTGTTCATAGGCCAACTCCTGACGGAATGAGGGAACTGCAGGACGGGACGGCCCTTGGGCGGGCCGTCCATTTACTGATGCATAAAGACCTTAGAGGGCGTTGGCGGTGACGCGCTGCCACAGATAGTCTTTTGCCGTGATCGGGTCGTATTTCTTGCCCGGGCCCCGGATGATCGCATCCTTGTTGGCCTGGCAGAAGAACGGCAGCGAGTAGCGCGGGCCCAGATATTCGTCCTCGCGCGGCATGCGCACCCGGTGCAGGGTCGACTGCAGCTTGTCGTCGCTCCAGCGCATCAGCATGTCGCCGATGTTGCAGGTGACGACGCCCGGCAGCGGCGGCACGTCGGTCCATTCCAGGTCGCCGCCGGTGGCTTCCTTGCCCGGGCAGAGCTGCAATCCGCCCTGGCCGGGGCGCTGATGCAGCAGCGTCAGGCAGTCGAAGTCGGTATGGGCGCCCGCGCGCCAGCCGGTGAAGTCCTCCGGCTTGGCGTTTTCCATGGCCATGTAATGGATCAGGCGGAGCGTGCTCTGGTATTCCGGCGACAGCGGGTCATGGGCCTCGGTGAAGAAGTCGGGCGAGAAGCCGAGCTTCAAGGCAAAGCAGGACAGAACCTTCATGCCAAGCGCCCAGTTGGCGCGCTCGAAGGCCAGCATCACGGCCTTGAAGCCCGGCAGTTCCTCGCCGGTCGGCCACAGCGGCGCCATGAGCGGCGTGGTGATCTGGTAGGATTCCTTGTTGTCGGCGGTGCCGGTGGAGGGGCGCACCTGGGCCTTGTATTCCCAGCCCGAGTTGGTGCCTTTTTCCAGCGGATACTTGGCCTTTACATCCATCGGCAGGTCGAAGAACTTCTCGGTGAATTCGAAGGCTTCGTCGATCTGCGACTGGGGAATGCCGTGGTTGATCAGCTGGAAGAAGCCGATCTCGGTCGCAGCCGTCCAGAGCTGGTCGGCGATCTCCTGCTTGCGCGCCTCGAAGTTGCTCAGGTCGATTTGCGGCACGTCGCGTGCCTTTTCCCGGCCCATGCCGCCGAAGGTCGTTTCCTTGTCCAGTTCGGCAAGGGAATAGTTTGTCTTTGCCTGTGTCTGGGCCTGTGTCGTCGTCTGTGTCGTTTCCATTGTGGATCTCCAATACGAAAATGCGGTGTTTCCGCTAGCGTGAAGGAGCAATGACCCGCGCCGGCTGGCGTTGACTGCTTCTACTCCCGTTTTGTCGGGGCGGGCGCTCCCGATGATGACCCGATCTGTCTCCTGTGTTTTGTCGTGTGCGGCCGGCGGGACCGGATCCCGCCGAAAGCTCTAGATCTTTTCCTTCGGCAGGCTCCAGGGGAACCAGATCTTCTGCACGGCGACCACGATCTGGAACAGGACCAGCGACAACAACACCAGGATGACGAGGCCGGCCCAGGCCTGCTGGACCTTGAACATGGAGGTCGAGAACTGGATGAAGTAGCCGAGCCCCTTGTCCGCCGCGACGAATTCGGCGACCACCGCGCCGATGACGGCGAGGGTGACCGAGATCTTCAGGGCGGAGAAGATGTAAGGAATGGCAAAGGGCAGACGGATCTGGCTGATCTCCCGCCACACCGGCGCCCGCAGGCTGCGCGACAGCTCGATCAGTTCCGGCGGTGTGGCCATCAGCCCGGTGGTGGTGGAGACCACCAGCGGGAAGAAGGTGATCAGGCAGGTGATCACCACCCGCGGCAGGTCGCCGGACCCCAGCGCCACGATGATGATCGGCGCGACGGCGACCACCGGCGTGGACTGCACCACGACGAGGATCGGATAGACCGCCCGCGACAGCACCGGGGAACGGGCCAGCGCGATGGCGATCGGAATCGCGACGAAGATGGAGACGAAATAGCCGATCAGCGCGACCCGCAGCGTGCTCCACACATGTTCCAGCCAGCGGGAGACGCCGATGGTGTCGAACCCGCCCAGGATGCGGCTCGGCGCCGGCAGCACGTAGGAGGGAATCGCGAACAGATGGCAGGAGATCTCCCACACGGCGATGAGCGCGACGAAGGTCCCGATCGGCAGCAGGCCGGGTGAGGCCAGCGCCCGCGCCACCAGCGACGGCTTCGCGATTGACGCCTCAGGCGGCGCGTTTGAGGAGGAGACTGCGGAGGTGTCCGACATAGTCATGCATCATCTTGTTGTTGCTCGTCTCCATGTTGCGGGGACGAGGAAGGTCGATTGTCAGGTTTTCCACGATGGAGCCGGGACGTTCGCCCATGACGAGGACGCGGTCGGCCAGAAGCACCGCTTCGCTGATCGAATGGGTGATGAACATCACCGTCTTCGGCCGGTCTTCCCAGATGCGCAGCAGTTCGAAACCCATTTCCTCGCGGGTCAGGGCGTCGAGCGCGGAAAACGGCTCGTCCATCAAAAGGATGTCCGGATCCATGAACAGGGCGCGGGCAATGCCGACGCGCTGCTGCATCCCGCCGGAGAGTTCATCCGGAAGGCGGTTTTCGAAGCCCTTCAGGTTGACCTTTTCCAGGAGCTTGCGCGCCGTCTCCCGGTCGGCGGTGGAAACGCGGCCGGTCGTGTGGCGCACGGGGAAGACGACATTGTCCTCGATCGTCGCCCAGGGCAGCAGGGTGGGACGTTGGAAGACGATGCCGATGTCGTCGCGCGGTTGGGCGATCTCAAGCCCGAAGACCTCGACCTTGCCGCTGGTGGGTTTCAACAGGCCCGACGTCAGGCGCAGCAGGGTGGACTTGCCACAGCCCGACGGCCCAAGGACCGCCACGAATTCGTGGCGGTCGATGGACATGTCGACGTGTCTAAGCGCTTCCACCGTTCCGGACTTGGTCTGGAAGACCTGTCCCACGCCGGAAAAGCGGATCGCTGCCGGTGTCGTCGTCATGCGGCTCAGCTTTCCGGCAGGAACGAGCGGTCGACGGCGGTTTCCGGATCGAGGGCGTCCTTGTCGAGGCCCTGCGCGGCGGAAACGCGCTCCCAGGTCGCGGCCAGCCGGCCGGCCTTCAAGGCGCCGAGGCCGTCCTTGTCGGTGACGTCGTTGAACTCCAGCACCATCGTGTCCTTGATCGCGCCTTCGATGTCGGCGACGGAGAGTTCCGGCACCTGGGCGACCATGGCAACGGCGGCTTCATGCGGGTTGGCCTTGACGTATTCCAGGGACTTCTTGAACGCCTTGACGAAGCGCTTGGCGACGTCCGGACGCTCGCTCAGGAACTTGTCGGAGGCCAGCAGAGACGCGGAGTAGAGTTCCAGACCGGCTGCATCCCACGGGAAGGCCACGATTTCCTTGTCGGCCTGCTTGGCCTGGTTGGTGAAGATGGCAACGTTGGTCATCCAGGCGATGATCACGTCGGTGGACTCGTTCATGAGCATCGGGCCGAGCGCGCCCGGATCCGCCTTGGTGAGCTTGATGTCGTCTTCGCTCAAGCCGACGTCCTTCAGGACCAGCGGCAGGAACACGTTCGACGAGGTGAAGGGAGACGTGGCGACTTCCTTGCCCTTGATGTCCTCGATCTTCTCAATGCCGCTGTCCTTCAGGACGAAGAAGGCGTGCGGACCCTTGTTGAAGATGGACATGACGGCGGTGATCGGCACGCCTTCCGTGACCTTGGCGGCCATCAGGGCGCCGATGTCCGCGGAGCCGATATCCGAAACACCGGTGGAAAGCTTGGTGATCGCTTCGGACGACCCGCGACCCGGCTCGACCTTGACCTCGATGCCTTCCTCGGCGCAGAAGCCCTTTTCGATGCAGACATAGACAGGGGCCTTGTCGCCGCCCGGCAGCCAGTCGAGCTGGAAGGTGACCGTGTCGGCCGCCTGTGCTGCCGAGATCGTGCCGGCAACCGCGATCGCTCCGGCGGCAAGTGTCTTGAGTTTGTTCATTGCCATATTCGCAAATCCTCGTTGAAATATTATCCGATCCACAAGCGACGTCGGGCCATCGCGGTGCGACGGCTTTCTTCCGGCGTTCGGTCTTGCGGATGATGAGCAGGCGGCATTGGCGCTTCTCCCGTTAAGCCTCATGTGCCGAGCAATGTCCCAGACCGGGGTCCTGACCGCTTCTACTCAAGAGATCTATAAGCACGCGGCGTGCCAATTCGAACTTCCGGGTTTTCTCCCGGATTTCAGCGGGTTTTCTGGAGGCGATGCGCTGTCGGAAGGCATGCGGATTTATTGCGTGATCAAAAAATATGCAGATGCCCAAAGTGCTTGCATGTTGCTCAATACCGGCTTGTCTGCCCGGGTGGTTCGGCTTAATTGGGTGAGACTTATTCAAGGAGAACACACGTATGACCATTACTGCCGACCGCGACCTGGAACTGCTCCGCCACACGATCGAGCTGGCGCAAACCTCGCGGGCGCGTGGCGACCATCCGTTCGGCGCCTTGCTGGCCGACGAGGACGGCAACATCCTGCTCGAAGCGATGAACACCTGCGGCACGAAGGGTGACCGGACCGGTCACGCGGAACGCAATCTGATGACCGAGGCGTCGATGAAATACGATGCCGATTTTCTGGCGAAATGCACCATGTACACGAGCGCCGAACCCTGCGCGATGTGCACCGGGTCCGTCTATTGGACCGGCGTTGGCCGGATCGTCCACGGCATGAGCGAGAAGGCGCTGAAGGACCTGATCGGCCCGGATCCGGAAAACCTGACCATGGACCTGCCGTGCCGGGACGTGGTTGCCGCCGGCCAGCGCAAGGTCGAGGTCGTCGGGCCGCTGCTGGAAGAGGAATCCGCAACGGTGCATGAGGGCTTCTGGGTGTCGTCCTGACCGGGCGGCCACTCATGCCATCATCTTCCTGAAGCCATTTCGGCCACGCGCGCGGCGGCCAGCATCGCCCCGCGCAGGATCGAGTGATAGCCGGTGCAGCGGCAGATGTTGCCTTCAAGCGCGGTCATGACGTCTTCGCGCGTGGCCTGCGGATTTTCGGTGAGTAACCCGACAAGCGAAATGACGAAACCGGGCGCGCAGTAGCCGCACTGGAAGGCGGAGTCTTCCGCTAACGACTGGCGCACGATCCTTGTGACCGGCAGGGCATCCAGCCCGGCGCCGGTCACGATCTCCGCGCCCTCCGCCTGCCAGGCCATGACCAGGCAGGAATTTGCGGGCCGGCCGTTCATCAGCACCATGCAGGCCCCGCATCGTCCGGCCTCGCAGCCGATCTTGGTTTCGGTCTTGAACAGCGTATCGCGCAGCACACGGGTCAGCGACGTTTCCGCCGTTGCGGTCGTTTCCACATCCTCGCCGTTCAGGCGGAAGCGCAGCGCAATGACGTCGGTTGACAGGAGGGTGCTCATTCGGCTGCCTCGCAGAAATCGAGAATGTCTTCCGGCAGGAACGGCGTCACCGCCGGCCAGCGCCCGATGGCATCGGCCACCGCATTGGCGATGGCAGGTGTCACCGAACTGATGCCGATCTCGCCGGCACCGCGCGGCCCGAAGGGATCGCCCGGATCGAGATCCTCCAGCGCGAAGGTTTCCATCCGCTCCGGCGCATCGCGGACGGTCGGCATGAAGTAATTGTCGTAATTGGTGGTCAGGAAGCGTCCGTCCTTGATCAGGACATCCTCCGTCAGGGTGAAGCCCAAACCCTGAACCATGCCGCCTTCCATCTGGCCGAGATAGGCGGCCAGATCGATCACCGGACCGGCGGCGGTGTGCAGTTCCAGGTCGAGAACCCGGACCTCGCCGGTGGCACGGTCGACCGCGACCCGGGCAAGCGTCGCACCATAGGCGAAGATGAACCGCGCGTTGCCCTTGGTGTAATCCGACTTCGGAAACGCGAATTCGGCTTCTTCGATGATACTCTCTTCAGGCTTGAGCCCGTCGGCGAGGGCGGCAAAGGTCAGCAGCGGAACCTGGCTGTTGGTCGCCGCATCAGCGAGGCCGCCGGGAATGATTTTCAGGTCCGCCGCGTCTCTTCCCAGCAGGTCGGCGGCTTTGGCGAGCAGCTTGGCACCAAACGGCGGGGCGGTGAGTTCGGTCGCCTTCCAGACGACGTAGCCGCCACGCGACGCGGTGGTCGATCCGGAATCCGGAGTTGCTGCCGTGTCGCCGATGACAGCGCGGATATCCTCGCGCGCGCAGCCGAGCTTGTCTGCGACGGCGGCGTGGATGGAGGGGATCAGCCCCTGGCCCATCTCGTCGAGACCGAAATGCGCTTCGATCCGGCCGTCGTCGCCAAGCACAAGCCGGCCGATGGCCTCGTCATGGGGGATCGTACCGAGGCCGTTGCCCTGATAATTCAGCGCCATGCCGGCGCCGATGACTTCGCCCGAGCGAATTACGGGATGGGCCGCCGGTGCCTCCTGCCACAGTGGGCTAGAGGCTGCGGCATCCAGCATCTCTTTCAGGCGTTCGGTCGGCGCGACCCGCTGGCCGAGGAAACCGGGCATGCCCGGCTCGCGCAGGTTGCGTCGGCGGATCTCGACCGGATCGAGTCCGCAGCGCGCCGCCAACCGGTCCATCTGGCATTCGATGGCATAGGTCATCTGGTTGGCACCGAAACCACGAAAGGCGCCGCAGGTGCCGTTGTTGGTGTAGGCGAGGCGGCCGAGCGTCTTCACGCTGGGTGAAATGTAGGGACCGCAGGCATGCTCGTGGGCGGTCTCCAGAACGCCGGGGCTGAGCGAGGCATAGGCGCCGCTGTCGGCAATGACATCGACCTCCTGCGCCAGCAGCCTGCCGTCGGCGTCGCAGGCGGTGCGCATGCGGATTGTCATCGGATTGCGCTTTGTCCCGGCCAGAACGGATTCCGCACGCGTCCACTGCATGCGCACAGGCGCGTTGGCCTTCAGCGCCAACAGGGCGAGCACCGGCTGAACCGTCAGCTCGTCCTTGCCGCCGAAGCCGCCGCCGGTCGGGCTGGTGACGACCCGGATCCTGTCTTCCGGGAAGCTAAGAATGCGCGCCAGCTGCTGGCGGTCGCGCACGCCGTACTGGCCGCCGGCAAAGACCGCCAGCCCGCCGTCGGGCGTGGGCTCGGCATACCCGCCTTCGGTTTCCATGAAACCGTGCATCTGGCGCGGCGTGACATAGACGTCCTCGACCACATGGGCCGCCGACGCGAAACCTGTTTCGATGTCGCCGCGCTCCAGCTCGATAGTGCTCACATGGTTGCCGGTCTCATGAACGGGTTCGGCGTCCCGATTGAGGGCGGCGAGCGGGTCGCTGACGACCGGCAGCACCTCATAATCGACCTTGATCAGCGACAGCGCCTTGAGGGCGGTCTCGCGATCGACCGCCGCGACCCCGGCCACCGGATCGCCCGCATAGCGCACCTTGTCGGAGCAGAGTGCCGGCTGGTCCGGGAAGACGATGCCGAAAGAGTTTTCGCCCTTGATGTCGCGATGGGTGACCACCGCCTTCACGCCCGGCAGGGCTTCCGCGGCGCTGGTATCGATCGACAGGATGCGGGCATGGGGTTCGTCGAGCCGCAGCACCGCACCGATCAGCATGTCGTCCCGCCTTGCATCGGTCAGATAGGGAAGCTCGGCCGCGATCTTGGGTGGAAGATCGGCGCGGACATGCCAGCGATTTCCGCCTTCGGCGCGCGAAAGATGGAACTCGTCAATCGGCGGAGCCGGCTGGGGCCGCAGCGTGCGACCGCCCCGGATCTCACCGGGCTGCTTTCCTGACAGGACACCGACCAGCGCATTCGCCCCGGCACGCTTGCGGTAGCGGGCGCTGCGGAATGTGTCGTCGGGCGCGGAGATCTCGTCTTCGATCGCCGCGCGGACCGCCGACCAGTCGATGTCGTCAAAGCGCTGTCCGATCAGGGGCCGTTCGATGCCTGCAAGGCGCGCCGCCGGCACGGGCCCGCCGCCGACGGCAAGCCGCGCCGCACTGACAATGCCGTCCTCAATCGAAAGGTTGCCGGCCACCGCGATGACGCTCGGGGTAAAGGCGGCACGCAGGCCGGTCTTGCGGAATCCGGTCCGGCTTTCCGCATTCTGTCGGGGAAGGACAACGCGCGTGAGGAGACAGGGAGTGGAAGGGGCTGCCAGCCAGTCGGCCAGAGGAAGGGATTGCGCGCCATCTTCGGTCAGAACCTCCAGCTCGGCGTCGAGCACCAGAAGGGCCGGCAGGAGACAGCCGATGCGCCAGCCGATGTTGCCGCCAAGCGTCGCACGATGGCGGATCGCGGTCGCGCCAACCCGGCGGGCGGCCACGGCCAGCAGCGGACAGCCGTCGGTTATCACCGGTGAAGCGATGATCTCCGAGAGCGTCACGTTCGCACCGATGGTCACGGAGATGTCCGCCGCCGTGATCCCGGACAGGCCATCGAGACCGGAAACATCGATCAACGCTGTCGGGCGCGGCTTGCCGAGCGACCATTCCGCCTGCAGGGCCGTGGAACCGGCCGACAGTCGCGCTTGCGGGCCGGCGTCCGCCAGCATCGCGACGGCTTGGGACGAGGTCTCGGGCTTTAAAATCCGCATTGTGGGGTCCTTGTCAGGCAGCGGCAGTCGTGCCGTAGCGCAGGCCTTTTTCCTTCAGCCAGCGGCGATAGGCGACGGAGGAAGAGTCCGCCCGTGTCGGGATTTCAGCGCGCGGCTCCAGCGGCATCAGCAGCGGGCGCTGGTTTTCGACAATGATCCGGTCCTGAAGGAAGATCACCTGCTCGAACCGGCGCAACTGGGTGACCGACGCCTCGTCGTCGAGCAGGTACATGACCGGCGTTGCCCGGCAGAGATCTTCTTCCATCGGCTGGATGAACAGCGCGATCGCGTCGCGACGGCCCGGTTTGGTCGGACAGGCCCGATAGAGCATGACGATAAAGGGCGCAGGCACCCGGTAGGTGAGATGGGTAAATTCCCCGTCGGGCCGCGTGGCCGTCATCTGCGGCTGGAAAAAGCTGCAATTGGTTGCCCAGACCTCGTCCACGTCCCGACGGATCTCTGACTTGTATTGCGGCACTTCCGTGTGCGGCTCGGAGCCCAGAATGTCGGTGTGGACGAAAGGGAAATGCGCCATGTCGAGGAAGTTCTCCACGACGCGCAGGCCCGAGGCGCGCATCTTCACCCAACCGCAGGGAACATAGCGGCGGTCCGGCTCGTCGGCTTCCGGGATCTCGACAATGTCGCGCTCCGGTACGCCGAGTGTGGTCCAGAGGCAGCCGTATTTCTCCTGCACCGGCAGGGCCGGGCCGTGGCTGCCATCGTCGAGGATCTCACGCACGCGGAAGCCGTCGCCGTCTTTGGCGATTTCGATGTCCTGGCCGAGCAGCCGGGTGGTGATCGAAGCGTCCGTTATCTCCGCCACCGTTTCCACGGCATACCACTGGTCAAGCGCAACCTGATCTGTCGTCTTGGTCATCCGTTGCTCTCCGTGTTCCATTGCACCGACTCGTTTTCAGCGAGCCATTTGGCCCGGCGTTCGAACAGCGGCGGCGCGACGGTGTGGATCTCGTCGATGATCGCGGCAAGGTCGCCGGTTTTCAGGTCTCCGTTCTCGACCACGATCCGTCCTTCGATCATGGTCATGTCGACATCCGATCCACGCACCGCATGAACGAGATTGTGCTGCAGGTTGAACCAGGGGCCGGAGCCGAACAGCGGCGTCATGCGCGGCGTGTCGGTGCGAACGGCGATAATGTCGGCGCGTTTGCCGGGCTCGATCGAGCCGATCTCGTGATCGAGGCCGATCGCCCTGGCGCCGCCGATGGTCGCCATGCGCAGCACGTCCCAGCTGTCCATGGCTGCGGCATCGCGGTCCTTCAGCTTGCCGAGGAGCGAAGCGACCTTCATCTCCTCGAACATGTCGAAATTGTTGTTTTCCTTCTCGCCGTCGGTACCGATTCCGACGGGCACGCCGGCGGCCAGCATGTCGGCGATCGGCGCGATGCCGCTGGCAAGCTTCATGTTGGACACCGGGTTATGGGCGACCGAAACCGGGCGGTTCGAAATCAGCTCGACCTCCGACGGATCCAGCCAGACCGCATGGGCGATCATGGCGCGCGGCGTTTCGAAGAAGCCGAGATCATCGAGGACGACCATCGGTCGTTTGCCGTAACGCTTTTCGAATTCGGCGACCTCGATCTCCGCTTCGCTGCAATGGGTATGGAAGCCGGTATCGTATGTCTTCGCCATGTCGATGGCGCGCTGCTGGCCGGCTTCGTCGGCGTAGAAGAGATGCTCCAGCCCGACCCAGACATTGATGCGGCCGTCCGCCTTGCGGTGCCAGTCCGCAATCAGGCGTTCGTTCATGTCGAGCGTGTCGAAGTAATCGTAATCGGGATGCTCGCCGACGTAAGGCACCGCGACGAGACGGTTGCCGACAGTCTCTGCGGCCTCGGCGCTGCCGTCCATGTAGCGCCACATGTCGACGATGGTCGTCGTGCCGCCGAGTACGGATTCCGCATAACACAGCATCGAGGCGGCTTTGGCTTCATGCGGCTGCAGCATCCGGTGCATCGGGTTGATATGCAGTGTCAGCCAGTCCCAGACCGGCAGATGTTCGGCCGTGCCGCGCAGGAAGCCGGAATGGGCATGGGTGTTGACGAGACCCGGCATCAGCACCGTGTCCGGCAGATGCTTTACGGGAACGCCCGGATAGCGCCCGGTGAGAACTTCGCGCGTATCCACTGCCAGGATGGCACCGCCGGAGATAGCGACCGCGCCGTCGACGAGGACGTCGTTATCGGCGCCCATGGTCAGGACGTGGCCGCCGGCCAGGATGAGATCGGGATCGCTCATGCGTCCTCCTTCAGGAAATCGGCCGCGCGCTCGCCGATCATGGTCACGGGCGCGTGGGTGTTACAGGTCGGAATGACGGGGATCACCGAGGCATCGGCAATGCGCAGACCGTCGATGCCGCGGACCCGCAAGCGCGGATCGGTCACAGCCATGTCGTCGGTGCCCATCTTGCAGGTGCCGCAGGTGTGGAAGAAGGTCGAGCATCCGTCGCGGATGAAGTCGATGACGTCCTTGTCGTTCAGCGATCGGTCCGGTGCGGCCACGCCCGCGACAAGGTCGCGATAGGCAGCGGTGCCGCCAAGGTCCATGATGGTGTGGAAGGCGGAGACCAGTGCCTCCAGGTCGGACGGTTCGGCAAGATAGTTCGGCTGCAGGTCCAGTGGCCCGCGCGGGTCCGCCGACAGCATCCGCATGTAGCCGACGCTCCTTGAGTGCATCAGGCCGAAGCCGAGGGAAAAGACCTCGCCCGACAGGTCGTAGCGGGCGCGCAGCGGCGGTTCGGCGCTGTTGCCCTGCACGGGGAAGGCATGCACATCCGCCTGGGCAAGGCCGGGACGGGACTTCCAGTTGAGCATGGTGCCGCCGCCATTGTCTGTTTTCGCTCCGAGCGGCTGCGCGGCACGGAAGACGCAGGCCTGGATCAGCGGATGGTCCTGCAGGTTGGCGCCGACGCCGGGCAGATCCGCGACAACGGGAATGCCGAGGTTTCCCAGGTCCTTCGCGTTGCCGATGCCCGACAGCATCATCAGGCGCGGTGTATCGATGGCGCCGGCGGCAAGCACCACCTCGCTTGTGGCGCGGCTCCCGATGGTTCGGCCGTCGACCACATGACGCACCCCGACACAGCGCCCGTTCTCGATGATGAGCCCGGTTGTCAGAGAGTTGGTCAGAATAGTCAGGCGCGGATTGTCCAGGATCGGAAACAGATAGCCGTTCGCGGAACTCCAGCGCCGGCCTTCAAAGACGTTGAAATTGGACGGTGTCGCACCCTCGTTTGTCGCACCGTTCGGGTCGTCGATCACCGGAATGCCGAGTTCACGCGCACCGTCCATCATCGCCTGCGCGATTGGATGCAGGGTCTTGCTGGTGGTGATTTTCAGCGGCCCGCCGGCACCGCGGAATTCGGTCGCGCCGCCTTCCCAGTCCTCGCAGCGCTTGAAGTAGGGCAACACGTCCCGAAACGTCCAGCCGGTCGCTCCGGCGGCGTCCCAGGCGTCATAGTCCAATGGATGGCCCCGGTACCACATCAGCGCGTTGATCGCGCTCGATCCACCGAGCGCCTTGCCGCGCGGGATGCCGATGACACGGTTGTGGGCGTACGGGGCCGGTGCGTAGTCGTAACCCCAGTCGAAGCGACTGCGCCCAAGCGGCACCCATTCGGCCGGGTCGTCGATTTCTCTGATGCCGGTGCCGGCTTCTCCGGCCTCGATCAGGAGGACCGTTGCTTCCGTGTCGTCGATCAGACGGCGGACAACCGGACAGCCGCCCGATCCTGCCCCGACGACAATGTAGTCATAGGTGCTTTCGAGCGGCTTGTCCGGAATGCGGACGATGGCTGGCATGTCGGTCAATTGTGTTCGCTCGGCCCCATGATGACGATGTTTTCGGTTTTTTCGACATGGCGTACGAAGATGTACTTGTCCTCGCGTCCGTCGGAATGCTTGCGCTTGATGTCCGGCTGCACGGTGCCGGCGACCTTGGCGACGACCACATAGGGTTCCTCGGCTGCAAGGCCGGCCTCACAATGGGCTTCGAACTCCTCAAGGGTGCGTGCGGTGAAGGCTTTGTCGACGCCGGCGCCTCGGGCAATCGCGGCGATGTCGACGCGGCCGGAGGCGGTATGGGTCGGCGGACCGCCGATCGACTGGTAGCATTCGTTGTCCCAGACCACGACGAACAGGTTCTTCGGTTGCTCATTGCCGAGCGTGGCCAGAATGCCGAGGTTGAACATCATGCCGCCGTCGGTATCCAGCGAGACGATCCGCCGATGGGGCAGGCCGGTCGCCAGCCCGAAGGCCTGCGGCGTGACGCAGCCGAGCTGTTGCTGAAACAGACTTGCCTCGCGCATGTGCGGCGCGGCGTTGTACCATTCGTCGACGCTGGCACCCAGAGACAGGATCACCAGTTCGTCCTTCAGGCGTTTCGCCAGAACGGCCATGCAATCGTAGCGTTTCATCGAACGACACTCCCGCCGAGTGCCACCGCCGAATGGTAGTAGGCGTTGTAGGACCAGTCGTAGGCGTCGACGATGGATTGTTCGATCGCCTCTTCCTCACGTACGACCCGGTAGGGGATGCGCAGAGCGTTGAGAACCGGCTCCATGGTGATGCCGTGCGGGATCGCCCACCAGTTGTTCTCGCCCATCTCGCCGCGATAGCTTATCAGCATGATGACGGGGATCCCGGCACCCAGCCCCATACGTGCGAGCGGCTCGACGGAGGCCCGCAGACCGGAATTTTCCATGACCAGCGCCGCACGTTTGCCGGACAGGAATACGCCGCCGCAGATCGCAGCGCCTTCGCCTTCATTGGTGACCCGGATGGTGCGGATGTCCGGATCCGCGTCCAGGGCCGGATAAAGTTCCTTGAACAGCGAATCCGGCAGATAGCACACGGTGCTGACACCGGCGCGCTTCAGCCCTTTGATGACCGCATCAACCGCGCTCTGCTTCATGCGTCTAAGTCTCCGTTCCTGCCGTCATTCGGCGTGCTGCGGCATGGTCGCAAGCGGGACTTGTTTCGAATAGGTGGAGAATTTCGATCGCTGTGTTGTTCTGTTTGCAACATCTTCATGCCGGCCTCAGGTCTTCAGCTGTTCGAAACATTGGGAGAGATTTGTCGCGAACGCGGAGGCCGCATCTGAGATTTCAGACTTGGCCCGCGACATCAGCATCAATCGGCGCGGCTGCAGTTTCGGGTCGCGCAGCGGGATAAAACACAGCTCCCCGGTGGCGATTTCCCGTTCCACGCCCACTTGGGTCTGCATAATGGCACCGAGCCCGCGCCGGGCGAGGTCGATCATCAGTCCGATGGAGTTGGTGCGGGTGCGGCGGGAGAATTCGACCATGCTGCCGGAAAACATCTCCTCCACGGGCATGGACAACGAAAGGCTGGTGTCCGACAGGATCAGGCGCTCGCCGGAAATGTCGAACGTCCGCAGTTCGTCCCGTTCGGCGAGAGGATTGTCAGGCGGAACGACCAGGCCGAGGGGCAGGGGGATCGACGTCAGCCTGCGCGCGTTGCGCGGCACGCGGACGTCGAAGGCAATGCCAAGGTCACAGCTGCCGTCGCTGACCGCGTTGGCTGCCTCCTGGGAACTGGTGACCTTGACGTCGACGGTGATCTCCGGGTGGCGCTTCCAGAATGCCTCGAGTGCCTCCGGCAGAAGACCGCGGGCGACGCTTTCGATCGTTGCGACGGTCACGGTGCCCCGGCGCAGGCCGCTCAGGTCGTTGATCTCTGTGACCGCCTTGTTCAGGTCCACGTAGCTTTCGCGCACGTGATAAAGCAGCAGCTCTCCGGCACTGGTCAGCCGCAGGCGCTGGCGCACCCGCTCGAACAGCGGCGTCCCCAGTTCGTCTTCAAGCTGCTTGATCACCCGGCTGATAGAGGAGGGCGCGATGTTGAGCACCTTTGAGGCCTGCCGGATCGATCCCAGCCGGGCGACCAATTGGAAATAATGCGTCCGGGTCGCGATCAGGCCGAGCCGGTAGGGATCCATCAGTGCGCTCCTGATGGCCGGTTGTCAGTCATCTGTGCGGGGATGCGCCGGGTGCTCATGTCCGCCTCAATGATACTCGGGTATGCCCGGCATGGTGATGAACCCATCCAGTTGCCGGACCGCACGGGCCCAACGGCGCAGAGCCGGGAAGGCGTCATGGTCGATGTTGAAGTCCCGGCTGAGGGCGAAGGAGGGGAACAGTGCGATATCGGCGATGGTCGCGGTCGCGCCTGCGAAAAACTCCAGCCCGTCGAAATGCTGGCGGGTCATGTGATCGTCCATGATCCGCAACGCCTCGCGAGCAGCGTCACGCAGGGCGTCGATATCGCCGGGCGCATCCATCATGGCCGTGGCACGGGCGTGGACGGCAGTATCGAGTTCGCGGGCGGAGAAAGTCAGCCACATCATCACCTTGCCGAAGGTGTCGGGATCGTCGGGCAGGAAGCGACGCGCCGGATCGCTGGTGCGGGCGAGCCAGGAGAGGATTGCTTCAGCTTCGTAGAGGACGAGGTCGTCCTGCTTGAGGATCGGCAGAGAGCCGGACGGGCTCATCGCGCGGATCTCCGGCGAGAGGTGTTCGCGTCCAGGCACCACATCGACAGCCACCAGCTTTGCTTCCGTGCCCAGGCAGGACATCAGCAGCCGGACCTTGTAGCAGTTCTCATCGAGGTCGTAGTTGTAGAGAGTCGGCGTGCTCATGCTGCAATCTCCGCGGTTGCACCCGTCTGTGCCGCGGTTTCCGCGTCCCGGCGCAGTTGTTCCGCCCAGAGCGAAAGCGGCTTCAGCTTCGAAGCGTCAACAGCCCCCAGGGCGACCAGATGCAGCGCGCTTTCGCCGTCGGCGATGGTTTGAACGCCGGCGATCAGTTTGGTGTCGCCGAGCGTGATGTCTATGGTCCGATCCGTCCTGGAGGTCACGTCCGGTGTTGTCTCTCCGAACGCGGTCTTCGTGATCTGCGCAACCATCTGCGGCGCCGGGCAATCGGCATAGACGCTCCGCAGCGGCGTGACCTCAGTCGGAAGCTCAGGAGCGGGAGGTGTGGCGCTGTCCTCGCCATTGAAGCAGCCCCATATCATGCCGCCTGCCTCGGTGGTCGCGAAGCGCGGGATCTTGATCGTCTGGGGCACTTCCAGGTCCGGATGCGCGGGAATGTGGCGGCACTGGCCGGCCGTGTCGTATTGCCAGCCGTGGTAGAGACAGGCGATGTGATCGCCGCGCACGAAGCCGAAGCTCATCTTCATGCCGCGATGGGGGCACCGGTCCTCCCAGGCATGTACGGCGCCCTTGGAGTCGCGCCAGACCACGAATTCGTCGCCTAAGACCCGGGTGCCGGCCGATGTTCCCGCCGCGATATCGCGGGAAAGGGCAAGCGGATACCAGTCCTGCAAGCTCATTGTCCTGTCCTCTCGTTTCTGGATTCAAACAGCGCTGCGGGCGCGGGCGTGCGCTCGACATCGAGCACAATGCAATCATGGGGCCCAAGGCTGCAGGCCATGTCGAAGGCGTCGACCAGATCCGCCTGGCCTTCGACCGCAAGCGCGACGGAACTGTCGTCGCTGGCAAGCACGGCCAAGGGTAGATCGAGCTTTGCCGCGCGATGGCGCGCGAAGGCGACAAAGCTGTCGGGGACGATCTTTCCACTGAAAGTGAAGATGACCCGCTCGCGTTTCACGCTCTTGCTCCCTTCGCCATCCGGCCCTCAGCGCCGCCGTTTTTAAAGGCATTTGCCTAAAAAATAAGCAACGCCTTAATGGTGTGCAAATTTTTGTTCAGGCGTTGATAGTGCCGATCTTTCGAGGGTGTCAAGTGTTGCATTTTTCGCAACATGGTCGTCGCCAAATAGGCACTATTCAGAACAAGTCCTTTTTGGAACGGTTTCGTAGATTGCTGGATATGAACCGGTAAAAGGCGGAAAACGGACCGGTTTTTGAGGGGCATCCGGAACGGCTGCAGGCTTCGCGTATGCCGTCAATGAACCCCGAAATGGCCTGGTATGAAGTGCTGCAGCATCGCCGCAAGCCGGCGAGGGGCAACCGGCTTCCTGCCGTCCGTCAGTTGGCACGGATCGTGCTGTGTTCGTCCCCGGCGATCATTCGGCTTCAGGTCGATAGCCTTCCAATTCGCAGCCCGTGACGGGCGATAAGAGAATAAAGGGACATGAGCATGAACAGCATTCGCAATCTTTCACGGCGCGGCTTTTTGAATATGACCGCCGTGGCCGGGTCTTCATTGCTTCTGCCAAAGGGAATGCTGACATCGGCGCTGGCCGCCGAACCTCTGCCGGCGGTGGCCGAGGAAGACGCCGTCATCGGGTTCGGCCATGTCGGCCCGATCACCGACGAAGGCTGGACCTGGACACACCACCAGGGCCTTCTCGCGGTGAAGAAAGCCTACCCGAAGCTTGCCAAGATCCTCGAAGTCGAGAACGTGCCTTACTCCGCCGACGCGACGCGCACCTATCGCCAGTTCGTGTCCGAAGGCGCCAACATGATCTTCGACACCTCATCGACGGGCGATTTCCTGCACCAGGTCGTCAAGCGGGCTCCGGAAGTGGCCTTCATGGAGTGCAACGGCCACGTCCTTATGGACAATCTCGGCTGGTACTATCTGGCCCACTGGTATCCGACCTATGTGATCGGCGTCGCAGCCGGCCATCTGTCCAAAACCGGCAAGCTCGGCTACGTCGCATCCTTCCCGGTCGCTTCGGTCTATGCGTCGACCAACGCCTTCCTGATGGGTGCGCGCACGGTCAATCCGGATGCCACCCTGCAGACCATCGTCATCAACTCCTGGTTCGATCCGCAGGCCGCCACCCAGGCAGGCACCGCGCTGGTCGACAACGGTTGCGACTTCCTGTTCGGCATCATGGACGAGGCCGGCTACCTGCAGGTCGCCGAAAAGCGTGGCGTCTGGGCAGCCATGTGGAACACGGACATCCGCCGTTACGGCCCGAACGCCTATGTCTCCTCCGTCATCTGTAACTGGGACGATTTCTACGTCGACCAGGTCGGCAAGCGCCTGGCCGGCACCTGGGTGCCGAGCGAGAACCTCCTGCCGATGGGCGGCGGCGTCGACCGTGACGCCTGGGGTCAGAATGTTCCCGAAGAAGTCGGCAAGGCGGCCGATGAAGTCCGCACCAAGATCCTGGGCGGCTGGTCGCCGTTCGTGGGCGAACTGAAGGACAAGGACGGCAAGGTCCGGGTCGAGGAAGGTCAGAAGATGACCGAACTCGAACTCTACAACTGGGATTGGTCCGTCGAGGGCGTTCAAGGCCTCGAGAGCTGACCTGTTTCCCTAAGCATTCTTCGGGCGGCACCTGTTGCCGCCCGGAGTTATCCCGCCTTTTTGGTCCCCTAATTCCAAAGCGCTGATGACCGAAGCCGACCACAGTTTCACTCCTCCGCCCGGAACCGCACCGATCGTCCGGCTCCAGGGCATCGCGAAATATTTTCCGGGCGTCATTGCCAACGAGAATGTCGACCTTGAGGTCATGCCGGGTGAGATCCACGCCTTGCTCGGCGAGAACGGCGCCGGCAAGTCGACCCTGATGAACATCCTGACCGGCATCTACCAGGCGGATGCGGGCGAAATCCTCATCGACGGCTACCGTCGCGAATTCGCGACCCCGTTACAGGCGATTGCCGCGGGGATCGGCATGGTCCACCAGCACTTCAAGCTGGTTCAGGCCTTCACGGTCGCGGAAAACATTCACCTGGGTTGGGACGAAACGCCGAGACGGGCGTCGAAATCCGTGCTGGAAAGCCGCACGGCGGATCTGGCGAAACGCTTCAACCTGGACATCAGCCCCGGCGCCACGGTCAGCGACCTGTCGACCGGCGAGCAGCAGCGCGTTGAGATTCTGCGCGTGCTGGCCCGCAAGGCACGCCTGCTGATCCTCGATGAGCCGACAGCGGTGCTGACGCCCGCCGAGGCGCGGGAACTCTTCCGGGCCCTGCGCGAGTTCGTGGCCGGCGGCAACGCGGTGATTTTCATCAGTCACAAACTCGATGAAGTCATGGAAATCTCCGACCGCATCTCCATCCTGCGCGGCGGGCGCAAGATCGCCACCAAACAGACCTCCGAGTGCAACGCCCATATGCTGGCGAACCTGATGGTCGGACGCGAGATCGTGCTCGATGACATGCGTGCGCGGGCGCCGGGTGCTGCGCCGGTCTCGGAGGAACCGGTCTTGGTTCTGAACAAGGTCAGCGTTGCTGACGAAGCCGGCGGCAAGGCCCTCGACGAGATCAGCCTGCGGCTTCATGCGGGCGAAATTCTCGGCATCGCCGGCGTGGCCGGCAACGGTCAGCGCGAGCTCAGCCAGGTTCTGACCGGCGTCCGCGCCGTATCCTCCGGCGAGGTGATTGTCGACGACCAGTCGATGAAGGGCGCGAATGCGGCCATCTTCGCCGCCTTCGGCATCGGTCATATTCCCGAGGACCGGCTGCACAGCGGCCTGGCCCCCGCACTCAGCATCACTGCCAACGCGGTCATGCGCGAATACGGCAAGGCACCCGTATCGCCCCACGGCATCTACAATCCGCGCGGTGCGCTGACGCTGGCGAAGGAAATCGCCGAGGCGGCCGATGTGGCGATCCCCGACTTCGGCATGCCGGTGCGCAATCTGTCGGGCGGGAACCAGCAGCGCCTTGTGGCGCGCCGGGAAATGCGCATCGCCGACAAGGTGCTCGTCGCCGCTTATCCGAGCCGGGGGCTCGATGTCGGAGCCATCAACACCATGCTGCGCTACATCGTGGAACTGCGCGACGCGGGCGCCGGCATCGTGCTGATCTCCGAGGAACTGGAGGAACTGCTCAATCTCTCCGACCGCATCGCGGTCCTTTATGAAGGCCGGATCATGGGCACCGTGGAGAACGACAATCTCGACATCGAGGAAATCGGTCTTCTGATGGGCGGCCGCACCAGGGCGAAGGAGGTCGCGTGATGTTCGGGTCCCTCCGTCTCCAGCGCATGCCGTCCGCCCATCCGGGCATCGCTTTAGCCGCGCGTGTCGCCGCATTGGTCATCGCCCTTGTCGTTGCCGGTATCGGTGTCGCGGTTGCCGGCATGAACCCGTTCGAGCTTGGCGGCCGCGTCCTTTCCTCGTCCTTCGGCTCCAGCTTCGGCCTGGAGGATCTCGGCGTGCTGGTCATTCCACTGATCCTGACCGGCTTGGCGGTTGCCGTCGGTCAGCAGGTCGGCGCCTGGAACATCGGGGCCGAAGGTCAGTTCTATGCCGGCGCCTTCGCAGCCACCGCCGTCGGCCTGTTCGTGCCGGGGCCGGAGCCGCTGATCCTGATCTTCATGTTCGTCGCCGGCATCGTCGGGGGCGCGGTCTGGATCCTGGTTCCCACGCTCGCCCGCGCCTATGCCAACGTCAACGAGCTGATCACCACGCTGCTTCTGAACTTCGTCGCCACGCTGCTGGTCTACTATGTCGCCACCGGGCCCTGGCGCGACCGTACCGGCATGGCGAATTCGGCGACGCCGCCGCTTTCGGCGGAAGTTCCCTCCTTCTGGGGCATTGTCCACTGGGGCTTTCCCATTGCCATCGGTCTGGCGATCCTGGTCGCCGCCGTGCTGGCCTTTTCCAAATGGGGCTACGAGGTGCGCCTGGTCGGGTCCAATCCGTCGGCGGCGAAATACGTCGGCATTCCGGTGCGCCGGCACCTGATCACCGTCATGCTTCTGTCCGGTGCCATCGCCGGTCTGGCCGGCATGCTGGAGATTGCCGGAACCGTCCACCGGCTCCAGGGCGGCATTTCCAACAATTTCGGCTATCTCGGCATCATGGTCGCCGTGCTGGCGCGCGGCTCGCCCATCGGCGTCATCTTCTCCGGTGCGCTGATGGCGCTGATCCTGAATTCCGGGATCATCCTGCAGACGCAGGGGCTGACGACCTCGATCGTGCTCGCCATCACCGGCTTCATCCTGTTCCTGACGGCCATCGGCGACGAGCTGTCCTACTACCGCGTGATCCGCGAGAAAGCGTGAAGGTGACTATCCGATGGATCTTCTGACGGGTCTTCTGACGACCGCATTCCTGGCCGGGGCCGTGCTGGCGCTGGCCGCCCTCGGCGAGGTGCTGGCCGAGCGGGTCGGCGTGGTCAATCTCGGCGTGGAAGGGCTGATGGCCATGGGTGCGATCACCGGCATTGCCACCGTGACGGCGGTGCCGTCGCCCATCCTCGGCTTTCTGGCGGCGCTCGCCGTCGGCGCGCTGTTCGGCGCCGTCTTCGCCTTCGCCACCGTGATCGTGCGCGCCAATCAGGTGCTGTGCGGCCTGGCGCTCACGCTGATCGGATCCGGGCTGGCGTCGAGCATCGGCCGCAATTATTCCGGCATGCCGGCGCCGGTCACCTTCGAACCGGTCAAGGTTCCGCTCCTCAGCCAGATCCCGGTCATCGGGCCGGCGTTCTTTTCGCAGAACATTCTATTTTACCTGATCTACCTGATCCTGCCGATCTTCTTCAGCTACCTGATGTTTTCCACTCGCCACGGCATGAACATGCGCGCCGTCGGCGAGAACCCGGCCGCCGCCGATGCCGCCGGAATTCCGGTCAACCTCATGCGGTTCTCCTATGTCACCATCGGCGCGGCACTGGCCGCCGGGGCAGGGGCCTATCTGACGCTCGCCTTCGTGCCGTCCTGGTCGGACGGGGTCGTGGCTGGGCGCGGCTGGATCGCGGTCGCTCTGGTGATCTTCGCCGGCTACCGGCCGATCATGGCGACCCTGTCCGGCCTGCTGTTCGGCCTGATCACCGCGCTCGGCTTCATCGGCCAGGCGCGCGGCTGGCCGATCGCACCCGCGTTCCTGTCCATGCTGCCGTATCTCGGCACCGTCGCCTTCATCATCGTGCCCGTGCTCGCCTGGCAGAAGATGCGCAGGGCCATGGCGGCCCCGGCAGCCCTGGCGCTGCCCTATTACCGGGACATGAGGTAGAGGCATGCCCACGCTCCTTGTAAAGAACATCGCCCATCTGGCGACCTTCGACGACGAAGGCAGAGAGATCCCCGACGGCGCGCTCTTCGTCCGTGACAATGTCATCGAGGCGGTCGGCACCACGGCGGAGCTGTCGGATCGCGAAGCGGACGAGACGCTGGATCTCACCCATCACGTGGTGATGCCGGGCATGGTCAACACCCACCACCACATGTACCAGAACCTGACCCGGGTGATGGTGCAGGACGATGCGCTGTTCGTCTGGCTGAAGGCGCTTTATCCGGTCTGGGGCAAGCTTGACGACGACGCCATCCGCGTGTCCGCCCGCGTCTCCATGGCGGAACTGATGATGTCCGGCTGCACCACCAGCTCCGACCATCTCTATGTCATGCCCACCAACGCCCGGCTCGACACCACCATCGAGGCCGCGCGCGAGATCGGCTTGCGCTTCCATGCCTCGCGCGGGGCCATGTCACGCGGCGAGAGCAAGGGCGGCCTGCCGCCGGACAATTGCGTCGAGGACGAGGACTTCATCCTGAAGGATGCCGAACGTCTGATCGGCGCCTATCACGACATGAGCCGCCACTCCATGAGCCGGATCATCCTGGCGCCATGCTCGCCGTTCTCGGTGACGCCGGAACTGATGCGCGATGCGGCCGCCCTTGCGCGCAAGCATGAGGGCGTGCGTCTGCATTCCCATATCGCCGAGGTGCTGGACGAGGAGGTCTTTTGCCACGAAATCTACGGCATGCGCTCGGTCGGCTTTGCCGAATCCGTCGGCTGGCTCGGTGACGACGTCTGGTTTGCCCATGCGATCTTCCTCAACGACGATGAGATCAGGCTGTTCGCCGACACCGGCACCGGCGCCACCTATTGTCCCTCGGCGCATATGCGTTGCGGTCTCGGCATCATGCGGGTGCGCGAAATGCTGGATGCGGGTGTCAACGTCGGCCTCGGCGTCGACGGCTCCGCCTCCAACGACACCTCCAACATGTTCCTGGAGGCCCGGCTCGGGCAACTGCTGCAGCGGGTCGCCCCAGTGCGTTACCTGTCGGAAAAGCCCGGTGGACGTGGCGGTTTCGGCGGCACGCCGACGGCACTGTCGGCGCGTGAGACCCTGACCATGGCGACGCGGGGCGGGGCGAAACTGCTCGGCCGCGACGACATCGGCTATCTGGCGCCCGGCATGAGCGCGGATTTCATCGCCATGGACATGCACCAGCTCGGGATGTCGGGTGCGGAACGCGATCCGCTGGCGGCGCTGATCATGTGCGGCCCGTTCAAGGTCGATCATTCCTTCATCAACGGCGTCAAGGTGATCGCCGACGGCCGGTTCACGAGTTTCGACGTGGACGGCGCGCTGGCCGAACACCGGGACACCATGAAACGCCTGCACGACGCCTGACGGCGCCTCTGAAAGGGGAACGAACATGAGCAAGACAGTGGAAAAGGCAGCGCTCGACAACTGGTACTGCATCGGCTGCGCCGCCGACATGCCCCTTGGCGAGAGCAGGACGAAGCTGCTCGGCTCCGGCCTCGTGATCACCAAGGCCACCGACGACGCTGTGGCCGTGAGCCTGACGGACGGCACCCCGGTGACGTCGAAGATCCGCTACGGCTATGTCTGGGCGACGCTCGGCGAACCGGAGCGGGATGTGGTTCCCATTCCCGAAGCCGACGAGACGGACCGGCGTTATGTGGCCTGCGGCGCGGTGACGGTGAAATCCTCGGGCCTGCGCATCGTGGAGAACTTCCTCGATCTCGCCCATTTCCCCTTCGTCCACACCGATATTCTGGGCTCCGAACCGCACACGGAAGTGGCGCATTACGACTGCGAGATCCGCCGTGACGTGGACGAGGTCTGGGCGACCAACTGCAAGTTCCTGCAGCCCAAGGCCGCCATGTCGGCGGAAGGCGCCATCGAGACGGATTACATCTACCGGGTCGCCAACCCCTTCGTCACGCTGCTCTACAAGACCTGCCCGAATGCCGACGACCGCTGGGACGTGATCTGCCTGTTCGTGCAGCCCATGGAAGAGGACCTGTGCAAGGCCCATCCGCTGATGCTGCTGCTCGATGACGTCACGCCTCTTTCGGATCTGATCGCGTTTCAGCTCGACATCTTCCTGCAGGACCGCATTATCCTGGAAAACCAGCGGCCGCTGCTGCTGCCGCTGGAACCGCGCGCGGAAATCCCGACCCGCGCCGACGCCTCCTCCATCGCCTACCGCCGCTGGCTGAAGGAAAAGGGGCTGGTTTACGGGACAACGCTCACGGCGGCCTAGACGCTCATGATATCAGTTCGGGGAAAGCTCGTTCGCGCGAGCGGTTTTCACGCGCCGGTGTGCGGCGAGGTGGAGTGTCTGAACGACGTCCTGATCGCCGTCGGGGCGGACGGAGTGATCGCGGAGGTGATCCGCCCGGACGACGAAACCCATGCCGCCCGATTGGCCGCGGCGCGGGCGGATGGCACCCTGCTGGAACTGCCTGCGGGCACCTTTCTGCTGCCCGGCTTCGTCGACCTGCACATCCACGCGCCGCAATATCCCCAGCTCGGCAACGCGCTCGACGTGCCGCTGGAAGTCTGGCTGCAGAAATACACCTTTCCGATCGAGGCGCGCTATGCGGACACCGCCTTCGCCCGGCACGCCTATTCGCTGCTGGTCGGCGATCTGGTCGCCTGCGGTACGACGACGGCGGTCTATTACGGCACCATCCATGACGAGGCGAACCGGCAGCTTGCCGACATCTGCATCGAGGCCGGCCAGCGGGCGCTGATCGGCAAGGTCGCCATGGACGATCCGGAAAGCTGCCCGGACTATTACCGCGACGAAAGCGTCGAGGCCGCCGTTGCCGGCACCGCGTGCCTGATCGAGCATATCCGCAGCCATCCGGACAATGGCGAGAACCGGGTCCTGCCTGTGGTCACGCCGCGCTTCATTCCCTCCTGCACAGACGACCTGCTCACCGAACTGGGAGCTCTGGCACAAGCCCACGACTGCCACGTCCAGACCCATTGTTCGGAAAGCGACTGGGAGCACGGCTACGTGCTGGCCCGCCACGGCGTCAGCGATACCGAAAGTCTCGACCGGTTCGGCCTGTTGCGAAAGGGCAGCGTGCTCGGCCACGCCAATTTCATCTCCGCCGCCGACATGGAGCGGATCAAAGTCCGCGAGGCCGCCGTCGCCCATTGCCCGCTCTCCAACGCCTACTTTGCCGGTGCGGTGTTTCCGCTGAAGGCGGCGCTGGAAAAAGGCCTGCATGTGGGCCTCGGCACCGACATTTCCGGCGGGCCCGCCGGCACCATGTTTGAAAGCGCCCGCGCGGCAATCATGGCCTCGCGCATGCTGGAATCGGGCACCGATCCGGACCTCGCACCCGAGGAACGCTCCACCCGGAGCGACACCCGCATCGACTTCCGCACCGCCTTCCATCTGGCAACGGCGGGCGGTGGTGCGGCACTCGGCCTGCCGGTCGGCCGTTTCGAGCCTGGCTGTCACTTCGATGCCGTGCTGATCGACCCGGCAGCCCCGCTCGGCGGGTTGCGCCTGTGGCCGGAGCTGCATGCGGGCGACGAGATCCTGCAGAAGATCGTCTATACGGCCAGCCGGCCGAACATCACCAACGTCTGGATTGGCGGCACGGCCCCGTCGGCACCGGCGACTTGACGGGGAGGGGAGAATGACCGTAACGGACCTCATGAAAAAGCTTCCCAAGGCGGAGATCCACATCCACCTGGAAGGCGCGATCCTGCCGGGAACGGCCATGGACCTGGCGAAGAAGAACGGCGTGGCGCTGCCGGAGTGCGACAAGGTCGAGGACCTTTATTCCTACGCCAACCTGATGGACTTCCTCGCCGTCTACGGCGCGATTTCCGACAGCATCGTCACTGTCGACGACTTCCGCCGCATCACCTACGAGATGCTGCAATCGGCGGCCGAGAACGGCTGCCGCTACATCGAATTCTTCATCAGCCCGCACGCCCATAAAGACGTCCCTTTCGCCCGCCAGTTCGAGGGCATCCGCAAGGGCATGGCCGACGCGGAGACAGATTTTTCAATTCTTTCGCGCATCATTCCCGGCATGAACCGCGAGCTTGGGCCCGCCGCCGGCGAAGCCTACCTGGACGAGGTGCTCGCGAACCGGGGCGACGACGTCATCGGCCTCGGCCTCGACTACAACGAGGCGCCGTTTCCGCCCGAACCCTTCGCCGCTGTCTTCGCCCGCGCGGGACAGGCCGGGCTGCGGCTGACTGCCCATGCGGGCGAAAGCGGGCCGGCGGCCTATATCGCCGGCTCGATCGACGCCCTGAAGGTGGACCGAATCGACCACGGCTACAACATCGTCGACGATCCGGCGCTGATGACCCGCTGCCGCGACGAAGGCATCGCCTTCACCTGCTGCCCCTCGACCACAAAATACACCACCAGCTGGCGCAATCTCGCCGCGCCCGACCATCCGATCCGGCGGATGAAGGAGGCGGGACTGGCCGTCACGATCAACTCAGACGATCCGCCCATGTTTGACACCGACCTGGGCCGCGAGTTCGAACTGGCGCATTCGGATCTCGGCTTTTCTATGGAAGACCTGAAAACCGCGATCCTGACCAGCCTGGACGCCTCCTGGCTGGACGAGACCACCAAACGCCAATGGCGCGCCGAGTGGGCAACCGAAATCGACGCTGCCCTTGCGGCCTGAGACAGAGACAATAGGTAAGGAAACGACCATGACCGACACCATTCCCGTTATCGACCTGACCCCGCTGTTCGAAGGTGGTGAGGCGGGGCGCAAGGCGGTTGCCGAAAAGATCGGCGAAGCCTGCCGCGGCATCGGCTTCTTCTATCTCTCCGGCCACGGCGTGCCCGCCAAGCTGCGCGCGGATGTCTTCGCCATGGCGCAGACCTTCTTCGAAAGCCCGGACGAGCTGAAGATGAAGTCCGCCTATTCCGCCGACACGGGAAACCGCGGTTACGTGCCGATGAAGGGCGAGTCCCTCGACCCGACCAAGGCGCCGGACCTGAAGGAAGGCTACAACATCGGCCTCGATCTCGCGCCCGACGATCCGGAGATCGTGAACAAGGCACCGCTCCGGGCGCTCAACCTGTGGCCGGACCTGCCCGGCTTCAAGGAGCTCATGCTGGAGTATTACAACGCCATGTGGGCCCTGGGCCGCACCCTGCACACGGCGTTTGCCACCGAACTCGGCCTGCCGGTGGATTATTTCAACGACAAGCTCGACCGCCCGCTGGCGACCCTGCGCCTGCTGCACTACCCGGAAATCCCGGTGGACATCGAGGAAGGCCAGCTCGGGGCCGGCGAACACACCGACTACGGCTGCGTCACCCTGCTTGCCACCGACGACGCCGGCGGCCTGGAAGTGCGCACCCGCAACGGCGACTGGCTGGCGGCGCCCTATATCCCCGATACCTTCGTCTGCAACATCGGCGACTGCCTGATGCGCTGGACCAACGACCTCTACGTCTCCACCCCGCACCGGGTGGTCAACCTCTCCGGCCGCGAACGCTACTCCGTGCCCTTCTTCCTCGACCCCGACCCCGACGCCATCGTCGAATGCCTGCCGGGCTGTTCAAGCGAAGACAACCCGGCGAAGTATCCGCCGATCCGGGGGGATGAGTATCTCTTGAGCCGGCTGAACCCGACCTATGAGAAGTCGGGGTTGAGTGGGGCTGGGGGCTGAGGAGAGGGAGCAAAGGCCAAGGTTAGTGGTTCGCTGCTACTGCGATTAATGACCGGAGTGAGGCCTCTTGCCGAAAGTCTGCTGTTAGCGCAGTTAGAAAATTAGCGGACCTGTTTGGTTCAAATACGAAGCCTCTCGAGCTGGTCTGGAGCGAACATAGCTGTTGTCTTTAAAAATGGAGAAATCTTGCTTTTTATCTAAGATATTTAACGAATATGAACTAATATTAACTTTTAATTACTTAAATAACAATCTCTAAAACCATATTTTTCCAATGTGACTGCCATCTTGTGAAAATCGCCACCAGTTAGGCTTACTAACTTGTGGGTGTCATGTCTTTAAGTAGGTCGTTCACTTCTCTTTTGACGTGGCGTTTGAATGTCTTCCGTATTCTTTCCTCGGTCCAGGTTTGGACTTCTGCAAGCTCTCTAGCTTCGAGGTCAGCGATAAATTGCATCATTTGCTCTATGGTATAATCATCAAAACGCGGGATATATTTAGTTGCCGCGAGATTATATTTTATCTCGTGGAATGTTTTGATGAATGTCTTTGGTTTTCCATATTTTTGAAAACCTACCTTCTTCCACAGGCGATCTACAAAGCGGTCCAGCCGCATAAGCTGCTCTTTGTCATCAATCATCGAAAAGTAGAACATCGAGCCGTATCGCTTTCCGTTCACGTAACATCCTGTGATTTTTAGGTTTAGACGCCGAATTTGGCGGCGATAGGAGGGCTTGTATTTCGCTGCCGTGGCGACAGACACCAGCTTCTCCATGATGTTTCGGTAAGAGCTTCGTCTGATCGAGACCTTGTTCGGTGTGAGGCGATATCCAAGGTAGTCCACACCTTTTGAAAGGGGCTCTATCTTTGTCTTGCTACCGGGAGTCGGCTCATGGCAAGTCAGCCCAACCTTGGCCAACCTTTTCATCATGAAGTCAAGGTTAGCTTGGGCATTCTCCGTCTTGCAGATAATCAGGATGTCGTCAACGTACCTATAGTATTCGTATTTATCTTGAGCCTCCTTGTCGATGGGAATCATATAAATCGACGACAGGACGTTGGAAATACTGAGCCCCTGAGGCACACCTTTCTCGTTGGTTCCGCTTGCACCTGTTGAGGTCCGAACTGCTGCTGCAACCAACGAAAGAAGCTTTGGATACCGTGTCTTGCTTCGCAGGCGCTTCATCAATTCTTGATGACGCAAGGACGGGAAAAAGTCCTGCACGTCCATCTGCACGAATGAGTAGTCATCCGATAGCGGCTTTATGTAGGCTTTAATCTCAGCGATATGTTGGTGAGCCAAAGCAGGCTTGGCTTCCTTAAAAATCTCTGACAGAGAATTGTTCAACGCCCGCAAACACACCCGATCTCTGACGCCTGCGATGGAAATTTCGCGGGGCGCTTTACCGGCTCCCTTCAGTACGAGGCGCTGCTTGTAAGTGGTGAAGCAATATTTCTCGGAGGCGACATTCTTCCTGATCAAGGCGATCTCCTGATCAAGTTTCTTCTCGAACGCAGCGGGATGAACGCCATCCTTCCCAACAGTGCCGGACTGCGAGACCTTGTCGTGGAAAATTGCAGTTAGATTCTCAACAGTGAATTGACTATCGAAAACCTTTTTAGGCGTCATGGCCATCCTAGTTCAACAGGCCAACGGCCAAAGCAGGAAAAGAACTGGTCCTAGAAATAGGATTGCGAGCATCCCCCAGTAGAGAGCAGCGCGGAGAAAGAATGATACAAACATGATTTTCGTATACTTAAGCTCCTTGCCACCGCTAGTGAGACTTTTGCCTTCCAGAAAGATGTGGTTTACCAAGAGGTCTGCGTAGTCTTTCGGTGCATGGTTTGGAAAATCCATCATGATCTCCCGATATTTCCCCTTCTTTTCTTGATCGGATAGCTCTTCGTCATAAAGGCTCTGAAGTTTCAAGTAGCATTCACGAAAAGCGGATGCCTTATCTTGAAGTCTGAAACCTGCTGCGACGAGCGATGCGACAAGAACGACAACTGACGAAGACAAAATAATGTCGTCGAGCGCGGCATACAGCTTGCTATAAAAGCCACTGAAAATTGAGAGAATTACAGAAAACAAAGAGTAATATGTGACCGCTAGGAAGGATGCGTTCTGATTTCTGAGTGCCTTCCTCTCCGCTATCATGCGAACGCGTGATGTGATCCAGATAGTGTCATTGATATTCGTCTCTGAACTTGCTTCCATGCTCTTTCCTGGTGGTTTAGTGGTGCGGACGCAATAACTCAAGGTAACTATACACTCTCGAAGGAATGTAGCAGACGCTAAGGACAAGCCCTCTTTAAGGACATGCCTTACTTTATGACCGTGACCCACGAATGAGCCAGTGGTTTTACCCACTCCGCCCGCACCAGTTTCTATTTATAACGTTTTAAGGCGAATTACAACTTCGAGACCCGCCTTAGTTGAGCATTATGTAGTTCATCGCCAACCGTTGAACGTCATCAAAAATAAGCAAAGATCTGCATTTAAGATCTGCTGAAGATATTGAAGTATCGGCCGAATAGGAGGTAGCCTGACAGGCAAATATTAATGAGGGTGTCCGCTAAAGATGCTGCGTCTTGTAAACCGATACGAAGAAATCGCACATGGCCAAATAAAACTCTCTGCTGATCGCTGGGGTTTATCGGTTTACCCAAAAGTGCGTGTTGCGGATGTGATTTCCTTGGACGGAATCAATGCCTCAGGCGACTTGCGACGTTACGGACTACAGTCACATTTCGACTTTGTAGTGTGCCGGGAAAAATGGAACCCGATCTATTCGATAGAATTCGATGGTCGATTCCACTCAACGGAAGTCCAAAAGGCGAGAGATGCCAAAAAAGATGAACTATGCCGACGTGCTGACTTTCCCATCCTTAGAATAAACAGCAGATACTTATCAAAGGAATTTGGAAGTATGTCGCTCGTTGCATGGATTATGGACGTGTTCGAACTGCAAGAAGGCTTCTACAATGCACAAGAGGAAGGAGCTATACCGCCGGACGAACCTTTCGATCCATTTTTCTTCATGGGAATGGAATCTGGAAAAGAGCGATTTCCATACTGGTTTTCTGCAAAGCCTCGCATTGAACTGCGGAAGCTCTACGAGGCCGGCAAGATATTTGATCCAAGTTCATCGGGTTTTATTGGATACGATGCTGCTGATGTTATGCGTGGTGTTGAATACATCCGAGTTACAGAAACAGAAGGAATTCTTGTCCGCTCAGCGATGCGCCCCCAGCAATTTCCGATTATCTTGAGTGATCTACTTGACGAAATTTTATCAGTTCAACTTGCTGAAGAGGTGCTTCGATGGGTTCGCGGAGAGGTCAGAGCTTCACCGCTTCGTCAGATCTATCGTCAAGTCGATACCATGAAAGAATCGATTAAACTTGCTCGCGCTCACTCATTCAACCGCTCAGGCGATGGCGAATAGTCTCTGTGACAACGTCCGGTTCGCCAGCCTCCCTCCCATCCGAGCGGCAATCTGCTCCTCGCCGGGCGTCGGGTGACTGGCAAGACGCTGCCGACCATTACCGGCGGGGAGGGGCGCTGAGTACCCGCTCTGGCAGCCGACCCTTTTCCGCACTTCGCATCGGGTTCCCGCTGGCAAGCAAATGATTCCCGGATAGGATGCCTGCGGAGGTGCATCTGATGACCATGGGCGAAAAACCTGGTCTCGGCGAGCTGTTGCTCGGCACGGAGGGCCTAGCGTTGCTGCGGCTGGCATTTACCGGCGACAAAGCGATGCGGCAAGCGCGCGTGACCGAGATGCGCGACCTGCTGGCGCATCTGGAGGACCCGGAGCTGGCGGCCCCCGAGCATGATCTTCAACGTGGCTATGCGTTGTGGTCGGAGACCTACGATGCCCCCTTGCGTCTGTCTTCCATCGAAGAGGACGCCACTTGGGAGCGTCCCGTTTCTGCGGCAATCTGACCCTCTACGGGAAATCCCTCATCTTTGCCGTGCGGCGCGCGCCCTCATGGATTACGATCCCGGCTTTCCGGCCTAATCTGAATGAAGGAGCCCTTTTGAATGTGGGACGAACGCTACGCCACTGAGGATTATATCTTCGGAACCGCGCCGAGCCTGTTTCTGGAAAAGAACGCCGGTCTGCTGACGCCCGGCGAGACGGCGCTGGCCGTGGCCGACGGGGAGGGGCGCAATTCGGTGTTCATGGCGGAGAAGGGCCTGGCGGTGACCGCGATGGACAGTGCCACGACGGGGATCGAAAAGGCGCGCCGTCTTGCTGAGGCCAAGGGTGTCGAGGTGGATTTCCGGCTGGCCGATCTGAAGACCTGGGAGTGGACGCCCGAGGCTTTTGATGTCGTCGCCGCGATCTTCATCCAGTTCGCGCCGCCCGCATTCCGGGCCGAGATCTTCGACGGCATCGAACGCACCCTGAAACCCGGCGGGCTGTTCCTGTTGCACGGCTACACGCCGAAGCAGCGGGAGTTCAAGACCGGCGGGCCGTCGGCCGTTGAAAACCTCTACACGAAGGACCTGCTGTCCGAGCGCTTCGGCGCCTGGGAGATCCTGCGCCTGGAAGAGTATGAGGCCGAACTCAATGAGGGCGCCGGCCACTCGGGGCAATCCGCGCTGATCGACCTGATTGCGCGCAAGCCGGGGGCGGTGTGAGGGCCGCGCCCCCGTCATTCCAGACCGTGTGGCGCGTTAGCGCCATCGCGAGATCTGGAATCCAGCTTACAGCCCGAGCGCAAGCGAGGACTTCTTTCAAAAGGGAAGCAGGACGCGCTCTCGCGCGGCTGATATCTGGATTCCAGATCTGCACGCAGGTTCCCTGCGCTTGTCTGGAATGACCGTGGGGGTGGGCACGGTAGTGCCTCAAAAATCAGGCAAACTGCCCGGTCCAGCTTCTCACATCTCGTATCCCGGCTTTTTGTAAAGCCGGTCCGGCTGGGCGGCGATGTCGGGGAGGTAGACGTCCTCCTGCCAGCGGCTGGACTCAACCTCCTCGAAGGAGACGGACACCGACGCTTCGCCGTTTCCGAGGATCTGGGTCACCTCGCGGGTGATCGCTTCGGCGAGTTTCGTCTTCTGGTCCTCGGTTTTTCCGGGCCAGAGCTTGACGATGACGTGCGGCATTCCGGTTCTCCTGTATGTCGGTTCGCCGATCGTAACAGGACCGCGCAGGAAGCAAGAAGAGCTGATGTCCTATTCAATGAACAAAAGAAGTCGCATCGCGCGACGGCTGAGGTTCGTGAGGCGGCTTTCAGGAATCAGAGAGGGCTGGCATCGTAGCCCGCATCTCGGAGAGCGGCCGTGATCGTCTCCTGCCCGGCGGAAGTGCCTATTTCAACGACGTGGGTGTCCAGGTCGCAGGCGACATTTGCCGAGGTGTCGACGGCCTTGACCGCCTTTTCGATGGCGGCGACGCAGTGGCCGCAGCTCATGTCGGGAACATTGAATTTCATGGTTTGCTCCGTAGGTTTGATGGGTCCTTTGTCCACGTTCCAGTTACGGGAGGGTCAAGGGCATAAATCAATTTGAGAAAATTTTTGGCGCAGCCTTGACCTTCCAGTGACTGGAAGCGCCATTTGAGGAATACCGATTGAACCATATTGGAGTTGGACCCATGTCCGGCCATCAGAAAGTCACCCTGTCTGTCCAGGGCATGTCTTGTGCCTCCTGCGTCGGGCGCGTCGAGCGCGGCCTGGCCTCCGTTGAAGGGCTCGACGATGTCGGCGTGAACCTCGCCACGGAAAGCGCACAGTTCACGGCCGAACCGGACAAGATCGCCGCTGCGGTCGCCAGGCTGGAGGATCTCGGCTATCCGGCGCGCACGCAGACGGTCACCCTCAACATCCAGTCCATGTCCTGCGCCTCCTGTGTGGGGCGCGTGGACCGGGCGCTTGCGGCCGTCCCCGGCGTGCTGAGCGTCAGCGTCAACCTGGCCGCCGAAACGGCAACCGTTGTCTATGCAGAAGGCGCGGTCACCGTTCAGGAGCTGATGAAGACCAGCACCGATATCGGCTACCCGGCCAGCATCGCGGAGGCAGGCGCCACCCAGGATCGCAGCGAGCGCAAGGCGGAAGAAGCGCGCGATCTGGCGCGCAAGATGGCGATTGCGGCGGCTCTTGCGCTGCCGGTGTTCCTGGTCGAAATGGGCGGACACCTGATCCCGTCGCTTCATCATCTGATCGCGGCGACCATCGGCCAGCAGACAAGCTGGATCCTGCAATTCCTGCTGACGACCGTCGTCCTCGCCGGCCCCGGCCGCGCCTTTTATACCAAGGGGATCCCCGCGCTCCTGAAGGGCGCGCCGGACATGAACAGCCTGGTCGCCGTCGGCACGGGGGCCGCCTATCTCTACTCGGTCGTCGCGACCTTCCTGCCGGATCTGCTTCCGGCCGGCGTGCGCGCGGTCTATTTCGAAGCGGCGGCGGTGATCGTCGTCCTGATCCTGCTCGGGCGTTTCCTCGAGGCAAGGGCCAAGGGACGCACGGGCGCAGCCATCCAGAAGCTGCTCGGCCTCCAGGTCAAGACGGCGCGCGTCTTGCGCGACAATCAGATGGTCGAGCTGCCGATCGAGGCGCTGAGCCTTGGTGATATCGTCGTGGTGCGCCCCGGCGAGCGGATCGCGGTCGACGGCGAAGTGGTCGAAGGCTCGTCCCATGTCGATGAAAGCATGATCACCGGCGAGCCGAACCCGGTTGCGAAATCCGCCGGCAGCGCGGTGACCGGCGGCACGGTCAACGGTGCGGGCGGATTGCAGTTCAAGGCAACCCGTGTCGGGGCCGATACGACCCTGTCGCAGATCATCCGCATGGTGGAAGAGGCACAAGGCGCCAAGCTGCCGATCCAGGGGCTCGTCGACCGCATCACGCTGTGGTTCGTCCCCGCGGTCATGACGGCGGCCGTCCTGACGGTGCTGGTGTGGCTGATCGTCGGCCCGGATCCCGCCCTGACCCTGGCCCTGGTCGCCGGCGTGTCCGTGCTGATCATTGCCTGCCCCTGCGCCATGGGTCTTGCGACGCCGACCTCCATCATGGTTGGCACGGGCAGGGCGGCCGAGATGGGCGTCCTGTTCCGGAAAGGCGACGCACTGCAGCAGCTTTCCGGTATCGGCATCGTCGCGCTGGACAAGACCGGCACGGTCACCGAAGGCAGGCCGGAACTGACCGATCTCCTGCTCGCAGACGGTTTCGACCGGTCCTTCGTCCTCTCCCGCATTGCCGCCGTCGAGGCGCGTTCCGAACATCCCATTGCCGAGGCGATCGTCAGGGCGGCCGGAAAGGAAGACCTGGAACAGCCGGAGGTAAGCGACTTCTCCTCCATCACCGGGCACGGCGTCAGCGCGGTTGTCGAAGGTGAACGCGTCCTGGTCGGCGCGGACCGGCTAATGGCGCGGGAAGGCATTTCGACCGAAGCCCTTGCCGGTGAGGAAGTCAGGCTGGCCAAACGCGGCCGCACGGCGCTTTATGCGGCGATTGGAGGCAAGATCGCGGCTGTCATCGGCGTCGCCGATCCGGTCAAGGCCTCCAGCCGCGCCGCGATCGCAGCCCTTCATGCCCAGGGCCTGAAGGTGGCCATGATCACCGGCGACAAGCGCGAGACCGCCGATGCGATTGCCGCTGAAACCGGCATCGATATCGTAATCGCGGGCGTGCTGCCCGACGGCAAGGTGGCGGCCCTGACGGACCTCAAGAGAGAGGACGGTCGGATCGCCTTCGTTGGCGACGGCATCAACGACGCTCCGGCGCTGGCCCACGCGGATGTGGGGATAGCGATCGGGACGGGCACGGATGTGGCGATCGAATCCGCCGATGTGGTGCTGATGTCGGGCGATCTCCGCGGTGTGGTGAATGCCTGTGAGGTCTCCCGCAGGACGATGCGCAACATCAAGGAGAACCTGTTCTGGGCCTTTGCCTATAACACGGCCCTGATCCCGGTCGCGGCAGGCGCGCTTTACCCGGCCTTCGGCATATTGCTGTCTCCGGTCCTGGCCGCCGGCGCCATGGCGCTGTCCTCCGTCTTCGTCCTGACCAACGCCCTGCGCCTGCGCCGGATCGCACCGGCCATGGACGAGGCAAGGCCCGCGGTTGCATCCACCCCGAAGGCGGCTACCGTCCCGGCGGAATAGGCACGGGGAACGGATGGGCAGCTGGTCGAAGCGCAGGGCCGCTTTGCGGGCAGGCGCCGCTTCGCGGGGTGGAGGCGCTTCGTAACAGGATACTCAAACCGTACTCAAAATCAGGACGCAACGCTCTCATACTTGATCTGGAAAGCAACGCTGTTCGGTGTTGATCTCGGCCTTAGACATAAACAGGAAGGGGTTCACATGTTTTCCAGATATCTGCTGGCGGGCGCGGTGCTCGTCGGGACGGCATTGTCGGCGGCGGCCGAAACCAAGATGCCTTTCGCGCTGGACTGGCGCTTCGAAGGGCCGGCCGCGCCCTACGTGGTGGCGCGCGAGAAAGGCTATTTCAAAGACCAGGGGCTCGATGTCGAGCTCGTCGAGGGCAAGGGGTCGCTTGATGCCATCCCGAAAGTTGCGACAGGTGCGTATCCGGTCGGCCTTGCCGATGTCGAGGCGCTGATCAAGTTTCTCGATGCAAACCCGGGCGCGCCGGTTACCGCCGCCATGGTGATCTACAACAGGCCGGCAACCGCCATGGTCGGCCGCAAGTCGCAGGGCATTGAAAAGATCTCCGATATCGAAGGCAAGGTGCTGGGTGCGCCGCCGCCGGACGGCGCCTGGGCGCAGTTTCCGCTGTTTGCGAAGCTGAACGGCCTCGACATGGACAAGATCACCGTCGAGCCCCTGGGCTTCCCGACCCGTGAGCCGATGCTGGCCGAAGGCACTGTTCAGGCCGTGACGGGGTTCTCGTTCTCCATTTACCTGTCGCTGGCCCGCCTCGGGGTGTCGGAAGAGGATATTTCGGTGTTTCCCTTCGCCGACTACGGCCTCGACTATTATGGGTCCGCCGTCATCGTGAACACGGACTACGCCAAGGCCCATCCGGAGGAAATCACCGGCTTCCTGAGCGCGGTCGTGAAAGGATGGCAGACGGCGATTGCCGATCCGTCCGCTGCCGTCGAAATGATGCCCGCTTACGCTCCGGCGATCGACACCGCGCTGGAAACCCGCCGGCTGCAGCTTGCCATCGACGGCAATGTCATGACCGACGAGGTGAAGGCAAACGGCTTCGGCGGCATGGTGCCGGAGCGTTTCGCCAAGGCGCTGGACCAGATGAAGACGGCCTATGCGTTCAAGAACGCGCCCACGCCGGAGCTTTATTTCACCGATGCCTATCTGCCGGCCGCGGACCTGCGCAAAATGCAGTAACACGGTCCCGGCCAAGACATTCTCCCTTCGCAGGGATAGTTTGCGACGGTGCCGTCCTTCGGGACGGTGCCGTTTGCGTTTTTCGGAGATGACACATGCACACCCGGCTTCTGACCTATTTCGAGGCGATCATCCGGCACGGATCGATCCGCAAGGCGGCCGAAGCGGTGCATGTCGCGCCTTCCGCGATCAACCGGCACCTTCTGGAACTCGAGGCGCAGCTGGGCACGCCGTTGTTCGAGCGGCTGCCGCGTGGGATGCGCCCCACCGCCGCGGGCGAGATCCTGGCCCGTCACATCCGCAGCACCCTGCGCGACTACGACAAGGCGATCAGCGAGATCGAACAGCTCGCCACCGGCCTGCGCGGCCGGATTGTCATCTCCAGTATCGAGAGTGCGCTCGCGGACCTGTTGCCGATGGCGGTCAAGGGATTTGCCGACCGCTATCCGCGGATCGATTTCGATATCAGGAGTTTCCCCGCGGAGGAGGCGATCCGCCAGGCGACCGACGGATCCGCCGATCTGGCGCTGATCTTCAATCCGCCGCCCAGGCTGTCGCTGGTCCAGGTCGCTTATGCGGATTTCCCGCTGGGGGTCATTTGTGCGCCCGATCATCCGCTGACCCGGCTGCCCGCCGTACAACTGTCGAACCTGCTCGGCTACCAGCTTCTGCTGCCGGCCCGCTCCATCACCATCGCCGACCAGCTAGACATGGTGCTCTCGACCACCGGGCTGAAGCTGCCGAGCCGCATGGTGTCGAACTCGCTCACTTTCATGAGCAGCTATGTCCGGTCAGGCGAGGCGATCTCGATCATGACCCCGATCGGCATTCTCGACCGCCTCGAGGCCGGGGATCTGGCCTTCCTGCCACTGACCGACCGCGGGTTGCTGCCGCAGCGGCTGATCGCAGGCGTGGCGGATGCCTCCATGCCGGTGGCCGTCGCGAACTTCTGCGCTCACCTCAAAGGCGTCCTGCGCCAGGTGGCGACGTCGCAAGTGTCCTGATTTTGCGAGCGGTGTGTCGTCATAACGGCGCTTGTTGTTGACGCTCCGGTTTGGCTTTCTGCTCCTGCGACAAGACAGGAGAGGGAACCGTCCATGACCGTACAACAGCCCATTACTCGCGCCGATCTCGGGCCAAGCGAGGAAGCGATCGAGGGCTTTCGCCAGAGCATGTCCGGCTTCTGGCACCCGGTGTGCGAGGCGAGCGCCCTGGACGATGGCCGGCCGGTTGGCGTGACCCTGCTGGGGCGTCGCGTGGTTCTCGCCCGGCTGGACGGCAAGCTGGCGGCCATGCCCGACACCTGCCGGCATTTCCAGGCGCAGTTGTCTCTAGGCGAGGTGGTGACAGTCGGCGGCGTGCAGGCGCTGCAATGCCCCTATCACGGCTGGGCTTTTGGGGCGGGCGGAAAGTGCAAGCGGATCCCGCAGCTCGCCGAGGGCCGCGCCATTCCGGCCGCCGCCGATCTGCCGGCCTATCTCGCAGAAGAGAAGCACGGGCTGATCTGGGTCTGCCTGGCGGACGCGCCGAAATTGCCCTTGCCGGAATTTCCCGAACTGCATGACCCGGCCTTCCGCTCGGTGCGCCTCACGGAAGAAGAATTGATCAAAACCTGCTCGACCCGGATGATCATGGGAACGCTGGACGACACCCATTTTCCATGGGTTCACGAGGGGATCCTCGGAGACCGCGATCATCCCGCACCGCCCGATCATCGCGCCTGGCGCGAAGGGGCCGAGCTGATCGTGCAATACGAGACGGTTCAGCCGGCAGGGCTTCTGACCGTCGATCAGTCGAAGCCGGATGCCGCCGATGCCGGCGAGGTGCCGTTGACCTATACCGACTACGTCTCCATGCCCGGCGTGATCCGCCTGGTGAAGGACAGCCCCTCGGGCCGGTATGTCATCTGGCTGGCGACGTCGCCGGTCGACTGGAACCTGACCCAGACCTTCTGGATCTTCTCGCGCAATTTCGACCTATCGCCCGAGAGTGACGGCGCTTTCCTGGATCTGGCAAATCATGTGCGTCAACAGGACAAGCCGGTGATCGAAAGCCAGCGGCCCTGGCTGGTGCCCCCGTTCTGGACCCAGATGGAACTGCCCGTCGGGCCGGGCGATCTGCCGCTCATGCAATACCAGCAATGGATCGAGGAACTCGGCATCGCCACCGCGATCTGAAGCTGGACATGACATCGACCCTCGACCTGACAATCGTGGCCCTGCGCCGCCTGAGCGCGCGGATCGCGCTCATCGAACTGCGCGCAGCGGAGGGCGCGGCCCTTCCTGCATTCACGGCCGGCGCACATCTGCCGGTCAACGTGCCCGGAGTGGGGCGCCGGCAATACTCGCTGGTGAATGATCCGGCCGAAACCCATCGCTACTGCATCGCCGTTGCCCGGCGGGACGACGGGCGCGGCGGGTCTCTCGCCCTGCATCGCCACGCCGGGCTCGGGACGAAGGTCACGGCCGAGGCGCCGGTGAACCTGTTTCCGCTGGAGGATAGCGACGCCCCGGTCTGCCTTGTCGGCGGCGGTATCGGCGTGACGCCGCTCGTCTCCATGGCCCATCGGCTGTGGTGTGCGGGCAGGGCCTTCGACCTGCATTGCGCCCTGGCGGAGGCAGACCTTCCCGGGATAGCGGAATGGCTGTCTGAGATGCCTTTCGCCGAGCGTGTCCACTTCCATGGAGGCAGCCTTCCGAGCGCGCGTCTCGACATTCCGGCCCTGGCAGCTGGAACGGATCCCGCGACCCGGATCTACGTCTGCGGCCCCGGCATCATGATTGCGGAAGCGGAAGCCACCTTCGGCGCCCGTGACATGGCCGTCATGAGCGAACGCTTCACAGCGTCGGGCACAGAGGCCGAAACGACAGGCGGGTTCGAGATCGAGATTCCATCGTGCGGGCAGCTTGTTTGCGTCGCCGAAGGTCAAAGCGCTCTGGAGGCATTGCGCTCGGCTGGCGTTTCCGTCGAAAGCAGCTGCGAGGCGGGCGTCTGCGGCAGTTGCCGCACAAAGGTGCTGTCCGGTCAGCTCGAGCACCATGACTATGTGCTGACCCCGCAGGAGCGTGCGGAGGGCAGCGTCTTCATGCCCTGCGTCTCGCGCGGGTCAGGACGGATTGTTGCCGACCTGTGATGCGAACCAGTCGGCCAGGCATATGAAAAGCGATTTGGTAAACCTGAGGGGCGGGAACCAGACATGTATCCAATGATCAAGATCGAGGGCGTCAAACACGCCTACAGGACCAAGGCCGGGCCGCTGCCCGTGCTGGACGGGTTGGAGCTTTCCGTCGACGAGGGCGGGTTCGCCGCCGTCGTCGGGCCGTCCGGCTGCGGCAAGTCCACCCTGACACGCCTCATCTCCGGGCTGATGAAGCCGGACGAGGGGCTGGTCATGCTCCATGCCGAGCGCGTCATGGGACCGCGCTCCACCGTCGGCATGGCCTTCCAGAACCCGGTCATGCTGGAATGGCGCACGATCCTCAAGAACGTGATGCTGCCGCTCGAAATCGTCCCGACCAGCCTGTCGAAGAAGGATCAGGAAGACCGCGCCCGTTCTCTGCTCTCGCTCGTCGGTCTGGAAGGTTTCGAGGACAAGCGTCCGTCGGAACTTTCCGGCGGCATGCGCCAGCGCGCCTCGCTCTGCCGGGCGCTCGTCCACCAGCCCGAGGTGCTGATCCTGGACGAGCCCTTCGGCGCGCTCGACGCCTTTACCCGCGAGGACCTGTGGCAGACCATGCACAAGGTGAAGGAGAAGGAGCCCTTCACCGGCGTCCTCATCACCCATGACCTGCGCGAGGCGATCTTCCTCGCTGATCAGGTCGTGGTGCTCTCCGGCCGCCCGGCGCGCACCCAATACGTGCTCCCGGTGCCGAATGAAGGCCCGCGGGACCTGGACCATCTCTACACGCCGGAGGCGGTCGAAATGCTGGCCATCCTCCGCCACCAGATCGAAATCGCTCAAGGAAGGCTTTCCGGAACCGAGGAGGCCGCCTGATGGAAACCGCTCGCAAGATCCTCGTGCCCGCGCTTGCCATGGCGCTCTTCCTCGCCCTGTGGGAGCTGCTCGTCTATGTCAACGGCTGGCCGAACTACAAGATGGCCTCGCCCTCCGACCTTGTCCCGGCCTATGCGAAATACTGGAAGCTGTTCCTGGTGATGGGCTGGCAGACCTTCTGGCGCACCGTCGCCGGACTGTTGCTTGCCGTCGTCGCGGGAACGCTGATCGGCATGATCATGGGTTTTTCGCGCACCATGCGCGATGCGCTCTATCCGCTGCTGGTGGCCTTCAACGCCATCCCCAAGGCCACCGTCGTGCCGATCGTGGCGCTGCTCTTCATCGGCCAGCACGATCTGAACACGGTGCTCGTCGCCTTCATGATTTCCTTCTTCCCGATCTCCGTCTCCGTCGCCATCGGCCTGTCGACGCTGGAGCCGGAATACCGCGACATCCTGCGCTCGCTCGGGGCCTCCCAAGCGCAGATCTTCTGGAAGATCGCGCTGCCGAAGACGCTGCCGGAATTCTTCGGCGCCTTGAAGGTCGCCGTCACGCTTGCCTTCATCGGCACCAACCTGGTGGAGATCGTCAGTCCCCATGGCCGCGGCCTGGGCGCGCTGTTCGACAACGGCAAGACCAACGCGGACTACCCGCTGATGTTCGCCGTCCTCATCGCCCTCGGCTTCCTCGGCATCGTCCTCTACTACCTGGTGGTGGTCCTGGAAAAAATCTTCGCCGGCTGGGCGGAGCGGAGTGCGGGGTGAGGGCGCGCTTTATCCGGTTGCGGGCTCGGCTGATTTCAGGAAAACGAGCCTTCCAGACAACGGTCCGTCTTCGGGTCTTTCGTTGCACCAATCAGCAAAGCCGGGAGACGACACCCTCCGCCCATCGTCGGGCCGCGGCTCCCACACAGTCATGGATGGAATCCACAGCGATGACGCTGCCGAGCGACATCCGGCCCAAGAGGCTCAACCCGTGCTGGACGTCTCCCTGACCGTTCAGGAGTTGTCCATCGGCCGTTGTCCGCCCGCCTAAACCGTCTGCGACGGCAACCAGGCGGCCCTGTTCCATCAAGTCGGCGATCACCGGGTCCCGCGTCCGCTCCAGCGCGGGCGGCGGTAACACGGCGTCGATCATCACCGAGGCCGATACCTCAGCTTCTTCTGCGCTCAGCCGCCAACCGTCGGCGGTCAAGACGATGTCCGGATCGTCGGCCGCGCGCAGGTCGACCATGCCGGTCTCGATCAGGATGAGAAGCTCCTTTGCCGAGCCTATCGGGGGGCCATAGGAGTAACGCTTCAACCCCTCGTCGAAGCCGATCAGGGCCGATGCGGTTTCCGCTTCGATTTGAGCCGGGTTGAAACCGCGGCGGAGGGCATTCTGCCATTTGCGCCAAAGCTGGCCGATCACATAGCCGGGCGAAGGACGACGGATGCCGTCAGCCATCTCGATGCCGGCGCGCAGGGCCTCTGTCGGCGAATGGGTTTCCTGCGTTCCCGGATCGTTTCGCTCGATCTCCAGCCATTTCTGGACGTCGCCGATATCGGCCTTGCTGCCGGTTGCAGCCAGTATCCGCGCGGCGGGCACCAGGATTGCCTCGCAGACGATTTCCAGCGCTCTCCCCGCTTCCTCGGCGATTGCCTTTCCGAGCGCTGTTGCAAAGGTGTGTGTCTCGTCCGGCAGCGGATCGAACATCCGGTCGAGAGACGCGGTCGCCGGTTTTGGATAGGGCGCAATGCCGTCCAGCGAAAACGGAAGAATGCGCGCAGGTTCCCGGCCCGAGGGAAGATAGCGCCCATCTTCGAAACGGCCGCCCAAACCCAGGGTCAGCAGGCACAGAACGTCCAGTGTCGAAAGCCCCAGGCCGCGGATGGCGACGGTGCAGTTCGTCCAGTTCCCGGCGGCCTCCAGCAAGGCATTGGCCGGATAGGCGGCAATCAGCTCGCCTTTACTGGCCGCTGCATGAGACTGCCAGCGCGACAGTTGGTCGTCCGGGGCCGTGGCAGGCTGGCCCTGTGTAAGCAGCACCTCGTCATAAGGCCCGTAGCGATTGCCACCGGCCACGATCCGCCAGCCATCCGTGTCGCGGCTTATTCCCTCGACGGCCACCTCGTGCTCCGTCAGCCGCATGGATGGCGCGTTGTCCTTCAGGTCTTCAAAGCGGGCGGCCAGATAGCGGCCGAGCTGCGCCCGAGGCGGAAATGTTTCCGGATCGACGGGGGACGAAAGAAAGTCGGAGAAGGTACCGCTCCGCGCGCCGGTATAGCCGGCCGGCGCTAGCGAGATCTCGCGAACGGGAATGTTGAGCAGGCAGAGGTCGGTTTGATCGGGGGCGAAGTTAGGGCCCGCGCCGGCATGCGCGACCGGATCGAAGATATCCAGATCAAGGGTGAGGCCGGTATTCTCGATCCATTCGGCCAAAGCCTCGAGGGCACCCAGTCCGCGCGGACCGATTCCGATAAGTGCAATATGTCGCGTCGTTTTTCCTGTTTTCATGCAAAAAGGCTTTCAATCCCAGCTTCGTCGCTCGGGCGTGTTGTTTCCGTCAATCCGGCATCGGCCCGAACGTTTCAGATGCGTCGATGCGTCACCGTAGGAGGCAACGCACCGGAGACCGGGCGCCAGTGTTTGTTCCTAGACAAACGCGGAATGCGCGACAGGGTTCCGTCGCCAGGGTTTGATAGCGTCGGCAAATCATGGGAAACGCGTGAAGGGGAGCGATGGCACGCAAAAGGGCGTGTACTGCGGCGACAACGTTAGTTTCGCTTCGAGGTCGACCCGGTCCGCGAGGTCTTAATACGTCACGTAATAGGCGCCGAGATCCCCGAGCTTGACGATCAGGGCGTCGCCAGTCTCCAGCGCGTCTTTCGTATCGCCAGTGGGATTGAGGTCCAGATCATAAGTCGTATTTGTCCCGCCGCTTTCCGCGCGCGCCTGAAGCTTTTGATAGGAAGCGTCCAGGTTCTCCGCCTTGCCGGCGCTTTGGAAATGCAACCCGCCATTTTCGATCGCATCGCGAAATGCAGCGGCCTTCTCGTTCAATCCTGCCCGTTGCAAGTCGTTGTAATGGAGGGCCAATTGGCTGGCTGCGCGAATTGCGGCACTGTCTTCTTTCGAGTGGGCGGTGCTTGTGAAGGGCACGAGAAAAGCTTCCGGTCCTTCGTCGGCACTTTTGCGGAACAGAGCGGTGTCGAAGTCTCCCTGCCTTGCAATTTCATTGAGCATGGTCTCGGGGTCGAAATCCGGTCCCACTCTAAACTTGGCGGCAAGGACCGGATTCGTGTCCTCGGTTACGGAGGCGAATGTGTTCAGGCTCTTTATCGCGTCCTCTGCGGTAACTTCATGAGACGTATAGTTGGGATTCATGGACTTGTAGAGCGCAATGCTTCTTTCGCCCACATCGCCTCTGTAGTTGAATTTGCCCTTGGACGAAGACTGCCCTTTCAAGGCTTTGACGAGATTGTCGGCAGCGGTCCTGTCTGCTTCGATCCGCTCCAGCCTGAGTTTGGCAGAGGCGGAAAGCTCAATCGTATCCGCAGGCTCGAACGAGGTGCTTGCGTTCGGGGTGTTTTCGTCTGCGACCGGCGCTGGCGCACTGGCAAAATCTGTCGTGTGGAGACCCGCGGCATATGTCCGCGATCCGCCGGTGCCTGCAACTCCGGATAGTATCGACATTATCTCCGTACTCCCGCCGCAGAGGCTTTCCCAATGTCTACATCAGGCCGGAATAAAGCTTAATTGCGCGTTAATGAAATGTTGCCGAGGTCCGTTTGACGTAAATAATTCCAGTATGGCTCCATCCCTTTCGAAGCCGATAAGCGCTCATGAATGTGAAACGGCACCTCAGGGCCTGATGCAGCAAAAAACAAAACCCGCCCGATCGTCTCCGATGGGCGGGTTTCGTGTTTTCAGGTGGTGAGAGGACCAAAGTTTTGACTCCAGCCCTCTGTAGGTGACTGATTCAACGAGATAATTTCGGGCGTGATTTTTGAAGAAGCAAAGTTTTGTTCCATACGGAACCAAAGTTTTGAACCTAACGCCCCATAACCACACTTCTAGACAAGCGTGGAGCCTATTCTCAGCCGAGAGGTTTTTGTGAGCGGGTAGGGCGTGCGAACAGGCAGCTTACAGACGGTGCAATCGAGCAAACGACATTCGCAGCATAGCTAGGTAGTCACTTCGAGAAGAATGTGTCGACTTCAATATGTGCGCTTCACAATCACTTCAGGTTGCGATTGGATTGTGAAGTCGTGCCGGTCGGGACGACCGGTCAGTAAGTCAGCCGAATATGGTGATCGAGCCACGGAGAAACCTGCTGCATCAATCCAATCGATGCTTCCGTTGCGTGGTACGGGTCTCACATCATAGGATAAGCGCCGACCGTCTACCCCGGTTAGCTCGGCGCCGCTTTCGCTGACAATTTCGTCGGCGTCTCTCCGGACCTGTATGGAGCGCTGCCAAGCCAGATATCTCTGGGGATCGATCAAGGTTTCAGCATCGCGCGGAAGTTCTTCCTGCGCGAGCCATGCATCGAATTCCGGACGAAGGGCTGCCGCGTTCTCGCGCGTCTGCGAGATGCCCTGTGCGAGCGAGAAGGCCACAAAAGGATCAAGCGTTCCCCAGCGGATCAGCTCGCGAAACCAGAATCCGATCCATGGGAGACCAGTTACCGCGCGCCATGTTTCAAGTGTGGGGCTCTCCAAATCACCAGCATTCTGTCCCCATGCCTGGGCTACTGCTGCGCCCACTGCCACACCCAGCTTGAACTCGATATTGTCACTTACGAAGCGCTGCCAAGTACGTAGGTGCTCTGCGTCAGGCGCGACCGCGCCAGGAGACTGCATCCACCAGCTCATCACGCCACGCCAGTTGGCCAAAACCTGCTGGTCGGCCACAGTATCGCGAACACGGAAGCCGATCCCTGGTTCGGCGCGAACTCGATCGCCAAGCCGTGTGAACAGGTCGAAGCGCTGTTGTGTAGTCCAAGTCCCGAACTCGGCTGCCCGCTGCAACTCAGCAATCAACTGCGGTGCGACCAGCTCGAAGCGTCGACCGATATAGGGAGTAAAGCCATACTGGTAGAGCCGTTGACGCTGCTGTGCATCTGGATAGAGACGCTCAACGAAAGCCTGTCCTCGTTTTATAAAAGTGCGCTCAAGCCATTCTTCGTCCGCGGTCGCGACACGTGCGAAGGTACGTTGCCAAAGGTCGCGCAAGAACACCTCGACACGCGCGCCTTCAATGCCTTCTGGCTCGAGCCGAGACAATTCTTCGCTGGCGGCCAGAAGAAAGCCGTCAAGCTCGTCTAGGCTATCGCCTAGCTGATCCGCTGGCGTTCTCGACGAGACGCCGAGATTGGCGCCTGCATTCTCCGGCAACGTCGCTTCCAGCCAAGCATGGAACTGCTCCTCGGTTTGTAAGCCAAGGAGCGCAGCGGCTTTCTGCCAGATCGAACGGAGCAGGACGACCAACGGACTATTGACTGCACCACCAGCGTCCTCCGCCTGTAAGCGCGCCAGCAGGTCATCATAAGAACGTGTCGCGCGCTGAACCTGCCGCAGTTGGTCCGGACGTTGCCTAGGCGCCGTCGTGGAGACTGCCTCCGGAAGTGCAACCAAGATCATGCCTTCGATCGACTCCGCCGCTCCCGGGCGTCCGGCTCGCCCGGCAAGATTGCGGAACTCCGCGGTGGATATGGGAATGACGATGGGTTGACCCGCTTCGGCATCGTAACTCCGTCGCTCCAGACTGGTCAGGAAAATGATGTCGAACGGCAGGTTGACGCCTTCGGTCAATGTCGCCGTTGCCAGCGTTAAAGGACAAATCCGGCGGTCGATCAGGTCGGTCATCAGTCGGCGCAGCCGCTGGGGCATCTGGCCATAGCTAGTCGCAATTCCACGGTCCAGCAGGCGCACCTCGAAGGATTGTATACCGCAATAGTCCACAGCCGCAGCACGGGTTTCTTGAAAGCGCGCTAGTTTGTCGGGTTCGGCGGGTGGTTCGAACTGAGGCACATTTTGCCAGCCTGGAAGGTCGAACGCCTCGGCATAGCGCTTCATGAGTCGCTCAGGCGATTGCGCTACAGAGATGAGCACCCGCCGGTTTCCTTCGCGCAGATGGAGCGCTGTCCAGAGCACATATAGCTGGGTATAGTGCGGAAGGCTGTTGCGGATGATAGCGGCAGGCAGCGGCATCGCCGGTATGCGCAATGGCAAATAGACCGGTGCATCCCGGCCGCGTACATAGAGTATCTGCCCATTCATCATGTCGAGCACGGCCTCAGGTGCGCGCCTGGGATCTACGCGCAGCGCGCCAATCAGCTGGCGACTACTGCGGTAGTTCAATCCGACCGGCGTTGCGTCCATGCTGCCCTCGATCCATTGCGCGACTGGCCGTGCCGCGCCGCCAGCCACGGCGGTCAATGCGATCCGCGCCATGTCAGGCTGAATGGCCAGAAGTCGCGATACCATGGCCTCGAGACGCATCGCTCGGCTGTTATGCGATGCCAGTGCTTCTTGCGCATTGGCGTCATCATCGCTCACTACTTGGTGTGCCTCATCGATGATCAGGAGCCGCAATCGATGAACTAGCAAATGGCCGACATAACGCATCAGCGCCTCGGCCTTTTCGACCGTTGCGATGAGCACGACGCGCTGGTCGGCTGTCAACCAATAGTCGGTAATTCCCCAGTCAGCGCCACCGTAGAGTCCCGTCACGATAAAATCGCTGCCAAGCTCCGCAGTCAACTTCGCTTCCACCTCGCTGGCTAACGCTCGCGATGGAACAAGATAGAGCGCAAGTGGCGCACGCCCTGCTTGCTCATCGACGAGAAGCAACTCCTTTACAAGTGCCAGATTTGCGACCAGCGTTTTTCCTGATCCCGTCGGCGTGCACAGCGCAAAGCTGTCGCTGGCAATTAGGCGCTCAATTCCCTGCACTTGGGACGTCCACAACGTGCCGCGTCCTCGTGCGAATTGCTCGCGCGCGAATTGCCACATCCGAGCCTGACGATGGGGCGCACGGGCGGTGAGCCGCGCAACGCGCAGGTGAATGCTGGAAGCGGCAAACCGCTTGGCGGATGCTTCAACGAGGTTGATCAGCATCCAAAGCTCATCACTCGTCAGACGAGTAGCGAGCGAACTCAAACTCGCGAGCATTTCGATTCCCTGTGCAAGCCGGTTGTCATTGCCGCGACGCAGAGCATCGGCAATCAGTCCCACCGAACGCACCAGTTCGACAACCAAATACCAACCGAACTTGCTGGTGAAACCGCGATCTACCACTGGTTCGCGATCATCCCGCGCCTGCGCTCCTGCGGCTTCATCGTCAGCAGGTTCGTCGCTTTCGACTTCAGGCTCACCGTCGGCAGCCAGGATTGGCGCAGAGCCGTCGCGGCCAGTAAGCGCGGCGTTGTCCGCCCAGAAGGCTGCGCTTTTCCCTAGCAGCCGATCGAAGTCGGCGCTCAAGAATGCCGCGAATATCTCCGCAATACCACCGCCGTAGTCACCTAGGCGAAGCAGGCTTGTGGCCATCGCTGGCAAGCCCGCCTGCTGGTAAGCGCCAGCGGCAAGGAGCGCTGCCGGAACGTCGCGCGTGACCGGGTCGGACGAACGCGCCAACCACTCGAGGAGCTCTGCCGCTCGGCGGTAGCAGGCCAATGCCTCTGGCAATTCTTCGCCATCGATCTCGCGAAAGATACCCGCTGCATGCAGCAGGCGCCGAGCGTCGTCAAACTGTTCATGGGATTCGCGTTCCCCCCAAGCGATTGGCGGAACCTGCCAGGACTTTTGCAGGCTTCGGACGAACAGGCGTGCCTGCGTCGGCGTTAACTCGTTTTCGGCCGCACGGTTGAACAGTAGATTCATGGCTAGGGCACGGCGCTGTTCATCAAGGCGAGCCATCAGCGGTTGCTCCAAAGCGATGCGTAAAGTCTCTCGATAAGCTCAACACCGCCTTCCAGCACCAATTCCACGACTTGCAATTGTCTGCCTGCCGTATATTCGGGCGGCGGCGCGTTGAGCGGTAGATAGGCGTCACCAGGTTGCCTTCGCGCCGCCCGATTGCCAGCGACAAATACCAGATCGGTTCGTTGTAGCGGAGCAGCACCGATAAGCAGCGCACGATCGAGCGAAACGATCACTTCGGCATAGGCGTCGCGGGCTTTTTCGCAGAGCAGCTTGTGTATCTGCTCCAGTCCTTGGGGCGTCGGTAGCCCCCGGTTCATCTCGTTCCAAACACCATCGTTCGCGCGGATTCGATTGTCGGGGGGGCCCGTGTAGTCGCCGAGCATGATGGTGTCCATTACGCTTGGCGTTAGCGCAGCTCGCCACTTAGCTTCGCCGGCGATGTACCGCACCACTTCGCCACTTTCGGGGTCGATCCCCAATCCGATGAAATCATTGCCGTGGCGACCGGAGATTTCGCGGACGCGGGCGGGGTCACGCGCCAAGTCAAAGATATATGCTTCAACTTCAGCGTGGTAGCGGAATAGGAAGATGGGAATCGACCACCTATGTCCGCCCACGAATTGAAAGGCTTCGGTTATCAGGCCTGCCATCACTTCGCCAAACAACCCCTTCTTGGCCGTTGGCGGCAAACAGTTGGGATATTGGGCATTACCGCCTGGGCCGTCGGCATCCGGATGGAGATCGATGCGGGCGGCGCGGTGAAACACTTCGCGGGCGTCGAGGTGCGCCGATTCAAAATAGGGACGTAGCCCGTCGAGCACCGCTTCGTCGTTCGGGGTTGCCTGCTCGAACAGCAGGTGCCCGTAGTCACCATTAACGTTGGCAGCGCCGCTCAGCCAGCGGTTGAGAAGGGTTGTTGGCGGCTGGCAATTATGTAGCATGTCGGCCCGCCCTCAATAAATTACCGTCAGTTTCGCGAACAGTGCTTGACCGTCTAGTCGAATTATCCTGCGCTTTTTGTTGGCAGCGATCATCGCGGTCAACTGCTCAATCTCGAAGGCTGTAACCTCCTTGCCGAATGCTGTTTCGACCCGGTGGATTCGCGGTATCTGATCTCCGAATGCCTTTTGGCTTTATGCAAAGAGTTGTGCCACGCCCTATAGGTGTCTTCCTGCATGTCTTGCGCTTATTGTCCCCCTAGGCAAGAGCCTCTCAACGGTCGATCGTATATTAATGCAATCCTGAATTGTCGCGCGTGCCTTTTTTCAAATTCCACAGAGTAAAATGCCAATGAGTAGAGTTTGGTCCGACTGATTTGGTACCCAATTCTTTTGCACTTCAATGCGGCTACCTTTGGTTGAGTTTTGGCCTTACACGGCTCGTGACCTGCCACGGGATTTTTCCTCCACCGTCGATTAGAGTCCGATCCAACTTGAGGACGGACAATGAAGCGAACACGTTTCACAGACGAGCAGATCATCGGCATCCTGGCCGAGCACGAGGCAGGCGTGAAGTGCGCGGACCTGTGTCGTAAGCACGGCATGTCGGAAGGGACCTTCTACAACTGGAAGGCCAAGTTCGGCGGCTTGACGGTGTCGGAGGCGAAGCGGCTGAAGGCGCTCGAGGATGAGAACGCCAGGCTCAAGAGGCTTCTGGCCGAGCAGATGCTTGATCTGGCGGCAATGAAGGAGCTGGTATCAAAAAAATGGTGACGCCTGCCGTGAAGCGCGAGGCGGTCGCGCACCTGAGGTCCCAGCTCGGGCTCTCGGAACGGCGGGCGTGCCGGATTTCCGGGGCAGATCGCAAGATGGTCCGCTACCAAGCGCAGCGTGCTCCGGATACGGAGCTGCGCGGTCGGCTGCGGGACTTGGCGAATGAACGTCGCCGGTTTGGCTATCGACGGCTCTTCGTCTTGTTGCGCCGCGAGGGCGAGCCTTCCGGGATCAACCGGATCTATCGGCTCTACCGCGAGGAAGGGTTGACGGTCCGCAAACGGAAGGCTCGGCGCAAGGCCGTTGGAACACGGGCACCGATCCTGGTCGAGGCACGGCCAAATGCGCGCTGGTCGCTCGATTTTGTGCATGATCAGTTCGCCAACGGCCAGCGCTTCCGGGTGCTCAACGTGGTGGACGACGTCACCCGTGAATGTCTCGCCGCGATCCCGGACACCTCGATCTCGGGGCGCCGTGTCGTGCGTGAACTCACGGCCCTGATCGAGCGCCGCGGGAAGCCCGGAATGATCGTCAGTGACAACGGAACCGAACTAACCAGTAACGCCATCCTGCGGTGGTGTTCCGAGCACGGGATCGAATGGCATTACATCGCGCCGGGCAAGCCGATGCAGAACGGCTTCGTCGAGAGTTTCAATGGGCGGATGCGGGACGAACTGCTCAACGAGACCATGTTCCGCAACCTGGCTCACGCCCGTATCGTGATCGCGGCCTGGGCCGCCGACTACAACACCGAACGCCCGCATTCTGCCTTGAACTACCAGACCCCGGCTGACTATGCGCGAACGCTGACCACTGCAATCGCCCGGCCCGCTACGCGAGATGAAAACTCCGCGCGTTGGGCGATTGATCAACCTGCGCCGATCGGCGTAAATACCAACCAGGCTCCGGTCGCGGCTGGGTGAAAGTTCAGTGGCAGGTCACCATATCCCGCCATTTCATCAAGTGACGGGACATAACTATTGCCGTCGACATTTGATTCATCGGCTCTCTCCGCCCGCCTAAGGGCCTTAAGAACGCGAAGTGCAGCGCCGAGTGGTCGGTTTCCACGAAATGCAATCGAAAGGCTGGAGACATTGTTTGCGATGAGTTCACTGGCGAGGTCATCGCTCAAATGGATTTTGCGTGCGATTATAGCGGCTGCCTGAACATGCCTTGGTTCCGGCCGGACGACCACGACCGCTTCTGCAACATTCCGGAAAGCCTCCGACATAGGGTGTTTTGGCGTTCCGATGCCGATCAGTCGTTGGTTGTCGGTGACACTCTTCCCGACTGAGAATTCTTCGAAGGGCTTGTTGCGCCGATATCTGGATTTTCCTCCTTCATCGATGAAATAGTGAAATTCAGGCATTGTGAATCGTCCAGCGCCATCGGGGTCGTGGCTCTGAAACTCAAGTTCAAAGGCTCGTTCGAAGAGCGTCGTGTCGATGTCATTCGGTAATTCCGCACCGAGAATATAAGCGGTGCGATACTGGAACTCCGGGCATTTTCGAAGCGCATGACGCACGGCCATACGGGCAATCAGCAAGCCGACGGATCGTCCGGTGCCCGCGATAAGGTTGGATCTTTTCATTGAATTTCCCTGAGACAATGGCATCGCGTGCGGTCCGGAGGTCCATTCCCGGGCCGTTGGTGTCGTGATGCGGTGAAAATTGGTTGCCGTTCTGTTTGGACGGCTGGTGCGTGTGAACCGGGAAGCCGGGCTGACTTTGCAGGTTTTCCGGATGCCGGGATCAGCGTCCTATCGGCCGATGGCCCTCGAGGTGGACGTCGACATGATTTTCGAGCCGAACCCAACCGCTTGACAGGAGCGCGCAGGAATTGTCGTCAGAGAAAGCGAAGACGGGTTCCAGGACGGGTGTTGCCCCGAGAGAACCGATGATCGCAGGGAAGGGGAGGAGCGTCTTGCTCCAGTCCGTCACGATGGGGGAGGTCAGGCGGTTGCTGCCTGACGGACGTCCTGTTGAGCGGAGCGCCTGGATTTCGCGGGCAAGTGAGAGAAACGTTTCCGGCTCAAACGAAACGGACAGGGGAGAAAAGCGAGGGGAGAAGGTCATAACGAACATGTTCCAGAAGTGATGGAATACTGGACCTCTTTGGCGGACGGCGCATGCCCGCTCGAGATCGCTCGGAAAAAGGCGATGAGGGAAAGCGTATTATCGGTTCTTCGATGTCGGCCGGGGTGAGGGCGTTCGTTTTCTGGAGATGTGTCATCTGTTTCTCCTGTTCGGGTTCAGTGAAATGTTACGGGTGAAAGCTTGAGATCGGCCGGGTCGGCATCGATCGGATTGATCAGCCCGGGGAGCGGAAAAAACCGATCGATCAGTTCGAAGTCAGAAATGTTACGGGTAACGAGGCAAGATCCGGAGGCGATCGCCGTCGCAGCGATGGCGAGGTCCTGACAGGGGCGGGGGCACTTCTTCCGCGGATCGTTGATCCACAGATGGGCGAGCGCTCGTTCGGACGTCATTTCTGCGTGGATCCGGGAAGCTTCCAACGTCATCGGAATGAAGGGGAGCCTGGCCCGCAGATCATCAAACCAGAGGCCTAGAAAATCCGCCTTTGAAGGATTCGTGCGCCGCAGTCTGACGATACCGCGTTGTATTTCCAGAGCGGCGCCATATGGCACGTGAAGTGCGCATTCGGGTACCCGGGTTAACCAAACTCGGAAGCCAGCATGTTGCTGGCACGAGTCCTTGGAGAACTCACTTATTATCGATGTATCAAGAAGATAGCGCGGTTTGCGTATGCTCATTTTGGTCTCCTGCGGCTCGGTGAGACCGGTTTTTCCGGAACTTTCCGGACAAAAGGTTAATGAGTGCGATAAAATCGTCAGAAATGACAGTCTGATGGCGCTTAAATTCTACGCGTGGGACTCTATAATAAAATGGAGATAACTATCGTGGATGGGATTAGATTTTCAATATTGCCAGAAAATAATCCAGTATCTATCCCACTCTTCTACATATTTTTGGATGTATTCTCCGATGAAGAAGAAAAATATATACGAAAATGTCCATCCCAAAAACAATAACTCGCCGATAGATCTTAGAGGTTTTTCTTTTATTGGAAGGATATATGCTGCTTTTTTTATTATCGAGCGCGGCAAATATTTTTTGTTAATTGTGATAACAACCAAGATGTAAGGCCAAATAAAAAGTGAAATTGCGTAGCTGGACAGAAATGAAGGAAGTAACGAGGAAAATGCATAAAAATTTGGGCCGTAACGTCCGTTCATTGAAAGATACCCCGTGAGTTCATAATATCTTTGAAACGGGAGTTCCGCATTATCACCAAGAATGAAATACCACGGCATCACAGACCCTAAAAAACACAGTAAAACAATTATGGCCTTCAGAAAAATATCTAGTAAAAATAATAAAAGGTCTGAAAATCGTCCTTTTGTATACGAAATTATGAAATTTGTTTGTAAAATAGATAGGTAGCTCGAGGTGAGAGAAAGAAAAATCCCCGTAATTATAAACGAATAAAAAGAAATTTCTAAATATGCCAACGGAGAAAACATTGTGAATGATATTATTATTGTTATTAATGCATAGCTTGTAAGGAATAGTGAGACGGAAAATATGTATTGTTTTAATTTACTATCTCTTTTGCCGGAGACAATATTTATATATTCAATTATTGAATGTGTGTTGTTGCTGTTTTTTTCATAATCTTTATCGGTTATTTTTTTTGCTATATCCTGTCGAAACTCTTCGGAAATTGCGCTGTCTAAATTCCAAAAGAAGGCCAATATAGCGGCGCTCACTAATAACCAAGTTCCGCTAAGTCCAAGGATTTTGAAGAGTTCAAAACTGGGCATAATAGAACTTCTCTGACGTATTAAAATGAGTACATCATACAGCGGTTTGAAAAGGCAATAGCTGTACAACTATTTCGTGTTTTCAAATGCCGGTGCTTCTCGAAGCGGAAATGCTCTCTTCCAGAGTGATAAGTTGATTGAACTCGGCTCAGTTGCTCGGAGGGTAAATTTTGTGCTGAGATCAGAGTATCTCAAAAAAGATTGCGATAATATCTCTCGACCATCACCGACCAACTCGTTGGAGCCAAAGCGGTAAACTTCATATCCCGCAAGCCGCAGTTTGCGATCCGCTGACACCATTTCATAGTAGGAAGCCAGTGATGGATTTCCGTCTCAACCGAAATGCTGAATTCCGTCAACGTCAATCACAATGAAGGGGAACCTTGCCCGCAGATCATCAAACCAGAGACTTGGAGAGTCCGCCTTTGAAGGATTCGTGTGGCGTAGTCTGATGATACCGCGCTGTATTTCCAAGTCCGCCCCATATGGCATGTGAAGTGCGCATTCGAGTACCTGGGTTAACCAAACTCGGAAGCCAGCATGCTGCTGGCACGAGTTCTTCGTGAACTCACTTTTAAACGACGTATCAAGAAGATGGCTTTTTTTTGTGGCGGTCATACCGAGTTCCTGCGGTTGCACAGAAATTGCTTTTCCGGATTATTCCAGACGAAAAGATAACGTGAACGGCAAAATTGTCAGAAATGACAATCAGGTCGGGTTCTGTGACATGGCGAAAGGAGCCGCTCGAAAAAGCAGTTCGAAGAAGGCGAGACCCGCGGTGACACCCGGGAATTGGAAGGGTGATGTCGTCGAGATCAGCGCGGTCCACTTCGGGCAGGAAGTCCAAGATGGACCTCCTCGGCAAACGATGGAGTTTTCCTATGTGGTTCTGTCGGTGTTGCTGAAAAAGGAAGAGGACGACTTCTGGTGGCCGACGGCAGTCATGATCACGGCGCCGACGAAAATGATGACAGCGCGTTGCGATGCTGGCTACCTGCACCAGGTGCGTGGGGCTCCACATTTGAGCATGTCATTGGATGTCAGTCGCGCGCAGTTTTCGGATATGTTGCGATCATTCGATCATGGACTGCCGAAGGGGTTTTATTTCGCGCTTGAGGACGGTGTCGACGGAGTGTGGCCAATACGGTCATGGGGGATGAGCGCCTGCTTTTTGAAACAGTAAGACGGAATAGAAAATGCTTGAAAGAACAGCGGATTTATCTCGGGGTGCCGCCTGAGAGTAGTTGAAGTCGGCAGCCTTTTTTCGCAGCATTTCACAAGCTCTGATCGTCGGCTAAAGCCGAAAGATCACCGTTTTGGCGGGCTGTTATGTAATGATATTAACGTGTTAATGCATCAGATAGAAAAAGGTTCATTGATTCTTATTCTGATTGTAAAAATCAGCAACCCTCGGTGATGCGAGCAGATGGCAAAGTTTCAGGTTCGAGCGAGAGCGGTAGACATGTTAGGGCGTCAGCAAATTGCTGGTGTCCCAACCGCGCTGCACGAGCTCTTTAAAAACGCCCACGACGCATATGCTGAAAAGTGTGAGGTTGATTTCTTCCGCGGCCAGCGGACGTTGATACTCCGTGACGATGGTTACGGAATGACACTTGAAGACTTCCAATCCCGCTGGCTGGCGCTCGGAACCGACAGCCGCTTGAGAGCCAATGACCAAAATACAGAACACTGGACCGGGCCGCGAAAAGCGAAGCGACGTCCGATTATGGGCGAGAAGGGGATCGGCAGGCTTGCCATTGGAACTATAGCCCCGATTACCCTGATCATGACCCGGGCGGTGCGCCCCGGGAAAGACGGCATCGTTTATCATGATCTCGTGACGTCATTGGTCTGCTGGCAACTTTTCGAGATCCCGGGTGTCGATGTTTCCGAGATCGACATCCCAATAGAAACCGTTCCCGCTGGACAGCTTCCAAGCGCGGAGCTCGTTCAGTCCATGGTGTCCCGAGTACGCGCAAACCTGCGTGACTTATCGATTTCGATTTTAAATGGGATTGGACAAGAAATTGCAGACAATCTGGACCTTGCTGAGGTCGACCCCGAAGCACTCGAAGAAGGCTTGCGGTCTATCTTACAAGAGGACTTCCACGAGAGTCTTTCGCTTTCGGGAACTGGATACGGAACACATTTCATACTGTTTCCGACGGACGAGGGGCTTGAAACCGATATTGATCAAAGCTCGAAGTCCACGCGCTTCAAATCAGCTATCTACACAGCTCCTCCGCTTCTGAAGATACTTCTAGGATTTTCAAACACAGCGCTCCCTGGCACCGCACCTCGAATATCCGTCCAATTCCGCGATCATCGGCAAAACGGCATATCAAATGAAATCATTGGGCCGAAAAATTTCTTCACACCGGAGGAATACAGTATTGCGGACCACCACATCGAAGGCATCTTTGATGAATTCGGACACTTCTCGGGCACCGTCTCAGTATTTAACAGCGAACAAGAATCATACGAACTGAGTTGGACCGATGGCAAAGGCTTAACTGCATGTGGCCCTTTCCGTATTCACATTGGCTACGTCCCAGGCTCTGCTTGGGAGAGTTCACTTGATCAAAAATCATTCGACGATCTGTCCGGAAAACTCAACAGTTTGGGCGGCATCTACATATACAAAGACGGCATTCGCGTTTTGCCCTACGGAACTACAGATACTGATTTCTTGAATATTGAGCGTCGACGAACGTTGTCAGCAAGTGACTGGTTTTTCTCCTACCGCCGGATGATTGGAATCATCGAGGTGTCGCATAACCAAAACCCGAAGTTGATGGAAAAAGCCGGGCGTGAAGGGTTTCGTGAGAACAAGGCATATCGCGAGTTTCGAGCAATTCTGGAGCACTTGTTCCAAAGCCTGGCGGTCGACTTCTTCAGAAAAACGTCCGAGCGTGGCGCCGAATACAACGCAGAAAAAAGCAGGCGTGAAGCCGACAACGAACTTCTTAGGAAACGCGAAAATAGTACGAGAGCCAAAAAGCAAAAATTTGTAGACGGTCTTAACGAGCTTTTCGAGTACCTGGAAACAGGCGCGCATCGTCGCGCGCTGGCTACCATCAAGAACGATTTAAATAGTGCAATCGAGCATCTCGATACGCTGTCGGAAAAAGAGTTTTCGAGGGTGGCATTTTCAATTGAGGAAGAATTCCAGGAAGCCTTGGATAGACAAGAACGTGAACTCAACCTGAGTAAGCCGCGTGGACTTGCCTTCTCAAAGAAAATTGAAAGTGAGTACGCCACTTTGATGGACGTGGTCACGAAATTTCGGGAGGACGAACTCTTGCCCGCCCGAAAGGCCGTCGCTGGATGTTTCTCCGAGCTGCGCAGAAAGAGGGGCGTATCTCAGGATCGTCAACGTCGGATTTTGGAACACATCCAGAGTGAAGGGAAAGCCTCCCGGGCGGAACTCCGGGAGATGCGGACCAAGACCGAAGCGTCTCTTGTAAACTTGGAAAAGGTAGTCCGTTCGTCTCTCAAGGACCAGACCGCAGAATTGGGAAATACGGTCGAATTGATTTCCAAGGAGATCTGGCAAAATCCTATAGATGAGCTTGCGGACGAAGACGCATTTAACGTCCAACGGCGCTGGGAAAAACGCATTGAGACCAGCTTGGAGCGGCAAAAGGAGATGTTATCGGCGCTTCAGGACCAACTTTCCTCACTGGTCGAAGCGGTTGCCAATGGAGAAACATTGGATGCGACAACCGCGGCACTGGAACGCCGTGTACAAGATCTATCCGAGCAGCTTTCAATTTACAGTGACTTTGCTCAATCGGGAATGGCCGTGGGCATCATTGGTCACGAAATGGACAATGTGATCGATGGTATTCGAAGCCAGCTTCGGGAGTTGGCGCCGTGGGCGCGCGGAACACCCGAAATAAAAGAAATCCACGATGCGTTGCGCGGGTACTTCGACGAACTGGACGGACACCTCGAACTCTTCGAACCATTAAGCCGACGGTCTCGTCGATCAAAAGTGCCACTGCATGGAAACATAATCGAAAAGTACGTAAACGAGGCTTTTCACACACGCTTTCAAGAAGCAGAAATCGAGCTCCGTGTTACTGAGAAATTCAGGGGCCAGAGCGTGTCGGGCTTTCATTCCGCTTTTCTCGCGGCAATCATCAACATTATCGACAACGCGGTATTCTGGATCACCTTCGACCCGAAATCCGAACGCTGGATTCGTCTTGACGCAACAGAACGCGGGATAACGATTTCCAACGGTGGTCCGCCTGTACCCCTACGCATGATAGACCGGGTTTTCGAGTTCGGCGTTTCCACCAAGCCAGGTGGGCGTGGCATGGGGTTGGCCATCTCCCGGGAGGCATTGCGTCGCGTCGGATACGATCTCTATCTCCTTGAGCCTACTGACCGATCAAACCCCACATTTGTAATCGAGCCTATTGAGACCGATGATGACGATAACTGAAACAGTCGCAGCACAGGAAGATACGTTCGACGACCTCTCTCGGAAAGCATCGGCGGAATTCCTACAGACCGTAGTCGTTATAGATGATACGCCTCGTCGTTTCTCTAAATCCGAACAACCTGGGCGCTCGGAAAAAAAAGCAACCAAAGCTCCCTCGACGCAACTTCCAGGACTTCCCAGCGTAGGCACGGCGAGCCGAGAGACAACCGTGGCTGCGCCTGCTGCTTCTGCCGGGCCAACGAAGAGTACGATTGCCAAAGATCCTGTTCCGAAGACCGCGTCAAAAGTTGAGAAAACGGCTGATGTAAACGGCGAAGGCGAGGAATCAGAAGATTCGGCTTCACCTCAAGAAGGATCTGGTGGTACCAACCCTCATGCCTTCGATTTTATTCAGGTCACCAAGTCCTTTTCAGAACACGGAATCATTTGTGGAAGTTATTATCCTGAAAACTCCGATGAAGTGAGTATTATTTCAGAGAATGCATTTTCCGTTTCTAAACAGGCTGACGTTTTAGTCATTGATTGGCATCTAAAAGAAGGTTTCGAGAATCCTGCAAAACCTACGATAGATACGATTATTAAAGTAATAAAAGATGATATAGATAAAAGTGATAGGCTTCGACTAATTCTGGTATATACTGGAGAGGAAATCGCGGGACTATCAAATAGACTTAAAAGCTCCATTGAAGAGGTCGGTATCTCAGATGCCGTTTCAATTCTTGAAGACAATACGACGATATTAGTTGGGAAAAATTCAAGAATTAAATTTATTTCGAAACCAACAAACAAAAACGCTTCCAATCCTATCGAATGGAAACAGCTTCCCGAAATTGTAATTGAAGAATACTCGAAGTTATCAAAGGGCTTGCTAAGAAATTTCGCTCTCCACGCAACTGCTGCAATTCGATCAAAACTTCACCAAACACTTGCGGTGTTTGACCCGGAACTCGATGGCGCTTTTGTTGCGCACAAGGCTATTTCGCCAGATCCAGAGGAAGCGGAAGCATATATCGTGGAAATACTATCTGCCACCATGGAGGATATTGCGGTACATAGTAATTCTATACATGAGTCATTGTCGGCAAAAACATGCACGCTTTGGATGAAGCAAAACGGGCAGCAGAGAGAGCTCAATACTAAGTTAGTGCCAAAAGATCCCGGATCATTAAAAGGAAAAGTGGACTTCGTCGACAGCGGTAATCCTTCGAAATTAAAAGCAACGATACTGACGAATACGTTTCTTCTTGAAAATGGAACTAACGAGAAGTTCTTTAAGAGACCTTCCTCGGAGCAGGGAATACCCATTCTCCAGTCGTTTTACGCAGATGACCAGAAAACAAAGCATGCGAACCACCGACTTGCGGAAGTTTCACTTTTCACGGTCCGGGCAAAAGACGGCAGCAAGACCGCACGAAATATTTTTCTTACGACAGGAACCGTCTTAAAGAGTAAAGTGGAGCAGGATGAGAAATTCTATTTATGCATCCAGCCGCGCTGTGACTCTGTAAGACTTGATCCATGCAATTCGTGGACTTTTCCGTTTGTGCGCCTTGAAGTTGTTAGTGAAAAGGGCGACTTTTCGATTGTTGATGATAATAAAGTCACTGAATTGAAGTTAATTTCTAAGCCGAACACCGGTTTGAAGATAGTTCAATTCATGCCTGATAAAGAATTTCAATATGTTGTTCCAACTGTGAATTCGAGCGTATTAACTTTTGAAGACACTGAGAAAAACACGTACGAATGGATTGGCGAACTACGACCAATGCATGCGCAAAACTACATCACAAAGATTGTTGAGCAGTTGAACAGGATTGGCGTGACCGGATCTGAATGGCTACGTGCAAACCAGCGGCATCAATGGAATACTTAGTTAGAAAGAGCAACCAGGTGCGAACCGCTATCGATCTTTTCTGCGGTTCCGGTTCTGTGTCCGCGGCATTAAGTGCAGTTGGATATCATGTAGCTGCTGCGGTTGATGTCGATCCGATCTGTGAGAAGACGTATCGTGCAAATCACCCGGGAACGCGGTTCTTCCGTGAGGACATTCGGAAACTGGCACCATGGCGTCTAAAATGGGCCTTGGCGGGAGCCCGGTTGGATGTGTTGATTGTTTGTGCCCCTTGCCAACCTTTCAGCAGTCAAAACAGACGCCGAAGCCCCCAAGACGTCCGACTTGATCTGGTTCTTCAATCGATCAAGTTTATACGCTATTTAAGACCCAAGACCGTTCTGTTTGAAAACGTCCGCGGCATCCAGGGATCTGAAGTGATGCGACTTCTTCTGAAGGAGCTTGCGTCCCTTCGATATCTTTATGCCGCTCCGGAGCTTGTCGATGCCGCCGATTTCGAAGTTCCACAGAGACGTTTGCGCTGCCTCCTTGTCGCTTCCCAGGACAAGAAGGTTATTCGAAATGTGCGTGATTTACATACGCAGCCAAACAATCGTGTAACTGTATTTGACGCTTTGAAGGGGCTGGAGGAACTGTCGGCAGGGGAAGCATCTGCCCGAGACAGACTTCACAGGGCTCGTCTCCATTCAGAACTGAACCTTGAACGTCTCCGGCATATTCCCAAAGATGGTGGTAGCCGGGTAAGCCTGCCCACCCACCTCCAACTTGCATGTCATCAAAACCTGGAAAGCGACCGGAAATTCCCGGATGTCTACGGGCGATTATCGTGGAGTGAAGTCGCGCCGACTTTGACAACTGGCTGCACGGACATTACCCGGGGCCGCTTTGCTCACCCGGAACAGGATCGAGCTATTACGCTCAGAGAGGCGGCTCGATTGCAGAGCTTTCCTGATCGTTACAAGTTCATAGGAAATGTGCAACAGATAGCGACACAAATCGGCAATGCTGTTCCGATGAAGATGATGGAAAACATCCTTAAAAGGTTGTCTGTGGATATCTGAGCGGGCTGGGCTGATGGATATTTTGACGCCCGAAAAGAGATCGGCCCTGATGGCCCGGATCGGGAGCAAAGATACGAAGCCGGAACTGAAAGTCCGACGGCTTCTTCATGTGCTGGGATATCGCTTCCGCCTCCACAGAAAAGGCCTTCCTGGGCGTCCGGACATTGTTCTACCGAAATGGAAGACCGCGATATTCGTTCACGGATGTTTCTGGCACCGCCACCCAGGCTGCAAAGACGCCAGTACGCCAAAAACAAACGTCGAGTTTTGGGAAAAAAAGTTCCTCGAGAATACCACCCGGGATGAACGTGTATCCAACGAGCTCCGGCAACTGGGTTGGAAAGTGGTCGTTATCTGGGAATGTGAGACCAAGTCGCTGGACAAACTGGCGATGAGGCTGATCCAGGAACTCACCGAGTAGATCAGTCTGCCAGAATTTGGTTCAGGTAGTCCCTCAATCTGCGGATATCCTCTTTGCAAAACGCGAGATTTTGACTGGCCCGAGCTTTGTTGCCAGGATGATCTGGACGCTCCCCATAGGAGTAGATGTGAAGCCAAGTGGTTCCATCGTCTTCAGTCCGGTGAAATACCGTAGCTTCCGTCTCCGACCTTCCTCTTCCGAGACGGTTCACATTCGCTTCATTGACAAAGTTAATGTTGCTTACGCGAGCCAAATTCATTCCTCCATCTAAGGTTGTTCAACCTTATATTGAGGAACGGGTTTATGAAACATTGATTTTGAAACACGGCGGGCTGGGGTGGCTTCAATGCCCGGAGCGTACATGAAAACCCGCCCGATCATCTCTGATGGGCGGGTTTTTTGTTTCAGTGGCGATAGCGCCGTACTTCAGCACCTTCTGGGCAGGTGAGCAGCCTTCGAGTGTTGAATGAGCAGACTATCCTGACGCAGAGCGAGAATGGCTGACGCATCAGGTCAGGCTTAGCCTTGACGCTTAGCTGCATCCACTCGTGCTCCCACACGTGTCGCACTTCAGGCAGGTGCCGTTGCGGACCATGGTGAAGTTGCCGCATTCCGAGCAGCTTTCGCCTTCGTAGCCTTTCATGCGGGCCTGGGCGATCTGCTGGGCCGCGTCGTTGGGCTGCGGGGCAGGGGCCGTGCTGACTTCCACGGCCGCCACCGCTTCGGAGCCGCGGGCGAAGGCGGTGGCGATCGCCGAAGTCTGGGCCGCCGGGGTGCTGGCCGTCGTGGCCGACACCGCGTCGCCGAGCGCACCGGCCGGTTCACCGCTGGAGACCAGGCGGAACCGCTCGGTCTGGCCGCGCACGAGGCCGTGGGAAACGACCGCCGGCTGGGCAGCGTTGTCCTTGCCTTCGTTTGCGCCCGAGCTCATGGTCGTGTTGCCGATGGCTTCCGGCGGCACATGGGCCAGGTCGTGGCGGCCGAGATAGGACACGGCCAGCTCGCGGAAGATGTAGTCCAGGATCGACGTCGCGTTCTTGATCGCCGAGTTGCCCTGCACCATGCCGGCCGGTTCGAACCGGGTGAAGGTGAAGGCGTCGACATATTCTTCCAAAGGCACGCCGTACTGCAGACCGAGCGAGATGGCGATGGCGAAGTTGTTCATCAGCGAGCGGAAAGCAGCGCCTTCCTTGTGCATGTCGATGAAGATCTCGCCGAGGCGGCCGTCCTCGTATTCGCCGGTGGTCAGATACACCTTGTGGCCGCCGACACGCGCCTTCTGGGTGTAGCCCTTGCGGCGGTCCGGCATCTTTTCCCGTTCGCGGATGGCGCGTTCGATGATGCGTTCCACGATCCGTTCCGCAACCACTTCCGCCTTGGCGGCCATCGGCTTGGCGGCGATGGCTTCCGCCACCTCGTCCTCTTCCATGTCCTCGTCGGCGAGCAACTGGGCATTGAGCGGCTGGGACAGCTTGGAGCCGTCGCGGTAGAGCGCGTTGGCCTTCAGCGCCAGGCGCCAGGACAGCATGTAGGCTTCCTTGCATTCGTCGACGGTGGCGTCATTCGGCATGTTGATCGTCTTGGAGATCGCGCCGGAAATGAACGGCTGGGCGGCCGCCATCATGCGGATATGGCTTTCCACCGACAGGAAGCGCTTGCCGATGCGGCCGCACGGGTTGGCGCAGTCGAACACGGCGTAATGCTCTTGCCTAAGGTGCGGTGCCCCTTCCAGGGTCATCGCGCCGCAGACGTGGGTGTTGGCTTCCTCGATCTCTTCCTTGCTGAAGCCCATGTGGGTCAGAAGGTCGAAGGCCGGGTCGATCAGCTTTTCTTCCGGAACCATCAGTGCGGCCATCTGCTCGTCGCCGACCGTCCAGCGGTTGAAGACGAACTTGATGTCGAAGGCCGCGCCGAGCGAGGCCTTGATCTTCGCCAGGCTCTCGTCGGAGAAGCCCTTGGCCTTCAGCGTCGTCGGGTTGATGTGCGGCGCCTGCTCGATGGAGCCGTGACCGACCGCATAGGCCTCGATCTCGGCGATCTCGGCTTCCGAATAGCCGAGCCCGCGCAGGGCTTCGGGAACGGCCCGGTTGATGATCTTGAAGTAGCCGCCGCCGGCAAGCTTCTTGAACTTCACCAGGGCGAAGTCGGGCTCGATGCCGGTGGTGTCGCAGTCCATGACCAGACCGATGGTGCCGGTCGGGGCGATCACGGTGGACTGGGCGTTGCGGAAACCGTGCTTCTCGCCGAGTTCAAGCGCCCGGTCCCAAGCGCGCTGCGCGTGGTCGATCAGGGTCTTGTCCGGGCAGTTGGCGTGGTCGAGGGCGACCGGATTGGTGTTGAGCGCCTCGTAGCCGGTGTCCTCGCCATAGGCGGCGCGGCGGTGGTTGCGGATGACCCGCAGCATGTCCTTGGCGTTCTTGTCGTATTCCGGGAATGCGCCGAGCTCGCCGGCCATTTCCGCGGACGTTGCATAGGACACGCCGGTCATGACGGCGGTCAACGCGCCGCAGATCGCACGGCCTTCGTCACTGTCGTAGGGAATGCCGGAGGTCATCAGCAGGCCGCCGATATTGGCGTAGCCGAGACCGAGCGTGCGGAACTTGTAGGAGAGTTCCGCGATTTCCTTCGACGGGAACTGGGCCATCAGCACGGAGACTTCCAGAACGATGGTCCACAGGCGGACGGCATGCTCGTAGTTGTCGACGTCGAACGACCGGTCCTCGCGGCGGAACTGCATCAGGTTCAGGGACGCCAGGTTACAGGCCGTGTCGTCCAGGAACATGTATTCCGAGCACGGGTTGGACGCCCGGATCTCGCCGGAAGCCGGGCAGGTGTGCCAGTCGTTGATGGTGGTGTGGTACTGGATGCCCGGATCGGCGGACGCCCAGGCGGCATAGCCGATCTGTTCCCAGAGTTCCTTGGCCTTGATCGTCTTGACCGTCTTGTTGGTCTTGCGGGCGGTCAGGTCCCAGTCGCCGTCTTCCACGACCGCGGACAGGAACCCGTCGGTGACGCGCACCGAGTTGTTGGAGTTCTGGCCGGAAACGGTCAGATAGGCTTCCGAGTCCCAGTCCGTGTTGTAGGTCGGGAATTCGATCTTGGAGTAGCCCTGGCGGGCGAACTGGATGACGCGCTGGATGTAGTTGTCCGGCACCATCATCTTCTTGGCAGCGCGGATTTCCCGCTTCAGCGCCGGGTTCTTCGCCGGGTCGAAGCATTCGCCGTTGTCCGCCTCACAGTTGACGCAGGCGCGCATGATCGCACTGAGGTGCTTCTGGCAGACCTTCGAGCCGGTGACGAGGGCGGCCACCTTCTGCTCTTCCTTGACCTTCCAGTTGATGTATTCCTCGATGTCCGGATGGTCGACGTCGACCACGACCATCTTGGCCGCGCGGCGCGTGGTGCCGCCGGACTTGATCGCGCCGGCCGCCCGGTCGCCGATCTTCAGGAAGCTCATTAGGCCGGAGGACTTGCCGCCGCCTGACAGCCGCTCACCTTCGCCGCGGACGCGGGAGAAGTTGGAGCCGGTGCCGGAGCCGTATTTGAACAGGCGTGCCTCGCGGACCCAAAGGTCCATGATGCCGCCGTCGTTGACCAGGTCGTCGCCGACGGACTGGATGAAGCAGGCGTGCGGCTGGGGATGCTCGTAGGCCGTGGCGGAGCGGGTCAGTTCGCCGGTCTGGAAATCGACATAGAAGTGGCCCTGGCTCGGGCCGTCGATGCCATAGGCCCAGTGCAGGCCTGTGTTGAACCACTGCGGGGAGTTCGGCGCCACCTTCTGGGTCGCCAGCATGAAGCGCAGTTCGTCATAGAACGCGTGGGCGTCTTCTTCCGTGTCGAAGTAGCCGCCCTTCCAGCCCCAGTAGGTCCAGGTGCCGGCCAGGCGGTCGAACACCTGACGACCGTCGATCTCGGAGCCGTAGCGCTCGTCTTCAGGCAGCGTCTTCAGCGCCTTCTCGTCGGCTTCCTGACGCCACAGCCAGGACGGAACCGTGTTTTCCTCGACGGGCTTCAGTTTGGCCGGAACGCCGGCCTTGCGGAAATACTTCTGCGCGAGAATGTCGGCCGCAACCTGGGAGAATTGCGACGGAACCTGAATGTTTTCCAGCCGAAACACGATCGAACCGTCCGGATTACGGATCTCGCTCGTTGCCGTCCGGAATTCAATGTCGGCGTAGGGAGACTGTCCCTGTTTCGTATAGCGCCGCTCAATCCGCATTCCATATCCCCTTCGATTTCCCGGTCGGGCCGTACTTCGTCTTCCGGCCGCGAGTCTCACGCAATTCTGATCCGAGACCAAATTGGTCCGGGTCGGCGGTAAGCCTTACCCTGTTTTTTCCGGATCGCTTTGATCGATCCGTTATCTAGTGTTTTGAGCGCTGATGGCTACCAGATATAGTGTTCATCAACAGCTTTGTCACGAGGAGGCCTGAGACGCTTTTGCGGAACCCAGACGCACATGTAACTGGCGCCCGAATGGCGGAAGCCAAAGACCGGGACGCGTTACGCTCAATACTGGATACTGGAGGATCGGAGGCGGGGAAGACCGCTTCCTGATACGCACACTGAAAGTGATAAAAAACTAGAGTGAATCAATCGTTACCGTCAAGCGCGCATCGACAACCTGTTGTGTCTATTTTGGGTGCAAGCCCCAAATATAGTGTGGTCATGTGGATAACGGGGAGTGTTGCCGAAACGCGCGGACTTCTGCGATTCCCGGCCTGAGCCGGCTCAGAAAATCCTTTATCCCGCACTGCCGCAAACATCGGCGTAACCGTGCGGTTTAGATGAAAATTTTATGAAAATGGCAGGTCGCGCATTGAGTGCGACTTAAAGCGCCTCTGGCATTGTTTCAGTTGGGGACAATCAAGAGCGGTTCAAATGAAGCATCACGCAGCTTACGGCCTAGGGCTTGAGGATCTCGATGTTGTGATCGTCGAGGACAGCAAACCCATGCAGACTTTGATCCGGTCGATTCTCATCAGTTTCAAGGTCGCCCGAGTGCGGGTCTTCGATTCGGCGGACGAAGCGCTGGAGGCAATGCTGAGCGAGCCGCCGAACGTGATTCTCGCCGACTGGCGCATGGCGCCCACTTCCGGCTATCAGCTGCTGCGCCTGATCCGCCACCGGCATATGGAGCCTTTGTGCTACGTGCCGCTGCTGTTCATCACCGCCCACGGTACACGCGCCCTGGTCGACAAGGGGCTCAGGGCAGGGGCGCATCACCTCCTGGTCAAGCCGCTTTCGCCCGCGACACTTTACAGCCGTCTGCAGTGGCTTCTGACCGACGAGCGGCAGATGATTCTGGAGAGTTCCGGCTTCTATAATATCGATGGGATCCACAAGACCCTTGATGTTCAGGCGGAGAAGATAAAGACCCTGGAAAATGCGCGGCATTATCACAAGCAGGCGACCAAGCGCCTGGCGGCCGTGCAAAGCGCGGTGGAAAAGGAATTCGCCTCCGCATCCAGAAGCGTACCCGATTCGGTCGACCTGACCGGCAAACGGATCATTCCGGCGGCGTCAGACAAGAAAGCGCCGCGCATTTCCGCTTTCGGTTCGACACGCGCCACCGGCAGCTGACAGTTCCCGCCTTTCAGGGCCATTCCCCGGTCTGAGGCGAAGAGCGGGGAAATGCGGGCTGGACAGTCGCCGTGCGAGCCGTCATATTCGCGCCAATCCTACCGGCGGCACGGTTCTGACCGTCCGCGATACCAATGCGTCTCGCTCAAGGATCTCTTCAGGCGATGTGGAAGCTCATAATCGAACTGTTCACCTGGTGGAACGGCCAGACCATGGGAACGCGCTTTTTTACCTGGCGCAAAGGCGAATTCGTCGGCGAGGACGAGTCCGGCAACAAGTACTACCGCGAACGGGGCGGGAAGAAGCGCTGGGTCATCTATAACGGCCTGGCAGAAGCTTCTACGATACCCCCGGGCTGGCACGGCTGGATGCACCATCGGGTCGACACCCCGCCCACCGACGAAGCCTACTATCCCAGGCACTGGCAGAAGCCGCATCAGCAGAATCTGACCGGCACGCCGGGCGCCTATCGCCCGCACGGTTCGATCCTGACCCCGGAAGACCGCCCGGAAGTTTCCGGCGACTACGAAGCCTGGACACCGGGTCAGTAAGCTTCCAGCACAGCTTTAAAAAAGGCTCTCAAAAGCCTGTAAGGAAATAAAAAGCCTGCCGGATCGGCGGGCTTTTTGAGTCAGGCGAGCATGCGCGGTGGATAGCCGGGCGCCCGCGCCTCGAAGTCGACCTTTGTCGTCTCGAACCCGATCCGCTCATAGAAGCGGTGTGCCTCCGTGTTCTTCGATCCGCTCAAGAGCATGACCTTGTAGCAGCCGTCAGCCCAGGCCCGCTTGAAGGCGGACTTGAGTAATTGTTCGCCGAAACCCTTGCCACGGTAGTCCGAGTGGGTGACGACATTCTCAATCAATGCGTAAGGCGCGCCGCCGCGGGTCATGTTCGGAATGACGATCAGTGTACAGGTAGAGACCGAAACGCCGTTTCTGATTCCTATCAGGACGGTCAGGCCCGGGTGCGCGAGCATCTGCTTACAGGACGCCGGTGTCTCTACCGGATCGGCGGGAACGTCATTGGGTATGAGGTGGCGGTATAGCCCGGCCAGACCGTCACAATCGTCCGGTGTGGCCGCTCTGATATGGAACTCGGGGTCTTGGTGAGGCACGGGCAGATCCAGTTTGGGCATTCGCACAAGTAAAAAGCCCGCATGTTGCGGGCTTTTGACAAGTCGGTGCTTTTCCGGCGATCAGTCGACCGGCACATAATCGTCCGGTGTCAGGCCGAGCCGGCCGTCGAGGTAATTACCGCAGCGGTCCATCAAGTCGTCCATGTGGCTCTCGAAGAAGTGGTTCGCGCTGGGGATTTCCTGATGGTCGATGACGATGCCCTTCTGGGTCTTCAGCTTGTCGACCAGGGTCTGCACATCCTTCTGCGGAACGACCTTGTCGTTCTCGCCATGGATGATCAGGCCCGAAGAGGGGCAGGGGGCCAGGAACGAGAAGTCGTGCAGGTTGGCCGGGGGCGCGACCGAGATGAAGCCTTCGACTTCCGGCCGGCGCATCAGCAGCTGCATACCGATCCAGGCGCCGAAGGAGAAGCCGGCGATCCAGCAGGCGCGTGCGTCCGGGTGCACGGTCTGCACCCAGTCAAGAGCCGCGGCCGCATCGGAAAGCTCTCCCTGGCCATGGTCGAAGGCCCCTTGGGAACGGCCGACGCCGCGGAAATTGAACCGCAGGACCGCAAAGCCGCGCTGCGCAAACATGTAATAGAGCTGATACACGATCTGGTTGTTCATCGTGCCGCCGAACTGGGGATGCAGATGAAGCACCAGGGCGATCGGTGCATTGCGTTTTTTCGCGGGATGGAACCGGCCTTCCAGCCGGCCCGCGGGACCGTTGAAGATCACCTCGGGCATGAAGCGCTATGTCCTTTTTTATTGCGGCGCCCTTGGGATTCCCGGGCGCGCCTTAAGTTCTATATACGTGAAATCCCTAAGTCTAAACTTGACTCTCAGGTTCCGAGTTTCTAGAACCTTCTTTAGAATTATTCGAAAGTCGCCCACGTCCCATGATGATGGAAAAATGGGACGCGACGTCGTCAGGTGGGCACGTTTAAGCCATCAGAGCGGAAAATTTCAAGTTTTCCGTAACGATGGGTAAATGAAAAGATTTTCGATCCGGCTGAAAACAGGTGAAACACAGGCGCGCGAACAGGCTATGCCTCAGGCGAAAGACCACGTCTATTTCGACCATAACGCCGGCGCGCCGCTGCGCCCCGGCGCAAGGGAGCGCATGGTCGAAGTTCTGAACGACGTCGGCAATGCGTCGTCGGTCCATGCCGACGGCCGCCGTGCCCGGGCCAGGGTCGAGGCCGCGCGCGAGCAGGTGGCCAGCCTCTGCAAGACCCGCTCCCGGGCCGTTACCTTCGTGTCCGGCGGCACCGAAGCCAATATGACGGCGCTGACCCCGACCTGGCAGGACCAGGGGTCCCCGGCCTATCTGGAACGTCTTCTGCGCGGCGCGACGGAACACCCTTCGGTGGCCGCGGGCGGCCGGTTTCCGGTCTCCATGCAGGAGGTTGTCCCCGCCGACGGCAACGGCCTGATTCGGCTGGACGTCTTGAAGGATAGGCTGGCCGACGGTGGGCCGGCACTGGTCTCCGTGATGGCAGCCAACAACGAAACAGGCGTGATCAGTCCGCTTGCCGAAATCGGCGAGCTGGTGTCACAGGCCGGCGGCTTCTTCCACGTCGACGCGGTGCAGGCGGCCGGGCGCATGGCAATAGACATGGACGCCTGGAAGGCCGATGCCATCAGCCTGTCGGCGCACAAGTTCGGCGGACCGCAGGGCGCAGGTGCTCTCGTTGTCCGCTCCACGGCCCGCGTGCCGTCGCCGCTGATGTCGGGCGGCGGACAGGAAAACTGGCGCCGCGCCGGTACGGAAAACGTTGCTGCCATTGCCGGATTCGGTATGGCCGCGCAGGATGCGGAACGGGAAGCCGAAGACGTGACACGTCTCGCCGCCCTTCGCGATAGATTGGAAGCCGGGATACGTGAAATCTGCCCCGCCGTGACTATATTCGGGGAGGAGGCGCCGCGTCTCGCGAACACGAGCTGCTTTGCGGCTCCCGGAATTTCGGCGGAAACGGCGTTGATCGCCTTCGATCTGGAACGTGTGTCCCTGTCTTCCGGTTCCGCGTGTTCGTCCGGCAAGGTGTCCGTGTCCCATGTGCTGACCGCCATGGGGGTCGACGAGGCAGCTGCCCGCTGCGCTCTGCGTGTCAGTCTCGGCTGGAATTCCTCAGAGGCCGACATCGATCGTTTTCTCGAGGTTTGGCCACAGGTCGTCGACCGGCTGAATCCGAAGGCCCGAAACCGGGCCGCATGACCTATCCGGCGGCTGGCCGCCAACGCTTGACGTCCGTTAAGTCGGCGCCCGGCGATGCAAATTAATAAGAACCGCGGGATGGTCGAGTCCCGTGAAATGGAGTGAAGATATGCCCGCTGTGCAGGAGACAATCGATCAGGTCAAGGCGATCGATGTTGACCAGTATAAATACGGCTTCGTGACCGACATCGATTCGGAAAGAGGCGCCAAGGGCCTTTCCGAGGAAACCGTCCGTTTCATCTCCGCGAAAAAGAACGAGCCGGAGTGGATGACCGAGTGGCGCCTGGAGGCGTTGCGCCGGTTCATGACCATGGACGAGCCGACCTGGGCCCGGGTGCACTATCCGAAGATCGATTTCGACGAACTCTACTACTATGCGGCGCCGAAGTCGGTGGAAGGTCCGAAGAGCATCGACGAGGTCGATCCGCAGCTGCTGGAAACCTATGAAAAGCTGGGCATCCCGCTGCGCGAGCAGGAAATTCTCGCGGGCATCAAGCCGGAAAACCGGGTCGCCGTCGATGCGGTGTTCGACAGCGTGTCCGTGGTCACCACCTTCAAGGAAGAGCTGAAGAAGGCCGGCGTCATCTTCTGCTCGATCTCCGAGGCACTGCGCGAATATCCCGACCTGGTGAAAAAGTACCTGGGTTCGGTCGTGCCGGCGACGGACAATTTCTACGCCACGCTCAATTCCGCGGTCTTTTCCGACGGCTCTTTCGTCTATGTGCCGGAAGGCGTGCGTTGCCCGATGGAGCTGTCGACCTATTTCCGCATCAACGAGCAGAACACCGGCCAGTTCGAGCGTACGCTGATCATCGCGGAGAAGGGGGCCTATGTCTCCTACCTGGAGGGTTGCACGGCGCCCCAGCGCGACGAGAACCAGCTGCACGCGGCTGTCGTTGAGCTCGTTGCCCTCGACGATGCCGAGATCAAGTACTCTACGGTCCAGAACTGGTTCCCGGGCGACGCGCAGGGCAAGGGCGGCATCTACAATTTCGTCACCAAGCGTGGCGATTGCCGGGGCAAGAATTCCAAGATCTCCTGGACCCAGGTCGAGACCGGGTCGGCGATCACCTGGAAATATCCGTCCTGCATCCTGCGCGGCGACAATTCGCGCGGCGAGTTCTACTCGATCGCCGTCTCCAACGGCTATCAGCAGGTCGACAGCGGCACCAAGATGATCCACCTGGGCAAGAACACCACCAGCCGGATCATCTCCAAAGGCATTTCCGCCGGCCGGTCGCAGAACACCTACCGCGGTCTGGTGTCTGCCCACCGCAAGGCCTCGAACGCGCGTAACTTCACACAGTGCGACTCGCTCCTGATCGGCCAGGACTGCGGCGCTCATACGGTGCCCTACATCGAAAGCAAGAACGCGACGGCGACCTTCGAGCACGAGGCGACCACCTCGAAGATCTCCGACGATCAGATGTTCTATTGCCAGCAGCGCGGCATGTCGGACGAGGAGGCCGTGGCCCTGATCGTCAACGGCTTCGTCAAGGACGTCATCCAGCAGCTGCCGATGGAATTCGCGGTCGAGGCCCAGAAGCTGATCTCGATCAGTCTGGAGGGGTCGGTGGGCTAAAAATTCCATCGGAAAGCGAACGATTTAAATAGTTCAGGCCGGCGGGATCGGCCTCTTGAATAAGGACTATCTCAATGCTTGAGATCAAAAACCTGCATGCCCGTATCGCCGAAGACGGCAAGGAAATCCTGCGCGGCGTCGACCTGAAAGTGAACGCCGGCGAAGTGCACGCCATCATGGGTCCGAACGGCTCCGGCAAATCGACGCTGTCCTATATTCTGGCCGGCAAGGACGATTACGAGATCACCGAAGGCGAGATCCTTTTCAACGGCGAGAACCTCCTGGAACTCGGCCCGGACGCCCGGGCGGCCGCCGGCGTCTTCCTGGCGTTCCAGTATCCGATCGAGATTCCCGGTGTCGCCACCATGGAATTCCTCAAGACCGCGATGAACGCCCAGCGGCGTGCCCGCGGCGAGGCCGAACTGACGATCCCGGCCTTCATGAAGACGGTCAAGGAAAAGGCGGCCGATCTGCAAGTCGGCATGGACATGCTGAAGCGCCCTCTGAACGTCGGTTTTTCCGGCGGCGAGAAGAAGCGCGCCGAGATCCTGCAGATGTCCCTTCTGGAGCCGAAACTCTGCGTGCTCGACGAGACCGATTCCGGCCTCGACATCGATGCGCTCAGGATCGTATCCGATGGCGTCAACAAGCTTCGGTCGCCGGACCGTTCGATGATCGTCATCACCCACTACCAGCGCCTGCTCGATCACATCGTACCGGACGTCGTCCACGTCATGTCCAAAGGCCGGATCGTCAAGACCGGCGGCGCGGATCTGGCGCTTGAGCTGGAAAAGAGCGGTTACGCCGATTACGTCGAAGACGCAGCAGCCTGAGCGGCGGGAGACAAGGATGAACGCCAATACCCCGATCACGCATACGCAGGCCGAAACCGGTCTGATGGCGCGTTACGACAGCGTCCGAGCCGGGCTTGCCGGAACGGATGCCGTGGTCGCGCTGCGCGATGCGGCCGCCGAGCAATTGCGGCGGACCGGCCTGCCGCACCGGCGAGTCGAGGAATACAAGTACACCGACCTACGTGCCTATATGAAGTCGAGCGCGCCGCTGGCGGCCGAGGCCACGGCAGACGAGGTCAACGCCGTACTGAAAGCAACTGATGGCTTCGGTGACCTCGGCCGCTACCGAGTCGTGATTGCCAACGGCCGGTACATGGCCGGCTTGAGTGATGTCGAGGCTCTGGCCGGCGAAGGCGTCACGGTGAGCGACTTCAACACCGCGCTTGCAGGCGAAAACGGGGCGGCCTTGCTCGCTGGTCCGGCCAGTGCGGCGGGCGACGGAACACTCGTGCTCAACACCGCCTTCGTACAGGGCGGCGTGGCGCTGTCGGTCAGGGACGGTGCAGCCGTTTCAAAGCCGGTTGAACTGGTGCATGTGGCTGCGGGCGAGGGGGCTCAGGTCACTCGCTGCCGGATCGCGGTGGCCCCGGGTGCGAAGCTCAAGCTCCTTGAATCCTTTGCCGGCGACACCGGTACGGGCGAGACCAATGCCGTTTTCGACTATGACATCGCCGATACCGCGGAACTGACGGTCACCCGCCTGATTGACGGCAATGGCGAGGGGGCAAAGCTGTTCACGACACTGGCTCGTCTTGGGGCCGAGGCACGGTTCCATACGCTCGGCTTCATCGCCGGACCATCCTTCGTGCGCAATCAGCAGTTCGTCTCCTTTGCCGGTGAGAACTCGGAAGCCCGGCTGTTCGGCGTGGCCATGGCCCGTGACAAGGCGCTCGCGGATCAGACGCTGATTGTCGATCACGTCGTGCCCAATTGCTCCAGCCGCGAGTTCTTCAAGACGGTTCTCGACGATGAGGCCAAAGGGGTCTATCAGGGGCGCATCAATGTGGCCCCCCATGCCCAGAAGACCGACGGCGAAATGATGACCCAGGCTCTCCTTCTGTCGGAAGGGCCGGAAATGGCCAACAAGCCGGAGCTGGAGATTTTTGCCGATGACGTCCTGTGCGCCCACGGCGCCACGAGCGGCGAGATTGACGAGGATCTTCTGTTCTATCTGCGCGCGCGCGGCATTCCGGAAGACGAGGCAAAAACACTCCTCGTTCTGGCATTCCTGTCCGAAGCCATCGAGGAATTCGGCGAGGACGACCTGACCGAGATGCTAGAAGATCGGGTCCGTGCCTGGCTGGCCGCCAGAAGCTGATGAAGTCCGTCGGCGGAACAAGGCGCCGAGGGATAGAACAAGATAAAGGGAGCATGGCGGCATGACGGTCGCATCTGCAATCGCTGAAACGGACGCCGGCTATGACGTCGAGGCCATCCGCAAGGATTTTCCGATCCTCTCGCGAGAGGTCTACGGCAAGCCTCTGGTTTATCTCGACAACGGGGCGTCGGCGCAAAAACCGCAGGCGGTCATCGACGCGGTTTCCCATGCCTATTCCAGCGAGTACGCCAACGTTCATCGCGGCCTGCATTATCTGTCGAACACGGCGACCGACAATTACGAGGCCGCGCGCGAAAAGGTGCGCCGCTTCCTGAATGCACCGTCGGTGGACGAGATCGTGTTCACCCGCTCCACGACCGAGGCGATCAATCTGGTCTCCTATGGTCTCGGTCCGGAGACCTTCGGTCCGGGCGATGAAATCGTGATCTCCATCATGGAGCACCACTCCAACATTGTACCGTGGCACTTCTACCGTGAGCGCAACGGGGCGGTGCTGAAGTGGGTCTATGTCCGCGAGGACGGATCCTTCGACCTGGACGCCTTTGCCGACACGCTGACCGACCGGACCAGGCTCGTCGCCATCACGCACATGTCCAATGTGCTGGGCACGGTTGTGCCGGTGAAGGATGTGTGCCGGATCGCTCATGAACGCGGCATTCCGGTGCTGGTTGACGGCAGCCAGGCCGCCGTTCACCTGCCGGTGGACGTGCAGGACATCGACTGCGACTATTACGTTTTTACCGGTCACAAGGTCTATGGGCCAACCGGCATCGGTGTCCTGTGGGCCAAGTCGGACAAGCTGAAAGCCATGCGCCCGTTCTGCGGTGGCGGCGAGATGATCCTGGACGTGACCGAGGACATAGTCACCTATGCCGATCCGCCGCACCGGTTCGAGGCTGGTACGCCGCCGATCGTGCAGGCGATCGGTCTGGGGGCGGCTCTGGATTACATGGACAGCATCGGACGGGAGCGGATTGCCCGCCATGAGGCGGACCTGTGCGCCTACGCCCATGAAAGGCTGTCGACGATCAACTCGTTGAGGATCTTCGGCACGGCGCCGGGCAAGGGGGCGATCGTGTCCTTCGAGATCGAAGGGGCGCACGCTCATGACGTTGCCACGATCATCGACCGCTCCGGCGTAGCGGTCAGGGCCGGGACCCATTGCGCGCAGCCGCTCTTGGCAAAATACGGCGTGACCTCTACATGTCGGGCAAGTTTCGGGCTCTATAACACCCGCGCGGAAGTCGATGCGCTTTACGATGCCTTGATCAAGGCGCAGTCATTTTTCGCCTGAGGACGGACAAGATGGAAAACGGCACCACCATTGATCACAACGAGGCAGGGGAAGAACTGCGCGCGGACGTCGCCGGCGGTTCGGCCATTCCCATGGCAGAACTGGACCGGCTGACGAACGATATCGTGGCGGCCCTCAAGACCGTCTACGATCCGGAAATTCCCTGCGACATCTATGAACTCGGCCTGATCTACAAGGTCGATATCGAGGATGACCGCTCGATCAATATCGACATGACGCTTACGGCGCCGGGCTGTCCGGTTGCCGGCGAGATGCCGGGCTGGGTGGAAAATGCCGTTTCTTCCGTGGCCGGTGTCGGACCGGTCAATGTGGACATGGTGTTCGATCCGCCCTGGTCGCCGGAGCGCATGTCGGACGAAGCCAAGGTCGCGCTGAACTGGTACTGAAGGAGGCGGCCTCTTTTTGACGGCGCTCGGCATTCCTATATGTTGGATATGACCCGAATCCTTTGCAAACCTCGAGGATGAGATGGCTGCAGCAAGCAAATTCCAGGTGATGACCATGACCGACGCCGCGGCGGAACGTGTGCGCGAACTGGTCGACAATGCCGATGGAGAGGCGCAGGGTCTTCGGGTCGGCATCAAGAAGGGCGGGTGCGCCGGCATGGAGTACACTATGGAGCTGGTCAAGGAGGCCAGCCCCGGCGACGATGCTGTCGAGGACAAGGGCGCGAAGCTGTTCGTCGATCCGTCCGCCGTTCTGTTCCTGCTTGGCACGGAAATGGACTTTGAAGTGACCAAGTTCCGCTCCGGATTCATTTTCAAGAACCCGAATGAAGTGTCCGCGTGCGGCTGCGGCGAGTCCGTGTCGCTGCAGGAAGCCGACCCGGGAATCATGGCCGGGCAGGGGCGATAGTGGATCTCTTTCAGCGGCTGAAGGGCGATGCGGAGCGGGAATGGTCCGCATACGTTTCCCATGAATTCGTCGGGAGGCTGGGCGCCGGTTCGCTGCCGGAGGCCTGTTTCAGGCACTATCTCATTCAGGACTATCTGTTCCTGATCCAGTTCGCGCGTGCCTATGCGCTCGGGATCTATAAAAGCCCGACAGTCGACGACATGCGCGCCTCGCTGGAAGGCGTCAAGGCGATCCTGGACGTGGAACTCGACCTGCACATCGAGATGTGTGCCGGCTGGGGCATGTGCAGGGACATGATCGAAGCTTCGGAGGAAGACCGTCCGACCATGGCCTATACCCGCTTTGTTCTGGAAACGGGGATGGCCGGAGATCTCCTGGACCTGCAGGTCGCTCTTGCACCGTGCATCATCGGCTATGCCGAGATCGGTGCCGATCTTGAAAAGCGTTACGCGGGAGACCTTGCCGATAATCCCTACCGGCGCTGGATCGCCGAATATGCCGGCGACATGTACCAGGAACTGGCGAAGGATTTCGGCGACTGGATGGACAGGACTGCGGAGATCTATCTCACGGAAGCCCGGTTTCCCCGTCTTGCAACGATCTTTCGCAAGGCCAGCATTCTCGAGGCCGATTTCTGGCAGATGGGATTAGACGCCGAAGCCGCCCGGGTCTGACGTGGTCAGGCGACATCCGAGGTGTGAGCCGAGGGAAGGTCCACTTCCGTTTTCACGATATTCCTGCCAGCAGCCTTTGCCGCGTACAGCGCTTCGTCGGCACGACCGATGATCGAATGAGTGGTGTCTTCTGGATGGAAGACCGAAATGCCGATGGAGACCGTGATCCGTCCAAGGTTTTCTCCGGTCGACCGCTTGACCAGTTCCTTCGACATGACCGCATTGCGGATCAGTTCAGCAACCTCGGTCGCTTCCGACAGACCGGTCTGCGGCAGCAGGATTGCGAATTCCTCGCCACCATAGCGGCAGGGGACGTCCCCATTCTTCACGTTCTGCTTGACCGCCAGGGCCACGAGCCGGAGCACCTGATCGCCCGTCTGGTGGCCCCAGGTGTCGTTGAACTTCTTGAAATGGTCGATATCCGTCAGAAGCAGGGCGAAGCCACGGTTGCTTTCGACCGCGTTGGCCGTCAACCGGTCGATTGATGTGTCGAAATGCTTCCGGTTGTTGAGCGTTGTCAGCTCGTCGGTCAGGGACTCGTAGCGGATCGTCTCAAGGCTTGATTGCAGGTTCTCGATCTGCCGTTTGGATTCCAGCAGCTGGGATTCGAGCTTGCGGTTCGAGGCGACCGCAGAGTGGGTCGACTTCATCAGGTGCGTGACGAAGACTTCCAGGTTCTCCGGGTCTTTCAGCTTCTTCAGCTTTTCTCCAGCACGCTCGAGCAGCGTACCGTAGTCGGAGGTGGCATCGACGCCCATTTTCAAGGCGTCCACCAGATCCTCGACCTCGCGGGAAACCTTGTCGCCGACTTCATCCAGTTGGTCGCCAAGCTTGTTGGGGGACAAAAACCGACCGTAGATGGACTGCATCTCTTCCGTGCTGACGCGACCCTTCTGCTTCAGCACGTCATTGATGGCACGGTTCAGTCCGTGATTGTAGCCCGCACAATAGGTGTACCAGAATTCATAGGAACGAGGATACGCGGGAAGCACGTTCCTCTTGATATAGGCCAGCGCGGACTCGGCATAAACAATCGTCCGCTTATGGTCGTCTTCGTCTGACATCAATAATCCCACACACTGAACTTGCGGAAAGTTCCTCAGCGTCAATTTCCTGAATCGTAAATTTCTACAAGAGGTTTTAAGTTCGGGTTAAACTTAAGACCCCTTGAGCTCAGATATTCAAGAAACTTTCTTCGGACGTGGCTCTCTGAGGAGAAATGCGGGAACATGTCCGTCCTTACCGAACGCAGGCTCGTTTCTGTCGGGCTTCGAACGCTTTGCAGGTCTGGACCCGGACGAATCGCTCTGCTCCTGCCGTGCCGGGCGGCGGCGCGGTTTGGGCTGGATTTCTTCCGTTGCGACCGCGTCGTCGTTATCGGCCTTTTTCCGCCGCGCGGGCTTTTCCGCGGCCGGTTTCGATTCCGAACGGGTTTCGGCGCTGTCCGACTTGGCGGCAGACTTGCCGCGACGGCGGGCCTTGCGTTCTTTCGCGGCCGCCTCGAAATCGATCGGTTCGCCTTCCCAATTGATTGGGTTGTTGATCAGCTTTTCGATCGCATCGAGATATTTCTGGTCGTCGGGGGTTACGAGCGTATATGCAACCCCGGACCTTCCGGCTCGGCCGGTTCGCCCGATGCGGTGGACATAGTCTTCCGCATGGCTGGGAACATCGTAGTTGAAGACGTGGCTGACTTCCGGAATATCCAGACCGCGAGCGGCCACGTCGCTGGCCACGAGCAGGGTAATGTTTCCCTTCCGGAAATTATCCAGCATCATCATGCGTGTCCGCTGGTCCATGTCGCCATGGAGGGCGCCGACGTTGTAGCCGTGGCGCTCAAGGGAACGGAACAGGGTCGTGATATCGCGTTTGCGGTTACAGAACACGATGGCGTTCTTGAGGTCTTCGGACTTCTCCAGAAGCTCGCGCAAGGCAGCGCGCTTGTCGAAGTCCTGGTTCTCGGTGCCTTTGAGGAACTGCGCCACATTTTCAGCGGTCGTCAAAGACGGAGCCACCTCGATTTGGGCCGGGTTCTGCAGGAACGCTTCGGTCAGGCGCTGGATCTCCGGCGGCATGGTTGCCGAGAAGAACAGGGTCTGGCGGGTGAACGGGATCAGCTTGCAGATCCGTTCGATATCCGGAATGAAGCCCATGTCGAGCATGCGGTCGGCTTCGTCGATCACCAGGATCTCAACGCCCTGCAAAAGCAGTTTTCCGCGCTCGAAATGGTCGAGCAGGCGACCGGGGGTAGCGATCAGAACATCCGTGCCGCGATCGAGCTTCTTGTCCTGCTCGCCAAAGGAAACGCCACCAATCAGCAGAGCAACGTTCAGCTTGTGGTTCTTGCCGTATCTCTCGAAGTTTTCTTCGACCTGAGCGGCAAGTTCGCGTGTGGGTTCCAGGATCAGGGTGCGCGGCATCCGTGCGCGGGCGCGTCCCTTTTCCAGAAGCGTCAGCATCGGCAGGGTAAAGCTTGCGGTCTTGCCCGTGCCTGTTTGAGCGATGCCTAAAACATCGCGTCGCTCCAGAACGCGTGGGATCGCGCCTTCCTGGATCGCTGTCGGTTCCGTATATCCCGCCGCTTCAACTGCAGCGAGGACCTTCTCGCTAAGACCGAGAGTATTAAATGACATATAGAGCCTTTAGCCCGGATTTCATGATCAATCGAATGACATCAGTTTGCAGGCGATGCCGTGCAAAGTCGGGCACACCCTACATTTGTCGACGCTAGTGTCAATGTGAAGACAGGCCAAAATACGAAGAAATTCGCCGATTTCGGAGAATAAAACGTATATCAGTTAACTGTGGTCTCCGGAGAGAGGTCGAAATTTAATTCACCTATCAAATTGGCTTCCGATAATGACTTTACCGTCAAAAGAATTTGCAACTTAAAACGCAAGCTCACAAGAAATCACAATACCGGTTTGAGAGCCTGTCAGGCGAGTCCGGAAGAACTTGTCTGCCCGCGCAATTCACCGGCAGCGCCGGCATTTTTCCATGAATGCTTTCGCGCAGGCGGTTCGCCGGGTCCATTGTCGAAAAACAGTTTGTAGTCGCGCCGGTAATGTCTCAGAACCTGGCTGAAATAGAGCGAATCCCGAATGGCTTCGGCCGTCTCGTGCGTCGGCAACTCAATGGCCGCGGGACCCTCGCCGATGTCGATATTGCTCTGCCGCTTCAAGAGGGATCGAAGCTTGCTCCAGTCCGACGGCAGCTTGTTGAAATCCAGGATCAGGTCCGGAATGAGTGTGCCCTTGTGATGGAGCATGGAGGACTGGCTGCGCAGCAGGTTATCCGCGACAAGATCTGTCGTTTCCAGGACGCGTTCCAGGAATTCGTTGACCGGCATCTCTTTCCGGAAGCGGTTTTCCTCGAAATAGGCGGGCAGGTCCGTATCGCCGAGAATGAGGTGCTCGTAACAGGAGGCCAGCCGGGAGTGGGGATATTGAACGATTGTAAACACCGGGAAATCCGGATGCCGCCGCTTGAGTTCGCTGGCCGTGAGAAGCTCGATATCGCCTTCCCAAAGGCCCGTGTAGTCCGTGGTATAAGCCTGCGTGGCATCCGGATCGACAGCCAGGCCACTCAGCATTTTCAGGACCGGGAACACCGTTGCCATCGGGGCACCGGGAATGCGGGCATATCCCACCCGTGCTTTTCGAAAGACCATGTAGTGACGGTTTCTGAGGGGCCGTCGCTGGCGGTCTAATACATCATACATCGCTTGCAGCATGGTCGCTATCCGCGGGTTTATTAATTACTCGTTTGCGTCTGAAGCGAGGGCAACAAAGACTTTCGCATTAAATTTCAGAAACATGATAATGCCTATCCGCGCAGAGCGATAGGGCGGACAAACGGTTTTCTCGATTCGAGCGGCAGAATCGGTGATTCAGATGTCCAGATCCTCGGCAAATTCCGCATTGTCCTGGATGAAGCGGAAGCGGGCCTCAGGCTTGTTCCCCATCAGGCGCTCCACGACGTCGTTGGTTTCGGCCGCAGCATTTTCATCGACCCGAACCAGCAACATGGTGCGGTTTTTCGGATCCATGGTGGTTTCCTTCAACTGGGCAGGAAGCATTTCGCCGAGGCCTTTGAACCGGCCGATTTCGACTTTTGCCTTCCCCTTGAAGGCGGTTCCCATCAGTTCGTCCTTGTGGGCGTCGTCGCGGGCATAAAGCGTCTTGCCGCCCTGGGTCAGCCTGTAGAGCGGGGGAACGGCCAGAAACAGATGGTCGTTGCGAATGAGTTCCGGCATCTCGCGGTAGAAGAAGGTGATCAGAAGAGATGCGATATGGGCGCCGTCCACGTCCGCATCGGTCATGATGACGACCTTTTCGTATCGCAGGTCCGTATCGCGATAGTTTGACCGCGTTCCGCAGCCGAGTGCCTGGACAAGATCCGCCAGCTGCTGGTTGGCAGCCAGTTTTTCCCGACCTGCGTTGGCGACGTTCAGGATCTTGCCACGCAGTGGAAGAACAGCCTGGTTGGAGCGGTTGCGTGCCTGCTTGGCGGACCCGCCGGCCGAATCCCCTTCCACGATGAACAGTTCGGTACCGTCCGCCTGATTGGCGGAACAGTCGGCCAGCTTGCCGGGCAAGCGCAGCTTGCGCACGGCCGTCTTGCGGGCGACATCCTTCTCCTGCCGCCGGCGCAGGCGTTCCTCGGCCCGGTCGATCACCCATTCCAGCAACTTGTTGGCCTGGTTCGGCGAAGCCGTCAGCCAGTGGTCGAATGCATCGCGGACCGCGGTTTCCGTAATGCGTGTGGCCTCGTTGGTCGCCAGCCGGTCCTTCGTCTGGCCGACGAACTCCGGCTCCCGGATGAAGACCGACAGCATTCCTCCGGCCGACGTCAGGACATCGTCGCCGGTGATGATGGACGCTTTCTTGTTGTTGGTCAGTTCGCCATAGGCCTTCAGGCCGCGCAGCAGTGCATGGCGCAGGCCCGCCTCATGGGTGCCGCCTTCAGGGGTCGGAACCGTATTACAGTAGGAATTGATGAAACCGTCGCCAGCGAACCAGGTCACGGCCCATTCGACCGAGCCGTGGCTGCCGGCCTTGACCGTGCGCCCGGCGAAAATGTCGTCAACGACGGTGCGTTCCTTGGACAGCCGCTCGGCCAGGAAGTCGCGCAACCCTCCGGGGAAATGGAACACGGCTTCCGCCGGGGTCTCGTCCTTTTCCGACAGCAGCGCGGGATCGCAATGCCAGCGGATTTCGACGCCACCGAAGAGATAGGCCTTCGAGCGGGCCATCTTGAGCAGGCGCGCGGGAATGAATTTGGCGGACTTGCCGAAAATTTCCGGATCCGGCTTGAAGCGCACGCTGGTGCCGCGCCGGTTCTGGGTGTCGCCAACGAGTTCCAGCGGGCCTTGCGGAATGCCGCGCTGGAAGCGCTGCCGGTACAGTTTGCGCGTCCGCGCAACCTCGACGACCAGATCTTCCGACAGGGCGTTGACGACCGAAACGCCGACGCCGTGGAGACCGCCGGACGTCTCGTAGACCTTGCTGTCGAATTTCCCGCCCGCGTGCAGGGTGGTCATGATGACCTCAAGCGCGGACTTGTCCTTGAACTTCGGATGCGGATCGACGGGAATACCCCGACCGTTGTCGGTCACGGTCAGATAACCGTCCGTGGAAAGGGACACATCGATCCAGGTCGCGTGGCCGGCGACGGCCTCATCCATGGAGTTGTCGATGACTTCCGCGAAAAGGTGATGCAGCGCCTTCTCATCGGTGCCGCCGATATACATGCCCGGGCGCCGTCGCACCGGTTCCAGGCCTTCCAGAACCTCGATGTCGGCGGCCGAATAATCTTCGCCGCTTGCCACGGCTTTCAGTGCGGGGCGCGCGGTCTTTCGTGCCGGAGATGCAGGTGGATCCCGGTCGACCGGGGCTGCAGCCTGCGCGTTTCCTGCAAAAAGATCGTCTTTTCCGCTCATTCAGTTCCCGCCGCGTTGGTCACATCAGTTTCTCGGTCGCCGACAAAACTGTCCAGCGAATCACCAGATCAGTTTCGCAGGACAAAGCCGGAACGGCAAAGCGTTCCGCGCAGTCGCCCCCAATTTATCGCCCAAAGCTCAAGCTCGAATGCTCTTACGGCAACCGAATGTCAACCGGTCTGTGGTTTCATCAGCCACGGGAAAGACCGCAGGTAAAAAAATCCGCGGCAAACAAAGGGGAATGGGCAAATGATCAGACAGTATGGGATCGCATTCCGGCAGCAGGCAGACCTGTTCTGTGCCGGGACCTTGGCAGTTTGCGCAGTAATCATGGCTCTGATGGGGTGAGAACCCTCATAGAGGTGTGACATCAACGCAACATATGCGCAGGAAGTCTCCTCACAGGAGGGCCGTCGGCATTGCTGCCGTTCTTCGGCCATGTTTCATCTGCACCCGTTGATCTTGCGCGGCATGAGGCTGGGCTGTGTCGATTGGCACGTTCCGGCCCGGATGACGGCGCGATGGAGATTTAACAACGTCAGATTGGGGCAATGCGGTCCGCAGGACCGGTAGCCGGATCGGCGGAAATGCGAAGAGCACAAGCGAGAGACCGGAAGCGCAACGCCGTCACGCGTCGGCATATGCGCTTCGGCCGGATCTGCAGAAGGCGGGTTCGACAGAAGAATGTCCAGCTCCTGCCGCATTCCGTCCGACAAGGGCCCAACTCTGGCCGAAATGAGCGGATACGCTGTGCGCAACGTGTTCAATAAGACCGGTTTCGCTGAGAAAAGCGGTCAATGTGATGAGTTCAGGATGATGCCTCGGGCGTGGCGACAGACAGGAGAGGGAATGAGGGCACCGATGCCGGCTGTATCGGCGTGCCTGGCTGCCTGTCTCGTTCTGGCGGGTGGCTTCGGGTCGCTCGGGCAGGCCGTTGCCTTCGATGGCAAGCCGGCGGCCAACGATGCGATCAAGGTCGAGGACCTTTCCCCGCGTGAGGCGCTGAGGACCGGTGCCCGTCAATATTACGCCGGAAACAAGGCCGCTGCCTTGAGTTCCCTGCAGTATGCAGCGAGGAAGGGGCAGCCGATGGCCGCCTGGAAACTCGGCGAAATGTATGCCAAGGGCGACGGTGTCAAGGAAGACGACATCAAGGCGTTCGAGTATTACAGTCAGGTCGTGCGCGAGCACGGCGACAGCGGACCGCACGAGCCGGATGCGCCGTTCGTGGCAAGTGCCTTCGTCGCGCTTGGAACCTATTATCTGAACGGGATCAGCGATGCCGTTCCGCAGAATGTGGCGCGCGCCCGGCAGATCTTTACCCACGCAGCCTCCTATTTCGGCGACCCGGAAGCCCAGTACGAACTGGGCCGCATGTATGAAGGCTCCAGCAGCCGTCTGGCGGTTCGCTGGTACAACCTCGCATCGCTGAAAGGTCATATCGGGGCTCAGGCCCGGCTCGGGGAAACGCTCTACAATATGGCGCATTCGGATGCGCAGAAGGCCCGGGGATTGATGTGGCTGACGGTTGCCCGCCGGCAGGTTCGCGGAGCCGATGCCGATTGGATCAACCAGATGCACGAGCGTTATTTCTCGCTTTCGAGCGAGAATGTGCGGAAACTGGCCCGTGGCATGGCCGACAACTGGATCACCCAGAACCGTCCCGACATGGTCACGGCACAGCAGGTTCCCTCGCAATAAGAACCGGGATCATCCGTTCCAACTGACCCGCAGGACGGACGACGGGACCGGTGTCATTCGGGCCGTGGGGCAGGGCGTCTTGCTGATGCTCCAGGACGTATTGTTGAGCACCATGTCACAGGTCGCCATTTTCGGTCCCGATGGACTGTTCAGGCAGATTTCATCACCGATGTGATAGTTGGAGCCCTGATAGCGGCAAGTGCAGTTGACAACGGGCTTGGGTGCTGCCGCCGCGTGTTTGATCTCTCCGGAAATCGCTGATGATGGTCCTGAGGCAATCAGGAACACAGCCGCTGCCAGTGAAGTGGTATATCTGTTGAGAGCCGCTTTTGCCGGCCGGCCGCAGGCGAAGAAGGTCAGGATCTGTCTCATAGCCACCCCAATGCCATGTCTTCTCGATAGGAGAAAACCCTAGCATATCCGCGGCCGGGACGGAAATCATTCAACCATGCTGCTGTTTCAGGCGGCCAGATCCACCCAGACCGGAACATGGTCCGACGGCTTTTCCCAGCCGCGCACATGTTTGTCGATCCCGCAGCCGGTCATCCTGTCGGTCGCCTGGGGCGACATCAGGATGTGGTCGATCCGGATCCCGTTGTTCTTCTGCCAGGCGCCCGCCTGGTAATCCCAGAACGTGTAGGTTTCCGGCGCCTGCGTGCAAGCGCGCACCGCTTCCGTCAGCCCCAGGTTGACAAGAGTCCTGAATTTCCGCCGGCTTTCCGGCTGGAACAGGGCGTCGTCGATCCAGGCGTCGGGATTCCGGGCGTCGATCGGATCCGGAATGACATTGTAGTCGCCCAAGAGCAGGAACGGCGTTTCTTCGGTGAGGCGCTTTTCCGCATGCGCGATCAGCCGGTCCATCCAGCCGAGCTTGTAGGGGAATTTCTCCGTTCCGAGCGGATTCCCGTTGGGCAGGTACAAACAGCCGAAACGGAGCGCGCCCTTGTCTGTGGAAACACCGGCCTCGATGTAGCGGGCCTGCTCGTCGCTGTCATCGCCCGGCAGGCCGCGCTGGATATCTTCCAGCGGCAGCTTGGACAGCAGTGCGACACCGTTGAAGCTCTTCTGGCCGTGGGTGGCGATGTTGTACCCGAGTTCTTCGATTGCTTCCCGTGGGAAGTTCTCGTCAACGGACTTGATTTCCTGGAAACAGGCGATGTCCGGCTGGGCTTCTTTGAGCCATTCCAGCACGGTGTCTATCCGGGCCTTGACGCCGTTGATGTTCCAGGTGGCAATCTTCATCGTTTGCTTCCAGCTTCGCTACGCTCTTGCGGAATTGGTAGCACCGCAGACGCCGCTTTGTCCCGCCTTTGACGACGAAACCGCAAACGGCCAACAGGAAACGACTGAACCCGAGAAACTCAGATCGTGAAGCTGGTTCCGCAGCCGCAACCGGCGACGGCGTTGGGATTGTTGATCTGGAAGGACTGGCCGATAAGGTCGTCGACGAAGTCGATTTCCGATCCCGCCATATACTGCAGGGAGACACTGTCGATCAGGACCGCAATGCCGTTCTTCTCGATCACCAGATCGTCATCCTCTCGCGCAGTCACCAGATCGTATTTGTACTGCAGTCCGGAACAGCCGCCGCCTTCCACACTGACGCGAAGATTGGTTCCGGCCGGTTCGTTGGCCAAAATCCTTGCGATCCGCTTGGCAGCGCGGTCACTGACTGTTACGGGATGTTCAAGTGTTTCGGTCATGGCTCGCCGTGATGAAAGAGCGTTCGGGGCTGACTGCGGCGGAACAGGATTAAGCCGTCCGCTGTCTTGATCATGACAGATAGGTATGGTCTTGAAGGCACCGCGTCAATGTGCCGGGGGCAATCATGACGCTCGGGATCGAAACAATCACCACACAGGGATAGGACAGCTCTGATATGACGGCCCAGGGAAAACTCGGGTATGGCGCGCAGCCGCTGGCCCGGTTCGCGCAGGATCCCAATGACACGCGCGGCCGTCTCTATCCCGAGCCGTCCAGTCCGACGCGAACGCCGTTTCAGCGCGATCGCGACCGGATCATTCATTCTTCCGCTTTTCGCCGCCTGAAGCACAAGACCCAGGTCTTCGTCTATCATGAGGGCGATCATTTCCGCACAAGGCTGACCCATACGATCGAGGTGTCTCAGATCGCCCGGGCGCTGGCGCGCGCCCTGCGTCTCGACGAGGATCTCGCCGAATGCCTTGCCCTTGCCCACGATCTGGGACATACGCCCTTCGGTCACGAAGGCGAGGACGTGATGCACGTATGCATGGCGCCCTACGAGGGGTTCGATCACAACGCCCAGTCCCTGCGGGTCGTGACCAGCCTCGAACAACGCTATGCGGAGTTCGACGGGCTGAACCTGTCCTGGGAGACACTGGAAGGTCTGGTCAAGCACAACGGTCCCCTGGTTTCGCCGGAGGGGAAGCCGCTCGGCAAGTTCGCCGACAGCGTGCTGCCCTTCGCCATTCGCGAATATGCGCAAAAGCAGGACCTTGAGCTGCAGACCTGGCCGAGCGCGGAAGCCCAGGCGGCCGCAATCGCCGACGATATCGCCTATGATGCCCACGATCTGGACGATGGCCTGCGCGCGCGGCTGATCGCAGTCGAGGATATCCGAAGCGTCCCGTTCCTGGCCGATATCCTGGCGGAGGTCGATGAGAGGTACCCCGGCCTGGAAGACCATCGCAGGATCCACGAAATCGTGCGCCGCTCCATCACCCGCATGGTCGAGGACGTGATCACCGAATCCCTGCGCCGGATCGGGGAGGCGGATCCGAAATCGGCAACGGATGTGCGCAATGCCGGCCGTTGCCTGGTGAACTTCTCCGACGTTTTGGCTTCCAGGGAGCGCGAGGTGAAGACCTTCCTGTTCGCCAACGTCTACCGGCACGGCGATGTCCTGGCGATCCGCAAGCTCGTGGCCGGCATCATGAGGGACCTGTTCGCCAGGTTCATGGCGGAGCCGGAACTCATGCCCGAGCCCTGGAATATGGATCTGAAGTCGATTGACGAATCGGTTCTGGCGCGCCGGGTTTGTGACTACATCGCTGGAATGACCGATCGTTTCGCCATCAGCGAACATCGCAGATTGTTTGACGATACTCCCGAATTAGGCTAGGGCGCTGGCAGTATTTCCAAGCCTGCGGTGCTGAGCGCAATATGCGTCTGCAGCACGCGGGTTTGTTGTGTTTTACGTTTCCAACCGGTCGGATGGTCATGAATATCTTTGCTGAATTCGCAGAACGGGTAAGAGCGGCCGTTCAGGGTCTGGATCTGAAGGGGAGTGAGGGCGCCAGTCCCGACCTTTCCCGCGTGACCGTGGAATCACCGCGCGATCCGGCGCATGGCGATCTGGCGACCAATGCGGCGATGGTGCTGGCCAAGCAGTTGGGCATGAAGCCGCGCGATCTGGCCGAGCAGCTCGCCGAAAGCCTTCGTGCGGATACCGACGTGACCGAAGTCAGTGTAGCCGGTCCGGGTTTTATCAACCTGCGGGTCGCACCCGCAGTCTGGCACCGGGTCCTGGGCGCCGTTGTCCGCGAAGGTCTGGATTTCGGCCGGTCGGCGCGGGGCGCGGGCAAGAAGGTCAATGTTGAATATGTCTCCGCCAACCCGACCGGGCCGATGCACGTCGGCCACACCCGCGGTGCCGTTGTCGGCGATGCGCTTGCCGGTCTGCTTGCCTATGCCGGCTACGATGTCATCAAGGAATATTACATCAACGATGCCGGTTCGCAGATCGACACATTGGCCAAAAGCGCCTTTTTGCGGTACCGCGAGGCGCTGGGCGAGAATATAGGCGAAATCCCGGCCGGCCTTTATCCGGGCGATTATCTGAAGCCGATCGGCGAAAAGCTCGCCAAGACCCATGGCGCCGCCCTCAAGGACATGGACGAGGCCGACTGGATGCCGATCGTCAAGGAGGAGACCATCGCAGGGATGATGGATCTGATCCGGGACGATCTGGCGACGCTCAATGTTCATCACGACGTCTTTTTCTCCGAGCGCACCCTGCATATGCATGCCGACGGCAAGCCGTCGAAAATCGACGAGATGCTCGAGGCGTTGCGCAAGGAGGATCTCGTCTATCAGGGTACGTTGCCGCCGCCGAAGGGGCAGGTGCCCGAAGACTGGGAAGATCGCGAGCAGACGTTGTTCCGGGCCGAGGATTTCGGCGACGACACCGACCGTGCGCTGAAGAAGTCGGACGGGTCCTATACCTATTTTGCGGCTGACGTCGCCTATTTCCGCGACAAGTACCTGCGCGGCTTCGATGAGATGATCTATGTGCTCGGTGCCGACCACGGCGGTTACGTCAAGCGCCTGCAGGCGGTCGGCAAGGCGATTTCCGGCGGCAAGTCGGAGGTCATTGTGCGTCTCTGCCAGCTGGTGAGGCTGTTCCGCGGCGGCGAGCCGGTGAAAATGTCCAAGCGGTCGGGGGATTTCGTGACGCTGCGCGACGTGGTCGAGGAAGTCGGCCGCGATCCGGTCCGCTTCATGATGGTTTACCGCAAGAACGACGCGCCGCTCGACTTCGACTTCAAGAAGGTCACCGAGCAGTCCAAGGACAACCCTGTCTTTTACGTTCAGTACGGCCATGCGCGCTGCTGTTCGGTCCTGCGTCAGGCGCAGGGAGAGCTGCCTGGCCTCGATGTGAGCGATGCGGTGCTTGCCGGAGCGGATCTTGCGCAGCTGGATGATGTCGGTGAACTGGAGCTGATCGGAAAGATGGCCATGTGGCCAAAGGTTGTCGACGCGGCCGCGGAAACGCATGAGCCGCACCGCATTGCGTTCTACCTCTATGACCTCGCCAGTTCTTTGCATGCGCACTGGAATAGAGGCAAGGAATTGCCGCAATTACGTTTTATTAACGCCGATAATACCAAATTAACCGTAGCGCGTCTTGCCCTGGTCCGTGCAGTATCTTTGGTGCTTGCTTCAGGTCTCGCGATTCTGGGCGTTGATGCGCCTGAGGAAATGCGCTGAAGTTGTAGTCGAAAACTTGTTGCGCAAACCGCGTGACAAAGGAAAAACGTCCGGCCGGATAGCAAATCGCAGATGTCTAGAGATTCCGACCATCCGAAAACCGATCTACCGCAGACCTCGGCGGACGCGAGCGGCGCTGGCTCCACGCCTATGGAAGATCCGTTGGTGGAACTGGCCAGAATCGTCCATCGAAACAAGCAAACGGGTTCCGGTGCGGCCGAAGTGCCCCCGGTCAAGAGCCCGGTTCGCGACGAGCCCGACAATGAAACGCAAACAATCGGCGTTCAGGCAACCGCACCGGTCACACAATCGCCATTCATTTATCCGGAGGTGAAGGTTTTGGGGCAGGAGCCGACAGATGGCTCGGCGGGAGTTGCCAATCAGCAGACGTCGGGCTTCGGCGTCAACGAAACAAATGCTTCCCAAGCGATGCAGTACCCTGCAGCAGGTGACATGAGTACATATTCCTCAACCGGTCCCAAGGTTTTGCCGGACGAACACGTCGATTCGGAGATTCCCCAGAGCCGATTAGATCATGCGGTTTCGAAGAATTTGGAAGACAACCTGACCGCGGAACTGGAAGATGAACTGATCGGCGCGTTCCGTCAGTCTTTCACGCCTGCAGGAATGTCAAATGTCAGGCCTCAACCCGAAACGACGGAGCCCTCGCCGGCAGAGGACTACGAGTACGAGGCCGAAACAGAAACCGCTTACCAGGCGGCGCCTGAGGAACACGCACCGGATTATTCGACGTCCTCGTCTTACAGCGAGCCGGTTGCTGATCCGGAAAAGGGGTGGCATCAGGCAAGCAGCGGCAATCTGGGTCATCTGGGCGTAAGTGCTTACGGGCTGCCTGCAAATGACCGGAACCCGCCATCGGACGATGATCTTTTCGCCGGGCTGGATACACTCGAAGCGGAAATCCGCGGCGCTCGGACAGCTGCACCGTCCGAGCCGGAACCCTCGGGGCTGGATACGCTTTTCGCCGATCTTGAATTTTCGCCGGAGCGCGAAGCCCGATCCGAGCCGGAGGCCCGGGTTGAGCCGGATATCCGGACAGAGCCAGAACTTCCGCCAGAACCGGAATTCCGTCCAGACCCAGAACTGCGTCCGGAAGCTGAACTCGGGCCGGAAACGGTAAGCCAGCCGGAAGCAGTCTTCCGGAATGAACCTGGTTTTGCCGCGCCGGACTTCGAAGAACAACAGGTTCCCCAATATCGGGAGCCGGCGAAATCCGATGACATTGACGAAATGGTCTGGCCGGATGCAGCGAACTCCATTCCGGTCAACGAGAGCGACGAAACGCCACCGCCACCGGAAGGTTATGATCTCGATGCCGTGGCGCGGGCCATGCAGGAGAGCGATCCTTCTCTCGACGGAACCGGCGTACTGCCGCCGCATCCCAGAAAAGAACGGCTCGCGGCCCCGGGGCATGAACGAAATTCCCGTAAGGGGCTTTACACGGCCGCCGGCGTCGTTGCGGTTGTTCTTCTCGGTGGTGCTGCATTCCTGATGTTCGACGGCTCGTCCGTCAATGTCCCCTCAGGTCCGCCCCCTGTGATTGCGGGGCTTCAGGAGCCTTTGAAGATCTATCCGGATAACAAGGAAGCTCCGTCAGACAATTCGGCATCCAAATTGATTTACGACCGGGTCGGAACGTCTGGAAACCAGTCCAACGAAAGGTTGGTTCTGCCGGAAGAAACAAAGCCGGCCCAGCTGCCGCCGGCACCTGAAGGAACCGCGACCTCCGATCCGCTCGTTCCCGGCGGTCCAAAGAAGGTGAGGACGCTTGTGGTCCGTCCGGATGGTACGATTATCTCCGGCGATCCGGATTCTGCACCTGTCCGGACCGTGGAAACGACATCTGTTCGTCCGACGACCGAAACACCTGCTCCGGCAACTGCAACACCGGTCACCGGGACGCAATCAGCTCCTGCCGCGGCAACACCCGTGCCGGCGCAACCTGAAACGCCGCAAATTGTCGCTTCAACCGATACCGGTGCCCAGGAGACGCAAGCGACCGGCCCGGTGACAACTGTCGTTCCCCGGAAAAAACCGCAAGCTCCGGTGCAGGTTGCGAATACCAGTCAACCCGTCCCGCAAACGACGGCTCCGGTTCGACAAAACGCACCGCTCAACCTCAATAATCCGGCGCCTGCCGCGCCGCAGGCCGCCGCACCGGCAACAAATACAGGCCGGATCGCCCCGGGTACCTACGTTGTTCAGGTAACCTCTCAGCGTTCGGAAGATGCGGCGCGCTCCGCCTACCAGTCGCTGCAGCAACGCTATCCGAGTGTTCTGGGCTCCAGACAGGCTGTGATCGTTTCAGCAAATATCGAAGATCGCGGAACCTTCTACCGGGCGCGGATCCCGGCGGGATCCCGTGACGAGGCAATATCGCTTTGCGAAAGCCTGAAGTCCGCGGGGGGCGATTGCTTCGTGCGCCGCAACTAGGATCAGGACGCTTAATTTTTCGCATTCCGCGGGAGTGGCTTTGTCTTCTGACAAGGCAGAGAACCGACTTTCCTTCCGGCAAAGATCCATGGATTGAACCCGCTCAACCCCGGTTGAGCGGGTTTTTAATGGCAGTCGGACCGCAGGCGGATAGGAGGGAACGGAAAGGTCTTCCGAATGTCCCTCCGATCCCGTTACCTGCCGGATGAAAACACGCACTTGCCTTAGGTCTGGTACTGTGCGCCGTCATCATGACCCTTCCGGTGGTCTTGATCGCTGAAACAGATGGCCTCGATTGGTCATTTGCGTTGCCGTTTTTCGCGCTCGGACCGGTCGCCATCCTCGGACAGACGTTCAATATCGAGGCGTATCGGAGAGCCGATGCGGCGACGCTTGCGCCGGTCGGTTACGCCTGGGTACTGACCGCTGCCGCCTTCGGCGAGGTACCGACCTTGAAGGCGGCGTTCGGCGCACTGTTGATCGTGGCCGGTGGACTTGTGCTGACATTCAGCAGTCGCTTCCGGCTGCGGTTTTCTACCCCTCGATAGGCCTTACGCCATCAGGGACTCGACCAGGAACGGCAGACTGCGGTCGAGCCGGTAATCGATCGACGAATGATTGTCGTCGAATTCTTCGTAAATATGCCTGACCGCTGCCGCATTAAGTTTTCGGGCCACCCGGCGCGCGCCGTAGAGGAGGTTGTACTGGTCGACCGTTCCGCAGTCGATCCAGAGGCCTTTCAGCGACTTGAGTGCGTCCATGTGACCGTCGACCATTTGAACCGGGTCCCAGGACAGCCAGTTGGACCAGCGGTCCGCGATGATTTCGCAGGTTTCCAGATCGACGGGCAGGCGAATTCCGCAAAAGGTATTCGGATCTGGATCGGGATCATAGGTCGCGGCCATGGCGAAGGTCATCAGGTCGTGCATCGCGCCGCCGGGATATTTCGGACCGCTTTCGAATTCCGTCACGAAGGCCTCGACGGATCCGTATCTGGCGATGGTCCTGAGTGCACTCGGCATTTCCGGCAGATAGCAGAGTTCAAAGGCCAGGTCGCCGGAATGACAGGCCGCCGCGGACCAGACGTCCGCGTGAAGCATGGCATGGACCAGCGCGCCGTAGCCACCTGAAGACCGGCCGAAAAGACCACGCTTTCCTTTGCCTCCACAGCCGAAGCGGCTTTCCACAGCGTCGAGCAGGTCGGTCGTCAACCAGGTGGCCCACGGCCCCATTGCAGCGCTGTCGATATATTGGTTGCCGCCAAGTCGGGTGAAGCAATCGGGAAACGCGACCGTGACAAGGGGCAGGGAACCCTCGTGGATCAGTCGGTCGAGGCGTTCGGGGATATTCTCGCCGAAATTCTTCCAGTTCACGTGAGCTGGGCCTCCGGAGGTGAAACCGGCGAGGTCGACCAGAAGCGGCAGGCCGGCGCCGTCATGGCCGGCGGGCGTATAGACGATAACCTCCCGCGTTGACGGATCACCAAGGCGGTTCTTCTCCAGAATGGGAGATGTCACGCTTATCCTGTGCAGGGTGCCGGCTGGAATGTCGGGGCGGGCGCGCATGATTATCTCCAATTTGTACAGATCGGTGCGAGGCGACGACAGACCTCATGTCATCGCAGCCCGGAGCAGGGGATGCAAGCCTATCTCGTTGATCCTTCCGCTTGACCGTCAAACGGCTCCCAAGGTAAGGCAGATCATGATCAAAGCCTTCATTAGCGGAAGTTCAGGCACAGCGCTGACACCGGAGGAAACAGCCTTTTTCCGGGAGGAAAATCCCTGGGGGCTGATCCTGTTCCGGCGTAACTGCGCGGCACCGGACCAGGTCGCCGATCTGGTGGTTTCGTTTCGGGAAGCGGTCGGCCGGCCCGATGCGCCGGTCCTGATCGATCAGGAGGGCGGCAAGGTCAGGCGTCTGCGGCCGCCACACTGGCCGTCCTATCCGCCGGCGGGAACCTTCGGGACACTCTATGAAAACGACCGTCAGTGCGGCAGGAGGGCTGCATGGCTTGGTGCCCGGTTGATTGCCCATGATCTTCTCTCCCTCGGGATTACGGTCGATTGCCTGCCGCTGCTCGACCTTCGTCTGGCGGAAACCGTGGATGCCATCGGCAATCGCGCCTATTCCGGCGATCCGGCAACCGTCGCCGATCTCGGACGCGTCGCGTGCGAGGGGCTGATGGCTGGCGGCGTCCTGCCGGTGATCAAGCATCTCCCCGGCCACGGCCGGGCGTTGGTCGACAGTCATCTGACGCTTCCCCGGATCCAGGCGTCTCATGAAGAGCTTTCGGAGGCGGATTTCCTGCCGTTCAAGGATCTGTCGGACATGCCGCTCGCCATGACCGCGCATCTGCTCTACGCCGGGATCGAGCCCGAGCATCCCGCGACGCAGAGCCACAGGATCATTCAGGAGATCATTCGCGGCGAGATCGGATTTGACGGCTGTCTGATGAGCGATGACATCTCCATGAAGGCGCTAGGTGGGGATATGCGTGAAAGAGCGGCGCTAAGCTTTGCCGCAGGTTGCGATCTTGTGCTTCACTGCAATGGCGACATGGCGGAAATGAAGGCCGTTGCCGAAGCTGCGCCTGCATTGCAGGGGACGTCTCTGCAACGCTGCGATGAAGCGCTGGCAATGCGAAAACAGCCGGATGCGGGGTTCGACCCGCTTGCCGCGCGTGAAGAGTTCGACGAGCTGCTTTCAGGCGTTCCGGAATGGGCCGTCGGCTAGGCGGGGAAAAGGGAAGCGACAGGCACATGGCCCGCGACACGCATCAGGATCTGCTGACGAGTGTGGATGCGCCCGACCGTGCCTCCAACGATCCCCTGCTGGTTGTCGATGTCGAAGGTTTCGAAGGGCCGCTGGACCTGTTGCTGACCCTGGCGCGCAATCAGAAGGTCGATCTGACGCGCATCTCGATCCTGGCGCTGGTCGAACAGTATCTGGAGTTCGTGGCCGAGGCGCGGCGCATGCGGCTGGAACTCGCCGCGGATTATCTCGTCATGGCCGCCTGGCTTGCCTATCTCAAATCCAGGCTCTTGCTGCCGGAGCAGAAGGACGAAGACGAACCGACCGGTGAGGAGCTCGCGGCCGCGCTTGCGTTCCGCCTGCGCCGTCTGGAGGCCATGCGCGATGTGTCGGGAAAACTCCTGGCGCGCAATCGGCTTGGCCGGGACATATTTGCCAGAGGTCGACCGGAAACCACCTCCGTCGACCACAAGAGTGTTTGGACCGCCACCATCTACGATCTGCTCAGCGCCTATGCGACCCAGCGCCAGCGTCAGTCGGTCACCTCCGTGCGGGTGCTGAGGCGGAATGTCTGGTCCCTTCAGGAAGCACGGGAGCTTCTGGCGCGGCTTGTCGGTCAGGTCGCCGAATGGGCGCCGATTACCGGATATCTGCAGGACTATCTGCGCGACGATGAGGATTGGGCAACGGTTGTCGCCAGCACGTTTTCCGCAAGCCTGGAAATGGTGCGCGAAGGTCAGGTAGAAATCAGGCAGGGAGATCCGTTTTCGCCGATCTACATTCGGGCGCGTCCTGCGGGAGACAAGAATGGAAATTGAAGCCGACCTCTTGGATGGGGCGGGGGCCGCCCCGGCAGAGGAAAACCGGGTCCTGGACCCGGATGGGCTTCGCATGGTCGAAGCGCTGCTGTTCGCGTCGGCCGAACCTCTGTCCGTAGAGGAACTCAGGGCGCGTCTGCCGGAAGGGTGCGCGGTGGATCTCCTGCTGGAAGAACTTCAAAAGACTTATGCCGCCAGGGGCGTCAACCTCGTCCGTGTAGCCGGTAAATGGGCGTTCAGAACCGCCGAGGATCTGGCCTTCCTGATGCACCGGGACATGGAAGAGCAGCGCAAATTGTCGCGGGCAGCCCTCGAAACCCTTGCGATCATTGCCTATCACCAGCCGGTGACCCGCGCGGAGATTGAAGAAATTCGTGGCGTCTCCACATCAAAGGGAACATTGGACGTGCTTCTGGAAACCTCCTGGATCCGGATGCGCGGCCGCCGGAGAACACCGGGCCGGCCTGTAACCTACGGCACCACGGAGGCATTCCTGGAGCATTTCGGTCTGGACACGGTCAAGGATCTGCCCGGCCTGGAAGAACTCAAAGGGGCCGGTCTACTCGACAGCGCCGTGCCTGCCAGCTTCCTGGTTCCGTCACCGAGTGACGATCCGGCCTTGACGGGAGACGAGGACCCGTTGGAAGAAGGCACACTGTTCGAGGACGACGACAGGGATTAGGTGGCAGGACCTTGGTGTTAAGACCCGTATGAGCGTTAAAGAAACTTCATCGCTGACCCGATCCGGCCTGGATGCGGGGTCTGACTTGCGCTGGGGCGCACGGGGCACCGCGGGTGCAACCATCGCCGCCGGGCTCAAGTTCGAGGATGTCTATCATGCTTATGACGGCAATGAATCCATTGCCGGCCTGTCCCTGGAAATCGCGCCCGGCGAGGTGCTGTGCCTGCTGGGACATTCCGGTTGTGGCAAGACAACGTTGATGCGCATCGCCGCCGGGGTGGAACGCCAGGCGTCGGGCCAGGTCCTTATCAACGGGCGCGAAGTGTCCGGCGCGGGCGGTTTCGTTCCGCCGGAGAGACGTGGTGTTGGCCTGATGTTTCAGGACTATGCCCTTTTCCCGCATATGACCATTCTCGACAATGTTATGTTCGGGTTGACGAATTTGCCGCGTGAAGCAGCGAAACGCGAGGCGCTCGCGTCCCTGGCCAGGGTCGGGCTGGAAGGCTATGCGGGCGACTACCCGCACGCATTGTCCGGCGGCGAACAGCAACGGGTCGCACTTGCCCGGGCAATTGCGCCGCGGCCCGGCGTTCTGCTGATGGACGAGCCGTTTTCCGGGCTGGACCGGCGTCTGCGCGACAACGTTCGTGAGGAAACGATGGCCATTTTGCGCGAAACCCGCGCGACCTGCATCATCGTCACCCACGATCCGGAAGAGGCCATGCGCATGGGCGACCGCATCGCCCTGATGCGCCGCGGACGGCTGGTTCAGCACGGCACGGCCGATGACCTTTACAACAACCCGGAAAACATATTTGTGGCCCGGTTCTTTTCCGAAGTGAATCAGTTTGCCGGAACGGTAACGGACGGTGGCGTCGAAACGCCGCTGGGTCTTTTGCCCGGCTCCGGGCACGGCACCGGCACCAGAGTGGATGTTTGCGTCCGTCCCCAGGGAATTCTCGTCCGCGAACCCGGGGAAGGGGCTGTGGTCGGTCGGATTTCCAGCAAGCGGTTCGTCGGCGAAGTCGATCTTCTGTCAATCGTTGTGGATGGTCTGGACGGCCCGGTGCACGCACGGGTACGTGCCGGTGGCGGATATCGAGCGGGAATGGATGTGGGTTTGGCCACCGATCCCAAAGATGTGCTTGTATTTCCGGCCGAGGATTGACATTTGTCAGAATAGAAACCCGCCGGTTAAGCACTTCGGCCATTCTTCGAAAGGTGAAGGATGGCCGTGTTGCGGCTGGTGTGGAATTTTGCAATAAGGGCAGTCCGGCCATAAGGCCGCGCAACCGGGAGTTTGGCGTATGAGCATTGGTATTTGGCAGATCCTGATCATCGCGGTGATCGTTATTTTGCTGTTTGGGCGCGGCAAGATATCCGACCTGATGGGCGATGTTGCCAAAGGGATCAAGAGCTTCAAGAAGGGCATGGCTGAGGACGATACCGCCGATGCTCCGAAGACCATCGATCATCAGCCGTCCGAAACAGTTTCGGCTGAAAAGACTGAAGACCAGTCCAAGGCGAGCTGATCCAAGTCCGCGTTTTATTGGCTTGAATGGCGGATTTTAGATGTTCGATATCGGATGGACGGAACTGCTGGTGATCGCCTGCGTGGCGATTATCGTAGTTGGTCCCAAAGACCTCCCGCGGATGCTGCGTACCCTTGGCCAGACGATCGGCAAGGTTCGGCGCATGTCGCGCGAATTTCAATCGACTTTCAATGACGCTCTGCGCGATGCGGAGCGCCAGGCGGATATCTCCGACATGAAGAAGCAGGTCGAGGAGGCCGGTAACTTCAATCCGCTCGGCGATCTGAAGAAATCCATCGAAGACGACAAGGCCGAGGCTCAGGCAAAGGTCGACGCGGCGAACAAGGCGGCTTCCGAGCCACAGCCCTGGATGCCGAAGGACGAAGCGTCCACGGAAAAGGCTAAGGCCCCCGCTGAGACGGCTTCCCCTGCAAAGGCGGCGACCAAGGCCAAGGCGCCAGCAAAATCATCCGCAAAGTCATCGGCCAAGACCGGGTCTTCAACCACGGCCGCCAAAAAAGCTCCGGCCGGGGCGTCCGCAAAGGCCAAGGCGCCCGCTAAAGCCAAAACCCCCGCCAAATCGACGGCAAAGACAAAAGCTCCTGCCAAGTCGACTGCAAAGGCCAAACAGGCACCGGAAGACACCAAGGCATGAGCCATGAAGGTATCGGCCCGACCAAGAGGCCCTTGGCCGAATTGCTTAAGCAACTGGTTTGGTCGATAGCCACTGTCATAGTGATGTTTGTCGTAAGCTTTTATTTCGCGGATCAAATCCACTATGTTCTGAGTATGCCGTACCTCAAGGCCGCGGGTCTCGGCCCCGACGTGGGAATAGTTTATCCGGCGCCTCAGGAATGGTTCTTCTTCCAATTGAAGATCGCGTTTTTCGGAGCGTTGTTTCTGGCTCTCCCTATAGTCGCCTCGCAATTCTATTCGTTCATCGCGCGTGGCCTTTACCAGGGCAAGCTCCGTGCATTCCTTCTGTTTTTGATGGTGGCAACGATCCTGGCACTGATTGGCGCATGTCTGGCCTATTTCCTTGTCCTGCCGATGATAATGAAACTGCTTGTGGCGAAGGGGGCCGTTGGAAGCACCCTGACGGCCGAGCTCAAACACTATGCCCTTGCACGCGAATTTCTTGGTTTCAACATGACCCTGATTTTCGCCTTCGGACTGGCGTTCCATATTCCCGTCATCTTGACCCTGCTACGGCGGACAAGGAATGTTAAGCTGGAGCCCAAGCATGGATAAGCGTAACGAGACCAGAGCCCAGGCGACGAAAACAGGCGAAATCGCCAGAGGCGCGCCGGTACAGAAAGACACCAAGGCATGAGCGACGAAGATATCGAAGCGTCGAAGGCGCCCCTGATCGAACATCTGATCGAGCTGCGGCAAAGGCTGATGTGGTCGATCGCAGCCGTCTTGGTGATGTTCATCATCTGCTTCTATTTTGCGAACGATATCTACAACATCCTGACAGTGCCGTATCTGCGGGCCGCCGGACCCGACGCGCACGTGGAGATGATCTATACCGCGCCGCAGGAATGGTTTTTCACGCAAATGAAACTGGCGCTGTTCGGCGCCCTGTTCCTCGCCTTTCCGATCATTGCGTCCCAAGTCTACATGTTCGTCGCGCCCGGTCTGTACAAGAACGAGCGTTCGGCGTTTCTGCCGTTTCTGGTTGCCACACCGATCCTGTTTCTGATTGGCGCCTGTCTGGTCTATTTCCTGGTCATGCCCATGGCCATGAAGTTCTTCCTGTCGATGGAACAGGCCGGCGATACGGGCAAGGTCGCGATCCATCACCTGGCCAAGGTGAGTGAGTATCTCGGCCTGATCATGATCCTGATTTTCGCCTTCGGCCTGGTGTTCCAGCTGCCGGTGGTGCTGACCCTGCTCGGGCGCGCCGGGATCGTCACGGCGGACGGGCTGCGCTCCAAGCGCAAATACGCGATCGTCGGCGCCTTTGCCGCAGCGGCCATTCTGACGCCGCCCGATCCGATCTCACAGATCGGTCTTGCGCTGCCGACCTTGCTTCTCTACGAAGTCTCCATCATTTCTGTCCGGCTTGCCGAAAAGAAGCGTGCGGAGCTCGAAGCGGAACGGGAGGCCGAAGAGGCCTGAGGTTCCCCGTCTTCCCGCACAGTTCGTCAGGCCGCCAACCCAGGTTTGACCCTCAAGCGCTGTCCGGGAAGCACGATGTTCGATATCAGATGGATCAGGGAAAACAGCGAAGCCTTCGACAAGGCTTTGGCACGCCGCGGCTATGAAGCCTCCGCAGCGAAGCTGATTGCGCTCGACGAGGCGCGCCGGTCCCACATTGCCAGCCTGCAGGAAGCCCAGGAGCGCCGGAACGCCGCCTCCAAGGAAATCGGCAAGGCGAAGGCGTCCGGCGATGATGCTGGTGCCCAGGCGCTGATCGACGAAGTCGCGAAGATCAAGTCCTTCATCCAGGACGGTGAGGAGGTCGAGCGCCGACTGACCGCCGATCTGGAGGCCGCTATGGCGGTTATCCCCAACTTGCCGCTCGATGACGTGCCAGAGGGGGAAGACGAGGCCGGAAACGTCGAGTTCAAGACGTGGGGCGAAAAGCCGTCTTTCGACTTCGAGCCGAAGGAACATTTCGAACTGGGTGAAGCTCAGGGTGGAATGGACTTTGGCACAGCCGCAAAGCTTTCCGGCTCGCGTTTCGTTCTCTTGAAGGGCCAGATCGCGCGGCTGGAACGGGCCATCGGCCAGTTCATGATGGACGTGCATACTGAGCAGAACGGCTACACGGAAGTGTCTCCGCCGCTTCTGGTTCACGGGTCCGCGCTTTACGGCACCAGTCAGCTGCCGAAATTCGAGGAAGACCTGTTCAAGACCGGCGGCGAACATTACCTGATCCCGACGGCGGAAGTGCCGCTGACCAATATGGTTGCCGGCGAGATCCTGACTGAGGACGAGTTGCCGCTACGGGTGACCGCGCTGACCTATTGTTTCCGCTCCGAGGCGGGCTCCGCCGGCCGCGACACCCGCGGCATGCTGCGCCAGCACCAGTTCATGAAATGCGAGCTGGTCTCGGTGACGGCGCCCGACCAGTCGATCGAAGAACTGGAGCGGATGCTCGCCTGCGCCGAAAAGGTGCTGGAGCTGCTCGGACTGCATTACCGTGTGATGACGCTGTGCACCGGCGATATGGGCTTCGGTGCGCGCAAGACCTATGACATCGAGGTCTGGCTGCCGGGGCAGGATGCCTACCGGGAAATCTCGTCCTGTTCGGTTTGCGGCGATTTTCAGGCCCGGCGCATGAATGCCCGTTACCGGGTGAAGGACAGCAAGCAGATCGGTCACGTGCACACGCTGAACGGCTCCGGGGTGGCCGTTGGCAGGGCGCTGATCGCGGTCATGGAAAACTATCAGAATGCGGACGGCTCGGTCACGATCCCGGACGTCCTGCGTCCTTACATGAACGGCCTGGAAAAGATCGGCTAAAAGGTAGCTATGCGTATTCTCATAACCAACGACGACGGCATTCATTCGCCGGGTCTCGCCGCGCTTGAACGCATCGCGCGCACCCTGTCCGACGATGTGTGGGTGGTGGCGCCCGAAACCGACCAGAGTGGCGTGGCCCACTCGCTGACCCTGAGCGAGCCTTTGCGCCTGCGTCGGATCGACGACCGGCATTTTGCGCTCAAGGGCACGCCGACCGACTGCGTCATCATGGGTGTGCGCAAGGTTCTGCCCGGCCTGCCGGATCTCGTACTGTCCGGCATCAACAAGGGACAGAACCTGGCCGAAGACGTCACCTATTCCGGAACGGTCGCTGGCGCGATGGAAGCGGCGATTTTAGGGATACGCTCCATTGCTGTGTCGCAGGCTTACAGCTGGGACGTCAGCAGCGAGCCGAATTACATGACCGCTGAAACCCATGCGCCGGAGCTGTTCCGAGAATTGCTCGACTTTCCGCTTACCCGCTACACGCTGCTCAACGTGAACTTTCCTGCGTTCGGACCGGAGAACGTCAAGGGCGTGAAGGTGACGGTCCAGGGGCATCACGAGCAGAGCGGCCTGATCATTGACGAGCGCAAGGACGGCCGCGGCTATCCTTATTATTGGCTCGGTTTCCGGGACCGCGGCCCCTCCGTCCTCCAGAATTCCGATCTTCAGGCGGTTGCCGACGGCTATATTTCGGTCACGCCCTTGCGGATCGATCTGACGGCCCATGATATGGTTGAAAACCTGGCCAAGGAGCTGGGATAGATTCGAAAGGCGAGGCAGGACGCATCATGACCGATCATCCGGGGTCGATCGTTCCCGAAGATGCGACTGCCGTTTCCAACGATGAGGCGGAAGCCCGAGCCGGACTGGTTCTTGCCCTGCGCGGGCGCGGCATCGGCGACCGGTCCCTGCTTTCCGCCATCGAACGTCTGCCGCGCCGTCTGTTTCTGTCCGCCCGTTATCACCGGCTCGCCTATGAGGACGCCTCGATACCGATCGAATGCGGTCAGACGGTTTCCGCTCCCTCCTATGTTGCCCGCGTGGTTCAGGCATTGGCCCTGACCCGGGACCATCGGGTTCTGGAGGTGGGGACGGGGTCCGGCTATCAGACGGCCGTGCTTGGACATCTGGCCGGCGAAGTCGACAGCATCGACCGCTACAAGACCCTGGTGGAACTGGCGACCCAACGGGCCGCCGCCCTCAAGCTCCGCAACGTGCGCATCCACCATGGGGATGGGCTTGGTGGCTTGAAGGAACGGTCGCCGTATGACCGCATCGTGCTGACCGGCGCGATACCCGAAGTGCCGGAGGTCCTGATCAGTCAGCTCGCGCCTGAAGGTATTCTGATCGCGCCCGTCGGCAAGCCGGGCGAACAGCAGGTCCTGACAAAGATCCTGCGTGGTGCAGCCGGAGATGAATATCAGGAGATCGACCGGGTTCGCCTGGTGTCCTTGATGGAAGGTCGCGCCGACCGCCTGTAAAGCCATTTGTAAAAACGCGGTAATACATGGCATCCGATATCGCGGAGAGCCGGAAGAACGCGTCACAGCGTGTGTTCAACGCGGAACCTGCACCAGTCAATGGTCCGTACTTCGGAATTTCATTTGCTTTTGCTGATTTGGTGCCGATTTTAGCAGGAGTCTTAGCTCTTTATAAACCTTACTGGTTTCTACTCTTAACCATAACCTTCATATCTATCGGTTTGAGTAGAACTATGAAAAAGCGGAAGCGTATCGTCCGCAGTGGCCGGGTTCTCAAGGTCGCTCTCATTTCAGTCACAGCCGGGCTTCTTGCCGGGTGCAGTGCCGACGTCGAGCGCTTCGGTGAAGCTCCGATCTATACGGGCGGGACGAACAATCAACGCGCAATTCTGAGCGGCGGAGCCAAGCAGCCGACCTATCAGGATATCGTAAACGGTCCGGGAGGGACCGCGCGAGGTCTGCCGCCCACCGCTTCCCGGCCGACCTATACGGGGTCTGTGCCGGCACAGCGCAGCACTGTGCAGCGTGCGAAGCTTCCGTCTTCCAAGCCGCAGATCGTGAAAAGCCAGCGTACCAGCCCGGTGGAAACCATGCCGGCGCCGGAAGTTGCCTCCTCCGGTGCGGTTCGATGGAAAAACTGGACATCCGTCGGAGGAACGCGTGTGACCGTTCGGGAAGGGGATTCGGTCAAAGCCATGTCCCGCCGCTACGGAGTGCCGGTGGAGGCTATCGCGGCCGTTAACGGCATCGAATATCCGGGGCAGGTCAAGCCCGGTCAGACCCTTTTGATTCCGACCTATGTGCATCCGGAAACAGCATCGGCAAATCCGGTACGTCCGGCTCCGTCCCGAAACAGCCAGCCCGTCTACACCGGGTCGGTCAGCCCGACGGCGTCGGTCTCCACTGGTGCGCCGTCTCCGGATCGCAAACCCGTTCGCCAGCCGAGCTTTGCCGAAGTTCGCTCTGGCAAGACGGCGGATGCCGCGCCTGTCCGCGTTGCAGCTTTGCCAAAGCGCAAGCCGGTGACGACGACCGGATCGGTGCGCTCCGCATCGGTTCGATCCGTAAGCGGGAACGTGCCCGTGCCGCCGGAAATGCCGGCTCATAGCGGCAATTCCACGACACCTCGGGTCGCGGTGGTCACCCCCACAAAGGGCGATGAGGCGCGGCCGACGGCGCCGATCAAGCCGCAGCAGAAGGTCGCCAGCGTCGAACAGAGTAATCCGGGCGATAGCAGCGCAAGGCTGTTCCGTTGGCCGGTCCGCGGCCGGATCATTTCCGACTTCGGCTCGAAGCCGGGCGGAACCCGCAATGAAGGCGTCAACCTGGCCGTGCCCGAAGGAACGCCGGTAAAAGCCGCCGGAAGCGGAACGGTGATCTATGCCGGCAATGAACTGAAGGGCTTCGGCAATCTGGTTCTGCTGCGCCATGCGGATGGCTGGGTGTCGGCCTATGCCCACAACAGCAAGCTGAATGTGAAGCGCGGCGACAAGGTGTCGAGAGGCGAGGTGATTGCCAATGCCGGGGCAACCGGTTCGGTTTCCCAGCCGCAGGTGCACTTCGAACTGCGCAAGGGCAACAAACCGGTCGACCCGATCCGGTATCTGCCGAAAAGTTGAGACTGACGGGATGTTCCCGCTCTGAATTGAAGAAGCCCGGCGAATTGCGCCGGGCTTTTGTTATGTCGAATCAGTCCAGCTTCTGGCCGAGACGGCCGGCAAGATCCTGAATGAACTGGAAGGCGACACGGCCGGAGCGGCTGCCGCGGGTTGTCGCCCATTCCAGCGCTTCGGCCCGCAGCCGGTCGGCTTCGAGCTTAAGGCCATAGTGCGCCACATAACCGTTCACCATGTCCAGATAATCGTCCTGACTGCATTTGTGAAAGCCGAGCCAGAGCCCGAACCGGTCGGACAGAGAGACTTTTTCCTCAACCGCCTCGGCCGGATTGATGGCGGTGGAGCGCTCGTTCTCGATCATGTCGCGCGGCAGGAGATGGCGCCGGTTGGACGTGGCGTAGAAGATCACATTGTCCGGACGTCCCTCAATCCCGCCTTCCAGCACGGCTTTCAGCGACTTGTAGGAGGTATCATCCTGGTCGAAACTCAGATCGTCGCAGAAGATGATGAAGCGGTAGGGCGTGTCGCGTACCATCTTCATGAGGAGCGGCAGGCTTTCGATGTCCTCGCGGTGAATTTCCACCAGTTTCAGGATGCTTGTGCCCAGTTCCTTGTTGATCGCGGCCTGTGCGGCTTTGACCAGCGACGACTTGCCCATGCCGCGGGCTCCCCACAAAAGCGCATTGTTGGCGGGCAGGCCGGTGGCGAAGCGCCTCGTGTTGTCCAGCAGAAGGTCACGCAGGCGGGAGACGGCGCAAAGCAGTGTGATGTCGACCCGGTTCACCTTTGCCACGGGAACGAGTTCGCCCGGATGGGGGGACCAGACAAAAGCCTCGGCCGCATCGAAGTCGGCCGGGCAGGGGCGTGCCGGCACGGCGCGTTCAATCAGGCCGATCAGGGTGTCGAGTTTTTCGTTCAAGCGTGATAGGTCGCTTCCGTCAGACATCTGGTCTTGTAACCCTTTGCAATGGGGACCATTTCAGGCCCTGTGTGAAAGTGGCAAAGGACTAACATGGCTGGCGGTAACCGAAAACGCCGGATATTCCGGTTTCGGTACGCCTGATGCCGGTTCAATCCCTTGAAAACCGGAGCGCCGTCGTTATAGTCCGCGCCACTGGAATTGAGGCTTTCTTGCTGGAAACCATTCAACCGGAACCGGAAGACAGAGCCGCCCTTAGGAGAGTTTAATGTTCATCACCCCAGCCTATGCGCAGACCGGATCTCCCATGAGCCCGGACTTCCTCATGTCTCTGCTGCCTTTCGTGCTGATCTTCGCGATCATGTATTTCCTGATCATCCGCCCGCAGCGCCAGCGCATGAAGCAGCATCAGGATATGGTGGCAAACCTTCGCCGGGGCGACACCGTCGTCACGTCCGGCGGCCTGATCGGCAAGGTTGCCAAGGTCGTCGACGATAACGAACTGCAGGTCGAACTGGGCGAAGGCGTGAAGGTGCGCATCGTCCGCTCGATGGTTCAGGAAGTGCGTTCCAAGTCGGAGCCGGCGAAGGACGGCGCCTGAGGCGCCGTCGTTTCATTCACCGTCTACCTTTGCCCGGCCGGCGATGCTCGGCCGGGTCGCCCGGATAGGGCCTTCGAACAGGCCCCAGCTTAGGCTCAAGTCATGCTTTACTTCGCTCGCTGGAAGATCGCGCTGATTGCTCTTGTGATCGCCTTAGGCGCCATTACGACGCTGCCGAACTTCTTTTCCGCCAAGACACTGGAGAGTTGGCCCGATTTTCTACCGAAGAACAAGATGGTTCTCGGCCTCGATCTTCAAGGCGGTGCCTATCTTCTCTACGAGATAGACAAGCAGGACTACATGCAGAAGCGGCTGAAGACGCTGGTCGGCGAGATTCGGACGGCCCTTCGCGAGCAGCCGCGCATCGGTTACACCGGCCTGGGCGTTCAGGGCGAAGGTGCCCAGGTTCGCATCCGCGACCTGACCAAGCTCGACGAAGCGCGCAAGCGGCTTGATGGCCTGCGAAATCCGCTGGTGAATTCACTGTTCGGCGGTCAGCAGATATACGAATTTGCCCTCTCCGTGTCCGACGACGGTCTGGCTCGCTTCACCTACACGGACGAAGGCCTTGCCGACAGGATGCAGTCCATCGTCGAACAGTCGATCGAAGTGATCCGCCGCCGTGTCGATGAACTGGGAACCACGGAACCGAATATCCAGCGTCAGGGATCCGACCGTATCCTCGTCGAAGCGCCGGGTGAAAGCGATCCTCAGCGGTTGAAAGACCTGATCGGTCAGACGGCGCAGCTTACCTTCCACATGGTCGACACCTCGATGTCCGCCCAGCAGGCGTTGCAGGGGCGGCCGCCAGTCGGTACGATCATCCTGAATTCGGTCGACGATCCGCCCATTCCCTACCTGCTTGAGGAAAATCCGCTACTGAGCGGTGACGATCTCGTCGATGCGCAGGTCAGCTTCGACCAGCGCACCAACGAACCGGTGGTCAACTTCCGCTTCAATACTGCTGGTGCGCGCAAGTTCTCGATCGTCACCCAGCAGAACGTCGGCAAACCTTTCGCCATCGTTCTCGATAATGAGGTGATTTCCGCCCCTGTCATCCGCGAACCGATTACCGGTGGGTCCGGGCAGATTTCCGGCAACTTCACCGTCGAAGGCGCCAACGATCTGGCGGTTCTGCTTCGGGCAGGTGCGCTACCCGCGAAGCTGACGGTCATCGAGGAACGTTCCATCGGTCCGGGGCTGGGCGCCGATTCCATCGAAGCCGGTAAACTCGCTTCACTGATTGCAGGTGCCGCGGTGGTCATCTTCATGGTCCTCGCTTACGGCCGCTTCGGCGTGATCGCGGATATCGCTCTTGGGGCGAACGTGATCCTGATCTTCGGCGCCCTGACGATGCTTCAGGCAACCCTGACACTGCCCGGTATCGCCGGGATCGTGCTCACAATCGGTATGGCGGTGGATGCCAACGTGCTGATCTTCGAGCGTATTCGCGAGGAGGCGCGGGCAGGACGCTCGGCCATCTCGGCGATCGATGCCGGTTACAAGCGGGCGTTGGGAACCATTATGGACGCCAACATCACGACCCTGATCGCGGCCCTGATCCTGTTCCAGCTCGGTTCAGGCCCGGTCAAGGGCTTCGCGGTGACGCTTGCCATCGGTATCTTCACCACGGTGTTTTCCGCCTTCACCTTCAGCCGCCTGCTCGTCGCCCTCTGGGTGCGGACGCGCCGGCCGTCGAAACTGCCGATCTGATCCGGGAGAAGAAAAATGGCACTGCTCAGACTTGTTCCGGACAACACCAAATTGCGCTTTATGTGGCTGCGGAAAGTCAGTTTTCCGCTGTCTATCCTGCTCGCAATCGCCTCGATTACGTTGTTCTTCACCGTTGGCCTGAATTACGGCATCGATTTCAAGGGCGGCACGCTCATTGAGCTCAAGACCGATGGTCCCGCCGATGTGGCTTCCATTCGTTCCGAACTCGGCACACTGAACCTGGGTGATGTTCAGGTGCAGCAGTTTGGCGGCGATGACGAAGTCCTCATCCGTATCGAGGAACAGCCCGGCGGCGAATTGGCCCAGCAGTCGGTTGTCGCCAAAATCAAGACCGCCTTTGAAGACCAGAATGTGGAATTCCGCCGTACCGAGGTGGTCGGTCCGCGTGTCTCCGGCGAACTGGCCCGCGCAGGCGCCATGGCCGTCGGTGCGGCGCTCCTGGCGATCCTGGTCTACATCTGGTTCCGTTTCGAATGGCAGTTCGCCATCGGCGCGATCCTGACGACGGCAAACGACGTTCTGGTCACTGTCGGCCTTTTCGTGATCCTGCAGCTCGATTTCTCGCTGTCCAGTATCGCCGCGGTATTGACCATCATCGGTTACTCTCTCAACGATACGGTGGTGGTCTACGACCGCATCCGCGAGAACTTGCGGCGTTACAAGAAAATTCCGCTGACCGACCTGCTGGACCGTTCAATCAACGAAACCCTGTCACGGACGACACTTACGTCGTTCACAACCTTGCTGGCGCTGTTCGCGCTGTGGATCTTCGGTGGTGAGGTGATCCGCTCCTTCACGCTCGCCATGATCTTCGGCATCGTGATCGGCACCTATTCGTCGATCTTCCTGGCTGCTCCCTTCCTGATCCTGTTCAACCTGCGCGGCGACGGCAAGACGCCGGGGGGCGAGGACGCGGAAGAGCCGGACGCCGACGCGGAAGCGGCTGCCTGACGGGATGGAAGTCCGCGACGCGCATTTTCCGGGACGGGCCCCGCTGGACGCCTATGGCGATGGCGGGTTCCGTTTCGCGAATATGTCCCATCGTGGATCGTTGCTGTGCGTGCCGAGCGGGATCTACGGCTGGAACCTGACCGATACATCCGAGTTCAATCGGGATGCCTTCGAGCGGGTGTTCGAAGAGCAGGCGGACATCGAGGTTCTTCTGGTCGGGACCGGAAAAGAGCTGCGGCCGTTGCCGGCCCAGCTGAAGGTAGCTTTCCGCGAAGCCGGCATTCTGGCGGATCCCATGTCGACAGGTGCGGCGGTCAGAACCTACAATGTGCTTCTGTCCGAGGACAGGGCGGTTGCCGCTGCCTTTCTGGCAGTGGACTAACGCCGGTGCCGGGACCATATATCCCATATGAGCTCTGATTTCGACCATGCCCGCGATCTGGTTTATGACGCCGATCGCGACCGCTACCTGACCGCATTGTTTGCGGCGGCCGAGGATCGCCCGGCTCTTCTCGCGCTTTACGCCTTCAATGCCGAAATCGGCCGGGTCCGCGATATGGTCAGCGACCCGCTTCCCGGAGAGGTCCGGCTGCAGTGGTGGCGTGATTATCTGGAGGGCGTGGAGCATGGAACGGCTTCTGCAAACCCCGTTGCTGCTGCGTTGGGCGAGACGATCGAAAAATACGGGCTGCCGAAGGAACCTCTGATTGCGATGACGGAGGCGCGGATTTTCGATCTTTATGACGATCCGATGCCGAGCCTGAATGATCTGGAAGGCTACGCGGGCGAGACGTCTTCTGCCCTGATCCAGCTTGGCAGTCTGGTTTTGAATGGCGGAGAGGATCCCGGCACCGCGACGGTTGCGGGGCATGCCGGCGTTGCCTATGCGCTTGCCGGTCTGATGCGCTCTCTGCCATGGCATGCGGCACGCGGGCAGATGTATCTGCCGAAGGACCTTCTGGAGCGCCATGGCGTCGATCCGCAAACCGTCTTCAGGGGGGAGACGACGGACGAATTACGCTCCGCGCTGGCCGAATTGCGCTCCCACGCACGCCATCATCTGGAACGGGTTCGTCAGCGTGTCGCGGAAATCCCGCCCCATGTCGCTCCGGCATTTCTGCCGGTCTCATTGGTCGAGCCCTTCTTGAAGCGTATGGAAGGACCAGGCCACGATCCCCTGCGGGAACCGATACGCATATCCCAGCTCCGACGGCAATGGATCCTGTGGCGCGCCGCACGGAAATCCGGTGCCGTCCTGCCTACCTGATTCGCTTTTTTCGGGCCAGTTTTGTGCACGTAACCCAATATTCAGCCTTCCTTGATAGGGTTTACACCGGATTTGAGTAGGGAAGCGAACAACATTGTTCGCAGGGGTTTTAGAGATGATGGCCGGTTTACGGAGTCGGGGCGAAGTCGTTTTTCGCTCGCTGAAAGTTTTTTTGGGGGGGCTGGCGCTGGTATTCGGTGTCTATCTGGGCACAGCGGAGTGCGTGGCTCAGACGATGTCCAACGGGTATACGGACTCAGAATTGTCTGCCATGAGGGCGATGAGGAAGGTTCCTGATCAGGCCGTCGGGAATGACAGTTTCGACATCGAGACCTATCTGCGCGAAAACCCTTTGGCTCCACCCGATACCAGCAGCCCGCGCGCCGCACTGGAAAGCTACCTGCTTCTGATGGGCGAAGCGGATAGGATCTGGCGCAATATCCGCTCCGAATTTCAGAACAGCTCGAACAGATTTCTGACCGACGAGCAGGAGCACAGGCTGACCTTCGTCAGGGCGCTGTTCGAAAAGGCGGCCGGAATCTTCGATTTGGACGGCATCCCCGATACGGCGCGCAAGAGTGCAAGCCTGGAGGTCGTGCTCCAGTTTCAGGAAATTCTCGACCGGATCTATCTCCCGGCGATGGAGAATATTCCAGGAGCGCATGCAGGATCTTTTCTGAATTCCAAGGCGATAAGCAATCTGCCTGAGCGGTGGAAAATTCCGGGGACGGACATCGTCTTTGAGAGAACTGACACGCCGGGTAATGGCAGTCGTTTTCTGATTACCAAGGCATCGGTGGACCGGATTCCCGAGGATTACGAGCTGATCAAGTCGTTTCCCTCCAGGCAGGACAAGGGGGACGATCTTTATGCCTATTACATTTACACCCCTGGAAATCTTGTCGCGCCGAAATGGTACAACCTGATCCGGTCAGGTCCGGATTGGCTTGGACAACAGGTCCTGTCCCAGGCCTATTGGCAGTGGATCGCGCTGGTGCTCCTTTCGGTGCTCACGCTCTGCGCCCCGATCCTGTTCCACCGGTGGAGCCGCTGGCGGGCCGTGCCGCTATCCGACACCAGGCGCAAGTTGCGCGGTTTGCAGATACCGATCATCGTGATTCTGTCGGTGCTCGCATACCGCTACCTGATCGAGGAACAGGTCAACATCACCGGTCAGGTGATGATCGCCGTGGGAACCATCTCCACCGCCATCGTATGGACGGCAACGGGGTGGCTGGCCTATCGCATCGTCGAACTCATCTCTGCGTGGGTCATCAAGAATCCCTCCGTTCCGACCAGGAGCCTGGATTCCAGCCTGCTCGTTACCGCCTTCCGGCTGGTTGGGGTTGCGGTTGCGGTGCTGGTCATCGGGTATGGAGCGACACAGATCGGCATCCCGGTCTACGGCGTCGTCGCCGGCCTCGGTGTCGGCGGTCTGGCTGTCGCTCTTGCCGCTCAGCCCACGCTGGAAAACCTTATTGGCGGGATCATTCTTTACGCGGACCGGATGGTCCGGGTGGGAGAATTCTGCGAGTTTGATGATCTTGCCGGGACGATCGAGACGATCGGCATTCGCTCAACCCGAATCAGGGCGCTCGACCGGACGGTCATCACCGTGTCGAACGCGGATCTGGCCAAACGCAAGATCATCAATTACAGCCGCCGCGACCAGTTCCTCCTGAAACACCGGATTACCCTGCGCTACGAAACCAGCGAAGCCCAGTTGAACCGGGTCATCGCGGAGATCCGCGCCTTTCTGGAGGCCCATGAATTGGTCGCCGACGAGCCGCTTCGTGTTCGGTTGATGGAACTCGGCGCCTTCTCCCTGGATATCGAGATCTATGCCTATATTCAGACTTCGGTACGCGATACGTTCCTGGAAATTCAGGAAGATATCCTGATGAAGATCATGGAAATCGTTCATGAGAGTGGAACGGACTTCGCATTCCCGTCCTCGACGACCTACCTTGCGCAGGACAGCGGTCTTCCAGCAGACAGCCGGAACTGGATCGCGGATCACCTGTCCGGCAATCCTGCACCGGACAGCGAGCGGCAGGCTAGCTAACCCTAATTGAAGACATCGCTCACAAACCGGTAAACCATGTCTCGAAATCCGCCTTGGCCCGCTGGGTCATGGCGGATTTCTTCGCCCTGGTCTTGTCCTTGCCCTTCAACCGTTTTCCGTCCGGGCCGGTCTTCGGTGCCTCCACCGGCGGAAACAGGCCGAAGTTGACGTTCATCGGCTGGAAGGAGCGGGGACCTTCGTCATCGCGGGCGATATGTCCGCCGGTAATATGACCGATGAGAGCGCCCATCGCGGTGGTTTCCGGCGGTACGGTAATAGGGCGCCCCAGACGTTCAAGGGCTGCAAAAATCCCTGTCATGCAGCCGACGCTTGCCGATTCCACATAGCCCTCGCAGCCGGTGATCTGGCCGGCGAAGCGCAGACGCGGCTCGGCCTTGAGCCGGAGCGTACCGTCGAGCACCTTCGGGGAATTCAGGAACGTGTTGCGGTGCAGTCCGCCGAGTCGGGCGAACTGGGCGTTCTCCAGCCCGGGGATCATCTTTAAGATCTCGGCCTGGGCGCCGTATTTCAGTTTCGTCTGAAAGCCGACCATATTGTAGAGCGTGCCAAGCGCGTTGTCCTGGCGCAGCTGAACCACCGCATAGGCCTTCACGTCCGGGGTATGCGCGTTGGTCAGGCCCATCGGCTTCATGGGGCCGTGGCGCAAGGTTTCCCGCCCGCGAGCGGCCATGATCTCGATCGGCAGGCAGCCGTCGAAATAGGGGGTGTTTTCCTCCCACTCCTTGAAATCGGTCTTTTCACCGGCCAGCAGCGCGTCGATGAAGGCCTCGTACTGGTCCTTGTCCATGGGACAGTTGAGGTAGTCCTTGCCCGTTCCGCCGGGCCCCACCTTGTCGTAGCGTGACTGGAACCAGGCTTTCGACAGGTCGACGCTGTCGAAATGGACGATCGGCGCAATGGCATCGAAGAAGGCCAGCGCATCCTCGCCGCTTTTCTCCAGGACCGCTTGCGACAGGGCCGGGGAGGTCAGCGGGCCGGTCGCCACGATGACGCTGTCCCAGTCGGCGGGCGGCAGCCCTGCGATTTCCCCCCGCTCTATGGTGACCAGCGGGTGGTCTTCCAGCATTTTGGTGACAGCATCGGAAAACCCGTCCCGGTCGACGGCGAGCGCGCTGCCGGCAGGCACCTGATGGGCATCGCCGCAGCGCATGATCAGCGAACCGGCTCGGCGCAGTTCGTGATGCAGCAGGCCGACCGCGTTTTGCTCGCTATCGTCGGAGCGAAACGAGTTGGAACACACGAGCTCGGCCAGGCCATCGGTCTTGTGAGCATCTGTTCCACGCACCGGGCGCATCTCATGCAGGATCACGGGTATGCCGCGTTCTGCAATCTGCCAGGCGGCTTCGGAACCTGCTAGGCCGCCGCCGATCACATGGATGGGGGTCATCCTGTCTAACCTTCAAAGAGTTCAGGGTGGCTCGGCAACCTTATCCGTACCCGTTTCGGTGAGGGCGCGACAGCGCAAGGCAGCCTTTTCAACATTCCTTCCCTTTACAGGCAGTCGCATTATCAGGCAATGGTCGGAACTTGATTGACCTCACGGAAAGGCGTTGGTTCACTCTTCCAAATCGCAAACCCACGATTCGTGAACGAGGACGCCTTGAAGATCGCGACGAAAGCTCTGAACGTGGCCGGCCTGGCAGGATTGCTGTTGCTCAATGCCTGTGCCGGGCAGTCGACCAGTCAGGCGAACTCCTGGTACGCGTCCCATGACGGTGTGGCGCCCCGGGCCGACCGAACCTATGTCTGTCACGGCTTCGGCTGCACCTATAAGACACCGGTGAATTTTTCCAAAAGGAGCCTCAGCCGTCTGAAGCGCATTCTGGCCGCCGGCCGCCGTTCCGCGGAAGCCGAACGCAAGGCGATTGCGAATGCCGTGGCCTGGAATGAAAAACGGGTCGCGCCCGAGGTCGGCTCCGCAAAAGACATCGGCGGACTGGACCTGCACAATGCCGGGGTTCGGGGTCAGATGGATTGCATCGACGAGGCGACGAATACGGCAAGCCTGCTGTTGGTGGCCGAGAAGCACGGCTATCTGAAATATCACACGGTCAGCGGACCGGTTGCGCGCGGCTTCTTCCTGGATGGCCGCTATCCGCATGCAACGGCGACGGTGAAGGAAAAGAAGACCGGTGAGGTCTTCGCCATCGATTCGTGGCCGAAGGACAATGGCGAAAAGCCCGTGGTTCAGAACCTGGATGTCTGGATGGCCAGCTAGGCCATATTCCAGGAGCGTGAGTCGGACCGCGATTCGAAACAAACAGGATAAAAAAACACCTGCCGGCGGGAGGATGCGGGCAGGTGTTTTTTGTACGCCGTTAGCGATCTGGCAGAGCGGGCTGCCCGGAGAGGCAGCCGAACGTTCTTACTTCGCCGCCATGCGGGCGCAGCGCGCAATATCGCTCCGGGTGATGCCGATGTCGGCGAGTTCCCGGTTCGACATGCGGGAGAGTTCATCGTAGGTGCTCCGGTACTGCTTCCAGTTCCGGTAATGGCGAACAACCTGGTCAAGCATGATGAGGCCTTTCTGTGTTTTCTGTTTTTAGACCTGGCGCTATCATTCTGCGTCTGGCTCTGTTTCTTGTTTGTGTGCACAGGATATAGGCACTCGAATGAGCGGCGGCTAGAAGGAAAAATGCACGCCTGATCTTCCAAAAATGCAGACCTCACAATCGGTTATGCGCAAGCCGGGTAACCTTCCATGCCTTGGGTAGGTTTTGAGCATTGGGCAATAATTGTGCAGCACTTGACCGGCGCGTTTCTGTCTGCCGACAAGGCGGGGTGCGCGCCGTGGTGTAGATCCACCATAAGCGCGAACCAACGCAGTCAGCGGGCAAAAGAGCCCGTGACCCTTCAGGTGTCTGAAAGCAGCGCCTCCGCTGCGTTGCGCCGTTTGCATGATGCTCTGCATATCAGCTCTCACGACGCGCCCGGCTGAATGAACCGCTTTCGGATATCAGATGCTTCAAAGGCATCGCCCGATGCTCCTGGTTCGGACGCATGAAATTCCGCTTTCCGCAGCCGGACTGGCTTTCCTCGAAACGACCGGGACATGGCATTATCCAGGATCGGGAAAACACAAGAGCGGGGCGCGTTCATTCGAATGCATGTGACATGCTCGATCCGGTTTTCACGCGCGTCATGTTGCGAAAAGCCGGCAGCCACTTTTTTGCGGCGTGCTCCAAAAAAACGGTAAGTTTCCGGGGGGGCGCAACGCAGAAGGCAGCCATTTCCTGATCTGCCAGCAACTGAATTTTCTCGATTCGTGCCCCGGGGCACAAAAAATCCCCGGTCGATGAACATCGCCGAGGCTACGGGAGGAAGGATTTTCAGGTCTTAATATAACGATCGCCCGCCAGTGGGAGGAGGTACTGGCGGGCGTCGTTATGATTGGCAAGACTGGGAGGAGGATGCCTTGCCAGGGTCGCGCGTTCCGTAGCTTGGGAGGAGGTAGCCGTAGGAACGCGAGCTCTTTACTGGGCGGTGGTCCGGCGTGCGACGAAGCGAATGTCACTGCGGCTGATGCCGAGGTCGCTCAGTTCGCGGCTGGACAGGCGAGAGAGCTCGTCCACGGTGCGCCGGTAGTTGACCCAGTTGTTATATTTACGAACGACATTGTCGAACATGATTTTAGTCCTTGCTGATTGCGTCGCAACATCTTTTGTGTGCGCCGCATCATTGATCCGATGAGAGGAATATAATTCGATGCCAAAAAAAAAGAAGTGCCATGTATGCATGTCAGTCATGCGTTTAGTGCAATGCAAAATAAATGACCCGGTATTGAGGAATACCGGGTCTGAAAATTGAGATAAATCAATGCGAAGTGGGGTTATGTTGCATTGCAACCTATTCGGCAGCATCTGATGCATGCTGTGGTCTGCGTTGCAAAAGCTCCCGCAAAAAACGGCCCGTATAACTGGCCTCGATCTCCGCCACATCCTCCGGTCGGCCGGTCGCTACGACCGTTCCGCCACCGTCGCCGCCCTCCGGTCCCATGTCGATGATCCAGTCGGCTGTCTTGATGACTTCAAGATTGTGTTCGATCACGAGAACGGTGTTTCCCTGCTCGACCAGCTCGTGCAGGACCTCCAGAAGCTTGGCAACGTCATGGAAGTGCAGGCCCGTTGTCGGCTCATCGAGAATATAGAGCGTGCGACCGGTCGAGCGCCGGGACAGCTCTTTCGCCAGCTTCACCCGCTGGGCCTCGCCGCCGGACAGCGTCGTCGCCTGCTGGCCGACCTTGATATAGCCGAGGCCGACGCGGGCGAGGGTTTCCATCTTGTCGCGGACCGCCGGAACGGCCGAGAAGAATTCTGCGGCCTCTTCGACCGTCATGTCGAGCACATCGGCGATCGACTTGCCCTTGAACTGGACTTCCAGGGTTTCCCGATTGTAGCGCTGGCCCTTGCAGACATCGCAGGTGACGTAGACATCGGGCAGGAAGTGCATCTCGATCTTGATGACGCCATCGCCCTGGCAGGCTTCGCAGCGTCCGCCCTTCACGTTGAAGGAAAAGCGTCCGGGCGCATAGCCGCGCGCCTTGGCTTCGGGCATCCCGGCGAACCATTCGCGGATCGGCGTGAATGCACCCGTGTAGGTCGCCGGATTGGAACGCGGCGTGCGTCCGATCGGCGACTGATCGATATCGATCACCTTGTCCAGGTGTTCCAGCCCGTCGATCCGGTCATGCGGAGCGGGGTTATCGCGCGCGCCGTTCAGCCGGCGTGCGGCCGACTTGAACAGGGTGTCGATCAGGAAGGTGGACTTGCCGCCGCCCGAAACGCCTGTGACGCAGGTGAACGTTCCCAGCGGCACGTCGACGGTCACATCTTTAAGGTTGTTGCCGCGGGCTCCGACCACGGAAAGCTTCCGGGTCTTCTTGATTTTGCGCCGTTCCGCGGGAAGGGCGATCATGCGTGCGCCGGACAGATACTGGCCGGTGAGCGACGCCGGATTGGCCATGATTTCCTGAGGGGTTCCCTGGGCGATGATCTCGCCGCCGTGAACGCCGGCGCCCGGCCCGACATCGACCACGAAATCGGCGGTCAGGACCGCATCCTCGTCGTGTTCGACGACGATGACCGTGTTGCCGAGATCGCGTAGGTGCTTCAGCGTATCGAGAAGCCGGGCATTGTCGCGCTGGTGGAGACCGATGGACGGTTCGTCCAGAACGTAAAGCACGCCGGTCAGACCGGAGCCGATCTGGGAGGCCAACCGGATGCGTTGGCTTTCTCCGCCCGAAAGCGTACCCGAATTGCGCGACAGGGTCAGATATTCGAGCCCCACGTCATTGAGGAATTTCAGGCGCTCGCGGATTTCCTTCAGGATCCGGCCGGCAATGTCGTTCTGCTTCTGCGTCAGCTTTTCGGGAAGCTCATTGAACCAGTCGTTGGCAACGCGGATGGAAAATTCGGTTACCTGGCCGATGTGCAGGCCGCCGATTTTCACCGCCAGCGCTTCGGGTCTCAGGCGATACCCGGCGCAAGCCGGGCAGGCATGGTCGGACTGGAAGCGGGAGAGCTCTTCCCGCACCCAGGTGGATTCCGTTTCGCGCCAGCGCCGTTCGATGTTGCCGATCACGCCTTCGAAAACCTTCTCGGTCTTGTAGCTGCGTGCGCCGTCATCATAGATGAAGGCCACCTTGTCCTTGCCGGTGCCATAGAGAATGGCCTGGCGAACCTCTTGCGGCAGATCCTTCCAGGGTGTCGCCATGGAGGCATCGAAGTGCCGGCACAGCGCCTCAAGGGTCTGGACATAATAAGGCGAGGTCGACCCGGTCTTTGCCCAGGGAAGAACGGCGCCCTCGCGCAGGGAAAGCGTATGGTCGGGCACGACGAGCTCGGCCTCGAAGGCAAGTGTCGTTCCCAGGCCGTCGCAGGCCGAGCAGGCCCCGAAGGGATTGTTGAAGGAAAACAGCCGGGGTTCGATTTCCGAAATGGTGAAACCGGAAACGGGACAGGCGAATTTTTCCGAAAAGACAACGCGCTCGTGCGTTTCGTTCTGGTTCTGCAGCACAGCGCCGGCCGCGGCCGCTTCCAGCGGCTTGTCGGCGAATTCGGCGATCGCAATGCCGTCGGCGAGCCTCAGCGCGGTTTCAAGGGAATCCGCCAGACGGCCGGCAATGTCCTCGCGCACAACGATCCGGTCCACGACCACGTCGATGTCGTGCTTGAATTTCTTGTCGAGGGCTGGGGCTTCGGCAATCTCGTGGAATTCGCCGTCGATCTTGACCCGCTGGAAGCCTTTTTTCATGAGTTCGGCAAGTTCCTTGCGGTACTCGCCCTTGCGTCCGCGAACGATCGGGGCCAGCAGGTAAAGACGCGTGCCTTCCTCGAACGCCAGGATCCGGTCAACCATCTGGGACACGGTCTGGCTTTCGATCGGCAGGCCGGTTGCCGGAGAGTAGGGGATACCGACGCGCGCATACAGAAGGCGCATGTAGTCGTAGATCTCAGTGACGGTTCCGACCGTGGATCGTGGGTTCCGGGAGGTGGTCTTCTGCTCGATGGAAATGGCAGGAGACAGGCCGTCGATCTGGTCGACATCCGGCTTCTGCATCATTTCCAGGAACTGGCGCGCGTAGGCCGACAGGCTCTCCACATAGCGGCGCTGCCCCTCGGCATAGATCGTATCGAAGGCAAGAGACGATTTGCCAGATCCGGACAGGCCTGTCATGACAATCAGCCGGTCCCTGGGCAGGTCCAGATCGACCCCCTTCAGATTGTGTTCCCGCGCGCCGCGCACGGAAATGACCCGGGTGGGGTCCGGGGCCTTGGTGTCGGCGTGAACGTCATGCGCCATGTGGTGTTGATCCTCTCGGGCGGCCTTGGGAGTCCGGGTAAGCCTGAACGAGCCTTGGGGAGGCGGCTTGCTTTGGCGCTGTCCGGCGACGCTCCATATTTAGAATGTTCATTGGCGAAGGCAAATGACGGGCGACAAAAAAACGCAAGACTGCCCGAACTCTCCTGACATCATGTGTAGTATCGACTTGACAAATAGAACATAAAGAGAACAAAAATGGCAACCGGAAAAGTCAGGCAGCTTGGGCTTGACGAAGCCTTTGTGGAAAAGGCTTCATTTGCGTGGAAAGACCCGGCGTGGCCTTGTGTTTGGCGTTAGGTTCGGCCGAAGACAAGACCCGGCGGCCGCAGCGCCGGAAGCGAAATCTCGGGAGTTCAGTCATGGCGGGCAGCGTCAACAAGGTAATTCTGGTCGGTAATCTGGGGGCGGATCCCGAAATCCGCCGCACGCAGGACGGCCGGCCGATCGCAAATCTTCGGATCGCCACGTCCGAGTCCTGGCGCGACCGCAACACCGGCGAGCGTCGGGAAAAGACCGAATGGCACCGGGTCGTGATCTTCAGCGAAGGTCTTTGCAAGGTGGCGGAACAATTTCTGCGCAAGGGCTCCAAGGTTTACCTCGAAGGTCAGTTGCAGACCCGCAAATGGCAGGACCAGAGCGGGCAGGATCGTTATTCCACCGAGATTGTGCTCCAGGGGTTCAATTCCAATCTGACCATGCTCGACGGCCGCGGCGAAGGCGGTGGCCAGGGTGGCGGCAGCTTGCCCGATTACGGGTCTTCCGGAGGCGGCTTCGGCGGTGGCGAATCGTCCGGTGGCGGCTACGGTGGTGGTCCCGGCTATGGCGGTGGCGGTGGATCCGGAGGCGGTTATGGCGGCCCCCAGGGGGGCGGTGGCGCAGGTCCCATGGACGACGAGATTCCGTTCTGACCATTCCGAGGTGGTCATTTAGCGATTTGCACCGTGCCGTTCAGGCTTGTTAAGGCTCCGCGAGGGGGTGGTGTTTCGGGTTGTTACCCGTTCCGCTGCACGCTTGCGGTGCTATTCTGCGTGTTTTCGGTCACAGCCGCGTGAATGTTGACGCCAAAAAGGCTTTGGTTCTTAACGCTGTGTCGGAGAATGGTGTAATACTTTGCCAAGCTGCCGCTACGCCAGCTCGGCTTGGGGTGCGCATCGGGTGACCGGTCCGGCGGGAACGGTTCCGGCAGGCGTAGCGGATGCGGATTCGTGAGGCAGGCGGTTCGCAAGAAACGAAAATTTATTCGGGACAAGGCGAATGGTGTCGTTTGCCGTTCCTACGAGCTTAAGGCGATTGGAATATGCGGATCCTTGCGAACGTTGCAAAGATGAAGCCCGGCAGCTTCGGTACAGCGGGCGGTTCTCCTGAGGTGAAAGGAAGGGCTTTGTCCTCAACCATCATCGCTGGGATGGCGACGCTGGTGCTCGGCAGTGCCTTTGTCGGTGTCGGGGCTGATACAGCTCAGGCACAAGGGTTCTTCGACCGTTTGTTCAACCCGAAATATCACCGCATGCAGGAGCTTAAGGCGCGCGACGAACTGCTGCGCGAAAAGGCCCGTAAGGTGCGAGTCTCGGCTCCGAAGTTCTTTACCTACAAGCCGGATGTTTGGAAACGCGTGTCCTTTGCAGCTCTTGCCGAGGTGCAAACGGCTGCAGTTGCGGCAAATCAGGATCAGGCAGGTGAGGGCGTTGCCGCGGACACGGCTCCGGCCGTTCTCACCGAGTTCGACAAGGCACGTCCGGCCCTGAAGAGGCTCGACTTCGAAATGCTCCCCGAGGTGGCCGATGCATTGAAGACCTTTTACCGTGAACATCCCGATTTCCTCTGGATTGAGGACGGCAATGTCAACAGCCGCGCCTTGAGCGCGAAGATGGCGCTTGCCGATGCGGACAAGGAAGGCCTGGATCCGGAAGACTACAAGGTCGATCTGCCGTCTTTTGAAAGAACTGCACCTGAAACGGTATCGGCCGACGACGCGGCCCCCAATCTGGAGCGCGAAAAGGCGCTGATGAATTTCGAGCTGACCTTTTCCAGCGCGGTGCTGACCTACGTGCTTGATGCGGAACGCGGCCGGGTCGATCCCGATCGGATCTCCGGCTACCACGACCTGCCGCGTCGTGAGGTCGATCTCGTGGCCGTTCTGGAAAAGATCAAGTCCTTGGACGATCTGGAAGCCTATCTGGTCTCCCGCAATCCTCAGAACCCGCAATACGCTGCCCTGAAGAAGGAGCTTGCCCGTCTGCGCGCGGAGGATGAATCCGAAGACCAGATCGTGATCGCGCCGGGAACCTTCCTGAAGGCTGGTGGCTCCAGCCCTGAAATGAAGAACATCGTAGCCGCGATCCGGAAGAACGGGTCCAGCGAGCTCAAGGAACGGAACGCGGACACTCTGGCCGCTTACGCCGGAGAGGAGTTGTACAGCCCGGAACTGGTCGCCCTGGTCAAGGATTTCCAGAAGGAAAGCCAGCTTTCGGCTGACGGGATTGTCGGCAAGAACACGATCAAGGCCATGGTCGGGGAGACCAATGCCGCCAAGATCGCCAAGGTGAAGCTGGCCATGGAGCGCAGGCGCTGGCTGCCGGTGGAACTCGGCGCCCGCAGGGTCTTCATCAATCAGCCGGCCTTTACCGCGACCTATTATCAGCCGGGCGAACAGCCGCTTTCCATGCGGGTCGTTGTCGGCAAGAAATCCAATCAGACGAACTTCTTCTACGACAAGATCAAGCTCGTGGAATACAACCCCTATTGGGGCGTTCCCTATTCCATCATCGTCAACGAGATGCTGCCCAAGCTTGCCAAGGACCCGAGCTATCTGGACCGGGCCGGCTACGAGGTGTCGACCGTTTCCGGCCAGCAGGTGTCGTCGGCCGCCGTCGACTGGTATGCGGTTGCCTCCAAGCAGCAGAGCATCAATGTCCGCCAGTATCCGGGAGCTTCCAATGCGCTCGGGCAGGTGAAGATCATGTTCCCCAACAAGCACCATATCTACATGCACGACACGCCATCAAAGAGCCTGTTCAAGAAGGATGTGCGGGCGTTCAGTCATGGCTGCATTCGTCTTCAGGATCCGAAGGCCATGGCCGCGGCCGTTCTCGGCAAGTCGAAAGACTACGTCACTGGCCGGATCAACCAGGGTCAGAACGCCCAGGAAGACGTGACCGGGGATATTCCGGTCTACATCTCCTATTTTACGGCCTGGCCGAATGACGATGGCACCATCGGCTATTTCGACGATATCTACGATCGTGACAGGTATCTGCTGAAGGCACTCGACATCACCGAGAAGACACGGGAAGACGCCCGGGTCTAAGGACAGATCGGATTGAGACAAAAAAAGCCGCGGAGACTTGGTCTCCGCGGCTTTTTTTTCTCGTAATCCTCAGGAACCGGAGAGGCAATCCGTCATGGCGTCGGCCATGTCGTGGATCAGTTTGAAGTAGAGATCGGAACCATCCTCAAGGTCGGCGCCGAGCGGATCCAGTGTGCCGGAACGGGCCTGGGTCCCTTCCAGAACGACACGGATCAATTTCGGCTCGAACTGGGGCTCAGCAAAGACACAGACGGCCTGGTTCTTCTGGATGATATCGTGGATCTCCGTGATCCGGTCCGCTCCTGCAGGAACCTCCGGATTCAGGGTGATGGCACCGGCGGCCGGCATGCCGAAGCGGTCTTCGAAATAATGATAGCCGTCATGGAAGACGATGTAGGGACGGCCCTTCACCGGGGCGAGCTCTTTGTTGGTGCTTTGGATCAGGTTCGCGATTTTCTGATCCATGGCCTCGGCGTTCGCCTTGTAGGTCGCGGCATTTTCCGGATCAGCCTCGCTCAGGTGTTTGGCGATGTCCTTGACCATGGCGCGGGCGTTTTCCGGGTCGAGCCAGATATGGGGATCCAACCCGTCGGCACTGTGGTGATGCCCTTCTTCTTGTCCGTCCTCGTCATGATCGTGGCCCTCGGCATGCGCGGCTTCGTGATCATGGTCGTGATCATCGGCATGCTTCTCGTCGTGATCCTGGTCATGCTCTTCATCATGGCCATGTTCTTCGCCATGATCGTGGTCATGGGCTTCAAAACCATCGCCTTCGCGGAACTTGAGATGTTCGACACCCGGAGCGTCGAATAGTTCGACCCGTAACGCCTTTTCAGCCATGGTCGAAATCGGCTTTGCGAGCGATGTTTCCAGATAGTCGCCAATCCAGAAAACCACATCCGCATTTTGCAGCAGTGCCGCCTGGGAGGGTTTCATGGAAAAATCATGAGGCGAGGCGGCGCCCTTGATCAGGATTTCAGGAGTACCCACCCCTTCCATGACGCCGGCAACCAGCGAGTGGACAGGTTTGATCGTGGTGACTACGGACACTTCCGCAGATGCAAGGGCGGGTGTCAGGCTCAGGGAGGCCGCAAACAACAGGCGCGGAAACAGCGCTTGAACGCGGGACGGGAAGATGGAAACAGACAAGGGAGACTCCAATTGTGCGGAATGTAATAACATTACATGTAATCTTGTAACGTCTGTTGAGGCGGGGTGCAAGACCCTGAGTCCGGTTCTGATCGCAATTGTGGAATTGTCGACCGGGTCTCAGGTTTCCGCCCTGCATTTCAAAAAATGAGATTTGCCGACAAAGACTGGTTTTTGCGTCTTGAAAGCCTTATCCGTCATAACGTTAAGCAGCCGAACCGAATCCAGCCCGGCTGCATCTTCAGATTTCTCCGGAGCGTTTCTTGCCCCATATCGATCTCGCATTGGTTCTTCCTGCCTTGCTCGCCTGCTTCCTTGGCGGTCTTCTGAAGGGAGCGACCGGGGCAGGGGCGCCGGTCATCGGCGTGCCGGTCCTGGCCGCACTGACAAACGTTCAGTTTGCCGTTGCCGTTTTCGTGACGTCCAATGTCCTGACCAACGTCAAACAGGCTTGGGAATACCGCAAAGCCCAACTGCCGTTGCCGTTTATGATGCTGTTTGCAGGCGGTGGAGCCCTGGGGGCGATCGTCGGTACCGTCCTGTTGGCGGGCCTGCCGTCTGACACCTTGTCGATTGCCATGGCCGTCGTGGTGCTTGGATATGTCGGTTTCAGGGTCCTCAAGGCCGACTGGGTTCTGAGCTATGCCGCGGGCTTGAAGCTGTCCGGGCCGATCGGCTTCTTGGGAGGAGCTCTTCAAGGAGCGACGGGCATTTCCGCGCCGGCCTCAATCACCTTCCTCAACGCATTGAAACTGCCGCGCAGCACTTTCATCGCGACGATCTCGGTGTTCTTCATCGTCATGTCCATCGGCCAGATCCAGCAACTGGTCGTGGTCGGCCTTCTTGACTGGCACCGGTTCTTTCTCGGACTGGGTGTGACCGTGGCTATCAGCCTGTTCATGCCGCTGGGCAACTATCTCGCCCGGCATCTCTCCAAAGAAACTTTCGACAAGATCATGCTCGGGCTGCTGATGCTGATCGCGGCGAAGATCCTGGTTCAGGAGCTTTTCTTCTAGCCACTCGGACATGAAAAAGGCCCGCAACGCGCTGCGGGCCCATCAATGAAATATCGCGTAGAAATCAGGCGGCGATCAGTCCGCCCGCATCGGCAAGGCGGCTGAGGTGATAATCCGCATCACCAAAGGCCGTGTCGATCATTGTCATCCGCTTGAAATAATGACCGACGGCCAGTTCCATGGTCATGCCGACACCGCCGTGTAGCTGGACCGCCTGCTGACCGACGAACCGTCCGGAGCGGCCGATCTGGACCTTGGCGCCGGCAATCGAGCGGCGGCGTTCGGCCAAGTCCTGTTCGCTCGCCATCATGGTGGCCAGCATCGACATGCTGCGCGCCTGTTCCAGCATCAGGAACATGTCGGCCGCCCGGTGCTGCAGAACCTGGAAATCGCCGATCGGCACGCCGAACTGCTTGCGGGTCTTCAGGTAGTCCACCGTGGTTTCGTGCATCACCGACATGGTGCCGACTGCTTCCGCGCAGAGCGCCGCTATAGCTTCGTCGGCGACCTGCTCGATCAGCGGTAGGCCGTTTTCCGGATCGCCGATCACCCAGTTCGCATCGACGCGGACGCCTTCCAGCAGGACTTCCGCCGCCTTCTGGCCATCCTGGGTCGGATAACCGCGCCGCGAGACACCATGCGCATCTCCATCGATCAGGAAAACGCCGATCCCGGACCGGTCGCGCCGGTCGCCGGCGACCCGTGCCGTCACGATCAGCTTGTCGGCACTATCACCATGAACGACCACGCTCTTTGCCCCGTCCAGAGTATAGGACCCACCTTCCTTGCGCGCCGTCGTCGTGACATCCGCCAGGTCGTAGCGGGAGTGACGCTCCGTCTGGGCATAGGCAAGCGTCAGGCTGCCGTCCGCGATCTGCGGGATCAGTTCGGCTTTCTGTGCGGCGTTTGCCCCATTGCGCAGGAAGCCGCCGCCCAGGACAACGGTTGCCAGATAGGGTTCCAGCGCAAGGGCACGGCCGAAGGCCTCCATGACAATCATCGTGCCGACCGGCCCCTGGTCCAAACCGCCGTCATCTGCGGAAAACGGCATGGCGAGCAGGCCGAGCTCCGCGTATTGCGCCCACATGTCGGCACTCCAGCCTTTAGCCGAAGCGCCATAGGCCTTGCGCTGCTCGAAACCATACCGATCGGCGAGCAGGCGCTCGACGCTGTCCTTGATGAGCCGTTGTTCGTCGTTCAGATCAAAATCCATCTCACAGCCCCCTCACAGACCCAAAATTGCCTTGGCGATAATGTTCTTCTGGATCTCGTTGGATCCGCCGTAGATCGAGACCTTGCGCCAGTTGAAATAGGTCGGCGCGGCGGTCGCGGCCCAGTCCATGCCGATAGGCGGCTCGTTGGAGCCTTCGACGAGACCCGGCTGGTAGGGTAGGGCATAGGGCCCGACCACTTCCATCAGCAGTTCGGTGGTCGCCTGCTGCAGTTCCGAGCCCTTGATCTTCAGGATCGAGGAGGCCGGGTCCGGCTTGCCCTTGTCGCCCCGCTTGGCCTCGGCGGCCACAACCCGAAGCTGGGTCATTTCCAGCGCCTTCAGCTCCACCTCGACGGCGGCGAGCCTTTCGCGGAAGCGCTGGTTCTCGATCATCGGCGCGGAGCCGTAGAATTCCTGTGCCGCCAGTTCCTTGATCCGCCGGATGCGCTGCTTGGAAATGCCGATCCGGGCAATGCCGGAGCGTTCGTTGCCGAGCAGGAACTTGGCGTAATCCCAGCCTTTGTTTTCCTCGCCGACCAGGTTCTCCACCGGCACGCGGACATCGGTGAAGAAGACCTCGTTGACCTCCTTGCCACCGTCGATGGTCTGGATCGGCCGAACCTCGATACCCGGCGTCTTCATGTCGATCAGCAGGAAGGAGATCCCCACCTGCTTCTTCACGTTCGGATCGGTGCGCACCAGACAGAAGATCCAGTCCGCGTGCTGGGCGAGCGTTGTCCAGGTCTTTTGACCGTTGACGACGTAATGGTCGCCGTCGCGCACGGCCTTGGTCCTCAGGCTCGCAAGGTCGGACCCGGCGCCCGGTTCCGAAAAGCCCTGGCACCACCAGTCGTCCAGATCGGCAATTCGAGGCAGGAAACGCTGCTTTTGGGCTTCGTTGCCGAAGGTGGCGATCACCGGCCCGACCATATGCACGCCAAATTGCAGCGGCTGAGGTGCTGGCGTCTGCTGCATCTCTTCCCAGAAGATATAGAGCTTGATCGGATCCCAACCCGTACCGCCGTATTCGACCGGCCAGTGTGGCACGGCCCAGCCCTTGGCGTTCAGGATCTGCTGCCAGGTCACAAGGTCCTGCTTCTCAAGGGAATGCTGGTCGATCATCTTGGCATGAATGTCGGCCGGGATGTTCTCGTGGAAGAACGCGCGGACTTCCTCGCGGAATGCCTGTTCTTCTTTTGTAAATGTCAGGTCCATGGCTTAGGCCTCACGAATTGATTTCAAACAGGCCGGCGGCACCCATGCCGCCGCCGACGCACATGGTCACCACCGCGTATTTCGCGCCGCGGCGCTTGCCCTCGATCAGGGCGTGGCCGGCAAGGCGGGAGCCCGACATGCCGTAAGGGTGGCCAACGGAAATCGCGCCGCCGTTGACGTTCAACTTGGCCGGATCGATCCCGAGCCGGTCCCGGCAATAGATGACCTGGACCGCAAAGGCCTCGTTCAGTTCCCAAAGGTCGATGTCATCGACCGAGAGCCCGTGGCGTTCCAGCAGGCGGGGGACGGCGAAGACCGGTCCGATACCCATCTCGTCCGGTTCGCATCCGGCAACCGCGAAGCCCCGGAAGATGCCGAGCGGTTCCAGGCCGCGTTGTTCGGCGAGTTTCCGCTCCATCACCACACAGGCCGAAGCGCCGTCGGAAAGCTGGCTGGCATTGCCGGCGGTGATGGTCATGCCGTCGCCGCGCACCGGCTTCAGCCCGGCAAGGCCTTCCGCATTCGTATCCGGGCGCGGGCCCTCGTCGGCGGCCAGGTCTACATCCTTGAACGAAACTTCTCCGGTCTGCCTGTCGGTCACGGCCATGCGGGTGGAGATCGGCACGATTTCCGTATCGAACCGTCCGGCTTCCCGAGCCGCTGCGGTTCGCTTCTGGCTTTCCAGGCCGTAGGCATCCTGATCCTCACGGGAGATGCCATACCGTTTGGCGACCACCTCGGCCGTGTCGATCATCGGCAGATAGACGTCGCCTTTGATGTCCTGCAATGCCTCGTCGATGGCATGAAAGTTGTTGCGGTGGTCGTTCTGGACCAGGGACACGGATTCCACACCGCCACCAACTCCGACAGACATGCCGTCGTGAATGATCGATCGGGCGATGACCGCGATCGACTGCAGGCCGGAGGAGCACTGGCGGTCGATGGTCGCACCGGCCGTGGTCACCGGCAATCCGGCGCGCAGGAGCGCGCGGCGGGCAACGTTGCCGCCGGTGGTTCCTTCCTGCAGGGCACAGCCGAAAACGACGTCTTCGACTTCCGCCCCTTCGACGCCGGCGCGCTCGACGGCGGCGGCGATGGCATGCCCGGCAAGCGTCGGTCCGCAAGTGAGATTGAGCGCACCGCGATAGGCCTTGCCGATCGGAGTGCGGGCCGTGGAGACGATGACGGCTTCCCGCATGAGTTCTGTTTCTCCCTGTCGTCGTTATCAGGCGCCGCGACGGCGCGTTCTTGTCTCATGAGCGTCAGGAACCGCCAGCGCGTTTCTTGATCTCTTCCTGTTTCAGTTGCAGCTTTGAAAACTTGCCGACCACGGTCCGGGGAAGGGCGGATCGGAATTCCAGATCCCTGGGCATTTCGTGCCTGCCCACCTTGTCGGCGAGAAAGCTCTGCAGCTCTTCCAGCGTGAAGGGTGCCGCGCCTTTGCGCAGGGCGACGAAGGCCTTGGCGGATTCGCCGCGATAGGCGTCCGGGATACCAACCACCAGAACCTCGGCGACGGACGGGTGCTCGTAAATCGCCTGTTCGACCACTTGCGGATAGACGTTGAATCCGCCCGACAGGATCATGTCCTTCTTGCGGTCGACGATATAAAAGTAGCCGTCCTCATCCATGGTGCCGATGTCGCCGGTCAGGAAATAACCGTCGGCAAAGGCGTGTTCTGTTTCCTCAGGCCGGTTCCAGTAGCCGGAGGTGACATTCGGCCCCTTGACCCTGAGTTCCCCGGTTTCGCCGGGGGCGAGTTCACGCGTCGGGTCCTCCAGGGCAACGATTCCCATTTCGATGCCGGGCATGGGAATGCCTATAGAACCAGGCTTCGCCGGGTTGGAGCAGGGCAGGTTGGTGCCCGCCGGTGCGGTCTCGGTCATGCCCCAGCCACCCAGAAGCGGCAGGCCGGTCAGAGCCTCGAAACGTTTGCCCACTTCGACGGGAAGGGGCGCGCCGCCCGAACTGCAATGGGTGAGGGACGAAAAGTCCCTGGTGTCCAGATCCGGTAGGTTCGCAAGCGCGATCCACATGGTCGGCACACCGGGAAAGATCGTCGCCTTTTTGATCTCGATGTCCTGCAGCACGCTTTCGGGATCGAAGCGCGGACGCAGCAGGATCTCGTTGCCGTTGCCGATCTGCCGGATCAGGATCGTCGTCAGGGCGTAAATGTGAAACAGCGGCAGAACGCAGATGATCTTGTCCGTCCCCGGCGTGGAGGGCCGCTGCCGTTGGAACCAGTTGTTGTAGATCGCCGCGGATGCGGTCAGATTGCGATGAGTCAGGATGGCGCCTTTCGGCAGGCCGGTCGTCCCGCCCGTATACTGCAGCAGCGCGATGTCTTCCGGAGACACCTCCGGCCATGCGTCCGGGATCGGCGCGCCCTTTGCGAAATCCGCCCAGGTGACGACGTCCGGACGGTCCGGGATCTGTGAGAGCGGCGCGGCGGAAGCGCCCCAGGCACTGTCCTCGGCGACGATCAGCTTGTCCAGATGGCCGGCATCCATCAGTTTCAGTGCCATGGGTAGCAGGGAGCCGAGATCGCTCGTGACCATCACCCGCGCGCCGCTGTCCTTGAGCTTGTGGGCGAGTTCCCGCTCCGCGTCGAGCGGGCTGAGTAGCACCATGCGCGCGCCGGCCTTGCAGCCGCCGAAAAAGACGGCTGGAAAATAAGGCGTGTTCGGCATGTAGAGGGCAAGCGTGGTGCCCGCGCCGATGCCCTCCCGCAGGAGGGCGGCGGCCGCGGAATTCAGCTTTTGCCCGAATTCCGCGTAGCTGAGGACGTGGCCGCGGTATTGCAGCGCCCGGTGTTGCGGATAGCGGGCGACCGCCGTGTCCGCGATCCGGGCAAGGACCGAAGGCTCTGGTTTGAAGTCCCAATCCATGCCGGACGGATAGGACTTCTCCCAGGCAAACGGCCGTTTGCTCATGCCGCTTTGGCCTCTTTCCGGGCGAGAGAGGCAAATCCCAGCCCCTCATCCGCAAGCCGCTCGAGCAGCGGTGCGGGCTTCAGTGCCATATTGCCGGTTGTCTCGGCATAGTGGTTCATCCGGTCGCGGATGTGCCCAAGGCCGACCTGGTCGGCATAGAACATCGGTCCGCCGCGCCACAGCGGGAAGCCGTAGCCGAAGACCCAGACGGCATCGATGTCGCCCGGACGTTGGGCAATGCCTTCGTCCAGGATCTTCGCGCCTTCGCTGATCATCGGGTAGATCAGCCGTTCGACGATTTCCTCCTCGCCGATCTGGCGGCGGGTAATGCCTTTCTTTGCCGCCGTTTTCTCGATCAGGGCCTCGACTTCCGGATCCGGCGTGCCGGCTCGCGAACCCTGTTCGTAGATATAGAAGCCCCGGCCGGTCTTCTGGCCGAAGCGGCCCATTTCGCACAGCGCGTCGGCGATGTCCGCGCTGCCGCCGTCTGCCGACCCGCCCATCTGTTTACGGATGCGCCAGCCGATATCGAGACCGGCGAGGTCGCCCATGGCAAACGGTCCCATCGGGAAACCGAAGCCGGTAAGAGCGGCATCCACCTGTTGCGGGGACGCGCCCTCCAGAAGCAGGCGTTCGGTTTCCAGCGAACGGGCACGCAGCATGCGGTTGCCGACGAAGCCGAAACAGACGCCGACGACGACCGGAACCTTCCGGATCCGCCGGCCGACCTCGATGGCGGTTGCCAGCACTTCCGGCTCGGTCTCCGCACCGCGCACGATCTCCAACAGCTTCATGACGTTGGCCGGGCTGAAGAAATGCGTGCCGAGAACCGATCCCGGCCGCTTCGTCATCTGCGCGATGTCATCGACGTTGAGATAGGAGGTGTTGGTGGCAAGAACGGCAGACGGCTTGGCGATCCGGTCCAGGTCGCCGAAGATCTGCTTCTTGATGTCCATTTCCTCGAACACCGCCTCGATGATCATGTCTGCGTCTGCAAGATCGTTCATGTCGGTCGACCCGGTCAGCAGGCTCATGCGCGCTTTCAGGTCGTCTTCGGTCATGCGACCGCGCGAGACGGAGATGCGGTAGTTCTTCTCGATCGTGGCAAAGCCCCGGTCGAGCGCCTCCTGCGAGGTCTCGATGATCGTGACCGGAATGCCCACGTTGGCGAAGTTCATGGAAATGCCGCCACCCATGGTGCCGGCGCCGATGACGCCCACCTTGTTGACCTCGCGCGGCTTCACATCCTTCGGCATGTCGGCGACCTTCGCCGCTTCGCGCTCAGCGAAGAAGATATGGCGCTGGGCCTTGGACTGATCGTCGTCGATCAGTTTCATGAAGGTCTCGCGCTCTTTCTGCATAGCTTCCTCGACCGGCAGGTCCATGGACCAGCGCACGGCATCGATACAGGCGGCGGGTGCCTTCAGGCCCTTGGCCTTTTTCAAGAGGGCAGCAGCGGTTTCCTCGAAAGCCGAGCGGTCGGCCTTGGCAGCTGCGAGCGGCGCATCGTTCTCGCGGACCTTCACCAGCGGTTTCCCATCGGCCGCCATCTGCGCAGCGCGTTCCACGGCCGCCGCAACCGGATCGTCCGAGACCGCGTCAATCACACCCATCTTGAGAGCGGCGTCCGCGCCGACCGGTTCGCCGGGCACGATGATTTTCAAAGCCGCTTCCGGTCCGATGATGCGCGGCAGGCGCTGGGTGCCGCCGGCGCCGGGCATCAGGCCGAGCTTGACCTCCGGCAGGCCGACCTTGGTGCCGGGCGCCGCAATCCGTGCATGACAGCCGAGGGTGAGTTCAAAGCCGCCGCCCAGAACCGTGCCGTGGAGGGCGGCCACCACCGGCTTCGGCATGTCCTCGACCTTCTGGATCACGACAGGGAGCCAGGGCTCCTGCGACGGTTTGCCGAATTCGCGAATATCGGCGCCGGCGCTGAAGGTGCGTCCGGAGCCGGTCAGGACCACGCCGGCAACCGCATCATCGGCGGCCAGCTGTTCCATGGCGTTGAAGATCCCGGCCCTGACTTCATAGGCGAGCGCGTTGACCGGCGGATTTTCGATGGAAACGATGGCGATGCTGCCGTTGCGCGTGATCGTGACCAAATCGCTCATTTTTCGGTGTCCTTCCTGACCGAGTCTGCTGCGCGTGCGGCACCGGAATTTAGCTCCAGTTCCGCTCTGCGAAATATCATTTTATAATTTGACGCGGACGCTAGATTATGGTGCCGCCCTTGTCAATCGCTCCACAGGTGTACTGGGGAACATGTGAATTGTCACAAAACCTTACAGGGTTTCCTGCGTGCAAGACGGCGCCAGAGAATGGGTGAGCAAATGGAAACAGGCGTCTGTCTTTCATTCGCACACGGACCAGCCACCGTCGACGATCAGCGTCTGGCCCGTCGTCCAGGCTCCCGCACGACTCGCCAAAAAGACGGCAACCCCCGCAATATCATCAGGATCTCCAAGCCGCTTCAGGGCGTAGCTGTCGGCGACCTCTTTTGCCCGCTCCGGATCTTCCCAGAGCGTGCGGGCGAAATCGGTACGCACCAGGGCAGGGGCAATGCCGTTGATCCGGATGTTGTCCGGACCATAGGTGACGGCCAGATTGCGCACGAGTTGGGTGTCGGCGGCCTTGGTCAGCGCATAGATGCCGAGCTTGTCCGATCCCTTGAAGGCGGCGATCGACGACACCACGACGATGCTGCCGTCCATTCGGTCCACCATGCCCGGAAGGACGAGCTTCGCGAGCTTCATATTGGAGCGGATGTTGACCCGGATGGTCTTGTCGAAGGCATCGTCGGGCGTGTCCAGGAACGGCCCGTAATAGGGATTGACGGCCGCATTGCAGATCAGGCTGTCGATGCGCCCCCATTTGTCGAGAACGGTGGTGACCAGCCGTTCAAGATCGGCGTCCTCCGAGATATTGGCCGGCACCGCAAGCGCTTCCCCGCCTTTTGAGCGGATCTCGTCCGAAACCTGGTCGCAGGCGTCCTGCTTCCGGCTTGAAATCACCACCTTCGCCCCGGCTTCGGAAAGCGCGAAGGCAATGGCCTTGCCGATGCCCTTGGTGGAGCCGGTGATCAGCGCCACCTTGCCGGTCATGTCGAACAGCCTCATGCTCAAAGCTCCCCGACCTTGACCAGCTGCTTGCCGAAATTGCCGCCCTTCAGCATGTCAAGGAAGGCCTGGGGGGCGGCTTCGAGGCCTTTGGCGATATCCTCGCGGTAATGCAGCCGGTCGTCGCGGATATATCCGCCCACCTCCTTCAGGAAGTCCGGGAAACGGGCGTAATGATCCATGATGATGAAGCCGTTGATCGACAGACGGCGCACGAGAATGGTGCGCCAGGCCTTCGGCAACTGGTCCTTGCCGTCTGCGCCGCCGAGACCAAGACCGCCGAGATCGTACCAGGCGATCATGCCGCAAATCGGAATGCGGCCGCCGACATTCATCTGGGGCAAAACGGCTTCCAGTGTTTTGCCGCCGACGTTTTCGAAGTAGATATCGATGCCGTCCGGACACTCGGCGGCAAGCTGCTCCCGCAGGGCGGTTGCATCCGCTGCGGCCCGGTGGTCGATACACGCATCGAAGCCCAGTTCGTTGACCGCAAAGGCGCATTTGTCCGCGCCGCCGGCAACGCCGACCACCCGAAGGCCGTAGATCTTGGCGAGCTGGCCGACCATGGAGCCGACGGCTCCGGTCGCAGCCCCGACCACCAGCGTCTCGCCTGCCTTCGGCCGGCCGTATTCGTTGAGCCCCAGCCAGCCGGTGAAGCCGGGCATGCCGAGTACGCCGACGGCAGTCGATACGGGGGCCACATCCGGATCGACCTTTCTGAGCTGCTTGGCGGGCAGAACCCCGTGGCTCGCCCAGCCGAACATCCCGTTGACGATCTCGCCGGGTTTCAGCCGGTCGCTGTTGGACGCAATAACCTCGGCAACGCAGCCGCCTTCCATGGTTGCGCCGATCTCCACTGGAGCGGCATAGGACTTCGCATCGTCCATCCGCCCGCGCATGTAGGGATCAAGCGACAGATAGAGCACGCGTGCCAGGACCTCGTCCTCGCCCGGTATGGGCATCGGAACGTCCTCCAGGCGGAAATCGTCGAGGCTCGGAGCCCCTTTCGGCCTTGCTGCGAGAGCGATACGTTTCATGGTTTCGGTCATTTCGGCCTTCCTGATTTACAAGTTGTAGCGGATTGTCGTTTGCGAAACAGTGTTTCGCAATAGAAAATGTGATCCTGTTATGCGCTGGGCAGTCCGAGCGGAGGTGACGTTGCGACAGCCTTGTCAGTTGAATTTCGAAACGCTATTCCACTATGCGAACAAATTGCAGAGGCGCCCGGAATCGGGGTTAGTCTGTCCGTCAATCATAAATCGGACCGTCATGGAGAGCACGAAAACATGAGCGTAAGAGACTATCTCGACCAGATCGGTACAACCTATCCTCCGTCTCCCTGGATCACGATCACCCAGGAGATGATCGACACCTTCGCCGATGTGACGGGCGATCACCAGTTCATCCATACCGATCCCGAGCGTGCCGCGAAAACGCCGTTCGGTGGCACCATTGCCCATGGGTTTCTGACCGTTTCGCTCTTGTCGAATATCTCCTCGCAAGTGGTGCCCATACCGGACGACTGTAAGATGAGCGTCAACTATGGCACAAACCGTCTCCGCTTCCTGTCGCCCGTGCCGAGCGGTTCGCGTATCCGCGGGCACGTGACCCTGGCCAATGCCGAAGAAACCGGTCCGGATGCCGTCACGCTGACATGGGAAGTCCGGATCGAGATCGAAGGACAGGAAAAGCCCGCGCTCTACGCCGAGTGGCTTGTCCGCCGCTATTTTTGAAACCCCGTTGTGGAGTAACCGATGGCGAATTCCCGTCTCCCGGATGTCCTGACCGGCCTGCGCATCCCCGTGGTCGCGTCGCCCATGTTCATCGTTTCCGGACCGGAGCTGGTGATCGCCCAGTGCAAGGCCGGTATCGTCGGCAGCTTCCCGGCACTGAATGCCCGTGAAGCCGATGGCGAGCCGGTCGAGCTGGAGCGCTGGCTGAAGCAGATCACGGAAGAACTGGACCGGCACAACCAGGCCAATCCGGATCGCCCGGCGGCCCCGTTCGCGGTCAATCAGATCGTGCACCGGTCGAACGAGCGCCTGCAGCGGGACCTTGAAATCTGCGCCAAGTGGAAGGTGCCGATCTGGATCACCTCGCTCGGGGCGCGGGTGGAGGTGAACGACGCGGCCCATTCCTGCGGCGGTATCGCTCTGCATGACGTCATCAACAACACCTTTGCCAAGAAGGCGATCGAGAAGGGCGCCGACGGCCTGATCGCGGTTGCCGCCGGCGCCGGTGGTCACGCCGGCCCGCAATCGCCGTTCGCGCTGATCCGCGAAATCCGCGAGTGGTTTGACGGTCCGTTGCTGCTGTCGGGATCGATCGCGACCGGCGAGGCGCTTCTTGCCGCCCAGGCGCTTGGAGCCGATCTCGGCTACATCGGCTCGCCCTTCATCTCCACCGACGAAGCGCGCGCGCCCGATGCCTACAAGGACATGATCGTGGACTGCGGTGCGGAGGACATCGTCTATTCGTCGCTCTTTACCGGCATTCACGGCAACTACCTGAAACCCTCGATCCGCAATGCCGGGATGGATCCGGACGCACTGGCGTCCGCCGACCCCAGCAGCATGGACTTTTCCAAGGGATCGTCGAAAGCCAAGGCCTGGAAGGAAATCTGGGGCTCGGGCCAGGGGATCGGCGCGGTGAAGGAACGAACCCCGGCCGAAGGGCTGGTGGCGCGGATCGAGGCGGAATATCACGCGGCCAGACAAAGGATCTGCGCCGAATAAAAATACCAGTCTGGGAGGACATCATGGATCTGGGCGTCACGGAACGGGTCAAGCCGTTGATTGAAGCGGTGCGCAAGATGATCGAGGAGGACATCGCGCCACTCGACGCGGAATATCATGCGGAAGTCGGAAAGGCCTTCGGCGGCGGACGTTTCGCGCTGACGGAGCGCCAGCTTGAAATCCTCACCACCTTGAAGGCCAAGGCGCGCGAACGCGGCCTGTGGAATTTCTGGCTGACGGACTCTGAGAAGGGCTACGGGTTGAGCACCGTGGAATACGCCTATCTGGCGGAAGAGATGGGCAAGGTCCGCCTGGCTGCCGAAATCTTCAACTGTTCGGCGCCGGACACCGGCAACATGGAGGTCTTCGAGCGTTATGGTTCGCCCGCGCACAAGGAGAAGTGGCTGAAGCAGTTGCTCGAAGGCGAGATCCGCTCCGCCTATCTGATGACTGAACCGGACGTGGCCTCGTCCGATGCGACCAATATCTCCATGTCCGCCGTCAAGGACGGCGATCACTGGGTGCTCAACGGCGAGAAGTGGTGGGCGTCCGGTGCCGGCGATCCGCGCTGCAAGGTCTATATTGTCATGACCTGTTCGGACCCGGACGCGGAAAAGCATGCGCGTCATTCCATGTTCGTCGTCTCCGCCGACACGCCGGGCATCGAGGTCCTGCGTCCGATGGAAGTCTTCGGCCATGACGATGCCCCTCACGGCCACATGCATATCCGCTTCACCGACGTGCGCGTCGCGGAAGAGGATCTGATCCTCGGCCGCGGGCGGGGCTTCGAGGTCGCGCAGGGACGTCTCGGCCCGGGCCGGATCCATCACTGCATGCGTGCCATCGGTCAGGCCGAACGCGCCCTTGAGATGATGTGCAAGCGGGCGCTCTCCCGGACCGCCTTCAAGCGGCCGCTGGCCGATCTCGGCGCCAACCACGACATCATCGCCAACGCGCGCATGGAAATCGAGATGGCGCGGCTGTTGTGCCTCAAGGCCGCCTGGATGATGGATACGCAAGGCGTGCGCGCCGCCCAGCCGTGGATTTCCAAGATCAAGGTTGTCGCGCCGCTGATGGCGACCAAGGTGGTCGACGAAGCCATGCAGATCCACGGCGGTGCCGGTATCAGTCAGGATTATCCGCTGGCGTCCATGTGGACCAATCTGCGCACCCTGCGTTTTGCGGATGGGCCCGATGCGGTACACCGGCGCCAGATCGCCCGCGCGGAGCTGCGCAAATACACAAACGAAAAGCGCTGATATTACATGCAAGAACTGATTTTGATCCGCCATGCCCAGGCATCTTTCGGGGCCGAGAATTACGACCTCCTGTCCGATCTCGGTCACACGCAGTCGGCTTGGCTCGGTGAATTGCTCGCCGATTATGGCCTGGTTCCGGACCGGCTGGCGACCGGCAGCATGCGTCGCCACAAGGAAACCCTGGACGGCATCCGCAAGGCCTTCGGCGATCTGCCGGAAACCGAGGAATATCCCGGGTTCAACGAGTACGACTTTTCTGGCCTGTTGAACGCCCATCACGGCGGACAGGCGCCGGAACATCTGCACAAGGATCAAAAGGCGCATTTCCAGGCGCTCCGGCAAACCCTGGCGGCCTGGCAGCGTGACGAAATCGACAATCCACCCGAAATGTTTTCGGAATTTGCGTCGCGCGTCGAAGATGCCCGCCGAAAAACATGTCGGCCGGGAGCGAAGCGGGTTCTGGCGGTGACGTCAGGAGGACCGATTGCCGAAATTCTGGGTGCCGCTTTGTGCATGCCGTTGGATTCGCGTGTCGAATTCAACATGCAGGTGAAGAACACATCCATAACCCGGTTCATCTTCAACGAACGGGTCTTCTACCTGCACAGTTTCAACGAAACGCCGCACCTCGACCGGCTCGACCGGGTCGCGCAGCGGACATATAGCTAGGTAGCAATTGCACCAGGGAGAGGGGAGCCTTGGAACACAATGCCCAGCATCTCGATACGGCAGCCGTGGAAAGCTATCTGAAGGATTGTTTGCCGGGGTTCGAGGGACCGCTGAAGGCAGAGAAATTCGCCTTCGGTCAGTCCAATCCCACCTTCCGGCTGACGACGCCGGAAAAGACCTATGTTCTGCGCCGAAAGCCACCGGGCGTCCTGCTGAAGTCGGCGCACGCCATCGACCGGGAGTTTCGGGTGCAGAAGGCGCTGACGGGAACCGATGTCCCGGTCGCGGATATGCTGCTTCTATGCGAGGACGACAACATCATCGGCACCATGTTTTATGTGATGGAGCATGTGCACGGCCGTCATTTCGACGATCCAAGCCTGCCGGGTCACACCAACGAAGATCGGGCTGCGATCTTCGACGAGATGAACCGGGTGCTGGCGGCCCTGCACAGTGTCGATCTGGACGCCGTGGGGCTGTCGGATTTCGGTGCTCCGGGGGCCTATGTCGCCCGGCAGATCGACCGCTGGACAAAGCAGTATCGGGCCTCGGAAACGGAAACCATCGCCGATATGGATGCGCTGATTTCCTGGCTGAACGACAACCTTCATCTTGACGACGGACAGCGCACGCTGGTCCACGGCGACTACCGCATCGACAACATGATCTTCGAAAGCGACCGGCCACGGGTGGCCGCCGTTCTTGACTGGGAACTGTCGACGCTCGGTCATCCGATCGCCGATCTGGCTTACCAGATCATGCAATGGCGCATGCCGGTCGGTGCCGAGGGAAGGGGGCTTGCCGGTCTGGACCGCACTGCGCTGGGGATACCGACCGAGGAAGAGTACATCGCCCGTTATTGCGAGCGCCGCAACCTGTCCGGTATCCCGAATTTCAACTTCTTCGTTGCCTTCTGCTTCTTTCGTATGGGAGCCATCCTGCAAGGGGTGAAGAAACGCGCCCTCGACGGCAATGCCTCCAACCCGGAACGCGGGCTTAAAATGGGCGAATTTGTTCCCTTCTATGCAGCAGGTGGATTGAAGGCGGTACAGGATGGCTGAGAGACAATTCGAGGGACAGACTGTCCTGATCACCGGAGCCGCAAGCGGTTTCGGCGCACGGGCGGCGGAACGGTTCGCCGAAGAAGGCGCCAACCTCATTCTTTGGGACAAGGCAAGCGAAGCGCTGGCGGAAAAAAGCCGGTCGTTTGCCGAAGCCGGCAGCAAGGTTCTGACGGCCACCGTCGATGTCACCAGCGAGGATCAGGTCCGCGGTGCGATGGCCATGGCCAAGGCGAAGTTCGGTACCCTGGACGTCGCCATCAACAACGCCGGGATCGGTCATGAAATGGCGCCGCTTCCCTCAATCGATGCGGCAACCTTCGACCGGGTGATGGCGGTCAATACCAAGGGTGTGTTCCTCTGCATGAAGCATCAACTGCCCTGGATGAAGGAAACGGGGCAGGGCGCGATCCTCAATGTGTCCTCGGCGGCCGGTCTGGTCGGTGCGGGCATGCTGTCCGCCTATGCCGCCTCCAAACACGCGGTGATCGGCCTGACGAAAAGTGCAGCCGATGAAGTCGCGCGTAAGAACATCCGCGTCAACGCGCTCTGCCCGTCCTTCGCGGTGACCCCACTCTTCGATGACATGGCCGACGAAGTCGCCGACCGTCACGGCATGGACCGGGAAGAGGCCTATGACCGCATCACCCAGCGCATCCCGATGCACCGAGTGGCGACAGTGGATGAGGTCGTTCAGGCGATGCTGTGGATCTGCAGCCCGGAAAACAGCTTCATGACCGGCCAAGCGGTGTCCATCGATGGTGGCCTGACGGCAGTCTGATTGTTGGGGTCATCCCTTGCGCGGAACGATCAGCGCATCGAGGCCCAGGCAACGCTCCGGATAGGCTCGTAGCGGATTGATTTCCGCGCTGTCAATCCGGTCCGCATGGGCCGCCAGGAACACAGAGAACTTCTGGATGGCATCGGCCAGTCCGGTCTTGTCGCAAGCCGGTGCGCCTCTCACGCCATTCAGAAGCGCGACCGCATCCAGTTCCTCGATCATCTCCAGAGCCATTGCCTGTGAGACCGGCGCGTGGCGGAAGGCGACGTCGGAAAAGACTTCGGTGAAGACGCCGCCGAGGCCGAACATGACCACCGGACCGAACGCCGGATCGATCTTTCCGCCCAGAATGCAGTCGATGCCCTCCGGCGCCATTTCCGAGACAATCACCCCGTCGAGTCGTGCCGACGGAACCGCCTTTCCGACCGTTTTCATAATCCGGGAATAGGTTCTCGGAACATCGTCCGCCGGGATGTTCAGGGCCACACCGCCCACATCGGTCTTGTGGGCGATATCCGGCGACGCGATCTTGAGCGCATAGGTGCCGGTACTGCGCTGGGCATAGGCGCTTGCCGCGGCTTCGTCGCGCAACAGCGTATCGGTGATGACCGGCAATCCGAAGCCTGCGAGGATTTCCTTGGCTTCCCGCTCGCCGAGCGCCGTCTTCGGCAGGTCGAGAGGAGGAGGCAGGGAGACGGGATCACCTTTTTCGCGCGCAAAGGCTTCGCCGAGCCGGGCCAGCGCGGCAATCGCGGCAATCGCGCGGGTCGGATCCTCGAAGACCGGATAGCCCTGGTTTTCGTAACTTGTCACGATCTCCGGATCCGCCAGGATCGACTGCACGATAAGCACATCCGGATTGTCGGCCAGGCCGGCGCGCATGGCGTCCTGCAGGGCACCGGCAATCATTTTCGAGCCGGCGACGGAGGTCCAGAAGGCCAGGATGGCGTCGTAGCCGCCGCGTTCGATCATCTTTTTGAGGAAGGCGGAAATCAGCGACAGGTCGTTGAAGGCCTGAGCCGTAACGTCGACCGGATTGCGCGGTGCGGCGAAAGGCAGGAGCGCCTTCATCTCCGCCTGCGCATCCTCCGGCATGGGAGAGACGTCCAGGCCGTAGTCGGCGGCATCGTCGGCGATCAGGACACCCGCACCGCCGGAAATCGTCACCACCCCGAGGTTCCGACCTGTCGGATATATCCCCGGCTGCGCGGCATAGGCGATGTCGATCATTTCCTCCGTCGTCTTCGCCCGGACCGCGCCATATTGCCGGATCACCGCGTCGAAGACCGCGTCTTCGCCTGCAAGGGATGCGGTGTGGGATGCGGCAGCCGCCGCGCCGACGTCGGACCGGCCGACCTTCATGAAGATGACCGCCTTTTTCGCCGCCCGTGCCGTTTCCAGCGCGTCGATCAGGACAGGGCCGTTCTTGATGCCTTCCGCATAGGCCAGGATGGTGCGGACGTCGTCCTTTTCCGCCATCAGCTTGATGACTTCGGCGACCTGGACGTCGCCTTCATTGCCCGTCGTCAGGAAGTAGCCGGTGCCGAGGCCGCGCTGGCGAGCCAGGAAATAGATGTGGCTGCCATAGGCGCCGGACTGGCTGGCAATCGCAAGCGGGCCGGGGGCTGGAGCACCTCGGTCGAGCGTTGAAGAAAAGCACGGCAGGAAACCGGAGAACGCGTTGAAGGCGCCGAGGCAATTGGGTCCGATCATCCGAATACCGACGTCGTGCGCCGTACGGATCAGGTCATCCTCAAGCGCCGCGCCTTCCGCTCCGGTCTCCCGGAACCCGGAACTGAAGATCAAGCATGTCTTCGCGCCCTTGGCGCGCGCTTCCTTGACTGCGTCTGCAACCAGCGGCGCGGGTAGGGCGATCAGCGCGAAATCGATGGTGCCATCGATATCGGCAAGGTTCGGGGCAGCCGGCAGACCCTGGATCGTATCCCGTTTCGGATTGACGGGAATGAGCCGCCCGGCAAAGCCTGCATCTTTCATGTAGGCAATCGGACGGCCGCCGATCCGCTTCGGGTCGTCCGAGGCCCCGACGATTGCCACCGATTGCGGATTGAGCAGATCGTCGAGTGTGGTCATGCCTTGGCCCTGATCTGGGAAATGGAGATATAGGCGGAGATGGCCTCGGTGCTTGAATTCACCTGGATCACCACAGGACCGTCGTGCGCCAGCGCTTCCGCGATCTTGGAAGGAACATCATCGCCTTTGGAAACCGTGATGCCCAACGCGCCGAACGCGCGGCCCCAGGCCGCGAAGTCCGGATTGGTCAGGCCCGTGCCGGAAACCCGGCCGGGAAACCCTTTTTCCTGATGCAGGCGGATCGTGCCGTAGGTGGCGTTGTTGGAAACCACGATCACGGGCTTTGCACCGACCGACAACGCTGTCGCCAGCTCGTTTCCGGTCATCATCACGCCACCGTCGCCGACGTAAGCGATGACCCGTTTGTCCGGATGCCGGAGGCAAGCTGCAACGGCGGCCGGAACCGCCAGGCCCATGGCACCGCCAACCGCGCCGATGGCCGTCTGGGTGCCGTCCCAGGGCCAGTGGCAGTGCACCCAGCTGGAAAAATTGCCGGAATCGGTGATGACGATGCTGTCTTTCGGCGCCTTGTCGGCCAGGGCGATGACAACAGCACCAAAATCGATCCCGTCGTCCCAGTCCTTCGGAGCCTGATCGGCTAGCTTTCCGGCAACCGTGTTGAGGGTGCCTGCCCAGGCTTTCCTCGTTTCGGGAATTTTCTGGTTGAGCGTTGCCAACGTCTCGAGGAAAGAGGCCGGGTCGGCTGCTATGCCGAGATCGGTTCGGAACACCCGGCCGATGGCATCCGCATCCGGATAGACATGGATCAGCGGCTGTTCGGGAACCGGCGCCTTGGGCAACCGGAACCCCTGCGTCGGCGTATCCCCGAGCCGCGTGCCGACGGCAATGACCAGATCCGCCTTCTGCATTTCCCTGACCTGCATCGGCGGGATCTTGAAGCCGAGATGGCCGGCATAGAGCGGATGGGAATTGTCGAAGATATGCTGATACTTGAAAGTTAAACCGACCGGAATGCCATGGGCCTCGGCAGCTTTGCGCAGGGCCGCACGGCCGTGGGGTGTGTTAAGCTGGCCACCGGCGATAAGCAGCGGGCGTTCCGCCTTTTCCAGCAGGTCTGCCGCCTTGCGGGCGTCCTCCTGCGAGGCGGACGTCCGAGCGACCGGAAGAATTGGAACTGTGGGGTCCGAGACCGTGTCCCCCAGCATGTCTTCCGGCATGGCCAGGATCACAGGTCCGGGTGTCCCGCTTTCGGCCACATGGACCGCCCGGGCGAAGGTTTCCGAAAGGCGCTCGGCTTCCGTCACTTCCCAGATGCCCTTGGCCATGCCGCCGAACATCTGCTGGTAGTCCACTTCCTGGAAAGCGCCGCGGCCGCGCTCGAAACGGGCGACCTGACCAACGAGAAGGACAAGCGGAACTGCGTCTTGTTGCGCAAGGTGGACGGCGATAGACGCGTTCGTTGCGCCCGGTCCCCGGCTGACGACGGCAAGACCGGCCCGGCCAGTCATCTTCGCATCGGCCACCGCCATGAACCCGGCGCCGCCTTCGTGGCGGCAGATGACGAGGTCGATTTCCGAGCCGTGAAGCGCGTCGAGAAGCGACAGGTAGCTCTCACCCGGCACGCAGAAGATACGATCCAGCCCGTGGGCGCGAATGGTTTCTACGAGCCGATCTGCTGCGCGGGTCATTTCGGATGCTCCCCCCATCTTGTGTTGACTACGCATTACATTTGCGAAATGCTGTTTCGCAGAAACGAACTGCAGATGCAAGTTTGTTCGATCTGGGAGGAACACAATGGGAAATTTTTGGAGGCCGGTTTCGGCTGTAATGACATTTGCTGCCGTCGGAATAGTCTCGGGAGGGCTTTGCGCGGCGGAACTGAACCTGCCGAAACAGCTGGCCTGGACCGCCTATAACACCGGATCGGCAGGCTACAATCAGTCCGTCGCCATCGGTGCGGCACTTCAAAACGCGACCGGCACCAACCTGCGTGTTCTGCCGGGCAAGAACGATGTGGCGCGTACCGAGCCGCTGCGCCAGCACAAGGTTCAGTTTTCCGCGACCGGTGTCGGCGGATCCTTCATGGCCCAGGAAGGCGTCTTCGTCTTCGGTAAGCCGAACTGGGGCCCGCAGGCCGTGCGCACGCTTCTGGCGAACAACGGAGGCGCAGTGGGGCTTTCCGTCGGTGTGGCTGGGGATATCGGCGTCAAATCCTATTCCGACCTGAAGGGCAAGCGGGTTGCCTGGGTGCGCGGTGCGCCGTCCCTGAACGTGAACACGACCGCCTATCTCGCCTATGGCGGACTGACCTGGGACGATGTCGAAAAGGTTGAGTTCGGCGGTTTCGGAGAGAGCTGGAAAGGCCTGATCAATGGCCAGGTGGATGCGGCCTTCGCGTCGACCAATTCCGGTTTTGCCTATGAGGCGGCGTCTTCTCCGCGCGGCCTGATCTGGCCGGTCATTGATCCGGCGAACAAGGAAGGCCTTGCGCGCATGCAGAAGATCGCTCCGTTCTTCGCCGCGTCAAAGGTCACCGTCGGTGCGACCATCGACGGAACCGACGGCGTGCAGACAGGCGCCTATGCCTATCCCGTCCTCGTGGCCATGGCCGATCAGGACGAGGACCTCGTCTACAATATGACCGCCGCCATGGTTCAGCTTTTTGACGAGTATGATGGCAAGGCGCCGGGAATCGGCGGCTGGGCGATCGGCAAGCAGAACTTCGAATGGGTCGTGCCCTATCACGACGGTGCCATCCGCTATTTCAAGGAAATCGGCGCGTGGTCCGATGCGGCCCAGAAGCACAACGACCATCTCGTCGCCCGTCAGGCAGCCCTGACCAAGGCCTGGAATGACCTGAAAGCCGAAAGCCCGGCCGATTGGGAAAACGCCTGGGCGGAGGCACGTAAGAAGGCCTTGGCCGACGGCGGTTTCTCCGTCGTCTTCTGATCCTGAAACTCCACTAGCAACCTCTCGCCCCGCACGGTCGCACCGTGCGGGGCCATCAGTCGGAGCGGTCAATGGACGCCAGCGAAAAACGTGAGCTGGACGGTGCGACGAACGCAGGCCTTCCACGCGCCGCCAATGCGGTTGTCGGTATCGGAACGTTGGCGGCAGTGTTGCTGTCGATCCACCAGCTATTCAATCTCCAGCTCTTCGGTGTCGTCCTGCTTCAGGGGCGGTATCTGTATCTGCTCTCGGGGATCTTCCTGAGCCTCAGTTTCCTGGTCTTCCGGATGCGCCGCAAGGACAGACCGGTCCCGTTCTATGACTGGATGCTCGCGGCCCTTGCAGCCGTCTGTGCGGGCTATTTCGCCTGGACCGCCGAAACCAGCCTGGACATGGGATGGGAATACGCGGCACCCGACACGGCCCGCTGGTTTGCGATCGGCTTTTATCTATTGATCCTCGAGGCCACACGCCGGGCCGGCGGATTACCGCTGTTCCTGATTGTTCTGGCGTTCTCGCTCTATCCCACCTTCGCCGACAAGATGCCCGATCCGTTATCCGGTTTTCAGTCGCCTTTCTGGGATCTGGCGCCCTACCACATCATTTCCTCGGAAAGTTCCTTCGGCATTCCGATGCGCGCCTTCGGCAATCTGGTGATCGGCTTCATCCTGTTCGGTGCCGTCCTGCAGCGCACAGGCGGCGGCGCCTTCTTCAACGATCTGGCTCTCGCTCTCGTCGGGCGTTATCGGGGAGGGGCTGCCAAGGTGGCGGTCTTTGCCAGCGGCTTCATGGGGTCCATGTCCGGGTCGGTGATTTCCAACGTGCTGACAACCGGCGCGGTTTCCATTCCGGCCATGAAGCGCACGGGCTTTTCTCCGCGCTATGCGGCCGCGACCGAAGCCTGCGCGTCGACGGGGGGCGTTCTGATGCCCCCGATCATGGGCGCGACCGCCTTCGTGATGGCCTCCTTCCTGGGCGTTCCCTATGTGGAGATCGCTCTGGCAGCTGCCATCCCGTCCTTCCTTTATTATTTCGGCCTGTTCGCCCAGCTCGATTCCTATTCCGCCCGGCGCGGGCTGAAAGGGCTGGCGAAGCAGGACCTTCCCAAGCTCGTGGGCGCGCTGAAGGAGGGCTGGCCCTATATCGCCGTCTTCGTGGTGCTGATCTATCTGATGGTCGGATTGCGTCAGGACACGCTGGCTCCTTTTTACGCGACGGCCTTGCTGCTGGTGATCAACCAATTCCTCCGCCGTTTCCGTTTCACGCTGAAATCCGCGGCCCATCTTGTCGTTGGCGTCGGCAAGTCGCTCACGGAACTGACAGCCGTTCTGCTGGGCGTCGGACTGATCGTCGGAGCCTTTTCCGCCACCGGTCTGGCCGGAACCCTGGTCAACGAGCTGATATTCATCGCCGGCACCAACACCTTTGTCCTGCTTTTGATGGGCGCGCTCACCGCCTTCATCTTCGGCATGGGGATGACGGTGACCGCCTGTTATATTTTCCTGGCCGTTGTTCTGGCCCCGGCTCTGGAGCAGGCCGGTCTGAACCAGCTCGCAGTGCATCTGTTCATTCTCTACTGGGGGATGGTCAGCTATATCACCCCTCCGGTCGCCCTGGGAGCGTTCGCGGCCGCGACAATGGCGGGAGCCTCGCCCATGCGCGCCGGTTTCGAAGCCATGCGTCTGGGAGGGGTGATCTATATCGCTCCGTTCCTGTTTGTGCTCAATCCGGCCCTTGTGGGCCAGGCGCCGGCCGGGGAAATCATCGTGTGGTTCACACTGACGGTCGCGGCAGTCTGGCTGATGTCGTCGGCCCTGCAAGGGTACATCATCTTTGCCGGTGATCTGGGAAGCGATGCGCTCGGAATGCTGTGCCGGTTCGCTTTGATCGTCGCGGCGGTTCTGATGGCCGCGCCGATTGGCGCGTACACAGGCTTGCCTTCCCCTGTTCTCCCCGTTACCGGTGTCATATTGGGGGCCGCCTTACTGTTTTTGGCAAGGCGCCGGAATACGGAACTGAAATTGGCAGTATGAAACCATGAGTGACGTTTTGGAGGAAGAACAGGGAGCCGACCGAAAGTTCGTCTCGGCCTTGGCCCGTGGCCTGGAGGTCCTGCGTTGTTTCCGTCCCGGAGAAGCGTCGCTCTCCAACAACGACATTTCAGAGCGTACGGGACTTCCCAAGCCGACCGTGACTCGCCTGACCCACACCCTGCGCAAGCTCGGCTATCTGGTCTATTCCGAAAAGACCGGCAATTACCAGCTGGGCTCAGGCGTTCTGTCGCTCGGGTATGGTGTTTTGTCGGGCATGGAAATGCGTGCGCGCGCCGCCGAGTACATGGACGACCTGTGCGACGGACCCAATCCGCATGTCACGATCGCTCTGACGGAACGCCATAGGCTCAGCGCCGTCTATGTCGATGTCAGACGCTCCGATCAGACGGTCGCGCTCACCATGAACATCGGTGCGCGACTGCCCCTGGCCTTTTCCGCTGTTGGTCGCGCGATCCTGACGGCCATGCCGGACGAGGAGCGCGAACATATGCTGCACCTCATGGAGCAGGACAAACCGGATAAAGTCGCGGAAATCCGGGAAGGCGTGGCCAAAGCGGTCAAGCAGGTCGCCGAGCTCGGCTATTGCACCTCCTTCGGCGACTGGCGGCCTGAGGTTAACGGCATTGCGGCTCCGATCGTGTCGCCGGACGGAAGCCGGATCTTTGCCATCAATGTCGGCGGACCGTCTTTCCTCGTGTCACCCGAAGAGCTGACGGAGCACTATGGAGCAAAACTTGTAGCCGCCTGCCGTGCCCTCAGCCTCAGTACGGACGGCAAACCGGTATGAACGATAGTCCCGACCCGCTCGCCGCAGAGGAGCCCTATCCGCTGCAGCGTACACTGGGATTCACGATCGCCGAATGGGCGGAGAACTACGCCCGGATCGAACTGCCGATTGCCGATCACCTGATGAATCGTTACGGCATCCCCCATGGCGGCGTCTATGCGACGATCCTCGACACCGCCCTCGGTTTCAGCGGCAGCTATACCGGTTCCGGAGACGACAAGCGGATGGCCATGACGCTGTCCCTGAACGTCAACTATCTGTCCCGCCCCAAGGGCAAACTGCTCATCTGCGAAGGACGCAAGACCGGTGGCGGCAGGAAGACCTTTTTCGCCGACGGTGTCCTGTTTGACGAAACCGGCGAAAAGATCGCCTCGGCCAGCGGCGTTTTCCGCTACCGGAGCGGTGCCTGACCTCATGACTGTCTATGGACTACAGGTCTTTCCGACCGGCGACCTGCTTTAAACAGATTTGTCTTCGCCGAATCCGCGGACATGCATATCAGCAGGTACGAACGCGTATCAATGAAACCGGTTTAATGCCGGATTCAATGATGGGGTCCGGGCCGGTTTCCCGTGCCGCTTTGCCGAAAACAGGAGGCCAAGTTCCTTTGGAGCCGTAAGCCTGGATCAATCAGCGTAGCCGGGCGACCGGGTGTCGAGCATTCGCTTGATGCTTTCCAGATGAAGGGCCGCGCTGGCCGGATCGCCTTCGCGTATCTGGCGCGCTGTCATGGCAGCGACATCATCCGGCACGGGCTGCAGACGGCGGCCGGTGCTCATTGCTCTCAGTTGGACGTCCGCCGCCCGCTCCAGGTAATACAGATCGTCCCAGGCTTCGGCGATGGTCGGTGCGCAGACCATGACGCCGTGGTTCTTCATGAAAAGGATGTCGTTGTCGCCAAGAACGGAGGCGATCCGGTCTCCCTCCCGGTTGTCGAGTGCAAGGCCGTTGTAGTTTTCATCGACAACCGTGCGGCCATAGAATTTCAGCGCCGACTGACCCGCCCACACCAGAGGGTCTCCCTCGACCATAGTGAGCGCGGTCGCGTTCGGCATGTGGGTATGAAAAGCGGCTCCGATACGCGGTTCCATCTTGTGCAGGCGTGCATGGATATAGAAGGCGGTGGCCTCCGGCTCGCCGTCGCCGCTGACCACATGGCCATCGAAATCGCAGATCAGAAGGCTGGACGCGGTCGCCTCGTGAAAGGACCAGCCGAGCCTGTTGACCAGAAACAGGTCCGGATGACCGGGAACGACGGCGGAAAAATGATTGCAGATACCTTCCTCCAGTCCGAGGAAGGCCGCCATGCGCAGGCAGGCGGCAAGGTCAATGCGCGCCTGTTGGATTTCGTCCGTTTCCAGGTCGATGTTTCTGGCAAGAGGCTGGGCGGCGCTGCCTGCTGTCGTCATTTGATGGGCCATCGAAATATCCTCTGTTCCTGGAGCCGGTGACAATCATCCGCTGAACGCGTGGGGGCGGCCTCTGAGATGAGGAGGTACGATTGCATCAGGCGAAACGGCAGGCAAGGGGTGCGATCGGCACCACGGCCTTAGCTGTTCTGAAAGGCGGAGATTTGGTTCCTGCCGGTATGTAGCTGGTGCAGCTTTCCCAACCCCGTGCCAAGCCGGCCTCAAAGTCCTGATCTTTCCTGTCATCGGCCGCGTGGGCAATTGACGCGAAATTATCTTGAATGCAACTATAAATAAATATAACGTAGCGGAAATACACGCGGAGAGAGAAATGTCCTACCTGGTTACACTTGATGTATTTTCCGGACGTGAAAATCCGACATGGGTCATCCCCGATAGCGAGGCGGGTGACGTGCAGACGCGACTGCGCGCAGCCGAAAAGGACATCGCCGGGGGGAGACCCTCTGATATCCTCGGATATCGCGGAGTTCGTATTACGCCGATCGAGCGGCAGGACGTGAGCAAGGAACGGCTTCTTGAGAGTGCGGGAGAGGACGACGGCTCAGTCTACATCTCCGGTGTTCCCGAGCTTGAAGACTATCTTCTGGCCACAGGCGGCGGCCTTGTGGACGACGTTGTCGGCCAGCACGTGAGGGAAATCCTGGCCCAACCGCAACTGCGCTATCCAAGCCTGGAGGCAGCGGTGGTTTGCCCGAAATGCCAGGCGGCGGATGCACCGGCCTATAATCCGGGTTTCTGGAATGATCCGGCCCGCCAGCCCCACAACAACTGCTACAATTATGCCAACAATCAGGCGACCAACACCTTTGCCCAGCCCGGCCGGGCGACAGGTCGGCCGATAACCGGGCTCACGTGTCAGGGTGTACAACCATCTGCCCAAAGCGACGGGTTGGCCCCTTCGGCCGGCTTCAACGCTCCGTTGGCGCAGGGGAAGGGGTGGTACGTTGCCCTGGTGATGTGGCCCGGAGTGGACTATCACTGGTATCGTCAGGACGATGGCGGCTGCTGGTCCCACAAACCCGGGCAAACACCGGCCACAGATCTGGATAACAGTGGTCAGAAAATTGCGGATCCGAGAACCTGCAACCGCGGCGGATATACCGATTTCTGCACCTACATGATTACGGGAAATTGGGTCCGCATCAACTGAAGCGGGCCGGCCGGCCGGAAAAGACATAGCCGTCCCTTTAGGAAAGAGGTGTTGAACCGTGCCGGCTACCGCCGTTTTAGACATACTGTCCGGATTGCCGAATCCGCAGTGGGTGCTGACACCCGATGTGGCGAAGCAGATCTGCGACTTCATCCTCAGCGCGCAACCGTTGAAGGATGTTCAACCTGAAGCGATACCGGGCCTCGGATACCGGGGCCTTCTTGTCGACCTGCCGGACTGTCAGGCTGTCGATAGCACCCTGCGTGTCTTCAACGGCCTTGTTGAAATCGGTGGCACGTTTTTTCGGGACAGCGATCACCACATTGAGCGGCTGTTGCTGGAGTCCGCGGGTGAAACCGTCGATGACACCCTGATCGAGCACGCCAGGAAGGCGCTCGAATAGTAGCCGGTCGCCGGATACGCAATGACGACGGCCTGCTGGGGCGAACGCCAGGTGGGATCATGGTCCGGCTCCTCCATTCCTTTGTCGTTTGCAGCGCTAAAGGAATGCGTTTGCCGAGCACTGACCATGACCGTCAATTGAGCTCCGTGCCTTTTTCTCCGTCGGTCGGAGGATCAATGGCAATGCCGCCGACAGGCGGCGGCAACAGCGCGTTCATGTTTTTCAGAACGCGGGGCGCGTAGTGGAGTTTTGCCGTTGTTTCCATCAGGCGCGCGATGCCGGTCAGCGGCCAGGGCATCGGGCGACGGATGTCCACCATGAGAATCACGCGCACCTGGGGACTGTCGTTGAGGACCTCATGGTTCCAGGAATCGTCAAACAGGACGCTTTCTCCGGGCTTCCAGGTGTAATAACGATCCTTCAAACGGATCCGGGGCGGCTTTTCCGACGGGATCATGAGCCCCAGGTGGTATCGCAGGTAAGCGCGTGACGGTCCGACATGGGCGGTCACATTCTTGCCTGGCTCGAGAATTGAAAACATCGCCTGGTAAAGACCGGGAATTCTGCGGACAAGTTCCAGGGTTCGCGGGGCCAGTACGGATGCGGCTTCGGGTGTTCGGCCAAAGCAGGTCAGCATGAATACGCTCCAGCGCTTGTCGCGTTGAAACCGGCCAGAAGAGTTTATCACGTCGGTGTCGATCGCGTGGTAGGACGGCAGCCTGCCGTAGGCGGCCAGCACCGCGCGCGCCTCTTCCAGAATGACACTGTAAGCGTTGTCGAGGTCCCGCAATTCGGGACGCGTGGCGTCGATATCGTGGAAGACAAGGCGTTTGGATCCCCCGGCGTGGAGATCGAAGACGGGGTTAATGAAACCTGAAAGATTGTAAAGCGACAGGGAACGCCGCCAGCGTCGGATTAATAGAGCAATTCCACTAATGCGTGTATCTCTTTGTGTTCGCATAGCAATTATCCAGATGTGTTTTACGCTGCGAAATACTGGAGGGCGGGAGATACGGAAACGAACGATCGAGGTGTCGTTTACGTGGGGTGAGTTTTTTTCGTTCCGGCCTCACAAATCGCTTAACAGACTAATTCTTCGCTGCTAAGGTATCAATCAATTCGTGCAATATAAAAAATACAACTAAAAAGATTGCGTAGGGATTTCCAGGTAATGCATTGAAAAAATGCATGTAATCTCTGTTATTTTGCCGACTAACCAACCTCAATCGAGGTTTTAGCGCCTTCCGGCGAACGCAGGCCTATGCCAATTCCACAGGAGGAGATCAAGTGGCATTTCAATCCTACTCCGAAGCTCATCGGGACATGGTCGCACGGACCGCGGAAGCCGTCGGGCTGCGCTTGGACGATCTCGATGGGGTGTCGTTTGGACCCAAGTCTCATAAGGGACCAATGAAGGCTTCAGCGGACCCCAATCTGGATAATCTCAACTCAAAGTTGATTAATGTGAACTCGATCGAGGAACTGAAAAGGATCGGGGGCATTCCGGATTCCCAGTTCAAGGAGGGGAACGACAGGCACCTCGATTATCCCGATGCGGTTCTCACCACTGACATCATGACCGCCATCGAGCGGGCCAAGGCAGACGATTGCGCCCTGGAGAGCTTCATTGCGCCTCAGGACCTCAGGAAGATCGATGCGGCCATGCTGACATTCGTGAACGGCGACAGTGAAAAGGTGAAGGGATACGAGCAGGTCATCAATGCGCTGAAGTTCCCGGGACAAATTCTTGTAACCGCTGGCGAGGACATCACGGTCACACCGTCGAATCCGCTGATTATCGGAGAAAACAGTCCCTACGTGCATGGAGGCCTGGCGCTTTTCGGCACGGTAACGGTCGAACCGGGAGGACAGATCCAGATCCTGATTCCCGTAACTTTCCAGGCTTCCCAGCTGATTTTGAAGTGAGGGCGCAAGATGGCGAACCAACCTAATGTGCAGGTCATCGCGACCAATGGAACGAATGGCACGAACGGCAACGATGGCGGCGGTGGGTCTCCGGGGGGCAACGCCACCGGCGGATCCTGCGGGGGCAAGCACGATAAAGATTGCACCACGGCACCGTCTGCCGCCGGGAACGGCACGGCCGGCAGCGATGGTGGCTCCGGATCGGCCGGCGGGGACGGAAGCTGCCCGGCGTCACTGACGTTCAAGGCAGGCGATATTGCCGGTGAGTTCCTCATCTCCGTTGTCAATGGCAACGGCGGAAAAGGCGGCAATGGCGGCAAAGGCGGAGCGGGCGGCGATGGCGGCAACGGTGCCGATGTCGCAGGCTGCTGCCAGGGCAAGTACGGAACCAAAATGGCCGCAGGCAATCCTGGTGGCGGCGGCAATGGCGGCAATGGCGGCAATGGCGGGGCCGCGGCTCAGATCGGGACGTCGATCATCATTCTGTACAAATCCATTTCGAGCCCGAAATACAGCCTGGACACCTCGCAGTTTGGTGCGGGCGGCGCCGCGGGGCAGGGCGGAAGCCCCGGCGGAAATGGCGGCAGTCCGGGTGTGAACGGCGGCACCGGAGCGTCGACACCGGCAGGCAAGGGACCCACGGTGGTGATGCAACCTGACGCGGGCAGCTGATTGCCGAATTCCGGACTTGCAACGACATCGGGAGGACACGCGGTGAACCAGAGTGACGCGCAAATTGTGATCATCGGACAGGATGGTGCGGACGGAGAGCAGGGACCCACCGGCAACCCCGGCGCGACAGGGACCGATGGCGCTCCCGGCACGTGCCACACGACGACCGGTTGCCATAAGAAACTGGTCTGCGATTGCGGGACGGACGGGAACAATGCCGGCAGCGGCACGGCCGGCGGCACCGGCAAGAACGGTACGAACGGACAGCCTGCACCGACCGTCAATATCAAGTACGACACGCTGACCGGAAATCTGCAGGTCTGGTCTCAGGGCGGTAACGGCGGCGCGGGAGGCAAGGGGGGCTCCGGCGGTGTTGGCGGTAACGGCGGCGACGGCGGTTCGAACGAGCCGCAGTGCGTCGACAACACCAATCAACAGCCTCAATGCAACATGACCTCGGGGGGCACCGGCGGCAATGGCGGCCAGGGTGGTCCCGGCGGCAACGGCGGCAACGGCGGCAGTGGGGGAACGGTCTCTGTTTACTACTACTCCGAGGTTCCGGGAAACATAACCGTCTTGACCCCGGGAGGCACGGCAGGACAGGGCGGTGCGTTTGGCGATGGCGGCGCCGGCGGCAACGGCGGCGCGAACGAGGTTGCCGAGGGGCAGGACCCGACTAATGCGCCCGATGGGACCAGGGGCGGTGGCGGTACGCCCGGCCAGAACGGCACCACCGGTCCAAACGGCAGCGTGACCTACATGCATGTCAAAAAACAGGGCTGAGCGCTGACAAAAACCGTCAGCGGCCGAAAACGCGAACAAAGCCAGACACGTAGCCTGCCTTTAGGCAAAGGTCGGCGGGCCATGTGTTTACTTTCCGGTCCAGCTATTCGAGGTGCGACGACATGGCCTCCGTTACCCAGTACTCCGCCGACACGGCCAACGCCTTGCTTGACCTGATAGATGTGGCGGGCGGAGACCTGAACAATGTGCGGCTGCCGAACACGCCGCCGACGAAACTCAATGCGGTTACCACTTTCGAGAACAGTGCGATTTCGAGCGGCGGTGGGCGCGGCGTGCTTGTGGCGGGGACGCTGGCCGGCGGGGACGGAAATGTGGCAGTGCTCGCACTGGCTGCGGACTGGTCGCTGTTCGATGCCTATTTTCGGCAGAGCTACCTGACAGGCGTACAGTCACCGCCGCCCTCCCTGGGACTTGATCTGCAGATCGATAAAAGCGAACCGACGGCCCAGATCGCGTCCGGATATCAGTTCATGTTCGGAAAAATCCGTAATCAGGTCTGGACGGCCCTGGAGGCGCTCGCAAATGTTCCCGGGTTCGGCACGTCCTATCCTCTGATCGTCGTGGGAATGGGACCTGCGGCTCCTCTTGCGCAAATGGTCGCCGCCGAAGTTCGCCCTGGACAATCCGATCCCGTCGGCGGCAGCGGCGCCAAGAGCAAGGTCTCCGCCGTGGCAAGCTATGTCTTTTCCTGCGCGGGATATGGAAACGACAATTTCGGCAACGGACTGCTCAAGGCGGTTCCGGCCAGTTTCGTCGTCAATCTCGATACCGTCGACCACTACCCGTCGGATACCGGTTCCCCGGCCGACTGGACCGTGTCAGGCGCGCGCCAGTCGGCCTCGGCCAAGGTGCCTGTGACTGACGTTCCGTGGCTGGAACGTACGCCGGTCTTTTACCAGACGGCCTTTGGCGGGGGGCAGCCGGCCTTGCCCGGAAACGGGACCACCGATCAGCCGAAAGGCTTTTCGGCGGATCTTGCCTACACCCTGTCGACACTGGGGATGATCGTGTACGGGCTGGAACAGCATCCGGAACTGGGGGCCAGTCCCGCAATCCCGAGCGGTTACACCCTGGAGGCGGACATCAAGGTGAACGGTGTGCTCTGGGGACTGGTTTTCACCACCCTGGGCAAGGTGATCGTCGCGCTGCGGGGGCCGTGTTCCTGGGTTGAAATACTTGCCTTCTACGACGACGGCACCACACGGCCCTTTCCTGGTTCGGGGGCTGGCGGTGTTCTGACCGGATTGTCCGATTTTTTCCCGGATCTCCTGACTGCGACGACGGCGGCCCTGAAGGACATATCCGGTATTGCGACGAGCGATCTCTATTTCACCGGCCATGACTTCGGCGGTTCGTTGGCGACCATGGTCGGATACAATCAGAAGGTCTCTCCGGCAGCGGGCATTGCTGCTACCACCGGGATCTACGGGATTGGCACCAACCGGTTCTGCGACTACGTGTTCGTGTCAACGCTGACAGCGGCGCTGCCCGACATGTGTTTCCAGGTGACGCGGCCGAACGACAAGATCGCCGCCAGCGCGGGCTTGTCGCTGCTTGCGCCTCCGCCTGTTCAGGTTTCGCTGATCGGCGGGACGACATCGCGCGCCAACAGCACGACGGGGCATACGCTCGCAATCTACAATTCGCTGATGAACCCGCGGGCATCGGCCACTGCGGCGGCGGGGAAGGGGGCACCCAATGCTCTGGAACTCGGAATTCTCGCGGCACCTGCTCAAGCCGGGAAGGCGGTCATCAGTGGGCTTTCGGATCTCTCCCTGAAAACGGCCGGTTTTAGCGGAATTGACCCCGCCCACCTGGCGGGCGCGGAACTCGACACCGCCGATTACAACGGCTGGCTGACCCTGTCGGATACACCGCGTTCGGGAGGTGTGCCGGCCGCGCAGGCACTGGCTGCCGGGCCGGTTCGCTATGCCACCGGACCTATCCGTATACGCGCAGGTCACAGGCTTGTCATTACATCCAGGCAAAGGCGCACGGTCGAGGTGACCACGCCCAGTATCGCGGTGGAACCGGGAGGTCGGATCGTCCTCCAGACGGAGACGACGATAACCGCCGACACACTGGAGTCATCTGACGGTAGCCCGGTCAACATCACAGTCCAGGGCACGGACGGCGCTCAGGGCTTGCAGGGAGCCCCGGGCGCACGGGGGGCTGACGGACACGGGTCGATGCAGGGAGCGCCCGGATCGAATGGCGGCTGGGGAACCGGTGGCCAGGATGGAACGGTGCCGGGGACGGTGACCTTCACGATTGGCGACATTCAGACCAGTCTCAATATTTCTTACATCGGCGGCAATGGCGGAACGGGTGGCGCCGGCGGCAGTGGCGGCGATGGTGGCTCGCCGGGTGGGAACGGCGGCAATGGGGGACACGGCGGCAACGGGGGCAATGGCGCCACCCCGGGGCCTCAAGTCACCATCTATTACAAGGCCATGTCTCCGACTGCTGAAATCTGCCTGAGCCTGCAAGGCGGGCGCGCAGGCGCGCCCGGCATCGGCGGTGCTGGCGGGCAGGGCGGAACGTCGGGCGGGCGCAATGGGCTCGCCGGCAACGAAGGCCTTCCCGGTGAATATGGCGGGACGCCCAGCATAGCCTTGATCAAGGAGACCTGACATGGCAACGGGCGCCCGGAAACTCAGATCGACATCCGAATGGCCGCGCCCCAGGCGCGACCGCGACTGCGATCCCTTCGCCCTGCCGTTGCCGCGATATTCCGGCCCGCAATGCAGCGGACATCTGGAGATGCCCGAGGATGCGCAGGCTCATATGGACAAGGTGGTCTCGTTTCTGGGCTTCAACGCGCAGGAGGTGCGCTGGAAGTGGCTCGATTCCGCCCGCCACGGCCAGACCGTCCGGCTGTCCTGGATCGAGGACCGATCCTATCATTCCCCGGCCGAGACCTGGAGACACCTTCGGGTGCGCTTCGTCTATGACCATATCGTCCTGCGCGAAGGCGCCACGCTCGAGCTGGAAACGCCTTTTGGCGACCCCCTGGAAATCTACACCCACAAGCTGACGATGATGGCGGGCTCACGGATCATCATCAACGGCGGTGCGACAAGCCTGTCGATCGGACAATGGGTCGGCTTGAAGGATCTCCGGCACGAAGATCTGCCGGTCATCGAATTGACGAGCGCGTGCGGGCGCTCCGGCCAGGTCGGTGCAGCGGGGGAAGATGGCGTGGCGGGTTCCCGCGATGCGCCCCAGGGCGGGTCCGCAAATAGCGGCGCCCATGGCACGCCTGGCCTGAACGGCGATCCGCTGCGCGATTGCGCGGTCTCTGCCCATACGATGACCGGATATGGCCGGGTCCGGGTACAGCCGGGCTCCGGCGGTGCGGGTGGTGCCGGGCAGCCCGGGGGCCGCGGCGGTCGCGGGGGGACCATCGCTTTTTTCAAGATCGGCCCTGGAGGCAATGGCGGTGACGGCGGCAACGGCGGCGACGGCGGCCGGGGCGGGGACGCGGGCTCTGTGCGTCTCGATTTCCGCCGCAGGCAGGCCAACAGCGACGTCATTTTCGAAATCGCCGCGGGCCAAGGCGGCGCCGGCGGCAAGGCAGGGGGGGCCGGGGCAGGCGGCCTCGGATGGCCCGATGGCCGGGCCGGAGCCAATGCCCGGGCGGGAACCACGGGAGGCGAAGGCCGCCCGCCTGACGTTCATTGGGTCCACCGGTGGGATTTTGGAAGCCCGCCGTCGGAGTTCGCTCCCGAGCCGGTTTCAAAGGGGGTATCGCAATGACAAGCCCGATCACGATATCCTCCAAAGAAACGGACAGCCAGGTCATTCAACTTGGGCAGGCCTGCGGACTGCTTCGTCCGGTCCCGGGTCAGGACGGGGTCAGCGAACTGAATGACAACTGGTTCGAGGATCCGGTCGGCAAGACCGGAGAGGGGTTGGCCGACAATCCCGAAACGCTTGCAAAACTGATTGCCGGATTGATCGGTGATCTTTCGGGAAGTTCCCTCGGCATTCCTGTGAAGGAGCCGGGCGCGCTGGGGACCTGGTACCCGATCAACAAGCCGGGCACGGAGGAACCGAGCGGCCTCTATCTGGCCACCCAGCCTTCCACGGACGAGGCTCGCGGCACCAGCGAACCGCCCACCGTGTTCGGTGTCGGCGTGATGTACACCAAGCCCGTCAACCTGTCGGCCGAAGACAAGGCTGAACTGGATCTCGTCGCCGACGGCCCTGACGGCATCGATATCAAGGTCTGGGGACTGATACCGGTCGTCTTGCTCGGAAACGGGGCGGTATCAGTCGTGGCAGGCAGTGAAGCGCATCCATTCACGATGGGTTTCGAAGTGGTCGGGAGCGGCAATGCGCCGCTCGTCTCCGTGGGCGGTTTCAGTTTCGACGGCGTCCGGGTGTCGGTCAACATCGCTCCGACTGCTTCCAATCCGGTGACGGTGTCCCTGGTCGTTCTGCAATTGAAACTTCCCACCGACCCCGCGCCCGCCGACCGCACCCTGGCCGATCTGCAGGCAATCACCGGAGAAGAAATCCTGACGACCGCGTCGGCTTTGGCTCTGGCGGCGCTAACCAAGCTTGTCGGCGAACAGCCATCCTTGCCTTATCTTCTGCCCGCGCTGGGGCTGGGGCCGTCGGTCCCGGGGGTCGAAGGCGTGGCGCTGCCCATCCTGCGCTGGGACCGGTTCGTGGAAAACGCGATTACCGGCGGCAATCTCGCGCAGCCTTTCCTCGACTGGTTCACGGCGCTCGCCGGCGATCCGAACCTGTTGTCTGCCTGGCTGCAGGCCGTGGGTGGGGCGGTCGGCGGTCTCACCGGCACAGCTGCAAAGGTCTCGGGCTCCGGGAGCCGCGATGACCCATACAAGGTTCCGGTCTTCAGCGTTTCCGGGGTCGGGACCCTCGAATTGAGCGCGGCCACCGAAACCGATGCAACCGGCGTGCGCCATTTCTTTCCCGGCCTGGCTTTCGATTCCGAGCCCTTCGTCTTCGGCAGCAGCGACGTCGCGCTCACCGGTGCCGCGGACCTGGAGTTTCTGGATTTCGCGCTGTCGAGCGACAATGGGGGCATTGAGCCGGGCCGTTTCAGCGCGGGTGTGGTCCTTGCAAACAAGGACGCCGGCAAACCGCTGTTCTCGGGAAGCGTTGCCGGCAACAGCTACACGTTCGGCAGCTTTGCCGCGGGGATGTCCGTGTCCATTGCCGGTTCGGACGTTACCGTGCTTCCGGCCTGCACGCTCAACGGCGTGGTCACGCCCAGCGGCCAGTATCCTTCCATCGACCTGACCCAGCCGGACAAGCTGGTCGATGCTGCGGAAAAGGAACTGACGGCGGCCATCAACAGCGCCTTCAATCAACTCTTCGGTCTCGACGGCGACAGCAAGGTCGGCACCTCGCTGGCCGCGCTGGTTGGCGTCGCTCCTCCCGACGGCCGCGCAGACGACTGGCCGCTCACGCCGCCGTTCAGTGTCAAGGGCATCGCCAATTCCATTCAGAACCCGGTCAGCGCATTGAGCGCCTACTGGGGCGATCTCGTGAGCGCGACGACACCTGTCGCCGGGCAACCGCCGTTTTATTTCATGGTCGAGGCCCTGGGATATGTGTTGCAAGTAACCGGGGGCGGCACGGTGTCCGGAGCCGGCAAGGCAGACGATCCCTGGTCGGTGCCGATCAGCAGTTCCAACGGCAGCGCTGCCGTTGAGGCCTTTATCGAAGACATGGGCAGCGGTGCCAAACGGCTCGTGCTCGGCATCGGAGCGAAGACCTCCGTTGCGCTGGCCGGCAGCAGCCTCGACCTGGCCTTCACACTTTCCATGCTCGGTCTCGATGCATCCACGACGACCGGCGGCGGGATCACCGGCGCGCAGATCCTGCCCGGCGTCGGTTTCGTCGGTTCGCTCCCGGGCGGCGTGTCGACGCCCCAGGTCGCGGGAGCGTCGCTCAAGATCGACAACGGGTCCCTGACTGCTGGCTGGAGCCCCTATTCCGGGTGGGCCTGGTCGATGGAGGTCAGCGCGCCGACACTGGTGCTCGACGGCACGGAGATGCCCGTCGGCCAGCCGATGAACTACTCCGACGGAGACAGCCTGGAGAAGCTGGTCACGGATCAGGCCGAGACCTTCGCCTCCATCCTGACGGCGGTCCTGGGTGTCGCCCTTTACCGCACCGAAAGTCGCGCCGGGCTTGCACTGACCGGTTGGCTCGGGCTTCTGCCGGATCTGGCGTCGTTCATGCCGGACGGTGTCGACTGGCCGTCGACCATGCCGTCGTTGAAGCCGACCAGCTTCGACAATCCGGTCGGCCAGATCCGGGACCAGATCAAGGCAGTCCTGTCGACGGATGCGCAGGCGAAGGCCGCGCTGGGGCTCCTGGGCTGGGCCATTGACGGAACGTCCGCCACCGCGGCCGCCGTCGCGGGGCAGGGGACCCGGACCGATCCCTGGCTCCTGCCGCTCGGACTTCCCGGCGGTATTCTGGGTAGCCTCTGGCAGGACGATGCCAAAACATTCGTTGCGCCGGGACTTGCCACGCAGCAAACTGTGACCGTCAAGTCTGTCCGGGCCGAAACCACTGTCCAGCTTGATCCGCTGGCGCTGGCCTGGGCCGACGGCAAACCCCTGAATTCGGAAGGCTTGCCTGCGCTCGGCATTCGCTGCCTTTTGAGCGGCGCGAGCGGTCCGCTTGTCGATGTGGCCGGTTTCAAAGTCGAAAGCGTTACGCTGGGCCTCGACCTGAGTCTGGATCTGTCCGGCTCCGCGCCGGCCTTCAAAGTCACTCCGGTTCTGGAGGCCAAGCAGGCAGACAGTGGCGCCCTGCTGAAGTTTGCGGCTCTGGACAGTGTCGCGGACGAGAGCGATCTGTTGTCCTGGGTGAATGCCGGGGTCAACGCCGCCGGGCAAGCCTATGCCGGCAATGGCACGTTCGATCTGGTCTACCGGGTCCTGACCGGCCTGGGACTGGCAGTACCGGCCTCCGGCGTCACAGCGGACTACGGGATCGATTCCGCAGGATGGCGCGGCCTGTTGGCGGATCCGTTGAAATTCATGTCGGACGCGCTGATGAACGCGCTCGCGGATCCTGCAACGCAGGCCGATCTGTTCCAGGCCGTCGAAAAGACGCTGAACGTCTCGTTTGCCGACGCCGTGCCGCAGCCTTTGCTGGCCCTTCTGTCGGGTCTGGGCATCCTGCAGGATCAGGCGTATGGCTATGCGTTGAACCCTCAGGCGGTGATCGCTGTTCTGCGCAGCCCGTCACGGGAACTGTCCGAGCGCATGACTGCGCTGATGAGCAATGCCGCGGCCCGCTCGGCGGTCATTGCCAGCATGACCGGCGGCTCCGGCAAGTTCAGCTTCGGTCCCGTGGAGATCTCCACAGCCAACGGGCGGGTGATCACCGTCAGCCTGCCGCGCGGCGCGCTGACGCTGGGCGCCTTTGTGGATCCATCGCTCGCTTTCTCGGTCGACCTGGAATCCGGTGAAATCCGCCTTGATCTCGGCCTCTTCATCCCGCAGGCCGGCTTTGCCCTCGTGAGCAGCATCGTCTACACGGTGGGCGGAGCGGCGCCATCCGTCACGGCGACGCTGGAGTGGGGTGACGGCACTGTGCCGCAACCCGCGCCCCTAACCGTCTACCCGTTCAACCAGACTAAGTTCATCAATCAGCTTGCGGCTGTCGGTCCGGCCTATGTGCTGTCGATTTTCGTTGCTCAGGTGGTGCAGGACCGGTTGCTTGACGAGTATCCGGTTGCACCGATCCTGCTGGAGCTCTTCGGCCTGGTCAAAAAAGAGCCCATGGACGGCGGCGACGTCTGGGTCATGAAATCCACGCTCGGACTGTTCGAGGACCCGCTTGGCTGGCTGCTGTCCGATGCGGTTGTAGGTTCCGGCGGCCAGCTCAACATTGCGGCCCTGAACGCGCTTCTGACGTCACTGCCAGAGGTCAGTGCAGCCGGTCTGACCCTGAAATCCGGGGCGGAAGGCGCGGTTTTGACCGGCCTCCCATACGGACTTCAGCTTTCGGCGACCGCCAGCACCGACACCGGATTGTTCGCCCTGAAACCCGGCCTGACCAAGGCCATCGAGGTTGCGAACGGCGACGTTTCTCTCGATGACCTGGGGTTCGGCCTGACACTCACGGCGGATTTTCAGCCGGGCCTGACCGGCAGCGCCAGGGTCGTTGCGCAGATCCCGGGCCTGACCGGCGGGCTGTTCCTGCAGGGCGGGTTTGACAAGCGGTTCGGCCTGACCATCGGCCAGGTGGGGGACGGAAAACCGACATTGTCCCTGATCCCCTTCGGATCGTGGGAGACATTCGCGCTCAGTGTTGCCTCCGAAGTGGCGCAGAAACTTCTCAGCACGCTCACGGACCAACTGCTGACCGGCCTGGAGGAAAGCGGCGACACCGAACTTGCGAAATTTATCAAGAACATGCGCAGTACGGCGGCGACCCTGCAGATCGGCGAACTGATCGACGCCCTGATCGCCGCGCAACCCGATCCCGAGAAGCTCAGGAACGCGGCATTCGGCTGGCTTCATGATCGTCTTGCGCCCGCAAACGCCGCTGCGACTGCGACCGCAGTGGCAGAACTGGTCAGCCAGGCGCTGGACGGGGTGACATCGGACGGCGGGCTCCTGTCTTATGCGCCCTCCGACAAGGTGCCCGTAACCATCACGGCCGGGCTCAGGGGGGAAACGGGCGATCAGCAGATAGGGATCTGGGCGGAACTGTCGGCAAGCGCCGCCGAAGGCCGTGTCGTCATAGCTCTCGCGCCAACCGGCGTCGGTATCCCGGTCCAGGGAGACCCGGATCCGATCGTGACGTTCGGTCTGACGGCACAGGCGGTCGTCGCGAACAGCGAAGGTCCGGGACTGACTGCCGGCTTCTCCAGCAACACCGGCATCTCCGCCGTGATCGATCCCTTGATGGTCAACGGAAAACAGGGGGGCGCCAAGGCGGACCAAATGCCCGACTTGCGCGTCGAGTTGCTGCCCAAGCTGTTCGGGCTCGATCGCGGCGGCGATTTCGACAAGAAGGTCGCCGCAGCGCTTGAAACCTGGCTGTTCGATGTTCTGCTCTATGTGCTGCCTCGGTATGTTTCGATCGTGGTGCTGAACACCAAGGCGGTCGGCACCTGGCTGGACGAGCCGCTCACGCAATCGGTTCCGCTGAAGCCGGGCGAGGTCCTTGTCGATGCGCAGCTCCTGATAAAGGACGGTGACCTTTACGTCCTCAACGACATCCCGTCGCTGATCGAATTGGGACCGGAGCAATTCCTCGGCGGTTTCGTCAAGGCCCTGACGAAGACCCAGATCCAGATCATTTCGTTCAGCCAGGGCGGCGGTATCTGGATGGAGCCCGACCCGGGCGACGGGTCCGCCTTCGGCCTGCGCTTTGCGGTGCCCGATCTGTCCCTGAGCGCGGCACCGAATTTCGTTTTCCAGATCGGCGCGGACAACAAGGACTGGATTGCGCTGACAGGTGCAGATCCGGACAAATACAATACCGGTATCGCGGCTTATGTGCCGCTGGACGGCCTGAACCCCGATTTCACGAAGATCAAGCTGCGTCTGATCAATGTGGGTGTCGATTTCCAGGGCAGCTCGGGCCAGCCCCTTGTGGACCTGACCCGCTTCCAGCTCGGCAAGATCAAGCCGCGCGGTCTCATCACCTTCGATTTTGCAAGTTCGGGCATTGTGGACGGCTACGGCGGCGGCATCGACTTCGAAGACATCGCGATCTCGCTGGCGCCGAACAACATGGTATCCGGTCAGCAGACCAATGCGGTTGCGCAAAACCTGCTTGGATCAGGGGATGAAACCAGCAAGAACAATCCGCCGACCAATCCCGGCTTTTCCGCCAGAGCAGCCTGGATCAAGGGCGAAAGTCTTGGTGTCGAGCTTTACGACCAGAGCGGCTCCAGCACCACACGTATCTGGATACCCGTGCAGCGCTCCTTCGGTCCGGTCACCGCGGACAAGATCGGCTTCGGATGGGACAATCCCAGCCGGGTGGCAAGCGTCCTGTTCGACGGCAGCCTCAGCCTGGCGGGCCTCTCGGTGGAGCTGATCGATCTGTCCGTCAGTGTCAACGTGACCGAGATAACCGACTACACGCAATACTCCCTGGATCTGGCCGGACTGGCGGTCAGTTTTAGCGGCGGATCCGTCAGTATCGAGGGCGGTCTGCTGAAAAACACCGATCCGTTGCAGTATGACGGCGAGATCCTCGTCAAGGCCGGCACCTTCACGATCTACGCCGTCGGCTCGTTCGCGATGGTTCCGGTCGACCCGAAGGATCCGTCCAAGGGCCAGGCCGTCTCGCTCTTCGTGTTCCTGAATGTCAACGCGCCGCTGGGCGGCGTGCCCGCATTTTTCCTCAGAGGGGTGGCCGGCGGTTTTTCCATCAACCGCAACATCATTGTTCCCGATGCGGGCGACATCATGGGCTTCCCGCTGATCAAGGGAGCGATCTCCTCCAGCGAGTTCGGCAAGGATCCGACGCCGGCAAGCGCTCTCGCCACGCTTTCCACCACGGTATATCCGGAAGTCGGCAGTTACTGGGTCGCCGCGGGCATCACCTTCACGAGCTTCGAACTGCTTCGCGTATTCGCCATGCTGCTCGTGAAGTTCGGACGCGAGTTTGAAATCGACGTGATCGGCGTTGCCAGCGCGAGCCTGCCACCGGAACTGCCTTCCAAGGACGCACTGGCGTTTGTGGAACTGGCAATCGTCGCGTCCTTCAAGTTTTCCGAAGGCGAAATTTCGGTCACGGCCCAGTTGACGCCGAACTCGTTCCTGCTGGTCAAGGATTGTAAACTGACCGGCGGTTTTGCGGCAAAATTCTGGTTCGGTTCGAACCCCAACGCAGGCAACTTCGTCGTCACCCTGGGCGGCTATCACCCTGCCTTCACGCCGCCGGATTTCTATCCGGACGTCCCGCGCCTGGGCTTCGACTGGCCGGTTCTCGACACCGATGCGGTCAAACTCAGCATCAGCGGCGGAACCTATTTCGCCCTGACGCCGTCTATGATCATGGCGGGGGGATACCTCAAGGCGCTGTTCAGTGCGGGGCCGCTGAAGGCCTGGTTCGATGCGGGAGCGGATTTCCTGATTTCCTGGCAGCCGTTCTACTACACCATCGAGGTCCACATCACGGTCGGCGTTTCGCTCGGTGTGGAGATCGCCGGAGTGGACGTGACGCTGAGCGCGGAACTCGGCGCCGGGCTGCAGATGTGGGGTCCGGCCACGGGCGGCTTGGTCAAGGTGAACTGGTATGTCCTGTCCTTTGATATTCCGTTTGGCGACCAGACATCCGAAGAGACCCTGCCGAATCTCGACTGGGACACCTTTCAGGAGCGGATGCTGCCGCAGGCCGATCCGTCCGAGCAGGGCCTGAAACTCGCGACAGCCGCTCAGGATGGACCCGTGCCGGGGTATGACCAGGTGGTTATGAAGGTGCAGGTGACTGCCGGTCTGCTGAGTGATGCGGATGCCACCAAAGACGCCGTGGTTCAGGCGACACCATTTGCCATCGAAGTCCGGTCGGTGATGCCGGCTTCCAGCGTCACAGTGGCCGAATCGACCTTCAGCACCGCCAGTCCCGCGCTCGGGATCCAGCCCATGGGACAGACCGACGTGACGACCGATGTTACCGCGGGTCTGGAAATCCGGGACGACAAGGACAACTGGACACCGGTCTCCCTGGACGGCCGTGTCGGCGTGCAGCTTCAGGCCATCAGCGGCGGTGCCCCCGACGCGATCTGGTCGACGCAGGTCTTCGATCGCCAGGGTGCGCCTTCCGCGTCAATGATCGACGGAGCCAAATTCGGATTCTCGCTCAGCACCACCGGCGATCACCTGGTTGACAAACTGGCTGTCATGAATCTGCTGACCGCCTTCGGCCACGAAAGCGCGGCGCCTCTGCCGCTGCCTTTTGACAAAACGCCGGTTTTCACACCGATCCCGGCTACACTCGGTCAGGACCAACGGTTCGCGGTCCTCATGAGCACCGTGATGGATGCCACCACCGCCTCATCTCCCGCCTCGCGCCGGGCTGCCATCATGCAGGTGGTGGCCGATAGTGGGGTCGCAGTCATCGTCAACCAGAACCTCTCCGTCCTGGCGAGTTTCGCTGACGATCTGTTTCAGGCGCCTCCTCATCTGGCCGAACTGGGCTTCGATCAGGCCGGGAGCGCCGGTTCGTTCGCTTCGATTAGGTCGCTGCCCGAACCGAAGGCGCTGGCGGCGGAACCGGGCGACCCGGATCGGGCACCCGGTTATCTTGGCGGCACGCAAGGCTATGCGGTGCATTCCGCCCCCGGCGACGCGGCGCGCGCACCGTCCATCTATCTCAGCGCTCCTGTGGTCCATGCCCGATGGAACGATGTCGATCTCACGTCCGCCAGGTCGCGGGCCGGCGTGCGGATGGAGGATACCGGACTTCATGTCGACGTGCGCCACGGGACCGTGGGTGTGCTGGACCTCGGTACCGGGCAGGGGCAGCCGGTGGTCGAAGGCGACGGGCCGGTGCCGGTCCGGGTCTACGGCTTCGATAGCGCACAACGCGTTGTTTCCGACATGGTTATGGAGGCGGGCGGCACGATTGTTCTGCCGGAAGACGCCGTCCGTGCCGCCTACCTTGGCCTGGACGACGAGACCGATGCGAGCGTGCACGGCTGGAACAGGAGGAGCACGCTGTTCCAGGTGGGCCACTACACGATGCTGGGGGACGGGTGCACCGTCAGGCCGCAAAACAGCCCGCGCCTGCGTCGACGCGCGTCCGAGCAGCGCCGCGGCGTTGTCAGCGGCGATGACCTGATGATCAGGAACCGTGTTCAGCAGGGCGTGCGAAGCGAAAGGCCCGGTTGGACGGAAACCGTCTTTGCCACGGGAGTGCAGACTGTGGCGGTGGTTTTGATGAAGGACGCACCACCGGATGCTACGCGCGTCAAAATCGCGGCGACGGGATCGCCCTGGTACGTTTCCTATGGCGGTTTCGCCGATCCGGCAGACATCATGGATGTCGAAGACGGCATGGTGATGCTGTTCGATGCGGCGGCGATTTCCGCCGACACGGACTTGCGAACCGCGGTTCTGGTGAAAGGAACCGACGCCCTGGCCGGCGTCTATGGTTGGCACAAGTCCGTCGGCGAAGTGCGCGACGGGTGGAACGATCACCGGATGCAGTCCCTCGCAAGGCCGGTGCCCACTGCCGCCGAACGGCTTTCAGCCCAGACCGTCGCCACGGCTGCACCGGGACGGACAAGGCTGCGGGTGTTCCGCCGATGAGACGCTCAACTCCAACAACGAGGGTCGGTCATGCCTGACCAGATTGCGCTTGCCACTGGCGACCAGATCAATCCGGGGGAAATCCGGTTCAGCGAAGCGGCGCTGGTGCCGCTGAGCGCTGGCACGTACCGGCTGTCCGCGCAGCAGGAAGTCGTCCTTCAGCACGAAGACGAAACGCCCACTTACCTGGCCAAGGAAGAATTCGTTATCGACGGTCCGCGATTTTCTCTGGCTCCGACCGACGTGCAGATGGTCATGCCGCCATCGAGCCAGGCCGGAGACTGGGAAAACTGGATGCCGAATATCGTGCTCCGTCGCCGGATCATTCCCTGGATCCGGACCATCGACGGCAGCTCGCGTTCGCCCGGCACGGTCTCGACGCCGTGGATCGGGCTGCTTGTGGTGACGGACACCGAACTCGGCGGTGCTGCGGGTGCCATTCAGGCGCCGTCGCCCGTCATCACTGGGACGGTGGCCGATCTTCTGAACACCGGCGATGAGAGCATCGCAGGGCCGCAACTGTCCAACATCAGTGCCGACGAACAAAAGGCGCCGCTGCTTTATCTCGATCTCGACGCGCAGCTGTTCCAGGGGGTCGCGCCGACACTCGATGATCTGATGTTCCTGGCGCATGTCCGGGACGTCAATACGGACAACAAGGAAATCCTCGGTCTCGACGAAGACGGCAGTTTTTCCGTTGTCGTGGGCAACCGCACAATTCAGACGTCTGGCACGGACGATGTGGTCAACTATTGCTTTCTCGTGTCCCTCGAGGGGCATCAGGACCACTTGCCCGGAAACGTGATTCCGAAGGGTGTTGAGACGTTCCGGTTTGCCTCGCTGGCATGGTGGAAGGTCCAGGCGCTGCCCGCGCGGGGCGACTTCATCGAAATCATGCAGGACCTTCCCAAGCTCGGCGGCGACGACCTGATCGGAATGCCGCATGCGCCGATTGCAGGATCGGACAACAATTCCAAGGAGGCGGCGGCGGGGCTCGGCATGGGGTATGCGCCGCTGACCTATCGGATGCGCGCCGGAGAAAACGCGACCGCATGGTATCGCGGTCCGATATCCGCCGTCCCGACCAAGGACGATGGCCTCGGCGCGTTTCAGTACAGCGATCTGGCGATCCGATACGACCCGAAAACGGCATTGTTCGATCTTTCGCAGGCCGCGGCCTGGCAGATCGGTCTCCTTCTTGGCCTGTCGGACAGCACTTTCGCCAGACAGCTTTTTGACTGGAGACGGGCGGTTCATGCCTCCATCCGCAAAACCGTAAATCTGAACGCACTCGTCGATGCGCTTCCGCCAACGGCCGCTCACCTGAAGACAGCGCATGGGGCCGGACCTGCCTCGGAAGGTCAGAGGCTCGCCCACCTGGCAGCGACGACTGCGCTCAGCAGCGCGGTGGCAGGGACAGCCGGCAACCAGCGGCCGACCGCCGGTCTACCCAAACGGGTGCGGCGCGAGGAACGCGCTACCGGTGCAGCGGTCGGCGCCGGGTATACGGCACAGACCGCCGGGCCGGACAGCCTGGACAGCCTGCTCGATCAATTGTTCGGCCCCCTGGATGCAGTGGAGTGACGGAAAGTGACTGATACACTGAAAAAGCGCGGGATCGATCTGGCAGACCTGATGCGCATGGCTACGGGCCCGCTGATCGACACGCATGCCGTAGGGGGCGCGAAGACCAGTGCTGCGTCCCAACCGCCTTTACCGGTTCCTTTGCCGCAATCGGTTATCGACTGGCTGGCGCAGGCGTGCCTGCTCTACGGCGTTCCGTTCGAATACATCGTTCCGGATGCACGCATGCTGCCCAAGGAATCCATCCGGTTCTTCTACGTGGACGTGAACTGGCTCCACCGCCTGATCGAGGGCGCCGTGAGTACCGGAATGTCGAGCAGCGCCGATACGGTGCAGATGCTGACGGCGATCCAGGAGATCGTGGACCGCGCGTTTCTCAAAACGACCCAGGTGCGCGCGCGGATGCGTGGAAAGCCTCTGCCCGACGAGGCCGAACAGGTCGGCCCGATCACTGGTTTTCTGTTGCGTTCGGCGGCCGTGTCTGGGTGGCCCGGGATGGAGGTCACGGCCTATGCGGGCACCACGACGGACAGCACCGTTTTGCAGCTGCTGCGGCTGGATCGGCTGTCCGACACGATCATGATCGCATTGTTCAACGGCTTGCCGAAGCGCGTGGATATCCTGCAGCCGCCCGAAAGCCTGCATTTCGGTATCCGTCCGGACGGCAATTCCTACTACAGCTTCCTTCGCGGGCTCGGTTATGGCGGGCATGATCCGGGGATCCAGATCGGCAGTGTCGAGGCCCCGGTCGCCATGCGCGGCAATGCCGACTATCCCGGCGTCGTCGATATTGCCAATACCGCAGCCAATCTGAAAGCCGCATTGAAGACACAGAATGCGCTGGATCCGGAGGAGACGTTCACCTCTGCGGAATTTGCCGTGCAGATGGTGCGCGCGGCAGGGCTGCAGAGTTTCGAATGGGGTGTCACCACCTCGCTAGAACCGGGGGGCGTAACCGATGGCTAGCAGGGACAATATTTCCACCCAGGGCTTTGACAACCCGCTCTGGCCCGGACCGCGCCTGTTTGTGCCGATAACACTGGAATGCCTTGTGGTCGGCGAGCCGAACCAGACCGGCACCTGGGCGAATATGACGATCGACTACCGGCAGCTGCCCAAGGCGTTCGATCCTGACCCGAAACCGTTCACAAAGGCTCCATCACCGCCCGACACAGGTGCCTATCTTCAGATTACGCTGCCGTCCGGCTTCCGGCACGGATCGCAAAATCCGGACACCGGTAACGTCTCCTTTCCCGCGATCCCGAACCGTTGGCTGTTCTTGCGCTGGGTGACGCAGACGCCGGGCAAGGCTCCGGACCTGACGGTGACCGTCCTGCAATCCGACTTTCTCGGCGATGCAGGCGAGGGAACAAACACCTATCCGGATCCGACACAGGTCGGGCAGACCCAGTATATCGGACGCTCGTTTTCCCTGGAGGAGTGGACCGATCCGGCCGGCCCGGCGGAGCCGATACTGGTTTCCATGGGCCCCGGCAGCGTTTCCTGGGTGTCAACCTACCAGAACACCCGCAACGTGCTCTGTTTCCACGATTCACTGGATGATACGGACAACGGAGTGGTCAGCTACGCGGCTCTTGGCTGGTATTCCAATTCCCCCTTCGATCCATTGCGCGGCGTGACCAGCCAGAAGCCAAACGGCTTTGCATCCGAAGACGATTGGAACGCCATTATGTCGGCCCTGCTGTTCAGTGTCGGCGGATCCAGCGGACTGAACGATGCGCAAAAAGCCTGGACTGCCTGGCAGGCGGCGCATCCGATCAAGAACCCGATATCCATCCCCGCAATTCAGGATCAGCTGGCCAGCCAGTCGTTGTGCCACGGTATGGTCTATGGGATCGAATGGAAGGGTCCCTCGGCGAATTATCCGCGCGATCCCATCCTGGACGGCCAGCACCCGCTCTCCGTCGCTGTCGGCGGCACCGGGTTCGAGGCGATCGCGGCCTGGATCGCGGACGAACTCGACAGCCCCGATCTGGAGGACCTGTTGCTCGCGGTGCAGCAGGACCTGACATTCGATTACCTCCAGGAACCATCCATTTTCCAGGACAAGAGCTTTGGCGCACGCTTTACCCGCAGCCACGCCGGCACGTTCTGGGTGGTCGCACCGCCGGAGGGATCCGATTCCGATCGCGGCAAGAGCCTGCAAACGGTCAACCTGAACAAGACGCAGACCGACCTTCTGACCAAGGTCAACGACGGGCAGGCCCAGCTGGAGGCGACGCAACAGGATATTGCCGGCAATACGGAAGAACTCTTTGCTCTCGTCTACAAACTTATCCAGACGCCGGAGAACCCGTTCGGCAAGAATGAACGGCGGCAGCAGATCCTTGACGCGATCACGGCTGTAAACGAAACGCTGTCCGCGTTGTCGGAACAGCAGACCCGCCAGAAACAGGATCTTGAGTCGGATCTGAATGCCCTGAGAACGGCGCTCGGCAGTTCTTTCGAACTGAGCAGCACCGCAGCCTTGCGGTTTCAGGCGCCGTCGTCGACCAGCATCATGATAGCAGGCGCCAAACAGGACACGCGTTTTCTGCCTCCCGGCGCCGACGGCAGCACAGAAGACACATTGACCTGCCGGTTCACGGGCCAGACGGTCACGGCTCTGACTGTCAGTGTGCCCGGGGCTTCGCTTGAAACGATTACGGCGGACGACCTGGGAAAGAATGTCGATTTCCCCACGGTGCCCCGCGGGCTGCCCAAGGAACTGGATGACTATCTGGTCGAGGTTCTGCTGTTCGATACGGGCAATGCCGAGTTTCTCGCCAAACTCGCCTTCGCAAAAGCGGGCATCGACAACCCGGATCCGGCCCAATTGAATGCACTCACGCAGACAATCATAGCCCAGCAGACGGCGCCGTTTACGGCCACGCCGCAAACCGACTTTACCGAACAGGTGGCGGGCGCCGCTGTCGGCTTTACCGGCATCGTGCCGATGAAGCGGTCCGTGCTGCCGTATACTCCGGCATGGTCGCCTTTATTCATCGACTGGCAGCTCACCTGGCATCCCTCCGCCTCGGACGCGGCCGACATGTTGACCAACTGGAAACTCGACGGCATCGAATTCGACTGGAAGGGTGTTCCGATCCCTCCCGCCAGCGAAACGATCATGGGGCGTACGATCCTCGGCACCCAGATCTCGGCGGGGCTGGCCGCCAAGCTGGAGACCTTCACGAAGTCGGATCCAAACTTCAAGACGCTTCCGATTTACCAGCAGCAGGCGCTGGATGAAGCCCTCGTTGAAATCAGGGAATTCGACATCATTACCGGATCGTTTGAGGCATTCGGATCGACAATGCTCCAAAAGGTCAGTCAGATGACGCAACTGACCGATCCGGATCCCACCATACAGTCCTACATCCGTCAGGCGCCCTCGATGGTGCCCTTGCCAGGCAACGGGGCTGCGCCGGGGTTCTATCCCTTGCGCGCGGGGCATTTCACCGTTGACAAACTCTGGATCGTCGATGCCTTCGGGCAGGTGCTGCAGGCCACCAACCCGGGCGAAACAGTGCTGCCGATCCGATCGCAATCGGTTACCACCAAAAACGTCGGCGATGATGATAACAGCCGGTATGTCCAAGTGGCTCCGGCGGTTCAGCAAAACAGCCGCCTTCTCCTGGAGTTGCTCGACGCTATAGACGATTCCGTCCCGACCAACTCTTCGGACCTGACCAATCCCGTCACAGGTTGGCTGCTGCCCAACCACATCGACAATTCCGTTCTGGTCTTCGGCCAGGCCGGTAAGCCCCTCGGCGAGTTGCTTCCGGTGATCACCGATCAGGGGAACAGCATCCGCTGGGACCCGGCTCCTGGAACCAACGTGCCGCTCGGCCAGCCGCCGGCAATCGACAACCCGCACCTGCTCGGTTTCGTAAACGGCCTGCTGGCGCAGGCTCCGATTTCGGGCGACGAGGCGCTCCAGGATCTTCTCGATGTGATCGACGTGACCATGTGGGCCGGCGCAGGAAGCCAGCAACCGGCAGATGACAATCTGGCCGTTCTGATCGGTCAGCCGGTAGCGGTCGTTCGCGCCGAGATCAGTCTTGAACTGTCAGGCCCGCCCGCCATTAATCAGTCCTGGGCCGATACGGGTAAAAACTACACGGGTGGCCTGCCGGACGTGGCCTTCACGACGCACATCGGCGACCTCAGTTACGCCGGCAATGGTGCGCTGGGATATTTCCTCAACGACGATTATTCGGTCCTGAACCCGCTGCGGGGATTCGACAGCACCATGGGCGCCGTCCGCCGCGCGCTACACCCGGGAGGGCGCGACGCGGCGGAAATGCTGGCGCAGGCGCTGGGTGCGCTGGGACAGGAGACCCTGGGCGGAGCCGGGCCGGCTTCGGGTTATCTCAATCCGGATCCGAAAGTCATGTTGAAGCCGGATGGCGCAACCGCCAAACTGACCGTTCTCATGGATCCTCGGGGTGTCATCCCGGTCATGTCCGGGATCCTGCCGGTCGTGACCGCCACATTGCAGCCTGCGTTCGTAGCGGCCATGAACCAGCTTCTGGCAACCTTCAGGATCGGGCCGATCCTGACCAGTCCACGACAGGTGCAGATGCCGCTGCCCGGCAACGTCGCAGGTACCTGGAGCTGGATTGCCCGTACCGGCATCACCACCTGGGAAACCGTCAACAACCTGCAGCCGAGCCAGCCGGACAGCATCATGCCGAACCAGGTCCCGACCCTCCGGGAAGGCTGGCTCGGACTGGTTCCCAAAAACCCGGTGGGAGGCCAGGGCGACGGTTCGATCGCGGACCTGACCTTTATTGAAGGGGAGGAGCGATAATGGAACTGTCCGCAGACGATCTGAAACGCATCGTGGAAACCGAAGCTGTCGGCGCCGGGACGGACACGGTCTATCAATACCGGTTCGACCCCGACACCCTTTTCACGGGTGTGATCGCCGCTCCTATCCTGACGGTTACCAACCCGAGCCAGGACGATGGCAGCGGTGCTCAGACGATCTACGTCCTGATGCCCATCGGACCGGACCCGGACGACATCACCACGAGTGCCGGTGGATTGTCGATCGTTGCCTCGGATCCGCAATGGCTGGTCAGCCCCTACCTCAATGCCGATCCCCCTTACGTCGCCCTTTCGGGTCCGGCCCTGAAAGGCCTGGCAAGCGTGCGTTTCGAATTCCAGAACCTCCATGTCAGCGCGGGCAAGGGCGCGGCGGCCTTCCTCATCAAGGAGCAGGTGAGCGGTGGAAGCGTGACCAGGACAATTACGAAGGAAGCGGCGTCCCTCAAGATCAACAGCTTCTATGCCGCGCCGGTCACGGTGACAAAGGGAGACCAGACCACGCTCACCTGGGTGGTGTCAGGGGGAAGTTATGTCGTGTTGCAGCCGGGCAGCATCCGGCGGAACATTACCGGGTCGGGACCCTTTACCGACACGCTCAAGATGGATGTGGACGTTCCCGCCCAGAACTACCTTCTTCAACTCTACACCGATGACCGGCAATTCGTTCAGGAGGTGACCGTTGCATTCGTCGGTAGCGTCATGGCGGAGCTCGATACCGACGTGACAGGCAAGATCGGCACGAAAGATGAAGCCACACTGATCTGGTCCGCCGAATATACCAATAGCGACCCCAGCCTGATCACTCCGACAGGGTCGACAACCGTCGACATGAGCGGCACGAAAACGGTCGCGCCGGGCAACTTCCTGACCGGCAACAGTTCCTCCGTCGACATTTCCCTGAAAGCGGAGGGTTTCAACGGGCCGAAGACGTCCACTGTGACTTTTGAATTCGAGCCGGTCGAGATCCGCTGGTTCCGCTACACCGACATGGGCAAGACCGAGACCACGCATGACGTCGTCAACGCCGCGCCGGGGTCGCCAACCCAGTCGGGTACAAGCGGGGACTGGACGCTCACGGCCTACGGACCGGGGGCGGGACAGGAGCCGCTTAGGGCCTATCTGGGCGGACCCGAACTGCAGGTTCAGGTGATGACGGCCACCCCCAATCCGGCAAAACCCGGCGATGAGGTGACAGTGAGTTATGCGACCGGAAATGCCCAGTCGGCCGCGCTGGGCATCGGGATCGGACAGCCCACGTCGCCGGTACCGCTCGACACTGCAAGCCAGGCCGGAAGCACGAAGATCAGGGCACCGTCTGCTTCGACGACGCTGGTGCTTGTGGTCAAGGGGACGGACACGCCGGACGTGTCCAGTCAGCTGGATCTGAAGGTGGTCCCGGCCACCGCATGATGTCCGAAGATTGGAGAACCGCATGACAGCACACTCTGACACCGATGCCATTTGGGCCGAGATCCGCAACTGCATCAACAAGGTCGTGCCGACCATGGTCGATGTCGACATTCGGCCTGACACACCCTTTGACGACCTCGGAATTTCGTCGATCGAGATGATCACCGTCGTGTTCGAGGTCGAGGAACTCTACGACGTTGTCATTGTCGATGCGGGGCTCGACGTCTTCGAGACAGGTACTGAGTTCGTCGCGCTTGTGCGCAGGCTTCTGGACAAGAAGGTCGCGGCATGACCGGGCTCGATCCGTTTCGACCGGATGGATCAAACCGCGTTGTGGTAACCGGCATGGGCGCGGTGTCGGGTTTCGGCCTGGGCGTTGCCAGAATGTGGGACGGAATCGTCGAGGGGCGCAGTTCCATCCGACCGACCGTCAGATCTTTCGACACCCTGGAAGTGACCCGACCCGCAGCCACCGTTCCCGACTACGATCCGTCCGAACATTTTTCCAACGTCGATGTTCTGACGTCCGAACCGTTTTCCCAATTTGGCCAGATCGCGGCACGGGAAGCCATCGCACAGGCCGGTCTCGAGGCGGAACACCTGCGCGACGCAGCCGTCATCCTGGGCTGCGGCGGCGGCGGCGAACAGTCGCGGGAAGAGGCTGCGCGCCAGCTTTTCGGAAAGAAGCGGCCCAGGGCCCATCCGACGACCGTTCCGCGCACCAACCATCAGGCCGCCGTTGGGCTGATCGCCATCGAGCACCAGATCTTTGGCCCCGGGTTCATCGTGGCCACGGGCTGCGCGGCAGGATCCCACGCCGTGGCCCAGGCCGCGATGATGCTCCGTCACGGTTACGCGCAATTTGCCCTCACCGGCGGAACCGAGGCGAATGTCCTTTACTGCTCCATGCGGGCCTTCGATTCCGCGCGGACCGTTGCCTCGGATACCTGCCGCCCGTTTTCAAAGGACCGCAGCGGGCTGGCCCTGGGCGAAGGGGCAGGGGTGCTGGTTCTGGAGACCATGGATTCGGCCCTTAAGCGCGGAGCCGAGATTATCGGCGAGATCGCCGGGTTCGGCATGTCCTGCGACGCGGGCGATACCTTACAGCCCACCCGGCGTGGTCCGGTCCGCGCCGTAACGATCGCATTACGGGATGCGGGGCTCGCACCGGAGGATATCGGTTATGTCAGCGCCCACGGCACCGGGACGCCGCTGAACGACGTGGTCGAAACCAGGGCCGTGCGGGAGGTTTTCGGCGCACATGCCGATCGCCTGATGATGTCGTCGACCAAGTCCCAAATCGGCCACACCTTCGGGGCGGCCGGAGGCCTGGAGCTGATTGCCACCCTCAAGGGTCTGCAGGAGGAAGTGGTTCCGCCGACGGTGAACTACCTGGGGCCGGATCCGGAGTGTGACATCGATTGCGTACCGAATTCCGCTCGCGAAATCCGGATCGGTGCTGCGGTGAAGCAATCCTTCGCCTTCGGTGGCGTCAACGCTGCCTTGGCGGTCCGGAGAGTGTAACGGGCAATGTCGCTTCTGGACCGTATCATTTGGTGCCCCGACGATCATGATCCCGTCTGGCGCTTCCCGGCAGAGGGGCTCGAGTTGCGGCTGTCGGACCTGCTGGCGCGCGCGGAGCGGATCGCGGCGGGCCTGACCTTGAGGAATGTGGTGAAGGGCGACCGGGTGATCCTTCTCATGGACACCGGATCGGCGGCAGTTACAGCGCTGCTCGCGGTGTGGCGGCTGGGAGCCGTCGCCGTGCCCTTGCGTCCCCATGGTGCGGACGATGGGGTGCCTGATGGCCTGGTCGCTCAGGTTGCCCGCATTTGCGGTTCGCGGTTGATCCTGCACACGGTTCGCGCCCCTGTCGCTTGCAACGCGGCAGCATCCTATGTCGGCGTCGAGTCGCTGGCATCCTGTCCTGAACAGACTGTCGCGCCGGCCGACACCGGCCTGGGGGACGTCGCGCTGATCCAGTTTACCTCCGGCAGTACCGGCCGGCCCAAGGGCGTGCGTGTCAGGCAAGACATGATCGTAACACAATTGCAGCAGTTGCAGACGAACTACGCGTTGGGGGATCCAGATATCCGGCCCCGGTCCGTCGGGTCGTGGCTGCCGATCTATCATGACATGGGCCTTTTTATCGGCATGCTGTTGCCGCTGTTTACGACTGCGGACGCACTTCTCGCGCCGCCTTTCTACTTCATTCGCAACCCGGCGCGCTGGTACAACTGGCTGTCGCAAGCCCACTGCGACTTGACCTTCTCCACAAATTCGGTGCTGGCGGCCACCTTGAGAGGGACCCGGCACATGACACCCGGGAGCTGTAACCTGTCACGGCTCGTGATGTATCTGGCGGCGGAAAAGATCAGCCCCATCGTGCTGGACCGACTGGATGCGACCCTGGGTCCCTTTGGCCTTTCCCGTTCGAATGTCCGTACGGGGTACGGTTTGGCGGAATACACGCTCGGCTGCACGAGTAGCGGCCGGGGCGCAGTGCGCCGCCGGCGGGTTCGTATCTCCGGATCGAGTGCCGTTCGCCCCGGCACCGCACAGGACAGCCTGGAAATCGTATCGGTAGGGCGCCCGAACAAGGCCTGTGTCCTGACAATCCGCGACACCTCCGGATGCCCCTTACCAGATTGGCATCTGGGTGAAATCACAGTCTCAGGGCCTTGTCAGACAGACGGTTACGAAAACAACCCGGCTGCGACAGAAACCCTCCTGGGCCGCGGATACCTGCGGACGGGCGATCTCGGCTTTCTTGCGGAGGGAGAATTGTATTTTTACGGGCGGGTGGATGACCGGTTGAACGTCGGAGGCTGTAATATTGTGCCGTCGGATGTCGAACTTGATGTCGAGGAACTACCCTTCATCGGGGCAGGGCGGGCACTCCTGTTCGGTGTCGATGATCCCGACACCGCCCGGTCACGGCAGGTCCTGCTGATTGAAAGTGTCGCGGATTGGAACCCGGCGCAGCGGAGCGAGCGCATACCAGCCATTCGGCGATTGACGTTGGAAAAATATGGATTTGCACCGACGGATATTTTGCTTGTGCCCCGAGGCATGGTGGAAAAGACGTCCAGCGGCAAGAAACGCACCCGTGTTGTCCGGCAACGTTGGGTCGAGGGAAAGCTCGCCCGGTTCGCATGATAGCGCTATTCGGCGAGAGCAAAACCGCTTGAGTGCTTGAAAAAATATGGCTGGCGAATTTGAAATCTCATCCAAGCAAACCCGTCGGTAGGCCAATAACATGACGGACCTGTATCGGTGGAGAGGGCTGATGTTCGGACTTTCTTTGCGATCCCGAAACACCGGTAAAGTCAGGTACACGGATTGCCGGTAAAAGTTTCTTTTGATGCGGATAGTGTATGCTTCGTCGTTGTCCACAATCGATACAGGTGTAAAGCACACCGTGACCGGATCCCCAAAGGATCTCATTTGACGATATTGATATTGGAAGAAGAATTGCTGCGGCGCAATATCTGTTTGCACATTAAATGAACATGCGCATAATTGCGCCATGGGTGATCCGCTTTCCATTCTCGTGATTGACGACAACAAGATCCGGGCCTCGATTATCGAGCAGGGTCTGCGGGAGGCCGGGCATGACCGGGTCATGCTGATTGACCAGATGGATGGTCTCGTGCGCCAGATCACCGATATCGATCCGGATGTGATCGTCATTGACCTGGAAAACCCGAACCGGGACCAGCTTGAGCACATTTTCCAGATTTCGCGGGCCGTACGGCGTCCGATCGCCATGTTCGTCGATAAGTCGGAAAGCGGATCCATCGAGGCCGCGGTCGATGCCGGCGTGTCGGCCTATGTGGTCGATGGTCTGAAGAAAGAGCGGATCAAGCCGATTCTCGATATGGCGATCAGCCGCTTCCGGGCCTTTTCCCGGTTGGCGAATGAACTCGAGGAAGCCAGGAGCGAGTTGGCCGACCGGAAGACGATCGACCGGGCGAAGGGCATCCTCATGAAATCGAGAGGCATATCGGAACCGGAGGCCTATGATCTCCTGCGCCGAACGGCCATGAACCAGAGCCGCAAAATCATCGATGTGGCCCAAAGTCTGATTATCGCGAGCGGATTGCTCGAAGGGTAGGCCATTGTGACGGGAAGAAGAAACAAGGGTGTAAGTCGCCCGGTAAGATACGGGAGTGGATCATGAGCCATCCCGCTGCAAAGACGGTGATCGCCGGCTTCATTCCCTTGCTTGACAGCGCCTTGCTGGTGGCTGCAGCCCGGTGCGGCTTTGCCGAAGAGGAAGGCATCGAACTGAAGCTGGTGCGGGAAACTTCCTGGGCCAACATCAGGGACCGGATTTCCATCGGTCACTTCGATGTGGCCCATATGCTTGCGCCCATGCCCATCGCGGCAACGCTCAATCTGACATCTTTGTCGGTTCCCATGCTGGCGCCGATGACCCTCGGGCTCGGTGGGAATGCCATTTCGGTTTCTTTGGCGCTATGGAAGGAAATGAAGGGGGAAGGTGCGGACGGCGCCGGAGACCCGGCATCCACCGGTGAAGCTCTGGCAAAGGTCATCTCAATCCGTCGGGCCGAGGGAAAAGAGCCGCTTCGGTTCGGCGTGGTGCACCCCTTTTCCGGTCATGCCTATGAATTGCGTTATTGGCTCGCCGCCACCGGTATTGATCCCGATCGGGATGTGGAAATCACCGTGTTGCCGCCGCCACTGATGCCGGACGCCTTGTTGGCCGGACGGATAGACGGATACTGCGTCGGCGAACCCTGGAACACGATTTCGGTCCAGAACGGTATAGGAAGAATTGTGACTTTCAAGGACGCGATCTGGCCTGCCAGTCCCGAAAAGGTGCTCGGGGTTACCGAGAGTTGGGCGGGTCAAAATGCGGAGACGCTGCAGTCTTTAATCCGGGCCTTGATCAAGGCGGCCGACTGGTGCGCGAATTGGGATAATGCGGAAGACCTGGCGCATCTGCTCGCTGCGCCTGATTATCTCGATTGCGCGCCCGAGACCTGCATTCCGGCATTGACCGGCAAGCTCCAACTGGAACCGGGCCTGTCACTGGACTTGCCCCGCTTTTTGTCCTTTGCCGGTCCGGAGGCCTTGTGCCCGACCGGGGCGGATGGCCTGTGGTTCTATTCGCAGATGGTTCGGTGGGGACAGGCAGCCTATTCGAAACCGGACGCGGAGAAGGTGGTCAGGACTTTCGATGACCGTCTTTTCCGGGATGCTCTCGGATACGGGGGCGGCGGCAGTGGTGTTGTACAAGCTCCGAAACAGCTCTTTGACGGTGTTGAGTTCGATCCGGAAAATCTCGCGAAATATATCGCCTCCTTCCCCGTTCAGACCCGCCCTGCAGCCATGTAGATTTATTGTGCGCTGCGCAAATATTCATCATTGTGACTGCAGGTTGCGCTGATTATTCGAGCAGCTCTGGAAAATTCATTAAATTCGAAGAATAGATAACTGAATGAAAAAAATAACAAAATGACCTAACCCCAAAACTGGCACGCTCCCTGCAAGGTTGTTGGCGAGCCAAAGATGGCCTTCCAGAGAGTTACGTCCGACGCAGGACGTTCCGGCAAAGCCGCCGATGTGACCGAAGCATGCACCTCCCGCATGCCGGTCCGTCGGCGGCTTTTTTGTTTTCCGAAACGGCCCTGAGAAGGGTGCTTGCCAGACAGAGGGATCAGCAAGTGACCAAGAAACAGCAGACATTGACGATGACCCGCCGCGCCGCACTGGGGGTGCTGGTCGCCGCGAGCCTGACCGGTGCGTCGGGTGCCGCCTATGCCGACATGCTCGACGTGGAAAAGGACGAGTTGAAGTTCGGCTTCATAAAGCTGACGGACATGGCGCCGCTCGCCATTGCCTATGAGAAGGGCTACTTCGAAGATGAGGGTCTGTATGTGACCCTGGAACCACAGGCGAACTGGAAAGTCCTGCTCGACCGGGTGATCACTGGCGAACTGGACGGCGCGCATATGCTGGCCGGGCAGCCGCTGGCAGCCACCATCGGCTTCGGCACCAAGGCCCATATCGTCACACCGTTTTCCATGGACCTCAACGGCAACGGCATCACTGTTTCCAACGAGGTTTTCGAGATGATGAAGCCGCACCTGGAAATGGGCGCGGACGGCAAGCCGGTTCATCCGATCAAGGCAACCGCCCTGAAACCGGTGGTCGACAAGTACAAGTCCGAAGGCAAGGCCTTCAATATGGGCATGGTGTTCCCGGTCTCCACCCATAACTACGAGCTGCGCTACTGGCTTGCCTCCGGCGATATCAATCCCGGTTTTTATTCCAGGACCGACATTTCCGGTCAGATCAAGGCCGACGCACTGCTGTCGGTGACGCCGCCGCCGCAGATGCCGTCAACACTCGAGGCCGGCACGATTTACGGCTACTGCGTCGGGGAGCCGTGGAACCAGCAGGCAGTGTTCAAGGGCATCGGAGTTCCGGTCATAACCGACTACGAGATCTGGAAGAACAACCCGGAGAAGGTTTTCGGCCTGAACAAGGAGTTCATCGAAAAGTATCCGAACACCACGCTCGCCATCACCAAGGCCCTGATCCGTGCGGCCAAGTGGCTGGATGAAAATGACAACGCCAACCGCATGGAAGCGGTCGAGATCCTTTCGCGGTCCGAATATGTCGGTGCGGACAAGGAAGTGATCGCCAACTCCATGACCGGAACCTTCGAATACGAGAAGGGCGACAAGCGTGACGTTCCCGACTTCAACGTCTTCTATCGCTACTTCGCGACCTACCCCTACTACTCCGATGCCGTCTGGTACCTGACCCAGATGCGCCGTTGGGGCCAGGTTGCCGAATACAAGCCCGATAGCTGGTACGACGAAGTCGCCAAGTCCGTCTATCGCCCGGATATCTATCTGCAGGCCGCGAAGATGCTGGTCGAGGAAGGTCTCGCGGACGAGGCCGACTTCCCATGGGAAACCGACGGTTACCGCGAACCGACGCCGGCCGCCGACATCATCGACGGCATTTCCTACGACGGTCGCACGCCCAACGCCTACATCGACAGCCTGCCGATCGGCCTGAAAGGCAAGCAGATCGTGGACGGCAACCAGGTGGTTGGCGGCTAAGGCCGCCGGCAGAAGGGGCGGCGGGCAATCCTCACAGTCTGCCGCCCCTCCAGCAACGAGAATTGTTTTCAAGACAAAGGACCACCACCATGGCCAATGCCGATACAGCAGCCACGCGGGAGGTTACCCGCACTGAGCGCCGCGAACGGCTTTTCACGCGGATCAACAAGGCTTCCGGCTGGCTCGATGCGCTCGGTTTTTCCTGGCTCGTCCCGATCCTGAAAATCGCCGCTGGCGATAGTCCCAGGGAGCAGATGCATGAGTTGAAGCGCGTGCTGCTGATCCCGCTGATCGGCATCGGCGCCTTTCTGGTTCTCTGGGGCGTCCTGGCTCCGCAGATCCAGACGTCTCTCGGTGCCGTCCCCGGGCCTGCCCAGGTCTGGACGCAAACGGTCAATTTGTGGAAGGACCACGTCCGCGAGCGCGAGAAAGCGGCCGCTTTTTATGAGCGTCAGGAAGAGCGCAACGCCAAACTTGAAGCAGCCGGCAAGACCGACAGGGTCAAGTGGCGTGCCTATACCGGCAAGCCGACCTATATCGACCAGATCGGCACGTCACTGGAAACAGTAGGGCTCGGTTTCCTGATCGCGACCATCATCGCCGTTCCGCTTGGCATAGCATCCGGCCTGTCGCGAAGCTTCAATGGCGCGATCAATCCGCTGATCCAGATATTCAAGCCGGTATCGCCGCTCGCCTGGCTGCCGATCGTGACCATGATCGTGTCCGCGCTCTATGTCGAACCGGTGGAATGGTTGTCCAAATCCCTGCTGATCTCGGCCGTCACCGTGACGCTGTGTTCCATGTGGCCGACCCTGATCAACACCGCGCTCGGTGTGGCTTCGGTCGACAAGGATCTGATGAATGTCGGCCGGGTCCTGCAATTGCCGACCTTAAAGACCGTCACCAAGCTGGTGTTGCCGTCATCGCTGCCGTTGATCTTCACCGGTCTGCGTCTGTCGCTCGGTGTGGGCTGGATGGTGCTGATCGCCGCCGAGATGCTTGCCCAAAACCCGGGTCTTGGAAAATTCGTCTGGGACGAATTCCAGAACGGGTCGTCCCAGTCGCTTGCCAAGATCATGGTTGCCGTCTTCACCATCGGCATCATCGGTTTTGCACTCGACCGGCTGATGTATGCCTTGCAGCGTGCCTTCACCTTCTCCGCGAACCGATAGGAGGAGCTGATGTCGTATCTCGAAATCTACAACACATCAAAATCCTACGGTGAAGGTGCCAACCGCACCGACGTTCTGGACGATATCAACCTCAAAGTGGAAGACGGCGAGTTCATTGCCATCGTCGGCTTCTCCGGCACCGGCAAGACGACACTGATCTCTCTTTTGGCAGGCCTGATCGAGCCGGATACGGGAGGTATCGTTTTCAAGGGCAAGGAAATCGAAGGTCCGAGCCCTGAGCGCGGCGTCGTCTTCCAGTCCTATTCGTTGATGCCGTGGCTGACGGTCGCCGGCAATGTCAGTCTGGCCGTCGATGCGGTGTTCAAGAAGAAGCCGGCAGCCGAGCGTAGGGCCATCGCCGACAAGTATATCGAAATGGTCGGGCTGGCCCATGCACGGGATCGTAAGCCTGCGGAACTCTCCGGCGGCATGCGCCAGCGTGTGGCCGTGGCCCGGGCGCTCGCCATGCAGCCGGAACTTCTGCTGCTCGACGAGCCCCTGTCGGCGCTCGATGCGCTGACCCGGGCCAAGCTGCAGGACGAGTTTGCCGCGATTTGCGAACAGGAAAAGAAAACCATCATCCTGATCACCAATGACGTGGATGAGGCAATTCTGCTCGCAGACCGGATCATTCCGCTGAAGCCGGGTGCCAAGGCGACCCTGGGGCCGGAATTCAAGGTGCCCTTCGCCCGACCGCGCGACCGGGGCGAACTCAATCATGATGACGATTTCATCAAGCTACGGGCCGAAGTCACCGAGTATCTGATGGAAGTCGGTGACGAGCGCGGTGCGGATCTGGAACGCGATATCGTGCTTCCGAACATTGTCCCGATCACGCAGAAGCCATCCAGAAAAACCGAAAAGCTGCCTGAGGCCTATCAGCGGGCTGCTGTGTCACCGATCGAGGACCGATACCTGGATTTCAGCCAGTTGAAAAAGGTCTATCCGACACCGAAAGGCCCGCTCACGGTTGTCGACGGTTTTGACCTCAAAATGAAGAAGGGCGAGTTCGTCACCCTGATCGGCCATTCCGGCTGCGGAAAGTCGACGGTCCTTTCCATGGTGGCCGGGCTCAATCCGATCACGGAAGGCGCGATCGTGCTCGACGGCACGCACATCACCCAGGCCGGCCCGGATCGCGCGGTGGTGTTCCAGGCGCCGTCATTGATGCCGTGGCTCACGGCATACGAGAATGTCGAGCTCGGTGTCGACAAGGTCTACCCCGATGCGTCGAAGCCGGAGAAGAAAGACGTCATCGAATATTACTTGTCGAAGGTCGGACTGGCCGATGCCATCCACAAGCCTGCGGCGGACATGTCAAACGGTATGAAACAGCGGGTCGGTATTGCCCGTGCCTTTGCCTTGTCGCCGAAGCTTCTTCTGCTCGACGAGCCGTTCGGCATGCTCGACAGCCTGACCCGCTGGGAGCTGCAGGATGTCCTGATGGACGTCTGGACCCGCACCCAGGTGACGGCTGTCTGCGTTACTCATGACGTGGACGAGGCGATCCTTCTCGCGGACCGGGTGGTGATGATGTCCAACGGCCCGAACGCGAAGATCGGCAACATCATGGATGTCGATTTGCCACGTCCTCGCTCGCGCAAGACGTTGCTCGCCCACCCGGATTACTACGCCTACCGCGAGGAACTGCTCGACTTTCTCGAAGCCTACGAGGGCGGCGCCAATCCGACACCCGAGCAACTTCAATCCATCCAGCAAAAACGCGCTGCACGGCAGGCCCGGCAAAAGGCCGCGGTCGAAGCGGCCGAATAGCTCATTGGCAGGATAATGGAAATGACCCGACAGAAACTCGTCATCATCGGCAACGGCATGGCTCCCGGACGGATGCTGGAACATCTGCTTGAAGCTGCGCCCGATGCCTACGACATCACCATTTTCAATGCGGAACCCAGGGTCAATTATGACCGGATCATGCTGTCGCCCGTGCTTTCCGGCGAGAAATCCTACGAGGAAATCGTCATTCACGGCGACGGCTGGTACATCGAGCACGGCATCATGCTCTACAAGGGGCACAAGATCGTCGAGATCGACCGGGAGGGCAAGACCGTCACCTCCGATCACGGCGAAGTCGCTTCCTACGACAAGCTGGTGATTGCCACCGGGTCCGTTCCCTTCATCATTCCGGTCCCGGGCAAGGACCTGCAAGGTGTCCTGAGCTACCGCGACCTGGACGACGTCAACGCCATGCTGCTGGCGGCCCAAAGCCGGGATAAGGCGGTGGTCATCGGCGGCGGATTGCTTGGGCTCGAAGCCGCGGCCGGGCTTCAGTCCCGCGGGATGGACGTTACCGTGCTGCATCTGATGCCGAGCCTGATGGAACGTCAGCTCGACCCGGCTGCCGGATACCTGCTGGAGAAGGCACTCGAGGATCGCGGCATCAAGGTAATCACCAAGGCCAACACCAAGGCAATCCGCGGCGAAACCAGGGTCGAGGGTGTCGAACTCGAGGACGGCACCGTCATTCCCGCCACGCTCGTCGTCATGGCGGCCGGGATCCGCCCGAATGCCTGGCTTGCCAAGGAAGCAGGTCTGGAGGTCAACCGGGGCATTGTCGTCGGGGAGGGCATGCAGACCAGCGACCCCGATATCTATGCGTTGGGCGAATGCGCCGAGGTCGGCGGTCAGGTTTATGGCCTTGTTGCTCCTCTTTATGAGATGGCGCGAGTCGCGGCGAACCATCTGGCGGGCGAGGGGACGGCCTCTTTCGTCCACGCCGACACGCCGACCAAACTCAAGGTCACCGGCATCGACCTGTTCTCGCTCGGAGATTTTGCCGAAGGCGAAGACCGAGAGGAAATCGTGCTCCGCGATGCGGCCGCCGGCGTCTACAAGCGTCTCGTTCTGCAGGACAACAAGATCATCGGCACGGTGCTCTACGGAGAAACCGCAGATGGGGCCTGGTTCAACGATCTGAAGAAGAAGGAGACGGACGTCTCCGACATGCGCGATACCCTCATCTTCGGCCAGGCCTATCAGGGAGGCGCCCCCCTGGACCCTACGGCGGCCGTTGCAGCCTTGCCGGATGATGCGGAAATCTGCGGCTGCAACGGCGTATGCAAGAGCAGGATCGTCGGCGCGATCCGGGAAAAGGGCCTGACAACGCTCGATGACGTCCGGGCTCATACCAAGGCGTCTGCCTCCTGCGGGACATGCACCGGGCTTGTCGAGAGCCTGATGCTGGCAACACTCGGCGATGCCTATAATCCGGCGGCGGTCAGCCCCATGTGCGGCTGTACCCCGCTGGGGCACAATGAGGTCCGGCGCCTGATCAAGGCCAGGAAACTGAAGACCATCCCGGACGTGATGCAGGCGCTGGAATGGACATCCTCCGGCGGCTGCGCCAAGTGCCGGCCGGCGTTGAACTATTATCTCGTCAGCGACTGGCCGGATGAATATGCCGACGACTACCAGTCCCGGTTCATCAACGAACGTATCCACGCGAATATCCAGAAGGATGGCACCTATTCCGTCGTTCCGCGCATGTGGGGCGGCATGACCTCGTCCACGGAGCTGCGCGCCATCGCCGATGTGGTCGACAAATTCAACATCCCCGCCGTGAAATGCACCGGCGGCCAGCGCATCGACATGCTCGGTATCAAAAAGGAAGATCTGCCCGCCGTCTGGGCCGATCTCGGCAAAGCCGGCTTCGTGTCAGGCCATGCCTATGCCAAGGGATTGCGCACGGTGAAAACCTGTGTGGGATCTGACTGGTGCCGGTTCGGAACGCAGGATTCCACCGGTCTTGGCGTCCGGCTGGAGAAGTTCCTGTGGGGATCCTGGACGCCGGCCAAGGTCAAGCTCGCCGTCTCCGGCTGCCCGCGCAATTGTGCCGAGGCCACCTGCAAGGATGTCGGCGTGATCTGTGTCGACAGCGGCTTCGAGATCCATTTCGCGGGTGCGGCGGGTCTCGACATCAAGGGGACAGAGGTTCTCGGCCAGGTGAAGACCGAAGACGAGGCAGTCGAATACATCACCGCCTTGATCCAGATGTACCGCGAGCAGGGCCATTACCTGGAGCGGATCTACAAGTGGGCCAAGCGCATCGGCTACGACGAGGTCCGCCGCCAGATCATGGACGATACGAACAAGCGCAAGGCCTATTACGACCGCTTCGTCTTTTCCCAGAAATTCGCACAGGTCGATCCGTGGTCGGAACGTGTGTCCGGCAAGGACAAGCACGAATTCAAGCCCATGGCGACGCTTCTTCCGGAGGCCGCAGAATGAACGCAATGACTGCAAGCTGGGTCGCTATCGGCTCGATCGGAGACATTCCGCGCCAAGGCGCCCGGTGCGTGAAGAACGGTGACATGACCATCGCCATTTTCCGCACCGCCGACGATCGGATCTTCGCACTTGAAGACAAATGCCCGCACAGGAACGGGCCGCTGTCCCAGGGCATCGTCCACGACGGATGCGTCACCTGTCCGCTGCACAACTGGGTGATCAGCCTGGAGACGGGCGAGGCGCAGGGAGCGGATGAAGGGGAAACACGGGCATTTCCGGTGAAGCTGGAGGGCGAGACGGTCTTTCTCGCCCTTGCAGCCTGAGCCGGGGCGCGGGTTTAGGAGGAAACGCCCGGGAAGGGCAGCATAAGCCGAAAACGGCCACAACCTATCCAGTCAAGGGGCTAACAGATGTCATATGTAACGCCACAGGAATTCGCCACAAAGATGATCGACGCCGGCGAGTCGAAAATTTTCATGTCCACCAAGGACACGCTTATCCGTGCTTACATGGCGGGCGCTATCCTGGCGCTTGCCGCAGCATTCTCCGTGACCATCGCCGTCAATACCGGGAACTTCCTGGTGGCATCGGTTCTTTTTCCGGTCGGCTTTTGCATGCTTTACCTCCTCGGCTTCGATCTCCTGACCGGGGTCTTCACCCTTGCGCCGCTGGCCGTGATCGCAAAGCGCCCGGGCTGTACCTGGGGCGGTGTGTTCCGCAACTGGGGCCTGGTTTTCTGCGGTAACTTCGCCGGCGCTCTGACCACCGCGGTCTTCATGGCGATCATCTTCACCATGGGCTTCAGTCAGGAACCGAATGCCATCGGCCAGAAGATCGGCAAGATCGGTGAAGCGCGGACCCTCGGTTATGCCGCCGCCGGCTGGGCGGGTCTGCTGACTGTTTTTATCCGCGCTGTGATGTGCAACTGGATGGTGTCCACCGGTGTGGTGTCCGCGATGATGTCCAACTCCGTCTCCGGCAAGATCATGGCCATGTGGATGCCGATCCTGGTCTTCTTCTACCTCGGTTTCGAGCATTCGATCGTGAACATGTTCCTGTTCCCGTCCGGCATCATGCTCGGCGGCAACTTCACCTGGTTCGATTACTTCGCCTACAACGAAATTCCCGTCGTGGTCGGTAACCTGGTTGGCGGTCTGACCTTCGTGGGCGGCATGATCTACGCAACCCACTACAAGACTTCCCCCAAGCGCAACGCGGGCTACGAAGCCGCAAAGACTGTCGCTCCGGCTGAATAAGCCTTGGACCAAGTCGGTCCCGCCATGCAGGCGGGACCGGCCCTAAAGGGATGACTTCCGTGTTGATGCAAGTCCAAAGCGCCAGACTGTCCGTTTCGGTTGGCCAACATTCGTCGGCCGGGCGCAAAGCATCGAACCAGGACTTCTACGGGGCGATGGTTCCGGACGGGCAGCGGCTTGTTCTCAAGGGAGCGGCTCTCGCGCTGGCGGATGGAATTTCCACGAGTGACGTCAGCCGCCTGGCTGCGGAAACGGCGGTCAAATCCTTCCTCGACGATTACTATTGCACGTCTGACGCATGGTCGGCCAGGACGGCCGCCACGAGCGTCATTTCTGCAAGCAATTCCTGGCTTCATGCGCAGAACGATCCGGAGCTGCCGCAGGACCGTGGCCATGTGTGCACCTTTGACGCCATCGTGTTCAAGGGGCGGCGTGCTCATCTCTTCCATGTGGGCGACGCCCGCATCTGGCGCATGTCCGGAGACACGCTGGAACAGCTGACCACGGATCACCGGGTTCAAGCCTCCGAGGGGAGAAGCTATCTGGCGCGCGCCATGGGGCTCTATTCCTTGCTTGATATCGACTATCGCGACCTGAACCTGTCGACCGGCGATACTTTTGTTCTCACCACCGATGGCGTTCATGAATTCGTGCCACCGAAAACCATTGCGTCCCTGATCGCGGCAAATGACGATCTGGATCACGCAGCCGAAAGGATCGTTGCAGCAGCTCTGGATGCGGGCAGCGACGACAATCTGACGATTCAGATTGCCCGGATCGACCAATTGCCGGACGTCGATGCGACCAACATTTTGGAAGGGGAAGACACCCTTCCACCCGCACCTTTACTGCAGGCATCCTCAGAGTTCGAAGGCTACCGCATTCTGCGCGAGCTGCACGCCAGCAGTCGAAGTCATATCTATCTCGCCGCTGACAAGGAGACCGGCAGAAATGTGGCCCTCAAGGTGCCCTCCCTGGACCTTCGCGGAAACGCAGATTATCTGCGCCGGTTCGCCATGGAGGAATGGGTCGCCCGGCGTCTGAATTCGCCTCATGTCCTGAAGGCTATACCCGCATCCCACGAGCGCGGACACCTGTTCGTCGTCACCGAATATGTCGAGGGCCAGACCCTGCGCCAGTGGATGACGGACAATCCTCAGCCGGACCTGGAAACGGTTCGCGGCATCATCGAACAGATCGCTGCGGGCCTCCGGGCCTTTCATCGACAGGGCATGTTGCATCAGGACCTGCGTCCGGAAAACATCATGATCGGTTCGGACGGCATGGTGAAGATCATCGACTTCGGCTCGGTGCTGATTTCAGGGGTACTGGAGGCTGCACCCGGTCTGGATGAGACGGAAATTCTCGGAACCCATCAATACAGCGCGCCGGAATACTTCCTTGGCTACCGGGGTACGGAACGCTCGGACCAGTTCGCACTGGGTGTCATCACCTATGAAATGCTGACCGGCAAGCTTCCCTACGCAGGCAAGGTGTCCCGGGCGCACAGCCTGAAAGCGCAGAACGCATTGACCTATCATTCGGCTGCGTCCCAGACAGCCAGGGTGCCGGATTGGGTCGACGGTGCCTTGGCGCGGGCCGTGCACATCAATCCCGGCAAGCGCTACGAGGCGTTGAGCGAGTTCCTTCAGGATCTGCGCCGGCCGAACACAAGTCTCCGGCCGGACAGAATGGTTCCCTTTGCCGAAAGGGACCCGGTGCGCTTCTGGCAGATTGTCTCCGGGGTTTTGGCAATCCTGTGCATCGCGCTGTTCTTTCAACTCATGGGCAAGCCATGAGGCGAGAAAAGGCACATGGACCGAGAAGGTTGAAAACAATGACCAGACGAGAAAACGGGATCAAGACAACCTGTCCTTATTGCGGCGTCGGCTGCGGCGTCTTGGTGTCCAAGGCGGGAGATGGCTCGGTGTCGGTCAAGGGCGATCCGGAACATCCATCGAATTTCGGCAGGCTGTGTTCAAAAGGATCGGCGCTCGGCGAAACCCTGTCTCTTGACGACCGGCTGCTCCATCCGGAAATTGGCGGCAAAAGGGCTGGATGGGACGAGGCGCTCGATCTTGTCGCAGAGAAATTCTCTGAAACCATCGCTGAACACGGCCCCGACAGCGTCGCTTTCTACGTTTCCGGCCAGATCCTGACCGAAGACTATTACGTCGCCAACAAGTTGATGAAGGGATACATCGGCTCGGCCAATATCGACACCAATTCACGCCTGTGTATGGCGTCTTCGGTTGCCGGTCACCGTCGGGCCTTTGGGTCGGATACCGTTCCCGGTACCTACGAAGATCTGGAACAGGCGGACCTGCTTGTTCTGGTAGGCTCCAACCTGGCGTGGTGTCATCCGGTTCTTTACCAGCGCATCGAAGCCGCCAAGGCCGTACGGCCGGGAATGCGTGTCGTTGTCATTGATCCGCGCCGCACGGCGACGACGGAACTGGCCGATCTCCACCTGGCTCTCGAACCCGATACCGACGTGGCCCTGTTCAATGGACTTCTGGCTTACCTAAAGGAAACCAACGCGCTCGATCGCAATTACATTGAGCTGCATACCAACGGTTTCGATGAGGCCATGAAAGCCGCCGGAGCCTGCGACATTGCCGCGATCTCCGAAATGACCGGTCTGCCGCGTCAGGATATCGCGACGTTCTATTCCATGGTGGCGCGAACCGAGAGGACGGTCACCGTCTATAGCCAGGGCGTCAATCAATCGATTTCGGGGACCGATAAGGTCAACGCGATCATCAACACGCATTTGGCCACCGGACGTATCGGTCGCGCCGGCATGGGACCGTTTTCGGTAACCGGCCAACCGAATGCCATGGGCGGGCGCGAGGTCGGCGGTCTGGCCAACATGCTCGTTGCGCATATGGCGATTGAAAACCCCGATCACAGGAAACTTGTTCGGAAGTACTGGCAAAGCCCGGCCATGGCCGAACGCGCCGGTTTGAAGGCGGTCGATATGTTCAAGGCCGTGCGTGACGGCCGGATCAAGGCGATCTGGATCATGGCGACCAATCCGGTGGACAGTCTGCCGGACGCAGACGAAGTCGCGCGAGCGTTGAAATTCTGCCCGTTTGTCGTGGTCTCGGACGTTTCGAAAGCCGTCGACACGGTGGCTTATGCCGATGTGCTTCTGCCGGGAGCTGCCTGGGGCGAGAAGGATGGCACCGTCACTAATTCCGAACGCAGGATTTCGCGGCAGCGGAAGTTTCTTGATCTACCCGCCGATACGCGGCCGGACTGGTGGGCGCTGGCCGAAGTTGGCAAGCGCATGGGTTTTCGCAACGGGTTCAATTATTCGCATCCTTCGCAAATCTTTGCCGAATACGCCGGCCTGTCTTCCCTTGAAAACAACGGGTCACGCGATTTCGACATCGGTGCATTCGCCGACATCGGTACGGAGTCCTATGACCGTCTGGCGCCGACCCAATGGCCGCGCCGGGCAGGGGAACCTGATCGTGACAAGCGCTTCTTCGCAGGCGGCGGATTCTTTACCGGGAACCGCAAGGCCAATTTCGTAGCGGTAGATTTCACCAGACCCCGCAAGCGGGAGAGAAGATATCCGTATGTCCTGAACACCGGCCGGATCCGGGATCAGTGGCACACCATGACGCGGACGGGGAAAACGCCGCGGCTGTTGTCCCATATCGCTGAGCCTTTCGCCGAGTTGCATCCCGAAGACGCGAAGACGCTCGGTGTCGGAGATGCTGAACTCGTCGAAATCAAAAGCCCGTACGGCAAGGTCATTGTCCGCGCGCAGATGAGCGACAGGGCACAGCGCGGATCGGTTTTCGTGCCGATGCACTGGACCGATCGGTTTGCCTCCAGGGGGCGTGTGGATGCTGTTGTCGCCCCTGAGACCGATTGCGTCTCGGGCCAGCCGGGATCGAAGTTCACTCCGGTCGCCGTCGGTAAGTTTGATTGCGCCTGGTATGGCTTTGCCGTGCTGAAAGACAAGCCGACCGGTCTTGCGACTGATTATTGGGCCTTGGCTCCGGCGAAAGGAGGCTGGCGCCTGGAAGTGGCCGGATTGACGGAAGCGGATTTCGAAGCGCTTGCCGCCGACCTCTGTTCTGCGCCCGTTTCTGACGTCGATGTGCTCAGCTACAAGGATACGGCCACCGGTTCTTACCGCGTGGCGTTCTGGCAGGGAAGCGATCTCGCTGCTGCCTTCTTTTTTGCGACAAAGCCGGTCGAAGTCTCCCGCCAATGGGCCAGCGGGCTCTTGTCCGCCACGGCAACGAGCCCGGCCGAACGCTACCGCGTTCTCGCCGGACGGGCTCCGGCCGACCGGCCCGACTGCGGCGCCGTTGTCTGTTCCTGCTTTCAGGTCGGGGTCAACCAGATCCTGGCAGCGGCAAAGAACGGCGCGACCACTGTCGAGGCTCTCGGCGAAGCCTTGCAGGCGGGAACGAATTGCGGGTCATGCCGCTCTGAAATCAACTCCCTCTTGAATGACCTTGCAGCGAAAGGGGCCGATGATGAAGGCATCGCGAAAGCCGGTTGAAGTAAAATCTTCCCGCCGATCAGCCCGAATGGGAGAACTCGCCTGCCTGCCGGTCTTCTTCCAGCTCAGAGGCCGAAAGGTGCTTGTTGCCGGTGGTACGGATGCGGCCGCATGGAAAGCCGAACTTCTTGCCGCTGCAGGTGCAGAGGTTCATGTCTACGCCGACACTTTGGATCCGGCGATGGCAAAGCTCCTGCATACGGGAAGCGTCAGCGGCGCCTTCATTCATCATGCCGAAGAATGGGGCGCAAGCAGTTTTATCGGGATGATGCTCGCCATCGCCGATGCGGAAACGGAAGACAAAGCAGAAGCCTTCTACCAGGCCGCCAGGGCAGCCGGTGTTCCGGTCAACGTCATCGATAACCCGCCCTATTGCGACTTCCAGTTCGGTTCCATCGTCAACCGTTCGCCCGTTGTGATCGGTATCTCGACCAATGGCGCCGCGCCGATCCTCGGGCAGGCGATCCGTCGGCGGATCGAAACGCTGTTGCCGCTCAGTCTGGCCGGCTGGGCGAAACTTGCGGGCCGGGTTCGGACCGCTGTCATGGAACACCTGTCTCCCGGACCGCAACGTCGGCGGTTTTGGGAAGCCTTCACGGAATTGGCCTTTTCCGAAAGGGGCGCTCCGGAGGCTGCCGGCGGGATGGCCGACCTGATCGCTGAGACAGGTCATGCCCAGCCGGCAAGCCAAGGTCGGGTGACCCTTGTTGGCGCAGGGCCGGGCTGTTCCGAGTTCCTGACACTCAAGGCCGTGCGCGCATTGCAGGGCGCGGATGTGATCCTGTTCGATGACCTTGTTGCCGATGAGGTCCTGGAACTTGCCCGCCGTGAGGCCAGGCGCATGCTGGTCGGCAAGCGTGGCGGCCGCGAAAGCTGCCGCCAGGAAGACATCAACGACATGATGGTGTCGCTTGCCAGACAGGGAAAGAATGTCGTCCGTCTGAAATCCGGAGATCCGATGATCTTCGGTCGAGCCGGGGAGGAAATCGAACGACTGAAGACCGAAGGCATCCCCGTGTCGGTGGTCCCCGGCATCACCGCCGCTTCGGCCATGGCAGCCGAACTCGGTATTTCCCTGACCCACCGGGATCACGCCCAGTCCGTACAGTTCGTCACCGGGCATTCGCGCAAGGGAGACTTGCCGCAGACGGTGAACTGGTCGGGCCTGACCGATCCGGCGACGACGACGATCTTCTATATGGGCGCGCGCATGGCCGGACAGATCAGTGCGCGGCTGATGGGGGAGGGCGCTTCAGCCGATTTGCCCGTTGTGGCGGTTTCCGGGGTCTCCCGTCAAAACGAACGTCGCTGGGTGGGGAGACTTGAGGATCTTGCCGCGGGTGTTTCGACGCTGGATATCCGTGATCCGGTGTTGATCGGTGTCGGAAGCGTATTCCGTTCCTGTATGGCAGGAGTAACCGAAGGTGCCATCCCACCTGTCGCGGATCGCACAATTCGCGTCAGTCGATAGCCTGACGAGGATTTTTTTGGCGGCAACCTGCCATGTGCGAGGGATGAGCGAGCCAGTCTTTGGACTGGTACCCGGCCGAATGGAGAGTGCCTCTTGAGCCGGTCGCGGACCGTAATCCGACAGCGGTGTCGGCCTGCTCGGCGCCTCTGCCGTGACCGAAATGGGGCAGTGGTCGGCCTATCGCACTCTTGCAGACCACGTCGAGGTTGAGGTGCCGGAAGATCCGTGACGCCTTCACGCCCTGATCTATGATATTAAACGCCTGGGAAGTTTGGATCCGTCCTTGCGGCCCCGGCTTCAGGAGGTGGTCGAAGTCATGAAGGCCGACACCATTATGATCGCCTGCACCGAACTGCCCCTGATTGCCGACATGGACGCGCATCCCCTTGCATTCGGTGACGGTCCGGAAACGCTGGACAAGCTTGCGGGGTATGCCGGACGTGTGTCCTCACGGATCGGGCGCGGGATACGTCTCGATTTTGGCTGGCTCAACATCAGCCGATATCGATCGTCGCTCGGGACGGGCGCGTCGCGCGGAAGATCAGTCGTCGCCTTCAAGCGCGCCGGCGGAAGCTGACGGAACGGTCGGATTTCGCTTCGCCAGCGCCCAGACGAGCACGCCGACCGTGATCAGCATCAGTACGGCGGTGGCCGGACGCGAGAGCATCTCCATATAGCTGCCACGATGGATCAGCAGGGCGCGGCGCAGGTTCTCCTCCAGCATGGGCCCGAGGATGAAGCCGATGAGCAGCGGAGCGGGCGAATATTGGAAGAGCCGCAAGAGGAAACCCACCAGCCCGAAGCCCAATACGAGCCATATCGCGAATGTGCTGTTGGTGAGCGTATAGACACCTGCACAGATCAGCGCGACGATCACCGGATACATGAGCGAATAGGGAACGCGCAGAAGCCAGAGCCAGATGCCGACCAGAGGCAGGTTCAGTCCCAGCAGAATGAAGTTTCCGAGCCAGAAGCTCGCGATCAGCCCCCAGAACATTTCAGGCTGTTCGGCGATGAATTTGGGACCGGGCGAAATGCCGTGGATCATAAGGGCGCCGAGCATGACCGCCATTGTCGGGCTGCCGGGAATGCCGAGCGAGAGCGTGGGAATGAAGGCGGTCTGCACCGCGGCGTTGTTGGCGGCTTCGGGCGAGGAAATACCTTCGATCGCTCCTTTGCCGAAACGCTCCGGTGTGCGGCTGATCCGTTTTTCGAAGGCATAGCCGATCAGCGAGGCGATGGTGGGGCCAGCACCCGGAAGCGGCCCTACGACGCTGCCAACGACCGTACCACGGCCCATCGGCAGGAGCGTCTTCAGGAACTCGGCGCGGTTCGGGATCATCGAGCGCCAGGTCACCTTGGGCATGGGGCCGCGTCTCTTCTGTGCGCTGATGGCAAAGATGACCTCGCCGACGCCGAAGGTGCCAAGCGCAAGCGCCACCAGACTGATCCCGTCGAACAGTTCAGGCACGCCGAAGGTGAAGCGGAAGTCGCCGCTGTTGACGTCGATCCCGATCGTGCCCAGCAAGGCCCCGAAGACCACCATGGCGATCCCTTTTATCGGTGCGCCGTCGGAAATTGTGGCGGCCATGATGATGCTGAGCAGCAGGATCGCGGCATACTCGGAAGGTCCGACCGCCACTGCCAGGCGGCTGATCACGGGGGACAGGAAGGTCAAGAGCAGGATGCCGATGCAGCCTCCGAAGAAGGAGACATATGTGGTCACCGTGAGGGCGATACCGGCCTTGCCGTTCTGGGCCATCGGATAGCCGTCGAGGCAGGTAATGGCGTTGGACGAAGTGCCCGGCAGATTGAGCATGATGGAGGCTGTCGATCCGCCATATTCGGCGCCGTAATAGATCCCCGACAGGAACACCAGAGCCGTGGTCGGGTCCAGATAGAAGGAAATCGGCATCAGCAGCGAGATCGCCGAAAGGGCGCCGACGCCGGGCAGCACACCGATCAGCGTCCCGAGGAAGACCCCTGCAAAGCAGTAAGCCACAGAGGTCAGCGTAAGGGTCGCAAACCCGAGCGTGAAGAGTTCCATGGGGTCAGACCTTGAAAAGAGCTACGGGTGAATTCAGCCCAACAACAAAGACAAGCCAAATGAGGACGCAGGAAAAGAGAACGATGCCGAGCGTTGCGCGCAGACGTGTGCCCCTGTCGGCAAAGCACGCCAGCAGCACGGAGACCGCAAGCGCCGGAAAGAGCCCGAAGCGGCCGATCGTCAGCGCGAAACTGGCGACGCTGAGGAAGATCAGCATCAACTCGCGAAGCGGGATCTTCAAAGGCTCGGCCGACCGGCGCAGCCCGCCGATGCCGATGGCGCCGCCGAGCAGGACCAGTGCTCCGCCGAGCAGCAACGGGAAGTATCCGGATCCCATATGCGCGGCACTGCCGACGCCATAATCCAGGGAGCGGATGGCAAAGGCGGCCCCGATCAGGACCAGCAGGAGGCCGCTTATGGCGTCCCCGTTGAGCTTCATCTGCATGAGAGGCCTTCCGGATTTGATAGGTTGCGGTTCAAGTGGACGCCAGCATCGCCGTCCTGGCTTGGGAGCGGGCATTCCGGATATGCTGGATCGCTGCGGCTTGTGCCCCGGCAATGTCGCTGTCCTGGATATGCGACAGGATACTGCGCATTTCTCGAAGGCTTTCCTTCGGCCGGCCGGGCTGAGACATGGAGCGCGACCGCAGAAGGTTCACCCGCGCAAGCAGCCCGCGCAGGATATCGGCGAGAATGGTGTTCTTGCAGCCCTCGAACATCACTTCGTAAAAGACGGTGGTGGTGAGGATCAGCCGGTTGGGATGCAAGCCTTCGGAGAAGGCCTCCTCGAATTGCTTCAGTGCGGCCTCCATGCGGTCAAGCTGCTCCTGCGTCGCCACCGCCGCGAAGAGACGCACGACCTCCGGTTCGATGAGTTCGCGCACGTCGTAAATCTGCTCGGCCTCTTCCCAGGCCAGCTTGGCGACGGCGGGGCCTCGGTTGGGACGGATCTCGATCAACCGCTCTGCCTCGAGCTGGCGCAGCGCCTCGCGGACCGAGGTGCGCGAGGCATCCAGGTGGGCACAGAGTTCAGCCTCTGACAGGCGTTGTCCCGGCAAGAAGACGCCCATGGTAATGTCGGTCCGCAAGGCGTGGCTCACGCGCTCGCGCACGCTTTCGCTCCGCCCGTTGGCCGTCTTGCTGGTTTTCTGCTCCATTCTAGTCCTTTGATTTTCCAGACGCCTCGACGCAGTCGAGAAACTCGGCAACTGCAGCGTTGAAGTCTACCGGATTGTCATCGTGGACATAATGTCCGGCGCCCTCGATCTCCTTCGCCGTGACGAGAGGATTGACCGCGCACATCCGCTCTACCCGCGCAGGGTCAAGGTAGTCCGAGTTCGCTCCTCGCAGGACCAGTGTTGGGCATGCCAACTTCTCGACCGCCGGCCACAGATCCGGATTCGGGCGGGTTTCGGCCTGTTCGATACGGCACTTGCCGATGCCGAGTTGGTCGTGGCGCCAGACCACCTTGCCGTCGACCTCCTTCATGGAGTTCGCGACGCGCGAGGCGATCGCCTCCTCCGTCACGTTGGGACGGATCGAGCGCCAGAAGGCCCTGGCGGCATCGTATCCGTCGAAGGAGAGCGGGGTGGTGCGCAATTCGTTGAGGATGCGCCCGATCCCGGCGCTGTCGCCATCGGCAGCCTCCGGGCCGCTGTCCTCCAGGATGAGGGAGGCAAAGCGTTGGGCGTGGTCGAGCGCGTAGGTCAACGCGTTGATGCCACCCATGGAATGGCCGAGAAGGTGCGCCTTCTCGACACCAAGATGGTCGATCAGCGCGCCGAGATCGTCGGCATAGTTGGTGGCGAAATAGTTCTGCTCGGGATCCCATTCCGTTTCTCCGCGCCCGCGCTGATCCAGCGCTAGCACGTGAAAGCGATCCGCGAGCATTTCGGCAAGGCCGGCAAAGGTCCGCCCGTAGCTGCGCAGACCATGCAGGCAGATCAGCAGCGGTGCGGATGATGCTCCCCACGTCAGGTAGTGAAACCGCAGCCCGTTCAATTGAACGAAGTGAGAGCGTTCCCGGTCCATGATGGTTTGTTTTCCCTTATGTCCGGCCGTGCCTGGCCGGTCTTAATTGGCTTTAAGCTCTGGAGCCTTGGGCCCATCGAGCCGTGCATGGATTCGTCCACGCGTTGCGACGACAAAGGCCACGATAACCTCATCCGCGTTGGGCGCGTCGTCGAGATGGACAGTCATCGTGTCATAGTGGGATCGGACATAGAGCTCGCCCATATGAGCCAACGGAATGTCGATGAGGGCTCCAGGGCCGCTTCGCTTTCCCGTTGATGGGATCCATTCCTTGGCGCCCGGCAGCACCGCGCGGATCGGCGTGGCGAACCGCGCGGTGATGAAGGCGTTGCCATGCTCGTACTCGCCGGCGATGCCGACCACGCAGGCCTTGCCGTAGCTTTCGGCCTGCGCGCCGCCAAGGGCAGCGACGATGCGCCGGGCGAATTCCTCGCCCAGCTTGTCGCTCGCATCGACAATCTCACCGAGATCCTCGCTGAAACGCCCTGCATAGGGGTTCTTGATCGCCGCGGCGATCAGAATCTTGCGCAGCGGAGCGCCCTCGTCGGACTGATAAGACTCGTTGGTCAGGATTTCTTGTTCCTGAACATACCACCGCCGGATTTGGTATTCGGCGATCTGATTGCGAGGCATGGTGTCGTTGACCCTTCGGTTTACTTGGAAATGTCGATGTCGGTGGTGGCGAGGATGTGCTTGACGAGCGCGACTGAGTTTTCCTGCTTCTTGGCAAGCTCCTCGGGCGTGCTGCCCTTGGCTTCGACGCCGAGCTTGGCGAACTCCTCCTGCGCTTCGGGCGTCTCGAGCACCGTCCTGACGGCCTTGGATACCTGGGCGCGGATTTCGGCAGGTACGCCCTTGGGCGCGAAGATCCCGAACCAGCCGGCATCCTCCAACCCCTTATAGCCTTCCTCTTCGAAGGTCGGGATGTCCGGGAAGCCTTTCAGGCGCTCGGACGCTGCGACGGCGAGCCCGCGCATCGCCTCATCGTGAAGCGAGGCGGTGAGCGCGGTAACGGTCAGAAAGGCGCTGTCGATATGGCCGCCGGTGACGTCGGCGACGGCGGGCGCGGACCCCTTGTAGGGCACATGGATCATCTTCGCTCCGGATTCAGAGGCGAACAGCGTGCCGAGAAGATGCGGCGTGGAGCCGACGCCGAAGGTGCCGTAGGTGAGGGGCTTGTCCTCGGAGGCCTTGATGTACCCCTTGAGATTGGCGATCGGCGAGCTGGTCGGAACCGCCAGAATGAGCGCGCTGTTGGCAACAAGGCTTACGGGGTCGAAGCCCTTCAGCATGTTGCCCATCTTGTCCTCGTGCAGCACCGGCGAGATGGCGTTGGTCGAGGAGGTTCCGAAGAACAGCGTGTATCCGTCGGCGGGCTGCGTCATCACATAGGCGCCAGCCACCGCGCCGCTCGCGCCGGGGCGATTGTCAACGACAACCGGCGCGCCGAGCGAAGCTTCCAGCTTGGTGGAGACGAGACGGGCGAGAAGATCGGTGCCGCCGCCGGGAGAAAAGGGCACGACGAGCGTGACGGGATGGTCCGGGTAGCCTTCTGCCTGTGCCGGTCCGGCAAGGCCCAGCAGAGCCAACACACAAGTTGCAATGGACAGTCTATGGCGACGGGTCATGAATCCCTCCTTATATGACAAGATTGTATGACAATTACATCATACAATGTCGCCGTCAAGTTTTTCCAATGCAGCTGGAGCATCGGTCGATCCCTTTGAAACATTTGACCGGGGCTCTTTGTCCGCTGGTTGCGCTGGCTCGCGCTTGTGGTGGGCATCGCTATGGTCAAGCGGCTTTTGCCTGCAGGCGGACGCCAAAACAGGACCCTTCGGGCCGGTTGAAACAGGCGACAGTGTGTGTCGAATGGCTTGTCCGATGGACCGCATCGCACTGCGCTACACTCCTGCCCTGACGCCTGTTTCATCCGGCGCGGAATGCAGGGAGTGTGAGAAATGCGGGCTAGTCACCCGAAGCTGAAGTCCGTCTCATTTCTCAGCACACTGAGACCGAACTTCAGATTCAAAGGGGTGACGGGCACGTATATGTTTGCAGTGCGGTTTTCGGATTTGAAATACGCGCCGGGAGCCGCTGTAGAAATGAGGCGTATGTCACTAGAGGTCTTTCGCGCTGCTGGTCTGTGACATCACGGTGTAGCGCTTGTCCAGATCCGGGGCCAGTTCGAGGCCAAGCCCGGGACCGGGCGGCACCGTGATCATGCCGTTTTCGACTTCGGGAAGGGCCGTGACAAGATCCCGGTACCAGGTCCGGTAGAACGCCCGCACACTCTCCTGAATGAGTGCGTTGGGCGCGGCCAGGGACAGATGGGTCGACGCGGCCAGGACCACGGGGCCCGTGCAGTCATGCGGTGCGATCGGAAGCTTTTCGGCTTCGGCAAGAGCGGCGACCTTGCGCGCGGTCGTGATCCCGCCGCACCAGCTGAGATCCAGCATGACGACGCCGGCAACCCCGGTTGCGATCAGGTCCCGGAAGGCACCGATGCCGCCGAGCGTTTCGGAGGCGGAAACCGGGGCGGGCGACACACTGGCATAGCGTTGGAGCAGGTCCAGACTGTCGAGACGGATCGGGTCTTCGTGCCAGTAAGTCGCAAAAGGTGTCAGAGCCTTCGCGATTTTCATCGCCGGCAGCAGCTGCCACATCGAGTGGAACTCGACCATGATATCCATCTTGTCGCCGACGGCGGCACGGATCTTTTCAAACGGCACAAGGGCTGCCTTCAGATCCTCGCCCGAGATGTCACGGCCTTGCGTTTTTTCCGCCGCCATGTCGAACGGCCAGATCTTCATCGCGGTTATCCCATCCTCAAGAAGGGACTGTGCCAGTTCGTCGGCCTGGTTCAGGAACCCGTTCAGGTCGTCGTAATTGCCTCCGGTGCCAAGACCGTAGTTGCCGCTTTGCTGACCGGTGTCCTGTTTCACGTAGTCCGTGCCCGCGCAGGTGTTGTAGGTGCGGATCGCCGTGCGGGTGAAGCCTCCCAGAAGCTGGGCGATCGGTTGGCCTGTGGCTTTGCCGGCGAGATCCCACAGAGCGATGTCGAAGGCCGAGTTCCCCCGGGTTTCGGCTCCCGAGGACCGCCACCCGAGATAGCCTTCGGCCCGTCGCGAGAGATACTCGATTCTGAGCGGGTCCTCGCCGATCATCAACGGTGCCAGGGTCTCATGAACATGGGCCTCGGCCGTGCGCGCGCCGTAGAAGGTTTCTCCAAGACCGGTGATGCCTTCGTCGGTGTGGACGAGCAGCCAGAGAATGTTCGGGCGCTCGGCGATGCGAATGGTTTCAAGGGCGGTGATCTTCATTTCAGATCCTGGACAGGGGATGGGAAGGCAGGGACGGGGCGAAACTATGCTTCGCCGAATTCGAGCTGTACCTTCATTGCCTTCGTCCGGTCGTTGGCCGTCGCAAAGGCGGCTGAAAACTCAGCCAGAGGGAAGCTGTGGGTCAGAAGCAGCGAGGTCTCGATGAGCCCCTGCTGCATCATGCGGACCGCGATGGCGAATTCTTCGTGGAACCGGAAGGTTCCGCGGATTTCGAGCTCTTTTGCGGTGACCTGCATCATCGGCAACGCCATGTCTCCGGAAAGGCCAGCCTGCACGACGATGCCTCTTGGGCGCAACGCGGCGATACCACCCCTCAAAGCCGGTTCGGCGCCGGAGCATTCGAAGAGAACGTCGAGCGATCCCTTGCCGGTCTGATAGGGCGCCAGCGCATCAGGTTCGTCCAGCGTGTTGAGCGTGACGTCCGCTCCGGCCTGCCGGGCAAAATCGAGTGCTTCATGGGCGATGTCCGTGGCAATGATCTCGGATGCCCCCGCGCGGCGGGCCGCAAGGATGGTCAATATGCCGATCGGACCGCAGCCGGTGACCAGAACCCGTCGTCCCAGCATCTCGCCCGCGCGGCGCACCGCGTGCAGGCAGACGGAAAGGGGCTCGGCCATCGAAGCCTGCGCAGCGCTCAGGCCGTCTGCGGGAATGCATTGTTCGGCCCGGACCGTCAGGCTGTCGCGGAAAGCGCCCTGAATGTGGGGGAAGGGCATCGCCGAGCCATAAAACCGCATGTCCAGACACTGGTTGGGCAAGCCGCGCAGACATTCGCCGCATGTGCCGCACGGACGGGACGGCGAAATCGCCACCAAGGTTCCCGGCGCCAGGCCTTCGACACCGGGACCCGGTTCCGCGACACGTCCGGCCACTTCATGCCCGAGGATCATCGGTTCGCGCAGGCGCACTGATCCGAAGCCGCCATGATTATAATAATGCAGATCGGATCCGCAGATCCCGCCGCGCACCAGATCGACCCTGACTTCGCCCGGTCCGGGTGCGGCCGTCTCGCAAGTCTCCAGCCGCAGATCACGGGCCGCATAGGCGAAAAGCGCTCTCATGTCGTTTACTCCCCTGTTCGGACAGGCTTTGTCCGAGCCTGCCAGCTGCGGCCTTTTGCAGGCCGTCTGAGGTATTGGAAAATGGTATACCATTTTCCGTCAAAGAAATCTCCCGGAGATTTGCCACTTCCTGGGGCGGGATCGGGAGGTTTGTGAATACAGGCGCGCGCGTTTCTCAGAGCCCGAGCACCTGCATCAGGTAAAGGCTGCCCATTCCGGTGAAAATCGCACCGAGGACGGAAAATCGCATTCCGACGACAAAGGCCGCCGCTGCCGCGATCAGGCGCGCCGGATCGATCTCTCCGCCGGTCGCCTCGGGCCAGAGGACCAGAGGAGTGATCATGGCTGGAAAGACTGCGGCACCTACGTATTTCAGATGCATCAGCAGCCACTGAGGCAAGGTGCGTCCACCCAGAAGGCCGAGAAAGGAAAACCGGATCAGATAGGTTCCGATCCCAAGGCCGGCGGTCAAAAGCCAGAAAGCGCGATCATCGATCATGTCGCTGCCTTCCGGTCGGCCCGGCGGCGCATGTAAAGCTCCGTCTGAACGCCTGCAATCATGGCGCACAGGGTCGCAACGAGAAGGCCAAGGCTCCAGGGCAGGCCGGAGAAGACCAGCATGGCGGCAACGGACGTCAGCGCCGCCACCACATGCGGCAGGCTTCGAAGGCCGGGCGCGACGAGTGCGATGAAACAGACAGGGACGGCGAAATCGATCGAAAGCGAAGCCGGGATTGCCTGGCCCAGGACCGCGCCTGCCAATGTGCCGCCATACCAGAACGGGCAGATCAGCATCATGCAGCCGAAGTAGTAGGCCACCCTTTCCGCAGGTGAGAGAGGCGGCGGGCTTTCATAGCGTTTCACGGCGACCGCAAAAGCCTGATCAACCATCAGGTAGGCCATGAGCGCCCGGACCCCCAGGCGCGCATGGCCAAGATGCGGCACCAGCGCGGCGGAATAGATCGCCATCCGCAAGTTGACGACGAGGGCCGTCAGCAAGGCGACGAAGACGGGGGCATCTTCCTTCAAGAGCGTGAGCGCTGTGAACTGGGATGCTCCGGCGATCACCAGGACCGACATCGACATGGTTCGAAAGACATCGAGACCTGCGTCGCGCGCGACCACGCCGAACATCATCGAATAGGGAATGACGATCAGGATAAAGGGCGCACAGTCCGCAAAACCCCGCCAGAAGGCTGCGCGTGAAGTCATTTGAGGGTCTCCGAACGCACCAACAAGCGGATGTAGGTCAGTCCTGCAGCTGCGGCTTCACAGCGCTTCTTCTGCAGGAGCCTGTCTTCCTCTGCCGTCTGATAAAGGGCTGAGAGTTCGTCCAGCCGGTCGCATTGCAGGAGATTGGACAGAAGATCGTAACGGCTTTCGATTTTGGCAATGGACGCGACCTTGGGGGGCGCCGTCTTTGCGATTGCGTCCAGCCGTTCCTTGATCCGGGCATCCCAGCTTTTTCGCGTGTTTACGAAGCAGAGCGTGGCCTGCGCTTTTGAGCTCGGAGAGAACGCCATGCAGGGAGTATGCAGTTCCGTCAGACAGTCGCCGGGCGAGCGTTGCGCCTCAATTGCCGAAGAAACACAGCTTTCGGTTCCGGACAGATCCGCTCCGGCCTTCGCATCGGACGCCGCGCCAGGAGTGACGGCGACAAGGGCAAAACCAAAGGCCCAGCAGACCACATAAGCCGCGATCCGGTACGCGCGCGGTGATGTAAGAGAGGCAGCCGCCATGAAGGTTTGCTCCGTGTCAGCCTGCTGCCCAGCCGCCATCGATCACATGCGCCTGACCGGTGGTGAAGCCGGACTCATCGGAGCCGAGGTAGAGCGCGAGCGCTGCGACTTCCTCAGGTGTTCCGATCCGTCCCATGGGCTGGCGGGCGATGAAGGCGGCGCGGGCGGTTTCATAATCACCCATGGCACGCAGCCTGTTCTGCAGCGACGGGCTTTCGACCGTGCCGGGGCAGATGCAGTTGCAGCGGATCCCCTTGGTCACGTAGTCGATCGCAACAGATTTTGTCATCCCGATCACGGCTGCCTTCGACATGCCGTAGATGAACCGGTTTGGCGCCGCGATGATCGAGGAGGCTACGGAAGAGATGTTCACGATGGATCCGCGTCCGCGCTCCACCATGCCCGGCAGAGCTGCCTGCATGGCATGAAACTGCGAGCGGACGTTGAGGTTCATCGCGACGTCGAAGTCGGCGTCCGTCGCTTCTGTAATGGTTCCCGCGTGAACGAAGCCCGCGCAATTGACGAGGATATCCGCCTTGGCGTTTTCCACCGCCGCCTGGAGGGCCGACTTGTCGGTCACGTCGAGTGCAAAGGCTTCGGCGGTGCCGAGACCGGCCAAAAGGTCACCCTTGAGGTCAGTCGCCACGACATGGGCGCCTTCCGTTGAGAAGCGTTCGGCGATGGCGCGTCCAATACCCTGACCCGCCGCAGTTACGAACGCGCGTTTGCCCTGAAGTCTCATTTCCCGTCCATGCTCCCAGCCAGATAATCGACGATTTCGGGAACCATGCGATCCCCCCAGCCAGCGCCGAGCGCTTCCTTCAGCGTGTCGGCCGCAGCCGAGCTCATGCGGGAATTCGCGCCAAGCCCTTCGGCCATCTGACGATAATAACCCACGTCCTTGGATGCATTGCCCAGTGAGAAGGCCAGATCGATCTTTCCGTCCATGGCGAAGTTCCTGACGAAGTCCATCATGCCGGAATGAAGCGGACCGGCGGACATCACCTGATAGAGCTTGTCGCGCGGGACGTCGGCACGATCGGCCATCGCAAATGCTTCGGCCATGGCGCAGGCCGTGGTCATTGCAAAGAAGTTGTTTATGAGCTTGATCGTATGGCCGGTGCCGAGCGGGCCGAGGTGGAAGACGTTTTCACCCAAATCATCGAGCACCGGCTTGACCTTCTGGTAGGTCGCCTCGTCGCCCGAGCACATGATGTTCAGGAGACCGTCCTTGGCATGGGCCGGGGTTCTTCCAAGCGGCGCGTCGAGATAAACGGCGCCTTTCGCGGCCATGTCAGCACCTATCTTTTGCGTGGAACCGGGGAGGGAGGTGCCGAAGTCGATGACGACCGACCCTTCCTTGAGACCGGCAAGGACGCCTTCATCTCCGTAGACCCGGGATTCAACGCTGGCGGACGTGTCCATGCAGAACATGACGATATCCGAGGCGGCGGCAAGCTCAGCCGAGGTCCCGGCCTCCGTGGCACCACGCGCTACGGCATCGTCGATGGCCTTGCGGGAGCGGTTGGCAATTACCGTGAGTTCATATCCGAGGCTTTGCAGACGCTCGACCATTGCGGCGCCCATCAGACCCAATCCAATGAAACCGATCCGTGGTTTAGTCATGATTTGAACTCCAATCGTGGTTTTAAATCGTCAAGCTGGGTAAGCATCGTTTGTTCTGCCGCTGCGCCGGGGGCACATTCCCTGGTTGCGGTTACGACAGTGTCAGCCGTGGAAAGTCGAACAGTTTTCATGTTTGCGCGTGAGGGATGAAAGGACAGGGTGTCGTCAAGGTCCCGCGGGCGGCCGGGTCCGCCGTCCGCGGGACAAGGCCAAGGACCCTACAGGAACAGGGTCACGATCGACGGCCAGAACAGCAGTACCGACAGCGCCAGAAGTTGGATTGCGATAAATGGCAGAAAACCCTTGAAGATGTCGGTCAGCGAAATATGCGCCGGCGCCACGGACTTGAGGTAGAACGCGGCCGGACCGAAGGGCGGCGACAGAAAGCTCACCTGCATGTTCATGCAGAAGACCACGCCGAACCAGATGGCGACGAATTTCGGTTCGAGCCCGCCGAGAAATCCGATCTCCGCCGCCGGCAGTTTCAAAACGATGGGCAGGAAGACCGGCATGATCAGAAGCACGATGCCCACCCAATCCATGAACATGCCCATGACCAGGAAGATTGCCATCATCATCAGGATGACCCCCATTGTCGGGAGTTCGGAGCCGACGATCAGTTTGGCCACGTATGCTGGCCCACCCGCGAGCGTATAGGCGCCGGCGAGTGCGGCGGCGCCAATGGTGACCCAGATGATGGTGCCAGTGGAACGCAGCGTGCGAATGATACTCTCCCAGACGATATCCGATGTCATCTCGCGACGGATGAGCCCGATGACGAACACCGCGATCACTCCCATACCGGCGGCCTCGGTGATACCTGTGATGCCACCGTAGATCGAGCCGAGCACCACGCCGATCACCACGGTCGGTGCAATCAGGCCGCGACCGAGATGCCAGCCGCGGGCGGTGCGTTCGCGCCCGATGACGAAGGAGATAAGTGCCGCGGCGATGACGCCTGCGCCGACGATGAACGGAATGTCGGAAACCATGCCGAGCGGAACCGGATCGACACCTTCCTTGATTGCGTTTGCGCCGGTTGCCGTGAAGAAGAGGGCGCGAGCCAGCAGAACGCCGGTGACCCACAGAGTAAGGCGGGCAAGAAAGCCTGCAAACATCAGGGCCTTTTCGCTGCCAGGCGGGTCGTCTGGATCGTCCTCCGGGAGCGGTGCCAGGCTGGGGTTCAGCCGGGTCCGGATGAAAATATAGACGATGAAGAACGACGCGAGCATGAACCCGGGCAGGAAAGAAGCTGTGAAGAGAGACTTGATCGAGGTCTCGGTGACGAGCCCATACATGATCAGCACGATGGAAGGCGGGATCATCGTGCCGAGCGTGCCGGAGGCGCAGATCGTGCCGATGGCCAGGTTCTGATTGTAGCCGAGGCGCAGCATTTGCGGCAGGGCGATCAGACCGAGAAGGACAACCTCGCCGCCGATGATGCCGGACATGGCCGCCATCAGCACCGCCATGATTGCGGTGACGAACGCGATGCCGCCACGGGTGCGGGACAGCCAGATATTGAGCGAGGAATACATGTCGCGCGCAATGCCGGATCGTTCGAGAAGCGAGGCCATGAAAATGAAAAGCGGCACTGATATCAGCACGTAGTTCGTCATTTGACGGTAAATCGCCTGAGCCAGCACGTTCAGCGGACCGCGGCCGAAGTGGCCGAAGAGCAGTTCGGGACCGAATTTCATGACGAGCGTGGCAACAGCCAGAAAGGCGGAGGCGAAGCCGAGAGGCATGCCGATTGCCAGAAGAAAGAACATCCCGATCAGCAGGATCAAACTGAGTGTGCCGATATCGGAAACCTTCATCCAGGAGAAGAACTCGAGGAATTCCATGTCAGTTCTTCTCCCCCAGCGTGCTGCGGATATTCTCGATTTCGACGTCGTCGATCTCGTCGGCCGGCGAATGGTGTTCCGGGGCTTTGTTCCAGTCGGCGATGAGATTGGAGAGCGCCTGAACCGCGACCAGTGAAATGATGACGAGGATCCCGGTCTTCAGCGTGGCGGGAAGGGGCGGATCCCATGCGGTTCCGAATTTTTCCCAGCGCATCAGCTTGGCGGAGGCTTCGTTGTAACCACCCCAGACAAGGGCAATGGTGAAGCACCAGATCAGCACGACCGAGAGGATATCGGAGGTCTTTTGCGCCCAGCGGGGCATGATATCGTAAATGATGTAAATCCGGATATGGCTACGCTGCTGCATCGCATAGAGGCCCGCGAGCAGAAACGTGAATCCGGCAACCCAGAGCGAGAGTTCGTTCGCCCAAAGGGTGGGTTTTTCAAAAACGTAGCGCGCCACGACTTCGTACATCATCACCAGAACGATGAAGACGATGGCGATCATGCCGACCCTGCCCAGGATCAGTGAAAACCAGTCAAAGAAACCGTCAGGCCGGGGCTCGATGGCCCCGATGTTGTCGGAAAAGTAGAGCGAGGAGAACAGGACGGAGAAAAAGAAAGACCAGAGGATCAGATAAGCCGACAGATTGCCGTCCGGCCGCAGCATCTCCCGCATTCCGATGTCCCAGCCGAGTGCAAGATCGGCGAAGATCACCCAGAGATAACTGACCGCCAGAATCGCCAGGGACACATACATGGCCCATTTGACCGGCTTCCGAAGCGGGCCCAGCCATACCCCTTCTCGTTCCATAAGACATCCCCCTCCCGGAACGGAACCTCCATGCGCGAAGGTCCGGAAGCCGGCGAGCCCGAAATGGGACCCGCCGGCGTTTTTCTAAGCCTGTCGGGTGATCAGTCGATCCAGCCCTGAGACTTCAGGTAGGCGATATGGCTTGCAACCAGAGCCTTGGCTTCGTCGGTGGTGGCGAACTCCGGCCAGGTGGAAACGGCAGCGGCACGGAAAGCAGCACGGGCTTCCGGGCTCAGGTCATGCAGCTGTACCCCGGCAGCGCGCAGTTCCGCGGCGGCCTTGTTGTTTTCGAACTCGGCCGTCAGTGCCTGCTGGAGCGCGAGCTTCTGCATCGCGGTGTCTATGATGCGGCGGTGATGTTCGGGCATGTTGTCCCAAACGTCCTTGTTGCAGGCCAGATGGTCCGACGGCATCGAATGGAAGCCCGGATAGGTGGCATGCTTGACGATGTCATAGAGGCCCATGCCCTTGTTGTTGGCAAGGATCGAAGCATCGGCGCCATCGATGATACCGGACTCAAGCGCGGTAAAGATTTCGGTGAAGTCCATCACGATCGGCTTGGCGCCGAGCTTTTCGAAGATCTTGGTTTCCATTCCCGGAGGAGAGCGGAACTTCCAGTCCTTGAAGTCCTCCACAGTATCGAGCGGCTTCGACGAGGCAAGCGATTCCTGACCAACGACCCACCAGCCGACAAGCTGCATGCCATATTCATTGTAAAGCTTCTGAGCGGCCTCGTAGCCGCCGCCCTTGTAGAGCCAGCCCAGCTGCTGATAGGGCGTGTCGTAGCCGCCCATGATGTCGCCGACGAACTGGAAGGCCGGGTTCTTGCCGGTCTGGTAGGCGCCGCCGGTCATGTCGCAGTCGAGGATGCCGTTGGCCGCAGCGTCGAAGGTTTCGACCGAGGCGACGACCGAGGATGAATAGAACATCTCGATCGTGATTTCGCCGTTCGACATGACCTGCACGTCATCAACGAACTGTGCGGCATTCTTGCCCGATATCGTTTCCGGACCATAGTGCGTCTGGATCCTGAGGTGGGTATCCTGAGCCGCTGCCGGAATAGCCATCAGGGCAGTGACGGCGACCGACGTTATAATCGATTTAAATTGCATATCTTTTCCTCCCTAGTCAGCCTTCTAAAGGCCTTTGAAATGGTTCTGGCTGCGGTTATCCGTTCCGCTTTGGTATACCAATCCCGAAACCAAGCTAACGAAAGCGGCCTCGACAATCAACGGATTTTGGTATACCAAATTTGGAATTCTTTCGTTTCTCTCGGAAACACAGATTTAACCAAGTCGAAAAAGGACTGGGATCAGGCCGGGTTTGGGCCGTCTCGGAGCAGTTGAATGTCGGAACCGAACTTGGCAGATGAAATCGCGGCACGCCTTCGCCGGGATATTCTTCGTGGCAAGCTGCCTCCGGATTCTCCGATCAAGGAAAGAGACAACGCTTCTGAATTGGGGGTGAGCCGGACTCCGATGCGCGAGGCAATTCGCATGTTGGCGAAGGAAGGCCTGGTCATCCTGCGCCCGTCGCGCAGCCCGATCGTGGCCAGGCCGAGCTTCAAGGAGATATCCGATCAGGTGGCCGTGCTCATGGCACTTGAGAAGCTCTCCGCCGAACTCGCCTGCGAGAACGCCACGGCTGCCGATCTGGCCGAGTTGCGCACTCTCAATCAACGCATGTCCGATTGTTACGACCAGGCCGATCCGCTCGACCTGTTCGAGATCGACATGGCGTTTCACACCGCGATCGCCAAGGCATCGCACAACGCGTCTCTTGCCGAAACGTACCGGGCTTATCTGGCCCGTCTGTGGCGGGCGAGGTTCCTCGCTGCCAGCCAGAAACGGAACAGGGTTCGGGTGATCGGCGAGCACAGATCGATACTGGATGCGCTTGAGGCGCGCGATGTCGAAGCCCTTCGCGCGGCAATCGACCGGCACCTCGGTCATCTGGCGGAAGATATTCGCCCTGTTATCGAAGAGGAACAGCGGTGGCACGGTCTACGGGCCGAAGCCGGATCGGGGCACGAATGATCGCCAAGGGCTAAAGGCCGGCTCCGCGATGAACGACCGGATAGTCAGGTCTGACACGAGCAAGAATGATGGCCGTCCGCTTTCTCGAAGCCGGATCGGCGGAAGACTGATAACTGGGGAGAGACAATGTCACTGGCACTTTTCGATTTGACGGGCAAGACAGCCCTGGTCACGGGCTCTTCCCGGGGGCTCGGGCGTGCGTTTGCGGAAGGACTTGCAGGTGCGGGAGCTCGGGTCATTCTCAACGGGGTGAATACTGACCGGCTGTCCGAGGCTGCAACCGAGATGCGCGCGGCCGGTTTCGACGTTCTTGAGAGCGCTTTCGACGTTGCCGACGAGGCCCACGTCCTTGCCGCGTTCGAGGCTCTCGATGCCGAGGGGATTGCCGTCGACATTCTGGTCAATAACGCCGGTATCCAGTTCCGCAAGCCAATGCTGGAACTGGAAACGAAAGACTGGCAGCGGGTGATCGACATCAACCTCACCGCGGCTTTTGTCGTCGGACGCGAAGCGGCTCGGCGCATGGCCGCCCGCGGCCGGGGCAAGATTATCAACATCGGCTCTCTCACGTCGGAACTCGCCCGCGCGACCGTGGCTCCTTACACGGTTGCCAAAGGGGGCATCAAAATGCTGACCCGCGCGATGGCTGCCGAATGGGGAGAAAAAGGAATCCAGGCCAATGCAATCGGGCCCGGCTACATGGTCACCGACATGAACGAGGCGCTGCTGTCGAATCCCGAGTTCGATGCCTGGGTCAAGGGGCGGACACCGATGCGCCGCTGGGGGCTACCCGAAGAACTGGCCGGCACGGCCATCTATCTGGCCTCGGATGCATCGAACTATGTCTCCGGGCAGATCATCTATGCCGATGGCGGCATGATTTCCGTGCTTTGACCTCTTTCCGGATAAACAGAATGAAAATCGTCTTTTTCGGAAAGAATGCAGCGGCCTTCCATCCGGGTTTCGAGGACCTTCTCGACGGACCGGCGGAGGTGCGTCTTTTGGCGGACAGCCTTGAAGCTCCGGGAGAGGCCGAGGCCCTGGCGGAAGCGGACGTTGTGATCGGTATCCGCTATGGCCGGGATCTGCCTGCTCTGTCCGCGCGGCTCTACCAACTGCCTGCGGCCGGCTATGACGGAATTGATTTCCGCGCGCTTCCCGCGTCCTGCACGATATGCAATGCCTTCGGTCATGAGGAAGCGATCGCTGAGTATGTCATGGCGGCGCTGTTGTCCCGCCATGTTCCGATTGCCGATGCGGATACGCGCCTGCGCAAGGGCGACTGGTTTTACTGGGCCGGGGGACCGGACGGATTGCGGACGGAACTCGGCAGTCAAAGCATCGGCATCATCGGGCACGGCCATATCGGTCGAACCGTGGCGGCGCGGGCGCTGGCCTTCGGGATGGACGTGCATGTGGCCAACCGCTCCGCGGTAGATGGCGCCGGTTATACCGGGGTTTACGGACTGGACGCGCTTTCAGAGATGCTCGGAAAGGTCGACATCGTTCTGAACACCCTGCCGTTAACCGCCGAGACCCATGGCCTTATCGGGGCCGAAGCGTTCGCCGCCATGCAGCCCAATGCGATCGTCATGAATGTCGGCCGGGGAGCGGTTGTCGAAGAGGCCGCACTTTTCACCGCGTTGTCGGAGAAACGAATCGGCGGCGCAATTATCGACACCTGGTATGTCTATCCGTCCGCCGATCAGCCGAATCCGATGCCGGGCAATCTGCCCTTTGACACATTGCCCAATGTCGTGATCACCCCGCACATGTCCGGCTGGACCGAGGGTACCGTCCGGCGCCGCGTCGAAACCTGCGCGGAAAACGTCAACCGTCTTGCGTCGGGGCGTCCGCTGCTCAACCATGTCGGCACCGGACGCGGCTGAAGGCTCTCCTTCGCCATCGTCGCGCAGCTCGATCCTATCGTTTCGGGTGTCAAAAGAGCCTTGCTGGTCTTCCGATCGCCTGCCGTGGCGCAACTTCGAAGCCGTCGAGTTCGCAACGCTTTAATGGGTCGACTGGTTCAATTACCGACGACTTCTGGAGCCCATAGGAAACATGCCTCCGGCTCAAGCGGATGAACAATACCACGCACCGCTGGTTCAACCGGCCGTGGCCGCATAACTCAAACCAAACAACCTCCGGCAAACCCGGTACGGTTCAGTACGTCCATCCGTTGATAACGTCAGCTTCCAGATTTACCGGATTGAGGTGATAGCCCGTTGCCTTCGCAGCGACGAAAAGGGCTTTCGTCAAATCGTTCATGCGGTCGATTTTCGCTCTAAATAGAACTCGAAGGCTTTCTTGTCGCGTCATCCCCAAACCCGATCTCATGCTCAATTCAGCCAGCATCGTATTCATACGTCGCGCCATGAACTTCGCTCTATTGAAGTCCGACTGTCTCAAGCTCAGTGATAGTTTGCAGTTAAGACCTGATTCAAAAAGAGAAACGGGGAGGCGGGCTCGCCAGTACCAGATGTTTCGACGCCTCATGAGGTTCTGAGCGTCTTGCCGACGGGCCATAACCCAATTCCGTGCCGGGGAAGTCGCAACGACGCGCAAAACTTCCGGGGTCCAGTTGGACGAATAGCCGAAATCAGCCGATCCGTTATGGATCGGAGCAGCATAATATCAATGACTTACGGAAAAATTGGCTGGGGAACCTGGATTCGAACCAGGACTAACGGAGTCAGAGTCCGCGGGTCTACCGTTAACCTATTCCCCAACAGAAGCGCCAAATGCGTCGAGGCGCTGTAGGCGGTTTCGACCCGAGCGGGTCAAGGCGCCAACGTTGTGTAGGCAGCGTATATATCCAACTTGGGGCAGGATGCAACAGGGCAGATGCATTTTTCAAGTGCCGGGTCTCATCGTCACGTTTGTGCCGGAGCCATATGCCTCTTTATTAAAATCTGACGCTTTTCGCCGCACAGACAACCTGTTACAGTTTCACCAACGAAAGATATGCATGGGGCGGAGCGCTTGCGGTCCGGCTTCGTGCCGAAAGGCTGAAACGTGACACAGTCAGGTCAGGAACCGCCCGATACCGGGCGCGGTGCCCCTGATGCGTCCGGAATCGACAGCGCCCTCAAGGCGCAAACGCGGTCCAAACGCCGGCGACGCAGGCGGCGTGGCGGCAAGATGCACAGCGCGGCGGAAAACGGGGCTCAAAGTCCCGCTCCGCCAGCAGCGGCAGCCTCCAGCGGACAGGCGGATTCCGGCTTCGCATCGGCACTTCAGGCAAAGACCAGTCCTGCAAACGGCGGTTTGCAGGGGAGAGAGAACGTGCGCGCGGACGGGCAGGGTTCGGCCGACGGTCCGGCAAGCGCAAAGGGCCAGAAGGCAAAACGCCGGCGCAACCGCAAGCGTGGTGGCAAGAATGGGGGAGTTAGCCGGGAAACGGCCGAGAGGATCGCCACCCGGGATAATCCGGTAGACGATGATTCCCGCAGGTTAGAGGATCCGCCGGCTGCCACCGCGAACGGAGCCCATCCGCAGTCGTCCAGACCCGGCCGCAGAAGGTCGGTTCACGGGAAGAACCAGCCAGAGGGTCGCGGTCGTGCGCCAAGATCCGGCGTGGTGAACCGAAGCCGGAATCCGGTCACCCGTCACGACAACCGCAAGCTCTATGCCGCGCTGGATCTTGGAACCAACAACTGCCGTTTGCTGATTGCGCGGCCCGAGGAGCGCGGTTTCCGGGTCGTCGATGCCTATTCGAGGATTGTCCGGCTAGGCGAGGGGGTCGGAGCGCACAAACGTCTGGGTGATGCGGCAATGGATCGGGCGATCGATGCGCTCGCCAACTGCCACCGAAAGTTGGCCGAACGGGGCGTGGAACGGTCGCGGCTGATCGCCACCGAAGCCTGCCGGGCGGCCGAAAATGGAGAGGACTTCATTGCGCGCGTTCAGGCGGAAACCGGGCTTGCGCTTGAAATCGTCAATCGGGAAACCGAAGCCCGGCTTGCCGTAGCAGGATGCGTATCGCTGGTCGACCAGGAGGCCGAAGGCGTCATTCTGTTCGATATCGGCGGCGGGTCTTCGGAAATCGTCTGGCTTGACCTGCGCAACCGCTGCGGCGCGCGCGGTTATGCCCTCACACGCTTTATCCGGTCCTGGATTTCCTTGCCGGTCGGCGTCGTCAATCTCGCAGAACGTCACGGTGGTGTGCACGTTACTCCGGATATCTTCGAGGCCATGGTGTCCGATGCGGCGGAGCATCTGGCGGCTTTCAGCCTGGGGGAGGAACTGACGGCGGCGATTTCTTCGGGCCGGGTGCATATGTTAGGCACCTCAGGAACGGTGACGACCCTTGCAGGTGTCCATTTCGGCTTGAAGCGCTATGATCGCAGGAGGGTCGATGGAGCCTGGCTGGAGAACACCCAGGTTGGCGCCATGATTGATCGCCTGCGCGACATGCCCTACGAAGAGCGCGTCGAGAACCCTTGTATCGGCGCGGATCGTGCCGATCTCGTGCTTGCCGGCTGCGCCATTCTGGAGGCGATCCGCCGCCGCTGGAGCTGCTCCAGGCTGCGCGTTGCCGATCGCGGACTGCGCGAAGGCATTCTGACAGAACTGATGGCCGCCGATGGTGTGTGGTCGAGAAGAAAAACGAACGGCCGGCAAACAGGCCGTCAAAGAGGCAAATCATGAGCCGATCAAAACGGGGATCCGGCGACCGGGGTCTGAGCGTACGCGTGAAAACCGCGGCCGGCCGGCGCGAATCCTCCACCCGCTGGCTGCAGCGGCAACTGAACGATCCGTATGTCCGCCGGGCGAAGGCCGACGGCTACCGGTCGCGTGCGGCCTACAAGCTGATCGAGATCGACGACAAGCACAGGCTCCTCAAACCCGGCTACAGGGTGGTCGATCTGGGGGCTGCTCCCGGCGGCTGGTGCCAGGTCGCGGGGGAGCGCGTGCAATCGAGCGTGGACGCGCCGAAGGTCGTCGGGATCGACTATCTCGACATGGACCACGTGCGCGGCGCAGTTTTCCTGAAAAAGGATTTCCTTGACGACGATGCGCCCGACGCGTTGATCGAGGCGCTCGGCGGACACAAGCCGGATGTGGTTCTCTCCGATATGGCGGCGCCGACGACCGGTCATCGTCAGACGGACCATCTGCGCACGACCCATCTCTTCGAGATCGCCATCGATTTTGCCCGCCACAATCTGGTGCCGGGCGGTTCCTTCCTTGCCAAGGTCTTCCGCGGCGGCACGGAAAACGCGTTGCTTGCCGACCTGAAGCGTGAATTCAAGAGCGTTTCCCACATCAAGCCGCCGGCCAGCCGCAAGGAAAGCCCTGAGCTTTATGTGATCGCCAAGGGATTCCGCGGCATGAGTGAGGAAGACGAACGCGAGTAGCTTTCGATCTCCCGGCTGCGGCAAACTTGCTGCCGGTTTCGCGCGGCAGGGGCTTTTCTTCCTGTCACCTGCATGTTATTGACCCGCGCCAACTTCTCCGGCAAAGCCGAAGCGAATCGTCAGATGCAGGAACTTCACCATTCCTGCGTCGCACATGCTCATTAACTCATGCCCACTAGCCCAGGGGGAATTGGCAATGGCCTCATTCTTTGTCCCGTCGACCGGGATGGAAGCGCTCACCTTTGATGATGTCCTGCTGATTCCCGGACATTCGGAAGTCATGCCGGGTCAGACGGATCTGCGCTCCCGCGTCACCAAGGATATTGTTCTCAATCTGCCGATTCTTTCGTCGGCAATGGATACGGTCACCGAAGGCCGTCTTGCGATCGCCATGGCCCAGGCCGGAGGGATCGGCGTCATCCACCGCAATCTGTCGCTCGACCAGCAGGCCGAAGAGGTTCGCATGGTCAAGAAGTTCGAATCCGGCATGGTCGTCAACCCGCTGGTGATCGGTCCGGACGCGACATTGCAGGATGCCTTGGACCTAATGGAGCGGTTCGGCATCTCGGGCGTGCCGGTGGTGGAAAACGGCGGGCAAGGCGGACAGCATACAGGGCGGCTGGTCGGGATCCTCACCAACCGCGATGTGCGCTTTGCCTCCAATCCGGGTCAGAAGGTTTATGAACTGATGACCCGGGAGGACCTGGTCACCGTTTCCGACGGTGTCAGCCAGGAAGAAGCCAAGCGCTTGCTGCATCAGCACCGCATCGAAAAGCTGCTGGTGGTCGACGGCGACAACAACTGCATCGGCCTCATCACCGTCAAGGACATGGAAAAAGCCAAGCTGAATCCCAATGCGTCCAAGGACGATCAGGGCCGGCTGCGTGTCGCGGCCGCAACCAGCGTCGGCGATGAGGGTATGGCGCGGGCCGAACGTCTCGTGGATGCCGGTGTCGACATGGTCGTCGTTGACACTGCGCACGGTCACTCCGCGCGCGTCCTGGAGATGGTGTCCAAGGTCAAGACCCTGTCGAATTCCGTTCAGGTGCTTGCCGGCAACGTGGCGACATCAGAGGCCACCAAGGCCCTGATCGATTCTGGAGCGGATGCGGTCAAGGTCGGGATTGGTCCCGGTTCGATCTGTACCACGCGGATCGTGGCCGGTGTCGGTGTCCCGCAGCTGACCGCGATCCTGGAATCGGTGGAAGAAGCCAACAAGCACGACATTCCGGTCGTGGCCGACGGTGGAATCAAATATTCCGGCGACCTTGCCAAGGCGATCGCCGCTGGTGCATCCTCCGTGATGGTCGGGTCTCTGCTGGCCGGCACTGAGGAAAGCCCGGGTGAGGTCTATCTTCACCAGGGACGTTCCTACAAGTCCTACCGGGGCATGGGGTCGGTCGGCGCCATGGCGCGCGGTTCCGCGGATCGGTACTTCCAGGCGGAAGTGCGCGATACGCTGAAGCTCGTACCGGAAGGAATCGAGGGGCAGGTGCCCTATAAGGGGCCGTTGTCGAGCGTGCTGCACCAGCTGGCAGGTGGTCTGCGCGCGGCGATGGGATATGTGGGCGGCAAGACGATTTCCGAATTTCAGGAAAGGGCGCGGTTCGTGCGCATTTCCGGGGCCGGATTTCGCGAGAGCCATGCGCATGATGTGACGATCACGCGCGAGAGCCCCAATTACCCGTCGAATGTGTAATACCTTATCCGTGTCATCGACCAGATTACCGATGACTGGCTGGAGTTTTTTATGAAGGATGGCGGACGCCTATCTGCGGCAATTGAGGTTCTCGAAGAGGTCGAGACCCGCCATCGCCCGGTTCAGCATGCCTTGAAGGACTGGGGGACCGCGCACCGGTTTGCCGGCTCCGGAGACCGGACGGTCATCGGCAACCTGGTTTTCGATGCCCTGCGCCATAAGGCGAGCCTTGCTTGCCGGGTTGGATCGGACAGTCCGCGTCTGTTGGCGCTGGCGACTTATGCGCTTACGTGGCAGATCGGCCTGGAAAGGCTGGAGACTGTCCTGTCCGAAGATCAGCATGCCCCGGAAGCCTTGAGCGATGCGGAACGGACAAGTCTCGCGGGCGAGCCGGTGCAGCCGGTGGAAGGCGCTGCGGCTGCCGATGTTCCCGAATGGCTCTGGTCTCGTTTCCGGCAGGTGTTCGGAGTGAACGCGATTGCCGAAGGCCAGGCGCTTGCCGCCCGGGCGCCGATCGACCTGCGGGTCAATACATTGAGATCGGAGCGGGAAAAGCTTCTCAAACGCCTTGCGCATGTAGGCGCCGTGGCCTGTCCGTTGTCGCCTGTCGGCATGCGGATCGCGCCGAAGCCGGGTGCTGCGCGCATGCCGCATGTGCAGGCGGAGGAAGGCTACCGCAAGGGCTGGTTCGAACTCCAGGATGAGGCGAGCCAACTGGTTTCGCTGCTGGCGGGGCCGGAGCCGGGAATGCAGGTGCTTGACTATTGCGCCGGCGGCGGCGGCAAGACGTTGGCGCTTGCGGCTCGGATGGAAAACCGCGGCCAGATCTACGCCTATGATGCGGACCGCTTGCGACTGGCACCGATCCATGAACGGTTGCAGAGGGCCGGCGCACGAAATGTCCAGGTTCGCGACCCCAAAAGCGCGGGGCTTGAGTCCCTCGCCGGCGAGATGGATCTTGTCTTCGTCGATGCGCCTTGCACCGGAACGGGTGTCTGGCGCAGGCGGCCGGACTCCAAGTGGCGCCTGTCAGAAAAGGCGCTGACGGATCGCATCGAGGATCAGCGTAAGGTTCTTGTCAACGCGTCTCAATACGTCAAGCCGGGCGGACGGATCGCATATGTGACCTGCTCGCTGTTGCCCGAGGAAAATGCCGACCAGATCACCTGGTTTCTATCGGAGAATGCAGGTTTCACTCCTGTCTCGGCTCTGGAGACATGGCGCGCGCGCCTGCCGGGTGTTGCCGAACCGGCTTATGCCAACGACCGGGGGGACATCCTGCTGACCCCGGCGACGACGCAAACCGATGGTTTCTTTTTGGCGCTGATGGAAAGAACGGGCTGAAGAGGCCTATTCCTTTTCTTCTTCGTCTGTGTCCGGAGCGGATGGTTCGGCCGGAACGGTCTCCGCTGCGGCCCCTCCGCTGCGCTCGCGTGCTTCGATCTCTGCACACAGGGCCGAGATACGGCCTTCGACGTCCGGTTCCAGCCGGCGCTTCTGGGCGATCGCGGTCAGGACGGCCTTGGCATCCTTGGGGTGCCCCAAGGCGGCTAGCGCAGAACCCAGCGCATTCCCGGCCTCCTTGCTGGCCGGTTGCCTGGAGTGGGCTTGCCAGGCATGCAGCAGGGCAGCCGCGTAATCCTCCAGCTTCCGACCCGCGACGCTCAGGCGTACAAGGACATCGACATCGCCCGGGCTCAGGCTCAGGGCCTTCAGAAGCACGTCGCGTGCCGTGGCAAAGTCACCGGCTGCTTGATGGGCGCTGGCGACAATGCGGTATGTATCGGCATTGGCAGGCTGAAGCGCCATGGCTTCTTTTCCAAGCGTAATGGCCTCCTTAAAACGCCGCGCCCGGATCAGGACTTCGGCCAGGCCGGTGAGCGCCGGGACATAGGCCGGATCGATGTGAAGGGCTTTCCGGAAAGCTGCAATAGACGCGGACGGCTGCGGATCGCGGGCACGACTTTGGGCATAGAGCGTCTGGGCAGGCGCACTGTTTGGAAGAAGGTCGAGGAGCCGTTGCGCAGGGGCGAGGGCTTCTTGCGGCTTGTCTTGTTGCAACCGGACGGTCGCCAGGCCGAAAAGCGCGTTGTGATTGTCTGGCGTGTCTTCCAGGACTTCCTGGAAATTGAGCTCGGCATTGGTCAGGTCGCCGAGCAGGAGCTGGCAGTTTCCGAGGTTGGCCCGGGCCGCCGTGTGGGACGGTTCGGCGAAGACGATTCGCCTGAGCTGGGAGGCCGCTTCTTCCAGCATACCGGCACGCAACAGGGCGGTTGCCGTCCGGTAGGCGATTTCGACGTCGTCAGGCGCCAGATCGAGCGCTTCCAGATAAGCGGCTAGCGCGGCCTCGCCATCTCCGGCCTGTTCCAGGGACAATGCATGTTCAAAGGCGCGCCTGGCCGAAGATGTCATGAAATTGTCCTTACATTTTGCGCAAACCTGAGGTTCGGCGCCACTGATGATGTCAAGCCTAGGAGCGCAATCGGAAACCGTCAAAAGCGAATCGCAGGTTATCAAACGGGTTCTTGGCGCTTGCTGCCGATCCTTGCAAGCGGATGGGGAGGGAATAGGGCGAAGGATTGCTTCGGGCGTGCCTTTCCCGGATGGCGGCGAAGAAATCGGTGACTTCAAAAGCTATCGCGAATGTGAAGGACCGCGTCTTGGGTTATTGTTTCTCAACAACGTTTCCTGTTGCTTGAAAGCAAAAGGTCTGGACCTTCCATGATCGACGTGAATGCGGTGAAAAAAGAAGGCTATGAAATCAAGCCTTATTCCAACAACGAAATCTATGTAGTTCGGAATTTTTTGAGTGGCGACCTTTGTAAGCATGTCGTTCGGCTAAGCCACGAAAAAATGAAAACCCTGAGCCATCGAAAAGAAGAAGACGGGTTTTTCTACTCCATAGATGTGTTGCCGAGTAAAGTTGAGACGGACAGGATTTTCAGAACCATACAATTTACCCACTTTGACAACGAGTTTTCCGGTACGCCGATAGAGAGTTTGTTCAAGGAGATGGTGGCTTTTCAGTCGAAATTCGTGACTGATGAGAAGCGGATCGCGTCTGCAACGAGACGCATTCAGATCATCCATTATCCGAGAGGAGGCGGTTTTTTCGATTGGCATCAACATCCGCGTTATCCGGTGAATTACGGGCTCATTCTGAATTTGAGCAAGAAAGGCAAGAATTTTGATGTCGGTGCCACGGAAATCGTCTCTTCAGGCGAGCAGGTCCTGAAGGTGGAGGACTATTCCGACATCGGGGACCTGATTTTATTCCGGTACGATTTGAAGCATCGCGTGGCGCCTTGTAACCCGGAAGATGATCTGTGTTTCGACACGAACGGACGCTGGACGGCTATCTTGCCTATCTATTGATTATAGGCTGCAAATACCGATCTGAGACGATAAGCTCCACCGCATCTCAATGACTTGTCAGGATCCCGCGAGAACAGGAAGATTCGAGTGACTGACGCCGGTCCGGATGCGGGATTGGTACGGTCATGCCATTCTGTCGAGCTCATCCCGTATTTTTCCGGTAGAAAGGCGAAAAGCCGTTGTTATTGGTGGTTCATTTTCCCACCGGAACGCATTAGAAGCTTGCCATGACCCAGCATGACCGTCTCCTGATCATCGATTTCGGCTCCCAAGTCACCCAGCTAATCGCCCGGCGTCTGCGTGAGCTGAAAGTCTACTGCGAAATCCACCCCTATCAGAACGTCACGGATGCCTTTCTGGCCGAGTTTTCGCCCAAGGCGGTGATTTTCTCCGGTGGACCGTGCTCCGTCTTCGACGATGGCGCGCCCATGCCGCCGAGCTCCGTTTTCGATCTGGGTATTCCGATCCTGGGGATCTGCTACGGCCAGCAGGCCATGATGCAGATGCTTGGCGGCAAGGTTGAGCGGGGACACAAGACGGCTGAGTTCGGCCGGGCCTATGTGGTTCCCAAAGGCGAAAATCTGGATCTTCTGAACGGCTGGTTCGAAGACGAGCGCGAGCAGGTCTGGATGAGCCACGGTGATCACGTCAGCGAGATCGCGGCGGGTTTCGAAGTCTACGGCACCTCTCCGAACGCCCCCTTCGCGATCACCGCTGATCCGTCGCGCCATTTCTATGCGGTTCAGTTCCATCCGGAAGTGCATCACACGCCGAACGGGCGAAAGCTCTACGAGAACTTTGTCAAGATCGCGGGCTTCACCGGTGACTGGACCATGGGCGCCTATCGTGAAGATGCCATAGCCAAGATCCGCGAACAGGTCGGCGACAAGAAGGTTATCTGCGGCCTGTCCGGCGGCGTGGATAGCTCGGTGGCGGCGGTCTTGATCCACGAAGCGATCGGCGACCAGTTGACCTGCGTCTTCGTCGACCATGGCTTGCTGCGCCTGAACGAGGCCGACGAGGTCGTCAGCATGTTCCGGGACCATTATAACATCCCGCTCATTCACGCGGATGAGAGTGAGTTGTTCCTCGGTGAGCTCGAGGGCCAGTCCGACCCGGAAACCAAGCGCAAGATCATCGGTCGGCTTTTCATCGACGTGTTCCAGAAACACGCCAATGAGATCGACGGCGCCGAGTTCCTGGCTCAGGGCACGCTCTATCCGGACGTGATCGAAAGCGTCAGTTTCTCCGGCGGCCCGTCGGTGACGATCAAGTCGCACCACAATGTGGGTGGTCTGCCGGAAAAGATGGGCCTGAAACTGGTCGAACCCCTGCGCGAATTGTTCAAGGACGAGGTGAGGGCGCTTGGCCGTGAACTCGGCCTGCCGGAGAGTTTCATCGGACGCCATCCCTTTCCGGACCTGGGCTCGCGATCCGCTGCCCCGGCGAGATCACTCACGACAAGCTGGATATTCTGCGTCAGGCCGATGCGGTCTACATCGACCAGATCCGCAAGCACGGCCTGTATGATGAGATCTGGCAGGCCTTCGTTGCGATCCTTCCGGTGCGCACCGTTGGGGTCATGGGTGACGGGCGGACCTATGACTATGCCTGCGCCCTGCGCGCGGTGACCAGCGTCGACGGCATGACGGCGGATTACTATCCTTTTAGCCACGAGTTTCTTGGCGAGACCGCAACCCGGATCATAAACGAGGTGAAGGGCATCAACCGCGTCACTTATGACATCACGTCGAAACCTCCGGGAACGATCGAGTGGGAGTGAGACGTCGGAGGAGCCAGCCGGTTCCAGCAATTTCATCCAGACAATATGTTGGATTAATACAAGGCGGCCGCTCTGATGCCCACGGCGACAGGGATGACTAGGTTTGCTTGTTTCGACACATAGGCAAAGGGTAGCGAAATGAGTCGATTGCTGTTGCTTGGCGATATTTATGTCCAACAGCTGAACGGTGTCGCCGTTCAGTACCAGTTCGACAACATTCCGGACAACAGAGAACTCGAGATCGACGTCCTGTGCGTGGGCGGCGTTACGCCTCAAGGTGCCGTCAATCCGAATGCGAGTTTCGACGGCATGGATATCTTCAAGGAACAACTCATGGACCTTGAAGAGGGAAAATACGACTATGTCGGAATCATGTTGGGTGAGGTCGATTGCGGTTTCGTATTCTGGTACCTCGCGCAACAGAAAAAGGTCTCCATTTTCGATCAGCTCGAGCGGTCGTTGAAAAATTACGAGAAATTCGTCACCAGTTACATTTTGCCGAAATACGAACCGGAGCGGGTCTGCATCTTCGGAAGTGTCCTGCCGACCATTCCCGATGATGCCGATAGGAAGGTCTGAAAGGCGCGCGCGCGGAAGTGAAGGCGTCGCAATATCAAAGGACAGCGCTGACTTTGGTTTACAATAGCCGGCTGCAGAGCCTCGCCCGGAAACTGGGTGTCTATTACATCGACATAACCCTGGAAACGATCGATTTTTCGAAGGGTATTCTGAACGAGGCTTATGCCAATCCGGACCTGTCAAATCATCTTCTTGATGAAGGCAGGGCCGCTCCCTTGCTTGCGGATCGAATTGTGAACGATTGGGTGAGCAAGGAAGACTACAGGGCACATTTCTGAACAGTCGTCCGGACGGGACCGGTTCCTGTCCTGGAATGGATTGGTGAAAGACAGGACGCGTGGTGACCAGGGATTTATCAGAAGACCTTACCGGCTGGCAGGTGCCGGCCGCTCCGGTTGATCTTTGTCTGACTGGCAACCATGCCATTCTGAAGCCAATGTCAGCAGAGGCGCATGCCGAACCGCTGCTCAAAGCCTTCCAGACCGATCGGGAAGGGCGCATCTGGGACTACCTGCCGTACGGTCCCTTCGACACCCTGGACGAATTCGAGGGCTGGGTGAGAAATTTCGAAGGAAAGAACGATCCCTATTTCTTCGCCATTGAACGCCTCGATAAGAAGCTCGTCTGCGGCGTCGCCAGTTTCCTGCGCATCAGCCCGAAAGACGGATCGATTGAGGTCGGCCACATCAATTTCTCGCCGCTTCTGCAGAAATCGGTGGCTGCGACCGAAGCCATGTATCTGATGATGAAATGGGCTTTCGAGGCCGGCTATCGGCGCTATGAATGGAAATGCAACGCGCTCAACGCGGGATCGCGGCGGGCGGCCCAGAGGCTCGGGCTATCTTATGAGGGCATTTTCAGGCAGGCGACGGTCGTAAAAGGGCGTAATCGGGATACCGCCTGGTTTGCGGCGATCGACAAGGAGTGGCCGGCTCTTTCCCAAGCATTCGAAACCTATCTCAGTCCCGACAATTTCCGGGCGGATGGCAGTCAGAAGGTATCGCTTTCCAGCCTCACCGAACCGCTGCTCCACATGAAAGACCCGATGGTCTCTGGCTGACCGCGCCGGCTTATTCTCCCGGCGTGGCGTCCAGGGAATTGGCTGCGTCGATTTCCTTGTGCAGCCGTTCTTCCTCTTCCGCCCTTGGTGTCACGAAGCGCCCAAGCAGCAGATAGGCGACCGGCGTCAGGAACAGGGTCGACAGCGTCGCCAGGCCGAGGCCGCCGACAATCACCCAACCGAGCGCGATGCGGGCTTCGGCTCCGGCACCGGCCGCCATGATCAGCGGCACGCCGCCGACGATGGTACAGATCATGGTCATCATAACGGGCCTGAGCCGGACATTGGAGGCATTCTCGATCGCTTCGCGGACCCCCTGACCCCGGTCGCGCAACTGGTTTGCGAATTCCACGATCAGAATGCCGTTCTTGGCCATAATGCCCACCAGCAGGACGAGCCCGATCTGGCTGTAGACGTTGAGCGTTGTGCCGGTCAGAAGCATGGCGAAGACCGCGCAGGCGAGGCCGAGCGGCACGGTTGCCATGATGATCAGGGCGCTGATGAAACTCTCGAACTGGGCTGCGAGCACCAGCAGGATGATAACGATCGCAAAGCCGAAGGTTCGCGCCATGCTCGACGATTGCTCGCCGAGCGTTGCCGTTTCGGCAAGCGGAATGATGCGGGAGCCGGGCGGCAGAAGCGGTTCCGCGATCTCCTGAGCAACCTTGTAGGCTTCCCCGAGCGCAAAATCGGGCGCCAGTCCGGAGGTAATTCCCACCGCGCGCATCTGCTGTTCTCTGGAAAGAGACGGCGGAACGGCCTTTTCGACCAGGCTTGCGATTGTCGAGACAGGTACGAAACGCCCGTCACCGGTCTTGATGAAGATGTTTTCCAGATCGGTCGGGTCGTTGATCGGATTCGTCGTGGAGACGAATTTCACGTCGAAGGCCCGATCGTCGATGAACACTTGGCCGATCTTGCGGCCGTCAAGCATGGCTTGCATCGCCGTTCCCAGGCCGTTGATATCGATCCCGAGGTCCGATGCGCGCTCGCGGTCGATCGAGACCGAAAGCTGCGGCTTGGTGGCTTCGCTCGTTAGCCTGGCCTGCCGGAACCGGGGATCCTTTTCCATCTCGGCCACGACGCGAGCGGCCGTTTCGCCCAGTTCTGCGTAATTGTTTCCGGCGATCGCGAATTGAAGGCCGGAACCGGCGCCCCGAATTCCGAGGCTGTTGGGCTGGAAGACGAAGGCGCGGACACCCGGCACGTTTCGCACCAGGGCATTGATGTCCGAGACGATCTGCTGCTGCGACCGGCTGCGCTCCTCCCAGGGCGCAAGGCGCAACACCATGAACCCCTGATTGGAAGACCCTCTCCAGCCGCCGACGGAAAAGGTGCTATCGACTTCACCCGCATCGCGGAAGGGCTGCAGAAGCTCTTCGATGGTCTGTATCTGGTTAGACAGATAGTCGAGGCTGACACCTTCCGGCGCCGAAATCCGCAGGAAGGCCAGGGACCGGTCTTCCGGCGGGGTCAGCTCCGATTTCAACATGGGAAACATCAGCCCTGCGGCTGCCGCAAAAAGGATCGAGACCGCGACCACGACCAGGGGAGCGTCGAGGCAGGCGTGCAGGCTGCGCCGGTAAAGTGCGGAAAGGGCGCGGCCGAGGCTGCCGGTCAACCCGCGATGCCCGGAGTGATCGGTCCCGGATTTGAGGATCCGCGATGCCAGCATCGGGCACAGCGACAGCGCCACGATGGACGAAAGGAAAACGGCGATGGCCAGAACGAAGCCGAATTCGCGGAACAGTCCGCCGGTCTGTCCGGGAAGGAAGGAAAGCGGCACGAAAACGGCAACGAGGGTCGCTGTCGTCGCGATCACGGCAAAGAAGACCTCGTCGGTGCCGAGCACGGCGGCTGCCCGCGGGCCGATACCTTCGTTGCGCCGTCGGACGATGTTTTCCAGAACCACGATCGCATCATCGACGACAAGGCCGGTCGCCAGAACCAGGGCAAGAAGGGTCAGGATATTGACTGAAAAGCCTGCGAGATAAATCGCCGCGAGCGTCCCGATCAGGGCCACCGGCATGGACACGCCGGGAATGAGGGTGGCCCGCCAGTCCCACAGAAACAGGTAGATGATCAGCAACACGACGCTGACAGAGATGATGAGCGCGATTTCGACTTCGTGGATCGAACCGTTGATGAAGGTCGCATCGTCGCTGGTGACCTCGATCGTCATGCCTTCGGGCAGGTTTTCCTGGATACGCGCTGCCGCTGCGCGAACCCCTTCGGAGATTTCCAGCGTGTTTGACTGGGCCGCACGGACGATGCCCATGCCGATCCCGGACTTGCCGTTCGCCCTGAGTTGCGACTGGCCGAGATCCGGCCCCAACGTTACGGTCGCGAAGTCTCCGAGCCGGGCCCGGCGATTGATGATCATGCGTTCAAAGGCATCCGGCGTGTTCACCGAAGCGGTCGCGCGGACGATCAGATCCTGGTCTCTGCTGGTCAGAGTGCCGGCCGGCGTGTCGAAGGCCATGGAGGACAGCGCCTGGGCAACGTCGGCAATCGTGAGATTGAGGCTCGCCATTTTGGCCTGGTCGATGTCGATGCGGAAAATCTTCTCGCGGTCTCCATAAACCTGAACATCGGCAACACCGGGAACGGCCGCAAGCGCATCGGAGATTTCATCCTCGACAAGGACTGTCATGTCCTCGACAGAGGTCCTGTCCGAAGTCAGTCCGAGCCGCACGACGGGCGAGGAATTGGCATCGGCCTTGATGATCCGGGATGGATCGGCATCTTCCGGGATGTCATTGGCGACACGTCCCAGCGCATCGCGCATGTCGGAGGCCGCCGTGTCCAGGTTGACGTCATCGGCGAATTCGACCGTGACCCGACTATCGCCGTAGGAGGACGTGGACGAGATCGACTTGACGCCCGAGACACGGGAAACGGCACCTTCGATCACGCCGGTCAGCTCCCGGTCAACCGTCTCGGCTGCCGCGGACGGGTAGGTGGTCCTGACGGTGATGACCGGCCGGTCCACATCGGGCAATTCGCGGATTTCCACGCCGAAAAAGGCGGCCAGGCCGGCCACCACGATCAGCATGTTGATGACGAAGGCGAACACCGGCCGCCGGACAAAAAGTGCGGTCAATCCGAGTTCGGGTCTGCGACCGATATTCATGTCAAAGCCTCACCTGCGTTACGAGCCGCAATCACTACGAACCCTGGGCCGCCGTTGCCGGTTCCGCGGAAGAGGGCGGAGCGGGAGCTGTTCCCTGATTGGCGACGTTCAGCTCGGCGCCCGGGCGAACGAGGTGCAGGCCTTCGGTAACGACCTCGTCTGCGGTGGTTAGCTTGGCATTCACGAGCACGCTGTCGGTATTGCGCTCCACGATCTGTACGGGCACGCGTACGGCTTTGCCGTCCCGGACCGCCCAGACGTAGGCGCCGTCGGATCCCCACTGCACCGCGAGCGGACTGACGGCCGGATATTGATCACCGGGAAAGCGCATCTCGACCAGGAAGGACATGCCGGCCCTCAGCCGGTCGGCTACGTTCGGCAGAGTCGCCTGCACTTGAAGGGTGCGGCTTGTGGAATCGATGTGGTTGTCGATCGCGCTGATTTTTCCCTCGAAAGTCTCACCGGGACGGGCGACCGATGTGGCCACCAACGGCATGTCGACGGCAACAGCGGAGGCATACCGTTCCGGTATCCAGAAATCGACGAGGATTTCGGAACGGTCGTCGACCATCGCGATGACAGTCTGGGTGGTGACGTAATTGCCGGCGGTAATCGGCAGAATTCCGACAATCCCGGCGATCGGAGCTTCGATGGCACGTCGCGACAGGGCGAGCTTGGCTTCACGCAATTGCAGGCGGGCGTTGTCGACGACCAACTCGGCATCGGTTACCTGCACGGCCGTCACCGTATTCGTCCTTTGCAGGGCTTTCATCCGGTCAAGACGCGCTTCGGCGTCGCGAACCGCAAGCGCGGCCCGTTCAGCAGCAATTTCCTCCGCATCGGAGTCGAGCTTCGCAAGCACTTGGCCTTTTGTCACAGTCGCGCCGGATCTCACCGGTATGTCGGTTAGCCGACCACTGCTGAAGGGGCTGACTTCCACCGAGCGGGCGGCGCGGCCGGTGCCGATTGCCGAAAGTCGATCGTTGATTGTCAACTCGACGACCGGAGCGGTTGCCACGACGCCTCGCGGCCCGCCACGTCCTGTTCTTTTCCCGCCGGCTCCAGCCTGCGTAACCTTGGCAGTCTCAAAAGGAAGCCAGTCGCCCCCCCAACGGTCGAGCTGATCGCCGGCTCCGGGATAGAACCGGGCCCAAAGGCCCGCCGCTACGACACATACGATCAGGATGAGCGCTAACTGTCTCCAGGCTGCCATTCACTTCCCCGTCCGGCGTGAAAAACTGTCGCCGTGAAGCATTTTCAACGGCGCAAAAATATATGTCTGAAATAGCCCGGACTGCACGCGGAAAATCAATCACTTTAATGTAACGAAATGTCAGCGAAACCGTCCGAACGGATAGTCAATTGGCGCAGGTGATGCACAGGGCCGCCGCAGGATCGATTTCCAGCCGCTTGGCGGCGATTTCTTCCCCGCATTCAAGGCAGTAGCCGTAGTCCCCGTCATCCAGGCGCTTTAATGCCGCCTCTATCCGCACCAGGTCTGTTCTTCGCTGGCGTTCGGAGGCTTGCGCCATGGCCTGTCCCTGCAGGGCATCCATTCGCGACAGGCGGCCGACCGACTGCTGGTCGAGTTCGACGGTTGCCCGGGCGCCTTCCGACATCTCGCTGAGCGCTTCGAGCTCCTGTTTCATTGCCAGCAGGCGATTTCTGGCTGTTTCTTCGGCGTCGGTCATGGTGATCTCCCCTTGAAGAAGATGCTAACGTATCGACCGCGGCTTTGAAAACCGAGAGCCCGAAGGCCTAGGTGTCGCTGGTTGGCAGTGCAGCCTCGCGCTGCTCCAGTTCCGCCTTCAACATTTCCGCGTGGTGTTCCCTGGCCTGAACCTCGATGAACAGACGGGTCACGGCGGGGTTTTGCTTCTTGATCGCGATCTCCAGGGCGTAGATCGTGTCTTCCACTGTCCCGACATTGATGCCGTCCTCGAAATCAAGCGACAGCGCCAGCAGAATGTCCTGTGGCCCCCGATGCAGGGTGCGGATCTCATTCAGGGAATGGACGGCAGGAGCGGCATCGACGATTGACTTGATCGAGTTGACGATTTCGGAAGACGCACCTTCGCCGATCAGCAGGCCCTTGGTCTCATAGGCAAGCAGCATTGCCGTTCCGGCCAGGATCAGGCCGATGGCAATAGAGGCGGCGCCGTCGAGCCAGGGCATGTTCAGGAACTGGGCTCCGAGCAGACCGATGAAGGCAACGCCCAGGCCAAGCATCGCGGCCGTGTCCTCGAACAGCACCGTGAACACGGTGGGGTCCTTGGAATCGTGCATGGCTCTTGCGAAACCTTTCGAGCCGCGGGCCCGGTTGAATTCCTTGTAGGCGATCCACCAGGCTCCTCCCTCGAAAACCATCGCAAGGGCGAGGACGATATAGGCAATGTAAGGGTCAGAGACGGGATGGGGATCTAGGACCTTGTGAATGCCTTCATAGATCGATACCCCGGAACCGACCGCAAAAATCAGGATAGCCACCACGAAGGACCAGAAATAGAGTTCCGCGCCATAGCCGAAGGGATGCTGCTTGTCCGCCGGTTGTTTGGACTTTTTGATGCCGTAGAGCAAAAGGCCCTGGTTGCCCGTGTCCACCATGGAGTGGATGCCTTCCGACAACATGGCAGAGGAGCCGGTGTAGGCGGCGGCCGCGAACTTGGTGATTGCAATAAGCGTATTGCCGGCAAGCGCGGCATAAATCACTTTTTTTGAGCCATGTCCGGCCATCAAATTGTCTCCGTAAGCGTTCAGGACGGCGATGAGGCCGTATCGATGACAACGTCGTGAATCCTGATTCCGTTCCGTTATCGGTAAAAAAGCATGCCAACAGTTTCAAGACGAAGAAGGGAAAAGGCAATGCGTCAGAGGATTGGAGCGGGGCTTTTGGCATTGGCGGCGATTTTTGGCGCTACGTCGTCCGGTGCCGGTGAAGTCAGCGTCGTCAAGGTGGAAGCAACGCGGGCCCCGGACGGAACCTGGCGTTTCGACGTCACCTTGCACCACGCGGACGAAGGCTGGGATCACTATGCCAACTTGTGGCGGATCGAGACGCCGGACGGCAAAATCCTCGGCGAGAGGATTCTGGCTCATCCCCATGTAAATGAACAGCCTTTTACCCGTTCATTGAGCGGGGTCCGCATTCCGGATACCCTCGATCAGGTCATCGTGCGGGCGCGTGATTCCGTTCATGGGTACGGTCTGAGGGTGGTTTACGCGTTGCCCGAATGAGCATCGCGTTTCGGGGGAGCTGAGCCGGTTCGTGAAAAAAATGCTGTTTCTGAGTTAAATCAATGCGCTATGAAAGTTTCAAATATATGAAACTAATTCTTGCGTGAAAATGCTCGAGTGTCTATCTGGGCAAAACGGCACAAGCGATCAGGAGTTGGCATGCGAAATGGCGATAGCAAACCGGCCGGGAAGCGCCGGTTTTCTCGGAATGTGACAAGGCTCGGAGCCCTGCTCGTCCTTGCGGTTGCCGCAATGAACGGCCTCGCGCAGGCTGAGGAATTCCAGGTCAAGCCCCAGACCGTGACCGACACCAAGACCGTTTACGGAACCGTGCAGGCAGCGGTCGATGTTCCGGCACGCGCGCGTATTTCAGGCACCCTGAGAGACCTGTCCGTCGATGATGGCAGTTACGTCAAGAAGGGCGAGAAAATTGCGGAGATCGTTGATGAGAAGCTGACCCTGCAACGGCGGGCGCTGGACGCGAAGATTGCCGCTTCGCAGTCGAGCGTCGATAACATCCAGCTTGAATACGATCGCGCGCAGAAACTCTACGAACGCGGGACGATCGCCAAGTCGCGCATCGATCAACTCGAAACCCAGCTGATCGTCGCACAGAATACGCTCAAGGCCGCTGAGGCAGAAAAGGCGGTCCTCGAACAGCAGATGACGGAGGGCAAGGTTCTCGCGCCGTCCTCCGGACGGGTTCTCGACGTGCCGGTGACCGCTGGCTCCTTCGTTATGGGTGGCGAGGTAATCGCGACCGTGGCCCAGGAGGGGTTTCTCCTGCGGATCGAGGTACCCGAGCGCCACGCCCGGACCATGAAGGTCGGCGACGAGGTGATGCTAGGCGCCGAGCCGATGAAGGCCGATGGATCGTCTGCGGTCGGCCATATCGTCAAGGTCTATCCGAAGATCAGCCAGGGCAGGGTTGTTGCCGATGCCGAAGTGCCGGGTCTCGGTGACTTCTTTGTCGGAGAGCGTATCCAGGTCCGCATAGCGGTCGGCGAACGACAGGCCATCATTATTCCTGAGGAATACATTTCCACCCGCTTCGGGCTCGACTTCGTCAAGTTGGCCACGGAAGGCGGAGAAACGCTGGAGATCGTCGTGGAACTCGGCGACCACCAGACCATTGACGGCAAGCCCTACGTCGAAGTCTTGAGCGGCCTGAAAGACGGCGACAGGCTGGTGCAGCCATGAGGCTCGGTCTTTCCGGTGTTCTGACAAAGGCGTTCATCACCTCACCGTTGACGCCGCTTCTGCTGTTTGCCGCGCTTGTGCTCGGTACGATCTCGCTGTTCACCCTGCCGCGTGAAGAAGAGCCGCAGATCTCCGTTCCCATGGTCGATATTTTGGTGGAAGCCAACGGCCTGAAGGCTCCGGATGCGGTAAAGCTTGTCACCGAGCCGCTCGAGACCATCGTCAAGGCGATCAACGGCGTGGAACACGTCTATAGTCAGACGGTCGATGACCGCGTGATGGTGACGGCCCGCTTCTTTGTCGGCACGAATTCCGACGATGCGATCCAGCGGGTCCACGAAAAAATCAAGGCCAACATGGACCGGATTCCATCGGGGATCCCCGAGCCGCTCGTGGTCGGCCGTGGCGTTGACGATGTCGCCATCGTCGTCGCGACCCTGACACCCAAGCCCGAAGTCGCCAGCCGCTGGAGCGACAAGAACCTCTATGCGCTCGCCGACGAGGTTCGTACCGAGATTTCGCGGCTGGACAACGTCGGCCTGACCTACCTGATCGGCGGTAGCACCGAAATGGTTCGGGTCGAGCCGGAACCTGAAAAACTTTCCCTTTACGGCGTGACCCTGGATCAGCTGGTCGGCAAGGTGCAGGCCGCGAACCGGTCGTTCATTGCCGGTGCCGTGCGCGATCACGGCAAGAACCTGCCGGTCGTGGCCGGACAGACCCTGACCGGCGTGCCGGATATCGGACTGCTGCTGCTGACCACGCGCGACGGGCATCCCGTCTACGTCAAGGATGTGGCAAAGACCGTTATCGGCGCCAGACAGTCCGAAGAACGGGCGTGGCACATGCAGCGTCAGGAAGACGGTACGGTCAGCAGGCTGCCTGCGGTTGAAATTGCCGTCGCCAAGAGGGCCGGCGCTAATGCCGTGGTCATCGCTGAACAGGTTCTGGAACACCTGGAGGACCTCAAAGGCCGTTTGATCCCGGAGGATATCGAGGTCCACATTACCCGGGACTACGGCGAGACGGCCAACGAAAAGGCGAACGAACTCCTGTTCCATTTGGGACTGGCGACCCTGTCGATCGTTATCCTCGTGGCGGTCGCCATCGGCTGGCGGGACGGCATCGTCGTTCTGATCGTCATTCCGACCACGATCCTTCTGACGCTCTTTGCTGCCCAGCTCATGGGATACACCATCAATCGTGTCAGTCTGTTTGCGCTCATTTTCGCGATCGGCATCCTGGTCGACGATGCGATTGTCGTGATCGAAAACATTGCCCGGCACTGGGCGATGAAGGATGGGCGGTCAAGAATACAGGCGGCCATCGAGGGGGTTGCCGAAGTCGGCAACCCGACGGTCGTGGCGACCCTGACCGTTGTCGCCGCGCTCTTGCCGATGATGTTCGTCTCCGGCCTGATGGGCCCATACATGAGTCCGATCCCGGCGGTCGCGTCGGCGGCCATGCTGTTTTCCTTCTTCGTTGCCGTGGTCCTGACGCCGTGGCTTATGCTGAAGACATCGGGCAAGGCACCCCTCCATGGAGATGGCCATGGCGAGGCAAGCGATGGCGGTGCCCTTGGCCGTGTCTATCGCGCCGTTGCGACCCCGATCCTGCGCACGAAGGCCGGTTCCTGGATCTTCCTGCTCCTGGTTGGCTTTGCGACGCTCGCGTCCATGGGGCTGATCTACACCAAGGACGTGACGGTCAAGTTGCTGCCCTTTGACAACAAGTCGGAAATCCAGGTCGTTGCCGACTTTCCGGAAGGCACGGTTCTGGAGGACTCGGACCGGGTTCTGACGCAAATCGGCAACGGCCTGTTCGATATCCCCGAGATCGTTTCGATCCAGAGCCATGCGGGGACCGCAGCACCGTTCAACTTCAACGGCCTGGTGCGCCATTATTTCTTGCGCGAGAGCCAGGAGCAGGGCGATCTGCAGGTCAACCTCCTGCCGAAGGGGGAGCGGGACCGGACCAGCCATGACATCGCGCTTGAGATCCGCGAACGGCTGAAGTCCGTGAAGGTGCCGGAGGGCACGTCGCTCAAGGTGGTCGAAGTGCCGCCCGGGCCGCCGGTGCTGGCAACCCTCCTGGCGGAAGTCTATGGCCCCACGCCGGAAGTCCGGCGGGCGGTTGCGGCGAAGCTGGAACAGATCTTCAAGGACGTCCCGTTCATCGTCGATGTCGACAACAGCTACGGTCAGCCGACCGAGCGGGTCCGGATTTCCATCGATCAGGACAATCTGGAATACCACGGTGTTTCGGAGGCCGATGTCTACAACACGATCCAGAGCCTGCTCGGGACGACGGTCGTGGGCTACTCCCACCGCGGCGACGGCCGCCGGCCGGTAGAAATCGCGCTGGCTCTGCCCAAGGGCCAACGGGTTCTGTCGGAGCGTCTGTTGTCAACGCCGGTGCCGGCCAATGCGCTTCCCGGAAACAGGTCCGTCGTCGAGTTGGGCGATGTCGTCCATCTGTCGCGTGAACCGTCCTCCTATCTGCGTTTCCGGCACAACGCGCGGCCGGTGGTCATGGTGATGGCGGATCTGGCAGGCGAATTCGAGGCGCCCGTCTACGGCATGCTTGCCGTGCAGGACAAGATCGACGCGACCGACTGGGGCGATTTGCCCAAGCCGCAGGTGATCCTCCACGGACAGCCGATCAGCGATGCCCAAACGGCCGTTCTGTGGGATGGCGAATGGGAAATCACCTGGGTGACCTTCCGCGACATGGGCGCAGCATTCATGGTCGCCCTGCTTGGCATCTATTTCCTGGTGGTGGCCCAGTTCCGGTCGTTCAAGATACCGCTGGTGATCCTGACGCCGGTGCCGCTCACCCTGATCGGCATCATGATCGGCCATTGGTTGTTCCATGCGCCGTTTTCGGCAACGTCGATGATCGGTTTTATCGCGCTTGCCGGCATCATCGTGCGCAACTCCATCCTGCTGGTGGATTTCATCCGCCATGCGCGTTCGGAGGACCGGGCCTTGAAGGATGTGCTGCTGGAGGCGGGGTCGATCCGCTTCAAGCCGATCCTGCTGACGGCGCTTGCCGCAATGATCGGTGCGGCGGTTATCCTGGCCGACCCGATCTTCCAGGGACTTGCGATCTCGCTGCTGTTCGGCCTTGCGTCCTCGACGTTGCTGACAGTGCTCGTAATCCCGGCGATCTATGTCGTGTTGCGCGACGATGGCAAGCCGGTATCGAAGCGGTAATCGCACGCCGTCGGCGTCATGACCTGACGAAGGCCAGGACGCCGTCTGCGATGAATTGCACCGAAAGGGCGGCCAGAAGCACGCCGAGCAGGCGTGTAATGACCAGCTGTGCCGTATCGCCCAGCAGGCGTTCGATCCTGTCTGCCAGCAGGAAGGCAAACAGACAGCTGCCAAGGATAATGACAATGACAGCTGCCAGGCCGAGGTAGGACAGCGTATCCGGAGCCTGTCCGCTTAGAAGGATCGTCGCACTAATGGCCGCCGGTCCGGCGATCAGCGGGATGGCCAGCGGGAAGATGGCCACTTCGTGAAAGTCGGTGGGCGGATGATGCTCGACCGCTTTTTCCGCCGTCTCCGTTTTGCGCTGCTGCCTCTTGCCGAAGACCATTTCGACCGCAATCAGAAACAGCAGGATGCCGCCGGCAACCCGGAAGGCGGAAACGGAAATGCCAAGCACGTTCAGAACCGATTGGCCCGCCACGAAAAAGAGCAGGAAGATGAGGGCTGCCGTGACTGTGGCACGGATGGCGACGCGCTTTCGATCGGCTGCCGAAAGCCCCGCCGTGACCCCCAGAAACATCGGAGCCAGACCAACCGGATCAATGGTCACGAAAAGCGTGGCGAAGGCATTGATGAAGTAGTCGGTCATGGGAGGATCCAGGTCATTTCGAAAGGAGAAATCCGGTTGTTTTCCGCGCAATTCTGGCGCGTCTGGAGAGTTGTTGCAGCAATCTATTTTTCAGCCTGTGAATTGCCGATGTAACTAATTGAAATCACGGGGTAATTAGTTGGCGTCTCGTCTGCCTGAAATTTGGCCGCCTATGTGGAATCGTATATAAACGTCAAAGCAATAACAACGATTAAGAGTTCCATCCTTGGCAGACCAGGATAACACCACACCTACCGGCGCGAGCCCGTCGGACATCAAGCCGATCTCAATCGTCGATGAAATGAAGAGCAGCTATCTCGATTACGCCATGAGCGTGATCGTCAGCCGTGCTCTGCCCGATGTCCGCGATGGCCTCAAACCCGTGCACCGCCGCATCCTGTTCTCAATGCACGAGAATGGCTACGAGTGGAACAAGCCCTACCGCAAATCGGCCCGCGTGGTCGGTGACGTCATGGGTAAATATCACCCGCACGGCGACAGCGCGATCTACGATGCGCTGGTGCGTATGGCGCAGAACTTCTCCCTGCGTCTGCCTCTGATCGACGGGCAGGGCAATTTCGGCTCTGTCGACGGCGATCCGGCCGCGGCCATGCGCTATACCGAGTGCCGTCTGCAAAAGGTCGCCCACAAGCTCCTGGACGACATCGACAAGGACACGGTCAACTTTCAGGAGAACTACGACAACTCCGAAAGCGAGCCGGTTGTTCTTCCTGCGAAGTTCCCGAACCTCCTGGTCAACGGCGCCGGCGGCATCGCCGTCGGAATGGCGACGAACATTCCGCCGCACAATCTGGGCGAAGTCATCGACGCCGCGATCGCTATCATGGAAAACCCGGCGCTGACGCTGGAAGAACTGATGCAGATCGTGCCTGGTCCGGATTTCCCCACCGGCGCCATGATCCTGGGCCGCTCCGGCATCCGGTCGGCCTTCGAGACAGGCCGCGGCTCTGTCGTCATGCGCGCCAGGGTCGAGGTGGAAGAGGTTCGAAAGGACCGCTGGGCCCTGATCGTCACCGAGATCCCGTATCAGGTGAACAAGTCCACGATGATCGAGAAGATCGCCGAAATGGTGCGCGACAAGCGCATTGAGGGCATCTCCGATATTCGGGACGAGAGTGACCGGTCCGGCATGCGCGTCGTCATCGAGCTCAAGCGCGATGCGGTTGCCGATGTGGTCCTCAACCAGCTCTATCGCTTCTCCCAGCTGCAGACCTCTTTCGGCTGCAACATGGTGGCACTCAACGGCGGCAAGCCGGAGTTGATGACCCTCTCGGACATGCTCAAGGCATTTGTGAGCTTCCGCGAAGAAGTCATTGGTAGAAGAACACGTTTCCTTCTGAAAAAAGCGCGCGATCGGGCTCACATATTGGTCGGTCTGGGGATTGCCGTCGCCAATATCGACGAGGTCATCAAGCTGATCCGCAGTGCCCCCGATCCGGCAACTGCCCGGCGCCAGCTGATGGAGCGGAACTGGCCGGCTCAGGACGTGGAAGCCCTGATCCGGCTGATCGACGATCCGCGCCACATGGTGCAGGAAGACGGCACCTACAAGCTCTCCGAAGAACAGGCACGGGCCATTCTCGAGCTGCGCCTGCAGCGCCTGACGGCCATGGGTCGGGACGAAATCGAGGACGAGTTGAACAAGATCGGCGCGGAAATCGCCGATTACCTGGACATCCTGCGCTCCCGCGCCCGGATCCAGGAAATCGTCCGCAGCGAAATGCTGGAGATCAAGGAGGAGTTCGCAACACCGCGCCGGACCGAGATCACCGAAGGCGGCGCGGATTTCGACGACGAGGATCTGATCCAGCGTGAGGACATGGTCGTCACCGTGTCTCACGGGGGCTATATCAAGCGCGTGCCGCTGGCCACCTACCGGGCGCAGCGCCGTGGCGGCAAGGGCCGGTCCGGCATGGCGACGAAGGACGAGGATTTCGTAACCCGTTTGTTCGTCGCCAATACCCACACGCCGGTGCTGTTCTTCTCCTCGCGCGGCATCGCCTACAAGATGAAGGTCTGGCGTTTGCCGCTCGGCGGGCCGACCTCGCGCGGCAAGGCGCTGGTCAACATGTTGCCATTGGAGCAGGGCGAACAGATTTCCTCCATCATGCCGCTGCCGGAAGATGAGGACAGCTGGGCAAACCTCGACGTCATGTTTGCAACCGTGCGCGGAACGGTCCGGCGGAACAAGTTGTCAGATTTCGTCCAGATCAACCGCAACGGCAAGATCGCAATGAAGCTGGAAGACGGCGACGGGATCGTCGGCGTGGAGACCTGTTCGGAACATTCCGACGTCATGCTGACGACGGCATCGGGCCAGTGCATCCGCTTCCCCGTGACCGATGTGCGTGTCTTTGCAGGCCGCAATTCGGTCGGCGTCCGGGGCATCCGGCTTGGCGACGAAGACCGGGTCATTTCCATGCAGATTCTGCATCATATCGATGTGACCGCGGAAGAACGGGCCGCTTACCTCAAGATGTCGCGTGCCTTGCGCGGCGAGACGGAGGAGAACGGCAACGGCCATGATGAGGAAGACGTCGTTGCCGGCGAACTCGCCCAGGAACGCTATGCGGAAATGGGGGCTGCCGAGCAGATCATCCTGACCATTTCGGAAAAAGGCTACGGCAAGCGGACGTCGTCTTTCGAGTACCGGGTGACCGGCCGAGGCGGCAAGGGGATCACGGCCATGGCCGTCAACGCCCGCAACGGCGACCTGACCGCATCTTTCCCGGTCGAGGATACAGATCAGATCATGTTGGTCACTAACGGTGGCCAGCTGATCCGGTGCCCGGTCGACGGCATCCGCATCGCTGGCCGCGCCACACAGGGCGTCACGGTCTTCAAGACGGCAGAGGACGAGAAGGTCGTCGCCGTGGAGCGGATCAGTGAAGTGGACGAGGAAGAAGAGATCGAAGGCGAGGGCGGCGAAGCCGGCTCTGACATCGGGGAAACGCCGCCGGAGACCCCGGAAGGCGACGCCGAATAATTTCTGATTCGAAACCGAAAACAAAAACAGCGGCCAGGCATTGCCTGAGCCGCTGTTTTTTGATGTGGAGTGGTCAGATACGGTCAGTTCGTCGCCGGAAAACGGGCCAGGATCGTCTCATTGACCGTCTTAGACGGCTGCTCGACCGTGACATAGCCGACGTTGCGGACAGATGACGAACCGGTCAGGGCAGCGGCACAATCCGCGCTCCATGCGCCCCATGCCTGACCATCGCAGGAGGACGGCAGGGTTGTTTTCGAACGGTCGGACTTGGTGGCTTCCAGCCCCTGGACCATGCCCATGTCGGCAGCCCGTGCAGGTGTGAAGGACTCTGCCGGCTGCAGCGTGACGAATCCCGCGATCAGAACCGCCAGCAACGCCAGACCCAGAATGCCGGCAATCTGCGCGGCGCCGGCCGGGTGAGCGGCGGTCTTGTTTGACTGAAACACGTCCCTGCCGAATTTCTGCAAGAACAGGTCCGAGGTGGCTTTCTGATAAGTGGACATTTGCGTTACTCCCTGCGCGTCTGTTGTCCATCCCTATGCGAACCACTATCTGCGGGATCGGCTTATTGTGCCGTGACGCCTGTCACACTTTTAAAGGTTTTGTCTTTAGATCGGCTGAATCCTCATAGGCAGTTCTTAAGGATCTTGTTCACTCCACGGTTTCAGAAGACGGAGAGGGGGGCGCTTGTAGGTTCGGCGCAGGCAGAGTATGGAAGGGCTCATGATACGAACAGCGCTCTATCCCGGGTCGTTTGATCCGGTCACCAACGGTCATATGGACATCCTGCGTCAGGCTCTTGCGCTTGCCGACAAGGTGATTGTGGCCATCGGTATTCACCCAGGCAAAGCGCCGCTTTTCAGTTTCGACGAGCGCGTCGAGATGATCTACACCTGCGCCCAGGAAGCCTTCGGCGCGGACGACGCAGCCCGTATCGAGGTCAAATCATTCTCCAATCTGGTGATCGAGTTCGCACGCGAAAACGGTGCTCAATACCTTGTTCGCGGCCTGCGTGACGGCACGGATCTGGACTATGAAATGCAGATGGCCGGAATGAACGGAACGCTTGCGCCGGAAATCAGAACCGTGTTCCTGCCCGCATCTCCCAACGTCCGTCATATCACGGCCACGCTTGTGCGGCAGATCGCAAAGATGGGCGGTGACAGCTCGGCTTTTGTCCCGGGAAGCGTCGCGGAACCCTTGAAGCTCAGAACCAGCTGAAAGTCAGCCTAAAACAACCTTCGGCTGACGCCAGATAACCCGATCGGAGTACCCTGTGTCACGATTTCTAACCATCTTTGCGGTCATCGCATCGATTCTGTTTGTGCCCGCATTGGCCGGAGCGTCTGATCTCGATCCGGAAAACACGCTTTACCTTGACCTGAAGGACGGACGGGTCACCATTCGTCTGCGCCCGGATCTGGCGCCGAAGCACGTCGAACGCATCAAGACGCTGACTCGTGACGGATTTTACGATGGCATCATCTTCCACCGTGTCATCGACAATTTCATGGCCCAGACCGGCGATCCCACCGGAACCGGCACCGGAGGCTCGGATCTTCCCGACCTGCCGGCGGAGTTCTCCGACGCACCGTTCCAGCGCGGTGTCATCGGCATGGCGCGGACGTCGGATCCCGATAGCGCCAATTCACAGTTCTTCATCATGTTTGCCGACGCACCGCATCTGAAGGGCAAGTACACGGTTTGGGGCGAAGTGGTCGACGGCATGGAACTCGTCGACAAGATCGTGAGAGGCCAGCCGCCCGCGCATCCCGACAAGATCATCAAAATGCAGGTAGCCGCCGACGCCGGCTGACCTGTGTTCCTAATCGAATAGAAATAACGGAGAGAATGAAATGGCCGATATCAAGGACGCCGAGAATACACTTCTGATGGAAACCACCCAGGGCCCGATCGTCATAGAGATGAAGCCGGATCTGGCGCCGACCCACGTGGCCCGCATCAAGGAACTGGTTCGCGACGGCTTTTACGACGGCATCGTTTTCCACCGCGTGATTGACGGCTTCATGGCCCAGACCGGCTGCCCGCAAGGCACTGGCACCGGTGGGTCCGGTCAGAAGCTGAAGGCTGAGTTCTCCAACGAAAAGCACAAGCGGGGCACTTGTTCCATGGCCCGCGCGATGGACCCGAATTCCGGTGACAGCCAGTTCTTCATCTGCTTCACCGATGCACCGTGGCTCGATGGCCAGTACACGGTCTGGGGCGAAGTGATCGAAGGCATGGACAACGTCGACAAGATCAAGCGCGGCGAACCGGTTCAGAACCCGGACAATATCGTCTCGATCAAGGTTGCTGCCGACGCAGCCTGAGCAGACTTGCCGACCTGACGATCGCAGCGCGGTGCCCGGCATCGCGCTGCTTTCATTTGGCCGGATGATAGAACCAATGACGGTTGATAATTGGCTTCATGGCGGCTATCAGCACGGCGCCTTGCTTTTCTTTGTACACCCCAACAGGAATGCCGGTGTGAACCGGACCGACGACGGATGCGCGTAGACCAGTTTGACTTCGACTTGCCGAACGAGCGGATTGCGCTCAGGCCCGCCCGGCCGCGTGATGCTGCGCGGATGCTGGAGGTCCGTCCGGCAGCCGAGCCTGAACTGCGCGATGCCGGTGTGCGGGATCTTGCTTCCTGCCTGGAACCGGGCGATGCCCTGGTCTTCAACGACACGAAAGTGATCCCGGCCCAGCTTGAGGGGACCAGAACCCGTGGTGAGGCGGTCGCGAAAATAGGCGCGACGCTTCACTTGCGTTCAGGGCATGATCGCTGGCGGGCGTTCGTCCGTCCGGCAAAGAAGCTCGCCGTTGGTGATCGGATCCGTTTCGGCGGCGAGGGGGAGGCCTGTCTACTGGGAACCCTGGATGCGACAGTCGCCGAAAAAGGTGAGGCCGGGGAAGTCCTTCTGGTGTTCGACCTGTCCGGCCCCAGCCTCGATGAAGCCATTGCCACCGTCGGCCATATTCCCTTGCCTCCCTATATCGCCGCCAAACGTGGTGAGGACGAACAGGACAGGCTCGATTACCAGACGATTTTTGCCGAGAGGGAAGGCGCGGTTGCGGCTCCGACCGCTGGTCTGCACTTCACGCCGGAGCTTCTGGAAAGCCTGTCCGCGCGCGGGATCGAACAGCACCGAGTGACGCTACATGTCGGCGCGGGCACTTTTCTGCCGGTCAAGAGCGAGACCACCGAAGACCACCGGATGCACGCCGAATATGGTGAGGTGTCCGCCGCAACCGCTGATGCGCTCAAGGCCGTGCGGGCGCGCGGCAACAAGGTCGTCAGCGTCGGAACGACGTCCTTACGGATCCTGGAGAGCGCGGCGCAGGAGCCGGGCGGCTTGCGCGCATTCGCGGGTGAAACGTCGATTTTCATCACGCCAGGCTATAGGTTCCGGGCGGTCGATATGTTGATGACAAATTTCCATCTGCCGCGCTCAACGCTGTTCATGCTTGTATCGGCTTTTTCTGGCCTTGACACCATGCAGCGGGCCTATGCGCATGCGATTGCGGAAGAATACCGCTTTTACAGCTACGGCGACGCCTGCCTGCTGTTTCCCGCCGATGGTGCGGTTGAAAAGGACTTATGACGATGTCGGGGAACACCGGAAACCGATTTGCCTTCAAGCTTCTGAAGACCGACGGCCTCGCGAGGCGGGGTGAAATCACGACGCAGCATGGGGTCGTGCGCACGCCTGCCTTCATGCCGGTAGGCACCCAGGCCACGGTCAAGGCGATGTATCCGGACCAGGTTCGGGACCTCGGCTCGGATGTTGTGCTCGGCAATACCTATCATCTGATGCTGCGTCCGACGGCCGAACGGGTCGATCGTCTCGGCGGCCTGCACACCTTCATGAACTGGCCGCACACGATCCTGACGGACAGCGGCGGTTTCCAGGTCATGTCGCTTGCCCAATTGCGCAAGCTGGACGAGACCGGTGTCCGGTTTCAGAGCCATATCGACGGACAGAAGTATCATCTGACACCGGAACGGTCCGTGGAAATCCAGGGCTTGCTCGGTTCCGATATCCAGATGCAGCTGGACGAGTGTATCCGTTTGCCGGCCCCGCGCGAGGAAGTCGAGCGCGCCATGGAGTTGTCGCTTCGTTGGGCGGAGCGATCGCGCACCCAGTTCGAAAAGATGGAAGGCCCGGCAAAGGGGCAGGGGCTTTACGGCATTGTCCAAGGCGGCGATGTGGAGGATTTGCGCATCCGGTCCGCCCAAGAGCTGTCGAAAATGCCGTTCGAAGGCTATTCGGTCGGCGGCCTTGCCGTCGGCGAGCCGCAGGACGTCATGCTGCGCATGCTGGATATCACCAACCCGGCCCTTCCGGTCGACAAGCCGCGCTACCTGATGGGGGTCGGCACCCCGGACGATATCCTGGAAAGCGTGGCGCGCGGCATCGATCAGTTCGACTGCGTCATGCCGACCCGCGCCGGCCGCCACGGCCTGGCCTATACCCGATTCGGCAAGGTCAACCTGAAGAACGCCCGCCATGCGGACGACCCGCGTCCGCTCGACGAGGCGAGTGACTGCCCGGCGACAAGCACCTATTCGCGGGCCTATCTGCATCACCTCGTTCGCGCCGGCGAGGGTTTGGCAGGCATGCTACTTACCTGGAACAATCTGGCTTATTACCAGTCGCTGATGCAGGGGATGCGTGACGCCATCGAGGCGGGGACCTTCGAGGAGTTCCGTCAAAAGACCAAGGCGGACTGGGCGCGGGGCGACATCGCCGCGCTCTGAAAACCGGGACGAGTAGATCCTTCCTGCGGGGCTCTTATGCCGGATAGCCGATGGACTTGGTCAGATAGCAGCCGGAAATCCTCCAGCTTCCGTCTTCCTGCTGTTCGAAACTGTAAAGCGCGAGCCAGTCATCGCCATCCGGTCCGGTGAGATAGACTTCCTGGACCGGACCTTTGCTGGTCACTTTGGACGTTCCGAAGGTAATGTCCCGGGGACTGTAAACCGGGCGATAGCTTCGTTTGACCGCATCCAGGTAGATTGCGGGCGTTTGAAAGCGCTGCTGAAGCGCGGTCGTTGCATAGGAGAAGGCGGTAGTCGCATCGCCGGCCGCGAATGCCTTCATCTGGTCCTTGATGATTTTGTGAAAGACGGCGCTGGCAGGCGCGACCGCCTGCGCTTCGGCCGAGGTTCGGCCGGAAAGGAGTACTGCTGCTAAAACAACCCAAACACTGACAAAGACTGAAACCCGCATGACCGGTCCTTCCTTGTTGTTGGTATTTGGTCAGTATAGGTGAGATTCGGAACTTTGCCTCGTTGTTAAAATATGCAAGCTGCTTAAAAAATTGCAGGAATTTGTTTCGCCGGAGAACCCGTTGAAAAGACGGGAGATTTCGCCGTGGTTTCGGTGCCGGCTGCTACCGGAAGCATCACAGCCGCCAGAGTCTGACCTCTTCGGGCTTTTTGGAGCGGGAAAGCCGTGCCGGCAGGTCGGCCACCAGGGTCGCGCCGCTGCCTAGGAGCGGCAGGATGAACGGCCAGGCGTCATCATTTTGAAAAAACGCGGCATGCGGAACCGCGAGGATCACGGCATCCGATCCGGAAAGGTCTTCAAGCGAAGACAGCTGGAGCCCGTATTCCGCCTCGACCTCGTCTCTCAGCGCAAGGGGGTCATGAACCCGGACATCGGCGCCGAAATCGGAGAGTTCCCGGATAAGGTCGACCACCTTGGAATTACGCGTGTCCGGCACATTGGCCTTGTAAGTGAGCCCTAGAACCGCGATTTTCGGCGGCATTTTGCGCCCGAGCCTGACGCAGGCCTGGATGATCTTTCCGGCAATGAAGGCAGGCATGGCCTCGTTGGTGCCGCGGCCGGCCAGGATGACCTGCGGCGTGAGGCCGATTTCATGGGCCTTATGGGTGAGATAATAGGGATCGACCCCAATGCAGTGCCCGCCGACAAGCCCCGGCTGGAACGGCAGGAAGTTCCATTTCGTCGCCGAACCGGCCAGAACATCCCGTGTATCGATGTCCATCGCATGAAACAGGACAGCGAGTTCGTTCATCAGCGCGATGTTGAGATCCCGCTGGGTGTTTTCGATGACCTTGGCGGCTTCCGCCACCTTGATGGAGGGAGAACGGTGAATACCCGCTGTGACGACGGAGCCGTAGAAATCGCAGAGTGCGTCTGTCGCGACCTCGGAACTGGCCGATACGATCTTCATGATATCGGAAAATCGGTGAACCGTATCGCCGGGGTTGATCCGCTCAGGTGAATAACCGACCTCGAAATCCCGGCCGAAGACCAGTCCGGATGCCTCTTCCAGGATCGGGACCGCGATATCTTCCGTGGCACCGGGAAACACTGTCGATTCAAAAACGACGATCGCGCCCTTGCGCATGACCGAGCCGACGGTCCGGGCCGCATTTTCAAAGGGCCTCAGATCCGGGCGTTTTGCGCGGTCGATCGGCGTCGGAACGGCCACGACAAAGATCTCGCAATCCGCAAGATCTCGAGCGTTAGCGGTGAAGGTCAGGCCTGGTTGCCGCAATTCCTCAGAGGTGACGGAAGACGTCACGTCATGACCGTCGCGAAGGTCGTCCAGCCGGTCGGTCTTGATATCGAAGCCGGTAACCCGGTGTCCGGCTCCCGCAAACGCGACGGCGACCGGAAGTCCGACATACCCAAGACCGATGACGGCGACTTTACGGGAAATGGGTGTGGCGGAAGTCATCTGCGTGTCCGGGTGTAGGAGCCAAAGGAAAGGGCCGGCTGCCCCTTTACGGAGCGCCGGCCCAGTCCTAGTCGGTAAGGTCTTGCCCTTGCAAGAGCAATAACGCCGGTCGCCAGACCGCCGCTCGGATTATTCGGCCGCGTCGCGTTTGTTGATCAGGTCGCCGAGAAGCGGAACCAATTCGGCAGCCAGATCCGGCTGCTCCAGCGCATAGGCGATGTTTGCGCTGAGGAACCCGGCCTTGGAACCGCAATCGTAGCTTCGGCCTTCGAATCTGAGTGAGGTGAAGGGCTGGGATTCCATCAGGGCAAGCATGCTGTCGGTCAGCTGGATCTCGCCACCGGCGCCTTTTTCCTGATGGCTGAGGAGATTGAAGATCTCTGGCTGCAGGATATAGCGTCCGGTGATCATGAGGTTGGTGGGGGCGGTTCCAGGAGCAGGCTTTTCCACCATTCCCTTAATTCTGCTGGCCCGTTCGGAAAGCTTCTCCGAGTGTTCCACGATTCCGTACTTGTGGGTCTGGTCTTCGGGAACTTCCTCAACGGCAATGATGTTGCCGCCGGTTTCCTCGTAGACATCGACCATCTGCTTGAGACAGCTCGTCTGGGACTTGATGATCACGTCTGGCAAAAGAATGGCGAACGGCTCGGGGCCGATGATGTCCCGGGCGCACCAGATGGCGTGACCGAGCCCTTGCGGATCCTGCTGCCGGGTGAAGCTGGTTGAACCGGCAGCCGGGCGAAGTTTTTCCAGGAGCTGGAGCGCTTCGGTCTTGTTCCGGCTCTTGAGCGTGTCTTCAAGTTCATAAGCACGGTCGAAATGGTCCGCGATCACATGCTTGTTGCGTCCGGTCACGAAGACGATGTGTTCGATACCCGCCGCACGCGCTTCTTCCACCACGTATTGGATGATGGGCCGATCGACGATCGTCAGCATTTCCTTCGGCACCGCCTTGGTCGCAGGCAGAAAGCGCGTCCCAAGACCGGCCACGGGAAGAACTGCTTTCCTAATTTTTGAGGTCATTTTGTCTCTTTCCGGGAGTTTTGTTCAAAATGAGAAAGGATAAATTGCAAATAAAAACCGTATTCAGGAGGTGTGCCCAAACGCTGGTATCCGACACGTTTCGAACAGCCAAATACAAACGCAAAATTACCATGACGTGAACTCTCTTCGAAGTGCCACCGCGCGCGATCCAAGATACATTGTTCCACCATGTCACGCGAGAGGTCAAACCGCTGCCGGTGTGAACTTCGCAAGATTGGTTACTTCTGGAACTGTCGTCCGCCCATATTGCAGCCATGGAAAAAGAACGCTATGGAACGGACGCCTTATAAACGGCCCACCGGGGCCTGCCCACTGACCCTTAGGAAGTTCCATGTCCCAGCCGAACACTGAAGTCCGGGTCGGCGACGTTTGCTTCAGCAATACGTCTCCATTCAGCCTGATTGCCGGTCCATGCCAGATGGAAAGCCGCGCGCATGTTCTTGAATGCGCCGCAGCCGTCAAGGAAATTGCGGGGGCGCATGATATTCCGGTCGTGTTCAAGGCCTCGTTCGACAAGGCGAACCGCACGTCTCTTGCGGCCACGCGCGGCGTCGGCTTGAAGGATGCGCTGCCGGCCTTTGCGGAGATCCGGGAAACCTACGGCATGCCCGTCCTGACCGATATCCATTCCGAGGATCAGTGCGTGCCGGTCGCAGAAGTCGTGGATGTCCTGCAGATTCCGGCCTTTCTTTGCCGTCAGACGGACCTTCTTGTCGCGGCCGCGAAAACCGGCGCGATCATCAACGTCAAGAAAGGCCAGTTCCTTGCTCCTTGGGACATGAAAAACGTCCTGATGAAGATTGTTGAAACCGGCAACCAGAATGTCCTGTTGACCGAGCGTGGTGTCAGCTTCGGCTATAACACGCTCGTTAGCGACTTCCGCGCCTTGCCGATCATGGCCGAAACCGGCGCGCCTGTGATTTTCGATGCAACCCATTCGGTCCAGCAACCCGGCGGCCTTGGTGGCTCCTCGGGTGGTGACCGCCGCATGGTGGCCGTTCTGGCAAGGGCAGCCGTGGCGGTCGGGGTCGGCGGGCTTTTCGTCGAAACCCATCCGGATCCGGACAACACGATTTCATCCGACGGGCCGAACATGGTGCCGCTTAAGGATCTTGGCGCGTTGCTTGCGCAACTCAAGGCGCTTGATGCGGTCGTAAAGCCGGCTACGAACTGAGTTAGATCATCCGGGCCGGGCGTTTGCCTGGCCTTTTTCCTGTCCGGGCGGTTCGGTCTCTGCACTGAGGCAAGCGGCCGATCCGGTGACAAACGAGATCGGCGCCGGACCACCGGCCTGCCGCACTACGATACGAAACAAGGAGTATTGCGATGACCGCAATCGTCGATATTACGGCGCGTGAGATTCTCGACAGCCGCGGCAACCCGACCGTGGAAGTGGATGTGTTTCTTGAAGACGGGTCCTTCGGCCGCGCCGCGGTTCCCTCCGGGGCCTCCACCGGTGCCCATGAAGCTGTCGAATTGCGCGATGGCGGCGAACGCTATCTCGGCAAGGGCGTTCTGAAGGCGGTCGATAACGTCAACGGTGATATCTTCGACACCATCGGTGGTCTCGATGCGGAAGACCAGCTCAAGATAGACAGCGCAATGATCGATCTGGACGGGACGCCGAACAAGGCGCGCCTCGGCGCCAATGCGATCCTGGGCGTTTCCCTGGCTGTTTCCCGCGCAGCCGCCCAGGCCTCCGGCCTGCCGCTCTATCGTTATGTCGGCGGCACGTCGGCCCGGACCCTGCCGGTTCCGATGATGAACATCATCAACGGCGGCGCCCATGCCGATAACCCGATCGATTTCCAGGAATTCATGATCATGCCCGTCGGCGCCGATACGCTCGGCGATGCGGTGCGCATGGGGGCGGAAGTCTTCCACACGCTGAAAAAGGCTCTGGCTTCTGCCGGCCACAACACCAACGTGGGCGACGAGGGTGGCTTTGCGCCGAACCTGGAATCCACCGATGCGGCCATCGGCTTCGTGATGAAGGCGATCGAAAGCGCCGGCTACAAGCCGGGCGAAGACATCTATCTCGCCCTCGACGCAGCTTCCACCGAGTTCTTCAAGGACGGCAAGTATGAGCTCGAAGGCGAGGGCAAGTCCCTGTCGCCGGAAGAAATGGCCAAATATCTGGAAAACCTAGTTTCCCGTTACCCGATCATTTCCATCGAAGACGGGCTCGCTGAAGACGATTGGGATGGCTGGAAAGCTGCAACGGACCTGTTCGGCTCCAAATGCCAGCTCGTTGGCGACGATCTGTTCGTGACCAACTCCGCACGTCTGCGCCAGGGCATTGAAAAAGGCGTAGCCAACTCTATCCTGGTGAAGGTCAACCAGATCGGCACCCTCTCGGAAACCCTCGATGCCGTGGAAACGGCCCACAAGGCATCCTATACGGCAGTCATGTCGCACCGGTCCGGTGAAACGGAAGACGCAACCATCGCCGACCTTGCCGTTGCCACCAACTGCGGTCAGATCAAGACCGGCTCGCTCGCACGTTCCGACCGGTTGGCGAAGTACAATCAGCTGATCCGGATTGAGGAAGAACTGGGGCCGCAGGCTGTCTATGCCGGCCGGTCGATCCTGAAAGCCTGATCCGGGCCGCTGCATATCTCAAAAAACCAAAGCCCCGCCAATCGGCGGGGCTTTTTCGTTTAACCTCGTTGCCGTTATTGGGAAACAGCCTCCGGATCGGATGTTCGGGTTTCTTCCGCATGACGGATGGCGGCCACGATCGTCTCCGGTTTCTCCGCCCCCGCGATTACGAACCGGCCGTCGATAATGAAGCAGGGCACGCCCGATACGCCGAGTTCCTGAGCGCGGGCGATCTGCTGCTTTGTCTTTTCCAGGTCGCTATCGGTTTCCAGAAGCTGGTCGACCAGATCCGACTGCATCCCGGCTTCATCTGCGATCTTTACCAGCGTCTCAGGCTTCGTCAGGTCATCTCCGTCCTGGAAATAGGCCTTGAACAGCCGCTCCACGACTTCGTCCTGCAGATCGTCGGCGCGGGACCACAGGATCAGCCGGTGACTGTCGAGGGTATTCGGCGAAACCTTGATCTTGTCGAAGGCGAAATCAATGCCTTCCTGCCGACCGGCGTCGCTGATCTTGTGATAGATCCCTTGCGCCCGTTCCGGGCCGCCGAACTTGTCGTTGAGATAAGTCTGCCTGTCCTTGCCTTCCTTCGGCAAAGTGGGATCGAGTTGGAAGGGATGCCAGCGAACGGCAACCTTGATATCCGGCAACTGGGCAAGTGCGCTTTCAAGTCGCCGCTTTCCGATATAGCACCATGGGCACATCACGTCTGACACCACGTCCACGGCAATAGGTGTGTCTTCAGTCAAATCCCGTCTCCCGGCTACTTATTCAATCTGTCGAACATAAGCGTTTCCGGCAGGCGGTTCCAGTCGCTGCTCCGAATAACGGGGTTCAAAGGACCGTGTGTCCGAGGATCGCCTCGATACGGGCTTGCAGCCGGCCCTTACCTCTGTGGCTTTTGAGCACTGCAACAGGACCTATGTCGTTGACCACGCAGACCAGGTCCTCTTCGCGGCTGGTGGCGTCGGCGACCGAAAGCAGTGTGCCATAGAGGTTTTCGGCAAGTGCGGTCGTCTGTTCCGGAAGGATGAAATTCTCCGGAAGCAGCTTCATCTCGCAAAGCGCGAGCCTTCGCAGCGCAAGCGCTTGTCCCGCACGCTCCAGATAGCGTTGATAGTCGTTCTGGCTGAGCCCGCCCTTGTCCAGTTGCTGGGTCAGCCAGCGATGGCTTTCCGCCAGTACCTTGTCGGCGAGCCTTCGGCGTTTGCCATGGCGGATGGCTGTCGCAAGCCGGGTGCGCAGATTGTAGCCGTCCAGAGGGAGTGTCAGAACGTCATTTGCGCCTGCCTTGAACAGCATGGCGGTGTCGCCCGGTTGGTCTGTGACCACCAGGACAGGAATGGCGGCAAAGCGGGAATCCATGCGGATCAGCCGCAGGCTTTCGAGGGTTTCATCGAGCGAGGAATCCAGAATTGCGGCATCGAACGCCCTTTGGGATAGGTAGTTTTCGGCCATGTCCCGGGTAAACGCGCCGATAACCTCAACTTTCCGGCCGCTCGCTTCCTGTAGATCGGGAAAGCGTCCACCGAGCCCCACGACGAGCAATCCGCTTGTCCCTTTGTAATGGGGGGCTGCTCCATAACCGGGAATGCGACCGAAGACGAGGCGTCGGATTCGCGCTTCCTCGAAGCGCATCAGGGCACGCTGATGGGCACAGATGGCGTCGAACAGAACGTCGTCCGGCACGGCTCTGTTGATCGTGGCATTGGCTTTCGGGCGGTTCGGCAGGATGTCGTCCGGCTTGCTCAGGAAAACAATCGGGACATCCGTGGGCAGGCGGGTGACCTGATCGTCCAGCCATGCAAAAAAACGATCTCGGTGGGCGTCAGGAACTGAAGAAATATCGACAATGACCGCGCTCGGAAGGTGGCCGTCCATGCCTTCTGCTTCCGCAAAACTCTGCAACAGGTCGATGTCGTCGGTAAGCCCGGGAATGGAACCTGCGCTCACCGGTGAAGCCCGGCCGGCGAACCAAACCGGTCCCTGCCAGAGAAGTGAATTGTCCTGGTCCATCTTCCTCCGTTTCCGCCAGGGATGGCTCAGGCCACCGCGGCCGGTAGCCGCTGGGTGCGCAAGGTCAGTCGTTCCCGGTCGATCGTTCCGTCGTTGTTTCGCGGGAGGGCCTGTAGCACGAGGACACGATAGGGAATTTTTGCCAGATCCACCCCATCCGCATCAAGATAGGCGAAGAATGCCTTGGCGTCCGGTACGTTGCCCGAGACCGGAACCAGGGCCGCGTAGAGCCGGGCGCCCAGCAATTCGTCTTCGACCAGGAACGCGGCCGCTTCGCTGACACCGGGGTAAGCGGAATAAAGTTCGTCAAGCGCCTCCAGATCGCCCACGCCGTTGGCCTGTGCGCCCGGTATGCCGAACCCCTTCAGTCCGTCTTCGCTCTGCTCAACCGGTATGCCGGTACTCAGGAATCCCTTCTGATCGCGTTGATGCGCATGCGAGCCTGCATGCGTATGCCAGCCAACATCAGGAACCATGGGCCCCTTGACCTGCAGCAGTGCTTGGGCGCCGTTCTCGCCTTGGTCGACTGCGATTTCTAAAAGGGCTGGCCCGCTCTCACACCCGTTCGGCCCCGCCTGTTTTCCCAGCGGAGTCGCCTGTACCTTGGCTGACGGACCGCGGGCCTTTGCAACAAGGGCGAATTCGTCGGCGATGTGAAGGTCCACGACCTTGTGATGCGGCATGAATGTGCCGGGTTTTGGTGCCGCGACGTTCCAGGCCGAGACGATGGTGGTCGTCTCCTGCACCAGTTTCTTATCGAGGATCTGCGTCAGGGGACCCGGGGTCAGCACGTAGTCGGCGCCGATCGCATTGGCATGCCGGGACAGTTGCAGCAGGGATGTCGGGTGGTGAAGATGCAGTGTTCCGCCGACGAGTAGCCAAGGGACGAGCCCCGCACCGATACCGGTCAAACCGCTCAGGGAGTAGGGGACGAGTATGCGTTCGCCGTGGTTCAATCCCGCCTCGTGCACGCATTGTCGGGCAGATGCGATCCAGTGATTGTGGCAGCGGGGCACGGGAACGGTCTCGCTACCGGACCGTGTCCACGATATGGTTGCCACGTGATCGGCGGCCTTGTCCCGTTCGCTTTCGTCGAAGGTCAGATCATCGCCCATCTCCGCGAGCATGGGGCCCAGTTCAATCAGTCCGTCGGGTATGTCCTTGCCGAGGCCGAAAACGAAGCGGAGACTGAAAAGATCCGCGGCGACGTCCCGGGCGGCGGCGCCGACATTGCGCGTTTCTATGCGGTCCGCGGCGATAAAACCTTTCGCCCCTACGGAATTGAGGGCTTCAAGCACGTTCTTTTGCCGCCAGTGCAGCGGCAGCGTCGAGACGATCAGTCCGGCCCGAAGTGCGGCCAGGATGGCGATAACCGTGTCGACGGTATTAGGAGATTGTACGCCAATCACATGGTCGGTCGTCAGCCCGATGGCACGATAGAAGGCGGCCAGTCGATCAATTTCCCGCTCAGCCTCCTGATAGGTCAGGCTGCGGCTGTCTCCGCCTGTCCAGTTGGAGCGGTCGGGCGCATCGACGAGTGCCATCCGGGTAGGATGCAGTTGAGCCGTCTGACGGAACAACATATCCAGCGTCGTGTCGCCCCAGGCTTCGGTTGCATGGTAGGGATCGGACAGGGTGTCAGGCGTGACTTTCATGATCTTTGTTCTTTGCTCCGATCAGTTTACCGACGCGTCCGCGGACCACCAGGTGTCAAACTCCACGCCGTAAAGCGAATTCACTTTCGGCGGAACGACGCGGCTCCAGCGGCCTACCCAATCTTCCGATACATGGAAAAGGGGCACCGCGTAGAAGCCGGAAATCAGGATGCGATCAAAGGCCCTGACGGCGGCTATGAAATCCTCTTCCGTGCGGGCGCTGACGATGGCATCGATCATGGCATCGATCGCCGGGCTGTGTGCGCCGACGATGTTGAAGGACCCTTCCGCGTCCGCTGCGGCAGACGACCAGCGGCCGTATTGTTCGGCGCCCGGGGAAAGGGACGAATACCAGGTGTTGAAAACCATATCGTAATCCCGACGGAGCCGCCGGTCTTCGAACTGGGACGGATCGACTGTGCGCACCTCTACTCCGACACCGATCAATTTCAGCGTTCTGGAATAGGCCAGCGCCAGCTTTTCCTCATCTTCGTTCTTGGTCAGAATTTCGAGAGCCAGCAGCGTGTTCGTGCTCTCGTTGACAAGCTGTCCGTCTTTCAGGGAGTAACCGGCTTCCTTGAGTTTACCCAACGCTGCGCGCAGGACTTTCCGATCCCTGCCGGAACCGTCGGTCACAGGCGGTCGCCAGGTGCCATCCATGACCTTAGGAGCGACCGCGTCGGGGAAGGGGGCAAGCAGGGCCCGTTCCTTGTCGCCGGCAGGCCGGCCAACGGAGGACAGAATGGAATCGTCCCAGTATCCGGCCGTCCTTTTATAAAGGCCGAAATAGATGTTCCGGTTCACCCATTCGAAATCGAACAGCATCGACAGCGCCTCGCGCACGCGATTGTCCGCGAAGACCGCACGACGGGTGTTGAAGGCAATGCCTCGCATATTCGCCGGCGTTTCCTTGGCGATGACCGTTTTGATCACCTTTCCGTCTTTGGCGGCCGGAAAATCGAACCCGGTCTCCCAGCGCACCGGATCTCCGAACTGCAGGGCATCGATCAGGCCTTTGCGAAAGGCTTCCTGCAAGGTTGTCTCGTCCCGGTAGTACTCGATGCGGATCTCGTCGAAATTGTCGAAACCGGCCTTGATCGGCAGGTCCTTCGCCCAATAGTCCGGGTTTTTCCGGTAGATCACGCGCCGACCCGGCTCGATCTTCGAAAAGACATAGGGGCCCGTTCCCATGATCGGATCAAGCGTCGATTTGTCGAATGTCTCGGCGTTCGTATGCGCCTTTGAAAAGATAGGTGCCATGGCGATCAGCAGGGGCAATTCGCGATTGTCCCCATCGCGGAAAGTGATCTTGAGAGAACGTTCCCCGGTTATCTCCTTGTTGACGATCTCGCCGTACCAGCTGCTGTAGGGCGGGCGGCCCTTGTCGCGAATAAGGTCCAGCGAAAAGATCACATCTTCCACCGTCACCGGCGAGCCGTCGGAAAACCGTGCCTTCGGGTTGAGCTCGAACTCGATCCATTTTCGGCTGTCCGGCATGCGAACCCGCTCTGCCAGATGGGCATAAAGCGTGAAAGGCTCCGCGTAGGAGCGGGCGAGAAGGCTTTCGAAAATGTTGGAGCCGAACGGACGTTCCTTCATGCCGCGCGCGCTGGTCCATCCGCCCTGGACAATAAAGGAATTCAGGCTGTCGAAGGTTCCCTGAACGCCGAGCGTCAGCACGCCTCCCTTGGGCGCGTCGGGATTGGCATAGGGCAGGGACTTGAAACCGGGCTCAAGGGCCGGTTTGCCGTGCATGGCGATGGCATGCACCCAGGGAATGTTTTCATCGTCCGCTCGGGCCGCCGAAAGCGGCGCAAGCAAAACCAGTCCGGTGGCCAATGCCAGCCGGCAACCGTTCGACACAGCGACAGCACGGCCGATGGCCGTTGCAAACCTGCGGAAGAAGCCAATGATCATCACTTAACCGTGGTTTGATTCTCCGGGAAATCCTAACACAAGCAAGATTTCGGTGCGCGCCGGACCGGCTTTGAATGCAGGATATCCAGTAGTTCCGGTAAAATTGGATTCCGTTGCATATCGGTCACCCTATCGCCGTAATCGCCACTATAGGGTGTTTCCAAGCGTTGTCTGGGGTCCCGGTACTTGAAGTTGCCGCCCGAATAGAGCAAGAAAGCGCAAAGATCCGAGCACGGAAGGTTGAGGATGTTTCCAATGAAAAAGATTTTGAAAAGGGTTTTGGCCGGCTGCGCCCTTGCTGCGCTGGCACTTCCCTCTTCGGCGGTCAGTGTGTCGGCCCAAACGGACGAAAAGAGCGATTCCCCTTGGGTCAAGATCTGTAACGTTGATCCGAAAGTGAACAAGCAGGTCTGCTTCACAAGCCTTGAGCTGCGTACCAATACCGGCCAGTTCCTGAGCAGCTTCGGCGTCAAGGAGATCGATGGCGAAGCACGCAAGCTTCTGATCATCGCAGTTCCGACCGGGCGGCTGATTCAGCCGGGTCTGGGTGTGCAGATCGACAGCGGCAAGCTGGTTCAGGCCAAGTACTCCATCTGCGTGCCGACCACTTGTGTTGCCGAACTCGTCGTCGACGACGGTTTCATCGCTTCGATGAAGCAGGGCAGCAAGATCACCCTGACCACGTTCAACCAGCAGGCCAAGGCCATTCCGCTGGAAATCACCCTGATCGGCTTTACCAAGGTCTATGAGGGTGAGGCTATGGACGTGGCTGAACTTCAGAAGAAACAGAGTGAACTGCAGAACGAACTGAAGCGCCGCGCCGAAGAAGCGCGCCAGAAGCTGATCGACGCTCAGAAAAACGCCGCACAGTAAGCTCCAGTTTCTGTTTGGAACATAGAAACGCCGCATCTTTCTGAGATGCGGCGTTTTTCATTTTGGGCGAACGTCTTGGTCGACGCCTGCTACGACTTCCAACTTGGCCTTAATGGATCTCGACCGTTCGCGGTACGTAGGATCCATCGCCCATCTCTTCGAAAATCTCGTCGACCTGCGGATGCCGGACCGGTTCTCCGGTCATGTCCGGGACAAGATTCTGCTCGCTGACGTAGGCGACGTATTCCGTTTCTTCGTTCTCGGCAAGCAGATGATAGAACGGTTGATCTCGAACCGGACGCACATCCTCCGGGATGGCGTTCCACCATTCCTCGGTGTTGCTGAAGGTCGGATCGACATCGAAAATGACGCCCCGAAAGGGATAAATCCGGTGCCGCACGACCTGACCAATTCTGAATTTTGCCGTACGCATCCTAAACTACCTGACCAATCGGCTTTTTGCCGGGATAACGCGCTCAAGCCGGGCTTGCAAGCGTTATCGCGCGGTCGCATTGGCTGTGTAGTATAGTACCCCTTCCTCTAGAGAGCGTAAACTTTTGCGAGGTCCGGGTCCTTGGTCGCCACCAGACGGGCCAGATCGACAATCACCTTGGCCTGCTTCCAGGTTGCGTCGTCCTGCATCTTGCCGTCGATCATGACAGCGCCAGTGCCATCGGGCATGGCGTCCAGGATCTTCTTCGCGAAGGCAACTTCGTCCGGGTCGGGGCTGAAGACCTTTTTGGCCAGATCGATCTGGTTCGGGTGCAGCGACCAGGCACCGAGACATCCCATGAGGAAGGCGTTGCGGAACTGGCTCTCGCAGGCTTCCGGATCGGAAAAGTCGCCGAACGGACCGTAGAACGGCTTCAGACCGTATGAGAGGCAGGCATCAACCATCTTGGCGACCGTATAATGCCAGAGATCCTGCTGGAAAGCGGTTCTTTCCGCTCCTTCCACGGCATCACTCAGGACAGCGTAGTCTGGATGACCGCCACCGACGCGGGTGGTTTTCATCCCGCGCGAAGCTGCCAGATCTGCAGGTCCAAGGCTCATGCCGTGCATGCGCGGGCTCGCGGCCGCGATATCCTCGACGTTTTTCACGCCTTCGGCGGTTTCCAGGATGGCGTGGATCATGATCGGCCGGCTCAGGCCCGCCTTGGCTTCGAGCTGTGCCAGCAGCTGGTCGAGATAGTGAATGTCCCACGGGCCTTCGACCTTGGGCAGCATGATCACGTCCAGCTTGTCGCCGACCGCCGGAACGATTTCCAGGATATCGTCCAGGAACCACGGGCTGTTGAGGCAATTGACCCGGGTCCAGAGTCCGGTCTGGCCGAAGTCGTTTTCGCTTGCCATCTGGATGAAGCCCTTGCGGGCGTCTTCCTTTGCGTTGGCGGGAATGGCGTCCTCAAGATTGCCGAGTACGACGTCGACCTTTGAAATCAGATCCGGCACCTTGGCGCGCATCTTTTCCACATGCGGCGGAACAAAGTGGATCATCCGCTCCAGGGAAACCGGCAAATCGCGGAACGGTGCGGGCGCGCCGATGGCAAGCGGCTGGTAAAAGGAGCGGGGCGTTTTCATCATGGATCCTCCGGTGTTTGGCGACATATAACCCGATTGCTGCGCCGCAACCATACGCCGAAAGGTGGACCGGCGACTTTCTTCGGGTCAGAGTGTCTGATCCGATAGTCAGGAAGGCGCCCACTTGCGGTGGATCCACATCCATTGGTCCGGGCACTCACGGATCCATTCTTCGAAAATTCCGTGAAATTCGAGGGTTGCCGCTTCGATATCCGCCTTTCGATCATCGGTCACAGGCACGTCGATGCAGCGACCTTCGATACGGAAGTGAACCCCTTTGGTCCGAACCACCCTGCCGACGACGATCGGAACGCCGCAGGCGCGGGCAAGTGTTGCGGGGACAGGCGTTGCGTAGGCCGATCGGCCAAAAAAGGGCATCCTGATACCCCGGGTCTCGCGGAGATCGGCCATGATCGCGACATTTCCGCCCCGGCGAACGGCGCTGATCAGCTTGCGCGCGGTCTGGTGCCCCTTGGAATGGAGGCCGCCACGGTACAGGTCCTTGCGGATGTCCCGCAGGATTTCATCCGTGATCGGATTGGAAAGGGCCTGATAGACACCGGTCACTTCATGCCCGCGTGTGACCAGCGGCTGGACGCAGAGTTCCCAGTTTCCCGTATGCAGCGAGACCCAGACACAGCCCTTGTCTTCTTCAAGGAACTTTTCTGTACGTTCGTCGACCCGAACCGTGAAGCGGTCCTTCTGTTTCATCAGGTCTGCGATATGGAAGGTTTCGGCAGCCACGCGACCGAGATTATCCCACATGCCCGCGACGATGGCCTGCCGTTGTTTCTCGTTCGTTTCGGGCAGGGCCAGTTCCAAATGCATCAAGGCCCGTTTGTGACGGCTGTTGAACGGCGCGAGTTTGCGCCAGAAAAAGCCCATAACGGCAGAAGCCATATCCACGGGAACAAGCCGAAACAGAAAGATAGCCGTCCTGAGAAAGGCGGCTTCGGCCCGGTAGCGGAATTTTAGGAGCGTGGAGGAACGGGCCATCGGTGATTGTGATCGTGATCCGGGAAAGTCTATTGGAGCTCAGGCTCTCTGGAGACCATGTGTACAAGGGTGGGCAGGACCCGCGGTCAATCAATCTGGCGATTGACCCGTTGCGGTGAACAGGCTAGGCGTGATTAGCCAAGGTGTTTCGAGGATGCAAGCGCGACGGCGTCATCGGCTGGCATTTGGGCCACCCTCTTCGATACGCAGGATCCCGTTCGGACCAATCCATGCAAGACATCATTTCGCTCGCTTTTCCCTTCTTCGGGCTCATTTTCTTGGGTGTAATCGCCGCCAAGATCCGCGATCTGCCCGAGTCCGGTCTGGCTTGGATGAACTTTTTCATCATATACATCGCGCTCCCGGCGCTTTTTTTTCGCCTCCTGTCGGAAACGCCGATCGAACAGCTGACGGACCCGACCTTCGTCGCCGCGACGACGTTCACGACCTATACGGTCTTCGCGATCGCTTTCTGCATCGGTGTTCTTGCGACAAACGGAAGCATTCCTGAATCCACAATGCTGGGGATTGCCGGCGCCTATTCCAACATCGGATACATGGGCCCCGGTCTGACGCTTGCCGTGCTCGGGGCCGGTGCCACCGTGCCGACGGCGCTGATCCTGTGTTTCGACAACACGCTGCTGTTTATCCTGGCTCCCTTGATGATGGCCGTGGGCGGAACCGACAAGCAACCCATCAGTAAGACCATTCGATTGATCGTCTGGCGGGTTTTCACCCATCCCTTCATCGTTGCGACCATTCTAGGTGTGGGCGCCGCAGCGGTCGGCTTCAAGCCGCCGGAGGCAGTCGACACGATGTTGCGCTACCTGAGCAATGCGGCGGCCCCCTGCGCCCTGTTTGCCATGGGCGTCAGCATCGCTCTTCGCCCTGCCGGCCGGATACCGATTGAACTGCCGGCCGTTCTGGTGGTCAAGCTCATCGTTCACCCGGTACTGGTCTATCTCCTCTTGACCTGGATCGGCGGCATTGATCCCGTGTGGGTGGCGACCGCGGTTCTCATGGCCTGTCTGCCACCGGCGACCAACGTCTTCGTCATCGCCCAGCAGTACAATGTCTACGTTCAGCGGGCTTCCAGCTTTGTTCTGTTCGGTACCATGGCCTCGGTGGTGACCGTCACCGGTTTTATCTGGGCGATCACCAACGGCGTCTTGCACACCGGCTGAAACTCCGTCACTTCTTGAGCTGGACGCGTCATTGGAGGAGATGGATGTGCCGCAACCGCTTGAAGGACTGACGGTTCTCGACTTCACCACGCTATTGCCCGGGCCGCTGGCGACCCTCATGCTGGCGGAGGCCGGTGCGCGGGTCATCAAGGTGGAAAAGCCCGGTGGCGAAGATATGCGCCGTTTCCCTCCCTTCCTGGACGGTGCCTCCGTTCTCTATGCCCAATTGAACCGGGGCAAGGAAGTCGTCGAGCTGGATCTCAAGGCTTCGGGCGCGATGACGCACCTGGAGCCGTTCCTTGCCGGCGCGGACATACTGGTCGAACAGTTCCGCCCTGGGGTCATGGAACGCCTCGGCCTTGATTATCAGACGCTGAGCACGCGCTTTCCCGAACTGATCTATTGCTCGATTTCCGGCTACGGACAAAACGGACCGAAGGCGGAGATGGCGGGCCACGATCTCAACTATCTGGCTTTGGGCGGCTTACTGGCCCAATCCTGCGGTTCGGCAGAACATCCGTCCCTGCCGCCGACGCAGATCGCGGACATCGGGGGCGGATCCTTTCCGGCCATGATCAATATTCTTCTGGCCGTGCTCCAGCGTCAAAAAACAGGCAGGGGTGCCTGTCTGGACATCTCCATGAGCGACGCCATGTTCACCTTCGGCCTCTTCGCCCATGCCTTTCATGCGGCCGGCAAGCCGGTTCCGGAGTTCGGTTCCGCGCTCCTGACGGGTGGCTCGCCGCGTTACCGGCTTTATCCAGCGGCAGACGGCAAGATGATTGCTGTCGGGGCTTTGGAGGAAAAGTTCTGGCAGCGGCTTTGCAGCCTGCTCGAAATTCCGCAGGATCTGCGCGACGACCGCACGAACCCGGAAGCGACCGCGGCAGCTGTTACCAATGCCTTTGCAGCCAGAGCTGCTGCCGACTGGGAAGTTGATCTGACAACGGCCGATTGCTGCGCATGTCTGGTAAAAACCTTCGAGGAGGCACGCAACGATCCGCATTTCGGGGAGCGCGGTCTGTTCAACTACGAAGCACCAGCCGGTGCCACCCGTATAGAGGCAGCCGTCGTTCCGATTATCCCGGAGTTTCGAAAGCCTTAGGCGGACTTTTTTCGTGGCAGCAGGCTGTCGGCCAGCGACTTCGTGCCGGGTGCAATGCCTTCGCGCATCAGGAACCGGCGCAGCGGCCCGATCCGGTCGGCCAGATATAGCCCGGTGCTGCGGGCAAGCTGGATCGGCAGGAAGCCGTTCAGGAGCGAGCGGTTCAACGCGTCGACCGCAGCGGTACGTGAGGAAATGTCTGTTCGCCGTTCCCGGTCATAAGCAGCCAGCACGGCCGCTGAGCCGAAATCGGCGCCCCTGTCGTGCGCGCTTGCGATCAGGCGGACAAGGGCGGCCACGTCACGCAAACTGAGGTTCAGCCCCTGGGCGCCGATTGGCGGGAAGACATGGGCGGTTTCGCCGATCAGGGCGACCCGCCGGCCGACCAGCGTCTTGGCGGCAAGGCCGGACAGCGGATATCTTTGCCGTTCGCTGGCGATCCTGAATTTCCCAAGGATCGAGTGGGCACGCTGTTCCAGTTCCTGTTCCAGATAAGCATCCTGCATCTTGAAAAGCCGATCGGCACCTTCTTCCGTTTCGACGCAGACGAGTGAGGACTTACGACCGGGCAGGGGGACAAGCGTGAACGGGCCCGTCGGTGTGTGGAACTCCGTCGAGACATCGCCATGAGGCTGGTCATGGGCCAGGTTCAGAACCAGCGCGACCTGCGGATAGCCCCAGCGTTTGACGTCGATGCCCGCAGATTTGCGCAGTTGCGAGTTCCGCCCGTCCGCCGCCACGGCAAGCCGGGTCCGATAGGTCGCACCTGACGCATCTTCGATTTCGACAGCGTCTTCGCCGAGTTCATATCCGGCCGCAGCTTGCCGGATGAAGGTCAGGCCCTTCTGGGTGTCCGCAGCCTGTTCCAGGACGGTGTTCAGGTCCGTGTTGAGCAGGTTGTAGCCGTAAGCGTCCAGTTTCAGTTCCGCACTGTCGAAGGTGACTTCCGGTGCGCGGATCAGGCGTTTGGTATCGTCGATCAACCGCATCCGGCGCAGCGGCGCAGCCTTGGGCGCGAGCTTCCCCCAGACGCCGAGGGCCTCCAGATAAGCAACGGATTCCTGCAAGAGCGCGGTCGTGCGCCCGTCGGTATGATTGACTTCGGGCGCCAGGAGAAGCGTATCCAGTCCTCTTTGCGCAAAGGCGAGCGCCGCGGTCAGTCCGGATGGACCGGCACCGATAACGGCGACATCGAAGAGTTTGCTGGGGCTCAGCTTTTCAGTCATGGCACTGGCTCACGTTTGCTGCTTTTCTTGAGAATGAGCTATTCTCGTCGGATATCAAGGCCGACTGTTGCCAGCCTCCGCGATCCAATGACGCATGCCGGAAGTAACCGGTCTTTGGCAAGGTCCAAATGCGCCAGATCAAGGCGCCGCACGGAATTGGGCTTAAACCGAAAACACGCCGCCGAACGAAGGGGAGGTGGAGACTTTGTCGAAGAGACTGCATGAAACAGGGAGCGGAGCGGATAGTGGCCGTGGATGACAACGGGTTTTTAACTCCGGAAGATCGCCGCACTCCGGTGAGTGAGGAGATACTGATGCGCGGCTGGCCGCTGGTAATGGCCTGCCTGACGGTGCTCGTCCTCATGGGATGGGCCTATCTCGGTGTCATGGTCGCCGACATGATCTCCGTTATGGATATGACGGAAGCCGGTCCGGGCATGGGGCTTTTCAACCTGTTCAATCAATATGCCGGTCTGCCGGAGGAGGCGCGCGTGGCCATTGCTGCCTTGTGCCTGCCGACATCGGCCGCGACCTTCGGGATGCCTGCCGCCGTCTGGGGCGCTGCCGATCTTTTGAAGGTCTATCTGATGTGGCTGATGATGGCCCTTGCGATGATGCTGCCTACCGCGCTGCCCATGTTGCGGGCCTATATCCGCGAGAAGAACGGAACGATTGGCAGCAGCGCAGGCGCGTCGAAGAACACGCTGCTGGTCGCGGTCGGTTATCTGCTCGTCTGGGCCGCCTATGCTCTGGTCGCCACGCTTGCCCAATGGGGGCTGACGGCCGCAAATGCCGTTTCGCCGATGATGGCCCCCCTCAGTCTTGCGGTTTCTGCGAGCGTGTTGATCGCCGCCGGCATTTATCAGTTCACGCCCGCCAAATGGGCTTGCCTGAACCGCTGCTGGTATCCGCATTGGGCCTTTCTGGGAAAAAGTGGCGCCTTCGGTGCCCTGCGCGAAGGTGTCGTCCAGGGACTTGCCTGCCTCGGCTGCTGCTGGGCCGTGATGGCCGTCATGTTTGCCGTTGGTGTCATGAACATCGTCTGGATCGCGATGCTTGGTGCCATCATGGCAATCGAGAAGACTTTCCCGAGTTTCTGGTTTCCAAAGGTCATCGGCATTTTCTGTCTTGCCTGGGGCGGAGCGTTGGCTGCGGCCATGCTGAGCTAAAAAAGCTGTTCAAACTGTCACGAAATTGAAATACTGACACCCGGGGGCCGGGTTCGGCTCGATAAGCCTTGCCCGAAACAAAAGACGATAATGCCGTGACAGACATCCCCACGCAAAAGCAAGGCCGCGAACCGGCACTGTTCCTGATCCATCTTCTGACTGCTTCCGGCGCGCCGATCGCCTTGGTTGCGCTTCTGGCCGGGTCGCGCGGCGCGTGGGGGGAAATGTTCGCATGGCTCGGGCTTGCCCTTGTGGTCGACGGCGTCGACGGACCGCTCGCCCGTCGGTTCAATATCGCCGAGCGCCTGCCGCGGTGGTCCGGCGCCTCGCTCGATTTCGTCATTGACTATGCGACCTACGTTTTTCTGCCTGCCTTTGCGCTTGCTGCGAGCGGTATGCTTTCAGAGCCCTGGAACTGGATCTGCGGCGGGCTGGTGGTCTTTACCGGAGCGCTTTATTTCGCCGATAGCGGCATGAAAACGCTGGACGGGGCTTTCAAGGGATTTCCTGCAGGCTGGAACATGGCGATCTTCGGCCTGATGGTGTTGTCTCCCTCCGAAGGGTTCACCATCGGCTTCGTCCTGGTCTGCTGTGTGATGAGCTTCGTTCCGGTCAAGTTCATCCATCCGGTCCGGGTCCGGCGCTGGCGTCCGTTGACGCTTCTGGTAACGGCTGTCTGGTTTGCCTTTGCAGCAATGGCCGTCATCGGCGACATGACACTGTCGGACACCGGAGAGCTGGTGCTCACCCTGACGAGCCTTTACCTGCTCGGTGTCTCAGCCGTACAACAGGCGCTGGATCGATTCTGCTAAGGCAGAGTCTCATTACAACATTGGAGAAACCATGCTTGGGTGGGTAACGGATCCGCAGATCTGGGCCAGCCTCGTGACGCTGACCGTCATGGAGATCGTGCTCGGTATCGACAACATTGTCTTTATCTCGGTCGTTGTTTCCAGGTTACCGGCCCATTTCGCAAACCGGGCTCGCCGTATCGGGCTTGCTCTGGCCCTCATCTTTCGCATTCTCCTGCTCAGTATCCTGACATGGCTTGTCGGACTTACCGCCCCGCTTTTCGATGTCGGCGGCCATGCGTTTTCCTGGAGGGATGCCATCCTGATCGGCGGGGGGCTGTTCCTGCTGTTCAAGGCGACCCATGAAATCCACAAAGGTATTGAGGGGGACGACGAAGAGGGCGGCATGACGGGCGCAGCCAGTACCTCGTTTGCCGCGGTCATCGCGCAGATCGTGGTGATCGACATGGTCTTTTCCATCGATTCGATCATCACTGCGATCGGTATGGCGCAACACATTGAGGTCATGGTCGCAGCCGTGGTCATTGCCATGGGGATCATGTACCTGGCCTCAGGGCCGGTCGCAGAATTCATCAAGAAGCACCCGACGACCAAGATGCTGGCCTTGTCCTTTCTGCTCCTTATCGGTGTCGCACTTGTGGCCGACGGGTTGGGTTTTCACATCCCGCGTGGCTACATATATTTCGCCATGGCGTTTTCGGCCGGCGTGGAAATGGTCAATGTGCTTGCCCATAACCGGCGCCGCAAGAACAAGGCCGTGTAGCCTGGCAACGAATTGAGGCCGGTTCGGCCCGAAACGGATAATGGAGGACTGCAAAATGATTATGGCGGTGCGCGTGCATGAAACGGGGGGACCGGACGTTCTGACCTGGGAAGAGGTCGAGGTCGGGGAGCCGGGCGCTGGCGAGGTTCGCATCCGCCATTCCGCGATCGGCCTGAACTTCATCGACACCTATTTTCGTAGCGGTCTTTATCCGGCACCCAACGGCCTGCCGTTTATACCCGGAAACGAAGGCGCCGGTGTCGTTGTTACGGTGGGCGAAGGGGTCAGCCATGTGAAGCCGGGCGATCGGGTCGCCTATGTCGGTCCGCTCGGTTCCTATGCTCAGGAACGCCTGGTGCCGGGCGACCGTCTGGTTGTGATCCCGGACGGGGTGGATGACAAGACCGCGGCCGGCATGATGCTGAAGGGCATGACCGCCCAGTATCTGCTGCGCAGGACCTTCAATGTCACCTCCGATACGACCCTTCTGTTTCACGCCGCCGCAGGCGGTGTCGGCCTGATTGCCGGCCAGTGGGCGGCCCATCTGGGTGCGATTGTGATCGGTACAGTCGGATCCGCCGAAAAGGCGGAGCTGGCGAAGGCGCACGGCTATACGCACATCATCAATTACCGCGAAGAGGACTTCGTCGAACGAGTCAGGGAGATTACCGGCGGCAAGGGCTGCGACGTCGTCTATGACAGCGTGGGCAAGGATACCTATCCCGGATCGCTCGACTGTCTGAAGCCGCTCGGTCTCTGGGCCAGCTTCGGCCAGTCGTCGGGGCCGATCACCGATTTCAATATGGGGCTTCTGGCACAGAAGGGATCGCTGTTTGCAACCCGTCCGACGCTCTTCACCTATATCGCCAGCCGTTCGGACCTGGAAAGGACCGCCGCTGACCTGTTCGAGGTGGTTAAGTCTGGAGTCGTCAAGATCGAGGTCAACCAGGAGTACAAGCTTGCCGATGCCGCGCAGGCGCACAAGGACCTGGAAGGACGTAAGACGACCGGAACGACGGTTCTGATTCCGTAAGCCGATGAACGTGCGCGGGGGGAGAGGACAGGACCGGTCGAGGCACCTCTATGCCCCCGCGATGCGTTATTTCGCGGTGGTGGCTCAGCTTGGATCGATCCGGGCGGCTTCGCGTGAACTGAACGTCGCTTCGTCCGCGGTTAACCGGCAGATCCTCTACCTGGAAGAGGCGCTGGAGCTGCAGCTGTTCGAACGTGTCGGGCGCAGGCTCCGCCTGTCCCAGGCAGGCGAAATTCTTCTGGCCCATGTGCGCCGGACCTATTCCGATTTCGATGCCACCATTGCCGAACTGGATGCCTTGAAGGGCTTGCGGCGCGGGTCGGTGTCGGTCGCCGTGGTCGAAAGCGTGTCGGAATCCCTCCTTCCGGATCTGATCAGCAGCTTCCGCCGATCCTATCCGGGTATTCATGTGGGTGTCACTGTGACCAGCTCCCAGGAAGCCGCCCGTCTGGTCGAGGCCGGAGAAGCGGATGTCGGCTTCACCTTCGATCCGCCGCGCACCTCGGCTCTGACGATTGCCTATCAGCATGAACTGGCCATCGGAGCCCTGATGACGCCGGATCACCCGCTGGCCGGCAAGAGCAACCTGACGCTCGCGGACTGTCTGAAATATCCGGTCGCCCTGCCGGCGGAAGGGCTCTCTCTTCGCACCCGAATCGATGCGGTTCGGCGGCAGATACCGGGATCGTCTCGAACCTATGTGGAGACCAATTCCCTGCGGTTCATGCGGGCCTTGGCGCGGGAAGACAAGGTCATCGGCTTTCAGACGCGCATCGGCTCTGAGGAAGATCTGGAGCTTGGCAGGCTGGTGTTCCGTCCGCTGACGGATCGGCCGCTGCAAGGAGATCTTTTGTGTGTGGTGACGTCTTCGCTGAGGGCTTTGGCTCTGGCACCGGGCATGTTTTTTGATCATGCTGTGCTCTCGCTAAAGGATCAACTACCTTCCATTGCTGCCGAAAAGGCAACATAAAGAACGCAAATGAGCGCTATGGGACTGGCGATTTTTCAGGCAAGCTCATTTTTTGACAATTTGATGGCGACGGTTTCAAAGCCATCGTCCCGGGCATGAGGGGAACTATGGGGCGTCTGACGACACATGTGCTGGACACGGCACTCGGCAAACCGGCACAAGGCCTGAAGATCGAACTCTGGTCGATCGGAACTGAAACGGTGCATGTCTCCACGCATGTTACCAACTCCGACGGTCGTGTGGACAGGCCGATCCTGCAAGGCGACGCCTTCAAGCGCGGAACCTATGAACTGAGGTTCCATGCCGGCGATTACCTGAAGTCCACCGGTCAGGCGCTTCCCGATCCGCTGTTCCTTGATATCATTCCGATCCGGTTCGGAATTGCAGAAGACGACGGGCACTATCATGTCCCGCTTCTGCTTTCGCCCTTTGGATATTCCACCTACCGGGGGAGCTGAGGCCCATGCGCGACACCATCCGGTTTCTGAAAGGCGGCGAGCTGATAGAGCTCACGGATGTAAAGCCGACGGAGACGCTGCTCGACTATCTTCGGCTTCGCGCCGGCAAGAAGGGGACGAAGGAAGGCTGTGGCGAGGGCGATTGCGGCGCCTGTACCGTTGCCGTCGGGCGGCTTGTCGAGGGCAAGCTGGTGTATCAGCCGGTCAACAGCTGCATCCAGCTGCTCGGCATGATCGACGGCGCGGAACTGGTCACGGTCGAGGATCTCGCTGAAGACGGCCGGCTCCACCCCGTTCAACGGGCCATGGCCGATCTGCATGGATCCCAGTGCGGCTTCTGCACGCCGGGCTTCATCATGAGCCTGTTCACGCTCTACCATGCCGAAGGCGAAACCAGGAGCCGCAAGGCGGTAACGGACTGGCTGGCCGGAAACCTCTGCCGTTGCACCGGCTACCGGCCGATCATCGATGCGGCCCTGGAGAGCTGCTTCGACAGCGCCGACGATGCCTTCGCCTGGCGGGGAAATGAAACCCGCGAAAAGCTGCGCCAGATCACCGGTGCCAGCGATATCTTCATCGGCGACAGCGAAAGTTTCTTTGCCTCTCCGACGAGCATCGACGGACTTGCTGCCCTTTATCGACAGCACCCGGATGCAACGCTTGTGTCCGGCGCGACCGATGTCGGCCTGTGGATCACGAAACAACTGCGCACATTGCCGAAGGTGATTTGGCTCGGTCGGATCTATGGATTGGACCGGATCGAGGAAACGCCCTCCGGATTGCTGATCGGTGCGACCGCCAGCTACGTCACCTGCGAAGCGGCAATCGCCTCCCTGTCACCGGATCTCGGCGAGTTGTGGCGCCGCATCGGCTCCAAGCAGGTTCGCGTTTCGGGAACAGTCGGCGGCAATATCGCCAACGGGTCTCCGATCGGCGATACGCCCCCGGCGCTGATCGCGCTGGGAGCGACACTGGAACTGCAAAACGCGGACGGGTCCAGAACGCTGCCGCTGGAAGACTTCTTCATCGACTATGGCCGGCAGGACCGAAAGGAGGATGAATTCGTCACCGGCGTGTTCGTGCCCAGGCCGGATCCAAATCAGATCTTCCGTTGCTACAAGATCTCCAAGCGGTTCGATCAGGATATTTCGGCTGTCATGGGAGCGTTCCGCTTCACGGTGATGGACAGCAAGATCACCGAGGCCCGGATTGCCTATGGCGGCATGGCCGGTACGCCGAAGCGGGCGAAGGGGGCCGAAACGGCCCTGATCGGCGCGTCGCTGGATGATCCTTCGACCTGGGGTTCCGGGATGAAAGCCCTTCTATCCGACTACGCGCCGATGACCGATATGCGCGCGAGCGCAGAATACCGCATGGAAACGGCAAGAGCCCTGTTGGCGAAAGCCCTGATGGAGGCAAGCGGCACGGAACCGGCGCAGTTACGCGTCCTGGCTGCACGGGAGGCTACCGATGACCGCGCCGCTTGATCCGAATATGGCCGAAGCCGGCTTGCGCCATGTGCGAAAGGCGTTGCCCCACGACAGCGGGGAAAAGCACGTCTCCGGCAAAGCGATCTATATCGACGATATCGTGGAGCCGATCGGTACCCTGCATGTTGTTCCGGGTTGGGCCCGCAAGGCCGTTCGGGGCAAACTGGTCAAGCTGGATCTGGACAAGGTCCGTCAGGCGCCCGGCGTGGTCGCCGTGCTGACGGCGGAAGATATTCCGGGCACGAACGATTGTTCTTCCGCCTTTGGAGACGACCCCGTTCTGGCGCAGAACGAGATCCTGTTCTATGGACAGGTGGCCTTTGCGGTTGTCGCCGAAACCCGCGATGCGGCGCGCCATGCGGCCTTGCTGGCCGAAATCGACGTCGAGCCGATTACGCCGATCATTACACCGGAAGACGCTCTCGCGGCCGACATCACGGTCCTTCCGGACTATCAGTTCCGCCGAGGCTCGCCGGAAACGGGCATGACCGCCGCCGAAAAGACCCTGTCCGGAGTGATGCATATCGGTGGCCAGGAGCATTTCTACCTGGAAGGTCAGGTCGCAATGGCGCTCCCCCAGGAAGATGGCGGCATGTTCGTCCATTCCTCCACCCAGCACCCCACGGAAATTCAGCATACGGTTGCCAAGGTTCTCGGCGTGCCGGATGCGGCGGTCACCGCGGAAGTGCGGCGCATGGGCGGCGGATTTGGCGGCAAGGAATCCCAGGCCAACCAATGGGCGGCCCTGGCGGCTCTCGCGGCCGCCAAAACCGGGCGGGCGTGCAAGATGCGCCTCGACCGCGACGACGACATGATCATGACCGGCAAGCGCCATGATTTCCGCGTCGAGTGGCAAATCGGGCATAACGGCGAGGGCAAGATCCGCGCCGTGGATCTGAACTTCCTGGCCCGGTGCGGTTATTCGGCGGATCTGTCCCTCGGCGTCAATGACCGCACCATGTTCCACGCCGACTCCAGCTATTTCTATCCCGATGCGGTGATCCGAAGCCGGCGTCTTCGTACCGATACCTGCTCCAATACTGCCTTCCGGGGCTTCGGCGGCCCGCAAGGCATGCTGGCCGCGGAACGCATGGTCGATGCGATCGCGATTACGCTGGGCAAGGATCCCCTCGATATCCGCAAGCTCAATTTTTATGACGGCGAGCGTAACCTGACGCCATACGGCATGCCGGTGGAGGAATATCAGGTCATGCATGACCTGATCGCCGAACTTGAGGAAAGCTCGGGCTACTGGTCCCGGCGCGAGAAGGTCAAAGCCTTCAATGCCGAAAATGCGATCCTGAAAAAGGGATTGGCGCTGACGCCGGTGAAGTTCGGTATCTCCTTCACGTTGAAGCATTTGAACCAGGCCGGTGCTCTGGTTCATCTCTATACCGATGGCTCGGTGCATCTCAATCACGGCGGCACGGAGATGGGGCAGGGCCTCTATCAGAAGGTCGCGCAGGTCGTGGCGGAGGAATTCGGTGTCAGCATGGACAAGGTCGTGATTACCGCGACCAACACGTCCAAGGTGCCGAACACCGCACCGACGGCGGCCTCGTCGGGCACGGATTTGAACGCGATGGCGGCGAAGAAGGCCGCTGGTGAAATCAAGCAGCGACTGATTGCGTTCCTGACCGATCAACACCAGTGCTCGGCCGATGTCATTTATTTCGGCGACAACAAGGTGCTGGTCGGTGACAAGTCCTTCTCGCTCGCCGAAGTCGCCAAACAGGCCCATGTCGCGCGGATCCAACTGTCCCATGCCGGGTTCTACGCAACACCGATGATTACCTGGGAACGGGAAAGTGCTTCCGGCCGGCCGTTCTTCTATTTCGCCTATGGCGGGGCCTGCGCCGAAGTAACCATCGACACCATGACCGGCGAAATGACCGTCGACCGCGTGGATCTGTTGCACGACGTCGGCCACTCGCTCAATCCGGCCATCGATATCGGCCAGATCGAGGGCGGCTTCGTTCAGGGCATGGGTTGGCTGACCACCGAGGAACTGGTGTGGGACGAGGCCGGTCGGCTGCGTACCCATGCACCATCCACCTACAAGATCCCGACCGCCTCCGATGTACCTGAGGACTTTCGGGTGAAACTCTATGAATCGAAAGGCAATCCGCAGGACAGCATCTATCGGTCCAAGGCGGTCGGAGAGCCGCCGGTCATGCTGGCGAATTCCGTGTTCTGCGCCATCAACGATGCGATTGCGAGCCTGAATCCGGGCATCATCCCGGACCTGGATGCACCGGCGACGCCCGAAGCCATCATGAAGGCAGTTCGGAGCATGCGGGGAAGGCAGGCCGCGGAATGAGTGTCTGGGGCCACATTGCCCGGTCGCTAGAACGGGAGGAGCCTTGCGCGCTCGTTACCGTTGCGACCGCACGTGGCTCTACGCCGCGCGAAAACGGCGCGCGCATGGTCGTTTGGGCCGATGGACAGTTTTCCGGCACCATTGGCGGTGGCACGCTCGAATTCGAAGCACTTCGCTGGTCAAGACAGGCGCTGGATAGCGGAACCCAGGGGGTGGAGCAGCGAACGGTGTCGCTTGGGCCCGACCTCGGCCAATGCTGCGGCGGTCGCGTCGATGTCGCCATTGAAATCCTTGAGCCTGCTCAATTGCCGATGGCACGCATGCTGGCCAAGCGTGAGGCCGAGAGAGTGCCTTTCGCCACACGCGCCCGTGTCCGCTCCGGCGTTGCGGTGGAACGGGCAATCGTCGACTTATCGGAAGAGCCGGGCTTTCGTCTTGAGGAAGACGGTACGCTGCTCGAAACCTTTGGTGATTATCGGCGGCCGCTTTACCTGTTTGGCGCCGGCCATGTGGGCAGGGCGCTGATCCTGGCATTTGCGCCGCTGCCCTTTGAGATCACGTGGCTCGACAGTCGGGAAGAAGCCTTCCCGAAAGCGGTTCCCGGCAACGTTCGCAAGCTGCTTTTGAACCGGGACGAGCGGTCCGTTGTCGAAAGTCTGGCACAGGCACCGGATGGTGCCTTCGTTCTGGCGATGACCCATTCTCATGCGCTGGATGAGGACATCATGGCGGCCGGCCTTGCCCAGCAGCGCTTCACCTATTGCGGCGTCATCGGTAGCGCCACGAAACGGGCCCGCTTCGAAAAGCGGTTGAAGGCCCGGGGCCTTGCACCGGCCGTCATTTCGGCAATGGTCTGCCCCGTCGGTGTGCCGACGATCCGATCGAAGCATCCGGCGGCCATAGCGGCCGGAATTGCCGCCGATCTTCTGGAGCGGGACGAGGCTGCACGGCAAAAGACGGCCCGTCCGAAAGAGTTGGCCCGGTTTCGGGCCGGCGCGCAGTAAAGCAATGGGGCGGGGGGAAATCGTGTCGTGACCGATCATTTGACGAGAACGCAACAGGCAGGCGGATCCAGGCCGGAACGCCCAACTATGGGCAATCTTCTGCATGCCCGCGGTCTGACCAAGCGTTTTGGCGATATCCTTGCCAACGATCATGTCGATCTTGGCCTCAATAAGGGGGAAATTCACGCGCTTCTGGGCGAAAACGGAGCCGGCAAATCGACGCTGGTGAAGATGTTCTATGGAGCGCTGGAGCCCGATGGCGGCGAAATCATCTGGCAGGGCAAGCCGGTCGTCATCGACAACCCGGCAAGTGCACGTGCGCTCGGCATCGGCATGGTGTTCCAGCATTTTTCCCTGTTCGAGGCGTTGACTGTGGTCGAGAACATCGCCCTGGCGCTGCCCAATCCGGGCAACATGAAGGCCCTGGCGGCGCGGATCACCGAAGTTTCCGAAGACTATGGCCTGCCGCTCAATCCGCAGGATGTGGTCGCGGACCTTCCTGTCGGGATCCGCCAGCGCATTGAAATCGTCCGCTGCCTTCTTCAGGAACCTCGGCTCATCATCATGGATGAACCGACGTCGGTCCTTACGCCCCAGGAAGCCGACCGTTTGTTTCTGACGCTGCAGCGTCTTGCCGGTGAAGGTTGCGCCGTCCTCTATATTTCCCACCGTCTGGAGGAAGTGCAGCGGATCTGCCATCACGCGACCATCCTGCGCCATGGCAAGGTGGTCAGCGAATGCGATCCGTCACGGGAAACGGCCGCAAGCCTGGCGAGCATGATGGTCGGCTCAGAAGTGGTTGCGGTCAATCACGGAGCGATGGCCCCTGAACCCGGCCCCGTCCGGTTGAAACTTTCCGGCCTGACTGCCCCCGCGGCGACACCTTTTGCCACGCGCCTCAACAACATCGACCTGGATGTTCATAGCGGAGAAATCATTGCGATCGCAGGCGTCGCCGGCAACGGCCAGGGTGAACTGTTCGATGCGATTTCCGGGGAGTTGCGGGTGGATCCCGGCATGGTCGTCCTCGATGGTCAGCCGTGCGGCAATCGCGATGTCACCTGGCGGCGCAGGCAGAATGCAGCCTTCGTTCCTGAAGAACGGCTTGGACACGGGGCGGTGCCGGGACTGAAACTCTCCGGCAATATCGTTCTCACCCGCCACGGCACTGGAGACGGACTGGTCGGATCCGGTTTTGTCTCAACAAATCGCGCGGCGGAACTGGAGCAAGAGATCAAGAAAACCTATGACGTGCGCATGTCTCACGACGACCCGGAGGCCCGTTCGCTTTCCGGCGGAAACCTGCAGAAATTCGTTGTCGGACGCGAACTCGACCGCAATCCGGGCGTTCTGGTCGTCAACCAGCCAACCTGGGGTGTCGATGCCGGGGCGGCTGCCCTGATCCGGCAGGCCTTGATCGATCTGGCCCGGTCCGGCTCGGCCGTGCTGGTGATCAGCCAGGATCTCGATGAGATCTTCGAAATAGCCGACCGGATCGCGGTCATCTCTCGCGGCCATCTGTCGGTTCCGGAGGACGCCCGGTCGATGACGCGCGAACGGGTCGGCATTCTCATGGCCGGTGGCGCGGAAAAGAAGGCGGGGAGGGCGTGATGCGGATCGAACTGGTCAAACGCAAGGAACAGAGCCGGAAAATGGCCCTGCTGTCGCCGTTGATTGCCGTAGGACTGACCTTGGTGGCGGCGGCCATCCTGTTTGCGGTTTCCGGCACGGATCCGCTTCTGGGGCTCTACAAGTTCTTCATCGAGCCTCTGACCGACAGCTGGTCGGTCCAGGAAATCATCGTCAAGGCGACGCCGTTGGTTCTGATCGCCTGCGGACTGTCCGTCTGCTATCTCTCCAACAACTGGAACATCGGTGCCGAGGGACAGTTCATATTCGGCGCGTTATGCGGCAGCTTTTTGCCGATCGTCTTTCCCGAATTCGAAACGTCCCTGACCCTGCCGCTGATGCTTGTCCTCGGTGCTCTCGGCGGCGCGGCATGGGGCCTTGTCCCGGCCGTCCTCAAGACCCGGTTCAATGCCAACGAAATCCTGACCAGCCTGATGCTGGTCTATGTGGCCAGCCTTCTGCTCGATTATCTTGTGCGCGGACCGTGGCGCGATCCCGGGGGATACAATTTTCCGGAATCCCGCCTCTTTTCCGAGGCCGCCACATTGCCGCTGCTCGGAGACGGTCGGATGAGCATTGCCGCACCCATCGCGGTGATCGTGGTCATTGTTCTGGCGGTTGTTCTTGCCAGGACGCTGAAAGGCTTTGAAATCCGCGTCATGGGCGAAAGCCCAAGAGCAGGTGCGTTTGCAGGATTTTCCGCAAAGCGGCTCACCCTTTTTTCTTTCGCTCTTGCCGGCGGTCTGGCGGGTCTGGCCGGGACCATGGAAGTCTCCGGCTCGCTCAATCAGCTTCTGCCGACGATTTCACCGGGTTACGGCTTCACCGCGATTATCGTGGCCTTCCTCGGGCGGCTCAATCCGGTCGGTATTCTGATCGCCGGCTTCGTGCTGGCCCTGTCCTACATCGGAGGGGAGGCCGTACAGGCGTCCATGGGTGTTTCCGACAAGATCGCAAGCGTCATACAGGGGCTGCTGCTGTTCTTTGTCCTCGCTTGCGATACGCTGATCCTGTATCGCGTCCGCCTTCATTCCCGCCGAACCCTGGCAACCGGGGAGGTGTCCCGTGCTTGATATTGTCCAAGCAGTCCTTCTGACCGTCATCACCGCTGCGACACCCTTGCTGATTGCGGCCATTGGCGAACTTGTCGTGGAGCGTTCAGGCGTTTTGAACCTGGGTGTGGAAGGCATGATGATCATGGGCGCGGTGGTCGGTTTCGCGGTTGCCAACCAGAGTGGCTCCGGAGCGCTCGGCGTTCTGGCGGCCATCGTCGCGGGGATGGCGATGTCCGCCCTGTTCGGTTTTCTCGTGCTTGGGCTTGTGACCAATCAGGTGGCGACCGGCCTGGCCCTTACCATTCTGGGGCTCGGCATATCCGGGATGATCGGGGAGGCCTATATCGGTGTTCCAGGTCTGCGTCTGCCGGAGCTGGATATCCCCGGTCTGTCGGATATTCCTTTCATCGGGCCGGTGTTCTTCCAGCAGGACGCGATCGTCTACCTGAGCTTCGCCCTGGTGGGGATCGTCTCCTATTGCCTGTTCCGCACGCGTATCGGGTTGATCTTGCGCGCGGTCGGAGACAATCATACCTCCGCCCATGCGCTTGGCTATTCGGTCCTCAAGGTCCGCTTCCTGGCGGTTCTGTTCGGGGGCGCTTGTGCCGGGCTCGCCGGCAGCTACATGTCGCTTGCCTATACGCCCCAATGGGTGGAAAACATGACCGCGGGCCGGGGCTGGATCGCGCTTGCGCTGGTGGTATTTTCCTCCTGGCTGCCCATGCGCGTCATTGCCGGCGCCTATCTTTTCGGAGCGGTTACGGTGCTGACCTTCCATGCGCAGGCACTTGGTGCGGGCATACCGTCCCAGCTTCTGTCGAGCCTGCCGTATCTGGTAACCATCGTGGTCCTTGTCCTGATATCGGCCAACCGCAGGCTGACGCTCGTGAATACCCCGGCTTGCCTTGGCAAGCCGTTCGTTCCGGACAGGTGACGGGATAAAAGCGCCTGTTCGAATGCGGCATCCGAGGCGATCCGGATGCGGCATTTCCTGAAGAAGATCGCATGTCGAACACCATCCTGAAGGGATAGTCAAAATGAAGAACCTTCTGAAAGCGACAGTCGCGGCAATTGCGTTTGCAGCCGCTTCCTCTGCAGCCTCGGCGGCCGATCTCAAGGCCTGTTTCATCTATGTCGGCCCGGTCGGCGACTTCGGTTGGAGCTACCAGCACGACCAGGGGCGCAAGGAAGTGGAAAAGCATTTCGGAGACAAGGTCGAAACCGCTTATCTGGAAAGCGTGCCGGAAGGCCCGGACGCGGAACGCGCTATCGAGCGTTTCGCCCGTGACGGCTGCGGCATCATCTTCACCACGTCCTTCGGCTACATGAACCCGACCATCAAGGTGGCGAAGAAATATCCGAAGGTGAAGTTCGAACACGCCACCGGCTACAAGACCGCGGCCAATGTCGCTACCTATAACTCCAAGTTCCACGAAGGCCGCTACATCATCGGCCAGATCGCGGCCAAGACGTCCAAGACCGGCACGGCCGGCTACATCGCTTCCTTCCCGATCCCGGAAGTGGTTGCGGGCATCAATGCCTTCATGCTCGGTGCCCAGTCCGTCAATCCGGACTTCAAGCTCAAGGTCGTCTGGGTCAACAGCTGGTTCGATCCGGGCAAGGAAGCGGATGCGGCCAAGGCCCTGATCGATCAGGGCGCCGATGTGATCACCCAGCACACCGATTCCACCGCGCCGCTGCAGGTAGCTGAAGAGCGTGGCGTGCACGGGTTCGGTCAGGCCTCCGACCAGATCTCCTTCGCCCCGAAGGCACAGTACACGGCAATCGTCGACGACTGGGGGCCGTATTACATCGAGCGGATCCAGGAAGTTCTGGACGGAACCTGGGAGTCCAAGTCGACCTGGGGCGGTCTTGCCGAAGGCCATGTCGTCATGGCGCCTTACACCAACCTGCCGGACGATGTCGTCGCCATGGCCAAGGAAACCGAAGCCAAGATCGCCGACGGCTGGGAGCCTTTCACCGGCCCGATCACCAAGCAGGACGGTTCCGTTGCTGCCGAAGACGGTGTGACGCTTGAAGACGGCGCGATCCTCGGCATGAATTGGTACGTCAAGGGCGTCGACGACAAGCTGCCGCAGTAAGAAAAGCATGGGCCGAATTGACGGCCGAATGAAAAAAGACATCCGGAGCTTTCTGCTCCGGATGTCACGAACTTCCTGAAAACATGGACATGCCGATATGACCTTTGCCTTTGCAATGGACTGGTTAAACCTGCTTTTTCGATGGGCCCATCTGATCGTCGGCATCGGCTGGATCGGCACGTCCTTCTATTTCATTGCGCTCGATCTTTCCCTGCGCAAGCGGGCGGAAATGAAGGAAGGCGTTGCCGGAACCGCATGGGAAGTGCATGGCGGCGGCTTCTATCACGTCGAAAAGTATCTCGTGGCTCCCAAGGAACTGCCGGACGATCTGATCTGGTACAAATGGGAAGCCTATCTCACCTGGGTCACGGGCTTTGCGCTCCTGGTCGTCCAGTACTACGTCAATGCGTCAGCTTATCTGATCGACCCGTCTGTACTCGAGATGACCCCTGGCGAAGCGGTGCTTATTTCCGTTGCCTCGCTGGGCGCCGGCTGGCTGATCTATGACCGCCTGTGCAAGTCGCCCATCGGACGGAACACGCCGCTCCTGGCCGTGTGTGTCTTCGCCCTGATCATGGGAGCGTCCTACCTGTTCACCCATGTTTATTCCGGACGGGGCGCCTTCATTCACGTCGGTGCCTTCATCGGCACGATCATGGCCGTGAATGTCTTTGGCATCATCATCCCGAACCAGAAGAAAATTGCCGCTAGTCTTCTGGCCGGCGAGGCGCCGGATGCCGCACTCGGCGCAATGGGCAAGCAAAGATCGGTTCATAACAACTACCTGACCCTGCCGGTTTTGGTGATGATGGTCTCGAACCATTATCCGATGCTGACCAGCCATCCGCATTCCTGGCTGCTGGTGGCGCTTATCCTGGTCATGGGCGGAATGGTTCGCCACTTCTTCAACCGGCACGAGGCCGGCGATGAATTTGCGAAATTCTGGTGGTCGCTGCCGGTCGCGGCGGTCGGGCTTCTGATCGCGGTGATCATGACGGCGCCAAGGGATTTCAGCAGCGGCGAGACTGTGTCGGATGTGACTGTTGTCGCCCTTGCCAGACAGCATTGCGTCATGTGCCACGCAGCGGTCCCGACGCACGAGAGCTTTGAAGAAGCCCCGAAGGGGATTCAACTGGAAACGATCGAGGAACTCCACCGCTACGCCGACCTGATCATGCAACAGGCCGTTCAGGCGGATACCATGCCGCTTGGAAACGAAACCGGCATGACCGACGAGGAACGTGCGACGCTTGGCGCGTGGATTACCCAGCAGAAGTGAGGCGCCATGTGGTCTTTGGCCGAAATCAACCGGATGCCGAAGCCGGAATTCGTCGCAGCGTTCGCCGATGTGGCCGAACACAGCCCATGGGTGGCGGAAGAAGCGCATGCGCTTGGTCCATTCGCGGTTCGGGAAGACCTGATAACCGCGTTTGAAACGGCCATGCGCGACGCATCGCAGGGAAGGCAGCTCAACCTTGTCCGCGCCCATCCGGATCTGGCGGGCAAGGCCGCACTGGCCGGCGAAATGGCTCAGGATTCAAAAAAGGAACAGGCCGGTGCCGGCCTGGACCAACTGACGGCCGACGAATTCGCCCGCTTTACAGACCTGAACGGCCGTTATCTGGCGAAGTTCGGCTTTCCTTTCATCTTTGCCGTAAAAGGCGCGACAAAGGATATGATCCTGGCTGCCTTCGAAACCCGGATCGACAATGAAACGGATGATGAGTTCGAAACGGCACTCCAGCAGATCGCCCGGATCTTTCGGTTCCGTCTCGAAGACAGGGTTGAGGCATGAGGGACGGGGCGCATCTGGCGCCCTGATTTCCAAGTACGGCGCTGATGGTCTTTTGGCTGAAGGCGCTTTCCGACCATTTCGCTTCCGCATTGCATGGGCCATAAAATATCTTGGCCGGTGCAGCTTGCGGAGGCGGGTGCGTTTAGAGAGAAGAAGAGACGGCAGCAACTGGCAGGCTGTCAGATACCTCGGTCCATCTCACCGGCGTAACCGAGCGGACCCGGGTCGAGGCCGATACGGTAAATCTGAGTTCGCAGGACGCCGCCGGCACTGTGCAAACGGTGTCCGCCGCCGCGGAGGAACCGGCTGCTTGCGTCGCCGAAATCGGGCGTCAGGTGAACGAATCCTACGAGATATCGGATACGGCCGTCGCTCAGAGGTCAGTCGCAAATGATGCGGTGACATCCCTGACCGAGGCGGTCAATCGGATTGGCGAGATCGTCGGACTGATCAATGATATCGCCGAAAAAACCAACCTGCTCGCGTTGAATGCCACAATAGAGGCAGCCTGGGACGCTGAGGCCGGGCGAGGCTTTGCCGTCGTCGCGGCCGAGGTAAAGGAGCTTGCCGGCCAGACCGCTAAGGCAACGTCGGAGATCGGCGATCAGAGTCAGGACACTCAGGAGGCAGCCGATCAGTCGGCAAGCGCGATCGAAAGTGTGAACCAGACAATCGAACGGAGGAACGAGATCTCCGCTTCCATTGCTGCGGCCGTCGAGCAGCAAAAAGAATCGACGGGCGAAATCAGCAAAAGCGTTCAGGCTGCCTCGAGCGGGACCCGGTCGGTCACGGGATCTATTGCGGGTATCTCCGACGCTTCAACGCAAGTTTCGTGCATGACCGACATTGTTCGAACTTCCGCTGAGGATTTGGGTCGGCATACGAAATCGTTACGAGCCGATGCGCAGCAATTTATGAAAATTCTCGCGCAGGCTGTGAATTAGGACGATCCCGATCGATTGCTTTTATGGCAATCGGACGGCGATTTTCCGTCGATTCATCGCATGATTACTCTTCTCTCCGGTGTTCAGGTCTCCGAAAATGAGGCGAAAACCGACTAATTTCGATGAAGCTTGAAATATCCACAGGATTCGTAGGTATCTAAAATATACTAGTCTGCTCAAATCTATTCGGTTGCCGACCCGGGGCTTTCCGCCGAGCAGGCGAATGCCAGGTCGAGCAGGATGAATTTCCTCAACCCGGACATAAGATCTATAATATCGCTATGATTATTTTGGTGAAATCGGAGAATTCTCTCAAACTCATTCAGAAATACTCCATAAGAAATTATATAATAAGGCAGTGAGACATTAATGCGGCGATGAGCGGAACCTATTCTCTTGACGCGACTTACATAATCTTCGTCAAGACCGCCTGAAAACAGCATATCCCAATGGGTGACCTGCTTTCTGATCAAGGTTGGAATATTGAATTTCGGAAATTGTCTTTCGGTTTGTTTCATTATTTGCGAACTATAAAAGTAGGTAAGTACGTCATTTATATTGGGGCGGATGATATCCCAGGCGCTCTTCGCTGCAATGACATCTTGGCGGCTCAAGTCAATGAAATCGATGTATTCTCGAATTTCATGCTGATCAGAAGAAGGCACGGGTAAATCCTGAGTCGATTATATAATAGGAAGACGTATACAGCGTCGGCTTGTAGTAAAAAAATATATCAATTATATCTCAATTGGATAAAAAGACTCGCGCTTGTTAACCATACAAGAGAAATATATGGTTTTACTGATTAAATTGATAAGATAATTTATCTACTCGGTAAATATATGTATAAATCTAGAATTGAGCGGTGGGCTCTGTGGCGACTTTAACGAGCTGGGATAATAACAATGCGTTTTACTGAACGCACCGATATAGCTGTCAAAATCTTGATCCACCTGTCCCTTTTAAAAGGGGAAAAGATCTCTATTGATGATTTGGTAGAGCGTTATATCGGTCATAGATCGCAAGTCGTTGCTGCGGTCCAGGAACTCAGAAAAGCGGGGATGATCGCATCGATACCCGGACGGCGCGGAGGGATCTGGATCAACAAGCCGCCGGAAACGATTTTTCTGGCAGAAGTCGTGCGAATGTTCGAGACGGATTTCTGCCTTGTAAAATGCTTCAGCGATCCGAGTTCCTGCAGTATCTTTCATTGCTGCAAGTTCAAGGAAGTGCTTAAAGTCGCGCTGGATCAGTTCTTCGGACCGCTTGAGACGACATCGATCGCCGATCTGGTTAAGGATCTCGACGATGATGTGCTCAAGGAGACTGCGCAGGCCTGCTAAACCGTCTCCCTACAGCCGTTGAGGCATTTTTTCCGTCGCGCTTATTTCGTACTATGCATCTATCACCTAAGCATCATGCAATATGAAGCAGGGCGATCAGGCCAAGGCTGGTGGCGACGAGCAAGATGATCGAAAGGCTTGCGGTCAGGATGACCCGACCTCCGGCGTGCAAGACCGATCGGATATCGACCGTTAGGCCAAGGGCCGCCATCGCGATGACCGTCATGACATTGGAAATGTCGCCCAATGGTACGGCGAGGTGCTCCGGGATCAGGCCGGCGGAGCGTAAACCCATCATCGCCGCGAAGCCGACGATGAACCAGGGCAATACCTGGCTCAGCCGAACCGTTGTTTCCCCATCACGCCCCCGGCTGGCCGCAAGCGTCAGCAGCACCGGACCGAGCATCAGGACGCGGATCAGCTTGACCAGAGTTCCGGTCTGCATGGCGATGAGGCCGCCGGGCTGTGCCGCCGCCAGGACTTGGGGAACCGCGTAAACGGTCAGTCCCGAAAGGACGCCATATTGCGACCCTGTCATCGAGAAGGTGTGGAGCGCGAGCGGTAGCGCCAGAACGACAGCCACACCAAGGACCGCGGTAAAGGCAATGGCAGCAGCGACATCGTCACTTTCTGCCTTGATGACCGGCGCGACCGCGGCCACGGCGGAATTGCCGCAGATGGAATTGCCGCAGGCGACCAGCATGGCAAGGTTCCGATTGAGGCCGAAGACGCGGCCGACTGCATAACTTGCCAGGATTGCAACGGCGACCAACCCCATTATCCCGGCGATGAGAGCTCCTCCGGCCGCTTCAAGAGCCTGCAGGCTGATCGAGGCGCCGAGAAGGACGATTGCGGCTTCCATGACCCGTTTTGCTGAAAAAGCTATGCCTTTTTCAAGGCCTTCCCAGAGCGGGATGAGCGTTCTGACGGCAGTCCCGATCACAATAGCCAGGACCAGATTCTCGACGTACCTCTCGCCGGTGAGCCGCAGCTCCAATCCTTCCGCTGCAAAGGCGGCCGCTGAAACCAGGAGCGCAAGAGCAAAACCGGGCAGGATCTTGATAACGGCGGTATTACAGAGGCTGTGCATTCGGGGGGCTGTGAGCATTGTTGTGCATCCGTGACGTTTGACAGGCTGCAGACTGCTCTTTTTGAATGTAAGAAAAAATCAGATAATATACAATAGAACGTTCGATTAGATCAAACGAAATGCGGTCCTTTATGACTTTCGAGCAACTGACAATTTTCGTAGCCGTTGCGGAGCGGGAACATCTGACCCGGGCAGCCGAGGCGCTCCATCTGACGCCATCGGCCGTCAGTTCTGCGGTACGCAAGCTTGAAGACTTTTACGGGGTTCAGCTCTTCGACCGTGTCGGGCGTGGCCTTGCGATCACAGCCGAAGGGCGCCTCTTTCTGGAAGAGGCAAAAGCGACGCTGACGCGGATGCGCTCCGCGGAACGTTTCCTCGGGGAACTTGGCGGACTTCAGCGCGGTTTGCTGTCCATCGCCGCAAGCCAGACCATCGCCAGCTATTGGCTGCCGGGTGTTCTGATGGGGTTCCATACGCGTTATCCCGGGATCGAGCTTGCGCTCTCCATAGGCAATACGGAGACGGTCGCAAAGGCGGTTGAAACCGGCGCTGCGGAAATCGGTTACGTCGAAGGCGAACTTGATAATCCGCTTCTGCGCAAACGCCATATTGCAGATGATGCGCTGATGATCGTTACCAGGCCGGGGCATCCTCTCTCGGACGGCAGGCCTGTCAGGCCGCGGGACCTCATCGAAAAAACGTCCTGGGTCCTGCGCGAGCCCGGGTCGGGTACCCGGTCTGCCTTCGAAGCAGCAATGGAAGGAGAAGGGATCGCAGCGTCCGAACTCAATGTCGTGATGGAGCTGCCCTCAAACGAGGCCGTGCTGTCAGCGGTTCGTTCAAGCCAGGTGGCAAGCGTCGTTTCCTCGGCCGCGGCCGCCCCCTGGATTGCGGCCGGCGGGCTGGCTTGTGTCAATTTCGTACTGCCCGCCCGATCGTTCATGCTCCTCAGTCACAAGGAACGCCATCTGAGCCGGGCCGCAGAGCAGTTGATGGCGGATAGCCGGTCCGAACATGAATGATTGGGCGATATGGCTTGGTTGCGGAGCGGCGGGTCGATCAACAGGAGCCGGACGAAACGGGAGCCCGGACGCATTGCAGTCGTCGCACACCCCCTGTCAGGGTGACGATAAGCGATCCTTGCCTTTCAAGAGCGGAGGCTTTCTTGTGTCCGGGATTGCGAGATCCGGCTCAGGGGAGGGGCTTCTTGACTTGGCAGCGGCTAGCCGCCAGTAACGTGTCGTTCACTCACGAACCCGATGCAGCAGATTGATGATATGGGTGGAAAAATAGCTGTAGATGAAAATAGTTTCAAAGAAAAAATGGCGACCGCATTATTGCTCGGGGAGTGAAAGATGAAGAAAGATAAGCTGGTCGTTGTATTTCCCATATACAACGGCGAGAAAACGATGCTGAAAAGCCTCGAGTGTATCGCGGGGCAGGATTATAGAGATTTTCGGGCAATTATCGTTGAAAACAGATCTACGGACACAAGTTTGGAGATTGCCCAGGAATTCTGCCGAGGGGACGATCGTTTTGAGGTTGTCCAGAACGAAGAACATCTCAAGGTCATAGATAATTTTTTGAAGGCTATTGAAATAGGAAGCCGTCGTGGCGAGTATTTTTGCCTTCGCGCTTGTGATGATTTATCCACGCCGGACTATCTGTCAAAATTGTTGAATGCCCTGGAGGAAGACAAGAGCAAACTCCTGGCGACAGGGTCTACAAAACGTGTAAGTCCGGAAGGCGAGCGGATCATCAATCCTGCTTCGGAGGTTCTGTCTTTCTGGGACCATGTCAACAGCGGCGACAAGTTAAAGGGCCTTTGGTTCCCGGCTGAATGGTTTTACGGCATCTATCGTTCGGATGGGGCGCCTGAGATCCTGAAAGAACGACTGCCGAAGTTACGCAGTCCGTGGTGTGTCGCTTCTTACACCGTCGCCGAATTCGTCATTCGTGGCCTTGTCGTGTGGGTTGAAGGTCCAAAATATATTTTCTTTGAAGGTTCGGCCTCCGAGAAGGTCTATACGGCAAAGTCCCTGTTTGAGAAATTCCGCCAGCGATGGGACTACACGATCGGGTGCTATCGCGTCTTGGAGAAGATGCCACCCTTGCCTTTGAGCACGCGAAGAAGGCTTTTCAAGATGTTCTGGAAGGATTCGGGCTGGAAAACCCGCTATCGCCTACGGCGGCATGTTCGCGGACGGCTCAAAGCTTTGTTTGGACATTGAAGAAAATCCGATTGTCCGGGAAAGCGACCCGAAGCGATTTCCTCAACAGTTGTGTTCACAAGGAATATGCGGTCCAGGAGAGATCGGCGTCGGAGATGTGTTCGGGTGCGGCAGGCCAGGTAATTCCAAAAGCGGGATCATCGTAGCGGAAACCGCGCGCACGGCCTGGAACATAAGGCCGACCCATCTGATAGAGGACGTTCGTCTCGTCCTGGAGTGTCAGGAAGCCATGCGCACAGCCTTCGGGTATGAACAGGGCGCGCTGGTTTTCGGCGGAAAGGTCGAAGGCCTGCCAACGGCCATAAGTTGGGCTCTCGGGCCTGATATCGGCAACGACATCATAGATTTCCCCGGTCATCACCCGGACCAGTTTGGCTTCTGCATGGGGCGGATCCTGCCAATGCATGCCGCGCAGGGTGTGGCGCTTTGGATTGGTCGACAGGTTGATCTGCGTCGACGTGAAGTCGATGCCTGCCTTTGAAAAGCTTTCCGGACAATAGAGCCGAACGAAGCTGCCGCGTTCGTCGCGGTGAGCCCCGGTTTCCAGGAGGATGACATCCTTCAGATTCGTTTCCTGAAACGAAAGCATCACAGGATCCGGGTTTCCGGTATTGCGACCACGAATTTCGTGCCGTCTCGTTCCAGACCTGCGAGTTGGCTACGGATTTCCTCCGCGAGGTTCCAGGCAACGATCATGACGTAGTCCGGTTTGGCGGCCACAAGGTCTTCCGGAGCAACAATCGGAATATGGCTGCCGGGCAGGAACTTGCCTTGCTTGGCGTGGCTGCGGTCTGCGATCAGCGGAATATCATCGGCGGTGATCCCGCAGACATTGAAAAACGTGTTGCCCTTTGCCGCGGCACCATAGGCCACCACCGTCTTGCCTTCTGCACGGGCCTTTGCAAGGAACGCCCGAAAATCCGCGCAGGCCTTGCGGATATGCTCCTGGAAGCCGGTATAACCCTCCAGCCGGTCGAGTTCAGCCGCTCTTTCCTCCGCACGCATCTCGGCCACGGCGGCAGTCGGTTGATGCTTTGCAGTCTCAAGACAGGCGAACACCCGGAGAGAACCGCCATGGGTTGGCAGTTTTTCGATATCAAAGACCCGCAATCCCGCCTTCGCGAAGACGCGTTCTACGGTGAGCAAGCTCAGATAGGAGTAATGTTCGTGGTAGATGGTATCGAATTGGTTCAGCCTGATCAGGTTCAGAACATGCGGGAATTCGAAGGTTGCGACGCCGTCAGGCGCGAGGATTTCCGTAAAGCCGCGAACGAAATCCAGAATGTCCGGCACATGTGCGAGCACATTGTTGGCTGCGGTCAGGTCGGCTAGGCTTCCCTTTGCTGCAAGCTGTTTCCCGGTCGCCTCGTTGAAATAGTCGATCCGGGTGTCGATGCCTTTGGCAATCGCGGCCTCAGCGGTACCGGCCGTCGGTTCGACACCGAGGACGGGAATGCCGGCCGCCTTGAAGTGCTGCAACAGATAGCCGTCGTTACTGGCGACCTCGACGACCAGGCTTTCCGGCCCGAGAGCAAAGCGTCGCTCCATGTCTTCCGCATAGCGTTTGGCGTGGGCAACCCAGCTGTCGGAATAGGAGGAAAAGTATGTGTAGTTCCGGTCGAAAATGTCGGAATGGGCGACAACCTCTTCCGCCTGCACGAGAAAGCAATGAGGACACACCCGCACGACAAGCGGATAGGCCGTATCGCGGTTCTCCGCAATGTCTTCGGCAGTGACATAGGCATTCGAAAGAGGCGTGGTGCCGAGGTCCGCGAAGAGCGTGTCGAGCGCCTCGCCGCAAAAGCGGCAGTCAGGGGAAGCTTTGGTCATTGGTTCCGGTTTGCGATGGTCAAGAATGTGTTGATCTGTTCAAGCGTGAACGCGCGCATGTCCGCCCCTTCCGCATAAGCCCGGTACCACTCGGCCGTCCAGTCAACAAGCCGTTCTTCCGTCAAATGGTCCGCCCAGCCTATGGATGTCCGGGCCAGATTTGTATCGAGGTTCAATTTCAACATCTCTCGCGGACCCGGCTGACCGGATATGGCCCAACGGCTGGATGAAGACACGGCGTTGAGGATACGTTCCGCGATTTCCCGCACTGTCGGCGGATTGCCGCCCGCCGGTCCGAAATTCAGGGCAGGGGGAACGTTCGGATTTTGGGCGAGCGCTTCGATATAGAGGAGATAGCCGAACAAACAGTCGAGCACGTGCTGCCAGGGGCGCGTCGCTTCAGGATTGCGCAGCTCCAGTTTGTAGCCGCCCCGGACCGCCCGCCAGATGTCCGGGACGATACGGTCCTCGGAGAAGTCGCCACCGCCGATAACGTTGCCGGCGCGTGCTGTGGCGATCTTGATGCCGTAGCGCTCCGCAAAGCTCAGCCGCCAGCTTTCCGTCAGGATTTCGCATGCTGCCTTGGATGCCGAATAGGGGTCATGGCCGCCGAGCGGATCGGTTTCCTTGAATGGCCGGCCCGTTTCGTCGTTGCGGTAGACCTTGTCCGTGGTGACCACGAGGACCACGGGCGGAGAGGGAAGCGGTTTCAAGGCCTCAAGGAGGTTCAGAGTGCCATCGACGTTCGTTTGCCAGGTGAGGAGCGGTTCGGCGTAAGACCGGCGCACAAGCGCCTGTGCCGCCATATGCAGGACAATATCCGGCTTGGCGGCTTGAACCGTTGCGGATACCGCCGACGGATCGCGCAGATCTCCGATGTGAGACTCGATACTGGTCGCACAGTCGGTAAGGTCAAACAGATTCTCTTCATCTTCAGCCGGCAGCGCAAAGCCGGTTACATGGGCGCCGAGGGTTGTGAGCATCAAAGTTGCCCAGGCGCCTTTGAAGCCGGTGTGGCCGGTTAGCAAAACCCGTTTTCCGGACCAGAAACTCGAACTTGAAACCACCACGGTCTACCAGACCTTCCATGGAGCCTTGCCGGACTGCCAAAGGTTTTCAAGATGATTCTTGTCCCTCAGGGTGTCCATGGGATGCCAGAACCCGTCATGGCGCCAAGCCATCAATTCACCGTCTTCGGCCAGGGTGCTCAAAGGTTCTGACTCAAATGCCGTCTGCGGCCCTTCGATATAGTCGAGCACCTTATAGTTCAGGATGAAAAAGCCGCCATTGATGCGTCCGTTGTCTCCGGGGGGCTTTTCCGTGAATCGGTCTATACGGTTTCCAGTCATTTCCAGGGCGCCGTATCGTCCGGGCGGAACGACGCTGGCAAGGGTCGCCAATTTGTTGTGTTCCTTGTGAAAGGCGATTTCACCCGCGATGTCGATATCTGCGACACCGTCGCCATAGGTCAGACAGAAGGGTTCGTCCGGGTTCAGGTAGTTCCGAACCGCCCGGACCCGTCCTCCGGTCATGCTGCTCTCGCCGGTGTCGACCAACGTGACCCGCCAGGGTTCGGCGGTCGTCTGGTGATAAATGATTTCTCCGCTTCGCGCGTCAATCGTTACATCGGAGGCATGCAGGACGTAATTGGCGAAATATTCCTTGATCATATAGCCCCGGTAGCCGAGGCAGATAATGAAGTCATGAATGCCGTTGGCGGCATATATCTTCATGATATGCCAGAGAATGGGCTTCCCGCCGATCTCGATCATGGGTTTGGGGCGAAGGTGGCTCTCCTCGGAAATTCGCGTTCCGAGCCCCCCGGCAAGTATCACCGCTTGCATCTGTAATCCGGTCCAATCCAAAGGAAACGGCTGGAATTTAGGTCGCTTTCAAATGGGTGTCGAGCTTTTAATTTGATAGTAAATTTTGAGAATATATTGGAGTAAATATTTCAGTTATTTTCAATTATGATATGAATATACGAAAAAAGAATATGAATAAGTATTTTATTGTGTAATTACTATATTAATTACTAATTGAAGCAGCTTGCAAAACAAAGGTATTTTTGACCCATAGGCTCTTCAGCTGATGGGATACGGCTTTTGTTGTATTTTCCTGGCAAGGCGAATCGGGCGCGTGGAAGATGGATCTGCCTTTGTTTTTCCCGCATTCCTGTTCATGGCAAAAGGACGAAAGGATTTCGGGAGCATGGCTGAACCTATACGCATCCTCTTGACCGGTGCTTCGGGGTTCTTGGGGCGCCAGGTGTCAGAACATCTTGCTTCCCAAGGTCATCACGTGACGGGGGTCGGTCGGGATCGAAAGCAGGAGATATCCTGTGACGAGTGGATCAGCATGGATCTTCTCGAATGCGATATGGACCGGTTGGTTGAACTGGCAAAACCTGATGTGCTTATCCACTTGGCGTGGGTTACGCGGCACGGCCAATTTTGGACCGCGGCCGAGAATTTAACCTGGGTCGGGGCCTCTCTCAGGTTGTTGCTCGCTTTTGCGGCTGGAGGTGGAAAGCGCGCCATATTCGCGGGAACCTGCGCGGAATACGATCTGGCGGCGGAACCTGAAAAATTCAAGGAATCCATGACCGCTTCCGCGCCGTCGATGTTGTATGGCGTGGCGAAGGATGCCACACGTCGGGTATGCGAGAGCTATTGCAGCCAGACCGGCGTGTCGTTCGCCTGGGCGCGGCTCTTCTTCCTGTTCGGGCCATTCGAGGATCCTGGCCGCCTTGGTGGATCGATCTGTCGAGCGCTCACCTCGGGACAGGAAGCGCGATGCTCTTCCGGCAGACAGGTCCGCGATTTTCTGAGTACGGTTGATGCCGGAGCTGCGATCGCCGAACTGGCGTTGTCCAAGGCGGAAGGCCCCGTCAACATCGGTTCAGGGCAAGCCATGACCATTGCCCAGTTTGCGGAAGCTTTTGGAAGAGCGTCTGGCAACCCGGATCTGATTAGGCTTGGCGCTCTTGCGGATCGGCCCGGCGAACCTCGCCGTATCGTCGCGGATATCACCCGTCTCGAGCAGGAGGTGGGGTTCCGCTCAGCGGCGACCTTCGAGCAAAGGGTTCAGGAAACATTGGACTGGTGGCGCGCTTCGCTCTGATCGGCAGGAAACCATGGTCCCGCGCCATTTAGTGAACGAGAATGATATCCGGGTTCAGGCCCCGTTCGTCTAGCGACGTCCGGATTTCGGTCTCGTAATTGGGATTCATCACGAAAACCGCTGCCGGTTTTACATTGACGAGGTCGTCGACTGAAACGACCGGGTGACCGGTTCCGCCGATGAAGTGTTCCTGCTTTGCCGGGTTGATATCGACAAGGCCGGAAAAAAGCGTCTTATCCGGATCGATGATTGTCGCGAACGTAACGCCTTTCGCGCCTGCGCCCCAGATATAGACAGGTCCGTCAGCTTGATATTTTGAAGCGCACTCTGTCCAGGTCGTTACATAGTCGGCTTCCATGGCGCGAAAATCCGGGCGGTTTAATGGCTTAGCCGACTGCCCCTCCGCCCACAGGTATTGTCCGTCAAAACAGGTTGAGGTGGCTTCCGGAACGAAGCCGGCCTGCTCAAAAGCGATCGCGATTGAACCGAGCGTGAAAAGCGAGCAATGCTCGTAGAAAAAGTCATGCATGACGCCGTTGCGAATGATCCAGTCGTTCGTCGGTGTCTCCAGATAGATCTTTGCACTCGTGCTTTCGGGCAAGGCGCGCCGGATATCTTTGAGGAACTCCACGGGGTTGGGCACATGCTCGATCGTATGCCGGCTGACGATGATGTCCGGAGAAATCCGGTTTTTCTGCGCTGTTTCGGCGTTGAAATACTCTTTGAAGATTTCAATCTTGTCGGATCGTTCGTTGCAGCGACAAGCCGGATCGAAACCAACGGCGCGCGTAATCCGGTCCTGTCCGAAAGCGGCAGTGAGTTCGGCGAGGAAGTCGCCCTGACCGCATCCGACCTCAAGGATTTCCAGTTTTCCCGCAGGTGCGCTTGAGACAATCCGGTCTATGCGATCACGCAGATGCGATTTGAAAACGTCCGAATAGCCCTGCGCATTGTCGTAGTTGTCCGCGTAGTCGATCAGCTCCGGATCAAACGCGGCGTTCCAGACAAAGCCACAGCGATCGCAAGCCCTGATTTCAAGCGGACAAATGCCGCTCCGTTGTGCCGTTTCAGCATCCGCATAGACCGCATTCTGCAGTGCGGGACTGGTCGAGCGATCGAGTATGCGGTTGTTGGACGTGCTGCGGCAAACCGGGCAGGATCTATGGGACATGCTTTAGTCGGTCCGCCGCCTCAGCCATGCGCTCGGCCAATAGGTCGGAGCTTCGGCAATCGTGGACTCGTTGAAGGCTGGAATCGGTGCTTCGATCGAGAATTCCGGGTGGGCCGCCGCGAAATCTTCTGCTGCGTTGGAGGGATTATCCTTTGTCCATGAAGGATCGCCATTCGGCACGTCCGTGAGATCACGCATGATGCCATCGGTTGCGACGATGTAAGAGCCGGGGCTTACAAGATCTGCATAGGCCTCAAGCTCGTCCATGACATGGGCGTAGCTGTGGTTTGAATCCAGGATAATCAGGATCTTTTCATGATCCTTCGCATAGGCCTTGACCTTCTCTACGATGTCCGGAGCCGTTGAGCTGCCTTCGATGAGATCAATCCGTTTGGACATTTCGTGGCTCTCGATTGCCCGGCGGTTGGGTGGGCGAATGAGAATGTCTATTCCCAGCACCTGACCCTTTCCAAGCGCTTCGAGCAGCGTGGCGTAATAAATCAGGGAGCCGCCATGCGCTACGCCGGTTTCAATGACGAGATCCGGTTTGACGTCATAAATGACTTCCTGAATGCGCAACATGTCCTCAGGAAGCTGGATGATCGGTCGGCCGAACCAGGAAAACCGGTACGAGTATTTCTGGTTCCAGCCAATCCGCGTATAGAGCGGCATCAACGCATTAAGTGCCGCGTCAGAATACAGTGGCAGCGTTTCTGAACCGTTTTCGTCCTGACGGGTAAGGGTCCGGTTTTCTTCGTCGAGGATGATTTTCATGTTCGTGAAAGGCTCTGTGATTGAAGTTGGCGGACTTCATATCAGCCGCACTTTTGCAAAGCAAACTGGCAATGCCCCGATCCTCATGAAGTTTTCACGGTGAGTTGCCCGGTACGTGTTGGAGGCGGTTATATCAACAACGACCGATCGGTGCCGGTCTGCACTCAAACGTTGGCGCGCGGGACTTGCTGTTGACAGCGAAGGATTGGTCGGAGTTGGACCGCCATCCCACAAACACCATCATGGCCTGCCGGATCAGCATGCACCGCAAGAAGATCCGCGTCTCAACCTTGCTTGCCGGTCAGGAGCTTGGGTTCAAGGAGGTCGACGGGGGGATTTGGCTCATCAGATCCATGAGCTAGATGTGGGAGACATCGACCTGGATAAGAGATCACGAGAGACAATCGACAACCCGTTCGGCACGAGGTTGTAACCCATGTCTCCGGTACAAACTGTTACCCATGTCTGCGGGTCGGACACAGAAAAATGGCGGAAGAGGTGGGATTCGAACCCACGGTACGGTCGCCCGCACGCCGGTTTTCAAGACCGGTGCCTTCAACCACTCGGCCACTCTTCCGTTCGTTCCGTTTCCAGTGTTCGGCGGGTAAAGTCAAGAGGTATGAGGCTTTATCGACCATACGCCTTGGGGAAAGGCGTGTTTGAAAAGGCTTTGTGTTTTGATCGGGAAGGGGGAAGGCCGCCGGTCGTGGTGTCGTGGGCAGGGTAGAGACCGGCGGCCAAAGCTGGGTGGTGAACCCAGCATGCTTCGCGACAGGGCGGTCGCTAGCAACAAGCTCACACTAGGCCGGTTCCGGAAATGGCTCTGTGACGTGTATCACAAACAGGTCGATGGCGGCATAAGCGCACAGAGCCGTTCGGGTTTCTCTCCGGAAAACAGGCAAACGGTAAAACCAAACGGGCGCCGGCCTTGGAAAAACCGTCATTAGGCCTTTGCCGGATCTCGACGCCGCATTCACTTTGCAGTAAGAACATCCGTGCTAGTAGCTGAGACAAATGCCTGAGCGGGGGCTGGGCATTCAGGTTGTCAGGCGCTTTCGGTTCATCCGGGAACGGGAATCGAAGTGGACCGGATACCGGAATTTTTGTGCTAGACGGAATCGCGTGTGCACGGGGCCGCCAACGCGTAGTGAGTAGGACGGCGGGATGCTAGGGATGGGCGTTGAAGGTGGCAAGAAGGTCGCCTGCTCGAGAACCGTAACAGGTGAAACTGCAGCCGATAACAACGGCTTGCTTATCGACTCCGGTGGCCGAAGCCGCTGGTCGATCCTTGGTGCGCAACTCAGGACCGGTTTTCTGGTCGTCATAGCGGCGGGTTTTCTCGCTGCATGCGGAACGACCTCTCCGGTTCAGAAAACCAAATTCAGCCCGAAAAAATATGGGGTCAAAGGCAGCCCGAAAGTGGTTGCCGAAGGCAAGCCGGTGCCCAAAGGCGGCGGACGCTACATTGTCGGCAAGAAGTACAAGATCGCCGGCAAGTGGTACTATCCGAAAGAAGATCGGAACTACAAAAAAGTGGGGCTGGCATCGTGGTACGGTCCGACCTTCCATGGTCGCAAAACCGCAAACGGTGAAATTTTCGATCGGAATGCGCTGACCGCGGCCCACACCACCATGCCGTTGCCGTCTTATGCCAAGGTAACGAACCTGAAAAATGGCCGCTCGATGATCGTTCGCGTCAATGACCGCGGACCGTTCCATGGAAACCGGGTTATTGATCTTTCCGAACGTGTCGCCACGATGCTCGATACCAAGAGCCACGGTGTTGCCAAGGTGAAGGTTGAATATGTCGGCCGCGCGCGCATGGACGGCCATGACGAAGCGTTCCTGATGGCATCCTACACCGGTCCGGGAGCCGTCACGCCGGGCGGTACCGTGCCGGGGACCCTCATGGCTCAGGCTACGCCGCCCGCTCCGGTCTTCGGTCCGGCACCGGCACCGGCGCCGCGGCCCTACGGTGGATCCGTCCTGCTCGCCTCTGCATCTAACACGGGGTCGACCTATCAGGTCGCCTATGATCCGGCGTTGGCCTTCGAGTCCAGCCAGTCGACCATCGCTGTCGCATCGCTCAATACGTTTTCTCAGTCCAATGCGCCGCAGGCCGCACCGGTTCCTGCAACAGCCTATAGCCCGCAACCGGCCGCTTACGCGGAACCGGCCCCGGCGGGTGCTGCTTCCGGTACGCTCGGCGTTCTGCGCATCCCTGCCGCCGGCACTCCGCGTAATCTTATGAGCGGGAGCTCCGTTTCGTCCTATAGCGCCAATAACCGGATCAATGCCGCCTATGACGCGGTTTCCGGCATGGCCGGCGGGTCTGTGCCGTTGTCCCGGCTTGCCCGGAACGGGAACTGAAAACAGCCGGAAACGGAAGCGAAAACGCTTGCACCCGGCGTCCGTGCAAGCGATTCTTGTCCCGGATTCGGGAGGTCGCTCCAATGTCGTGTGCTGGCAAATCGTTGGTGCTTAATCTCAAGGTGATGGCCGTGGCGGCCGGCCTGCTGACGGCTGGGGCTATGTTTCCCGTGCCCGAGGCCGGGGCCGAAACGCTAAAAACCAATGCGCCGTCGGCATATCTCTTCGAGCCTGACAGCAAGACGATCCTGTTCGCCAAGGAGGCGGACAAGCCTTTCGAGCCCGGGTCGCTGGCGAAGGTCATGACCGCCGCAACCGTTTTTGCGGCCCTGTCGGAAGGGGAGATCTTTCCCTCTACCAAATGCAAGATCAGTGAACATGCCTGGCGGACCGGCGGTGCTCCGGCCGGTGGAACGACCATGTTCGCGGCCATCAATTCCGAGATTGAAGTTCTCGATCTGCTTCAGGGATTGATCGTTCAGCATGGCAATGATGCGGCTATCGCGTTGGCGGAATGCCTGGATGGCAGCGAGGAGAAGTTCGCCGAACGCATGACGGCCCTTGCACGCGACATCGGCATGACCGGTTCCCGCTTCGTCAATCCGACCGGCTATGAGAGCGAGATCGCAAAGACGACCGTGCGCGACATGGTGCGCCTGGCGGACTACATCCTGGAGCATCATCGCGCCTATTATCCGATGTTCTCCCAACCGGATTTCACCTGGAACAAGATCTTTCAACGCAACAAGGATCCGCTTCTCGGCGAGATTCGCGAACTGGATGGTCTCGGGGCCGGGCAGAGCGAAAAGGACGGCTACGCGGCCCTTGCCTCTGTGGAACGGGACGGCCGCCGGGTGATCGCGGCGGTCGCCGGACTTCCCAGTGACAAGGCGCGTCTGGCGGCGGCCAAAGAGGTGATCGAAGGTTCCTGGGAGTATTTCGGCATCTCAAAGCTCTATTCCCGCGGAGACACGATCACGAATGCCCGCGTATTCGGCGGCACAGAGTCTGAAGTTCCGCTTGTTGCAAGCGGCGATGTGTCGGTGTTGTTGCCGCGCGGTACGACGTTGGACTATCGGTTGCGTGTTGTTTATTCCGGCCCCTTGAAGGCGCCGGTTTCAGCCGGAACCGCTACCGGAGAACTGCGGGTGATCGGGGCGAACGGAATCGTCTACCGCGCGCCCCTGGAAGCCGGTGCGGCTGTGCCTGAAGGCAACATGCAGGAAAAGGCGTTGGACGGCCTGTTGGAATTGCTGTTCGGCTGGCTTTAAAAATCCTATGACAGGCAATCGGATAAAAGCCGGGATAGGCGGATAAGTGCAGGGACGTTTCATCACCTTCGAGGGCGGCGAGGGCGCCGGCAAATCGACCCAGATCGACCGGCTGCGGAAACGGCTGGAAGGCCTGGGCCTCACCGTGGTGGTGACCCGGGAGCCCGGCGGCTCGCCGGGGGCGGAAAAGATCCGCCGGATACTGCTGAGCGGCGAGGCCCGCGATCTGGGGCCGCGCGGTGAGGCCATGCTGTTTGCCGCAGCGCGCGCCGATCACGTGGATACCACCATCATTCCGGCTCTGGGCCGCGGCGACTGGGTGCTTTGCGACCGTTACGCAGACTCAACCCGTGTCTATCAGGGTGAGGCCGGGGTCGATCCGAACTATCTCGATCTGCTGGAAACCGCGGCAGTAGCCGGAGTCCGCCCGGATTTGACGATCCTCATCGATGTACCTGCCGATATCGGCATGTCGCGGGTCTCCAGCCGCTCCGAGACAGGGGCCGGAGATGCGCCTGACCGGTTCGAGAACGAAGAGATGAAGGTCCACGACCGCCGAAGGATTCTTTTTCTCGACCTTGCCCGCAAGGAGCCACAGCGCTTCGCCGTCATCGATGGCCGTGAAAGCCCCGATGCGGTCGAGCAGAAGATATGGGAGGCTGTGCTCTCCCATTTTGTCGGGGAATTGCCTCAGGCCGATCCGATACCCGAACCGGCGGAGGCTCAGGATGGCACGGGCAGCTGACGTCATGGAGGCCCCGGAAGCCGACCGGCTGGACGGGATGCCCTTGCCGCGGCAACGGGAGCGGCTGATCGGTCACAGGGAGACGGAACAGGCGTTGCTCAACGCCTATCGCTCGGAACGTCTGCATCACGCCTGGCTCCTCGGCGGGCCGAAAGGCATTGGCAAGGCCACGCTTGCCTACCGGTTCGCCCGGTTCATCATTGCCCATCCGGACCGGTTCGGTCCGGAGGTGGCGGCCGCAACGGATCTCGGCCTGCCGGCGACCCATCCGGTCTTCACGCAGGTGGCATCGGGCGGCAATCCGAATCTATTGCATCTGCGCCGCCCATGGGACGACAAGGCGAAGCGCTTCAAGACAGAATTGCCTGTCGATGAGGTGCGCCGGACGGTGTCGTTTTTCGGGACCACAGCATCGTCCTCCGCATGGAGGATCTGCATCGTCGATGCCGCCGACGACATGAACATCAGCTCTGCGAATGCCTTACTGAAAGTCCTGGAAGAACCGCCGGCGCGCTGTCTGTTCCTGGTCCTGTCCCACGCGCCCGGCCGGCTGTTGCCCACGATCCGGTCCCGCTGCCGGAGGCTCGACCTCGATCCCTTGAGCGAAGCGGAAATTGCCGAAGGCCTGTCCGAATTGGCGCCCCAGGCGACGGCCGACCCGCAGGTCTTGAAGGAGCTGACGCGTTTTGCCGACGGCAGTCTTCGCTCGGCCCTGACACTTCTTGCCGGGGACGGCCTTGCCATCGCCAAGGGGTTCACCGCGCTGGCCGGACAGGTGCCCAAGGTCGATGTCGCAGCCCTTCATGGACTCGGCGATCTGGTTGCGGCGCGCAACCAGGACGACAACTGGGATGCCTTCCTGCACATCTGGCGCATGTGGCTTCATGAACGGATGCGTCAGGTGTCTGGCGAGCGCGCCGCTGACATGCTGCCTTACGCGGACCTCTGGGAAGCGGCGAACCGGATGGCTGCGGATACGGACGCGTTGAACCTGGACAGGAAGCAGGTCGTCCTGTCGTTCTTCCATCGCCTGTCGAAACTGGCTTAGACCATCAAAAGGCATAAGACCCGAATTGATCGGAAAACGATCTAGCTGCGGAACCGGCCGAACATCAGTGCGCCGATCTGATTGATCGCGAGCGGCCCTACGCTCATGCCGAGAATGATCAGCCACATATCGCGATCGGGCGGGACGATCTGCAATATGTCGGCGACCATCGGGATGTAGGCCGGAACGGCGAGCAGCAGGATGCACAGGACGATGGCGCTCCAGACCCAGGCGTTTCGCGTCACTTCATTGCGGAACATCCCTGATCGCCTGTGCCGCATGTTGAACACATGCCAGAGCTGGGAAAAGGCGAGGGTCAGGAAGGTGATCGTCACCAGTTCACCCGGGTCGGGTGCGAGCCACAGTTCGGCGGCAAACAACGCGCCGAATGTTCCGGCAGTCAGCACGAGGCTCTGGGCGATAATGGCCGACCACTGGACCAGTCCGAGGATCGGCTCCTTGGGTGGGCGTGGCGGGTGTTTCATGATGTCCTTTTCCCCTTCGCCCAAAGCCAGCGCAAATGCGGGAAAGACATCCGTGACCAGGTTGAGATAGAGGATCTGCAACGACAGGATCGGCAGCGGCAAGCCGGACAGGACGGCAATGCCGACGACCAGGACTTCGCTGAGATTACAGGACAACAGATAGGCGGCGAAGCGGCGGATGTTGCCGAAAATGATCCGGCCTTCGCGAACCGCCTTTACGATCGTCGGGAAGGCATCGTCGAGCAGGATCATGGCGGCCGCCTGCCGGGCGACATCGGTTCCCCGCTGTCCCATGGCAATGCCGATATCGGCCTGGCGCAGGGCAGGGGCGTCATTGACCCCGTCGCCCGTCATGGCCACGATTTCTCCCGAATTCTGATAGGCCTGGACCAGGGCGAGCTTTTCCGATGGAGTGACCCGGGAGAAGATATCCGTTTCCAGCAGTTTGCCTGTTTTGGAACCGTCCATGCCCGACAACTTCGGTCCGTCAACCATGCGCGAGGCCTCGCTTCCCAGGCCGACGTTACGGGCGATACTGCGCGCTGTGACGGCGTGGTCGCCGGTCACCATGACGACCCGAATTCCGGCCTCCCTGCAGCCGCGAATGGCCTCGGGGACGTCGGCTCGGGCCGGGTCTTCGAGGCCGATCAGCCCGAGCAAGGTGAGCCCGGTATAGGGATTTTCATCGGCCGTCTCTGCCGTCTTGGTGGCACAAGCGAGAACCCGTAGACCTTGGAGGCCGAGTGTTTCGATGCGGTTTATACATTCCGCTCGCCTGGCATCGTCCATCACGGATACACCGTCGGCGGTGGCAATGAAGGCAACCCGGCGTAGCACCATTTCCGGAGCGCCCTTCACGGCATAGAAAAAACGGGTCCCGTCCGTATGAACGGTTGCCATCATTTTCGTGGAGGCATCGAAGGCCGTTTCGCCTACGCGCGGATGCAATGCCAGCAAGGTTCTCTGCGCCAACCCGGTACGTTCTCCGAGGCGCAGCAGGGCCTGTTCCATCGGGTCGCCGCTGTGGTCGGTTTCTTCCTCGCCGAGTGCAGCGTTGTTGCAAAGAACAGCCACCTCCACCAACTGCCCGAATAGCGGCCGGTTTTCCAGATCCTGCTCGGGCGTGTCGGGGGCTCCGTCGTCCTCGGCCGGGGTGAGTTCCATCCCTTCGTCCGGTACCCAAAGATGGCGGACCGCCATCCGGTTTTCCGTCAGCGTTCCGGTCTTGTCCGTCAGGATCACGGTCGTCGCCCCGAGGACTTCGACAGCGGGCAGGCGTTCGATCAGTGCATTCTGGCGCGCCATCCGCCACATGCCGCGGGCAAGCGTCAGCGTGGCGACCACCGGAAGCCCTTCCGGAATAGCGGCGACAGCAAGGGCAATGGCGCTGTCGACCATCAGAAGCACGTCTTCGCCCTTCAAGATGCCCGTTCCGGCAATAAGGGCGGTCAGGATGAGCGTCGCCCAGACCAGTTGCCCGGACAGCTTCGCCAGGCCTTTTTCAAGCGGGGAATCGTCCGGCTGAGCTTCTTCGGCAAGCTGGGAGATGCGGCCGAGTTGAGTTCCCGGACCGACTGCGACGACGATCCCGGTTCCGCTGCCACGGGTGACGAAAGTGCCCTTGAACAGCATGGAGGCGCGATCGGCGACAGGTGCATCGGATGCCACCGGCTCGTGTGATTTGTCGACGGCGACGGATTCCCCGGTCAGGGCCGATTCATCGGCGCCGACATTCGAGGCTTCGATCAGGCGGATATCGGCCGACACCCCGTCGCCGCCTTCAAGGAGAACGATGTCGCCGACGACAAGGTCTTCCGCGGGAACAACGACAACCTTGCCGTTTCGCCGAACACGCGCGGACCGGGTGCCGAGCGTTCGCAAGGCTTCGATTGATCGTGCTGCCTTGATTTCCGTTCCGAAGCCGATTGCGGAATTCAGAGCCAGGACAACGAGTATCGCGGCCCCCTGGGTCCACTCGCGGAAATAGAGCGCAAGGACTGCGGCCGCGCCAAGGAGATAGACGACCGGGCTCTTGACCTGATGCAGCAGGACGACGAATGGTTGCACCTTTTTTCGCGCTTCAATGGTGTTGCCGCCGTAACGCGCGCGGCTTTCCCTGACGCCGTGATCGGAGAGGCCTTCGGACGCCGAGACGCTCAGGGTTTCCAGGACATCCGCACCGGACAGCTTATGGGCATTTTCAGGCAGGGCGGCACGGTCGGTCACGGAAAAGGTCTTCGGCTGGTTGGGGCAACATACAACGATACATTCGGTTCTATATCGTTGGTAAGGCAACACTGCGTTGACAAGGCGCAACCCGCAGACCGGGATCAGCTGGAAAGATGTTTGTCGGTAATATTGAATAATGCAGGTAGGGGCGTCCGTTGGACGCCCCCTCATGTTCGTGCAGCCCTGAGCTTAGCGCTTGGCGGCCACTTTCCGGACGACAGAGGCAACGATCAACGCGGCGACTGCGATACCGGCGAACAGGCCAGTGAGGGTGCCTCTCATTGGTTCTTTTCTCCGTTTTCGATGCGTTCCGACAACAGATCGACAAGGTCGATGTCCGCCCGCTCGGTGAGCGACACATAGGTGAAGGTCATGCTCTCGCGGTGGGAGACCATGTTGCCGGGGAACGGCATGTAGACCAGTTCCCGAGAGGCAAAGGCGGGCGAGGCGGTACCGATCTGCCAGTTGGAGGCAATCGCCGCATCGACCAGGCTCATGGTCAGCCCGTCCTTGCCCGGCCGCTGGAACGGAATGCCCGCAAGCCTCAGGTAGCTGGTCTTGTCGTCGGCAGCCCGGAACCCGTCGACGAAACTGGTTGCCAGAACCTTGAGTTCTTCCACTTTTTCCCGGCTCGAGGTGCCGTGCACATGGGAGTGCAGATGATCGGCGTCCGCATGGGCGTGATTGTGTCCCATGCCATGATTGTGGCCGTGGCTGTGATCGTGATGATGGTGGTGGTCATGCCCGTGAGAATGGTCATGGGAATGCCCGTGAGAGTGGTGGTGATGTCCGTGTCCCATGGGCCTTACTCCACGTCTGGACCGGCCGGGATGGAAACCGGCTTGTCGATGATGGATTTGTGAGACCCCATCTTTCCGTGGGAGACCAACGTGCCGAGCACGTCGACGATCACACGGGTGGCGAGCAGGGCGGTGATGTCGGAGGTGTCATAGGGCGGGGAGACTTCCACGACCTCGAGGCCGCAAATGCCTTCCGCGGCTACGAGCGAGACCAGCTCCAGCGCCTCACGTGGCAGGAAGCCGCCCGGCTCCGGCCAGCCGGTGCCCGGCACGAAGCCACAGTCGACACTGTCGATGTCGAAGGAGATATAGACCGCGTCCGCGTCCTTCCAAGCGAGTTCCAGCGCGCGGGCGGCGGTTTCGGCGAGGCCGAGTTCTTCCACGTCGCGCATGGTGAAGATGTTGGTGTTGCGCTTGCGGGCGATTTCCACGCCCTCGCGCGGCACCTGCCAGCCACCAATGCCGACCTGGACCAGGTTGACGGCGGGCACGTTTGCCAGATCCGTCGCATGGAACCACGGCGTGGTGTGCATGCGCTCGTCGAGATCCTTTTCCTGGATGTCGATGTGGCGGTCGAAATGGACGATGCCGATGCGCTTGGAGGTGCACTGGGCAATGCCGCGCACGCACGGGAAGCCGATGGAATGGTCGCCGCCGATCATGATCGGCAGGGCGCCGGACGAAACCACATGGCTGACGGCCCGGGTGATCTGGTCGAAGGTCTTTTCGATGTTGGCGGGGATCGTGAACACGTCGCCGACATCGCAAAGCGTCATCTGCTCGCGCAGGTCGACACCCATTTCATAGTTGTAGGGCGTGTAGAGGGCGGAAATCTTGCGCACGCCCTGCGGGCCGAAGCGGGTGCCCGGACGATAGGTGGTGCCGCCGTCGAAGGGGATGCCGATCACGGCGGCATCATAGGCGCCGACCTGGGTAACGTCCTCGATGTACGGCGCCTTCAGGAAAGTATTGATGCCGGCATAATGGGGCAGTTCTCCGCGGGCGAAGGTCGGGATCGACTTGTCGGTGAGGCAGTCCGAACCGGTTAGGCCCATGCGCAGCGCCCAGGCCTTTTCCTTTTCCCAGGCGGCCGTTGGCAGGGTGCCTTCCTTTTCCGCCGACTTCCAGCCGCGCAGGGACAGCTTGTCGAAGTCGGGATGGTGCTGGCGGCTCGGCTTGGTGCGATCCAGCCGGCCGGCTGCGCGGTTCCGGGTCGAGGGTCCGTGATTGTCGAAGATCGTCATGAAGGTTTTCCTTTTCTCATGCGGATTCGAGCTGGTCGTGCAGAAGCGTTTCGGCCAGTTCTTTTTTCTGCCGGTCGGTCTTGTCGACCGGAAGGTCGTAGGTGATGGTCGCCCCGTAAGCGTGCGGCGCCTGCGGGTCGTGGCGGACCTTGTCGAAGACCAGCAGCCGGGTGCCGAGCTTGAAGGCCTCGTTGATGTCGTGGGTCACCATGAAGACGGTCATGGAGAGTTCCTGCCAGAGCCCAAGAAGAAGCGCGTGCATGTCATTCCGGATGCCGGGATCCAGCGCACCGAAGGGTTCGTCCAGCAGCAGGATCTTCGGCCGCTTTACCAGAGCCTGGGCGATGGCAAGACGCTGCTGCATGCCGCCGGAAAGCTGCGCTGGATAGCGGTCGGTGGCCGGGGTCAGGCCGATGCGCTCCAGCAGTTCGCCGATGTCGTCGCGCGCCTTCTTGCGCGCGGAGCCGAACAATCTGCCGGTCAGCGGGGCCTGCTCGAATTCCTTGGCGAGGATCAGATTCTGCCAGACGGTCAGATGCGGAAACACCGAATAGCGCTGGAAGACGATGCCACGATCCGGTGTCGGCTCTTCCGGCAGGGGGGCGCCATCGAGCAGAATTTCTCCGCGGCTGGGCTGTTCCTGGGACAGGAGCATGCGCAGGAAGGTCGATTTGCCGCAGCCGGACGCGCCGACAATGGTGCAGAACGCGCCTTCGGGTACATCGATGTTCACCCGTTCGAGAACCGGCGCGCCATCGTATTCCTTGAAGAGACCCTGGACGGAGAGCTTGGGCGTAGGGCTCACAGGCTGTCTCCTTCCAGATGGTTCCAGGAGAAGGCCCGCTTGGACAGGATCAGCAGCAACCGGTCGATGATAAAGGCAAGCAGGGTGATCCAGGCGACGTAGGGAAGGATCAGGTCCATGGCCATGTATCGGCGGACGAGGAAGATCCGGTAGCCGAGCCCCTCGGTCGAGGCGATCGCTTCTGCCGAGATCAGGAAGATCCAGGCCGGAACGAGGCCGAGCCGCAGGGCGATCAGGAGATTTGGCAGGATGTGCGGCAGGTAGAGCCGCGTCGTGATCTGCCAGCTCGACGCGCCAAGGGTCTCCGCCTTGATCACCAGTTCGCGCGGAATGTCGAGAGCCGATTGGGCGAGGGTGCGGATCATCGCCGGGGTCGTGCCGACGATAATCAGCCCGATCTTGGCGGCTTCTCCGAGACCAAGAGTGATGAAAAGGATTGGCAGCACGGTGATCGGCGGGATCAGCGAAAACGCCGCCGTGAACTGGGCAAAGAAAGCACGTGCCATCGGGAGCACGCCCATGGCAAGGCCGATGACAATTGCTAGTGCTGCCGAAATGGCGAGCCCGGCAAACAGGCGGTAGAGGCTTGCCGCCGTGTCCGTCCACAACAGGTAGTCGCCATTGCGCTTGTCCGGTTCGAACGCCATCCGGCTCATGGTGTTGGCCATGGTTTCGAAAGACGGCAGCAGCTTGTCAGACGGATTGACGGCAAGCCGCATGTCGCTGGCGATGAGATAGGTGACGAGCAAGGCGGCGAACGGCAGCAGACCGAGGAAGAGGGTCAGGGGCCGTGACGGTTTGCGGTTGATGAGCTTCATGCCGTCAGGCGTCCTGTTGGTCGGGATGACGGGCGAACTGACCGAAGGACGACAGGCCCTTGGCGTTGTCGGGCAGGGTCAACTCGTTTCGAGCCAGTTTTTCGATCAGGTAGGTAAAGCTTTGCGCGGTCTGGGCATATAGGTGGTCGCCCGCGATCAGGGGCTCGTATTTCGAGGTTCCGTCCGCAGGGACCAGCTCCGGCAGCGGCGCGATCCTTGTGTGGTAGTCGCAGGAGAAGAACAGCGGGAAGGAATAGCGTTCCTCCTTCACCTTGCGGACCCGGTGGGAGGTCGCCACGAACAGGCCGTTGCTCAGGATCTCCAGCATGTCGCCGATATTGACCACATAGGCGTCGGGCAGGAGAGGCACGTCGATCCATTCGCCCGCGCCGTTCATCACTTCCAGACCGGGAGCGGTCGGCAGCAGCAGCGTGAAGAACTCGTAGTCGGTATGGGCACCGATGCCCTGCACGTCGGTCGCCTCTGCATCGTACGGGTAATGGATCAGGCGCAACTGGCTGGGCGGGGCGGTGATGAGATCGTCGAAGAAGGTTTCCTCCAGGCCGAGCGCAAGGGCAAAGCCGCGGATCAGGTGTTTGCCGAGGTCGAAGATGGCCTCGTAATAGGCATAGACGTCTTCGCGAAAACCGGGCAGGTCCGGCCACTGGTTCGGCCCGACCATCGGCGTGCCGGCCTCGACGAGCGGATGATCGGCGTCAAGTTCGTACCCGAGATCGAGCGCCTCCTTGCGATCCCGCTTGCCGCCGACCATGACTTCCTCGCCTTCGGGGACATAGCCCCGATGGCTGGTCGACTTGCCGATGTAGATCTTCATCTTCTCTTCGTACGGCAGGTCGAAGAAGCGTTTGGTCTGGGCGATCAGCCGTTCGCGCAGGTCGCGGTTCACCGGATGCCCGGTCACATAGAGAAAGCCGACCTCAGACGCCGCTTTGAAAAGTTCGCGGGCAACGGCCTGACGTGCGTCCGGAGTGCTGTCATAGAGCCCGGAAACGTCAACGGTGGGCAGTTCGGTAAAGGCGGACAGTTTGCTGGACATGGCTGGCCTGCTTTCGAACGGGATTTTCGACGGAAGTGGGTGGACCCCGCACCCCAAGGGATGCGAGGTCCGGGGAGGTCAGAGTGCGCCTTTGGCCGCCATTTCCACGAAGCTGTTATCGAAACGCAGCTTCACGTTGTTTGCGTCGCCGTAGACGGAACCGTCCGGAAATTCGACGCCGACGAATTCGGCGCTGGGAGCGCCTTCGCCCAGAATGCCGTGGTCATAGAGGAACTCGGCAACGAACTTCATCGTCTGCTTCAGCTTGGGGTCCGTGGTGAACTCAAGCAGCTTTTCCGGCGTGTAGAACAGCGCGGTGGCTGCAAGCTGCGCCTTGTAGCCGGCAAGGTCGGTGCCGGACGCCGCGGCCATGGATTCCAGGGCCGCCTTGCCCTCCGGCGTGTCGGACGCCATCAGGGACAGCGTTTCGAACCAGGCGCCGACCAGGGCTTTGCCGAGAGCCGGGTTGTCCTTGAGCGTCTCTGTGTTGACCATCATGGCGTCGATGATCTCGCCCGGGATCTTGGAGCTGTCGAAGACGAGCTCGCCCTTCTGGTTGGCGAGGATTTCAGACAGCATCGGGTTCCACGTGGCAACCGCGGTGATTTCCGGCGTGCCGTAGACGGAGACCATGTCTGCGTCAGAGGTGTTCACGACCGTGATGTCTTTTTCGGACAGGCCGACGGATTCAAGCGCACGCGCCAGGAAGTAGTGGGAGACCGAGAGTTCGACCAGGTTGACGTTCTGGCCCTTGACCGAGGCAAGGTCGCCGCCCTCCTTGAGGATCAGGCCGTCGTTGCCGTTGGAATAGTCGCCCGCGATCAGAACGCTGGTATCGACACCGCCGGCAGCGGGAATGGAAAGGGCGTCCATGTTGGTCATGGCACAGCCGTCGAATTCACCTGCCGTGTACTGGTTGATGGACTCGATATAGTCGTTGAGCTGAACCACCTCGACCGTAATGCCGTATTTGTCGGCCCATTTCTTCATGATGCCGGACTCCTGCAAGTAGCCCCAGGGCATCCAGCCGGCATAGATGGACCAGCAGACCTTGAAATCGGTTTTCACTTCGGCGAAGGCGGAGGAGGCAGAAAGAGGCAAAGCGACCGCTGCTGCCAGGCAAAGGGATTTGGCGAAAGTCCGGATCATAACAGTACGCATCTCCTGTCTGGGCCGCAGTAGGCGCAGCCGTTGAACGAGGTTTTTGCGCACATCCGGGAGAAGGTCTGCGCGCGCAAACCTGTGCAGTGGTCTCCCGGGTTTTTGTCCCGCCGTGTCACCGGACCTATGGCAGGGCGTCCTGCGTCTGTCCGGCGTGCGCCTCTCGGTCCAGCCTCTCGATGGAGAGCGGATCCCTAGGCGCGCTGCACAAGTAACGTTACGCAAGGCACGTGCCAAACGGATCGGGAATTTTCTTAGCGGCTAAATAAAGCTCGGAAAAAGAATGAGTTATTCGTCGTGTTCATCGTATTCAATTGTCAGATTTCTGACAGTCTGGATTGGGTGCGCATAAAAAAAAGGCAGCGGCCTGAAAGGTGCTGCCAATTAAATGGACATGGTTTCGAACGATGGCGCCTTAGTCAGGAGAGGCAGACAACAAGGCCTCGATATCTTCGCGCAGGTACCGGTCGACAGCCTCGTTGGTCATGTCGTCCGAGGAAACGAATTGCAGAAAACGCGCGTTCTGAAGTTGGAAAAGGCAATCTCCGAGAACGTCGAGGTTTGCGTCCGGGCCGATACAGCCGCGTTCGCGCAGCTTCTCAAGAACCTTCGTCAGCTGCCGCGCCAACTCCCTGTCGAGCTGGGCATAGCTACGGCCGAACTGGGACCCGCCTTCGATGATGCTGGCGGCGATCACTTGCCGCCAGACCGGCTTTGTCAGGTACGAAAGCGCATGCTGCCGGATGATTTCGGCAAAGGCGGAAAACGTCTCGACGATGGTTTCCGGCGGCGCCTTCAGAAGCTCCTGCATGCGTTCCAGAAGGATGCTGTCGTTTTCCGCGATCAGGGCGAGGAGCAGTCCTGTTTTCGTACCGTAGTAGTTGTAGACGGTCACCGCCGATACTTCTGCCTCCAAGGCGATCGTTTCGATCGTGGTCGCCTCGAAGCCGTTGGCGCGTAACTGTTCGCGCGTTGCCTGCAGGATCTTCCTGCGGCGACTTTCTTTCTGGCGTTCGCGCAAATTGGGCATGGGCTGAATTCCAACAGCTTTAGAATGGCATATCAGATTTCTAGCATTTCAAAATTTGAATGTCTAAAAAAATGTATTGCGCAAAAAACTTTTATGTGACTAAAAATTATCAAAACAACAACAAGGACCAACCTTTCGGAGTCGTGACCATGAAAAACAGTTTCAAATCATTCCTGGGAGCGCTGGCGATCGCCGGTGCTGCCGCCATTCCTTCGGCCCAGGCGAAGGAAACCATCAATGTGGGCGTCTGCGTGTCCTGGCCGGGCTATGCAATGCTCAAGGTCGCTCAGGAAAAGAACCTCGTTCCTGACTACGACATGAACATCACCATTTTCGAGGATCCGCTCGGCGGACACTCTGCATTGGCGGCAGGACAAATCGATGTCTATGGCTGCACCGCGGACTATATTCCGCTGACCGTCGACAGCGGCACGGACGTGGTCAACGTGGCCTTCCTGAACCCGTCTTACGGCGTTGACCACATCATTCTGGCACCGGACGTCAAGCCGGAAGATCTGCCGGGCAAGAAGGTCAGCGCACCGCAGGCCTATATCGGCCACCTCCTGATGGGGCTCTGGCTCGACAGCCAGGGGATCGCTCCCGATCAGGTCGAGTGGGTGAACCTGAATGCCGATGAGGCCGTCGGGCCGATGCTCTCCGGCGATCTGTCGGCGGCCTATATGTACGAGCCCTGGATCAGCAAGGTCCTGGAGGCGATGAAGGGGGCACACAGTGTCGTCAACACCGCCGACCCGGAAATGCTGAAAACCGGAATTTTCATGGACTCCCTGTTCATGAACAAGAACTTCATCGAAAAGAACCGCAAAGCCGCGCTGGCAATTTTGAAGGCGCGTTGGGACGGTCTCGGCTATTGGCATGACCATACCGAGGAAACCAACGAACTCATTGCGGAGTACCTTCAGTGGCCCCTCGAAGACGTCGGCTACGTCATCGGTACCAACGGTAAGAGCTTCGAGGGTGGCATCTACATGTTCGACTTCGACGAGTCGGCGCGTATGTGCGGCGTTCTCGACGGCGAACCGCCGTTCGGCCTTACCAACGGATCCATGGCGGACGTGGTGGCGTTGACCAATGACTGGTGGATCAAGCTGGGTCTGATGGAAAACAAGATCGATGCCGCCAAAGGCGTCGACTGCAGCCTGATGGGCGATCTGGTCGCCAGCGGTTACCGGCAGTCCTTCACGGCAAACTGAGAAAAGGCGCGGTACGCAGAACTGTACATGCGGGCCGCGCCTTTCCTTTCTCCCGCTGATCGAAAACAGAGGGCATCATGCCGGATCCTGTTTCAGAGAAATCCTCGCGGCGGACTTTCTTCGCCATTCGCCAGCCCGTGTCGCGAGTCCAGATCGTCTTGTCGGCAATCGGCATCTGGGTTGTCTTCTTCGGTATTTGGTTATTTGCAACCGAATCCGGTGCCGTAAACCAGCTTCTCGTCCCGGCGCCGCAGAAGGTGCTGATGACCATCTACGAGCTTTTCGTCGAACGCGGCTTTGCGTCCGATGTCGGCATCAGTATCGGTCGTGTGATCGTGGCATTCCTCGCCGCATCGCTGGTCGCCATACCGCTCGGCGTAGTGATGGGCGCCTTTCCGGCGGCCGAGGCCATCTTCAATCCCTTCGTTTCCGCCTGGCGCTACCTGCCGGCACCGTCCTTCATTCCGGTGCTGTTGATGTGGTTCGGCACTGGCGAAGCGCCAAAACTGGCGCTGCTCTTCATCGGCGTGGTGTTCTTTCTGATTACACTGGTGATGGATCACACCAAGAATGTGCGCAATGAGCTGATCGAGACGGCGCTGACCCTTGGCGCGGGTCGCGGCATCATCGTTCGATCGGTGATCTTGCCCGCCGTCCTGCCCAACATCGTCGTCGCCATGCGCCAGATGCTGGCGGTCACCTGGACCTATCTGGTGATTGCGGAAATCGTCGCGTCTACCACCGGGATCGGGGCGATGATGATGCGCGCACGCCGTTTCCTGCACACGGATGAAATCATGGCAGGCATCATCGTGATCGGTGTGCTCGGTTTAACCTTCGACCTGCTGTTCGACCGCCTGCATCGCTGGTTGTTCCCCTATCTGCAGGAGAAGCGCTGATGGCCCAGGCTAAAGAAACAATTGCGCCCGGCGAAACCATCCTGTCGCTACAGAATATCTCCAAGACCTTTGATCTTGGTCGTGGCCGATCGGTGGAAGCCATCTCCGGTGTGTCCTTCGACGTCAAGAAGAACGACATCTGCGTCATTCTCGGGCCGTCTGGCTGTGGCAAATCCACGGTCCTGCGCATGATCGCGGGGCTGGAAACACCGACGTCGGGCTTGCTCGACCTGGAGGGGCGGCGGATCGACGGGCCGGGCAGGGACCGGGGTATGGTGTTTCAGGCCTACACGTCCTTCGACTGGCTGAGCGTGCGCAAGAACGTCGAGTTCGGCATGAAGGTCAATCAGGTCCCGGCCTCTGAGCGTCGCGAACGGGCGGATCATTTCATCGAATTGGTGGGTCTGACCAAATTCGCCGATGCCTATCCGACCCAGCTTTCCGGCGGCATGCGCCAGCGCGTAGCCATTGCCCGCACGCTCGCCAACGATCCGGAACTCCTGCTGATGGATGAACCCTTCGGGGCGCTCGACGCGGAAACCCGCTGGCACATGCAGGAACTGCTGGTGGAAATCGCCGAAACCGCCGACACGACCATTGTCATGGTCACCCACGACATCGAGGAAGCGATCTTCCTCGCGGACCAGATCGTCTTCATGTCGCGCCATCCGGGCCGCGTGAAGGAAGAAATCAGGCCGGAATTCAAACTGGGCGAGCGGATTGCCGACAAGGAAAAGGTCATTTCGCTTGAGGGCTACAGCGCCCTTGAACGCCACATCATGCGCCTGATGCGCGAAGAAGGTTCCAAATAATGAAGAATGAAGTCACCGCGAAAACGCCCGTCATGATGTCGGAAATGACCTGGCCGGAATATGCAGACGCGCTGAAGCGGAACCCGGTGGTTTTCATCCCGACCGGTGCGCTGGAACAGCACGGCCCGCATCTGCCCATGGCGGTTGACTACCTGCTGCCGTCCGCCATCGCCCGCGAAATCGCAACGGAAGTGGGCGGTGTCGTCGCGGCTCCTGTCACCTACGGCTACAAATCCCAGACCCGGTCCGCCGGAGGTCCGTTCTTTCCGGGCAGCACCGGCCTGGACGGCGCGACCCTGAGCGCGGTCCTGCGCGATATCATCCGCGAACTGGTCCGCCACGGCGTCCGGCGCATCTGTGTGCTCGACGGCAACTACGAGAACCTCTGGTTCCTGACAGAGGGTATCGATCTGGCGATGCGCGAGGTCGGCGACACGGGTGTGCGCATCATGTGCCTACAACACTGGGAGTTTCTGACGGAAGAAACGTTGGCTCAGGTATTCCCGGACGGTTATCCGGGAATTGAACTGGAACACGCCGCGGTTCTCGAAACCTCGTTGATGATGAATTTCCATCCCGAACTGGTGCGGTTCGATCTCGTGCCGGACAATGCACCCGGCGATGCGCCGTGCTATGACGTCTGGCCGCCGCGCAAGGAATGGGTTGCGCCCGAAGGGTCTCTGATCTCCGCCAAGGGTGCGTCACCGGAAAAGGGCGCGCTGATCGCGGCCCAGTACCGGCGCGATATCACCAAAGCGGTCAAGCGGGAATTCTACGAACTTGGATAGGACCGGATCATGAAGGCGGCTTTCGATTTTTCCGGAAAAACGGTCCTTGTCACAGGCGCGAGCCGGGGGATCGGCTATGGCATTGCCGAAGGCTTTGCCCGATCCGGCGCGGCGCTTTCCATTCTGGCGGAAGGCGAAGAAGTCCACGACGCGGCGGAGAGACTGTCCGGCCTTGCCGGTTCACCCGTCCGGGGGCTGCACTGCGATATCACCGACCGGGGCGATGTCGCCCGCGCCATTTCGGGGTTTGAGCGGATCGACGTCCTGATCAACAACGCCGGTCTCGAACGACCGACACCACTGGGTGATCCGGATACCGCCGTCGATGACACCTTTGCCCGCGTGATGGCGGTCAACGTGACCGGAACCTACAATGTCACGCGCGAAGCCCTGTCGAAGTTGCCGGACGGGGGCAGGGTGGTGATTACCTCGTCCATCTGGGGCAAGACCGCCGTTCCGGACTTCTCCGCCTATACCGCCTCCAAACACGCCCTGATCGGACTGACACGGACCTGGGCGAAGGAACTGGGTCCTCGTGGCATCACCGTCAATGCGGTCTGCCCGGGCTGGGTGAAGACCGAGGCCTCCATGCGTTCGCTGCACTCCATGGCGGACAAGACCGGCGCTGCGCCGGATGTTCTTCTGGATGAAATCGTCTCCGCGCAAGCGATCGGCGGACTGATGGAACCTGCCGACGTCGCAGGTCTCTATCTGTTCCTTGCCTCCGATGCCGCCGCCAATATTACCGGACAAGCGATCAATGCGGATCGCGGCGAGGTCATGGTATGAGCGGAGCGCTTCAAGGCAAACGGGCGCTGGTTACCGGTGGATCGCGTGGCATCGGCCGCGCCATCGCCCTTGCCTTCGCCCGCGAGGGAGCCCGTGTCGCGATTTGTCATCCGGGTGATCCTGAAGCCTATCTGACCCTGGTGGACCTGAAGGAATTCGACCCGGAGGCGCTGGAAATCAGGGCTGATGTCTCGGCAGAGCAGGATGTCTGCGACATGGTCGCGGAAATCGGCCAGGCCTTTGGCGGACTAGATATCCTGGTCAACAATGCCGGTGTCCTGCGTGAAAAGCCGTTGCTTGACACCAGTGCTGCTGAATTCGACGAGGTGATCGCCGTCAATCTCAAAGGCGCCTTCCTGGTATCGCGGGAGGCCGCTCGTCTCATGGCCGGCCGGGCGACAGCCGATGCGCCCGGACGGATCATCAGCATGGCCTCCGATCTCGCCTTTCTCGGCCGTGAGGCCATGCCGGCCTATTGCGCCTCCAAAGGCGGCATCGTGTCCCTGACCCGGTCCATGGCGCGCGAACTGGCACCGGCTATTCTTGTGAATGCCATAGCCCCGGGGCCGGTCGACACGGACATGACCAGCGTCGACACCATGAGCCAGGAAGCCCTGGCGAAAGACCTTGCAACGCCGCTGGCCCGTTTTGCCCAGCCCGACGAAATCGCTGCTCTTGCCGTCTATCTGGCCGGCGACGGCGCCCGTTTCGTCACGGGCCAATGTTACGGCGCCAATGGCGGCAGCGCGATGTATTGACTTAGACCCCTGGAGTGAACCGATGAGTGATCCCTTTTACCAGCCTGTATCCGGTTTTGACCTGCCGCGTTTTGCCGGCGTGCCGACATTCATGCGCTTGCCGCATGTGACGCTGGACGATCCGAAGATTGCGGATGTGCAGATCGGTCTGGTCGGTGCACCCTGGGATACCGGAACCACAAACCGTCCTGGCCCGCGCCACGGCCCGCGCCAGTTGCGCGACTTGTCCACCATGATCCGCGCCGAAAACGGAGCAACCGGCGTCCGTCCGTTCGAGATGGTCAATTGCGCCGATATCGGCGATGTCGCGCCCAATCCGGCAGATGTTCAGGACAGTCTGAAGCGCTTTTCCGAGTTCTACGCGAAGGTGAAGGAAAAGGGGATCGTACCGCTGACCGGCGGCGGCGATCACCTTTGCTCGCTGCCGATTCTGCGCGGTCTGGCATCGGACGCTCCTGTCGGCATGATTCACTTCGACAGCCACACCGACCTGTTTCACAGCTACTTCGACGGCTGCATGTACACTCACGGCACGCCGTTCCGCCGCGCCGTCGAGGAGGGCCTGCTCGATCCCAAGCGGGTGGTGCAGATCGGCATTCGCGGGACGACCTACGACAGGGAAGATCGGGACTTCGCCGAGAGCGTCGGCATTCGGGTCATTCCGATCGAGGAATTCTTCAAGCGTGGTCTTGAGGATGTGATGGCCGAAGCGCGGGAGATCGTCGGGGACAAGCCCACCTATGTCTCCTACGACATCGACTTTGTCGATCCCGCCTTCGCGCCAGGCACCGGCACGCCCGAAATCGGCGGGCCCAACTCTTTCCAGGCGCTTCAGGTCGTCCGCGAATTGAAAGGCGTCAACATCATCGGCGCCGACCTGGTCGAAGTCTCGCCGCCGTTCGATGCGTCGGGCGGCACCGCCTGGCTGGGTGTTTCGATCATGTTCGAACTGCTGTGCGTCATGGCGGGATCGATGACGCGCTGAGACGGGCTTAAAGCTGCTCCACATAGGTATCGAACGCATTGCGCACGGTATCTATGTGGCTGCGCATGACCTCGGTAGCGGCATCCCTATCGCCCCGCAGAATGGCTTCCACGATGTCCGTGTGTTCGGCTTGGGAAAGAGCGAGACGCCCGAGGGTTCTGAACTGAGCCCGGCGGAAAGGGGCCAGCCGGCGGCGGGTGGAGAGTGTCAGGTCGGCCAGATAGCTGTTGTGGCTGCCGGCGTAGATGGCGTTGTGAAACTCTTCGTTGAGTTCGTGATACCGCTGTGGATCGCCCTTGCGCATCGGCTCGGCGAGCGCCTCGAGCAACGCTTCGAGGTCGCGGCGTTCCTTGTGGGTCATGTTGATCGCGGCAAGCCCGGCACAGATCGCTTCCATTTCTGCCATGGCGACGAACATTTCCTGCAGCTTTTCAGCTGACAGATGGGTGACGAAACATCCCCTATGAGGCTTCAGTTCCACCAGGCCGCTGGTTTCCAGCTGACGAAGAGCCTCGCGGATTGGCGTACGTGAGACCTTGAACCTGGCGGCCAGTCCCATCTCGTCGAGCTGGGTGCCTGGCTTCAGGTCTCCCTTGACGATCTCGTCGGCGAGCTGAAGCCGGATATCTTCTGTGCGCGTGCGGCTCGCCTGCTTACCTTGTGTATTCGCGGTCACGATCGGTACCCGGGCGCTGGATGGCATGTGCCTGACTTTTCCCAAGTCACCTAATCCAAACGGCGGGGCGCGACAACCACCTGTTCGGAAATCTCATGGCGCGTCAATCACGCTGACATGAGCGGCAGCCACCCGCCAGCCATAGGCCGTACGCACCCAGGTTTGCATCTGCCGACCGACCTTGCCCGGCGCGTTGTCGCGATAAAACAGAGTGGAAGCGGTTGCGTAGTCTTTGCCGTAGGTGGTGATGACCGTCTTGTCGAGGGTCCGCTCCAGCCCCGTTGACGGTCGTGCGGACCGAAAGGCCGCAATTTCCGCGTAGCCGTAGAGGTTTTCGCCGCCGCCGTACCGGATCGTCGTCGGGGCATCCAGGAACAGCCGGTCAAGCACCTCGACGTCATTGGTGACAAGCGCCTTCTCGTATTCCTCGAAAACCTTTTCGACTTCCGCCTTCACCTCTGGACTGTCGATCTCCATCTCAGAGCACTCCTTCCTTGGCGACGATGCGATCCCGCAGCGTCTTCAGGAACGGAATGTCCCGGTACTGGTCGTCCTGCACGAAGTCCCAGGCAACACCGGTCGGCTGAGGGTAGGGCGTTCTGGTCTCGATCAGCTCCTGTTCGGTTGCAATGTAGTGCAACGCGCTGTCGTGAGCCTGCATGATCACGTCATCGTTCGGGACCACCTGGCAGGAATGGACCGTCGTGGCCAAAAGGGTATCGGGCTTGAGCTTGCCCAGTTCGCGGAAAATACCGAGTTCGAGATCGGCAAAGCCGCCACCCTTGCCGGTGCGTCCGCCTTCGCGGGTAACGGCGACACAACCGACCACGACGAAATCGAGCATCTCCATGTCTTCGAATTCGACCGGCTCGCCATATTCGACGAACCCTTGTGAGACCGCCGCCAGTTCGAATTGAATCCCCTGTTTTTCCAGCTTTTCCGGATCGAGCCGGACGAAGGGAAAGGGTTTCACCAGTTCGGGAACCGGAGCGTAGACGATCTTGCCGTCATAGAGGGCGCGCAGTCGGACCGGTATTTGCGGCGGGTCCGGATTGCATTTGACAGTACGCGCGGCCTTCCAGGCATCCAGCTTCGACAGGTTGAGCGCAGCTAGGTCCGCGCCCGCGTAATTGGGAATCCGGCTGTTGGTGGGGCCAACGTTCACGCCGGTTTCCACCAGCGTTTTCCAGATGCGGTCCCGGACCAGATCCTTGTCCGAATTGCGTCCTGCCCAGCGTGCGTCGCTCATGAGGTCCTCGTTATCTACTGAATTTGGGCAACGGGCGCGGAAGCGACGCCCGTTGTTTGAAGGTGATGGGCAACCCGAAGCGCCAGGTCCTCCCGCCAGGCTGGCGCGATCACCTGAACGCCGATCGGCAGGCTTGCGCCTTCCAGCCGGACCGGGACGGTCGCCACAGGCAGGCCGATGAAGGATATCGGTTGGGTGAAGATCCCGATATTCGGGCGCGCCGGCATTTCCTCGCCGTCGAGCACAATCGTCCTGGTTCCCGACGGAAGGGCGTGAAACGGCGTCGCCGGTGCAAGCAGAATGTCCACATGGGTGAAGAGTTCGCGCATCATGGCGCGAAACCAGCTCCTGAAGCGTTGCGCCTGCTGAACCCAGACCGCCGGCGCCATGGCGCCGGAGATGAACCGGTCGCGTGTATCCGGATCGAAATCCTGCGGCCGCGTGCGGATCCGGTCCATGTGCAGGGAAGATCCCTCGACAGTCGTCATGACATAGGCCGCCGCGCGCGCTCTTGCGGCTTCCGGGACTTCTATTTCCCCGATGGAGCCGAGTGCATTTGCGACCAGGTCGACGGCCTGAAAGGCCTCCGGCATGGCCTTTTGACGGAAATAACCGCCGGCAACCGCGATCTTCAGCCCTTCGATGCCCTTGGTCAGTTCCGGCAGCGTCGCCAGAAACGGTTTGTCCGCCTGAGCGGGGTCTCTCGGGTCTGGTCCCTGCAGGACATCGAATACGAGCGCCAGATCCTCGGCAGAGCGTGCCAGAGGCCCAAGGTGATCGAGACTGCCGACAAAGGGATAGGAGCCCGCGCGGCTGAGCCGCCCATAGGTCGGTTTCAGCCCGAACAGGCCGCAAAAGGAAGAGGGGACCCGAATAGACCCGTTGGTGTCCGAACCAAGGGTCACGGGTACCATGCCGGCCGCTGCCGCGGCTCCTGAGCCCGATGACGAGCCGCCGGTCATACGGGCCCTATCATGCGGATTCAGACAGTTTCCATCGTGGATATTTTCCCCTGTGAAATCATAGGCGTATTCGCCCATGTTCAACCCGCCTATCAAGGTGGCGCCGGCGGCCTTCAACTTGCCAATGAGGGTGCTGTCGGCGGAGGCCGACGGGTTCTCCCGGTTGATTTTCGATCCGGCGCGGGTGGTCACGCCTTCCATGTCGAACAGGTTCTTCACCGCATAGGGCACGCCGGCCAGCGGCAAGTCCTCGCCCCGCGTGATTGCCTCATCGACGGCACGCGCCTCCGCAAGGGCGCGATCGGCTGTCACATCCGTGAAGGCGTTGATCTGCGGGTTCAGCTTGTCGACGGTCTGCAGCGCATGGGTTGCGACCGCTTCGGCGCTGATGTCGCCACCGGCCACGGCCGATCCCGTCTGCGCCGCCGTCCAGCTTTTCTGATCGTTCGGCAACCCGCTCATGGAACGAAGACCGGTGCGGCTTCGAGCTCATCATCGAGCGGGAAAGACATGACCAGGTCCGCGGCCTTGGCGGTCGCCGCAACATGGGCCTCGACCACCGGGCGCCAGTCATCCTCGATGGTCAGTCCCATGACCTTCTCCATATGCGCCACATATGCCTTTTCGTCGAATGGCTCGCTCACGACGCCGTCTCCTTTGATATTGCCTGTTCCAATGCTGCAAGCGGTGCCGTCCAGCCGACAATCCCGCCCTGCGCCCGGATCATCTCCAGCGTCGCGGCTTTGAATTCCGGGAAATAGCTTTCGGTCGCGTCCTCGATCAGCAGGCATTCGAAGCCGCGGTCATTGGCCTCACGCAGGGTGGTCTGGACGCAGACTTCCGTGGTTACCCCGGCAAAGACCAGACTTCTGGTGCCGAGCTTTTCCAGAATGGGGCCGAGATCCGTTGCGTAGAAGGCCCCCTTGCCGGGCTTGTCGATGACGATCTCGCCCTCGATCGCGCTACAGGCCGGGATGATTTCCGCTCCAGGTTCTCCGCGGACGAGGATCCGTCCCATCGGACCGGGGTCGCCGATCCGCAAGGACGGGGAGCCGCGATCCCGCTTCGCCGGCGGACAGTCGGACAGATCCGGCAGGTGATCTTCGCATGTATGGATCACCGGCCAGCCTTTCTTCCGGAACAGGGTCAGCAGATCGACGGTCGGCTGGACGGCACGCTGCAGATGCGAAATGTCATTGCCGAGCGTTTCGCCGAAGCCGCCAGGCTCGATGAAATCACGTTGCATATCGATGACAATCAGCGCGACCGAAGCTGGATCGAAGGTGAAGCCAAAGGGCTGTGCATCAACCGTTATCATCAGTGATGCCCCGCCATGGCATGGCCGATAGTCGCCCGGTCCGTCTTCTCCATCGGCGAGGTATAGGTGATCTTGCCTTCCGACATGACCGCGACCGTATCCGCGAGTTCCAGGATCTCATCGAGATCTTCGGAGACCAGGAGCACGGCCGCGCCCCGGTTGCGCTGATCCATGATCTGGGCGCGGATTTCCGCAACGGAGGCGAAATCCAGCCCGAAGCAGGGATTGGCGACGATCAGGATGTCGACTTCGCTCGACAGTTCCCGGGCGAGGATGGCACGCTGGACGTTGCCGCCGGACAGGTTCTCGATCGGTTCTTCCGTCGATGGTGTCTTGACCCTGTAGGACGCGATCAGGTCCCGCGCCTTCTGGCGCATGGGCGCTGGCGACAGCCAGCCTTTGAACGGGGAGATCGGTGCCTTGTCGAAAGTGCGGAACGCCATGTTTTCCGCAACGCTCATGCGCGGGACGGCGACGTTCTTCAAAGGCTCTTCGGAAAAACCGAACACCTTGAAGGTATCCATCAGCTTGCGCTCCGGCTCATAGGGTTTGCCGTCGACGAAGATGCGCCCGTCCGATGGCGCGCGCTGGCCGGAGAGGATCTCGATCAGTTCCGATTGGCCGTTTCCCGATACGCCCGCGATGCCGAGGATTTCGCCGCGGTGGACCTTTAGGTTCACCGCCTCCAGCGCCGGCAATTGTTCGTCGTCCTCGGCAAAAAGCCCTGCGACCTCGAGTTTCAGCTTACCTTCGGCGTGGGGTTTTCGGGCCGCGCTTTCGCGGATTGCCGTGTCGCCGATCATCATCTGGCTCATGTCGTCGACGGAGAGGTCCGAAACCTTGCCGGCGCCGACCATGCGGCCGCGACGTAGGACGGTGACCTCGTCCGCGTAGGCGGTCACTTCCCGGAACTTGTGGGTGATCATCAGGATGGTGAGATCGCCCGCTTCGGTCATGCCGCGCAGCAGGCCGAGCACCTCGTCGGCCTCGTCCGGCGTCAGAACGGATGTGGGCTCGTCCAGAATGAGGAAACGCTGATCAAGATAGAGCTGCTTCAGAATTTCCAGCTTCTGTTTTTCACCCGCTGAAAGTCCCGACACCGGCACATTCAGAGGTACTTTGAACGGTGTGGTCTCCAGAAAGGCTTCCAGCGCTTTTCGTTCCTTGGCCCAGTCGATGATCGCCGGGGTATCGGCTCTGGAAATCACCAGATTTTCCGCGGCCGTCAGCGAGGGCACAAGCGTAAAATGCTGATAGACCATACCGATCCCGAGCGCATGGGCCGCGCGCGGGGTCGGGATTTCCACCTCCGTATCGTTGACGAGCACCGAGCCTTTCGTCGGCTGGTAGAACCCCATCATGCATTTGACGAGGGTGGATTTGCCCGCACCGTTTTCACCCAACAGCGCGTGGAAGGAGCCGGGCGAGACCCGGATGGACACATCATCCAGCGCAACGAGGTTCCCGAAGATCTTGGTCATTCCGACAGTTTCGACACCGATCGCGCGGCGCGCGTCAGCTTGGGTTTCGACGGCCAGGCTCATGGATCAGTTCCCCGTTTCCGCGTTCTTTATCCCCGCCAGGAAGGTGGCGCTGTCAGCAACCGCGCCGAAGACGCCGCCCTGCATGGTGACCATCTTCAATGCCGCATCGTGGTTGCCCTTGTCGGTGGCGCCGCAGCAGTCGGACAGGATCAGGCACTCGAAGCCCCGGTCGTTGGCCTCGCGCATGGTGGTGTGGACACAGACATCGGTCGTGATCCCGGTCAGGACGATGTTGCGGATGCCCCTGGTTTGCAGCAGTAATTCCAGATCGGTCGCGCAGAATGACCCCTTGCCGGGTTTGTCGATGACCGGTTCGCCCGGAAGCGGTGCCAGTTCGGGAATGATTTCCCACCCCGGTTCGCCGCGCACCAGGATCCTGCCGCAGGGACCCGGATCGCCGATGCCGGCCCCAATCCGCTGCGATCGCCAGCGCTTGTTGGCGGGAAGATCCGCCAAGTCCGGCCGGTGACCTTCGCGGGTATGGATAATGTGGAAGCCCTGCGCCCGCATGGCGGCGAGCACCTTCCTGATCGGCTCGATCGGGGCGCGGGTCAGCGACAGGTCGTAGCCCATGGCATCCACGTAGCCGCCCTTGCCGCAGAAATCGGTCTGCATGTCGATGATGATCAACGCCGTATTCTCCGGCCGCAGATCTCCGTCGTAGGGCCACGGATAGGGATCGGCGGCGACCGGACCTTCGCGCGCGGTCACGGTTTCACCGGTCTTGATGTCGACAACGCTCATGGCAGGTCACTCCGCTGCATCGCTCAGGGCCTTTTCGCCAAAAGCCCGCGTGGGGGCTTCGAAGCCGCAGGAAGTGCCGTCCGTGTGCACCACCTCATCTTCCCAGGTCAGGCGGTATTTGCCGGCCGCAAGGTCGGACATGTAGGTGTAGGGGCAGTCCTGCGCGCCGCCCTTGACGGCGACATAGCCGCGATGGCCGAACTGGTAGATGTTGTTTTCGACACCCCAGTTGATCCGGGCTTCCCGGACCAGATCCGGACGGACTTCCGCCGTGATGATCTCGTTCACCCGCCCGCTGGTGCCGTGGGCGATGATCGATCCGTCGAAATTAACAATCATGCCTTCGCCCATGCTGTCGAAGGTGCCGTCGGTGCCGCACATGCAGACATTGGCGGTGACCATCAGGTTGCAGAAGGCGTTGGACTGGTTGGTGAACTTCCACGAGTCCCGGATCGGCGCGGTGTAACCCGCCGTGCGGATCATGATTTCCGCGCCCTTGTAGGCGCATTCGCGCGCCATTTCCGGGAACATGCCGTCATGGCAGATGATCAGCGCGATCTTCGAGCCTTTGGGGCCCTCGATGACCGGAATGCCCTGGTCGCCCGGTTCCCAGGGTTCGACCGGAACCCAGGGGTGCATCTTGCGATAGTAGAGCTTCAACTCGCCGGTGTTGTCGATGATCAGGCCGGAATTGTAGGGCATGCCTCCGGGGTTCAGTTCCATGATGGAAAAGCAGCCCCAGATATTATTGTCGATACAGGCCTGCTTGAAGGCGGCAACTTCCGGCCCGTCGAGCGTGCACATGATCGCCGGGTTGGTGTCCATGGACAGGCCGTGCAGGGCGTATTCGGGAAAGACGACCATATCCATTGAGGCCATGTTGCGCCGGGCCTTGCCGACCATGTCGACGATGACCTGGGTCTGGGCGGCCAGTTCGATCTCGTTGGTCACCACCGGAAGCTGCAACTGCACCATGCCGAAAACGACACCGTTCGGGGATTTGTTCAGACCTCCAAGTCCGTTCATGGTTTCGCTCCTTATTTGGTGATGGAGAGTTCGCCCGGCGCGCCCTTCAGGGAGCGCTTGGGCGAAGTGCTGGCGATCATGATCAAAAGGGTCATGATGTAGGGCGCCGCGTTGAAGAAGTGGTAGCCGCGCGAGATGCCGATCGACTGCAGGGCCGGGCCGAGCGCCCCGGCCGCGCCGAACAGAAGAGCGGCGAGGAAGCAGTAAAGCGGGTTCCAGCGGGCAAAGATCACCAGCGCGACCGCCATCAGCCCCTGACCTGACGAAAGGCCCTCCGTCCAGCTTCCCGGATAATAGAGCGACAGGAACGAGCCGCCGACGCCAGCGAAGAAGCCGCCGACCATGGTGGAGAGCAGGCGTACCTTATTGACGTTGATACCGAGTGCCAGGGCGGCGGGCGCGCTGTCGCCGGTCGTGCGCACTGTCAGGCCCCAGCGGGTGTTCTTCAGCCCCCACCACAGGACGAAGGCGAGCACGATGCCGAGCAGGAACAGCGGGTTGATTTCCAGAGCCTGTTTCAGAGCCGGCGCGTCTGTCCAGAAGCCGAAGGAAATAGAGGGCAGGCGCGGCGCCTGCGGTTGGATATAGGCCTTGCCGAAGAAGAAGGCGAGGCCGGTGCCGAACAGCATCAGGGCGATGCCGATGGCGATGTCATTGACCTTCGGCAGCTTGCACAGATAGCCATGAAGAGCCCCGAAGCAGGCGCCAGACAGGCCGGCGACCAGCACACCCAGCCAGGGCGACCCGGTGTGATAGGAAATCGCGTACCCGGACATGGCGCCGAACACCAGCGTGCCTTCGAGACCGAGATTGATCCGGCCGGACTTTTCCGTCAGCGTCTCGCCGAGGCTGACGAACAGAAACGGTGTCGAGACGCGGATCGCGCCCGCGAACATGGCCATGAGAACCGTGGCAAGGGCTGAATCTTCAAACATGATCAGAGATCTCCCCTTGAGCGGAAAAACGGCAGCCGGCCGTAGAACGTTTCGGACACCAGCAGCACCACGAAGATGAGCCCCTGAAGGACGAGAACGGTGGCGTCGGGCAGGTCCATGCGCCGTTGCACCAGGCCGCCGGAAGCTGCGATGCCGCCGAGGAAGATGGCGACCGGCACGATCACCAGCGGATTGTGGCGGGCGAGGAAGGACACCAGGATTCCTGTAAAGCCGTAGCCTGCGATCAGCGAGGCGTTGGCCTTGCCATGAATGGCCGTAACCTCGAAGAAACCGGCGAGACCGGCACAGGCGCCGGCAATGGCGCAGGAGATGACCATCAGCTTGCCGACCGGCAACCCCTGAGCCTGGGCAGCGCGCAGATTGCCGCCGGTGATCCGGGCCGCGAAGCCGAACGTGGTCCGGTTCATCAGCAGATAAAGGCCAATGCAAAGCAGGATGCCGAACACGAGACCCCAGTGGACGTCGGTTCCCGGTATGGCGCCGATCATGTTGTCGCGTCCGATGGGCATGGTGGACGGCTTGTTCGGGTCGGAGGGATCGCGCAAGGCGCCCTCGACGAAGAAGTTCAGGATAGACACGGCGATGTAAAACAGGAGCAGTGATGCAATGGTCTCGTTGACGCCGCGATAATGGCGCAACGCGCCGACAAGGCCGATCCAGATGCCACCGGCAACGATCGCTGCCAGGGCCATGACCGGAAGCAGAAGGAAGGTCGGAGCCCAGGGGATCATCGGGATGGCAATCGCGGCAGCGCCGAAGCCGCCGAGGACCAGAGCGCCTTCGCCGCCGATGATCACGAGACCCAACCGCGCGGGAATGGCGACGCAGAGGGCGGTGAAAATCAGCGGCGAAGACCGCACCAGCGTGTTCTGCCAGGAAAAGCTGGTGCCGAAACCGCCGCGCCAGACAAGAGAGAAGAAGTCAGCGGGCGATTTACCGAGGATCAGAAGGAACACGGAGAACAGGATCCCCGACACGATCAATGCCAGGATCGGCATGATCACGAATTCGGAGGATCGCCGGAACCTGTCGAGTGTTTCAGCCAGGGCGCTGCTCTGTCCGGCTGCCATACTGTCTGCTTTGGTCACATCGACCATGTGAAAGTCCTCGTGTCCGTTGGTCCGTTCCGATCCGTTTCCCTCAGCCGTCACCCCGGTCGGAAAATTCGGGGTGACCAAGGGATGCGCGTCAGGTGATCGAACCGACGACGCCTTTGATCAGATAGTCGGTCTGGTCGAGCGACGGGTCGTAGTTGTCGAGGCTTGCACCCGCCGCAAGGAGAGGCGTGCCGTCCTGCTTGTTGATCGGGCCGGTGAAGATCGGCTTGCCGGCCTTTACATCCGCGCGGGCCGCATCGGCCGCCGCAATTGCTGCTTCGCTCGCACCGGCGCCGTAAGGCGTGCTCTGGACGAAGTCGCGGTCAAAACCGCCGCCGGTGAAGTTCGGCAGGGTTTTGCCTTCCGCCAGATCGTTGGCGAACATCTTGTAGATCGTGCCCCACTTGTATTCGGCGCCGGTAATGAAGCCTTTCGGAGCGAGCGGGGCCTGGGAGGCATTGTGGCCGCAGCACTTGATACCGCGGGATTCGGCGGTCTCGATCACCACCTTCGGGCCGTCCACGTGGCAGGTCAGCACATCGCAACCGGCATCGACCAGAGCGTTTGCCGCTTCGGCCTCGCGTACCGGCATGGACCATTCACCGGTGAAGATGACCTGGACGGTTGCATCCGGATTGACCTTCTTCGCACCCAGCAGGAACGAGTTGATGTTCCGGAGCACCGTTCCGATCGGCTTGGCGGCAACGAAGCCGAGCTTGTTGGTCGTGGTGGAAAGTCCGGCGGCGACGCCGTCGATGTAATGGGCCTGGTCGAGATAACCGAAATAGCTGCCGGCGTTCTTGGGGTCAGCGTCGGTCCACAGCGGTGCTGCGTGGCGGAACTGCACATCCGGATATTTGGCGGCGACATCCAGCACGAACGGCTTGTAGTAGCCGAACGAGGTGGCGAATATCAGCTCGGCGCCGTCAAGGTTGATCATGGATTCCATCGATTTCTGAACGGCGATGGTTTCCGGCACGTTTTCCTCTTCGACCACGGTCACGCCCGGCACTTCTTTCAGCGCTGCGGCTCCGACAGCATGGGCCTGGTTCCAGCCGAAATCGTCGCGCGGACCGACATAGACAATGCCGACGGTCAGGCCGGCTGCCGATGCCAGGCGCGGCAGGCCGGCGGCCGACAGACCGAGCAGACCGGCGGCGGATGATTTCAAGAGAGAACGGCGGTTGAGTTCGAATTTCGACATGGTGCACCTCCTAGAGAACTGGAGCGGGTGAGCCGGGAGAAGCTCCGCCCGCGGCCTCGTTAAGGAGTTAGCAACCTGTGTGCCAACCGGTTCGGCTTTGCGAGAGATGTTGGATAACGATCTGGAATAAAAGAGCGATTCTTAGATTGGGGGTGCGTATTTGTGTCTGAAAAGCCCTGCAAAAAGACCGCCGCAAACGCTAGATTGTATGCAATCAAGTCGAAAATGAGTAATAAATAGGCAGATCTGCAGGGCGTGCATAACTGGGCTTTGGGTGTCACACGGATACCCCGGATCCATAGCACCGAGACGCGATGGCTCCGATATTCATGACAACGAGGGGGCGACCTCAAGGGCGGAAAGCAGACCCTTGAGGTCTCCTCGTGATCAGACCAGCAATGGCTTTCCATCGATGATCCGGATCATTTCATGGGCTTCCCACTTGCCGGGAGGCTCCATCTTTCGTGCCAGGTCGCGGATCGCAGAGGGCGGCACAACCGCATCGCGTTGGCTGTTCTGCTGAAAGAGCCTGTCCCGCGATGGTTCGAGATAAACGATGACAATCCGGGCGCCATAATCGCGAAACAGGCGAAGCGGCTTCGAGCGCAGTTGCGCCGTGACATTCGTGGCATTCCAGACGAAATCCCGACTATTGCGCAAATGATCTCGTGCCATCTCGTAGGCGGCCTGGATAACCCTGCCTTGATTGCCTGTCGCCGGTTCATCGAGGATCGATCGAACGGCATCCAGACTGACGACAGGTTGCTCCGGGCGGTTCGCCGAGATCCAGGTATCCTTTCCCGAGCCGGGCAAACCGGCCATGAGCGTCACCGTGCAACGGAAGTCCTCGTAGGCGGCGTAATTGGGGTCCCGGTCCTCGCGTTCGAAAAACGTGACGCGGCTCTCGTCATTCGCGAAGGCGAAGGGGTGGTCCGGGCAACCCGCATCCTGGAAAACCACCTTTGCAAGGTTGATGTTTTCCAGGATGGAGGCCTTGTCCGCGCAGGTTCGCCCAAGAGCGTCTGCCATTGCATGGAGACACAGGTGGTCCGGTCTGCATTTCCATGACGTGGCAATTGCCAGGCGTTCCGGGTCCGGACGTTCGATCAGCCAGAAAGGCAGCTGATGCGCAGATATGATGCCGCACACAGCCTCGCGCCACACGAATGGGGAACCGGCCTCCCAGAGCAATGACCGTGCCATGGCGGCCCCGACGCGAGAATGTCCCCGGGAGGTGATACGGCCATCGCCCTCGGATTTGGTGGTCGCGGGCTTGCCGATATCATGCAGGACTGCGGCCCAGAACACGACAGAGCGCTCCGCAGACGGCAGTCGACGCCATTCTGCCGATGTGACCAGGGCCTCGACGACCATCCGTGTATGGATGCCGGCATTGCCTTCAGCATGATGAATCGGGTCCTGCGGGCAGGCATCGAGTTCCGCGAGTTCAGGCCAAAGCGACCAGATCTTCGACCAATCGACCGGCCAGTCCGGTTCTCGGGGCACGAACGCATCGAGCTGCTTATGGCAAACTGCCTCAGAGGAGCGACGGGTCATCGTAAGCTCCTTCCAGGCCGAGTTGCGGGGCAAATATATCGACGCCGCCGGCCAGTCTGTTCGGCAGGATAGGGCGGTCCAGCCAATGCCCATCCGCTTCCTGGATGGTCTGCAGGAAGTCCCCGCGCACGAACTTGAACCGGTCGAGGATTTCGCCTTCTGTCTCCAGCTTGAGATAAAGCCCTTCCGCCAGGTCGCTGTCTTCAGTCTGCTTCTCAACCATGTCGCCGCGGCTGCCCGACATGCGCGCGGCCTCCTCAAGGGATGAACGCCATTCGGGAGACTTGTAGAGTGAAGGCCGAACCAGTGCTTCCACCTGTTTGATTGAGGACAGTTTGCCAGTATGGATCACCGGAACCGGCATGACCGGCAGCCCCCGCAGGAGGCTCAGTCGTGCCCCTGTGCTTAAAAAGCGGCCGGCTTCCCGGTCGAACACGTCGAATTCCAGGAAATAGTGCGGCAGGCGGTCATAGAAGACCGTGTGCTTGGCATAGAGCCATTCCCCGTACATGACGAAGCGGTTACCGAGCACGGACTGAAACGCATGGGCATGTGCCGCAGCCCAGGTCTTGAGTAGCGCGAAATGGCGCTCTCGTCCGCCGCCACTGAGATAATGTCCCCGGCTTTGAAGCCGCAAGGTCCCGGTCGTGTCGAACGATATCGCACAATTGGCGCCGTCGACCTTTTCTTCGACGACAAGCGAGTGCCCGGCAAGCTCCGACATCGGTTTGTCGTCCGCAGTATCGCCGGCCTGGAGGCGCGAGCCTTCCAGATGCCGCGTCCGCGGATATTTCAGAATATACATGATTGGTCTCGATGTAATCGGGACGTGGCTCACGTCCCCTAAATCTGCGCACACAAAAGGCTCCGCTGAAGCGGATCTCTTTCAGGTTCTTGAATACGCAGCCAAGGGATTACATCGATCTATGGAAAAGGTTTGAAGTTTCGATTTGGCCTCTATGACCCCAATCAAACGCCAATGCAACCGGAACGGCGCCGGAATCGCCTTTGCCGCCGTGCTGGTTGCCGTGAAGCCACACTTATCCAGCGTTGCCTTTAAAGGTGAAATTCGACGTTGATCTGGCCACTGCCGCTGCTCGGGAAATAATCGCAAAGCTGTTCGGCCTCTCCGGTATAGGCGTCCCAGCCCAGAGCGGCGAACAGCATGATCGTGTCGGCCATTCCGCCTTCGCCATCACACTTGACGGCATAATCGGGCAGCATTTCCAGGAACTCGGGATAGCGGCGCTGGCGCCACAGATCGAGGACCAGCATGTCCACCTGCCTGTTGAATTCGCTGGAGATGGAATTCCAGGCCTCCGGGCCGAGTTTCTTGTTCGGCCAGAGCTTGTGGGACAGGGATCCGCTGGCGAGCAGCACAGCCTTTTCTCCTGACTGTTCGACAGCCTCCTTGACCGCTTCGCCGACTTTGCGGATCTCTTCGAAATCGGCGAACAGCGGCGTGGCGATCGAGACCACGGTCTGGGCGCCATCTGCGTTCATGTAGTGCATGGGCACCACGGTGCCGTATTCCAGCGCCAGTGTCGGCACATGATGGGAGCGGATCTGCAGGCCCTTGTCTGCCGCACGGTCGGCAATGGCGTCGGCAAGCGCCGGATTCCCGGGAACATCGTACTGGAGATCCTGGATCATGTGCGGCGCTTCGTGGCTGGTATAGGTGCCCTTGTGACGCGCATTGGCATTGATATGGAAACCGAAGTTCGACAGCCAGTGGGTGTCGAAAACGATATAGGTTGTCGCGCCGCGACCGCGCGATCGCCTGCCGATCTCGCGCAAGGACTTCATGGCGCCGTCGCGACAGTCTTTCAGCGGCCCTTCCATCTCCGACAGCAGAATTGACGGAACATGCGTAATCTTGGCGGCCAGTACCACTTCGCCCATGACGTCCTCCCGAATAGCAAAGACTTTATGCGTCGCGGTTAAGCGGCGGTCTCATTAATTGCGATGTTAAATAAAAGCGGGTGACAGGGAATTGATCTAGATCATGTCGGCTCGGTTTCGTTCCGATGGCCGGGAAACCGGATGGCTCCCCGGCAGGAACTGAATATCAGGAAACGACGATGTTGTGCTCCGGACCGAAGGGGAACCCGGTAATGTTTTCCGCACCTGTTTCGGTGACGATTAGAATGTCGTGCTCGCGATAGCCACCGGCACCAGGTTGGCCTTCCGGAACCATGATCATCGGCTCCATGGACACGACCATACCCGGTTCCAGAACCGTCTCCACATCCTCGCGTAGTTCAACCGACGCCTCACGGCCGTAGTAGTGGCTGAGAACGCCGAAGGAATGGCCGTAGCCGAAGCTGCGGTACCTCAGCAGATCGTGGCGACGGTAAATGTCATTGAGTTCTGTGGCGATGTCACAGCAGCGCGCACCGGGCTTGATCAGGTCGAGCCCCGCACGATGGACGTCGCAATTGATCTCCCAGAGCTTCAGATGGGCATCGGAAGCATGGTCGCAAAACAGGGTGCGTTCGAGAGCGGTATAGTAGCCGAAGATCATCGGAAAGCAGTTCAGACTAAGGATGTCGCCCGGCTCGATTGTCTTGTTGGTAACCGGATTATGGGCGCCATCCGTGTTGATCCCGGACTGGAACCAGGTCCAGGTGTCCATCAGCTCCACGAACGGAAAGGAGCGGGCGATCTCGCGGATCATGGCGTTGGTGGAGGCGATCGCGACCTCATGCTCGGGCACGCCAGCCGCGACGGCGTCCACTGTGGCTGCGCCGCCAATGTCGCAGATACGTGCCCCCTCGCGGATCAGGACATGTTCCTCCGCGCTCTTGATGGTGCGTTGGGACATCACATCAGAGGCGATATCGACCAGATCGACGCCCGGCAGGGCGGCTTCCAGTTGCGCTTTCAAATCCAGGGACACGTGATCGAATTCAATTCCGATCCGTTTGACCGCCGGATTGGGCATTTTTAGCAAGGATTGGATGGCAAAGAAGTAGTTGTCCCGACGCCAGTCCGTATAGGTGAGGGCGGTACCGTGGGTCCTGCGCCACGGCTGGCCGCCGTCGATCCCGGCGGAAATGGTCGTAGCGATCGTATCCGTGACGAGAAATCCGTATTTCCGGCCGAACGAACAATAGAGGAAGCCGGAGAAATAGCAGATGTTGTGGTAGGACGTGAACAGGCAGGCGTCGATCCGCTTCGCCTCCATCAGCTTGCGCAGCCTTGCCTGTCGCCCGTCCATTTCGGCGTCGGAGAAAGGCAGATAGGCCTTTTCGCCGTTTTCCATTTCATAGATGCGATCCATATCAGTACTCATCTTGACGTCCTTTCTTCTAAAACAGCGCCATAAACGGAAAACGGGCCGGCTTCAGGAAGAAGCCGGCCCGCCAGGCCTGATTGAATTGTGTTGTCTGTCAGAAAGATCGCTTCGCGATCATCCTTCGGTGACTGGCGTACCGCCACCGGCCTCAGTGAGGAACAGGAGCCGGGGTCTATCCCGGTGTAAGGCCGCGCAGCCGTTCGGACCGCCGGCGGAGCATCTCCAGAACCGTTAGCAGGACAATGGAGATTGCCACCATGAGCGAAGCGACGGCGAGAATGGTCGGCGAAATCTGTTCCCGCAGACCGGTAAACATCTGCCAGGGCAGGGTCTTCTGGCTGGCAGAGCCCAGGAACAACACGACCACGACTTCGTCGAAAGAGGTGATAAAGGCGAACAGCGCACCGGACACGACGCCCGGGATAATCAGCGGCATCTGCACCTTGAAGAAGGTCGTGACCGGGTTGGCGCCCATGCTGGCGGCCGCCCGGACAAGGCTTCGGTCAAATCCGACGAGGGTTGCGGTCACCGTGATGATCACGAAGGGGGTGCCCAGGGCCGCGTGTGCCAGCACAACGCCCCAATAGGTTCCCTGAAGGCCGATCCGCGAATAGAAGAAATACATGCCCGCCGCCGAAATGATCAGCGGCACGATCATCGGCGAGATCAGCACGGCCATGATGGCCGATCGGTAGGGCACGTGGGACTGGGACAGGCCGATCGCAGCCAAGGTGCCGAAACTGGTTGCCAGGATCGTCGCGACCGGTGCGATCATGAACGAATTCGTCAGCGCCTGCTGCCAGTCCGGATTGGTAAAGAAGTCATGATAGTGCTTGAACGAATACCCGGCCGGATCCAGTGCCAGCATCGCCTTGGTGAAGGTGAAGAAGTTTTCGGCGTTGAAGCTGAGCGGAATGATCACCAGGATCGGAAAGATCAGGAAGAAGAAGATCAGTCCGCAGATGAACCGGAAGCCGTAGTACCAGGCGCGCTGGCCGGTGGAGGCGTATGCAGGAAGGTCACTCATCATCAGCCCCTAACCGAGTTTCACGTTATCGATGCCCACGATCTTGTCGTAGACCACGAAGAGAAGCATAACCGCGGCAAGCAGCATCGTCCCGAGGGCAGCCGCCAGTCCCCAGTTCAACGAACTGGAAATGTGATAGGCGATCCGGTTGGAGATGAAGATCCCGCTCGTGCCGCCGACGAGTTCCGGCGTGATGTAGTAGCCGATCGACAGAATGAACACGAGCACCGCGCCCGCTCCGATACCGGGCACGGATTGCGGGAAATACACCCGCCAGAAGGCTGTCCAGTCGGTGGCGCCAAGGCTCTTGGCAGCGCGCACATAGGACGGTGAAATCGTCTTCATGACCGAGTAGAGCGGCAGGATCATGAACGGCAGCAGGATATGGGTCATGGCGATGATCGTACCGGTCTGATTGTTGATCATGACCAGACGGTTCGCGTCGGATAAGACGCCGATCCAGACAAGGAAATCGTTGATGACCCCCTGTTGCTGCAACAGGACCTTCCAGGCGGACGTGCGCACGAGCAGTGACGTCCAGAAGGGCAGTAGGACAAGGATCATCAGAAGGTTGGACGTCCTGAGCGGCAAGGCGGCGAGAAGAAACGCGATCGGATAGCCGAGCAGGAGACAGGACACCGTAATGACGATCGACAGAAACAGGGTTCGTCCGAACAGGAACAGATAGACCTGTTCCTTCTCAGGCTTCATCTGCAATCCATCTGCGGTTCGCTCCGCGTCGACCGCCGCAAGGAAATACCCGTCCGTATACCGTGGCGAAAACTGTTTCAGCGTTTGCCAGGTTTCCAGAGTACCCCAATCCTTGTCGATCTTGATGAACTGTTCCTTGTAGGGGCCTTCGTCCATCCTTTTGACACGTCGACCGGTCTTACGGAACAGGCTGGACATGCCGGATTCTTCATAATTCAACCGCGAGCCGAGCCGGGTGTGGGTCTTCTCCTTCACCGCGACCCTGAGGTCGTCGACAAGAGCCGCGAAGACGGCTTCGTCAGGTATCTGGCCTGATGAGGGATCCCAATTCGCCAGGGCCTGGACCGTCTTCGGTAGGGTCTCTTCCACGATGCCGTTTTCCACGGATCGGAAAAGCATGTCCGCGATCGGAGCCACGAAGGTGAGCAGGACGAAAATCAGCAGTGGTGCGATCAACAGGAGCGCGCGCAACTTTTCGCGGCGCAGAGCCTTCCGAAGGCTGGCCTTCAAGGGCCGTCCGTCCTGTGTCGTCAGAACTGTCTCTGTGGCTTCGCTCATTGGACTACCGGTTCCGGTTTTTCAATCAGGTGGGTGGACGGGGCCGTCGTCGGCCCCGTCCTGCGTCAGGGAACGCTCTTACTGAGCCAGCCAAGCCTGGAACTTGGCGTCGATGTCGTCCCGGTAATCAGCCCACCACTCGTAGTTATAGAGGAAGGTGTTCTTGGCGTTTGCTGGGTCGGTCGGCATGTGCGGAGCCATGTCGATGCCGAGGGTCTCATGCTTGCCGACCAGCGGAGCGGAGGACTTGCGTGCAGGACCATAGGAGATGTACTTGGCCTGGTCCGCAAGGCGCTGCGTGTCGGTCGCGAACTTCACGAAGTCCTTGACCCTGGCCAGACGGTCTTCCGGCAGGCCGGTCGGGATGATCCAGCCGTCGAGATCGAACACCTGGGCGTCCCAGAGCATTGCGACCGGCTGCTTCTGCTCTTCGATCAGCGAGAACAGACGACCGTTGTAGGTGGACCCCATCACGACTTCCTTGTCGGCGAGCAACTGCGGCGTTTCAGCACCGGCAGACCACCACACGACCTGATCCTTGATGGTGTCGAGCTTCTTGAAGGCGCGCGCCTGGCCTTCTTCGGTTTCCAGGACGTCGTAGACTTCGTCCTTGGCAACGCCGTCGCAGAGCAGGGCCCATTCCATGTTGTTGATCGGGCGCTTTTCAAGAGACCGCTTGCCGGGGAAGGTCTCCAGGTCGAAGACGTCGCAAATGTCGTCGGGCGTCTTGCCGCCCCATTCGTCCACATCGGTGCGGTAGCCGAAGGTGGTGGAGTAAACGATCTGCGGAATGAAGCATTCCGAAACCAGAAGATCGCCGAAGTCTTCAGAAGCGGGCGTACCGTCCGGAGCTGCGGCAAGATCCTTGTCCGGATCGATCGGCATGGCGAGGCCTTCGTCGCAAAGACGGATGGCATCGGATGCGACCACGTCAACGAGGTCCCAGGTGATGTTCCCGGCTTCGTTCATGGCACGCAGCTTGGCCACGGCTTCGTTGGACGATTCATCCCAGATCACGTTGATGTCCGGATGCATCTTCACATACGGATCGGCGTAGGCGGCTTTCTGGGATGCCTGGTATGCACCACCCCATGACACAAGCGTCATGTCTTCCGCCACGGCGGCGGTGCTGAACAGGGCCAGAGCCGACCCTGCAAGAATTGCTGATTTGAGCTTCATAGATATAGCTCCCTCTTTCTGGTTATGAACGGGATTTCCCCGTCTTCTCACCCGGGCAGGCACGCGGAGTGCCCTGCCAGTGATATCATGCAACGGCGTCGAGCGCCTTGCAGTCGTGAAGCGCCCAGCCGATCGGGACGGTATCCCCGGTTTCGAGCTTACGCTTTTCGCCACGGTTTCTGACCTTGACGACGAATTCGTCATTGCCGGCAACATCCATGCGCACGCGGATATGGTCGCCGAGATAGATCAGTTCTTTGATCTTGCCCTTGACGAGATTGTCCATCTGGTCGCCCGGATCGAACTCGACGCGTTCAGGACGCAAAGAAATCGTCGTTCTGTCGCCGACGGCGTTGACATTGACCTTGTCGGCCTTCAGGCGTGTGCCGTCGTCGAGTTCGACAAGGCATTCGCTGCCGTTGATTTCGACGACCTTGCCGCTCAGCTTGTTGTTTTCGCCGATGAACTGGGCAACGAACGAGTTTTGCGGATCCTCGTAGAGCGAATCCGGTGTCGACAGCTGCTGGATGATGCCGTCATTGAACACGGCAACCCGGTCGGACATGGTCAGCGCTTCGGTCTGGTCGTGGGTCACGTAAACGACCGTAACGCCGAGGTTTTCATGGATGTGCTTGATCTCGTATTGCATCTGCTCGCGCAGCTGCTTGTCGAGCGCCCCGAGGGGTTCATCCATCAGGACCAGCTCGGGATCGAACACCAGCGCGCGGGCAACGGCCACACGTTGCTGCTGGCCACCGGACAATTGGGCCGGGCGTCGGTTGCCAAAGTCACCGAGCTCCACCATTTCGAGAGCCCGTTTGACCTTTTCCTGTTGCTCTGCCTTACCCATTTTTCGCACTTGGAGCGGAAATGCCAGGTTTTCGGCAACGCTCATGTGCGGGAAAAGGGCGTAATTCTGGAAGACCATCCCGATCCCGCGCTTGTGCGGCGGAACGTTGTTGATCGGCCGGTCATTCAGGAAGATTTCGCCGTGGGTTGCGGGTTCGAAACCTGCCAGCATCATAAGGCAGGTCGTCTTTCCTGACCCGGACGGGCCGAGCATCGTAAGAAACTCGCCCGGTGGGATGTCCAGATTAAGATTTTTTACGACCAGTGTTTCCCCGTCGTAGCTCTTCTGGACGTTTTCGTAGCGTACTGCCGCGCCCCGGTTATCCGCCATGCTGTCCCCAAGTTCTGATTTTTAATTCTTCTGTCATCGAAACCGTCCGGCGCCCGCACCCTTCATGGGTATCTGTTGATGCCGCACGGTTAAGTCTGCGAAAGAAAAACAAAATCTGTGCGATAAGGGAAGGGGGAGTGAGAAAAAAAATGAGTAATTTTTGCACTTCATTGCTGCAAAATTTAGCGGGAGGCCCACTTTGCGGAATAATTTGTTCAACGCAAAAAGGCCGGAACCGCGGGACCGGTTACCGACTGAAAAAGGTCTTCCGAAAGCTGCCGGCAGTTGATTCAGCCGGCAGCTTCCCTTGTGGACTTCTCGCCCGTTCAGGCCGGTCGGGCCGGTTCCTCACCGGCCCTGGTGCCCATTATTATTTCAAGACCGCCGCCACAGCCTGCGTGGTCGCGTCAACCACCCGGTCGAGTTCGCTCTCGGTGATGCAAAGCGGCGGGGCAAAGCCCAGGATGTCGCCCTGCGGCATGGCGCGCCCGATGACCCCCTGTGCCAGCAACGCTGCCGAAATTTGCGGGCCGACCTTTTTGGCCGGATCGAAATAGGTCCTGCCGGCACGGTCTTCGACGAATTCCAGTGCGCACATCAGGCCTTCGCCTCGGATGTCGCCGACATGCGCATGATCCTTGAATGCGTCGGTGAGCGCCGCCTTGAAATAGGCGCCGGCTTTGCCCGCGTTGTCGATCAGTCCGAGCTTGTCGATCAGTTCAAGATTGGCAACGCCGGCCGCCGCTCCGATCGGGTGGGCCGAGTAGGTCCAGCCGTGGCCGATGGGACCGAAGTCATCCGTGCCTTTTTCCAGAACGGCCCAGACCTTGTCAGAGACGATGGAGCCGGAAAGCGGTGCGTAAGCGGACGTCAGGCCCTTGGCGATCGTGATGATGTCCGGTTCCATTCGGTAATGATCGGATCCGAACATGCTGCCGAGCCGACCGAATCCGGTGACCACTTCATCTGCAATCAGCAGGATGTCGTGCTTTTTCAGAATCGGCTGGATCGCTTCCCAGTAACCTGCGGGCGGCGGAACGATTCCGCCGGTTCCCAGAACCGGTTCCCCAATGAATGCGGCAATGGTGTCGCCACCCTCGCGTTCGATCAGGGCTTCCAGCTCGGCCGCGCAATAGGCAACGAAGTCGCCCTCCGACATGGAGAGGTCATCGCGCCGGAAATAATCGGGAGCAACCGTGTGCAGGACCGTGGACAGCGGCAGGTCGAACTTCTTGTGAAACAGCTCCAGCCCGGTCAGGGAACCGGTCATGAGGCCGGAGCCGTGATAGCCGCGCCAGCGGGAAATGATCTTCTTCTTTTCCGGGCGACCAAGGATGTTGTTGTAGTACCAGATCAGTTTGACGTTGGTCTCGTTGGCATCGGAGCCGCCCAGGCCGAAATAGACCTTGGACATGTGCTTTGGAGCCCTGTCCATCACCATCTTCGCAAGGGTGATCGAGGCTTCCGTGCCGTGGCCGACATAGGCGTGATAATAAGCAAGTTCGCGCGCCTGTTCTGCAATCGCGTCGGCGATTTCCGTTCGGCCGTAGCCGACGTTCACGCAGTAGAGGCCTGCAAACGCATCAAGCAGCCGGTTTCCGTCGCGGTCTTCGATGAACACGCCGGAGCCCCCGGTGACGATCCTGTTCGGGCTCTCGCCGCGTGCATGCTGAGCAAGATGCGTTGAAGGATGGAAAAAACTCGATCTGTCCCACTCATCGAGCCTGTCATTCTTCAACATCGTACTTCCTTTCCTATGATCAACGTCTGTATGCAGGTTTGGTTCCGGTTCACGCCCAGTCGCGGCACACGTATTTCACGTCCATGAAGGCTTCCATGCCAAAGCGGGCGCCTTCACGGCCGAGGCCGGACTGTTTCATTCCGCCGAAAGGGATCGGCGCTCCGGTCACCTTGGTGCGGTTGACCGCGACCATTCCGTAGGCAAGCCTGCGACTGGCCCGGTAGATCCGGCGCGGATCCTTGGTATGGAGGTAGGCGATCAGCCCGTACTCGGTTTCGTTCGCAATCCGGAGGGCCTCTTCCTCACCTTCGAATGAGGCGATGGCAGCGACCGGTCCGAAGGTTTCTTCCCGCATGATCAGGGCGTTAGCGGGCACGTCCGCAACCACCGTCGGTTCGAAGAACAGGGATCCTGCCGCGTGGCGCTTGCCACCGGTCAGAAGTTTCGCCCCGTGGGCGAGCGCATCCAGAACATGCGCTTCCTGTTTTTCGACGGCACGTTCGTTGATCATGGGACCAATATCGCTGTCGTTCATCCCCGGACCCGTCGTCAGTGCGGCGGTCCGTTTCGCAAAAGCGGCACAGAATGCATCATAGACCGGGCGCTCGACGAATATCCGGTTTGCGGCAAGGCAATCCTGGCCGGAGGTGGCGAACTTCGCCGATACGGCCTGTTCGACGGCTTTATCTAGGTCCGCGTCGGCAAACACCAGCATCGGGGCATGGCCACCGAGTTCCAGAACCAGGCGTTTGATGGTGTCAGCGCTGTTGCGGTAGAGCAGGCGGCCGACTTCAGTGGAGCCGGTGAAAGACAGCGCGCGCACCCTCGGGTCGTCGGTCCACGGCGGAACGATTTCGGACGCCGTACCGGTCAGGACGTTGAAGACGCCCGGCGGCATCCCGGCCTGATCGGCGAGTTCGGCAAGTGCAAGCGCGGAAAAAGGCGTCTCCGCCGAAGGGTGGACCAGAACGGTGCAGCCGGCAGCGAGTGCTGCGGCTGCCTTGCGGGTGATCATGGCGGACGGGAAATTCCACGGCGTGACCAGCGCCGCGACCCCGACCGGCTCGCGCCACACTTCCATTTCCGCGTCCGGCAGGTGAGAGGTAACGCCTTCGATGTTCGGGCGTTTGGCTTCTTCGGCATAGAAGGAAACAAAGGAAGCGGCGTAATCGATCTCGCCACGGGATTCGGAAAGCGGCTTTCCCTGTTCCCGGGTCATGATGACGGCGAGGTCTTCGCGGTTTTCCAGCATCAGATCGTGCCACTTCATCAGATAGGCGGCGCGCTCCTGGGGCAAGAGGGAGGACCAGAGCTCAAAGGCCTGGTCGGCGCACGCCACCGCATCGGCACTTTGGCTGGCGGAGAGCTTCGCGACATCACCAAGCCAAGCACCATCAGCAGGATCCGTGACCTGGAAGTTGGCCCGAGTATCGGACTCCAGCCACCGGCCGTTTACATAGCTGAACTGCCTGATCAGATGGCGGTTGCCGATCTGAGCAAAAAGAGATTTGCAAAGAGGTGCGTCTTCAACGTTATGCACGGTGCTCGGTCCCTGATTGGCTTGACTGAGAGCCTACAGGGTGGGGTGAAGACGATTTGATCGAATCTGAAGGGTTATGCAGACGATCTGACTGAATAAGCGGCTGATCGCTGGGAATTATTCCATTTCGCCCGTGACGGCTTCGACTGAGTTCATCGCAAGCGCCGGAGCGAGCACATCCAGGGGGAGGGATGTTCCGGTTTTCACCGCCTTCGTCATGACATAGGTGAAATAGCGCACAACCCCGAGCCCTTGATCGAGAAGGTCGTCGATGAGCCGCTGATAGGTATCGATGTCGCGTGTCACGACCTGCAAAAGGTAGTCGAGGCCACCGCCGATCGCCCAGCAGGCGATTATCTCATCCCGGTCGTGAATGGCCTGTTCAAACCGCTGGAAATATTCCGCGCGGTGATGTTCCAGTTCGATGGTGACGAAAACCGTGACATGAGGCGCGACCTGTTTCAGGGCGATCCGCGCATGATAGCCCTCGATGATCCCTGCCTTCTCGAGCCTTTCGAGGCGCTTCCAGCACGGGCTTGGGCTGAGGTTGATTTTCTTGGCGAGGTCCGCCTTGGAAATGCGGGCCTCATTCGCCAGTACTTTCAGGATTTGAAGATCCCGGTCGTCCAATTTGAGCATCGGATGCTGACCTTAAAATTCCGGATCAAGCCGAAAGGGTGGTGCCGGTATCCGTCCCGTTCAGACGGCTCCGGACGAAGGTGGCAATCGCCGTATCCTGAACACCGGTCCCGGTGAGATCGCAGAAGGTTATATCATCGTCCCCCTGGCGGCCTGCATGCTTCCCGCTGACGACATCGCCCAGTTCTACGACAGAACTTTGATCCTGAATCACGCCTGCGGCAAGCGCGCTTCTGAGTTCCCCGAGCAGTTCGCATTGTGAGAGCCGGTCGCAGACGACAAGGTCTGCGTGTTGAAGGACCTGCGGATCGATTTCATTCTTGTCGTCCTGATCGGAGCCCATGGCGGTGATATGCAGGCCCGGGTGCAGCCAGTCGGCAGACAGGATGGGGTCGGTTGCCGGGGTGGTCGTCACCACCAGCTGGCTTTCGGAAACGAGCCTTTTGGGGTCTTCGACGGCTTCGGCCGGAATGCCGAGGCTCTTTTGAAGGTCCGAGGCGGTCGTTTTCGCTTTTTCCAGGTCTCGGCCCCAGACGAGGGCTCTTTCGAAGGGACGGACGAGATGAGCTGCCTGCAATTGCAGCCGCGCCTGTACGCCGGTGCCCATGACCCCGGCAGTGTTGACGACCTTGGGTGCGAGGTGTCGGGCGGCGACCGCGCCTGCAGCGGCCGTGCGGACGTCGGTGAGATACCCGTTGTCCAGGAATACCGCTTCCACCAGCCCGGTCTTTGCCGAAAACAGAATCATCAGGCCATTGAGGCTCGGCAGGCCGATCGACGGGTTGTTGAAGAATCCGGGACTGACCTTGATCGCAAATCCATCGAAACCCGGCACATAGGCCGTCTTCACATCGACCTCCGCATTGGCGTCCCTGAGTGCCATGGACAGAACCGGAGGCATCACGACCTTGCCGGTCGAAAGCAGGCCGAATGCCTTTTCGATACAGTCGATTGCGGCAAGATCCAGGTGAATCACTTGACGCAATTCCGTCTCCGTCAGGATTTTCATATCATGCGTCATAGGATCTGCCCTGAACGATGGTGTCGCCGAGTTGGATCGGACGGCCGGTGATCACGTCGGTAAATTGGGTCATGTCCACATTTCGCCCGGTCACGATCGTGGCAACTGGCCCCTTGAAGGCCGGCAGCTTGTCCGCCAGGAGTGCGGCAATGCCAACGACACTGGCCCCTTCTGCGACGTGTCCGTCTTCGAAATAGAGGGTTTGCAGGCCCCGATAGATCTCGTTTTCCGTGACCAGTACCACATCGTCCAGCAAGTCTCTGCACAGGCTGAAGGAGAGTTGGTTCTCCAGGCCGATGCCGCCGCCAAGCGAGTCTGCCAGGCTGGCGACTTCGGTAACCTCTACCGGGCGCCCCGCCTTGATCGAGGCATCCATGGCCGCGCCCCGGTCCATGGAAATGCCGATGACCCGGATATCCGGATTGATGGCCTTGACGGCAAGCGCCACGCCTCCGGCAAGCCCACCGCCGGACAAGGGCACCAGCAGCATGTTCAGATCCGGTGAGTCCTGAAGCATTTCCAGGCCAACGGTGCCCTGACCGCTGATGACGTTCGCGTCGTCGAAGGGCGAGATATCTACGAAACCGTCCGTCTCGCAAAGACGCAGGCATTCTTTCATGGCGTCGTCCTGGCTCGTGCCGATGATCTTTACGTCCGCTCCGAGCGCCCGGATCCGGTCAACCTTGTTCTGTGGGACGAGGGACGACATGCAGATGGTCGCGTTGATGCCCTGGCGCCGCGCGGCATAGGCGACACCGCGCCCGTGGTTGCCGGTCGAGCAGCAGGTGACCGCCTTCGTTCCCTCCGGCGCGTTCAGAATGGCGTTGGTCGCGCCGCGCAGCTTGAAGGCGCCGGTGGGCTGCATGGTTTCCATCTTGAGCAGAAAGGGAACGCCGGCTCTCTCCGACAGGAAAGGAGAGGGGATCAGCGGTGTTCGCACGACCTGACCGGCAATCGTCTTTTGTGCGGCGAACACATCGGCCAGCGACAGGGACATGCGTCGGATTTCCTCTTCGGGGACGGTCATCGAACAAGGCTTCTGTCTTGTTGTGTACAACATCGCATAAAAATGCCGGCGGTCAACGCGTTAGTGCGAAAAAGACTTGCGGTAATTGCGTTTTAAAGAAACAGTTGTGCACAATATCGGTGTTTTGGAGATGACCGACCATGCCTGCGAATGATTTGCCGTTCAGTGCTGCCGAATATGACCGCCGTATCGCCAAGGTTCGCAAGGAAATGGCGCGCCGGGATATCGACGTTCTTTTTATAGAGGACCCGTCAAACATGGCCTGGGTCACCGGCTATGACGGTTGGTCGTTTTACGTCCATCAGGGTGTTTTGGTGTTTCATGACGAGGACCCGATCTGGTGGGGCCGCCGCCAGGATGCCAATGGTGCCCTGAGGACGGTCTGGATGGCGCCGGAGCGGGTCGCCAAATATGCCGACAAATACATCCAGTCGAGCCAGCTGCACCCGATGGAAACCCTGGCCGCCATTCTCCGCGACAAGGGCTATGCCGGAAAACGGATCGGCGTTGAGCTGGAAAATTACTATTTCTCCGCAAAGGCGTATTTGACCCTCACCGAGGAGCTGCCAGACGCCACCTTTGTCGATGCCACTGCTCTGGTGAACTGGCAGCGCACGGTAAAGTCCGAAGAGGAAATCGTCTATATCCGCAAGGCGGCACGGATTTCGGAAAAGATCATCGATGGTATCGTCGCGCGGGTCGAACCGGGCGTGCGCAAGGTCGATGTGGTTGCCGAAATCTACGCCGATGCCGTTCGGGGTCTGGACGACGCCTGGGGGGATTATCCGGCCATCGTGCCGCTTCTGCCCAGCGGCGCCGATGCAGCGGCTCCCCATTTGACGTGGGACGGCCGGCTCCTCGAAAAAGGCGAGGCGACGTTCTTCGAGATATCCGGATGTCATCGCCGGTATCATGCTCCCTTGTGCCGGACGATCTTTCTCGGCAAGCCGCCGCAATTCATGAAGGATGCCGAATCCGCGCTCGTGGAAGGGCTTGAAGCCGGGCTTGAGGCGGCTGTTGCCGGCAACAAGGCGGGCGACATTGCAAGGGCGCTGGCAAAGCCTCTCGAAGCCGCCGGGATCGAACGCGGCTCCCGCGCCGGGTATCCTATTGGTCTGTCCTATCCGCCCGACTGGGGCGAGCGCACGATTTCGATCCGCCACGAGGATGAAACAATTCTGGAACCCGGAATGACCTTCCACTTTATGCCGGGTCTTTGGATGGACGACTGGGGGCTCGAGATCACCGAGAGCATTCTGATCAAGGAGCAGGGACCGGCGGAATGTTTCTGCTCCAAGCCCCGCAAGCTCTATGTGAAGGACTGACGGTGGCGCTATCATGAGCCTCATGAACGAGACGATCGGAATCCTGGATCGGCTGATCGCCTTTCCGACGGTTTCCTCCGACAGCAATCTCGAATTGATCGTCTACGCCTCGGAATTGCTGGAACACCACGGGTTCCGAACAACGGTCTCGCGAGACGAAACCGGCAAGAAGGCCAATCTGTTTGCCACGCTCGGTCCGGAGGCGCCTGACGGCATCGTCCTGTCCGGCCATACCGACGTGGTTCCGGCGGATCCAGAAGATTGGACCTCCGATCCCTTCCGGCTCCGCCAGGAGGACGATCTGCTTTATGGCCGTGGATCCTGCGACATGAAAGGGTTCATCGCCACGGTTCTGGCGATGGCCCCGCACTATGCGAAATTGAGGCTTCAGCGTCCTCTGCACGTGGCCCTGACCTACGACGAGGAAACCGGCTGTTTCGGTGCCCGCCATCTGGTGGAGGAATTGAAAACACAGGAGATCCGCCCCTCGGTGGCCATCATCGGCGAGCCGACTTCGATGCGCGTGATCGAGGGGCACAAGGGCTGCTACGAGTATACCACCTGTTTTCACGGGACCGACGGGCACGGCTCCGATCCGGACAAGGGTGTCAATGCGATCCACTATGCCGTGCGCTTCATGGCCCGGCTCATGGAACTGGGCGAAACGGTGAAGGCGGGCGCTAAGTTTTCCAACGAGCGCTATCAGCCGCCTTGGACCACCGTTCAGGTCGGTCGGATCGAGGGCGGAAATGCACGGAATGTCATTGCGCGCAACTGTTCCGTGGAATGGGAAATGCGCCCGGTCCAGCAGGCGGATGCCACTCTGATCAAGGAGGCACTGGAGGAGTATTGCCGGACCCAGCTTCTGCCTGAGATGCAGGCGGTCTCCGCAGATGCCCGCATTGTCACCGAAATCATCGGTGAGGTGGCCGGGCTGGAAGTCATGTCGGACAATGAGGCGCGGGACATCGTCTGCAAACTGACCGGTTCCGATCTGTGCGACGTGGTGGCGTTCGGTACTGAGGCCGGCCTGTTCCAGTCGCTCGGCATGTCGGTCGTCGTTTGCGGGCCGGGATCAATTGCTCAGGCCCATCAGCCGGATGAGTATGTCAGCATCAGCCAGCTTCAGTCCTGCCTCGACATGTTGTCCGGCCTTTCGGCAATCCTGGAACAACGGCCATGACATCGTCCGATGAACTGGCGGCCGCGCTCGAAAAGGCAGGTGGCGCACAAGAGCGGTTCGAGATCATGTATGACACGCTGCGCGAGCGCATCTGCATGTCGGATTATCCGCCCGGTATGCGGCTCAGTGAAGAGGCGCTCGCAGCAGAATTCGGGGTGAGCCGTAGCCCCTTGCGCAAGGCGCTCAAGATTTTGGAGGCCGATGGTCTGCTTCAGTCGGTTCAAGGGGTCGGGACCCTCGTGACCGACGTCGATCTCGATGGGCTGACCCAGGTTTACCAATTGCGAATGGAGCTCAATGAACTGGTCGGACGGTTGTCGCCAAAACATCCCGACGCAACAACTCTGGCGCTGTTCGAGGACCTCAGGAAACGGGCCGAAGCGCTCCGCGCCGCGCCGGAGATGAAAGTGTTCGCAAGGCTGAACATTGATTTCTTTCATGCCTTCATGCGTCTGACCGACAATCTGCCGCTGGTAGAAGTGTCCGAGCGGCTGTTTTACCAGACCTGCCGGATCTGGCTGAAAATGATACCCATGATGGACTTCGCCGAGGAGGTCGCCATTTTCGCAGGCGAGATCGCCGCGATCACCGATGCAGTGCGGCTTGGCGATATGGAAGCCGCCGGTCATATCCGCCGGGCGCACCTATCCATGGGCTTTACGCGCCTGAAAGGCCACGCCCGCCAACACACGGTGTAGGCCTTTCCGCGGGATGAGATATTGGCGACGCCCGAAATATGGCCCGGCAAACCATTGATCCACGTCATTTCGGCAGACAATCATTCCCGTTATGCTTTCCGGATAACAATCTGCAACTTGCAGGAAGGGTCCGGGGGAGGACATGGCTCGGACACTCATCCGCAAGGATCGGGCATATTCCGCCAAGGCGAATATGCCCGACTACGACAGCGAGCGTGCATCCTTCGCTTGGGATACCGCGCGGGCAACACTCGACGGATTGCCGGGCGGTAAAGTCAACATTGCCCATGAAGCGCTTAATCGGCATGCAGATCGCCGAAAAAGCCTTCTACGACCTTGATGCCCCGCTCGGCCGTGTCTGCAGCGCTGAAGTGCCGATCCCATGTGCCCATCACCTGGAACAGGCCGCAATTCCACAGGTCGAAAAGATTGTTGCCGCGGCACGCGCCCTTTTGGGAGGAGCGTGAACGATGGCCGCCTTCGTCATGCCCTCCCTGGGCTCCGACATGGATGCCGGCACACTGGTCGAATGGCTCAAGAAGCCGGGTGACGAAGTGCATCGCGGCGACATCGTTGCCGTCGTGGAGCCCCAGAAAGGCGCGATCGAGATCGAATCCTTCCAGGAAGGCATCCTCACCGGCTATCTGACCGACCTCGGCAGGAAGGTTCCGGTCGGAACACCACTTGCCGTTATCAAGGAGGAAGGCAAGGACGATCCGGAGGATGAGGCGCTGATGGCCGGTCTGGCGCCCAGCGCCGAAACGCCTCCTGTTCAAAACCAAACGCCGGTCGCCGTGGCCAAAACGCAAGTCGGGAAAGCGCCTCCGTCGGCCGGAGCACGATTGAAGATCTCGCCGGCAGCCGGACGCCTCGCACAGGCCCCGGGCATTGATCGCTCCGCTCTGACCGGAACGGGACCGCAAGGCTCCATTGTTCTTGCCGATGTCATGGCCCGGCTGGAACAGAAGCGCGGCCCGGGGCTTCCGGGAACAAAGGTGGTCTGCGAAGGCGGTGAGCAACTGACTGGGATGCGTGCGGCCATCGCCGCCGCCATGGCGCATTCCAAGCGTGAAATTCCCCATTACTACCTCAGTCAGACAATCAATCTGACAAGCGCGGAACAGTTCATTGCCTCTGCGAATGCCGACCGGGTGCCCGAGAATCGGCTGTTGTTGGGGGCCGTGTACGCCAAGGCCGTCGCATTGGCCTGTCGGAAGTTTCCGGAATTCAACGGCCACTTCGAGGAAGTGGCGTTTCACGCCTCCGACACCGTTCATGCCGGCATGGCGATCAATATTCGAGGCGGCGGGCTTGTCGCCCCGGCAATCCACAACGCCGAAACGCTCGATCTCGATACCTTGATGGACAAGATGCGCGATCTTGTGGTTCGCGTGCGGGCAGGGCGGTTTCGCGCCGCCGAACTCTCCGATCCGACGATCACGGTTTCTAGCCTGGGCGATCGCGGCGTGGACTCCCTCTACGGGGTCATCTATCCGCCCCAGGTCGCGATTGTCGGTTTTGGAACGCCGGTGATACGGCCATGGGAACAGGATGGCGAGGTGGCACTCAAGCGTGTCGTCACCCTGACTCTTGCCGCCGACCACCGGGTTAGCGACGGCCACAGCGGCGCCCGGTTCCTGAATGCCATCGAAAAGTATCTGATCAAACCGGAGGAGCTATGACCCGCGAAGAGATGGAAGCCGTATTGCGCGACGAAATGCACAAGATCGCACCGGATATCGAGATCGACGACATCGATCGCCAGGAAGATATCAGGGACGAATTCGATTTCGATTCCATGGACTTCCAGAACCTGGTCGGCGCCCTGTCGAAACGGCTCGGCATCCGGATGCCGGAAGCCGACTACGGAGAAATGGGATCCTTTGACGCCATGTTGGACTATCTGACGGAGCATGCCGGCTGATCATCTGCCGGATTGATCACGGTCAATGCCCGACTGCCACAGCGGGAACAGATTTGAATCGTCAAATGGCAAAAGGCCCGCGCGGCAGATCGTTTCCGCAGAACAATCGGGCCGGATGGGAGTAGAAAAATGGATTCACCGGCAAACATCACTTTCCGCCACATGGAACCGACACAGGCTGTGCGCGATGACATTGAAAGCCGGATCGCTGACCTTGAGAAATTCCACCATCACGTCATCAGCTGTGATGTCGTCGTGAGTGGACCCTCGCAGAAACACGAGACCGGACAGGAGTTCCATGTCCAGTTGACGGTGCAGGTTCCGGGTCAAAACCTTACTGTTTCCGACAAGCTGGGGCGCAGCGAAGCCGCGCCGGACCTCAGCCTGCTCATTCACAAGGTATTCGAGACAGCCGACCGTCAGTTGCGCGAACGCACCCGGTTGATGGGAGGACGTGACGTCAAACATCACGCGGAGATCCTGCACGGAACCATCGATCGCCTGTTCGAAGGGGAGGGCTACGGCTTTATCACTGCGGAAAACGGCGACGAGGTTTACTTCGAGATGGACAATCTCACCAACGGCGACTGGGACAAGATTCGCGTCGATATGAAGGTGAAATTCCGCGAAGGCCTGGGCGACAAGGGGCCATATGCGATGAATGTGTCCGTGTCGTCCTGACACATGCGGCTCCATTGAGCCTTGGTATCAGTGGAGCCTTCACCGATAATTGGTATCGGTGACTTTATCTGCGGTTCCCAAGAAGGGCTTGGGGACCGCAGTCCGTTTGAACCGCATAAACTTTGTATCGACAGGGGACCGCCTTGGCTTCGAATTCCGAGAAATCCGACTCAAAGACCAATTCGGACATCGGGTCGGTAAAACCGTTATCTTCCGAACAGCTTCGGCGACGAGCGGATCTGTCGACACTGGATTTCAAGACCACGCGGGACCTGACACCGCTCAAGGGCCTAATGGGGCAACGCCGGGCCATCGATGCAATTGACGTGGCGACCGGCATTGAAAATGTTGGTTTCAATCTGTTCGTCCTCGGGGCTTCGGAACGCCTTGCCAGGGAAGCGGTTACCGTCACGTTGAAAGGGTCCGCGCAGAACCGGCCGACGCCGCCGGACTGGATTTATGTCAATAATTTCAAGGAACAGCACAAGCCGACGGCCATCGCGTTTCCTGCCGGTCGCGGAGCCAGCTTCGCGGAGGCCATGGAAGGCCTGGTTGATGATCTGATGGCAGCGCTGCCGGCCGTCTTCCAGAGCGACGAGTACCAGGCGCAAAGAAGCGCGGTCGACGAAAAGTACCAGAATCTTCAGGGGGAAGCCTTCGCGGAGCTTCAGAAAAAAGCCAGCGAAAAACAGATCGCACTCCTGCGCACTCCGATGGGGTTCGCACTGGTCCCCTCCAGGGACGGCAAGGTCGTCCCGCCTGAAGAGTTCAACAATCTGGACGAGGAAGAGCGCAACAAGATCCAGGCCGTCATCAAGGAACTTGAAACGGAACTCGAACACATCATTCGCCAGATTCCGAGATGGGAAAAACAGCGCCGCGAAGAAACCAAGCACCTGAACAGCGAAACGACGCAAGCTGCGGTCGATCCGGAGATCGACGAAATCCTGGCGGACTATTCGGATCTGCCTCGGGTCGTGGAATATCTGGAGGCGGTGCGGGAAGATCTCGTCAAGAACGTCGCGATCTTCATTCTGAGAGATGAGGAAGCAGCGCAAGGTGGCGAGCAATCCTACCCGACCGGCAATGCCTTTGACCTTTACAAGGTCAACCTGCTGGTGAGCCGGGCAGACCACTATAAGGGGGCTCCTGTCGTCGAGGAACTGCACCCGACCTTGAGCAATCTGACCGGGCGGATCGAACACATCGCAGCTCAAGGGGTGCTGGCGACCAACTTCAGGCTCATCAAGGCAGGCGCGCTTCATCGTGCCAACGGCGGCTATCTGCTTCTGGACGCGCGCGGGCTTTTGACCGAGGCCTTCAGCTGGACGGCCCTCAAACGGGCACTTCGAAGCCGCACGATCAAGATCGAGGACATCAATCAGCTGATCGGTCTCACCAGCACCATATCGCTGGAGCCGGAACCGATCCCGCTCGATCTGAAGGTGGTGCTCTTCGGCGATCGCTACACCTACTATCTGCTGTCGCTTCTTGATCCGGAACTGCAGGAACATTTCAAGCTTCTGGCCGATTTTGAGGATAGCATGGAGCGCACGCCGGAGAGCGAAGCGCTGATGGCGCGGGCGGTTGCCTCCATCATTGAACGGGAACAGCTTAAGTCCATGGATCGCGCTGGGGTCGAGCTTGTCGTGGAAAACTCCGCCCGTCTCGTCGAACACTCCGGCAAACTGGGCTTGTCTCCGGACCAGGTTCGCGACCTGCTCGTAGAGGCCAATCACTACGCGAATAAGACCGAGCGGGAAGTCATCTCAAGGAATGACGTCCAAAAGGCACTCGATCAGCGGATCGACCGGGCATCGCGGGTGCGCGAACTGCTTCAGGAACAGGTCCTGAAAAAGGTCGCTCTGATCGATACCGAAGGCAGCCGGGTCGGCCAGATCAACGGCCTTAGTGTCATGAAGATCGCAGGGGAGTCCTTCGGGCATCCGACGCGGATCACCTGCCGGGTCCGGCCCGGCGCCGGCAAGGTGGTGGACATCGAGCGGGAAGTCGAGATGGGTGGTCCGATCCATTCCAAGGGCGTCCTGATCCTGTCCGGTTTTCTCGCCGGCCATTTCGCGCTCAATACGCCGATGTCGGTGCAGGCAAGCCTCGTCTTCGAGCAGTCCTATGGAGGTGTCGATGGCGACAGCGCCTCGTCCGCCGAACTTTATGCACTGCTGTCGGCGCTGGCCGATGTGCCGATCCGCCAGGATCTCGCGGTGACCGGCTCGGTCAACCAACATGGTGACGTTCAGGCGATCGCCGGGGCGAATGAAAAGATCGAGGGTTTCTTCGACATCTGCAAGGCTCGCGGGCTGACCGGAACGCAGGCCGTGCTGATCCCCGCCTCGAACGTCCAGCATCTGATGTTGCGTGCCGATGTGATTGCCGCCTGCGAGGAAGGCAGTTTTGCCATCTATCCCGTCTCGACCATCGATGAAGGGCTGGAACTGGTCACCGGAAAGCCGGTCGGCAAGCGCGAGGACGACGGGCAATTCACCGAAGGCTCCGTCTACAGGATGATCGAGGATCGTTTGAAGGCCTTTACCCAGGTCAGGAAAAGCCTCGCCGAAGACGGCAAGGGAGAAAAGCCGGGGAGCTGAGCCATGATCACTTATTCGCGTCTCGTTTTCGGATTTCATCAGGCGGCTTTTAATACCGCAATCGTCCGCCAGACGGTCGAGGCTGCCGGTCTTCTGGATCTCGAACTGCATGGCATCTATGTCCGGGATCCGGAATTGATGGGGGCAGCGCGCCTGAGCGGGTTGCGGGAATACCGCCTTCTGGGAAACCGGGTGGAAACAATGGATATCGGATCGCTTGCGGACTCGATCGAGGCGGCCGCCAGGCGGGCGCGGGATCTCGTCGAGACGGAAGCCGCACACAGGAAGGTCCGCAGCCGTTTCGAAGTGCTGACCTCCGCGGTTGGGGAGGCCATTCAGGCAGCTGCGAAAGCGTCAGATATCGTGGTTCTGTCCCAACCGGACAGCGCACTGGAGAGGTCGAGTGAACCTTATCGCCAATTCTCGCAGGCGGTGAGGGGATCAAGGTCCGCCGTTCTGTTGCTGCCACGGCGTTCAAGATCGGGGGGCGAACGGATACTGGCATTGGCAAGGACACCTGATGAAAGGTCGATCTCTGTTGCTCGGCAGATAGCAGAGCGTGTCCATGGCAGGGCCAGCGTTGAGGACCTGAGTGTTCCGCAACACATGAGGCATTCAGCTCAAAAACCGTCAGAACGAGAGCGGCTTGTCATTGCGACCCGCGAACCGGGCAACGGCACTTTGTTTTCCCAGTGGCTTGATCTGATCGGCGAACGCCAGGCGCCGGTACTGCTGCTGCCAAGCGAGCCGGACACGGATTGATAGACTGGCCAATCGGCTTGCGTTATTCGGCTTAAAAGCAAAATTCGCCAGAGTGATTGTGACCAGAAATTCGGAACCCAAGGAACCGGAAACGGATATGCGAACCAACCTTCCACTGATAGCTGCGGCCCTGATTGCCTTATCCGGTTTTCCGTCCGCTTCATCCGCTCTGGCCGGCGGAAGTGTGGAACGGGGCAAGGTCGTGATCGAACAATGGTGCCGCACCTGCCATCAGCGGGCGAGTGACAATCCCGATCCGGATATGGCGCCGTCCTATGAGCAGATCGTTCTGCGCCCCGATCACACACGGGCCTATTTCGTGAAATTCCTGAAGGAAGACCATTTTCCGATGACGACCTACCGCCTTTTCGACAGCGAAAGGGAAGATGTGGTGGCCTATCTGATGGCTCTGCAGCAATCCGAACTGGACAAAAGGAAAGGAAAATGAGGGGCCAGATCAAAACGGTTGTCCGGTTCACAGAGTGCGGACGGGAAGATGTCGGTCTGGTTGGTGGGTAATGGAAACCGTATGAATTTTATGGCGGCACCTCCTAAGGTTTGACTGAAATCCGGGGATGGCAATTGGCATACAATTGTCGGAAAACGCGGAATACAGCGGGTTGATCGATATAACGGCGATCCGGTCCGCACGCGTTGTTCTATTGTCGTATAATTTATAGACAATAGGGATTTCTTATGTGCATTTGGCGAATTGCCGGTGTTAGATGCCCTCAGGGAAACAAAATACGTTAAAAAATCCAAGGAGGGTTACGGCATGGCCGTGAAAGACGCCGCATTGTATGACAATGCGCAAATGTCTGAACCTTGCGAAAAAAGAATAGAAAAGAACGGACTTTCCGGCGAGGCCGCCCAATGAGCGAGGTGCCGAAATCCGGGTCTTACCGCGACTGGCTGGTCGCTTTTTTCGCCACGCTCATGTGTGTTGCCTGCATTCTCTGGAATATCGAGGCGCCGACCCGTTTGGGATTCGCGATCCTGAAACAGCAGTATATGGCGTTCCAGCTTGGGCTTGCCCTGACCATCGCTTATCTGCGCTATAACGCCCGCGGTGAAGCCAAGGACCATGTCGGATGGCTGGATGCCGCATTCGCGCTCATTGCCTTCGCCGTTCTGATGTACGCGGCCTATGATTTCAGCTGGCTCCTGAAGGAGCAGGCCTACAGGCCATGGCAGATCACTGTCATCGGAGCTGTGGTCACAATAGCGGTGATGGAGGGCGTGCGCCGCCGGGCAGGGTGGATGCTGTTCGGGATTGTCGGCGCGTTTCTGATCTATGCGCTGTTTGCCGACAAGGTGCCCGGCGATCTGATCGGCAAGGCCCTGACACCCGTTCGACTCGTCCAGTATGTCGGCTTCGATCCGAGCGCGGTATTCTCTACGCCACTGGCCGTCGGCACGATCATCGTTCTTCTGTTCGTCTTCTTCGGACAATTGCTCTTTGCCGCCGGAGGAGGGACGTTTTTCACCGATCTCGCCATGGCGGCCACAGGACGCACACGCGGCGGCAGCGCCAAGATCTCGGTGGTGGGATCGGCCCTGTTCGGTTCCATTTCCGGTAGCGCCGTTTCAAATGTGGTCACCACCGGCGTCGTCACGATTCCGCTGATGAAGCGGGGCGGCTATACAGGTCGGGATGCCGGTGCCATTGAGGCCGTTGCTTCGACGGGCGGTCAATTGACCCCGCCCATCATGGGGGCGGCAGCCTTCCTGATGGCCGAATTCCTCGACATTTCCTATATGACCGTCGCCGCCGCCGCGCTTGTTCCGGCCATCCTCTATTACATCAGCGTTTTCATCCAGGTCGACCTGATCGCCGGACGCGACAACATCAGCCAGAGCGACGATGAGCCCTTGTCGGTCAAGGAGGTGCTGCGCGAAGGTTGGCACTTTGCCTTGCCCTTCGGCATCCTTCTCGGCGCCTTGTTCTGGTGGCGGTTCGATCCGGAGGATTCAGCGCTGCTGGCGTCCATCGCCATCGTCTTAGTCGGTTTTCTGCGCGGATATCGCGGTGAACGGCTGACCCTCAAAACACTCGGAAACGTGTTCACGGAGACCGGAACCTCCATGGTCGATCTGATCCTGGTCGTGGCCTCCGCCGGCTTCGTTATCGGGATCCTGAATATCACCGGCCTCGGTTTCGCGCTCACGCTTCTTCTGGTGAATTCGATCGGGGCGAATGTTGTCCTTCTGCTGCTGGTGTCTGCGTTCATCTGCACCATTCTCGGCATGGGCATGCCCACGTCCGGCGTCTACGTTCTGCTCGCCGCACTGGTCGCGCCGTCACTTGTCCAGGCCGGCATCGAACCGATCGCCGCCCACATGTTCATTCTCTATTTCGGCATGATGTCCATGATCACGCCACCAGTTGCGCTGGCGGCTTTCGCGGCAGCAACGATCACCAAGGAAGGCCCATTGATAACCGGTTTGACAGCGATGCGGATCGGATGGGCGGCCTATATCATTCCGTTCGTCTTCGTCGCGACGCCGGCGCTGCTCATGAACGGAACCTGGGGTGATATCATCCTCGCAACGGTCCTTGCGGGAATCGGAATATGCGCCATCTGCGCGGCCATGGTCGGTTTCATACGATCAAAGCTCACCATTCCGGTCCGCCTGTTGCTTGGCGTATTTGGGGCATTGGCGTTGCCGTTCGGCTTTTTTTCCGAAACCCACTACTTCCACATCCCCGCAGCAGTCGGTGCCGTCATCCTGACGGTCGTGCTTCTCGTCTTCGACAGACGAAAGGACCGGAAAGCGGCCGCTGCATGAACATGAGAAAATCGGATTTCAACCCAAGGGAGGAATAGATGAAAAACAGTTTGAAGATGATAGGGGCCGGGCTTCTGGTGTCTGCCCTGTCCGTTGCAAGCGCCTATGCGCAAGTGGTGACAATTGCCACCGGTGCGCAAGGGTCTCTTGCCTATAATTCCGGGCAGGCCGTCGCGAAAGTTGCCAATGATGCCGGCATCATTGCCAGAACTCAGCCGCTTGTCGGCTATCTGCCGCTGATCAACTCCGGCGAGGTCGATTTCGGCTTTTCCAACGGTGTCGAAGCCGAGTATGCCTTCGCCGGAACCGGGAACTACGACCGCAAGAATCCCAACATGCGTCTGGTCGGGGTCATGTTCCCGCTGACGACCGGCCTGATGGCTCCCTGCGACCTCGGCCTGAAAACCATTGCTGACGTGAAGGCAAAGGCGGCGGACCTGCGGATCGCTTCGGAATACACGTCGTCGACCATCATTCCGTTCTACATCGCCGGCGGTCTGGCCAATGCCGGTCTGACCTATGATGATTTCAAGAAGGTCCCGGTTGCCAGCTTCGTGGCCGGCATCAACGCGCTCGGCGACGGCCTGGTCGATCTCGCGCTTGTCAGTCTGAATTCCGGTGCTGGTCAGCAGGCGTCGGTCAAACTGAAATCCAGGGGCGGGCTCTGCTATGTTTCGCAGGACAACTCCGAAGCCGGTATTGCCGCGTTCAAGAAATATCTTCCCGCCGGAGACATCGTTTCGCTGAAGCAGAACGAGAAGATCAACGGCCTTCAGGACAGCGGCGCCAATATCATGCGGATCCCGTGGGTGATGCTGACCAATGCCGACGTCAGTGACGATCTGGTCTACAAGATGACCAAGGCCGTTGCCGAAAACAAGGACGCCCTGAAGGCCTCATTCGGTGCGTTTGCCCGTGCTGATCGCGATACCATGGCACCGGCCAGCATGGTTCCCTACCATCCGGGTGCCATTCGCTACTATGAAGAGGCCGGCATCAAGGTCGGCAAATGACAATGATCGGCGCCGCACGAACGTGCGGCGCCGTCTTTTGAACCAAACTCTCTCAAGTTGGAGCGACCAGAAATGATGAGGCAACTGACAGCGGCTGATGGACATACGTTCGATTGCTGGTTTGAACCGGCGCAGGGAACACGCCGGGGCAGTCTCGTCATTCTCCAGGAAATCTTCGGTGTGACAGACCAGCTCAAAGGCGTTGCGGCGCGCTACGCGAAGCTCGGTTACGAGGTTGCCATTCCGGCCCTGTTCGACCGGAAGGAAAAAGAGGCAGTCATCCCCTTCGATCAGCCGACGCGCGGCCGGGACCTCATGCTCGCAATCGATACGGCAGACTGCATCGCCGACACGGCGGCTGCCGTGAAGGCGCTGAAGGAAAACGGCGGGAAGGTTGCCGTCATGGGCTTCTGCTGGGGCGGTGGTCTTGCGGTCCGCGCAGCTCAAAAAATCGATACTGCGGGTGGGGTTTCCTTTTACGGCACACGTCTGAAGCAGTTTCTGGATTGCCCGCTGAATGCGCCGATGCAGGGCCATTTCGGTACGACCGACGACCACACGCCCGCCGACCTTCTGGAAGAAGTGAAGGCCTATCTGCCGGACTTCGAAATGTACATGTATGATGCCGGCCATGCCTTCGCGAATGAAGCCCGCGCAAGCTATGTGGCGGATGCGGCAGACCTCGCCCATCAGCGAACGGAAGCTTTTCTGGCAAAGGTTCTCGCCTGAGAAGAAACCGCCTCACCACCTATGAAAGATTGACCGAAGGCGTTCGAGCCCGGTTCCACTAAAACGATGCGGAGCGGAGAACCTGTCGAAGGCTTCTCCGTTCGCGAGGCGGGACGCCCCGATCCCGCTCTTCTATGCACCCAGGAGCCAGGCCAGATGGCCGATGATGATCGGGACTGGTGCTGACAGCAGGATCCGGGCGCCGGTAAAGCGTGCGCGCATGACCGGCAGTTCCCAGATCAGCGTCCGGTATAGGGAAAAAAGCATCCACGACACCACGAAGGCCACGAGTTGCGGGACGCCCGCCCCGGCTTTCAGGGCAGCCGCTCCGATGGCAAAGGCGACAACCGGACCGCCGGGCACAACGGCTCCAACCGCCGAACCGATCAGAATGCCCAGGCTTCCGGATCCGGAGCCGAGCAGGGAACTGACCGTCTCCCTTGGCAGAAGTTCAGCAATGAAACCGGATCCGAAAATGCCGATGCAGATCCTCGGTGCGATATGCAGGCTTTCGCGGGCGGCATCCCTGAATCCGGCCGAAAAAGTACCGTCATTCTTGCGGTAGGCCAGAACGCCCATGGCGATCGTCGCAGCCCAGAGAAACACGGTGAAGAGCAAAAGCGCCATCAGGATGTCCTGTCCGAAATCAGCTTGGTGCCGCGGTAGAAATATTGGGCCGCAAAACCGAGCAGGAAGGGGACCGGCAGACACAGAAGCAGGCGCCATCCGACAATTTGATTGTCGATGAAGGCCATCTCCCAAACGATCGTCCGATTGGCGCTAAGCAAAAGCCAGCTGGAGAGGAAGGCGATTATGACGGACAAAGCCGCGCCGCCATGTGAAAAGGCGATGGCCAGAGGGAAGGCGGTCATTGGTCCGCCGGGCAGGATGACGCCGGCAAGAACCGCAAGAGACATGCCCCTTATACCGGATTGATGGCCGAAATGGCGGGCAATGACTTCCTTTGGCAGAATGCGGCGCAGCCATGCGGCCAATAGCACGGCGGCCAGGACCTTGGGGGCGATGTCCAGGGCCAGGATGCTGTCCTTGGCAAGAATATCCAGAACGTGCTGCGCACCGTTTCTGTAATAAACGATCCCGACAGCAGCGAACATGATTGCGGAAACGATCAGGAAACCGACGTCGAATACGCGCCGCTTCTTCGGGTGTTGAGGGGTTCGGGCGGTGCCGATGTCCGAAATGAGCTGCCCGGCAGACGGCTCCGAGCTATCGGGGTCTTCCTGTTTCAAGTTTTCCTCCGGCGCGTCGGCTGGACGATGTCGTATCAGCGCTCGGCGGCAGAACGATCGCATAACGACATACACGACTGGGTCGTGGACTTAATAAGAGGCGGGGGGCGCCGGCCCGCGGTCGAGGCCGGCGCGTGGGAAAATGTCTATTCCGCCGGGCCGTGTTGGGGTTCGGACTGCGGTTTGCTGGTGTCCGGGCTGAGAACCTGTTCCGCGTCCTCGGTCGGTTGTGAGGTGAAGCCTTTGAGATCGGAAAAATCGCGGGCGTCCCGTTTGATCTGAACCGAACTGGTGGCATAGGCTGTTGCCAGTTCGGTGAGCGAACGCAGGGCATGCATGTGGATGCGCTCGTAGCCGTGACTGGCATCGATGCCGAAGGTGATCAGCGCCGTGCGTACATCCGCGCCGGCTTCGACGGCCGAAGCGGCATCGGACCGATAATAGCGGAACACGTCCTTCTGATACTTGATCGCATTCTCCTGGCACAATTGGGCAATCTTCCGGGTGAGATGATAGTCGAAGGGCCCGGTCTGATCACCCATGGCAATGGTTACCCCGAACTCTTCGGAGTTCTGGCCGGGCGCGGATGTTCCGTTGTCGATTGCGACCAGGGAGGCGACTTCCTGCGGCAGGATTGCCGATGCACCATGACCGGTTTCTTCAGCAATCGTAAACAGCCAGTAGATATCGACGGTCGGCGTCACGCCGGAATCGATGAAGGCCTTCATTGCCGCCAGCATGACCGCGACACCGGCTTTGTTGTCCAGATGACGCGAAACGATAAAGCCGTTGTCCAGAAATTCCGACTGGGGGTCGATCGCGACGATATCTCCCACATCGACGCCCAGCTTTTGCAGGTCGTCTTTCGTGCGTGCATAGGCATCGATCCGCAGTTCGACATATTCCCAACCGACCGGCAATTCGTCGACGCCGGTGTTGAACGTATGCCCCGACGCCTTGAGTGGCAGGATCGTCCCGGTATAAGCACCGCTGTCGGTGAAAATGGTCGTTCGTGCACCCTCGGCGAAGCGTGCGGACCAGCTGCCGATCGGGACGACTTCGAGACGCCCGTTTTCCTTCAGAGCTTTGACCTGCGCGCCCAACGTGTCGAGGTGCGAAACGAATGCCCGTGCTGGCTTTGCCTTTTTCCCTTCCAGACGCGCCCGGATCGCACCCCGGCGGGTCAGCTCGTAAAAAATACCGAGCCGGTCCAGTTCCTTGCAGACATGACGGACGATCTCATCCGTATACCCCGTCGGGCTCGGAATCTTGAGGAGACCTTCCAGGATTTTACTCAAATAGGGGACGTCGATTGAAAGCAGGGTCATAAAGCAGTCCGGTTCAAAGCATCCCGCACGGATTGCGGCATGGACAAGGGAAAGAGGAAGTCGACGAAACGTTCCGCGGTCGGCTGCGGCTCGTGATTGGCGAGGCCCGGACGCTCGTTGGCTTCGATAAACCAGTACTTCGGTTCGCGATGGGATGGCACCATCAGATCGATGCCTGTCACAGGTATTTCGATGGCCCGGGCGGCCCGGATTGCCGCGTCGATCAGCGCATAGTTGGTCTCGCCGGTGACGTCGTGGATCGTGCCGCCGGTGTGGAGGTTTGCCGTCTTGCGGACCTGGACCGCCTTGCCTTCGGGCAGAACGGTTTCAAGATCATAGCCTGCGGCCTTCAAACAGCGCATCGTCTCCTCGTCGACGGGAATGCGGGATTCGCCGCCGGTCGCCGCCGCCCGCCGGCGCGATTGGGCTTCAATCAGGTCTTTGACCGAGTTCCGGCCATCGCCCATGATCTCGGCAGGTCTGCGTATGGCGGCCGCGACCACCTTATAGTCGATCACGACCAGGCGAAGGTCGTCTCCGGTTACGCATTCCTCGATCAGGACGTCATTGGAGAATGTTTTTGCAGCGTCCACGGCTGACAGAACTTCATCAAGCTCGGTCAGGCCGATGGAAATGCCCTTTCCCTGCTCGCCTCTCGCCGGCTTGACGACCACCGATCCGTGCGTTTGGAGAAACGCTTCCGTTTCTGCGGTATCGCCGGCAAGCATTTGTTTCGGAATGGTCAAACCCGCCTTGGAAACGACCCTCTGGGTCACCGACTTGTCGTCGCAGATCGACATGGCTACGCCACTTGTGAAGTCAGACAGGGATTCCCGGCAACGAACGGATCGGCCACCATAGGAGAGGCGGAAGAAACCGCCTTCGGCATCCAGAATTTCCGCACGGATTCCGCGCCGTCGAGCCTCGTTGAGGATGATCGTCGCATATGGGTTGAGCTGTTCCTCAACCGTGGGACCTGCATAAAGCGCTTCGTTGATCGTGTTCTTCATCTTCACGGTGAAGAAGGGGACACGCTTGAAGCCGAGCTTTTCATAAAGGGCGATGGCCTGCGTGTTGTCGTGCATGACCGACAGATCCATGTAAGGAATGCCCCGGCCCTTGAACTGCTCGGCCAGGCGCCGAACCAGCGCCTCGCCGATCCCCGGAAACCGGGCCTTGGGGGAAACCGCCAGACACCACAGCGAAGATCCCTTGTCGGCGCCGTTGGTCGCCACGTCGTGGTTGATACCCATGGCGGTCCCGACGATTTCGCCGGTTTCGTCTTCTTCCGCGACAAGCACCGTCATTTCCCGCTGGTCCATCTGGTTCCAGAAGAAATCAAGCGGGACCGGAACCATGTTCCGGCTGCCGTAAAGCACGTTGATGGCTTCGGCATCGCGGCGGGACCCCAGCCTGCGCACCGTAAAGCCTTTTCGCCGGTTGCGGGCAGGCCGGTAGGTCGCAAGATCCAGCCGGTAGGTGTGGGACGGATCGAGAAACAACTCCTGGGGTGCCGAGCCAAGGAGGACATGCGGATCGCGGACGTAGAACGCGATATCGCGCCGGTCGGGTTGTTCGTTGCGCAAGACCGAAATCAGGTCTTCCGGGGTGGAAAAGGTGTTGCCGAATATCAGACGGCCCCAGCCGCATTCCGCGACGCGCTTCTTGTGCGCTTCAATCTCGTCCGCGCGGTATTCCGGCTTCATGCCGTGGTCACGCAGGCGTTTCAGGCGGTGGTCGTAGGCACCCTTGGGTCGTGAAACCTCATGTTCTGCCATTCGTTCAGACCTCCTGAGTCTGCAACCACATTTCCAAAAGAGCGGCTTGCCAGAGTTCGGAGCCGCGCAGCTTGGTGATGTATTTGGTCGGGTCCTTGAAAAGCTTGTCCAGATAAGCCTCCTGGAAAAGCCCGCGGCTGCGAGCGGATTCGTTAGTCAGCGTATCACGGACCATGTCCAGATAGCTGCCCTGGATGTATTTCAGTGCCGGGACAGGGAAATACCCCTTGGGCCGGTCGATGACGTCGGCTGGAACCACGAGCCGGGCCGCTTCCTTCAAAACGCCCTTGCCGCCCTGGGCCAGTTTGTGCTCGGCGGGAATGCGCCCGGCGAGTTCCACCAGTTCATGATCGAGGAACGGCACACGCGCTTCCAGGCCCCACGCCATGGAGTGATTGTCGACACGTTTGACAGGATCGTCGACCAGCATGACATTGGTATCAAGGCGAAGTGCCTTGTCCACGGGATCGTCCGCGCCCGGCTTGGAAAAGTGCTGTTCGACGAAGGCCAGGCTCTCGTCTCGATCGCAGTGATACTCCGGCGAAATCGCTTCGTTCATCGCCTTGAAGGAGCGGTCGAAGAAGGCATCTCTGTAGGATGCGGCAGGCGTATTGGCGCCGACCAATTCCGGATACCAGTGATAGCCGGCGAAGACTTCGTCCGCACCCTGACCCGACTGGACCACCTTGATGTATTTGGAGACTTCCCGGGAGAGCAGGTAAAAGCCGATATTGTCGTAGGAAACCATCGGTTCCGACATCGCCTTGATGGCTCCGGGCAGATTGCCCTGAAGCTCGGAAGAGGGGATGAAGATTTTCTTGTGATCGGTGCCATAGTGGTTGGCGATCAGGTCGGAATAGACGAACTCATCTCCCTTTTCGCCATTGGCCTCCTCGAAGCCGATGGAAAAGGTCGCCAGATCCTTCTGACCTTCTTCCGCCAGCAGCCCGACGATCAGGCTGGAATCGACACCACCCGACAGGAGTACGCCAACGGGCACGTCGGCTACCATGCGCCGGCGGACCGCCGTGCGCAGGCCGTCGAGAACCATGTCGCGCCACTCCTCCGCGGAGCGGTTCAAGTCTTCGGCAGACTTCTCAAAGCGCGGTTCCCAGTAGGTGACGTCCTTGAAGGCGCCATTCTTGTCGATCGTGCGCACCGTCGCCGCAGGAAGCTTGCGGACACCCTTCAAAATGGTGTGGGGCGCAGGGACGACAGCGTGCCAGTTCATGTAGTGATTGAGCGCGATCCGATCGATCGAGGTATCGATATCACCGCCGGCGAGCAGGGCAGGGAGCGAAGATGCGAACGCCAGGCGTCCGCCGCCTTCGGCATAATAAAGCGGTTTGATGCCGAACCTGTCGCGGGCCAGATGCAGTCGGCCGCTGTCATGTTCGTGGATTGCGACCGCAAACATGCCGTGGAACCGGGAAAAACAATCGGCTCCCCATTCCGCCCAGGCCTTCAGGATCACTTCCGTGTCGCTGGTCGAAACGAAGGAATGCCCCTTCGCCAGCAATTCCTGGCGCAAGTCCTGATAGTTGTAGATGCAGCCGTTGAAGACAAGCGAAAGACCGAGCGCCATGTCGATCATCGGTTGAGCGCCCTTGTCGGACAGGTCGATGATTTTCAGGCGGCGATGGCCGAAGGCGACGCGGCCGCGCATGGAAACTCCCATGGCATCGGGACCGCGGGCGGCCATGGCCCGCGCCATTCTGTCGACCCGGGCCGTATTCGCCAGGTCGTCTCCAAACACCACTTCACCACAAATGCCACACATTGAATCGCTTTTTCCTTGTCAGTTTGGTATCGGCGCAATACATAGGGATCAAATCATTAGAGGTCAAATCATCAGAGCTATAATTATGGAAAATGCGGAAACAGCCAAGGTCTTCAAGGCAATCCGGCGCATCGTCAGGGCAATTGATTTGCGGTCTCGGCAGGTTTCCCGCGCCGTGGGCCTGACCATCCCGCAGATCGTCGTCCTGCAGGCAATTCGCGACCTGGGGCAGGTCACGACAAAGGCCTTGTCCGAACAGGCAGACCTCTCGTCAGCAACCGTGGTCACGATCCTCGACAAGCTGGAGGAAAAGGGACTGATTACACGGTATCGCTCGGATACGGACCGGCGCATCGTCCATACCCGCCTGACAGACAAGGGCCTTTCGATCCTTGCCGAGGTGCCGAGCCTGCTTCATGTGGATTTTCAGGAAAAGTTCGCAAGTTGTTCGCCAGAAAAGCAAAAGCTGCTCGTCGAAACGATTGAAGAGATCGCGGAAATGCTCAATGCGCACAAGCTCGATGTGGCGCCGATCCTGACGACCGAAGAACTCGGTTGAAACAATCAGGCAGGGCTCGTTTCGCGGCTGCAAACGGAATCGCACCAAGCCAGAACCACATCCCGATCCATCGGTAGCAGTTCTCCCATGCCGCCGTGAAACTCTTCCCAGGCGGAAACATAATCCTCGCGCACGGCAAGCAGGACCGGAATGTCGCCGCAGACCGCCTGTTCCAGAACCTGACGAAGTCCATAACCTTCCGACTCCGCGCGGCCGAAACGATTGACGATCAGCATGTCCGCGCCGGCTTCCAGATCGACGGAGAGCCGGCCGGCGACATCGGTGATCGCATGGGGATCGAGCCGACAGCCTTGCGCATGTGCTCCACGATCTTGAAGGACCGGCGTCTGCCAGTCGTTCCTCAGACTGGACAGGCAGACGTTTTTCTCGGTTCGGCCTTCAGGGATCACCGATTGCTGCAGGACGCCGGCCAGATTCAGGCCGCGCACAGTAAGTGTCCGGCTGACATCCTCAAGGAGGCTGTTGACCGGATCCTTGGATTTGAAGACGATCCCCGCGAGTGGGAGCCGGGACTGATCGGAACCTTCTGGAAGAGACACGAACCGCTTTTCCGTTTTGACTGTACGCCCGCGATCGGGAAGTCTCGTCTTTAGCAGGTTACGGCCTTATTTCACAACTCTGTTGACTAATCCGGGACAATTGGTGCGCGCGCTCCCCGCCGTGTCCGACCTATTCGAACGAACAACCGACCTTGCCGAAAGCGCCGAAATCCGCCTCGATCTTCGACCCCGGAGGGCATTCCAGCGGTCGGATAAAGGAACCGGAGAGAATGATGTCACCGGCCTTGATCTGTTGGCCGTATTGCGCCATGCGCCGGGCGAGCCAGACCACGCTCTCGACGGGATCGTTGAGCACACCGGCGCCGAGGCCTGTTTCCTCCACGTCCCCGTTGTTGGTGACGATGGCGCCGACCCAACGCAGGTCGACAGCGCCGACTGCATGTTTTTCGGAGCCAAGAACGAGGCCGGCGTTGGCGGCATTGTCGGCGATGGTGTCGAAGATCTTGCGGGCGGCACCGGTCTCCGGATCCTTGCGCAGGATACGTGTGTCGAGGATCTCGATACTGGGGGTAACGTAATCGGTCGCGGTCAGCACATCCGCGCGGGTAACGTTTTCCGTCGGTACGTCGGTCTTCATCACGAAGGCGATTTCCGCCTCCACGCGCGGCTGGATGAAGCGGCCTTTCGGCACGATAGCGCCGTTTGCAAACAGCATGTCGTCGAACAGGATCCCGCTGTCGGGAATATCGATGTTAAGCGCCTGTTGCATCGCCTTCGAGGTGAGGCCGATCTTCCAGCCGATGACCTTCCGGCCGGCAGCTTTTTTGTGCGCGGTCAGGGCGTCCTGGACCGCATAGGCATCATCCATGGTCATGTCCGGATGGCGCAGGGACAGAAGGCCGATCTGTTTACCGGAGGTCTCCGCCTCATAAAGGTCGCGGGCCGCCGCCGTAACGTCGTCTTTCGAGAACGTCATGCCTCGTCCTCCACGCCGTTGCGCAGCATGCCGATGCCTTCGGCCTCGATTTCAACCACGTCGCCCGGCTTCAGGTAGATCGGCGGATCGAACCGTGCACCGGCTCCCGTCGGTGTGCCGGTGACGATGATGTCGCCGGGAACAAGCGTCGTGAAGGTGGAGATGTATTCAATCTGGCGCGGGATCGGAAAAAGCATTCGGCCGGTGCGATCGTCCTGGCGCAGCTCTCCGTTCACCTTCGTGGTAATCCGCACGTCCTGCAGTTGGTCCTTCGACGTGAAGGGAACGAGCCACGGGCCCATGGCGCCGGATTGATCGAAATTCTTGCCTTGGGTTACGTTGAATTTGGCATGGCGTACCCAGTCCCGGAGCGTGCCTTCATTGCAGAGGGTTACAGCCGCGATGTGGTCATATGCATCCGCCTGCGAAATGTGCCGGCCGCCTTTGCCGATGACGATAGCGATCTCGCCTTCGTAATCCAGTTTGTCGGAGGCCTTCGGCCGGATCAGCGGCCGGTCGTGACCAGTGAAGGAGCCGGGGAAACGAACGAACAGCGACATGTTCGGCGGAGCTTCCTGGCCGTCCTTGTATTCCGCATTCCGGTCGGGGAAGTTGACGCCGACACAGATGATCTTTTCGGGTGCAGGCACCGGGATTTCGAAGATGAAGCTGCCGTTGGGATGAGTAACGGCTTTGCCCTCCGCAGACGATTCCAGCTCCGGCAATGCGCCTGCTGCAATGACTTCCCGCAAAGTCGGCCATTGGGGAAATTCGGGCGACAGGGCGATCATGCCGGCATCGGTCACGGCGCCGTAAAAAGTGTCTCCGTTGGCGGTATAGGTCGCGAACTTGCTCATTGTGTCTCCAGGGAGCGGGCGATTTCGGTGATGACGTCGAAGGCGGTCGCGACGTCTGCTTCGATACAGTCGAACTGGCCGACCTGAAAGCGGATCGCTTTCCGGCCCTCGAAAATGGTTTGCGTCAGGTAGATCCGGCCATCGTCGTTGATGGCATCCACCAGAGCCTGATTGAGGCTGTCGAGATCTCTGGCACCCTGTGGCGTGTAGCGGAAGGAAAACAGCGACAGCACCGGTTCGGTGACGATTTCGAAGTCGGGCTCCCTACGCAGTCTTTCGGCGAGAGCTTTCGACCAGGCGACATGGTTGCGGATCCGTTGGCGCAGGTCTTCCAGGCCGTAGCTGCGGATCAGGAACCAGAGTTTCAGTGCCCGGAAGCGCCGGCCGAGCGGCACCGACCATTCGGAATAATTGATCATCCCGTCATGGCCGTGGGTTTTGAGATATTCGGGCCGGATCGCCAGCGTTCGGACCAGGTCGTCCGGGTTCTTCAGGAAATGGGCCGAACAGTCGAATTGCGCGCCGAGCCACTTGTGCGGATTGAAGACCATGGAATCCACGCCTTCAACGCCCTGCCACAGGTCTCGAAACTCCGGAACGATCATGGCTGCCCCCGCCCAGGCCGCATCGAGATGGGTGTAAAGGCCGAATTCCCTGGCCACCTCGACGATGGCCGCAACATCATCAGAGCCACCGACACTGGTGCCGCCGGTACTCAGGATGATCCCGGCAGGTTTATACCCCGCCTTGAGATCCGCATTGATCGCCGCACGCAACGCGTCCGGTTTCATGCCGCGCCGGTGGCCTTCGACCGGGATCCGGATCAGATTGTCCTGGCCGATACCCGAAACCCACATTGCCCGGTCGACGGACGTGTGTACTTCGCCCGAAGCATAGATGCGCAGGCGCGGTTGATCGAACAGGCCCTTGTGATTGCCCGCCCAACCCAATGCCTTCTCGCGCATGGTCAGCACGGCCGCCAGGGTCGCCGAGGAGGCGCTGTCCTGGATGACGCCGGAAAATGTATCGGGTAACCCGACGGCCTGTCGCAGCCAGTCAAGCATCCGGGTTTCCATTTCCGTGGCAGCCGGCGAGGTCTGCCAGAGCATGCATTGAGCTGCCATGGTGGACACGATGTATTCCGCCAGCACGGACGGTGGGGCTGCATTGGCCGGAAAGTAAGCGAAGAACCGCGGGTGCTGCCAATGGGTCATGCCCGGCAGCACCAGGTTTTCGAAGTCCGCGAAGATCGCGTCCATTGGTTCGCCTGTCTCCGGCGGCGATTGCGGCAGACAGGCGAGCAGATCGCCCGGCTTTACCTGTGCCCGGACCGGACGGTCGCGCAGGCCTTTATGATAGGCCGCGCCCCAGTCTGCGATCCGGCGTCCCCAGCGAGCGAAATCCTCCCAGTTCATGGTGTCTCCTCAGGGTGCGATGATTGGCTGGGCCGCCAGTGTCGGTTCCTGGATTTCCGCGCCGAGGAAAAGGGAGCCTTCCTCGAACCAGCTTCTTGGAGCAGGGGCGCCCCACAGGGTCTGGCGCTGCGGGTCCTTCAGATCCCATTTGATCGGCTCCAGATCCGGATCGACGGTCTGGTAGTCGGAACAGTAGATCTCGATCCGGTGTCCGTCCGGATCCCGAATATAGAGGAAGAAAGCGTTGGAAATGCCGTGGCGTCCAGGGCCGCGTTCGATGTTGTCGACCCATCCGGTCGTGGACATCAGGTCGAGCAGGTCGATGATGTTCAGTGGGGTCGGCACCCAGAAGGCGGTGTGATGCAGGCGCGGGCCTCTGCCATTGGTGAAAGCGATGTCATGGACGCCGCCCTTGCGGTGGGTCCAGGCGGCCCACAGGCGTCCGCTGACTTCGTCCTCGGTGTACTCGGTCACGCGGAAGCCGATTTCGTTGTAGAAGGCGACCGAGGCGTCGACATCCGGCGAAAAGCAGTTGAAATGGTCAATGCGCAGCGGTTTGACGCCCTTGTAGAGCGCATATTTCTGGTGAATCGGCTCCAGCCGGTCCATGCGCGCATAGAACTCCAAAGGCGTGCCGAAATTGTCGCGGGTGCGGAAGGTGCGCGATTGGTAGGGGCGCTCGACCCATTCCACCGGCAAATCCTTCGACTTGAAGAAATGCGCGGCCTTTTCCAGGTCTTCCTCGTCGAAGACCTTGAAGCCGAGTTCACAGGCGCGCGCCTCCTTCGCCTGTCTAAGAACAATGCAATGATGGCCGCGTTCTTCCATGGCGCGCAGATAGATTGCGTCCTCGGTCTGATCCGTGATCTGAAGGCCGAGCGTGTCGACGTAAAAGGCCTTGCTCTTGGCCAGGTCCGTCACGCCGAACTCGACATGGCTCAGGCGGACGATGTTGAACGGCGGATAAAGATTCGGAGCCGGTATCGGCATTGGTGTCTTCCCTTTTTGATCGTTAAGCGCCGAGCCGCGGGATGGCGTGCTGACCTGTCGCAAAACCGATGTGTTTCTGTTCCATGTAGAATTCGAACGACCAGTCGCCGCCGTCGCGTCCGATGCCGCTGGCCTTGACGCCGCCGAACGGTGTCGGCAGGTGGCGGACATTTTCCGAGTTCACCCAGATCATGCCGGCTTCCAGCTTTTCGGTGAACCGCAGAGCACGGCTCAGGTTGTTGGTCCAGACATAGCCGGTGAGGCCGTATTCGACGGCGTTGGCCATTTCCAGGGCTTCTTCTTCCGTCTTGAAGCGGATCGAGGTCAGCACCGGCCCGAAGATTTCCTCCTGGGCAATGCGCATATCGTTGCGGGCACCGGTAAACAGCGTCGGGCGCACGAACCAGCCGGTGTCGCCCGCACGTTCACCGCCGGCTGCAACCGTCGCGCCGCCTTCGCGGGCAATGTCGAAATAGCTGGTGACCTTGTCGAAATGGGTCTTGTGGATCAGCGGGCCCAATTCGGTCTGCGGGTCGAGGGGGTGTCCGATCTTGATGTTGTTGACCCGCTCGACGAGCTTTGCCTCGAACTCATCCGCAATCGTCTCCTGCACCAGAAGGCGCGACGAAGACGTGCACCGTTCGCCGTTGAGCGAGTAGATCATGAAAACCGCCGCATCGAGCGCCCGGTCAAGATCGGCGTCATCGAACACGATCACCGGGTTCTTGCCGCCGAGCTCGAAATGCACGCGCTTCAGCGTGTCGGCCCCCTGTTTCATGATCATTGAACCGGTCTTGCTTTCGCCGACGAAGGCAATGGCCTTGATGTCCGGGTGCTCGGTCAGCGCCTTCCCAGCATCCTCGCCAAATCCGTTCACCAGGTTCCACACGCCGGCCGACAAGCCGGCTTCTTCCGCGATTTCCATCAGAATGCGCGCGGTGACCGGGGAGAATTCCGCCGGCTTGTGAACCACCGTGCAGCCTGCGGCAAGCGCTGGCGCGATCTTCCAGGTCGACAGCATGAACGGCGTGTTCCAAGGGGTGATCACGCCGACCGGTCCGATCGGCAATCGCGTGGTGACGTTCAGCAGGGTCGGGGAGGGCAGGGCCTGGCCGTCACGGGCCGCCGGTGCCCGATCGGCAAAGAAGCGGAAGTTCTCCGCCCCGCGAAGAGCCGCCTTGGACATGAAGCGCAGGGCCTGTCCGGTATCCCAGCATTCGCAGAAGGCGATTTCCTCGGCCCGTTCCACGATCTTGTCCGCAATCTTGTGCAGGATCTTCTTGCGCTCCGTCGCGGGCATATCGCGCCAGGCGGGGAAGGCCTCCTTTGCCGCCTTGGCCGCAGCATCGATATCCTGGGCGCCGCCTTTGGCGACCTGGCAGATCAGGCTGTCATCAACGGGCGAGCGGTTTTCGAAGGTCGCGCCGCTTGCGGCCGAAACGGTCTTGCCGCCGATCTGGTTGAGGACACCGACGTCCTGAAACCGTTTCAGATAGCCGGCCAGCTTTTTGATGTTCTGGTTGAGGTCGGACATGTTTCAAGAATCCTTCAGGTACTTACGGATTGTTCCGGTCTTGGGCGAAAGTTCCGGATCGATGTCGCGCATTTCAAACGAGATCGCGAGCGACCGGCTTTCGAGCGTGGGCGCGAGATAGGATGTGATGGCGGCGAACATTTCCTCCGTCGAGGCCTTCTTGACCTCGTCGGAGCGGCCGCCTCTCAGGCGCAGGGAAATGTCCAGGAAGGCATGATCCGGATTGCCGTCAGCGATGGCGTAATGGTCCGCTTTGAAAGCCCGTACCCGGATACCTGGCGTTGGAAACGCGTCGATGCCCGCAGCCGTCTTGCGCAAATGTTCGCAAAAGGCCGCCATATCGAGCGTATCTTCCAGATTCGCTGAATATTCGATGATGATATGCGGCACATCATCCTCCCGTTTTGTTATTATTTAATATGTTAAATAACTGGTGAGCGCCTGTCAATCAATGGGTATGAATTTTTGAAATTAGCCGATATTTTCGGGAGTATGGACGGAGAATCAGACAGCCCCAACAGCCGCAAGTTGCCATCGACGGCGCGGTCTTTGCCGATCGCGTTGATCCGGGCGCGTGAAAAGGTCATGGGCCCGATCAGGGAAATGCTGTCGAACTCAGGATTGACAGAACAGCAGTGGCGCATTCTGCGTGTCCTGGATGATTTGGGACCGCTCGATTCGACCAAACTGTCCGAGAACGCCAGCCTGCTCCTGCCCAGCCAGACGCGGATTGTTCAGACGTTGCTCGAAAAGGGGCTGGTGACCCGGCAGGCCGATCCGTCCGACCGGCGCCGCCAGACGGTGGCCATTACCCCGGCCGGCCAAAAGATCATTCTCGACAATCTGGACGAGGCGAAGCGGCTCGCAATCCATATCGAGACGGTGATCGGCAAGGAAAAGATAGACCAGCTGCTGGACATCCTTGAGGAGTTCGATCGGCTGTAGACCGAACGTGGTCTGCGCAGTCCTACTTTGAAAACAGCATGGAATAATTGACTGTTGCGTGGGAGTGCTCACGCATCATGGCTTCCGCTCGTGCCGGGTCTCTTTTTGTGATGGCATCGAAAACGATCAGATGCTGGCCGTGACCTATGGTCAGGCGCTGGAATTCCATGTCGAAGTTCTCCGAATTGAAAACCAGCGTGCCCGGTTTGACGAGTGGCAGGTTTTCCAGCCGTGTCAGTGTGAAGGGGACAAAGGTGTTGTCGCACGCGTCCAGGATCGTTTCATGAAAAAGGGTGTTCCCCTCCTGGTACAAGTCCACACCGTGAAAGTCATGAGCACCGATCAGACTGACGGCTTCGCTCGTCAGTTGCAGTGACCTGCGGAGTTTGATCTCCACATCCGGGGCGAGGCCGCTCATGGCCAGGCGTCGGGCGGCAAGACCCTCCAGAACGCCACGAACTTCGTAGGCCTTGGAGAGGTCGTCAAAGTCCAGGTCGCAAACCGTATAGCCCCGGCCGTCCCGTTTCTGGATTAATCCCTCGACTTCCAGGGTCTTGAGCGCCAGGCGGATGGGCGTGCGCGATACTTTCAGCAGCGATGACAGGCAGACCTCGGTGATCTTCGCACCGGATGGAATGCTGCCGTCCATGATCAGTCTACGGAGCGCCGTCAGCACCCGTTTGTCGGATGTTGTCTGGCTTCCCGTGGAACCCGCGGGTCTTTCGAAGGATTCGATCGCCTCGAGGACTGGCTCGCTATCCGCATAACTTTTCATTGAACGACTATAATTTTTGGATACATACCCTGTCAATATGGATCCAATTACACGGCAATATTAAGGAGTATTTCTCAAGAACTGCCAGAAAATCGAATTGGACTTGTCATTTTGGATCCAGAATGCATAAATTCCAGCGGTTGGTGCCCAGGCTTCGGGAGGTATGCTTGAGGCGCCGGTCTGCTCAGGGAGGAGTGACATGAACAGACGTGAAGTGATTGCCCGCTTGTCGACGGGCCTGGCGGTTATTGGGACTGCCGGTCTGATTTCCTTTTCCGCGCTTGCTGCTGACACGATCAAGATCGGGGCGGTGGCTCCGAAGACCGGTCCGCTGGCAGGTGGCGCGACCGTGTCGCAGTGGCCGAACATCGAACTGTGGGCCAAGGAAGTGAATGATCGTGGCGGTCTGAAGCTTAAGGACGGCCAGAAGATGGTCGAGATCATCGAGTATGATGACAAGACCAATCCGGGCGAACACATCAAGGCCGCTCAACGCCTTGCAACCCAGGATAAGGTCGACTTCATCGTCGCGCCTTATGGGACAGGCTTCAACGTGGCAGCGGCGCCGATCTACGCCAAATACGGCTATCCGCAAATCGCGGTTACCTCGATCAGCGATCAGATCGGTGAGCTGACCGGCCGCTATCCCGGCCTGTTCTTCACGCTTGGTTCGACCACGGATTTCGTGCAGGGCGTGGTCAACGTGCTTTCCGGCCTTCGCGAAAAGGGGGACATCGGCAACAAGATCGCCATGGTCAACGTTGCGGATGCCTTTGGGATCGAACTGGCGGACGTTGCCCGTCCGCTGTTCACCGAAGCTGGGTTCGAGATCGTCTATGACAAATCCTATCCGCTCGGCACCCCGGATCTTTCCCCGATCATCAAGGGGGCCAAGGCCACAAATCCGGATGCCTTCGTTGCATGGTCCTACCCGCCGGACACGTTCGGGCTGACCGAACAGGCAATCATCGAGGATTTCCAGGTCAAGGCCTTTTACACGGCCGTCGCGACAGCCTTCCCGGCTTATGGCGGCAAGTTCGGTTCCAAGATCAACAACGTCCTTGGGGCCGGCGGCACCAATCCGGACGATCCGAAGATCGCTGCCTACCGGAAGCGGCACAAGGAAGTCACCGGCAAGGAGCCGGATTACTGGGCATCTGCCAACACCTACGCCGCTCTGGAAGTCCTGACGCAGGCGATCGAAGGCGTCGGTGAAGCCGATCGCGAGAAGGTCACTCAGTACATCAAGGACCACAGCTTCGATACCGTTATGGGTGAGCTGAAGTTCGAGGACCAGAATTCCCGCAAGTACTGGACTGTCGGCCAGTGGCAGGACGGGGTCTTCCGTGGCGTCGATGCCGTCAACATCGACGGTGCAGCCCCGGTTCGCCTGAAGGAAGGCTGGAACTAACCCTTCCGCTGAACTCGCCCCTTGTTGGATCCGGAGCCTATGCAGGGCTCCGGAATCTCTCTTCGATCGAACAAGCAGACCGCGATGGATATTCTGGTTTCCGGCCTGTTGCTTGGTGGCACCTATGCGCTCGTGGCGATGGGGCTCAACCTGCAATACGGTGTTGCCCGCATCATGAATCTGGCCAGTGGTGAAATGCTGGTACTTGGCGCATTGGCCGCTTTCTGGCTCTTCACCGCCGCTCAACTCAGTCCCGTACTGACCATGATCATGGTCGCCCCGCTCGCTTTCGTCGGCAACTGGCTTATCTATCAGCTTCTGCTGCGCCCGCTCGTCAAGCGCGCGAAGAACCAGGGGCAGCTTGAAGTCGATTCAATCCTGGCCACTTTCGGAATGAGCTTTGCGCTCGTCGGCATCATGGTTGCAATCCACGGGGAGTACTTCACCTATTCCTATCTCGCCAATCCCTTCAAAATTCTCGGCACCACGGTCGCGCTGAACCGGTTCGTGGCGTTCGTCGTCGCCGTGATCATCGGCGTCGCACTGGTGCTTTGGTTGAATTTCACCCGTCCGGGAACGGCGGTCCGGGCGGTTTCGGTCAACACGGAAGCAGCCAAGCTGGTCGGCATCAACGTTCCCCGCATTTCCGCTCTGTCCTTTGCACTTGGTGGGGCGGTGACAGCAGCAGGTGGCACCCTGATTTCGACGTTTATCACCCTGGACGCCTCCGTCGGTGTCATCTTCACAATGAAGGCGTTGATCATCGTCATCATGGGCGGCGTCGGCGACATGCGCGGGTCGATTATCGCCGCCTTGCTGCTCGGTCTCGTGGAAACCGCCGTTGCCACCTTGATAGATCCGGGCCTGACCCTCGTTTCCGCCTACCTGATCTTCCTCGGCATTCTTCTGTTCCGCCCGCAGGGCCTGTTCGGGAAGCGCGCGACATGACGGGTAATGGCTTGAAAGAAATCGGCCTGGGCGCATGCCTGGTGGTGCTTGCGGCCTGCGTCCCCCTGGTGACCGACGGCTACTGGCTGTCGATCGCGGTGACGGCGATGATGTACATCGCGCTCGCCACAGCCTGGACCCTGTTTTCCGGGCCGACCCACTATATCTCGCTGGCAACCGGGGCCTTCTTCGGCATCGGGGGATATCTCGTAGCCACCGGGATGAGCGACTATGACATCAATTTCTGGGTCATGGCCGCGGTCGCGCCGTTCGTCGCCGTTATCCTGGCTGCCCTGGTTGGGGCCGCGACGTTGCGCCTGTCGGGGATCTACTTCGTTATCTTCACGCTTGGCCTTGCGGAAATGATCCGCGGTCTTGTGTCGTGGGTGCAGAACAACTTTCTCGGCTCCCGAGGTCTCTACGTCCTCACGGATTTTACCGAGGCCCACATCTACTGGATGCTGCTTGCCATCGCTGCCGTCGTCTATCTGATCGGCTGGCTGATCGAGCGTTCGCGCCTGGGCTTTGCCATGAAGATCATCGGCAATGACGAGGGTGTCGCGAAACACCTCGGCATCAACACGGCCGCCGCCAAGGTCGCACTCTTCATGATCACCGGCTATTTCACCGCGCTGGTCGGTGTGGTGATTGCACCGCGTTATTCCTACATCGAGCCCAACCTGGTGTTCTCGCCCGAACTCAGCTTTATGGTCGTGATCATGGCGCTACTCGGCGGCACTCAGAGGCTTTGGGGCCCGATCGTTGGCGTCATTCCCTTCACGCTGATCTGGGAAACAATCAGTGTGTCGTTTCCCAACGCAACGACCTTTTACCTCGGCCTGTCGTTCCTGGTGATCGTCTACTTCATCCCGAACGGTTTCGTCGGCCTCATTGAAAAGCTCGCAAAGAGGAGGCACGGATGACCAAACCGGGACGTACTCTTCTCAAGGTTCAGGGCCTGACCAAACGTTTCGGCGGTCTTGTCGCGGTCGACAACATGACCTTCGATGTCCACGAACATGAGGTTCTGGGGCTGATCGGGCCGAACGGCTCGGGCAAGACCACGACGATGAACCTCATATCCGGAGCCTTTCCGCCATCGGACGGATCGATCACCATGAACGGCCAGCGATTGAGTGGCCTGGCGGCTCACCAGATCGCCCGGCTCGGCATCTCCCGTACCTTCCAGCTGGTCCGGGTGCTTCCGGGGTTGAACCTCGTCGACAATGTGGTCGCCGGTGCGGCGTTCGGTTATCGCAAACGCTGGGGCACCGAGGCGGAAACCTTCGCACGGGGCCTCCTGGAGCGCATCGGGCTCGGCGAACAGATGCACCTGCCGGTCGGGTCGCTGACCTACATCGACCAGAAGCGCCTGGAGCTTGCCCGTGCGCTCGCCGGCGAGCCGGAGGTCCTGCTTCTCGACGAATGGCTGGCCGGGCTCAACCCGACAGAATTGCAGCAAGGCATCGAACTGATCTCGGAACTGCGACGGGAGGGACGCACCATCATACTCGTGGAACATGTGATGGATGCGATCCGCTCGTTGTGCGACCGCTGTGTGGTGATGAATTCAGGTGCCAAGATCGCCGAGGGAACACCCCATGACGTCCTGTCGGATCCGGAGGTGATCCGGGCCTATCTGGGGGATGAATGATGCTGGAAATTCATAATCTCTCGGCCGCCTATGGAATGCATCGGGCGCTCGCCGGCGTTTCCATCAATGTAGATGAAGGCGAAATCGTCGTCATTCTGGGTGCAAATGGGGCAGGTAAAAGCACGCTTCTGCGAGCCGTAGCGGGCATGTGCGAGGGGCAGGTTCAGGGGGATGTCTTCCTGGACGGCGAGCCCCTGGCCGGTGTCACGCCGGACGAGATCGTCGAGCGCGGCATCGCTTTCGTCCCCGAAGGCCGCGGAATTTTCGGTGACCTGACGGTTGGGGAGAACCTGCAGCTCGGCGCGTATTCGAAGCACGCGCGACTGCGACAGCAGGAAAATCTCGCCCGGGTCTATGATCTCTTTCCCAAATTGAAGGAACGCCGCAGCCAGATCGCACGGACCATGTCGGGAGGCGAACAGCAAATGGTTGCGATCGGCCGTGCCATCATGGCCGATCCAAAAATCCTGATGCTGGACGAACCGTCTCTCGGCTTGTCGCCGATCCTGTGCAAGGAGCTCTTCCAGAGCCTGAAACATATTACCGAGAGCGGCATGGGGGTCCTGCTTGTCGAGCAGAACGCCAAGCAATCTTTGGCGATTGCGGACCGCGGCTTTCTCCTGGAAAACGGTGAGATCACCGGCCAGAACAGCGCCGAGGCTCTGTTGAATGATCCGGCGGTGCAGGCCGCCTACCTGGGTGGCGCGGCCGGCGAATCCGGGTCGGCTGGCGGCGGGAAAGCGGCGGGCGCAACGGCTCCGGCAGCGGCTGAGACAGAGAAGGCCTTTGTCCGGCCGCGCGCGCGACCGTCAGCGGCTGTTTCGGCCGACACCTTCGCTGGAGAGTCCATCAGTGCGCTCGTTGCCCGTGCGGCGGGCAAGACGAAGGTGAGCCCCCCGGTAAACGCTCCGGCGACGCCTGCGCCCCCGGCTACGGGACCGACCTTTACCTCACGCAGCAGCGGTTCGTCTTACAGGATCGCCGATGATCCAGAGGTCTCGAAACTGCTGGCAAGCATGGAAGAGTCCGCGCAGGCCGCCCGGTCCGGAGGCCCGTCTTACGTCTCCCGCCGAATGGCCGCGCGTCCGGAAAGCGCACCGCTCCCCGAAATCGAAGTGTATCGAAAGAGCACTGTCGAGGTTTACCGGCGCGGTCCGGGAGGAAATTTGGAAAAGGTGGAGAAATAGCCATGGCACGCGTTTTTGACAGTTACTACGCAGGCGGTAGCTGGCACAGGACCGCCAGGACATTCCCGGACATGAATCCCGGAAACGACCAGGTCTGGGCCAATATCGCCGACATGGACATCAACGACGTTCGCCGAACCATCCAGGCCGCACAGGATGGATTTTCGGAATGGTCCCAGTTGCCCTTCACCGAACGCGCCAACTTCATGCTCAAGGCTGCCGATGAATGCGACCGGCGTAAAGATGATCTTTGTGCCGCCCTTCAGGCCGAAGGCGGCGGCTGGTGGGGCAAGGGCATGTTCGAAGCCGGTTTCATTGCCACCGTGTTCCGGGCGGCCGCGGCCATGGCCTACCAGTCGATCGGTGAAGTCCTACCGTCGGAACATGGAAAGGTGTCCATGGCCGTCCGTGTTCCGATGGGCGTCATTTCGGTCATATCACCCTGGAATTTCCCCGGTATCCTCAGTTCCCGTGGCTTTGCCATCCCGATGGTTGCCGGCAATTCCATCGTTCTGAAACCGTCCGAGGAGACCCCGTATTGCGGAGGCATCTTCTTTGCCGAGGTTTTCGATGCCATCGGCCTTCCAGAAGGCGCTTTCAACGTGGTGACGTGCTCGCGGGACAACATCGGTGAAATCGGCGACGAACTGATCGAAAATCCGATCATCAAGGGCGTGTCCTTTACCGGCTCCACCGCCGTCGGGCGCATGATCGCCGCTAAGGCCGGCGCCCACCTGAAAAAGACCTGCGTCGAACTCGGTGGCAAGGATGCACTGATCATCTGTGACGATGCGGATCTGGAAAAGTCCGCGCAGCTGGCGAACTTCGGCTCCTTCATGCACCAGGGCCAGATCTGCATGAGCGTTGAAAAGGTACTGGTCCACGAAAAAGTCTACGACAAGTTCCTGCCGATGTTCATCGAGCGGGCCCGCAAGCTGAAGGTTGGCGACCCGACCACAGACCGCTCCAATGTCATTGGTCCGCTCATCAACGACAAGCAGGCCGGTATCGTCAAAACCCAGCTTGAGGATGCCATTGCCAAGGGTGCCAAGGTGGTACTCGGCGGCGGTGTCAACGGGCGTTACGTGGAACCGACGATCCTGACCGGCGTGACGCCGGACATGCAGATCTATCAGTTCGAAACCTTTGGCCCGGTGGTCCCGGTCATTCCGTTTCGCACGGACGAGGAGGCGGTCGCGATCGCCAACGACACGGATTACGGCCTCTCTTCGGGCATCATGACCTCGGATGAGAACAGGGGACTGGAAATCGCCTCAAGGCTAGAGACCGGATCCAGCCATGTGAACTGTTCGTCAGTGAACGACGAACCGCATGTGCCGTTCGGCGGCGCCAAGAGTTCCGGCATCAGTCCGCATGGCGGCCGCTGGTCGCTGGAAGCCTTCACACAGACGCGTTGGATCACACTCGATCGTGGCCACCGTCATCTCCCGCCGGTCTTCTGAGGATCGACGAAGGAATTGCGAGGAAATCATGGGAAATCAAGACTGGACCGAAGGACGCCTGCTGCAGGACAAGACCATTGTCGTGACCGGTTGTTCATCCGGGATCGGTTGGGAAACGGCGAAGCTGGTCAAGGCGCTCGGCGGTGATGTCATCGGTGTCGATATCAACAGGACCGATGACCACGTCGACGAACTCTATATTGCCGACCTGTCCGACCGGATGGCGATCAAGGCACTCGTCAACGCCTTGCCTTCGGGGATCGATGGCATTGCGAATGTCGCCGGCCTGCCGCCGACGGCTCCCGCGGATAAGGTGCTCAAGGTCAATCTTGTCGGTCTCAAGTTCTTTACCCAAGCCATGATCGGCAGGCTAAACGACGGGGCGTCCATTGTGAACCTTGCCTCGCTGGCCGGCTTCGGCTGGGAGGAGTCGATCCCCGCGATCAAGGCCAGTGAGGCACTTACTTTTGAAGACGTGGAAGATTTCATCACGACCCACAAGGTCGGCAATGATGGTGGGCGCAGCTATTTCTTTTCCAAGGAGGCGGTAATTGCCTGGACGATGCAGAACCGCTGGACTTGGCGCGATCGCGGCATTCGTATGAACGCGGTCTCGCCGGCTGCTGTCGATACCCCGATCCTGAAGGACTTTCTGGACACGCTCGGTCCGCGTGGGGCGGAGGGGATCCGGCTGACGGAAAGGCCCGGACGTGCGGAGGATATCGCGCCGGTCGTCGCCTTTTTGTTGTCCGACATGACACACTGGATCAGGGGTACGAACATTCCCGTTGATGGCGGGATGGCGTCGCATTTCCTGACCCAAAGACATCAGCTCTGAGGGAGCAGCGCCATGACGACATTTATCTCTCTCATCATCCTGGCTGCGATTGTCATCGCGGTCGTCGTGGTGGTGATCGCGGGCTTCTATCAGCGTTCGACCCGCGAGGTCAGCCTGGTGCGCACCGGCGTTGGCGGGCGAAAGGTCATCATCGACGGCGGCACGATCGTACTGCCTTATTTTCATGACATCTCCCGGGTGAACATGCAGACCCTGCGTCTGGAGATAAACCGTACGGGAGACGCGGCGCTGATCACCAATGACCGCATGCGTGTGGATGTAGGGGTCGCGTTCTACGTGTCGGTCGATCCGAGCGAAGAAGCGATTGCCCGGGCGTCCCAGACGCTTGGCAACCGCACCTTCAGTGCCGACAAGCTCCGCGATCTCATCGAAGGCAAGCTGGTCGATACCCTGCGTGCCGTTGCCGCGCGCATGACTATGGACGAACTGCACGAAAAGCGAGCCGAATTTGTCCGGGAAGTGTCCGCCATGCTGGAAGAGCCTCTGGCGCGTAACGGTTTGACTCTCGAGAGCGTTTCGCTGGCGGCAATGGATCAGACGCCGTTTTCCGCTCTGGATGAAAACAATGCCTTCAATGCCGTCGGTATGCGCAAGCTGGCCGAAGTGATCGCCAAGTCCAAGAAGGAACGGGCGGAAATCGATGCGGAATCCGACGTTGCCGTTCATCGGTCGGCGATGGAAGCCTCCCGGCGGCGACTGCAGATCGATCTGGAAGAGCAGCAGGCGAAGATCGCGCAGGTCCAGGAACTGGAACGGCTTCGGGCAGCCCAGCTCGCCGAAATAGCCGAACGCAAGGCGGAAAGCGAATCCGCGGTGAACGCCGCCCGTATCCGCATGGAACAGGAAATCCGCGCTGCCGATATTGCCCGCGAACAGGCCGTTAGGGAAGCCGAAATTGCCCAGGCCCAGGCGCTGGAGATGGCCGAACAGGAGCGCGCTATCGCCATTGCCATGAAGACCGAAGAGGAAAGCAAGGCGGTGACCGCGGCCGACTTCGCCAAAGCCGAAGCGGTCAAGGCGGCCGAAGCCATCGCCACGGCCAGAGCTCTTTCCGAAGCGCAACGGCGCAAGGACGTTGCCGTTCTGGCCGCCCAGCAGGAAGCGGATGTGTCGGGACAGAAGCTCGTGGCTCAGGCGAACGCGGAAGCGGAAGCCTCCGTCGCCCGCGCCAAGGCGACCCTGGAAAACGCCAAGGCCGATGCCGAAGCCGCCAAGCTACGCATTGCCACCCTGAAGGCGGAAATGACGGCGAAGGCGGAAGGCCAAAAAGCCCTGAACGAGGCGGAAAACGTCTTCACCAAGGAAATCGTCGCGTTGAAAGCCGACCTTGCCCGTCTCGAAGCCTTTCCGAAAATCGTCGAGCAGATGGTGAAGCCTGCGGAAAAAATCGAGTCCATCCGCATCAATCATATCACCGGCCTGCCGACGGGCAGCGGTGGTTCGGCAGGTGAGGGCGGTGCCAACAAGACGGCGATCAACCAGGCGCTCGATTCCATCCTCGACATGGCCGTGCAATTGCCGGCCCTCAAGAAGATCGGCGAGGAACTGGGAATATCACTCGAGGAAAGTCTGAACGGCGTGACCGGGAAGACCAAGTCCTGACGATCTGAAATCCATCGGACGCGTTCCTATGGCCTTTTAAAGCAAGCGGTCGGTTCTGCCGGCCGCTTTTTCTTTGCGCGCCAGCCTCAGACAAGCTTCGCCTCCTAGATCTCTAAGCGAACAAAATTCGTTTGGAGTTGTCCGATGGAACCGGTCTTTCTGACCAAACTGGTGTCTCACAACAATGACTGGCTGTCCGTGCGGCAGGCGACCATTGCCGAGAACATCGCCAATTCAAATACACCCGGGTTCCGTTCCAGGGACGTCGAGCCCTTCACCTCCGTCATCAGCAAGACCCAGCTGGCAATGGCTGCGACCAATTCCGGACATCTTGGGACGGTGATGGAAGTGGCCGAACCCAGCGACGTCAAGAAGGGTGACAGCTGGCTCGTGACCCACTCCGGCAACTCCGTCAGCGTCGAACAGGAACTGATGAAGGCGGGCGAGGTGGCACGCAATCATGCGCTGAACACAAGCATCGCGAAGTCGTTCCACCGCATGTACCTCGCAAGCCTGAAGTAACCGAATTGAAGGGGTGACCAATGTCTGATCCACTCAGCGCCGCGCTGCATATTTCCTCCAGCGGTTTGCGCGCCCAGTCGGAGCGCCTGCGGGTCGTTTCCGAAAATCTCGCCAATGCGCGTTCCACCGGAAAGACCGCGGGCGACGATCCCTATTCCCGCAAGACGATCACGTTCGAAAGCGAATTCGACCGCGCCCATCAGGCTTCGATGGTCAAGGTCAAGGGCATCGGCACCGACAAGTCGCCGTTCACGGTCGAATACGAGCCGGGCCACCCGGCAGCCGATGAAGACGGCTACGTGAAAATGCCGAACGTCAATGTCCTCATGGAACTTGCGGACATGCGCGAAACCAACCGGTCCTATGAGGCCAATCTCAAAGTCATGACGCAGGCCCGCGAAATGGTCATGCGCGATATTGCCTTGCTGAGGGATTGATCATGCTCGAACAGATTTCCGCCCTGACATCCAGCACAGACAACCTGCTGAAATCGGTTTCCGAAACCCGTTTCATGAACGGAGGGCCGGAGACGGCCGCGACCGGGCAAGCCGGCGAGACGGTGAGCTTCGGCGATACGCTCGCCCAGGTGTCCCAGGATGCGATCCAGCGGCTGAAGGATGGCGAAGCCGCTTCGCTCGCCGGTGTCGACGGCCAGGCCTCCGTCCAGCAGGTGGTTGAAGCAGTTATGGCGGCCGAACAGAGCCTGCAAACCGCTATTGCGATCCGCGACAAGGTCGTGGGCGCCTATCAGGAAATCAGCCGGATGACGATCTGACCGGTCGGTCGATCCAGCGACGTGAAAGGAATGTGACATGAAGGCCCTGGCCATCGCAGCAACCGGCATGAGCGCCCAACAGCTCAATGTTGAAGTCATCGCAAACAACATCGCCAACATGAATACGACCGCATTCAAGCGGGCCAAGGCGGAGTTTTCCGACCTTCTGTATCAGGCAGAACGGCTGCAGGGTGTGCCGAACCGCGGCGGCGAGGATCCGGTCCCGGAAGGCGCTCAGCTCGGTCTTGGTGTGAAGACGGCCGGTATCCGTAAGCTGCATGTCCAGGGCACCTTGAACAACACCGGCAACGACCTCGATATCGCGATCGACGGCCGGGGCTGGTTCGAAGTCACCGGACCCGACGATGAAACGCTTTATACGCGGGCAGGTTCCTTCAACAAGAACGCCGATGGCCGTCTCGTGACCATCGACGGCTATCCGGTCGAACCGGCCATCATCTTCCCGGAAAATACGGTCAAGGTCATCGTCAATGAATCGGGCCAGGTCTACGCCCAGGTCGATGGCGAGCAGGACCCCCGTGAACTCGGCCAGCTCAACCTGTCCAACTTCGCCAATGACGTCGGTCTGGAGCCGGCCGGCGGAAACCTCTTCCGTGAAACACCGGCGTCCGGTGTGCCGGTGGACGGCGTAGCAGGAGACCCGGGCTTCGGCATCATCCGCCAGGGATATCTGGAAGATTCCAACGTCGACCCGGTGAAGGAAATCACGGCGCTGATCTCCGCCCAGCGGGGTTACGAAATGAATTCCAAGGTCATCAAGGCGGCCGATGAAATGGCCGGAACCGTGACCAACGGTATCCGTTAGTCCGCATAAGGGGAGATGAGGTCATGATCCTCCGATCAGCCGGCTTTTGCCTGACCTTCTGGGTTGCGGTCCTGGCCTCTTTGGAAGCCCCTCTGGCGGGCAGCGTCCAGTTGCCGGTGCCTCGGGCGACCATTCATCCCGGTCATGAAATCACCGGGCAAAACCTGATCGACCGGCGCTTTCCTGAACGGACCACCCAACAATTTGCTGTCATCAGCCACCGTAACCAGCTTGTAGGCATGGTCGCCCGGCGCACGCTGCTGCCGGGCCGTCCGGTTCCTGTCAATGCGGTCGGCATCCAGACGCTGGTGGATCGCGGTGATCAGGGACGGCTCGTCTTCCGGGAGCAGGGGCTCTTCATCGTCATGCAGGTGGAAGTGCTGCAGTCCGGCGGTGTCGGCGACTATGTGCGGGTGCGCAATGTGGACAGCGGAGTCGTGGTCACCGGCAAGGTGCAAACGGACGGAACCATACTGGCGGAAAATTGATAATGCGACTGTTAGCTCTGTTTCTTACGGCCCTTGTCTGGGTCGCACCTGCCTCCGCCCTGGTCCGGATCAAGGACATCGCATCTCTACAAGGTGTGCGTGACAATCAGCTGGTCGGTTATGGTCTCGTCGTCGGCCTGAACGGATCCGGCGACAGCCTGCGAAATTCGCCATTTACCGAGCAATCGCTGCAATCCATGCTCGACAGCCTGGGTGTGAATGTTCGCGACGCGCGTCTGAGAACCCGCAATGTGGCGGCCGTCGTGGTCACCGCTGAAATGCCGGCATTTATCGGCAAAGGGTCCGAGATCGACGTTTCCGTATCTTCTTTGGGCGATGCCACATCGTTGGCCGGAGGCACGCTGATCGCGACGCCTCTCCTCGGCGCGGACGGCGAGATTTATGCGGTCGCCCAGGGGGCTTTGGCGGTTTCCGGCTTTTCGGAAAGCGGACAGGCGGCAACAGTCAAAAAAGGCTCTCCCACGGTCGGTCGGATCCCGAACGGTGCTCTGGTCGAAAAAGATATCTCGGCTCGTTTCAAGAATATTCCCAAGCTGGTCCTGGAACTGAGCAATCCGGACTTCAAGACGGCCGTTCGTATCACCGATGCCATCAACCAGCACAGCATGGCGCGATACGGAACAAAGGTTGCCCGGGAACGGGACTTGAGGACGATTGACCTGCGGCCTCCCAAAAAGGTTAGCGTAACCCGTTTTATTGCCGAAATCGAAAGCCTGCGGGTGAAGCCGGATCAATCGGCCAAGGTAGTCGTCGATGAACGGACCGGAACCGTCGTCATCGGATCGGAAGTCCAGATTTCGACCGTGGCCATCACCCATGGCAACCTGACGGTCAGGATAACCGAGACGCCGCAGGTGTCCCAGCCCGCGCCATTCTCCGACGGAGGCCAAACGGTCGTCGTGCCGCGGACACAGGTGGATGCACAGGAAGCCGGCGGCCAGCTCGCGATTGTGGGCGGCACCGATCTTCAGACCCTCGTCCGTGGTCTGAACCGCATCGGGCTGCGCCCGACCGGGATCATCGCGATCCTGCAGGCGATCAAGACCGCGGGTGCGCTTCAGGCCGATCTGATTATCCAGTAATTCGGCCGGTTCTGTTTCGCCTCAAGCTTGAGGCAAGCCACACCCTGCAATGTCCATTCAAAGCCTATCAGGAAAGGACACCGGGGATGGTGTTGAAACGAACAAAACGGCGGACGGTTTCAGTCCTGACATTGACCTGCGTCTTTGCGGCTCTTGGTGTTGTCCCTGGGACCGCTCAGGCGCCAAAGCCGAAACCCGAGCCGGGCAAAGTCGAACAGCTTCCGGGTACCGATGCGGGTTTTTATTGCAAGAACATTGCCGACAAGGCCACCGATGCCCGGATCGCCTGGCAAACCTGGCAACTGGTCGGGCTGGAAGCCAAGCTTCGTGAACGGGCCGAAGAACTCGAACGCAAGGAGGCCGAATACAAGGCCTGGGTCAAGCGTCGGGAAAAGCTTCTTGAAAATGTCGAAGGGCAGGTCGTCTCGATCATCGCCCGGATGCGGCCGGAAATGGCAGCCGCCCAGTTGTCGACTTCTGACGAAGAAACGGCGACAGGCGTGCTGTTGAAACTCAAGCCGCGGGCCGCCAGTGAAATCCTCGACGAGATGGAGCCCGCACAGGCCGCACGACTGACCCAGCTGATGGTTGGTTTCTCTGATCCTCTGAAAGAGCGGAGCTTTTGATGCGCGCAGCACTTGGTCTTGGCGGACTGCTCCTGCTTTCAGGGTGTGCCGGGCAGCTTGAAGATATCGGCCGGGCTCCGGCGATGACGCCCGTCGGTTACGGCCTCCAGTCAAATCGAGCCGCCTATCCGTTGAATACCTTCGCTCCCGGCGGCGTGAAGGACTACAATTCGCTTTGGGTGTCCAATCGGGAAAACTTCTTTGCCGATCCGCGCGCCCGCAAGATCGGCGACGTGCTGACCGTCAGGATCTTTATCAACGACAAGGCATCTCTCGACAATTCCACCGATCGCAGCCGGGATTCCTCCATCGGGATCGGTGGTGACCTGTCTGCGAGCTGGGACAGTGACAGCGTGTCCGGCGATGCGTCCCTGAACGGAGATTCCGGGTCATCGTCGAAAGGGAAGGGCTCGATCGACCGGTCCGAGCAGATCGTGCTTTCCGTGGCAGCCGTTGTCACCGATCGGCTGCCGAACGGCAATCTCGTGATTTCCGGTTCCCAGGAAATACGTGTGAACTACGAAATGCGCATTTTGCAGATCGCCGGCATCGTTCGTCCTCGAGACATCCAGAGTGACAATACCATTCCCTACGACAAGATCGCAGAGGCACGGGTCTCCTACGGAGGCCGGGGCCGCCTGTCGGAGGTCCAGCAGCCCGCTTGGGGCCAGCAGATCTACGACGCGATTACTCCGTTCTAAGGAAAGAGGCAGACTGAACCATGCCCAATCTCGTTTCGCTGCCTTCCGGCCGCGCCGCCTATGCGCCGGATCGGCCATCCACGGCGTCCTTCGTTCTCGGTTTCCTGGTACTGACGGCTCTGTCCGTCGGCTGTGGTGCGATGCTTGCGTCCCACCTTGTCAGCGAAACACGCAGCCAGGTCCTTCAGCTTGAGAGGGACAACCGACAGGGTGCGGCCTCAAATCTGAACTACGTGATCAACGCCCGCCTCAAGACGATGAAGCCGCTGGTGACCAACCTGTCCGCACCGAAGAACGCCTGGGTGCGCCTGCAGGCTTCGCTCGTTTTGAGTGAAGACGCCAAGGAAGACTTCGACATCGTCGTAAGCCATATCGAGGAAGACATGTTGGCCTATATGAGAACCCTGACGATCGCCCAGATCGAAGGACCGCTCGGCCTGCAGCATCTGCGAGAAGACCTGAACGAGCGCGCGCGCATGCGGTCCAAGGGTCAGGTTCGCGAAGTCGTTCTGGAATCTCTGGTGGTGCAATGACGCGAATTTCTTTGGCGGCTTTCCTCCTCCTGGCCGGTATCACCGCAGCTACGGCCCAGGTTCCCAATCTGTCCGATCTGCTGCCCGCCGGCGAGGCAAGTGCGAGCGGACGGATTATCCAGATCATCGCCCTCCTGACGGTTCTGTCCGTCGCCCCCGGCATCCTGATCATGGTAACCAGCTTCACCCGTTTTGCGGTGGCCTTTTCCTTCCTCAGGTCCGGCATCGGGCTGCAGACGACACCCGGCAACTTGATCCTGATCTCCCTGTCGCTGTTCATGACCTTCTATGTTATGGCGCCGACGTTCGACCAGGCCTGGAAGAACGGCGTTGAGCCACTGATGAACAACGAGATCAACGAGGAAGAGGCCTATACGCGGATCACCGCGCCGTTCCGTACCTTCATGCTCTCGCAGGTGCGCGAACAGGACCTGGTTCTGTTCGACGACCTCGCGGTCGGGCGGGTGACGGAGGAGGAGGCCAAGGTGCCCGAGGACGTTGAAATGCGGGTCCTGATCCCGGCTTTCATGATTTCCGAATTGCGCCGCGGTTTCGAGATCGGCTTTCTGATCGCGCTGCCGTTCCTGGTCATCGACATGATCGTCGCGACGATCACCATGTCCATGGGCATGATGATGCTGCCACCGACGGTGATCTCCTTGCCGTTCAAGGCGCTGTTCTTCATCCTGATCGACGGCTGGAATCTTTTGGTCGGAAGCCTGGTCAGGTCGTTTTTCTAGACGATCGGACGAGGCGGCACTCCGGTCCGGTTGCTCTTGCACAGCCGGACTGTGGCAGGAGAAAGTGCATTCGTCTCTTAAAACCTAGCCGACGATCAGTTGCTTGAGTTGCAGCGCTTCATATTCAAGCTCGTTCAATCGGTAGTTCACAACGTCACCGATGCTGACGATCCCGACAAGGTTGCCGTCTTCGATAACCGGCATATGGCGGAAACGTCCGTCCGTCATTTTGCGAAGCACAGATATCAAAGGGTCATCATACACACAGGTTTCCACGTTGGTGGTCATCACGTCTTCGACGCGCTGCGCCAAAGTCTGCCCCGGTGTTTCGGCGAGTTTACGCACGATATCGCGCTCTGACAGAATGCCCCGCAGCTTGCCTTCGGAATCCTTCACGATCAGCGCGCCGACCCTTTTGTCCCGGAGCATTTCAACCGCTTCATGAAGCGTGTTCTGCGGGCGCAGGCCAAACACGTCCGCGCCTTTCGACTGGAGCAGCTTCCGAACAGTGGCTGTGTCGTGTTTGAGATTGGACACGGAAGACTGACTATGCGTCGTAGCCGACATCTTGTCTTTTCGGCTTGGCCCCTGATAAGAGCTTGGCATGAAGATCCCTCCTTGCTGAATGACCGCCCAAGGCGGTCAGCAAAAAGCTTACCCCAAACAGGTTACCTAAAGGAACTCTCTAAATTGGCGGATATATTTCTAACGCCCCTGACCGCGACGTTCTTTTTCGTCTTGGCCTGCCTGGCGGGTTATCAGTATCGCCGCGTCTGGGTGAAGGAAGGGCCACGTTGGAAACTGTGGCTTTTCGGGCTGGTGGCAGGTGCGTGCCTGGTTCTCGTTGCTTTTGTTCCGGTATCGTCCATCAACTGACGTTTAAGAGCTACTTCAGCTTGCGCGGCTTTCCTGTGCTTCCATCTCTGCGAGCATCTTGCGGGCGCGTGGGCAGGCCAAGCGCTCCCGCAGCGGGCTGTTGGGATCGATTTCCTTATTGCAAACCAGACAATGATCCGCATCGGCAATCGCATTCAGGCCGCCGCAACTGCCCTTGATGGTTCGGCCGGAAAAAATCACGCCGACCGCCATGCCGAAGATGACGGTCAACAGGAGCGCGAAAGCCAGAATAAAAGTCAGCACGTCTTCTATCCGCCTTGAGATCAGGCCTGCAGAGCTGCAAACCGTTTGCTGGAGGTGGTCACAAAGCCCTTTTCGCTGGAATCGGCGTGCCGGTCAATGAAGAGCGCAGCCAGATCACGCTGATTTGCGATCTCAAGTCCCCGTTCGGTTCCATGCACCAGCAGCGCGGTCGCCCAGGCATCGGCGAGCATGGCGTTTTCGGCCAGAACCGTCACGGATGCGGTGCGATGTGTGACCGGCCACCCGGTTTTCGGGTCGATGATGTGCGAATAGCGATGGCCGTCCTGTTCGAAATAGTTCCGGTAGTCGCCCGATGTTGCCATGCCGAGGTTGGAGACGGCGGCGATCCGGTAAGCCTGCCGCTTGCGGGCATCCGGGGATTCGATGCCGATTTGCCAGTCCAATCCGTCGGCATTGTGTCCGGAGACGTAAAGGTCGCCGCCGATCTCGACCATGAAATCCTTCAGACCGAACCCTTTGACCGCCTGGGCCATCTGGTCGATGCCATACCCCTTGCCGATCGACGGCAGATAGATCTGCGTGTCGGGGTGGTTCTTGCTGATCCGATTACCCTTTACACGCAGTCCGTCCGTCTGGCCTGCGGCGTTGAGGGCTGTTGCCAGCCTGTCGGCTGCCGGCTGTGTGTGCCCGTGGGTGTCTTTAGCGCCAAAGCCCCAGGCTTCGATCACCGGGCCGAGGGTGATGTCGAATTGGCCTTCGCTTGCATGGTAAATGTCCTTTGCGGCGCTGACGACTTTGGCGAGGTCCTCGGAGACTGCCATCGGTTCAGTCGAGGCAAACGCGTTGAAGCGCGATACTTCCGATGAAGGATCCCAGTTGGACATCTGGGCGTTGACGTTCAAAAGGCTATTTTCGATCGCTTTGTGCAAGGCGGCCTTGTTGACTGACCGATCATGGTCTAAAGCCGTGACCGAATAACGCGTTCCCATTGTCGATCCTGAAAGCTCAATAACATCCGAGCCGCCTTTACAAGCAGCCAGAGTGAGCGACATCAGGATAAAACTCCGCCGGGAGAAACGAATGTTGGTTGGCACGATATCAGCCTCCGATCAATCACCTGCGACTTGCGCCGCTCGTTCAATGCGCTTTTCATTGGTTCGGGTGCCCGTTTCAACAAAAAAATGTACCAAATTATCAAATTGGCACTTTTTGCCGGAGTAAAAACATAGGATACCGCGTTTTGTCGAAATCTGGAGGCCAGATGCGTGCAAAGCTTTAAGCTTAAGAAAGGTCTCGATCTTCCGGTGCTCGGTGCGCCGATTCAGGAGATCGAAGAGACCAAAGAAACGGAAACCGTAGCGGTTCTGGCCGCGGACTATGTGGGGATGAAACCCCGGCTGCTGGTCCAGGAAGGCGATGCCGTTTCCATCGGTTCGCCGCTGTTTTTTCACAAGGACACGCCCGATGTGATGGTCGTCTCTCCGGCTCCGGGTCGGGTCAAGGCGGTCAATCGCGGTGCGCGTCGCGTCCTGATCAGTGTCGAGATCGAAGTCGGCGACACTGGTGCCGCGCCTGTGGATTTCTCAAGCATCGGTGATTCTGCGACGGCGGAAGGGCTCGCCCAACGCCTGTGCGCCTCCGGCCTCTGGACGTCTTTTCGCACGCGCCCCTATTCCAAGGTGCCAGATCCGGCGACGCGTCCGGCGGCGATCTTCGTCAACGCCATGGATACGGAGCCGCTTTCGCCGGATCCCCTGGTGGTTCTCGCCGAATGCGCCGATGACTTTGCCAAAGGCCTCGAAGCGGTCGCGTCCCTCAGTGAGGGCAAGACTTATCTGTGCCATGAAACCGGCGCTTCGGTTCCAGGAAGCGATGTCGCCGGGATCGAGCCTGCCGCTTTCTCGGGGCCGCATCCCGCTGGTCTTTCCGGTACACACATTCACTTTCTGGAAGCGCCGGGAGCCGCAAAAACGGTCTGGACCATCGGATATCAGGACGTCGTCGCCATCGGAAGGTTGCTTCGCAGCGGACACCATGACCCGCGCAGGGTGATCGCGCTATCCGGGCCGCTTTGTGCGAAGCCTCGATTGATTCGTACGGTCACGGGCGCATCGATGGAAGAACTCAGCCGGAACGAGATCGCAGGAGACAAACCGGCCCGTCTGATTTCCGGTTCAATCCTGAGCGGCCGGTTGGGGGAGGGGCCGAGCGCCTACCTTGGCCGATACGCCCGCCAGATGACCCTGATCGAAGAGGACCACAAGCAGATCCCGCTGGGATGGATTCGCCCCATGTCCTCCAAATTCGCCTTTCAGCCCGTGCTCGGCTCTGCGTTCTCCAAAAAGCTCTATGCCCTGACTTCGAACCTTAATGGCGGCCGCCGCGCCATGGTGCCGCTTGGCACGTTCGAGGAACTGATGCCGCAGGATTTCCTGCCGACACAATTGCTGCGCGCGTTGCTGGTGATGGATACGGATCAGGCGCAGGCGTTGGGAGCGCTCGAACTGGACGAAGAAGATCTGGGGCTGGTAGGTTTTGCCTGTCCCGCCAAATACGAATACGGCATAGCGCTGCGCGACTGCCTCACCAAAATTGAGAAGGAGGGCTAGACTTGGGCCTTCGCAACTTCTTCGACCGCATCGAGCCTAATTTCGCGAAGGGCGGCAAATACGAGAAGCTGTTTCCCATCTACGAGATGGTGGAGAGTTTCCTCTATACGCCCAAGACCGTAACCACGGTCGCACCGCATGCCCGCTCCTACGTCGATATGAAGCGGATCATGACCTATGTGGTCATTGCGACGATCCCGTGCATTCTCGTCGGGCTTTACAATGTCGGTTTTCAGGTGAACTCCGCCATCGCGGTCCACGGCGCCTCCGGCTGGCGCGCCTGGCTGATCGAGGCATTGGGTATCGGTTTCGATCCGGCCAATCCGTTCGCCAATTTCATGCACGGGCTGCTTTACTTCCTGCCGATCTACATTACCGCTCTCGTGGTGGGTGGCATCTGGGAAGTGATCTTTGCGACCGTGCGTGGCCATGAGGTCAACGAAGGCTTCCTCGTTACCTCCATGCTTTACGCGCTGATCCTGCCGGCCTCCGCCCCCCTTTGGCAGGTGGCGCTGGGGATTTCCTTTGGCGTGGTCATCGGCAAGGAAGTCTTCGGAGGCACCGGAAAGAACTTCCTCAACCCGGCCCTGACCGGTCGCGCCTTCCTCTATTTCGCTTACCCGGCCCAGATGTCGGGCGACTCGATCTGGACACCGGTTGACGGGTTTTCAGGAGCCACGGCGCTGTCCGTCTCGGCTTCCGATGGTTATGCGCAACTCGCTGCCAACGGCCTGAGCTGGATGGACGCCTTCCTTGGCACGATCCAGGGAAGTATCGGGGAGACATCGACCCTGGCGTGCCTGATCGGCCTTGCATTCCTTCTGATCACCAAGATTGCCAACTGGCGGCTTGTCGTCGGCTGCCTGGTCGGAATGATCGGCTTTTCGACGCTTCTGAACGTCATCGGGTCGGACACCAACCCGATGTTCGCCATGCCCTGGTACTGGCATCTTGTGGTTGGAGGGTACGCCTTCGGCCTGGCGTTCATGGTGACGGAGCCGGTTTCGGCCTCGCACACCAATCTCGGCCGCTACGTCTATGGCGCCCTGATCGGTTTCATGGTCGTGATGATCCGTGTCATCAACCCGGCCTTTCCGGAAGGAATGATGCTCGCGATTCTGTTCGGTAACGTTTTCGCACCGCTGATCGACTATTTCGTGGTGCAGGCAAACATCAAGCGTAGGGCCAAACGAAATGCCTGAAGACAGCGGTCAGAAAGAAAACAAGCGCGAAAAAGGCTTTATTCGGCGTTTTCTCGACTTGCCGCCGGACTCCGTGCCGAAAACCGTGTTCGTCGCCGTATCGTTGTGCCTGGTGGCCTCGATGATCGTGTCGGCGACTGCGGTTTCGCTCCGGCCGATCCAGGAGGTCAACAAGCTCCGCGACAAGCAGATCAACATTCTGCAGGTTGCCGGCCGTTATGATCCCTCGGTCAAGGTCTCCGAAGCCTTCTCTGTCTTCGAGCCCCATGTTCTGGAGCTTGCGACGGGAAAATTCACGGATAAATTCGACCCGGCGACCTTTGACGAGCGTGCGGCGGCCGAGGATCCGGCAACTTCAGTTGCTCTGAAGGATGATCCGGCCTCGATCGGGCGGAAGTCGAAATATGTCACCGTCTATCTTCTGCGAAAAAAAGACGGCAGCATCGACAAAGTGATCCTCCCGATCCACGGCTATGGTCTTTGGTCGACGCTCTACGGCTTTATTGCGCTGGAAGCGAACGGCAACGACATTTACGGCCTGCAGTTCTACAGCCACGCGGAGACGCCCGGTCTCGGCGCGGAAGTGGACAATCCACGCTGGAAAGCGCTCTGGAGAGGCAAGAAACTGGCTGACGACAGCGGCGACCTGCTGATCACCGTCGCCAAGACAGCGCCGCCCCAAGGCGAAGAGTATCATGTCGACGCCCTGGCTGGGGCAACACTGACCTCGCGCGGCGTCGATAACCTGGTTCGTTTCTGGATGGGTGAGGAAGGCTACGCGCCTTTCCTTAGAAATCTCAAGGCGGGAGAAATCTGATGGCGCTGACCAAAAGAGAATTGCTTGTTGATCCGCTGGTCGACAACAACCCGATCACGTTGCAGGTCCTGGGGATCTGTTCAGCCCTCGCTGTCACGTCGTCTCTCAAGGTGGCCTTCGTGATGGCCCTCGCTGTGACGCTGGTGACCGCGTTCTCCTCGATGTTCATCTCCATCCTGCGCAACCAGATCCCGGGAGCGATCCGGATCATCGTTCAGATGGTGATCATCGCCTCGCTTGTGATCATCGTGGACCAGATCCTCAAGGCTTATGCCTTCGAGATCTCGAAAACCCTGTCGGTTTTCGTGGGGCTTATCATCACCAACTGCATCGTCATGGGCCGCGCGGAAGCCTTCGCCATGAAGAACCCTCCGATTGCCTCCTTCATCGACGGTATCGGCAACGGTCTCGGTTACGGGCTGATCCTGATGCTGGTGGGTGTCATTCGCGAATTGTTCGGTTCCGGCAGCCTATTCGGTATCACGATCCTGCCGACCGTGAACAACGGCGGATGGTATGTTCCCAACGGCCTGCTGCTGCTGCCGCCTTCCGCATTTTTCGTTATCGGACTGCTTATCTGGGCATTCCGGAGCTGGAAGCCTGAGCAGGTCGAGGAGCGCGAATACAAGATCCAGACGGTGGAAGCGCACTGATGGAACAGCTGATTTCCCTCGCAGTCAAAGCGGTCTTCGTCGAGAACCTCGCCCTGTCTTTCTTTTTGGGCATGTGCACGTTCATCGCCGTTTCCAAGAAGATTTCCACGGCCATTGGCCTGGGGATTTCCGTGATGGTCGTGCAGGCCATCACGGTACCGGCAAACAACCTGATCCTCACCTATTTGCTGGCGCCAGGCGCTTTGTCCTGGGCCGGTTTCGGTGACGTGGACCTGACCTTCCTCGGCCTGATTTCCTATATCGGCGTGATCGCGGCGCTGGTGCAGATCCTCGAAATGGTGCTCGATAAGTACTTTCCGCCGCTCTACAACGCCCTTGGTGTGTTCCTGCCCCTGATCACCGTGAACTGTGCGATCCTCGGCGGGTCTCTCTTCATGGTGGAGCGGGATTACAATTTCCCGGAAGCGCTCACATACGGCGTGTCATCCGGCTTTGGCTGGGCTCTGGCGATCACCGCTATGGCGGGTGTCCGCGAGAAGCTGAAATATTCCGATATCCCGGAAGGCCTGCAGGGCCTGGGCGTCACCTTTATCACCGCGGGGCTGATGGCTATGGCCTTTATGTCCTTCAGCGGCGTCAAACTGTAACGGGAGAGCCCTGTGGCCACATTTGGACTAGGCATACTTCTCTTTACCCTGATCGTGCTGGGCCTCGTCACGATCATTCTTGCGGCCCGTTCCAAGCTCGTCTCAGTCGGCAACGTCGATATCACGATCAACGGCGAGAAGACGATTTCCGTACCTGCGGGCGGCAAACTACTGCAGACGCTTGCGGAGCAGAAACTGTTCGTACCATCGGCTTGCGGCGGCGGGGGCACCTGCGCCCAGTGCCGGGTCAGGATTTTCTCCGGCGGTGGCTCGATTCTTCCGACGGAAGAAAGCCACATCACCAAGCGCGAAGCCGCCTGCGGCGACCGTCTGTCCTGTCAGGTAGCCGTCAAGCAGGACATGGAGATCGAGGTTCCCGAAGAAGTCTTCGGCGTCAAGAAATGGGAATGCACGGTCCGTTCCAACGAGAATGTGGCCACCTTCATCAAGGCGCTGGTGCTTGAGTTGCCCGAGGGTGAGGACGTGAACTTCCGTGCCGGCGGCTACATTCAGATCGAGGCGCCCGCACACAAGCTCAAATACACCGACTTCGATGTCGAGGATGAGTATCGCGGAGATTGGGACAAGTTCAATCTCTGGCAATACGAGTCGATCGTGGACGAGCCGGTCGAACGTGCCTATTCAATGGCGAATTACCCGGAGGAAAAGGGCATCATCATGCTCAATGTCCGCGTGGCTTCGCCGCCTCCGGGCACGGAAGGCATTCCGCCCGGCAAGATGTCCAGCTACATCTTCAACTTGAAACCGGGCGACAAGGTCACGATTTCCGGTCCGTTCGGCGAGTTCTTCGCGCGCGACACAGACAAGGAGATGGTGTTCATCGGCGGCGGCGCAGGCATGGCGCCGATGCGCAGTCATATCTTCGACCAGCTCAAGCGGTTGAAATCCAAGCGCAAGATCAGCTTCTGGTACGGTGCGCGCTCCAAGCGGGAAATGTTCTTCGTTGAAGATTTCGACCAGCTCGCCGCGGAGAACCCGAATTTCGAATGGCATGTCGCCTTGTCCGACGCGCTGCCGGAAGACGACTGGACCGGCTATACCGGCTTCATTCACAACGTTCTCTATAACGAGTATCTCAAGAACCATCCCGCTCCGGAGGACTGCGAGTTCTATATGTGCGGACCGCCAATCATGAACTCGTCGGTGATCAACATGCTGCTTGATCTGGGCGTAGACCGCGAAGACATCATGCTGGACGACTTCGGCGGTTAGAGGTCGCAGTCGTCGGGAAGAGTGGTTGTGAAAGTTCTGGCGGGGCGGAGCCTGGAAGGCTGCGCCCCGCCTGTCGTTTGTTCTCCACGAACCAATGGAAGGCGTAACCGGCCGGCAATCGGACTTTTCCGGCAGATCCGTCTGTGTGCGTATTCTGAGGTCGCAAACGCCGGCGGTTGGATGCTTGACCGGGTGGGGATCATTCCAGCGGCCGTCCATTGAAAAAGGGTGGGGGCTGCCCAAGCGCGTTCGTCCGCTGATCCCAGTGCTGGCTGGCAAACAGTATCTTCAAAATTGTTCGATCCGGACCGTCAGCGCGCAAGCTTCGCGTAAGCTTGTGCGTCTAGTCTGAAATTCACGGCAGGTTGAACCGTCAACATCAAGGTTCAAATGCATGATGCAAGTCCTGCCGTGCCGGTGAAAATCCGGCATGTCCCGTTTTAACTTCAAACTTGAAAGGGACATATCATGTCTAGCCTTATGACAAATGCGTCGGCAATGACCGCGCTGCAGACCCTGAACTCCACCAACAAGCAGATGTCCGAAGTGCAGAACCGCATTTCCACCGGTTACCGCGTGTCCACTGCCTCGGACAACGCGGCCTACTGGTCGATTGCGACCACCATGCGCTCCGATAACATGGCACTGTCTGCCGTTGAGGATGCTCTGGGTCTTGGTGCAGCAACGGTTGATGTCATGTACACGGCGACTGAAAGCACCGTGGATGTCGTGAACGAGATCAAGGCAAAGCTCGTTGCCGCCCGCCAGCCGGGTGTCGACCGCAACAAGATCCAGTCCGACATCACCGAGCTCCAGGGCCAGCTGCAGACGATTGCCGATTCTGCTGTCTTCAACGGAGAAAACTGGCTTTCGGTCGACTCCGGTGCTGCAGACTACAACGCGTCCAAGACCATTGTGGGTTCCTTCACCCGCTCCGGCGGTGCGATCACGATCGATACCATTGCCATTGACATCACCCAGACCGAACTGTTCGACACGACCGGTGCCGACGGTATCCTGGATGGTGCCAAGACCAACGGTAACGTCGTTTCCACGATTGACATCTCGGCCCTGACCGACTCGGCAGCCGACCTGACGACCCTGGAAAACATGATTGCTGACGTGGACGAAGCCCTCGGTGAAATCACGGATTCCGCAACCCTGCTGGGTTCCGTGAAAAAGCGCGTTGACCTGCAGAAGGACTTCGTGACGGCTCTGACGGACGCCATTGATCGTGGCGTCGGCCAGCTTGTCGATGCGGACATGAACGAGGAATCGACCCGTCTCCAGGCTCTGCAGGTGCAGCAGCAGCTTGGTATCCAGGCGCTGTCGATTGCCAACTCGAACAGCCAGAACATCCTCTCGCTGTTCCGTTAATCCATCCGGTCATCCGGAAGGCCCGGGCCGCGCTCTTCTTTCTGAAGGGCGCGGCCTTTTCGTTTGCGCATTTCACCTACCGCCAGGGCGGCGCGCAGCCGTTGGGACACCTCTTCGAAATCGGGCGCAACCTTCGCGCAAGCTCAGACTTTGATAGTGGCGGAAATGATAACGGGCGATGCAACAGGGGTGATCTATGCCTGGCCGCGAGCAAGCAGAAAAACTTTGGGCAAATCTCCAGGAACTCGGTGCAAAACGCTTGATTGCGTTGGCTCTGATCGGGTTGGCAACGATCATGACGGTCGGCCTGGGCGCCTATTATCTTTCCCGGCCGGAGCAGACGGTGCTCTACACCGGCCTGGAAGGCGAAGACGTCACCCGCATCGGCTCCGCGCTGCAGGATGCCGGTATTCCCTATGATGTCAGTTCTGACGGCACCGCCGTCATGGTCAATCACGGGGCAACCGCCAAGGCACGCATGCTGCTCGCCGAAAAAGGCCTGCCGAGGGGGGCTAACTCCGGTTACGAACTCTTTGATGATCTGGGATCGCTCGGCCTGACATCCTTCATGCAGGAGGTGACACGGGTGCGCGCGCTTGAAGGTGAACTCGCCCGGACCATTCAGCTGATGCAGGGCGTACGCGCCGCCCGGGTCCATATCGTGATGCCGGAAAAAGGCTCTTTCCGACGCGACCAGCAACCTCCATCGGCCTCTGTGGTGATCCGGTCCGAAAAATCCGACGACATTCGCACCGCAGACGCGATCCGCCATCTGGTTGCTGCCGGTGTTCCCGGCATGACACCGGACAAGGTGACCGTGCTGGATACGTCCGGCGAACTGCTTGCGGCAGGTGACGACCCGTCAAAGGCATCCGCCGGCCAGCTTGCGTCCCTTGAAGCCGTCGTGTCCAGCCGGATCCAGGAAAACATCCGCAAAACCCTGACCCCCTATCTGGGCATCGACAATTTCCAGGTTAGCGTCGCCGCGGATCTGAACACCGACCGGCGAAAGATTGCCGAAACGATCTACGATCCGGAATCCCGGACGGAGCGATCGGTTCGCACCATCCGCGAAAACGAGAATTCCCAGAACGCCAGCACTGAGACCCCGACGACGGTCGAACAGAACATTCCGGAGCAGAACGTTCCCGCGAACAACGGAGAGCGCTCGAGCGAGGAAAATCAACGGCGGGAAGAAACGGTCAATTACGAGATCTCCTCCAAGCGGATCGAGACTTCCCAGGACGGTTTCAAGGTCGAACGCCTGTCGATCGCCGTGCTTGTCGACCGAGCACGGCTGAATGCGTCGCTCGGCGGCGAGCCGGATCAAACTGCAGTCGATGCGCAGCTGGATGAAATTCGCCAGCTTGCGGCATCTTCGGCCGGTGTCGATGCGACCCGTGGTGACATGGTCAAGGTATCCGTGGTCGACTTTATCGACGGTGGCCGCGACCTGGAACCGATCCCGCCCTTGAGTGTCACCGAGTACCTGCTTCGGCAGTCGGGCAATATGATCAACGCCGCGGCTATCCTCATCGTCGCCGGCATGGTGATCTGGTTCGGTCTTCGCCCGGCGGTTGCCGCTCTGGTCCCCAAACCGGAACCGGTCGCCGCGGAAATCGCCGAAATGGCGATGATGCCGGAAGACTCCGACATGACCGGGGAGTATTCCGGTCAGGCCTATCTCACGTCTCCGGATCATACGGCGATGCTGAGCGACCTGAATTCCAAGCTCAATCAGTCGCCTTTGAAAAAGCTGGAATCTCTTCTGGACTACAACGAAGAACAGTCGGCCGCGATCCTGCGCCAGTGGCTCTATGAAAACGAGAGGGCGTAAGGATGAGCAGTAACATCGCCGCCTATATCCCGACGCTGAACAGCGGGCCGTTCCAGACGCTGAATTCATCGGACGCCATCATGGCGGAAGTGATGCCGGTACATGTTCAGGAACAGGCCGAACCTTCGCTGGAAGAAAAGCTCGCCGCGGAATACCAAAGGGGTCTTGCAGCCGGAGAAGCGGCGGCGGCCGAACGCTATGAAACCCGGCTCGAGGACGAACGCAGGGCGCATGACGAGGAGGTTGCAGCCATCCGCGAAACTCTGCGGTCCGAACAGGCCAGTCTCCTGGAGGAAGGTTTGGCGTCCGCGTTCGACGTTCTTGAAAGTCGGATTGCCCACTGTGTGGCTGAAGTTCTGCAGCCTCTTGTCGAAGAGCGGATGGCAAGCCGGATCGTGATGTCGTTTCGGGACACGCTCACCCGCTTTCTGGACGGCGATCAGGCCAGTTTGGTGCGCATCAGCGGTCCCGAAGCCCTTCTGGATCTGCTCCGGTCGGAGCCGGGAGTTCTGGAGGGACGGATTGAGTTTCAGGTCGCCGATACTGCCGAACTGACTGCCGTGATCGGCGAAACGACCTTGAACACACGGTTTGCCGAATGGATGGCGCAGTTGCGCCTGGCTATGGAGGCGAAGTGAGCATGCAGGATACCTTGCCCAACGAAATCGTCATTGTCCGGCGCAGGCCGGATTGGGAAGGGGAAACGCATGGCCATGGGGTGTGGAAGATCGCCTATGCGGATTTCATGACCGCCATGATGGCGTTTTTCCTGGTCATGTGGCTCATCAATGTCACCGACGACAGCGTAAAGAGCGGCGTCGCCCAGTATTTCAATCCGGTCAAACTCGCTTCAACCGCGCCGAATAAAAAGGGCCTCAACGACCCGAATGTCGCCGGCACGACCAATGAAGACGGCGCCAATCTGCCGGAAGGCGACCTGAGTGCGGGCAACGGCCGCAAGGAAGGCCTGGATATTCGCAAAGGGGTCGCACCGGAAGCATCGGAGCGGAGTTCGGGCGACAGCTCGGGCCAGTTTACCCAGACCCATTCCGAGGCCCAGCTTTTCGCCGATCCATATGCGGTGCTCGACAAGCTTGCCGGGATGGCCGCTTCCACCGAGGAGGTCAAATACTCCGATCGGGAAGCCTATGGCGATGGCCAGGAAAAACTGGCCGGAGCTCGAGGCGGTGACGCGTTTCGTGATCCTTTCGATCCACTATACTGGCAGTTTTTGCCAACGCGCGGTGCAGGGGAAGTGGATTTCGCCGCAGACCCGTCTGACGAAACGCAGACAGATACGGTCACCGTCATCGAGCCGACACCTGCCTCTGTTCCGGGCGGAGAAGAGACGGCTGAAGGTGGAAACGGAAATGCCGTTGTCGTTGCTCACGTTCTCACGGGCAAGTCGGCTCCATCCACGTCAGGTGAGGCCCGGGCGCTCGGAAACGGTCCGTCGGTGCAGGACAGGCAACAGGCTCTTCTGAAATTGAAAGCGGCCGATACAACGGTTCCTGCCGAAGGCACGACGCTGATCGAACGATTGAACATTGCACTGTCGGAAAACGACAGCGGAACCATGAAAGAAACGGTCAGCCGTGTCACGGTCGAGGCAGTCGATGAAGGGGTCCTGATCAGCCTTACGGACGACCAGAACTTCGGCATGTTTGCCATCGGGTCCGCCGAGCCTCGTCCCGAGCTCGTCGCCTTGCTCGGCCGGATCGGCAAGATCGTGCGGGCGGAAGGGGGCCAGATTGTCATCAAGGGTCATACGGATGCCCGGCCGTTCCGGTCGAAAAACTATGACAACTGGCGCCTGTCGACCGCACGCGCCCACATGGCTCTCTACATGCTCGCGCGTGGCGGTGTGCCGATGAAGCGCTTCGAGCGGGTCGAGGGTTATGCCGATCGGGACCTGAAACACCCGGAAGATCCCAATGCGGCATCCAACCGGAGGATTGAAATCTTCCTGAAGGAGGCGAGGTGATGGTGTGCGGAATGAGAATTGCACTCGTGGCTGTTCTGAGGTGGGCCGTTCTGGGCTGGACCGGTCTCATGGTTTTGCCGTTGCATGCCGAACCTGTCACGCCGCCATATGAAATGGTTCGTACGCTGCAGTCGCTTCAGGCACAGGTCGCCCAGGGCAACAGCCAGGCGTTGGCAGCCCAGCGTGCGCTGGTGATGCGGATGGAAAAGGACTTCATGGATGCACCGGCTTTGGTCTGGCAGGATCCGCGTAACGCCCGAGCCGCGGTGGTTCATCTGTTGAGCGGCGGTCATCCGGCGGTGATGCGGGAATTGTTGAAATTCGATCCCCTGCCCATGGTCGATGTCGACTTGATGAATGGCGCATTGGCCTATGTAGAGGGACGTGAACAACAGGCCGCCGAGTTGTTGTCCAGGTTCGATCCCCGTGAATTGCCGCCGAGCCTGGGTGGTCACGTGGCGCTGGCGCTGGCAGCCGTCACGGTCCGCGACCAGCCTGAAACGGCACTGACCTATCTCGGGTTGGCCCGGCTGCTTCTACCTGGAAGTCTTGTTGAAGAGGCGGCGCTGCGTAGAGAAGTGTTCGTAGCCGGCACGCTCGATGACATCGAACGGTTCCAGTCGCTTTCCATCACCTATCTGCGCCGGTTCCGCAATTCCATCTATGCGCCTGATTTCAGACGCAGGTTCATGATGGCGATTGATACCCTGGGATTTGCCCAAAGCCCGGAGAAGTTCGCCTTGATCGAAAGTCTTTTCAACGAATTCGATGAAGACACTCAGCGGACGCTGTATCTGCGCATGGCACGAACGGCGTTGTTGCACGGACAGCTGGACATCGTCCGCAAGGTTGTTGATCGGGCATTCCCGCTGGCCATGGGCGGAACGCGCGAAGAAGCGCTGCTGAAACTCTACAAGGCCGGCGGCGCGATGGACGCACAGAACATCAAACTCGTCCGGGATACGCTCTGGTCCGTGGACAAGACCCTCCTGGAACCCAACGAACTGGACCTTCTGGATGCGGTATATTCGGTGTTGAATTCCGTGCGTCATTGGCCGGAACCGCCAGCCAGAGTTATCGGTGAATTTTCTTCCTACAGACCTGGAAACAAGCCGGCCGATCCGAAGTGGATTACTCCGGTGATGAGCCGGGCAAATCAGCTGTTGACGGAAACGGACAAGCTCCTGGAACAGGCGGGGAACCCCTGACATGACTTATGCGAATTCTCCCTTGCTGCAATCGAGTGGCCAGACATCGTCAAAGGCAAATCTCTCAGGGAACCAGCAGAAAGGAGACGGTGGTGAGCCGTCTCAGGAAAATCAGTTCCTGAACCTGATGCGATCGCTCACGGACAAGACACCGGGCGCAGCGCGGACCGGGACCGGTCAAACACGGTCGCAGGAGAAGGGCGCGGCTGAAAATGGCAGCGGCAATGGAACCGGCGTGCCTGCGAGATCGCAAACGAAGACGGCCAACGTCGGTTCAGGATCCCCGGCAACATCAGGCCGGGCAGGTACTGATATCCCAGGCGTCCTTGCCAACGGAACGACAGAAGCCGATGCCGCCGATACTGACGGCCCGGGTGAGGATCCAACTAGAACGAAGGCGTCGACTTCTGTTGACGCCAACGTCCTTGCCGGCGCCCTGGAACAACTGGCAGGCGGAAGAGCTCAAAACGCCCATGCTGCAAAGACCGGGAATTTCGGGCAGCCCGGCGGAAAGGCTCCTTCACAAAGCAACGCGCAAGCGGGCAATGCCAAGCCTCAGAACGGAACCGCGACGACAGCTACTGGCGACAACGGTGTCGATGACCTTTTCGCCAAATTCGGTATCGAACCGGAAGCCGTTTCCGAAGGGCGAGGAACTGACAAGCAGACCGCCGGATTGAGATCACCTATCGATGCGGCGTCAGTCAAGATCGTCCGGCAGGAAACCCATTTCGCGCCGTCCTATCGCCTGTCACCGATCCAGCAGGTGGGCGAGGGGATCGTGGCAAGCCTGAAGGCGGAAGCCTCACGAACCGCTGCAGAACCGCAAGGGCTTTCGATAAAGCCGGAGGGGGAGGCCGTCAAAACGCTGGAAATCAAGCTGACGCCGGTCGAACTCGGCACGGTCAAGGTTACCCTGAAAATCACGGGTGGCAATGTCGAAGTCACGATGACGGCAAGTAACCCGCAAACGGCGGAGTTGTTGAAGCAGGACCGGCAGTTGCTGGATCAGATGCTTCGCGCCACAGGCCACAAGGCGGACTCGATCACAATTCAGGCCGCGGCCGACGATCGTGTTACCGGCCCGCAGCATACCGGACAGACCCAATCCTCCGGATCGTCGTTTTCCCAGGCGGATCAGAATGCCGGCAACGGTTCGCTCCAGAACCCGTTGCAGCAAGGTAACCACCAGGAAAACGAGGACCAGGGCCGTCAGGCCTCGGACCAATCCGCAAGCGATGACCACACAAGGAGTGTTGAAGATGAAAAAGAGAGTGATCAGCGCCACGATGGCGGCGTCTATCTTTAGCGGTCTGTCTGTTGCGGTTACGCCTGCAACTGCGGAAATACAGAATATCTGCGAGAAGGAAATGGTTGCGGCCGCACGGAAGTACCGGGTTCCGCTCGGGGTGCTTTATGCGGTAGGCCTGACCGAAACGGGACGACGCAATTCCCTTTATCCCTATGCGCTCAACATAGAAGGGGCTTCAGAGTTTCCGCCCTCGGCTGCAGCCGCTAAAGCCGATGTGCTCAAGGCTCGCAAGCAGGGTAAGAAACTGATTGATATCGGTTGCATGCAGATCAACCAGTATTACCACGGTTCCAGGTTCACCTCGTTGGACCAGATGCTCCAGCCCAGGGCGAATGTGCGGTATGCGGCCCGTTTCCTGAAGGAATTGCGGCAGCGCCAGGGATCATGGACGATGGCTGTTGCCCGGTACCATGCAGGCCCGGATAATGATCCGGCGCAAAAGCGGTATGTCTGCAAGGTGATCCAGAACATGGTTGCGACCGGCTTCGGAAAATGGACCCCAAAATCCCGTGAATTCTGCGGTTAATGAATATTAAGACTGCAATTTTGAAAGTAATATCTAAAATTTAAAATAATTCGCTTCAAACACGAATAAAATATCCATCTATTTTTCAAGGCAACAGCTTCGCGCAAGATAAACGCCCTTGAATGGTCTCCAGAAATTTTCGGTAACGGGAGACGTTCCAATGGGTCTTTATGGAGTAATGCGTACCGGCGTGTCAGGAATGAACGCCCAGTCGAGCAAGCTCGGCACGGTTGCAGATAACATCGCCAATTCCAGCACCACCGGCTACAAGCGCGCGGCATCGGAATTTTCATCTCTGGTTCTCTCGCAAGGCAGCGGAACCTATAATTCCGGCGGCGTCCAGGCCCATACCAAATACGCGATCTCCGATGGGGGCTCTTTGAGCTACACGACCTCCAGCCTGGATCTCGCGGTCGACGGCAACGGATTTTTCGTGGTCTCCGACAAGGAGGGGAGTCCGATGCTGACCCGGGCCGGTTCCTTCGTCCCGACCGACGAAGGCTATCTGATCAACACGGCCGGTTACTACCTGCAGGGATATCCTGTTGCCAACGGAGCATCTCCAACGCCGGTCGCCAATGGCCTTGGCGGAATGGAGCGGATCAACATTTCCCAGAACCGGATGGAAGCAGTGCCGACCGACGAAGCGGTCCTTTGGAGCAAGGTTCCAGAGGATGCGACGATCGTCGCACCGGCCGACCTGCCGTCCGCCAATGCGGCCACCTCGACCTATTCGGCCAAGACGTCCCTCGTGGTCTACGACAATCTCGGCAACGAAGTGACGCTCGATGTCTACTACTCGAAGCTCACGGAAACCGCGGCCGACTCCGATTGGGAAGTGACGATCTACAATGCCGCCGATGCGGCGCCCGGCGGGGGCTTCCCCTATTCTTCCGCCGCACTTTCCAACCAGACCATTACCTTTGACGTCACGACCGGGGCGCTGGCCGGGGCAAGTCCGACCGTTATCAACGTGGCGGTTCCCAATGGCGGCACCTTCGACATCGATCTCGCGCAGTCGACCTATCTGGATGGCGAGTTCACGGTGACGGAAGTCAATGCCAACGGCAACGCGCCGAGCTCGGTCGAAGACGTTGAATTCGATGAGGACGGCATCCTCTACGCCGTCTATTCGAATGGCGACCGGCGCGCGATCTACCAGATCCCGCTCGCCGACGTGGCCAGCCCCGACAAGCTGACCCCGGTCTCCGGCAACCTCTACCGCGTTTCCAACGAATCCGGTGACGTTCGCGTCGGTTTCGCGGGTGAAGGGGGGCTCGGCAACCTGGTTGTCGGTGCGCTTGAGAACTCCAATGTCGATCTCGCCAGCGAGCTGACCTCGATGATCGAGTCCCAGCGCACTTACACCGCCAATTCCAAGGTGTTCAAAGCCGGGTCCGATCTTCTGGAAGAACTGGTCAACCTGGTCCGCTAAGGACCGGGAATATTCGAGAGTAATATGTCATGAGCCTGTCCGTCGCACTCCAGGTCGCCCAGTCCGCGCTCGCGGCCCGACAATCGGAAATCGCAACGACGTCCCGAAACATCTCCGGGGCGCAGGAAGCCGGGTATAGCCGCAAGTCGGTTATGTTGAGTACCGTCTATTCCGAATCCGGCCAGCCGGGCGGCGTCCGGGTGGAGGGAATAGCCCGCACCACCGATAGCGCGCTTTACACCTCTCTGCTGACCTCCACCTCGTCGGGCTCGTCACAACAGGCGGTACTCGACGGGTTGACGCGATTGAGCGAGACCATCGGTGACACCGCACTTGAAATGTCGCCGTCCGCGCGCCTTGGCGATTTGAGGACAGCCATCCAGGCTTATGCGGCTGATCCGAACGATACCATTCTCGCTCAGGATTTTCTGCAAACCGCCAAGGATATGGCCAGAGCTCTGAATGAGAGCACAGACCTCGTTCAGTCTGTCCGTGCCGATGCAGATGCGGATATCGCCACTTCCGTCGATGAAATCAACAAGCTGCTCAGTCAGCTGGAGGGTCTGAATTCGGTCATCGTCCGGGGAAACCAGAGCGGCGCCGATGTCACCGATGCTTTGGACAGTCGTGACCAGGTGCTGCATTCGCTATCGGAAGAAATCGGCATCAGGACACTGACCCAGGATGACGGCGGCATAGTCGTCTATACCGACAGCGGTGTGACCCTGTTCGAGACGACAGCGCGGACGGTCAGTTTCGACAAGACCAACACATTCAGTCCGGGGACGGTGGGCAACCAGGTCTACGTCGACGGTGTGCCGGTGGCCGGACCGAATGCGATCATGCCGCTTGCAAGCGGCCGCCTGCAGGGCCTGACGACCCTCCGCGACGAGGTCGCGGTGACTTATCAGAGCCAGCTGGACGAAATCGCCCGAGGCCTGGTGGAAGCATTCGCCGAAAGCGATCAGGTCGCCGCGGGCCCCGATCAGGCCGGTCTCTTCACCTATTCGGGCGGGCCTGCGGTTCCGGCGGCAAGTACACTCGTCGTCGGGCTGGCCGGTGATATCCGGATCAACGCCAATGCCGATCCCGATCAGGGCGGCGAACTCGACCTGCTTCGCGATGGCGGCATATCGAATCCACTCGATCCGAACTACGACTACAACCCGAGCGATCTCGCCGGTTACAGCGATCGCCTGCAGGACTACCTGGATGCATTGGAAGCGCCTCGGGTTTTCGACAGCAGCGTGGAGCTTGACCCGACCGATACCCTGTCCGGTTTCGCATCCTCATCGGTGAGCTGGCTTGAAAGCCGCCGCCAGACGGCGACCAGCGACCTTGAGGTCCAGTCCGTCATCGTTTCCAGAACGGCAGAAACCCTCTCGAACACCACTGGTGTGAACATCGACGAGGAGATGACCCGCATGCTCGACATCGAACGCGCATATGCGGCCGCTGCAAAACTGATCACCGCCGTCGACAGCATGCTCGACGATCTTCTGGCCGCTGCGAGGTAAGCCGCTATGAAAATGACCTACATTTCCACGATTTCCATGTCGGACGGGGCCCGGCGTCAGATGATGGGCCAGGCCAGTAACGTCAACAAGCTTCAGACGGAACTGTCCTCCGGTCGGAAATTCGATGTCGGGCTCGATCTGGGCAGCAAGACGGGTGAAACCGTTTCACTGCGCTCCGAGTTCGAGTTTCTCAACACCATTGCCGACACGAACGGCCTGACGGCATCGAGGCTCGATGTCAGCCAGGCCGCCATGGATGATATCCGCACGGTTGCAGAAGACTTTCTGGCGACCCTCGTCGCCGTGAGAGACAGCAATGGCAGCAATTCGGTGACGGCCTCCGAGGCGGAGGGCAATCTGGAACTTCTGATGTCCAGACTGAATACCCAGTTGAACGGCAATTACCTTTTCGCCGGCATCAACTCCGACGTTGCACCGATCAACGACTATAATGATCCTCTACAGCCCAACAAGATCGCGGCCGATGCCGCGTTCCTCGGACAGTTCGGTTTCACCCAGACCGATCCGAACGTATCGACCATATCCGGCGCGGCCATGACGGCCTATCTGAATGGGCCGTTCGATGCTCTGTTTGCCGACCCGAACTGGGGCAATGATTGGTCCAGTGCTTCCGATCAGACCGTTGTCAGTCGCATTTCCGCAAGCGAGGAACTGACGACGTCCGTCAGTGCCAATGAGGACGGGTTCCGTAAACTGGCGCAGGCTTTCACCATGATGTCCGACCTCGGCAACGATATGCTGGGACCGGATGCCTACAAGGCCGTTGTCGACAAATCGATCTCGCTGATTGGTGAGGCGATCGTCGACGTGACGAACCTGATGGGGTCCATGGGGACGGCTCAGGAACGCGTCTCGGTCGCAAACGACCGGATTTCCATCCAGACGGACATACTCAACCAGCGCATCAATGCGCTTGAAAACGTCAATCTGGAGGAAACGTCGGTTCGCCTGAATACCGCGATCACCCAGCTTGAAACGACCTATGCGATCAGCGCCCGGATCCAACGGCTGAGCATTCTCAATTACTTCTGACCGCGCCGGATATCTGGCCCCGAAGCAAAGACCTGAATAACGAGAGAGGGTTCCATGTATAATCTGTCCTATGCCGAGACCATGGACGATATCTGCGCCGACGAAAAACTGAACGAACTCGAGGCGATGAACATCGTCATCGCCAAGCTTGAGCAGGCAAAAGACAGCGGCCCCAACTCCCGGGAAACCGTTGAAGCCCTGTTCTTCACGCGGCGCCTTTGGGGCTACTTCCTGGAAAGCCTGACAGACGACAACAACGAGCTGCCCAACGCGTTGCGCGCCCAGCTGATCTCGATCGGCATCTGGGCGATCAAGGAAACGGAACGTATCCGGCAGAACGAAAGTGAAAGCCTGGATCCGCTCATCCAGATCAACAGCATCATTCGCGACAGCCTGAACGGATAAATCTATGAAAATTGGTCTGAAAGCGGGCGAGCGCCTGTTCGTGAACGGCGCCGTCCTGCGCGTGGAGCGCAAGACGAACCTGGAACTGATGAATGACGCGGTCTTTCTTCTGGAGAACCACGTGCTTCAGCCGGAAGACGCGACGACGCCACTGCGCCAGCTCTATTTCGTTCTGCAAACGATGGTCATGGATCCGGTCGCCGCACCGTCTGTTCAGGGCTTGTTCGAAATGATGATGCGGTCTGCCAAGTCCGTCTTTTCCAATGCGCAGATTCTGGAGGCCTTGAAAGAGGTCGAAACCTTGAACGGCGAATCCCGATGGTTCGACGCCATGAAGATGGTGCGCAGTCTCTATCCGACCGAAGCCGCCTTGATGAGCGGTGGCGATGCCGAAATCGAACGCGTCGTCCGACTGGCCTGTGCCTGAAAGGAGTTTCCGACATGACCGTATCCGCAGTTTCCGCCGCAACCGAAACGGGGCAATCCACGGCTGCCAGCGCAGCCAAGGAACAGCTCACCGTTGATTATGACGCCTTCCTGCAGCTGATGATGGCGCAGATGCGAAACCAGGATCCGACCGATCCGGTGGATTCCTCCGAGCAACTTGCCCAGCTGGCCAGCTTCTCCCAGGTGGAGCAGTCAATCGAGACCAACTCCAAGCTCGAAACCATGCTGACCAACATGTCCTTCGGCCAGGTGGATGACTTGATCGGCCGTACGGCGACCGATGCCAACGGGAACTCTGGCGTGGTCACTTCCGTCGAAATCTACTCCGACGGAACGGTCCTGGGTCTGGACAACGGCAAGGGCATCCTGCTTGGTGCCGGTGTGACGATCAGCTGACCATGAATGAAGTCGATGCACTCGACCTGGTGCGGGCGGCGATCTGGACGATTATTGTCGGATCGGCGCCTGCGATCGTGCCCGCAATGGTCGTTGGGATCGCCATTGCCTTGTTGCAGGCATTGACCCAGGTTCAGGAAATCACGCTGACTTTCATCCCGAAGATCGTCGCAATCCTGGTGATGATCATCATTGCCGGCCCCTTCATCGGCGGCCAGATTTACGGCCTGACCGTGCTGATTTACGGGCGGATCGAAAACGGTTTCTGAACCGGACCAGCCGGCCTTATGGGCCGGCTATCCTTTTTTCGGCAAGAGCCGGATACCCCTTGATTTAAACGGCTGCGACAACCCGGTGGAATAGACGCCGGCTCCAAACAGTTCGCCGGGATCACCAATGCGGGCAAGCTTTTCTTTTCATGCAGTTTTGTCGCCTCTGACATCCGGAGACCTTCCGGAGGTTATCGAAAAGTTCTCTTCAATCGCCTCGGCACAAAGTTCACGCAAGCTTCGCCGGTCATGGTGCGGACAGTTCTTTCCGATCGAGAGAAGGCATGTCTGACACCACCCTCACTTCAGCCGGCACGAGTACACCCGACAGCCGGCGCGATATCGGCTTTGCCGTCGGTATCGTCATGATCCTGGCAGTCCTGTTTCTGCCGATCCCGACTTTCCTGATCGACATCGGTCTGGCCATGTCGATCGCACTGTCCGTGCTGATCCTTATGGTGGCGCTCTGGATCCAGAAACCTCTGGATTTCTCATCCTTCCCGACGATCCTGCTGATTGCGACCATGCTGCGGCTGTCGCTGAATATCGCGACCACGCGCGTCATCCTGGCCAATGGTCACGAAGGCCTGAACGCCGCCGGCTACGTCATCAATGGCTTTTCCCAGTTCGTGATGAGTGGCGACTTCGCCATCGGTCTGATCGTCTTTGCCATTCTGGTGACGGTGAACTTCCTTGTGATCACAAAGGGCGCCACCCGGATCGCGGAAGTCGGTGCCAGATTTACCCTCGATGCCATTCCTGGCAAACAGATGGCAATCGATGCGGACCTGTCCGCGGGCCTGATCAACGACAAGGAAGCACAGCGTCGGCGAAGCGAATTGGAGGAGGAAAGCTCCTTCTTCGGCGCTATGGATGGTGCTTCCAAATTCGTGCGTGGCGATGCGATCGCGGGCCTGATCATCACCGCCGTCAACGTTCTTGGCGGCATGGTGATCGGTGTGACCCGTTACAGCATGAGCCCGGGCGACGCAGCCGACGTTTTTACCAAACTGTCGGTTGGCGACGGTCTGGTTTCCCAGATCCCGGCCCTGATCGTCTCCCTGGCCGCAGGTCTTCTGGTTTCCAAGGGCGGGACGAGAGGATCCACGGACAAGGCGGTTCTCGGTCAGCTTGGTGGATATCCGCGCGCCCTTTATGTGGCTGCGATCCTGATGGGGATCTTTGCCCTGATGCCGGGGCTACCAATGATCCCTTTCGCACTGCTCGCAGGTCTGATGGGGTTCATCGGTTACGCGATCCCCAAGCGCATTGCAGCTAAGAAGAAGCTGGAAGACGACCAGAAGGCGCTGGACGATGCCCGCAACAAGCAGGAAACCCGGGAGTCGGTCAAGGAATCCCTGAAGACTTCTGAAATCGAGCTCTGCCTGGGCAAGCAGATTTCCAGCCAGTTGCTCGCTAATCACGGCGAGCTGGCCCGACGGGTCGGCAAGATGCGACGCAAATTTGCCGAACAATTCGGCTTCGTCGTTCCCGATGTCCGGGTGACGGACAGCCTGACCCTTGATCCGAAAAGCTACCAGATCAAGATCCATGGAACGATCGTGGCCCAGCAGCAGCTCAAGGTGGGCGAACTGCTTGTCATGCCGTCTTCCGATACCAATCTGCCGGTGCCGGCAGAGGAAACCCGGGAACCGGCGTTCGGCATGCCCGCGTTCTGGGTGCCGCTCGCCTATCGGGACGAGTTGAAGCGCGACGGTCTGGAGCCGGCGGACAACAACACGGTGATCCTGACGCATCTGAGCGAAGTGATCCGGAACAACCTGCCGCAGCTCTTGTCCTACAAGGACATGCGCAACCTGTTCGATCGGCTGGATCCGGAATACCGCAAACTTCTGGACGATATCTGCCCCGCACACACATCCTACTCTGGCCTGCAGGCGGTGTTGAAGCTGTTGCTGTCCGAACGGGTGTCGATCCGCAACCTGCATCTCATCCTGGAAGCGATCGCGGAAATCGTTCCCCATGTCCGCCGATCCGAGCAGGTGGCCGAACATGTCCGCATGCGTATCGCCCAGCAGATCTGTGGCGACCTTTCCCAAGGCGGGCCGCTGAACGTGCTGCGGCTTGGAAACCGCTGGGACCTGGCGTTCCACAATGCGCTCAAGCGGGACGCCAAGGGCGACGTGATCGAATTCGACATCGAGCCGCAACTGGTGGAAGAGTTCGGCAACGAAATGTCCGAAGCCGTCCGCAAGCACCTTAAGACGGGCAAAAGCTTCGCAATCGTTGCCACCCCCGACGCCCGGCCTTATGTGCGCATGATCGTCGAACGGATGTTCCCGACGCTCCCTGTGTTGTCTCATCTGGAAATCGCCCGAGGCGTGGATGTCGCCTCTCTGGGCAGTGTCTCATGATTGCCAGCGGCCTCATCCTTGGCGAGGCTGGAACCGGGGTCCTGTTGTCGGTGTTTCTGCTGTTCTGCCGGATCGGCGCCTGCCTGATGGTGATCCCGGGCTTTTCGAGCGAACGCGTCGCCATGCGCATCCGTCTGTTCATCGCGCTTTCGGTCACCCTTGCGTTGACGCCTCTGCTCCTGCCGACGATACAGGCGGCGCTTCCCGACCAGACGCTGGCGACCACAGCGCGTATGATTGCCTCGGAACTCTTTGTCGGATTTCTGATCGGATTCCTCGGCCGGATTTTTCTGGTCGCTCTTGAAACGCTTGCGACCTTCGTGTCGATGGCCGTCGGCCTGTCCAACATGCCGGGCATGGCGATCGAGGGCAGTGAGGCTCTGCCACCGTTGGCGAACCTGATGACGTTGACCGCGACCGCGATGATCTTCATATCCAACCAGCATTGGGAAGTGCTGAGGGGGCTTGCGGCATCCTACACGGCCCTGCCGCCGGGCGGGCCGATGGATGTGGTCAGCGCTGTGGAGCGGCTGAGCGAGCAGCTGGATACCACCTTTGTCCTGGCGCTCAGAATCGTCAGCCCGTTCGTTGTCTATACGGTGGTGGTCAATCTGGCGATCGGGCTGGTCAACAAGCTTACGCCGCAGATCCCCGTCTACTTCATTTCCATGCCGTTCGTGATCGCCGGCGGCATGTATTTTCTTTTCCTGGTCTTCTCGGAAGCGATCACCCTGTTCCTCGACGGATACTTCACCTGGCTCAAATTGGGATGAATGAAATGGCACGCACCAGCCACGACATCGAACGGATCTTCAAACTCCAGAAACAGATCCACGTCCTGTCATCATGGCTTCTTAAAAAACTTGACGGCCAGGCTACAGAACTGGCCGACAAGGAGCAGCGTATCCTGTTCGCACTCTCCAATGGAGACCTGGCGCGCCACGATATCTTCATTGCAAGGGCTGCGGATCGGCTGAAGGCCATTCTGGCAGAACTCGGCGAGCTGACGGAAGCGCGCGACAAGGTTCAAACCGAATATGTCCGCCAGCGGATGATGCTCAAGGTCATGGAGCAGCGCCTGGCCAGGATGCGCGGCGACGAACAGCGCAAGGCGGACGACCGGGACCTGGTCGACCTTCTGGAGCATCACCTGAGAAGGTCAGCGTAAGGCTGCCGCAAGTTACAGACGATAGAACTGAATGGAGAAGGCGAGGGCGCATACTGCCCCGCCAATCTGAAGACCAACGGTCCTTCAAGGGCCGGGATGCACAGTGCAGGAGTGTCCTCATGGCAATCGCGCCTCCATCCGATCTCGTTCTGGACGTGGTTCGCGCTGCCGATCCGGTGGAGCGAAGTGTTGCCGCCGGAAAGCTGCAGCGCTTAGCCGCGACAGGTTATGCCGACGGGTCGGGTTTCCGTTCCGCAATCGACGACACGATGGCATCCTCCTTTCGCGCAAATGGTTCAGCCGGCGCGACCGGGGGCAAATCGCCTGCCGAAAAATTCGAAGCGCTGGTTCTGCACCAGTTTGTCGAGACCATGCTGCCGAATGATGCCGGCGACGTCTTCGGCAAAGGCGCGACCGGCGAAATCTGGAAATCCATGCTGGCAGAGCAGGTCGCAAATCAGATGGCTGCAAGCGGCGGCATCGGGATTGCGGATCTGATGTCGGATACCTTGAAGGGGGGGACTGAAGCCTGATGTCGGAAGAGCTTGACCGGGATGTATCCCTGACCGTGTCCAGTCCTGTGGCCGAGGCTATTCTGAAAGCCGCGATCCATCGTGCGTTGAACGTGGTGGAAGCGGAAACACGGGCCTTGCGCGACGGTGGGGGGACTGATCTGAAGTCTTTTGAATACCGCAAGAGCCAGGCGCTTCTGGATCTGAGCCGTGCACGCCAATCGGTTTCTTCGACAGCTTTGGGCCAGGAGATCACGGACTTGCTGGAAAACCTTCGACTGGCCTTGAAGGACAATCTGCTCTTGCTGTCCCGCCATCTGGCGGCGGTAAAGGAAATTGCGGACCTGGTCGCGCAGTCCATGCTGGACGCCGACTCCGATGGCACATACGCACGTCCTGTCCCGGAGTATTTTCATGATTAAATGGATTTTCGTCGGGATCTGGATGCCGCTTGCTACGGTGGCGTCCGGCTATGGGACCCAATACTGGCTGAACGACCAGATGGCCCAGGGCGCGTCCCAGCAGGCCCAACTCGGCGGCCTGGATTACGAGACTGTCCAGCCGGTCAACGTGCCGATCCTGAAAGACGGCGCGCTGCAGGGCTATGTGGTTGCCAATCTGGTGTTCACCGCCGATGCAGACGTTCTGCGCAGCCTGTCTGTCCCGCCGCACCCGTTTCTGGTCGACGAAGCCTTCCGGCTTCTTTATGCCGACAAGGCTTTGGATTTCAAAAACCTGGAACGATATGACCTGGACGGACTGACCAGGCATCTAAGGCAGGCCGTCAATACCCGCATCGGCGACGATGTGGTCAAGGAAGTGTTGGTCGAGGAGTTCAACTACTTCACCAAGGCCGACGTGATCACCCACTAGACAGTGTTTTGCTGCTCCAGCTTCGGACCCCGTCACGCACACCGGAACGTCTCGTTCCGGTGCTTTTTTGTATGCCGGTCCTTTACGTCCGTTTGTAGCGAGCTCTTGGGAAAGTCCAGGGGGCGGCGGCACACCCGCCGATCTTGTCGCAACGGCGGGTGAGATTATTAGGATGGGGCAGTAAAATCCGGGAACTGAGGGGGCCGGTTCAGCTGCATGCCTGTGCCGGCAGCGGCTTCAGGACACCTGACCTCTCGGCTCCGCACGTGCATCGTCCAGGGCGTCCAGCAGCCGGCGGGTGTTTGTCGCGGGGTCGTCGGATGCGTTGGTGAACTCGATGTAGGAGACGTTCACCGCATTCTCCGGTTCGCCCAGAACCAGCGAAAAATAGACCCACACACCCTTGTGGTAGAACTCCAGGTCCAGGCTGATGGTCGGAGGCCTGTCCCAGTCGAGATCGACGCCGGCGGCCATGCCGTAGCGCAGCGTGTCGTCCTTGAAGTAAAGTTCGGCCGAAGATCTGATGAGGTCGGCAATGTTGCCGTGCTGTTCGGTGCGAACAAATGCCACGAGATCCACAACATCGACCAGTTTCATTTCGCTGGTGAAATCTTTTAAAGCAAGCGCCAGAGCTGCCTTGCGCTGTTCATCGGCGGTCTCGGTCGCGGCAGCCTTGCCGCTTCCTCCCGAATGATCCTGCATCGCGCATTTTCCTGATGCGATAGAATGTCCAACTGCTTGATATCACTACCCTGCACGGCGTGAGTATACATAGCAGATGATTTCCGCAACAGCGCGATAAAATTCCGGAGGAATCATTCGGTCGATTTCTGTGTTCGCATAAAGAGAGCGGGCAAGTTCGCGGTCTTCTATGACCGGAATCTCGTTTTCTTCGGCGATCTGGCGGATCTTCAGGGCGATCAGGTCCTGTCCCTTGGCGACCACGACCGGAGCAGCGGACTGTTCATTGTCATAGCGCAGTGCGACCGCAAAGTGGGTCGGGTTTGCAACGACGAGTGTGGCGCCCGGGACGGCGTTCATCATTCGGTTGCGCGCCCGGTCGCGGGCGAGAGAGCGCTGGCGGGCCTTCACGATCGGATCGCCCTCCATCTGCTTGTACTCGTCCTTGATCTCCTGCTTGCTCATGCGCAGGTTCTTGCGCCAGCTGAAGCGGGACCAGACGATATCGACGGCCACCAGCAGGATCGTGACGATGCATACGCCGCCGACCAGCTTCATGGACAGTTGGAGGATGATTTCAGGAAGGGCGCTCGGATCTGTAAACATGGAATTCAGCAAGCTCGGCAGCCCGGCCTTGAACTGGAGAAAGGCCACGATGCTGACGGTCGAGAATTTGAACGCGGCCTTGAGGAATTCGACAACCCCTTGCATGCCGAAAATCCGGTTCCAGCCTTTTGCCAGGGAAATGCGCGAGGCGTCCGGTTTGATGCGGTGCGCGACGATGCGGGGTTTGTTCTGAAGGAAAGCCGCCGCGAGACCGGCCAAGGTGAGCGTGCCGATGATTGGTGCGAGGAACCGCATGGTTTCAATCGCGAGTGCATGAGTAAGCAGAATTGCATCGGCACCATTTCCAAGATTGAATCCTCCTGCGTTGTCGATCAGGTGCATAAGCGCCGATCTCAGCTTTCCTGCATCGGCGGTGATGATGAAGGCCCCGATCAGCAATGTGGCCAGGAAAGATGCCAGGACGGGCGCTTCCTTGGATGTCGGAATGTTGCCCTTCTCGATGGCGTCCTGGATCTTCTTCTCGGTCGGCTCCTCTGTTTTTGAGTCCTTGTCGCTATCGTCCGCCATGGATGGGCTATCCCGGTTCCGCTTTCAGCTATCGGGTTCGGACCTATGCGAAATAGGCGCCTTCATCCTGCTTCGGATTGAGGTCGATTTCCCCGCGTCCCGCCATTTCCAGCGCGAGATTGGTGATGAAGCTGCGTGCTTCGAGAACATCGCGTTGGGCCGCCGGCTCGCCGCCGGCCAGTTCGTGTTCCGCGATCCTTCGTGAGCGCGACGTCAGCGAGGACAGTATGACTTCCCGGAACGCGGGATCGGTACCCTTCAGGGCCATAACGATCCGGTCCGTGGGGATCTGGTCGAAAATCGCCATACGCGTCCGTGCATTGAGATTGATGATGTCGTCGAATGTGAACAGGAGGCCTTTGAGCATCTCCGCGGTTTTCGGGCGCACCTCGTTGAGGTTGTCCAGCGCGTCCTCCATATGATCGCGGTCCATCTTGTTCAGGATGTCGGCCATGCGGGCATAGGAATCCGCTTCCAGCGTACCGGACAGGTTCATCATGAAATCCTCATGCATGGTCTTTTCGACCTCCCGCATGATTTCCGGTACGACTGCCTTGATGGAAAGCATCCGCCTGACCAGCTGGTTGCGCATTGGCGCGGAGATCTGTCCAAGGACCTTTGCGGCCGCCGCGGGCCTTATCTTGGTCAGGATGAGCGCGGCGGTCTGTGGATGTTCCTTGGTCAGGTAGTTGGCGAAGACGGTTTCTGAAACGGTTGCAAGCCGATCCCAGATATTCCGGTTCGAATTGCCCAGAACATCCGACATGATATCGGACAACTGGTCTTCCGACAGAACGCCTTCCAGCAATTTTTCAACTTCGTTCGCGGACCCGTAGAGGGTAGGGCCATTTGAAAACTGCTCGATGAACTGTTCTGCAAGCTTGTCCAGTTCTTCGGTCGCCACGGTGCCGAGCTGTGCGGCCGTCACCGTGATCCTCCTTATCTCTTCCTGATCGAAATGCCGCAGCAGCCTCGACGAACTTTCCTTGCCGAGCGACAGCAGAATTGCGGCTACTCGTTCTACACCATTCAATGGTTTGGCTGGCAATGTTGCCGGTATCGTTGCAGTGGCATTCATCTTCTATCGTCCGTTCTCAGGCTTCCAGGGCGCCGGTTTGGGAACTGATGATTTCGGTCAGGGACACGCCGAAACGGGAGTTGTCGTCTTCGACCACCACCACTTCGCCGCGCGCGATCACACGGCCGTTGACGACGATGTCGATCGGTTCACCGACACGGTGGTTCAGGGGAATGACAGCGCCCCGGCCGAGTTTGAGCAGATTGGAAACCAGCATCGTCGCCGATCCGAGGACCACCTGGATGTCGACCGGGATCCCGAGTATCGTGTCCAGGTTGCGATCGTCGCCCATCAGTTCGGTATCGGCCTTTCCGCCGGACGCTTCCGGCGCTTCGACCTTGGCGAAATTGGCCGGCTTGGCGGTATGCACGCCATTGTCCTTTTCGACAGTGTCGTGGTCAATCGTAGTGTCATTCATCACAGGTCATCCTTCTGAGACATGGAGACGGAACGAAACGGGCTGCCGAACGTATCGTCGATCCGGTGGATCCGTGTTGCCCTCGGGGCGGCTACGCCGGCGGTTTCGGGGCGCGGCGCGGAGGCCAGCAACGGATGTGGGAGGTGCTTTTCCGCCTTCGTCTTTTCGTTGAAATCGGCACCGTCATCGGGCTTTCGCTTGGCCATCATGGCGGTCGCCTTGGACAGTTCCTTCAGTTCTGCGCGAAGGATGGACTGCTGCCTTTTTGCTTCACGGGTCAGGCTGTCGATTTCGGCAATCAGTTCGCGGGCATCATCCATGCGGCTTCCGAGTGCATTGAGCACCTGTGCCCCGCGGACGTTCAGTTCCTGGATCGAGACTTCGATCCCGTCGAGCGCGAGCGCTGTCTGATCGAAGATGCGTTGATAATCCATGTGATAGGAGCCGAGCCGTTTCAGCTCGCGATACATAGCGACCATTTTCCAGGTCGTAATGACCAGGGCGAGCAGGAGCACGCCGTCAACGAGAGCGGAGATCATCGATTAGATCCTTTTCTTCATGGATCAGGTCTTCGACCTTGAGGGTGTAGGAACCGTCGAGCTGACCCAGCTGACAGGTGAAAATCGGCTGTCGGTTGCACTTCAGGGTGACCGGCGTGCGCGCGGTTGCCTGAAGCTCAATGACCTGACCGATTTCCAGGTTGCTGATTTCGGCAAGGGTCAGTTGCCGTTCTTCCAGAATGGCCTGCAGCTTCACCTCGGTCCGTTGGATCTCGCTGTGGAAGTGCTGGGTCCATTTCTTGTCACGCGTCGACATCTCGCCGGAAAGCACCTGCGACAGGCCCTGGCGCAACGGGTTGAGCGTGGAATGGGGCATGACGACGAAGACTTCGCCGCCGCGACCGATAGCTTGAAGCAACAGACGGGCGACGACCGCCGGATTGTTACGGCGTCCGACCACGGCGAAGTCCATCCGGCTTTCGATCCGCTCGATCTTCAGGGTCGTTTCGGCAATCGGCTTGAAGGATTCCTCCAAAGCCTTGGACGCAACCTCGAAAACCGTTCGCGCAATCCGCGTCTCGATATTGGAAAAGGAGCGTTCCTCGTCGATCGGCGGTTCGGTGCCATCTGCCCCGAACAGAACATCAACCATGGTGAAGATGAAATCCCGGTCGAAGCCGACCAGCACTCGGGAGTCCCATTCGGGAGAATAGACGACAGCGACGAGGGCGTTGGCTTCGAATTCGTCGAGAACGTCACCGATCCGGTCGTTTTCGATGCAACTCACCGAAATATAGGACGGGGATGCGGACTTCTGGCGCATCGCATCGGCCATGACCCGGGCCATCCGGTCGAAGACCACAGGCAGCATGGGCAGACGGTCTACTGAGATCCCGGCGGCATCGAGTAGCCGGTCGGTGATCATGGCGCGTTCGGAACTGGTTGCGTCCATTTGGGCGGTATGAGCCTCCAACATGACCTAGGCGGCTCCCTTCTGACGCATTTCCTGCACGTTTTCCGAAACCGGCGTGCTGGCGCTGAGCGTTTCGCTTTCTACTTCGTCGATGGTCGGACGATCCGTATCGGAAATCGTCTTGCGGCCATGTTCCAGAGCGATCTGCGGAGCGGCACCGTTCATGAAGGCAAGCAGTGTCTGCTTGACGACGATATAGGGGCGCAGCCGGGCTTCGCGGACGCCCTTGATCTTGTTCGCCAGCGGCGCAACCAGGGCATAAGACAGAAGAATTCCGAGGAAGGTTCCTACCAGGGCCGCGCCGATCAGGGAGCCAAGCAGTTGCGGCGACTGATCGATGGCGCCCATCGCCTTGATGACACCAAGCACCGCAGCAATGATCCCGATCGCAGGCAGAGCTTCCGCGAGGGCGCTCATGGCATGGTAGGGCTTCATCTGGTCCCGATGAATGGTGTGCAGCTCCTCGTCGACCAGTGCCTCGATTTCATGGGCCCGTGCGTTGCCGACAATGATCAGCCGGAAGTAATCACAGATGAAAGTCGTCAGGCTCTTGTTACGCAGGACCGAGGGGAAATTCTGGAAGATCGCCGAATTGAACGGTTCCTCGATATGAGGCTCGACCTCGTTGCGGCCCTTTGCGCGAAGTTCCCGCATGAGACCATAGAGAAGGGCGAGCACATCGAGATAATCCCGCTTCTTCGGCACCGCATTGCGCGCCGCGTCGCCGGTTGCTGTCACCGTGTCGAGGATCGACTTCATGGGATTGCCGACAATATAGGTGCCGATTGCGACGCCGACGATGATGACGATTTCCCAGGGTTGCCAGAGAACCGACACCTTGCCGCCGAGGGCGGCAAACCCGCCGATCAAAGATACGCCTGCAATGATCAGGCCCAATAGAATAGTCACCGAGCAGCTCCTTGATGGTGCATGTGAGGCTTCGATGACGGCAGATTAGGAAACGAGACTTGCCTGAAGCTGGCGCCGGAAAAGTCAATGGCGCGACCAGCCTGGCGTAAGCTCCGCGCGCAAAGGTTCTTCCACGCAAGTGAATGAGCGAAAGAAGACCGCCATGATCAGCACGCTGCTTCAATACCAGATGGTGACGTCCGACCTGTCCAGGTCGCTGAAGAACGTCACTGCCGACCCCATGGTCGAGCGCAACACCGAGTATTATCTGGAAAACATCGACTCCATTAAGTCGATTGATGATCTGCTCGGCGACGACCGGATCTTCACCTATGCGATGAAAGCGTTCGGCCTGGAGGACATGACCTATGCCAAGGCCTTCATGCGCAAGGTGCTTGAAGAAGGCATCGATGAGCGCACCTCTTTCGCCAACCAACTGACCGATGACCGGTACCGGCAATTCGCCGAGACGTTCAATTTCGATCGTTACGGCGAGACGGCGACCATCTTTTCCCGCGCGCAGGAAGGCGTCACAGAGGCCTACGTGCGCCAGACGCTGGAAGAGAAAGAAGGGGCGTCGAACGAAGGTGTTCGTCTTGCACTTTACTTCGCCCGCAAGGCTGAGGAAATCGATTCCGCCTATGACATTCTTGCCGACAAGGCTCTTGCCGAAACGGTCTACACGGCCCTTGGTCTGCCCGACGAATTCGCCATGTCTGATCTCGGCAAACAGGCGGCCTATATCGAAGACCATATCGATATCGAAAAGCTTCAGGATCCGGAGTACCTGAACGATTTTCTCGAACGGTTCTCAACGCTTTACGACCTGGAAAACGGCCAGAACCTTCAAGCGGTTCCGAACCTGCTCGTCTCCGGCGGGGCAACTTCGGTTGTCAGTTTCGGCGAAAACCTGCTGGCCAGCATCCAGAATCTCAAGCTCGGAGGATCGTGACCCCATGCAATCGGCTCTTTATGTGGCGCTGTCCGCCCAGGTAGCCCTGTCGAAACGGCTCGAAACCGTGTCGCGCAATATCTCCAACATGAACACGGCCGGCTATCGGGCCGACGAGGTCAAGTTCAAGGAGATCCTGGACAAGGCCGGGCCGGACAAGGTCAGCTTCGCCAGTGGCGGAGAAGTCTTCATATCGCGTCAGGTCGGCAGCCTGAACAAGACGGACAATCCGCTCGATATCGCTGTTGAAGGGGAGGCCTTTCTGGCGGTCCAGACGCCGACCGGAGTCGTCTATACCCGCGACGGCCGGATGCAAATGGGAACCGATGGCGTGTTGAGGACCCTCAACGGCTATGAGGTTCTCGATGCCGGTGGCCTGCCGGTCATTATCGATCCGGAAGGCGGCCCGCCGAACATTTCCCAGAACGGCGAAATTACCCAGGGCGAGGATGTGCTCGGCACCATCGGCCTGTTTCAATTCGCCACGGACGCCAAATTGTCCCGCCGCGATAACTCCGGCGTTATCCCGGACAAACCGGCTATCCCGGTGCAGGAGTTCAGCTCTGACGGCATTCGACAGGGATATGTGGAAGGCGCGAACATCAATCCCATTCGGGAAATGACCAAGTTGATCATGATCACCCGGGCCTTCGAAGGGGCGACAGCGATGATCGACCAGAGCAATGACACCCAGAGAACGGCGATCCGGGAACTGGGAGAAACGTCATGACCTGGGTGGCGCCTGTTTCCGTCGAACCGAGTGGCTCGACCGGTACCACGCATGTCCCGGTGCCGAAACCCACTGCCAAGACCGCCTCGGCCGAAAAGGGGCAGGGATTCGGCTTCAAGGATTTTCTGGATGTCATCAATCCGCTCCAGCACATTCCCGGTATTTCGGAACTCTATCGGGCGGTCACGGGGGACGCGATATCCGATGGCGCGCGCTACTCAGGCAATGCCCTTTACGGCCTGGCCCTCGGCGGACCGATCGGCTTCGGCGTCATGACCGGCTACTCTATCGCGTCAACGGCGCTTGCCGGCGAACCGAAGAGTGCCGGCTCCGGTCCGGAAATGGCTGCCATTCCCCTTCCAAAAGAAAAACCCGTAACCACCGCCAATGCGCCCGAAGTTTTCTCTTCATCGGCTGGTGGCGAGGTTCTCGGTGCCGAAGTCGCCCGGGTTACCGGGCCTGGGAATGGAACGCCCTTCGACCTGACCGCTCTGTTGACCGGGACCGCACCCGACTCGAAACCCGCGAGCGCCAGGGAATCGGCACCGGACACGGATGCACAGAAGGATGCGCACGCGGTTTTACCTGAGGTGGGGTTGGAAAAAATCGCCGCTCACAAGGACAACCACCTTCCGGTGGATGTCCTGAAGGCCCTCCAGGAAAGGTATCTGGCACGTGCCAATGATGAATCGGCTTGAGCGGATCGCGGTTTCGCTCTCGACTGCCGAAAAGGAATTCGGGGCGGTCAGGATCGGCGGACATGTGACACAGGTATCGACCGGCGCCATACGGGTGTCCGGCTTGTCCAGGTCGGTCTGTCTTGGGGACCTCGTTCTCATTGAAGGCCAGGACCGGATTCGGCAGGGCGAAATCATCCTGCTCGATGAAAAGGATGTGGTGGTCAAAGCATTCGAACGGTCAAGTGACATCGGTATCGGTGCATCGGCCTGGCGCATGGGCGGGCTTGCGGTCCATCCCGATCCGTCGTGGAAAGGGCGGGTGGTCAACGCGCTCGGAAAGGCGATCGACAATCAAGGCCCTCTTAAGACCGGCCCGGCCGGTTTTCTTCTCGACAGGGATCCGCCACAGGCAATGGAAAGGGCACGGGTCAACAAACCGGTCCGGACCGGGGTGAAGGTGATCGACCTGTTCACGCCGCTTTGCGTCGGTCAGAGGATCGGCATTTTCGCCGGCTCCGGCGTCGGAAAATCGACCCTGCTAGGAATGCTCGCAGGTTTCGGCGAATTCGATACCGTGGTTGTCGGCCTTGTCGGGGAACGCGGACGCGAAGTGCGGGAATTCATCGACGATGTCCTCGGCGACGCGCTTGAGAATTCTGTTGTCGTGGCAGCGACCGGCGATGAAAGCTCGATGATGCGCAGGCTTGCCCCCAAAACTGCCATGAGCGTCGCGGAGTATTTTCGCGGGCTTGGGGATTCTGTGCTCCTGATCGTGGATTCCGCGACCCGCTTCGCGCATGCCGCACGGGATGTTGCCATGGCGGCGGGCGAGCCGCCGGTCTCGCGCGGCTACACACCGAGTGTCTTTTCAGACCTCGCCAAATTGCTGGAGCGGGCTGGTCCGGGCGCGGAAGGAGAGGGGACGATCACCGGGATTTTCTCGGTCCTCGTTGATGGTGACGACCATAACGATCCTGTTGCGGACAACCTGCGGGGGCTCCTCGACGGCCACGTCATCCTGGACCGGGCAATTGCCGAAGCCGGACGTTATCCGCCGGTGGACATTCTGAAGTCGACATCACGCCTGTCCCAGCGGGCATGGACAGACGATCAGCGGGAACTCATCCTCCGCCTTAAGGGTATGATCGCGCGGTTTGAGGAAACTCGGGATCTTCGGCTCATGGGCGGCTATCAGCCCGGTATGGATGAAAGCCTCGACAAAGCTTGCGAACTTGTACCGAAGATCTATGAGGCACTGCGCCAGTCGGCAAAGCCGGCAGAAACCAGCGATCCGTTTACCGATCTTGCGCGTGCGCTATCCGTCTGACCCTTCAAAACAAGCGACGCTTTATGGATTTGCCCGAGTCTGGACATGCGGCCCGGCTCGGGCTGTCACGTCGATGTTGTGTGGGCCAATAAGATATCAATAAATTTCTGGAAAATTTTACGAGTGATGTTATACTTATCCGGAAAAGCAAATAAATAAAATACATATCGAATTTTCAATTCTTTTCGCAGCGAATTTTCGATTATATATTCTCTGTTTTTATTATGATGTTGTGACCAAAAGTAGACATCTGGCGACTCTAGTATTCAATTTCCATTTTGTTTACACTTCGATATATTGAACAATCTCCTGCAATAAAATACCACTCTATTTAACGTTTTAAATGCGGAGTGGGCTAATGTTTGTAATTGTTGACGACAGGGAAATTGTGACTGCCGGATACGCATCGGCTTTCGAACGTGAAGGCTATGCTTCTTTGGAATTACATTCTTCAGAACTTGTTGATTGGCTGAACATTGCGCCGGAGACCGACCTGCAATCGATCGATGCCGTACTGCTGGGCGCAAGCGAAGATCGCCTGTCTTTTCCCGCGCAGATCCGCAATCGATGCAGCGAAGCCCAGATCATTGCTCTGGAGGACAATCCCAATCTTGAACGCACGCTGGAGCTGTTCGCAGCCGAAGTCGATGACGTTCTCCGCAAGCCGGTCCATGTGAAGGAAATCCTGGCACGGGTAGGCGCTTTCCGACGCCGTAGGACGACCGAGAGCAAGTCCGTCGATGCCGGACCGATCCAGGTCTTCTTTGACGGTCGCGATCCGGAAGTCGGTGGCGAGGTGATGGAATTGCCGCGCCGCGAACGCCGGATCCTGGAATACCTGGTCCGCAACAAGGGGCGCCGGGTTACCAAGACCCAGATTTTCAATGCCGTCTATGGCATGATGAATGAAGGCGTCGATGAGTGCGTCGTGGAAAGCCACATTTCAAAACTTCGCAAGAAACTGCGCATGCGCCTAGGTGAGGATCCGATCGAATCCACCCGTTATATCGGTTATATGCTGAAGACATCCGCAACCGGTGATGTCGCCCCCGCATCAAAACCGAAGGGACGCGACGCCGAGACGACCACTGACTGGCTCAAAACCACAGCTGCAGGCAAGAAAGCGATTGAACTGGTCGCCTGATCGGGGCGCTTCGCTTTTAGGTGCTGACGGGCATGGATTGCATCTGTTCCTGGTCGGCTTTGTGCAAAAGGTTTTGACAAGTCCTCCTTGTTTTGGTCGAGTTGGGCCAAAGAGCAGGTTCAAGCCTGCCTCTGAGGGAGGAAATGCTGATGCATTCAGCGAACCTGACCAGGTCCCATGCCGACCTGGTCGAAGCGGCGGTTCGGGAAAGCATTGCCGCGGCCATGTCGGGCGTTGTGGCGTCCTGGCGGCGGTCGATGGTCTACCACGGACTGGATCCGAACCTGCGCGGCCCGGCAAAACGGGTCGCCGAAACGGATTTGCGACAAGCGCGGGACAAATACGGCGCGCTCCTGGAAATTGCAGGCCCCAGTCTCGAACACCTCTTTCGAATTGCCGGTCAGGCCGGGTGTTGTGTCGTGCTGACCGACGATACCGGGTTGATTCTGGACAGCAGAAGCAATGCGGGCGACCGGCAAAGCTTTGAAGGCTGGGGACTGACCGAGGGCGCCGTGTGGAGCGAATCCGCGGAAGGCACAAACGGAATCGGGACCTGTTTGGCGGAAAAACGCCCGGTCGTCATCCACCAGAACCAACACTTTCGAGCCGACAATACGGCGATGAGCTGCATGGGTGCCCCGATCCATGACCCCCAGGGCCAGTTGATCGCGGTTCTGGATGTGTCCAGTTGTCGGAATGATATGTCCACCGCCTTCGCCCAAGTGCTCGGCGCGGTCGTCAACGACAGTGCGCGGACGATGGAAAACGACCTGTTCCGGGCGGCCTTTCCGAAAGCGCGCATTCTCGTTGCCGACGGTAACAACGGCCGTAACGGTCTTTCTCTCCTGGCGGTGGACGAAGACGATCTCGTGATCGGCGCCACAAGACAGGCCCGCAGGTTCCACGGCCTGACCAGTGAGCAGATCGAGCGGGCATTGCCGCTGTCCGATGTCCTGGGAGACATGGCTGCCGGGCAGCCGGGATCGGGCGCTCAGAAAACTGAATTGCGCAGGGCCTTGTCCCGCAGCCATGGCAATATATCCGCTGCGGCACGCTATCTGGGCATCAGCCGGGCGACGATGTACCGGCGGATGCAGCGATGCGGCCTGGCATCAAACTAGGTTCGAGGTGCTCCTGATCATCAAGGTGTCTCAAAAGTGAAACACCTGATGAAACGCGGATGCGCTTGACCCTTTCAGTCGGTGCATACGTCATGCACAATTCAGGATAACGATATGTCTTGTAAACGGTAGCGTGTATTGTCAAAACAGACCTGCAGACGAACACAAGGGGAATTGGTCGCATGGATATGAATGGCAGTTACCGCATTCCGGCATCACGGGAGACTGTCTGGGCGGCGCTGAACGATCCTGAGGTACTGAAGGAATGCATTCCGGGCTGCGAAAAGCTGGAAATGACCAGCCCCACCGAAATGTCCGCCACGGTGACCTCAAAGATCGGCCCGGTGAAAGCCAAGTTCAACGGCGCTGTCACGCTGGAAAACATCAACCCGCCGGAAAGCTATACCATTGCCGGTGAGGGCAAGGGCGGCGTTGCCGGATTCGCCAAGGGCTCGGCCGACGTGAGCCTGGCCGAGGAGGGTGCCGAAACGGTTCTCACCTATACCGCCCGCGCCCAGGTCGGTGGCAAGCTCGCTCAGCTTGGTAGCCGGCTGATCGATTCCACCGCACGCAAGATGGCGGACGAGTTCTTCGGAAAATTCACCGAAAAGGTCGGCGGTGGCAGCGATGTCGCGGACGATGAACTCGATGCAGGCCTGATGGAAGAAGCCAAGACAAAAGCGATCGAGGAAATGCCTTCGGAGGCGTACAAAGCCGCGCAGGACGCCGAACATGTCATCGAAGAACGGCTGCACGACGTTGAGGAAAAGGTTGAAGTCGCTGCGGGCAGGGGCGTATTTGGTGGTCCGATCGTTTGGGGATTGATCGCCCTGGCCGCTGTCATTGTGATCCTTGCGGTTATGAGCTGACGATAAGGTCGATCGGGCCGCGGCTCTATATAGCCGCCGGCGAGACGACCGAAGTTTTGGAATTTATCCCGGGTGGCGCATCAATGACCCGGGTTGAAAATGAGGGAGAAAAATGATGTCGAAAGTGACGATGCGACTGAACGGCAAGACGGTATCCGCCGATGTGGAAGACCGGACGTTGCTCGTTCATTTCATCCGTGAAACCCAGGGTCTGACCGGCACGCATGTGGGCTGTGACACGTCGCAGTGCGGCGCTTGTGTGGTCCATGTGGACGGCAAGGCCGTCAAATCCTGCACCATGCTCGCCGCCCAGGCGGATGGTTCCGACGTTCTGACGGTCGAAGGTCTTGCCGGCGGCGGTGAACTGCATCCGGTCCAGGCGGCATTCCGCGAAAACCACGGCCTTCAGTGCGGTTTCTGCACACCCGGAATGATCATGACCGCCGTCGACATGATCGAACGCCATGGCGCCAATCTGGACGAAAAGACCATTCGTCACGAGCTTGAAGGCAACATCTGCCGCTGCACCGGCTACCACAACATCGTGAAGGCGATCAAAGCGGCTGCAGACCAGATGGCCGGGATGAAGACAGCTGCGGAGTAGTCCGTAGCGGTAGGACTGCCGTATCGCGGCAGCCGGTTTTTTCACATGATTTAGGCCTGATCCGGAAAAGTCATGATCAATCACCGTCTTCCCGAGGAGGGGAACGGTGTCATGAAGAAGATCCGATAAGCAGGCAGGAATGATTTTCCAGGGAGGAAAACCATGGGTGTTCAAGGTATCGGGGCACGCGCCCTCAGGAAGGAAGACAAGCGCTTCATCACCGGCAAGGGCCGGTATACGGACGATATGGTCCTGCCGCGCATGACCTATGCGGCCTTTGTCCGCTCACCGCATGCCCATGCGAAGGTGAAAGGCATCGATGCCAGCGCCGCGCTTGCCATGCCGGGCGTGGAAGCGGTCCTGACCGGGGAACAGCTGGTCGGCGACGGGATCGGTAACCTGATTTGCGGCTGGATGATCCATTCCAAGGACGGATCGCCGATGAACATGGGGGCCTGGCGCGCGCTGGAGCCGGAAACGGTCCGTTTTGTCGGACAGGCGGTCGCTGTGGTGATTGCCGATACCCAGGGACAAGCCCGCGACGCGGCCGATGCGGTTGTCGTTGATTATGAGGAACTGCCAGCTGTCGTCGACACGAGTGCAGCGTTGGCGCCAGGTGCCCCGCAATTGCATCCCGAAGCCCCGGGCAATCTGATTTATGACTGGGACATCGGTGACGAAGCCGCCACAAATGCGGCATTCGACAGCGCCGCCCATGTCACGCGCATGGACATCACCAACAATCGCCTGGTTCCGAACCCGATGGAGCCGCGGGCAGCCCTTGCCGACTACGACACGGCGGAAGAGCACTATACGCTCTACACCACATCGCAAAACCCACACGTTGCGCGCCTTGTTCTGTCGGCCTTTTACAATGTCGCCCCCGAACACAAGCTTCGGGTGGTCGCACCCGATGTCGGCGGCGGCTTCGGCTCCAAGATCTTCATTTATCCGGAAGAAATCGTCGCGCTCTGGGCCTCCAAGCGCGTTGGCCGTCCGGTGAAATGGGTCTCCGACCGGACGGAGGCGTTCCTGACAGACGCGCACGGGCGCGATCACAAGACGGAAGCCGAACTGGCGCTTGATGCGGACAACAAGATCACAGGCTTCCGGGTCAAGACGATGGCGAACCTCGGGGGCTATATGTCCCTGTTCTCATCGTCGGTTCCGACCTATCTTTACGCAACTTTGCTCTCGGGTCAGTACGACATCCCGAACATTCACTGCAACGTCAAGGCGGTCTACACCAACACCGCACCGGTCGATGCCTATCGCGGTGCAGGGCGTCCGGAAGCGACCTTCCTTGTCGAACGCATCATCGAAACGGCGGCCCGCGAGGTCGGCATGCCGCCGGCCGATTTCCGCCGCAGGAACTTCATCCACGCGTTTCCGCATCAGACACCCGTCATCATGTGTTATGATGCCGGCGACTATGACGCCACACTCGATGCGGCCCTGAAGGCGATCGACTATGACGGCTTCCCGGCCCGCAAGGCTGAGGCCGCTTCGCGCGGCAAACTGCGCGGCATGGGCCTGTCTTGCTATATCGAGGCCTGCGGCATCGCGCCGTCTGCGGCGGTCGGCTCCCTCGGTGCTGGCGTCGGACTTTGGGAATCCGCGGAAGTGCGGGTCAATCCGGTTGGTACGATCGAGGTGCTCACCGGGTCTCACAGCCACGGCCAGGGACATGAAACGACCTTCGCCCAGCTCATTTCCGAGCGGTTCGGCCTCGACAATGATGCTGTGTCCATCGTTCACGGCGATACTGACAAGGTGCAATTCGGCATGGGCACCTATGGCTCGCGTTCCGGCGCGGTCGGCATGTCGGCCATCGTCAAGGCGCTCGACAAGGTCGAAGCCAAGGCAAAGAAGATCGCGGCCCATCTGATGGAAGCCTCCGAAGGCGACATCCAGATCGAGGGCGGCGAACTGAAGGTAGCCGGGACCGACAAGAAGCTTTCTTTCACGGAAGTCGCTCTTGCGGCCTACACCGCCCACAACCTGCCGGAAGGCATGGAACCGGGCCTGAAGGAAGGCGCCTTCTACGATCCGACCAACTTCACGTTCCCCGCCGGCACCTATGCCTGTGAAGTGGAAGTTGATCCGGATACGGGCAAGACGGAAATCGTCAACTTCGTTGCCGCCGACGACTTCGGCAAGGTCATCAACCCGATGATCGTCGAAGGCCAGGTGCATGGTGGTCTGACCCAGGGCATCGGCCAGGCGCTTCTGGAAAACGCCACCTATGACGAAAACGGTCAGCTCGTCACCGCGTCCTACATGGATTATGCCATGCCAAGGGCCGACGATGTGCCGTCCTACAATCTCTTGACCACCGAAACCATCTGCCCGGGTAATCCGCTCGGCATGAAGGGATGCGGTGAAGCCGGTGCGATCGGATCGCCGCCGGCAGTCATCAACGCCATTACCGATGCGATCGGAAACAACGACCTTTCCATGCCGGCGACGGCGGAAAAGGTCTGGTTGGCGGCACAGCCCGGCCTCAGTCAGGCTGCCGAATAGGTCGCAAAAGTTCAAACGCGGGGTCGGGTTCACTTGCCCGGCCCGGCACTCTGGTTTTAATTTCCGGCATCGGAATCCATCCAGCCGGACACCTTGGCCGACAAGGGGAGAAAAACATGTACGAAACGACTTATCATCGCGCCGGTTCGGTGGCTGATGCCGCTTCCATGATGGCGTCAGCCGAAGACGGCAAGTTCCTCGGCGGTGGACAGACTTTGCTGCCGACCATGAAACAGCGTCTCGCCGCGCCGAGCGATCTGATCGACCTGGCGAAGATCGCCGACCTTCAGGGCATCAGCGAAGCCGGCGGGGCGATCGTCATCGGCGCAGCCACGACCCATGCGGACGTCGCATCCTCCGCAACGGTCCAATCCAAGCTTCCAGGTCTTGCGACCCTCGCTGCCGGCATCGGCGACCCTGCGGTCCGCCACAGGGGGACGATCGGCGGTTCGATTTCCAACAACGATCCGGCGGCCGATTATCCGTCCGCACTGGTTGCTCTTGGGGCGACGGTCAAGACCAGCAAGCGCGAACTCGCGGCAGAAGACTTCTTCACCGGCATGTTCGAAACGGCCCTTGAAGACGACGAGATCGTCACCTCTGTGTCGTTCCCGGTTGCCGCGAAGTCGGCCTATGCCAAGTATCCGAACCCGGCATCGCGTTATGCCATGGCGGGCGTGTTCGTCGCCAAGGGAGCGGACGGTTCGGTCAAGGTAGCCGTGACCGGCGCAGGACAGGACGGTGTCTTCCGAGTCGGCGAAATGGAGAGCGCGCTGAGCTCGAACTGGTCGCCCGAAGCGGTCGCCGGAATTTCGGTTTCCGCCGACGATCTCCTGAGCGACATTCACGGTTCCGCCGCCTACCGCGCCAATCTGGTCACGGTCATGGCGAAGCGCGCTGTGGCAGCAGCCGGGTAAAGCATTGGCGGGGCGGCCATTGGTCCGCTCACTCCAGACTGAACAATTGGAAGAGCCGTTCGGTGCCCGCCGGATGGCTCTTTTGCATCAAGGCCCGGTCAGGGCCGCTGTGACTTCGCCGTTCCTTTGACTGCGCGAGCGTTGCAGGCACAGTGGGATGCAAGCGAGCGCTGGATAAGGAAAACTTTTGTCTTTTTGAATGTAGCGTTACCATGATAGCGCGAGGAAAAGTCGAAGGCTCTCTTCGATGCTCCAGACATATAGAGGCCTGCATTTGAAAACGGACCAAGGCGTCAGACATCACGTCTGCCAGGCGACGGGGCGCAGACCGGGCCCGAATCCGGTATCCCGCGCATTCGCACCCATTCGAGTGGCCTTTGTGGGCGTCGGCCTAGTCAGTCTCCTGATCAACATACTGATGCTGACCGGTCCATTGTTCATGCTTCAGGTCTACGACCGGGTGCTCGCGAGCGGATCTGTCCCGACCCTTGTGGTCATTGGTATTCTGGCACTGGTTCTTTATCTGTTTTACGGCTTTCTTGAAGGCTTGCGAGGCCGCATCCTTGCCCGGATCGCGCAACGAGTGGACGTCCGCCTGACCGGACTAGTGTACCGCATGTCGAACATGCTTCCCGTTCGACTGGGACATCGGGCCGCGCAGCTTCGACCGGTCGCGGACCTCGACACGATTCGCCAGTTCATGTCCGGTCCCGGCCCTGGCGCCATTTTCGACATTCCGTGGTTGCCGGTCTACCTGACCATCGTTTTCCTGTTCCATCCCCTGTTAGGCTTGGTCGCACTTGGCGGTGGCCTGCTAATTGTCGTCTGCGTCGTCCTGAACGAGGCCATGTCGCGCGGACCGGTAGCGGATACCGGACGGGAAGCCGCAGGTCGCGCCGCCGACGTTGAAATCGGCCAACGCAATGCGGAAGTCGTCAGCGCCATGGGAATGGACGATGCCCTGGCGGATCGGTGGCAGGACCGGAATGACGCCTATCTGCTCTCCCAGCGAAAGGCGGCCGATCGAACCGGCTTTTTCGGAACGCTCATCAAGACGGTCCGTTTCATCCTGCAGTCGGCAATCCTCGGCACGGGCGCGTGGCTTGCGATCAAGCAGGAAATCACGCCGGGCGTGATGATCGCAGCATCGATCATGACTTCCAGGGCGCTTTCGCCGATCGAACAAGCGGTGGCCCACTGGCGGGGTTTTGTCGCCTGCCGGCAGGCACTCGCCCGTCTGCGGGAGGTTCTGGCCGCCGCGCCGTCGACTGCGGACATGCTCGACCTGCCGCTGCCCTGCAGGATGCTCGAACTGGAACAGGTCGCTTGCGGGCCATTCGGGGAGCCGGTGCCGTTCGTCGTCAATGTGTCCTTCAAACTTCAAGCGGGTGACGGTCTCGGCGTGATCGGGCCCTCCGGATCCGGAAAATCGACCCTCGCGCGCGCATTGGTCGGCGCTGCACCCGCGCTGCAGGGAAATATCCGCTACGATGGTGCGGACCTCGGCCAATGGACGTCCGGAAAACGCGGTGAATTCATCGGCTACCTGCCTCAGGATTTGCAGCTCTTTGACGGGACGATCGCCGAAAACATCTCGCGGTTCCGTCAGGATGCGGCCTCCGGTGCCATCATCGAAGCGGCCACGCTCGCCGATGTCCACGACATGATTGTCGCCTTGCCGGAAGGTTACAATACTGTGATCGGCCGGTCCGGGCGCAACCTTTCCGCCGGCCAGCGCCAGAGAATTGCCCTGGCAAGAGCGCTCTACGGCAACCCGTTCCTGATCGTTCTGGACGAACCCAATTCCAATCTGGATGCGGAGGGCGAGGCCGCGCTCGTCAACGCCATCAAGACGATGCGGGAACGAAAGTCGATCGTCATCGTGATCGCGCACCGACCGAGTGCTATTGCAACTGTCGACAAGATCCTGTGCCTGCAGGACGGCCGGATGACGGCCTTCGGGCCGAAGGAGGAAGTCCTGAAGAAAGTTGTCCAACCGGTTCCTGCCGCAAGGTCGGGGAGGTAGTCATGGCGGACCGCACCAAACAGACAGGCAGGAAAAGTTCCGACGAGAGTCTGCGCCGAGCCATCAGACGCCACCTATTGATCGCTGCCGTCGCGGCCCTGATCGTGGTCGGAGGCATTGGCGGATGGGCTGCAATCGCGGAAATTTCGGGAGCGGTGGTAACACCGGCGACCGTCGTCGTGCAAAGCAACGTGAAACACGTTCAGCACAGGGAGGGCGGGATCGTGAAAGAGATCAGGGTGAGGGATGATGATGTTGTCTCGGCCGGTGATCTTCTCATCCGGCTCGATGACACGGTAACACGCGCTAGTCTCGCGGCGATCACCAAGCAACTGGGCGAATTGAAAGCTCAGGAAGCCCGCCTGGTGGCCGAACGGGACATCCGGAATCAGATCTCCTTTTCAGATGACGTTATCCCCGACGATATCAAGCGCGGTCAGCAGCTGCTGATGGAAGCCCGTCAGGCCAGTATCGCCGGGCGGAAGGACCAGTTGCAGGAACAGATCCGTCAGTTCAACAAACAGGCGGACGGGCTGCAGGCGCAACTGGAGGCCAAGGTCTCGGAGATCAAACTGATCGATGAGGAACTTGCCGATCTCGACGCTTTGCTGGAAAAGCAGTTGGTCTCCAAGAGCCGGGTATCGGCACAACGCCGGGAGCGGGCCCGACTGCAGGGGCAATATGGTTCTTTCCTGTCCGAAATTGCCCGAATTCAGGAAGGCATTAGCGAACGAAAGATCCAGATCCTTCAGATCGAGGAAAGTTATCGGGCGGAGCTTCTGGAAAACCTCCACGAAACCCGCTCGCAGATCGCACAGTTGGAAGAGCAGAAGATCACCGCTGAAGACAAGCTGACCCGGGTCGATATCAGGGCGCCGCAGGACGGTTATGTTCATGAACTGGCCGTCCACACGATCGGTGGTGTCGTTACCCCGGGTGAAATCCTGATGTCGATTGTTCCCCGTGCCGACAGGCTGGTCATTGAAGCGAAGGTCAAGCCGGTGGACATTGATGAGTTGACCCCGGGCCAGGATGCAATTGTACGGTTTCCGAGCTTCGACAGCCGTACCACGCCGGAATTAAAGGCGAAACTATTGACCGTATCGGCGGACCTGACGATGGACCAGCGCACGGGCTCCGGATTTTATACGGCACGCCTCACCATCGATGACGACGAACTGTCCCGTCTGGAAGGAAAGGTTCTTGTGCCCGGCATGCCGGTGGAGGTCTTCATGAAGACTCAGGACCGAACCGTTCTAAGCTATCTCATCAAACCCGTGTCCGATCAGATCGCCCACGCCTTGCGTGAACACTGACGGCCGTAAACAAGATTCGTTTCAAAGCCGGATGATCGGAACGCTTGCGCCGGCCTTGAGGGCAGGTGCATGGGGCGGCCGGACGATCAATGCGCCGGACCGTGCAAGAAGGGCGAGCATGGAACTGTCCTGCTTGCCGAACGGCGTGGCCACGAGCTTGCCATCGAGGCCTTGCGAGAGCTCCGCCCGGACATAGTCCTGGCGCCGGTCATTCTCGCTGAGATCGGCTCCCAGTATAGCCTGTATCTCGTGAGCGGCTGCCTGCTTTTGGCCAAGCATCGCTGCGAGCAGAGGTCTCAGGAACAACAGCCCGCAAACCAGGCTCGAAACAGGATTGCCGGGAAGTCCGAGAACCTTTGTCGTGCCGAGGTGACCCGCCATGAGCGGCTTGCCGGGACGCATGGCGATCCGCCAAAAGGCGAGATCCATGCCTTCGGCACCGAGGACGTCCTGAACCAGATCGTGATCACCGACAGAAGCCCCGCCCAGAGTGACCAAAATATCCGCCTGCGCCTCGATTGCTTTGCGGACGTGGCCGGCCATGGCAACCGAATCGTCCGGTGAGATGCCAAGGTCCAAGGGTTCTCCGCCGCAATCCTCGACGAGTGCGGAAATCCCGAGGTGGTTGGAGGCGATGATCTGGTCCGGGCCGGGTTCTGCCCCCGGCGGTACCAGTTCGTCGCCGGTCGCAAGGATCGCGACCACCGGCTTTTTATGGACGGGCAGGCGGGCATGGTTCATGGCAGCCGCCAGGGCGAGATCCCGATAATCGAGCTTGCGTTGCGCCTTCAGAAGGACTTCACCCTCCATGAAGTCAAGTCCGGCCGGCCGCACGTAGGCACCGAACGCGGGGCATTCGTGCGCCGTTACGGTGTCGCCGTCCCGGGTCGTATCTTCCTGGATCAGGATCGTATCGGCCCCTTCCGGCACCGGCGCGCCGGTAAAGATCCGAACGGTCTCGCCGGCGCCGATACTGCCGGAAAAGCCATGGCCGGCCGGCGCTTCGCCGATGACCTTCAAGCGGGCGGGGATTTCGGCGAGATCTGCATGCCGGACCGCGTAGCCATCCATTGCCGATGCGGCGAAAGGCGGTTGGGTCCGCGTAGAGGCCAGATCCTCGCTCAGGATCCGCCCGTTGGCATCCGTAAGCGCGACCCATTCGGTCGAGCGCGGTGTCACGCCATCCAGCAGAAGGGCCAGCGCGTCGGCAACGGGCATCAGGCTCATGAAGTTACGTCCCGCCTGTGCCGCCATCGGCGGCCGTCCAATGACCCGATTTTCCGCCGGCTTTTTCCAAAAGCCTGATATCTCCGATGATCATGCCGCGATCGACCGCCTTGGCCATGTCGTAGACGGTCAGGCAGGCAACGGAGCAGGCCGTCAATGCCTCCATCTCTACACCGGTCTGGCCGCTGACCTTCGTGGTCGCCTGAACGCGCAGGCCCGGAAGCGTGTCGTCCGGTGTAATATCGATGCTGATCTTGGACAGGAGCAGCGGATGGCAGAGCGGTATAAGCTCGTGAGTCTTTTTCGCGGCCATAATGCCGGCTATACGGGCCGCACCGATAACATCGCCCTTCTTGGCGTTGCCGGAGCGGATAAGTTCCAGTGTTTCCGGCCGCATGGTTACGGAGCCACAGGCGACCGCAATCCGCGACGTGACGGTCTTCTCCGACACGTCGACCATGTTGGCCGAACCGGCATCGTCCAGATGGGTCAGCTGCGCTGTCTGGTCACTCATGGATCGAACCTTATACCGCTGCCTTGAACGTATTGTGCCGCAGCAGGGACCGGGTCGCCCCGGCTACGTCGTCCTGGCGCATCAGACTTTCCCCGATCAGGAAAGTAGAGATGCCGACCTTTTGCATCCGGTCCAGATCGTCGGGCGTAAAGAGCCCGGATTCGCCGACGATGATACGTTCGGAAGGAACCGACGGCGCCAGACGCTCGCTGATTTCAAGGGTTGTCTCGAACGTCTTGAGGTTCCGGTTGTTGATACCGAGCAATTTCGACTTGAGCCGGAGCGCCCGCTCCAGTTCCTCTTCGTTATGAACCTCAAGAAGCACGTCCATGCCCAGTTCGAAAGCCGCGTTCTCAAGAGCTCTGGCCGTTGCGTCATCGACAGCGGCAAGGATGATCAGGATGCAATCCGCGCCCCAGGCACGCGCCTCGTGAACCTGATAGGTGTCGTAGAGGAAATCCTTGCGCAGCGCGGGAAGGGCGACGGCACTGCGGGCCGCGTTCAGAAATTCAGGCCGGCCCTGAAAGGACGGCGAGTCGGTCAGCACCGAGATACAGGCTGCACCACCGGCTTCATAAGCTTTTGCCAGGGCAGGGGGATCGAAATCCTCGCGGATCAGACCCTTGGACGGGCTCGCCTTCTTGATCTCCGCAATCAAGGCGTAGTGGCCGTTTGCAAGCTTTGCTTCGATTGCCCTTTGAAATCCGCGCGGCGCTTCAACGTCCCGAGCGGCTGCCTTGAGGTCTGCCAGGGGGACGGCACTTTTGGCAGCTTCGATCTCCACCCGCTTATAGGCTTCGATTTTTTCCATAATATCGGCCATGTCTTTATCCGTTGGACGTTGCGACCAGTCGTTCGAGACGGTCTGCCGCAGAGCCGTTGTCGATCGATTCCGCCGCGGCATCGACCCCGTCTTTCAAAGTGTCGCAGTGACCAGCGACCAGAAGCGAAGCCGCGGAATTGAACAGCACGACATCCCTATAGGCGTTTTTAGTGCCGCTCAGGACGTCGCGAAGCGCATTGGCGTTTTCCGCAGGCGTACCGCCCTTCAGATCGGCCGGGTCGGCCACCGGAAGTCCGACGTCCTCAGGGCGGATTTCAAAGGATCTGATGTTACCGCCATCGAGTTCGGTGACATATGTCGGCCCGGTGGTGGTTATTTCGTCCATGCCGTCAGAACCGTGAACCACCCAGACCCGCTCGGAGTTCAGGTTTTTCAAAACTTCCGCGATCGGCTCCACCCACTGACGCGCAAAGACGCCGACAAGCTGCCGCTTGACGCCAGCCGGATTGGAAAGCGGGCCGAGCAGGTTGAAGATCGTCCGTGTCGCCAGTTCGACCCGAGTCGGGCCGACGTGCTTCATGGCGGCATGATGCATCGGGGCGAACATGAAGCCGATGCCGGCCGACCTGATGCAGTCCGCGATCTTGTCCGGACCGATGTCGATGTTCACGCCCAACTCGGCAAGTGCTTCGGCCGCACCGGATTTCGACGACAGGGACCGGTTGCCGTGTTTTGCGACCGGAATCCCGCAACCGGCAACCACAAGCGCCGTACAGGTGGAAATGTTATAGCTGCCGGTGTTGTCCCCGCCGGTGCCGACAATATCGATCGCGTTTGCCGGAGCGCTGACCGGCAACATCTTGGAACGCATCGTTTCCACGGCGCCGGTCACTTCATCGACGGTTTCACCACGTACCCGCAGGGACATCAGGAACCCGCCCAGCTGCGAAGGCGTCGCTTCGCCGGACAGGATGATCTCAAAGGCCGATCGTGCCTCGACGGCATTCAGGGCAGTGCCGTCAGCAACCTTGGCAATGAAATCCTTGAACGTCTTCATATCCTGTCCACTCTTGCGCAGTTACCAGCGGGAATCAGTTGCTGTTTTCAAGGCCGAGCACGCTGGCAATACCTGCTTGATTGACCTGGATGCCAGCCTGCGTCTCGATATTGGAGATGTACTGATTGAGCAACGAATCCTGAAGCTGCCCTGCAAGTTGCGTTTTGAGAGCCGCGTTCGCGGGGTCTGCCTCATTGAATTCCGTGATTCTCCGACCGGTCACCTTGATGACCAGCCGCCCGACTTTGTCCGATGCTTCGACGTCTATCACGGAGCCTTCCGCACCGTCGAATGCCTGGCTGGCCGCCGCGCCGCTGATATCTCCGGCCGCAACATTCCGGGCAATGCCGTCTGCTGTCTTGAGTTCCAGGCCGTTGCTTTCCGCAAGCGCCGCCATATCAGTCCCGGATCTCGCCTTTTCAGCCAGCTCAGTCGCCTTTTCGGACAGCCTTTTTTCGATTTCGGCTTCTTTCCAGGCCGCGACCACTTTTTCCCTGACTTCATCGAGCGTGCGGTCGCGCGACGGGATGACTTTGTCGACCTCGTACCAAAGGAAGCCGTGGGTCCCCAATTGCAGCGGATCGTTCTCCACGCCGACGTCACTGTCGAAGACCCCGGAGATCAGGTCCTTGGCATCCGGCAGCTCAACCGCAGCCTCTGCCTGATTCTTTCCGGTGGAATCGAATGCGTCAGGTGTGGTCGTATCCAGTTGGAAACGTTCTCCGACTTCCTTTAGCGTTGCACCGCCCGCGCGGGCGTCTTCGATCTCTCCAAGCAGATCGAGGACTTCGCGTTCGGCCTGTTCTTTGGCGAGCAGGGCTTTGATATCGTCCTTGACCGCTTCGAAAGGCTGCGTTTTCTCCGGCTGCACTTCCAGAACATTGAGAATGACGGATGAGAAGCGTCCGTCCACAATGCCGCTGGTCGCGCCTTCATCAAGTGAGAAGGCGGCGTCGCCAATGGCGGTATCAAGGAAATCCCCCTTTGCCATCAGCCCCAGATAAACATCGTTGTCCGTCAGATTGAGCTCCTTCATCAGATCATCGAAAGACATCCCGGCAGCCAGTTTGTCAGCGGCCGCCTTGGCGTCTTCAGGCTTGGTGAAAGACAATTGCCGAACCTTGCGTTTTTCCGGATCGTGATACTGTTGCTTGTTGGCCTCGTATTCGGCCCGAGCGTCTTCGTCGGAAATATCGTCCGGACGGGCAATCGTATCGGGTGTCAACTGCAAAAGGGTAATCTGGCGATACTCAGGCGCCTTGAACTTCGCCTTTTCCGTTTCGAAAAAGGCCTTCAGTGTTGCTTCATCCGGATCCCCAATTTCGTCGAGGTTAGACGGTTCGATGAGCAGATAGGCCACATCCCGGGTTTCGCTCTGGTAGTCATGCAGCACCTTCAGATAGGCGGTCGGAACCACCATCCCGCCGGAAACCGCCTGGGCAAGTTGTTGGCGCTCCGCGAGCGAGCGCTGTTCCATGACGAAATCATCCTCAGACATGCCGTTGTTGCGCAAGATCTGCTTCAGCAAGTTGGGATCATATGAGCCGCCGGTCCTGAACGAAGGATCCTGTTGAATCTGAACGGAGAGTTTCTCATTGGATATCCCGAGGTTCATCGTTCGGGCATTTTCATTCAGGGCCGCTTCGGCGATCAGCGTTCCAAGCGTCTGCTGTGGAATCCCGAGCTGCGCGCCTTCCCTGGTGGAAAGCGGGCGTCCGAGTTGCTGGCCGAACCGGTTCAGATCCCGACGATAGGCACGGTCGAAGTCCTGCAGGGAGATTTCGGTTCCACCCACCGTGGCAGCGACATTTTGCCCGAACCCATTCCTGAGCACATCGGCAACGCCCCATACGCCAAAACTGAGAACCAGAAGAGCGATGAAGATTTTGGCAACCCAGGTGCCGGCGCCCTTGCGCAGCGCGTCGAGCATGATTTCTCCCGTCTTTTCCGTTTGCCGGCACAATCACTGTGCCGGAATACCTTTTCGGCTCGCGGCCGAAGCGGGCGGATCATAATGAGGCATGCCCACTCCGGCAAGGCAGACAAGCAAATGAAAGCACCGCAATCTCATGCAATAATTTGCAAGTGCCCGGCTGTTATGGGTTATAGAGGCGCATCAGACGCAGAATTCAAGCATTTCAGGGAGATTTTGTGGGAATGACAGCGCAGATCAAGCCGCTTGTAGCGGGCAATTGGAAGATGAACGGCCTGACCGCCAGCGTGGATGAACTGAACAAGATCGCCGCCGGCCTCTCGACCGATCTCGCCGGGAAGGTCGATACGATGATCTGCGGGCCCGCCACTCTCACCTATCTTCTGGCCAAGGCCGCCAACGGAACGCCTCTGCTGATCGGCGGTCAGGATTGCCATTATGCCGAGAGCGGCGCGCATACCGGCGACATCTCCGCGGAAATGTTCGCCGACATCGGAGCCAGCGCCGTCATTGTGGGCCATTCGGAACGGCGTACGGACCATGGCGAAACCAATGCGGCCGTCAAGGCCAAGGCGGAAGCCGCCTGGCGCGCAGGTCTTACGGCAATCGTCTGCGTCGGCGAAACGGAGGCGGAACGCAAGGCCGGGGATACACTCAAGGTTGTCGAATATCAGCTTGCCGGTTCCATTCCCGAAAATGCCACCCCTGAGAACTGTATTGTTGCCTATGAGCCGGTCTGGGCCATCGGGACGGGCCTGACACCGACCGCTGCCGATGTCGCGGAAGTGCACAAGGCCATGCGGGAAGCCCTGGCAGAGCGCTTCGGAGCTTCCGGTGCAAGCATGCGCCTTCTCTACGGCGGCTCGGTCAAGCCGGGCAATGCGGCCGAGCTCATGGCCGTCGCAAATGTCAATGGCGCCCTGGTCGGCGGTGCGAGCCTGAAGGCAGACGACTTCCTTGGAATTTGTGCCGCTTACGCCTGAAGACTTGTCCCTTCGGTCAGGAAACACACATTCAAGGGTGGAAAGGCGGCGACACCTGGTGTAGAAGGCCGCCAAACTTGAACAATCGGATTGGCCCACGATGGAAACCGTAGTCATCGTCATACACTTGATGGTCGTCCTGGCCCTGGTGCTCCTTGTCTTGTTGCAGCGCTCCGAAGGTGGCGCGCTCGGCATGGGCGGCGGCGGAGGCGGCGGCCTCATGAGCAGCCGAGGCACGGCGAACGTCCTGACCCGTGCGACCGCGATTCTCGCAGTTGTCTTCTTCGCGACCTCGATCGGTCTCAGCCTGATCGCTGAAATGAAGGATCGTCCCGGCGCGATTCTGGATGCGGCTCCTGTGGCAACGCCGTCCGCACCGGCAACCGGCGAAGGCGGAAGCGGCGTTCTTGATTCGCTCAAGCAGGAAGAAAACCAGCAGCAACAGCCTGCTGGGCCGCAGGTTCCAACCGCTCAGTAAGCGTTTGAGGTGGCTCTCCACCGGAATTAACCGACAGCAAATGCCCTGCGACACAAACGCAGGGCATTTTTATGTGCTTAACGAAACTCCCGAGTGGTCAATCGGCCCTCGGCAACGATATGGTATTGCTCCATGGCGCGATACATTTTCATCACCGGCGGCGTGGTTTCCTCGCTTGGTAAAGGTCTGGCATCCGCGGCTCTTGGAGCATTGCTCCAGGCGCGCGGATATAAGGTTCGGCTGCGCAAGCTCGATCCCTATCTGAACGTCGATCCGGGCACCATGAGCCCGTATCAGCACGGCGAATGCTTTGTGACGGACGACGGGGCTGAGACAGACCTCGATCTCGGCCACTACGAGCGGTTCACCGGTCGCCCCGCGAACCAGCGGGACAACATCACCACCGGCAGGATCTATCAGGACATCATCGCCAAGGAGCGGCGTGGGGATTATCTGGGCGGCACCGTCCAGGTGATTCCCCATGTCACCGATGCGATCAAGAATTTCGTCCGCGACGGAAATGACGACTACGACTTCGTGCTTGTCGAAATCGGCGGTACGGTCGGCGATATCGAGGGGCTGCCCTTCTTCGAGGCGATCCGTCAGCTCGGTAATGATCTGCCGCGTGGCGATGCGGTCTATGTGCATCTGACGCTGATGCCGTTCATCGCAAGTGCCGGTGAGATGAAGACCAAGCCGACCCAGCACTCGGTCAAGGAACTGCGGTCTATCGGTATCCAGCCCGATATCCTGATGATCCGCTGCGACCGGCCGATTCCCGACAATGAAAAGCGCAAGCTTTCCCTGTTCTGTAACGTCCGGGAATCCGCGGTCATTCCGGCTTATGACGTCAAGTCGATCTACGACGTGCCGATTGCCTATCACAAGGAAGGCCTCGACGACGAAGTGCTGGCAGCCTTTGGCATCAAGGGTGCACCGGCGCCGGTGCTCGACCGCTGGGAAGGGATATCGAGCCGCGTCGCAAATCCGGAAGGCGAGGTCACGATTGCCATCGTCGGCAAATACACGGTTCTGAAGGACGCCTACAAATCCCTGATCGAGGCGCTGGTCCACGGTGGCATTGCCAATCAGGTCAAGGTCAACATCGAGTGGATCGAGTCGGAAACCTTCGAAAAGGAGGATCCAGGCCCGTATCTCGAAGGCGTTCACGGCATTCTTGTTCCCGGCGGCTTCGGGGAACGTGGGTCGGAAGGCAAGATCGCTGCGGCCGCATTCGCCCGCACCCGCAAAGTTCCCTATTTCGGTATCTGTTTCGGTATGCAGATGGCGGTGATCGAGGCCGCGCGCGATCTCGCCGGCATCAAGGAGGCGAGTTCCACTGAATTCGGTCCGTCGAAGGAACCGGTTGTCGGCCTGATGACCGAATGGACCAAGGGCAACAAGCGCGAAGTGCGCGGCCAGGATGACGACATGGGCGGCACCATGCGCCTCGGCGCCTATCCTGCGGCCCTGAAGCCCGGATCCCGGATTGCCGAGATTTACGGGACGACGTCGATTTCAGAACGCCATCGCCATCGTTACGAGGTCAACATCGGCTATCGCGAGCAGTTGGAATCCTGCGGCCTGATTTTCGCAGGAACCTCGCCGGACGGTGTGCTGCCTGAAACTGTCGAAATCGCGGATCATCCCTGGTTCATCGGAGTGCAGTATCATCCGGAATTGAAGTCCCGGCCATTCGAACCGCATCCGCTGTTTGCGTCCTTCATAGAAGCCGCCATACACCAGAGCCGTCTGGTCTAAGACGTCGGTACGAAACGGAGCAACGAGATGGTGCATGGATTGGATCACGTGGTCGTCGCCGTGCATGATCTCGATGCGGCCGGCAAGGCCTGGGAAGCCCTGGGGTTCACGGTCACGCCGGAAGCCCGGCATCCTTGGGGAACAGCCAACCGTCTCGTTCAGCTCGACGGATTTTTCGTCGAACTGCTTTCGGTCGCGGACGATAGCCTGATCAGGGAAGCCGGGGCGGGGGAATTCTCCTTTGGCGCGTTCAACCGCGATTTCCTGAAGAGCCGTGAAGGCGGGTCGATGGTGGTTTTCGAAAGCCGCGATCCGGATCAGGACCGTGCGTCCTTCGAAAAACATCATTTGCAGACATACGCGCCGTTCTCTTTCGAGCGCGAGGCCAAGGCGCCGGACGGGTCGGTGCGCAAGGTGGCTTTCGATCTGACCTTCGTGACGGATCCTTTGGCTCCCGGTATCGCCTATTTCACCTGCCGCAACCGCTTTCCCGAGAACTTCTGGAAGGCCGACTATCAGACGCATGCCAACGGGGCAGCCGGCATCGACGGGATCGTCCTCGTTGCCCGGGATCCCTGCGATTACCACGAATTTCTCGGAAGCCTGCTCGAGCAGCGGGAAATGCGCGCAAACAGCCTCGGACTTGAGTTGAAGACGCCCCGCGGACGACTGCGAGTGGTCACGCCGGACGCCTATGCCCTTCTGTTCGGTCAGGAGGCTACCGACGGATTGCCTGAGGATCTGCCGGCAGTTGCGGCCCTGGTTATCAAATGCCGGGGAATCATAGCCCGCAAAATAATACCGGCGCAGACCCTGTTCGGCCTCACACTGGTGCTTGATCCGATGGAAACCGGCAGCTGATCCGGTTCTCAGGCCGCCCAATGCTCATTTGTCCTCGTTTTACATCCGTAAAAGTCAGCCTTCGTTCATTAACCGCTTGTTTTGGCGGTGATGTGGCTTTTAGTTTGGCGTAAAGTTAGACCATCGCCTGCGGAATTTTGGGGAGCCGGACAGTGGCACGTTTTCTATCGTTCAATATTTTAAGCCGTTTGATGATCCCCGGCGTGGTCCTTGGCGCATTGGTCGGTTGCCAGAAACAGGAAGAACAGGCCAAGGCGCCGCCGCCGGCTGTTAGCGTTGCCGGCATCCAGGAGAAAACCATTCGGGGTAGCACGACCTTCATCGGTCAGGTTGCCGCGATCGACAAGGTGTCCCTGGTCGCACGCGTAAGCGGATTTCTTGAAGACAAGGCTGTCCAGGATGGCAAAAAGGTCAAGAAGGACGAATTGATCTTCAAGATCGAGAAAGATCAGTATGTGGCCGCCGTCGATCAGGCCAAGGCCGACCTTGCCAGCGCGCAGGCCGATGCCGCGCTGAAGGCAGCGGATCTCAGCCGCGATAAGGATCTTTACCAGAAAGGTCATATTTCGTTGGCCGCCTTTCAATCGACACAGGCCAAAAAAGCTCAGTCGGACGCCTCGGTCCAGGCGGCTCAGGCGGCCCTCGACCAAGCCCAGTTGAACCTGAGCTACACCGATGTTTCAGCGCCTTTCGACGGTCTGCTGGGCAAGACCACCTACAGCGTGGGCGAAATGGTCGGCCCGTCGTCACAGCCGCTTGCAACGCTGATCCGCGTCGCGCCGGTCTATGTGAACTTCGCCGTCAGCGAGGCGCAATATTTGAATGCCCTGAAAACCCACGGCATCAGTCCTGACGATATCAAGCCGGAGAATTCGCCCAACCTGAGCCTGATCCTGCCCAACGGCGATGCCTTTGGCGAGAGTGGAAAAGTCGTCTTCATCGACAACAAGGTAGATCCGAAGACCGGAACCATCTCTTTCCGAGGCCTGTTCGACAACAAGGACTGGACACTGCTCGATGGTACATTCGTGAATGTCGTCATCGAAGCTCAGGATGAAAAAAAGGTGCTCGTCGTGCCGCAGGCGGCAGTCCAGCGCGACCAGCGCGGCAGCTTCGTGCTGGTGGTCAACGCGCAGAATACGGTCGAACAGAGATACGTCGAACTGGGTGCACAGGTCGACGCCGACTTCGTCGTCAAGAAGGGTTTGCAGAGCGGCGAGAAGGTCATTGTCCAGGGATTGCAGAAAGTGCGGCCCGGCGTGCCTGTTAACGCGTCCCTTGCTTCGAAGCCGGCGGAGTAGGGCTGATGTTATCCGTTTTTTTCATCTACCGTCCCAAGTTCGCACTCGTCATTTCGCTGGTGATCACGATTGCCGGCATGCTCGGCTACATGGCTCTGCCGGTCGAACAGTTTCCCAATATCACGCCGCCAGTGGTCAACGTGTCTGCGACGTATACCGGTGCCAATGCGGAAGTTCTGGAAGAAACGGTGGCCGCGCCCATCGAGGCGCAGGTGAACGGCGTCGACAACATGATCTATATGTCGTCGAACAGTTCAGACAGCGGCAATTACTCCCTGAACGTGACCTTCGCCGTCGGAACCGATCCTGACATTGCCACCGTCAACGTTCAGAACCGGGTCAGCCAGGCGACGAGCCAATTGCCGAGTGAAGTCACGGCGAACGGTGTCACCGTGCAAAAGGCATCCACCAACATGTTGTTGGTGGTCACGCTTTTTTCACCCAAGGGGACCTATGATGAGGTCTTCCTGTCCAACTACGCCTCGATAAATCTCAAGGATGCCCTGGCCCGCGTGCCCGGTGTCGGCAAGGCCGATGTCCTGACCGATTTCGCCTATGGTATGCGCATCTGGCTCGATCCGGACAAGCTTGCCAACCTGGGCATGGCACCGGCAGACTTCATTTCCGCCGTCAAGGACCAGAATATCCAGGTTGCCGCCGGTCAGATCGGCGCGCCTCCTGTACCGCCTGGCCAGCAGTTCCAGTACACGATCAAGGCAAAGGGCCGACTGTCCACCGTTGAGGATTTTGAGAAAATCGTTCTGCGAACCGGTGACGACGGCGCAATCGTGCGCATCGGCGATGTCGCCCGTGTTGAAAGGGGCGCACAGTTCTATTCGGCAAGCGGTGAGTTCAACGGCAAGCCGGCGACGGTTCTGGCGATCTACCAGGCGCCAGGTGCCAATGCAATCGCTGTGGCTGAGGGTGTCGTCAGCCGGTTGAAGGAGCTTTCGCAGGCATTCCCCGATGACGTCGATTATCAAATTCCGTTCGACACGACGGAGTTTGTTCAGACGTCGCTCGACGACGTGGTCACGACCCTGTTCATCACCTTTGCCTTGGTGGTGTCCGTGGTGTTCATTTTTCTGGGCAACTGGCGGGCCACCATCATTCCGATGGTCGCTATTCCGGTTTCCCTGATCGGGACCTTCGCCGTGCTGCTGATGTTCGGCATGTCCCTCAATACCATATCTCTTTTCGCCCTCGTGCTCGCCATCGGGATCGTGGTCGATGACGCCATCGTGGTGGTGGAGAACGTGGAACGGATCCTGACTGAAGAAGGCCTCGATCCGAAAGCCGCAACGGCCAAGGCAATGCAGCAGATCATGGGACCGGTGATCGCCACGACGCTGGTTCTGCTGGCCGTCTTCGTGCCCACCGTTTTCATGCCGGGCATCACCGGGAAGCTCTACTCCCAGTTCGCCGTGACGATTTCCGTTTCGGTTCTTATTTCCTCCATCAATGCGCTGACCTTGTCACCCGCTCTTTGCGGTCTCATCCTGAAACGCAGGACCGGTCCTCCGAAAGGGCTGATGGGGGTCTTCGACAAGGGCATCACGGGCGTTCGCAACGGGTATTCGGCGGTCGTCAGCCGGTTGGTCCGGGTTGCCGTGATCGGGGTCATCGGTGTGGGCGGAGCGCTCGCATTGATCGCTTTCCTGGGCGGCCGTCTGCCTCAGGGCTTCCTGCCTCTGGAAGACCAGGGCTACCTGATGGTCGACATCCAGTTGCCTGACGGCGCAGCCCTGCAGAGAACGAAAGAAGTGACCAAGGGACTGGTGGAAACCGTTTCGAAAACGCCTGGTGTCGCCAGCGTCGTAACAGTGAACGGTTATTCGATCCTGAATTCGGCACTCTCCTCGAATTCGGCCATGATCATCGCAACGATGGACAACTGGAACGAACGGAAGGCGCCCTCGCTGAGTATCGACGCGATCCTGTCCAAGTTCCGGGGTGATTTTGCCGCTGTACCGAGTGCAAGTATCATCCCCTTCAATCCGCCGCCCATTCCGGGGTTGGGAACGACCGGCGGCGTTCAGATGATGGTCCAGCAGACTGGGGGCGGATCGCCACAGGATCTGGCGTCCGCGGCCGGCTCCCTGGTTTATTCGGCAAACCAGGATCCAGACATCGCGCTTTCCTACACGACATATCGCGCGAATGTGCCGCAGATCTTCGTCGACCTGGACCGGGAAAAGGCAAAGACGATCGGTGTCGACGTCGCTGATGTCTTCTCCACGTTGCAGGCCTATCTCGGGTCTTACTACATCAACGACTTCAACCTGTTCGGGCGCGTCTACAAGGTCATGATCCAGGCCGAGGGCGACTTCCGCAACAAAGCGGATGATATCGGCAAGCTCTATGTCAGAGCATCCGACGGCACGATGGTGCCGATGCTGTCTCTGGTGACGACGAAGAACGTCTTCGGGCCGCAAACGCTCACCCGGTACAACATGTTCCGCTCTGCAGCCGTGAACGGCGAACCGGTACCGGGCGCTTCCACCGGCGTCGTGATCAACGGCATGCAATCGGCTGCCGTCACGGCTCTACCGGCTGGTTACACGTATGAATGGACCGGAACGGCGGCGCAGCAGCAGGGCTCAGGCAATCTGGTCATCTACATTCTCCTGCTGTCGATCCTGTTCGCGTATCTGTTCCTCGTGGCCCAGTATGAAAGCTGGAGCATGCCCTTCGCCATTCTCATGTCGGTATCGATTGCGCTTCTGGGGGCATTCGTCGCGGTCTTCATCACCGGCGGCGATGTCAACCTCTATACACAGATCGGCATGATCATGCTGGTCGGTATGGGGGCCAAGAACGCGATCCTGATCGTTGAATTCGCCATGGAGCAGCGGGCGGACGGGAAATCCATTCTCGGCGCCGCAAAAGAGGCTGCCCATCTGCGGTTCCGGGCGGTCATGATGACAGCCTTGTCGTTCCTGCTCGGCGTGGTGCCGCTGGTGACGGCAAGCGGCGCGGGGGCGGCCAGCCAGAAAGCTATCGGCATTGCCGTCTTCGGCGGCATGGCATTCGCCTCCAGCCTTGGCGTTCTGATTATCCCGTCGCTCTATGTGGCTCTGCAGGTCCTCCGTGAAAAGGTCAAAGGCCAGTACCGGGGCGTGGACACCCCGGGCGGACCCGGCAGCGGGCAACCGGAAGAGGAAGTGAGTAAAGCCGAGGCGAGCCCGTCGTCCGCCTAGAGCATCGAGCGATAACTTTGCGGCATTTGACCGTCGCGCTTTTGTCTGCTGACAAGGCGGGTCGCGTGCCGTGGTGTTTCCCCCTTCAAGCGCGAGCCAACGCAGCCAGCGGCTAAAAGAGCCCGGCCCTTCGGGTGTCTGAAAGCAGCCCATCGACTGCGTTGCGCCGCTTGCAGGATGCATCGCATCTCAGCTCACGCGACGCGCCTAGCCGAATAAACTGCATTCAGACATCAAATTGTTCAAGGTTTTCGCCCGATGCTCTTACGCCTTCGGGTTTGCAATCGGATAGTTCCGTTAGCGCGACTCTTCCAGGATGGCCCGGTACTCCGCCTCGGTTGCGATCCGTGGATTGGTGGCGTGGCAGTGATCGAGGAGCGCAGCCTTGGCGACACGGTCCAGATGCTCTGCGGTGAGGCCAAGTGCATCCAGACCGGACGGAATGCCGATATCGCTGTTCAACTGTTCGATGACCGTATCAGGCTCGCCGCCAAGGATGTCAGCAAGGACTTGCCATTTTTCTCCGATCGCCTGCCGGTTGAACCGCAGTACCGGCGCCATCAGGATCGCGTTCAGCGTCCCGTGATGCAGATTGAGTTCCTTGATAGCCCCAGCCGGATGGGTGAGGGCGTGGACCGCGCCCAAGCCTTTCTGAAAGGCCATGGCACCTTCCATGGACGCCATCATCATGTCCCAACGGGCCTGCCGGTCGGAGCCGTCGCGAACGGCAACGGGTAATGCCTTGAAGCCGCGGGTCAGCCCCTCGATGGCGATGGCGTTTGCCGGCGGATTGTTCGCCGGCGCCATATAGGTCTCGAGACAATGGGACAGCGCGTCCATACCGGTGGCCGCCGTCAGGAAAGGCGGAAGACCAAGGGTCAGCTCCGGGTCGCAGAGCGCAATGTTGGGCAGCATATGCGGGCTGAGCAGGCCCACCTTACGTCCGTCCGCCAGATTGATCACAGCCCCACGTCCGACCTCCGAGCCGGTACCGGACGTGGTTGGTACAGCGATCATCGGACAGATGTTGCCGGAGATTTTGGCAACACCGCCCTCGATCGCCGCATATTGGGCGAGTGGGGGCTCATGGCCGGTCAGCAGTCGGACTGCCTTCGACAGATCGATGACCGATCCGCCACCGAATGCAATGACACCGTCGCAGCTTTCGCTGTCATACTGCGCCTTGGCTGCCATTACCGCCTCTTCGGTCGGATTGGATGGCGTGCGGTCGAAGACAGGGAGGGAGGTTCCGTAGGCCTCCGTCAGGCGATCCAGAAGGCCCGTCGAAACAAGTCCCTGATCGCTGACCACGAGGGGACGCTTCATCCCGAGTTGCTCGCAATAGGTCTTGACCTTGGAAATCTCCCCGAAGTCGAATTCGATGCGCGTCAGATATGTAATTGTTGTCATGGCTAAGCCGTATCCTCCCGAAAACTAACGGGCGTTTTTCCGCCACGAATGCGCTCGGTGCAAGAGGATAAAAGCGGGAGAGACCGAAAAACTGAAAAGGTTCATTTGCCTAGCCTCAAGTCGGCTCAATCCATCTGATTTGAGCGACAGCGAAGACCGGCAGGCGGGAGAAACGTTGCCAAGTCCTGACAAAAGGTCAGGAATCAGATGACGCTCCAGGCCGCCAGAATTTCTTCCGACCGCATCACCAGTCCGGTGTGCAAGGAAACCATTTTGAGTGCGGCGTCTTCCATCTCTTCGTTCGATCCGCGTACGAGGTCTGCCGCCACGCAGACCCGGTAGCCGAGATTTGATGCGTCGAATGAGGCGTTGAGAACGCAACAGTCGGTCATGCCGCCGTTCAGGACGACGCGCTTGATCCCCATGGATCGCAAAAGAAAATCCAAATCGGTCGGATAAAAAGGCGAGAGCCTGCGCTTGGTTTCGACGATCAGGTCGGTTTCGAGGACTTCGGTCGCGAACTCGGTCCATTTGGACCCCTGGATCGCGTGTTCATCAATGCCCGGAATGGGCGCGGCATAGAGCGCCACAAGCGAGCGCCATGCGGCCGGGTGCTGGCCTTTCAGATCGTCCTCGCCGGTCTTGCGCAGGATCGATCGAACATGGATGACGGGCACGCCGAGCGCGCGTGCCTTACTGTGAAAGGCGTTGACCGGCTCGATGATGTCCCGGCCGCGCGGAGCCGGACAGGGGCACATGGGATCTTCCGACAGATGCCCCTGATGCATATCGATCGAGATGATCGCCGTATCGTCCCGTTTCACCCAATTCCAAAACGGATCGTCGGGAATATCCTTTTCGACGCCATAGACGATAGCTTTCATGGGATTGGCATTCTCCTGATCCGGAAGCGCGGGCGGCGTGTCCGCCCGCGCAATGTTTTATGGCGTAGTGCAGGCGAGGCGGATGGCATTGCCGTCCGGGTCGCGGAGGACCGCCATGTACCAATTGTAGTAGGTCATGAACTGTCCCTTCACGAGGGTACCACCGCGGGCTTTGGCAGCCTCGACACAGGTATCGAGTGCTTCCTTGGTCGCCATCTTGAAAGTGAAGGCCGTCTGGTCGCCTTCGCCGGCCTTTCTTTCGTCGAGCCCGAGCATGTCGTAGGCGGCCAGCGCGCTGAAACCGATCATGACGTCTCCGGACATGTAGCCCCGGAACACGTCCGAGCGCAGGTCCTCGACCTCCGGCAGGTCGAACAGGTCCCGATAGAATTCCGACAGGCCGATAAAATCCTCGGAAAACAGGCTTACTTGCATCAACAGGTTCATGGGGTCTCTCTAGGCTGCCGTTCCAAAGGTTTTTTCGAATTGGGCGCGGAGATGCTCGCCGGCCGTCATTTCGGGATATTTCGCCTTGCCGTCATGCTCCAGGATCGTCGGCGCGCACTTGACCTTGTAGAAATATTCCGGATCGCAGAAGGTCGGGCAGGAGTAGCGGGTCTTGTCGCTGTTGTTGTTCAGCACCCGGTGCATGGTCGCCTTGTAGCGGTCGTTCGTGATGACCGGGAACATCTCGCCAAGGTTGATGATATAAGCACCCTTGATCGGCGGCGCGGAAATCCATTTTCCGTCGGCATTGCGCACCTCGAGACCGCCGACATCGTCCTGTAGAAGCAACGTTAAAAGGCCCCAGTCCGTGTGGGCTCCGGCCCCGAGCTGGTTTGGCGCGGCCTCCTCGGGCATCGGCGGATATTTCAGGATGCGGCAATAGTGCAGCGGCTCTTCCAGGGACTGGTCGAAATAGTCTTCCGGCAGGTCCAGAGAAAGGGCGACCAGCCGGGCCAGATGGCGTCCGAGATCCAGTACCTTTTCCGTATAGGCTTCGTATTCTTCCTTGAACTCCGGGAAGCTTTCGGGCCACTGGTTCCGTCCGGTGCCCGGGACATTCTGTTTTGTGTATCGGTGGTTCTCGTCCGCATCGACACTGGACATGAAGCCTTCCTTGAGATCGGGAGGCGATCCTTCGTCCAGGGTCTGGGCCGCCATCGGCTCATACCCGCGGGTGGAATCCTCGTTCTTGGAATCGAGCTTCATCTTTTCTTCTAGCGGAAGATCGAAGAACTTCGCCGCCAGTGCGAGCTGGTTGTCCATGTCCTCCTGCGAGATGCCGTGGTTCTTCACGTAGAAGAAGCCGGTATCGACACAGGCCTTGTGGATTTCCCACGCGACCTTTTTCCGCTTCTCGATATCATCGGAAAAGCTGTCTGTGAGATCGATGAGCGGGATCTCTGTGGCCGCGTGTGGCGGTTCATAGATAATCATGGGCTGTTCTCCACTTTAAATGTTCTGGAAGGGGATCAGTTCCGATCTTCTCTTATGTGATGCAGGCCGAGGGCCGCCGGTTGGGCGCTCCTGTCGGAACCGCGTATGGCGGCCCAGATCATGACGCCGAGCGTCGCCAGGTATGGGGTCATGTGCAGGAAGTAACGTGGAACATCGACGCCCGTGGCCGCGATCCGCGGGATCAGGGCTTCGATGCATCCGAACAGGACCGCCCCCAGAAGGGCGCGCCAGGGATGCCAGCGTGCGAAGATGACCAGGGCAATCGCAATCCAGCCGCGCCCGCCAACAACCGAGTTGGTCCAGATCTTGGAAACGGCGACGGTCAGATACCCGCCGGCGAGTCCGATCAGTGCGGTCCCGATCAGGATCGCCAGAATGCGCATGGTCGTGACGTCGATCCCGGCCGCATCCGCTGCCGCCGGGTTTTCGCCGACAGCGCGCAACGCCAACCCGAAGCGGGTCCGGTTCAACAGCCACACGCAGGCCAGGCAGAGCAGGGGAGTTGCGTAGACGACTATGTCCTGGCCGAACAGGATGGGCTCAAGGCCTTTGATTGGCTTGTTCGTCCATCCCGCATAAGCGGCAATGTAGCGGGTTAGCGCCTCGCTGAAAAAGACAAGGGCCAGACCCGCGATGACATGGTTGATGCGCAGGCTTGCCGCGAGGAACGCGAAGACCAGTCCCATAGCCATGCCGGCCACGACCGAACCGCCGAGTGCCGCAAGGGGCGTCGCGCCGTTGACCATCAATCCGATCCCGGCCAATGCGCCGGCCAGCATGAAGCCTTCGGCGCCCAGATTGAGAACGCCGGCGCGCTCGCTGAGGATCAATCCCAGGGCCGCCAGCGCGAAGGGCGCGGCGAACGCAGGAACGTTGATCAACCAGTTGAACAGGAAATCGCTCATGATGCGGCCCGCCAATGCATCCGGTAGGTCAGGAAGAATTCGGACGCGGCAACGCAGATGATGAAGATCGCCTGAACCAGTTGCACGAGCGCTGAAGGCACCTGGAAGAACACCTGCAGGCTCTGTCCAACCAGAAGCAGGACGGCCATGAAGAAGGCGACAATCACCACACCGATCGGATGGTTGCGTCCGAGAAAGGCGATCAGCACACCGGAGAACAGGTAACCAGTGAAGAAGTCCTGTGTCATGCGAAATTCCACACCGGCGGCGATGGAAAAGCCGGTCAGCCCGCCAACGGCCCCCGAGGCCAGGATGGCCGCGACCGTCAGTTTGGCGACCGGCACGCCGACGGCCCGCGCCATTTCAGAGTTTGAGCTACTCAGATCGAGTAGATAGCCGACCCGGCTGAAGGACAGGATCCACCAGAGAAGACCCGCCAGGATCGCCGCGAGCGGCAGCGTCCATGTCAGGTTCAACCATCCCAGCATCGGCAGGCGTTCGAACGCGTCAAATTGCTCGGTGTGCGGAAAACTGCTGACCGGGTCTTTCCACGGTCCGTAAAGAAGATGAAGCAGCAAATTGAAGGCGACATAATTGAGCAGCAAGGTGGTGATGACCTCGCTGATGCCAAGCCGTTTCTTGAGAAAGGCCGGCCCTGCGACCCAGACCATGCCACCTGCCATGGCGGCGATGGCCATCAGGTAGAGGCGCATGGAATCCGGCCCGATGTTGTAGATCGCCACGACGGATGCGAAAATTGCGCCGAGGATCATCTGCCCCTCCAGGCCGATGTTCCAGAAGTTCGACCGGAACGCGATAGCCGTGGCCAGACCGGCCATCAACAAAGGCGCCGTCTGCGCCAGGACCGATCCGAGCGCGCGCGGACTGGAGAATACGACCGTCGCGATCTCCCGGATGACATCCGACGGGGCGACCCCCGAAAAGGCCAGCAGCGCAACGGACAGGGCCATCGCTGTCGCAAGGCTGAGGCCATACCAGACGAACCGTTGGATCTCGGGGACATTCTGGCGCACCTCGAGAATTGGCACCAAACGAATATGCCGCCGAGAGGCCGGAACCTCACCTTGACCGGCGTCCCGGCTGCCGGACATGGGGGCCAGCTCTGCTGCGTTACCGCTACTCATGGGAAATCATGGCCTTTCCAACGTCGGTGCGATTGGCCGGTGCCCCGAATTCCGCTACCATTCGGCCGCCGGACAAGACGCCGATCCGGTCGGACAGAAGAAAGATCTCGTCGAGGTCCTCGCTGATCAGAATGACCGCGGCGCCCCTGTCGCGTGCGGCACGCAGGCGTTCATGCACGGCGGCTCCGGCTCTGACATCAAGGCCGCGCGACGGGCTGTGGGCGAGTACGACTTCGGGTTCGCTTTCGAACTCCCTCGCAATAACCAGCTTTTGCGCGTTGCCGCCGGACAGAAGCCCGGCCCTCATGCCGGTTCCGCGGACACCCTGCACATCGAAGGCCTCGACCGCCTCACGGGTGCGGTTGCGGGCAAGAGCCCGTTTGAATCTGAACCAACCACCGTATTTTCCGGAAAGAACGCCGCTGACGGCATAATTGTCGGCAATGCTTCGCCGTCCGGCCAGTCCGAACCGGTACCGGTCGACGGGAATTGAAGCGAGGCCGATGCCGCGGCGCGCACCGGGCGACATGGGGCTTACATCGCCATGACCTTCGATCTCGATGCTGCCGGAGGTCTGCGTGGCAATGCCCATCAAGACCTCGGCCAGCTCGTTCTGGCCGTTGCCCGCGACGCCGGCGACGCCGTAGATCTCCCCGCTGCGTACTCTGAAGTTAACGCCCTCGAGCCCCTTCCTGCCGCCTTGTCCAGCGACACGTACCTCGGAAAGCCGAATATGCGTTTGACCGATGGAAGGAGAGGGGTCCAGCGTTTCGATGATCTGCTCACCGACGATCAGGGTGGTCAGCTTGCCCGTGTCCATCTCGTCCGGCGCGGTTTCCGCAATTTTCCGACCGCCGCGCATGACCGTTATCCGGTCGCTGTGGTTCAGGGCTTCATGAAGCTTGTGAGTGACCAGGATCACGGCACTGCCGGCGTCGGTCAGGCCTCGGATCATCATCATCAGGGCCTGGGCTTCCTGATCACTCAAGACAGCGGTCGGCTCATCCAGGATGATAAAACGGGCGCCGGCAACAAGCACCTTGAGAATTTCGAGGCGCTGCTGCTCGGCGACACCCAGAGAACCGGTCCGCTGTTCAAGGTCGAGTTCGAACCCCATTTCGCGGGCAAGTTCCTGGGCGCGGGCTCCGGTTTCACTGGCCGGTCGATCCCGGTTGAACAACGCAAGGTTTTCCAGAACGGTGAAGGCGGGGACCAGTTTGAAATGCTGGTGCACCATTCCGATCCCGTTTGAGGCCGCATCGCGCGCATCCGACAACAGGATGATCTTCCCATCCACCGTCACATGCCCCTCGTCGGGCGCATAGAGACCGCAGGCGATGTTCATCAGCGTCGACTTCCCGGCGCCATTCTCTCCAAGAAGCGCGTGGACTTCGCCGGAACGCACCGAGAAGTCCACGCTGTCGAGCGCCTTGAAATCACCAAAGCTTTTCGAAACGGAACATAGGCTCAGTGCGTTCGGCATATTCGGTTGTCCGGATTACTGACCGGACACTCCCTCGACGAACCAGTCCATGCTCCAAAGGTAGCCGTCGGAAAGAACTTCGCCCTCCTTGACCCGGACTGTGCCGTCACGGTCGGAAAGCGGGCCTGCGAAGATCTGCTTACCGGCAATGATCGCGTCCCGTTCGGCCATGACCTTGGCCTTCAGATCGTCGGAGACCGCATCACCGCAGCAGGCGATGTCGATCAGTCCGTCCTTGATGGACAGAAAGGCGCCATAGGGGGCGGGTTCAAAGGAACCTGCTGCAATCCGCTCGATTTCAGGCTTGAGGAAACGGTCCCAGGTCCAGACGGACGAGCATTGGGTCGCCTCACTGAACTCCGACAGGTCGCGATGATGGCCGGTGCCATAAATATTATGTTCGCCGGCGACCACCTGAACAGTCGGCGTATCGACGTGCTGACCGATGACGTCGATACCCTGCTCGACCAGAGCTTCGGCAGCCGCACGTTCCTTGACCGGGTCGGCCCATGCCCCGGTGAAGACGACGGAAAGCTGGGCATCCGGGTTCACCTGACGCGCGCCCATGAGGTAGGCGTTCACGGTCCAGTTGACGAGGCCGAACGGGTTGGCTGCCACGAAACCGATCTTGTTGGATTTGGTCAGTCCGCCGGCAACCATGCCGCACAGATACTGGGTCTCGTAAGTTCGTCCGTAGATGCTTTTCAGGTTGGGCCCGTTGGTGGTCCCGGCCGGATTGATGAAGACGATATCCGGATACTGCTCGGCCAGTTCCTTGAAGGTATCGGAATAGCCAAAGGCAGAACCGAGAATGATGTTGGCACCACGTTCGATGAACAATTCTGTCGCAGGTCGGATCGCTGTGGCGGATTCCGGGATCTTCTCGGCCTGCGGAATGCGGATACCCATTTCCTTTTCGAGCTTCTTCCGGGATTCATCGATTGATTGGGACCAGCCGCCGTCGTTGGACTCTCCAAAGAGGACGACTGCGGGTTTCGGATCACCCTTGGCAGCGAATTCGGCGGATGCGCTTCCGACCCATTGACTGAAGCCGATTGCACCGAAAGCCAGACTGAGAGCAGTCGTGCGAAGTATTTTCATAATCGTTCCTCTGAACATTATACAAATACGGCGCAATCACCCGCATAACCGACGGAATAATACGCGACTATTCGACGGATTGCTTGAAACCAGCGGATCGTATTTCTTATATTTTCAGTATTTACGCGCCATGTGGGACCATCGTAAGTGCCGATAAAAATTCTCGTCAAGCACAAACGAGAAATTGAAAATCAGTTTCCGAAAAAAATTGCACAAATGGTCAAAATATGAGCAAAGGGATTGAAAACTGTGCGGTTTTTGAAGCTCAAAAGGCGATTTTTAGGCAGTGGATGTGAGGGGAATTTTGGAGCTCAGGCGTTTGAATCACATTGTGGCATGAGCGTAGTTCGGGTCCGGTGCAATTTATGAAGGTAAGTATAGACATTGCATCATTCAAGATTTAACGGCCTCGACGATTCGCTCGTGATTTCCATATCGAGTTCCGTTTAGTATGGCATTGTGCTGATGCGTGACGAGCCTGTTCGCGTCGGACGTTATCGCGATTATGTGCGTCGCCAGAACGGGCTCTTCCTAATTTGGCCCGTGCGGTTAGCCGAACGGCCTCTTTGAAAGAGTACTAACTGATGAATTGTCTTATAAAGACAACGAAACGTCTCACGCGCTCTATCAGTCTGTTGATGACATGATGGAGTTTCAATGACGGTCGGGAAACCAAAGGGAAGTGGATGGTGAGCCGACAGGGGCTCGAACCCTGGACCTACTGATTAAAAGTCAGTTGCTCTACCAGCTGAGCTATCGGCTCTCACCATTTGTTAACGCTCCCGCTTCATCCTTTATTAGGCATTCGGGAAATGTCCGCTGCCGGCATGAGCTGGTATGCCGAACGCGATGTGGCGAGTGTGTATGCCGAGCCGGAAAAAGTTTCAAGGGGGAATTTCCATAAATTCAAAGGCGATTTCCGCGCAACTTGTAAAGGCTGCCAATGGAAGTTGTTCATATGTAATCGTTTTTATGACCCTGCGTTAATAATATGTTGCGCTTTTTGAAAAATCAGGCAGTATACATTTGGTATTCCTCTGACTTGATGTTATCCCCTTCCAAAGTATTCGCTAGTGGCGTTGAAAGTATGGATCAGTATTCTTGACAATGCCGTCTGATCACATTTGAGCATTGCCGATAGTTGAAAATATGTCGGTATTGCTGATGAAGCACGCGAGACGATCAATGCAGAAGCGGACTATCGAACGGAACCCGGAAGGGGTGGAGCTTGAATTCGTCAAGAGCCACATCGCTGCGACCATGACCCTGATTCACGGTCTGATCGACCAAGGGATACTCGATCGCGATCGCCTCGACAGTTTTTTTGCCGGTTTCCTCGAACAGCTGCCGCACACGCGGGACACACTCGGTCTTCGTCTTGTAATTGATCAATGGCGTCAGGGGCTTACCTCCGGTGAAGACGAGGCCAACCTGCGCCAGACGCTCTTTGAAGTCATTAACGGCGGCAAGGCGACGAACTGACAGTTTTGAAAGGCGCCAAGCATAAGTCACAACACGCGCTACGTTTTTTCTCGACCTATTTGTCAAAAAAGTTGCGACAAGGGTTTTCTATCCCGTTTCTTTTTGGTTAGCTTTCACCTTCGGATTTTTCCGAATGGCCACTTGGTGGGCCAATTCATAACGGTGGAGGTTTCCCATGAAAATCACGAGCCTTGCGCTTGGCCTGGCGGTATTCGCCGGTAGCTTCAGCGCTGCTGCTGCCGCCGATCAGAAGTTTATTTCGATCGGAACCGGTGGTGTGACCGGCGTTTATTATCCGACCGGTGGCGCGATCTGCCGCCTGGTGAACAAGAATCGCAAGGAACACGGCATTCGGTGCTCGGTCGAATCAACCGGCGGATCTGTCTACAACATCAACACGGTGCGGGCTGGCGAGCTTGAATTCGGCGTCGCCCAATCCGACTGGCAGTATCACGCGTACAACGGTACATCGAAATTCAAGGAACAGGGTCCGTTTGAGAAAGAACGGGCGGTGTTTTCCGTTCATCCGGAACCGTTTACCCTTATCGTCCGCAAGGATACCGGCATCAAGAGCTTCGAAGACCTGAAGGGCAAGAAGGTCAATGTCGGCAACCCCGGCTCCGGCCAGCGTGCGACCACGGAAGTGGTCATGGACGCCTTCGGCATGACGATGGATGACTTCTCTCTTGCCGCTGAGCTGAAAGGCTCCGAAATGGCCCAGGCGCTGTGTGACGGCAAGATTGATGCGATGATTTACACCATCGGTCACCCGGCTGCCGCCATCACCGAGGCAGCGACCACCTGTGACGTGGAACTCGTATCCGTCGCCGGAGCACCAATCGACAAGCTGGTTGCCGATAACCCCTACTACCGTAAGGCCACTGTCCCGGCCGGCATGTACAAGGGAACCGATCATGACGTCACGACCTTCGGCGTCGGCGCAACCTTCATCACCTCTGCGGATGTACCCGATGATGTCGTCTACACGGTTGTCAAGGCCGTCTTCGACAACTTCGACGACTTCAAGGCCCTGCATCCCGCCTTCAAGAACCTGAAGGAAGAGGAAATGATCAAGGACGGTCTGTCCGCTCCGCTCCATCCGGGCGCAATCAAGTACTACAAGGAACGCGGCTGGATGTAACGGTCGCACGGAAACGCCGGGGGGTTTTCCTCCCGGCGTTTCCAATTACCGCGCGCGAACCGGGAATGGCGATTGCGGTTGATGAGGGCGAGAGCCGATCCGCATGTCCCGGTACATGAATTGATTGGGGATCCGGGGGCGGTCATGTCGGAACAAAAAAGGCAAAACGCGGAAGTCGATGTCGACCTGATGGTCGCGGAAGTGGAAAGCGGCGCGCGCTCAGCGGCCGGTTTCGCGGGGAAATTCATTCTCGGGCTGGCATTCGTCTGGTCGTTGTTCCAGCTTTACATCGCGTCCAACATCCCCTTCATTCTGACAGAGACGTTCGGCGTCAACGTGGTCTTCAACAATCAGGAAGCCCGCGAGATCCACCTGGCCTTCGCGCTTGCCCTAGCCATGCTGGCTTATCCTCTGTTCAAGACAAGCCCGCGCAGCCGAGTGCCCGTCTACGACTGGGCCCTGGCAATCATCGGCGCAGCCTCCTGTCTTTATTTGCTCTATTTCAAGAACGACATCGCAGATCGAGCGGGCCTGCCGACGACCGCCGATCTGGTCTTTTCCACACTTGGCATGTTGAGCCTGGGCATTGCGGTCTTCCGTGCCCTTGGCCTGCCGCTGGTCATCGTCGCATCTGTTTTCGTCTTCTACGTCTTTTTCGGGCACCTTTCGGTCATGCCGGATGCGATCCAGTGGAAGGGGGCCTCCTTCGGCAAAGCCATGTGGCATTTCTGGATGCAAACGGAAGGGGTCTTCGGCGTCGCGCTTGGGGTCTCCGCATCCATGATTTTCCTGTTCGTCCTGTTCGGGTCTTTGTTGGAAAAGGCAGGGGCCGGCAACTACTTCATCAAACTTGCCTTTGCCCTTCTCGGGCATTTGCGGGGCGGACCGGCCAAGGCGGCGGTGGTCGCCTCGGCGCTCTCCGGACTTTATTCCGGATCCTCGATCGCCAACGTGGTGACCACCGGGACATTCACCATCCCCTTGATGAAGCGCACCGGCTTCAAAGCGGAAAAGGCCGGCGCCGTCGAGGTGGCTTCCTCGACCAACGGGCAGCTGACGCCTCCGGTCATGGGGGCCGCGGCCTTCCTGATCTCCGAATTCACCGGCGTCGCCTATCCGGTGCTGATCAAGCACGCCCTTCTGCCCGCACTGATTTCCTATATCGCGCTTGTCTATATCGTTCATCTTGAAGCGCTGAAACTCGGCCTGAAGGGGCTGCAGAAACCGCCTGCAACAATGACCCTGGCGCGGAAATTGTCCGGAGTTCTGCTGGGCTTCCTTCTGATGGCCGTGCTTGCCTCCGCGGTTTACTACGGCCTTGGCTGGGTCAAGGTTGTCTTTCCGGACATGACCTTTGCCACGGCATCGCTCCTGTTTCTTCTGGCCTATCTTGTCCTGCTGATCGTTGCCGCTCGGCATCCGGACCTGGAAATGGACGATCCCAATGCACCGATGGACGTGCTGCCCCGGGCCTGGGACGTCGCGGTAACCGGCTTCTACTATCTTCTGCCGATCGTCATTCTGATCTGGTGCATCCTGATCGAACGGCTGTCGCCAACCCTGTCCGCCTATTGGGCGACGGTTGCCATGATCCTCATCGTTCTGACCCAAAGGCCGTTGAAGACGTTTTTTCGCAAGGGTGGCAATCTGGCTGCAGACTTTTCGAATGGGTGGCGTGATTTTATCGATGGCATGATTGCCGGTGCCCGAAACATGATCGCGATCGGGGTCGCCACAGGGGCAGCCGGCGTGATTGTCGGTACCGTCTCGCTCACCGGGGCACACCAGGTCGTCGGCGAGTTCGTCGAATATCTGTCCGGCGGAAACCTGATGGCGATGCTGTTCCTGGTCGCCCTGATGAGCCTCATTCTCGGAATGGGGCTGCCGACAACTGCAAACTATATCGTGGTGTCGTCGCTGATGGCGCCGGTGATTGTGTCGGTCGGAGCCCAGAGTGGACTGATCGTGCCGTTGGTTGCGGTTCACCTTTTCGTCTTCTATTTCGGGATTTTGGCCGACGACACGCCACCGGTCGGCTTGGCCGCCTTTGCCGCCGCCGCCATCTCGAGAGGCGATCCGATCAAGACGGGCATCCAGGGTTTCACCTACGATATCCGGACCGCGCTGCTGCCGTTCCTGTTCATATTCAATACGGAATTGCTGCTGATCGATGTCGGACCGGTCAAGGCCGTGTTTATCTTCATCGTTGCGGTCATAGCGATGATGCTGTTTGCAGCCGCCACACAGGGCTATTTCTTCGCCAAAAGCCGCATTTGGGAATCCGTTGGCCTGCTTCTTATAGCTTTCACGCTGTTCCGGCCCGGGTTCTGGCTCGACTATGTTCAGCCGCCGTTTGATGAGCGTCCGGGTACGGAAATCGCGGCTCTCGCAGAAAAAGAGCCTGACGGTGCAACGCTCAGGGTCGTTCTTCGCGGACCGGATTACAAGGATACGGACAAAATCGATAATCTCACGATCCTTCTGCCCTTGGGGGACAAGGCCGACGGCGTCAGCCGGCTGGAGAAGATCGGGGTGGTGGTGAATGAGGACAACGGCAAGGCGTTGCTGGACGAGCCGTTCCCCGGAAAATGGCTTGACCTGAAGACCAATGGACAATTCGACTATTATGCGGATACGCCGGTCGAGGTTGAAAAAGTCGAGATCGAAGCGGCGCGGATTTCCAAGGAAATCTTCTATATTCCGGCTCTTTTGCTGCTCGGTCTGATCGTCTTCCTGCAAAGGCGCCGGACCACGGTTCCGGCATTCTGACGGGGGAGGGAATATGTACACATCTATTCTGGTTCCGATTGACCTGAGCGAGGAGAGCTCCTGGCGCAAATCCCTGCCTTCCGCCATCGCCATGGCCCGCACCTTCGGCACGGACCTGCATGTCATCACCGTCGTGCCCGACTTCGGACGGTCCATCGTCGGCGGATATTTTCCAGAAGGCTTCGAAGCCCAGGCGCTTCAGAAGACCTCCGAAATGCTAAAGGAATTCCTGGGGCAGAATGTGCCTGGCGATATCACCTGCAAGGGACATGTCGCGCACGGGGTCATCTACGAAGAGGTCAACAAAGCCGCCGACAAACTCGGTTGCGATCTGATCGTTTTGGCGTCGCACCGGCCGGAACTGAAGGATTATCTTCTGGGGCCGAATGCAGCCCGCGTGGTGCGCCATGCCCGGCAAACGGTGATGGTCGTCCGCGAATAACCCGCGTCTTATGAGCTGAGATGCGGTGCATTGTCCAAGCGGTGCTACGCTGCCGATGGGCAGCTTTCTGACGCCCGAAGGGCAGGGCTCTTTTGCCCGCTGACCGCGTTGGCTCGCGCTTGTGGTAGGAAACACCAAGCCACGCAATCCTCGTCGTCAGCAGACAAAAGCGCGCCGGTCAAATGGTTCAAAGTCATCGCTTTATGCTCTAACCATTCTGCTGCGACGACACGCCTCTCGTAAAGGTGAGGCGACTGTGTCTTTGTGCCTCGCTAAAAGATGCACGGACCGATATTGAGTCCCGTCACATAAGCTAGGGCAAGAGAGTTCATATGCTGGAACACGTTACGATACTGGGCGCATTCTTCGCGGGGATCTTGTCTTTCGTCTCCCCTTGCGTTTTGCCCCTGGTGCCGCCTTATCTCGGGTTTCTGGCCGGAGTCTCCATGGAGGAACTGACCGGAAAGGCCGACGAAAAATCAGCGTCCCTGAAAGTCTTCACGTCCGCCCTGGCATTCGTTGCGGGGTTTTCGACCGTCTTTGTAATCCTCGGCGCCAGCGCCAGTTTCCTCGGCCAGTTCGTTACCCAATATATTGAAGTGCTCGGCTACATAGCCGGGGTCCTGATCATCATTATGGGGCTGCACTTCCTCGGCGTGTTCCGCATCGGGCTTCTATATCGGGAAGCGCGCGTTCATGTGGAACGCAAGCCTGCCGGCCTCATCGGCGCCTATCTGATCGGATTGGCATTTGCCTTCGGTTGGACCCCTTGCGTCGGTCCGATCCTGTCGGCGATCCTGTTTGTGGCAGGCTCCGAAGCTACGGTCGGTAGGGGCGCCATCTTGCTCAGCGCCTATGCGCTCGGTCTCGGCATTCCCTTCCTGCTGGCCGCGGTATTCGCCGGCCCGTTCATCCATGCCATGAGCAAGTTCCGTAGGTATATGGGCATTGTCGAAAAAGTGATGGGCGGCGTTCTCGTCCTGACAGGCATCATGTTCCTGACCGGACAATTCTCGACGTTATCCTACTGGCTTCTCGAAACTTTCCCGGTCTTTTCCCAGATCGGTTGAGCCGGCCCTGTCAATACCACCGAACCCAGGCCGCGTTGTCCTTCAGCTTTAGTTGGCTTTGGACAATTCAAGGTCGGGGAGGGGCATGCCGACATAAAGTGCAGGATGACACGTGCCGGTAACCTCAAGAAGCCTGAGACAGGCGACCGCCGCATTGGCCGCATTTCCGAACGGCCCGACAAGAAGCGCGTAATTTTCGTCCAGGTCCGACTTCGCGATAATCGGCCTAAGGTCCTTCATCCGTTCTTCGTTCTGCTCCTGGAAATTTTGCCAGGCTTCAGCAGCCTTATCCGGAGTGGCATACCGCCCGACAACCGCGCCGAAATCGGAATGATTGATGAGTGAGGTGCCAGCGCCTGTCGAACGGCCCACAGGTTTGCTGGGTGTAATCAGGGGTGGTTTTATGTCTTCCGCGGCAGGTGTATCCGTGGGTGTGATTGAGCCGGTCGTGATCGGATCGAGGCCCGGTTTGGGAAGATCGACAATACGGACCGGTTCATACACGCGCTCGGGCGGTTTAGGCTTCTGCGTGGCGGCAATTGCAGCTTGTCCGCTGTTTTGCAGTTTCATCCGGATTTTCGCATCGTTCCCAGACATGGTTTCCGGCGCCGGCACGGATTCAATTCGTTTCTGCACCGCCTTGTCGCTGATCTCTTCCGCCTTGCCGGCCTTCTGTCGCGGCACCGCAGGAGATATCGCAGCAGTTCTGCCTTCACGGGATGGTTTGGCCGCAGTCACTTTTCCCGGTACCGGAGCCGGGCGCGTGGTGTTTGTTTTTGTCGGGCCTTCGGCAGCGGACACAGTGCCTTGCGATAGTTCTTCTTCCAGCGCCGCGATCCGGCGTGAATAGGACACGTTCTGTTCGGCGAGGGCGCCAAGGCGCCGGCGTAACGCCACGACCTCGCGCTGAAGGGTCTCGATCTGGGAGGTGTTGACCTCGTCGGCGCCCGTCGCAACCCTCCCATTGACCGTCGGCATGAGCCCGATCTGGTTCCCGCCGGCGGGGGCGGGGATTGACGCGGTGGTCGTCACGTCGCCACCGGGCGGCAAGATCTGGCCGTAGACGGTGGACGGGCGACCAGGCTCGGTTTCCCGGCCAAATTGCAGGGATGCAAACCCGACGCTGCCAAAAAGAATTGCGGCAAATGCCCAAGACAAAAGGGACAGCCGCTGAAAGGTCAGCGTCTCCTTGACGACCTGCCTGGTCGATGTTTTGGCCCGTTTTTCAGGCAACTGGAGATCCCAAGGTAGAAAGCACGCGAATCTGACGAACAATAATCCATCAGACCGCAATTATAGTTAACGGACAAGAAAGGCCTTCCGGAGATCAGACAGATCTTTCAATGTCCTGTGGATCGGGGCATACAGGCGCAACGAAGCGGACCGATAGGAAGGGTATTTCCTGATGACCAAGCGCAATTGTCTATCCATCGTGCTGGCTGCGGGCCTTGGTACCCGCATGCGCTCGGACTTGCCAAAGGTCATGCATCCCATCGGAAACCTGCCTCTGATCGGCCACGTACTGAAGGCGTTGAAGAACGCGTCATCGGATCGGGTCGCGGTTGTCGTCGGACCCGAAATGGAGGATCTGGTAAAACTGGTCGAAACCCTGGCGCCGGAAGCAGGTTGCCATGTTCAGACCGAGCGTCTTGGAACCGCCCATGCCGCACTGGCGGCCCGCTCATCTCTGGAGGAGCCGGCTGACGACGTTCTGGTGCTTTTCGGCGATACGCCCCTGATCACACCGATGTCCGTCAAATCCGTCCGCACCGCATTGGCAGAGGGCGCCGACGTCGCCGTACTGGGGTTCCAGGCAGCCAATCCGTTCGGCTACGGCCGCCTGCTTATCAAGAATGGGGTTCTTCAGGCTATACGCGAAGAAAAAGACGCAACTGATGAGGAACGCAAGGTTTCTTTCTGCAATTCCGGCATCATGGGTTTCCGCGGAGCAATCGTCCGCGACTTGCTGGAGGCGATCGGAAACGACAATGCGAAGGGCGAATATTATCTGACCGATGCGGTCGAGATCGCCAACACAAAAGGCCTCAAGGTCATCGCGGTCGCGGCTGATGAGGAAGATGTTCAAGGGATCAACACACGCGCTCAGCTTGCCGATTGTGAGGCTGTCTTCCAAAAGCGGATGCGGGTAGCCGCGATGGAAACGGGCGTGACCCTGCAGGCCCCCGAAACCGTGTTTTTCTCTCATGACACGATCCTGGAACCGGATGTGACCGTGGAGCCGAACGTGGTCTTCGGCCTAGGCGTGACCGTTGCGTCTGGAGCCCGGATCCGGGCCTTCAGCCATCTGGAAGGTGCGATCGTCGGTGCGGGAAGCATCATCGGCCCTTATGCCCGGCTACGACCGGGGGCAAAGCTTTCCGAAAACGTCCACATCGGCAATTTCGTGGAAGTCAAGAACGCGACCGTCGGCTCAGGCGCCAAGGCAAATCACCTGGCCTATATCGGGGATGCCAGTGTCGGTGCGGGCAGCAACATCGGAGCAGGAACAATCACCTGCAATTACGATGGCTTCGGCAAGCATCGGACCGATATCGGAGCGGGAAGCTTCATCGGTTCAAACTCCACGCTCGTTGCGCCGGTCTCCCTGGGTGACGGCGTTTATGTAGGCGCCGGCAGCGTGGTGACAGAAGACGCGGAAGCGGAGTCGCTGGTCATCGGTCGGGGGCGTCAGGTGGTCAAGTCGGGCAGGGCGGCGGAAATCCGGGCCCGGTTCAAGGCCGCCAAGCAGGCTAAAACCAAAACCTGATCAACAGGCTTAGCCAATTCTCAAGCTTCTCGTGTCACGAACTGAAACAGGGTTTGATTTCAATCCCCTGTAAGGCGTCGTCTAAACGTTTTGCGTCGAATCCGGTTTTAATAAAGGTGCATTGCATGTGCGGGATTGTCGGTATTCTCGGAAAAACAGATGTAGCTCCGCGGCTCGTGGATGCTTTGAAACGACTGGAATATCGCGGTTACGATTCCGCAGGTGTGGCAACGCTTGAAGACGGGAAACTCGTCCGGCGGCGCGCGGAAGGGAAATTGCGCAACCTTGAAGCCCTGCTGGAAAGGAGCCCGTTGTCCGGGACCTCCGGTATCGGCCATACCCGTTGGGCGACCCACGGCGCACCGACGACCGCGAATGCGCATCCCCACAAGGCCGGCGGTGTGGCAATCGTTCACAACGGCATCATCGAAAATTATCTCGAACTTCGCGAAGAGATCGCAACGAAGGGCACGCGGACCGAGACGGAGACCGACACCGAAGTCGTCGCTCATCTGGTGAATATCGAGCAGGAAAAGGGCAAGTCGCCCCAAGAGGCCGTCGCTGCCATCCTGCCTCGGCTGAAGGGGGCTTTCGCGCTCGCTTTCCTGTTTGAAGGCGAAGAGGACCTGATGATCGGTGCGCGCAAAGGGTCCCCCTTGGCGGTTGGGCACGGCGAAGGCGAAATGTACCTCGGGTCGGATGCCATCGCGCTGTCTCCGTTCACCGACCGGATCACCTATCTGGAAGAAGGGGACTGGGCGGTCATCACCCGCAACAGCGTCAAGGTTTTCGATCACGATAACAATGCGGTAGAACGTCCGGTATCCCGCTCCACGGTCACGGCCGTGCCGATGGACAAGGGCAACTACCGCCACTTCATGGCCAAGGAAATCCATGAGCAGCCGGAAGTGATCGGACATACCCTGTCGCGGTATGTGGATCTGACCGCGAAACAGGCGAATGTACAGGGTATCGAGGCCGCTGATTTCGCCAACCTGGATCGTATCGTCATTACGGCGTGCGGAACCGCTTTCTACGCGGGACTGATCGCCAAATACTGGTTTGAGAAATACGCCCGTCTGCCGGTGGAAATCGATATCGCATCCGAGTTCCGCTATCGGGAAACCCCGATCAACAAGGGCGATTTTGCCCTGTTCATTTCCCAGTCCGGGGAAACGGCCGATACGCTGGCGTCCCTTCGTTATTGCAGGGCGCATGGGGCGGTTATCGGCGCCGTGGTCAATGTCCCCGAAAGCACGATTGCCCGCGAGTCGGATGTGATCTTCCAGACAATCGCCGGTCCGGAAGTCGGCGTTGCCTCGACCAAGGCGTTCACCTGCCAGCTGACCGTTCTCGCTGCGCTGGCCATCCAGGCCGGCAGAATCCGCGGTGTCCTGTCAGCGGAGCGTGAAGCGGAACTGATCGAGGGCCTTGCCGCCACTCCGGGGCTCGCCGTGCAGGCCCTGAAGCAGGAAGTCGCCATCGAACGGTTGTCGCAACCGCTGTCCCGGACACACAATGCGCTATATCTCGGCCGGGGAACGAATTTCCCGTTGGCCCTGGAAGGCGCCCTGAAACTGAAGGAACTTTCCTACATCCATGCGGAAGGCTACGCGGCCGGCGAGTTGAAACACGGACCGATCGCGTTGATCGATGAAAACATGCCGGTTTTCGTGATCGCCCCCCATGACGGGATCTACGAAAAGACAGTGTCGAACATGCAGGAAGTGGCGGCGCGCGGCGGTGATATCATCCTGATCACCGACGAAAAAGGAGCTGCGGAATGCGGCAATTCGGCCGGCAAGATCGTGGTCATGCCGGATGTCCCCGAGATCGCCGCACCGATCATCTATGCCCTGCCGGTGCAGCTCATCGCCTATTATACGGCCGTCTTTATGGGAACGGATGTGGATCAGCCGCGTAATCTCGCCAAGTCGGTAACCGTTGAATAATGCCGATACCCTCCGATTATTCCATCGTCGATTTTCAGGAACGGCATCGCAAACAGGTCATCTCCCTATGGCAGGACTGCGGATTGATCCGGGCCTGGAACGATCCGGACAAGGACATTGACCGCAAGCTGACGGATCGCAATGGCGGTTTCTTCGTCATGCTATGCCGGGATCCGATCACGAAGGAGGACAAGGTGATCGGCTCCGTCATGGCCGGATACGACGGCCATCGCGGCGCGATCTACTATCTCAGTATCTCGCCCGAGCATCAGGGCTCCGGTTGTGGCCGGCAGCTCATGAGCCACTGCGAGGCGTATCTGATCAATCGGGGATGCCCGAAAATTAATCTGTTTGTCCGCAAGGACAATGAACAGGCTTCCGCTTTTTACGAGGGGATGGGCTACATTCTCGAAACCAGTCTGGCCTTCGGCAAGCGTCTGATCCCGGACGACTGAGGATCTGCGCGGCGGAGGGCTATCCGACGCCGCAATCTAGGACCCTGTGTCGGTCCCAGCCACCGATGGGCGCGTTCCCACGTAGAGCCCGCAGGCTACCATGAACACCCCGACGACGATCGCCAGCCAGGGTTTGGGATGGGCTGCCCATAAAAAGACGATAAAGCCGAAAGCCATACCGGACAGGGCGTAGATTTTCGCCTTCACGGGCACGACACCATGCTCCCGCCAATTCCGTACAGGCGGACCGTAACGCGGATGGTCAAGGATCCGCTTTTCCAGTTCCGGTGACGAACGGGCGAATGCGGCTGCCGCAAGGATGAAAAAGATCGTCGTCGGCATGATCGGCAGAAAAATACCGATCACGCCGGCAGCCACGCAGCCGAACCCGAGGAGCTTGAAGGTGGTGCGCCTCAAAGGGCTGCCTCCGTTTCGTGCAGTCGATCGCGCGGATCGCGCAAAATTAATCCAGCTACGGGATACCGCAGCGCACTTAAAACAACTATGTAGTGGACTTGGAAAAGAATTGCGACGGTTTCGTCGTATCAAGAGGTGTCCATAATGACGCGCGATAGCTCAAGGGAAGATATTCCGGCGGGCGGCCACAAGGGCCGGGTAACGACCCGCGTGCGGAACTATTTCCTGACCGGCCTTGTCATTGCGGGTCCAATTGGAATTACCCTGTGGTTGACCTGGACCTTCATCCAATGGGTCGATGGCTGGGTCAAGCCCTTCGTGCCAAAGGTCTATAACCCGGACACCTATCTGCCTTTCCCCGTGCCCGGTTTTGGTCTGATCGTTGCCATCGTCCTGCTAACGATCGTCGGATTCGTGACGGCGAATTTCGCCGGACGCAGTCTATTGTCCTTCGGTGAATCCGTTGTCGGACGCATGCCGCTGGTGCGAAACATCTACAGCGGCCTGAAGCAGATCTTCGAAACGGTGCTCGATGAACGGGGAAGCAGCTTCACTAAGGCGGCCCTGATCGAATATCCGCGCAAGGGCCTGTGGGCGATCGTTTTCATCTCGACGCAGACCAAAGGCGAAGTGGCGCGCCGTCTGGGCGACAAGGCCGATCTCGTCTCGGTCTTCCTTCCGACAACCCCAAATCCGACCTCCGGTTTTCTGCTGTTCGTCCCCCGCGAAGACATCATCGAACTGTCAATGTCGGTCGAGGACGCCGCCAAGCTGGTCATTTCGGCAGGTCTGGTCAATCCGTCCTATCCGGAAATCCTTGATGATGTGATGGAAAAGAAGCCGGACCAAAAAGGTATTTCCAAGACGCCTGCCGAGACGCCCCGCGAAGACGCGTAAGCGTCTCTCAGCCAGCTCTCAACAGTCGGATCGCTTCGTCCCGCCCGAACAGATAAAGCAGGCAACGCAGCGCATCGCCCCGTTTTCCCTGCAGTTCGGAATCGTTTTCCAGAATCAGCCGTGCATCATCGCGCGCCGTTTCCATGAGATCCGCATGGTGCTCCACCTGGGCGATCCGGAAGCCCGGCGTCCCTGACTGACGGGTGCCTAGGATTTCACCGCCGCCGCGCAGCCGCAGGTCCTCCTCGGCAATCAGAAAACCGTCGTTGGTCTCCCGCATGATGTTGAGCCGCGCTTGAGCCGTTTCCCCAAGCGGTCCCTTGAACAACAGGACACAGGAGGACGGTTTGTCGCCGCGGCCGACACGTCCGCGCAGCTGGTGAAGCTGGGCAAGGCCGAACCGCTCGGCATGCTCGATGACCATGATGGTCGCGTCCGGGACATCGACCCCGACCTCGATCACCGTGGTCGCCACCAGAACACGGGTTTCGCCCCCCTTGAACGCGCTCATGGCCGCGTCCTTTTCATCTGCGCTCATGCGACCGTGAACCAGGGATACCCGTTGCCGGAGAAACTGTTCCAGCACCCGGTGCCGGTCTTCCACCGCCGCGAGGTCGATCTTTTCGGATTCTTCCACCAGTGGGCACACCCAATAGACCTTTTGCCCTTCGCGGACGGCCGCGCCGATACGGTCCATGATTTCATCCAGGCGGTCGAGGGAAGCCGACACCGTCTTGATGGGCTTCCGGCCTGCCGGCTTATCCGTCAGCCGCGAGACGTCCATGTCGCCGAAACAGGTCAGCACCAGCGTGCGCGGGATCGGGGTCGCGGTCATGACCAGCACATCGACACCCTTGCCCTTGGCCGACAACGCCAGCCGCTGGTGAACACCGAAACGGTGTTGCTCGTCGACGACGACCAGACCGAGATCCTTGAACGTGACCGTTCCCTGAAACAGGGCATGGGTGCCGACGGCCAGGTCGATCTCGCCGGCATCCAACTTTTCCTGTGTGATCCGGCGCTGCTTCTGGCCGTCCTTGCCGGTCAGTAAGGCGATTCGAATTCCGACCTTTTCGCAAAGCGGCGCCATGGACGCAAAATGCTGGCGCGCCAGGATTTCGGTCGGCGCCATGATCGCACCCTGCGCACCGCATTCGATGACCTGCGCCAGCGCGGCAAGGGCCACGACGGTCTTGCCGGAACCGACGTCGCCCTGCAGCAGCCGGAGCATGCGTATCGGTTCGGCCAGATCCCCGTTGATTTCAGAAATCGCCGTCCTCTGGCTTTCGGTGAGTTGAAAGGGCAGGGCGGCGATCACCGCTTTCTGCAACCTTCCTTCAGGCTTGCGCGCAATGCCTCCCAGTTGGCGCATGTTGGCGCGCACAAGGGCCAGAGCCAGTTGGCTCGCCAGCAACTCGTCATAAGCAAGCCGCTGCACGAAAGCCCCTTCGGGGGAAATGTCGGATTGCTCCTGCGGGTGATGGATCGTCTTGATCGCGTCGGCGAAATCCGGCCACTGGGTTTGCCGCAAATAGGCATCATCGAGCCATTCGGGCAGCGTCGGCACCCGTTCGGCGGCGGCTTTGATCGCCTTTTGCAGCGTTTTTGCCGCCACCCCCGCTGTCAGTGGATAGATTGGTTCCACCGGTGGCATGGCGGCGGCTTCTTCCGGCTTCAATACATAGTCCGGGTGGACCATCTGCGGGCGTTCGTTGAACCAGTCGACCTTGCCGGAAACGATCCGCCGCTCGCCTTCCGGGAACATTTTTTCAAGCCAGTCCCTGTGCGGATGAAAGAACACGAAGGCGATCGATCCGGTGTCGTCGGACGCCAGGATCCGGTAGGGCGCCTTGCCATGGCGCGGACCAGGCATATGCCGGTCAATCATCACATCGAGGGTGACGATGTCGCCGTTTTCCGAATAGGCAATCCCAGGCTTATGACGCCGGTCGATGACATTGTGCGGAAGGTGGAAGAGCAGATCGGCAATGGTCGCTTCCCGGTCGGGATGGGACGTCACCAGCGATGACACCAGTTTCGAAATTTTCGGTCCGATTCCCGACAATGACGAGACCGGCGCAAACAGGGGGTCGAGAACCGAAGGACGCATGATGAGACGATGGCTTCCTGACGAAGGGCAGACGAGTTGTTCTTGTGCCACGAAGCGCGACTTGTTCGCAATGTGGGACAGGGACGCTGACAGGAACGCTCTGCAACGCTATATAGCGGCCAACGATACCACAAAGGCCACTCCCGCCGGCCGAGCCGCCGGCGACAGCGAACAGGTTTCACGATGAGCGAACTTCATACCGATCAGGGTGCGCCGGAACGAGACAATCGGCGCAAGAAGATCCTGTTCCGCTGCTGTCACCGGGGCATCAAGGAAATGGATCTGCTTCTCGGCGGTTTTGCCAAGGCACAGATCGATGACCTGAACGACGATGAACTGACCGAACTCGAGCGCCTGCTGAACGCGAACGATCATGATCTTTATGCCTGGATAACCGGCAGAACGCCATTGCCGGAAGAATGGGACGGTCCCTTGTATCGCCGCATCATCGCCTATTGCGAAGAAGCGATCGCAGCCGGCATTCCGCTGAACTGAACAGAACAGATCTAGCCGAGGAAGACGCACGTGTTTGAAAGCCTGTTGAAAGACCAGGCCAACGTTACCCTTGCCAGTGTACCCGACGGGGCCGAAAGCTATGCGCTCGCCCGCATTCTGGCGGAAAGTGACAGGAAAGGCCTCGCGCTGGTCTTCATCGCCCGCGATGCCACACGCATGCAGATGGTCGCCGAAGCCCTGCGGTTTTTCGACTCCGATATCCAGACCCTGCAGCTGCCCGCGTGGGACTGTCTTCCCTATGACCGCGTCTCCCCCAATCCGGCCATCAGCGCACGCCGTTTGCTCGCTCTCGGCGCACTTGCCCACGGACTGCCGGAAGATCGACCAACCGTCCTGCTGACGACGCTCAATGCCGCGCTCCAGCGCATGCCCGAGCGAAACTGGATGGCCAAGCAGACCTTTGCCATGGCGCCGGGTAATCGGATCGATATGGCCGACATTGGCGCATGGCTGGAAATGAACGGCTTTTCACGAACGCCGACCGTGCGTGAAACCGGCGAGTATGCCGTGCGCGGCGGCATCGTCGACCTGTTTACGCCGGGCTCCGAGGAACCGGTGCGGCTCGACTTTTTCGGCGATACGCTGGAATCGATCCGCTCCTTCGATCCGGAAACCCAGCGGACCTCGAAACAGCTCAAGCGGCTCGATCTCGTTCCCATGAGCGAAGTCGTCCTGACCGAGGATGCGATTTCCCGATTCCGCCGCGCCTACCTGTCCAGTTTCGGCGCCGCCAGCCGGGACGATGTCCTCTATCAGTCGATCAGCGACGGCCGGCGCTATGCCGGCATGGAACACTGGTTGCCCCTGTTCCACGAAAAGCTGGAAACCGTGTTCGACTACATCGGCGACACGCCGATTGTGCTCGACACCTCGGCCGCGGATGCCATCCGCGAGCGTCTCGACCAGATCGGCGAACATTACAGCGCTCGCCAGGAAGCGCGCGAGGCAGGCGGTTCAGCCGGCACCGTGCCCTATATGCCGGTTGCCCCGGACGAGATTTACCTGACACAGGACGAATGGACCGCAAGCGTTGCCGACACGGCAAGTGCGGCCATGGATCCGTTTTTGCCGCCGCCAGGGCAGGGCAGGCAGATCGTCGATCTGGCCGGCCGTCAGGGCCGGTCCTTTGCCGCGGAGCGGGCGGCAGGCGACGTCAACATATTCGACGCGCTGATCACCCACGTCAAAACCTTGCAGAAAGACGGCAAGCGGACGGTGATTGCCTGCTGGTCCGACGGCTCCCGCGACCGTCTCGGCCAGATCCTGGGCGACCACGGGCTCGGCGCGACGCGCGATATCGAAACATTGGCGGATGCCCGTGAGCTGCCTGAAAAGACCACGGCGCTGTGCGTCCTCGGGATTGAACATGGCTTCGAAGTCGCCGATATCGCCTTCATCGGCGAACAGGATATCCTTGGTGATCGCCTTGTGCGCAAGAGCCGGCGCAAGGCCAAGGGCGCAAATGTCATCACCGAGGCAACGGGTCTTGCGGAAGGCGATCTGGTCGTCCACGTGGAGCACGGCATCGGCCGCTTCATCGGCTTGAAGACCATCGAGGCTGTCGGTGCGCCGCATGACTGCCTGGAACTGCAGTATCACGGGGGCGACAAGCTCTATCTCCCGGTCGAAAACATCGAGCTTCTGTCGCGCTACGGCTCCGACGAGTCCGACACCCAACTCGACAAGCTTGGCGGCGGCGCCTGGCAGGCGCGCAAGGCCAAACTCAAGAAACGCATTCTCGAAATTGCCGACGGCCTGATCAAGACCGCGGCCGCCCGCGCACTCAAGACAGCGCCTGTCGTTGAAACGCCGGAAGGCGTCTATGACGAATTCGCATCCCGTTTTCCGTATGAGGAAACGGACGATCAGCTCACCGCCATCGACTCCGTCTTCGACGATCTTGCCGCCGGACGGCCGATGGACCGGCTTGTCTGTGGCGATGTCGGTTTCGGCAAGACTGAAGTGGCGCTTCGCGCTGCCTTTGTCGCTGCCATGTCGGGCCGGCAGGTCGCCGTCGTGGTACCGACGACTCTCCTTGCCCGCCAGCACTACAAGACCTTTTCGGAGCGCTTCCACGGTCTGCCGATCAACGTCGCCCATGCCTCGCGCCTCGTCCCTGCGAAAGAGTTGAGCAAGACCAAGGCGGGGATCACCGACGGCTCGGTCGATATCGTCATCGGAACGCATGCGCTGCTCGGCAAATCGATCAAGTTCCGGGATCTGGGCCTGCTGATCATTGACGAGGAGCAGCACTTTGGAGTGAAGCACAAGGAACGGCTGAAGGAACTGAAGTCCGACGTCCATGTGCTGACCCTGTCGGCAACCCCGATCCCGCGCACGCTGCAGCTGGCCCTGACCGGGGTCCGCGAACTGTCGCTGATCGCGACGCCGCCGGTCGACCGCCTGGCGGTGAGGACGTTCGTCTCTCCGTTTGATCCGCTGGTGGTCCGCGAGGCACTTTTGCGCGAGCATTATCGCGGCGGTCAAAGCTTCTACGTCTGCCCGCGGGTTTCCGACCTGGCCGAAACCAAGGCCTTCCTGGACGAGAACGTACCGGAACTGAAAGTCGCAGTCGCCCACGGCCAGATGCCGCCGGGCGAACTGGAAGACGTGATGAATGCGTTCTACGAAGGCAAATTCAATGTCCTTCTGTCGACCACAATCGTGGAATCCGGCCTGGACATTCCGACCGCAAACACGCTGATCGTGCACAGGGCCGACATGTTCGGGCTAGCCCAGCTCTATCAGCTTCGCGGCCGCGTCGGCCGGTCCAAGACCCGCGCCTATGCCCTGTTCACGGTCCCGGCCAACAAGATGCTGACCACGACCGCCGAAAGGCGGCTCAAGGTGCTGCAGTCGCTGGAGACCCTCGGTGCCGGCTTCCAGCTTGCCAGCCACGACCTCGACATCCGCGGCGCGGGCAACCTGCTTGGCGAGGAACAGTCCGGCCACATCAAGGAGGTCGGCTTCGAGCTTTACCAGCAGATGCTGGAGGAAGCCGTGGCTCAGCTCAAGGACGGCGGTGCGGACATGGGCGAGGACCACTGGTCGCCGCAGATCAATATCGGCACGCCGGTCCTGATCCCGGAAGACTATGTGCCGGACCTGCAACTGCGCCTGCAGCTTTACCGCCGTCTCGGCGATGTGACCGAAGCCGAGGAAATCGATGCCTTCGGTGCGGAAATGATCGACCGCTTCGGACCTCTGCCTGAGGAAGTCGGTCATCTGTTGAAGATCGTCTTCATCAAAGGCCTGTGCCGCAAGGCCAATGTGGAGAAGGTCGACGCCGGTCCGAAGGGGATCGTTATCACCTTCCGCAACGCCGAATTCCCCAATCCGGCAGCGCTCGTCGGCTATATTACGGAACAGGGCGTTCTGGCCAAGATCCGGCCGGACCAGAAGATCGTTCTCACCCGCGACTGGGAGAAGACCGACGACCGCCTCAAGGGCACCGCGACGGTCCTGACCAAGCTGTCGCGGCTGGCGGCGGCATAGTCATAATTTGGGCATCAGACGGAGGAGGGGATCAGTTCAGGTCAAGGACTTGGATTGGTCCCAGCCTTCTTCACCGATCAGAGGCACGAAACAGACCCCACCAAGATCTTCCTCCTCGAACGTTTCCTCTCCGGTCCGGGTAACCCGGACCAACCGCTGGTCCCAGGAGGAGGGGCCGACGGGGATGACGAGGCGGCCGCCGATCTTGAGCTGATGTTTCAGATGGTCCGGAAGGGTGGGGCCTCCGGCAGTGACCACGATGCCGTCGTAGGGCGCGTCCTCCTCATATCCCAGTGTGCCGTCGCCGCAGATGACCTTGATATCCTCGTAGCCCGCGGTTTTCAGGTTTGCGCGTGACAACGACACAAGTTCCTCGATCCGTTCGATCGTCACGACGTTGGCACCTGCTTCCTTTAAGACAGCCGCCGCATAACCGCAGCCAGTGCCGATTTCCAGCACGTTCTCACCCCCTCTAAGTTTCAGGGCTTCAGTCATCAGCGCGACGATATAGGGCTGGGAAATGGTCTGCCCCTGACCAATCGGCAGAGGACGGTCTTCATAGGCGCTGTCGATGTGCGAAGGGCTTACAAAAAGATGGCGTCGTACCGTCCGCATGGCCTCCAGCGTCTTCGGATCACGCACGCCGCGGTCGGCGATCTGCTCCTCGACCATGTGCAGCCGGTCGCTCTTGAAGTTTGCGTCCAGGTGTTTCCCGGCCATCGGCGCTCGCCCTCCCGGATCCAGTTCGCCTTCAGGGACTATAATTCCACACCAGAAGCTTAGGGAAATTTTCGCTGGAGCGAATTGGTGTTTCTACGGGCAATCCATGAGCATTACGCTACAAAAACACCTATCGGAATCGCGTTCCTGGCGTGCAAACGATCCACAATCGATGGAAGTTTATTGAAGTCATAAAGGGACTGTTAAGCCTGGTTACGGCATCCTGTTCGAAAGAGGCCCGCAGTACAGAGTTCAAGGTCCAAACGTGTCCGCTACCACACGTCAGCGCAAGCAATCCTTCATTCGCCGATTGATCATTCCGGTCGTGGCCTTGTCGGTCCTGACCTATTTCGGTTTTCACGCTCTTAATGGCGAGTTGGGGCTCGTCGGCCGGGCGCGGATCGAGCATCAGATCAATGATCTTGAGAAGCAGTTGGAGGTTCTGGTTGCCGAGCGCAGAGCCCTTGTCGCCAAAGTCAGCCTGCTGCGTCCGGAAAGTATGAATCCGGATATGGTTGACGAACGGGCCCGTCTCAATCTTAATCTGGTACACAGTGACGAGCTGGTGATATTGCGGCCCGGGAACAGCTATCAGAAAATAAACTGATATCCCGTTAAACGAAAATGATAAACTGATATTCAGTTAATCTAAAAATACGACGTAAATACAAAAAGATAACTGAATTATGAGCTGTCGCATCGCTGTCTTGGAACGTCTGGGGTGACAGGCTATTCTCCGCATGCCTGTCTTAAGGTAAACGTCTCGCCGAGAAGAGGGATATGGCTGCTACGAAAAAGTCATCTGCCGGCACCAGCGCAAAAAGCGCCGGCCGGTCCCGCGGAGCCGCCAAAACGGCCGCTCCTGCGATCGCCGATTTTGATAAGGATCAGGAACTCCACGCCTACCGGGAAATGCTCCTGATCAGGAGGTTCGAGGAAAAAGCCGGGCAATTGTACGGCATGGGCCTCATAGGTGGTTTCTGTCATCTCTATATAGGTCAGGAGGCTGTTGTCGTCGGCCTGCAGATGGCCAAGAAAGACGGTGATCAGATGGTCACCGGCTATCGGGATCACGGTCACATGCTTGCCATGGATCTCGACCCGAAGGGCGTGATGGCCGAGCTTACCGGACGCCGCGGCGGCCTGTCGAAAGGCAAGGGCGGCTCCATGCACATGTTCTCCAAGGAAAAGCACTTCTACGGCGGCCACGGCATCGTCGGCGCCCAGGTGTCCCTTGGTACCGGCATAGGCTTCGCCAACAAATACCGTGAAAACGGCAATGTCGCGATGGCCTTCTTCGGTGACGGCGCATCCAACCAGGGCCAGGTTTACGAGAGCTTCAACATGGCGGAGCTCTGGAAACTGCCCGTGATTTACGTCATCGAAAACAACAAATACGGCATGGGTACGAGCGTGGCCCGTGCGTCCGCCAATACCGATCTGTCCCAGCGCGGCTCGTCGTTCGGAATTCCGGGCGAACAGGTTGACGGCATGGACGTCCGTGCGGTCATGGCCGCCGGTGAAAAGGCGCTGGAATGGTGCCGGTCCGGCAAGGGCCCCTACATTCTGGAGATGATTACCTACCGCTACCGCGGTCACTCCATGTCAGATCCCGCCAAGTACCGTTCCAAGGACGAAGTCCAGAAAATGCGGACCGAGCACGATCCGATCGAACAGGTCCGCGTGCGTATGGTCGAAAACAAGTGGGCGAAGGAAGACGAGCTGAAGGCAATCGACAAGGAAGTCCGCGCGGTTGTCGCGGAAGCCGCCGAATTTGCCCAGACCGATCCGGAGCCGGATCCGTCAGAACTCTACACCGACATTCTGCGTTAAGCCGGGGGAAATCATGCCGATCGACATTTTGATGCCGGCTCTTTCGCCGACAATGGAAGAGGGCAAGCTCGCCAAGTGGCTTAAGGCCGAAGGCGATACCGTGTCCGCCGGCGACGTGATCGCCGAAATCGAGACCGACAAGGCAACCATGGAAGTGGAAGCCGTGGACGAGGGCACTCTTGGCAAGATCCTGGTTCCGGAAGGAACCGACGCGGTCAAGGTCAACGAGAAAATCGCCATCCTCCTGGGTGAGGGCGAAGACGCCAGCGCCTTGGAGGAAGCCGCGAAAGAGCCGGCCGCTGCTCCGGCGCCGGCTCCCTCCGCACAGGACGAAGCACCAGCGGCCACGGCTTCAACCCCGGCAGCACCCGTTGCTTCCAAACCGGCCGACGATCCGGATATTCCGGAAGGAACAGCGATGAAATCCTCCACCGTGCGTGAAGCTCTGCGCGACGCCATGGCGGAAGAAATGCGTCGCGACCAGGACGTCTTCGTCATGGGTGAGGAAGTCGCCGAATACCAAGGCGCCTATAAGATCACGCAAGGGCTGCTCGACGAGTTCAGTGCCAAGCGGGTGATCGACACGCCGATCACCGAACACGGCTTTGCCGGCCTCGGCGTTGGTGCGGCCATGGCGGGCCTGAGGCCTATCGTGGAATTCATGACCTTCAACTTCGCCATGCAGGCGATGGACCAGATCATCAACTCCGCGGCCAAGACGCTTTACATGTCCGGCGGCCAGATGGGGGCTCCGATCGTATTCCGCGGTCCCAATGGTGCTGCCGCCCGTGTTGGCGCCCAGCACTCCCAGGACTACGCCGCCTGGTTTGCCCATGTGCCGGGCCTGAAGGTGATCCAGCCCTATTCGGCCGCTGATGCAAAAGGTCTGCTCAAGGCTGCGATCCGCGATCCGAACCCGGTTATCTTCCTGGAAAACGAGATCCTCTACGGACATTCCTTCGAGATCCCGGACATGGACGATTTCGTCTTGCCGATCGGCAAGGCGAAAGTCGAACGGGAAGGGACGGACGTAACCTTGGTGTCCTGGGGAATCGGCATGACCTACACCATGAAAGCCGTTGAAGAACTGGCCGCCATGGGTATCTCCGCCGAAGTGATCAACCTGCGGACTATCCGTCCGCTGGATATCGATACGGTGATTGCTTCCGTGCAGAAAACCGGTCGGATCGTCACCGTCGAGGAAGCCTTCCCGATGTGTTCGGTCTCTTCCGAAGTCGCCTACCAGGTGCAGGAAAAAGCATTCGACTATCTCGATGCTCCGGTCCTCAGGGTCACCGGCAAGGATGTTCCGATGCCCTATGCCGCAAATCTGGAAAAGCTGGCGCTGCCGAACGTCCAGGAAGTCATCGACGCGGTCAAAGCCGTTACCTACACGGCCTAACGCGAGAGGGAGGCAGTTATGCCAATCAACATTACGATGCCAGCTCTCTCTCCGACCATGGAAGAGGGCAATCTGGCCAAATGGCTGGTCAAGGAAGGCGACGAAGTTTCCGCAGGTGACGTGATTGCCGAGATCGAAACCGACAAGGCGACCATGGAAGTGGAAGCTGTCGACGAAGGCACCGTCGGCAAGATTGTCGTTCCGGCCGGAACGGCGGGCGTGAAGGTCAACGCACTGATCGCCGTTCTTCTGGAGGAAGGCGAGGACGCCAGCGCTATGGAGTCGGACGCAGGGTCCTCAAAGGCGTCCAAGCCTGAAGAAGACACGGCCGACAAGGCACCGGCGGTTCCGGAAAATTCGTCTGCCATCGAAATCGGCGCCAAGGCTGCGACCGATCCCGTTCCCGCACCCAAGGCTGCGGATGGCGGGCGGATCTTTTCTTCCCCGCTGGCGCGTCGTCTGGCCCAGCAGAACGGGCTTGACCTTAAGGCGCTCAGCGGCACGGGTCCACACGGCCGGATCGTGAAGCGCGATATTGAAAAGGCTCTTGAATCCGGAACCGGCAAAGCGGCACCTGCTGCCGCTTCTGCTCCGGCCACAGCTGCCGCTGCACCGGCCCTGGCCGCCGGTCCGTCCTCTGACCAGGTGCTCAAACTGTTCGAGGAAGGTTCCTACGAGCTGGTTCCCCACGACGGCATGCGCAAGACCATTGCCCGCCGGCTGGTGGAATCGAAACAGACGATCCCGCATTTCTATGTCTCGATCGACTGCGAACTCGATGCGCTGCTCGCCCTGCGCGGTCAGATCAATGCCTCCGCACCGAAGGACAAGGACGGCAATCCGCTCTACAAGGTCTCCGTCAACGACATGACCATCAAGGCTCTGGCGCTCGCCCTGCGCGACGTGCCGGATGCCAATGTGTCCTGGACCGACGATGCCATGGTCAAGCACAAGCATGCCGATGTCGGCGTTGCTGTGTCGATCCCTGGCGGCCTGATCACGCCGATCGTTCGCAGCGCCGAGATGAAGCCATTGTCGGTCATCTCCAACGAGATGAAGGATTTCGGCAAGCGGGCCAAGGAACGCAAGCTGAAGCCGGAAGAGTATCAGGGCGGCACCACCGCAGTCTCCAACATGGGCATGATGGGCGTGAAGAACTTCGCCGCCGTCGTGAACCCGCCGCATGCCACGATCCTGGCTGTCGGCGCGGGAGAGAGGCGAGCGGTCGTCAAGGGCGACGAACTTACGATCGCAACGGTCATGACCGTGACACTCTCCACCGACCATCGCTGCGTCGACGGCGCACTTGGCGCGGAACTTCTGGCGGCCTTCAAGGGCTACATCGAAACCCCGATGGGCATGCTCGTCTGAGCACCGAAAGAGTGCGGCGCGGCCGAAACTGACCGCCGCGCCGTCTCCCCAGACCTAAATTCAAGGGAAGAACGATGGCCGATACCAATTACGACGTCATCATCATCGGTTCCGGACCGGGCGGCTACGTGGCCGCGATCCGGGCTTCGCAGCTCGGACTCAAGACGGCCATCGTGGAACGCGAACACCTGGGCGGCATCTGCCTCAACTGGGGCTGCATCCCGACCAAGGCGCTGCTGCGCTCCGCCGAGATCTATCACTACATGCAGCATGCCAAGGACTACGGTCTGAGCGCGGACAATGTGTCCTTCGACCCGGCTGCCGTGGTCAAACGCTCGCGCGGCGTCTCCGGCCAGCTCAACGGCGGCGTCGGCTTCCTGATGAAGAAAAACAAGGTCGACGTGATCTGGGGTGAAGCCAAGATCACCAAGGCCGGAGAAGTGACCGTCTCCAAAGTCGCCAAGAAGGCCATGGAGCCACAACACCCTGTTCCGAAAGGCGTCAAGGGTGAGGGCGTCTACAAGGCCAAGCACATCATCGTTGCCACTGGAGCGCGTCCGCGGGTCATTCCGGGCATCGAACCGGACGGCAAGGACATCTGGACCTATTTCGAGGCCATGGTGCCACCGTCCATGCCGAAGTCCCTGATCGTCATGGGCTCCGGCGCCATCGGCATCGAATTCGCTTCTTTCTACAAGACCATGGGCGCCGATGTGACGGTCATCGAAATGATGCCGACCATCATGCCGGTCGAGGATCCGGAGATTTCCGGCCTCGCCAAAAAGCAGATGGAAAAGCAGGGCCTGAAGTTCCTGACCGACGCCAAGGTGTCAAAAGTGGTCAAGGGCAATGGCAAAGTGACCGCCACTGTCGAAACCAAGGACGGCAAGACGCAGGAAATCTCGGCCGAGAAGATGATCTCCGCCGTCGGCGTCGTCGGCAACATCGAGAACCTCGGCCTTGAAGACCTCGGCGTGAAGACCGACCGCGGCTGCGTGGTCATCGACGGCTACGGCCGGACCAATGTCCCCGGCATCTATGCCATCGGCGATGTCGCCGGGCCGCCCATGCTGGCCCACAAAGCCGAGCATGAAGGCGTCATCTGCGTTGAAAAGATCGCCGGCAAGGATGTCCATGCAATGGACAAGTCGATGATCCCGGGCTGTACCTACTGCAACCCGCAGGTCGCCTCCGTTGGCCTGACCGAACCCAAGGCCAAGGAAGCGGGCTACAAGATCAAGGTTGGCCGCTTCCCGTTCATGGGCAACGGCAAGGCGATCGCGCTCGGCGAACCCGAAGGCCTGATCAAGACCATCTTCGACGAGAAGACCGGCCAGCTTCTGGGCGCGCATATGGTCGGAGCGGAAGTAACCGAACTCATTCAGGGTTTCGTGGTCGCCATGAACCTGGAAACCACCGAAGAAGACCTGATGCACACGGTGTTCCCGCATCCGACCCTGTCGGAAATGATGAAAGAAAGTGTGCTCGATGCCTACGGCCGCGTTCTGAATATCTGATCAGAGAGCCGTGGCAATTAGACGATCGCCGGGCCCCGGCACCGAAAAGGGGTCTGGCGGTTAGTTGCGAACTGCTGTTAGGCTCTCTTCGTTTCCGATTTCAGGAGAAATGTTATGGATGCAAAGAATATTTTGATTTGGTGCGTTATCGGTCTCGTCGCCGGCTGGCTTGCGAGTTTCCTTGTCGGCGGCGGCGGTCTGGTCCGCTATCTCCTGACCGGGCTGATCGGCGCTTTCGTCGGCGGTTTCCTGTTCAAGATGGCGGGCATCAATATCAACCTCGGGAATGCCTGGGTGAACGAAATCGTGGTAGCCGCCATCGGTGCGATCGTGGTCGTTATCATTGCCAGGATCTTGGCCTGAAGCGGAAAGGGAACGGTCCTTCATGGGATTTATCCTCTGGATCATCATCGGCCTGGTAGCCGGAGCGATAGCGCACCGGGTCCTCAACAGCCGAGGTGGCTTTATCGGCAGTCTGGTCGTCGGCCTGGTCGGTGCATTGCTCGGCGGTGAACTCGCCCATATGTTCCGACTGAACGTAACCGGCGGACCGCTGGACCAACTCGTCGTCGCCACCTTGGGAGCAATCCTGTTCCTGTTTTTGTGGAAGAAGCTCTTCGGCTGATGATCGGTTTTGAGTGAGAATGACGCGACGCAGGACCGCCAGTTGACCAACACGCCAGACCTTGAAGCCTATCCGGCAAGATCCACGGACAAGTTGCGTTACTGTGACACGGACCGGCAGGGGCACGTCAACAACGCCGTCTTTTCCACCTTCCTGGAAACCGGCCGTGTCGAAGTTCTCTTCACCACGGAAGGCGAGCTCGCCGATCCAGGGTCGGCCTTCGTCATCGCCAGACTGGAACTCGATTTTCTCGGTGAAATACGCTGGCCGGGAACTGTAGACATCGGGACCGCCGTTCTGGATACCGGGCGGAGTTCGCTCACCCTGGAACAACTCGTCTGCCAGAACGGCCAGCCGGTCGCTCTGGCTAAGACCGTGATCGTGCAAATGAACGACACGACCCGCAAATCCCAACCGTTGTCCGACAGAGTCGTCGAACAACTTCAAAAGTACCGGAAGCAGGTCGTTTCCGCATAGCAGCTTTGCGGCGGGCCACTTGACCTTTTCCTGGAATAGCGACACTTAAGACCCATGGTTACGATCGTCGACACCCTATCGAAAACCGCCGACACACGCGATGAACGGCCCCGCCACCCGGAAAAGGCTCACAGGCCCGACAATCCGGTGCAGCGCAAGCCGAAATGGATCCGCGTCAAGGCGCCGACGTCACCGGTCTACCGCGAAACACAGGATCTGGTCCGCAAGAACAATCTCGTCACCGTGTGCGAGGAGGCCGGCTGTCCGAATATCGGCGAATGCTGGTCGAAAAAGCACGCCAGTTTCATGATCCTGGGCGATACCTGCACGCGCGCCTGTGCCTTCTGCAACGTGCGCACCGGCATGCCCGGTCCTGTCGATACGAAGGAACCCGCGGGCATTGCGGATGCCGTCGCCCGCATGGGTCTGGAACACGTGGTGATCACGTCCGTCGACCGGGACGATCTCGATGATGGCGGCGCGCGCCATTTCGCTGATGTGATCCAGGCAATCCGTGATGAGTCCCCTAAGACGACCATCGAAGTTCTGACACCGGACTTCCTGCGCAAGGACGGCGCGCTCGAAATCGTCGTCGAGGCAAAGCCCGACGTGTTCAACCACAATCTGGAAACGGTGCCGTCAAAATACCTCACGGTGCGCCCTGGTGCCCGCTATTTCCATTCGATCCGCTTGCTGCAGAGGGTGAAGGAACTGGACCCGTCCATGTTCACGAAATCGGGGATCATGGTCGGTCTTGGCGAGGAGCGAAACGAAGTTCTTCAGCTCATGGACGATCTGCGCGCGGCAGATGTGGATTTCCTGACGATCGGTCAGTACCTGCAGCCGTCGAAGAAACACCATCCGGTCTTGGCCTTCATTACTCCGGAAGAATTCAAGGGTTATGAACGGATTGCCTATGCCAAGGGTTTCCTGAAAGTTTCGGCTACGCCGCTGACGCGCTCCTCACACCATGCCGGCGAAGATTTCGCCGAATTGCGCGCTGCCCGGGCCGCCAGGCTCGGATACTGAAGGGCGATCTGAGCGGATCTCATGCCGAGCTTTTCTTCCACGCACAAGGTCAATCACAGCGCGGCTGACATGTTCAACCTCGTATCCGACGTTGAGCGGTATCCCGAGTTCGTGCCCTTGTGCCAGGCGCTTCATGTCAGGGGCCGCAAGGATCTGGGCGAGGGCAGGGAAGTTCTCATCGCCGACATGACCGTTGCCTACAAGCTGTTCCGGGAGACCTTTACCAGCCGGGTTGAGCTGCGGCCTGACGAGAATACCATCCTGGTCGAATATCTCGACGGGCCGTTCAAGCATCTGGAAAACCGGTGGACCTTCGCCGACCGGGGCGAGGGGGCGTGCGATGTCGGCTTCTTCATCAACTATGAATTCAAGAGCCGCACGCTCGGGTCGCTGATGGGTGTCATGTTCGACAAGGCGTTCCGGAAATTCACCAGCGCTTTCGAAGCGCGTGCGGACGAGGTTTACGGCGTGTGAGCCGCGGGTCCGGATCCTATTTGAAATTCTTGAACGCTTCGCTGATCGTCCGTAACCGGCTCGACTGCATGTCGACCGGTTCGGCATTATCGCGCGCCTTGAGAATCTCGTGCTTTTCCAAACCGAGATCCTCAAGGCGGACGTAGTGCTCGGGGTCCGCGCAGTAAACTTCCGGTCTTTTGTTGACTTCATTGATAATCACGAGATGGCGGCCGGCCTCGGCTTCCCGTTCGGTCCAGACGACCGTGCTTCGGGTCACCCAGAAGGAGGTCTCGCAATAGACGGCCTTATGATAACCGGTCTCGGGCCGGGTAAGAATTTCCTGGATGCCGTTGAAGCGACCACTGGGATCAAGGGAACGGATATAATAATCTCCTGCCGGCGCCGATACTTGCGCATGAGCGCAGACGGACATCAACAAAAACAGGCTAACTGCTCCGAACTTGACCATTGGATACCCGCTTTGAAAGACGGTTTATTCCGTTTCCTGCGCATTGCGGAAACGAATAGTCTTCAAGTGAAGCAGAGAATTATTAACCCTGCCTTCGCGTAATATGCGGGAATTTAATTAATTACTATGGTAGGTGGTCGAGCCGCGCTTGGTATTGTCGCTGCGCTTGAGAGAATTGCTGACCGCCTTCCATTTGTTGACACGGGTCAGATCATCGCCTTCGTTTCGGACGACAATATAGGGATCCATGCTGACCCCAAGGTCTTCGAGGGTGACATAGTCGGTCGGGCGTTCGCAAATCGGCCGCCAACCCTTGCCGCGGTTGAACTCCACCCGAACCTCATGGGCATTGTCCATTTCGACCTGTGTCCAGGCGACCGTAACCGGGCGAACCCAATAACTGCGTCCACAATATTTGACCTGGGTCAGGCCGTCGGCCGCTCTGAGGAAAATCTTATGGCTGCCGAGGAACATGCCGTCGTCGCCACGCGAGATCATGTAATAGTCGATCAAGCCGAACGTATTGCCCGCATGAGCGCCGCTGGCCGTTACAGCAAGAGTGGCTGCAACCAGGATAGATCTCAGCATGGTCATTCCCACATAACATTGTGGAGTTCAGGGCACAAAGCAGACATGCTTCGCCCATAAGCTCTCATCCAGCGGGCACAATAGACGGCAAACTGTCTAGATATTCCTCATGCAAACAGTGGAATTTGAATGCAATTTTAATTGTAGTGACGAAAGCGCCGGAATTCGCCGTTTCCCGCGAAAATAAACGATACAAATTGTATGGGATATATTCGGCAGGTTGTGGTTTTACTTGCGGAACGCGCTGCCGATCGCGCTGAAACGCGAGGCCAGGTTATCCGGTTCGGCAATATCATCCGTGACCTCCCCGGGTGCGATATCGATACCCAGATCCTTCAAGGTCACCTGTTCTTCCGGCTGCTCGCAGATGGGACGCCAACCTTTGCTCCGATTGAACTCAACCCGCACTTCCCGATTCTTTTCCACTTCGAGCTGAGTCCATGCGACCGTATAGGGCCGCACCCAGTATTCCCGATTGCAGTAGGTGACCTGACGTAGACCGTCGGAAGACCGGCGAAATATCTTGTGGCTTCCGAGGAACTCGCCGTCCGCGTTTCGGGAAATGAGATAGAAATCACCCGGGTCAGGAAGCCCTTGAGCACCTGCGGATACAGGCGCAATGCCGAGCAATAGAACCAGGAGCGCCAGTCGTTTCATTATCCGTCCCTACATATCCGGGATATACAAACTTTATGATCCAAACTTCGGTGGATCATAAAGAAGTAAGCTTGCCCGAACCCTAACGGGAGCGCTTTTCGAGGGTCAATTGCAAGGAATGTTAACGAACGCCAACCGATTGCGCTGAATTTAACAAAAGTTCGAGCGCTGTTTTCACCGAAAGGGCGCGAATTCGGCTGCGCCCTTCATCCGGAAAAAGGCAATGCTTGTGTTCAAGCCCGCCACCTTCCGCCGCAATGCCGAAGTAAACCGTGCCCACCGGCTTTTCTTTTGAACCGCCCGCCGGTCCGGCAACGCCTGTTACCGATACGGCGATCTGGGCACCCGAATTGGCAAGCGCTCCCGATGCCATCTGGCGGGCTATCTGCGCGCTGACTGCGCCGTAGGCTTCCAGATCGGCTGTATCGACGTTGAGCAGGTCTTTTTTCGCTTCGTTCGAATAGGTGACAAATCCCCGGTCGAAAACCGCAGAGGAACCGGCAATCTCCGTCAGAATGCCGGCAATCAGCCCGCCCGTGCAGGATTCCGCCGTCGCCACCATCAGCCCCTTCTCCTGGCAGGCGGACAGGACCTTTTCGGCAAGTGGCTGAAGGGCTTCCAGATCCGTCATCAGAAATCCTCGTCGGTAAATGGTAGCCGTACCGTGGCGCTTGCAAGCGCGGCAATGCCTTCCTTGCGTCCGGTGAACCCGAGCCGCTCCGAAGTCGTCGCTTTCACGGACACCCTGGAAACCGGGAGATTGCAGATCCGGGCGATCGACTGGCGCATGGCTTCGCGGTGCGGCCCGATTTTCGGCGCCTCGCAAACCACCGTAACATCCACATGGGCGATCTTTCCGCCCAATTCGGTCACACGGCGAACGGCATCGTCAAGGAACCTGTCGGAGGATGCGCCTTTCCAGACCGGATCGGAAGGCGGAAAGTGGGTACCGATGTCGCCATCGCCGATCGCACCCAGAATAGCGTCGGTGATGGCGTGCAGGACCACATCGGCGTCGGAATGGCCCTTAAGACGCTTGTCATGGGCGATCTGTATGCCGCCCAGGATCACCGCGTCGCCGTCCTCAAAGGCGTGGACGTCGTATCCGGTGCCCATTCGCACGTCGCCGAGTTCGGCAAGGCCTGTCTTTTGTCTGTCTGTCATTGAAATCCGTTTTATCCCCCGGTCCAGGTCGGATCGGGATGTGATCTTGAAGTTGTCGGGGTCACCTTCGGCCAGGGCAACCGTAACATCCTGCCATTCCGCTATGGCGGTGTCGTCGGTAAAATCCGTCCGTCCGGCCTCGTATGCCTTTTCGTGTCCTTCGAGGATTGTCGGATAGTCAAAACCTTGCGGCGTTTGCGCCGCCCATAGGCCGGTACGGACCACGGTTTCCAGCTGACCGGTTGTGCCTTCAAGTCGCTTCAGGGTATCGACCACCGGAACAGCCGGGAGGACGGCACGGTTTCCCTGAGACAGTTTTTCCAGCACAGCATCAATAACCGCATGGGAGACGAAAGGACGGGCCGCATCATGAATCAGGACCTGACCAATCGAACCTTGCTTCAGTTCAACCAGGCCGTTGCAAACCGATTCCTGGCGTGTTCCCCCACCGAGAATCGGCTGCCGCAGTTTCTCGTCTCCCGCCGAACCAACAGCGGCAACGGCCTGCTCGTACAGGAGAACATCATCAGGATGAATCACCGTCAGAACATCGGTAATTGCCGGATGAGACAGGAAGACCTCCAACGCACGGCTGATGACCGGCCGCCCCCCGAGGTCGCGATATTGCTTGGGCTGACGATCTTGATCAGTGGAAAAACGGGTGCCTCGTCCTGCGGCAACAACGATGACGGCCACTCGAGAATTCATGAAAGGCTCCAAACTCCTTTAATTTATTCACTTTCACGCGTTAACGCTCTGTCCGGTTTTCAACCATGCTGGCGTCGAATAGGCAATTTGCCTCTTGCCGCACCGCGGAAAATGGCTACTATATAGGCACTGAAATATCATGCACAGGATCTGAGCAAAGTTGCATCTTTCACTCTTTCGCGAGGGCAGGTTTTAATGCGCATCGGTTGTCATAGTCTTGACCGAAGAGCGGTTCTTGCTCCGATGTCCGGCGTGAGTGATTTGCCGTTCCGGCGAATAGCTGCCCGGTTTGGAGCCGGAATGGTCGTCAGCGAAATGGTGGCAAGCGAATCCTTCGTAAAAGGCGATGCGGAAACCGAAATGCGTGCCGGGGCGCAGGAAGGCGGGCTCCATGTCGTGCAACTTGCGGGTCGCGAAGCCTGCTGGATGACCGAAGCGGCAAAGATCGTCGCGGATCTCGGTGCCGATGTTATCGACATCAACATGGGATGTCCTGCCAAAAAGGTGACAAGCGGCTATTCCGGTTCGGCTTTGATGCGCGATCTCGATCACGCGATGACCTTGATAGAGGCAACGGTCAGCGCGGTTACCATTCCCGTCACATTGAAAATGCGCCTCGGCTGGGACCAATCGGCCATCAATGCACCGGAATTGGCCCAACGCGCCGAAGCTGCCGGCATCCAGCTCGTGACGGTTCATGGCCGCACCCGCTGCCAGTTCTATAAGGGCAGGGCCGATTGGGGTGCAATTGCCCGGGTCAAGGAAGCTGTTTCGATCCCCGTCATCGCAAATGGCGACTGTCATGGTTACGACGATGCCGATGCCATGCTGGCAGCATCGGGTGCCGACGCCGTGATGATCGGCCGTGGTGCCTATGGGCGTCCGTGGCTCCCGGGGCATGTGGCGCACTATCTGAATACCGGAGAACGGTTGGCAGATCCGGCCGGAACGGAACTCACCGACCTGGTCCTGAGCCACTACGAAGACATTCTATCCCATTACGGACAGATGCCGGGCATACGCATCGCCCGTAAGCACCTCGGCTGGTACCTGGATGGCGCGGGAATAACGAGTGCCCCAACAAGTTTGCGATCGATCCTGATGACCTCAAATGAACCGGCTGAAGTAATCCGCCTCACGGAGAGCCTGTTTTCCACGCTTGATCAACGGAGTGCCGCATGACGCCTCAAGCAAAGGCAGAGGGGCGCACCGCGGCCTTGGCAAGCGACGGCCCTACGATCCTGGATGCCTTGCCGCATCCGGTTCTTCTGGTCGCGCCGGACGGCGTTATTGAATCAGCCAATATGGCCGCCGAAATCTTCATGCGGTCCAGTATTGCTTTTCTCAGGCGTCATCCGATCAGCGACTTCGTTCCCTTCGGCAGCCCGCTTCTGACCCTGATCGAGCAGGTGCGCGAACGCGGCGCTCCCGTCAACGAATACAAGGTCGATATCGGATCCCCCCGGATCGGTGCACCGAAGATCGTCGATATCAACGCAGCGCCTGTTTCCGACCGTCCCGGCGCGGTGGTCCTGATGTTCCAGGAACGGACCATGGCGGAAAAGATCGACCGTCAGCTCACGTCGAGGGGCGCGGCCCGGACCGTCACGGGACTGGCCGCCATGCTCGCCCATGAAATCAAGAACCCGCTGTCGGGCATCCGCGGCGCCGCCCAGCTTCTTGAGCAGTCGGTGCCGGATGAAGACCGCGCCTTGACCCGGCTGATCACCGATGAGACCGACCGGATCGTCAAACTCGTCGACCGGATGGAAGTCTTTTCCGACGAACGCCCGATTGAGAGGGAGCCGGTCAACATTCACGTGGTTCTCGATCACGTCAAAAGGCTCGCCGACAGCGGTTTTGCGCGCAATATCAAGATCATCGAAGAATACGACCCGTCATTGCCGCCGGTCTATGCCAACAAGGATCAGTTGATCCAGATTTTCCTCAATCTGATCAAGAACGCCAGCGAAGCGATCGGCGGCGATCCGGATGGAGAAATCCGGATTTCGACCGCCTTCCGTCCCGGCGTCCGCTTGTCCGTGCCGGGAACCGAGCAGAAGGTCAGCCTGCCGCTGGAATTCTGCGTTCAGGACAACGGCCCCGGCGTCCCGGAAGATCTGCTTCCGCATATGTTTGAACCGTTTATCACCACTAAGACCAACGGCTCGGGACTGGGCCTTGCGCTGGTTGCCAAGATCATCGGCGACCACGGCGGTGTGATCGAATGCGACAGCCAGCCGCGCAAGACCGTTTTCCGCATCCTGATGCCCGCCTACACCGACCCGGATACGCCCGTTTGCGGCACGTCCTCCACTGACAGGAACGATTGACCATGCCGACTGGCACCATTCTCGTCGCTGATGATGACGCCGCCATCCGCACCGTGCTCAACCAGGCGCTCTCCAGGGCCGGTTACACCGTTCGCCTGACGTCCAACGCCAACACCCTCTGGCGCTGGGTCAGTTCCGGAGACGGCGATCTCGTCATCACCGATGTCGTCATGCCGGACGAGAACATATTCGACGTTCTGCCGCGCATGAAAAAATTGCGCCCGGAACTTCCGGTCTTGGTCATGAGCGCGCAAAACACGTTCATGACCGCGATCAAGGCTTCGGAGAAGGGGGCATATGAATATCTGCCCAAGCCCTTCGATCTGAAGGAATTGACGAGCATCGTCAGCCGCGCCCTCGAGGAGCCGAAGGTCAAGAAACCTGTCGAAATCGACGATATTGGTGAGGGAATGCCGCTGGTCGGCCGGTCCCCCGCCATGCAGGAAATCTACCGTGTGCTCGCACGGCTGATGCAGACCGATCTGACCGTGATGATCAATGGCGAGTCCGGGACGGGCAAGGAGCTGGTCGCGCGCGCGCTTCACGACTACGGCAAACGGCGCAACGGTCCTTTCGTTGCCATCAACATGGCCGCCATTCCGCGGGACCTGATCGAAGCGGAACTCTTCGGGCACGAAAAAGGCGCCTTCACCGGTGCGCAGGTACGCAGTTCCGGCCGTTTCGAACAGGCCGACGGCGGGACCCTGTTCCTCGACGAGATCGGCGACATGCCGATGGAAGCGCAGACACGATTGCTGCGCGTGTTGCAGCAGGGCGAATACACTACAGTCGGCGGTCGGACCCCGATCAAGACGGATGTCAGGATCATTGCGGCGACCAACAAGGACCTGCGCCAGCTTATCAATCAGGGGCTCTTCCGCGAGGATCTCTATTTCCGACTGAACGTCGTGCCGATCCGGCTCCCGCCGCTTCGGGAACGTGTGGAAGACATCCCCGATCTTGTGCGGCATTTCTTCCAGCTTGCGGAGAAGGAAGGCCTGCCGCCGAAACAGGTGGACCAGGCCGCCCTCAACCTGTTGCGCCGCTACCGGTGGCCGGGCAACGTACGCGAACTGGAAAACCTGGTGCGGCGCCTTGCTGCCCTCTACCCGCAAGATGTCATCGGTGAAGCGCTGCTCGAACACGAACTCAGCCAACCGGCCGTTTCCGTCCTGGAAGAAGAGGATTCCGAGAACATCAATCTCGGGACATCGGTAGAGCGTTATCTCGGCAATTATTTCGAACAGTACGGCGAATCCCTGCCGCCTCCCGGGCTCTATCACCGAATTCTGCGAGAGGTGGAGTACCCATTGATCAGCGCCGCCCTGGCCGCCACCCGCGGCAATCAGATCAAGGCGGCGGAACTTCTGGGCGTCAACAGGAATACCTTGCGCAAGAAAATCAGGGATCTGGACATACAGGTCATGCGCGCATTCCGTTAAAATCCCTCGGATTTCCGGCCGGAATGCCCCGAAATCCCTTGAAGCGTTGTCGCAGCCGCGCCATTGTCGCAATTTCGCAACATTGTGTGGTAAGTGTGCCGCAGCTTCATCTTGCGGCTCGTGGAATCGCGGGCGGCATCTATCGCCGAATGACGAGGGAACATGACACTTGGAGGCCTCCAGGAGACGGCGGTAATCAAGGTAACTGGCGGCAGACTCATGCGTCGGATCGGGTTGGCGATCATGATCGTCGCCCTGGTTTCCATTGCCGTCACCTTTGCCATTTTGATGGGACTCACCCCCATCGCGCCGACCCAGGAAGTGGTCTGGATCGCCATGCTGGTCAACGGCATTCTGGCGTCCTGCCTCGTCCTCGAAATCCTGCTGGAAATCTACAAGCTGTGGTCCGCAAGGCGTCGGGGAAAGGCCGCCGCACGGCTGCATGTGCGGATTGTTACGCTGTTCAGCATTATAGCAGCGGTTCCGGCGATCCTGATGGCCATCCTTGCCACCTTCACGCTCGACAAGGGCCTCGATCGCTGGTTTGAGGATCGGACCCGACGCATCATCGACAATGCCCTGGTCGTGGCGCAAGCCTATCTGCAGGAGCATGTGCAGGTTTTGCGGGCCCATCTGATCGCCATGGGCAACGACGTGGACCGTGCCCAGACCGTCTATGCCAACGAACCGACCCGGTTTGACTCGTTCTTTTCCGCTCAAGCTTCCCTGCGGGGTCTGCAGGCCGCCTATATCCTGAATTCAGACGGAACCGTCATCACAAGGATAGAACTTGATCCGAAAGCAAAGATCCTGCTCCCCCCCAAGAACGTTTTAGCCAAGGCAGCAAGGTCCCATGTGCCTGTCATGATCGCGCCGGGAGAGACCAACCAGGTCGGCGGCGTCATGAAGCTTGCGGCTTATGATGATTTCTATCTGTTCATCACCCGAACCATGGATCCCCGCGTGGTGGACTATCTGCGGCTCGCTGATGACGGCGCGAAATCCTACAGAGTTCTCGAAAAGAGCCGGTTCGGTGTCCAGGTCGCCTTTGCGCTCGTATATCTGGGCGTAGCGCTGATTCTTCTTCTGTCGGCAATCTGGATCGGGTTCGGCTTCGCCAACCGTCTGGTCGCGCCAATCCGGACGCTCATTTCAGCTGCAGATGAAGTTTCGAAAGGCAATCTCGCGGTCAAGGTCGAAACCCATAAATCTGGCGGGGATCTTGCCAACCTCGGCTCGACCTTCAACAAGATGACCGGGCAGCTTCTGGGTCAGAGGGACGCCCTGCTGGCCGCCAATGAGCAGATCGACCGCCGGCGCAGGTTCAACGAGGCTGTTCTGTCAGGGGTCTCCACCGGGGTCATCGGGATTGACGAGGAAGGCCGGATCATGCTCGTCAACCGCTCGGCCCAGACACTGCTCGGGATCGATGAAATCGCGATCCTCAACATGCCGCTTGATGAGGTCATTCCCCAACTCGGGGAGGAGATCAACAAGACCATTCAGGAAGACAGTGGCCGCTCGCACGAAACACAGATCGAGATGGCTCTGGGTGGGCGCCAGCGGACCTTGAACGTCCGGATCACCAGCGAACTCTCCACGCGCCGTGAACATGGCTACGTTATCACCATCGACGACATTACCGATCTGGTCTCGGCGCAGCGCAATTCGGCCTGGGCCGATGTGGCCCGCAGGATTGCCCATGAAATCAAGAACCCGCTGACGCCGATTCAGTTGTCGGCGGAACGGATCCGCCGCCGCTATGGCAAGAAGGTGGAGGAGGACCGTGGCGTCTTCGATCAATGTATCGACACCATCATCCGACAGGTCGGCGATATCGGTCAGATGGTCGATGAGTTCTCTTCCTTTGCCCGCATGCGGAAACCCAGCAAATCGCAAGCTGACATCCGGAATACGGTACGCGAAGCAGCCTTCATGCAGACCGTTGGCAATCCGGACATCAAGATCACGACGGCCCTTCCGGAAGAGCCCTTGCGTGCGACTTTCGATGCCCGGCTGATCGGTCAGGCGCTGACCAATGTCATCAAGAATGCCGCCGAAGCGATCGAAGGCCGAACGAGCGATGATCCCCCTGACGGACGTATCCATGTGATGTTGGAGGACGCAGGCGAGCAGGTCGTGATCAGCATCACAGACAATGGTGTCGGTTTGCCTGAAGAAAACCGGCAGAGGCTTCTTGAGCCTTACATGACCACCCGCGAAAAGGGCACAGGGCTTGGCCTGGCGATTGTCCGCAAGATACTGGAAGACCATGGCGGAACAATCGAACTGCTGGACGCCCCGGATAAATCCCTTGGGGAGACCGGAACAATGGTGCGCCTCACCTTGTCGAAAAAGGCTGAGGACATGATTGACAACAACAAGAACGAACAGACAGATACGACCGATGGCGCATGATATTCTCGTAGTTGACGATGAAACCGATATCCGCGAGATGATCGCCGGCATCCTTGATGATGAAGGCTTCGGAACGCGGACGGCCAGCGATTCCGACACAGCCATTGCGGCGATCAAGGAACGCAGGCCTTCGCTCGTGGTTCTGGATATCTGGCTCCAGGGCAGCCGCCTGGACGGACTGGCTCTCCTTGACGTCATCAAGGAGACGGATCCCGATCTTCCGGTCGTCATTATTTCCGGGCACGGCAACATCGAAACCGCCGTTTCCGCCATCAAGCGCGGTGCCTACGACTATATAGAAAAACCCTTCAAGACAGATCGCCTGATCCATATCACCGAGCGCGCGCTGGAAGCCTCCAGCATGAAACGCGAAATCCGGGAGCTGAAGCAGCGCTCAGGCGATGCATCCGCCATTATCGGAGAGTCCAGCGCCGCAAACCAGTTGCGACAGACCATCCAGAAAATAGCCGTAACCAACAGCCGGATCCTGATCACAGGCCCGTCCGGCGCGGGCAAGGAACTGGCGGCACGCATGATCCACGATTCCTCGCCGCGCGCGAAGAGCCCGTTCGTGGTCCTGAATGCCGCAACGATCACTCCGGAGCGGATGGAAGAAGAACTGTTCGGGATCGAGGATGAAGCCGGCAGTCTGCGTAAGGTCGGCGCCCTCGAAGAGGCACATGGCGGTACCCTCTATCTCGATGAAATTGCGGATATGCCTGCGGAAACGCAAGGAAAGATCCTCCGGGTTCTGGTGGAACAGAGTTTTTCCCGCGTGGGCGGAACAACGAAGGTGCAAGTGGACATCCGTATTCTCTCGTCCACCGCGAAGAACCTGGAAGAGCACATCTCCGCCGGACTATTCCGGCAGGATCTCTATCATCGGCTCAGCGTTGTGCCGTTGCGGGTCCCGGGGCTGGCGGAACGGCGTGAGGACGTGCCGATCCTCATCAAGCATTTCATGGAACAGATTTCGGCCGCGTCCGGGATTCCCTTGAGGCCCATCGGCGATGACGCCATGGCTGTTCTCCAGACCCATGACTGGCCCGGAAACGTCCGCCAGTTGCGCAACAACGTGGAGCGTCTCCTGATCCTGAGCCGCGGAGATCCGGACAGCGTAATCACGGCCGATCTTCTGCCTGCCGAAATCGGGTCCATGCTGCCGAGCCTTCCGACCACGGGGGGCGGCGAACATTTGATGTCCGTTCCGCTGCGCGAAGCCCGGGAAATCTTCGAACGCGACTATTTGCAGGCGCAAATCAAACGTTTCGACGGGAACATCTCGCGCACCGCCGAATTTGTCGGTATGGAACGTTCTGCGCTACACCGTAAGCTCAAAACGCTTGGCCTGTCCTGACACTTCAGATCGGGTGATAAATTTCGTCGACGGCAAGAGGGCAGTTCTCCTATGAAAGTCGTGATTTGTGGTGCCGGGCAGGTCGGATACGGGATTGCCGAACGCCTTGCTGCAGAGCAGAACGATGTATCCGTCATCGATTCGTCGCCCAAGCTGATCAAGGCGATCGGCGAACAGCTCGATGTCCGCGGTTTTGTCGGTCACGGCGCGCATCCCGATGTTCTGGCCCAGGCCGGCGCTGGCGAGGCCGATATGATCATCGCGGTCACGCTCTACGATGAAGTGAACATGGTCGCCTGTCAGGTCGCCCATTCCCTGTTCAACGTGCCGACCAAAGTCGCCCGAATACGATCCCAGAGCTATCTGCAAGGCCGCTGGCAGAGCCTGTTTTCTCGCGACCAGATGCCGATCGACGTCGTCATTTCGCCGGAAATCGAGGTCGGCGAAATGGTGCTGCGCCGTCTGGCGCTGCCGGGTGCGGTCGAGACCGTCCGTTTTGCGGATGATCAGGTCGTCGCCGTCGGTATCATGTGCGAGGAAGACTGCCCGGTCGTGGATACGCCGCTGCGCCAGTTGACCGAACTTTTCCCGGATCTGGGCGCGGTCGTCGTCGGGATCTACCGGAACACTTCCCTGTTTGTACCGAAAAGTTCGGATTCCCTGCTCGTCGGAGATCTGGCCTATGTGGTCGCCCGCCGGGACCAGGTCCGGCGGACGCTCGGCATTTTCGGCCATGAGGAACCGGAAGCGAACCGTGTCGTCATCGCAGGTGGTGGCAACATAGGCCTTTATGTGGCCCGGGCGCTGGAAACCCGCCAGCGAAATACCAAGATCAAGATGATCGAAGCGTCCCGGGATCGGGCCGTTGCAATTGCCGACGAATTGAAACGCTCGGTGATCCTGAACGGAAGCGCCCTGGACCAGACGATCCTGACAGAAGCGGATGTCGGTGAGGCGGATACGATGGTTGCACTCACCAATGAGGACGAGGTTAATATTCTCGCCTCCGTCATGGCCAAGAAACTGGGATGTCGTCGCAATCTGTCGCTGCTGAACAATCCGAGCTATCCGGCCTTTGCCAGCGCGCTGGGGATCGATGCCTTTATCAATCCGCGGGCCGTCACCATCTCGAAAATTCTCCAGCATGTCCGCAGGGGACGTATCCGTGGCGTCCATTCGCTGCAGAACGGTGTGGCGGAAGTGGTGGAAGCGGAAGCCCTCGACACGTCGCCGCTGGTCGGCCGTCCCTTGCGGGAAATCGATTTGCCGTCCGGAATCCGGATCGGCGCGGTCTTCCGCGCTGGCAAGGTGATCACCCCCAATGGCGACCTTCAGATCGAGGCGAAGGACCGCATCGTCATCTTCGCAATGGCCAATCGCGTGCGTCAGGTCGAACAAATGTTCCGGGTGAGCATCGAATTCTTCTGATAAGCGCATGAAGCGGTGACAAATCGCCCGGGACGCCTTGACGCAGGCGCCCATTATTTCAGACACTTAGTGCGGAGTGCGTGCCGTTTCGGCGGTATGAAGCAAAGGCATTTCCAGGCGGCCAGCCTCGGGAACGTTGTTCGTACACAAACATTATATCCGGCGTATCAGGAGTGATCATGAGCAGGATTGCCTATGTAAATGGCCAGTATGTCCCCCACAAGGATGCAGCCGTTCACGTGGAAGACCGTGGCTATCAGTTTGCCGATGGGGTCTATGAAGTCTGTGAAGTCTGGAAAAACAAAATCGTAGACTTGCCACGCCACCTGGATCGCCTCGGCCGATCGCTCGATGAATTGAGGATCGGATGGCCAATGGCGCGCAAAGCGCTGGAGTTTGTGCTTGCGGAAACAGTGCGCCGGAACAAGGTCCATGACGGAATGGTCTATGTCCAGGTAACTCGTGGCGTATCGCGCCGTGACCACTTCTTTCCGCCGGAAGACGTAGCTCCATCGATTGTTGTCACAGCCCGTTCCGCGAGTCCTGCTGCCGCCGACAAGCAAGCGGAAACGGGTATCGCGGTGATTTCCTATCCGGAAAACCGTTGGCCTCGGGTGGACATCAAGTCGGTTGCACTCCTGCCGAATGTTCTGGCCAAACAGAATGCGAAGGAATCCGGTGGCAAGGAAGCCTGGTATGTGGATACCGACGGCAATGTAACCGAAGGCGGATCGACGAACGCGTGGATCGTCACCAAGGACAACAAACTGGTGACCCGGCCGGCGGAATCGGGAATTCTCAAGGGCATTACAAGAGCCGCGCTTCTGGATCTTGTCGAAAGGGAAGGGCTTTCGTTCGAGGAACGCGCATTTTCCCTGGAAGAAGCCTATGACGCTCGAGAAGCTTTCGTGACCGCGGCCACGACACTTGTCATGCCAGTTGTAAAAATTGACGATAAGGTCATCGGCAACGGACATCCCGGAATGGTTGCAAGCCGATTGCGTCAGCTGTTCCATACTGTTACTGATCTAAAGGCAGTATGAATATTTTCGTTTACCTGATTAAATTACGGGTATGCAGTTGGACTGATATGGTGTCTTCTCTCTATGAGAAACGGATCAGCTGCTAAAATGTGGTACGGGCAGGCTGTCGGGGGCGGTGGCGTTTGTGTTTAGGGCTCCAATGACGGTGACATTAAAGGAATAACCGGATGCCCGGCCGCATCCGGGTAAAACAGGATAAAAAGACTGATGGCTGAGCGCACACAGAACTTGCAGGACACGTTTTTAAATCATGTTCGCAAGCAGAAAACCCCTCTGACGATTTTCCTGATCAACGGCGTGAAGCTGCAGGGCGTGGTCACGTGGTTCGATAATTTTTGCGTCCTGTTGCGTCGGGATGGGCACTCGCAACTGGTTTATAAGCATGCGATTTCCACGATCATGCCGAACGGTCCGGTTCAGTTGTTCGAGCCCGGCGAAGACAATGGTGAAAAGGCAGGAAGCTGATTGGAACCCAAGTCTCGCAGTGACGACTTTTCGAAACTAGAAGGCGCAACGGAAACAGGAATCGATCGGCGGCCGCAGCCTTTCCGGGCGCTTATTCTGGAGCCGGTGCTATTTCAGCGCCGGGAAGGTGCGGAATCCGAATTACGCGGCAACCGCAGCCCGGAAGCACGCCTGGAAGAAGCCGTCGGACTGAGTGCGGCCATCAATCTGGACATCGTCTCCTCCGGCGTCGTCAAAATCAGCAATCCGAAGCCCGCGACCCTGTTCGGCGAAGGCAAGGTGTCCGAGCTTGCCGGCATCGTTCAGGCTGAGGACGTCGACCTGGTCGTCGTCGATCATCCGTTATCACCGATCCAGCAACGAAATCTTGAGCGCCGTTTGACGACCAAGGTTATCGACCGGACTGGCCTTATCCTGGAAATTTTCGGTGACCGGGCCCGCACCAAGGAAGGCAAGCTTCAGGTCGATCTCGCCCATCTGACCTGGCAGAAAAGCCGGCTGGTCCGCTCCTGGACCCACCTGGAACGCCAGCGCGGCGGTGTCGGCTTCATGGGCGGCCCGGGCGAAACCCAGATCGAGTCCGACCGCCGTCAGATCCAGGACCGCATTACCGCTCTGCAGAAGCAGCTCGAAGGCGTGCGCCGGACCCGCGATCTGCACCGCAAGAAACGCAAGAAAATCCCCCAACCCACCGTGGCGCTCGTCGGCTACACCAACGCCGGCAAGTCGACCCTGTTCAACCGTCTGACCAAGGCGGACGTCTTTGCCAAGGATCTCCTGTTCGCAACCCTCGATCCGACCTTACGCAAGATCACGCTGCCACATGGGCGCGAGGTGATCCTGTCCGATACGGTGGGGTTCATTTCCGATCTGCCGACCCATCTGGTCGCCGCCTTCCGGGCAACCCTGGAAGAGGTGCTGGAAGCAGATCTGATCCTCCACGTGCGCGATATTTCACACCCGGACACCGATGCCCAGGCAGAGGACGTGAAAAAGACGCTTGAGGATCTCGGTGTCAGTCCGCAGACCGGCGCGCCGATCATCGAAGTCTGGAACAAGATCGACTGCCTGGATCCGGCGTATCGCGACAAACTGCTCGCCGAACAGGGCAGCGAAGGCCCGATCTCGCTATCCGCTTTGACGGGCGAGGGGATCGACCAGCTTTACAATCGCATCGACACCTTCATGGCGGAAAAGGACGACACCTTCACCGTCGCGCTACCGGTATCCGCGGGTGAATTGCTGGCGCAGTTGTATCAATTGGCAGAGGTGCTGGACCGAAAAGACGGCGAGGAAACCATCCAGGCGATCGTTCGGGTTTCGGATAAGCAACGCGGCCCGTTTCGGGCCAAGTTCAAGGCCTATTTGGATAACCAGTCAGCCTGAGGGCCCTTACTTTCCCTTAGCCGCCTGCCAGACGGCTTCCATTTCTTCCAGGGTCATTTGCTCCAGCGTCGTCCGGCGTTCGTCCGCTGCCGCTTCGATGGCCGCGAAGCGCCGGCGGAACTTGCCGTTGGTGCGCCTGAGGGCGGCTTCCGGATCAATGTCGAGATGGCGCGCCAGGTTGGCGACGGCAAACAGCACATCGCCCAGTTCATCTTCCATTTCCAGGGTCGTGTCGCCGTCGGACAGGATCTCGCGCTCCAATTCCTCGATCTCTTCCTTGATCTTGGCCAGCACCGGACCCGGAGCGCCCCAGTCGAAGCCAACCCGGGACGCACGTCTCTGCAGCTTGTCCGCTTCGACAAGGGCAGGGAAGGCCGCCGGCACATCATCAAGGTAACCCTTTACCTCTTCCGGCAGGCCAAGTGCATCACGGCGCGCCTTGCGTTCGGCCTTTTCCTCCGCCTTGATCCGCTCCCACATGCCCTTGGCCATTCCGGCGGAGCGGGCGTCCTCGTCGCCGAAGACATGCGGATGACGCCGGATCATCTTCTTGGTGATGCCTTCGACCACATCGGAAAAGTCAAACAGCTCGTCTTCTTCCGCCATGCGGGCGTGATAGACGACCTGCAGCAGCAGATCGCCCAGCTCCTCGCGCAGGTTATCGAGATCGTTCCGCCGGATCGCTTCGGCGACCTCATAAGCCTCTTCAAGCGTGTAGGGCGCAATCGTCGAAAAATTCTGTTCCAGATCCCAGGGACACCCGGTTCCGGGCGTCCTGAGCGCGGCCATGATGTCGATGAGAACGGAAATATCGCGACCGGGTTTCATGGAAAATCCTTTTGGCAATCAGGTCGGGTAAGACATGATACGTCACGCATCCCAGGGTCAAGCCTTGGCATGGCGATGATGAGCCAGACCCCTCTGCTTTTACGTCAACCGCGGACCGACGGGTGCCAGAAGGTGACAGCCCGTTCCGCAAGGGCAACGATGCCGTAGAAAATGGAACCGGCAAGCGCCGCGACGGCGATTTCCGCCCAGACCATATCCACGTTCATCCGTCCGACTTCCGTTGAAATCCTAAAACCCATACCGACGATCGGCGTGCCGAAGAATTCCGCCACGATGGCGCCGATCATGGCGAGCGTCGAATTGATCTTCAGCGCGTTGAAGATGAACGGCATGGCCATCGGCAGGCGCAGCTTGAAAAGCGTCTGCCAGTAACCGGCGGCATAGGTGCGCATCAGGTCACGCTGCATCGCGTCCGACGCAGCCAATCCGGAGACTGTGTTCACCAGCATCGGGAAGAAGGTCATGATGATGACGACGGCTGCCTTGGATGGCCAGTCGAAGCCGAACCACATCACCATGATCGGTGCGACGCCGACAATCGGCAGGGCCGACACGAGGTTGCCGATCGGCAAAAGTCCCCGGCGCAGGAACGGGATCCGGTCAACCAGGATCGCGATCAGAAATCCGGTGGCACAGCCTGCCGCGTATCCAAAAAGCACGGCCTTCAGGAAGGTCTGCCGGAAGTCCGCCCAGAGAATGGAGCCGGAGGAAGTCAGGCGCAGCCAGATTTCCGACGGGGCCGGCAGCAGAACCTTGGGGATGGCGAAGCCGGTGACGACAGCCTGCCACAGCACAAGGAGCGTAAAGCCGAACAGGGCCGGGATCGCAAGGTTGACCAGGCGCCTCAAAACAGGCGACGTGCTCTTCCAGGTTGCCAGCCGCTCTACGAAAAGCCAGGCGGAGGCCCAGGTCGCTGCGACAAGCGCCCAGAAGCCCGGTCCGGCCTCGCCGGCATGATGTTCAATGGTCCCGAGCAGGAAATAGGCTGCAACGGCGGTGACCAGTCCCAGAACCAGATCCCCGAACCGGTTGCGCATGAAGCCGAGTTCGTAGCGCACGCCGGCAATGGCCAGGATGGAAAGCGTAATGGCCAGCCGTGGCACTTCCAGCACGCTGGTATCCGGCTTGAACACCGGGCTGAAGAGCCCGATGACGACCAGGACGACGATCCCCCAGGCGAGGATGGCCGGCATGTCGAAGCGGCTCTTGCGCTCGGTTTTTGCGGGTGCTGCGGTCATCGCGCCATTCCCATACGTTTCAGGGTCAGTTTTTCGATCATACCGACGACACCGACAAGGGCGCCTGCAAGCAGGGCAGCCATGATGAGCGCGGACCAGATCTGCACCGTCTGGCCGTAATAGGAACCGGCCAGCAGGCGCGCGCCCAGTCCCGCGATCGCCCCGGTCGGCAGTTCGCCGACAATGGCGCCGACCAGAGAAGCGGCAATGCCGATCTTCATGGAGGTGAAGAGGTAAGGCACAGCATAGGGAAAGCGCAGCTTCCAGAACGTCTGCACCTTTGTGGCGCTGTAGGTGTGCATCAGGTCCAGATGAATGATTTCCGGCGAGCGGAGCCCCTTAACCATCCCGACGGTCACGGGGAAGAACGAGAGGTAGGTGGAAATCATCGCCTTGGGCAGCAGCCCGGAGATACCGACGGCATTCAGCACCACGATGATCATCGGCGCGATCGCAAGAATGGGGATCGTCTGCGAGGAAATCACCCAGGGCATCAGGCTCTTGTCGAGCACCCTGGAATGCACGATGCCGATGGCGAGCAGAATGCCGAGCACAGTGCCGATGAGGAAGCCGAGCATGGTCGAGGACAGGGTTATCCCGGTATGAAAGATCAGCGAACGCTTGGAGGTGATCTTCTTCAGGACCGTGGTCTTATAGATTTCCTCGACCACCTGATGCGGCGCCGGCAAGACCGGGCGGTCCTGTGAAAGCGTATCCGTGATCAGTTGGGATAGCGGCACATCCATCTGGTCTGCGCGCTCGTAAATGCCTTCCTGGAACGGTGTGTTCAAAAGAACCGCCGCGACATACCAGATCGCGAAGATCACCGCGACGACGACGATCACGGGCCCGGCCGTGCCGCGCATGAGGCCGGCGAAAGGGGACAGGTTGCGGTGAGGGGAGAGGCTGGTATCAGTCATCGTAGGAATGCCCAGCCCGCAGGCCTTCGCGCACCCGGTGGGCGATCTTTAGAAACTCCGGCGTTTCGCGAACGTCCAGAGTGCGGTCGCGCGGCAGGTCGCTTTCGATGACGTCGTAGATCCGGCCGGGACGCGGGCAAAGCACCACGATCTTGGTCGACAGGAACACGGCTTCAGGAATGGAGTGCGTGACGAAGACCACCGTCTTGTTGGTCTTGGCCCAGAGCTGCAGGAGCTGTTCGTTGAGGTGATCGCGGACGATTTCGTCGAGCGCGCCGAAGGGTTCGTCCATCAGCAGCAGGTCCGGTTCGACGGAAAGGGCGCGCGCGATCGACGCGCGCTGCTGCATGCCGCCGGAAAGCTGCCAGGGGAATTTCTTCTCAAAACCGGCGAGGTTCACCAGTTCCATGTTGCGGGCAATGCGCTGCTGCTGTTCGGACTTGGACAGCCCCATGATTTCAAGGGGCAGGGCGATGTTGCCGGCAATCGTCCGCCACGGATAAAGCGCTGCCGCCTGGAACACATAACCGTAAGCGCGCTTCAGCCGTGCTTCGTGGGGCGACAGGCCATTGACCGAGATCGAACCGGCGGTCGGCTGTTCCAGATCGGCAATCACCCTGAGCAGGGTGGTCTTGCCGCAGCCGCTTGGTCCGATAAAGGAGACGAAATCGCCCTCCTCGATCTTCAGGTCGATCTCGGACAGCGCGTGCACCGGGCCGTCGTTGGTCTGGAAGGTAAGCGACAACTTGTCGATGTCGATGACCGTTTTTGCGGAGGCGTCCGCAGCTGCCGTGGCCGACTGGTTCATGTCTGTCCCGGTGTCCCTGAAGGTTGGTCTTGTCGTTTTTGGCCGGTTTTCCGGCAATTGTCACGGGTCATCCCGCGCCAGACCTTGAAGGCCGTGGCGCGGGAGACCTTATTTTCGGTCCGTTACACGCCGGTTGCCGGAATACCGGTGCGTTCCACCTTGCGCGGCGCGGTCAGTTCCTTCCAGGTGGACAGCGCCTTGTTGACCGCCTGGAACGGCTCGCGCTTGACGAATTCGCCGTGGCCCTGCTGCGGGATCACCTTGCCGTCTTCGACGGCGACCCGGCCGCGGGTCAGCGTGTAGCGCGGCAGGCCCTTGACCTGCTTGCCTTCGAAGACGTTGTAATCGATCGCCGATTCCTGGTTGGCCGCGGAAATGGTCTTTTCCTTTTCCGGATCCCACACGATGATATCCGCATCCGCGCCGACCAGGATCGCGCCTTTCTTCGGATAGACGTTCAGGATCTTGGCGATGTTGGTGGAGGTGACGGCGACGAACTCATTCGGCGTCAACCGACCAGTGTTCACGCCGTAGGTCCACAACATCGGCAGACGGTCTTCCAGACCGCCGGTGCCGTTCGGGATCTTGGTGAAGTCGCCGACGCCGTAGCGCTTCTGTTCGGTGGTAAAGGCGCAGTGATCGGTGGCGACACAGGAGAGAGAGCCTGACTGCAGGCCGGCCCAGAGCGAATCCTGGTGCTTCTTGTCCCGGAACGGCGGCGACATCACCCGGCGGGCGGCATGATCCCAGTCGGGGTTTCTGTATTCGCTGTCATCCAGGGTCAGGTGCTGGATCAGCGGTTCGCCGTAGACGCGCTTGCCCTGCTGGCGGGCGCGGCGGATCGCTTCATGGGACTCCTCGCAGGACGTGTGGACCACGTAGAGCGGCACGCCGGCCATGTCGGCGATCATGATCGCCCGGTTGGTGGCTTCGCCCTCCACCTGCGGCGGACGGGAATAGGCATGAGCTTCCGGCCCGTTGTTGCCTTCCGCCAGCAGCCGGGCAGAGAGATCTGCGACCACGTCGCCGTTTTCCGCGTGCACCAGCGGCATGGCGCCAAGTTCCGCGCAGCGCTGGAACGAGGCGTACATCTCGTCGTCCTGCACCATCAGCGCGCCCTTGTAGGCCATGAAATGCTTGAAGGTGTTGATGCCGCGCTCGCGGACCACTGTCTCCATTTCGTTGAAGACCTGTTCCCCCCACCAGGTGATCGCCATGTGGAAGGAATAGTCGCAATGGGCCATCGTCGACTTGTTGTCCCACATCTGCAGCGCTTCCAGCAGCGACTGCTCGGGCGAGGGCAGGGCGAAGTCGACCACCATGGTGGTGCCACCGGCAAGGGCTGCACGGGTGCCGCTGTCGAAATTGTCGGAGGAATAGGTGCCCATGAAGGGCATTTCCAGATGGGTGTGCGGATCGATCCCGCCCGGCATCACGTAGCAGCCGGTCGCATCCAGCGTCTCGTCACCGGAGAGGTTCGGCCCGATCTCGACGATCCGGCCGCCCTCGATCTTCACATCCGCGGTGAAGGTCAGGTCGGCGGTGACAATCGTTCCGCCCTTGATCACTTTACTCATTGAGGTTGCTCCTTTGGGGTACAGGCCGTAACGAATTGCTTTACGTATTTCGGATCTGTTTTGATAAGAACCTTGGAAAGGAAGTTCCAATATTTCTCAGAATCGTCGTAATACCCAATAACGAATAATACTGGTTCCTGGATAAGATCAACAATATTACCTTCTACATATGATTGACCATAAAGGGAGGTATTTTCACTCAAAAAAGTTGGCGTAAAATAGCGAACTTCTTCGAAGTAGATTGGAGCTTGGAAGTCGAGTTCGAGTCGCTCCAAACCTTCTTTCTTACCTTCGGTAGTTACAAATTCGTAGATTGGTATTTCATAGTCGTCCGGCACTTTTTTGATACCGAGGATGAAACCACTCTTATTTGCGTAATATTCAGAAATACTATTTTCGATAATTGAAGAGAAGAAAAATTTAGATAATTTATTTTTATTACAATATATATATAAATGACCTGCATTATATATAGATGGACCCGCTCTATCGTAAGAAAGATAACTAAAAAACGCGTCCAACAACGGATAATCCGAACCGTCTGGATGGTAATAAAACTGACTATATTTCCCACGATCCGATGCATGCGCAGTAGAGACCACAGTCATTGCGACGGTTTGCGAAAACGCGGTAATGATGAATAGCGTGATTGCAATGCGTAAATTCAAATCTCGACCCCCCAATTTCCGTTTTCCAGCCGTTCGCTACTGAATACATAAGCAAACACATACGTTTTATGGCTTGATGGCTTTCCCAGCAGGTTCACTTCTTGATCTCCGGCTTTTGCATGCTCGGCTTGCCTTTTCGAAACAGGTCGGCCGCTTCCTCGATGAAATTTTTTGCCTCAGCTTCAGTGATATAGCCTGCGGACGGCCATTCACCGTAATACGCCTCGTAGTACCAATCCGGCTGCCGAATCGGGTTTTCGCCCCCTATCGACATCGACCAGTGCGTCCCGCGCGAACGGAAATAGAATTCCCGTTCATCGATAAAGCCATCGGCTTGCACGGGAATTTGCCCGTAAAGGGTCATGATTATGCCGGGCGGGGCGTCCCTCATGTAGATACGAACAACTTTGGGGCCCAAGACAGCATACCGCGCATCCCTCAATTCAATGACAGGTTCGATGCGCCAAAGACTGCAGATGCGATCCAGCCTCACCCGCTTTCCGGATTCGGTAATGCCGATATAGGCGATTTCCCATGGAGGAAATTCCTCTCCCCGGTCTTCGGTAACAAAAGCGCCAATGGACCGGGCAAATGCCACATCGGCGTCGCGCACCGCTTTCCGCGCCTCCACCATCTTGAGGAATTCCTCTTCCGATTTGGGCATTCTTAGAGACCCTGGCATTCCGGCTTTCTCGGCCAAAATGGATTCTTCTCGGTCTTTCAGGTCGCCGGGCTTCTCAGGTGAACTCATCTCAGCGTCAAGATCATCATTTGCGGCATTTGAAACGCTTCCGGGAATAAGGAATGGGAAGATCGAAAGAACCGCGGCCGAACAGGCAAGTTTGCTTCCCTGTACGCGATGCTTGCGTTTCGTAGCATCCTTTCCAGTCGACATTCCCGACTGCATATTCATCATTCCGCCCCTGCAAAACGGCAAACCATATCCCAGTCCGGTTTCAGATCTTCAATCGTTTATCCCCCAAATCCCGGCTCTCCGGCTTCGCCTGCGGCCGAGATGACTATTGAGAGGTTGTTGTAACGCCGGAGAGCCATGGAATTTCGTTCAGTCCCTCACTCCACGATCTCCGCCGTCTCGACGACAGCATGGAACAGCACGTCCGCGCCGGCCTTGGCCCAATCCTTGGTGATCTCTTCCGCCTCGTTGTGGGAAAGGCCGTCGACACAGGGGCACATGATCATGGCGGTCGGGGCGACCTTGTTGACCCAGCACGCGTCATGGCCGGCACCTGAAACGATGTTCTGGTGCGAATAGCCAAGCCGTTCCGCGGCGTTGCGCACCGCGGTCACGCAGTTTTCGTCGAATGTGACCGGGTCGAAACCGCCGACCTTTTCGAACTCGACGCCGAGGCCCATGTCATCGCAGATCTTCTGCGCACCTTCCTTGAGGCGCGTTTCCATGTCCTGGATGACGGCAAGATCCGGCGAGCGGAAGTCGACGGTGAAGACGACCTTGCCCGGGATCACGTTGCGCGAATTCGGGTAGACGTCGATGTGACCGGCAGCACCCACCGCATGCGGCTTGTGCGACCAGGCGATCTCGTCGACCAGTTCCAGGATCCGCGCCATGCCGAGACCCGCATTCTTGCGCATGGGCATGGGCGTGGAGCCGGTGTGGGAATCCTTGCCGGTCACGGTCACCTGGATCCAGGACAGTCCCTGGCCGTGGGTGACGACACCGATGTCCTTGCCTTCAATTTCCAGGATCGGGCCCTGTTCGATATGCAGTTCGAACATGGCGTGCATCTTGTCCTTGCGGGCACCGACTTCCTCGTCGCCGACCCAGCCGACGCGCTTCAGTTCGTCACCGAATGTCTTGCCTTCCGCATCTTCCCGCTCATAGGCCCAGTCCTGGGTGTGCACGCCGGCGAAAACGCCGGAGGCAAGCATGGCTGGCGCAAAGCGCGTACCTTCCTCGTTGGTCCAGTTGGCGATGACGATCGGATGCCTGGTCTTGATGCCGAGATCGTTCATGGAGCGCACCGCCTCCAGCGCGCCGAGCACGCCGAGTACGCCGTCGTACTTGCCGCCGGTGGGCTGGGTGTCCAGGTGAGACCCCATGTAGACGGGAAGGGCGTCCGGATCGGTGCCCGGCCGGGTCATGAACATGTTGCCCATGGTGTCGACGCCCATGGTCATGCCTGCATCCTCGCACCATTTCTGGAACAGTTTGCGGCCTTCGCTGTCTTCATCCGTCAGGGTCTGACGGTTGTTGCCGCCGGCAACGCCCGGGCCGATCTTGGCCATTTCCATCAGGCTGTCCCACAGCCGGTCGGCGTTGATACGCAGGTTTTCACCCGGAGCTGCCATTGTCACGTCTCCTGCTTGAGTTCGATTTCCACGAAGGACATCGGCTTGTCCCCGTTGTTGATGACATTGTGTTCGACGCCGATCGCACGCTTGTAGGCCATGCCCGCGGGCACCATGGACTCCCGGCTTCCACCCGGCTCTTCCAGAAGCATGGAACAGTCCGTCACCGCGGTGATGACGTAATCCAGCCCGTGCTTGTGCCAGCCGGTCTCTGCTCCGGGAGCAAAATCGAACCGGGTTACCCGGACGCTTTCGTCCTCGAGAAGAAGCTCAGATGTTGCCTGTGGTCGCGCCATGATTGGTCCTCGTCAGTCCATGCTCGGAAATGTGTAAACCGCGCCTTCCTTGATACCGGCAGGCCAGCGGGTGGTCACGGTTTTCAGCCGCGTGTTGAAGCGGACACCTTCCGGACCGTAGATCGAATGATCGCCGAACAGAGACCGCTTCCAGCCGCCAAAGGAGAAATAGGCGACCGGCACCGGGATCGGCACGTTGATCCCCACCATCCCGACCTCGATCCGGTCGGCGAAGGCCCGCGCCGCGTCACCGTCACGGGTGAAGATCGCGGTGCCGTTGCCGTATTCGTGGTCGTTGATCAGGGAGAGGGCTTCCTCGTAACCGGAGGCCCGGACGACGGAAAGCACCGGCCCGAAGATCTCTTCCTTGTAGATGGTCATGTCCCTGGTCACGCGATCGAACAGCGTGCCGCCGACGAAATAGCCATTCTCGTAGCCCTGAAGCGAGAAGCCCCGACCGTCAACCAACAGCTCGGCGCCTTCCTTTTCGCCCTGGTCGATATAGCCCAGCACCTTGCGCTTGTGCTGTTCGGTCACGACCGGCCCCATTTCCGCGTCACTGTCGGTGGCTGGGCCGATCTTCAGGGCCTGGACTCGGGGAATGAGTTTTTCGACCAGCTTGTCGGCAGTCTTCTCACCGATCGGTACCGCGACCGAAATCGCCATGCAGCGCTCACCGGCGGAGCCGTAACCGGCCCCCATCAGCGCATCGGCTGCCTGGTCCATGTCCGCATCGGGCATGACGATCATGTGGTTCTTGGCACCACCGAGCGCCTGGACCCGTTTGCCGTGGGCGGTCCCGGTCGAATAGACGTATTCGGCAATCGGCGTGGAACCAACGAAGGAGACGGCCTTCACGTCCGGATGGGTCAGGAGCACGTCGACGGCTTCCTTATCGCCATGGACCACATTCAGCACACCGTCGGGAAAGCCCGCTTCCTTGAAAAGCTCATAGACAGCCATAACCGCGGACGGATCGCGCTCGGACGGTTTCAGGATGAACGTGTTCCCGCATGCAACCGAGATCGGATACATCCACAGCGGCACCATGGCCGGGAAGTTGAACGGCGTGATGCCGGCGACCACACCAAGCGGCTGGCGGTCGGAATAGCTGTCGATGGACGGTCCCACATTGCGGGCGAATTCGCCCTTGAGCAGGGAAGGGATGCCGCAGGCGTATTCCACAACCTCGATACCGCGCGTCACTTCGCCGAGCGCATCGTCGTGGGTCTTGCCGTGTTCCTTGGAGATCGCCTTCGCGATCTTGTCCGCATTGGCCGTCAGAAGTTCCTTGAACTTGAACATCATACGGGCACGCTTGAGCGGCGGGGTGTCCCGCCACTCGGGGAACGCGGCCTTGGCGACAGCAATGGCCTCCGCCACTTCGGCGGCGCTGGACAGACCGAGCTCCGCGGACTGTTCGCCGGTTGCCGGATTGTAGATGGCAGCCACGCGCCCGGAGTTGGAGGCGACCTCCCTGCCGCCGATGGCATTATTGATGCGTTCCATTTTCTTGTCTTTCTTGAGCGTTTAATCGATGGCGTTGAGGACAGAGCGCAGGATCGTGAACAGCTCGTCGATCTGTTCCTTGGAAATGATCAGCGGCGGGGACAGCGCGATGATGTCGCCGGTGGTCCTGATCATCAGGCCGTCCTCATAGGCTTTGAGGAAAGCGGAGAAGGCACGCTTTGTCGGCTCACCCGCAATCGGTTCCAGCTCGATCGCGCCGATGAGGCCGAGGTTGCGGATGTCGATCACATGCGGGCAGTCCTTGAGCGAATGCAGCGCGTCTTCCCAGTACTGAGACAGCTCCGCCGCCCGCGTCAGCAGGCCTTCCTCGTCATAGGTATCCAGTGTCGCGAGGGCTGCGGCACAGGCGATCGGGTGAGCCGAGTAGGTATAGCCGTGGAACAGCTCGATCATGTGTTCCGGCCCGGTCATGAACGCCTGGTAGATGTCGGAAGAACAGAAGACCGCGCCCATCGGGATCACCCCGGAGGTGAGGCCCTTGGCTGTGGTGACCAGATCCGGTGTCACGCCGAAGAAGTCGGTGGCGAACGGGGTTCCCAGACGGCCGAAGCCGGTGATGACCTCGTCGAAGATCAGCAGGATACCGTGCTGGTCACAGATCTCGCGCAGGCGCTTCAGATAGCCCTTCGGCGGAATCAGCACGCCGGTGGAGCCGGCAACCGGTTCAACGATCACGGCCGCGATGGTTGAGGGATCGTGGAGCTGGATGATCCGGATCAATTCCTCGGCATATTCCGCGCCGTTTTCCGGCTCGCCGCGCGTGAAGGCGTTGCGGGAGATGTCATGGGTGTGGGGCAGGTGATCGACGCCGGTCAGCATGGTGCCGAAGGTGCGCCGGTTGGCGACGATGCCGCCGACGGAAATGCCGCCGAAGCCGACCCCGTGATAGCCGCGCTCGCGGCCGATCAGGCGGGTGCGGGTGCCCTGGCCGATGGCCCGCTGGTAGGCCAGCGCGATCTTCAGGGCCGTATCGACGCTTTCGGATCCGGAGTTGGTGAAGAAGACATGGTCGAGCGGCGCCGGCATCAGGGCCGCCAGACGGGCGGCCAGTTCGAAAGCCTTTGGATGGCCCATCTGAAACGCCGGTGCGTAGTCCAGTTCGGCGACCTGGTTCTGAACGGCTTCCACGATCTTCGGCCGGCCATGACCCGCGTTACAGCACCACAGGCCGGCGGTTCCGTCCAGCACCTGCCGGCCGTCGCCGGTGGTGTAGTGCATGTCCTTCGCGCCCACGAACATGCGCGGGTTCTTCTTGAACTGCCGGTTCGCCGTGAACGGCATCCAGAAGGCTTCGAGATTGTTTGTGCCCGATACCGGGGCTGCGGTGGATGCCGACTTCGACATGTGTCCTCCTTGCCGTCCGTTGTCCCCGGACGGCGACGTTGCTGGCGCCATGGGCGCCGGGTCAATGACCGGCACACACCGTGCGGCCGTGCCGGATCAAATGCACGTTCGCATCAGCCATGCGGGAAATCCACCCGGGCCGTTCCCGTTTTTGCATCTCCGGACAGTTTGTCGCCGCTGTTCCGGGGATACGGTTTTCTCTGGATCGGGTGGCTTTTGTATTCACCCGATAGACCGGTTTTTCCGGCTTATTGTCTCAAGACCGCAAATCAGCCAGTCTTGCCGTTCCCGCCCCCCGTTGCTACGGAAGTAGAAGACATGCAAACCTGACCAAACGGTCAAATCAACGTTATGAAGACTTGACCAATCGGTCAAGATGAGAATTCAATCGGCATGATGAATTTGTGATCACGTGAAGCCCTTGCAGAAACCGACCAGCCGAACCGCAGCCCGCGCCGAAAACGAACGCCTCATCCTGGAGGCGGCAGAAGCCGTGTTTGCGGAGCACGGCTTCAAAGGTGCGACCACCGGCCAGATTGCGGATCGGGCAGGGATCCCGAAAGCCAATCTGCACTACTATTTTCCCACGAAGGAATCGCTCTATCGCCAGGTGGTGGAAAACATTTTCCGGATCTGGCTCGATGCGGCCAACACCTTTGACGACTGCGACGACCCGGAAGTGGCCCTGACCAGTTACATCAACGCCAAGATGGATATCTCCCAACGGCATCCGATGGGATCCAAGGTCTGGGCAAATGAGATCCTGCACAAGGCGCCGGTGATCCAGGATTACCTGGAGACGACCCTGGACGAATGGACAGAAAGCCGGATCGCCGTCATCGAGCGTTGGATCCGGGAAGGTAAAATGGCACCGGTGGATCCGCGAACGCTACTGTACATGATCTGGGCGACAACCCAGCACTATGCGGATTTCAATCACCAGATCGAAACATTGAATGCGGGAAAACCCTTGAGCGAAGAGCAATTCGAAACGGCCAAGAAAACGGTCGTCGGCATTATCCTGGCCGGCGTCGGAATTCATCCGAACGGCAAAGGGGCAGGGGCATGAACAAGCGACGCAAATCCGAAAAGCCGGTCCGTCTCAGTCGCATCCAGGAAATGAACCGCAGCCGCATCATCGAGGCCGCCCTCGGTGAATTTTCCCGCTTCGGCTATGCCGGCGCCACAATCGACAAGATCTCGGCCGCCGCCGGGATGTCCAAGTCGAACCTTCTCTATTATTTCTCTTCTAAATCAGATGTTTATGAGGCTGTCTTAGAGCATATTCTCGACGTCTGGCTGGCACCGCTGAGAACGCTGGATCCGGAAGGCGATCCCGCCAGCGAACTTGCGGCATATATCAGGCAAAAGATGAAGATGTCCGCAGAACGTCCTGAGGCATCGAGACTTTTTGCAAATGAAGTGATGCAGGGTGCGCCGCAGATCAAGGACGTTCTGGAAAAAGACCTGAAAAATCTGGTCACCGAAAAATCCAAGGTCATTGAGCAGTGGATCGAGACCGGCAAGATCCGCAAGATCGCGCCCGTGCACCTGATATTCACGATCTGGGCGACGACCCAGCACTACGCGGATTTCGACAGCCAGATCCGGGCACTCACCGGAACCGGACTGGAAGATCCGGAATTTTTCGAGGAAGCCGAAAACGCCGTCTGCAGCCTGATCCTGAACGGGCTGGGGCTTGAGTGGCCGAAACAGCAGACATCGTCATGAGCGACCACGAGCAGGACCCGGGCCAGAAGCAGCGCATCCCGGTCACCGGGCGTTTCTATATCCTGCCGGACGACCTGCACGAGGATTTCATCCGTGCCTCCGGGCCGGGCGGTCAGAACGTCAACAAGGTCTCGACCGCAGTTCAGTTGCGCTTCGATCTGTACGGCAACACGACCCTGCCGGAGGACGTCAAGACGCGTGCCGCGACGCTGGCCGGAAGCCGCCTGACACAGGGCGGTGAAATCGTCCTGCAGGCGGACCGTTTCCGGACCCGCGAGCGCAACCGCGAGGACGCTTTGGATCGCCTGCTAGGACTGCTACGCAAAGCCTTTGAAAAACCGAAACCCCGCAAGGCAACAAGACCGACGCTTGCGTCCAAGAAACGTCGGCTGGAGTCGAAAAAGAAGCGCGGCGCCGTCAAGAAGCTGCGGGGCAGGGGCGCCGGGCTCGACTGAGACAGCCTTTGCTCAGGAGGTTTCAGGCTGGCTCCTGTTTTGATGATAGGGCGACATGCCCGAAGCGCTCTATCGAGGGCTCGGGAAACGGTGGCATTAGGGCCCGAGATTGCCAGACATCCGCGCTGGTCTATCAGGAATAGTCCTCGGCAAGGTCGGCGGTCGAGCGTTGGCCGATGTCGGCGTAATGCCGGTCGATCCAATCCCTCGCCGCATTTCTCCCGATTTCCCTCAACTCCGTCAGGAACGCCCATTCCGCGTTGACCTTCGACGACGCCTGCAGGGGTTTGAGTGCATCCGCCGTGATGCGGTGGAGATGGACCTTCATGTACTCCTCCGGCGACAGCTTGCCGTCCTCAATCAACCGGCTGACGAAGTCGATCGCGCGCAGTTCGCGCAGGAGCGTGGAGTTGAAGGTGATTTCGTTTAGCCGATTGAGGATCTCGCGAGCCGTCTTCGGCGTCTCGCGCCTGTGTACCGGGTTGATCTGGATGAGGACCACATCCGGCGTCTTAGTATGATAAAACAACGGATAAAGCGGCGGATTGCCCATGTAGCCGCCGTCCCAATAGGGCTCTCCGTCAATCTCCACGGCCTGGAACAGATGCGGCAGGCAGGCGGATGCCATGACCGCGTCCAGGGTAACGTCCTTTTCGCGGAACACGCGGATCTTGCCGGTATGCACATTCGTGGCGGCGACGAACAGTTTCAGTGCGGAACACCGGTGGACCCTGTCGAAGTCGACGACCTTCGCAACCACGTCGCGCAGCGGGTTGATGTTCAGCGGATTGAATTCGTAAGGAGAAGAAAAACGGGACAGAATGTCGAACGCAAGATAGCTCGGCGAGAAATCAAGGCTCCACTGATCCATGGCTATATCGATCGGGGAGCGCTTGATCGGGCTTAAGAAAGATTGCCGGCTGACCTCACGCCAGAAGGTTTCCAGATAGGCCCGGGCACCGTCTTCACCGCCGGCCTCCAGGCCCGAAGCCAGCACAACGGCGTTCATGGCGCCAGCGGACGTACCTGATATGCCATCGATAATGAAACGCTCGTCCTGGAGCATCCAGTCCAGCACACCCCAGGTAAACGCGCCATGGGCACCGCCACCTTGAAGCGCGAGATTGATCCGTTTGGGCGCTTGTTTTCGGGAAGTCATGAAATTCCGATACGGTCAGACGAAAGCTCTTAAATGCCGTAAGGTTATACCTCAGCAATTGCTGCGTCTATCGGGAAGCGGGGGACCGGTATCTGCATCGGTCACAGACCTTCCGAAACGCATCCGATCTGCCGGCTTCAAACCGGGTCTTCCGGACATAGTTCCCCGCGAGTTTGGTTCAAGCGCTCAAGCCGTTGCGAAAGTTCGATTTCTTTCCTTTTCGCCAATGTTCCTTTTCCGAACATCAAACCGGCGCATATTAAGTACCAGCGGAAGAGCCAGGGAAGTATCAGGATCAAACCGGCAGCCGCTGGGAAAATGCTCATGGCGGCTCCGAGCCGACCTCCGAATTCCATAAGAACCAATGCCGACAGGCCGAAGGGCAAGCCGGCTGCGATGAACCAGATCCAGAGAGTCATAAAGGCATAGATTGCAAGAACAGGATACCGTTTGGCGGTTCTGAGCGCCCATGCTTCGTGATGCAAGAACCGTATTCGGATCCGGAAAATGAGAGACTTGAGGAAGGACATACTCGGAATTCCCGAACGCGTCGTATTGGTAAGACATCAACGACGAACGCACCGCAGTCGTTTCCGATCCGATCCTTTTGAGCCATCGGCCATGTTTCGCCGCTCATTGTTGTATGTCAAGAGCCAGCACGCACCGAGATTTGCCTCGTCATGAAGCGCGGTGAAAATGCATTCCTCCGGCAGCGCCGCTCGCACCAAAGCCGCCTCCGTGCAGGCAGATTGAGCCGGGTTGGAAGGAAGGCGCGGGAACGGGTGGAAGGACCCGGCATGTGTGGTTCCCGATTTTTAGGAGTTCGTAAAGTGAATCAGCTCACGGTTGAGATACGGCGAAGACTGGAAGGAAACGGGTATGCTTGGTGTTCCTGTCGAAATGTATCGAACAACTTTAGCGCGGAGCCCCGGATATACCCAAACCGCCGTCAAATATGAGAAATCCGGTTCGGAACCCTCTACAGACAGTGACAAGGATAAAGCCGCCCAGACCGGTCAATCCGATCCTGTCAGGGAGCGGATCGAAAAGGCCGTCGCCGATCTTGAATCGGCAAAGCGCCTCATCGCACAACTCGAGGCTCTAAAGAATTCAGGTCGCTACACCGTTTACGAGGGAACCGCGGCTGACGATCAAATCTACGCGGATGACTACGCGGTGATTTTTGGCGGAGCTGGGAACGACAAGATCAGCGCTCATGAACATGCGATAATCGACGCGGGCCCCGGTGACGACCGGGTCGAGACTTATGGCAACGCTTTCGTCAAAGGCGGTGACGGCAACGACGACATCAGCACTTACGGCAATTCGACTCTGTATGGCGATGCCGGAGACGACATCCTGCGGGCCTACGACAATTCAAGGCTGTCCGGAGGTGCCGGAGACGACGACATCCGCGCTTATGACCGGGCAATCGTGTCGGGCGGGGCGGGAAATGACCGTATCAGCACCTATAATAATGCCGTGATTCATGCAGGTGCGGGCGACGATCATATCCGAACCTACAGAAACTCTAAAGTTTCCGCGGGCGACGGGAATGACACCATTTCAGCATATGACAATGCGCATGTGCTGGCCGGCCGCGGAGACGACGTTATCAGCGCCTACAACAAAGCCTATATTGACGCTGGTGAAGGCAACGATCAGATCCAGGTCTACAATCAGGCTCGCGTATATGCGGGCGAAGGCAACGATACCATCAGCGCCTATGACAGCGCGCATATACATGCCGGTGATGGCGATGACACGGTCCAGGCTTACGACTATGCGTATGTCGATGGTGGCGCCGGCAACGATGTGATTGGAACCGGAAAGAACTCGCGCATTCTGGCGGGAGACGGCGATGACCGGATATCGGCTCAAGATCGTTCGAAGGTCTTTGGGGGCGATGGCAATGACTATATCAGCGTCGGTGCCGAAGCGACCGTCGATGGTGGAGCCGGGTCGGATCGAATTCAGGTCGGAGCAGGTTCCAAAATCTTGTTTGATAAGGGCGCAGGAAACGATGTTGTGTCCGCATCAGGCGATATCACAGTCGAAATCGGCGCCGGATATACCCGCGAAGACATGACCGTTACGCAACGCAATGGCCAAACGGTGATTGCCTTCAACGGAACCGAAGACACGCTCACGCTTCAACTGGATGCGGAAGCGCAGTTTGTCTTCGCGAGTGAAGCCGACGAAGGCTCGTCACAAACTGACGCCCCCGAGCAATCATGAGGCGGATTGACAACGCGGCATAAAAACAGGTGGGGAGCCGCATCTAAAGCGTATGTGTGGACCCTGTCTCGGTTCGTATAAAATTCGCATAATATATATTATGGAACTTATTTAGATGTGCAGTTTTGCGCAGGTTTCTGCCGGATCCCGCACGCCCTATCACGCCATTCCTTCTTGCTGACGCGGTTATTCGTTATTGCGCGCATCATACTGCTGCTGCGCTGCCTCGACGCTATCGACGTTCTCGCCGACCCAGGTCATCAGATGACGGATCGGCTCGAGCAGCGACCGGCCCAGCTCCGTCAACTCGTACTCTACATGCGGCGGCACCGACGGATAAACCGTCCGTGTCACCAGCCCGTTGCGTTCCAGACCGCGCAGCGAAAACGTCAACATGCGCTGCGAGATGCCATTGATTTGGCGCTTCAGTTCGCTGAACCGCATCGGACCGTTCGCCAGGATGCTGACGATCAGCAATGTCCATTTATCGCCAATACGCGCCAGGATCGGCGTGATCCGCTTGCAGTCGCCGGTTACATGGATGTGCCCAAGGTCCAGTTGTGTTTCTTCTTGCATTGCAGCATTCCAGTAATTATTTGTTCCTTAGTATCTAATATATACCAAAAGGAGCAAAAAACCATGCCGCTACGTCTGCAAGTCATCCTTGCCAGCACCCGACCGGGCCGCAAGGGTCCGGAAATGGGGCGCTGGTTTGCTAAATATGCAAGCAATAACAGCGACTTCGAAGTCGATGTTGTAGATATTTCCGAATTCAATTTGCCGGTCTTCGACGAACCGCACCATCCGGTCATGCAGAAGTATGAGCATGACCACACCAAGCGCTGGAGCGAAACCATCGACAAAGGCGATGCCTATGTCTTCGTGATGCCCGAATATGATCACACCGCACCGGCTTCACTCATCAACGCGTTGACCTATCTCTCGAAGGAATGGGCCTATAAACCGGCCGGTTTCGTCTCTTACGGCGGTGTTTCAGGGGGATTGCGTGGCGTTCAATCGCTCAAGCCAATGCTGAGCGCCCTTAAGATAGTTCCTGTCCCCGAGGCCGTGACGATTCCCGGCTATGGCGAATTTCTGGATGAAAATGGCTTCAACGCCAACGAGTTGCACGAAAAAGGCGCGACCGACATGCTTGCAGAGCTCGCCAAATGGGCCGGAGCTCTGAAGACTATCCGCACGCCCGCAGAGGACACGTCCAGCCAGGCAGTGTAAGGGATCATAAGGCTGCGGATGTCGCCTCCCCGTCGTCCGCAGCATCGATCACCTTGCGTGCAATCTCATACGGATATCCGGCCCGGCAAAGGGCCGCCATATCTTTTTCCCGCCGTTCCTGGCGTTGCCCCGGTGATCGCCACGGTCCCAGTCGCCGACGCCGCGCGTAGTTTCGGGCAGCCTCCAGCTCGGACGTATCGTCCCGATCAAGGACGGTCGCGATCAGATCGCGGTCGACGCCTTTGGCAGCAAGCATCGCTTCGATCTGACGCTTCGAACGCCCCCGCCGGCGCAAACCGACCAGTTTGGTTTCCGCATAGGCCCTGTCATCGACCATCCCGGCGCGCCGGCACTTCTCCACGACCTGATCGACGATATCCCGAAACTCATCAGGAGACCGGCCATTGGCAGTCGCAGCACGTTTCACCTTGCGGCTCAACACATTGCGCAGGTTTTCCTGGGAGGATGCGTAGCGGTCGAGATAGTGAATGGCCGCTCGCGTCAGACGTTCTTCCGTCGGCAGCTTGTATTTTCTTTGAGCGCCACGATCCTGCCGGCTGCTCTGGCTACCGTTCTTGTCGTTTGAAACGCGCTTCTCTGCCATTCCGACAGCCTATCGGGGGCACACCGGATTCGCTAGTGTCCGCCACCGCCGGCACCGGCCGCTGCCGGCTTTTCAACCAGGACCAGGGCAAAGACAAGGCCGACAAAAAGCGTCGTCAGCAACAGGAACACATCCGAAAACGACATCACGATCGCCTCGCGGGTCAATATTCCCGAAAGCGCTTTCAACCCGGCCGTTTCAGCAAGATTGCCGAGAGACGAATAGGCATGGGTCATCATGGACAAGGTTTCATTCACGATCGGCCGAGACCAATTGATGCTTTCCGCCAGGCGCGCATAGTGGAAATCCTGCCGGTTGGTGAGCATTGTGCCGATGATCGCGAGACCGACGGCCCCACCCAGGTTCCGCGTCAGGTTGAAAAGGCCCGACGCATTCTTCATCATGGCCGGCGGCAGCACGCCAAGCGCAATGTTGTTGATCGGCACCATGCAGATCATCAGGGAACACCCGCGCAGGATCTGCGGCACGAACAGTTCCCAATAGTCCCAGTCATGGGTCAGGCCGGTCACCATCCATGTGCCGATGCCGAAGCCGGTGAAGCCGATACCCATCATGATCCGCGGGTCCATCATGCTCATCATGCGCCCGGCGAGCGGCGCCGTCAGGAACATTGCCGCGCCGGAAACGAACATGGTCTCGCCGATCTGCAGCGAACTGTAGTCCCGCACCGCACTGAGATAGACCGGGTATAGGTAGGTAAGCCCGTACAGGCCGATCCCCATCGTGAAGCTGAAAATGCAGCCGATGGTGAAGTTCCGGTTGGAAAACGCCCGCAAATCGACCACGGGTTCACGCACGGTGAAAGCCCGCCAGAAGAAAACCGCGGCCCCAATGACGGTCGCGAGGCTGAACAGCAGTATCTCCTCGCTCTGGAACCAATCTTCCCCGGATCCCTCCTCCAGAACGAATTCCAGCGATCCCAGGAAAATCGCCATGGCCGCAAAGCCGATCCAGTCGAAATGTTCAAACAACGACCAGTCAGGTTTGTCGAAATCGATCAGCGTGACCGCGGCAATTGTCACCAGAATGCCCGGGATCACATTGATCAGGAACAGCCAATGCCAGGAAGCCCATTCGGTCAGGTATCCGCCAAGCGTGGGTCCAACGGTCGGCGCAAGGGTCGCGACAAGCCCGATGATGGGTGAAACGACACTGAATTTTTCCCGGGGGAATATCGTATAGGCCGACGCGAAAACCGTCGGGATCATGCCGCCGCCGATAAACCCCTGCAGCGCCCGCCAGACGATCATTTCCTCAATTGTCGAGGCGGTCGCGCACATCATGCTCATCAGGGTAAAGCCGGCCGCCGACATGGCAAACATCCAGCGTGTCGACAGCATCCGCGACAGATATCCGGAAAGCGGGATCATGATCACTTCAGCGATCAGATAGGCCGTTTGAACCCATGCGATGTCGTCCTGGGACGCGCTCAGCCCCGATTGGATTTCCGGCAGGGACGCTGACACGATCTGAATGTCCAGGATCGCCATGAACATGCCGAAAACCATGCACAGGAATGTAAACAGCCTGCGTCCGGAGATGACCTGATCCGGATGATCCTGAGCAACGGTGTCTGCCATGCTGAGACGGGCCTACTGCCGAAGCGCCACTTGGGCACCGTCGGATGCGGGGGATCCGGTACGCGTATCCACTTCGACAATGACGGACATGCCGGCACGCAAGGGATGGGTCCTTGCATCATCCGGATCGACCTCGATCTTCACCGGAACCCGCTGAACGACCTTGGTGAAGTTTCCGGTAGCGTTTTCGGACGGAAGCAGACTGAAAACCGAGCCGGTTGCCGGAGAAATGCTCTCCACACGTCCGGTCAGAACCTGCCCCGGATAGGCATCTACGGACATGTGCACTTCCGCACCGGGATAGATCTTGCCGAGCTGAGTTTCCTTGAAGTTCGCATCCACCCGGGCTTCGCTGATCGGGACGATGGCCGCCACACGGCTTCCTGCCTGAAGGAAGGATCCGACCTGCGCGGCGCGGTTGCCCAGAATCCCATCGACCGGCGCCTTCACAATCGTAAAGCCGAGGTCCCGCTTCGCCTTTTCAAGCGCAGTCTCGGCTGCCTTAACGGCCTGCTCGGCTTCTTGTTTCTGGCTCTTCAGAACTTCGACATTGGCTTTCGCCAGATCGATGGCGGCCGTAGCTTTCTGAACGTTCGCATCCGCGCTTTTCTGCGCCGTGCGCGCTGAATCGAGGCTCGCCTGACTGATGACGTTGTTGACCGTCAGCTTTGTCCTGCGGTCAAAAGTCAGGTCGGTATCCTCTTTGGCGGCTTGTGCCGCAAGAAGACCTGCCTTTGCTTCGATGATAGAGACTTCGCCGGCCTTGATCTGTTCGGCGATCCGATCGACCGTCGCCTTCGCGGACGAGAGACTGTTCCTAGCGGATTCAACAGCCAGACGATAGTCGCCGTCGTCGATGCGAAACAGGATATCCCCTTTCCGCACAAAAGCATTGTCATCCTTTTCGACTTCGGAAACGTAACCCGACACCTTGGACAGAATGACGGTGATATCCGCATTCACATAGGCATCGTCGGTCTTTTCAATGAACCGACCATGCGTCCACCAGGCATGCCCCTCGTAGGCTCCACCCGACAAAGCTGCCGCCAGAAGCGTCAACAGGATGATCCTGCGCTTCGCCTTTTTCTTCGGCTTTTCCGGCACGGCCATCGCCGCCTTCTTATCGGAGGGCTCCACGGCGTTGTTGCCAGTGGCAGCTCCAGCGCTTGCCGCGGGCGCCTCGGCGTCTTGCGTCTCTGTGCTCACAGATAAATTACCTTTGTCGCTATTTCCGAACGAATGGCCGCAAAGCTCAAATTCATTGACTGAACGGTTCGGTCAATACTATATACGCACTGGAAATGTGCGGCGCAATCGGCTCATGGAAAAAATTTAGGACCGATGGATCGTAAGCACATCGCCTGTTCAGCCTTGCTTTGCTCCGGCATATTGAGGCTGTAGACTCGGCAAACAAGTTCCGCGCAGCCGGACACCCCAGAAATGGACCGCCGTGACGTGACGCAGATTGAAGAAACAGAATACGAAAAGACCGTTCCGCGTCCGGATACCGCGAAGTACCGGCAAATCCTAAACGGTGCGCGGGAAGTGTTTCTCTCCCACGGCTATGACGGCGCGTCCATGGACCAGATCGCCAGGACCGCCGGAGTATCGAAGGGCACCCTCTACGTCTACTTCCCCGGCAAGGAAGCGCTCTTCCGGGAACTGATCCTCAAAGACCGGATGAAGCAGGCGGAAGCTCTTCTCGACTGCGCCGCCAGTGAAGGCAATCTGCGCGATACACTGACCAAGATCGGCCGTGTCTTCATAGAACAGATGTTCAATGTCGAACGGCTGTCGACGATCCGTATGGTCATTGGCGCCACGGAAAAATTCCCGGAATTTGGCATCCTGCTCTACGAAGCCGGCCCGAAAAAAGGCATGGATACCTTCGGTCGCTTTCTCGAGAAATACATCGCGAGCGGCGAATTGACCTGCCCCGATCCGGAACTTGCGGCCTGCCAGTTCATGGACCTTTGCGGTTCACGGATCGGAAAACGGGCGATGTTCGAACCGGGGCACTTTCCAACAGCGGACGAAGTCAACGCCAATGTCGCGTCCGCGGTTCAAATGTTTCTTGCCGCCTACGGGACCGGCAAGTAATCCCTGAACGACACAGGTCCTGATACTCAAACCCTGTCTTTGATCTGCATGCCGTCGTAAGCTGGAACGATATGACCCGGCAGCTCCCCACACAATTCGGCATAGTCCAAGTCATTGTGCAGATTGGTCAAAACGGCTTTCTTCGGCTTGAGAAAATCGATCCAGGCCAAGGCATCATCCAGCGAGAAATGGCTTGGATGCGGTGTCCTGCGCAGCGCGTCCACAATGAAGACATCCAGATCGGAAAAGCCTTCGTGCGACTTCTCCAGGATATCCGACACATCCGGGAGATAGGCGGTCCTGCCGAACCGAAATCCCAGCGACTTGATTTCTCCATGTTCGACTTCCAGGGGCAGAAAGCGGATCGGACCGCCTGCCCCGTCAATCACACAGTCCTCGTAAGCCACGAGATCGTGACGCTCCAGGATCGGTGGATAAGAAGACCCGTGCGGGGTCCGGAAACAATAGTCGAAGGCAGCTGTCGCGCGCCCATATGTCTGCGCATCCATATAGACAGGCATTCGCTGGCGATGCCGGATGGTCAAGGCGCGAAGATCGTCGATCCCGTGAAGATGGTCCGCATGCGGATGGGTATAAAGCACCGCATCCAGATGCTGCACGTCGGCATCGAGAAGCTGCTGGCGAAGGTCGGGACCCGTATCGATCAGAACGGAAGTCTTTCCGGTCTTACCGGTCTGCTCGATCAGAATGGAACAGCGCCGGCGCCGGTTTTTCGGCTCTGCCGGATCGCATGCGCCCCAGTCATTTCCGATCCGAGGCACGCCGCCGGACGAACCGCAGCCGAGAATGGTGACCGTCAGCTCCTCGCTCATCCGGCGCTCACCTGCAGGTGCGCCGGCTCGGGTACCTTCGAAAACAGTCGGAAGAAGTTCTCGGTTGTCTGCGCCGCCATCTCATCGAAGGAAACGCCTCGCGTTTCGGCAAGAACCGCCGCGGTCATGGCCGTATAGGCTGGTTCGTTCCGTTTCCCGCGTTTTGGCTGCGGAGCCAGGTAGGGCGAATCCGTTTCGACCAGAAGCCGGTCTGCCGGGATCTCTTTGGCAATCTCCCGCAACTCTTCGGAGCGCTTGAAAGTCAGGATCCCGGAAAAGGACACGTACAGACCAAGGTCAATCCCGGCGAGGGCAAGATCCCGACCGGAGGAGAAACAGTGCAGGAGGGCCGGGAAGGCCCCCTTCCCCATTTCCTCGCGCAGGATCGCAGCCATGTCTTCGTCGGCGTCGCGCGAATGAATTACAAGCGGCAAACCGGTCTTGCGTGCAGCATCGATATGGATGCGAAGTCCTTCGGCTTGTGCGTCCCGGGGCGCCTTGTCGTAGAAATAGTCGAGCCCAGCTTCGCCGATCGCAACCACCTTCGGATGCTCGGTCAGACGAATGATCTCGTCAACCGGAATACCGCGCTCTTCGCCCGCGCTGTGAGGATGAGTTCCGACCGAGCAATAGACATTGTCATAGGCCTCCGCGACCGCCAGGACCTGATCGAATTTCCGGATCCTGGTACAGATCGTCACCATCAGATCGACCCCCGCCTCATGGGCACGGGCGATCAACTCGTCCCGTTCGCCGTCGAAATCGGGAAAATCAAGGTGGCAGTGGCTATCGACTATCATGAATAAGGGCTTGTGCGTTGTGAGGACCTGTGAACCGTCTGTTCGGTAGCCGCAAGCGGCTCAAGACGCAAGTAGCGTTGCACCGCAAACACATCAAGTGCCATCCACAAAGATCAAGGCTACGGTCCGGTCCGATCGGCAGGGTCTCCTAGAGCAGTTCATTCTCCTCAAGCACCTTGCGGGCAACCCGAAAACACTCCATGGCCTGCGGCACGCCGCAGTAGATACCGACCACGTGAACGATCGCCCGGATCTCCTCTTTCGAAACGCCGTTGTTGAGCGCACCGCGGCAATGGGTCTCCCATTCATGCATCTTGCCGAGCGCGCCGATCATGGCAAGGTTCATCATGGATCGGGTCTTGGCATCGATCGTCTCGTCGCCCCAGCCGAATCCCCAGCACCAGGCAGTCATCGCCTCCTGGAAAGGCCGATTGAAATCACCAGCATTTTCAAAGGCCTTATCAACATACTCAGCACCGAGTGTCGCTTTGCGCTTTGCCAATCCCTTTTCAAAAAGATCCTGGTCCATCTTCACTCCCCTTTTCCGCACGAAACGTCCGACCACACGCCGCGCCGGTCGGCAATGACGGTGTCAGGTTAGTGGGATTCGCTCTTGGATATCGGATAATTCGAGACGAGAAGTCCCCGCCCGCGAAACGCTCGAAGGCGCGCACCCGGATGATTATCGAAACCGTTATCGCCGCTATGATCAGACTGCGGCCGCCTCGCGTCCGTCAGTCTTCAACGCATTCGTTGCACACTTTTCCGGAATTGACCGGCGCCGTGTTCTTGCAGCTGAAGCCATAACCGCAATCGGCATTTTTCGTGCATTGCCCGCAGAAAGCAGCCGCGGCCGTCGGCAGCAACGTAACCGGTACGGAAGCCAGCATACCGATACCCGCTGCCCGGACCATCAGACCAAGCGTTCTCCGCCTTCCTGACGGGTCAACAGGGGCCATCTTAATCGACCGTGTCGCGCGCAATGCATAGCCGGTCAGATGGGCCAGCCAGAGCAGGCTTAGCACGAAAGCGATCACAGCGACCGCCATTGCAGGGGTCGGATATCCGCCGATTGACGAAACCAGCGCAAAAACACCCCAGGCGCATATGGAAGAAATAAGTGCCTTTTTCATGCAGCGGTCGCAATGACCGAGGTTCCGGAGAATAAGCGAGTGCTTGTAAGGAGACGTCTGATGCATGATGCCCTCCTGTCGTTTCCAAGGTGGGTTTCGCCACCCTTCACAGGATACCACACATCTCGCCGGCTAAGTTTCTTTCTCCATTGGCTCGGTAAAGCGATGCTTTCAAAAGAGAGCCTGCATCACCCGGTCCCGGGTCAGGGGCAGGTCTCTAACCGTCACCCCAAGAGCGGAACGAACCGCGTTTCCCAATGCCGCCGCGGTCGGCCCTTGTGAAATTTCGCCACAGCCGAGCGGCGGTTCATCGGGCGGTTCCAGGAGGCGGACAGAGAGGTTCGGCACATCGGAGAATTTCAGGATCGGGTAGTCGAGCCAGCTTTCGGCGGCAACATGACCGCCTTCCAACCGGGCTGCTTCCTTCAAGGTCCAACTCATGGACTGAATGATCCCGCCTTCGATCTGATTAAGAGCACCATCGCGGCTGATGACCTCCCCGATATCAGCCGCCGCATAGATATCCGTCACGCGGATTTCCTGATCGACCTCGACACGGGCCATGACCGCGCAATAACCAGCCGTGTTCTTGTAACGCGCGAAACCCAGGCCCCAACCGATACCCTGTCCGGAGGTTTCACGACGCCAGGACCCGGCGACATCGTCGACGGCCTCGATCACCGCCTTGGCGCGCTCGTCTTCCAGATGGGCGAGACGGAAGACAACCGGATCCAGGCCAAGCTCTGAGGCAACCTCGTCCATCAGCGTCTCTATGGCATAGACATTGGTATAAGCGCCGAGACCGCGCAGCGACGACGAGCGGTAGGGCAGCGAATGGACGATCCGCTTGGACACTTCGAGATTAGGGATTGCGTAGAGCGGGACGGCGTTTCGGTCCGCACCGCCACCACGTGCAAGCGGAATGTCGGTTGAGGGCGCAGGCGGCATAGGATTTTCCAGATAGGCTGCGGCCCGCAAATTCGGCGTTCCGTTGACACTGGGTCTATTGGCATGAGGCGCCGAATTCACCTCGATACGCATGGACGAAATTCTTCCTTCATCCCCAACCGTCGCTGCGCATTGCGTCACCATCCCCGGCCCCATGGGCGCGGACTGGAATTCGTCCCTACGGCTCCAAACAACTTTGACCGGCCGTCCGGGAACGGACTTCGCCATTAGCGCCGCATCGAGCGCCACATCGTCAGCTCCATTGTGTCCATAACAGCCGGACCCCGGCCGATGGATTACGGTAATCCGATCTTCGGGTTGCCTGAACACCATGCCGAGCGCAGATCGCAGCTGATAGACGCCCTGGCTGTGGCACCAGACCGATAGGTCTTCTCCCTGCCATTCTGCGACCGCGGCCGAAGGTCCGATGGATCCATGATGCAGATATGGCCGTGACACAGTGGTTTCGAACTGTGCCCCCTCTCCGACGTTGATCCGGCCGCTTTGCACCACGACCTCGGCAGGCTCCGTGGATGACCCGATCGCCTGTATCGGGTCGTTCGGCGCCTGAGCCCGATCAACCCACCTGGCGCGCGCGCGAGCCCAACGGGCTGCGGCAATGGCTTCCACCTCTGTTCCGGCAATAATACCGACAAAGCTGCCGTCCCGGATTACCGACACCACTCCCGGCCGGGCTTTCAGCGCGTCCAGATCGAGGTCCTCGAGCACCGCTGTCATACTCGGCGGATGCAGCGGCTTGCCGTAGAGCATACCGGCCCGTTCCATATCATGAACGAAGGGCGCACCCGTCAGCCGCTCCTTCAGGTCCAGCCGAAGAGCATCCCCAATGCTATGCTGCCTTTCATGGGACTGCGGTGCAGCCCACTCGACAACAGGCTGATCAAGGGCAAGATCCCCGACAAGGCCACCGAGGGTCAGGTCCGTAGGAACGCCATCCTTGAAGACCACTCCATTGGCAAGACTGAGATCCCCAACCTCGCACCCCAACTTCTCGGAACCCGCTTTCAGGACGAGGTTTCGAAATGCAGATGCGGCCCATCTGACGGCCTGACCACCGCCGGAGATCGACATACTCCCCGCCGTGAAACCCTCATCCGGCGTCAGGCCCGTATGTCCGTTTTCGATTGTAAGTGTATCCGGCGCGCAGCCGAACTCATCCGCCGCCATCCGGCAAATCGCGGAAGCGTTGCCCTGGCCGAGTTCGACCCGTCCCGAAAGCACCATTATCGCCCCGTTTGGCGAAACCCGGATCCAGTTGCTGATCAGCGGCGCAGCCTTAAGCGGCATCGGAGGCTTGGGCGCGCTCATTCGCCGGCCTCCGCCATCATCCCGGCTGCCTGCTCGATTGCGCGGAGGATCCTTGTGTGGGTCCCGCACCGGCACAGGTTTCCGTCGAGTGCGGCGATGATGTCTGCCCGATCCGGTTGTTTGTTTTGCTCAAGCAGGGCCTTGGCGGCCATCAGAATTCCCGGCAAGCAATAGCCGCACTGGGCTGCCTGCTGATCAATCGCCGCATCGATCAGCGGATGCGGCGGATCAGTGTCGAGGCTTTCGACCGTCTCGATTGACTTGCCCGCCACTGCGGACACTGGAAGGTCGCAGGACGTCACGGCCACGCCATCCACGATAACGGTGCAGGCGCCACAAGCCGCATCGCCGCACCCGAACCGGGCCCCCTTGAGATCGAGTTCCTCCCTCAAGGCATAAAGAAGCGGAATGTCGGCCCCGGTCCGAACCGCCCTGTCCTCCCCGTTCACGCGAAACGTGACGCTTTTCTCAGTCACCTCTTTTCCTCCCGGCGACTTGATCTTTAAAACGGCGGTCAGAGCAAGAGCCGCCTCGGCTCGCTGATCAGGCTTGCATATGTGGCCATGAACCGTGCCGCTTCAGCCCCGTTGATGACGCGATGATCATAAGAAAGATCGAGCGGCACCATGGGCTTTGGCTGGAACACCTCCCCGTCCCAGACCGGCTGCATTCTGGCTTTGGTAATGCCGAGAATGGCAACTTCGGGCGGATTGACGATCGGCGTAAAGCCGATGCCGCCGATGCCGCCGAGATTGGAAATCGACATGGAGGCGCCACCGAAGGCATCCGGAGGCAACTTGCGCGCCTGCGCCTTGGCTGCAAGTTCGGCAATGTCCCGTGCAATCTCAAAGAGCCCCTTGCGGTCGGTATCGCGGATCACCGGCACGGTCAGGCCATAGGACGTGTCGACCGCAATGCCGATGTGGACGTAATCCTTGAGAATGAGCGTTTTGCCGTTTGCACTGAGCGAGGCGTTGAAGGTTTGGAAACTGCGCAGGCAATGACTGAGCGCCTTGACGTGGAAGGCAAGGGCCGTGAGCTTGACCCCGGCTTCGGCAGCTTCCTCCTTGAGGGGCTTGCGGAAGGCCTCGATGGCGGAGACATCCGCCTCGTCGTGATGGGTGACCTGGGGGAGCAGCGCATTGGCGGCGGCAAGGTTCTTTGCCGCCACTTGCGCGAACCGCGACATCGGTTCGGCGCGCACCGGGCCGTACTGACTGTGGTCCACGTCCCAGTAGGAGGCATCCCCGGCCGTCTGTGAGGCCACAGTGGCTTTGCCGCCGCTGGTGCCTTCCACATCCTCGCGCGCCAGGGTCTCTCGGCCAAGCGTCCGGCCGAGGGTTGCCAGGTCGATGCCCTTGCGGGCGGCGAGCGCCCGGACGGAGGGACTTGCGATGACCGTGTTCAAGGCGCGCGTCTCCCGTTTTACCAGCTTGCGGAAATATACTGGGTTTCCATGAACTCCAGCATACCCTCGTGGCCGCCCTCCCGGCCGAGGCCGGACTGCTTGGTGCCGCCGAAGGGGGCGGCCGGATCGGAGACCAGACCTCGGTTGAGGCCAACCATGCCGTAGTCCAGCCGCTCGCAGACCTGCAGCGCCCTCTTCATGTCTTCGGAGAAGACGTAGGCCACCAGCCCGTATTCGGTGTCGTTGGCCCTCCTGATAACGTCTTCCTGGTCGGTGAAGGTCTGGATTGCCGCGACTGGCCCGAAGATCTCGTCATGGACGCAGTCCGCGGTCTCCGGCACGTTCGTCATCACCGTCGGCGGATAAAAGAAGCCCGTGCCGCCCGGCGCCGTACCGCCAAGCAGAACCTTCGCGCCCTTTTGAACCGCATCGTCAACGAAGGCAGCGACCTTGTCGCGCGTGTCCGCATTGACCAGGGGGCCGACATCCACATTCGGGTCCAGGCCGTTGCCCATCTTCAGCGAGGCCATTGCGGCGGTCATCTTGTCGGCGAAGACGTCGGCAACCGCCTCATGCACATAGATCCGGTTCGCCGCCGTGCAGGCCTCGCCCAGATTGCGCATCTTGGCCAGCATGGCGCCTTCGACCGCAATATCGATATCGGCGTCTTCAAAGACGATCAGCGGGGCGTTGCCGCCAAGCTCCATGGCCGGCTTGAGCACGTTGTCGGCGGCCGAATGCAGGAGCTTGCGCCCGACTCCGGTGGAGCCGGTAAAGGAGACCACCCGGACACGCGGGTCGTGCAGCATGTGGTCGACCAGCGCGCCGGTCTTCTTCGACGGCAACACGTTGACGAGACCCTTCGGCACGCCCGCCTCTTCCAGAAGCGGCATCAGGGCCAGCATGGTGAGCGGGGTTTCGGAAGCAGGCTTGATGATCACCGGGCAGCCGGCGGCAAGGGCCGGCGCGATCTTGCGCGTGCCCATGGCGGCCGGATAGTTCCACGGCGTCACCAGCACGGCGATGCCGGCCGGCTTATGCTGAACGATGATGCGGGCGCCAGAAGCGGGCGCATGGGTGATCAGACCGTCGGCGCGCACAGCCTCTTCGGCAAACCAGCGGAAGAACTCCGCCGAATAGGCCGCCTCGCCCCGTGCGTCCGTGCCCGCCTTGCCGTTTTCCAGGGTGATTAGCTTGGCGAAGTCGTCGAGCCTTGCGGTCATCAGCTCGAAGCACTTGCGCAGGATTTCAGAACGCTCGCGCGGCTTGCGCGCGGACCAATCGGCAAAGGCGACCTCGGCTGCGTCAAGGGCGGCGTCGGCATCGGCGATCTCGGCGGACGCAACCGAGGTCAGCACCTCTTCCGTTGCAGGATTGAGAACGTCGAACCGCTCCCCGCCTGCGCCGGCACGCCACTCGCCACCGACATAGAGATCGGACAAAAACTGTTGCGCATCGATATTCAAAGCGGGCTTGTTCATGGGTCTTGTCCTTTGTCTTTAAAGAAGGTGCCTGAGCGGCTCTTCCAGCCGGCCGGCAAAGGCATCGAGGCAGGCAAGCAGCGCCTCGTCGTCGAGCCGGTCGGGAGAGGCCGCAATAGAGACGGCCAGCCTGACCCCGTTACGGGCCACGGTCAAGGTCGGCACCTGTGACGCAGCAAGCTCCGCATCGGTCAGACGCGTTGCCGTCAGATCGTAAACGATCAGATCCGGCTCAGGTTCCATCTCCGAGGCCTCCATCCGGGTTAGCCCGGCCAGATCCGGATCCGCATAGCTCTTCGGCTGCTTGCGCGGTGCTGCAACCCGCACGACAATGTCGGCGGCCCCGGTTACGGTGCGCAAACTGCCGGCGGCAAACGACGCCAGCACCCTGCCCACATCCGTATCCCCTTCGCCCCCAATTTTGCTCTCAGTAGCAAGCCAGCCGCAGAAGCCGTCGAAGGCTGCCGCCTTGACCCGTGCCCGCGCCAGGAGACGTTCAACCGCGGCGGCTCCGGAAGCAGCACCCGGCATGGCGGCGAGCACCTCCAGATCCGCCACCCGGTAAGGCTGGGGATGACCGGCCTTTGCCAGGCGGGTCAGATCGAGCCCGCGTTCCTCCGCCAGGCGTTTCGCTTTGGGCGACGCCAGCACCCTGCCGTTCACAGACAGGTCAGCCGCCTTCTTCGGAACGGCCTGGGGCGCGGGCTTTGCCACGCCCGCCGGAGCCGGCGCGTCAGGCGCGGTTTCCTGCTTCGGCGCTTCCTGGACGGCTTGTTCTTGCTTCGACGCTTCCCGTTTCGGCTCGGACGCCGCCTTGACGTCCTCGGCACTGTCGGAGATCACCGCGATCACCTCGCCGACGGGAACCTCTTCGCCCTCCCCGGCGCGGACTTCCGTCAAAAAGCCATCCGCCTGGGCCTCGACCTCCATCGCCGCCTTGTCGGTCTCCACCTCCATCAGCACGTCGCCGGTCTTGACAGGATCGCCGGGGCTTTTGCGCCAGGCCAGGATCAATCCGGTCTCCTGCGCCATCCCAAGCGCCGGCATGATCACGTCATGAGCCATGATCAGAGTTCCCCCTTGCAAAGCTTGCGCGCCCGGTCGGCCACCGTCTCCGGCGTCGGCACGGTCAGGTCTTCCAGCGCGGGAGAAAACGGCACCGGCACATCCATGGCGCCGATGCGCTGAACCGGCGCGTCCAGGTGATAGAAGGCCCTGTCGGCAATCCGCGCGGCGATCTCCGCCGTCACCCCATAACTCTGGTGACCCTCGTCGACCACCACCGCCCGGCTCGTCTTCTTAGCCGAGCCGACGATCGTGTCCTCGTCGAGCGGCACGATGGTGCGCGGATCGATTACCTCCGCCGAGATCCCGTCCGCCTCCAGCAATTCGGCGGCCTTCTGGCAGACCTGTACCATCGACGAGGTCGCCACCAGCGTGACGTCCTGGCCTTCGCGCAGGATGGCCGCCTCGCCGAAGGGAATGAGATACTCCTCCTCCGGCACCGGGGCCTTGTCGTTGTACATCAACTTGTCTTCGAAGATCACGACCGGGTTGTCGTCCCGGATCGCCGTCTTCAACAAACCCTTGGCCTCGTAGGCCGACGACGGCAGCGCCACCTTTAGCCCCGGAATATGGGCCACAAGCGCATGCAGGGATTGCGAGTGCTGGGCAGCTGAGCGCCGCGTGGCGCCCAGGTTGGTTCTCAGCACCAGCGGCACCTTCAGCTTGCCGCCGGACATGTAATGGGTCTTGGCCGCCTGGTTGCACAGCTGGTCCATCACCAGGAACAGGAAGTCGCCGAACATCAGGTCGACGATCGGCCGGGAGCCTGTCATGGCCGCCCCAACCGCCATCCCCATGAAACCCGGCTCGGAGATCGGCGTGTCGATGATCCGTTCGGTCCCGAACTCCTCCACAAGGCCGGAGAGCACCTTGAACGGGGTTCCTGCTTCGGCGACGTCCTCACCGATCAGGAAGATCTTCGGATCGAGGCGCATTTCTTCCGCGATCGCCTCGTTGACCGCCTGGGAGAGCGTGATCTGCCGCATCATGACGCCTCCGCATAAACATGCATGGTCACTTCCGATGCATCCGGATACTTCGCCTCCAGCGCATAGTCGACCGCAGCCTTCGCATCCGCCTTCACCTCCGCATCGATGGCGGCAAGGTCATCGGCCGTCACGATCTTCTCACCCGTCAGCCACTTGCCGAAGTTGACGATCGGATCGCGTTTCTCCTTCCACTCCGCCTCTTCGTCCTTGGAGCGGTAGTAGGTCCGGTTGATGTCGCCCACATGGTGGCCGTGATAGCGGTAGGTTTCAAGTTCAACGAAGAACGGGCCTTCGCCTTTCCTCGCACGTGCCACCAGCTCCTGGGTCAGTTCGTTGACCGCCAGCACGTCCTGGCCGTCCACATGGAAGGCTTCCATACCGAACGCCTTTGCCCTTTCCGTCAGCGAGCCGGCGGCAATCTCATCCGTCTTGGTATATTCCGAATAGCCGTTGTTCTCGCAGGCATAGATCACCGGAAGCTTCCACAGCGAGGCCATGTTCATCACCTCGTACAAAAGCCCCTGCGCAGTCGCGCCGTCGCCAAAGAAGCACACCGCCACCGATCCGGTCTTGAGATACTTGGCAGACAGGGCCGCGCCGGTGGCAATGCCCGTGGAACCGCCAACAATGGCATTGGCGCCCAGATTGCCGTGGCTCTGGTCGGCGATATGCATCGACCCGCCCTTGCCCCGGCAATAGCCTTCCTCCTTGCCCAGGAGCTCGCAGAACATCTGTTTGAACTCCGCGCCCTTGGCGACGCAGTGGCCGTGGCCGCGGTGGGTGGAGGTGATGTAATCGGTATCCTCCAGCGCCTCGCAGATGCCGACCGCCACCGCCTCCTGGCCGGAATACATGTGGGTCAGCCCCGGCATCTTCGCCGAGAGATACAGCTGGTTGGCATTGTCCTCAAACGCGCGGATGCGCACCATCTGCCGGTACATGCGCAGGTAGGCTTCGGTATTGGATTTGGATTTTCTGGCTGCTTTGGCTGCCATCATAAACTCCCGCAAACGGGCCCGGCCTTCTGAGCCGGCCGGACCTTCCAGATGTCGGATGGAAAACTCAGTAGCGGTTGGCGATCGGAAGCTCTTCGGCCGGGAACAGCGAGATTACCTCGCAGCCGGTATCCGTCACCACGACCTCTTCCTCGATCCGCGCCGCCGAATAGCCGTCCGCCGCCGGGCAATAGGTCTCCAGCGCGAACACCATCCCCGTCTTGATCTCCATGGGGTGGTCGAGCGAAACGGCTCTGGAGATGATCGGACGCTCGTGCAGCGCGAGACCCAGCCCATGCCCGAACTGCAACCCGAAGGCGGCTTCCTCGCTCGGGAAGCCGAACTCCTCCGCCTTCGGCCAGACCTCGGCGACCTTGTCGGTCGACACGCCCGGCTTGATCATGGCAATGGACGCGTCGATCCATTCGCGCGCCTTCACATAGGCATCGTGCTGGGCCGGCGTTGCCCGGCCGATGTTGAAGGTGCGGTAATAGCAGGTCCGGTAGCCCTGGTAGGACTGCAGGATGTCGAAGAACGCCTGGTCGCCGGGGCGGAAGTAGCGGTCGGTGAAGTTGTGCGGATGCGGGTTGCAGCGCTCGCCGGAGATCGCGTTGATCGCCTCCACATCGTCGGAGCCCATCTCGTAGAGCATCTTGTTCGACATTGCGACGATGTCGTTCTCGCGGATGCCGGGCTTCAGCTCCTCGTAGATCATGTGGTAGACGCCGTCGACCATGGAGGCGGCCTGGGTCAGAAGCTGGATCTCGTCCCAGTTCTTGATCTCGCGCGCCGACAGCATGATCTGCTGGCCGTCGATCACGTTGATGCCTTCTTCCTTCAAGGCGTGGAACATGGCGGTTTCCGCATAGTCGACCCCGACCGGCATGTCCGCCATCCCCGCATCGCGGATCAGGCCGGCGATTTCCTTTGCGTATTTGCGCATCAGGCCGAATTCCGGCGGGATCGTCCCGCGCATGCCGACCACTCCGGCGCGGCAGTGATCCGGCTCCAGCCAGTCGGAAAACTTCTTGTGGTGAACCGCAGCCGAGCCGAAGTCCCACACGTAAGGGGAATCGTCCCCCGTCAGCAGGCAGAACCGGCACATCTTGTCCCGCTCCCACTCGCCGATCTTGGTCGACGACACGTAGCGGATGTTATTCACGTCGAACAGCAACAGCGTGCCCGCCGGAGACGCCTTCAGGGCCTGCCGGGTCCGGGCCAGACGGTAGCGGCGCAGACGGTCATGGTCGACCCGGCGCTCGAAATCGACCGACGTGTGCCCCCACGCAGGCAAACGTCCCTCCCAACGCCAATTCTGGTCGAGATCCTGAGGGGTCAACAAGTTCGGGGTCAGTGCGCGGTTCATTATCTTACCTCCTCTTTGCGCCACGCGAACCGGCCGATGACCATTCTTCCACGTGTTCGCATCCATGATTTACAAAGCGCAATCGATTGCGCATGTTGACGAACTAATCACCTAACGGGCCAGTTCAGCTCTGACTGACAAGGACTGCGCCTCCCAGAACCATCGCCAGACCCAGAAACCTCATTGGGGACATGGCCCGCACCTCAAGGCCAAAGGCGCCGAAATGATCCACCAACATGGAGCCGATCAGCTGGCCTGCGACGATGCAGATGAAAAAGACAAGCCCGCCGGTCACGGGTGCGATCGCGGCCCCGGCAGCCACGAATGCAGCACCGATTGTGCCGGAGAGGTAAACCCACCAGGGCACGCTGCCGAGCGTCCGCCGGCTGATCTCGCCATGTCCGGCTATGAGAACGAGTAGAACGATACTGGCGAAGGCTATGCCGATCGAAACCGCGGCCGCGCCATAGGCACTGCCAACCGACTTCGCCAGCATGCCGTTCATCGGCGGCTGAAACGACACGACAATCCCAACGGCCAGGGCTGCCAGCATGTAGGGCACAAGCTGCATTTTCGGATCAAGCCTCGACCGTCTTCTGTTCCCGCAATTTCGCCAGATGCGGATATTTCTCGGTCAACAGCGCCCCGTGATAATAGGTCTGCTTGAAAGGCTCGGTCTCCCGGATCCGGTCCAGCCAGTCACCGATTTCGGGGTGATCGTCCCAGATCGATCCGAGGTTGATGTCGTCCATGCGCACGATTACCGGCATGATCGCCAGATCGACCAGGCTGATCTCGTCACCCATGATCCAGGGGCCCCCGCTTTCCGCCAGCCAAATGGCCATGCGTTCGATACCCCGGCGCAACCGCCCAAGTGCCTCATCCATATCCGCCTTGGGAAAACCGGTCCGCCCCATCTTCATCAGAAACTCACGGCGCAGCGGCTTGCTGTCGCAAAGCGCCTGAAAGTCCTCTTCCGACATGGCCTGGAAATGAGGCAGGAACGCCAGATTGTAGGACGGCATCCGGATTGCAGGCGTTGGCACCTCGTCGACAAAGCGCATCATCGCCCTGAGTTTCGCTATCTCCCGCGGATCTACCGGCCGCATGGGCGCCCGGTCCGGAAAGACGTCTTCCAGGTATTCCAGGATCACGGCACTGTCGATGATCGGCGTTCCGTCGTGAACCAGGGCCGGCACCACCCCGTTGGGGTTGATTGCAAGGTAGTCCGGCTTCAACTGATCCCCGGAGAAAAGATCCAGCTTGTGTTCCTCGAACTCCAGCCCCTTGGCATTCAGCGCATAGCGCACGCGCTGCGAGCAGGTGGACTGGGGAGCGTTGTAAAGGACAAAGTCGGTCATGAGATCAGTCCCAGTTCAGTACGCGGGGAAGTTTCTTGTGGCGTGCCAAAGTGCCGACGATGCCGAGCGGGAAGAACATCAGGCACAGCATCATGATCATGCCAGTCGCGAAGATGTTGATCTCCGAAGCGCCGAGGGTGGCGACGAAGAATTCGTTGAAGGCGACCAGCAGCATCGCGCCGATGACCGGACCTGCGACTGTCCCCTTTCCACCCAGGATGCACATCAGCACCATGTTCACCGACACCAGAATGATCAGGAAGATATTGGGCCGGATGTAGGTCAGGTATTCGCCCCAGACCGCCCCGGCCATACCGACGAAGAAGGCGGAAATCGCAAAGGCGAGAGCCTTGTAGAACCGGGTATTGATCCCCGCGCTCTCGGACTTGATCTCGTCCTTTGAAATCGCCCGGAGCCCCAGGCCGAATTTGGAGTGCTTGATCCGGTAACTCGCCCAGACCGAGAAGGCGGCCATGACGATGAAGGCATAGTAGTAGGGCAACTTGGCCCACTGAACGGGAAGGTCATTCGCCGCCAGAGACAGTCCGTTCGATCCGCCGACGAAGTCCCAGTTATCGAACAGGATCTTGAAGATCATCACCAGCGCCAGCGACGAGATGATGAAGGACGGACCACGGACCCTCAGGGTGATCAGGCCGATCAGGTAGCCAAGGGCCGCCGCGACCAAACCTGCAAGAGGTGCCAGGATGATGGTCGATATCCCGTAGCGGGCGAAGATCATCCCCGCGAAATAGCCACCAACGGCGAAGAACACATTATGGCCGAGCGAGATATAACCGGCAAAGCCGCCGAGTATGTTCCAGCCGGACGCCATCACCACATAACAGGCAGTGAACAGAACCAGGTGGATCAGGTAGTTGTAGTTTCCGGTGAACTGCAGGACCGGCAACACAAGCAGGACCGCCAGAACCGCAATCGGAAACCAGACCACCCGTCCTTTGTCCGCCTCTTCGGCGAGGCCCGCATAATAGGCTTTCCGGGCGGTGAGAACGTCGTTTGTATCTAGGCTTGTCACTATGCCAACTCCGGTTTTTCGCCAAAGAGCCCTTGAGGCCGGACCATGAGCACCACGAAGAGCGCCACGAAGAAGGTGAGCGTCGACCATGTCGCGCCGAAATACGTGCCGACGAACGCGGCAATCACCGACAGAATGAGGGCGGCCAGCACCGTTCCCAGGATCGATCCCATACCGCCGAGCACGACCAGCGACATCAGGATCGCGATCCACTCCCAGTGCTTGGATGGATAGAAGGAGAACACGAAGGACACCAGCGAACCGGCCGCACCGGCAAGACCCAGGCCTATGGCAAAGCTTGCGAGGCCAACGAAGTTGACATTGACCCCGAGCAACTCGGCCGCTTCACGGTTCTGGGTCGTGGCACGGATGGCATAACCGAACCGGGAATATTTAAGGAACAGCGCAAGGGCCGAAATGATCGCCAGTGAAACGATGCCAGCGTAAAGCTGGCCCTTCGGTATAAAGACGTCCCCGATGAAGAAGGCGTCGGTCGCGTAATCCGGCGAGGTCACCCGCTGCGTGTTGGTGAAAGCCGCGCCAAGCGCGCCTTCCACGACCATAGCCAGCGCAAAGGTCAGAAGAACCGTCATCTCGGAATATTTCGCCGAGCGGGCTTCCCGTTCGAAGACCAGCTTGTACAGAATAACCCCGGTTGCCGCGAGGATGACGACCGCAACCGGCAGCATGACGAGCGGATCCACCCCGTAGAGCCGGAAGCCCCAATAGGCCACATAGGACCCGCCCATGATCAGGACCGGGTGCGCAAGATTGACGATCCGCATCACCCCGAAAACGAGGCTGAGTCCGGAGCCCATCAGGGCATAAACCCCGCCGAGGGCAAGGCCGAGAGTGATGATTTGAATGATCTCACCCATCACGCTGCCTTCTTTCCACCGAGATAGAGTTCCTGGATACGCGGGTCGCAAAGCACATCGTCCGCCGGCCCTTCGAACAGGGTCCGCCCCAGATCGAGGACCACGCCCCAATCGGAATTCTTCAGACCTGTAAGGGCGTTCTGCTCGACGAGCAGAATGGTGATCCCCTCTCCGGCCATCATCCGCATGATGTCGAACATTTCCGCCACGATCTTCGGCGCCAACCCGAGCGACGGTTCATCAAGCATGACGATGTCCGGCTTGATGATCAGCGTACGGGCCATGGCGAGCGTCTGCTGCTGCCCCCCCGACATGGTTCCGGCATGCTGATCCCGGCGTTCGCGCAGGATCGGAAACCGTTCCTCGATCTCGTCGATCCGCTTTTCCAGGCCGGACTTGTCGGCAAGTGAAAACCCGCCCATGCGAAGGTTTTCGCGCACGGTCATTTTCGGAAACAGAGCCCGCTCCTGCGGCACGAAACAGATGCCCTTGCGCAGGACCTGGTCGGGGCGCAGTCCCTTCAGGCTTTCACCCTTGAACTTGACGTCGCCCTTGCGGATCTTCAGCATCCCGCAAATGGCCTTGAGCAGGGTGGATTTGCCGGCGCCGTTCGGGCCGATGATGCAATGGATCTTGCCCGGTTCGACTGTCAGGTGAGCACCGTCCAGAATGGCCGGGCCGTCACCGTAACCGGCCGTCAGGCTGGTGACTTCCAGAAGTTGTTCCATCAGGCTGCCTCCTCGATCGCTCCGCCCAGATAAGCTTCCAGGACTGCCGGATCTTTCTGGATATCAGCCGGTTCGCCTTCGGCGATCACCTGCCCTTGCGCCATCACGACGATGCGATGGGAGAGCCGCATGATCAGGTCCATATTGTGTTCCACGATCAGGACGGTCAGTCCCTTGTCGTTCAGCTTCCGGATATGACCGACAATCTCCTCCAGCAACGTCGGGTTCACACCACCTGCCGGTTCATCCAGGAGGATGATTTTCGGATCGCTCATCAAAAGCGCGGCAAGATCCATGAGTTTCTTCTGGCCATAACTGAGATTGGATCCGTCCTCATGGGCGATCCGGGTAATGCCTAGAAAATCGAGGATGCCGCAGGCCTTGTCGATTTCCTCCCTGCTCATGGCGGGACGGAACAAATCACGCCAACCACGGATCTTGGATTGGCAGATCACGTTTTCCAGAACCGTCATATCCGCAAGGTTGCGCGATATCTGGAAGGTGCGGGAAAGCCCGTGAGCGGTAATCTGGTGCGGACGCAGGGTATCGATGCGCGTACCGTCCAGCCAGACCTCGCCTGCCGACGGGATCATGGTCCGGCTGATGCAATTGAAAGCCGTTGTCTTGCCCGCCCCATTCGGGCCGATCAGGCCGGTAATCGAACCGCGTTCCACAGTGAAACTGCAATTGTTGACCGCCGTGATTCCGCCGAAATGCTTGCTCAGGCCTTTCACTTCAAGCATGGAAACTCCTTAGTTTTAAGGAACATGCCGGACCCGGCCGTAAGCCGGGCCCGGTTGTGGTTCAATGCTTAGAAGCCGTTTTTCGGATAGGTCATCTTGGAGACTTCCGGGAACTCGTTCGTCGGGTAGACAAACTGTAGTTCGCCGTCGTTCCACTGAGCGACCAGGAAGGGCTTGTTGAGCGGAAGGCCCTTGTCATCCCAGGCGAACCGGCCAAGGATCGTGCGCACCGGGGTCTCCGGTGTTCTTGCCGACAGCCATTTGCCCATGGCCGCGTTGTCGGTGGAACCGGCGCCTTCGATCGCCTGTTCGATGCCCTGGCAGACGGCGAACGGGATAGCGGCATCTTCATCCGGAGCTTCGCCGTATTCCTCGGTAAAGGCCTTCACAAAGTCGGCATTGGAAAATTCCTGTCCGGCCAGAACGCCCTTGTAGGGGGCCGCGGGATGCCAGGCGGAGTGCATGAGAATGCTATCGGAGGCGCCTTGTGTGCCTTCATAGAATTCAGCCTGGGTTCCCTGGCTGTAATAGACCATCTTGGGCTCAGCCCTGACGGTCTTCAGCGCGCGGGTCAGCTGCACCGCCTCTTCGGCGGACGCCGTCAGCGCGATGATCAGCTCCGCATTGGAACGCTTGATAGAGTTGGCGAGGTTCAGCCAGTCGTTGAAGCCTTCCTCGGGCCATTTTTCGGTGTAGACGACCTCGATACCGGCATCGGCCAGATATCCGGGCGCGAGGTCGGCCACTTCGCTGCCATCGGCCGGGTTCATCACCTTCTGGCCGAGGAAACCGGCTTCAACCGCATTCGCGAAGAAGTCATCTGCCGACACCACGGCAGCGGTCTTAGGACGGTCACCCTCCGGCACGAGCTCCTCAATAAGGCCCTTCAACGAACTGCCCACGTATTCGGCCGCATTCGGCTGAAAATAGAACAGATTCTTGTGACCCTGCGTGTAAATCCGCAGCGCGCCACCGGCCGGGATCGGATGGACATAGCCGTATTTCGCCAGGATATTGGCGACCGGGAACGAAAGCTTGGACGAAAACGTCCCGAAGACGGCATCGACCTTGTCCACGTTGATGAAGCGCTCATACTGGTTGATGGCGGTCGCCGGATCGGAACGGTTGTCCGACAGGATCAACTCGACCTTCTCGCCGTTTATGCCACCGCGTTCGTTGAGCATCTTCACGCAGAGCTGGTAGCCCTGCTTGTGTTTGGCTCCCGCAATGGAGAACCCGCCGGTCAACGGCAAGGATGCGCCGATCTTGATTTCCGCATGAGCGGCTGTGACCATCACGGCCAATGCCGCGGTAGTTGTTAGAAGCGTGCGAATGTTCATATGTTCCCTCCCTAGGGTTTTGCGGCGCCGCAGGACCATCTGGATCGACCCTGCGGCATCCCCTGCGCCGTGATTTTTGTTCTTTCGGCGCTACTTGTTCCGCAAATGCTGCGTTTATTCAGCAGCTTGCGGTAGTTCCAATCCGGTTGGATAGGGTGAGTTTTCGCTCTCAAGCTCAAGACCCGCTGCAAGCGCGACCGTTTCAAGCAAGGCTGCGAAATCTTTCTGAAGATAGGCCTCCGGGTCGTCCTGGAGCGTCGCCGCTCCAAAATGCGCCTGCAAGGCCTCTCGTGTGGCCGCGGTCACCGGCATGGGCACGCCGAGATCCCGGGCGGAACTCATACCGAGATCAAGATCCTTGCGCAGGAGGCCCGGCGTGAAGGTCGTGGTCCAGTCGAGATTGACGAGCGCATTGGTTTTGTAGCGGGTGAAAATCGACCCCATGACCGAGTTGTTCATGAAATCGAGGAAGGCCGACCGCGGAATTCCCGCCTTTTCAGCCAGAACGGTGATCTCGGCGAGGTTCTGTGTAACGACTCCGAGAAAGACATTGTGAGCGATCTTGCAGAACCGGGCGAGTTCCCCCTCACCCACATAGGAGACACCGTTTGCCGCCATCGCTGCGATGACCGGACGAACTTTCTCAAATGCGTCGCGCGGGCCGGAAGCAACAGCGCTGAGCTTGCCCGCTTTGACGCACTTACCGTTGCCACTGACAGGCGAGGCAATGAGTTCCGCGCCCCGTTCAGCGAGCCTTGCACGGATAGCAGCGGATTGATGATCGGCGATCGACGAGCAATCGAGGAAGACTTTCGGAGTCTTGTCGCCGGAGAGAACGCCGTTCTCGCCAAAATAGACCTGTTCGACATCCTGTCCGGTGGAGACCATCGTCCCGAGAATATCGACACCCGCCAGATCCCGGGGGCTATCGACAAGCGTCGCCCCCTTCGCGGCCAGCGGCTCGGCTTTCGAGCGGGTCCGGTTCCAGACATGGACATCGTAGCCCGCATCGACGAGCCTTTCCGCCATGGGATACCCCATGCGCCCCATTCCGACCCATCCAATCTTAGGGCTGTTCATTGACCATCCTCCAACTTTGTAAACGCGCAGCCGAACGCGGACGGACATCCGGCGCCGGACGCTGCTTCTTCTTTTGAGAAATCTGAAATTCGCCCTTCGGCAGAAAGTCTGCCGAAACGAAAACCGCCTGCATCGGCTCCGCTCATACCGTTTGCGCCTCGGAAGACTGAAACGGTACGACCCAAGGCTGACGACACGATGTAGCGAACCACCGGCGAACCGGCGCCCGACCTTTCGGCGACCTCAATCATCGTTCCTCCCACATCAAAAGCGCAGCGCCTGTTTGTTTTCGGCTCTATTCACGCAATCGATTGCATGAAACGTTAAGCCGACCAAATCAGGCGGTCAAGTCCCTTTTGCAAACGATTGCGAAATTTAATCCGACCCGCTAGTTATTAATGAAAATTGAGACAAGTCCGACCTGCCCAGGGAAACGATGACCAAGCCGGTAACATTAAAAGACATCGCACGCGAAACCGGCGTGCACGTATCGACCGTTTCAAGGGCTCTGGATCCGAATGCCCGCACATCCCTCACGACCGAAGTCGTCGAACGGATCAGGGCCGCAGCGGAACGTATGGGCTACCGCCCGAACAGGCTGGCCTCGGGTCTGCGCACCAAACGAACGATGACCGTAGGGCTGATGTTGCCCGACATCGCAAATACCTTGTTCCCGCCCATTGTCCGTGGTGTCGAGAGTATCCTGGAGCCAAAGGGCTACGCTTCCATCATCGTCAATACGGATAGCGATCGGGAGCGCGAGGGAAAGCTCGTCGACGTCCTGCTTCAAAGAGGCGTCGACGGCATCATTCACGCAGCCCCCTATCGCACGGATCCACGAATGGTGGCCGTCAGCCGCCAGGGCATGCCGATGGTGACCGTCAACCGGCAGATCGAGAACTCCCAGATTCCTGCGGTTATAAATGACGATCCCGGCGGCATCTCGGAAATGCTCCACTATCTCTATGACGCCGGACATAGACGGATCGCCCATATCGCGGGACCGCAAACCCTGTCCACCGGTCGCGACCGCATGGAAGCATTCAAGAAGGCCGTTCAAGACCTTGGCTTAAATCTGCCGGAAAACGCGATCGCAATTTCGTCCCACTTTGACGAAGACGAAGGTCGCCGTTGCACACGGGACCTTCTGGAATCAGGTTGGAAATTTACCGCCATCCTTTGCGCCAACGACAGACTGGCCCTTGGCGCCATCGATGAACTCAACCGTCGCGGCCTGTCTTGTCCGGACGATGTGTCCGTCACCGGTTACAATGACATCCCGTTCCTGGACCTCATTCCGCCTGGCCTTACGACCATCCGGATCCAGCAGTTCGATGCCGGTCGTATGAGCGCGGAGCTTCTCGTCAAGATGATGACGGAGCCCGAAGCGACCATTCCCCGAACCACGATCCTGCCGGTCAAGCTGATCGAACGCGGCAGCGTGAAACGCATTAAGCCAGACCGATCCTGATCAATGTCAGAAATGACGGTAACAAACGAAAAGACATTGAAAAATACGCAATCGTTTGCATTATAACAGATCTCGAAACGCGGTCATGACCCAAGTACGTGGGGCAGCGACTGCGTAAGACGACACGCCGGTGGGAGGTCTGTGCATGAGCGCCGAAAAGAACGGGCCGGGGATTATCGCCCTGGAAGAGCATTTCATGCACCCGACCCTTGCCGGATACCTGGGACCTGCGGCCGATCCGCCCTCTGCCATCAGAGATCGTCTTTACGATTTTGCCGGCATCCGGATCCAGGAAATGGATGCAGCCGGCATCGATATGCAGGTGTTGTCGCACCAGTCACCCGGAAGCCAGCGCCTGTCCGATGAGGTTGCCCTTGAGGCGTGCCGCAATGTCAACGATGCCCTTGCCACGGTGATCCGCGAAGCACCCCACCGTTTTGCCGGCTTTGCCATGATCCCGACCATGATGCCGCAGAAGGCAGCAGACGAATTGACCCGTGCGGTCGAAGACCTCGGACTGAAAGGCGCCATGATCCACGGACTGAGCCGCGGCAGGTTCACCGATGGGGAGGACTTCTGGCCGATCTACGAACGGGCAGCGGCCCTCGACGTGCCGATCTACCTGCACCCCGCCCTGCCGGACAAATCCGTCACCGCCAGCTACTACGCCCCTTACGATGAAAGCCATCCGGCCCTGGTGAAGGCGGCCTGGGGTTTCGGCGTCGAAACAGGAACGCATGCAGTCCGTCTGATCCTGAGCGGCGTCTTTGACAGATACCCGGATCTGAAGATCATTCTCGGCCACCTCGGAGAGGCGATCCCCTTCCTGTTGCCGCGAATCGACGAAGCGTTGTCCCGACCGGAAAACGCCTCCACGTACTTTGGGGACATCTTCCGCAACAACTTCCATATCACGACGAGCGGGTTCTTTTCCGACGCAGCCCTTCAATGCTGCCTGGAAGCGATAGGAGCCGATCACATCCTGTTTGCGGTCGACTGGCCATATGTCTCCAATACGGATGGCGTAGCCTGGCTGCGCAACAGCCCGATCGAGGAAGGAACGAAAAACGCGATCTTCAACGGCAACGCGAAGAAGCTGCTGCGGCTCTGAAAATTTGGCTGGAACCGGCGGCTTACGACCGGCAGCAAGGCAGGAAGAACGCTGAAGCCTTCTCCCTGACCTGAAACCGGGGATTACAGTCGATCAGACACCGGGCTTTGAGTACTTCATGACCCAGCGATCCAGCGATTCGTAAAGGGCGTCGATATCCTTCTGCATCTCTTCATGCGCCAATGACCACTTTTCCGCATGCTCCGCTGTCGCGGCTTTCAGCTTCTCTGCGATGTCCTGATGCATTTTTTCCAGAACCGTCAATTCCCCGGCAGCCTCGACCTTGTGAGTGGGTGACTCTTCGGCCAGCTTTTTCTGGGCTCGCTCAATTTCGGCTTCCAAAGACTGCAGCCGTTCCTCGAGATGTTTCGGATAATTTTCGGTGGTCATCTTGTCCGTCCCTTGCCTGTTCGGGGATGCTTTCTGTTCATACCAGAATAGGAAGCTCCAATTTGGTGGAACCATGGCAACCAGGATTTTTTCTCTCATTGATGCATCGCAAAGATCCATCGCAAAGAGGTGCCTGAAAATTGGGCTCGTTCCCGCCGCACCGGATATGGTTGCCAACTTCATATAATAACACCGTCAAAACTTGAAAATCATCGCGCCAAGTGATTGACGTGCGATCACCGTTGACTACTCTCCTGAATGTATACATTTGGGAGAGATCAATGAAATACGGTATCGGTCAATCGGTTACGCGCAAGGAAGATCAGCGTTTTCTGACCGGACAGGGGCTTTATGTCGACGACATCAAGGATGCATCGAAGCTCCATGCCTACGTGGTTCGTTCGCCCCTCGCCCATGCCGATATCCGCTCTATCGACGTCGAGGCCGCCAAGGGAGCGCCAGGCGTTCATGCGGTTCTGACAGGGGCGGATTATCAGGCCGATGGCATTGGCGGGATATCCTGCCACACGATCTTTCCCGGCCTCCACCAGAATGTCAAAACGGCCCCTTTTTCTGCTCTCGCACAAAACCGGGTGTACTACGCGGGCATGGCCGTGGCGGTGGTGATCGCCGACAGCCGTGTCCTTGCCCAGGACGCCGCTGAGTTGATCGAAGTCGACTACGACGAACTGCCGGTCGTCATCGATACTCCCTCCGCGATCGCGGATGGCGCGCCAGTTATCTGGGACAACGCCCCGGACAATGTCGCCTTTCATATCGCGCTCGGCGATGAAGCCGCGACGAAAGCCGCCATCGAATCCGCCGCGCATGTCACCCGGCTGACGCTGCACAACAATCGTCTGTCGGCCAATGCCCTTGAACCGCGCGGAACGACCTGCAGCTACGACGCACGCGAAGCCCGCGTGACTGTTCAGACCTCGACCCAGTCACCCCATTCTGTCCGCGCAGAAATCGCCGGTACACTCGGTCTGGCACAAACCCAGGTGCGCGTCCTTGCAAAGGATGTCGGCGGCGGTTTCGGCATGAAAGGGGCGGTCTATCCTGAAGATGTGCTTGTTGCCTGGGCGGCGAAGAAACTGCACCGCACCGTCTGCTGGCAAGCCGACCGCTCCGAATCGCTTCTGGCCGACTACCACGGCCGCGACCAGATGGGTGAAGCGGAACTGGCGTTGGACGCGAACGGCAAGATCACCGCACTCCGGGTCTCCAGCGACTATAACGCCGGAGCCTTCCTCGCCACCGGCGGCGGCGTATCCGCCATGTTCGCCGCCACGCTTGCGACCGGTTGCTATCACGTGCCCGCGGCCTATGCCCTCTCCCGCGCGATCTACACCAACACCTCTCCGACCCAACCCTACCGGGGTGCCGGGCGCCCGGAGGCGTCCTATCTGATCGAACGGCTGATGGATAAGGCGGCCCGGGAAACCGGCCGTGACCGGATCGAAATCCGGAAGCTGAACATGGTGACCCCAGAGCAGATGCCCTACCAGACGCCCCTGCTCTACAAGATCGACACCGGCAATTACGGCGCCGTGGTCGACAAGGCACTGGAAGTCAGCGACTGGGCATCCATGGATCAACGCAAGGCGGCTTCGACCGAGAACGGCAAACTGCGCGGCGTCGGTATCGCGCTCCACATGGAAAACGCCGGGCTTGTCAATGAGTCCATGGAAATCCGCTTCGATCCGGGCGGAAGCGTCACGGTGCTTGCCGGAACCTTCTCTCACGGCCAGGGTCATGAAACGGTCTATGCCCAGATGGTCTCCGACTGGCTTGGTGTGCCGTTTGACAGCATCCGGGTCCTTCAGGGCGATACCGACGCCGTTTCCTTCGGTCGCGGCACTGTTGCCTCCCGGTCCATGATCAACGGCGGCGGATCTCTCAAGATCGCGGCCGACAAGGTGATCGACAAGGCCCGTGCCATTGCCGGCCATCTGCTGGAAGCAAGCGCGGACGATGTCGTGTTCGAAGCCGGCGAACTGTCGGTTGCCGGAACCGACAAGAAGATGCCGATCCAGAAGGTGGCAGCCATGTCGTTCCTGCCGATCCTGCCGCCGGAACTCGGGCTCGGCCTGTCCGGCGAAGGCGACTTCCTACTGCAGGGCTTTACCTTCCCGAACGGCTGCCAGGTCGCGGAAGTGGAAGTCGATCCGGAAACCGGCGATATCGACGTGCTGCAGATCGTCTCCGTCGATGACGTTGGAACCGTCATCAATCCCATGCTGCTCGAAGGCCAGATGGTTGGTGGCATCGCGCAAGGCCTGGGCCAGGCGCTGATGGAAGACGTGGTCTATGACGAAACGGGCCAGCTCACCACCGGCAGCTTCATGGACTACGCCATGCCGCGGGCAACCGACATGCCGCCGATCGATTTCTCCACCCTGAGCACGCCGACGGAGACCAATCCCCTCGGTGTAAAAGGTGCAGGCGAGGCCGGCACGGTCGGGGCAACGCCCGCGATCATCTCGGCGATCCTGGACGCACTGGCACCTGTTGGTGTGGAGGATATTTCGCTCCCGGCGACGCCCCACAAGGTCTGGAGCGCCATAGCCGAAGCTTCCAGCTAAAGCGATAGGCCGATCCGTTGACGGGAGCAACGGCCGGACGGGAGGAAGGCATGACAATAGAACGCCAGGAGCAGGTCACCGAGGCCGTGCTGAAGGTAATGGAGCAAACCAATGATCCGCGCCTGCGCGAAATCATGGTCTCGCTGATTACCCATCTGCACGGCTTCATCCGGGACGTCCGGCTGACCGAAGATGAGTTCCGCAACGCGACCGCAATCGTCAACGAGATCGGCAAGTTGACCACCGACACCCACAATGAAGCGGTCCTAATGTCCGGGTCGCTCGGCGTCTCTGCCCTGGTCTGCCTGCTCAACAACGGCAACAACGGAGCGACCGAGACCACGCAGAACCTGCTCGGTCCCTTCTGGCGGCTGAACTCCCCCATAACCGAAAACGACTCCTCGATCGTTCGCTCCGATACGCCGGGAGAACCGATGGTCGTAACCTTCACCGTCACAGATCAAACCGGATCCCCGATCGAGGGCGCCGAGGTGGATATCTGGCATTCGTCCCCCGCGGGCTTTTATGAAAACCAGGATCCGGATCAGGCGGACATGAACCTGCGCGGCAAGTTCACAACGGACGAGACGGGAGAGATCCGTTTTCGCTCGATCCGGCCCGCCGGTTATCCGATCCCGACAGATGGCCTCGTCGGATGTCTGCTTGCCGCCCAGAATCGCCATCCCTATCGCCCCGCTCATGTCCACGCGCTGGCCTTCAAGGACGGCTTCAAGACGCTGATCACCCAGATATATGCCGACGACGATCCAAGACTGGAAACCGATGTCCAGTTCGGTGTGACAAAGGCGACCACCGGACATTTCGTCCGCCATGACGAAGCCCATCCCGACATCGCCGGCTGGATCGGTCCCTGGTACTCCCTCGATCACACGCTGGTGATGGAGCCCGGCGAGGCAAGACTGCCCCAGCCGCCGATCAAGTGAGGGCTTAGAACATGGCGACCGGTCTGCGAACCGCGCCCTAACGAATAACTTGCATATCTCGACTGAATATGAATACTGATTCATGTTTCAGTTAAGCACGTGTCCGGAGTTGGGCCTTGGCAAAAGCAGCGCGAAAAACAGGCACCGGGAACGACCCGTCGAACGGACAGATCCAGCCGAAGACCGCCCGGGGCGAAGCGACCCGCAAGGCGATCCTGTCCGCCGCCGAGCGCGTCATCGGTGAGCGCGGTTTCAACGAAGCCTCAATCGGACACATCACCCGGGAGGCCGGCGTCGCGCAGGGCACATTCTACATCTATTTCAAGAGCAAGGACGAAGTCTTCTCCGAACTGGTTCTGGAGATGGGCCGTTTGGTCCGGCGCGCGCTCAGCGAAGCGACCCACAATATCGAGAACCGCCTCGATGCGGAAAAGGCCGGCCTGACCGCCTTCCTGGAATTCATTCGGGCGCACCCGGATCTCTACCGGATCATTCAGGAAGCGCTCTTTGTGGATCCGGAAGCCTATCACGCCTACTACCACACCTTCGCCGAGGGTTATCGGAACGGGCTTGAAGCGGCAGTCAAGGCCGGCCAGATCAAACCGGGCGATGCGGATACCCGCGCCTGGGCACTGATGGGTATCTCCCGTTCTCTGGGCGAACGGGCCGTCATCTGGGGAGACAAGACCCCGGTCGAAGAGGTCGTCGAGACTACCCATGACCTGATCGTCAACGGCTTGAAACCCTGATCCCCCATGCCTTCGCTCGTCAAATTTTCCCATGATCGGAATATTGCCAGCATCAGGCTGAACAGGCCGGAACGGCACAATGCTTTAACACCGGCCCTCCTGAACGATCTTCGCGGGTGCCTGGAACTTGCCCGTGGCGTCGCCCCGGACGCCCTGGTGCTGTCGGCCGAGGGCCGAAGCTTTTCGACCGGCGGCGACATCGGCGGCTTCATGGAGCATGCCGAGAGCCCGGACGAGCTTCTTGCCTATTCTGACCGGATCGTCGGCGCCCTGCATGACGTGATCATCGATCTTCTGGAATTTCCTGCCCCGGTTCTGGCGGCCGTCAATGGTCCTGTCACCGGCGGATCGCTCGGCCTCATCCTCGCGGCGGACCTTGTCGCCATGAGTGAAAACACCTTCCTGCAGCCTTATTACGCTGTCGTCGGCTTCGGTCCCGACGGGGGCTGGACCGCGCTTTTACCTGAGCGGATCGGCACGGCGAAAGCGCTGGAAATTCAGTACCTGAATACCCGGCTGACGGCCAACGACGCCCTGAGCCTTGGCCTGGCAAATGCGGTCGTTCCGGAAGGCGCCGTTGAGCGCCAGATCGACACCTGGACGGCTTCCATCGCCGGGATGAACGCAAATACCCTCAAAGCGACCCGGGCAAACATCTGGGACAAGAAACGCATCGCGACCGTCCGCGAGCGGCTGGATCAGGAAAAAAGCCGGTTTCTGGAGCGCGTGACCGCCCCAGACACCCTGGAAGGCATGAAACGCTTTACCGGAAGACCCTAAGCAAACGAGCTGCCGCTCCAAAAACCGTGTTGGGAGGACATGATGGAATGGCTTACGGATATGGCGGCAAAGAGAGCCGAACTGTCGCCGCACAAAACCGCTTTCGTCGACCATGACACCGGAACGGAATTGACGTTTTCAGACGTCAACGACCGGGCAAACCGCACCGCCAATGCGCTCCTGTCACTGGGGTTGCAGAGAGGCGACCGGATCGCCGTTCTGTGCCTGAACAGGTCCGACTTCTTCGTCCTCCTTTTTGCCGCCCAGAAGACCGGGATCATCCTGGTGCCCTTGAACTGGCGTCAACCGGAAGCCGAACTGGAACCGATCCTCGCCCTGTCAAAGGCAAGGCTGATCATTCATGACAGCGAGTTCCGCGAAACCGCGCTGAACCTGGCAAATGCCCTCAATCTTACCCACCACGCCTTTGCGTCGAAGGACGCCGACCGTCTGGACACCCTAATTGCCAAGGCGCCAACTGATCCGGTCGGCGACGGCCGCATCGCAGCAAGCGCGCCCTGGTATCTGCTGTTCACCTCCGGCACCACCGGCCTGCCCAAGGCGGTCATCCAGACCGCCGGCATGGCTTGGGCGAACATGATCAATTATTCCCAGGCGACCGGCCTCTCCGGCACGGACCGATGCGTCAACTATCTGCCGCTGTTTCATACCGCCGGCATTAATTTGCCCACCCTGCCTTTGTTCCTGTTGGGCGGTGTTTCGTTCATATTGTCCAAGTTCGATGCCGATGCGGTCGTCGATCTGATGGCGCAGGGGGCCCTCACCTCTTTCTTCGGCGTGCCTGCGATCTATCAGGCTCTCGCGCTGCATCCCCGTATCGATGACGTTGATTTCGCGAAGCTGAAATCTCTCGGCTGCGGCGGCGCACCGGTCCCGGCCCACCTGCTCACCGATTTCATGGCCCGCGGCGCAACCATCTGCAATGGCATGGGCATGACCGAAACAGGCCCGACCGTCTTCCTCATGGATCCGGAGAATGCTTCGAAAAAGGTCGGCTCTGTCGGTAAGGCGCAGATCCTGTCCGAAGTCCGACTTGAAAACGCCGACGGCAAGATCGTACAGGGTGCAGGTGAAGGCGAGCTGCAGCTGCGTGGCCCCGGCATCACCCCGGGCTATATGGACAACCCGGAAGCGACCGAGGCTAGCTTCACCAAAGACGGATGGCTCAAATCCGGCGACGTCGCCCGTCGTGACGAGGAAGGCTATTATTACATCGTCGACCGGATCAAGGACATGTACATCTCCGGCGGAGAAAACGTCTATCCGGCCGAGGTGGAAAAGGTCCTGACCACCCATCCGGCGATCCTGGAAGCGGTCGTCATCGGAGTCGAAGACGAAAGATGGGGCGAGGTCGGCGCAGCCTTCCTGGTCGAACGTCCGGGGACAACCATCGACACCGCGGGCCTGCCAGCCTGGTGTCGGGAGCGCCTCGCGCCCTACAAGATCCCGAAAAGCTTTCAGGTCGCGAACGATCTGCCCCGGACGGCCGCCGGCAAGGTCCGCAAGAACATCCTCAAGGATACGCTCGCCCAAGAACCGGAGACCGTCCGTTGACCACTACTCTTTCCGCAGTCGAAGAAAGCTGGGTGCCGACCCAGCAGGATTTCGACGACTTCGCCTGGCTTTCCGGCGACGACAACCCGATCCACGTCGATCCGGTCTTTTCGGCGAGCACCCGCTTCGGCCGGACCGTCTCCCACGGCATGCTGCTTTATTCACGCGTCTACGGTCTCTTACGCAAGCACTGGCCCGGCGCGACCCACGAATTACAGTCGCTGATGTTTCCCAATCCGTCTTATGCCGGAGAAGAGCTGCTGTTCCGTCTCACCCCCGTAGCGGACGAACCGAACAGAATTACGGTCGAGGTTTGCCGCAAGACGGATGGACTCGTGACCCTCTCGGGCGAATGCCTCATTTCCGGAGACGTTCAATGACATTCGAAATCGGCCAAATATCTGAAATCACACGGACCTATTCCGGAGCCGACATGACAGACTTCGCCCGGCAAGCCGGATTAGAAGGGGAGCCGCCGAAGACGGTGCCCGGCCCCCTGATCGGCGCGCTGTTCTCCTATCTGCTCGGCGTGAAGCTCCCCGGCCCCGGCACCAATTACCTGAAGCAGGACATGCGCTTCCTGGCGGACGCCCCCCTCGGAGAGGCCCTGACCGCATCGGTCACGATCACACGGTTGCGACCGGAAAAGCATCTCGTGGACCTGGAAACGGTATGCGTGAGCGAGCGCGGCATCCGTGTCTGCGAAGGCCGCGCGCTCGTCTATGTGGAGGATGTCGGCAAGGCTTAAAGGATCATCGCCGGCCGGATATGGCGTCGTCGTCCTGTCCGGCTTTGCTCAGCAAGCCCGAGAGCCAGGTATTGAAGGCGTCGACCTCTTCCAGATGTGGGGAGTGTCCGGATCTGTCGAAGATCCGCAAACCGACATCGGGGACGTGCACCTCATGCCAGTCGTGCACCCCTGCCCCGTAAAGCGGGCTTTTCGCACCGAAGGCCAGATGCAACGGGATGTCGAGCTGCTGCAGGAAGGAACGGAAATCCTGATCCGTCAGCGACGCCCACATGGGCATGAGCAGGTTCGGATCTGCCTTTCCGATTTCCCGCTTGGCAAAGGCCAACAACGCCGGGTCCGGGGCCTCATCGCGCGCAAAGATCCGCTCCGCGACCCTAGGCGCAAGCTTCGGCCAATCGGGTACCATGGCCTCGAGAACATGGACATTGCGCCCGGCATCGAGCCCGCCGAGAGACCCGTTTGGCCAGTCCGGTGCGTTCAGCACCTTGGGCGACATGTCGATGGCAACGATCTGCCTCAGCCGGTCGGTTCCATGGCGCTCGGCGTAGGAATAGGCGACATGCGCGCCCATGGACCAGCCGCACAGCGTGACGCCGGAAAGGCTGCGACTGCCGATCAATTCCGCCACCGCATCGGCTGCCGCCTCAACCGTCAGCGGTAACCGTCTCCCGGTTTCCCCGTGACCGGGCAGATCCGGCACCAGAACTCGCGCTTCGCCGGACAAGGCCTTGATCTGGGGGGCGAAGAAACCACCATGGCACGACCAACCATGCAGAAGGATGAGCGGCGAACCGCCCCCCTCCTCTACGCGGACATGGAGCCCCGTCTCACTCATGCGCGCGAGGTCCGAAGCCTGCCGACGATCCCGGTCGGGAAGAAATAGACCGACAGGATGAAGAGCATGCCAAGCCACAACAGCCAGCGGTCTGCTGCGATCAGATCGGAGACGAAGGGAATAGAACTTGTCGCGTCGGAGGCAACGCCCATCAGTGCCTGAAGATAGGTCTGGGCCAGAATGAAGATCGTGGCCCCAATCACCGCGCCATAAAGCGTGCCCATGCCACCGATCACCACCATCAGCAGGATATCGATCATGATCTCCATGGAGAGCGTGGTTGCCGGTCCCGTATAGCGCAGCCAGATCGCAAGCAGCGATCCGGAAAGTGCGGCGATGACCGCCGAGAGCACGGTTGCTGTCGTCCGGTACCAGACGACTCTATAGCCGATGGCCTCCGCCCGGAACGCATTGTCCCGAACCGCCTGCAGGGTCCGCCCGAAAGGAGAGTTGACGATACGCAGCATCACCAGGAACAGGAATGCCGAGGCAAAGAAAATCAGATAATAGGCGAGCAGTTTGCCGTTTATCCGGACATCGAAAACCTTCTCGTTCATCAGCTTGAAGGCCGGCGTCAACACTCGGGGGATCTTGTAGTTGAGACCATCCTCGCCACCGGTCAGCCAGGACATTTGCGAAACCAGGACCGCAAAAGCACTGGCAACCGCGAGCGTGACCATGGCGAAGAAGATTGCCTTGACGCGTAACGAAAACAGTCCGATCGCCAGGGCAAAGATCGCAGCAACGATGGCCCCTGCGGCTGTGCCCCAAAGGATCGACACGAAACTCGGACCGGTCGCGGATAGAGCCAGCGCCGTTCCATAGGCACCGATGCCAAAAAACATCGTGTGGGCAAAGGAAACGATCCCCGCATAACCGAGCAGCAGATCATAGCTCGCGACCAGCGCAATGAAGATGCAGATCCGCGCCGCTGTTTCCAGGGATTTGGTCCCTGGAAACAGGAAGGGGGCGAAGGCGAGCGATAGGACGATCGCAAGAAGCAGAAGGGTCAGGACCCGGCTGCGCGGCCTGTCGCCGGAGAGCAATCTGGTGAGCATGGGCGTCCTCCTCACTTCGCCTTGACGACGGGGTAAAGCCCCTGCGGCCGCCACATCAGGATGACCACCATCAGGCCGATCGTTGAAACCAGCGCGACCTTTGGTGCAAGGAAAGCCGTGTAGTTCGACAACAGGCCAACCAGCAGGGCGCCGATGAAACAACCTTCGACGGATCCGAGCCCGCCGATGATCACGACGATGAATACAAGCACCATGATTTCCTGCCCCATATGGGCGGTAATCGTCTCCTGATAGAGGCCCCACATCACGCCGCCGAGCCCGGCAAGCGCGGAACCGGCCATGAACACCATCAGGAACAGGCGCCGGATCCGGTAGCCCAATGCCTCGACCATCTCACCGTTTTCGACACCGGCGCGAACCAGCAGACCGATCTTGGTGGACTTCAGCACGTATCGCATGGCTAGAAACAGGACGATGCCGATGCCGACGGCCACCAGACGGTATTTCTCAACTGCCGCTTCGCCGATGACAAACGATCCCTGCAAGCTCTCAGGTCGTGCCACATGCATTTCGTCCGGGCCCCAGAAGACATAGATCAGCTGCTGGGCGACGATGAGGCCGCCCATGGTCACCAGGATCTGCTTCAGGTGCTCGCCATAGACGGGCATGACGATCACCCGTTCGAAGGCATAACCCATGGCGGCCGTCGCAAGCATCGACACCAGGATCGCGACAAAAACGGCTGCCAGATTGAGGAAGACGCTCGGCGACGATGTCCAGCCACCCAGCCAGATCAGGACGGTGAAGCCGACAAAGGCACCAACCGAGATGAAGGCTCCGTGGCCGAAATTGATCACGTCCATCAGGCCGAAGACGACAGTCAGCCCCGAGGCCATGATGAAGATCATCAGCCCCATGGCGAGACCGGCGACGGTCAGCGTCAGCCAGGTCGCCGGATTGCCGACCGCGATCAGCCCCAGCAATGCGAGCGCCGGAACCAGAATGACCGGGAGCTTTTCCACCAGCCGATCACAGAGCGGCGCCTTCTCGATGCGCGGTTTGATCGTCGCGTCGCTCATTGATGCGCCTCCAGGCTGAGCCCCATGAGGCGTTCCTGCAGATCCTTGTCGGCAACCATTTCCGCCATGTCCCCGTCGTGAATGATCCGGCCGTCGTCCATGACGGCCACCGTGTCGCCGATACTCGACGCCATGGAGAAATTCTGCTCGACCAGAAGGATGGTCGTTTCCGTTTCCTTCAGTTCCTTCAGTGCATCGGTCATCGCGTTGATGATCGCCGGTGCCAGGCCCTTGGTCGGCTCGTCGATCAGGATCAGTACCCGCGGCTCGACAATGGCCCGCGAGACGGCGAGCATCTGCTTCTGACCGCCCGACAAATTGCCTGCGGACGCGTTCCAGAAGGTTTTGATCGGCGGGAACAGGTCCTGGATCCAGGCAAGCCGCTTCGGATCAATCGGGCCCTTGGTTGCAGCCAACGTCATGTTTTCCGCAACGGTCAGATCCGTGAAGATCCCCATGTTCTCCGGGACGAAGGCGATGCCGGATCGGGAGATCGACGGCGTATCCATCCGGGTAATATCCTTGCCCTGAAACGTGACCGATCCGCTGCTTGCGGTCCAAAGTCCCATGATCGTGCGCAACGTGGTCGTCTTGCCGGCGCCATTGCGGCCAAGCAGAACCGAAACCCCGCCCTTGGGAACGGTCAGGTCCACCCCCTGCAAAATATGATAGGGACCGATATGCGTATGCACGCCGGAAAGCTGGAGAAGCGGTTCGGACATCATGCGGCCTCCGGTGCCTTGCCGAGATAGGCTTCCTGGACGATCGGCATGGCGATCACCTCCGCCGGCTCGCCGTCGGCCACCAGCGCGCCGTTGTGCAGAACGATGATCCGGTCGGCGAGCGAGCGGATCACGTCCATCTTGTGTTCCACCAGCAGGATGGTGCGATCCATGTCCTGCTTCAGCGTCTTGATCAGATCGAGGATCACCGGAACCTCGTCCACGCTCATGCCGGCCGTCGGCTCGTCGAACATCAGCACCTGGGGCCCAAGGGCGATCATCATCGCCACTTCCAGTTTCCTCTGATCCCCGTGCGGCAGCACCGCCACGACCTGATCGGCCACATCGATCAGTTTGACTTCCGCCAGCACATGCTCCGCCCGTTCGATCAGTTCCACATGGCTTTCCGCGATCGACGTCATGTCGAAGCCCTTGCCCGCTTTCGCCTGGGCCACGAGGCGGACGTTTTCCTGGACGGTCAGAGACGGAAACAGATTGGTCAGCTGAAACGCCCGGCCGATCCCCCGGTCGGTCCGCTCCGGCACGGAAATCCGGGTGATGTCCGCGCCATTCAGGATGACCTTACCGGAGGTCGCCTTCAGCTGACCCGAAATCAGATTGAAATAGGTTGTCTTGCCGGCGCCGTTCGGGCCGACAATGGCGGTCAGCGTGCCGCGCTGAAAGGCGCAACTGATGTGATCGACGGCGACATGACCGCCGAAACGGATGGTCAGATCCCGTGTTTCGAGGATGGGATGTTCGCTGGTCACGAGTCCGGCCTGTTGCTTGTTGTGTTAGATCGTGGCCGATGGGGCGGTGTCTTACCCCATCCCTTGAGGCTGCTGGCTGAACCGGTCTTCCGGATCGGGTTCGTGGTTGGATGAAGCCGAACGCGATCCTTTGACCAGTTTCGTTTGTTGCCGCCTCTCAACAAGGCGGAATTCGCTGCGGGTCTCAAGGGATGGGTGGCCGGGGAAAGGGTTGGATAGGCTTCCCCCGAACAGGATCGTTACTGGTTGCGAATGGGGATGTTCATGTCTTCGATCTTGAGCTCACGAACGAGTTCCGGAATACCCCACTCGACATTCGGATCCGCCTTGATCTTGAAGTGATACATGGACTGCAGCGCCTGATGATCTTCCTTGCGGAACATCATCTTGCCTTTCGGCGTCTCGAATTCCATGCCTTCCATGGCAGAGATCAGGGCTTCGGTGTCCGTGGATCCAGCCTTCTTGAGCGCATCGACAATCGCGATCCCGGCAGACATACCGCCTGCCGTGAAGAAATCCGGCGGCGCATCGTAGCGCTTCTGGTGTTCTGCAACGAGCCAGTCGTTCACCGGGTTCTTCGGAATGTCGTAGTAATAATAGGTCGCGCCTTCCATGCCCGGCAGTTCCTTGTAGGCCTTCATGGCTGCCAGAATGTTACCGCCGGTGGCGATCTCGACGCCGAACCGGTCCGGGTCCATGGCCTTGATCTTGCCGATCGGATTGCCGCCACCGGCCCAGATCACGAACAGGAACTTGCGTCCCGGCTCGTCTTTGAGTGCGTCGAACACCCGTTGCGCGCTGGCGGTAAAGTCCTTGGTGTCGGTCGGGGCATATTCCTCGAACACCAGCTTGGCACCGGTGCCGGCCAACGCTTCCTTGAAAGCTGCCACGCCGTCGCGACCAAAGGCATAATCCTGGGCGAGTGTTGCGACGGAAACGTTGTCCGCACCCAGGGCCACAGCGTTTGCGATCGCGTCCTGGGACGAATTGCGGCCGGTGCGGAAGATGTAGCGGTTCCAGTTCTCGCCGGTAATGCTGTCGGCAACGGCCGGCTCGACAATCAACACCTTCTCGTATTCTTCAGCCACCGGAAGCATGGCGAGCGCCACACCGGACGAAACCGGTCCGACGGCAATATCGACTTCATCATCGCCATAGGCCTCGGCCAGCGCCGCCTTGCCGATATCCGGCTTGAGCTGGGTATCCTTCTCGATGACCACCAGCTTGTTGCCATTCACTTCCATGGTGCCGTCGGTGGCGTATTCCAGCCCCATCATGAGGCCCACATGAGACTGTTTGGCATAGGCCTCATAGGGACCGGTCTTGCCATAAACGTGGGCGATCTTGATGTCATCAGCCAGTGCGGCCCCTGCCCCGGCGGACAGCGCCAGAAGACCGGCAAAGACGGTCCGGGTCAGCCGTTTGTAATCGAACGTCATGTTGAAATTCCTCCCGTGTCAACCCGGCTGAAGGCTTTCTCAGCGTCTCTCCAATCCCCCTCCAGGAACGAGAAGACCAGCCGGCACATGCGAGTTATATGAAACATGAATCAGTATTCATGTCAATCTAAGCAATCGGTTTGGCCGGGGGATTGTCCAATGTGCGCCAGGAACCGGCAAACGACCGCGACCCAGCCCATAAATTCTCCCTCAGTTCTCCGGAAATTCCCGACGGCTGAAATGACAAGCCCTGCTCTCCCCCTTCGCTTTCCGTTCGAATCTTAGTGCCGAAACCTCCAAATCCGGGCACGCCCCATTGCAGACGGCACCTGAAAACTGAATCATGACACCCGACCGCCTTTTAAGGGCAACAACGGAAATACCAATTACGGGGACCCTTCCGCATGATCGATCTTTACACCTGGACTACGCCGAACGGCCGCAAGGTTTCCATCCTCCTGGAGGAACTCGGCGTCGACTACACCAGCCACCCGATCAACATTATGGAAGGGGACCAGAACAAGCCGGAGTTTCTGGACATCAGTCCGAACAACAAGATCCCGGCCATAGTCGACCGGGACAACGGACTGAAACTGATGGAATCCGGCGCGATCCTGATATATCTCGCCGACAAATACGGGAAGTTCCTCGCCCGCGACGGCGAGCAACGCATGCGCACAATCGAATGGCTGATGTGGCAGATGGGCGGCCTCGGCCCCATGCTCGGCCAGGCCCACCATTTCTGCCACTTCAATCCGGGCAAGGCCGAATATGCCGAACAACGCTACTCCGCCGAAGCCCATCGCCTCTATGGCGTTCTCGACAAGCGTCTGAAAGGCCGCAACTACATCGTCGACGACTATTCCATCGCCGACATGGCCTGCTGGCCCTGGATCTCCAGGTTCGAGTGGCAGACCATCAATCTGGACGACTTCCCGAACGTGAAAGCCTGGTACCAGCGGATCGCTTCGCGCCCGGCGGTGCAGGCCGGATATGACGTTCCCAAGGTGACCACTCCCATACCCATGCCGTGATCGCCTCACAGACAGAAACTGCCGGAGAGTCTCCTCCCCGGCAGGCGAACTGTTCAGCACTTCCGTCAGAGACTATTTCTGCGCCCGATACCCCGTCCGCGCGGCCTCGTGGATCGGCCATGGGTGAACCTCTGCCCCGATCTCGATCTGCCGATGCTCCTCGACGTGCGGTTTATCGGTGCCGCCGTTGGCCTCACCCCACAGGATATCGAGCTTCGTGCCCTGCTCCGCCAGGTCGCTGCGCACCATCGCTAGCGAGATCCAGGCCCGCTCATTTGCCGAATAGACCGGATAGGTCGAAATGCCGACCATCTTGCCGTCAAGCAGGACCTGATCGTAAGGGTGCGCCGCATAGTTACCGGTCGGCAGTTCCATCAGCTTGGGTGCCGGGAACTCGTCCATCATGCCGGCGAAGATCTTCAGGACGTCATCCTTGTTCCAGACCAGCGTCACCTTCGTCCGATGCTCCTCACCGGCCATCTTCTCCAAGGCTTCGCGGCCGATGAAATCGTGATCGAACTTGACGACCCGGCCATAATCCAGATCCCATGGCGTCAGATAGTAATCCTCCACATCGTCCGGCTGGAAGCTTCCGCCTACCGAACAGACCGCTTCAAAGCTGGAGGCAGCGAGCCACTCGCGGTACCCCTTCATGGCCTCGCCCGTATAGATCGCCGGCAGAGGAGACGGAATCCAGCCTGATTCCATCGCCGACGTCGAATAGGCCCGAGATCCGGCCCTGAGCAGACCGTACTTCTTGCCGACTTCAAGCAGCCGGTCGTAGACTTTCTGACCTTCCTCGTAAGGTCCCCAGATTTCCAGCCCCTGGGCGCCGCCCATGCCATGGCACAACGTCCGCGCCTGGCAGCCGGCAATGGTGATTTCACCCATGTTGAAGAACTTGGTGGTCAACGGACCGCCTTCATTGACCTCGTTCAGGAGATCGAGCGCAAGCGGACCCTGGATCTCATAGCGATAGAGCTTACGCGGCTTGTCGGAGTTTTCGAGGCTGCGGATATCGAATTCGGTGGTGACGTCGAAATCTCCGATTTCCGCCTGATATGCGATCCAGTTCGCCAGCGGCGGACGGCCGATATAGAGATACTCGTCGTCTTCCAGACCGAAAAGGATGCCGTCGCCGATCACATAGCCGTCCGGGTTCACGCAGACGAGCTGCTTGGCCTTGTTGCGTCCGAACTTGGCAAAGCTGTTCACCCCGACATAGGACAGAAGCTTGAGTGCATCCGGCCCCCGCACGTAAAGGTCGGTCATGTGATAGGACTGGTTCAGGAGAACCACCCCATTACGCCACGAGCGGACCTCCTCAATCCAGTTTGTGTATTGCGGCGCAATGGGAAACGCGTAAGCCCCTTCCTGCGCATTCTGCAGCATGTGAGACGGATTGCCGATCCGTTTGATTTTATCTTCTAGTGACTTGTCGGCCATTGTCTGGCGGTCCTCCGTGATCCGTTGTCCCTCCACGACTAGCATCCCATGTCATTTACGCCTTATGCTCATATCGAATAACTGAGTTCATTTTGGTAATAATAGGACATGCCGCGCGAAAAACGCCTGACACTCAAGCATATACGCGCGATCGATGCAGTCGCGGCCACCCGTGGCTTCGCGCAGGCGGCCGACAGACTGGCCACGACACAGCCAGCGATTTCGCGGACAGTCGCTTCGGCGGAAAACCTGCTCGGTGTACCGTTGTTTCAAAGGGGCTGGGGTGGAACCGAACCGACCGCACTGGGAGAAAACGTTCTGCGCCACTGCTCCAATGCCCTTAAGCTGATCCAGTCGGCCGAAGACGACATCGAGGCCAAGAGCGGCATCCGGCCGCGGCTCACCACCTTCCTGCGGTCCCATCATCTCAATGCGATTGCCGCTGTCCTGACATTCGGCAGCGCGTCCGCGGCATCCAGGCAACTCGGCATCACCCAGCCAGCCGTCAGCCGCGCTATCCGGGCGGCAACCGAATATTCGAAACAGGTCCTGTTCGAACGCAAGCGGGCGGGATTGGAGCCGACAGAGCAGGCCCGTCGTCTGAAGAAGCTTCACGACGCACTGGAGCGGGAATTGACCGCCATTGAGAGCCTGGTGCATCGGCCGCGTGCCGGTTTGATCGGGCGGCTTGCTGTGGGAATGCTGCCCTTTTCCGGACAGGACCTGATCGCCAGGGCCTTCGGCGAGTTGACGAAGAGCAACCCGGATCTACGCCTCATCGCCGTCCCCGGCAGCTATGCCATGCTTGCGGAAGCCCTGCGCCGCGGCGAACTCGACTGTATGGTCGGTGTTCTGCGCAACCCCGCGCCTTATCCGGACCTGCAGGAAATCCATCTTTATGAGGAGAGATTTACCTTGGTTGCAAGGGCCGACCACCCTTGCCACCGAAAGACCCTGTCGATTGCCGATCTACGGGACGAAAGCTGGATCGTGGCGCAGCACGGAACACCGATCCGAAAATACTTCGAGACCCTATTTCGAAGCGTGGGCGCGGTGCCTCCGACCCAGACCTGCGAGATCCATTCCTTCACCAATGCGGAGAAGGTAATCGTCAACAGCAATTCCATCGCACTTCTGTGTTACGGCGAACAACAGTTGAAGACCCTGCCGGATGGCCTGAAAAAGCTGGATGTAAACCTGCCTGACGCACTTACCGCCATCGGTATCACCTATCGAAAGGCCGGAGACCCGGGCGAAGTTCTGCAGTGTTTCGAAAAGCTGCTGCGCGACCTCGTCGCCGAACCGTCTGACGAACCGGTCACGGTCCGATAGTGGCGTCCGCACACGCTTGCGCCTGACATATTCGAATTTCATTTCCTTCTTGCCAAATCCAATCGCTTGAGCAACAATACCTGAAGCCAATACTCAAGTTTAGTAGCCAGACAATTCAGGTTGAATGCACCCTGCCAATCAGGGCACGGCATGACATTCCCGATACTGGCAACGGCCGCACCTACGCACCTCATTCTTCCAATCGAATCCCGAAGAGGGGCGGAAGGTCAGGCTGCCAAGGAAAGATCGAAGGCATGTCGCAACCGCGGCCTGAGTTCACCTGTTATCTTCAAACTCCGGTCCATCTAATGGAATTTGCGATGTTTTCCTCTTTTCTAGACTATCTGCCCGCTTTTGCGCTGCCTCTGGCGGATCTGGTACGTTCAGGGGGCCCTGTTGTGGCCCTTCTCCTGATTCTGTCAGTCGTGGCGTTTGCCCTGATCATCGCAAAACTGCTGCAGTTCCAGCTGTTGCGCGTCGGCCGTCACGGACCTTCCCGCAAAGCGCTCGACCTGTGGCTGGACGGAGCACGACCGGAAGCCTTGAAACAGATCTCGGCCCACAAGAGCGTCATGAGTGACATCCTGCAGAAGCTCATGCGCCGCGGATTGCACGCCAGCACCGACACCACCCACCTGAAGGAAGATATCGAGCGTGTCTGCAATACGCGCATCAACATGCTCCGCGCCTGGCTCAGACCTCTGGACATGATCGCCCAGACAGCCCCACTGATCGGGTTGCTTGGAACCGTTCTCGGTATGATCGAAGCCTTTCAGGCCATGCAGGGCGCAGGCGCCGCCGTCGATCCTTCCGTCCTGGCCGGCGGCATCTGGGTGGCGCTGCTGACGACCGCCGTCGGACTGACCATCGCCATTCCCGTTTCAGCGATCGTCGGTTGGTTCGACGCCAGGATCGAGGCGGAACAGGCGGAAATGGAAGCCACGGTTACAGCCTTCTTTACAGGCGCCGCCGCAGACCGCGGAACGGCCCGTGTCGTTGCCCTGGAAGCCCAGCAAGCGGAGCCGAGGTATGCGACTTAGCAGGCCTACTCGGAGAAAACCGGTCGGACTGACGTCGCTGATCGACGTGATCTTCCTGCTGCTGCTGTTTTTCATGCTGACATCCAGCTTTACGCGCTATCAGGCCATGCCGGTCGCTAATGGCGGCGCAGGCGGCGGGGCCGAGATCAAGCCGGCCTATTTCCGGATTCATGACAGCAACAGGATGGATCTCAACGGCCAGTCCGCCGAAAGGGAAAACCTGCCTCAGCTGTTTGCAGCTCTTGCGGCAGGCGAGAAGGCGTTGCTGGCCATCTGGTCCGGTCCGGAGGCAAAGGTGCAGGACGTCGTCGATGTCATGTCCGCAGCGCGCCGGGAAGGTCTCAACACCGTGATTGTGACCGGAAAATAGGAAATCCCATGCGTCTGAAGCTTCCAGTCCGCAGAACACCGCCGGAAAACACCATTCCGCTGATCAATGTGGTCTTCCTGATGCTGATCTTTTTCCTCTTCGCCGGCTCGATCGCCCGCGACGATGCGCGGCGTATGGAACCACCCGTCGACATTACAGACGATGAAAGCATCCGCTCCACAGGTGCTCTGATCATTGATCGCGATGGCCATACCCATGCTCAAGACACAGAAATCTCAATCGAGGACTGGCTGGAAACCAGCAGGACTTCCGATGCAGAGGACGGCCCGTTGAAGGTGGCCGCGGACGGAGACCTTCCGGCCGACAAGCTCGAAGAAGTGCTTGCAGCCCTGTCCAAGGCAGGCGGTACGAACGTGGTTCTGATTACCAGAAAGAGCAGCCAGTGAAATTCTCACGTCTTGTGGCGGCCGGTATTTTCCTGTCCGTGGCATCCCATGCAGCAATCTCGGCCTATTTCGCTCCCGATTCGGATCAGGTGGAAATCGCAGCTTCCAAGGGCGGCGCGGTCTCCGTAATCGGGTCCCTGGAAGACCTGATAGCCGGCACCGACGGCGCTCAGGAAGCGGTCGAAGCCCCGCCCGATGAAGTCCAACCGGTCGAAAATGCGACAGACGTTGCCGCCGTCCAACCCCAACAGGCTCCCCAGGCGACACAGGAAATTCAGAAGGCTTTGCAGGTCGCAACGGCTGCGATCCAGCCCGTAGCACAGGGTGTGACAGACACGAGGCCGGAAACGGCGGAAACCGTCCATCCGGAGCCCCCCCTCGCAGAACCACAGAAAGAGCCGGTCGAAACGCAAACGGAAACAGCGACAGCCGCATCCGCGATCGAAGTCGCAGCTGCAACGCCTCCTGCTGTTCAGGCGAAAGAGCCGGAGACCGAAACGCTCACGGCGACAAGACCGGCACCCGCGCCGCCGATTAAGCCGAAGGCGCCTGAAAAGAAAAAAGTCGCCAAGCAGCAGGCCCGGAAAAAGAAAATACACGGTGCAGACCGGAACTCCCGTCGCGGCGGCGAGCAGGTCACCAGCGCGGTCGGCAGATCCAACGCCAACGGACGCAAGGACGGCAAATCCAAGGACGGAGGCACGAAGGCGCGCTCGAACTACAACGGCAAGGTCCTCGTCAAACTGCGCCGTGCGAAACGCTATCCGTCCCAGGCCCGGCGGAACAATTTGCGAGGTACGGTGACCGTTCGTTTTACGGTGGCGCGAAGCGGAGCCGTCAGTGGCGTCCGCCTCGCCCGATCCTCAGGACACACCATCCTGGATCAGGCCGCACTCGAGATGGTCCACCGAGCCTCCCCCATGCCGAAAGTGCCCGATGACATCAGGGGCAGCAAACTGAGCTTCACGGTTCCGGTCCGTTTCTCCCGATAGACGCATTCAGAATTTCGTCAGCTCGCGCAGTTGGGGAAACAGCTTGTACCAGAGCAGCGTCACGCCAAGGGTCGCGCATGCGCCGACGGCAACTGCGGGAACCGTCCCGATCATCGCGGACATGGTGCCGGCCCTGAAGTCGCCGAGCTGGTTCGACGCATTGATGGAGACCGAGTTGACCGCACTTACGCGGCCGCGCAATTCATTGGGCGTTTCGATCTGGACGAGCGTCTGGCGGATATAGACGCTGACCATGTCAGATGCGCCGTAGACTGCCAATGCCAGGACAGAGAGCAAAAAGGAAGTCGACAGGCTGAGAACGAGGATCGACAGGCCGAAGATGGCGAGCGAGATAAAGAAGCTCGGACCTGTCCGCCAGATCAGTCCCCATCTTGCCAGAGACACCGCCACGACCAGGGCTCCAATGGCAGGCATTGCCCGCATCACCCCCAGCGCTTCCGGGCCGACCTTCAGAATATCGACGGCAAATACCGGAAGAAGCCCCATGACGCCCCCGAAAAGGACCGCGACCAGATCGATGGAAATAGCACCAAGGACGGCTTTCGTCCGCCAGATATGCAGGAACCCACCGAGGAGCATGGATATCCCGAACGGCTCCCGGCCCGCGATCTTGAGATCCGCCTTCACCAGAAACATGGTCGCAGCGGCCACGAGAAAAAGCACAGCGGCCACGAAATAGACGTTTACGTCGATCAGCGCGATGAGGAAACCGCCGATCGCCGGTCCGCCCAACTGGCCGATTGTCGTCACGGACGAATTTGTGGCCACGGCTTTTGCGAAAACCTCGCGCGGTACGATGTTCGGAAGCGTTGCCTGCAGGGCCGGAAAGATGAAGGCCTGCGCTGCCCCATTGAGAGCCAGGAGCACAAAGATCGGCCAGACCATCTCCGATCCGGTCATCAGATAGAAACCGATCGCCGTCATGGCAACGAAATTCACGCAATTGCATACGCCGACGATAAGACGCCGGTCCAGCCGGTCGGCGGCAAAGCCTGCGACCAGAAACAGGCACAGGACAGGCAAAAACATGAAAAGCCCGATCAGGCCGAGGTACAGAACCTCTCCGGTCATCTGATAAACATGCCAGCCGATCGCCACGGCGAGGATCTGTGTGCCGGTCACCGAACCGGCACGGCTCAGCATGAAGAGCAGGAAATTCCGGTTTTTAAAAAGCGATTCCGGTTCGGAAGACGGATTCCCGCTATTCGGCATCCGGGTTTTTGCGGTCACGGCCGTTGAGATCCTTATGTTCCAAGGCAATGACGGGTCATTTGGAAACTACACTGCCGATCGATACTTTATCCCGTTTGGAGCAAATCCGGGTTCGGGGTCAAGCCCGGGAACCGGGGCTGGATCACATCCCGCTAACCTCACAATCGATCGAAAGCGTTTTGGCAAGCACCATGAAATCGTCTACGGATGAAAGCGCTGGCACTGCGGCCGCGGCGATCCGCCGAGCAGCTTTCATCCTCATTCGGCTTTCCAAAACGCAATGCTGGCCTTAAAGCGGGTACGGAAAATACAAACTGGATCCAGTCCGGGATTCAAACAGGAAAAAGCACGCCTTTCTGATGCAAGAAGACCTGAAAGAAAACTTCAAGGCCAGCTTTGACGGATCAGAGCCTCCTCACCTGTCCTTGCCGTCAGACGCAATCGTGGCTGTGGTCCTTTGCTACAATGAAGCGATCAGACTGCCAGATTTCCTGAGGTTCCACCGGGCTATCGGTGTGGACCATTTCATCATCGTCGACAACGCATCGACGGATGGAACCAGCGACTATCTGGATAATGAAAACGACGTTACGCGGATTATCACGGCGAAGCCTTACAAGGAAAACAAGTCCCATTGGCGCCATGTGATTTGCGACCTTTTCCTGGACGGTCACTGGACCCTTTTTCTGGATGTCGACGAACTGTTCGTTTATCCCGGCTGGCCTGAACGCGACCTTCATGCCCTGACACGCCATTGGGACAAGGAAGGGAACGACGGTGTCTTCACGACCATGATCGACATGTATCCGAAAGGTGCACTGGATCAAATCCAGTTCAGCGCCGGCGATTCCATGCTGGACGCCTCACCTTACTTCGATCCGGATGGATACCGGCTCATTCCGATGCACCCGCGGATGAGAAGCGAGTACAACACGCCTCCCTACGCTCTTTTTGGCGGGGCCCGTGAGCGGCTGTTCTATGAAGGCAAAAAACGTCGTCCCGGCATTCTGGATAAACTGATCCTGAAGTACTTTTTCCACCTCAGGACTAAGAACAAACCCGGTTCCGTTTTCGCCTCTATTCAACGCAAGCTTCTGAGGATCGTTCAAAGCAGCCTGCCAAAGTTCCCTCCGATGATGAGCAAGGTTGCTCTCATCAAATGGCGGAAAGGACTCCGTTTCGCGGGTGGCGCGCATCGAATTCAGCAAAAGCTCGCACTCGCGGACGACTGGGGAGCGTTGCTGCACTTCAAATATCTCAGTGACTTCTCGCAAAAGACCGAAGATGCCGTTCAAAGAGAACAGCATGCCTCGCACAGCCATCATTATAAACTGTACAATGATCAAAAAGATGAGGTGATGGCGCGCGGTGCCTATTATGAAGGGTCTCGAAGATTCAACGGTGTTGGAGACTTGGAGGCCTTTGGTCTCATACGCTGCAGCGCCGCTACTCGAAAAATCAGAGAATAGCGAATACCGATGTTTGAAAAATTCGGCCGGTTTTTCCGTGCACAAGTCAGACGGCGGCTGAAGCCTGATGTCATCGCCATCGAAGGTCTGAAAATCAGTACGGATCTCGGTGACGTTACCAAGACCATCCGCAAGGCACTTTATCGGGAAAGCTATGAAGCGCCCGAACGCCAGCTCCTGAAAGACATCGTTGCCCCGGGCGACCGCGTGCTTGAGGTCGGTGCCGGAGTTGGGCTTGTCAGCCTGACATGTGCCAGGATCTGCGGCGCGGAGAACGTTCTCTCCTACGAACCGAACCCGGGCATGCGCCCGATCATCGAAAAGAACTTCGCCCTGAACGGCATGACGCCGAACCTCCGGTCAAAAGCATTGACCACGTCGCCCGGTACGGTGGATTTCTATTTCGCCGAGAATATTTACTCGTCGAGCCTTTATGATCGCGGCCTGGGCGAAAAAACCCCTGTACCGTGCGACGCAATTTCGGATGTGTTTGCCGAATTCAAGCCGAACGTGATCGTCATGGATATCGAAGGCGCCGAAGTCGACCTGCTTCCCGCGTGCGATCTGTCCGCCATCGACAAGATCATTGTCGAAATGCACGCGCATGTTGTCGGTGCGGACAAGGTTCAGGACCTCGTCGACTATCTGGAAGGCCTGGGATTTTCGCTGAAGAAAACCCTGAGCATCAGCTATCTGTTCGTCCGGTGATGCCTAACAGGGTCTAACGGACGCGGTTTCCGGAGAAAAGATCGATATAGGCATTGCAGATGGCGTCGCGGGAATAGCCCTTCTGCAGCTTGTCGGTCGCGTTTTCGACAAGCGTGACGACAAGGCCGGCATCTGACTTCAGACGATCGATCGCATTTCCCACACCCTCGTGGTCGTCGATAGGCACGATCAATCCGTTGATATTGTCGTCGATCAACCAGCCCGGCCCCTCGCTGGCCGTCGAAATAATCGGTTTTCCAACGGCCCAGGCCTCCAGAACCACATTGCCGAGCGGTTCGTGGCGGGAGGGAATGACCATCGCGTCGCAGGCGGAAAGATAGGGGCCGGGATCCATCGTCCAGCCAATGAAGCGCACGCGATCCGTAATCCCAAGGTCGGCGGCCAAACGGCGAAGATTGTCTTCCTCCTCGCCTTCTCCAATCAGCCACAAGTAAGATCCTGCACTCCGGGCGACGCCTTTCAAAAGCGTGTCGAACCCTTTCCGGCCGACGAAGCGTCCGAGACCGAGAACCACGTAGGCATCGTCGGGCGTGTCCTGGCTCCCCCTGGAAATCGGCGTCACCGGCCTGGTATCCGTGAAATTCGAAATGACCCGCGTTTTGGATCTGTCCCAGCCGATGTCCCCGGCCGCCCTGGCAATGTCCGGTGTGTTGCAGACCAGTACATCGCAGTTGGCGAAATAATCCAGCCGTTCCGGATAATCGCCAAGACGGGCAGCAGTCAGAATATCAGGGTCGTTCGGAATCCAACGGGTCGCCTGCGGCATCCAGGACATCATCGCATGGGGTCGGAAAGCCCGGTTCATTTTCGCAATTCTGCGATTGATGAAGAAGCGCGCGATATGAGACCGGCTGAACTTGATCTCGCTCACCTCGCAGACTTTCTCGATGTCCTTCTTCCACACGCGATCGGGAAAGACGAGAGCCTTCTGCTCAACGCCGCGCTCAGCCAATGCGTTGACAAGACTGACAAAAAAGCGCTCAGCGCCTCCCTTGATCCCTAGGTGGACGTGCACGACTCTCAAAGACTGCTGCATGGCTTCCATCAGTTCCCGTCGACAGTGTCATAGTAGCTGGGCAGCACATGGAACAATCCGCGAAGGTTCCCTAGCCCGCGCGCCAGACGTACGCGCCCCTTGTAGTAGGCGCTTTCAAACGCCCCGGCTCCTGCGATCCTGAGTGCGCCGGTAAATAGGCAGATCAATGATCCGCCAATGATACGTCGGATGGCCTTGCCTCCGAATTTCATGAACGCCTTGCCGGTGCCTCGACGCAACTTGGTCGCATAGGAATGGGCAGCGGAAGACGTCATGACCCTCTGGATCAACCGTTCCGGCTCCATGCGACTTGCCGGAATTTCCTCTTCGACGCCGGCCATCGGCGCCCACACGATCCGCGCCCCCAGATCATGGGCCCGTTGAAAGAAATCGATATCCTCAAACCCGAAGGTCAAGGCGTCATGGAAGCGCAGATTAAAGCCGTCCTCGGCAATCAGCCTTCTGCTCAACAGCGTGTTGTTGGTCGGCGCTTCGCTCAGAGCCGCACCTTCGGTCTCGGCAGCCGGATTGAGGTGCTTCCACCATTTGGGCGGCGGAGCCTCATAACGACGGCGAACCGGGCCGGAAACCACATCGGCCGAATGGACCTGAGCCACACGCAGCAATTCCCCAAGCCAGTGAGGATCTGCGACTTCATCGTCGTCGATCAGGGCGATCCAGTCGTATCCGCGCGCAACCGCAACTTCCAGCGTCTTGTTCCGGGCCCTGGGAATACCACGGACCGGCTCCTGGTAATAAAGCACCGGGAAACCGCCATCGACGTTGAGGTTCTCGATGATTTCGCGGCTTAGCTGCTGGCTGTCGTTCTCGACCACGCAGATCTCGACATTCTGGTCCTCACCGACCTTCTGGGCCAGAATCGAACGAACGCACTCAGAGACCATGCGGGGTCTCTGCGCGGTGCAGATCATGACGCCAATCTTCTGCTTACTCATGGTCTTGTTGTCCGATGACGCGAACGAACGTCTTCATAAAGGGAATCCAGCCGCGCCGAAAGCGCTTGTATCGAAAAGCACTCCTGCACCCGGCGTGCCCCCGCCTGGGCCAATCTCCCCCTCAGGGAGGCATCCTTCATCAACTGAGAAAGAGCTCCAGCGAAATCGGACTTTTTTGACGGATCAATCCGAAAGGCAACATCGGTCGTGGTTTCGCGCAAACCGCCTCTTCCGGATGTTATGAGGGCCGATCCCCCGGCCATCGCTTCTATCGCCGTGCGGCCGAAGGGTTCCTCGAACAGCGACGGGACCAGCGTGATTGCCGCGGTTTCAAACGCTTCTTGAACAGTCGAATGCGGCTGATCGAAACAAATCTCCGCACGGTCGCCGAGCGGCGCGAGTGCGGTTTTGATCCGGTCGATATAGGTTTCGTCGGCGGCAAGCGTGCTCATGATAAATCGAGTGCGCCAATCCTCCTGCTCGGCGAGGACTGCTGCCACTGCCTGAGCAGCCTCAAGGGCACCTTTATCGGGCACGGCGCGCCCCGCGAACAGAAGCGTATTGTCGCGTTTTTCCGCGGGCGTCCATGATGTCAGATCTAAGCCATTGTGGACGGTCGAGGACTTGGGCCCCATGCCGGGCAAGTTACCCAGGAATTTCTCACGACTGAAATCACTGACGAAAATCAGGTGATCGAAAGAATCGTAGCGCCATCGGTCCAGCTGCTTCTTGATAAAGCCGCCCCCGATCTTCGGCGTGTTATGCTTGTGCAGCAGGACCGGGCGATCGGGAAAGGCCTTGCGGATTGTCACGGCTGACGGAAGGTGTTGATGTATGACAACCAGATCCGGCAGAAAGTCCTTCGCCCGGTCGGCGAGCTTGCGCGCAAAGCGTTGCTGGCTCTCCCCAGTTTCTCTGGAAACACCCTGGAAAGTGATCTCCTGGAACGGATCGGCCAGGGCCTCGCCGATGACCGTTGTCGTGCTTCGATACCGTGAATGGGCGACGAAATCGCGAACGCAAAGATCTATGGCCGTCGCCCGATCGGGGCCGAAATGCATTCCGCGTGGCAGGACGATGGCTATGTTTACCGGTTCGGTCGACAAGTCGATTTCCGTTTGCAGGAACGGACTGATGTGAGCCCGAAAATGACAGGTGAGTTGCTTATAGGCGTGACGGGTTGCGCCGACAATACCCGCACCGGCTATGGTGCCAGTCTGCAGTTTCCGTCTCAAAACCGATATCTGCCCCAGCCCTCCACCGCCTCATTCAAACGGCACGGATGTTGCTTTATGTAATCCGGGAAATTCCCAATGCACTGAACCACAGCGCTTGGCACTTAAGCAGCAATAAGCGTGCACATCTCAAAGGCTGAACGATGCACAGTCGATATCCATACGTCCCCATTACGGACAGGCCGAATTTTTCCTGGCCGGACGGCCGGCGGCTGGCGGTCTATATCGGCCTGAATCTCGAAACCTTCCGATTTGGCGAAGGACTGGGCGCGGAACTGGCGCCGGGCGGTCCGCAACCGGACGTCCTGAATTATGCCTGGCGCGACTACGGCAACCGTGTCGGGGCATTTCGCATGGCGGACCTATTCGACACCTTCGGTTTGCCGCTGAGCGTCCTGGTGAATTCCAACCTGTATGACGATTGTCCCGGACTGGTCGAACGGTTCCGCGCTCGGGACGACGAGATCGTCGGTCACGGCCGCACCAATTCCGAACGTCAGGGCATTCTGCCTGAAGAAGAAGAACGAGCTCTGATCGAAGAGGCCGCGGTCCGGATCGAACAGGCGGAAGGACGCCGCCCCGAGGGCTGGCTCGGCCCGTGGATATCCCAAAGCGCGGTCACGCCGGATCTCCTGAAAGAGGCCGGCTACAACTATTTGCTCGACTGGTGCCATGATGACCAGCCTGTCTGGTTCAAGACCCGGTCGGGCCCGATCCTGAGCGTCCCCTACCCCCAGGAGCTCAACGACATCCCGATGATTGTCGGACGCAAGATGGATGCCGCCCCCTTTGCCGACATGATCATCGACAACTTCGAGGAAATGCTCGCGCAATCCGAGGATCAGGCGTTGGTCATGGGGATTGCCCTGCACCCATATCTATTTGGCCAGCCCTATCGGCTGAACCATCTGCGCCGAGCCCTTGCGAAAATTCAATCGCTTTCCGACGAGCGCGTCTGGTGGACCACATCAGGTGCGATTGCGGACCATTTCAAAACCGTCGTGCAACCCCGCTCCTGAGCTTCTGTCGTGCAGTCATAAGCACCACTAAAGCATGTCGCGTTCATTCGAATTCACGTGACATGCTCTATCCGGTTCTGACGCACGTCTTTTTACGAAAAACCGGTATCCACTTTTTCGCGACGTGCTTTAGGACACACATGAAAGGACTATTCCTGCAATGACCGATACACGCGTCTTCCAGGTCGCAGATGCATTGCTCGGCCCGGCGTATGAACCGGGCGGACCGCTGGAAATTACCGTTCGGGACGGTATCATTTCTGCCATTCGCCCAATGGGAGAACCATCATCAGGAGCACGATTGCTTGCCATACCGGCGCTGGCGGACGCCCATAACCACGCCCGCCCCCTGTCGACGACCTCTTTCGGCTGTGGCCTAAAACCACTGGAAACATGGCTGCCGAGTCTCGCGGCTATGCCGGCTGTCGACCCCTATCTGGCAACGGCGGCCGCCTTCGGCCGTTCCGTCCGCGGCGGATGTGTCGGCGCCATGGCGCATCTGACCCGTCCGATGGGATTTACATCACTGACGGAGGAAGCAAGAGAGATCGCCCGGGCGGCCTCTGATGCCGGTCTTGCCATCGGGCTGGCCATCGCCATTCGTGACCGCAATCCCATGGTCTACGGCGACCATGAGCCGCTTCTGCGCGGCCTCCCGCAAGACATCCAGGACCTCGTCCGGAAAACTTGGCTCAGCACTCCAAAGTCACCGGCGGATCAGATAGCCTTGGTGGATGCGGTCGCCGACACGGTTCGGGACATGCCCGGCGTCGATGTCCAATACGGCCCCAACGGCGTGCAGTGGTGTACCGACGTTTTCCTGGCAGCGATTGCGGAAGCCTCTGAACGCAACAATCGGCGCGTACATATGCACCTGCTTGAGACGCTGCCGCAACGCCACTGGGCGGATCAGGCCTATCCTCAGGGGATCGTCCGTCACCTGGCGGATATCGGCCTTTTGTCTCCCCGGCTCACATTGGCGCATTGCGTCTGGGCCCGGCCAGAGGAACTAGACCTGATTGCGGAATACGGCGCTCGTATTTCCGTCAATCCTTCCTCCAATCTGCATCTCGCATCCGGCATTGCCCCTGTTGCGGAAATGAAAAAGGCGGGCGTTGCCTTTGCCATGGGCCTAGACGGCTGCGCCTTCGACGAGGACGACGACGCCTTACGTGAATTACGCCTGTTCCGCCTGCTCAATGCCGGCTGGGGCTTTGCCGAAGACCTGACCCCAGGCGATGCCCTGAAAGCCGCCTGCTCCACCGGGCGCGCCGCCATGGGACTGCCACCCGGAGGGACGATTGAGACCGGACAGCCGGCAGACCTGTTGTTCCTCGACCTGGACGCACTCGACCGTGACGGTCTGATGCCGGTCGATCCGCGCCAATATCTGTTTGCACGCGCAACCCAGGATCACATCGTCGAAATGGTCTCAGGCGGACGGACCATTTTGCAGAACGGCATACTCGCCGGTCTGGATCTCGAAGCGGTCGAGACCGAGTTGCGCGCTCAATATCGTGCGGCCTTGCCCACGACCGAAGATGCCCGGAAGGCATTCTCCGCAATCGAACCGCACGTGGCGGACTTCTACAAGGGATGTTGCTGATGGCTCCCGCACCGCAGGCGGCCTGCGTCCACCGCCTGCTGATGGCAAATCCGAAAGACGACGATGCCGCTTACGCCTGAGTGAACGAGACCAGGTCTTTTTGGTCATGTCTGCCGGCAAAGTCATCGGCCAGCGGTCTGAAGCCTGATCAAATAGGCGGCAAGGACGCCGATGGATGCGGCATCACCTCGTTCGGACGGGGAAACGAACAAGGACGTAAGCATCTGGGTATAGGGTATTTTCTAAGTTCTCATTGAAGCTTTCGTTATCTGGCACGCACCTTGCGATCATCCAGTCAGGACCGGTACGCCTCAGGGCGTTAGAACAACAGAAAGCGGAACAGAATGGATCTCCAGAGCTACCCGATTGCGGACAATTGGTTTTCGGTCACCAAGGTCGATGACACCACAGACATGCTGCTGGAACCTCATGTTCATGTACTGGAGCAGGCCAACCTGTTCTTTGTCCGAGGAAGCGACCGGGACATGATGATCGACACCGGCATGGGCATCGTGCCGATACGCCCCTATGTGGAGCCGCTGACCGCAAAGCCGTTTTCCGAAATCGTATGCGTCTCGACCCACACCCACATCGACCATATCGGCGGCGTGCATGAATTCGACATCCGCCTTGTCCACCCGATCGAAGCGGATGAAATGGCGGCGCCATCCGGCATGAACACGATCATCCGCGACGAAATCGATCCCAAGCTGCTCGCCCTGTTCGAGGAAGCCGGCTACCCGCCGCTGGATGAACTCCTGATCGATGCCCTTCCCTATGAAGGTTACGACCCAAAGACCTATTCCTTGCAGGGCGCGCCGGCGACCGGCCTTCTGGAGGAAGGCGATACGGTAGATCTCGGCGACCGCCAATTCGCAGTTTTACATGTGCCGGGACATTCACCGGGTAGCATCGCGCTGTTTGAAGAAAAGACCGGCATCCTCTTTGCCGGCGATGCGATCTACGACGGACCACTTATTTATGACGGACCGGGCATGAGCGTGGAGGAATACGTCTCCACCATGAAGAAGCTGCAGGCGCTGGATGTCTCCATCATCCATGGCGGCCACGATCCGAGCTTCGACAAGAAGCGGCTCGACGAAATCGTCGAACACTATTTCCGGATCTGGGGCGTCTAGAGAAGCTCCGGCACACGATCCCGCGCCACTTTGTGCCATTGCCTGTGATAGGGTTGCCCGTCGAAAAAACGGTGGTTCGTCCGGAGCGGATCACCGTTGACCGGCACGTCTTCAAACAGGCAGTCCCCAACCCGGGTCGGCAAGGTGGACAGCTCGATCACCGCCGCGCCGCTGTGCAAATGCCCGAAACTGTATTCGGCTTCGAACAGGCTGTTCAGCAGGTCCGTCTGCGGATTTGGGCAGATCAGGGCATCGGCCAGTTCGACCTGGAACGTCGTCAGACGGCGGGTTCGATCGGGTCGGTCGCAGGCGAACAGGAAATGCGTCGCCGAATGAACAAGGATTGCAACCCGTCCATCGCCGTCGGAGTAGATCTCTGCCCGCAGTCCCGACGACCGTGACGGATCGTTCTGCCAGAGTTCGACGAAATCCGCCTCGACCCCGTGTTCGTACATGCCGTCGGGCGCGTAGCTTAGGCGGCCGATGTCCTTTCCGTCTTCCGGTCCCTGAAGGTTGATAAAGCGCCGCCATGTGCAGACACTGTCTTCCACCGTCGAAATGCCGGCGAAGCCTTCGCATTTCCCGAGCCGGAACAGCGTATCGCAGTCCAGGTCCTTGAGCGCGGCACCGCCAAAGCCCGACGCGAATTCCGCAGGCACCCGCAGATCGGCATAGAGCTCTGGCGCCTGAAACCAGTAGACCCGGGTTTCGTGGTCCTCATGGGACGGTTTCTCGGCCGGCGCCTTGATATAGGCGCGCTTCCAGAGACCGATCACGTCCCGGTCCGTGATGTTCCCGATCAGGGGTTCGGCCAGCGCACTCAAGCTGCGACCGCCTTGTGGCTGGAAAAGGCGGAGATTACCTCGTCGCTCATACGTACGGCACCGGTTTGCAAATATTCCATGGCATTGAGCGCGGCGTCATGAGCATCGTCACTCGAGCCCCCGACGCAATCTTTCACCACACGGCAATAGAAATCCTTCTGATGCCCGTCGGCGAAGGTGTAGTGCACACAGACGTTCGTCAGTCCCCCGACCATGACCAACGTATCCGCCCGAAGGCCCCGCAGCAGGATATCGAGATCGGTCCCGATGAAACAGGAATACCGGCGTTTCTTGATTACGTAGTCGTCGGGACGCAGACCGACGATATCGTCCGCGATCTCGGTCCCCTCGCGCCCTTCGACGCAATGCACATCCTCGGTCCCGTCCAGTTCCCGACCGAAATCGATCATGTTCGGCCGGTGCGCCTCCTGAAAGAAGATCACGGGAACATCGTTGGCCCGCGCCGCGTCGATAACTTTACGCGCCTGGCGCATCGCCTGGGTATAGGCGGTCATTTTCGGAATGCCGCCGTCATAGTTTTCAAGAAAGGCGCTCTTCTGGATGTCGATCACCAGAAGTACGGGATTGCCAACGAGAAGCGGTTGAGCGGTCATGTGATTTCCTTTCTTTGCATCAGGGGTCCTTGCGCGCCTGATCGGCGCCCATCAATCGGGGCAAATCTCCGAAGCGGGCTGTCAGGCCGAACACGATGAGCGAAACGATCAGGAACGTGATCGCCCCGACCGCCATGGTTGGCGTGAAGCCATTGCGCAGCGAATTGAAGATCTGCAGTGTCACGGTCGCGTAGGACGACGCGGACACGAAAAACATCACGATGAACTCGTGGAAGCTGAGAACCACTACGAAGAAGAAGCCGGACAGCGTATAGGACATAGTCTGCGGCAGGATGATCGTCCTCAGGATCGTTCCCTCGCTGGCGCCCATCGTCGCTGCCGCGTCGAGATGCGCCCGGTCGATCGACTGGAGGCCTATGGAAATCGTCACCAGGGGCAAGGCCGCCAGAAGCGCGGTATGGCTCAGGATCCCGGTAAACATGTTCCCGAGCCCACCAATGAAGGTCCAAAGGAAGCTCAGCCCCACGCCGAAGACAATCGGCGGCAGCGCGAACGGCAACCCGGCGAGGCTCGCCAGGACCTTGGAAAACTTGCTGTCCTTCTTCCACTGGTCATAGGCAACCGGCCATGTGATCAGGATGGCAAGCGTGGCAGCCGAAAGCGCGATCACGACAGAGTTTTCCAGCGAGTTCAGCCACACCGGTTCGTTGACGAAGAAATCCACGAACCGGCCGAGTGTCGGGTTCTCCGGCGGGAACAGCATGGACCGCCCACCATTGAGGGCAGACAGGCAGACCACCATGATCGGCAGGGCGACATAAATCGCGCACAGCACCATGAACCCCTGTTTGAAAGCGGCCTTGATCATGACTTGCGCTCCGCCAGTCGGGCCAGCATCAGACTGAAACCGATGAATATGCCCGCCGTAATCAGAAGAATGACCGCCTGGGCCGCCCCGAACGGGGCGTTCAGGGTCGAACCACGAATGGCTTCATAGATCGATACCGGCAGCGTCTGATGGGCAGGTTCCGCGAAATAGGTGACGGTGACATAGGTGCCAAGCAGATAGACGAAAAGCAGCAGCAAAGATCCGAAAACCGGCAGGCGAACGGCGGGAAAGACAATCGTCCGAAGGATCGTCACAGACCCCGCGCCCATGGTCCGCGCCGCCTCGATCATCGACCGGTCGATCCGTGACAGTGGGGCGAACAGAAGGATCACCGCATAGGGCCAGACCAGATAGGCCATGGTCAGAACCGTGGCGAGCTGGGAGGTCTTGAATTTCACGTTCCTCGGGCTCGCCAGATCCCAGTCACGCAGGACCGCGAGCCACCCGGTCTCCTTCAGCCAACTCGTCAGACCGACAAATTTCACGAGGGCTGGTAATCCAGACCGGTTGGAAAGCAGAATATCCCAGCCCATGACCACGAAGACTTCGGACATGGACAGGCTGGCGAGTACAAACACCAGCCACATGGCCTGCGTGCGTCTGGAGCCCTGGGTCATGAAATAGGTGAAGGGAAAGGCGAAGCCGACCGCGATCAAAGACCCCAGAACCGCATAGGCGAGCGTGTAATAAAGCTTTTGCGCATAGAGAAGCGTGACGCTGTTCGGCCAGTCCAACCCGACGAACACACGGACATAATTGCTGAAATCGAAGCCCCAGACCCAGCTCGCCCCTTCGATCTTCTCGCCGAAGCTGACCACGATGACGAGAAGAAACGGCGCCACGAACACGAACAGGATGACCGCCGCAATCACGCCCGTAATGACGTTCGAAAGCTTCAGGCCCTTTATGTATGCCCAAAAGGACGCGCCTCCCTCGCCGCCCCCCCGGTCGACCTGCAGATCTGAGGAAGCGGCGTGAAAACTCATGCCGCAACATCCTGCTTGTTGGAGGCGATTGAACTGCCGCTTTCTCCGGCACTTGATCCATTCAATGCACCGGCAGCCTCACCGGTATCGGGAAACAGTCGGAGCGCATGCGGCGGAAACTCGGCTGAAACCGTCTCGCCTTGGGAAAAAACCGTCTCGGTCGATGCCGGCATTTCGCTGATGACCGTGCCAACCGGCGTTTCCACATAGATTTCGCGCGTCGGTCCGATATCTCGCAGGAAGGTGACGGTGCCGGAAACCTGGTTCGATCCCGTTTCATTGGCCGCGCCAATCATAACATTTTCGGGCCGGCAGGCGATCTGGACCGGCGATCCGTTGAGGAAGGGCGCCGCCGGTTCGGGTCGGAACTGAAAACCGCCAACGTCCACACCACCGTCCTTTGCCTGGCCTTTGAGGAAGTTCGCCTTGCCGATGAAGGAGGCGACAAAGGCGCTCGCCGGCTTGTGATAGATTTCCGAAGGGCTTCCGACCTGTTCGTAGCGGCCGTTGCTCATGACCACGATCTGGTCGGCCATGGTCATGGCTTCACGCTGGTCGTGAGTGACCACGATCGTGGTAATGTTCAGCTTCTGCTGGAGCAGCCGCAACTCCACCTGCATGGCTTCGCGCAGCTGAGCGTCGAGCGCCGACATGGGTTCGTCGAGCAGAAACACATCCGGCTTCTGGGCAAGCGCCCGTGCGATTGCCACACGCTGGCGCTGGCCACCCGAAAGCTGTCCGATCCGGCGGTCCCCGAAACCGGCCATCTTGACCAGATCGAGCAGCTCTTCCGCACGCGCCCGCCGAGTGGCCTTGTTCACGCCCGCAACCGCAAGGCTGTAGGCCACATTTTCGGCGACCGACATGTGCGGAAACAATGCGAAGGACTGAAACACCATGCCGAACTTGCGCCGGTTGGCCGGCTTTTCCGTAATGGCGTTGCCGTCGAGTGAAATCGTTCCCCGGCTCGGGTCCTCCAGACCGGCAATCATGCGAAGGAGTGTCGTCTTACCACAACCGGACGGCCCGAGAAGCGCCGTCAGCTTTCCTTTCGGAAAGGTGAGATCGATATTGTCGACGGCTGTGACCTGGCCGTAGGTTTTCTGGATACCTGCAAGAACGAGACCCGACATACCGTACCTTTCGGGCTGAAAGAGGATTTCAGGACGTTCGGCGGGAGGAGCGCCCCACTCCCGCCGGACTTCAAACTGGAAAGCGCCCTTATGCGCCCGCCAGCATCGCGTCCCACTTCTCCTTGATGAAGCTTTCGTTATCGAGGTAGGCCTCATAGGCTGGCGTGATATAGGGTTCGCCCGACACACCGGCATATTCTTCATCCGACAAGTCGGTGAGGCTCTTGTCCACGAGCGGCGCGGTCCCGATCTTGCGGGACATCAGGGCCTGGGTTGCCGGATCGCAGGAGAAGTTGATGAATTCGGCCGCTGCCTCGGACTTTTCGGAAAGTGGGCTCAGGCACCAGGAACCGTAACCGATCGGATTGCCTTCCTTCGGGAAAATCGGTGCGATCGGGAAACCGTCGGCCGCCATAAGTCCGGCAACGTCGAGGTAGTACATACCGCCGATGACGTCCTCGTTCTTCATGGCCTGTTCCATCTGGCTTTCGGCCGTCCACCACAGCGCGACATTCGGCTTGATTTCGGCAATCTTGTCGATCACCGCGGTGATGCCCTCTTCGGTCATCAGGGTTTCAGCCCCGTCGAAATAGGTAGCCGCCGCGATATCCAGGAAACGCGCGTCAAATTGCTTGGAAAGGCCAAGAGATGCTTCGAGCGCAGGATTTTCCCAGAACTCCTTCCAGCTGGTCGGCGCCGGCTTGATCTCGTTCGGGTTGATCACCATTGCGGTGAACCAGGCCATGGCGCCCACACCCAGGAGACCGTCGGACCCTTCATAGAGGAAGTCGGCCTTCAAGTTGGAGGCATTGGGGATCTTGGCGGCATCGAGAGGCTTCAGCAGCCCACCGATGCGCATCGCCTTGATCATGGTATCCTTGCCGTAGAGTGAGAGATCGGCCGGCGCCGTTCCGGAAGCCGCCGCCTGCTGCATGGTCACCAACCAGTCGCTCGAGTTCGGCTGGGTGACGGATTCCACCTTGATACCGGTTGCTTCGGTAAAGACCGGATAGATGTGCTTCTTGAAACTGTCTTCGAAGTAACCGCCGTAGGATCCGATCTTGATGGATCGCTCCTGCGCAATGGCGGGCATGCCTAAAACGGATGTCCCGGCCGTCAATGCGGCAGCGCCTGCGCCCGCACGCAGGATGTCGCGCCGCGTCACGCTATCGAAACGGCCGTTGATCTTCTTCTGTGTCATGGGAAGTTTCTCCTGAACCCGTAATCGCAAGGCAGCCCCCTGCGTTTCAGCCTCTGCACCCTCCGGCATCGGCGGCTGAATTCAGGGTGCATGCATCGAGCATGCCAACTTCGATTTCTTGATAAAACGTTGTTTTTTCGTACGAATTACGTGGAACCAAGCAACTTTAACCTGCCTTCAATAACAGCACTAAGTATATATTTTAATCATGCTCTATTTTAGTGCAGATGCTACGTATTTAAATGGAGTTCGCTCAGGCGCTACTTTACGGCAAGCCTATTTGCACCCCGAACTCCGGAAAACGGAACGTGCCGTTTCCTGTAAAGAACCACCCGGAAAGCATGTCCGGGTTCGCGCGGGCCGCCCCGTGCACAAGTCACGATCGAGGGACGAACATGCGAGATCTTCTGAATACTGCCGCCACCGATACGGCAACGCCTGTCGATGGTACGGACGATCAAATCGCACTCAGCGCCGAGAATGTGGAACTGCCGGTGATCGACCTGTCCGGCCTGCATACCGGTAACCAGGAAGACATGGCCGCAGTGGCCAAGGCCCTGGGCGACGCAGCACGCACGTCGGGGTTTTTCTACATCAGGAACCACGGCGTGGATCAGGGCCTGATCGATGCGGCTCTTGCCGCCTCGCGCGAATTCCACGACCAGACCCGCAGCTACAAGATGAAGTACTGGTCAGGCTTCACCACCCACCACCGCGGCTACGTACCGTTTGAGGAAAACGGCTCCGACTTTCCGAAAACGATCAACTTCAACGAAGCCTGGGACATGTCCTTCGAGGCGCCCGCCGACCATCCGGACTATCTGGCCGGCTGGCGCATGACCGGCCCCAATATCTGGCCGGATCTACCCGGCTGGAAGGAGACGATCTCCAGCTATTACGACGCCATCTTCGGTCTGGGCCTGAAGATGCTAAGCGCGCTTGAATTTGAGCTCGGCGTCGAATCCGGCACCCTGAACAAGTACATCAACAATCCGACGTCCCAGCTCCGGCTCCTGAAATACGTCGAAAATGACGTCCCGGCTTCCAAGGATATGGTCGGCATCGGTGCTCACTCGGATTTCGAATGCTTCACGATCCTGCTCCAGGGCGGCCCGGGCTTACAGGTCCTCAATGCGGACGACTACTGGATGGAAGCCCCGCCCCTGCCCGGCACCTTCATCGTCAACATCGGCGATATTTTCGAGACCTGGTCCGGCGGCCAGTACAAGTCGACCCAGCACCGTGTGGTCAACTCAGGCAGGGAGCGTTATTCGATGCCGCTGTTCTTCGGCCTCGACTATGACGCGGTTGTCGAACCGCTGCCGAAGTTCCGTACGCCCGAGACGATCGAAAAATACCCGCCGATCAAGGCCGGCGAGCACCTGATGCGCATGACCGTAAACGCCTTCCGCTACATGGCGGACGCCTATGCTAAGGGTAAGATCAAGCTCGACTACGACGTACCGGAAGACAATCCGTTCAAGCGCAAGGCAAAGCAGATCGACCGGACCGGTGTGGCGGCTGAATAACCGTTATCAACAACCGACATATCCAGGAGATCCCGGCCGGTTCATTCCGGTCGGGATTTCTGTTCGAACGTAATCCCGATTTTTCCGAACTGCCGACCGGCTTCCATCCGGTCGAAGGCGTCCTGCACACGGGTCAACGGATAAACGCTGTCGATATGCGGCCGCACCTGATGCCGGCCCACGAACTCCACAAGCTCCGCCAGTTCCGACCGGGTGCCCAACGTCGAGCCCAGTACCTGAAGCTGGCGGATGAACAACCGCCTCAGATCGGCTGACGGATCGTCGCCGCTGGTCGCGCCGCAGGTGACAATCCGACCGCCGCGCACAAGCGCACGCATCGCCTGCGGCCAGACCGCCTTGCCCACGTTCTCGATAACAAGATCGACCCCGCGCCCACCCGTCAAGCCCATGACTTCGTCCATGAAACCGTCGCTGTCGGTCAAAATTCCGGCGAAGGCACCGAGCTTAAGGGCGGCGTCCAGCTTTGCCTGATCCCTGGACGTCACAATGGTTCTGATGCCACCGGCCGCCAGCAGTTGCAGAGCCGCCAGCGACACCGATCCACCAATCCCGAAGACCAGAACCGTTTCTCCCGGCTTGACCTGACCTTTTGTATGGATCATCCGCCACGCCGTGAGCCCCGCAACGCACAAGGAGGCAGCCTCGACCCAGTCGAGATGCTCCGGTTTCGGCAAAAGGTTTTCTTCCGGAACGCAGACGAAGTCCGACAGGGTCCCATCGACATGCTCGCCGAGATACCGGGCGGACGTACACAGAACCTCCTCCCCGCGCAGACAGAACTCACAGCGCCCGCAAGTGCGCACCGGATAGACCACGACGGGATCACCGGGCGCAAAGCGAGATCCCGGATCCGCTTCCTCGACCACACCGGCTCCATCGAGGCCCATCACCATCGGCAACTCGTGGGTGATGCCGGTGCCGCTGTTGCGCATGTAGAGATCGACCCGGTTGAGTCCCGAAGCCCGCATGCGAACAAGCACTTCCCCCGGCCGACGGAGAGGCATCGGTCTTGTCTCTACAGAAACAACCTCGTTGCCTCCGTGACCGGTGAGCACAGCCGCCCGCATGCTGTCCATGACGCGGTTCTCCCTCAGAGTTCGGCGAACGTCTTGCCGCTTTCCGCCAGCCGTCGAAGCAAGGGTGATGCTTTCCAGGCAACCGGGTCTTCCTCGGCGAAGGCGTCAATCTTTTCGAGCACCTTGTCCAGGCCGACCTGATCGGCGTGGAACATCAGCCCACCCCGCCAGCGCGGGAAGCCGTATCCATGCACCGTCACCAGATCGATGTCGCTGGCCCGCTGCGCGATCCCTTCCTCAAGGATACCGGCTGCCTCGTTGATCATCGCGCAGACGAGCCGGGTGCGGATATCCTCATGAGTATAATCCCGCCTTGTTACCTTGGCGAAATGCGCCTCCTCGCGAACGAGGTCCTCCACGAGCGGATCGATCACCTTTCCGCCGCCACCCGGATACCGGTACCAGCCGACGCTGGTCTTCCGGCCGAGCCGGCCTTCATGAACCATCCGGTCCGCAATCGGGATATAGCGCCGGTTCGGATCACGGGTCGCTTCCTGGCGCTTGCGGTTGGCATAGGCAATATCGAGGCCGGACAGGTCCTGTGCCTCATAGGGGCCCATCGGATAGCCGAACTCCACCATCGCCTCGTCGACGTCCCACGGGTTCGACCCGTCCATCATCACCGTGTCCGCGGCTTCCCGGTAGCGCGCCAGGATTCGATTGCCGATGAAGCCGTCACAGACACGGGCGAGAACGGGGATCTTCCGAAGACGTTTGGCCACAGCAAAGCCGGTAGCAAGCGCCGTCTCGGCACTTGCCGATCCCTGCACGATTTCCAGAAGCTTCATGATGTGGGCAGGGCTGAAGAAATGCAGCCCCACCACGCGCGACGGGTTAGAAACACTTGCTGCGATCTCGTTGACATCCAGATAGGAGGTGTTGGTCGCCAGCACCGCGTCTTCCGGCAAGGCCTTTTCCAGATTGGAGAAGACCGCCTTCTTGACGTCCATGTCCTCAAACGCGGCCTCGATTGCCAATTGCGCCGGCGGGAGATCGTCATAGCCGGTCACGATCGCAATGCGGGCCTTGCACGCGTCCGCCTGCTCCGCTGTCAGGAGACCGCGCTTCGCAGCTCCATCGGCCAGACGTGCCACGTTCGCGGCGGCCCGTTCGGCACCTTCGGCATCGGTCTCAACGATGGTCGCGCTGATACCCGCACTGTCTAGGGCATAGGCAATGGACGCCCCCATATTGCCGCCGCCAACCACAACGGCCTGCCGGACATCGGCAGCTTCTGCGGAAGCGACCGGCTCGGGCGCCTTTGCTCCCCGTTCCGCGAAAAAGATATGTCTCAGTGCCTTCGCCTGAGCGCCCGCACGCAGCCGCAGAAAAGCTTCCCGCTCCCTTACCAGGGCATCCGCAAACGGCGTATCGGCGGCCGCCGCGACCAGATCGATGGCTTCCAGAGGCGCCGTCTGCCCTTTCATCCGTTTCGATGCCTGCGTCCTGGCTTTTTCCACCGCCGCTTCATCGGCCTGTGGAGCGGAGCGTGCGGCGAGCGGGACAACATCCGAAAACAGTCCGGCGTCCAAGTCGAGCGCGACGGCGACCGGATCGTCTTCGATCCCGTCGATCAAACCGATTTCGCGCGCCGGCCCGACCTTTAGCACCTTGCCCTGAGGGATGATGTCAAGTGCCGCCGCCATACCGACCAACCGCGGCAGGCGCTGGGTGCCGGTCGCTCCCGGGACCACACCGAGTGTGACTTCCGGCAGGCCGATGGTGGCTTTCGGCGAAGCGATCCGGTAGCGGCAGGCAAGTGCAATCTCCGCACCGCCCCCGAGCGCCGCACCATTGATGGCCGCAATCCAGGGGACACTGCTCGCCTCGATCGCATTAATCACATCCGGCAGATGCGGCTCGACAGGCGGCAGGTCAAACTCGCGCGTGTCCGCCCCCGCACAGAAGATCTTGCCGGCACCGGTTACGATCACCCGTTCGATATCACCGGCCGCCGCTAGATCGTTCACAGCATCGAGCAGTCCCTTGCGGATCTCCGCGGAAATTCCGTTGACGGGAGGGTTCTCAATCAAAACGACAGCAGCGGTTCCCCGCCTTTCGATCGTTACCGGCATCGACGCTTACCTTTCAGTTGCACTAGACTATGCAAGTGTTTGTTTGTTCGTGGGTATTGTGTTGAGTTCCCGGGGAGGCAATGCCGCCCCCGGTGCTCGGGAGAGCTACAAAACTTACCGCGGGAAGGAAACAAGACTTCAGGCGATCCCGAGATCCCGGATCGTGGTCATCAGGTCCTGCAGACTGTCTTCGACAGTCTTTCCGCTGGTGTTCACGATGCTTTCCGCTTTCGCATAAAGCACCTCGCGGCTCGTGAGGATGGACTTCAGTTCTTCCATGGCCTTCGGATTGCCTGCCATCGGACGCTCATCCCCTTGCCCACGCACCCGGCTCATATGCTCTTCCGGCGACGCCTTGAGCCAGATCGTATGGAAATTGCGCAAGAGGAACCCGTAGGTCTCCGGCTCCGACACGATACCGCCGGCAACGGCAAGAACAACCGCGTCCGAAGTCGCGACCACCCGCTCGACGGCCTGCCGTTCCAGACGGCGATAGCCTTCCTGACCGTATAGCGCCATGAGTTCGCTGACCGGCATGCCGCTCTGCTCCTCGATGTCGCGATTGAGTTCGATGAAGGGGACCGACATTTCCTTTCCGAGCAGGCGCCCGAGCGTGGATTTTCCGGCGCCGCGCAGCCCGATCAGGCAAATCCGCTGCCGGCGAAGCTGCGCCGGCCGGCCCGGATCGAGGATCTGCATGACCCGCTGCCGCTGCTCGGTTGTTGCCTGACGGTAGAAGTCGGCGACACGGGCCGCTTCGGAATTCCATGGGTCTTCTTCGCCGACAAGCCATTCGACCCTGTGGTCGAGCGCATTGGCGACTTTGTACAGAAGCGCGATCGATATGTTCCCACCGCCACTTTCAAGCTGGGCCAGGTAGCGCTGGGACACGCCGGACAACTCCGACAGAACCCGCCGGGCAATACCTTTCCGCTCCCGTGCCTTGCGCACGCGTTCACCAACCGCGGCGACGAAAGCATCAACATCGCCTTCGCGCGGCGTCAGCCGCTCGTCAGGTACCACCTCACCGCGAAAGTTCGTGATTTCGTCCATCACAAGGTCCGATTGCACTCTTTAAGAGGCAACCTAGTCGCCGCATTTCAGGTGTGCAATATATTTCCGGATCGGTCCCAATTTCTCCCCCTCATATTGGAAAACAAACTTAATCGACGACCAGTGCCTCCAGTTTCGCGCGCATGTCATCCGGCGCCGGTATCTTCCGATGCGCATCGGCCTCCACAAAGACTTCGACGAACTCGCCTTCGAAGCAGAGTACGCCGTCCTGGAGACCGCGGACCGAAAACCGGATTGAGCTTTCACCGAGTTTCAAAAGGCGCACTTCGCAAGCAAGCGGATGGCGAGGCGTCACCGGACTGCGGAAATCCATCGACAGGTGCACGAACGGCGTGCCAACGTTGCGGTCGACATTGCCATGGAACCAGTCGTACCCGGTGTGCACCCCCCACCACTCGTCGATCGCTTCAAGCGCGAAATACGGCAGGCGTCCGGTATAGGCGATCCTTGCCGGATCGCAGTCCGCCCATCGCACCGTGATGACGTGCGTGAAAACCTTCGATTGCACGGTCCGGTTTGAAATATCATCCATCAATAAGTCTCTACGTGATAACGGCCTTCATCCCGCATCCCGTTTCGCACATCCGCCCAGTTCAGTCCAATGCCCCGCGAGATATCCGCAAAGGCGCTTTCCACGCCTTGCTCCATCGAGCGTAGTCCGCAGATGTAGATGTAGGCATTGGGATCTTTCAAGAACTCACCCACAGCCTCGGCTTCTTCCCTCAGCTTGTCCTGAACGTAGTGCTTCGGCTCGCCCTCGATACGGCTGAACACCAGGTGTTTCCGCAGGATCGTTTCGGGGACTTTCTTCAGGGGCCCGAAATACGGCAGGGATTGAGGCGTGCGCGCTCCAAAGACCAGGGTCATGCCGGCGGCCCGTCCGGCCGCGTTCCGCTGCCGGCGCATGGTGAAAGCCCTGAAGGGCGCAGATCCGGTACCGGTGCAAATCATCATGAGTTTCGCGTCCGGATCGTCCGGCATCAGGAAGGTCGCCCCAAAAGGTCCTGTCACCTTCACCTTGTCCCCGACCTTCAGGTTGCAGACATAGTTGGAGCAAATGCCGTTCGGCTCCCGCTTTACCGTCAGGGACAGGTTGTTGTAGTTCGGCCGCTCGCCGTCGCGCGGGCTTGAAACCGAATAGAGACGCGGCAGATAGGGTTTGCCCGCGTCATCGGTTCCCGGCGGAATGATGCCGATACTCTGTCCTTCGAGAACCGGGAACGGGTGCCCGTCCAGATCCAGAATGATATGACGAACATCGCTGTCCGCACCTTCAGCGGTCAGCCTGTAGTTGCCCTGAACCGTGGCCTCGGCCGGTTTTCCGATCGTATAGAGATTGACGGATGGCTTCGACGCGGAGGCAGGCGCCTTCGACTTACCGCCGGCGCCGGAATGGGCTTCGGCAAGCAAAGCCGCCATTTCCTCGTCCAAGGCCTCGATGGAGGTATCGACACCCCCGCCTGACGGACCAAAGTCCTGCTGTTCCGGCAATTCCATCCAGGAAAATTGATCTTCGACGGAATAAGGCGTTTCGACCACGCGCCACTCGTCGATGGACCCGGTCGGACACACCGGTATGCAGTCCATGCAGAAGTCGCATTTGTCGAAATCGACCACGACATTGCTGTCGTCGTGCACAATCGCCTCGACCGGACAAGTCATCTCGCACGTGTAGCAGCGAATGCAGATTTCCGGGTCAATAAGGTGCTGTTTTTGAGGTTGGCTCATCTGTCCTCCCGCAGCGCTCTTTCCGGCGCTTTGTTAGGTCCCTTTTTAAATTGTACGACCTGATCGGGGAGCGCGGTATGGGCGCGCTCCCCTGTTTCCGGCATCACGCCATGTGAAGCTTCACATATTCGAAATCGCCGGGCTGGTTGTTGATCCCGACCTTCGGCGGGGCGATCCAGCTTGCGTATTTGCCAGGCTCACGTTCCGGCTTCATCAGCGACTGGATGAAATCGCCGTCCGCGTGGGTCGGCAGCCAGTTCTTCATGCCCTCATCGTATTCCGCTCCGCTGACCAATTCTCCTTCCGGGTTGAACAGCTTGTCGGCAAAGACACCGATCTTGCGGTTGAAGGATTCATGCGGCAGCTTCATCTCGAACTGAACGCCAGCCTTTTCGATGATCTTGTTCCAGCGTCCGACACCGCCGGACGCATCCCGCGTGTAGTCGTCTCGCAGGCGCATGTTGATCGCCGTCAGGGCCGGAGCATCGCGCGTGATGATCTTGTCGCCATCCACGTCGAGAACCTTGTAGGTGTCGCCGGTCAATTTGTGATCATCGTCAAGACGATTTTCCATGTAGCGACCCTTGATCCCTGCATTGAAGGCATTGGCCGCATTGGTGGACACTTCCTGGCCGAACAGGTCCAGAGACAACGTGTAATGCAGGTTCAGCTTCTTCTGGATCGTCGGCAGATCGATGACGCCGAACGCGCGAATGCGATCGGTGTCATAGGGATCGTCGATCCCGTTTTCACTCATCACCTGACAGGTGCGCTCAATCGTACGCCCGACACCGGTTTCACCGACGAACATGTGATGGGCTTCTTCCGTCAGCATGAACCGGCAGGTGCGCGACAGCGGATCGAAGCCGGACTGTGCCAGGCTTTCCAGCTGCATCTTGCCGTCGCGGTCGGTGAAGTACGTAAACATGAAGAAGGACAGCCAGTCCGGGGTTTCTTCGTTGAAGGCCCCCAGCATGCGCGGCGCTTCTTCCGAACCCGACTGACGCCGCAGCAGATCGTCCGCTTCTTCACGGCCATCGGCACCGAAATACTTGTGCAGCAGATAGACCATGGCCCAAAGATGCCGGCCTTCTTCCACATTGACCTGGAAGAGATTGCGCATGTCATAGAGCGACGGCGCGGTCAGGCCGAGGAAACGCTGCTGCTCGACCGAAGCCGGCTCGGTGTCGCCCTGGATCACGATCAGGCGGCGCATCAGGGCGCGGTATTCGCCCGGAACTTCCTGCCAGGCCGGTTCGCCTGCGTGCTCACCGCACGGGATCCTGCGGTCCTCGACCTGCGGCGCAAGCAGAACGCCCCAACGATATTCCGGCATTTTCACATAATCGAACTTCGCCCAGCCCTTGGGATCCACGCTGACAGCAGTGCGCAGATATACAAGGCTCTGCTGGAAATTCTCCGGAATCAGATCGTTCCACCAGTTAATATAACCGGGGTGCCACTTTTCCAGGGCCTTCAGCACCCTCTTGTCGGAGGAAAGCCCGACATTGTTGGGTATCTGCGTATCGTAACTGACATTGATCAGATCAAGCATTTCGGTGTCTCCCTTGAAATTCCTCCAGCCGGACGTCAGACCCGGCGCATGTCGTATTCACCACGCACGCCGGTGCCGTAGCGCTGCAGCGCGCCGTTCTCACCGACCGCATTCGGGCGTTGGAAGATCCAGTTCTGCCAGGCGGTCAGGCGGCCGAAAATCCGGGTCTCCATGGTCTCCGGGCCGGCAAAGCGCAGATTGGCTTCCATCCCGGTCATCGCATCCGGCGAGAAGCTCGCCCGCTCCTCCAGGAAAATGCGGACCTCGTCCTCCCAGTCGACATCGTCATAGGCGAAGGTCACCAGGCCGAGATCATTGGCATCGAACGCTTCCAGCGCTTCGCCGATATGTTCGCGGGCAGCATCGACACGTTCCGGCTCGCCGAGGAACCGGGTCTCCAGTCGGGACAGGTCGTTGGACATCGGATAGGGGCCGAAATTGCCATCCGTCAACGTGATGGTCGCGACGGGACGATTGTCGCCTTCGAAATCGCCTTCCATCATGTAGCTGCGATCGCAGGCAAACAGGATTTCCGCCAGGAAACCGGCAAAGCAGGAGCCGTTTTCGATCATCGCCACGAGCGAGCGCGAGGTCAGGTCGATGCGCTTCAGCACACGTTTCCAGTAGAGAAGGATCTCGCGGCACAGCCAATCACTATCCTTGTTGTCGAGCAGGAATTTTTCGTGCTCGACGACCCGCGCCGGATCGCCCTGGGACTTGAAGACGACAACGCCAACCTCAAGCTCATTGAGGCGCAGATGCAGCATGGCATCGTCCAGTTCCCGCGCCAGACGAAGGATCCAGGCGGACGCGCCCTGGTCATGCAGCGCATCGACCGACGCCGGGACATCGCCGTCCGGGCCGGTGATCATGATCGTGGCAATGCCCTTGTCCCGATCGACCTGAACCTCGACCAGAGAATAGATGACCGAACCGTCGTCTTCGAACCGCCGGTCCAGAGGGGTCAACTCGATCCCTTTTGCGCCTTTGTTACGGGTCTCGTCACCGGCAATTTCCTTTGCCCGCTCCGTGACTTTCTCGTCGAACTTGGAATTCGGCACCACTTCGTCCACCAGACGCCAATCGACCGCCCGACGGCCCTTCACACCTTCCTCAGTTGAACAGAACACATCGGCCAGGTCCCGGCGCACCTTGCGCTTGTCGGTGACCCGGGTCAGACCACCGGTGCCCGGCAGCACGGCCAGAAGCGGCACTTCCGGAAGCGCGACGGTCGTGGAACCGTCGTCGGTCATGATGATGCGGTCGCAAGCCAGGGCCAGTTCGTAACCACCGCCGGCGCAGGCGCCCTTGACCGCGGCTATATAGTGCTGGCCGGATTCTGCACCCGCCGCCTCGAAGGTATTGCGGGTTTCATTGGTGAACTTGCAGAAGTTGACCTTATGCGCATGGGCGGCACCGCCGAGCATGCGAATGTTCGCGCCGGCGCAGAAAACATTGGGTTTACCCGAACGGAGCACCACGGAAGCGACTTCCGGATGCTCGAAGCGCATACGCTGGACGACGTCGGCCAGTTCGATATCGACGCCCAAATCATAGGAGTTGAGTTTCAACTCATAGCCATCGAACAATCCACCCTTTTCATCGACGTCCATGTAGAGCGTTGCTACAGGGCCATCATACTCGACACGCCAGTGCCGGTAATGCGAAGGGTCTGTTTGAAAATCGATACGTTTGGTCACTTGCTCACTCCCGCTCCGTCCAAGCAATATGCATTATAATGCTCTTCTTTTGAAACGCAACGCCATAATGCGAATTTTAATGCATATATTACCTGTTTATTTTCAGTTATTTACATCACTCTTCGAAAATTTTATGGATATTGCATTATAATTCATATTCGATTTCAAGGCAGGCGAACGTATTGCCATTCGCCAGAGTCGCCGCAGCCCGCCGCGCGCCATCTTTCTCCAGCCCCATGAGGCTAGTGCTCCGGCCTTCCGGAAAGGCCTCTTCGAACGCCGCCCGGCACAAATCCGCGATCCGAAGCCGCGCTCTGGGTTGGCCCATGGCGTCCTTCAACCAGCCATTGGCCAGTTGGATAACCGCCTGAACAAGGCACCGTTCCCGGCTGTTGGGCGGCGCATTGAGCCAGACCTGCTCCAGCACCTCATGCGCCTCCCAGAAGTATCCTTCGTTCAAAAGCCGGATCCCGTAGCGCCATGCCATGTTCTCAGCAGCATTTGCCGAAGACGTCACGGCAGGAGCGCTCGCCTTGACCGCGTCGAAGATCCCATCCGCCGGCCGATCGTTCCGGCCCGGAATGTGCCGGTAATCCGGCATGGGAAACTCCGCCGCCGCCATTGCAGGCTAAAGCGCCGCTTCCGCGGCCCGCTCCGCAAGGACGGCAAAGGCAGACGGCGACGCCTGGATCGCGCTGCGCTGCATGTGCAGCCGCAGCCCCCGGAGACCGCCCAGTTCCTCACCGCCACCGGCCCGTCCGGGTCCGCCATGAACACATTGCGGCATGACGATCGAATGGCCGGTGTGATTGCGGCCGGTTTCCTCATCCACCATCATGATCCGACCGTGCCAGGGACCGAGCGATGTTGCTGTCTGTAGCCGCACATCGTCATCGTTGGAAAACAGGCTCAAGGCCAGTGAACCACCGCCCAAGGCCGCGATCTTCTGCCCGTCCGCTATCCCGTCATAGGGCATGACCGTCGCGCAGGGCCCGAAGACCTCGACGGAATGGACCAGTTCCGCGCCATGCGGATCGGAACAGGACAGCAGTGTCGGCGCGACAAAGGCCCCTGCCCCGTCAAGCCCAGCCGGGACGCCACCACCTGTCAGGACGCGCGCCTCGCTGCCCAACCGTGCAATCCCTTCGAGTGCGTCCTGTTGCTGCAGCTTGTTCACCAGCGGACCGATGCGTACCGCTTCGTCTGCCGGGTCCCCAACAGGAAAGCGCGAAACTGTGGCGACAACCGCCTCGGAAAACGCATCGAGATGGGCGGCGGGCACAAGGATACGCCGGATATTGGTGCAGAGCTGTCCGGCCTTCACCGAGAGCGCCTTGCTGACCTCTCGCACCGCAAGATCAAACAAAGGATCCCCCGGAGCGACATCCTGACCGAGGATCGTGGCATTGACACTGTCCGCCTCGATCGTCAGGCGTGCGCCACTGCCGAGAACGACCGGATGCGAGCGGATCGTGGACCCGGTCTCGGCAGAACCGGTGAAGGCGACCGAATCCATCGGGCCAAGGGCATCCAGCAAGCCTTCGCCATTGCCACACACCAAATTGAACACGCCGTCCGGAACCACATTGGCGGCATCAACATCCCGCATCATTTCGTGGGACAACCAGGCTGTCGCCGTTGCCGGCTTGGCCATGCTCGGCACGCCGGCAATGGTCGCCGCCGCGATCTTTTCCCACATTCCCCAGGACGGGAAGTTGAAGGCGTTGATCTGCAAGGCGACACCCGGCCGCGAGGTCCAGAGATGTCGAGAAAAGAACACCGGGTCCTTCGCCAGCTGATCCTGACCGGCTTCAAGAACCGTCGTCGCATCGCCGAGGGATTTGCCGAGGCGGGAATAGTATTTCAGCGTGCCGATACCGCCATCGATATCGATGGAAGCGTCAACCTTTGTGTTGCCGCTGTTGATCCGGGCGATTTCCTCGTACTTGGCGCGGTTTTCGGTCAGCACATCGGCCACCGCCTTGAGCAACGCGCCGCGTTCGGCGAAGCTCATGGCCCGCAGTGCGGCCCCGCCCTTTTCCCGGGCGAAGTCCATCGCACCTGCCAGATCCAGCCCGCTTGCATCCGCGTGCGCGACCGTCTCGCCGGTGACCGGATTGACCAACGGTCGTCCGTCAGCGGCACCTGCGGTCCATTTCCCTGAAATCAGACTTTCAAGTTTCATGCGATTTCGACCTCCGCGGTTTCGATCCGTTCCAGGCGCGCGCAGAATTCGCGGATCGCCGACAGGGTCTTTTCGGGCTGTTCGAGGAAGGGTGAATGTTTGCAATCGGCCAGGATTTCGACATCGACCGGCGAATAGATCCGGCTTTCGATTTCCTCAATCTGCGCCAGCGTGCCGTATTGATCGTCGGCGCCCTGAATGGCGAGTACGGGAATGCGCAGGTAGTCGATTGCCTCAGCAATGTTCCAGGACTTGAACCCCGGATCGAGCCAGGTATCGTTCCAGCCGCGAAATGCGTTGTCGACATCCTTGTGGTACTTGGCGAGCCTTGAGCGAAGATCAACGGTCTCGTAGGCGACTTTCGCCTCGGCGATGGATTTAAGGCCGCCTTCTTCGGTAAAGAAATGCGGCGCCATCAGCACCAGCCCTCGGACCCGGAAATCCTCCACATTGCCTGCATAAATCGCCGCGATCGACGCGCCGTCGCTGTGGCCAAGCAGAATGCCGTGTTTGAACCCAATGGTATCGAGCACGCCGGGAAGGACATCGACGGCCTCGCGGGTCATGTAGTCGAGCGGCCGCGGCAGGTCGACCGGATCGGATTGCCCGTAACCGCCACGCGACCAGGCGAAGACCCCGAAGCCGGTTGCTTCCGCCAGCGTCTTCGGGAAGTCGCGCCAAAGAGCCACGCAACCGAGGCCTTCATGCAGAAGGACGAGCGTCGGCGCCTGATCCGGCGACGGCCCGTAACAGACCGCCTCCAGCATCTTGCCATTCACTGCGATTGTGGACCCAACGCCCTCGCGCCACTCGAACTCAGGCATGGTAATCGTCCCGCAGCTTGAAACGCTGGATCTTGCCGGTCGCGGTCTTCGGCAGATCCGGGACGACCTCTACCCAGCGGGGATACTTCCACTTGCCGATGTGGTCCTTGACGATATCCTTGAGTTCTTCAGGCAAATGATCGCCGGCGAAGCCGTTTTTCAGGACGACGAAGGCCTTGGGCTTTTCCAGTCCCTCATCATCCCGCGCAGCCACCACGGCCGCTTCCAGAACCGCCGGATGGGAGACCAGCGCCTGCTCGATTTCGAACGGCGCGACCCAGATGCCGCTGACCTTGAACATGTCGTCCGTCCGGCCGCAGTAGACCAGCCGCCCGCTCTCCGTCACTTCGTATTTGTCCCCCGTGCGGGTCCACGCGCCTTCGAAGGTCGACCGGCTCTTGTCCCGCTGGTTCCAATAGTCGGAGGCCGAAGACGCGCCCTTGACCAGCAACTCGCCGATACCGCCTATGCCGACGTCCTCGTCTTTTTCATCAACGACCCGGATCTCATACCCCGGCACGGCGACGCCTGAGGTTCCGTAAACGACATCGCCCGGGCGGTTCGACAGGAAAATATGCAGCATTTCGGTGGAGCCGACGCCGTCGAGGATGTCGCAACCGGTCAGCTCACGCCAACGGGACCCGACTTTTTCCGGCAGTGCTTCACCCGCTGAAATACACCGGCGCAACGGTGCCGAAATGCGCCCCTGACCACTGTCGATATGCGCCAGCATCGCGGCATAGAGCGTGGGGACGCCGCAGAATACGGTCGGCTGATAGGTATCCAGGACCTTGCAGACGGAATCCGGCGTCGGACGCGCATCGAGCAGCACGGTTGTCGCCCCCACGGACAGCGGAAACGTCATCCCATTACCAAGGCCATAGGCGAAGAACAGCTTTGCGACCGAATAGACGATGTCGTCATGCCTGATGCCGAGCACCTGGTTGCCATAGGTGTCCGCGGTGAACTTCAGATTGCCGTGAACATGGCGCACGCCCTTGGGCTGGCCCGTCGATCCGGAAGAGTAGAGCCAGAACGCGCATTCGTCCGACGAAACCTCGATCGGTTCGCGAAACGAACTCGCCGAAAGTTCTGAGCGAAAGGAAAGATGGTCTCCACCTTCCCCACCGCCGATGACGAACACGCGCTCCAGGCACGGGCAATTCGCCAGAACGGGCTGGATGACCGGCAACAGTGGAGCGGATACGAACAGCGCCCGTGCCCGGCTGTCTTTCAGGATCGTCTCATAGACATCCGATCCGAGCAGGGTGTTCAGCGGCACGGGGACGACGCCGGCCTTCAGGCTGCCCCAGAAAATGACGGGAAAGGCAATACAGTCAAGGACCAGCATGGCCACGCGCTCTTCCCGGCGGATGCCGTGGCGCTCGTAGAGGTCGGCCATCCGGCCCGTCTCGTGCGCCAGATCCGCATAGCTGATCTTCACCCCGGTTTCGCTTTCGATGAAGGCCGCCTTGTCGCTGTAGTCTTCATCGGCATGCCGGTCCACAAAGTAGACAGCGGCATTCTCGTTCGTGGTCGTCATCGGTCCTCCCTCGCGCGCGCCTCCTCCTGCGCGCTCATGCATTATCGTGCCCGGCGGGTCCCTCAGGATGCGGGCAAGAACGACGGCCTAGCGGCCGGTAAACTCGATTGCGCCGTCCGGGAGCAGGTAGAGGACATAGGCGTCGCCTCCCGTAACGGTGGGATGGTGATCGGAGCCGGGTCCGTAGACGTACCAGCCCTCGGGAAAATCATCGAACCTCGGAGAACCGGAGATCGGCATCACGGCGCCGATCTCACCCGTCGTGTGAACATGATGGGGACCTTTGACGTCCTTCATCCGCACAACGTCCACGCTGAAGTTCCTGGCTTCCGCACCCGGCTTGACGGCCCGGCCGAACTTGATGCCACCGGCTTCACGCGACATAAGCCAGCCATCCGCCTCGCCTTCCGCACACAGGGATTTCAGCGCGGTGAACGTCTCACCGCCGGCTGGAAACTCCGAATTGAGAAAGGATGCCAACGCGTCATCGAGCGGACGGTCGCCAATGCTTTCGGCAATCGTCGATATCGTGTCCAGAAACTGCTGTTGAGACATTCCGTCGTCCTCCTTTTTGCCGGCAGCACGTCATGATCCGCCTTAGGTGGCATTATGCATAATAATACATATATTACCTAAATTAAGCAATATATTTCATATTTCTAAAGCGAATTTCCTCAAACGCCGAGCCACTGCCGATGCAGCTCGTCGTCTGCACGCAGCGCTTCACACGTACCGCTCCAAACGCACATGCCGCGCCCGAAAACGCTGGCCGTATCGGCAAGTCGGGTGGCGAAATGGAAGTTCTGCTCGACAAGCAGCATGGTCATGCCCTCGCCCTTGAGATCCTGCAGCTTTTCGAAGATCTGCCGAACGACGATGGGCGCCAACCCCTCGGTCGGCTCGTCCAGTATGAGCAACTTCGGATTCATGACCAGCGCGCGGCCGATGGCAAGCATCTGCTGTTCACCGCCGGACAGCTGATTGCCGCCGTTGTCTCGCCGGCTGGCGAGATTGGGGAAGAAATCGAAGATCCGCTCGACCGTCCAGCGGCAATCGGATCCGGTTGCCAGCCGTGCAGCGAGCTGCAGGTTCTCCAGAACGGAGAGCGACCCGAACACATCCCGCGTTTCCGGCACATAGGCGATCCCCATGCGGGCGATGTCGAAGGGCGGATGACCACAGATCGGCTTGCCCTGAAAAGAGATCTCGCCACCGATCGCCGGCAACAGGCCGACAATGGTTTTCAGGGTCGTCGTCTTACCGACGCCATTCCGCCCCAGGATGGCATGAAACCGTCCTTCCTCGACCGTCAGATCGACGCCGTGGATAACCCGGGTCTCGCCGTAACCGGCGTGAAGATCGCGAACCTCAAGCATCGCCCTGCCAATCGCCGAGATAGATTTCCCTGACCACGTCGCTTCCCTTTGTTTCTTCGGGCGTTCCTTCGAAAACAACCTCGCCGTAATTCAGGACGGTGATCTTGTCAGCCACATCGAAACCGAGATCGAGATCATGCTCGATGATGACGATGGTCAGTTCCCGCGGCAGCGCGGCGATCAGTTTGTGAAAGGCGTCGATCATGCCCGGACCGACACCGGATGTCGGCTCGTCCATCAAAAGAAGTTTCGGTTTCGTTGCGAGTGCGAGCCCGACCTCCAACTGCCGCCGGTTGCCGTAAGAGGCATGGGCGACACCGAGTTCGAGCCGATCTCTGAGACCGACCATTTCGGCAACTTCCTCAACCGTCTCCCGAATAGCCGGGCTCTCATGGGCACGGGAGAAACAGGAAAAAGTCCGACCCTGAGCAGTTGCCGCTGCAAGCGCAAGATTCTCGCCGACGGTCAGCCGTTCGAACAGGTTGTTCTTCTGGTAGCTGCGCGACAGGCCACGCCGGGCCCTTTGCTCCACGTTCAGGTTCGTGATACGCGCACCATCAAGCAGGATCTCGCCGGACGTTGGTTGCAACGTCCCGGCCAGAAGGTTGAACAACGTGGTTTTTCCCGCTCCGTTAGGCCCGAGCACCACCCGCCGTTCGCCCTTTTCAAGGTGCATGTGGATGTTGCGCGAGACGCGCAAGCCGCCGAAGTTCTTGCTGAGATCGCGCACTTCAAGCATTTGCGCTCCTCCGGGACTTCCGCTGCAGAACATGCTCGACCTGACCGTAGACACCACGCCCGCCGGCCATGACGGCCGCAATCAGGAACAGCCCGATCACCAGATGCCAATGCTCGGTGTATTCGCTGACCTGATGTTTCAGGAAAACCAGCAACGCTGCACCCGCAATCGGACCGGCAAGCGTTCCCAATCCTCCCAGAATGACAATGATCAGGACTTCGCCCGATACGGTCCACACCAGCAGCTCCGGTGAGACAAACATCGTGTGCTGCGCCGCCAGTATGCCGGCCGCACCGGCCAGGAGTGAGGAAAACGAAAAAGCGGCCGCCTTGTGTTTCCAGACACTGAGACCGAGAGCCCTCATCCGGTCCTCGTTGGAATGAATACCGATCAGCGTGCGACCGAAGCTGCTGCGCAGGACATAGGCGGCCACCACATAGACGATCAGCACCAGCAACAGGCAGAACAGTGCGAACTGAATGGAACCGTTCATGTTGAGACCCATGGCGGAGAAGTCGTACCGCGAGACCCCGGACAGTCCGTCGTCACCGCCAAGCGCCTTCCACTCGAAGACGACCACATAGGCCATCTGTCCGAAGGCGAGCGTCGCCATGATGAAGAAGATACCTGAGATGTTCGCGGTCACGGCACCGACCAACAGGCCGAACGCCGAAGCAACGACCAGTGCTGCAATCGTCGCGGTAAAGCCGTCGAAACCCATAAGCGCCGTCAGGCCCGCAAAGGTGTAGGCGCCGATCCCGGCGATCGCGCCGTGACAGAGCGAAACCATACCGCCATAGCCGGCAACGAAGTCCAGGCTGATGGCAAGGATCGCAAGAATGGCGATCTCCACGACGATTTCACCCGCGAAATAACCACCGAGGATCGCGTACAAAGCCAGCGCGGCAAGGATCACGAACACCGTGACCGACTTGAGAGACGTCTGATAAAACATGCGCTAGCTCCTGGCCGGCAACAGGCCGGCCGGCTTGGCTATGAGGACGATCGCGAGCAGCACGTAGACGAGCACGGACGCAAATCCCGGCAAAACCACCGCACCGAAGGTCTGAATGAAGCCGATGATCAGCGATCCGACGATGGCACCACCCAGGCTGCCTAGGCCGCCGATGACCACCACGATCAGCGTGGGAATGAGAATGTCCGTCGCCATGGACGGCGTTGCCGAGAAAACCGGCGCGGCAACCGCGCCCGCAAGCCCGGCCAGCGCGCAGCCGACACAAAAAACCGCAAAGAACAGCCGTTCGACATTGATGCCCAGGCAGGATGCCATGGCATCGTTCTCTACGCCGGCGCGCACCATCGCCCCGATCTGGGTGCGCGAAAGCACCAGGCTGAGCGCGACGAGTACGATGAGGCCCACCGCGATGATGAACAGACGGTAAGCCGGATAAGTAACCCCGAAGATCTCCGCCGGACCGGACAGGATCGCCGGCTGCTCCATGCCGAGGGCGATATCACCCCACAGAATGCGTACAAGATCGACCAGGACGAAGATCAGTCCAAAGGTCACCAGAACCTGGTTCATCGGCCCTGCCGTGCGCATGCGGCGAATGACGGCGACATAAAGAAAGATCCCGACCACCGTAACGGCGAGAGGTGCCGCGATCAGCCCCAGCCAGAAGTTTCCAAGGGAAGCCGCCGCACTGACCCCGACATAGGCGCCAACCATATAGAGCGCACCATGGGCGAGATTGACGAAATGCATGAGGCCGAAAATGATCGTCAAACCGATCGAAAGCAGAAACAACAGCATGGACAGCTGCATTCCATTGAGGAACTGCGTCAGCCAGAAGTCGGCATCCGCGACCATAGTCGCCCCTCCCACCGAATATATGATTGCCGGTGTCTGGCGCGGGTGACCCGCGCCAGACAGGTGTGTGTTACTTCAGGGTGCAGCCGTTGGCGGGATCGCGTACCAGACCAATGGTGCCGATCATCTTCTGTGTCAGGCCGTCCCCGTCGGCGACGGTTTCATAGACATAGATGTTCTGCACGACGTTGTTGGTGGCCGGGTCGATGGTCAGCGGACCGCGCGGACCGGAATAGGAAACCTTGGAAAGCTGTTCCGTGATCGATTCCCTGTCGGTTGCCCCCGCATTAACCGCTTCAACGAGCACGCGGCCGGCGTCATAGCCCTGAACGCATACTCGGACGGCGCACGGTCGAACTTGGCCTTGAAGGCTTCAACGAAGGCCTTGTTTTCCGCCGTGTTGATAGTCGGCACATAATGCAGCGCCGTCGTCACACCGATAGCAGCCGGACCTTCCGCCGCCACATAAAGCGGAGACGTCAGGAAGCCGGAGCCGTAAAGCGGGATGTCCTTCTTCAGCCCGAAGGAATCGTACTGCTTGACGAAGGTGATGGCTTCCTTGCCGGCGTAGAAGACATAAATCGCATCCGGAGATGCCGCCTTTGCCTTGGTCAGATAGGGGCCGAAATCCTGGGTTTTGCCGAAAGGCGTATACTCGGAACCAACGATTTCACCGCCTGCAGCTTTGAACGCTTCCGAGAACGTATCGATCATCTGATGACCGGCCGCATAGTCCGGCGCCATCGTATAGACCTTCTTGATGCCGATCCGGGCCATCCACTCGCCCATCGGGCGATTGACCTGACCGTTCGAGAACGACACACGAGTGATGTAACGGCTGCAGTTCTTACCCGTCGCCTGATCATTACCCGCGTTGGCCACGACCAGCGGAACCTTCGAACCGTCCACGAAGTCGCGGACAGCGCCCAGGACAGCCGAAGACACGATGCCGACCATGGCATCCACTTCGTCCTGGAGCACAAGCTTGCGTGCCTTGGCCACGCCGGTCTGCGGCTTGGCTTCACTGTCTTCGGATACGATCTTGAATTCTTCGGACTTCCCACCCTCTTCAAGGGCCATGGTGAAACCGTCTTCGATTTCCTTGCCGAGCGCGGCATAAGGACCGCTCTTCGGCAGAAGCAGGCCGATCTTGAGGTCGGCAGCCTGAGCGGTATTCGCGACAAAAGCCGCCGATGCGCACGCCATAAGCGCGGCCATCAGATGGTTCTTCATGTTTTCTCCTCCCAGAAAAAAGCGGCACGCTTTTCCATCTAATCGCGGCCGCACCAAATTTTATGTATTATATTGCCTACAGAACCTTCCCCCTTGCGGTTTCTGCAATTTAATACACATCACAAGCGACGATTCAAGAATTATCTTGCATATTTCAATCGTCAGGAGAAAACGGTTCGGATGAGATCATCTGGCCTTGAAAATCCCTCATCATACCGAGCGGGCGGCCTCACACCTCTCTTCATGTATCCAAACTCTTGGTCGGCACATCCGGCTCTCAGGCCGGAGGAAAGTGCACTTCGGCAAGAAAGCCCGACATTCTGCCTGGCACCGGTGATTTGAGGCTCAGTTCGCCGCCGACCCTCTCGGCAATGGTTGCGACGATGGCAAGGCCCAGACCGCTGCCAGCATTGGAGGAATTCATTCGCTCGAAGCGATCGGTGAGATGTTCAAGCACCTCACCCGGGATGACCGCGCATTCGTTGGAAACGGAAAGGCGGACATCCGGCGACAATTTCACCTCGATCGTCGTGTCCGGCGCCCCGTGCCGCAACGCATTCTCGATCAGATTTCTGATGACGATACCCAAGGCATCGGGATCGAAGTCGGACATGACCGGCCGCTCGGGCAGAGAAAGCGCAAGACGGTCGGTTGCAGAATGCCTTGCGAAATCCTCGACGACCAGGCGAACAACCGTTCTCAGATCGGCCGCTTGTCCGACCCGAAGGCGGCCGCCCTCGGCACGAGCCATTTGCATCAGTCTCTCAGACACCCGCGTCAAACGTTTCAGCGAGGTTTCGATCTCCGCCGCGCGTTGCCCGGCCATCGGATCGGAAGTCTCCGACTGCAGCCGCTGAGCCTGGGCGATCGCTCCCGCAAGCGGGGTCCGTAATTCGTGCGCTGCATTCGCCGCAAAACTCCGCTCGGCATCAAAAGCCGCCTTCAGCCGCGATAGCAGCGCGTTCAACGTGTCGGCGACGGGCGCGATCTCACCCGGAAGATCGCCCGCTTCCACGGGAGATAAATCCCGGGCGCCGCGCGCTGCCAGTCCGTCCCGAAACCGGCGTACCGGTGCCAGGCTGCGGCGCAGGACAAGGGCGACGGCGATCAGAGTGATCGGTATAACGCCAAGCAAAGGCAAACCGAGGCCGATTTGTAACTCCCGCGCGGCCTCCCCCCGGCGGGAAAGCGGCTCCGCCACGGAAATCCGGATACTGTCCCGCAAAGCCGCGTCGTTGTAAAACCTATACTCGGCCGTCTGGCGAAACCCGGGACCGTCATAAGCCGGAAAGATGGAGGGATCGGCCGCATGGGACTGCACCAGAACCTTGCCTTCGCGATCCCGCACGATGTAGGTGAAATGCTCGTTATGCGCCCGGATGGACGCCAGGTGCTGGGTTACGCCTTCTTCATCGCGGCCGATAATATCGACAACGGCAAGCGGCAGAATCCTCTGTGCGGTTTCCTGCAACGCGGAATCGAACACTTCATCCAGATCGTGCCGCAACATGACAGCCGTCACCGTTGCAACACCGACCCAGAGCAACGTCAATAAAAGCCCGATCCCCAGGGCGAGCCGGACCTGAAGCGTGCGGGGCAGCCTCATGCGGCCCCCAGCCGGTAGCCGAGCCCTCGTTCGGTCTCGATAATCCCCGCGCCCAGTTTCTTGCGGAGACGGCTGACATGAACCTCGATCGTGTTGCTTTCCACTTCCGTGTCGAAGGAATAAAGCCGTTCCTCCAATTGCCCCTTGGACAGAAGCTGTCCCGGACGCTGCAGGAACGCTTCGAACAGCACCCATTCTCGCGCGGTCAATTGCACCGGCTTACCGTCCTTTCGAATGCTGCGGGCGGCGAGATCGACCTCCAGGGGCCCGTGAACGATGATCGGATTGGGGTTCCCCGTGTATCGCCGGGCGACAGATCCGATCCGCGCGGAAAGCTCAGCAAGATCGAAGGGTTTGACCATATAGTCGTCCGCGCCGGCATTCAGCCCTTCGATGCGGTCCGACACCTGGTCGAGCGCTGTGAGAATGATCACCGGAGTCACGTCTCCCCTGGATCGCAAATCCTTCAGGAAGGGAACGCCGCGACCGTCCGGAAGCATGAGATCGAGCAGAATGAGGTCATATGCCGTGCCGGAGATGGCGTCACGGGCTTCGTCGAGGCGCAGAACCCAATCGACCGAATGACCGTCACTCGCAATCTGGTCCCGTACCGCAGTCCCCAGTACCGTGTCGTCTTCGATCAGCAGTATCCGCATGGTTTTCATTACCTCTAAATTCACGCAGGCATACTGTTCATCGCGCTGCTGACACAAAGCTGAAGCACAGGCGGAACCTGCTTCAGGATCCCGTCAGCTTCATGGCTCATGTGTAACCGAAATCGACTGAATGGCCTCGAACCGGAGTTTGGCCTATGAGACAGCCCCTGACAATTCTGGCGTTCCTGGGCGCAATCCTTTTGACCGACGCCGCCAGCGCAGACGACGATTGTTTCGTCCCCATGACCGACTGGCAGCCGCGCAAAGCCGTTACCGAGCTTGCCGACCAGCGAGGCTGGACGGTCCGCCGGATAAAGATTCACGACGGATGCTACGAGATTATCGGCCAGGACGTTGATGGCCGGGCCATGAAAGCCACCGTTCACCCGGCGACCCTCGACATCCTCGAGCTGGAGTACAAAGGCGACCACGATGACCGCTCTCACCGCGAAAGGAAGGGTGGTCACGATGACTGAGACGATTCGCGTCTAGTGGATAGAGTTTGACAATTGAGTCCCGCTTGCGGCTTGCCTCGTATTCCAATGTCAGATTCAAAAGGTCCTCTAGAAACATATATTTAGCTAGCGGTTTTGAAGATTCCAACATTTGCAATGCAAGTCGCCGAACGGGGATGCAAATGTTGGAATCAAACCACTGAAACCCTCTGGTTCGGATCTTTCATTGGACACTTGTCGCGGCATTCGCGACTGCGCGCCTGACCGCCAACGAACTCCAACCGCTTCACAAGTTTTCCGGATAAGTAGTACCGGCTCTGATCGCGTTTCGCGTCTTTTGGGGGGCCTCGGCTCCCGTTATGCCCGCTTCACTCAATTCATACGCGGTCCCGAAGCCGTTGTCCGCTGTCTCGCCGATACGGCACATGGACGGGAACGCCGTTACATCGGTCATAATCCGACGGGCGCGGTCATGATCGTGGCCCTGCTGATCACCCTGACAGGCACCGCCTTCACCGGCTGGATGATGGCCGACCCTACCCGGCAGGCCCTCCTGCCCGATCTGCCGCAAATCATTACCACGGCCCAGACCGATGAGGATGACGGCGAATACGGTGAAGACGGCGAACGCGAAGACCCGCTGGAAGAACTGAATGAAGTCTTCGCCAACCTCATGCTCTTGCTGGTCGCACTTCATCTGGCAGGTGTCGCCATTGCCTCCTTCCGTCATAGGGAGAACCTCGCCCGCGCCATGATCGCCAGCAGGAAACGCGCCCCGGACCCCGGCGATATTGCCTGACATCCCCGGCAAAAAACAGGAAAGCGCCTCCTCAAGATAATGCCCCGCCCGGAAAACCTCCGGGCGGGGCATTTTCCTGAACGCAAGCTGAAGCAGAAAATCGATTGCTGTCAGGCAGCGCTCAGGCTGAAGGACGAGATTGCCTTCATCGGTTCACATGGAAGGAGATTTCCGATGAAGAAGACCCTCGCAATCCTCGCAGCCGGCACAGCATTGACCGCAGTCATCGCCCTGCCCGCCTATAGCGCCTTTTTTGGTGAAGGCGGTTGCGGCCGGCATTTCTCAGAACATGGCAATCGGCCGGCACATGTGATGCTGGCAAGTGACGACGAAGATGAACGCGGCGACTACAGGCGCGCACGTCACGACGACGATCACCGTAGCTACGGCCGATCCCGTCACGATGACGACGATGATGATGATGACGGCCGTTACGGGGCCCAGGCAAACCCAGCCCCTGCCGGAACAGTCGCACCGCCGAAAAACGGCCTTTTCGGAAACGGCTCCGGACCGAAAGTCCAGGTCAACTGAAAGCCCCCGTGGCCAGTCGGGAGAGTGTCCGAGATGCACACTCCCGTCGGCTCGCAACCCAAGCCAACGATCAATCCCACCAGAAAGGCAACCGGATCATGAAATCGCTTCTTGCAGCCCTTGCGCTGACGACTGCATTGACACTGCCAGGCCTTGCTTCGGCCAAGCCCGTAACTCTGACAACGACCCTCAACAACTACGGTGGTGACGGCGCCTATCTTGCCCTCTACGTGACGGATGCCAAAGGGGCTTATGCCGGCAGCCTCTGGATGGCCGGCGCCAAGTCCAAATACTATGAGCACCTGGGCGACTGGTTCCGCGCCACCAACGGCAACCCGGCGGAAATCAACGGCATCACCGGCGCCAGTGTCGGAGCCGGCCGTTCCCTCAAGATCACACTGGATCTTGCCGACACCCTGTTCGACGCGGGCTACGAACTGCATATCGATGCCGCGGTCGAAGACATGCGCGACAGCCCCAACGAAATCACCGTGCCGCTGACATCCGCCGGCGCTGGAACCTCCATTCACGGCCGCCGCTACATCAACTCTTTCAGCTACAACTTCTAAGGAGATTGACATGATCCGCGCGCTCCATCGCTGGCCTGGTCTCCTGGCAGCACTCCTTCTGACCGTCCTCGCCTTGAGCGGTGCCGCTCTGTCGCTTTTCCCGGCGGCGGAAACCCTTACGGCACCACGAGCGCAGACAGGCCAGAGCGTGGCGGATCTCGCGCAGCGGATCCAAAACAGCTACCCCGGGGTTGAGCAGATCCGGCGCGCGCCGTCGGGCCGGATCACCGCCTACTGGTTTGCAGACGGACGGCCCGGATCGGCCGTGATCGACCCGGTCACCGGAACCGGTGTCGCCTCTGCCGATCCGAACCAGCTCGAACGCTGGCTGACAAACCTGCACCGCTCGCTGTTCCTCGATGACACCGGACGTCTCGTTGCGGCACTGGGTGCAGGTACGCTTCTGGTGCTGTCTGTCTCCGGTATCTTTCTGATCGCACGCCGTACGGGTGGTTGGCGCCGGTGGCTTTCCCCGCTGAAAGGCCCCTTGTCCGGCAGGCTCCATGTCGAGATTGCGCGTCTCGCCGTCGCCGGTCTCCTCATCTCGTCGGTAACCGCGCTCTGGATGACCGCGTCGACCTTCGATCTTCTACCCGACGGCCTCGGCAAACCGGCCTTTCCCGCCGAGGTTAGTGGAAAGACCGGCATCCCGCTGATCAAGATCCCCACTCTCGATCGAACCGCCGTCACGGACTTTCGTGACCTGACCTTCCCGTATCCGGGCGATACGACCGACGTTTTCACCCTGAAAACCGATACCGGCACGGGATATATCGACCAGGGCACAGGCGACCTGTTGGCCTGGGCAGAACTGACCGTATGGGAACGCGTCTCGGAAACCATTTACATGCTGCATACCGGACAAGGGGCCTCCCTGCTCGGCCTTATGCTGGGATTGATGGCGCTCGGCATACCTGTCATGGGCGGAACCGGTCTTGCCATATGGGCAGCGGGACGAAGTGGGCGTCCTCGGATCCGAGATAATTCGCCGGCTAACAAAGCGGAAACAATCGTACTCGTCGGCAGCGAAAGCGGCAGCACATGGGGGTTCGCCGCCACGCTCCAGAAAGGCCTCAAGGCCGCCGGACATTCTGTTCACACCGCGGCCATGTCCACATTCAATCCATCCAGATACCCGAAAGCCAGCAGGATCGTGATCTTTGCCGCGACTTATGGCGACGGCGATGCGCCTGCATCGGCCAAAGGTTTCCTTGAGCGGCTGTCGGCAATGGAGAGAGCTCCGGACGCTCCGCTTACCGTCCTCGGTTTCGGAGATCGCAGCTTTCCCGGTTTCTGCGCCTTTGCCGAACAGGTCATGGAAACGGCGCAAGCCAAAGACTGGCAGGCCGTGATCCCGATGGAGACCGTCGACCGTCAGTCGCCTCAGGATTTCGCCCGCTGGGGTCGGAATTTCGGTGCGGCGATCGGTCTTGAGCTCAATCTCGATCATCAGCCCCGACGGCCGGCTACAACAGACCTGACTCTGGTCTCGCGGCGGGACTACGGCGAGGATGTACAAGCGCCGACGGCGATCCTCCGGTTCGCTGCTCCCAAAGCATCGATGTGGGCACGTTTCACGGGACGCGGCTTTCCGAAATTCGCCCCCGGCGACCTGTTGGGCATCGTTCCGGAAGGCTCCACTCTGCCCCGCTTCTATTCGCTCGCCTCCGGCACCAAGGACGGTTTCATCGAGATCGCAGTCCGCAAACATCCCGGCGGCCTCTGTTCGGGTCAGCTGATCAGTCTCGAACCCGGCGAAACGGTCAACGCCTTCATTCGCCGCAATCCGGATTTCCATCCGGCGCGCGGCAAGGCGCCGCTGATCCTGATCGGCGCCGGAACGGGCATTGGTCCGCTGGCCGGCTTCATTCGCGACAACTCAGCCAAGCGCCCCATTCACCTGTTTTTCGGCGCGCGGCATCCGGAAAGCGATTTTCTCTATTCCGATGATCTGGCCGCGTGGACGCGGGACGGACGGCTCAGCCACCTCGCAACGGCCTTTTCACGCGGCAAAACGCCGATCTACGTCCAGGACGCCTTGCGACGGGATGCAGTCGAGATCACGCGGCTTATCGCAAATGGCGCAAGGGTCATGGTTTGCGGGGGCCGCGACATGGCCCGCGGCGTGGCCGAAAGCCTGACCGATATCCTGGCTCCTGCCGGACTGACCCCGGCAATGCTCAAAACGGAGGGACGTTATGTCGAAGACGTTTACTGATTTGACCCGTCATGCCTTGAACGGCCCAACCATGGGCTCGCGCTGGTCGGCGCTGTTTCATGCTCCATCAGGGTTTGATATCGCGCCGGTCAAGGCAGCGCTTCAGGCAGCTGTTGAAGAAGTCGACATGCAGATGTCCACATGGAAACCGGCCAGCGACCTCATGCAGCTCAATGCTGCCCCGACGGATACCTGGATACCGGTGCCGGAGAAAGTCTTCGAAGTCCTGCGAACGGGGATTGCCATAGGGCAGGAAACCCAAGGGGCATTCGATATCGGGATGGGCGATGCCGTTGCCGCCTGGGGGTTCGGGGCGTCCGAAGCGGATCCGGTCCGCATCCGGGCCGCCTTTGAGATGAAACGCCAGCCAGCCCATGAGATCCTCGAACTGAACCTTGCCGCCCGGCAGGTGCGCAAACACGCACCACTGGCGCTCGATCTGTCCGGTATTGCCAAGGGGTTCGGCGTCGACCGGCTGGCGGAAACGCTCATCGGATTCGGCATCCGCGATACGCTCGTCGGGATCGACGGTGAATTGCGCGCGCTCGGCCTTCAGCCGGACGGCAGTCCCTGGGCCATAGCGGTGGAAGAACCGGACACACGGATCCGGACACCCTATTCCATTCTCACTCTGCAGGATGCGGCTGTAGCCACTTCCGGCGACTATCGTCATTGGGTCGAAGTGGGTGGAAGACACCTGTCCCACACGATGGATCCGCGCCGTGGCGGGCCGCTGCAAGACGCGCCGGCTTCAGTCACTGTGGTTGCCCGAACCTGTATGGAAGCCGACGCCTGGGCGACCGCCTTGATGGTCCTGGGTGCGAAACGCGGCACAGCTCTAGCGGAGAAGCACGGATTAAGCGCTCTTTATCTTGAGCGCGCCGGGAATGACATTGTACCCACAGGCACCGGCCCCCTTTTTCGAGATCAGGCGCCCATGTCCTTGAACAGCTTCACCACTTCGTCCCGCGCCACCCCGATATGATAACGCAGGGCGTCCCGCAAGTTCGACCGATCCTTGTTCTGGAGCGCCTCCAGAATGGGTTCATGGGTCTCGGCGATCTTGTGCGGATCGTCATAAAGTTTCCCGATCAGCGTAATCCCGGCGCGCATCTCTACGGCAAGGTCGTCATAGACCTTCAAAAGCCGCGCATTCCCCCCGAAGGCGCACAACATGCGATGGAAGGTGAAATCGGCAAAGATCTGCTCGCCAATAGAGCCTTCCTCGGCGAGTTCGTAGAGCTTGTCCGCCTGAGCCCTCAGGAGCCCGAACTCATGATCGCTGATCCGTTGCAGCGCCAGATCGGCGGCATGGATTTCCATTCCGATGCGCAATTCATAGATATCTCGGAGGTCATCGGAGGTCAGAGTCCGCACGAAAAAACCGCGCCGTGGGCTGGAAACGACAAGCCCCTGGCTTTCCAGTAGCCTCAACGCCTCCCGTACCGGAGCCCGGCTCGTCCCGAATTCCTTGGACAGCCGCAATTCCGTAAGCCGCGCTCCCGGCTTCAATTGCCCATCCGCGACCGCATTGATGATCTGTCTCGCAATCTGCTGAACGAGATCTGTTGTCTCGAGTGCTGAAAACATTCCCTGTGGACACCCTGTCTCAATCGCACAGATATTTCGCGCGACCGGCCTTGTTGTTCGTCAAAGCGGCAGCCCCATAACGACAATCGCCTTTCTGGTTCGTTCCGCATAACCAAGCTGTCCGATCGATCCTGATACCGCGAAGCGCACCCTTTTCCGCCTAAAGCGCCCCGCTCATCCGATCTATTTGACGAGCATTTGCCTGCCTAATGCGCATGCAACCGCCTCCAAACCGCTGGTAATTTGCCCCTATCCTTGCTCAAAAATTGATTATTGTCGACAATTGACACAGGCACGCTCCCATGTTTGCGTAGCACGTAATTATACGGAAGCGGATTCTACGGTTCGATCCGCACGTCAAACAGGACGCCGCGCACTCGCGGCATCGAGGCAAGAGGGGCCATGACACAGATTTCAGCGATCCCAGCGTCCGTCGACCAGCCGAAGGAGCGCATCGACCTTGCCGCTGCGTACCGGCTGATCGCCCATTTCAAGATGGATGACAGCATCTTCACCCATATCTCGGCCAAAGCCCCTCGGGACGAAGGCGAAAATGCCTTTCTGATCAATCCGTACGGCCTGCGCTTCGATGAGGTCACCGCAAGCAGTCTGGCAACGGTCGATGTCGACGGCAACATCCTGCGGGACACCCACGGTGCCGGGATCAACAAGGCAGGCTTCACCATCCACAGCGCGGTCCATGCAGCCCGCCCGGAGGTTCATTGCGTCCTGCATACGCACACGGTGGCCGGGGTCGCTGTCTCCTCAATGGAAGAAGGCATTCTGCCGCTGAACCAGTGGTCCCTGCAGTTCTACAACCGCACCGCATTCCACGACTATGAAGGCATCGCGCTCGATCTCGCCGAACGCGAACGACTGGTTGCCGACCTCGGTGACCGCAATGTCATGGTGCTCCGGAACCACGGTCTGCTGACCTGCGGGCGCACGGTCGGCGAAGCCTTTGCACTGATGTTCAATCTGGAGCGGGCCTGCAAGGCCCAGCTTGCGATCATGTCCTCAGGAGGCACGCCCCACAAACTCGGCGCGGACCTCGCCGAAAAGACGGCCCAGCAATACGAAGGCTGGGACAAGCAGCATTCCGGCAACAAACCGGATCCTCAGTGGGATGCCTTCCAGCGTCTCGCGATCAAGCATTACCCGGACCTGGTGACCTGACAAGCAGGTCCGACACCTTCCAATCCATCAGCAAACGGCGTGAAAAGAGACAAGATCCACACGCCGGTCAACGAGGGGAAATCGAATATGCTGAAGAAATTGACCAGTTTGGCCGCGACATTGATCGTGGCCGCCGGTACGGCCCATGCCGAACCGGTTTCAGGAGGGCGAGCGAACGTCGTCATCCAGCCTGAGCCGCCCAGCCTGATGCTCGGGCTGGTGCAGAACGGCCCGACCCAGATGGTCGCGGGCAACATCTACGAAAGCCTGCTGCGTTACGACGAAAACCTGGAGCCGATGCCGCAGCTGGCGAAGTCCTGGGAAATCTCCGACGACGGTCTGACCTACACCTTTCACCTCTTCGACAACGTGAAATGGCACGACGGCGAGCCGTTTTCCTCCGCCGATGTGGTCTTTTCCGCAGACGTCTTCCTGCGCAAGACCCATGCCCGTCTGCGAACCTCGCTCGAGCACGTGGAATCAATCACCGCTCCGGATGCCAACACCGTCGTCTTTAAGCTGAAGGAACCGTTCGGTCCGTTCATCGGCATCTTCGAAGGCGGCACCATGCCGATCGTTCCGAAGCACATCTACGAAGGCACCGACTACAAGACGAATCCCGCCAACAATCATCCGATCGGAACCGGCCCGTTCAAGTTCGTCGAATGGGTCAAGGGGTCTCACATCCTCCTGAAGAAAAACGAAGACTATTATGTCGACGGTCTTCCCTATCTGGACGAGATCTACTGGCACGTCATTCCCGACGCGGCTTCCCGCGCCGTGGCCTATGAAACCGGTGTCGTCGACATCCTGCCGGGTGGCTCGGTCGAAAACTTCGACGTCAGCCGTCTCGCCAACCTGGACAACAGCTGCATCACCGACAAGGGCTGGGAATTCATCGGTCCGCTGTCCTGGCTGTGGCTGAACAACCGGGAAGGCCCGACCGCGGACGTACGGTTCCGCCAGGCGGTCATGTACGCCATGGACCGGGAATTCGCCAAGGACGCCCTGTGGAACGGCCTTGGCGCTGTGGCCCAGAGCCCGGTGTCCTCGTCCACGCGGTTTTATACCGATGACGTGACCCATTACGACTACAACCCGGAAAAGGCCAAGGAACTGCTGAAGGAAATGGGTTACGACGGCACGCCGGTGCGTCTGCTGCCCCTGCCCTACGGTGAAACCTGGCAGCGCTGGGCCGAAGCCATCAAGCAGAACCTGGAAGAAGTCGGCATCAACGTGGAAATGGTCGCGACCGACGTCGCCGGCTGGAACCAGAAGATCAGTGAATGGGATTACGATCTCGCCTTCACCTATCTCTACCAGTACGGCGATCCGGCGCTGGGCGTTGCACGGACCTATATTTCCTCCAACATTGCCAAGGGCTCGCCCTGGAACAATGTCGAGGGCTATAAGAACCCGAAGATCGACGAACTCTTCGAGAAGGCCGCCGTTGCCGTGACCAAGGAAGAGCGCCAGAAGCTCTACACCGAAGCCCAGCAGATCCTGACCAAGGACGTCCCGGTCGCCTGGCTCCTGGAACTCGGTTTCCCGACCATCTACCGCTGCAACGTCAAGAACCTCGTGACCACCGCGATCGGTATCAACGACGGCTTCCGCGACGCTTACATCGAAAAGTAAGATCCATCCCGCGCGGATCCATCCGGAATCCGCGCGGGATTTCCCAACAATAAATATACACCAGAGGCCCGATGCTGCGCTTCATCGCCCTGCGATTGGTCAAGGCGGCGATCATCTTGATAGCCATCGTCACCTTGAACTTTTTCCTGATTCACGCCGCCCCCGGCGATCCCGCCGCCGTGATGGCCGGCGAAGCCGGGGCTGCGGACCAGATCTTCCTCGACCAGCTCAGGGAACAATTCGGCCTCGACAAGCCGCTCCTCACCCAACTCGGGATTTATCTCAGTGGGGTTGTGCAGCTTGACCTGGGTTTTTCCTACCGTCAGCAGATGCCTGTCGCGGATCTGATCCTGGACCGGTTACCGGCGACGCTGCTTTTGACGATCACCGCCTTCGTCATCTCGCTCCTGTTCGGCGTTTTCGCGGGCGTCCTTGCTTCCGCACGCGTTGGCAAATGGTCCGATACCATCATCTCTACCGTTGCCCTGCTTTTCTACGCCACACCACTCTACTGGGCCGCGCTGATGGCGGTTCTGCTGTTTTCCGTCGAATTGAACTGGCTGCCCGGCTTCGGATACGAAACCGTCGGCGGCGGATATACAGGCTTTGCCCGTGTGCTTGATATCGGCGAACACCTGATCCTTCCGGCCCTGACGCTTGGCCTGTTCTTCATGGCTGTCTACATGCGCATGACCCGCGCCTCGATGCTGGAGGTCTCCACGCTCGATTTCGTCAAGACCGCACGCGCCAAGGGGCTGAAGCCCGGCGTCATCCAGTGGCGGCATATCTTCCGAAACGCCATGCTGCCCGTTGTGACCCTCGCCGGGCTGCAGGCCGGGCAGCTGGTCGGCGGCGCGATCCTGACGGAGACCGTATTCGCCTGGCCCGGGATCGGACGGCTGATGTTCGACGCCCTCACCCAGCGCGACTACAACGTTTTGCTCGGCGTCTTTTTCGTCTCCGCAGCCATGGTACTCCTCTTCAACCTGATCACCGACATCCTCTACCGGGTCGTTGATCCCAGAATCAGGGCATCGTGATGCGGGATTTCTGGAAACGTTTCAAACGCAACCGCGGTGCTGTGGTCGGCCTTGGCATTCTCATCCTCGTGATCCTGGTTGCCATCCTCGCTCCGGTTCTGTTCCCCCAGTCCCCCTGGAAGATGGTGCAGCGCCCGTTCCTTCCGCCGCTGACTATGGAGTCCCTGCCCCTCGGCACCGACACGCTCGGACGAAATGTGCTTGCCGGTCTCGCCTATGGCGCACAAGTCTCCCTGCTGATCGGTCTTGTCTCCACCTTGGTGTCCCTGCTGATCGGAATTCCGATCGGCGCACTCGCCGGGTATTTCGGCGGATCTGTCGACGACGCCCTGATGCGGTTCACCGAATTCTTCCAGACCGTGCCGAATTTCGCACTGGCAATCGTGCTGGTCGCCATATTCGAGCCGAGCGTGCAATCGATCATCGGGGCGATTGCCATCGTCAGCTGGCCGCCGGTCGCCCGCCTTGTCCGAGGTGAGGTACTCTCCCTGCGCTCCCGCGAATATGTGGAAGCCGCGATCCTTTCGGGACAAAAAAACAGCACCATCATCTGGCGCCAGATCCTGCCCAATACGCTGTCTCCAATCATCGTGCTCGCTTCCTTGATGGTGGCAACGGCCATCCTGTTGGAGTCCTCCCTCTCCTTCCTCGGACTGGGAGACCCCAACCTCATGTCCTGGGGCTATATGATCGGGGCCGCGCGTATGGTCATCCGCCAGGCCTGGTGGCTCTCCTTCTTCCCCGGTTTCGCCATCCTGATGACGGTGCTTGCGCTCAATCTCATCGGCGAAGGCCTGAACGATGCCCTGAATCCGCGACTGTCGAGAAAGGGGAAATAGGCCATGACCAAGTCCAAACCGGTTTTGCGCATCAACGGGCTTCAGATCGCCCTGCCGGAAGGCGCCGACCGTCCTTTTGCCGTCGACGGCGTTTCCCTGGAACTGAACGCGGGCGAGATCCTGTGCATCGTCGGCGAAAGCGGCTCGGGCAAATCCATGTCCGCCAACGCCATGATGGGCCTCCTGCCCGACCTCGTGCATCCGACCGCGGGCGAGATCTTGTTCGACCACATGGATCTCCTGAAACTGTCTGAAGACGAACTGCGTGATTTGCGCGGCCGGAAGATTGCCATGATCTTCCAGGAGCCCATGTCGGCGCTCAATCCGCTGATGCGGGTCGACGACCAGATCGCCGAAGTCTTCGAGGCGCATAAACTGCTCACCCCGGCCCAGCGCCGGACACGGGCGATCGAACTGCTGACGGAAGTGGGTATTCCCGATCCGGAGAAGGCAGCCAGAGCTTATCCGTTCCAGCTCTCCGGCGGCCAGCGCCAGCGCGTGATGATCGCCATGGCCCTGGCACTTGAGCCGGAAATCCTGATCGCCGACGAGCCGACCACGGCTCTCGATGTGACCACCCAGGCGCAGATCCTGGAGTTGATCGCAGACCTTCAGGCCCGGCACGGTATGGCGGTCATGTTCATCACCCACGATTTCGGCGTTGTTGCGGAAATCGCCGACCGGGTTGCGGTCATGCAATTCGGCAAGATCGTCGAGCAAGGCAATGCGGACGATGTGCTCGACAATCCGCAGCATGACTATACCCGGAAACTGATTGCAGCGATCCCGACGCTCCACACCGGCGATGCGCAGGAACCGGAAAAGTCCAAAGCCATCCTCGAAGTGATCGGGCTGACCAAGACCTATCGGTCCGGCGGTGGCCTGTTCGGCGGTCCGGAACGCGTCGTTCATGCCGTCAACAAGATCAGCTTCAAACTGGGTGTCGGTGAGACGCTTGGCGTTGTTGGCGAAAGCGGATCCGGGAAATCCAGCGTGGGCCGCTGTCTCGTCCGCCTGCAGGATCCGGATGAAGGCTCTGTTCTTTTGAACGGCGAAGACATGGCGGCGCTGACAGGCGAAAAGCTCCGGACGGCCCGCAAATCGATCCAGATGATCTTCCAGGATCCCTTCGCCTCGCTCAATCCGCGCAGCAGGGTCGGCCGCATCATCGCCGAAGGACCCATTGCCCATGGTGTCCCCGCAAAGCAAGCCTATGACCGGGCGGCGGAACTGCTGGAGCTGGTCGGCCTCGATCCGTCGGCCATCGACCGTTATCCGCACGAATTCTCAGGCGGCCAGCGTCAGCGGATCGGAATTGCACGCGCGCTTGCCCTGGAGCCGAAGATCATCATTGCCGATGAAGCCGTCTCGGCCCTCGACGTTTCCATTCAGGCCCAGGTTCTGGATCTCCTGGCGGAGCTGAAACAGCGGCTCAATCTGTCTCTCGTGTTCATCACACACGATCTCAGGGTCGCCGCCCAGATCTGCGACCGGATTGCCGTGATGCAGAAAGGCAACCTGGTCGAGCTGGGAACAGCCGACGAGATCTTCAACACCCCCAAGAGCGATTACACCCGATCCCTCATCGAGGCCATTCCGGGCCGCGAAAAGGAACTGGCCGCCGCAGGCTGAACCACATGACAGGATGCCTTGAACGTGGATGACACTTTCCGCAAAGCGATACTGGAGTCCGTGGACGCCGGATTCGACGATCAGATCGCCTTCACCTCCGACCTGATCCGGTTTCCGTCTTTGCGCGGACAGGAAAAGCCTGCTCAGGACTTCATGCACAAGGAACTGGCGGAACGCGGCTACGAGGTCGAAACCTTCGCCATCGATATCGACAAGATCCATGATCATCCCGGGTTCTCGCCGGTGACTGTCGACTATACCGACGCGGTGAACGTTGTTGCCACCCACACACCGAAAGAAACCAAAGGCAAGTCTCTGATCCTCAACGGGCATATGGATGTGGTTCCGGAAGGTCCACACGACATGTGGGAAGTTTCTCCGCCTTTCGAGCCCAAGTGCGTCGGTGACTGGCTCTACGGACGGGGCGGCGGTGACATGAAGGCCGGCCTCGCCGCCAATGTCTTCGCGCTCGACGCTCTGAGGCGCCTCGGCTACCAGCCGGCGGCGACGGTTCATATCCAAAGTGTTGTGGAAGAAGAGTGCACCGGCAACGGCGCTCTTGCCTGTCTGGTCGAAGGCTATACGGCGGATGCTGCGATCATCCCCGAACCTGAAGACGAAATGCTGGTGCGCGCCAACTGCGGCGTGCTCTGGTTCGAAATTCTTGTCGCCGGCCATCCGGTCCATGTGCGCGAAGCCGGTACCGGCGCCAATGCGATCGAGGCAAGCTACCGGGTCATCGAAAGCCTGAAACGCATGACCGAGGAATGGAATGCGGAGAAGGTCAACTATCCCTATTTCGAGGACCTGGATCACCCGATCAATTTCAACGTCGGCAAGATCGAGGGCGGAGACTGGGCATCGACCGTTGCCGCGTGGTGCAAGCTCCATTGCCGCATCGCCATCTATCCCGGAGACGATCCCGCAGACCGCGCCAAACAGATCGAAGAGTATCTCGCCGCTGATCTCGGCAACGACAGTTTTCTCGGCAACCGGCCGCCCCAGGTGACCTGGAACGGCTTCTTCGCGCGCGGCTACGTCCTGGAAGAAAACACCGATGCGGAAAAGGCACTTGCAGAGGCGCACCGGCATGCCACCGGCAACACTCTGGAGAGCTTCGTGACGCCAGGCTATCTCGATGCCCGTGTCTTTGTGATTTATGCCGGCATGCCCTGCCTCGTCTATGGACCGATTACGGAAAACATTCACGGCTTCGACGAACGGGTCAGCCTGTCTTCGATCAAGCGCGTCACCGGTGCGATTGCCTTGTTTATCGCCGACTGGTGCGGACTGGAACGGGTCGGCAATGACGCACGCTGATACAACTTCGAAAATCGTGGAAGGCGTCTACCTCGGAGAACGCTATGATCTGGGGTCTTTCTACAGCCGATTTTTCGAGCCTTATTCAGACCGGATCCGCCTGCGCAGCCCAAAGGATATCGATGATCCGGAAGCCATTCGCTTCGCCTTGACCTGGTATCCGGCAGCAGATGCCTTCGCGCCCTACCCCAATCTGAAACTGGCCTGTTCCATTGCAGCAGGGGTCGACAGCATTGTCGGCTGCCCGAGTTTGCCGCCGGATGCTTATGTCACCCGTGTCCAGGACGACAACCAGGCAGATCTGATGGCCGGCTTCGCGGCTTGGCATGTCATCTGGCACCACCGGAACATGGGCTTCTATCTGAAGAACCAGGCGCAGGGGATCTGGAAACATCAAAATTTCGATGTTGCCCCATCCCCGCGAAATTTCACGGTCGGTCTGCTTGGCTACGGCCTGATGGGCAAGGCAATGGGCCGGGCAATTGCCGCCATGGGCTTTCCCGTCGTTGCGGCGGTCCGCGATGCACCTGAAGGTGAAGACACTCCGGGTGTTCGTTTCGAGGCCGGAGACGGGGCTGTGATGCGCACGGCGGCGCAGTCCCAGGCCTTGATCAACGTGCTCCCGCTGACCCCGGCGACGAAGGGTATTCTGAATGCGGGCCTCTTTGCCGCTATGCCGCGCGGTGCACGTCTGATCCAACTCGGCCGCGGTGAGCACCTTGTGGATGCAGACCTTGATGCGGCCCTGAGCAGCGGTCAGATCGGCGGCGCCTCGCTCGACGTTTTCCATACAGAACCTCTGCCGTCCGACCATCCCTGGTGGAGCGACGAGCGAATTCTGATCACGCCGCATCAGGCCAGCGATTCCTCCCGCCGGCTGATGGCGGAGCAGGTCGTCCAGGCCGCCTGCGACGTGGCCGCCGGCAGAAAACCACGAAACACGGTCGACCGGACCAAAGGGTATTGAGGCAGTTTCCCATGAAAGCGATTTTCGACGAACGTCAGCTCAAGCATAATCCGGAGCGTTATTTCCGCCGCGGCGCCTATATTCCCCACCCGGAACAGCCGGAACGTGCGGTCCTGATCCGCGACATGCTCCTTAAAAACGGTTTTGAAATCGAGCCGCCTCAGGACCATGGCGAAGAGGCGATCAAGGCCGTGCACGATCCGGACTATGTCGACTTCTGGAAAGACGCCTATCAGCGTTGGCGGGAGGCTGCCGGCGACGCCGAACCTATCCCGACCTATCATCCTGGACGACGCGCCGGCCGGCGGTCATCCTCTATCTACGGCCAGTTGGGCTGGTATGCGACCGACACCTCCGTCCCGCTGACGGAAAACACCTGGGAGGCGATCTACTGGTCGGCGCAGACGGCAATTGAGGCTGCCAGCAGGGTCATTGCCGGAGACCGGATGATCTACGGCCTGTGTCGCCCTCCCGGACACCATGCCATGTCGAACGGCGCCAACGGCTTCTGCTTCTTCAATAACGCGGCCGTTGCCGCACAGGTGCTGCGTCAGGACTTTGGCAAGGTCGCCGTCTTCGACATCGACACACATACCGGAAACGGCACGCTCGATATCTTCTATGAGCGCGGCGACGTCTTCCTATGTTCCCTGCATGTGGATCCGGATGTCTATCCGACCTATTACCTTGGCTACGCCGATGAAACCGGCGAAGGCCAGGGCAAGGGGACGACCCTGAACCTGACGCTTCAGCCGGGAGCAACCGAAGCGGAAATCCTCGGCCGGTTCCGGGAAGGCATCAAGGCCATTCAGGATTTCGGAGCAGAAGCGCTGGTGATTTCCCTCGGCTTCGACATGGCCCAGGACGATCCGCTGTCGGAGGTCGGCATGACCGGAACAGGGTTCGACACCATGGCACGCGAGATCGTCCGTATGGACCTGCCAACTGCTCTCATTCAGGAAGGCGGCTATCTCGGCCCGTCCCTGTCGAACAATGCGGAAGTCTTTCTGACGGCGAGCCGCGACGAACTTGGGAAAATGGAATAGGCGAAGCTGCGCACAGAGAACTGAGCAGATCGAGACGGATTAAGGGGCTCTCAGGCTTGGAAAATCTGTCGTTACGCTCATGTTCGCCCGCAACGCGGAAATGAACGGTGATCATCCCCGGACAGCACCTCTGCCGCCCAGGGAAAAGTGATGCCGTCCCCCCGTTTCAAGCCCTGCAATGGTCCGGCGCGACACGCCGCACCGACGCAGGACAAACGTGCGATGCCCCGTCGTTTCACTTGCCAGCCCCTGCCCGCGTCCCGTCCCACCGGCGCGGCACACTCAAATTGAATCTGCCCCTTAAGAGACAATTGCCCCGCTGCTCGGAGGAACGAGGCGGATAAAACCTTGACGTGCGCCAATCTCGGCCGGCTCGCCGCAAAACATTAGAAGACTCATTCTCCATTGAGCCATAAACCAAATCGATATAGCCTAAATATCCTGTATTTTCGGATATGTTAGGACAAATTATGCAAATTGATGATTTTGATCGAAAGATACTTTCCATATTACAAGATGATTCTAGCCTATCTGTAGCTCAGTTATCTGAACGCGTAGGTCTCTCGTCGACGCCCTGTTGGCGCCGTCTTCAGAAGCTTGAGCGTGAGGGATATATCGACGGTCGCGTAACGCTTTTGAATCAAAGCAAAATCGGCCTCGATCTTACGGTGTTCGTCATGATCCGCACCAACCAGCACAACACCGCCTGGTTGGAAAAGTTCAACGTCGCCGTAAGTAAATTTCCCGAAATTGTCGAAGTAAACCGATTGGCTGGTGAATATGACTATATTCTGAAGGTAATAACGAAAAGCAATTCTTCATACGACGCGTTTTACAAGAAATTTATCGATCTGATCGAGCTCAACGATGTCACTTCCTGCTTCTCAATGGAACAAATCAAACGAAGTACCAAACTTCCTCTCGATGCTGCGAGAAGCTGATACGGGCACTTTGATCGATACCATCCGCGCTGCCGTCATCGGTGAGGCGCATCCCATAAAAACCCCTTTCGGATACCGGCCGTTGGTTTATGCCGATTACGTTGCCTCGGGACGCGGCCTGACCTTCATCGAGGATCTTGTTCGCGAGGTCATCCTGCCCGACTACGGCAATACCCACACGGAAACCTCTTATACGGGTCGGCAAACGACCCTGCTGCGGGAACTTGCCCGGGAAACCATTCGCAAGGCGGTCGGGGCGAGCGACCGGCATGCCGTCATTTTCACAGGCTCCGGCGCGACCGCAGCGGTCAACAAATTGTGCCGCGCTCTTCAACTGCAAGGCATCCTGCCGCGCAGACCGGACTCCCCCTATCTTTCCGACGACGCCAGACCCGTTGTCTTCGTCGGACCGTATGAGCATCATTCCAATGACCTCCCCTGGCGTGAAAGCGGTGCGAGAATCTGCCGGATACCCCTGAATGCGGACGGCGGCATATGTTTCGAGACGCTGGAACGGGAACTGAAGTCCACAGGGGCCGATGCGCCAAAAATCGGCGTTTTTTCCGCAGCCTCCAACGTGACCGGTATCAAGACCGATGTGAGGCGCCTTGCCCGGTTGCTGCATGACCACGACGCCCTGTTCTGCTGCGACTACGCGGCCGGCGCGCCGTACATGCAAATTGCAATGGCTGAAACGACACCCGGATCCGGAGATCACATCGACGCGGTGGTCCTGTCGCCCCACAAATACATCGGCGGACCGGGCGCTTCGGGCCTGCTGATTTGCGACAAGGCCGTTTTCGACGGCATCATGCCGACCATGACGGGCGGCGGTACCGTGAGCTATGTGACGGCCGACGGCCATCGCTATGTTTCCGGTATCGAGCGCCGAGAGGAGGCCGGGACGCCCAATATTGTCGGCGATATCAAGGCCGGTCTTGCGCTGGAACTGCAATCCCGGGTCGGCGCCAGGGAAATCGAACGGCGGGAAGCAAGTATGGCCCAACAGGCGATGCAGGCCTGGTCAGCAGATCCGAACATCGAGATTCTCGGCTCTGCCCATGCAGAGCGTATAGGTATCTTTGCATTCAATATCCGATGCGGTTCGAAATGGCTGCACTACGGTTTCGTGGTCGCCCTTTTGAACGACCTCTTCGGAATCCAGGCACGTGGCGGCTGCTCCTGCGCCGGTCCATACGGCCATGCGCTTTTGAACATCAACGACACCGATGCGGCCCGTTATGAGTCGGGGGTGAGCGATGGACAAAGCATCGTGCGGCCCGGCTGGGTCAGACTTGGTTTCAATTACTTCTTCGATCAGCCCACTCAGGATTACATTATTGAAGCGGTTCGCTTCGTTGCAGCTCACGGAGCCGCGTTCCTGCCGCTTTACAAGGCCGACCCCAGGACGGGCGTTTGGAGCATTCCGTCCGATACCGGGGCTCACGGAAAACCGGCAACCCTCTTCGACGCACTTATGGAAAACAGACAAGCACGCCTTTGCGATGCCGATGCTCCGGATTATTCGCAGTGCCTGGCGATGGCAGGGCAACTTTCAGCAGCACAGTCGAGCAAACCTGCGGCGGGCAAGGCACCCGCGAAAGAACCCCGTTCGCCGTCGGATGACTTTTCCCTGTTCTGGAGCCCGGAGGAAACTGAAGTCGCCCTCAATCAATTGATTGAACGGTCTCAAGATTCTATCCATTGGAAGACATGCCGAGGGGCGCCGTCTGAACGCGCGCCATCTCCCCGGCGAACTCAAGACGGAACAGGTACATGATTTCAGGGCAGCAGATCTCGGCGTCTCTGTGGGCTGATGTGTCGCCGCCGCGCGAGGCTGCGGCAAAACTGCAGACCGACACGGAAACCGACATCGCGGTTATCGGAGGCGGCTTTTCGGGCTTGTCCACAGCCCTTCACCTCGCCCGTTCCGGTCATCGGGTGACCCTGCTTGAAGCCGTGGAGGTCGGGTTTGGCGGCTCCGGCCGCAACAACGGTCAGGTCATTCCGACCATGACGGCAGCGGAGCCGGACGCGATCGAAGATCAGTACGGCGAGGCCGGTGAACGTTTCGTCGAACTGATAAGAGACAGCGCGACCTACCTGTTTGATACGGTTTGCGACGAAAATATCGATTGTGAAGCAGAACAGACAGGGTGGTTTCAGCCGGCGCACCGCGAAAGCCGCCTTGCCCTCAGCCGAAAACGCGTGGACGCATGGGCAAAGCGCGGCGCGCCCTGCCTCCTCCTCGACAGGGCGGACTGTGAAAAAGTGCTCGGTTCAGATCTCTGGCATGGTGGCATGTACAATCCGACCGGCGGCCACATCAATCCGCTGGCACTGGCGCGGGGACTGGCAGCGGCTTGCGAAAAACGCGGCGTTACCATCCATGAAAAGACCCCGGTGATTTCCATGGAGCGCCGCGATGGCAAGTGGCATCTGGGAACCCCGAACGGGAAAGTGACGGCTCGCGCCGTCATGCTCGCGAGCAACGCCTACACCGCCCATTTCACCACCGCTCTGGCTCCGAAAGTCGCCCGCTCGGTCGTTCCGGTCCTGTCCTGGCAGATGGCCACCGCTCCCTTGACCGACGCGCAGCGTAAAACAATCGTTCCCGGCCGCGAAGCCGTTTCCGACACCCATGGCGACCTGCGCTTCTTTCGTTACGACAAGCGCAACCGCCTTGTAACCGGAGGTGCGCTCGCATGCGGCTTGAACGGCGCGGAGCGCCTGAAGCCCCTGGTGGGCCGCAGGCTGCAGGAGGCCTTTCCGGCTCTTGGCATGCCGACTTTCGATTTCGTATGGAACGGCTACATCGGCATGACCGAGGACCGCTTCCCGTTCATCAGCCAGCTCGGCCCGGATTTCTGGTGCTGGGCCGGCTGCAACGGCCGCGGCGTCGCCCTCTCGGTATCGCTCGGCCGGGAACTGGCCGCTGCACTTACCGGGAAGCCGGCTTCCGATCTCGCCCTGCCCCTGTCCGATCCCAAACCGATCCCGCTCCACGGTCTCATCAAGACCGTCGCGCCGCCGGTCATGCTGCCGCTCTACCGGTGGCGCGACGGGCGCGACTGATTAAAGCGACAGAAAGAACACGAAGGACCTCCCGATGACGCAAGACACTGCAAACCAGCCAGTCGTTACCCTGGAAATGCTCAAGGCCGCCTTTGCCATGCGGGCGAAGGCCTATGCCCATATGTTCGACGTGCTGCGCGAGGAATTCGGAGCCGAGCGGGCTGTCGAATTGATTGCGGAATCGACCCGCCGTCTCGGCAAGGACATGGGCGGCAAGTTCGAGCATCTGGGTCCGGACGATCTGTCCGGCCTGAAGGATGAATTCATCGCCGGCATTCCCTGCGCCTCCGAGATGTTCGCGCCCGAAATAAAAGAATGCGACGATGAACGGCTCGAAATCCAGTTTCATCGGTGTCCGCTGAAAGACACCTGGGTGGAACAGGGCCGTAACGAGGAGGATCTCGAATTGCTGTGCAAGGCGGCCGGCGCCATCGACGGGGGCTTGTTCACCCGGGCGGGTTTCACCTTCAAGGGAGAAACGTGGACCAAAGGAAAATCAGGCTGCTGCTTGCTTAAGGTGGAGCCCGGCGCAAGTATCGGGTAAAGCTATTCGGCACCACCCTCCGAATCCATCTATTTAATAAAAAACGAAAATAATCCCTTCCAGACACAGGAGAAGTAAAATATGAGCGTCACACGTAGAAATTGTTTTGGCCTGCTTTGCGGAGCAGTTGGTTTACTTGCTGCTCCGGCTGGCGCCCTTGCCGAGGATACAATATATCTGGGTTATCAGCTCCCGCTCACCGGGAACACCGCTCAGTACGGCCAGGATTTCAAGACCGCGGCGGAAATCGCCCTTAAGGATTTCAACGCCTCGGGGAAACTCAAGGTGCCGGTCGAAATCATCTACGAAGATTCACGCTCCGACGCGAAGGAAGGCGTTGCGATCGCCCGCAAGTTCGTGGACGACAAGCGGATCGTTGCCGTCATCGGCGACTTCACCTCGACCGTTTCCATGGCCGCGGCCCAGGTCTACAAGAAAGCCGGCATGGCGCAGCTCAGCCAGACCGCCTCCCATCCCGATTATGCCAAGATATCCAAATGGCAGTTCCGGAACATCACCACCCAGGCCCAGGAAGGCGTCTTCAACGCTGACTGGATGAATGAGCGCGGTTTCAAGAAGATTGCGGTCATCGCCGAGCAGACCGACTGGGGACAGTCGGTGGTCAAGGACTTCTCCGAAAAGGTCAAGGCCAACGGCGGCGAAGTGGTCTTCTCCGAGTTCTTCAACCGTGGTCTGCCCGACTTCCGCTCGATCATCACCAAGATCGAACGCGCCAAGCCGGATGCGATCTATACCGGTTTCTTTTATGAGGACGGCGCCCAGTTCCTGAAGCAGATGAAGCAGCTCGGCGCCGACATCCCGGTTCACTCCACGTCCGCCGCCTACAATCAGAAACTGATCGAACTGGCCGGCCCCGCCGCCGAAGGTCCGTATCTGACGGCAACCTTCCTGCCGAACAGTGACGCGGACAATGTCAAGGCATTCGTCAAGGAATGGAAAGCCGCCCGAAACGGCGAGGAACCCGGACAGTTCCCGGCTCAGGCATATGACGCGGTCAACATCATGCTCGACGCCGTCGCTCGTGCCTATCCGGACCTGAGCCGCGAGCACGTGCGCGACGAACTCGCCAAGACCAAGGACTATCCGGGCATCACCGGCGTGACCTCCTTCGACGAAAACGGCGAAGCGCTGAAGCGGCTGACGAAAGCGACCGTTTCCAACGGAGCGTTTGTCCCGGTCAAATAATGCAGATGGCCGCCCCGCCCCGATCGGCTTCGTTCGGGGCGGGGCGTTGATAACCCGGCCGGGCTGACCGGCATCTGCGACCGATCGGCGGCCGGCATGCCCGGTACCGGCCGGCCGCAAGCCGGACGGGAGTGCTTTCGGCCCCATGTTCCTTGCTTGTCAGGACAGACATCCGTGATAGATCCCTATTACCTGCAGCAACTGACGATCGGCATTTCACTCGGCATGATCTATGCCCTGATGGCGATCGGTTTCACGCTCATCTTCGGCGTTCTCAACGTGGTCAACTTCGCCCACGGCGAGGTCTACACCATCGGCGCCTTTGCCGGGATCATGGCCATCGCGGCCTTCGGCCCGCCGTTTCTCATCATCGTCTTTATCGTCCTGGCGGTCGGCGCGCTGGCAGGGTTCAGTCTCGAGCGGATCGCGTTCCGACCGTTCAGACGGTTTTCCGACGAAGCCTCCCTCAAATCGCGCGCCATGCGCGAGGCAACTCTCATGTCCTCTCTGGCCATGTCGATCATTGCGCGCGAATTCATGGAGCTCGTGTTCGGTTCCGAATTCCAGACGATCGACATCAACTATCTGATCAACAAGCCGATCGCGCTCGGCCCTATCACGATCGTGAACGGCGACATCATCATTTTCGTCGTTTCCGTGCTGATGCTGGGTTGCCTGCAGTATCTGTTGAAATACAGCGCCATCGGCCTGTCGATCCGTGCCGTTTCCAACAACCCGCTCGGCGCGAGATATGTCGGCATCAACACGGACCGGACCATCGTCCTGACATTTGTCATCGGTTCGATGATGGGCGCGCTCGCCGGCATCCTCGTCGGGCTTTACTACGGAGCCGTCTTTCCCTCGATGGGCTTCATTCCCGGTATCAAGGCATTCGTCGCCATGGTCATGGGCGGTTTGAGTTCCATCCCGGGCGCCGTGATTTCCGCGCTTATTCTCGGGATCGCGGAAAGCATGTCGACCACATTCGTCTCCTCCGTCTGGTCGGATATGGTCGCTTATCTCTTTCTGATCGTCACCCTGGTGTTTTTCCCGCAAGGCATCTTCGGAGCGAGGAGGGAACGTGTCTAAGGACTTTTTCCGATCGGCGTTTTTAAAAATCGCCATTCTCGGGCTGCTCTTTGGTGTCCTCCCGGGACTGCTCGCTTACCTCGACCAGGGGTATCTCTATCAGATCGCGATGGTCGCGCTGATCTTCTCGCTGCTCGCGGTCTCGCTTCAGCTGGTCACGGGCGTCGCCGGTCTCCTGCACCTCGGCCACGCGGCCTTCTACGGTGTCGGCGCCTATATCGCGGCCCTGGCCGGCGCAGACTACGGCATCGGTTTCACCATCGGCCTTCCGCTGGCGGGGATCGGATCCGCCGCAGTGGCCTTCGTGGTTGCCCTGCCGACCATGCGTCTCGTCAGCATCTATTTTGCCGTTGCCACCCTGGGCATCGGCCAGATGATCTATCTGGTGCTGCAGAACTGGGTGGCGGTGACCAAGGGACCGAATGGGGTCATTCTGTTCTCCGGCATCGATCTCTTCGGCTATACCGTCGAAAGCGAGGTCGGCACCTATTTCGTCGTCGCGGTCACTGTCGCCATATCGATCTGGATCCTGCATCGGCTGAGCCATTCCTACTATGGCAACGCGCTGCGCAGCCTGCGCGAGGACGACCAGTGCGCCGACGCCATGGGGATCGATACCGTGCGTCTCCGGATCGAGTCCTTCATGATCTCGTCCTTCTTCGCCGGGATCGCGGGCGCGCTCTGGGCCTATACCACCGGCTACATCTCACCCGGCGATTTCGATTTCTCCGAATCAATCCTGATCCTGGCCATGGTCGTGGTCGGCGGATTGGGCAGCATTCCGGGGGCCATCATCGGGGCGTTCCTGCTGATCCTTCTGCCGGAGGCCCTGCGCCCGGTCGGAGACATCCGGAACATTGTGGTCGGTATCGTCCTGTTCTGCTCGATCCTGTTCCTGCCCAAAGGGCTCTTCGGGGAAGTTCCCGCGCTCAATTTCGTCCGCCGTCAGTTGAACGGCGCCTGGCAGAACAATCCCGACAGGCAGAAGGTGGGCTGGAAATGAGCGCGATGCTGGAAGTGGACAATGTGTCCCGCCGCTTCGGCGGCCTGATGGCGGTCGACAATGTCACGACCGCGGTCGGTGAAGGCGAACTGATCGGCCTGATCGGCCCGAATGGTGCCGGCAAGACGACCCTGTTCAACCTGATCTCCGGCTTCACGCCGGTCTCCTCCGGCGAGATCCGCTATCGCGGCAAGAAGATCAGCGGATTGAAACCCTCCGCCATCGCAGACCGCGGCATCTCGCGCACCTTTCAGAACCTGCGTGTTTTTCCGAACATGACCGTGTTCGACAACGTTTCCGTCGGTGCAGTCGGAGCAATCGGCCAGAATCCCTGGCAGGCGATTGCCGCCGGATCTAGCCGGTCAAAGGCAATTTCCGAACGCAGCTGGGAAGCGCTGGAACAGGTGAAGCTCACCGAATACGCAAACGACCTCGCTGCGAACCTTGCCTATGGCAAACGGAAATATCTGGAAATCGGCCGCGCGCTCGCCATGAAACCGGACCTTTTGATCCTGGACGAACCGGCAGCGGGTCTGAACGATTCCGAGACCGCGGAACTGGCCGCCTTCATCAAGGACCTCCATTCGCAGGGTCTAACCGTCATGCTCGTCGAGCACGACATGGGACTTGTCATGAACATCTGCGAGCGGATCGTGGTCCTTGCTTCGGGACGAAAGATCGCCGATGCGGAACCGGCCCTTGTCCGGCAGAACCGGGAGGTTCTGGAAGCCTATCTGGGGGTGGACGACGAATGAACATTCTCGAGATCGACAACCTGTCCCTTCGGATCGGCGTTCAGGATATCCTGCACGACGTCAGCCTGAACCTGCCCGAGAAAGGAATTCTCGCGATCCTCGGCGCGAATGGTGTCGGCAAAACCAGTCTGATGCGCTGCATTTCCGGGATTTATCATCCGACCGGCGGCGAGATCCGATACGACGGGAAAAACATTATCGGCCTGAAAAGCCACCAGATCGTGGACAAAGGTATCCTGCAGGCCCCTGAAGGACGACAGATCTTTTCCAACATGAGCGTCCTGGAGAACCTGACGATCGGCGGCGGCCCGCTCAAAACCAGGGAACTCGATCACGTTTTGAAGCTGTTTCCCAAGCTCAAGGAACGGCTGAAACAGGGCGCCGGTTCCCTTTCCGGCGGTGAACAGCAAATGCTTTGCATCGGCAGAGCGTTGATGCGCAAACCCAAGGTGCTGCTTCTCGACGAGCCGTCACTCGGACTGGCGCCCATGCTGGTGCGTTTCATCTTCGATCTCGTCCAACAGATCCGGGCCGAAGGATATTCGATCCTGATCGTCGAACAGAATGCCAAGGCAGCCCTGCGGATTGCCGACAGGGCGGCCGTGATCGAAGGCGGACGAATCGTGATGGAAGGAACGGCTCGGGAGCTCGCCAGCGACAGCCGGGTTGCCGATGCCTATCTCGGCGGCCATGTCGCAGCCAACGGATGAACGGCCATCCGTCGAAAAAATTACGAAAGGACAATTCCATGGCGCTTCCCATGATCGAAAAACGCCGCATTGAGGCGGAAATCCTGAAATGCGTGTTCGACGTTCTCGTGGAGCGTCACGGGCGGGACGAGGCAGAGACGGTCATCGGCGAGGCCGTTTCCAATTCCGCCATCGCGCAGGGAAAAGAGTTTCGGGAAAAGGAAGATCGCGAACCTACCCTGGAAGACTTCGCCGACTTGCTGCCACTTTGGCAGATGGACGATGCACTGGAAATCGAGGTTCTCGACAAGGCGCCGGACAATCTGAAATTCAACGTGAAACGGTGCCGGTATTCTGAAATTTACAAGGACATGGGTCTCGGTGACATCGGCCATCTCCTGTCCTGCAACCGCGATGGCGATTTCTGCATCGGCTACAATCCAAGGATGGAGCTGACCCGCACCCAGACCATCATGAAGGGCGCCCCCTACTGCGATTTCCGGTACCGGCTGAAATCCGAAGGGGAATGATGCCGAAACAGTGATCCGCACTATGGACCGATGACTTCGGAATGACTGTTTGCTCAAGAGAGGCGGGCCATGTACCCGCCTCCTCTGTTTCTATTTCCGGATTTTGGATTTATCTAACCTTAGGTGAGCCGCGTCAGCAGGCCGGCCATAAGTTGCGCGCGTTCCACCAGGCTGTCGATGAAGATATGTTCGTCCAGCGTGTGCAGCCCTCTCCCGCGTGCGCCAATGGAATCGAGCGTCGGAATGCCCATGGCGCCGGTGAAATTGCCGTCCGATCCGCCGCCCGCACTGCCATGAGTCAGATCGAAGCCGATTTCCTTGGAGATATCCCGGGCAAGCTCGTACATCCTCAAGGTTCCCTCGCCCGGCTCCCAGACCGGCCGGGTGACGCCGCGGGTGACTTCGAAGACCACCTCACCTTCTTCTCCGGACAGCGCCAGCATGCGCTCGACACCGGCATCGAGATCGGCCTGGCGCTTCGCCATGCTCAGAACCTCGGCCTCGCACAGAGAAGACACGCAATTGACCCATTGCCCGCCGTGGACGACCCCGACGCTGAACGTGCAGTCCTCCGTCGTCATGGCCTCGATTTCCAGGATCTTCTTCGCCATCGCGCCAATCGCCGACCTGCCGTCCTCCAGCGCCCAGCTGGCGTGGCTCGGTTTGCCCTGTGCCTTGAGGTTGAAGCGGGCAATCGCATACCGGCCGGTCACCGCGCCGCCATCGGCACTCGCCGGTTCCGGCACCAGGACATACTTGTTCTTGCGGGCTTCCGACTCGATCAGGTCGCGGGTGGACGGTGTTCCGACCTCCTCGTCCGGCGTGAAAAGGATCGTCACCGGCAAGGGCGTTTCAATGCCCGCCAGTGCCATCTGGCGCAACGCCTCGATCGCCAGATAGTTGCCGCTCTTCATGTCCATGATGCCCGGCCCGTAGCACTTGCCCTCCGTGATCCGCCAGGGCAGCACTTCAAGCGTGCCAATCGGATGAACCGTGTCGAGATGGCCGGAAATCAGGATCCCGGGCTTGCCTGCATCCTTATGCGGAAACGTCGCCCGGACGGAGCCGCCGAACCCCATGCGTCCCGGGATCCGCTCGATGGACGCGCCTGCGGCGACCAGATCATAGGTCGCAAGATCCATCATCCGGTCGACGGCGGCCGCATCATAGGTCGGGCTCTCGCATTCTACCCACGGCTTGAGCCCTGCCAGTATCCGGTGCGTATCGAATTCGAGGCGTTCAAAGGACAAGGCAAAACTCCTGGGTTGCATGGGCGTTGGAACAGGATGCGACGCGATTTCCCGGATCGGGTAATCGCCGGAACCGTAAGTCTAATTGTTAAAGCATTACAGGGTTTTGGTCCATTAAAAGACCGTCATTCCAGTGTCTGGTATGGTTGGCATGTGGATGAGGTGACAACGCTAACCGCTCCTTAACGCTTGCGGAACACAATGAGAACAGGTATGGTACGTTCATGATTTGTACCGGCGCAGGTTCGCACGGGAGACCGACTGATGTTGACGCGCAAGCAATATGAACTTCTGATGTTCATCCATGAAAGACTGAAGGAAACCGGCGTACCGCCTTCCTTCGACGAAATGAAGGACGCGCTCGATCTAAGGTCGAAATCCGGCATTCACCGGCTGATTACCGCTCTCGAGGAGCGGGGTTTCATCCGGCGCCTGCCCAATCGGGCGCGCGCCATGGAAGTGATCCGCCTTCCCGATTCCATCGCCCCCGGCCTCGGTGTTCCGCGCCCCCGCGGCAGCTTCTCGCCCGAGGTCATTGAAGGGTCTCTTGGCAAACCCACCGTTCCGTCAGACCCCACTCCAGCGCCGGCTGTCCATGAACAGCACGCCGGCATTGAAGTGCCTGTCATGGGCCGGATCGCCGCCGGCGTGCCGATTGAGGCAATCCAGACACACAGTCACTCCATCAACGTTCCCGCCGATCTGCTCGGCAAGGGCGAACATTACGCTCTGGAAGTCCGCGGCGATTCAATGATCGAGGCCGGTATTCTCGACGGTGACACGGTTCTGATCCGCAGGAGCGACATGGCCGATAGCGGCGATATCGTGGTTGCCCTGGTGGACGATGAGGAAGCAACGCTGAAACGGCTGCGTAAAAAAGGCGAGTCGATCGCGCTCGAAGCTGCGAACCCCGCCTATGAGACCCGGATATTCGGTCCAGGGCGTGTCCGTGTCCAGGGACGCCTGGTGGCTCTGTTTCGCCAGTATTAGCCTTTATCGATGCCAGGGGCGCGGCGGGCTGGTTTTCGCCGCCTCCCAGTAAGCGATTTCGGCATGATGCGACTTCGACACCGTTTCCGGCGGCATCAACCAGATGGAAATGGCCCCCAGCATCTGTCTTTTCCGACTGTCGATCACCAGTCCGGCACCGCAGTCATCGGGCACGGTGAGGTCGGTGACGATCACATGCGCAAAACGGCAATCCAGAGCCAGCGCGCTTGGTTTTTTCGGCAGTGCCAGCAAAAGAGGCTCGGTTTCTGCCGTCGACGTTCCGGGGTAGGCCCGAAAGACGCAGCCCTTTCCATCGCAGGCGAATTGCGACCCGGTCATAAGATGGCCCTTGAATGCGGTCTCCGGCAGGCCTTCCACCTGAAGCCAATTGTCCGTCACGAAGCCGGCTCTGGTCGCTCCAAGGCGCAAGGTTCCGCCGTCATCGCGCGCAGCGACGATTTGCCCCTTGTCGGCAATCTGAATATCCGGCGGACGCGACATCACGGCAAATACGACCGCAGCTGAAAACGGCACAGCGCTGAAGAGTTTCCGTTTCCCCGGTAAAAGCACTAGGCCGAAGAGCGCCGCAACCGCCAGCAGCGTGGTCATGGCATCCGGCACCGGCACGGCCCCGTCATGCGCTCCGAGCCCGGCCGTCCATTCCGCGATCCTCAACAGCAGTTCGAGCCCGAAGGCCATGGCCTTCAAGGGCAGGCTTGCCAGACCGAGAGGCATGAGGATCAAGGCAAGAACCCCCATTGGCATCACGATGAGCGAAAACACGGGCATGCCGAGCATGTTGCCGACAATGCCGAATGGCGCGATACGTCCGAAGTGATAGGTCCCGATCAATCCGGTCGCTGTCCCCGCAATCAGAGCAGTCAGAAACAAGCCGAAAATCCAACGGAAAATGAACTGGAGGCCTTTTGAAGCCGGTCCCGCTTTGCGCTCCTCCGGTAAACGCTCCGGCCGCCTGTGACGCCAGGCGTCGTAAACCGCCACAAGACAGATCACGGCGGCAAAAGACATCTGGAATCCGGGATAGAAAAGCCGTTCCGGCGCCAACAGCAACAAGATAAAGCCCGCCAGCGCGACACTGCGCAGGGTCAGACCGCGCCGACCTGTAAGAATGCCCAGGAACACCAGAAACACCATGATGAACGAGCGTTGGGTCGCAACCGACCCGCCGGACAGCGCCAAATAACATATTGCCGCTACGAGGGCGGCGCCGGCGGCCAGGCGATGGGTCGGATAATGGAGCGCCGCCGTCTGACTGAGAGACAGGAGCATCAGGAACACACCATAAGTCCCACCGGCGAACAGGGCCATATGCAGCCCGGAAATCGCCAGGATGTGCGCCAGTCCCGCCTGACGCAGGGCTTCTTCGCTTTCCGGTGACAGACCGCTCCGGTCGCCAACCAGAAGGGCGGCAGCCAACGCCGAACGATCCCCCGCCCCCAGGAGGTTGCCGATTCTGCGGGAAATCCCCTGCCTCAAATCCGCAAGTTGCCGCTTGGCGTTGAGAAACAGGGATGCCTTGCCCAGATCCGCCGGCTCCGGCATACCATACGAAAAACCGGTCGCGCCGATCCGCTCAAAATATGCACGAAAGGAAAAATCGTAGCCGCCCGGCCGTACAGGCCCTGACGGAGGAAAGAGCCTTGCCCGAACCGTCACGGCATCTCCAATCCCGAAGACGGTCTTTTCAGGCACGCTGACCCGGATACGGTGCGGAAACGATGTTTGCGAGAAGCCGCCGGGCAAATCCGCGACGTCCCGGACTGCGATCGTCAAGCGTGGCCCCCGTTGCGTAACCTCTCGATCTATGACTCGGCCGGTCACGGAGAATGTCCTCGCTTTCTGGAGCCGCGGTGCATCTACGATCGTGGTGCGCAAATCCGCAAAGAACAGCCCGGCGATCATGGCGAACATCATGGCGCCAAACGAAGACAGACGGGATTGGCGATACGCCCTCAGAACAAACAGAGCGCACGCCGCAAACAGGAACGATACGACAAAGAACGCTGGCTCTTCGGGTAGCAGTACGTAAATGGCAATGCCTGCGGCGAACGCAAAACCAGCCCACAACAGTCTTTGGTCAGCCGTCCGATGGTCCCGGTCGGACCGAACATCCGTTCGTGTCGAGTAATCCGAGTCGCCCGGGCCGGCCGCGCTTTTTCGGAACCGGAACCGGCCTGAAATCCAACCGGGTTTTATAAATGCAAATCTTTTGGAGCGTGCCGACGATTGCTCCGGCCCCGGTGAGACCGCATCATCAACTAGCGGATAGTTGTCCGCTCCCCCACTCAAGACCCGCCCCTTTACGCATTACATTCAAGCAGTCTTTGGGCAACGGATCGAACGGAACAGTTTTGCCTGCCGCCCGGCTATGCTAAGACCCGCGCAATCCGGCTTTACGCCACCCCTTATCTCCATATTGGCAGAGACCTTCAAAGAACACCATGGCCCAAGACGTCGTCACCCGTTTCGCCCCCTCCCCGACCGGTTTCCTGCATATCGGCGGCGCCCGCACCGCACTGTTTAATTGGCTGTTCGCCAAGCATCACGGCGGCAAGATGCTGCTGCGCATCGAAGACACAGACCGGGCACGTTCCACCCAGGAGGCGGTCGATGCGATCCTGGACGGCCTGAGCTGGCTCGGGCTCAATTGGGACGGCGAACCGATCTCGCAGGCCTCTCGGGTCGATCGCCACAAGGAAGTGGTCGATCGGATGCTGGCCGACGGCAAGGCCTACCGTTGCTATGCGACGCAGGAAGACCTGGCGGAGATGCGCGAAAAGGCCCGGGCCGAAGGCCGGCCACCCCGCTATGACGGCACATGGCGTGATCGCGACCCGTCCGAAGCGCCTGACGGCGTTGCCCCGGCCATCCGGCTGAAGGCGCCGTTGGAGGGCGAAACCGTCGTCGACGATCTGGTCCAGGGCCGGGTCACGTTCCCCAACAAGGATCTGGACGATCTCGTCCTGATGCGCTCCGATGGAACGCCCACCTATATGCTGGCCGTAGTCGTCGACGACCATGACATGGGCATCACCCATATCATCCGCGGCGACGATCACCTGACGAATGCAGCCCGCCAGACGCTGATCTTCCAGGCGATGGGCTGGGATGTACCTGTCATGGCGCATATCCCGCTGATTCACGGACCTGACGGCGCAAAGCTTTCCAAGCGCCACGGCGCTCTTGGCGCCGAAGCCTATCGCGCCATGGGCTATCTGCCCGAAGCCATGCGCAATTACCTCGCCCGCCTCGGATGGAGCCACGGCGACGAGGAAATCATGTCCACCGAAGACATGATCACATGGTTCGGCATGGAGGCGGTCGGCAAGTCGCCGGCGCGCTTCGATTTCAAGAAACTGGAAAACCTCAACGGCCATTACATGCGCGCCACGCCGGATGCCGATTTGCTGCAACACTGGAAAGCCTGTCTGGAGCACATCGACGGCGGACAGGACGTTCTGACGTGGCTCATGGTTCCGGGACAAGAAGCAACCGCCCTCGCCGCTCTACCGGGCCTCAAGGAACGGGCAAAGACACTTGTCGAACTGACGGAAAGCGCGTCCTACCTGTGGCGTCAGCGCCCGCTGGATTGCGATGAAAAGGCAGCGAATATTCTCACTGAGGAAGCCCGCGAGCTGCTGGCCGGCCTGCATGAAACCCTCGCCGCCGTACCGGAATGGGAAGCAGAACCCCTGGAAGTCGCCGTCAAGGCGTTTGCAGAGGCACAGGAACTCAAGCTCGGCAAGGTGGCACAGCCATTGCGCGCTGCACTCACAGGCCGTGGAACATCTCCGGGTATCTACGATGTGCTTATTGCGCTGGGACGGGAAGAATCCCTGAGCAGGATCAAGGATCAGGCTCATTAAATCGTAATTTCAATGGGTTAAAGACAGTCCGGCTAATCGTCAGGTTAAATTTTCGGACTTTTTGACCAAAGCGCAATCGCAGCGCCGCTTGCGGCAGTGCGTCAAATGGGATACGCAGAACGCGACCATTCCTCCGGTACCGTCCGGCGATCCTTCCAATGCCTTGAAAACAGGCAGGAAACCGCGAAGCAGACGGTGCTTAGGCTTCTCAACAAAGGGGGTTTCCTGAATGGCTGATAACAACGCCAAGCTCAACGTGGGCGACAACGATTACGCCTTTGACGTTCTTGACGGATCAATTGGCCCGTCTGTGGTGAACATTTCCTCGCTCTACAAAGAAACGGGCATGTTCACATACGATCCGGGTTTTACGTCAACAGCCTCGTGCGAATCCAAGATCACTTATATCGACGGTGATGAAGGCACGTTGCTTTATCGTGGCTACCCGATCGACCAGCTCGCGAACCACGGCGACTTCCTTGAATCCTGCTACCTGCTGCTTTACGGCGAATTGCCGACCAAGGTGCAAAAGGAGGACTTCGTTCAGCGTGTGACCTATCACACGATGATCCACGAACAGATGAACCGGTTCTTCTCCGGCTACCGCCGTGATGCGCATCCCATGGCTGTCATGTGCGGAACTGTCGGCGCCCTGGCCGCGTTCTATCACGACTCGACGGACATTTCCGATCCGCACCAACGCATGGTCGCATCCCTGCGCATGATCGCGAAAATGCCGACGATCGCAGCCATGGCCTACAAGTATCATGTCGGCCAGCCGTTCGTTTATCCGCGGAACGATCTGGATTATTCCGCGAATTTCCTGCACATGTGCTTCGCGGTGCCCTGCGAGGAGTACAAGGTCAATCCGGTTCTGGCGCGCGCCATGGACCGGATTTTCATTCTGCATGCCGATCACGAGCAGAATGCGTCGACCTCGACGGTACGTCTTGCCGGGTCGTCCGGCGCAAACCCGTTTGCCTGTATCGCTGCCGGCATTGCCTGCCTCTGGGGTCCTGCCCACGGCGGCGCAAACGAAGCCGCCCTCAACATGCTGACGGAAATCGGATCTGTGGACCGTATTCCCGAGTACATCGAACGCGCCAAGGACAAGAACGATCCGTTCCGTCTGATGGGCTTCGGTCACCGGGTCTACAAGAATTACGACCCGCGCGCCCGGATCATGCAGAAGACCACCCACGAGGTTCTCGGCGAACTCGGCATCAAGGACGATCCGCTGCTCGACGTGGCAATGGAACTGGAAAAGATTGCCCTGCACGACGATTATTTCGTCGAGAAGAAGCTCTATCCGAACATCGACTTCTATTCGGGTATCACGCTACGCGCACTCGGGTTCCCGACCACCATGTTCACCGTGCTGTTCGCTCTCGCCCGTACCGTCGGCTGGATCGCCCAGTGGAAGGAAATGGTGGAAGATCCGTCCCAGCGAATCGGCCGTCCGCGCCAGCTCTACACCGGAGCAACAAAGCGCGACTATGTGCCGATCGATCAGCGCTAAGCGCGACCGACCGAACAAGATCCGGAAAAGGGCGCCTCGAGCGCCCTTTTTTATATCTCCTTGATTTGCCGGAATTTTACAACTTAGCGGGCCACCGGCTCGCGCCTTTCCAGACACTCCATGACAACGTCGGCCGCAGCAGCGCTCTGACACCGGTCGTCCGGCAGGCGCATCAGGTGATCCAGGTCGCGAAAAGCCTCGATCTGTACCCGCCTGACCTCGCTATCGGTCAGCAGATCCGCCACGACCTGCTCAAGCCGGTCCGCATTGACTTCCTCATCCAGGAATTCGGGCACGACATTCCGGCCAAGGATAATGTTCGGTAAGACCATGGAGGTTGCACTGACGATCTGGATGACCTTGTTCAGATCCTTCAGGCGCCGGTAGAACCAGTCGAGCTTGTAACAGATCGCCATCGGCACACCGGCGAGCGCCAGTTCCAGGGATACCGTCCCGGAAGCCGCCAGGGCCGCATGCGCCCTTCGAAAGGCGGCATGTTTAGCATCCTCGCCAATGACGATCTCCGGCTTGAGCGGCCAGTCGGCCACATCGCGCCTGATCCGATCGACCATATGGGGGACCGCCGGAAGCAGGACTTCCAGATCGTCAAATCGCTTGTCCAGGCGGGCAACCGTTGTTCCGAAATCCGCCAGAAGCCGGTCCACCTCGCTGCCGCGGCTGCCGGGCAGGACCAGCAACACCTTCTTCTCAGACGAGACCGGCGTCCGTTCACCCTCCTTCGGCCGAAAGCGTTCCACCCGCTCGATGATCGGATGGCCGACGTAGTGGGTTCGAGGCCCGCCGAGCCGATCGTGAACCTCAGGCTCGAATGGCAGAAGCGCGAGCAACTCATCCACATAGACGCTCATCTTTCGCGCACGGCCTGACCGCCACGCCCAGACGGACGGCGAGACATATCCTATGATCGGAATATCCGGAGCCCGCTTGCGCACCCGCTTGGCCACGTTATGAGTAAAATCCGGACTGTCGATGATGATCAGTACGTCAGGTTTGGCGGCGATCACTCGGGCAACCGTCTGATAAACCCTTTTGACGATCAGCGGCAGGCGGGCAAGCACCGCTGTCATTCCCATGACCGCGATATCCGACATGTCGAAGAAACTTCTGAAACCGGCTGCCTTCATCCGCTCGCCACCGACGCCACAATAGGTCACCTCGTCACCAAGGCGCCCCTTCAACGCGAGAATGAGTTCAGATCCGAGCAGATCGCCGGATTCTTCGCCCACAACGATGCAGATGGTTCTTCGGCGGAGTGACACTGAAGACATGACGACCAGCTCCTCAGCGCTTATCCGAACGCTCGATACCAAAGATAAAAACACCGGCCTCGTCGGCTTTCCTGACAGTCGCGTCCTGATCGGCGATCAGGGCCCGGCCGGCTTCCACGGCAATACCGGCGAGACCAGCGGCGGTGGCCAGTTCGATGGTCCGGGGCCCAACAGTCGGCAGATCCACCCTGAGATCCTGGCTCGGTTTGGCTGCCTTGACCAGCACGCCGGCAGCGCCCTTGGAGCGGATACGGCCGTTCGCACGCAGGACCGCACAGCGTTCCAGCATTGCATCAGTGCCTTCGGCCCCCTCAAGTGCCACCACCCGACCGCCGACGGCAACCGCCGCCTGGCCGATATCCAATTCGCCGAGCCGTTCGGTCGCCTTGAACGCTAGTTCCATATCTTCCACAGCGCTGTTTGAGGGTGACACCTTGCCCAGAACGCCCTTGCCGGCCAAAAGTTCAGGTGCGATATCCGTCATGCCGACCACCTCAAATCCTTCCGCTTCAAACAGTCCGATCACCTTGGACAACAGACTGTCATCGCCGCCCATAAGCGCCCTGACGATCTTCGGCAAAAGCCTGAGGGTTCCGGCATCCCCAAACACGGACGCAAAATCCGGACGCCTGGAAATCCCGCCGATAAGCAGCAATCTGGAACATCCGTGCCGTTTTAAAGTCTTGAGTAGACGGCCGATCTCACCCCACCCCAACTCCGCGACGGAGCGCGCCAGAGTTTCCGGAACCGCTTCGCCCTTGATGGCGACGATCACCGGCGTAAACCCTTTTTGTGTGAGAAGATCGGCCACCTGATACGGCAACGCCCCGTTTCCCGCGACAAGACCGACGCGGGTGTCAGGCGGTACGACTGCATTGGACGGCGGCGCCATAAGCGGCTCAGTCTCCGCTACGCGGTGTGCAGAACCGGCGGTCTTCCTTTTCCAGAATGAAATCGGTGACGATTTTCACCAAAGGTTCGTCGGGATTCGCCTGCGCCACATCCTGGGCCCGTTCCCTCAGCGTACCTTCCTCGGTTTCGAAAAGTGCCTTGTAGGCCGCCCTGAGAGCATGGATCTGTTCGCGCGGGAAATTCTTTCGCTTCAGGCCGATCAGATTCAGACCTGCCAGACGCGCCCTGTCTCCAATGACGGAGCCAAAAGGAATGACGTCGAACTCGACACCGGTCATGCCGCCGACGATCGCTCCGGTACCGATCCGGCTCCACTGGCGCACGGCACTCAGGCCGCCGAGGATGACGAAGTCTGCCACTTCGACATGACCGGCGAGTGTCGCATTATTCGCCAGGATGGCGTGGTCGCCGACAAGGCAATCGTGGCCCACATGGGCACCCATCATGAACAGGCAATTATCGCCGACCCTGGTCACGCCACCGCCTCCGGCTGTTCCCGGATTCATGGTGACATGTTCGCGGATCTGGTTGTTGGACCCGATCTCCAGATAGGTTTCCTCGCCCGCGTACTTCAGATCCTGCGGTTTATGTCCAATGCTGGCGAACGGAAAGATCTGCGTGCCCGCACCTACTTTGGTATGGCCTGCGACGACCACATGGGCCTCCAGACGTACGCCGTCACCCAACTCCACGTGGGGACCAACTATGCAATAGGGTCCGATTTCGACACCATTGCCGAGCCTGGCGCCGTCTTCAACGATAGCCGTTGGATGTATCTCAGCCATCCGTCCTCACGCGTCCACGAGCATTGCGCTGATTTCGGCCTCTGCAACCTTCGCACCGTCGACCATGGCGACTGCCTGAAATTTCCAGATGTTGGACCTCTGCTTGATCTTCTGTACGTGAAAGTGAACCTGGTCGCCCGGAATGACCGGCTTGCGGAACTTCGCGTTATCGATGGTCATAAAATAAACCAGCTGCGGCGGACTGCCGTCACCGCGGGAATCCACGCAGATCGCACCGGCCGTCTGCGCCATGGCCTCGATCAGCAAGACCCCCGGCATCACCGGTTGGCCAGGAAAATGTCCGGTAAAATGCGGCTCGTTAATGGTGACGTTCTTGATGCCGATGGCGCTGTTGTCACCGTCGATTTCGATGATCTTGTCTACCAGCAGAAACGGATAGCGATGCGGCAACATTTCCATGATCCGCATGATGTCGGCACTACGGAGTTCCGTCTTCTCAGTCTGTTCCATTCCTCAGCCCCTTGAGCGACACAGAGCGCCCAGTTTCATTCTCTGTATTACACAACCCTTTAAGACCCGCTGCCCCGCTCTGCAAGCTTGCGCAACGCAGCCATCTCCCGGAACCATTGCTTCACAGGTTTCGCAGGCGTACCTCCGTAGCGCCCGCCAGCAGGCACATCCTCGCCTACGACACTGACCGCTGCGATCTGCGCACCCATCCCGATCCGTACATGCCCACGAACCCCGGTCTGGCCGCCGATCGCGACAAAGTCTTCCAGTGTGCAGCTTCCGGAAAGGCCAACCTGGGAAACGAGGACACAGTGCCTGCCGATGATAACATTGTGCCCGATCTGCACCTGGTTATCGATCCTTGTCCCCTCGCCCACGATCGTATCCCGGTTAGCGCCCCGGTCGATCGTTGTATTCGCGCCGATCTCCACATTGTCCTGGATCACCACACGACCGACCTGCGGAACTTTCAGATGCCCGCCCGCCCCCATCGCATAACCGAAACCGTCCTGCCCGATACAGACCCCCGGATGCAGATAGACTTGGTCGCCCAGAATGGCGTGCTGAAGTGTTGAATTGGGGCCGATAACGCAATTCCGACCGATCGTGCAGCCCGAGCCTATGACCGCATTGGGAAGAATGGCGGTCCCCGAACCGATCTGTGCACCGGCACCGATCACGACTCCGGATCCAACCGCAACGCCGTCTTCCAGCACCGCTGACGGGTCGATGGATGCACGATCGGAAATCCCTTGAAAACCGGCGGGTTTCGGGACCATGGCATCCGGATACAATTGTGCCAGTACCTTCGCCCAGGAGCGGTAGGCGTCGTTCGACACCAGAACGGCAACACCCTCCGGCACCTTGTCCACGTGCTTGCGGGCGATGATGCAGGCCCCGGCTCGGGTTTCGCTCAATTTGTCGAGATAAGCGGTATTGTCGAAAAAAACGAGAACGCCATCGTCAGCATCCTCGATCGGACCGACCCCCGCGATCAACAGATCAGGCGCCCCGCGAACAAGTTCCGCTTCCGCCCATTCGGCGATCTGCTCGAGTGAAACCGGCTCTGCCGGCGGAAAAAAGACGGGATCGGACATGGGTTTTGGCTCCCCTGAGCATCAGGCACCAACAGCAAACGGCCGCCGGCAATGCGGCGGCCGTAGCGGTATCGTCACACGGTACGTTAGAAGCGGGTCCCGCCGCTCAGGCGGAACACCTGCGTCCTGTCCACGCTGTTCTTCGCAAGCGGCCATGCGAAATCCGCCTTCAAAGGACCGAACGGCGACCGCCACCTCAGACCAACACCGATGGATGCCCGAAGATCGAAGTCATTCGAATTCACGGCCGACTTAGGAGGACCTGCATTAACAAGGTTTACCAGTCCGGAGTCCGCATCCCAAAGCGCACCGGCATCGGAGAAGACCGCGGTGCTCAGGCCGAACTCCTGGGGAACGCCCGGGAACGGGATCGTTGCCTCAGCCGTAGCGGCGAAGAACACCGTACCGCCAATCGCGTCGCCTGTGATAGCATCCCGCGGACCGATCCCCTGGTTTTCAAAACCGCGCACCAGATTTCCGCCGAGCATGAACTGCTCAGGAACCCGCAGGCGGTCGCTGCCCAGAGCAGTGATATGACCGCCTGTGACCTTCAGGGCACCAACGACACCCTGGTCCGGCAGGATTTCCTTGAAGTATTTAACGTCGGCCGTGCTCTTGATGTAGAAGGAGTCGCCACCGAGGCCAGCGAATTCCTGTCCGGCAGCAGCGTAAACCCCGTCAGTCGGATCAAGATTGTTGTCAAGCGTCGTATAGACGAACCGGTAGCCGGCAAGAGACGTCAGGTTCTTCCCGAGCGAGTCACAGATCGCGATCGAAAGGCCGCTGCCTCCGCAGTTGGCAATGCCCGTAGCTTTGTGGTTGGGGTCTTTAAGCTCGGTCTGGTAGATTTTGTAGAACAACCGAAGCGTCAACTCGTCTTCGCGAAGCGGCAGCGTGAACCCGAAACCACCACCTGTCGTATTTTCATCATAGGCACGGTAGTCGTTGTTTTCATTCACAACCCTGTAGAGGTCAAGATCGAAGCCGATCCGACGACCGAGGAAGAACGGTTCCTTGAATGCAAACTCGTAGCTCTGCGTCGAGGAGCCAATTCCGGCACCAAGCTTCACATACTGCCCACGGCCCAGGAAGTTCTTTTCCGAAATCGAGACATCACCGATGACGCCATCGCTCGTGGAATAACCGACACCGAAGGAAACCTCGCCGGTCGGCTTTTCCACAACGTTTACGTTGATGACGACACGGTCCGGCGCACTGCCGGGAGAAGTCGTGATCGCCACCCGCTCGAAGAACCCAAGGTTCTTCAAACGCCGCTCGGCCTTATCGAGAAGCGCGCGATTATAGGCGTCACCTTCCACCAGATCGAACTCCCGGCGAATAACATATTCGCGGGTGCGGTCGTTACCGATCACGTTGATCCGTTCGACATAAGCACGCGGACCTTCTTCGATGTAGTAGGTGAGCGAAATCGTCTTGTTTTCGTAGTCACGAGAGCCACGAGGACGAACCTCCGCAAACGCATAGCCGTCTTCGGAAATCTTGATCGTAAGATCCTCGACGGTCTGCTCCACGCGCAGCGAATTGTATGTATCGCCGGCATGGGTGCGCAGCTTCGACCGCAGGGTCTCCGGGTCCACAGCGGAAAGGGATGAAACGATCTCGACGTCAGCAATCTTGTATTTCTCGCCTTCCTCAACGGTGAAGGTCACATGGAACACATTGTTTTCGCGGTCGAGGTCAGCGGTCGCCGAAACGATGTAGAAATCGGCGTAGCCCTTCTTGTGGTAGAACTGACGCAGCAGCTCCTGATCCTGCGCCAAGCGGTCGGGATCATAGGTATCTGTGGAACGAAGCCAGCTGAGGAGCCCGCTTTGACGGGTCCGAATCACGTCACGCAGCTTGCCGTCGCTGTATGCATGATTGCCGATGAACGTGATGCGCTCTACGCCGGTCTTCTTGCCTTCATTGATTTCAAAAACCAGATCGACACGATTGTTGCCCCGATCGATGATTTCCGGATTGACGGACGCGCCGTAGCGGCCGGACCGGCGATAGGCCTCCAGAATATTCTGGACGTCGGCCTGAACCTTCGCACGGGTCAGCATCGTGCGCTCGGACGAACGGACAGCCGTCTTCAACGCATCGTCGTTGAGCTTTTTGTTGCCCTCGAAAGACACCCGATTGATGATCGGGTTCTCCGTGACATTGACGACAACGGTGCCGCCCTGGGGAACGATCTTAACATCGGCAAACAGACCGGTCGCAAACAGCGCCTTGAGCGATTCGTCAATATCCGCAGGACCATAGGAGCGGCCGACGGATATGGTCATGTAGCTCAGAACGGTCTCGTTCTCGATCCGCGTATTGCCACGCACGACAATATTTCGCGCGACTGCTGCTTCCGCGGATGTAACCGAAAGCGGCCCGTATGCATCGGGAAGAACGGAGCCGGTGCAAAATACGGCCGCCGCAAGCAATACGGCACGAGTGAATTTCTGCAATCGCTGCATAAGTGCGCTATGCCTTTGTCTTTTTTGTCCTGTGCGAAAAGCCACAGGCCACCCCAGAATCTCTATAACCGAAATCGTTTTACAGTCTTTTGCCGATTACGCAACAGTCCCTGACCGGCAAAACAGATTTCAATTGAATGCGTTGCGTGGATGCCACGGAGTGCCGCGCTACAATCGGGTCAGATGAAGCACGTCGTTCCAGGTGGCGAAAACCATCAGAAGTAGAACGAGGGCGATCCCGATCCGAAATCCGATATCCTGGACCCTCTCGCTGAGCGGCTTTCCCCGGACGGCTTCCGCGGCGTAGAATACCAGATGCCCGCCGTCCAGCATCGGCACCGGCATGAGGTTCAAGAGGCCGATACTGACCGACAACACCGCGGCCAGAGAAAACAGGGGAATGATCCCCTGAGTTGCAACCTGGCCGGAAACCTGCGCCACGCGGATCGGCCCGCCGAGTTGATCGGCAGCCTCACGTCCCGAAATGACACCCCAGATATAGTCGAGTGTTCGCGAAGCGATGTAATACGTTTCCTTGCCCCCTTCGACGACCGCCGAAACCGGACCGAACTTCTCGTGAATCAGGTCATCTTCCTGCAGACTGCGCGAAACCCCCAGAAGACCGATGCGCTGCACGTTTCCAAACCGATCCTTCAGCTCCCGATACTGCGGCGTGACGGTCAGGGTTACGGTTTCATCCCCCCGTTTCACATCCAGAATCAAGGGGGTATTTGCACTCACGGACACGATGCGCTGAAGGTCGGAGAACGTCGAAATCTCGTCCCCATCGACGGAGACGATCAGATCGCCCGGTTTCAGTCCGCCTGCGGCGGCGGCACTGTCAGGCTGAACGACATCCACAACGGGCGCTGTTACAATTCGCCCGAAGAGCATGAAAATCATAGCGAAAATCGCAATGGACAAGATGAAGTTCGCGATTGGCCCAGCCGCCACGACTGCCGCCCGTTGCCACACCGGCTTGGCAATGAAGGCCCCGGCGCGCTCTTCGGGAGGCATGGCCGCGACACGCTCCCGATCCGGAACGCTAGCCGCATTTTCATCGCCGGCGAATTTCACATAGCCACCGAGCGGAATAAGCGACAAACGCCACCTGGTGCCTTTCTTGTCGGTCCGGCCAAAAAGTTCCCGCCCGAACCCGACGGAAAAGGCATCCACCTTCACCCCACACCAGCGGGCGACCAGAAAATGGCCGAGTTCATGAAAGAAAACGACGATCGTCAGAACAAACAGAAACGGTACGATATAGCCTGCCACGAGTCCGAAGGCCGAGGAAAGAAGTTCCATTGAGGGTTCCTGTTTTGAAGCGTGTTCGCACGGTACGGTTATTTACAGACTAGCAGATTACGAGATTACGGCACGTTAATGGTGGGAAATCGAATTTCCCCAGAACGTGATCACAAGTACGGCGGCTTTATCGCCCGCCGCGTTCTGTAATCCAATCGGCACAAATGACACGGGCCTCCGCATCCAGTGCCATGACGGTTTCCGCACTGTCGGGCTGACCCAGGCGCCCGGAGGCATCCAGCCGGTTGATCGTCGCCTCAACCGCTGCCGGTATGTCGGGAAAGCGCAGACGTCTGTCCAGAAAAGCGCGGACGGCGATTTCGTCCGCGGCGTTCAAGGCGCAGGTCGCACCGCCCCCGTGCTTGAGCGACGAAAGAGCCAGACCAAGCGCCGGAAAGCGTACCGGATCGGGCTTCTCGAAGGTAAGTGAGCCGACTTCCGCCAGATCGAGCCTTTTGAGCGGCACCGGCATCCGTTTCGGCCAGGCAAGGCAGTGAGCGATTGGGGTCCGCATATCAGGCGATCCCATCTGTGCCAGCAGAGATCCGTCGGCATATTGCACAAGCCCGTGCACGACCGATTGGGGATGAACCAGAACCCCCAATTGGTCATCGTCGACCGGGAACAAATGAAAGGCCTCGATCACCTCGAAGCCCTTGTTCATCAAGGTGGCGCTGTCGATGGTGATCCGTTGCCCCATTTCCCAATTGGGATGCTTGAGGGCCTGCTCCGGCGTGATCGCCGCCATGTCCTCCACGCGGGTGGTCCGGAAAGGACCGCCGGACGCCGTCAGGATGATCTTTTCCACTTCGCGCCGGTTGTCCGGCTCGAAGACCTGGAAGATGGCATTGTGCTCGCTATCGACCGGAAGAAGCGTCGCCCCCGTCCGGCGGATCTTTTTCATGAAAAGGTCGCCGGCTGAGACAAGGCATTCCTTGTTGGCCAGGGCGATCGCCCTGCCCGGCTTGATCGCGGCAAGGGTCGGGACCAGTCCGGCAGCACCCACGATACCGGCAACGACCATGTCGGCAGGTCGATCGACCGCGTCCAGAACGGCCTGGTTTCCGGCGGAAACGGCAATCCCGCTTCCTGACAGGGCCTGTGCCAACGCGGGTCCATGCGCTTCATTGGCAAGAACGGCGGCCTCCGCGTTCACCAGACGGGCCAGGCGCGCCAGTTCGTCAACACTATTGTTGGAAACAAGCGCTGTGACCTTGAACCGCTCGGGATTGCGCGCGACGAGGTCAAGCGTACTTTTCCCGATCGAGCCCGTCGCACCCAGCACGATCAGACGCATCGGATTTGTCGTGCCATTCATTTCCATGTCCATCGGTGAAGACGGCGCCGCGTCCATGAAACCGTTCCCCTAGCCGAGCGCAAAACCGGAAATCGGATCCGCAACGCTACCGCCAAACAAAACTCCGAGCGCCACCGCTGCGATTGCCGCGGCAACCAGCCCGTCGACGCGATCCATGATGCCGCCATGTCCCGGAATGAGGTGACTGGAATCCTTGACGTCGAAGCGCCGTTTGATCCCGGATTCCAGAAGGTCCCCCAGTTGGGAGACGATCGACAAGACGGCCGCCAGCAAAGCCCATGCAAATAGATCAACCTTTCCGGCAAGTGCGGCCGTAGCGGAGCCGAGCAGGACGGCGCACACCAGCCCGCCAATGGCTCCCGACCAGGTCTTGTTCGGGGATATTTTCCTCCAGAGCTTCGGTCCTCCGAGGGCCCTGCCGGTAAAATAGGCGGCGATATCCGTCGCCCAGACCAGAACAAGCAGGAAAAACAGGAACTCCAGGCCCTGCACCCCGCCCCTGATGACGAGCAGCGCATAAAGGGCAAGACCGGCGTAAATCAGGCCTTCGGCGGCCCAACGCCCTGCCCGGCTAAACCCGCTCAGACCGTAGACGACAACCGCTCCGACGATAGGGCACGCCAAGGAAAGTTCCGGGTAACCTGAGTGATAGGCAACCGCGAGCCCGACGAGCACCAGATATCCGGCAATCCCGGACGGCGTCAGAAGCCCGGTTCCGGTCATCGCGAACCATTCGTGCAGAAAAAGGATGGCGGCCACCAAGGCAAGCACGCCGAAAGCGGGACCGCCCAACCATGCAAGGCCAAGAACGATAGGTCCAAGAACAGCTGCAGACAGGACCCTTAATTTCAAATCGGACTTGTTTTTCGGGCTCTTGTCCGCAGTGGACCCTTCCTGACCGGGCATCTTAGAGTGCTTTGGCGGCCAAGCCACCGAACCGGCGCTCGCGCCTCATGAAGTCCGACAGGGCCTGATCGAACGCGGCCTCGTCGAAATCGGGCCAATGGACCGGTGAAAAATGGAACTCCGAATAGGCAGCCTGCCACATCAGAAAATTCGACAACCTCAGTTCACCACTGGTGCGGATAATGAGATCCGGATCCGGAATACCCGCTGTATCGAGCCGGCATGCAATCGCCTTCTCGTCAATATCATCCGGGGCCAGCCGGCCGGCGGCGACCTCTTCTGCAAGCAGGCGGACCGACCGGGTGATTTCGTCGCGCGATCCGTAGTTGAACGCTACGACAAGGGTCATGCCGGTGTTGTTTTTGGTCAGTGCTTCCGCTTCGACGAGCAACGCGCGGATACCGGGCTCCAGCGTAAGCCGGTCCCCGATCACCCTTATACGAACATTTGCATTGTGAATTTCGGTGAGGTCACGCTGAACGAAACGGCGCAGGAGCCCCATCAGGAAACTGACTTCCGGCTGGGGGCGGCTCCAGTTCTCCGAAGAGAAACTGTAGATCGTCATATAGCGGATACCGGTTCTGGCCGCGTGCCGGATCGTCCGGCGCAACGCTTCCAGTCCATGACGGTGACCTTCAGTGCGCGGCAGCCCCCTGGCCGTTGCCCACCGGCCATTCCCGTCCATGATCAATGCGACATGGCGCGGCAAGGCACCGGCTGCCGAATCGGGCGCCGTATCCTCGGATTTTCGATCGGGACTGACCGTCATGAGGGACCCTGCTTTCAGCCGAAGCTCATCAGACCTGGGAGATTTCCTGTTCTTTTTTCTCCAGCATGGCATCGACCTCTGCGATCATGCTGTCCGTCAGCTTCTGAATTTCATCAGACGCGACCCGACTGTCGTCCTGGCTGATATCGCCATCTTTTTCCAGCTTCTTGGCCGTATCCATCCCGTCCCTGCGCACGTGGCGAATGGCGACCTTGGCCTGTTCGGCGTATTTATGCGCTACCTTGATCAGCTCCTGGCGCCGTTCCTGGTTCAGCTCAGGGATCGGCAGGCGCAGCAACTGGCCATCGACGACCGGATTGAGGCCGAGGTTCGATTCGCGGATTGCCTTCTCGACGGCAGAGACCATGCCCTTGTCCCAGACCTGGACCGCGACCATGCGCGGCTCGGGCACGCTGACGGTCGCGACCTGGTTGATCGGCATGGTCTGCCCATAGGCCTCAACGTTGATCGGATCCATCATGCTGGCGGAGGCGCGGCCCGTGCGCAGCCCAGCGAATTCGGTTTTCAGGACCGAAAGAGCGCCTTGCATGCGGCGCTGCAAATCGTCCAGGTCAATACCTTCTACGGGCATGTTGTCCTCACTTCATTCTAATTTGTTCGTTTTAATAGACTCTCAGCCGGCGCCAAGATGGCACACTCGCGCCGAAACACAAGGGGCAGGCTACGGCTAAAAGGGAAAACTATCAGCCGCCAACCACCGTGTAAGTGCCGGTTTCCTGCAAAACGCTGACCAATGCACCAGGAGTGTGGATCGAAAAGACGATAACGGGAATGGAATTGTCACGGGCAAGGGCGATGGCCGTGGTGTCCATGACCTTCAGATCGCGCTGGATGACTTCCTCATAACCGAGAGTTTCGTAGCGCACGGCCTTCGGATTGACCTTGGGGTCTTCGGAATAGACGCCGTCGACCTGCGTGCCTTTTAGAAAGGCATCGCATTTCATTTCGGCCGCGCGCAAAGCCGCGCCTGAATCGGTCGTGAAGAACGGGTTGCCTGTGCCGCCGGCGAAAACGATGACGTCACCGTCTTCCATGTAGCGCTCGGCAACACGTTGGGTGAACGTCTCGCAAATGGAAGGAACCGGAACAGCGGAAAGCACGCGTGCCTGGACTTTCAGGCGGCGCAGGGCATCGGCGATCGTCAGGCTGTTCATGATGGTCGCCAGCATGCCCATGTGGTCGCCGGTGACCCGGTTACCGCCCTTGGCGGCCACGGCCACGCCCCGGAAGATGTTGCCGCCGCCGACAACGACCCCGACCTGAGCGCCTAGAGCCACCGCATCGGCGATTTCCTTCGCGATCCGCTGCACGATGGCCGGATCGATCCCGAAAGCCTGGTTCCCCATTAGCGCCTCCCCAGACAGCTTCAGAAGCACGCGTTTCCAGCGGAGCGGATTGGTCATGGTGGAACCCTATTTCTTGTTGTAGCCTCTCAAAAAAAAGCGCCGGTCAATGCCGGCGCCTTTCAAACTTACTGCCCGGTGGCTGCTGCCACCTCTGCGGCGAAGTCTTGCTCTTCCTTCTCGATCCCCTCGCCAAGGGCGAAGCGGACGAAACCGGTCAGCTTGACGGGCGTGCCAAGGTCCTTTGCCATCGCCTCGACAGCCTGTTCGACCGTCTTGTCCGGATCGATCACGAAGGCCTGCTTAACCAGCGTGACTTCCTCGTAGAACTTGCGCATACGTCCTTCCACCATCTTCTCGATGATGTTTTCCGGCTTGCCGGAGTCGCGCGCCTGTTCGGAGAACACGCTCTTTTCACGCTCAACGACAGCCGGGTCGAGCTCGTCGGTGTTCAGCGCCAGCGGGCTGGTGGCGGCAACATGCATCGCAATCTGACGGCCGAGACCGTTCAGCTTGTCCTTGTCGCCTGAAGATTCCAGAGCGACCAGAACACCGATCTTGCCGAGACCGTCGGTCACAGCTCCATGGACGTACGTCGAAACGACGCCTTCGGAGACCGAAAGCATGTCCGTCCGGCGAAGGGTCATGTTTTCGCCGATGGTCGCAATCGCATCGGTGATCGCATCGGCAACGGACTTGCCGCCGATCGTGGCGGCGTTGACCGCGTCCAGCGTGCCGTCGGTCGCCACGGCGACCTCAGCCACGTTCTTGACCAGGTCCTGGAACCCTTCGTTACGGGCAACAAAGTCCGTTTCGGAGTTCAGTTCGATCACGGCAGCCTTGGTGCCTTCAGCGGCAACGCCGACCAGGCCTTCAGCGGCAACGCGGCCGGCCTTCTTGGCCGCCTTTGCCAGACCCTTGGTGCGCAGCCAGTCAACGGCAGCTTCCATATCGCCGCCCGACTCGGTCAGGGCGGTCTTGCAGTCCATCATGCCAGCGCCGGATTTCTCGCGGAGCTCTTTTACCATCGCAGCGGTAATGCTCATCGATTGCCTCGTGGATGGGGGTTATTGATACGGCCCGGTGTAACGGTAAATCACCCGCGCCTTTATGAAGGGACTGCAACGAATTGCAGCCCCCTCTGCGAATTCAACAGTTTTCTGCCGCCAGCACTGCAGCGGCAAAACAATTAAGCCTGAGCGGCGGCTTCTTCAGCCGGAGCTTCTTCGGCCGGAGCTTCTTCTACAGCAGCAGCAGCAGCTTCTTCAGCTGCGGTTTCTGCCAAAGCTTCTTCAACCGGAGCCTCTTCCGCTGCACCGATATCCATGCCGGAAGCACCCTGGGCGCGGGAAATGCCGTCGATGGCAGAGCGCGCGATCAGGTCGCAATAGAGGGTGATGGCGCGACCGGCGTCATCGTTACCCGGCACCGGATAGGTGATGCCTTCCGGATTGGAGTTCGAATCGAGGATAGCGGCGACCGGGATGCCCAGACGGCGGGCTTCCTGGATGGCAATCGACTCACGGTTGGTATCGATCACGAAAATCAGGTCAGGGATACCGCCCATGTCCTTGATGCCGCCAAGGTTGCGCTCGAGCTTCTCGCGCTCGCGGTCCATGAACAGGCGCTCTTTCTTCGTCAGCGCGTTGGCCGCGTCGGAATTGAGCGTTTCTTCCAGCTTGCGCAGACGCTGGATCGACTGGGAGATGGTCTTCCAGTTGGTCAGCATGCCGCCCAGCCAGCGGGCATTGACGAAATACTGCGCGGAGTTGCGCGCAGCGGTCGCAACCGATTCCTGCGCCTGGCGCTTGGTGCCAACGATAAGAACGCGGCCACCGCCGGCGACCGTATCGCTGACGGCCTTCAGGGCCTGATGCAGCAGCGGAACGGTCTGGGCAAGATCGATGATGTGAACGTCATTGCGGACACCGAAGATGTACTGGCCCATGCGCGGGTTCCAGCGGTGCTTCTGGTGGCCGAAGTGAACGCCAGCTTCCAAGAGCTGACGCATGTTGATATCGGGCAGAGCCATGGCCCTTAAACTCCTGATTTTCCGGTTTGACCTCCGCAAGAGGATTTGGACCGATGGTGCTTCCGAAGAGAAGCTCCAGACGGTCACCGGATGGAAGGCCGATAAGCTCGGTTTCCGCCCCTTGCGTGTGGAATGGGCGCCTTATAGTTGGACCGCTTTGCGAATTCAAGGCCTACGGCGCAGTTTTTCGCGCTTTGTTCGCCGACAGAAAGCGGCTCCCAACAGCCGCACTTCGAAAGCCTGTGCCAATATTCCGATCCCACCCGGCTCGGCCGGACATGATTGCCTCCTGCATACCCCCAGTTTAACAAGGCAGCGGGACCTCATCGCCTCTTCCTGCAAAGGAGCTTCACTTGACCACAAAGGGCATAAACCATCTCGGCCTGACCGTCCGGGATCTGGATCAGACGACGGCTTTCTTCACCGATCTGCTCGGATGGACACTGCTCGGCCGGGACGACAGCTATCCGCGCACGACCGTAACCGACGGACATAGCCGATTTACCCTATGGCAAGCCGATCGATCGCAACCCATGACCAGCTTCGATCGCAAGACCAACATCGGCCTTCATCACGTCGCCTTGGAGGTCGCCACGAAAGAAGACCTGGTGGCGATGGCAGACAAGGTGCGCAGCTGGCCCGGAATTGTCATGGAATTCGAACCAGAACCCCTGGGCGGTGGACCACGCATGCACATGATATTCGCCGAACCCGGCGGAATCCGGGTGGAAGTCATCTGGCCGGCAGGTCAATAAACCGCCTTATATCTCAATTTCATTACCCTAAGGAAGGCTGTCCAGCCTGTGTCGAAGGATGCAGCATTGAAGAACACCGGGCAGTAGGAACATATGGCAGATCGGTTCAGGGAAGGACAGATTTGGAGGACGCAAGGACGGCCACAGGACGGAGACGTGCAAATCCTGATCCTGGCAATTATCGACAACAAAGTGGTCGGGCCAATCTATTCGATTGCATTAACTGGACTGCGTATTCGCAATCCCGGAATGAAAGGCGGCTTGCAAACTGTATTGCCGCACGCCCCCGTAACTGAAGAGATGCTGAGTGCCGCCGCGACCGAACTGGTAGCGAGCGATGGGCCGACTGCCGATCATCCTGATTTTTCGGAAGCCTATTTGGAGTTCAGCGAGCTCTACGACCATGGGGAAGCAGGGGTCTTTACGCGAACTTTGCCCGAGATTGTCGACTTAACTGAAAAAGCGATCGCTTCTGTTGAAACTTAGGCATTGCTGGTTATTGGAATTCGGAGGCTAACCTCAGCTTCTTACATCCTGCTGCTGCAAGACTCTGGCCGCGGACTGTTTACAGAACCAAATAAAAACCGAACGCACGTACCGGTACTGCTTCACGCCATCTGAACGTCGGTGACGCCGGGAACCGCCTTGAGCGCCCCGGCGATTTCCGGCGACAGGCGGAATTTACCCGGCAGTTTCACCTCGACTTCGCGGGTGCCGTTGTCGAGAAGCACAACGACGGTGACCTCCCCCTCGCCGCGCACCTGCAGATGTCTGCGAAGGCTTTCCACCGGCCGTTCGTCCCGCAAAAATACGCGCATGCTTTTCTGCAGGCGCGTGACCACCTTCTCGATCGGGTCGACCTGCTCGATCCGGATGGACGGCTCATCGTCGCGCATGTCGGCGCCGACCAGAAGAATCACGGACCGGCCCGGTTCAAGCTGATCGCGGAACTGTTCCAGCTTCTCCTTGAACAGCAGGCCTTCATACTGACCCGTGGCGTCCGACAGCCGCACGATCCCCATCCGGCTGCCGGTTCGGGTCTTGCGTTCCTGCTTGGACAATACGGTTCCGGCCAACCGCCCCGCGGAAGCCCCCTTCTTCACGGCTTCGGCGAATTTCGCCCAGGGCTGGACGCGCATCTTTTCCATGAGCGGGCCGAAGTCGTCGAGCGGATGGGCCGACAGGTAAAATCCGATGGCGGTATGTTCGCGCTGGAGTTTTTCCTCGCCGGTCCACGGCGCCGCATCGGGGAGCTGCAACGGCTCCTCGCCATCGCTGCTGCCGAACAGTTCATCCTGGCCGAGGCTCTTGTTCTCCTCGGTGCGCTGCGCCAGGCCCATGATCCGGTCGAGCCCCTCAAGAACCCGTGCCCGGTTGGGCTCCAACTCGTCGAACGCCCCCGCGGCAACCAGGTTTTCAAGCGTCCGCTTGTTGAGGTATTTCGGCGAGATCCTCCGGGCGAAATCGCCCAGGCTCGCAAACGGGGTGTCGCCGCGAACGTCGACGATATGTTCGACCGCATGTTCGCCCACCCCCTTGATGGCGCCCATGGCATAGACGATCTTGCCGTCGTCGACGTCGAAATGAACCATGGATCGGTTGATCGTCGGCGGAACAATCTCGATCCCCATACGCCGGGCTTCCTGGCGGAAGTCGCCGAGCTTGTCCGTGTTTCCCAGATCGAGCGTCATGGAAGCCGCCATGAACTCGACCGGGTAGTTCGCTTTCAACCAGGCGGTATGATAGGAGACGAGCGCATAAGCGGCCGCGTGGGACTTGTTGAAACCGTAGTTGGCGAATTTCGCCACAAGGTCGAAGATCGTCCCGGCCTGGCCCTTCTTGATCCCCCGCTCCACGGCACCGTCGACGAAGCGCGCCCGCTGGACTTCCATTTCCGCGGCAATCTTCTTGCCCATGGCGCGACGCAGAAGGTCCGCTTCGCCGAGTGAATAGCCGGACAGCACCTGGGCGATCTGCATCACCTGCTCCTGGTAGACGATAATGCCGTTCGTCTCCATCAGGATCGGTTCCAGAAGCGGATGCAGGCAGTCCGGCTCCTGCTCGCCGTGCTTCACCGCGTTGTAGACCGGAATGTTCTCCATTGGCCCCGGACGGTACAGCGCCACAAGCGCAATGATGTCCTCGAACCGGTCCGGTTTCATGCCGGCGATGGCCCGACGCATGCCCTGACTTTCAAGCTGGAACACGCCGAAAGTCTCGCCTTTGGCGAGAAGCTGGTACGTCTTCTCATCGTCGATCGGGAGCGCAGCGACATCCACGTTGACACCGCGTCGCTCGATCAGCTTCACCGCCGTATCGATCACCGTCAGCGTCTTCAGCCCGAGAAAGTCGAACTTCACCAGCCCGGCATCCTCGACCATCTTCATGTTGAACTGGGCGACGGGCATGTCTGAGCGCGGGTCTCGATAGAGCGGCACGAGCTGCTCCAGAGGCCGGTCGCCGATCACCACGCCGGCGGCGTGTGTCGATGCGTGCCGATAGAGCCCTTCCAGCTTCTGTGCCATGATCAGAAGCTTGTCGACGATCTCTTCTTCTTTCGCGGCTTCCCGCAGGCGCGGTTCGTCATCGATCGCCTGAGCCAGCGTGACCGGGTTGGCCGGATTGGCCGGAACCAGCTTGCACAACCGGTCCACCTGGCCGTAGGGCATCTGCAGAACACGGCCGACGTCGCGCAGAACGGCCCGTGCCTGCAACGAACCGAAGGTGATGATCTGAGCCACCTGTTTGCGGCCGTATTTCTCCTGAACGTAGCGGATCACCTCTTCACGCCGGCTCTGGCAGAAATCGATATCGAAATCCGGCATGGAAACGCGTTCCGGATTGAGGAAGCGCTCGAACAGCAGCGAAAACCGCATCGGGTCCAGGTCGGTGATGGTCAGCGACCAGGCGACGAGCGAACCGGCACCTGAACCACGGCCCGGGCCGACGGGAATGTCTTGGGCCTTGGCCCATTTTATGAAGTCGGCAACGATCAGAAAGTACCCCGGGAACTTCATTCGCTCGATAATGCCGAGCTCATAGTCCAGACGGTCCCAGTAGTCCTTTTCTTCCAGCTCCGGAGCCAGCCCATGGGCCTCCAGGCGCGCGATCAGACCTTCCCGCGCCTGACGCTTGAGTTCTTCCGCCTCTGCCTGTTCCGCTTCCTCCGGATCGGCGTCCGCGCCGGCAAACCGCGGAAGGATCGGGTCGCGGCGGACCGGACGGTAGCTGCAGCGCTGAGCAATTTCCACCGTGGACGCAAGCGCCTCGGGCAGGTCGGAGAAGAGCTCGGTCATTTCCGCCCGTGACTTGAAATAGTGTTCCGGCGTCAGGCGGCGCCGGTCTTCCTCGATGATCACCCGGCCTTCCGCGATGCAGATCAGGGCGTCATGGGCCTCATAGTCTTCCCGCTTCGGAAAGAAGGCCTCGTTGGTTGCCACCAACGGCAGACCCAGTTCATAGGCCAGATCGAGAAAGGCCGACTCGGTCCGTCGCTCCTCCTCTGTGCCGTGGCGCTGCAGTTCCACGTAGCACCGGCCCTTGAACGCCTCCGATAGACGGACGAGCCGCGCCCGAGCCAGATCCTTCTGGCCGGAGGTCAGCATCTTGCCGATTGGCCCCAGGCTCCCGCCTGTCAGCAGAATCAATCCGCCGGACTTTTCCTCTAGGTACTCACCGGTCACATGAGGAATAAGACCGGTCTCGGTATCGAGGAACGCGCGCGAACTCAGCTCCATCAGGTTGCCGTAGCCGGTCTCGTCCATGGCCAGCAGAATGACATTGGAAAGCGGCGGTTCGCCACGCCGTCCGCCGTCGGCGCCATCCTTGAAATCGATGGAAAGCTGGCACCCGATGATCGGCTGGATCCCCGCACCCCAAGCCTTGGCGGAGAACTCCTGGGCTCCGAAGAGATTGCCCGTATCGGTAATGGCAAGCGCCGGCTGCTCATCCGCTTTTGCCAGATCGAGCAGCTTCTTGATCGGCAACGCGCCTTCCAGAAGGGACAGGGCCGAATGAACCCGCAGATGCACATACCCCACGCCACCATCCTCTTCAGAGGAAGTCTGCTTGGGGAAATCAGGGCTCGTCATCACGCACACCACCGCTCGATCTGGAATCGCGGTTAAGTGAAACGGTTCAAGGGTCGGCTGTCGAGGCGGTAACGCGGATAATCACCAGTCTTCACTGCTGCCGCCGGCATTTTTCCTGCAGTTAATGCCGCAACGCCCGCCGATGCGATGAGGCGCCAGAAAACCAAAGACGCCGGATCGCATGAAAAACAGGAGGATCTGCTTAGTGCAGCGCCATCAGAACATCGCCCCAAACTGCGAGCGTCGCGCAAAAGCAAACAAGAGAACCGAGTGCGGCAAAATCGCGGGCCATGTACATCATGTCGTCCTCCAACACGGGAAACTAAACTCGATGGAGAGACTATGTTCCATTTATGTTCTCTTTGCAAGCACTTTTTGTTCTCGTCACTTGACCTTGATCACGAAGCTTTGCGAAATCGATGTTCCGGCTTGGTTCTCTTTGCCGCTTTTTCCGGTCAAAGGGGAACGATCCTGCCCTCTTCCAGGGTGATCGCCCGGTCCATCCGGCCTGCGATCTCCATGTTGTGGGTCGCAAACAGGGTCGCGACCCCCGAGGCGCGAACCAGCGCCTGCAACGCATCGAAGACATAATGTGCCGTGTGCGGATCGAGATTGCCTGTCGGCTCGTCCAGGAGCAGGATCCGAGGCGCATTCGCCACTGCGCGAGCCACCGCGACACGCTGTTGCTCACCGCCGGACAGTTCTGACGGCCGATGCGTCGCCCTCGCCCCCATGCGCATGTATTCCAGAAGCTCCTGGGCGCGTTTCGCGGCTACGTCTTTCCTCAAGCCCCGGATCATCTGCGGCATCATGATGTTTTCAAGAGCAGTGAACTCGGGAAGCAGATGATGGAACTGATAAACAAAGCCGACATCGTTTCGTCGGATCGCCGTGCGTTGATCGTCGTCGAGCTCCGAACAGTTCCGTCCGCCGATAAAAACGTCACCGCTGTCGGGATGTTCCAGCAGACCCGCTATATGCAGAAGCGTCGACTTGCCCGTGCCGGACGGAGCGACGAGCGCGACCATTTCCCCGACGCCAAGCCTCAGGTTCGCATTGCTCAGGATCCGCAGCTCGTTGTCACCTTCCTGGAAGCACCGTTCGATCTGTTTCAGTTCCAGAGCTGCCGGCCGGCTCTGAGCCTGTCGTTCCGTCTCCGTACGCATATCCATCATTCGTACCTCAGCGCTTCCACCGGATCGAGACGCGCTGCACGCCAGGCAGGATAAAGCGTTGCCAGCAGGGACAAAACCAGCGCCATGACCAGCACCATGACCGTTTCGCCGCTGTCGATATCGGCCGGGAGCCGGGAGAGGAAATAAAGCGTCGGATCGAAGATCTGCGTGCGGGTCACCCAGGAAATGAACTGGCGGATGCTCTCGATATTGAGGCAGACGACAAGGCCGAGCAGAAAACCGGCGATGGTTCCGACACATCCGATACTGGCGCCGGTGATCAGGAAGATTCGCATGACGGACCCGCGGGTTGCCCCCATGGTGCGCAGGATCGCGATGTCCCTGCCCTTGTCCTTTACCAGCATGATCAGCCCGGAAATGATATTGAGCGCGGCGACCAGGACGATCAGCGTCAGGATGATGAACATCACGTTCCGTTCCACCTCCAGGGCGGAGAAGAAGGTGACATTCCGCTGGCGCCAGTCGGAGGTATAGGCCGGGCGATTGGCAGCATCCTCGATCGCGGCCTTCATCTCCCCGACCCTGTCAGGATCGAGAACATAGATCTCGACACCGGTCACCTTTCCGTCCATCCGGAAGAAGCCCTGCGCCTCGGTGATGGGCATGAACACGAAAGTGGAGTCGTATTCGCTCATACCGATTTCGAAGATCGCCGTCACCGGATAGGCCTTGACCCGCGGTGTCACCCCCATCGGCGTGACATTGCCTCTCGGCGATATGATCGTGACATTGTCGCCTATGGTCACGCCAAGCTGCTGGGCCATGCGCGAGCCTATGGCGACCCCCTTGCCGGAATCGAAACCGTCGAGTGTCCCGTGCAGGATATTGCTTGTGACCAAGGGGACCTTGCGCATATCGCTCTCACGGAGACCGCGGACCAGTCCACCAAGGTTGCCGGCCGGACCGGATATCAGCGCCTGGCCTTCCACGAACGGAATGGCGCTGATCACATCGGGAACGTTCTCGATCCTTTTCGCCACCTCATCGTAATCGGTCAGGGGTTGATCGATCGGCTGGAGCAGCATGTGGCCGTTGATGCCCAGGATCTTGCCGAGCAACTCGCTCCGGAACCCGTTCATGACCGCCATCACGATGATCAGAGTCGCGACGCCCAGCATGATGCCTGCGAAGGAGAACCCGGCGATCACGGAAATGAACGTCTCTCGTCGCCTGGAACGCAGATAGCGTCCGGCGATCATCCATTCGAAAGCCGAAAAGGGCTTTGTGCCGGAGACCGCTTCCACATTGTCGGCGGTCTCTGCTGTTCCTTGTGCTGTCATCAAACGTCCACTTGCCGTCAGGCCCTCAGATTCCGTTCACGGAATCACCCCTTCGGAGGATCGGCGAGCAGACTTACGCCGTCAATGCCGCAACGAGCTTGTTCAGCGTTGCTTCTGGGGACAGCATTTCCTTTTCGCCAGTGGCCCTGTTCTTCACCTCAAACACGCCATCTTTAAGGCCGCGCGGACCGCCGACCACCTGATACGGCAGACCGATCAGGTCCATTGTGGCGAATTTCGAGCCGGCGCGGGCGTCGGTGTCGTCGTAAAGCACTTCGATGCCGGCCCGTTCCAGCTTGCCGTAAAGGTCCTCACAGGCTGAATCCGTCAGTTCGTCTCCGGCCTTCAGATTGACCAGGCCCACATGGAACGGAGCTACGGATGCCGGCCAGATAATGCCGTCATCATCATGGCTCGCCTCGATGATCGCGCCGAGCAGACGCGACACGCCGATGCCGTAAGACCCCATGTGGACCGCGACTTCGGTCCCGTCCGCCGTCGCAACTTTGGCGCCCAACGGATCGGAGTACTTGGTACCGAAGTAAAAGGTCTGACCGACCTCGATGCCGCGGGCAACGATCCGCTTGTCTTCCGGCACCGAGCCTTCGAATTCGGCCTTGTCGACGACGTCTTCCGTCGCGGCGTAGTGAGACGTCCAGTCCGCAACGATCGGGCTCAGGTCGCTGTCGAAGTCCACATCGTCGCCGGGAATGGCTTTTTCCAGGTAATCGGCGTGGCAGTAGACCTCGCTCTCGCCGGTGTCGGCCAAAACGATGAATTCGTGGCTCAGGTCGCCACCGATCGGCCCGGTCTCCGCCCGCATCGGGATTGCCGTCAGGCCCATGCGCTTGTAGGTGCGCAGGTAGGCGACGAACATCCGGTTATAGGACCCGACCGCCCGCTCCTGATCCAGATCGAAGGAATAAGCATCCTTCATCAGGAACTCACGGCCACGCATAATGCCGAACCGCGGACGGACCTCATCACGGAACTTCCACTGGATGTGATAAAGGTTCAGCGGCAGGTCCTTGTAGGAGCGGACATAGGCCCGGAAGATGTCGGTGATCATCTCCTCGTTCGTCGGCCCGTAGAGCATGTCGCGTTCGTGCCGGTCGGTGATGCGCAGCATCTCCTTGCCATAAGCGTCGTAGCGCCCGCTCTCCCGCCAAAGGTCGGCGGACTGGATGGTCGGCATCAGAAGCTGAATGGCGCCGGCACGGGCCTGCTCCTCCTCGACGATCCGCTCGATCTTGCGCAACACCCGGTGCCCCAGCGGCAACCAGGAATAGATCCCGGCGGATTGCTGACGAATCATGCCGGCGCGCAGCATGAGACGGTGAGAGACGATTTCCGCCTCCTTGGGCGTTTCCTTCAAAATGGGCAGAAAGAACCGGGACAGACGCATGAGTTTCACTCTTGGATGGAGGGATTGTTCAATTTGGATCGCAGTCAAAGCGCATGCGCTTGAGAATGACAAGTGCAAAGCGGAGCAACCGCTGCGTTTCTCTTCCTGAATGCCTTAAAAAACAGCAGGATTGACAGTTACTATGCCTGCTAAACTCCTGTGCAAGCAAAAATAATATGCTTTGCGACACAAATAGGTGACAACCGTCATCTGATCCTATAATGTCCCTCGTCATAAGAAGAAGAGTGGTCGGCAAATTTGCCAACCCCTTGATATAGGCATCGCGGTCTGAGTCTTGGGAGGAAGATCCCTCCGGCGCCCGGTAACGGTCGCAGCCGACCCACTGAAATTCGAATGAATGCAGTGAGGCACGAGGGATATTTAGACGCGGAACTTTAGATAAGGCAGGGCTCGGCTCTGCCTTTTTTTCTGCCTGTTCGACCGTCTGCAACCTTATAAGCGGTTTTACTTAAGTTTGCAGCGCGGCCTTACGCCTCAGCCTGTAGCTGTCTGCGCGGTCCCGCAGTTTGAGCCGACAAACCGGTCATATCAGAACGGCAAATCATCCAGACTGTAGCCGGATGTTTTCAGAAAATAGAACCCGATAAAGAGAATCGACGTCACTATGGTGGTTAGAATGATCACTCTTAGAAACCTCGGCTTTTCCGGAGCACCTGGATCCGAACCCGGCACGATCTCGCCTGCTTCCGCCTGGGTTCGGTGAAGCCCAAACGGCAGAAACGCAAACAACAGGATCCACCACATCATAAAGTAGACGGCGATGCCGTAGGTCACGCTCATTGTGTTCGCTTACGCCTCTTCAAGTTCTGCGCCGGGATCGTCAGTGTCCCTTCGTTGACACCGCTTGCCAACAGGCCGAGTTGCAGGTTCCCGGTCTTCGACCGGTGCTCAACTGCCATGCATCTGCTTCCTAACACAGGCAACCGTCTCCGGCCAATTCCATCCAGTCCCGCAGGCTGCCGGACATTGTCGCACCCCGGAAGTCTCTGGCTGGTGGAGTTATTCGCAGGGCGGCGATTTAGTGGTTTGGACTGCGGCCACGGCAACCGCCTCAGACTGGGCGGAAAATTCGGTCGCCCGGCCTTCCCCCCGATAAAGCGCAACCGCCAGCCCCCAGATCACCACCTCTGCCAGGAATGTCCAGTGAAGGATAAAACTGAACAACCAGTGCGGCTTGGTCGGCTGAATCGTGATGAGCTGGTAAAGCGTGTTGTCCCATGGAGAAAGCCACAGGATGCCGCCGACCAGGCTGTCCAACACCAGATGCAGAAAAACCGCGGCAACGGCAATGACGACGTAAGGCCGAAACCGCGTTCGCCAGAAAGCGACGAGGCTCACTGTCCCGACGACGGCCCAGAAGGCCGGGATATGGACCCAATACCGATGATGATGGATTTGGCGGCCATCGACCCAGAAGAACCAGATCAGGTCGAAGTCCGGCAGGATAGAAAAAAACAGGGCGACCGGCAGCAGCAGAGGCGGCCGGTTCTTCATCAGTTTTGTCAGGCAATAGCCGGCGGGAAGATGAGCGGTCAGCATGGGGTCCGATGATGCAGAGGGTTTCGCCGAATAACGGTCTGACCCAAGTGCATAATCGGTTCCGTGGCCGGAATTGGGACCACAACCTGAAAACAGTATGACCCTTTCAGGGTCAACCCATGACCTGTGCCCCTTAGGCTTCTTCCAGCTCGGTCAAAGTGCCCAGGAAGTCCTTCGGATGCAGGAACAGAACCGGTTTGCCGTGGGCGCCGATCTTCGGCTCGCCGTCACCGAGCACGCGCGCACCATCGGCAAGCAGCTTGTCGCGGGCTGCGATTATGTCATCCACCTCGTAACAGACGTGATGGATACCGCCGGACGGATTCTTTTCCAGGAACTTGATGATCGGTGAATTCTCGCCGAGCGGCTCCAGCAATTCGATCTTGGTGTTGGGCAGGTTGATGAACACCGTCGATACCCCATGGTCCGGCTGCGCCACCTTTTCAGACACATCCGCACCAAGCGTGTCGCGGTAGACCGCTGCCGCCGCCTCGATATCGGAAACCGCTATCGCGACGTGATTCAACCGACCGATCATGAACCTCACTCCCCTACCAGTTTCCGGGCGCCACGCCCCGGACAGAACTCAAACGCGGGTGACCAGCACCTTGCAGAGCGTCTTCTTGCCCCATACCTCAAGAACGGCGGACCGGGCGGCCCTGCGGGCGGCCTCACCGACCAGATCCTTGTCCTTGCGCCGGGCCTTCGGAATGCTCCGGATCGCACCGACCACCGCCTTGGCGATGATGTTTTCCATCGGCTCGCCTTCATCGTCCGTATCCGGAAGCCCCATCGGCGCGATTTCCGGATCGTCCTGAAGGTCGCCAGCCCGGTCGACCACCAGCGCAACGACAACTGCCCCGGCATAGGACAGTTTGCGCCTCTCCTTGACGCCGGTCACTTCCGGATCGTCAAGAATGTTGCCGTCCTTGACCATGATGCCGGACGGCGCCTCGTCGATGATCCCGGCTGAACCGGAAACCAGCCGAATGATATCGCCATTCTTGCCACGGACAACTTCCGGCACCTTCTGTGCCGCCGCGAACTCCGCGTGTGCCGCAAGATGCAACGGTTCGCCGTGGACGGGAACCACGACTTTCGGCTTGAGCAATTTGTAGAGCTGTTCCAGTTCGCCGCGCCGCGGGTGACCGGAAACATGGACCAGCCCGTCCCGGTCGGTGACGATGTCCACACCGGTCTTGGCGAAATTGTTCAACACCTCGCCGACCGCCTTCTCGTTCCCGGGGATCGTCCGGGAGGAAAAGATCACCATGTCGCCCTTGGACAGCGCGATGTTGCGGTGATCGCCGGACGCGATCCTGGAAAGCGCGGCACGCGCCTCGCCCTGCGAACCGGTGCAAAGCAGAACCGTCTTTTCGCGGAGCAGATAGCCGAAGGCTTCCTCATCATGGAATGACGGCAGATTGTCCAGATAACCGAGCTCGCCGGCAACATCGATCACCCGCAGCATGGAGCGTCCGACAACGACCACATCCCGGCCCGCGTCGGCAGCCGCTTCCGCAATCGCCCGGATGCGCGCCACATTGGAGGCAAAGGTCGTCACGGCCACCCGGTGTTTGGCCGTCTTCAGGATTTTCTTCAACTCAACGGCGACATCCGCTTCGCTCGGACTTTCGCCGTCACGGACCGCATTGGTGCTGTCGCAGACGAGCGCCATCACCCCTTCCCGGCCCAGTTCACCCAGGCGGTCCAGATCGATCGGACGGCCCACGCCCGGCGTCAGATCGATTTTCCAGTCGCCGGTGTGAATGACCATCCCGGCAGGCGTGCGGATAGCCAAGGCGCAGGGCTCCGGAATGGAATGCGCCATGGCGACGAATTCCACATCGAACGGACCGATCTTGTGCCGCTCGCCCTGCTCGACGATGGTGACCGGAACCTTTTCCGATCCCGGCTCGCTTTCATATTTGGCTTCCAGAAGCCCGGCAGTGAAGGCGGTCGCATAGACCGGCACCTTCAGGAAAGGCCACAGATGGATGATCCCGCCGTAGTGGTCTTCATGCGCATGGGTGATGACCATGCCGACGATGTTGTTCACTTCCTCTTCGAGGAACTTGATATCGGGAAGAACGAGATCGATCCCCGGCAATTCCGGACCGGCAAAGGAAACGCCGCAATCGACGATAAGCCAGGATCTGTCGTCTTTCGGGCCATAGCCGTAAAGGCCGAGATTCATTCCTATTTCGCCTACGCCGCCGAGCGGCAAAAAGACGATATCATTGGCTGCTGCCATTCAAAACTCCAAACAGCGGTTGTGTGAGATGCCGAACGAGCCCCGAAAATTCAGGGGTCTGAACTCAGAATCCCGAATTCAGGGCTTCAAGCCCGGCAAAAAGACGTCCCCAGCGTAGATGGTCCTTAGTTCACCGCTATCAAGCCTGAGGACCAGATGCCCCTGGGTATTGAGGTCCAGGAAAGTTCCCGAAATTTCATCGGATGCGTTGCGCACGGTTATCTTCTGACCGAGATGAGCAGCCCTCGCAAGCCACTCCACGCGCACCGGTAGAAAACCGTCCGCCTTCTGCCAGTTTTCAAGCCAATGCGCAAGTCGGGCGCTCAGACGGGCCAGCAGCCCTTCGGCGGTCACCCGGTATCCGAGCGCGGTCAGGTCGATACTGGGATAAAGCGACAGCTCGGGATGGGAGACGCAGTTCACCCCGAATCCGAGCACCACCGCGAGACTCTTGTCCGGCAGGGTTTCCGCCTCAAGCAGAATCCCGGAAAGCTTGGCGCCGTCGATCAGCAGATCGTTCGGCCATTTGAGTTTTGCCAGACGATACGCACCGGTTTCCTGGTCCACGGCCTCGGCGAGTGCAACGGCCGCCAGAAGAGGCAACTCGCCCAGACGGTTCACTGGCGCCGGATCGATCAGCAGATGACTGGCAAAGAGATTGCCGCGTGGCGATGTCCAGTCACGGCCGAGCCGCCCCCTGCCCTGCGTCTGCTCTCCGGCCGAAATCCAGAGCCGGCCGGGATCGCCTGCCCGCGCCTTTTCAAAAGCGAGCGTGTTGGTCGAACCGACCGTATCGTGATGCTCAAAACGAAGACCCGGCGCGGAGGACGCCGGGCTTCCGGTTTTCTCAGATGAATGCCCGCCGGTCAGAAGAGCGATCCCGCAGCCACAGTCGCAGCCTGGACGATCGGCCCTGGCAGGACCGCGAAGAAGATCACGAACACGCCTGACAGACCAAGCACGAAGCGCAGCTCCACCGGCATGGCTTCAAAGGCTTCCGCAGGTTCGTCGAAGAACATCACCTTGATGATACGCAGGTAGTAATAGGCCCCGACGACCGACAACAGCACACCGATGACCGCCAGCGGATAAAGCCCGGCCTCGACAGCTGCGGAGAACACGAACCACTTGCCGAAGAAGCCGACGAAGGGCGGGATGCCGGCCAGCGACCACATCAGGACGGCAAGCAGGATCGCCATAGGAAGGTTGGTGCGCGACAGACCGGCAAGCTCGTTAATGTCTTCCACCATGCCGTCCTTGCGGCGCATGGACAGAATGCAGGCGAAAACGCCGAGCGTCATGGCGAGATAGGCGGTCATATAGAAGATCACGCCGACGACACCCGTCTGCGTGCCGGCCGCAAGTCCAACCAGCGCGTACCCCATGTGACCGATCGAGGAATAAGCCATCAGACGCTTGATATTCGTCTGACCGATGGCAGCAAAGGAGCCGAGCGCCATGGAGGCAATCGACACGAACACGATCACCTGCTGCCAGTCGGTCGTGACCGGCTGGAAGGCGTCGATGACGATCCGCACCAGCATGCCCATGGCCGCGACCTTAGGCGCTGCCGCCAGGAATGCGGTCACCGGTGTCGGCGCGCCCTCATAGACATCCGGCGTCCACATGTGGAACGGCACCGCGGAAATCTTGAAGACGAGGCCGGCCAGAATGAAAACCAAACCAAAGATCAGGCCGATGGATGCGCCCTGATGGGACAACACTTCGGAAATCTGGGCAAAGCCCGTGTGACCGGTGAAGCCATAGGTCAGCGACATGCCGTAAAGCAGCATCCCGGAGGACAGCGCCCCGAGGACGAAGTATTTCAGCCCTGCTTCGGTCGAGCGCACCGAATCCCGGTTGATCGCCGCGATCACATAAAGCGCCAGGCTATGCAGTTCGAGACCCAGGTAGAGTGCAATCATGTCGTTGGCGGACAGCATCAAGAGCATGCCAAGCGTCGCCAGCAGGATCAGGATCGGATACTCGAACCGGTCGAACGATTGGGATTTCGCATAGGCCCAGGACATGGCAATGGCAAAGAACGAACCGATCAGCACCAGAAGCTTCATGAAATAGGCGAAGTCGTCGAGCACGAAGGCGCCGCCGAAGGTTTCCCCCATCTTCGCCCCGAAAGGCAGCACGAACAGCGCGGTCGCCGCGATCAGCCCCATGGACATGCCGTTGACGAGGAAGCTGACCCTCGGTCCACCGAAGGCGCCGATCATCAACAAGACCATCACACCGATAGCCAGGAAGATCTCCGGTAAAACCGGCAGGAGATCTGGCAAATGGGTCATTTCCGACATGTCTCGTCTCTCGCCTTCGGAACGTTAATGCACGGCCGCTGCGGCTTGCTGGACCTGGCCAGCCGCCTCGAGCGCTGCGTGATAGGAGTTGATCAGGTTGTCGACTGCGCCCTGGGTCACATCGAGGATCGCCATCGGATAGAACCCGAAGAAAATCGTCAGCACGATCATCGGCACCAGAATGGCCTTTTCCCGCAGGGACAGGTCGAGGATCGATTTCAGGCTTTCCTTCTCCAGCGCGCCAAAGACGACTCGGCGGTAGAGATAAAGCGCATAGGTAGCAGACAGGATCACGCCGGTGGTCGCGAAGAACGCGACCCATGTGTTCACCTGGAATGCGCCCATCAGGGTCAGAATCTCGCCCACGAACCCGGAGGTTCCCGGCAGGCCGACATTGGCCATGGTGAAGATCAGGAGCGCCACGGCGTACTTCGGCATCCGGTTGACCAGCCCGCCGTAGGCGGCAATCTCGCGGGTGTGCATCCGGTCGTAGATCACGCCTACACACAGGAAGAGTGCGGAAGCAACGATGCCGTGGGACAGCATCTGGAAGATGCCGCCCTGCACACCCTGGGGCGTCATGGTGAAGATGCCCATGGTGACATATCCCATGTGCGCCACAGACGAATAGGCGATCAGCTTTTTGATGTCTTCCTGGGCAAGTGCCACCAGCGACGTGTAGATGATCGCAACCACGGACAGGGTGTAGATGAACGGCGCGAACATGTCGGACGCGACCGGGAACATCGGCAGCGAGAACCGCAGGAAGCCGTACCCGCCGAGTTTCAGGAGAATACCGGCCAGAATGACCGAGCCTGCAGTCGGCGCTTCAACGTGCGCATCCGGCAACCAGGTATGCACCGGCCACATCGGCATCTTCACCGCGAAGCTGGCGAAGAAGGCGAACCACAGCCAGCCCTGCATTTCCACCGGGAATGGATGGTTCAAGAGCTCGACGATATCCGTGGTTCCGGCCTGCCAGTACATCGCCATGATGGCGATCAGCATGAGAACCGAGCCGAGCAGCGTGTAGAGGAAGAACTTGTAGGACGCATAGACGCGCCGTGCGCCACCCCAGACCCCGATGATCAGGAACATCGGGATGAGGCCGGCTTCGAAGAAGATGTAGAACACCACCAGATCGAGCGAGCAGAACACGCCGATCATCAGGGTTTCCAGCACGAGGAAGGCGATCATGTATTCCTTCACCCGCTTCTGCACGCTCTCCCAGGAGGCGAGAATGCAGAACGGCATCAGGAACGTGGTCAGGATCACGAACAGGATGGAAATCCCGTCGACGCCCACCTTGTAGTTGATCTTGCCGCCGAGCCAGTCGCTGGTTTCCACCATCTGGAAACCCGGGTTCTGGTAGTCGAAGCTACCCCAGATAAACAACGACAGGGCGAAGGTGAACAGCGTCGTGACAAGCGCCACGCCACGGATGTTCTTCTTGCCGCCCTCATCGTCTCCCGGCACCAGGAGAATCGCCAGGACACCTGCCAGTGGCAGAAACGTCGTGGTCGTAAGAATTGGCCAATCGTTCATCAGTGAGCTCCCCCACCGGTGCCCACACCGGTGAACATCGACCAGGTGATCAGGGCAGCCACCCCGATCAGCATCGCAAAGGCATAGTGGTAGAGATATCCGGTCTGCAGCTTGACCACCCAGGTGGTCACGTTCTGGACGCGGGCGGCAACGCCATTGGGACCGAAGCCGTCAATGATCGTCCCGTCACCCTTCTTCCAGAGCTTGCGGCCGACCCACATGGCAGGCTTCACGAACAGGAAGTCATAGAGTTCGTCGAAGTACCACTTGTTGAGCAGGAACTGGTAAAGGCCGGCATGCCGTTCCGCCAACCTCTTCGGCGACTCCGGCGAACGGATGTAGAACTGGTAGGCCACCAGGAACCCGCCGACCATCATGACGAAGGGCGAGACTTTCACCCAGGTCGGAACGTCGTGCATGGCATGCATGATGTGGTTGTCCGGACCGAGGAAGATGGCCCCTTTCCAGAACTCCTCAAACGCATGGCCGATGAACACGCCCTTGAACACCATACCGGCGAGCGCGGCCCCAACCGACAGCAGCAGCAGCGGCACCAGCATCACCCATGGCGATTCATGGACATGGCTCATGACGTCGACCGGCGCGCGCGGCTTGCCGTGGAAGGTCATGAAGGTCAGGCGCCAGGAGTAGAACGAGGTCAGCGCAGCGGCTGCGACCGTCAGCCAGAAACCGTAGAGCGCGAAGGAATTGTGACCGGCGTAAGCGGCTTCGATGATCGCGTCCTTGGAGATGAAGCCGGCAAAACCGATCGAGGTGAGCGGCAGGCCGACCCCGGTCAGGGCGAGCGTGCCGATCATCATCGTCCAGTAGGTGAACGGAATGTGCTTCCTCAAGCCACCCATCTTGCGCATGTCCTGCTCGTCGGAAACGGAATGGATCACCGAACCGGCGCACAGGAACAGGAGCGCCTTGAAGAAGGCGTGGGTGAACAGGTGGAAAATGCCGACACCGTAAGCCCCGACGCCGAGAGCCACGAACATGTAGCCGAGCTGGGAACAGGTCGAATAGGCGATCACCCGTTTGATATCGTTCTGGACGAGCCCGACCGTTGCCGCGAAGAAGGCGGTGGTGGCGCCGAAGAAGGTCACGACGGTCAGCGCTGTGTGCGACAGTTCAAACAGCGGCGACAGGCGCGCCACCATGAACACGCCCGCGGTCACCATGGTTGCGGCGTGAATAAGCGCGGAAACCGGTGTCGGGCCTTCCATCGCATCCGGCAGCCAGGTGTGCAGCAGGAACTGGGCCGACTTGCCCATAGCGCCCATGAAAAGCAGCAGGCAGACGATCGTCAGCGCGCCGTGCGGATCGAGATGATAGCCGAGGAACGTCATGACCTCGGCGTGTTCTCCCGCAAGCGCCGGCGCATTGGCGAAGACAGTCGACAAGTCGATGCTGTTGAACAGGTAGAAGACACCGAAGATACCGAGCGCGAAACCGAAGTCACCGACACGGTTGACGACAAACGCCTTCATCGCGGCCGCGTTGGCCGACGGTTTCTGGTACCAGAACCCGATCAGAAGATAGGAGGCAAGACCCACGCCTTCCCAGCCGAAGAACATCTGCAGCAGGTTGTCGGAGGTGACCAGCGACAGCATGGCGAAGGTGAACAGCGACAGGTAGGCGAAGAACCGCGGGCGGTGCGGATCGTGGTGCATGTAGCCGATGGAATAAACATGCACCAGCGCGGACACCGAGTTCACCACCACCAGCATCACCACGGTCAGCGTATCGACCCGGATAGACCAGCTCACATCCAGCGCACCCGCGGTGATCCACCGCATGATCTGGATCTGGTAAAGAGCGGTTTCGCCATAGCCGACCGTGAAGAAGGCATACCAGGACATGAGGGCCGAGAGGATCACCAGGCCGCTGGTGATGTATTCGCTCGCCTTGTCACCGATCGCCTTGCCGAACAGGCCGGCGATCAGGAACCCGATCAGGGGCAGGAAGACAATTGCAGAGTACATTCGCCCCTAGCCTTTCATCACGTTGATGTCTTCCACGGCAATCGAGCCGCGGTTTCGGTGGAACACCACCAGGATGGCCAACCCGATGGCGGCTTCGGCGGCGGCGACCGTCAGAACCAGCATGGTGAAGATCTGCCCCATCATGTCCCCGAGGAAACTCGAGAACGCGACGAAGTTGATGTTGACGGCCAGGAGCAACAGCTCGATGGACATCAAGATGACAATCACGTTCTTCCGGTTCAGGAAGATTCCGAAAATCCCGATCGTGAACAGAATCGCCGCGACCGTGAGATAATGCGACAGACCGATTTCCATGGGCGCCTCGCCGTGCTCCCCCTCGTTTAATCCCAACCGGACTGCGGCGCGGAGTGTTCCACCGCTGCCCGGATCATCGAATACACGCTACGAAAGCGCGTTAAATTCCCTTGCCAGACTCCACCTTGTGGATCTCGATGGAGGTCTCCCGATTACGGGCAACCTGCTTGGAGATATCCTGGCGTTTGACGTTTTCCTTGTGGCGCAGCGTCAGCACGATGGCGCCGATCATGGCCACCAGCAGCACAAGCCCTGCCACCTGGAAGAAGAAGACGTATTTCGTGTAGAGCACATCGCCGATTGCCTGGATGTTCGAGACATCATTGAGCGACGGCATCGGTTCCGCGCCATGGCCGGCGATTTCCGGGGAAATCACCCAGGCACCGAGGCCAAGCAGCAGCTCGATCAGAAGGACCAGTCCGACCAGTGCGCCGATCGGCAGGTACTGCAGGAAGCCCTGGCGCAATTCCACGAAGTCCACATCGAGCATCATCACCACGAACAGGAACAGCACCGCGACCGCCCCGACATAGACGACGACCAGAAGCATGGCCAGATATTCCGCCCCCAGCATCACGAACAGCCCGGCGGAATTACAGAACGCGAGGATGAGGAACAGCACCGAACTCACCGGATTGCGCGAGGCAATCACCATGAAGGCGGATGCCACCGTCACTCCGGCGAACAAATAGAAAAAGAGCGCGTTCAGGATCATTTCTAGACCTGCCTGTCCTCTGGCCGGAAGTCCGGCCCCTTCTTTTGAGGCTCCACCGGCCGGATTGCCGGACGAGCCCCTGATTGCGTTTTGTCCCTAACGGTAGGGTGCATCCATATCGATGTTGCGGGCGATTTCCCGCTCCCAGCGGTCACCGTTCGCGAGCAGCTTTTCCTTCGAATAGAGGAGCTCCTCACGGGTTTCCGTGGCGAATTCGAAGTTCGGTCCTTCGACGATGGCGTCCACCGGGCAGGCTTCCTGGCAGAAGCCGCAGTAGATGCATTTCACCATGTCGATGTCGTAGCGGGTGGTCCGGCGCGTGCCGTCGTTACGGCGCGGGCCGGCCTCGATCGTGATTGCCTGTGCCGGGCAGATCGCCTCGCACAGCTTGCAGGCAATACAACGCTCCTCGCCGTTCGGATAACGGCGCAGAGCATGCTCGCCACGGAAGCGCGGGCTCACCGGTCCCTTCTCGAAGGGATAGTTCACCGTCGGCTTCGGCTTGAAGAAATAGCGCATGGCGAGAAAGAACGCCGATACGAATTCCTTCAAGAACAGCGATTTGGCGGCCTGATCAAGTCCCATCGCCTGTTGCCTTCCCTTGTGTCTCAGCCGGTCAGTCCAACACCGGCCCAGTACCCGATTACCGGAAACCCGATTACCGGAACCAAAAATACGATCCAGCTCAGGGGCGTTTTGAATTTCGCGGCGAACCCGCCGTCGCCGCCCCCTTGCCTGTTTTTCATTTCGGCCGCCTGGATCACCCCTTTCAGGATTTTCCAGTCGAGCCAGCCGAGGTAAAGACCTATGGCGGCTCCGATCAGCCCGACGACCGAAATACCCACCTTAAGGCGCCCACCCCATGACCATCAGAACGCCGGCCACAACAACCACCATGAACAGCGACAGCGGCAGGAATACTTTCCAGCCAAGACGCATCAGCTGGTCGTAGCGGTAACGCGGCACCATGGCCTTCACCATGGCGAACATGAAGAAGCCCAGCAGACACTTCAAAATGAACCAGACAATGCCCGGCACCCATGTGAACGGCGCGAAATCGAACGGCGGCAGCCATCCACCCATGAAGAAGATCGTCATCAGGGCGCACATCAGGCAGATGGCGACATACTCGCCGAGCATGAACATCATGTACGGCGTGGAGCCATACTCCACCATGAAGCCCGCGACCAGCTCCGATTCCGCTTCTGCCAGATCGAACGGCGGCCGGTTCGTCTCCGCAAGCGCGGAGATGAAGAACACCACGAACATCGGGAACAGCGGCAGCCAGTACCAGTTCAGGAACGACAGCCACGGCACGCCAAGCATGGTGGCAAGCCCCGTCTGCTGCGACAGGACGATTTCCGTCAGGTTCAGCGATCCCGCACAGAGCAGAACGGTCACGATCACGAAACCGATGGAGACCTCATAGGACACCATCTGCGCCGCAGAACGCAGGGCCGACAGGAACGGGTATTTCGAGTTGGATGCCCAACCGCCCATGATGATGCCGTAGACCTCGAGCGAGGAGACGGCAAAGACGAACAGAACGCCGACGTTGATGTTGGCGATTACCCAGCCGTCCGCGACCGGGATCACCGCCCAGGCAGCCAGCGCCAGCATCACCGAAATCAGGGGCGCCAACAGGAACAGGATCTTGTTGGAGCCCGATGGAATGACCGGCTCTTTCAGGACGAACTTCAAAAGGTCGGCAAAACTCTGGAACAGCCCCCAGGGCCCGACCACGTTCGGGCCACGGCGGATCTGGACGGCCGCCCAGATCTTGCGGTCCGCATAAAGGACGTAGGCGACGATCACCAAAAGCACGACAAGCAGCAGCACACTCTGGAATGCCATCCAGAGAAACGGAATGCCGTAGGTCGTCATGAAATCCGACATGTCTGTCCCCTGCCCCTTATTCCGCTGCTTCCGCCGTCCGTGCCTTGGCGAGCGCGGAACATTCCGCCATCACCGCCGAGGCCCGTGCGATCGGGTTTGTCAGGTAAAATTCGGTCACTGCATTGGCAAAGCCTGCGGCTTCCATCTTGCCGGCGCCCTTGGCAAGGGCGGCGACATCACCAGCCTCACCCGGCTTGATGCCGTCGATCTCAAGCATGTGCGGATAGGCTTCACCGAGAAGCCCACGCAGCGCGCCGAGCGTGTCGAACGGCAGCGTCTTGCCGAGTACGGCCGACAGCGCGCGCAGGATGGCCCAGTCCTCACGAGCCTCGCCCGGAGGGAAGCCTGCCCGATCGCCCAGCTGCACCCGGCCTTCCGTATTGACGTAGATGCCGGACTTTTCCGTGTAGGTGGCACCCGGCAGGATCACGTCGGCGCGGTGAGCACCCCGATCCCCATGGGTGCCGATATAGACCACGAAGGTGTCGCCAAAGGCGGACATGTCCATTTCGTCCGCTCCCAGCAGGAACAGAACGTCCAGATTGCCCTTGGATGCAGCGTCCTGCATGGCCGCGATGCTCATGCCGCCTTCATTCGGCACGAAGCCGATGTCGAGGCCGCCGACGCGGGAGGCTGCGGTGTGCAAAACGCTGAAACCGTTCCAGTCGCCGCCGACCGCACCGACGCTTTCGGCAAGCTTGGCGGCATTGGCCAGAACCGACACGCCGTCGACCCGTGCCAAAGCCCCCTGGCCAACAATGATCAGCGGCTTTTCGGCCGCCTTCAGAACATCAGCAAAGCCGTTCTTGCCGGCGACCAGATCGGCCAGCGTTTCCGGACCGGCACCGAGATAGGTGGTCGCATAGGTGAGATCCGCCGCTTCGCCGACCACGCCGACCTGCAGATCGCCATGACGCCAACGCTTGCGGATCCGTGCATTCAGCACCGGTGCCTCCAGGCGCGGGTTGGCACCGATGATCAGCACCGCATCCGCATCCTCGATGCCTTCGATGGTGGAATTGAAGATGTAGCTCGCACGCCCCTTGTCCGGGTCGAGTGCGGCGCCATCCTGACGGCAGTCAATGTTGCGCGACCCGAGCGAGGACATCAGCTCCTTCAGAGCGAACATTTCCTCGACACTTGCCAGGTCACCGGCAACCGCGCCGATCTTCGAACCATCGGAGGCTCCGACCTTGTCGGCGATGATCTGGAAAGCTTCCGACCAGGCAACCGGCTGCAGCTTGCCATCCTTGCGGGCATAGGGCCGGTCAAGGCGCTGGGTCTTCAAACCGTCCCATATGTAGCGGGTCTTGTCGGAGATCCACTCTTCGTTCACCGCTTCGTTGAGTCGCGGCATGATGCGCATGACTTCCTTGCCGCGCGTATCGACCCGAATCGCGGATCCGACCGCATCCATCACGTCGATGCTTTCGGTCTTCACCAGTTCCCAGGGACGGGCGTGGAAGGCATAGGGCTTGGAGGTCAAGGCGCCGACCGGGCACAGATCAACGACATTGCCCTGCATTTCCGACGAAAGCGCTGCTTCCAGATACGTAGTGATTTCCGCATCCTCACCGCGGCCGATCAGGCCCATATCGGCGACACCGCAAACTTCGGTGGTGAAGCGGACGCAGCGCGTACAGTGAATGCAGCGGGTCATGATCGTCTTGACCAGCGGACCGAGATGCTTGTTTTCGACCGCGCGCTTGTTTTCGTGGAAGCGCGATGAATCGATCCCGTAGGCCATGGCCTGGTCCTGCAGGTCGCACTCGCCGCCCTGGTCGCAGATCGGGCAGTCCAGCGGGTGGTTGATGAGCAGGAACTCCATCACCCCTTCGCGGGCCTTTTTGACCATCGGGCTCTTGGTTTCGACGACCGGCGGCTCGCCATTCGGTCCCGGGCGCAGATCCTTGACCGACATGGCACAGGACGCAGTCGGCTTGGGCGGGCCGCCCTTCACTTCCACCAGGCACATGCGGCAGTTGCCGGCGATCGACAGCCGGTCGTGATAGCAAAAACGCGGTACCTCGGCACCCGCCTCTTCACATGCCTGAAGCAGCGTGTAGTCCGCCGGGACCTCTACTTCGTTGCCGTCGATGATCAGTTTCGTCATCACTTCGCCTCTTGTGCCGCATTATGGGCGGCCAGCAGTTCGGTCACTTCGATACCGTTGATGGTCATGCCGTCCAACCGGCACTGACTGATGGATGCCCCCGCCAGATTGGCGTCGTTTATGTGCATCCCGGCCAAGTTCACGTTTTCGTAGCGTCCGCCGGACAGGTTGACGTCATTGAAGCCGCATCCGGAAAGGTTCACGTCATCGAAGCTGCAACCGGATAAATTCACGTCATGGAACGAGGATCCCGACAAATCCGATTTGGTGGCTTTCAGACAGTGCTTTTCCTGATGGATCTTCATCGCCTCACTCCGCCGCGACCATTGCCGGGGCTTTTGCCTTGGCGACGTAGTCGTCGATACGTTCTTCGATAACCGGCCTGAAATTCTTGATCAGCCCCTGGATCGGCCAGGCAGCCGCATCCCCAAGCGCGCAGATGGTGTGGCCCTCGACCTGCTTGGTCACATTGAACAGCAAATCGATTTCCTCGCGCGAGGACTGCCCCTTGACCATGCGTTCCATCACACGCCACATCCAACCGGTACCTTCGCGGCACGGCGTACACTGGCCGCAGCTCTCGTGCTTGTAGAAATAGGACAGACGGGCAATCGCCTTGATGATGTCGGTCGACTTGTCCATCACGATCACCGCCGCCGTGCCTAGACCTGAGCCCAGATTGCGCAGGGTGTCGAAATCCATCGGCGTATCCTTGCACTGTTCCGCCGTCAGGCAGGGCACGGAAGATCCGCCGGGGATCACCGCCAGCAGGTTATCCCAACCGCCGCGGATACCGCCGCAATGCTTGTCGATCAGCTCGCGGAAGGGAATGCCGAGTTCCTCTTCTACCGTGCAGGGCTGATTGACGTGACCGGACACGCAAAACAGCTTGGTGCCGGTGTTGTTCGGAGTGCCGAGACCGGCGAACCAGGCACCGCCCCGGCGCAGGATGGTCGGCGCGACCGCGATGGATTCCACGTTGTTCACGGTGGTCGGGCAGCCGTAGAGACCGACGTTCGCCGGGAACGGGGGCTTCAGGCGCGGCTGGCCTTTCTTGCCTTCCAGGCTCTCCAGCAGGGCCGTTTCCTCGCCGCAGATATAGGCGCCGGCACCGTGGTGAACGTAGATGTCGAAATCGTAGCCGTTCTTGTTGTCCTTGCCGATCAGACCTGCATCATAGGCTTGGTCGATGGCCGCCTGCAGACGCTCGCGCTCCCGAATGAACTCTCCGCGAACGTAGATGTAAGCGGCGATCGCACCCATGGCGAAACCGGCAACAAGACAGCCCTCGACCAGCGTATGCGGATCGTGGCGCAGGATCTCGCGGTCCTTGCAGGTGCCGGGCTCCGATTCATCGGCGTTGACCACAAGATAGGCCGGACGACCGTCGGATTCCTTGGGCATGAAGGACCACTTCAGACCGGTCGGGAAGCCGGCGCCGCCGCGCCCCCGCAGACCGGAGGTCTTCATCTCATTGATGATCCAGTCGCGGCCCTTGTCGAGCAGACCCTTGGTGTTGTCCCACTGGCCACGCTTCTTCGCCCCTTCAAGACCCCAGTCATGAAGGCCGTAGATATTGGTGAAGATCCGATCCTGATCTTTCAGCATCTCTTCCCCCTACTCTTCGCTCTTGCTCGACGGCACATCGCCGGCGGCAACGCGTTTGGAGAATTCCGTTTCCCCGCCGGATGCGAGGGGCTTGGACTGTTCGATCCAGCCATCGCGCTCGATCCGGCCCTTGAACTTCAGCCGGGCGTCGACCCAGGCGATTTCCTCAGGCCCCCAGGCAGCGATCTGGTCGAAATGGTAGATCCCCAGTTCGTTGAGCGTGCCTTCCAGCTTCGGACCGACGCCCTTCAGCTGCTTCAGGTCGTCCGCATTGCCGCCCTTCGGGCCGTCCAGCAACTCGGGTTCCTTTTCGGCAGCAAGCAGCGGCAGCTCTTCCGGTTTTTCCAGCGCGGGTGTTGCCTTCTTGGGAGCCGCCTCCGGCTTCTCCGCCTTGGCTGGTGCGGCCTTGGTCGGTGCAGCCTTGGGCTTTTCTTCCTTGGCCGGCGCGGGGGCACTCGCCTTCTCAGCCGATTTCGCCGCGAATTCGGCCTTCACTTTCGCGACGGCCGTTTCCGCCGGAACCGGCACCCCATCGAAATCGTTGCCGCCCGCGTTGATCGCAGCGCCGGCAAAGGCGTGGGAAGCCGGTTCAGAACCGTCGACCAGATGGGCAACCGGATCAGTCCCCTTGGTGTCGTCCTTGATCTCGGTGAGGCTGGTCTGCCCGCCTTCAGGCATGGAGAAGCGGCGGCCGTTCTGCGGGCCGGGCGTCACTTCCTTGCCGGCGGCAATGTCGTCGATCAGCTTGTTGAAGCTGTCCGGCGTCAGATCCTCATAGGTGTCCTTGAAGATCTGCACCATCGGAGCGTTCACGCAGGCACCGAGGCATTCGACTTCTTCCCAGGAGAACATGCCGTCCTCGGAAATCTCATGCATGTGCTTGGCAATGCGGCTCTGGCAGATCTTGATCAGGTCTTCCGAACCGCGCAGCTGGCACGGCGTGGTGCCGCAAACCTGGATATGCGCCTTCTTGCCGACCGGCTGCAGCTGGAACATGGTGTAGAAGGTCGCCACTTCCAGCACGCGGATATGCGGCATGTCGAGCATGTCGGCAATGTAGCGGATCGCCGGCTCACACACCCAGCCGTCATGCTGCTCCTGCGCACGCCACAAAAGCGGGATGACCGCGGAGGCCTGACGGCCCGCCGGATAGCGGTCGATCAGCTTCTTCGCCCACGCGAGGTTCTTCTCGGTGAACGCGAAGCTCTCAGGTTGTTCCGCGGCAAGTCTGCGAACCGCCATGGTGTTATCCCCGTTTCATACGCTTGACCGCAACCGGAATTCCGGTTGCTGCGGTCGAAATTGAATGGCTGGTCGTCCCGATCACCGGTCGACCTCGCCGAACACGATGTCAAAGGAGCCCAGCACCGCCGAGATGTCGGCCAGCATGTGCCCGCGGCAGACGAAATCCATCGCCTGAAGATGCGCGTAGCCCGGCGCCTTAATCTTGCAGCGGTACGGCTTGTTGGTGCCGTCGGCGACCAGGTACACGCCAAACTCGCCCTTGGGTGCTTCCACGGCGGCGTAAACCTCACCGGCCGGCACGTGATAGCCCTCGGTGTAAAGCTTGAAGTGATGGATCAGCGCTTCCATGGAGCGCTTCATCTCACCGCGCTTCGGCGGCACGATCTTGCCGTCGATCGACGAGATCGGCCCGGTTTCGATGGTCAGCTTTTCCAGACACTGCTTCATGATCCTGACCGACTGGCGCATCTCTTCCATGCGGATGAGATAACGGTCGTAGCAGTCGCCGTTCTTGCCGACCGGAATGTCGAAATCGAGATCGGCATAACACTCATAGGGCTGCGACTTGCGCAGATCCCAGACCGCGCCGGAGCCGCGCACCATGACACCGGAGAAACCCCAGGCCCAGGCATCGTCCAGATCGACCACGCCGATATCGACGTTACGCTGCTTGAAGATGCGGTTGTCGGTCAGAAGGCCTTCGATATCGTCCAGGGTCTGCAGGAACGGATCGCAGAAGTCCCAGATATCGTCGAGAAGATCGCGCGGCAGATCCTGGTGCACCCCGCCCGGACGGACGTAGGCAGCGTGCATGCGCGCGCCACAGGCCCGCTCATAAAACACCATGAGTTCTTCGCGCGGTTCGAACCCCCACAGCGGAGGCGTCAACGCGCCCACATCCATGGCCTGGGTGGTCACGTTCAAAAGATGGGACAGCAGGCGGCCGATTTCGGAGTACAGCACACGGATGAGCTGGCCGCGCATGGGCACGGTAATGCCGAGCAGGCGTTCCACGCCGAGCGCAAAGGCGTGTTCCTGGTTCATCGGCGCCACGTAGTCGAGGCGGTCAAAATAGGGCACGGCCTGGAGATAGGTCTTCTGTTCGATCAGCTTCTCGGTGCCGCGGTGCAGCAGGCCGATATGCGGATCCACACGGGTCACTACCTCGCCGTCCAGCTCCAGCACCAGACGCAGCACGCCGTGGGCCGCCGGGTGCTGCGGACCGAAGTTGATATTGAAGTTTCGAACCTGCGCCTCGGCCATCGTCGAAAGCCTTAATTCGTGGTTGCTTTTTCATCGCCCGGCAGCACGTAGTCCGTGCCTTCCCAGGGCGAGAGGAAATCGAAATTGCGGAATTCCTGGTTCAGCCGAACCGGCTCGTAGACGACGCGCTTCTTCTCGTCGTCGTAGCGGACCTCGACATAACCGGTGACCGGGAAGTCCTTGCGGAGCGGATGGCCGTCGAACCCGTAGTCGGTCAGGATGCGGCGCAGATCCGGGTGGCCGGAAAACAGGATGCCGTACATGTCGTAGGCTTCCCGCTCGAACCATTCCGCGCCCGGAAACAGTGAAGTGAGAGACGCGACCGGCGTTTCCTCGTCGGTTGCCACCTTCACGCGGATGCGCTGGTTCTGCATCGGAGACAGGAAGTGATAGACCACATCGAACCGCTTCTCGCGCGCCGGATAGTCGACACCGCAGATATCTGTCAGGTTGACGAACTTGCACGAACTGTTGTCCCGCAGGAAGCGGCAGGCATCGATGATGTCCGAAGCGCTTACCGTCAGGGTCAGTTCGCCGTAAGCGACGTTCCAGGACACAAGAGACTCGCCAAGACCAAGCTCGATATGCTCGGCAAGTTCCTTCAACGTTTCGTCCATTTTGACCTCACTCCCCCGGGGGCTGTGCCGAAGGCGGCAAGGCCACCTTCCGGGAAATTCAAAACTAGCGTTCGATGGTGCCGGTACGGCGGATCTTCTTCTGCAGCATCAGAACACCGTACAGAAGGGCTTCAGCCGTCGGCGGGCAGCCAGGCACGTAGATGTCCACCGGGACGACGCGGTCACACCCGCGCACGACCGAATAGGAAAAGTGGTAATAACCACCGCCGTTGGCGCAGGAGCCCATCGAGATCACGTAACGCGGCTCGGGCATCTGGTCGTAGACCTTGCGCAGAGCCGGCGCCATCTTGTTGGTCAGCGTGCCGGCAACGATCATCACGTCCGACTGGCGCGGTGAGGCGCGCGGCGCGAAACCGAAGCGCTCGGCGTCATAGCGCGGCATCGACATCTGCATCATTTCGACGGCGCAACAGGCCAGACCAAAGGTCATCCACATCAGCGAGCCGGTGCGCGCCCATTGGATCAGATTGTCGGTTGAGGTGACGAGAAAGCCCTTGTCGGCCAGCTCGTCATTGACTTCCATGAAGAACGGATCGTCGGCGCCGACCGGCTTGCCGGTGTTCGGGTCGATGACGCCCTTCGGGCGCTCCGCGATGAGCGGACCGGATGTGGTGCTCAGTCCCATTCCAGCGCTCCCTTTTTCCATTCATAGATAAAGCCGATCGTCAGGACGCCCAGGAAGACCATCATGGACCAGAAACCGAACCAGCCCAGGTCACCGAATTTCACGGCCCAGGGGAACAGGAAGGCGACTTCCAGATCGAAGATGATGAACAGGATGGACACTAGATAGAAGCGGACATCGAATTTCATGCGCGCATCGTCAAAAGCATTGAAGCCGCACTCATAGGCGGACAGCTTTTCCGGATCCGGATTCTTGTAGGCCAGCAGAAACGGCGAGATCAGCAGCGCCAGTCCTATTACCAGCGAGATCCCAATGAAGACGACGATGGGGATATATTCCCGCAGCAGCTCTTCCATTCTTTCGCGTCCTTAGCATATCGGGGCGGAACCGGAGGAAGGTCCAACCCTCAGGGCCTTGCCGCACTGCTCCTGCAAGGGAACAGGCGTCGTAAGGGCCAGTCGGTCGGGTTTTAACCAACATGCGTCCGCACAGGTATCTCACGCTTTGGTGCAACGCAAGACCTCGTGAGGCCAAAGATTTGCCTTCATCCCGCTCGATTACCGGCAACGCTACACGATCCGCGCTTTTCAGCGGGTTTCAAGGTGGTCGCTCGCTTTGCTCGGGCGGCAGAAAAAAATCCACCGCAGTCCGTTTGCCGCCGACTCGACACGTCAATTCTGCCTAACATTCGATTTTTTGCATATGCAAGAGACGGTTAGCCGGCATCCGGATACGACTCGTCTCCGCCACCCCGACAAGACCAAAGGGCGTTTGATTGCCGATCGTTAGCGCCGGTGAGCGTCTATGGCAGACGGTCTCTGGAATCCGGAAACGCGTAGGTGAATTTTGGGATTGGAAAAACTGGGAACCGTAAGTGGCGCGAGTGACGGGGCTCGAACCCGCGACCTCCGGCGTGACAGGCCGGCACTCTAACCAACTGAGCTACACCCGCACACGTTACGGTATTTTGAAGCGCCCTTCCCCGTATCGGTCAGGACCGATCTGGGAAGTGGCGCGAGTGACGGGGCTCGAACCCGCGACCTCCGGCGTGACAGGCCGGCACTCTAACCAACTGAGCTACACCCGCTTGGACCGAAACGACATGTCGTCGTTCCAAGGTGGCGCTGATGTACGGTGGCAGCGGATGGAAGTCAAGCACTCTGAAAGCGCTAATATGTCGTTTTTGCGAAACAGGCCGAAAGCCTCCCGCCATCGACGCATCGCACGTGCCACTCGCTGTGGATAAACCTAAATGCAGACAGCGACTTGCCGCCCTCTGGTGAACCGTTCCCGAAACCGTGGAACCCAATGATACCTGCTCCACCGCTCTATATATGCAGCGGCATGAGACCAATTCGATAGTCTGCGAGGAAAAAACCGAACCCGAAAGGTTCGCATGGCGCACAGCCGCCCGAGCCTATGCGAGGCCGAGACTGGAGAGAAGCGCCATTGGCGCGGCAGCGCGAAGTCAGAAAACCCGAACCCCTCGGGTTCGCAAGGCGAACAGCCGCCCGAGCCTATGCGAGGCCCAGACTGGAGCGAAGCGCCTTTGGCGCGGCAGCGCGAAGTCAGAAACACCGAACCCCTCGGGTTCGCAAGGCGCACAGCCGCCCGAGCCTGTGCGAGGCCCAGACTGGAGCGAAGCGCCTTTGGCGCGGCAGCGCGAAGTCAGAAATCCGAACCCCTCGGGTTCGCAAGGCGCACAGCCGCCCGAGCCTGTGCGAGGCCCAGACTGGAGCGAAGCGCCTTTGGCGCGGCAGCGCGAAGTCAGAAAATGGTGGGCGATGAGAGACTCGAACTCCCGACATCCTCGGTGTAAACGAGGCGCTCTACCAACTGAGCTAATCGCCCTGAACCGCAACGGTTGCGTTCGGAGAGCTGCCTTTTAGGAGCTTCGCGACAACTTGGCAAGAGGACAAACCGCGATTTTTCCACCTCTGTGGATGGCGGACGCGCCCTCTCCTCCCCCCTCGATGAAACCCGCGCCCAAAATGCAAAAAGCCCCACGCACCATCTCGGCGCGCAGGGCTTTCTGAAGGATTTCAGGATTAGCTGTTCACAGCGTCCTTGAGGCCCTTACCGGCCTTGAACTTCGGCGTCTTGGAAGCCGGGATCTGGATCGTGTCGCCCGTGCGCGGGTTACGGCCTTCGGTCGCAGCACGCTCAGAAACGGTGAAATTGCCGAAACCGATGATGCGAACTTCGCCACCGCTCTTGAGCGTCGTGGTGACGGCATCAAACGTTGCGTCAACAGCCTCGCCTGCCTGGGCCTTGGTGAGACCGGTCTTTTCTGCGACTGCTGCGATCAGATCGTTCTTGTTCATAGTAGATACCTTTCTAAGAAACGGCGGTAAGCCGACGATTCCCGTCAGCGCCGTTGCCGGAAATTCGTGCGAAACGAGCCTAAACGCAAGCCATTTTTTCGCAGAAAACCGCCATTTTTGGTGATTATTCAAAAGAAAAGCCCCGGAGACCCCGGGGCTTTGCATTTTTGCAACGGTTTAGCATGCGCTCAGTGCGCGAGCACACCCGCCGAATCATCCTCCGAACGGGCCGCTTTCGCGGCAGCGTCGGCGGCTGCCTCATCCCATTCGATGGGCTCCGGCAGGCGGGTAAGCGCCGTTTTCAGCACCTCTTCCATGCTCGAGACCGGAATGATTTCCAGCGAATTTTTCACCGAGTCCGGAATGTCCGCCAGGTCCTTGGCGTTGTCTTCCGGGATCATCACCGTCTTGATGCCGCCCCTGAGGGCCGCCAGCAGCTTCTCCTTCAGACCACCGATCGGCAGGATCCGCCCGCGAAGCGTGATCTCCCCGGTCATGGCCACATCCCTGTGCACCGGAATTCCGGTGAGCGTCGAGATGACAGCCGTTGCCATGGCGATACCGGCCGACGGACCATCCTTCGGAGTCGCCCCTTCCGGCACGTGGACGTGGATGTCGCGCTTCTCGAACATCGGCGGTTCGATGCCGTAGTCGATGGCGCGGGAGCGCACATAGGACGCTGCGGCGGAAATGGATTCCTTCATCACGTCCTTCAGGTTGCCCGTCACCGTCATCTTACCCTTGCCGGGCATCATGACGCCTTCAATGGTGAGCAGCTCTCCACCGACCTCGGTCCAGGCAAGACCGGTGACGACACCGACCTGATCCTCAAGTTCGGCCTCGCCGTAGCGATAGCGCGGTACACCGAGATAGGATTCAACGACGTCCGTGGTGACGACAATCTTTTCCTTGTCGCTCATCAGGATGTCCTTGACCGCCTTACGGGCAAGGGTCGCCATTTCGCGTTCAAGGTTACGCACGCCCGCCTCACGTGTGTAGCGGCGCACCACGAAGCGCAGGGCCTCGTCCTCGATCGAGAATTCGCCATCGCGCAGGCCATGATCCTTTTCCGCCTTCGGCAGCAGGTGCCGGCGGCAGATCTCGATCTTCTCGTCCTCGGTGTAACCGGCAATACGGATAACCTCCATCCGGTCCATCAGAGGCGCCGGAATGTTGAGCGTATTGGCCGTAGTCACGAACATCACGTCGGACAGGTCGTATTCGACCTCCAGGTAATGGTCCATGAACGAGGAGTTCTGTTCCGGATCCAGCACTTCCAGAAGGGCGGACGACGGATCACCACGGAAATCCATGCCCATCTTGTCGATCTCGTCGAGCAGGAACAGCGGATTGGACTTCTTGGCCTTCTTCATCGACTGGATGACCTTGCCGGGCATCGAGCCGATATAGGTGCGACGGTGACCGCGGATTTCCGCTTCGTCACGGACCCCGCCGAGTGACATGCGTACGAACTCGCGGCCCGTCGCCTTGGCAATGGACTTGCCGAGCGAGGTCTTACCCACGCCGGGAGGTCCGACCAGGCAGAGAATCGGGCCTTTCAGCTTGTTTGCGCGTGCCTGAACCGCCAGATATTCGACGATCCGCTCCTTGACCTTCTCAAGGCCATAGTGATCGGTGTCGAGCACTTTCTCGGAGAAGGCCAGATCGTGCTTGACCTTGCTCTTCTTGCTCCACGGAATGCCGACAAGCCAGTCCAGGTAGTTGCGCACGACGGTGGCTTCCGCCGACATCGGGCTCATCTGCTTGAGCTTCTTGATCTCCGCATTGGCCCGTTCGCGCGCTTCCTTGGAGAGCTTGGTCTTCTTGATCTTCTCTTCAAGTTCCGCGATCTCGTCGCGGCCGTCCTCACTGTCGCCGAGTTCCTTCTGAATGGCCTTCATCTGCTCGTTCAGATAGTACTCGCGCTGGGTCTTCTCCATCTGGCGCTTGACCCGCGAGCGGATGCGCTTTTCAACCTGCAGGACGGAAATTTCGCTTTCCATCATGCCGAGAACCCGTTCAAGGCGCTCGGAGATGGAATCAACGCCGAGGATTTCCTGCTTTTCCGGGATCTTGATCGCCAGATGCGAGGCGATCGTGTCGGCGAGCTTGGAATAGTCGTCGATCTGGTTGACCGCGCCAAGAACCTCCGGCGAGACCTTCTTGTTAAGCTTGACGTAGTTTTCGAACTCCGCCAGCACCGAACGTGCGAGGGCCTCGATCTCGACGTCTTCGCCATCGCGCTCGGGAAGCACGGTCGCAGTTGCTTCGTAATAATCCTCGCGACCAGTATAGCCGTCGATGCGCGCACGCGCGCCGCCCTCGACCAGCACCTTCACAGTGTTGTCGGGCAGTTTCAGAAGCTGCAGCACGGTCGCCAGCGTCCCGACCTCATAGATCTGGTCGGATTCGGGATCATCATCCGCCGCATTCTTCTGCGTTGCGAGCAGGATATGTTTGTCGGTGGTCATCACCTCTTCGAGCGCGCGAATGGATTTTTCGCGCCCGACGAACAGGGGGACGATCATATGCGGGAAGACGACGATATCCCGCAGGGGGAGCACAGGATAGACGGCGGTTTCCGTCACATCGAAAGAGCGTGTTTCTTCGTCGCTCATTATCATTCCTTTCTTTGCGCGCCCGCACCCCTTGGATTAAGGCGGTTGCTTGCGCTGGAAGCCGGCATCGGACGCTATCGTCCGCAAAAGCCGGACCGTTCCGTCCCGATGGGCCCGGACCCGGTCCGCATTGCCGGATTGGATCATCTATTAGGTGGACACCTGTCCCCCAAGTGTCAAGGCAACTGGAACACTTGTAATCCAATCATTGTTGACGAATCCGCAACCGGTGGAAAACCGCTATGCCGCAATGCACCAACAAGACACCACCGGGCCTGAAACGGAAAATGCCGCCCTTATGGGCGGCATTCCAAATTAGCGGGCAAGTCCGAGAATTTAAGCCGGATCAGGCACTGGTCGCGGAAGTTTCTTCGCGGTCTTCGTAGATGTAGAGCGGACGGGCCTTGCCTTCCACCACCTCCGGAGAGATCACCACTTCCTTGACGCCCTTGAGGCCAGGAAGTTCGTACATGGTGTCGAGAAGAATCGCCTCGAGAATCGACCGCAGACCACGTGCACCGGTTTTGCGCTCGATGGCCTTGCGCGCAATCGCCTTCAAGGCTTCCTCGTGGAAGGACAGTTCCACGTTCTCCATCTCGAACAGACGCTGGTACTGTTTCACCAGAGCGTTCTTCGGCTCGGTGAGGATGGTGACCAGAGCGTCTTCGTCCAGATCTTCCAGGGTCGCGATCACCGGCAGGCGGCCGACGAACTCCGGAATGAGGCCGAACTTCAGGAGATCTTCCGGCTCCAGTGCGGAGAAGAGTTCGCCGATGCGGCGATCTTCCGGGGCCGTTACCTTGGCCTTGAACCCAATCGAGGTCTTGGTACCGCGGTCGGAGATGATCTTGTCGAGACCGGCAAAAGCCCCACCACAGATGAACAGGATGTTCGTCGTGTCCACCTGGAGGAATTCCTGCTGCGGATGCTTGCGGCCGCCCTGCGGCGGAACCGAGGCAACCGTGCCTTCCATGATCTTCAGAAGGGCCTGCTGAACGCCCTCGCCCGACACGTCGCGGGTGATCGACGGATTGTCCGCCTTGCGGCTGATCTTGTCGACCTCATCGATGTAGACGATGCCGCGCTGCGCCCGTTCCACGTTGTAGTCGGCGGACTGCAGCAGCTTCAGAATGATGTTTTCGACGTCCTCACCGACATAACCGGCCTCGGTCAGCGTTGTGGCATCCGCCATCGTGAACGGCACATCGAGGATACGCGCCAGGGTCTGGGCGAGAAGCGTCTTGCCGCAGCCGGTCGGACCGACGAGCAGAATATTCGATTTCGCCAGTTCCACATCGTTGTTCTTGGATGCGTGGTTGAGGCGTTTGTAGTGGTTGTGGACCGCGACCGACAGGACCTTCTTCGCGCTGTTCTGCCCGATGACATAGTCATCGAGGACATCGCGAATTTCCTGAGGCGTCGGGATCCCGTCCCGAGATTTGACCAACGAGGACTTGTTCTCCTCGCGGATGATATCCATGCACAGCTCGACACATTCATCGCAAATGAAAACAGTCGGGCCGGCGATCAGCTTGCGAACCTCATGCTGGCTCTTGCCGCAGAAGGAGCAGTAGAGCGTATTCTTGGAATCGCTGCCGCTGGCCTTTGTCATTTATTCAACCCCGCGTCTCATGGGAGGTACCTTCCTCCCCAAACTGCCCAGTTGGCGCCAAATTGTGGCGAAACTGGCTCGAAATTACCGCTCGGGAGCGTTTGCGTCCGTTTCTTCAGACTCCGATGTCATCATGCTTCGCCTGCAAAAATCAATATAGGTTTAAGGCGAAGGAAAAAAACGGGCCGTTTTTTCATCTTTAGGTTACCGGCCCGCCGCCCGGCCATCCGGGCGGAAGAGCCGGAAAACTCACCTTAATTCTCGTCTTCGCCACTCAGGCTTGTACGATCGGTGATCACACTATCCACAATGCCGAAGCTTTTTGCGGTTTCCGCCGTCATGAAGTTGTCGCGCTCCAGCGCTTCCTCGACTGCATCCAGGCTCTGCCCCGTGTGCTTGACGTAGATGTCGTTCAGCCGGCGCTTCATCGCCAGGATTTCCTGGGCATGAAGCATGATGTCCGCTGCCTGTCCCCGGAAACCGCCGGAAGGCTGGTGCACCATCACCCGTGCGTTCGGCAGGATGAAGCGCATCTCCTTCTCGCCGGCCGCCAGCAGAAGCGACCCCATTGAGGCTGCCTGGCCGATACAAAGGGTCGACACTGGCGGACGGATGAACTGCATGGTGTCGTAGATCGCAAGGCCGGACGTCACCAGTCCTCCCGGCGAATTGATGTAAAGGGCGATTTCCTTGGTCGGGTTTTCGGCTTCGAGATAGAGAAGCTGCGCGCTGACCAGGGTTGCCACGTGGTCCTCGATGGGACCTGTGAGAAAGATAATCCGCTCTTTGAGAAGACGCGAATAGATATCGAAGGCCCGCTCGCCCCGGTTGGTTTGTTCAACCACCATGGGCACGAGAGTATTCATGTAGATGTCAACAGGATCCTTCATACCTTGTCCATATGCTGTGTGTGTCCCCGGAGACAAGGTCACCGGGCGGATACAGGCCACACCGTACTCAGGCCTGCCTCGAAAAAAGCGACACCCCATACATAGGGGATGCCGCTCCATTCGGAAAGCCATGGCAGATGCGGCATGAAAGCAAAGTTAAAACGCCGCCGCATCCACCGATTTTTGCCGTAGAAAACGCTTAGGCGTCTTCCTCGTCCTCAGCCACGAGCTTTTCAAGCTCTTCCTTGGTCACCGTCTTGTCGGAAACCTTGGCGAGCTCGAGCATGAAGTCGACGACTTTTTCCTCATAGATCGGCGCGCGCAGGGACGCGAGAGCCTGCTGGTTGTTCTTGTAGAACTCGAACACCTGCTGCTCCTGACCCGGGAACTGACGGACACGGTCGTAGAGCGCCCGCTGCATTTCCTCGTCGGTCACCTGGATGTTGTTCTTTTCGCCGACTTCGGAAAGCACCAGGCCGAGACGGACACGACGCTCTGCGATCTTGCGGTAGTCCGCCTTGGCCGCTTCTTCCGTGGTGCCTTCGTCCTCGAAGTTTTTCTCGTTGCGCTTCATGTCCTCTTCAACCTGGTTCCAGACCACGTCGAATTCGGAATTCAGCAGGGCTTCAGGCAGATCGAAGGAATAATGCTCGTCCAGCTTGTCCAGAAGCTGACGCTTGACGCGCTGGCGGGTCATCGCACCGAACTGGCTCTCGATCTGGCCGCGGACGATTTCTTTCAGCTTGTCGAGCGAATCAAGGCCGAGGCCTTTTGCGAATTCGTCGTCGATCTTAGCTTCGCCGGGAGCTGCGACTTCTTTGACGACCACGTCAAAGGTCGCGGCCTTTCCGGCCAGATGTGCGGCCGGATATTCTTCCGGGAAGGTCACTTCGACGACCTTTTCGTCACCGGCCTTCGCGCCGATGAGCTGATCCTCGAAGCCCGGGATAAACTGGCCGGAGCCGAGCACCAGCTGGCCGTTTTCGTCCGCACCGCCTTCGAACGGCTCGCCGTCGATCTTGCCCAGGTAGGACATGGTCACGCGATCGCCGTCCTCGGCCTTGCCCTTCTTTTCCTCGAACGGAACGTTGTTCTTGGCAATTTCGGCAATCTGGGTGTCGACTTCCTCATCGGAAACGTCGACGACCGGGCGTTCGACCTCGATCTTGGAGAAGTCCATGATCTCGAAGTCCGGAAGAAGATCGTAGCTCATGGTGAAGGAAAGATCCGCATCGCCTGCGAGGATCTTTTCAGCTTCTTCGTCCGGAAGGTCGATGTTCGGGGTCAGCGCCGGGCGTTCGGAGCGGTCTTCGATGGCCTTCTGGCTGGTTTCCTGAATGGTGTTGCTCAGGATTTCGGCCATGGCCTGGCGACCGTACATCTTTTTCAGATGCGCAACCGGCACCTTGCCCGGACGAAAGCCTTTGATTTGCGCCTTGGACTTCAAATCTTCCATATAGGCGTCGAGCTTGGAAGCCAGATCGCCGGCCGGAATGTCGATTTTCAGCTCTCGCTTGAGGCCCTCGGCGAGGGTTTCGGTTACCTGCATTGGTTCGTGCTTCGTCCTTGGTATGGAACGACCAGTTCCATTGTCGTGTTTGAAATTCCTGTCCGGCGTCTTCTGGAAAGCCCGATGACGGGCACCTCACGGAAACGCTCTCGCCCTTGGACATGGTGCGGGCGGAGGGACTTGAACCCCCACGGCTTGCGCCACCAGAACCTAAATCTGGCGTGTCTACCAGTTCCACCACGCCCGCAACGGCCGGTCCAGCCCGAAGCCAGGGCGCGGCCTCTATAGCACCGGGAATTTGCGCATCAAAGGAAAAATGACGTTTTTGCATCATCCTTGGGCATGGTTTTTTCCACAAGACGGGCAATCACCGGCTTCAGCGAAGGGATAAGGTCCTCCGCGATCAGCCCGGCCCCAACCTCATTGCCCGCTTCCGAATGCAGCCAGACGCCCATGGCGGCGGCTTCGAAGGCGGGAAGCGACTGGGCCAGACAGGCACAGACGATACCCGCCAAAACGTCTCCCGATCCGGCGGTCGCCAGCCAGGGTGAGGCGTTGGCATTGATCGCGGCCCGGCCGTCGGGCGCAGCGATAACGGTGTCGGCCCCTTTCAGAACGATGACTGCCCGGCTTCTTGCCGCCGCAAGCCGGGCGGCCGTTAACCGGTCTGCGTCTGCAAGGTCGGGAAAAAGCCTTGCGAACTCACCGGTGTGCGGTGTCATGACGACCGGCAGCTCCCTTTCTCCAATCTGCAGAAACAGATCCTGCGGCTCCTTTTCGAAGCTGGTGAGCGCGTCCGCGTCGAGAACCACAGCGCAATCCTGCTTCAGAATCTCCGCTACGTCCTCCCGCGTCCCGGAACCGACACCGTATCCCGGCCCGATCAGCGCCGCATTCAGACGCCTGTCCGACAGGAGTTCCCCGATCTCTCCGGCCCCGCTGATCGGTCGGGTCATGACCGCTGTCAGATGAGATGCATAGACCATCAAGGCAGAAGGCGGACAGGCGACCGACACGAGCCCTGCTCCGGCCCGAAGTGCGGCAGCGGCCGAAAGCCTGGCGGCCCCCGTTGAGCGAACCGGCCCGCCGAAAACCACCGCGTGGCCGCGGCTGTACTTATGGCCTTCCGCCTGCGGCGGATGCCATGCGGAACGCCAAAGGGATGGACAGTTCATGGCGGTATCCGGCCTTACCGAATCCAGGATGTCGGCGGTGATGCCGATATCTCCGCAACGAAGTTCGCCGCAATAGCCGCGACCGGGATAAAGCAGATGGCCGGGCTTCAGTCGGAAAAATGTCACGGAGCACGCGGCCCTGATTGCCGTGCCCATGACTTCGCCGGTCGCTCCGTTGATCCCGGTCGGCAAATCGACACTCAGAACCTTGCACCCGGCATCATTGATTTCATTGACGATGTCGGCCAATGAACCGGAAAGGGCCCGGTCCAGCCCTGCGCCCAGCAGGGCATCAATGACGAGATCGGCCGATGCCAGTAGCGAGCCAAGCTCCCCCGCGCCGATCCGCGTTGGGACGAGCCCGACTTGCCGGGCGGTCATATCCTGAAATGCCAGAAGGGCGTCTCCAGCGAGCCCTCCAGGGTCCTTCAACAATGCGACATCGACGGGATATCCCGCCTGCTTCAACAGCCGCGCGGCGACAAAGCCATCTCCGCCGTTGTTCCCCGGGCCGCAGAGGACCAGCACGCGCCCGCCCTCACCCGCCATTTCGGTCGCGGCATCCGCGACATGCTTGCCGGCATTTTCCATAAGGGTGCGACCTGGTATGCCGGAGGCGATCGTCAGCCGGTCCGCCTCTCCCATTTGAACAGGCGACAGCAACTCCGGAAAATCGACGGGTCTCAGATAGGCCAAGGCGGCAAGCTCTCCGTTTTCACCTCTAACCCGGAGGTGGTGAACCTTTTGACCGGCACTTTAGACAATCGAAGCCGTGCCTTGGCAAGAATGAAGACACATGGGTTTGAAATCCGGCACCTTTGCGAAGACAATGCATCCGTTGCGTGGACTGTCACGTCACCCGAAAAATGCGATCTGGAACATTTTTTAGGCATCTTGATTACTTTTTATGCATATTCACAATGCGGCGCCGGGTGCAAATCGAAGCGGGCGACAAAATATGCTCTCTTTTTTGGCGATTTCCGGTCCGAGAAACTTTTGAATTCGAAAGGACGAAAACTGGCACACATCGTGCTTTAAGCGCTATGCAAAGGCCCATCGGCGTTCGCCGGAGGCCTGCGCGTGACGGTCCAGCACAAGAAGCGCGCCAGATTTCCGGCCAATAATTTTGGAGAGAGACAGAAGCTGATGAAAAAGATCGAGGCAATCATCAAGCCCTTCAAATTGGACGAGGTGAAGGAAGCTCTCCAGGAGGTCGGCCTCCAGGGCATCACCGTTACCGAAGCCAAGGGCTTTGGTCGTCAGAAAGGCCACACCGAGCTCTACCGGGGTGCTGAATATGTCGTCGATTTTTTGCCCAAGGTGAAAGTCGAGATTGTGCTTCCCTCCGATATGGTGGAAAAGGCCGTCGAAGCCATTCGCTCTGCTGCCCAGACGGGACGCATCGGCGACGGGAAAATATTTGTGTCCAACATCGAGGAAGCGGTCCGGATCCGGACTGGCGAATCCGGCGTGGACGCCATCTAACCAAATCCGGCCCTCCCCGGGCCCCCTCTTTCGGTTCCGGCGCTTTTTGAACTATCGATCATCCAAAACGCCCGGCACCGGGATCAAGCCAACCTGTTCACACGATAAATCAAGGGATGGACATAATGACCACTGCTTCCGAGGTCCTTAAGGAAATCAAAGAAAAGGACGTGAAGTTCGTCGACCTGCGCTTTACTGACCCGCGCGGCAAGATGCAGCACGTCACCATGGATGTGGCCCTCGTCGATGAAGACATGTTCGCTGAAGGCGTTGCCTTCGACGGTTCGTCCATCGCCGGTTGGAAGGCCATCAACGAGTCCGACATGATGCTGATCCTCGATCCGGAATCGGCTCACATGGATCCGTTCTTCGCCCAGTCCACCATGGTTATCATCTGCGACATCATCGATCCGATCACCGGCGAAGCCTATAACCGCGACCCGCGCATGACCGCCAAGAAGGCGGAAGCCTACGTCAAGTCCGGCGGTTTCGGCGACACCATCTTTGTCGGTCCGGAAGCTGAATTCTTCCTCTTCGACGACGTTCGCTTTACCTCCGAGCCCTACGACACCGGCTTCCAGCTGGACAGCGTCGAACTGCCGTCCAACATGGGTTCCGAATACGACACCGGCAACCTCGGCCACCGTCCGCGCACCAAGGGCGGCTATTTCCCGGTCCCGCCGATCGACAGCGCCCAGGACATCCGCTCCGAAATGCTGTCCGTCATGGCCGACATGGGCGTCTCCACGGAAAAGCATCACCACGAAGTGGCCGCTGCCCAGCACGAACTCGGCATGAAGTTCAACAAGCTGACCACCTGCGCCGACCACATGCAGATCTACAAGTACGTGGTCCATCAGGTTGCCCACGCTTACGGCAAGACGGCGACGTTCATGCCGAAGCCGGTCTTCGGCGACAACGGCACCGGCATGCACTGCCACCTGTCGATCTGGAACGAAGGCGCTCCGGTCTTCGCCGGCAACCAGTATGCGGACCTCTCCGAGACCTGCCTGTATTTCATCGGCGGTATTCTGAAGCACGCCAAGGCGCTGAACGCCTTCACCAACCCGTCGACCAACTCCTACAAGCGTCTGGTCCCGGGTTACGAAGCTCCGGTTCTGCTGGCGTACTCCTCGCGTAACCGCTCGGCATCCTGCCGTATTCCGTTCTCGTCCAACCCGAAGGCAAAGCGCGTGGAAGTCCGCTTCCCGGATCCGTCCGCGAACCCGTACCTCTGCTTCTCCGCCCTGCTGATGGCCGGTCTTGACGGCATCAAGAACAAGATCCATCCGGGCGAAGCGATGGACAAGAACCTCTACGATCTGCCGCCGGAAGAACTGGCCGAGATCCCGACGGTTTGCCGGACACTTCGTGAAGCCATGGAATCCCTCGACGCCGACCGCGACTTCCTGAAGGCCGGCGGTGTGTTCGATGACGACCAGATCGACGCTTACATCGAACTGAAGATGGAAGAAGTCGAGCGTTACGAAATGACGCCGCATCCGGTCGAATTCGACCTGTACTACTCCGTCTGATCCTTCTGACGGATGGAAACGGAAAGGCCGGGCATCTTGCCCGGCCTTTTTGTTATCTCCGACATCGTTGGCTGCTCGCCAATGGCCGGCCATGTCTATCCCTTGTGATCAGCCCATACCTGAAGCTGTCTTACGGCCGGCTCGGGACCAAGCATGAGCCTGTAACGTCGAAAAGGTCGGGCCTGCGTGAGGCCAGGAAGTAGCAGAAATGCAGCCGGAAAAACCGAAATCGCAGATACCGCAATTTCTCCGCGGGCATCCGGTCCGGAATGCAGACACTGAACCGCCTAGGTTCCCTTGCCGCACAGACCATGTCCGTCTTCGGAGCATATCTTGCCACAGGAGACGTTCTCCCGCCGCAAACGATATCCTGAGGTCCGTAGATATCTGTCCAGTCCACTCCGGCCTTGGCGACTTCGGCCATCGCCTGACCGAACCCTCGCTCAGCCCCGAAACCGCCAAGGCACTCGAATGCCGGTCCAAGTGTGACAAATGCGAACCCGCCGGCACGTTTTCCGATATCCGGATTCCGCCGCAAGACGGCGGCAAGAATATAGATGGCGACGAACGTCCCGCAGCTGTGCGAGACAACGACCAGCTCTTCCTCTTCATCTGCCTGTTCGCTGAGTGCAACGATGCTATCGGCAAATTCCTCGATACGTGCCTGCATCTCCGGATGCGCATTTCGCGCGAGCCTCGCCATGAAATACCAGCTGTTCACCAGATACCAGAAATAGGTCCAGGGTTCGATCAGCCGGGAGAAACGATAAACGCCTGCAACCCATAGCCCGCTTCCTGCGAGCAGGATGCCCCAGGAAAGCAACCCTGCTGTCCTGATTGGAAGGAGCGCGCCGGCAGCCTCCAGGATAACAGGCGCCAAAAGGACTGGCGGAACAAGACTGGCTGCGCAAAAGAGGGCAAAGCCGACCGCAGGATAAAAGCAGAAGATGCTGTGCGCCCAATTGCTTTTGATCACAGCGCCATATCCACCGGAACGCGCATAGCGATAAAATGACCAGAGCGCGTCGATCATCAGGCGAAACCAGCTCCTTTCGAAGTCGGGCCTGATCACGTCCCGCCAGCCCAGTTGCACAAACCGCGTTTCAACCGTTCCTTCCGGCCAGTCCACTCGACCGACCCATGTCGCATCGCCACGTTCGTGATCCGATGCGACATCGGCAGGCGAAATCGACCCATTGACTTGTCTGATTTTCAGAAAGTTTTGAAATTCCGACTTTATGAGCGCAAAGCTCTGGCTAACCGTGCGTAAATCGTATCCAGGACAATAGACGACGATCCGTTTCAACAGATGTTCCGTAGTGATCCGACTTCTCCAGATGTAAACGCGCTTTGGTCAATCATCCGCCGTTTGTCGTCGAATTTTCCGACTCAGAAAACAGGAGACCAAAATTTTCCTCTTCTTTCGTGAAATTCAACGCCACTTCCGATATAGGGAGCCCGGGAAAACAACGGACGGCGCAAGACGCCTCAAGCAAGCACGACACGGAACCGGAAAATGAGCGAATTCAAATCGGAGTTTTTAAAGACCCTTTCGGAACGCGGGTTCATCCATCAGATTTCCGATCCCCAGGGTCTCGACGAACTCTGCGCAAAGGAGACGGTCACCGCCTATATCGGCTTCGACTGCACCGCTCCAAGCCTGCATGCCGGCTCGCTCGTGCCGATCATGATGCTCTACTGGTTCCAGCAGACCGGCCACCGTCCGATTACCCTCATGGGCTCCGGCACCACCCGCGTGGGCGACCCTTCCGGCAAGGACGAAAGCCGCAGGCTTCTGACCGAAGACGACATCGAGGCGAACAAGGCGGGCATTCGCAAGGTCTTTGAAAAGCTCCTGACTTTCGGTGACGGTCCGACCGATGCCCTTATGATGGACAACGCCGATTGGCTGCTGAAGCTCAACTACGTCGAGTTCCTGCGTGATGTCGGCCGGCATTTCTCCGTCAACCAGATGATTCAGCGCGACAGCGTCCGCCTGCGCCTGGAGCGCGAACAGCATCTGTCCTTCCTCGAATTCAACTACATGCTCCTGCAGGGCTACGACTATCTGGAGATCTATCGGCGCACCGGCTGCCGACTGCAGATGGGCGGCTCCGACCAATGGGGCAATATTCTTTCCGGCGTCGACATCACCCGCCGCCTCGAAAGCGTGGACGTTTTCGCCCTGACCTCTCCGCTACTGACCACCGCGTCCGGTGCAAAGATGGGCAAGACCGCCGGCGGCGCTGTCTGGCTCAACGATGAGCAGCTTTCCTCCTATGATTACTGGCAGTATTGGCGCAATACCGAAGATGCCGATGTGGAACGGTTCCTGAAGCTCTTTACCGTGCTGCCGATGGATGAAATCGCCCGGCTCGCGGCCCTGGAAGGGTCGGAAATCAACGAGGCGAAGAAGATACTGGCAACGGAAGCGACCGCACTCATTCACGGACGGGAAAAGGCGGAGGCTGCAGCGGAAACCGCCCGCAAGGCTTTCGAACAAGGCGAAATGGCCGAAGGCCTGCCGACCGTCGAAATCCCGAAGGCCGATCTCGAAGCGGGGTTGGGCATTCTGACCGCCTTTGTGACCGCCGGTCTGTGCGCCTCCAACGGCGACGTCCGTCGCAACATCAAGGGCGGCGCGGTCAGGATCAACGACAAGGCCGAGCAGAACGACAAGCGTCAACTCGACTTGAACGATCTGACCGCGGATGGCGTGATCAAGCTCTCGCTCGGCAAGAAGAAACACGTCCTTATGCAGCCCGTATAAACCGGCCGCGAAACGCTTTCTGAGACAAAGGGCCGGACAATGTCCCGGCCTTTTGTCGTTACTGGAACATCTTGCGGAAAATGCCGGGCGCGATCGCAGAAATCGGATTGACCGACAGCTTGGGGTCGGACAGGTCACCGGTTACCCGGTAGGTCACACCGATAAGACCTTCCCCCGATCCCCCGCCCAGGGCGAACCCGAGGATCGGGATCTTGGCGAAGATGTTGTTGAGCGCGAAAATCGGAACAAATGTCCCGGTCAAGTCTATCGCCTGAGACGCCAGATTGACGGTGCCCGACACGGTCCCGCCGAAAACCGCTCCCTTCAGTCCTCCCTTGTGGATCGTCAGAATGTCGCCGGCGCGGGTAAAAAGGATATCGAGCGTCTGGAACGACGATTCCCCTTTTCGGGCGGTGGCCGGCAAGCGGAAACCACCATCATTCCGGAGCTGCGATCGCAACACGCTTGGGTCGGAACTTAACCGCTTCAGCGCCGGATCCTCGGTGATGGAAAGCTCCCGGACCTTGAAACTGCCGTCCCAGGTTTTTGTGTCGTACATGTTGACGCGCAACTTCCCCCGTCCGCCACGCATGCGTTCATAAAGATCGAGGAATTTGAGCGTGGCGCCGGCGTCACCGAAATCACCATCCGCCACCTTGCCGGTTCCCGCCGGTTTAAGGGAAAACTTGAACGGCGACCGGCCATCGAGCGAACCACTCACATCGGCCTTGGTTACGCCGTTTGTGTCGGCCTCGATCAGCCCGACAAAATCGTTGAGTCGAACGCCATTAAAGCCCGTCACCCGGCCCAGGCTGGCCGTTACCGAAAGTCCCTTGATCAAGCCTGTGTCAGCCTGGCCGCCGGTTCCCGTCGATGGTTTGCGGACCTCACGGATCAGCCCCCTGGCATCAAAGGAATTACCGATCATCGCGACCTTGTACCGGCCGCTCTTTGTCCTTTGAACGCTGACGGAGGCTTCGTCGCCCGCCCTCAACTGGAACGTCGCGAACGAGGCCGTCTCCAGGTCTCCGGCCTTGGACACCGTCATCGACCCATTGACATCGACACCGTCCGACCGAAGGGCGAAGTCCTGAACGTTGTAGCCCTGATCGCCGGTCTTGACCAGGAATTCCGCCGTGGCGGGAACCCCGGCAGCTTTCGTCCAGCCGAGCGCATCCAGTCGGACAACCGTCTTCGTCAGGTCGACATTGAAGGTCTGGCCGCCATTTGTATCGTCGACGACCAACGTCATCGGGCCATCAAGCAAGGCCGTCAGATCAACACCATTCTTCCTGAGCTGTTTGGCGGTTACATTGAGGACAACGCCTTGACGGCCCTTCACACCGGAATCCCCCAGTGGGATCAAGAGGTCGATGTCGGCCGGCAAACCGTCAAGAATGCCCTTACCGGTAATGGCGACCTGCCGCCGGTCGGCGCTCAGCTTGATTTCCGCATCCTTTATCGTGTGACCGCGGACAGGCTTGTTCAGGTTGAAATTGGAAGAGTCCGCTTTCGCGTTCCATTGCACTGCGTCCAGATCAATATCCTTGCGCACCGGGAATTCAGCGTGGACCCAGGTTCGACCGTCGCCGGAGACAGCATCGGGTGTCAGTCCGGTCTTGGCCAGAACACGGAAGGGTTTGCTGTTAAAGATCCGGCCGATTTCGCGAACGCCGCCCACCAGCTCCAGATCCAGAACGCCCAGCTTGTTGATCTTTTCCCGCAAACGCCGGATCTGGAAGGTCACATCCGGGACGCCAACCTGAGCACCGCTGCCCGTATAAATAAGGCCGCCTCCCGCATGGACGGTCATCACCTCATTCTCCACGGTCATGGTGCCGGAAAGGTTGTAGACGTCCGGCACTTCACCGACCGGAGAAATCCGCGCATTGCTGAATTTCAGGTTGACCTTGATGTCATCGCCGGACCAGCCCGGCTCCGGATCATTCGGATCGAAGGCAGCCGGACGAAGGGAAATATCGGCCTTGGCCTCGTCGATCATGCCCGACTTGATGTGTTCGATGACCCATTGGCGCGCCGGCGGTACGACCGTGATCGGCCAGAGATGCTTGGCAAGGCCAACCGGCACGTGTTCTCCGTCGATCGCCAATGCCAGATAAGGGCCGTCGTCTCGCAGCTCCACCGAACCGACCATATAGGTTCTGGCCTTGCCTGCCGCGATCGAAATGTTGTCCAGAAAAATCGTCCTGCTTGCCGGCTCGAATCGTGCCGACAGGCTCATCTCGTTGACGATGAACGGCGGCAGCGGCACATCGGACGACCCGAGCTGGGCCAGATCGGTCGAGAGCTCGACCGTCCAGTCGCTGGATTCATCAACCGGCGGCACGATTTCCCCGGTGAAGAAAATCTGGGTATTTCCGTTGATCACATGGGAGCGGGTCACCCTGATTTTTGGATCATCTCCCTGCCAGATCAACGACAGCGCCGCATCATCGAAATGGATCGGTGTCGGTCCTATGTGAAACACGCCGTCCGCGACCCTGCCGACAAAATTGGCATAGCGAAACACGCCGTCTGCGGAGAGACCAGTTTCGAATTTCAGCTGCAGCGGAATGCCCAGATCCATTCCCGCTCTCGGCACCTTTTCCGGGTTCACCAGATCGGCAAGTGAGAGACCGTCGACGACCATGGCAATCGAACGGTCCTTCCCGTCGAGCGGGGCTTTGCGCAGGAATTCGATCTTCCAGGGTTCGACCCGGCCGGCCACGTCCGCCTTCGCATGGATGGTTCGTTCCTGATCCCAGGTGATCTCCGCATCGATGCCTGAAAAATTGCGGACAATGGCTCCCTGAACCTCAACAGTGCCGTTTCGCACCGAAACCCGTTCCAGTTGGCGGCGGGAGAAAGCATCTTCGACGACATCGCTGACCCGGTTGACCGCCTCCATCGTCAGATTCATCTTGGGCAGATTCGCGTCGCCGCTTTCACGGACCCCGATCGTGACCAGCGGCCGGTCGATCGTCAGCGATGAAAACTGGATCTTTCCGCCCAGAAGAGCCCCGAATTCGACGGGGGCTTCGACCAGAGGCAAGGACACCTCAACCGGAACTTCGCCCGCCACTGTCAAAAGCGCTTCCCGGACGATCACCCGAACACCGTCTCCACTGGAAACATCGATCAGGGTATCGGCGATGGTCAGCCGTGCCGGACCATTGCTGGCCCTGTCCGACATGAAGCCTGCAAGCAGGGGGACGTGCACCGGCCCGCTGCTCAGCAGGTAGGCAAGCCATGCCGCGCCAATGAGGACCACCGCGCAAAGCACGAGGCCGATCCGTCGGAGCCATGTCGAACGACGTTTCGGTACTTTGCGGGGCGTGGGCTCTTTTTCCATGTATTCCGAAATCTCAGAGACGGACCGTTGTCACGGCCGTTAGATGTCGCTTGCTTTCAAGCTACCTGTCATTGAATGTAGGCTTCGTCGTTGATCCGCACGATAGCCTTTCTATGATACGTACCAAATGCTGGAAAATGCGAATTCCAACGAAAGATGTACGCATACCCACAAGATGGCTTAAACAGCCAAGTGTGACATAAGGAAGGCATGATGAGTGAACTGATGATCGGCGATTCGGCACCTGATTTTGAACTGGAGGGTGATGGAGGTTCGAAGATTTCTCTGTCCACACTGAGTGGATCACCTGTAGTCGTCTATTTCTACCCAAAGGACGACACGCCGGGATGCACCAAGGAAGCCATCGCCTTTTCCGCTCTCGAACCGGAGTTCGCCAGGCTCGGAGCCAAAATCATCGGCATCTCGCCGGATACAGCCGCCAAGCATGACAAGTTCAAGGCGAAGCACGATCTGACCATTCGCCTCGCCGCCGATCCCGACAAGATCGCCTGCGAAGCCTTTGGAGTCTGGGTCGAAAAATCCATGTACGGTAAAAAATACATGGGCGTGGAACGGTCCACTTTCCTCGTGAATGCCGATGGCAAACTTGCCCAGATCTGGCGGAAAGTGAAGGTAGCCGGACATGCCGAAGCCGTTCTGGATGCCGTGAAGGCCCTCTGATTTCGGCCCGATACCATTCAGAATCCGTCCATGAGTTGCAGTCCATGAAATCCGACGACCGCTCGGGCCTTCCCCACTCACTTGTTGCCGGTGCCCGAGCGATCGTCAGTGCCGACGCTCCTTCCGAGAAGGTTCGCCTTGCCCATGCGACGGCCCGGGCCTGGTTCCGGCGGGAATTGTCGCTCGGCAGTTCATTTCAGGACGGCGCAATGCCCGATCGGCCCGGTCGGCCTGATAAACCCATCTTGCTGGCACCCCGGGACATGCCCAAGCGGGCGCTTGGCGGCGATGCCGGCCGTTTGGCGCTGATCCACTCGCTTGCACATATAGAATTGAATGCCGTTGACCTCACGTGGGACCTGATCGGAAGATTCGCGGATACCCGCCTGCCCCGGTCCTATTACGACGACTGGGTCCGGGTCGGCCTGGAAGAAGCCAAGCATTTCGCCATGCTGGAGGATCGCCTTGCAAAGCTGGGCGCGCGCTACGGTGATCTCCCCGCTCATGACGGTTTGTGGCAGGCCGCCCAGGAAACCGGCCATGACCTTGCGGCCCGGCTCGCGATCATACCGCTCGTTCTGGAGGCCCGCGGCCTCGATATTACGCCGCCGATGATCGAAAAAGCCGAATCGCTGGGCGACAAGGAGACCGCAAAAGCGCTCGCCGTGATTTATCGGGACGAGAAAAACCATGTCGCTTTCGGAGCCAAGTGGTTTCGATTCTTGTGCGACAGAATCGGCATCCGCCCGGAACCAGCCTTTCATGCTTACGTCCGTCGCCATTTCAAGGGAGCCTTGAAGCCTCCCTTCAACGATCGCGCCCGCTCGGAAGCAGGACTAACTCCCGGTTTTTACAAGCCTCTTGCCCGCCTTGTCGGATAAACAGCCCATCGGAAAGACAATTTATTAACCTTACCAATTTCTAATCGTGGTCACTGATCAAGCGAGCTGTAACGAGTGATATCAGCGGCCATGCAAAAGCACCGGGAATTCCGCAGCCAAGGATTTGGCACCACCTCCACCCCCCACATCACAATTACGCGTGGGACCAACTCCACGACGCTGATTGTCCGGCCGGCGATGCTGATAGCTGTGGCAGCTGTCTGCGTGGTGTTGTCCCTCGGTTACTTCGGCGCGACGGCTTACTGGTTCATGCGCGATGACGCTGCGGCTTCCGCCCAGGCCGAACGCCGGCAGATGGAAACGCTGTACCAGGACCGCATCGACCGTCTGAAATCCGAAATTGAACGGCTTAGCAGCCGACAGATGGTGGATCGCGAAAGCGTGGAACAACAGGTAACCACCCTCCTCCGCCGCCAGCAGTTGTTGAGCAAACGCCATCAGGTCGTGACCGAGCTGATGGCCCGCGCGGAAGAAAGCGGCATCCGGATTGCGGCGCAAAGCCCTGTTCCGGCAGAGAAACCGGTGCGGACTGAAGGCACGCTTGCGAATATCGACGACGATACCTCTGCAATGGGCGGCGAGCCGCAGCCGGTCAAGGATCCGGTCAAAACCCTCGGCCTGAGAGGTGAACCGGACACCGAATCCGAAAAGCTGGGCCTGAAGCCCGGCATCGATCCGGAGGAACAGGCCGCACTCGAAGCAGTCGGAAATGATCTGAACGCGATGGACCGCGAAAGCGATGCTGTACTGGACGCACTTGCGGTGGCGACTGAAAAGCAAATCAACAAGATCGTTGCCGCAACAAAACCTCTGGGCGTAACCCTCATCAAAAGAAAGAGCGATCAGACCAGTGACGCCATCGGCGGCCCTTTCGTACCGATTACGGGCGGCACCTTTCTTGACCGCGTCACCCGCACGGAACGGGTTTTGAAGGCCTTGCATAACGTCAAGAACCGGGCACGTCTTCTTCCGCTAACCCGCCCAACCCGCAGTACGGCTATTTCCAGCCAATTCGGCCCGAGGACGGATCCGTTTCTGAAGCGCTTGGCCATGCATACGGGTATGGATTTCAAGGCTCCGTACGGTGCGCGGGTTTTCGCAGCGGCCTCCGGCACCGTCGAACATGCAGGCTGGAGCGGCGGCTACGGAAGAATGATCGAAATACGCCATGCCAACGGTTTAGTGACCCGTTACGGACATCTGAGCAAGGTCCGGGTCGCCAAAGGCGATCACATCGTTGCAGGTGATCTCATCGGCAATGTCGGCTCGACCGGACGGTCCACCGGTCCGCACCTGCACTATGAAGTCCGCCAGAGCGACGAGGCCATCGATCCGGCCCCCTTCGTTACCGCCGGAGACCGGCTCACTTCCCTTCTGAAGCAGTAACAATTCAATCTGCCAAACAACAAAAAAGGCGCCACTGATCCGCGGCGCCTTTTTCCGTTCGTTTGGACGGCGACCTTATTCGACGTCTTCGACTTCAATTTCGTCCCCACCGAAGACCCGCTGGGCAAGGGCCGCTTCCATGAAGGGATCGAGCGCCCCGTCGAGCACATCCTGTGGCGACGTGCTTTCAATGCCGGTCCTCAGGTCCTTGACCAACTGATAGGGCTGCAGAACGTAGGAACGGATCTGATGCCCCCAGCCGATATCGGTCTTGTTGGCCTGCTCGGCATTGGCGGCCTCCTCGCGCTTCTTCAGCTCGGCCTCATAGAGCCGGGCCTTCAGCATCGACCAGGCGGTTGCCCGGTTCTTGTGCTGTGAGCGCTCGCTCTGGCACTGCACCACGATGCCGGTCGGCTGGTGCGTGATACGCACCGCGGAATCGGTCGTATTAACGTGCTGCCCGCCCGCGCCCGAAGCCCGGTAGGTATCGATCCGGCAATCGCTTTCATTGACCTCGATATCGATCGAATCGTCGATGACCGGATAGACCCAGGCGCTCGAGAAGCTGGTGTGCCGGCGGGCCTGGCTGTCATAGGGCGAAATCCGCACCAGGCGATGCACACCCGACTCGGTTTTCAGCCAGCCATAGGCGTTTTCACCCTTGATCAGCAGGGTCGCCGACTTGATGCCCGCTTCTTCACCGTCGTGATATTCAAGAACCTCGACCTTGTAGCCGCGCCGCTCCGCCCAACGGCGGTACATGCGCAGCATCATGGACGCCCAGTCCTGGCTCTCCGTGCCGCCGGCACCGGAGTTGATCTCCAGATAGGCATCATTGGCATCGGCTTCGCCGGACAGGAGAGACTGCAGCTGCAGCTTGTTGACCTTGTCCTTGAGGCCCTTGAGCGCGTCTTCGGCCTCGGAGATGACACTGCTGTCATCCTCCATCTCACCGAGCTCGATCAGTTCGACGTTGTCGGCAAGGTCCTGTTCCAGTTCCCTGACGCCGGTGATGCCGTCGTCGAGCTGCTGACGCTCGCGCATCATTTTCTGGGCGCGCGAAGGATCGTTCCAAAGCTCCGGATCTTCCGAAGCCGCATTCAGTTCATCGAGTCTGACCAGGGCTTGATCCCAGTCAAAGATGCCTCCTCAGCAGGCTTATGGCCTGCTTGATGTCATCAACGACGGCTTCCGTCTCGGCGCGCATCGAATACCTCTTGTTGCTTGTGGGAAACCTGATTCCGAAACGGAACGCAGGTAACGAATTGGGCCGGGACATTAGCCCCGGCCTCGTCCGGTGTAAACACCTCGAAAATCAGGTGGTAACTGTGGCGTCTAATACAAGCCGCCGGTGCCCGACAGGACTGCCTGCCCTGCTTCCGGGGAGACATCCCTCGGCACGCCCATTTCATCCTGGAACCCGATCACCGAGTAGCTGTCCGGCGGTGCCATGCCCGGCTTGAAGGCCTCCAGGATCGTGCCCGGTGTACCCGCCTGCGCTCGCAGACCGGTCCGCCGATTAATCGGAATGAGCTGAAGGCCCTTCGGCACCCGGAATTCAACCGGCGGCTTGTCGGCCAGCGCTTCCTTCACGAATTCCGTGAAGATCGGGGCTGCCACATGGCCACCGGTCGCACCGCGTCCCATGGGTTTCGGTGTGTCGTAACCCACGAACACCCCAACCACCAGGTCCGGTGTAAAGCCCATGAACCAGGCGTCCTTCTCGTCGTTCGTGGTGCCGGTCTTGCCCGCAACGGGACGTCCGACGGCCCGAACGCTGGTCGCGGTCCCGCGTTGAACGACCCCCTCCATCATGGAGGTGATCTGATAAGCCGTCATCGGATCGAGAACCTGCTCGCGATTGTCGATCAGTTCCGGCTCGCCCTGGCCTTCCCAGACCTCCTGGCTACAACCATCACAGATGCGGCTGTCATGCTTGAAGATGGTCCGGCCGTAACGATCCTGGATCCGGTCGATGAGGGTGGGCCGCACCTTCTTGCCGCCATTCGCGATCGTGGCATAGGCGGTCGCCATGCGCATGACCGTGGTCTCCCCGGCGCCAAGAGCCATGGAAAGGACCGGCAACATGTTGTCGTAGATACCGAAGCGTTTCGCGTATTCCGCTACGAGCGGCATGCCCATGTCCTGCGCGAGACGCACCGTCATCACGTTACGGGACAGTTCAATCCCCGTACGCAGGGTCGACGGACCGTAAAACTTGCCGCCGTAGTTCTGCGGCCGCCAGGTGCCGAGGCCCGGACCCTGGCTGATTTCAAGCGGTGCATCCATGACAACGGATGAAGGGGTGTACCCATTGTCGAGCGCCGCAGCATAGATGAACGGCTTGAACGACGATCCGGGCTGGCGGTAGGCCTGTGTCGCGCGGTTGAACTCGCTCTGGGCGTAGCTGAAACCACCGACCAGAGCCAGTACACGTCCGGTATAGGGATCCATGGCGACAAGCGCGCCGGACACTTTCGGAACCTGCCGCAGCTCGTAGGATCCGGGCGCGACCGAACTTTGTTCCACATAGACCACATCGCCCGGCGACAGCACGTCCGAAACCGCTTTCGGTGCCTTGCCGCGAACCCTGGCCCACTTCATGGTCTCCAGGAACAGCGGACCGGTCTTGCGTTCGTCGGAAAGCTGTCCGCTCGGCAGCTTGCCGGGCTGGATACCGACTTCCGCCTGGCTTTCGCCGGCTTTAAGCACCACGGCGAGAGACCATTCAGGAATGTCGTCCAGGCCATTGATCTTGGAAAGCTCGGGTCCCCAGTCGCCATCGATCGAAATCTTGTCGACCGGGCCGCGCCAGCTACCGCGTTCGTGATCAAACTTGATCAGCCCGTCCATGAGCGATTTACGCGCCATGGCCTGAAGTTTCGGGTCCAGAGACGAGCGAATGGACAGTCCGCCTTCATAAAGACGCTTCTCGCCGAAGATATCCGCCACTTCACGACGCACTTCTTCAGTAAAATATTCGGCGGCAAAGAGCCGTGTTCCGGTTTCCCGCGGCGTGACCTTGAGCGGTTCTGCCTTGGCTTCCTCGCCCTGTTCGGTGGTGATGTATCCGTTGTCGACCATCCGGTCGATCACCCAGTTCCGACGCTCGATCGCGGCCGCCTTGTGCCGGAAAGGATGATAATTGTTCGGGCCCTTCGGCAACGCCGCCAGATAGGCCATTTCCGCAATCGACAGTTCGTGCACGGACTTGTCGAAATAGACCAGCGATGCCGCCGCCACACCGTAGGCGCCCAGGCCGAAGTAGATCTCGTTGAGATAGAGCTCCAGGATCTGGTCCTTGGTATAGGCCTGCTCGATCCGCAGAGACAGAATGGCTTCCTTGATCTTGCGGTCAATGGAGAACTCGTTCGTCAGCAGGAAGTTCTTTGCCACCTGCTGGGTAATCGTCGAAGCCCCCTGGGGCCGGCGTCCCGTGCCGATATTCTTCAGGTAGAACACCACCGCTCGCGCGATTCCCTCCGGATCCACACCGATGTGGTGATAGAAATTCTTGTCTTCCGCCGAAATAAAGGCGTCCTTGACGAGGTCCGGTACGGCCTGAATGGGCAGGAACAGCCGCCGCTGATGCGCATATTCGGCCATCAGCTGACCATCGGAAGCATGCACACGCGTCATCACCGGCGGTTCGTAGTTCTTCAGCGCCGTGTAGTCCGGCAGGTCCGCGCTCAGAGTTTCCAGATACATCCACACGCCGGCAGCCACCAGCAGGCCGAGGGCCGCGCCGATGCCGAACAGATAGCCAAAAAACTTCACCAGAAACTTCATGCCAGGAGGCTCGTCTTTCTTTCCCGACCGGTGTCGGATCCCATTCAACCGCGTGAATACGGACCCGCGCCGACAATATTATCGCCCGACCCTTAACACAGGGCCAACTCATACAACATGATGCCATTCACGGGCGTGCGTTTAATAGCACTTCCTTTACCACCAATATGGCGATGCTGAGGCAGCAGAAGACCTGTTCCGACCGCCGCCCGATCACGTTTCACATCACTGCGCCACCTTTTCATGTTCCCGGCTTCGATCCTGAGCCAGCCGGGGACGGAAAAAGGTGTCGACCGCCTCGACCATGGCCTCCGCCATGCGTTCGCGCCATTCGTTGGAAACCAGGAGCTTTTCATCGTGGCTGTTGGACAGGTAGCCAAGTTCCACCAGGACGGACGGCACGTCATTTGCCTTCAACACCCGAAACCCCGCAGATCGATGCGGATTGTGGATCAGCCGGACCGCGCTCTTGAGCTCACTCACCAGGGAACGGGCAAAGAAAACGGAGAAGCTTCTGGTTTCCCGCCGGGCGAGATCGATCAGGATGTCCGCCACATCGGCCGGTTCGTCATCGAGCTGTACGCCGGCGATGACGTCGGACATGTTTTCGCTCTCGGCGATTTCCTGTGCCAATTGGTCCGATGCCCGATCCGACAGCGTGTAGACCGTTGCGCCGCGTGCAAGGCTCCGCCCCCGAACCACGGAATCGGCATGGACGGAAATGAACAGATCGGCCTGCTGCTTGTGGCCAATCTCCACCCGATCTCCCAGGGGGATGAACGTGTCATCGTCGCGGGTCATTTGAACCGTATAGCGGCCGGTTTCCTCCAGCTTGCGCCTCAGGATCCTGGAAAACTCCAGCACGACAGCCTTTTCCAGCGTACCGGCGACACCGACTGCACCGGTATCGATGCCGCCGTGTCCTGGATCGAGCATGATCAGCGGCTTGTCCCGCCGATCCGTCTTTGCCAGCCTGTCGCCTTTTCCGTTTTCTTCGCGCTTCGCGCTAATAACGGGCTTTGCGCTTGAGGACTGGACGAATTTCAGGAACCCGTCGCGCGAGGTTCTGACGATGTCGATCACCATTCGGGCGGGCTGATCATCCACGGCCGGCAGAACGAACGTTTTGTCGATCGCGACCGGCTCGGACACATCCAGCACAATGCGGGACTTGCCTTTCGCAAACAGACCATAGCGCCAGGCCTTGATCAGACCGCGCCCGTCCCTGCCGGTATCCGCAGGCAGGTCAAAAGTGATTTCAGGGAGGTCGATGATGAGCCGGTAGGGATCGGCCAGACCCGATATGACCGGAGACAGTTGCTGATCGAGATCAAGAACGAATCGGGTGCGATCATCGTCTCCGGCGATCCTGGCGCCGGTGACACGAACCAGCTTTTCTTCCTGCGGCTCGGCCCGGACCGTTGCCGGCATCAAGGCCACAGCCAGCGCGATTACAGACAGAATAGCCGGAATCCAACGCCATACAGGCCGTCGAACATGCTCCTGACCGCATATTTTCCAATGTTTTCCAACGGAATTCATACGGAATATTGCCATTTCCTGCGTCGAACCTGTCGCCCGGATTATTCGCCCGGCGCTCCCCGAAGCACCCAAGCATACCGGGAAATATGGTCATGCGCTTTACTTTGCTTGCAAAGGCGCGTTGCGGATCGTAAAAGTACCTTACGGATTTCGGTCTGCCACCGATACCATCCTCGATGACGGATCATCTGGTCTATCCACATGTCATCGTGATCTCGGAGCGCAATTGGGTCACTTTTGAGGCCATAGGCCCAATTAGCACCAGCTCCCGGTCACACCGGAGGAGGCACGGACAACAGACCCGGCATCGTCTCACCTTCCCAAGGCCGAATGTCAAGCCAGCAGGAAAGTGAACTGCCAATCCGCATGGCGGGATGCGGTTTCAGCGAACATGTTCCTGTGATTCGCGCCCCAGAGAATGACATACGACTTTAACAACGGGCATGCGTTGCCCCGAAGGATCACGCGCGATGCACATGACGATCAACATGCCAGCAGGCCACGCTTCGGCGGCCGCTTGTATTGATCGCCCGACCGCGCCCAACGCATTGTCCGTATCTCAGCACATCATAAACAATACGGTAGCCCACCAAGCTTCGGGCGTTGCGCCCCATTACGGCGAACGACGCAGGGCTGCCGTGGAGACAAACATCAATGGCAAACAAGATGCTGATCGACGCGGCCCACCCGGAAGAGACCCGGGTCGTCGTCGTACGTGGCAATCGGGTTGAAGAATTCGACTTCGAAGCAGCTAATAGAAAACAATTACGCGGGAACATTTATCTAGCAAAAGTCACGAGAGTAGAGCCCTCCCTCCAGGCGGCATTCGTCGAATACGGTGGGAATCGGCACGGCTTCCTCGCTTTCAGCGAAATCCATCCCGACTATTATCAGATCCCGGTCGCCGACCGGCAGGCGCTTCTCGACGCGGAACACCACGCCGAACAAAAAGACGACTCAGGCGACGAGGACGAAGCTCCCGCGCGCAAGCCGAGACGCGGCAGACGCTCGAAAGCCGCGGCCAATCGGACGGATGAAACCGTTGCATCCGAAGCTGTCGACACCGACGCGGCGGACGAAACAGCCGATAAGTCAGCCGAAGCCGCAACCTCTGAAGCCGACGCAGATGCGAGTTCCGCAGGAAATGCGGCGGCTTCCGAAGACGTGACGGCTGAGGCCGCGGACGACTCCGACCCGGACTCCGATGACGAAGTCGAGGCAAAGACCGCCGAAGACGACGATGACGGGGATACGGACGGCGAAGATCAGGTCGAATCCGTCGGGGCCGAAGATGCCCTGGAAGAACTGCCGGTGCGCCGCCAACCGCCGCGTCGCCAGTACAAGATCCAGGAAGTGATCAAGCGCCGCCAGGTCATTCTGGTTCAGGTGGTCAAGGAAGAGCGCGGCAACAAGGGCGCCGCTCTGACGACCTATCTGTCTCTCGCCGGCCGTTACTCGGTGCTGATGCCGAATACGGGCCGTGGCGGCGGCATTTCCCGCAAGATCACCCAGCCGACCGACCGCAAGCGCCTGAAGAAAATCGCATCCGAACTGGATGTGCCGGAAGGCATGGGCGTCATCCTGCGCACAGCAGGAGCCAGCCGCACCAAGGCCGAAATCAAGCGCGATTTCGAATACCTGATGCGCCTATGGGAAAACGTGCGCGAACTCACCTTGAAATCAAGCGCGCCAAGCCTCGTGTACGAGGAAGGCAGCCTGATCAAGCGTTCGATCCGCGATCTCTACAACAAGGACATCAACGAAGTTCTTGTCGCCGGGGACGAAGGCTACCGCGAGGCCAAGGACTTCATGCGCATGCTCATGCCGAGCCATGCCAAGAACGTCCAGCCTTACCGCGATCCCTCTCCGATCTTCATCCGAAACGGCGTCGAACCGCAACTCGATGCGATGTTCTCCCCGCAGGTGACGCTGAAATCCGGCGGCTACATCGTCATCAACCAGACGGAAGCGCTGGTCTCCATTGATGTGAACTCGGGCAAATCGACCCGCGAGCACAATATCGAGGACACGGCCCTGCAGACCAACCTGGAGGCGGCCGAGGAGGTCACCCGCCAGTTGCGCCTGCGCGATCTTGCCGGTCTCGTCGTGATCGACTTCATCGACATGGAGGAGAACAAGAACAACCGGACCGTCGAGCGGCGTTTGAAGGATTGCCTGAAAAACGACCGGGCGCGCATCCAGGTCGGCCGCATTTCTCATTTCGGTCTCCTGGAAATGTCGCGCCAGCGCATCCGGACCGGCGTTCTGGAGAGCTCCACAACCCCCTGCCCGCACTGCTCGGGAACAGGAATGATCCGGTCGGTGGAATCGGTGGCGCTGCACGTTCTTCGTTCGCTTGAAGACAACCTGCTGAAGGGGGCGACCCACAACCTGGTCATCCGGACCACCGCCCCGGTCGCCCTTTACATTCTCAATCAGAAACGCGCGAACCTGTCCGATCTGGAAGCCCGCTTCGCTGTCTGGATCGAGGTTCAGGCCGACGACATGGTCAACGGCCAGCATTATGTGCTGGAACGCGCCGATCCGATCGATCGGGATCGCCAGCCGCAGGTCGTTCCGATTGTCCAGCCGGATACGATCATTCCGGAAGAGGAAGAAGAAGAAGACCTGAACGAAACGCCGGACCGCTCCCAGGACGACGGTGACCGCGATCGCCGCCGTAAGCGGCGGCGCAAACGCCGCCGGGGCGGCGCCGATGGTTCTGCCGAAGATCCGGAGGCCAAAAGCCCCCAGGAAGACAATGGCGACGGCAGCGAAACCGGTGATGAGGAAACCGACCGGGCCGACGGGCAGGAAAGCGAAGACGGCACGTCCGATGACGAACCGCGCCGCAAGCGCCGCCGTGGCCGTCGGGGCGGACGCCGGGGACGTCGAAACGACGAAAATGGCGAAAACGGCGACGAATCCCAGGAAACCGAAGCAGCCGCAGAGGCCGGAGCCGAAACATCGGAAGACGACAAAGCTCAGGAACAGACCACTGCCGGTGACGAACCCGCTGATACCGAAGCCGCTCCGGCAGAAGCCGTGGCTGAGACTGAGGTTGAGGTTGTTGAGGCTAAGACCGAAGTTTCCGAAACAGCCGAAGAATCGGTCCCACCTGCCGAAAAGGACACCGGTGAAACCGAGGTTCGCACCCCGGTCCCGGCAGCCGAACCGGCCGAACCGGTGGTGACCAGCGAAAAGGCAACCGATGGTGACAGCGATGCCGAAAAGAAGCCGAAGCGCGGCGGCTGGTGGCAGCGACGGTCTTTCTTCTGACCGCCCCTGAAATCCTGAACAACCGACAAAAACAAGAAAAGCGGCCGCCTGGCCGCTTTTTTTGTCCCCGCCGATTGAAACACAGTGACGGTTTGTGTCAGCCCAGCCAGTCCTTCAGGTGAACCAGTGCCAGTTCCATGTCCTCATAGGCGCCGGCAAAGGAGAAGCGCGTATATTCAGCGCCATGAACCGGATCGAAATCCAGCCCAGGCGTTGCCGCCACACCGGCTTCATGAAGCATGGTCTTGGTGAATTCGAGCGAATTCGGCGAAAAGGCGCTGGTGTCGGCGTAGATATAGAACGCCCCGTCAACCGGAAGCAGCTTATCAAAACCGAGTTCGGGCAGTCCCTTGAGGAGCAACTCCCGGTTTCTCGCGTAACCGGCCTTCACAAGCTCCAGCTCATCGCAACACTCAAGCGCCGCGGTCGCCGCGATCTGGGACAGCTCGGGCGGGGAGATATACAGGCTTTGTGCAAGGAGTTCGACTGGCCGCAACAGCGCCTCCGGCAGGATCATCCAACCGATACGCCAACCGGTCATGCAGAAATACTTCGAAAAGCTGTTGATGATGATGACCTGATCGGAAAAAGCCAGCGCGGTCTCCTGCCGCCCCTCGTAGACGAGGCCGTGATAAATCTCGTCCGAGATAAACCAGATTCCCTCTTCTCCACAGTATCTGACCAGTTCCTCCAGCTTCTCCGGTGGCATCATGGTTCCGGTCGGATTGGCCGGGCTCGCCACAAGGACCCCTTTGATAGGACCATCGGCCTGCGCCTGCGCGATCAGCTCAGGCGTCAGGCTCCAGCGGGTTTCCGGACCAACCTCAATCTCCACCGGAACCAGCCCGAGGGCGCTGATGATTCCACGGTAGGCCGGATAGCCCGGTGCAGTCAGGACGATCCGGTCCCCCGGATCAAAAGCGGCGAGAAAGGCAAGATTGAAACCCGCAGACGACCCCGTCGTCACGATGAAGCGATCCTTGTCGACTTCCTGACCGTAGGTCTCGAGATAATATCGGGAGAGGTTTTCGCGCAGCGGAATGACACCCGCCGTTTCGGTATAGCCGATCAATTTCTCGTCGAGTGCCCGCTTGGCAGCGTTACGGGCTTTTTCGGGCGCGGGATCCCCGGGTTGCCCGACTTCCATGTGGACGATCTTTCTGCCTTGATCTTCCAACCGGGCTGCTTCGATCAACACTTCCATCGCCAAAAAAGGGGCAATATTACTACGTTTAGATACCTGGCCAGGCAGAAAGGCCATTCACACCTCCATTGCATTGCACAAAAAACACATCGGCCTTTTAGCATCTGTCTTGCCAAAATGTATACGCGTGCGGCGACTTGACCTTGTATAACGACCTCCCATACTCACATACGAAGCCAGAAGTCCGAACCCGCCAAGATGGGAGAGCCTTTTGAACGGCCGACCGGAAATGCTTGTGCCATCAGCTGGACGCAGCGGGAAACCGAACTGCGTTCCTCAAAACCGACGGTCCCTCCGACGCGGTCGAACGGTCGGCAGCAGGGTCATCAAAGCGACGATGGCCCTTGCTGTGTCGTTTCCGTTCCTCTCCGCCCCCGCCCAGGCGCAGGGCAGGAAAATTCCGCTGGTCCGCGATGCGGAGACGGAAGAGCTCCTGCGGGACTACGCCTTGCCGATCTTCAAGGCGGCCGGCATCGCCAGTTCGAAGCCGGACATCATTCTCGTGAATGACAAAAGCTATAACGCTTTCGTTCCCGATTCCGGACGCATGTTCATCAATGTCGGCGTTCTGATGGAATCGGACACGCCGAACGAAGTTATCGGCGTGATTGCCCACGAAACCGGCCATATAGCCGGTCGCCATCTGGTACAGCTGCGCAGTGCGGCCGCGAATGCGGCCATCATGTCCGTGATCGGGATGCTCCTGGGTGCCGGCGCCATCGCAGCCGGTGCCACATCCGGATCCGGAGGCATCTCGCAGGGCGGCATGGCCGCCGCCGCGGGCGGTGCCGCGGTCGGGCAACGCTCTTTTCTCGCCTACCGGCGCGGCCAGGAAGCCGCAGCCGACAAGGCAGCGCTAAGGTATCTCAAGGCGACCGGACAAAGCGCCCGGGGGATGTTGACGACGTTCCGGCGCTTCGCCGATGAACAGATGTTCTCCGCTAAATTTGTCGATCCGTACGCGATCAGCCACCCTATGGCCAGGGATCGCTATCGTTCGATGGAGACGGCGGCCAAACAGAGCCCGTATTTCAACAAGAAGGATCCGGCGTCCCTCCAGTTCCGGCATGATATGGTGAAGGCGAAACTGTTCGCCTTTACCAGCCACCCCAATGCGGTCGCACGCGCTTATCCCCGCTCCGACACCAGCCTGCCCGCTCAATATGCCCGAGCCATCGCCGCCATGAAAACCCGGCGTCGGGATGCGATCAGGGATGTTGACGCACTGATCCGCCAACTTCCCAACAATCCGTATCTTTATGAGCTCAAGGGACAGGTCCTTCTGGAGGGCGGCAATCCCAAAGCGGCCGTTGCGCCTTTCCGCAAGGCGGTTTCGCTCCGACCGAACGAAGGACTGCTCCTGATCTGGCTCGGCTATGCCCTCGTCGGCTCCAACAACCCCTCCGTGCTCCCGGAAGCCGAACGCATTCTGCGCAAAGGGATCCAGCAGGACCCGAATTCGCGGATCGGCTTCAGCCAGCTCGCCATCGCTCAGGCCCGTCAGGGCAAACAGGCGGACGCCGACCTTTCAACCGCGAAAGGGCTGATGGTCGCAGGCGATTTCGGGGCTGCGAAACGATATGCGGCCCGTGCTCAAAAGAAATTGAAGCGCGGAACACCTGCATGGCTTCAAGCTGATGATATTGTGTCCTACAAACCGCCGAACCTCGGGAAACGCTGATCCACTTCTGATCGGCCCGATGCCGAGCGCCAAATGTCTAGACAGCCGTGAAGACAAGCGGCTTTAGGAGATCAAGATGTCCATTCAATCACGCGCAATCAGCGCCCCATCTGCCGCCATTCGGCTGACCGTACTGGCCCTGAGCGCGCTCCTGGCGCTGTCCGCTGTCTTGTTCGGTGTCCGCAATGCGGCGGCCGAAGACATGGACCGCGGCGCAATTGAAAAGATCGTGCGCGAATACCTGGTTCAGAACCCGGAAGTGATTGCCGAAGCCCTGACGGAACTGGATCGGCGTCAAAAGGCAGCAGAGGAAGCGGCGAGAAAAAGCGCCCTGAATGAATCTTCCGATATTCTGTTCAACTCCGCGCGACAGGTCGTCCTCGGAAATCCGAAGGGGTCTGTCACCCTGGTCGAATTCTTCGACTACAACTGCGGGTATTGCAAACGTGCCCATGCGGATATGGCAAGGCTCCTGGAAGAAGAGCCTGAGCTGCGCATGGTCCTGAAGGAGTTTCCCGTTCTTGGGGAAGGTTCGCTTGAAGCCGCGAAAGTCGCCGTCGCGGTCAACACGCTTGCTCCGGAGAAATATGCCGATTTCCATCAGGCTTTGCTCATGACCCGGGGCCGGGCCAACAAGGACAGCGCCCTGAAGGCGGCAACCGATGCCGGCTTGTCTGCCGAAGAGATCGCCAACGCTATGTCCACAGGCGAAAACGATCAGACGATTGAGGAATCCTACACCCTTGCCAACCGCCTCGGATTGACCGGAACTCCATCCTATGTGATTGGAGATGAAGTCATTCCCGGCGCCGTCGGCTACGCTCAATTGAAAGCGAAGATCGACGCTTTGAAAAACTGCGGCGAGACGACCTGCTGAATCTTGTTTCTCGATAAGGTCCGGTCCAATCAGGTCTTTTCCTTATCCTGTTGACTCCTTATAAGGTGCATGGAATTGGTCCGGCTGAAATGATGCCGGACCATCGAGTTTTTGCGCTGATGTTCCAGACACGCTGGCGCACTTCATGAAGGCAGCATTGGTTTGCGGAACGAGACACCGAAACGATGCGCCCTAACGACCAGAACCAGGAAAGTCCTGAGAAATGTCACAAGATAAAAAGAAATCTGAAACGGACCTGATCCGCGACCTTGCACTCCTTCTCGATGAGACCAACCTGTCCGAGATTGAACTGGAAAAGGCCGATTTCCGTATTCGGGTCGCCCGCCAGTTGCACATCGATGCTCCGGTCACGATGACCGCTTCTGCGGCCGCCCCGGCTCCTGCCGCAGCGCCTGCGGCGGCCCCTGTAGCCCCTGCCGCCGAAACCGGTCCGCATCCGGGCACGATAACCTCCCCGATGGTCGGCACCGCCTATCTGGCGCCGGAACCGGGCGCCAAGAATTACGTCGAGATCGGCGACAAGGTGTCCGAAGGCCAGACAATCATGATCATTGAGGCCATGAAAACCATGAACCACATTCCGGCAACCAAGTCCGGGACCGTCAAGCAGGTCCTCGTGGAAGACGCACAGCCGGTCGAATTCGGCGAACCCCTCATCATCGTCGAATAAGGAGCGCATCCGCGATGTTCTCCAAGATCCTCATTGCCAATCGCGGCGAAATTGCCTTGCGTATCCTGCGTGCCTGCAAGGAACTGGGCATTTCCACCGTAGCCGTTCATTCCACGGCGGATGCAAATGCCATGCATGTCCGCCTCGCCGATGAAAGTGTGTGCATCGGGCCGCCCGCTGCACGAGACAGCTACCTCAATATTCCGCAGCTTCTGGCCGCCTGTGAAATCACCGGCGCCGACGCGGTTCACCCGGGCTACGGCTTCCTGTCCGAAAATGCCCGCTTCGCCGAAATCCTCGAAGCGCACAACATTGTCTTTATCGGCCCGACCTCCGAACACATCCGGATCATGGGCGACAAGATTCAGGCCAAGCAGACCGCCAGGGATCTTGGCATTCCGGTGGTGCCCGGTTCGGACGGTGCGGTCACGCCCAGTGACGATGCCCATGCAATCGCCCGGGAAATCGGATATCCGGTGCTGGTCAAGGCGGCGGCCGGTGGCGGCGGTCGCGGCATGAAGGTCGCGCCGACCGAGGCCGATCTCGATTCAGCGCTGTCCACGGCCAGGGCGGAAGCCAAGGCTGCCTTCGGCGACGACGCGCTCTATATGGAAAAATACCTCGGCCAGCCGCGCCACATCGAGATCCAGGTGCTGGGTGACGGCCAGGGCAATGCCATCCATCTGGGCGAACGCGACTGCTCGCTGCAGCGCCGCCATCAGAAGGTGCTCGAAGAAGCGCCCTCCCCCTGCCTCAACACGGAACAGCGCAACAAGATCGGCGAAATCGTCGCCAATGCCATGCGCAAACTGAAGTACCGGGGCGTCGGCACGGTCGAATTTCTCTATGAAAACGGCGAGTTCTATTTCATCGAAATGAACACCCGCCTGCAGGTGGAACACCCGGTTACGGAAATGATCACCGGCATCGATCTGGTCAATGAACAGATCCGCATTGCCGCCGGCGGCAGCCTCGACATGACCCAGGACGACATCAGGTTCGAAGGCCATGCCATCGAATGCCGGATCAATGCCGAGGACCCGCGCACATTCGCGCCCTCGCCCGGCATGATCACCTATTATCATCCGCCGGGTGGCTTGGGCGTACGTGTCGATTCCGGCGTCTATCAGGGCTACAAGATCCCACCCTTTTACGACAGCCTGATCGGCAAGCTGATCGTTCACGGCCGCAACCGGGTGGAATGCATGATGCGTCTGCGCCGGTGCCTCGACGAATTCGTGGTTGACGAGGTGAAGTCCACCCTTCCGCTGTTCCGCGATTTGGTGGACAATCAGGACATCGCGAACGGTCAGTACGACATTCACTGGCTGGAGAAATATCTGGCCGGGAAAGCCGACTGACCCATCTGGGCTTTGTCCTTGAAGGAAGTGCCTTGAATGGCGGGTCACAGCGACGACATCGTTATGGAAATAACGCCGCAGGTGCTTTTGAAAGCCTATGCCTGCGGCCTGTTTCCCATGGCCGAATCGGCAGAGGATGCCGGACTGTTCTGGCTCGAGCCGGAACGCCGCGGCGTCCTGCCGCTTGACAGTTTTCACCTGCCCCGCAGGCTCCGGCGCACGATCCGGTCAGACATCTTCGAAATCCGCATCAGCACCGACTTCCAGGCGGTAATCGACGCCTGCGCGGCCCCGATGCCGGGCCGCAGGAAAACCTGGATCAACCGGGAAATCCGCCGTCTTTATGGTGAACTTTTCGAAATGGGCTACTGCCATACGGTTGAAGCCTGGCAGGACGGGGAACTGGTCGGCGGTCTATATGGCGTCGCACTGAATGGCGCCTTCTTCGGCGAAAGCATGTTCACCCGGTCGACCGATGCCTCCAAGGTATGCCTTGCCCATCTGGTCGCGCGGATGGTCGTTGGCGGTTACACCCTGCTCGACACCCAGTTCGTGACCGATCACCTGAGCAAGTTCGGTGCGATCGAGGTCCCGCAGGCAGAGTATACCCGCCTGCTGAACGAAGCTCTGCAGCTGGAAGGCGATTTCCTGGCCTTTCCGACCAACGCCACCGGCGCGGACGTGCTGGATGTCCTGGAGAAGTGGCAGGCCAATTGAAGCAGGCCGGCCGATGTTCCGCCACGCCCTGACCTCACATTACCCCCGCGCCTGATCAGATACGGATCATTCCTGGAACGGCTTTTTCCTTGGCACTCCGGGACCGACGTCGACGCCGTCGTCCGGGCCGGCCAGCGGATCCTGGCCTTCTTCAGCGCCCTCCTGGATCGGAGGACCGGAATAGTCGGCCGGCGGCGGTACGGTGGAAGCAAGCTTGCAGCCCGTCAGCCAGACGTCATAGACGGGATGTTCCACGGCATTCAGACCGGGGCTGTCGGCAAACATCCAGCCGGAAAAAATCCGTCGAACCTCGTTGTTCAGCGTGATTTCATCCACCTGGACAAAGGCCGTCGTCAGGGGGTTCTCGGTCGCCGGCCGGGTGTGACAGACCCTGGGCGTGACCTGAAGCGCACCGAACTGCACCGTCTCGCCGATATAAACGTCGAAGGAAATGATCCGCCCGGTGATCTTGTCGAGGCCCGAGAAGACGGCTACCGGGTTGGAAATTTTCTCCGCTTCCTGGGCATGGGATGCGACTGAACCGGCCATGACCAGCGACAGTCCCGCAAGAGCCAGATATCCGGAGAACTTCTTCATGATCATCCTTGGTTGTCGCTTCGGCTCAAGCCGCCACTTCATTGTCTTCGTCCGCGTCCCGTTGAAATCCTTCAAGCGCGTAGGCGTCTAACATCGGAATAAGGCCCGGAAAAGACAAGCGTCCTTACCGGGCCTTTCCAAAGCAAATCACGGAATGGATGCTTTTATCCGCCGATTTCGGCCAGTCGCTTCAAGGCGACTTGAACCTTTTCCAGCCGTTCCGCGAACTCCGCCATTTTCTCCCGTTCGCCTTCAACGACCTCTTCCGGCGCCTTTTCGACAAATTTTGGATTGCCGAGCTTCTTTTCGATCCGGGAAATTTCACCACCGAGCTTGTCGGCTTCCTTGCCGAGGCGGCCACGTTCCGCATCCAGATCGATGATTCCGGCAAGCGGCAGGCAGACGGTCGCTTCGCCGACGATGATCTGCGCGGCTCCTGCCGGAGCCGTATCGGCAAGCGCGATGCTTTCAGCCCGCGCGAGGCGCAGAATTGCGGCTTCATGGGCCGTAATCCGGGCTTTCGTTTCTTCGCCCGCACCGACGATCATCACGGGCACCTTCGCCCCGGCCGGCACGTTCATTTCCGCACGCACAGACCGGATGTCGGAGATGAGGCCAACCAGCCAGTTGATTTCGCCGGCAGCCTCCGCGTCTTCCAGAGCGGCGGTCGGCCAGTTTGCCTGCATCAGCAGGCTATCGGCTTTCACGCCCGTCTCGCCGAGGCGTTCCCACAGCTCTTCCGTCAGGAACGGCATGAAGGGATGCAAGACCTTCAGAACTTCGTCCAGCGCCCATGCCGCGGTCGCTCGTGTTTCCGCCTTGGCCGCTTCATCCTCACCATTGAAGACCGGTTTGGCGAGTTCCAGGAACCAGTCGCAATAGGTATTCCAGACGAAACGATAGACGGCGCCAGCCGCCTCGTTGAAGCGATAGCCTACCAGCGCATCGGTCACTTCAGAGACGCAGCGCCCCACCTCGGTCGCGATCCAGCGGTTGAGCGTGAGCTTTGCAGCCGACGGATCGAACCCCTCAACACGGGCGCAGCCGTTCATTTCCGCAAAGCGCGCAGCGTTCCAGAGCTTGGTCGCGAAGTTGCGGTAACCGGCAACCCGGCTGGTCGCCAGCTTGATATCCCGCCCCTGGGCCGCCATAGCAGCCAGCGTGAAACGCAGGGCATCGGCGCCGTATTCCTCGATCAACGCCAGCGGATCGATGACGTTGCCCTTGGACTTCGACATCTTCTGCCCTTTCTCGTCACGGACGAGGGCATGGATGTAGACGTCCTTGAAAGGCTCTTCCTTCATGAAGTGCAGCGAGAACATCATCATCCGGGCAACCCAGAAGAAGATGATGTCGAAACCGGTGATCAGAACCGAGGTCGGGAAATATTTTTGAAGTTCCGGCGTCTGGTCCGGCCAGCCGAGGGTGGAAAACGGCCACAGCGCGGATGAGAACCAGGTGTCGAGAACGTCTTCGTCCCTGGTCAGTTCCACGGATTTTCCGTAATGCGCCTCGGCCAGTGAAGCCGCCTCCGCTTCGTCATGGGCGACGAACACTTCTCCGTCCGGTCCATACCAGGCCGGGATCTGATGGCCCCACCAAAGCTGGCGCGAAATACACCAGGGCTCGATGTTCTCCATCCAGTCGAAATAGGTCTTTTCCCAGTTTTTAGGCACGAACCGGGTGCGATCCTCGCGAACGCTGGCGATCGCGGGCTCGGCCAAGGTCTTGGCGTCCGCGAACCATTGGTCGGTCAGCATCGGCTCGATGACCACGTGGCTGCGGTCGCCGAACGGCTGCATGATCTTCTTGCTCTCGACAAACGGAACTTCGTTGCCGTCTTCATCCGTAACGGTAACCGCCAGGCCATCGGCGTTGATCGCCGCGACGATCCGCTCACGTGCCACATAGCGGTCGAGGCCGCGGTATTCGTCCGGCACCAGGTTGATGGCGTCGACTTCGGCTGCATCCGGCAACGTCCCGCTCTCAACGATCGCCTTAGCCTTGTTGGAGCATTCGGCATAGGCCGGCCCATCGGCGCGCATGGAGGCGGTCGTATCCATGAGACGATAGAGCGGAATATTGTTGCGGCGCGCGACCTGATAGTCGTTGAAATCGTGTGCGCCGGTGATCTTGACCGCACCGGACCCGAAATCCGGATCCGGATAATCGTCCACGATGATCGGGATCCGGCGCCGGTGTTCCTTCGGTCCGACCGGGATTTCGCACAGCTTGCCAACGATCGGCTTGTAACGCTCATCGGACGGATGAACCGCAACGGCGCCGTCGCCGAGCATCGTTTCCGGCCGGGTCGTGGCGATAGAAATGTAGTCGCGCGTTTCGCGCAGCGTCACGTTTCCGTCTTCGTCCTTCTCGACATATTCATAGGTCTGACCATCGGCCAACGGATATTTGAAATGCCACATATGGCCGTCGACTTCCTTGTTCTCCACTTCGAGATCGGAAATCGCGGTTTCGAATTTCGGGTCCCAGTTGACCAGCCGCTTGCCGCGGTAGATCAGGCCGTCCCGGTAAAGCTGGACAAAGACCTTCAGCACCGCCTCGGACAGCCCTTCGTCCATGGTGAACCGTTCCCGGCTCCAGTCGCAGGAGGCACCGAGGCGCTTCAACTGGTTGAAGATCATGCCGCCGGATTCTTCCTTCCAGGACCAAACCCGTTCGATGAAGGCCTCCCGGCCCATATCCCGACGGCCTGGTTCCTGGCGTTCCATGAGCTGACGTTCGACCACCATCTGGGTCGCGATACCGGCATGATCCATGCCCGGCTGCCAGAGAACGGCCTTTCCGCGCATGCGCTCAAACCGGACCAGAATGTCCTGAAGCGTGTTGTTCAGCGCATGGCCCATATGCAGCGAGCCGGTCACGTTCGGCGGCGGAATTACGATCGTGTAGGACGGGGCTCCATCCTTGGCTCCCGCGCCGGCCTTGAAGGCACCGGCCTTTTCCCAGGTTTCGTAAATCCGCGGCTCAACGCTTGCCGCGTCATAGGTCTTGTCAAGCATATGGGGTACTCAATGCATCATTCGGATGTTTTCTTGGAACCGCTCGTGTAAATCGGAACAGACCGGGCAAGTCAACAGGCCAAATCCGCCAAATGGCCAATTTGCGTCCGGGAGCGATCATCCAACAAAAAACGCCGCCTTTTGCGGCGGCGTTGGCTTCAGTCGTAACGGACGGTCAGCGCCGCCTGGTCACGCGCTGGATCTCTTTCTGCACCATTTCCTGCACCATACCGGGCAGATTCTGGTCGAGCCACGCCTTCAACATCGGGCGCAGCATGTCACGAACCAGTTCTTCGACCGTCTGGGCATTTCCTCCCACGAACATGTGCGACAGGTTATCGAAGGCTGCATGAACCGCTTCTCCGGTCTGTTCCGAAGTCAGCGGGCCGTCCTTTTCCACGTCCGGCAAATCGTCGTCCGGTACGGAACTCGTCTTCATCTCGACTGTAGGAGACTGCATCGCGGCCGCAATGCTTTCCAGGTCCGGCTCGTCTTCCTCGGCGTCCGATTGCTCGACGAATGCAATGTCGTTGTCGACGAGCACGTCGTCCATCGGATCGACGACGGCAATATCGCTCTCATCGACCGCAAGTTCTTCGGTCAGCTCGAGGACGTCGTCTTCTTCCGCTTCTTCGACGTCGGCATCCGCCTCCGCCATGGCCGCGGCCATATCGTCCATATCTTCATCGGCGGTGATGTCGGTCGTCTCCTCGCCGCCATCGTCCATGTCGAAAAGCTTGTCCAGGTCGTCCTGGGACATTTCGGACCCGTCGCCCATATCGTCAGCCGCCTCGATTTCTACGGGGTTGTCTTCCAGGTTCGATGCCTGCGGCGCGTCGTCGGAGTCGTTGCCGGGCTCTTCCTCATCCGAGATGATGCGGCGGATCGATGCGAGGATTTCCTCCATCGACGGCTCTGCAGCCTGACTCGCCTTTGCCATGAAAACCCCCAGATACAAATCGGCAACTACCCGAATCGCCCAGAAAATGTCTGAACGATTCATTAACCGAAATTATAGAAGGCTAATTGGCTCAGCGAAAAGGAACAGTCCGTAACCTGACCGCCTTATCCCCTTTTTTGGTTCATTCCATGCGCAATTCTGCCACGTGCCGCAGCTCAATTGGAGCGCTTCCGCCGAGGTTGGTTAGGAAAGGCTTGCAGGTAATGAACAAAATCGGCCGCCCGGTCCGGAACCGGCGCGGCCTTTATCCGGCTTACCGGCCGTCCGGCGTCCGAAGGCCGAACCATTTGTCGCGAACCGCCTTGTAGTGTTCCTTCGGCCGGTACTGGGCGACGTTCAACCCCAGAGTGACAGCGTCCAGCTTGCCGATGGCCGACACCAGCTGATAGCCGCCGACGATCCGGTTACGCTGCGCGGTCACCAGCCCCACGCGCTGGTTGACCAGCTCGCGCTGGGCATCCAGGACGTCCAGGGTCGTTCGCTGACCGACGCGCTGTTCCTCGATCACGCCTTCCAGCGCAAGTTTCTGGGCTTCGACCGCCGCCTTGGCGGCCTTGATCGATGCACTGGCGGCCTGATAGTTGCCCCAGGCCGAAATGACATTGGCCCGGATCTGGTCGCGCACCACGTCCAGTTGCAAGCGGGCCTGGCCCAATTCTTCCTTGGCCTGCCGAACGCGTGACGACACGCCCCCCCCCTGATAGAGCGGAATGCTGACCGAGCCGTAGACCGCCGCGGAATTGGACTGGGACACCGTGGTGGACGGACGCCAGTTTCGCGACACATTGCCGTTCAGGGACACGGTCGGCAGAAGTTCGCCCTCGATCGCCTTGGTATTGAAAATCGCCGCATCGACCAGATGCTGCGACTGCCGGATCAGCGGCTGGGCCGTTTCGCTGGCCTGCAGCGCGGCTTCGATCGAACCGGGAACCAGCGCATTGATCGTGGTGTTGGCCGAGAGATTCTTGGCTTCAATCCCGACGACCTGCCGGTAAACAGCCCGGCTGGTATTCAAGTTCGCCATCGCCGTATTCAGGTTCGCCTGGGCTTCCGCCTGACGCGCCACGGACTGGGAGACATCTGTCCGGGTCCCCTCACCAACGTCGAACCGATCCTTCGCGGCACGAACCTGCTCGGTCAGGAACTGCAGATCGCTGCGCTGCAGCGAGACGAGCGCCGTATCGCGGATCACATCCACATAAGCTTGAGCGGCGGACAGCAGAACGTCCTGTTCCGTCGAACTCAGACTTTCACGTTGCGCCTTGACGATCGCTTCCGCCTGCCGCGTTGAATTGACAGTCCGGAAACCGCGAAACAGAGCCTGGCTGACGGAAAGCGAAATGCTCGCGTTGTTGCGATAGGCTTCCGCGCCAAGCGCGCTTGAGCGGGTCCACCCGGCGTCAGCAGACAAGGTTGCTGTCGGACGCCAGCCGGAGAGTGCCTGCGGCACATTTTCGTCGACACCGCGCAGTTGGGCGCGCGCTGAATTCAAAGTCGGATTGTTGGAATAGGCGAAAGCCAGAGCTTCTTCGATCGTTTCGGCCATGGCGGCCGAAATACCCATGCCGGACAACATTGTCCCCGAGACCAATACCACCGCGAGACCAAACGCTGCGGACCTCTTGATTGAACGCAATACCACCTGTTGCTCCCTGCGCGGATACGACACCCTTTTTTAAGACTGAGGACTCATATTCGGAGCCAAGTTCGGAAACGAATCATTCTGGTGATCAGAAACGCCACGAAGGACCGACAACGGCACTCTTCGGCCATTCCAACACGCGTTCGACTTGATCAATCCGTTTTCCGCACACCGAACACACAAAACTTCAAGCGTTTCCCATTTTCTAGACAACGGCTTGCGTTATCGGAAATCGGGTTACGCCGGGTTTTTGCCATCCGTCACTTCACAGCCTCAGAATATGAGTCCTCAGCCTGATCTTTTGGTAAACTGCCCGGTGCAAGTTCGCAACCACATGAACCGGCCAAAGGCTTCTCTAAGACTGTGAACAGGCGATTAAAATCGCGACTGAGGCCAATGAGCAACAGATGCGCGACGGCTATTGATCCATCCCGCAAGGACTTAGCCGCAGCTTCTCCCGTCAGGCGAGGCTTTCGACCCGAGCGCTCCCAAGAGACAAGAAGCAATCTCAGAAGACGAATTCAGGCGCCTTTTCGAAACCGGGCAGAACGGAGGCCGAGGCATTGAACGCGAAGCGGCTGCTGATTGCATCGCCGGAGGACCGATAGAGCCGCGCGGCCGCGGCCCCGCCCCTGCCCTCGATCACGACCAGGCGACCGCCGATCTTCAATTGCTTCAGCAGGCCTTCCGGCAACTGGTCGACAGCCCCGTCGACGACAATCACGTCGTAAGGCCCTTCGGAGGCACAGCCCGCCGCGAGAACACCTTCCACGACCGCTGCATTTTCGATGCCGAGTTCCACGAGTGTCTCGCCTGCGGCCTTTGCCAGATCGCTGTCTTCCTCGACGGCAACGACAGAAGCCGCCAGCTTGGACAGAACGGCCGCGCTGTACCCGGATCCTGTGCCGATGACCAGAACCACGTCATCGGGCCGGACTTCGGCCAGCTGGACCAGCTTGCCGAAGACATGCGGTTTCATCAGGTAACGGCCGGCCCCTTCCGAGCCCATCGGCAGGTCTTCGTCGATATAGGCAATCGCACGCTTCGAAGCCGGCAGGAAGCGTTCCCGAGGCACGTCTTCCATCGCATCCAGAATGCGATGATCCGTGACATCGTTGGTACGCAGCTGGTTGTCCACCATACGCCTGCGGGACTGTGCAAAGTCAGTCATATCGACCCTCATCTTGATTGCCGGCCTCTCTCCTCTGGTTCATTAACGATCCGGAACCGGACTGACAAGCATCTGTTGGCATCAATGCACCGCAAGAGGCGCGCCACATGCTTCTGTGCGGTGTCTGAAATCCGGACTGCGTGGCCCGACAGCCCGCATGCCCGCATTCAGGAACGACACTGCAACCATGCCGCCACCTCAGCATTTTGGATAAACCCCGAACACCGGCTTGACACGAGGCGCCAAGTGATTGATACAGCGCGTCTCACGGCCTCTTGGCGGAGTGGTGACGCAGCGGATTGCAAATCCGTGTACGCCGGTTCGATTCCGGCAGAGGCCTCCATCACCTTTAAGACATTGTTTTTAAAAGAAAAAGCCCATCGCGATTTTGCGAAACGGAGGCATTTTTCGTACCCGGATAACCTATTGTCAGCCCATAGGCTTTAGGGGCGAATCCCAGCTCTCTAAAATTGCAATCCTGTTTAGAGCTTGAATGGTTTTCGATCAATTGCCGACAAAACCCAAGCCCAGAACCGCTAATTGTAACTGATCCGAACTACCCTAAATCGACCGAAGTTGGGGCATGGCTTGCTGATATTTGTGTGGCCAGCGGACGTTTGCTGCACTGGTGGCTGTTGGAGGCAACGCGTATAAATTCGCCCTTCAACACTTCCTGTTGAACGTCTACCTTCAAATCTCGCAAGTTAGACAGATCAAGCAACGGCGCCCAAGATGACTGAAATCAGCCAAAATGAAATCACCGCGGCAAACCGGGCTGCGTGGAATGCATCTGCTCCGTTGCACGGAAAAGGAGATCATTGGGAGCAGCTTCTTGCGAGCGCGGCCCAACCAGGGTTCTCGGTGCTCGACCCTTTTCTGACTTCCATTTTAAATGGGCTTGATCTCAAGGGAAAATCCGCTGTGCAGATCGGTTGCAACAATGCCCGCGAGTTGATTTCACTCGCGTCCCTTGGCATCCGCGCCGAAATGGGGATCGACCAGTCGGGCGGCTTCCTTGCTCAAGCAAAGCAACTCGGTGATGCCGCTGGTCTCGATCTCCGCCTGCTTGAAGCAGATATCTACGACCTGCCTCCGGGTATCGGCCAGTTCGACCTCGCCCTCATTACCATCGGCGTTCTCAACTGGATGCCAGACCTGCCAGAGTTTTTCCGCGTCACTTCCGGACTGCTCGCACCTGGCGGGCGGCTGGTCATTTACGAAACGCATCCGTTTCTGGAAGTTTTCGACCCAGGCAGCGTCACGCCATTCGAGCCTTCTTTCAGTTATTTCGAGCGACGCCCGCAAGAGGTCACCGAAGCGATCACCTATGACGGCAAGGACCACGGTGAAAGTGAGACGGGTTACTGGTTCATTCATCCGCTTGGCGAGATCATTACGGCCTGCGCTCAATCAGGGCTCGGTATCGTTGAGCTGAAGGAATACGGGCACACCATCCGTGAGCCGGAGTATGACATCTACGAGGGACGCGCCGCACAGATTCCAATGAGCTACTGCCTCGTGGCTCAAAAGGCGAAGAGTGCCTGAGGTCGATGGCCGCCATTCGTACGCAGCGAAGCGTCAAGCACACCGGGCGCAATCGTGCCGTTCTCTGCAGGGACCACCAGGTGCGGATCGTAACTCAGCTTCATCCCGTTGTCGGCTGGCTGTTGGCGAGCGGTCCTGTGCTCCGGTATTCTGTCGGCGACTGATCATAAACGCGTTGGAACTCTCGATAAAAATTTGATCGCGTCATGAAACCGGATCTTTCCGCAATTCCTGAAACGCTTTCATTTCCACTCACAAGAAGATCTGCCGCATAGGCAAGCCGAAATTCGTTTACGTACTGCGATACGTTCATGCCTTTCGCCTTATTGACTGCCGCGGACACCTTGCGGGCGGGTAGATGAAGGCGCTTGGCAAGGCGTTGAACCGTAAGACCGGGGTCCAGAAAGAGCTGATCATTCAGCATGAGTTCCTCCAGTCGGCCGACCGTCTCGCTATCCGTGATGTCCACTGTCTTTACCGCATACGCTTTCCTGTCAGCATCGGACAGAATTGACGGCAATTTGACGAGGACCGCCAGCAGGATGACGACAAGCGGGGCAGTTCCGTACGAAATCAACACGGCTGCATGGGCGCCCTGGTTCAGCGCAAAATCGAGCGCGATCGTGGCATCCAAAGCCAGGATAAAGACCAGCAGTCCGATACCCCGCAGGATCCAGTCGGACAGGCGGCGTGCCACGTCCAGCCGGGCGTAGGTCAACACATCGGGACCTTTACGCCAGAGACGGAACAACGCAACGCTATAGAACAGATAGCTGGCACTGAATACCAAATCGAGAGCGCGCCAATCCTCAACAATGAGCCAAAACACCGCCAGCACGATGATTGGTGCCGCCAGATGACAGGCCATGATCTTACGGAATGTACGGGCGTCAACGGCAAACGCTGCAAATCCCAGATACATCAAGGGACCCAGCAACAAAGGCAGCGTGCGTTGCACGGGTATCAGAGTTTCGATTCCATAGCCGAACCTCAACCCAACGAGGAGTGCTTCGACAGCGCACAGAGCGAACAAGGCAAAGAATGTTGCAGTGGCCCGCCTGACGCCCAATTCCAAACGCCACACCAGCATGGCAATCACGCAGGACAAGAGCGCAGTCAGCATCGGCAATGGAAGTTTGACGAGCGTAGGGGCGTCCATCTGTCCTCTTTCAATCCGAATCTGTCCTGCATCAGGATCAAGGACAGGTATAGCCAGCGCAAACCGTTGCTTCAATTTGGATAGACGCTCAGTTGTCAGGGCAACGACAACAATCCGCGGAGATTACGATGAAACGGTTCGCCCTCATCTTTGCCGCAGCACTTGCTGCATACGTTGTACCGGCGTCAGCTCAGTCCTATCAGGCCGGCATGACCGAATTGAATATCCCGGACACAGAAGGCCAGCGTGATCTGAAGGGACGTCTTTGGTTTCCGACCGAAGCCACGGGTCCACGGCACGACGACTTCAAAAGTGCGGTCTGGGTTGGAACTCCCGTCGTCAGGAATGCTCTTCCCATCGACGGGCAGTTTCCGCTCGTGGTGGTGTCCCACGGTATGTTCGGCAATGTCGACAATCAGGCATGGTTCGCGGCTGCGATGGCCAGGCGGGGTTACGTTGTCGCCGCGATCAATCATCCGGGCACGTCCACCTGGTCACGCGATCCGGATCAACGCCGTCAGCTTTGGGAGCGGCCAAAGGACATTTCCCGCGTGATAGACTATGCGACGACATCAGCAAAATTGTCGGCGCTTGTCGATCCGGCCCGGGTCTTCGTGGCTGGTCATTCGCTTGGGGGATTTACTGCAGCACTTTTGGCAGGAGCCCGGTATGACGCGTCGGGGTTGAAGCGCTTCTGCGACAAAAACCCGGAGGAGTTGACCTGCAATATTCTCGCGGACTGGGACATTGCGCGCACAGCCGAAGACATCGTGCAGATGGAGGCCGATCTTTCCGATCCCCGGATCGAGGCTTTCGCGACGTTTGACCTTGGCGGAACGCAGAGTTTTTCCAAGGCGAGCTTGGGTCAAGTGCGCAAACCCATGCTGGTATTCGGGGCATCGCTGATGGATTCAGGTCTGAAACTCGACATCGAATCCCGAGCCTTGATCCAGGCTCTTCCGCCGAAGATCGCAATGTACGTAGAACCCGAAACACTCTCCCATTTCGATTTCCTGGGAGAGTGCAAACCAGGCGGATTTGAGATCCTGAAACTGGAAGAACCCGGCGATGAGATCATCTGCAGGAATGGTGGTGCCCAACGCGCAGCAAAACATGACTTGATCATCGCAACAGTCGATGGATTTTTCTCACGGCGATAGGGTTTTGGGCGGGACGCGCGCACGGACCCTTACAATTCTGATTCCAGGTCGATCCGAAGGATCGTCAATCCGGCTATGGAGAGCCGCATCAAAGGGTTTGCATCATGCAGAGCCATGGTTCCGCAGGCTTTTTCTCGATTGGCATTATCGGATCGACGCCTGAAAGCAGAATTGTATGGGTCCGCACCCCAAGTGTGGTCTCCGTATTTACCGTTCCACCCCCTATGAATGATCTGCTGTATCGCCCCTCCTCCGATTTCATTCGTATGCGGACAAATTCATGCCGCAGCCGGATCTGTACTTCTGCCCGGCAAATCGACTAGATAACGCAAAGCCTTGATACGGAACACAGAGACAGGACTATGCACCACGGCGGCGATCTGGCGCTTGCAATCGACCGCTACGGCGGAACCGAGGAAGACTGGCTCGACCTTTCGACCGGCATCAATCCCCATGCCTATCCAATAACGGAGACCATTGCCGGCGACGTCTGGCAACGGCTTCCGGGGCAGAACGCGCTCGACCGGTTGCTCGGTGCCGCCCGCAAGGCCTATGCCTGCCCGGAGCATATCGGACTGGTCGCGGCACCTGGCACCCAGGCGCTGATTGCCTTGTTGCCGGACCTTTTTTCCGAAGGCGATGCCGCCATTGTCGGCCCAACCTATTCCTCTCATGCGGCAGCCTGGGCCCGATCCGGACGCAAGCCGCTCGAAGTCGGGTATCTGGAAGCCATCGCCGAAACCACGCGCTATGCCGTCGTCGTCAATCCGAACAATCCGGACGGCCGGCTGACCCCTAGGGCCAGCCTGCAGGCTGCCTCAGGCACCCTTGCCGCGCGCGACGGATTTCTCATCATCGACGAGGCCTTTGCCGACGTTGTTCCCGGAGCCAGTATTCTCCCCTCGATCGGCGACGAAAACATCCTGGTGCTGCGATCCTTCGGAAAATTTTTCGGACTGGCCGGTCTACGCCTCGGCTTTCTTGCCGGTCCGCGACGGATCACGCAGAGACTTTCCGAACGTCTAGACAGCTGGGCCGTCAGCGGTCCGGCGCTGGAAATCGGACGCAAGGCTCTCAGCGACATGACGTGGCAAGAGGCCATGCGGCGGCGCCTTGCCGATGAAATGGCCGACCTGACCCTCCTGTTATCCGAGCAGGGGCTCAGCGTCTTCGGCGGAACACCGCTTTTCGCACTCGCCGGCACGAGAAACGCCGCCTCCCTGCACGAAGCCCTGGCCCGCCGCCGGATCTGGACTCGGATCTTCGACTACGCGCCGACCTGGATGCGCATCGGGCTGCCCGGATCGAGGGAGAACCTTCAACGCCTCCGACAGGCGCTTGCCGACGCGGCGAAAGAGCTCTAATCGGGGAAAATGCTGCTTTTTCCCGATACGCTTTTTCTCCTGTTCGCCACGCTCGCCGTCGATGCCCTGATCGGCGATCCGGACGTTCTGTGGCGCCGCTGGCCCCACCCGGTCGTTCTGATCGGCAAGCTCATCAGTTTTCTGGATGCATCTCTCAACAAAGAGGGCTTCTCACCCGAGCGTAGAAAAGTTCTTGGCGTGATCACCCTCCTTATCCTGATCGGCGTGGGGTTCGCCACCGGATACGCCATCGACTACGGCGCGCGGCTGATGCCCTTTGGCCAGGCTCTGACAGTTTTGGTGGCCGCCATCTTCCTCGCCCAGAAAAGCCTCTACCAGCACATCGCCGCCGTCCGCGACGGTTTGCGAACCGACGGCCTTGCCGGCGGACGCAAGGCAGTTGCGATGATCGTTGGTCGCGATCCTCAGACGCTCGACGAGGCGGGCGTTTCAAGGGCGACGATCGAATCGTGCGCGGAGAACTTCTCCGACGGGGTCGTCGCCCCGGCCTTCTGGTTCGCCGTTCTGGGCCTGCCCGGTCTGATCGCCTACAAGGCTGTGAACACGGCCGACAGCATGATCGGACACAAGACGGAACGGCATGGCGCCTTCGGCTGGGCCTCGGCCCGCTTCGACGACCTCGTCAACCTGCCGGCCTCCCGCCTGTCCGGTCTGCTGATTGCACTCACGGCCCCGCTCGCCGGCGGATCGCCGAAGACTGCGCTGAGGACGATCCGTTTGGACGCCCGCAAACACCGCTCTCCCAACGCCGGCTGGCCGGAAGCGGCCATGGCAGGTGCCCTGGACATCGCCCTTGCAGGCCCCAGATCCTACCCCGGCTATACGGTCGAAGATCCCTTCCTGAACGCCGGCGGACGCAAATCCGCGACCGCTCAGGATATTTCCCGTGCACTAAACTTGCTGAAAGGGTCTTGCTTATTGCTTGCATTATTTGCTCTGCTGTCGGCGGCCGCCATCGCAGCACTGAATGGTACGGCTGTGTTTTGAACTGAGAAAAATGATGCTTCCCTTTTCCGCAGCAGCCGAAAACAACAAACGCCCGATCCTCGAAAAGCTCCGCGACGCCTTCAAGGACGCGACCCGCGTTCTGGAAATCGCCAGCGGCACCGGCCAGCACGCCGTCTTTTTCGCCGAGAACCTGCCCCACCTGGACTGGCGGCCGAGCGATGTCGCCGAGCACCTGCCGGCCATCGACCAGCGCATCGTCCAGGCCGAAGCCGATCTCGACAACCTTCTGGCACCGATCGAACTGGATATCTCCGACCTGCCCTGGCCGGTCTCTGCCTTCGACTACGAAGATGCCTATGACGGCATCTTCACCGCCAACTCGCTGCACATCGTTTCCTGGCCGCTGGTGGAAGACTTTTTCGAAGGCGTCGGCGAGACCCTGGCCGAAGGTGGTGTGCTGTGCATCTACGGCCCGTTCAAATACGACGGCAAATTCACCACGCCGAGCAACGAGGCTTTCGACAAGTCCCTGAAATCCCGCGATCCGGAAAGCGGCATCCGCGATTTCGAGGCAGTCAACGATCTGGCGCAAAAGTTCGGCCTGACGTTACAAGCCGACCACGCCATGCCGGCAAACAACCAGCTGCTGGTGTGGAAGCGGGGGTAAGCCCGCCCCCACCAGCTACAGCCCGAGCTGCTCCGCGAACGTGCGGACGAATTCAGCCTGCTCCTCGGTGTCCGGGATCGGAACACCGCGGGCGAGGCTGACGCTATCAATCGCGTGTTCTGCGGACAGTCCGAACCGGGTCAGGACACAGGCTGTCAGCAAGCCGGATCGGCCGATACCTGCGCGGCAATGAACGGCAACGGATTTACCGGCCGCCAGATCGCCAACGATCCCATCGACCATCCGCACCAACTCGCGCAACTCCGGCACGCCACGGTCCTCGACCGCGAACCGGAAAAAGCTCAAACCGAACCGTCCGCAAATACTCTCTTCCTCGGTCAATCCGAGATCTTCCTGCTCGTCGCCAGTCAGCATGGAAACGATGTAATCGATCCCTTCCCCGCGCAGGACGCCGATATCGTCCTCCAGCCAGTCTCCTGACGGTTTCGGCATGATGAAAAGGCGTCCGGAAGCTTTTACGGGGACGGAATAAAGGGACGGCTTCATGAAGATCTTCTTCTCGATAGGTCAAAGTTCAGGCGCACCTCTGCGGTCCCCGTCGCATCGCGTATCCGGTATTTTTTCCACTCATCAAGCAGATTCAGAATTTCGATTGCCCGCTCATTCGCCAGCCTTCTCTCCGCTTGGTCGCGTCCCGATGGTCCGAAGCCGCGTGATCATTTTTGACAAACCGTTCGATCCGATCACGGCCAGAAGTCCCAGCACGAACTGGAACACATAGCTGACGAAATCCGCCTTGTTCTGGGCGGACAAGTTCTCGATGCCCATGCCCAAGTCGCGCATCTGATCTACGGTTACCACGATAAAAACCAGATTTGCCAAGCTTTGAAGCACGAAATAGAGGCCGATCAAGGCAATTCCCGCAGACTGAAAATCGGAAACCCGCGGGACTTCCCTGCCCGGCTCGATCCGGATATTGAGCCCAAGCAGCAGGACCCGCGGAAAGCAGAACAGCACTATTGAAATCAATAGATTGAGGCCAAGCACCAACGCACTCACCCGCTGAAATCCGTCGTATTGCTCGGAAAACACCGAATACAGCGCCACAGAAAAAAAGCTCAAACCGTTCATTAAAAAATATAGAGCGGCCAAGCGAACGATCACCATAAAAAAGAGAGTGCTCATTTGTACCGCTCCAGCCGTTTCAATTGATGATTGAATATCAAAACCATTCCAGTCGATCCATTTTGGCGAAGTACCCTTATCTGGTCTTCGCGATCTCCAGGATTCGGTCCACATCCATCGCGGTTTCCAGGTGCGCGGCGAGATCGTCCAGAACGCCATCGATGCTTTGCTCGTAGGCAAGCGTAGAAGTTGCGCCGAAGCCTTGCAGATAGGCCTTGCGGAAGGTGTCCGAGGTGAACAGGCCGTGGAGATAAGTGCCGGCAACCCGGCCATCGGCCGATTGGGCACCGTCCAGCTTCGGCGTGCCGTCCGCCTCGCGGATATGAAGCAATGGTCGGGCACAATCGGGGCCCTCTGTGCGGCCGATATGGATCTCGTAGCCTGAAACCTCCGCACCGGTGGCGAGATGCTTCCCCCTAGCCTCGATGAGAGATTTGTCCGCTGTCAGCTCTGTGTCGACATTCAAGAAGCCCAGCCCCTCAACGGTGCCTGCTCGTCCTTCGATGCCTTCAGGATCTGATATCGTCCGGCCCAGCATCTGGTATCCGCCACAGATCCCGAGGATATGTCCGCCGCGGCGGTGATGGGCTTTGAGGTCCACGTCCCAACCCTGCCTGCGGAAGAAGCCCAGATCGCCGACCGTCGATTTCGATCCCGGCAGCAGGACGAGATCCGCATCGCCCGGCAAGGGGTCTCCCGGCTGGACTAGCGTCAGGGTGACGCCCTCCTCCATACGCAAGGGGTCGAGATCGTCGAAATTGGCGATCCGGGAGATCACCGGCACGACGATCTTGACCGGGCCGCGTCCTGCCCCATCGCTGAGACCGAGCGCATCTTCGGCGGGTAGTTTCGCGGCTTGAGAAAACCACGGCACGACCCCGAGCGGCGCCCAGCCGGTCCGCCGCGTGATCTCGCTCATGCCATCATCGAACAGGCTCGGGTCTCCCCGAAAGCGATTGACGAAGAAGCCCCTGATCCGCTCGCGCTCCGCTGCTTCGAGCACCGAATAGGTGCCGACCAGCGAGGCGATCACACCGCCCCGGTCGATATCGCCGCAAAGGACGACCGGCAGATCGGCCGCTTCGGCAAAACCCATATTGGCGATGTCACCGGCCCTGAGATTAATTTCCGCCGGACTGCCGGCGCCTTCCACCATCACCAGATCCGCACCGGACTCAATTTCTGAAAAACTATCCAGAACCTTCGGAAGCAATTGCGCTTTCTGCTTTCCATATTCGCACGCCTTCAAGGTACCAAAGCGTTTGCCCTGAACGATCACCTGGGCGCCAGTATCGGTTTCAGGTTTCAGAAGGATCGGGTTCATATGCACCGAAAGCGGTACGCGCGCCGCCTGCGCCTGCAGCGCCTGGGCCCGGCCGATCTCGCCGCCATCGGCGGTGACCGCCGCATTGTTCGACATGTTCTGCGGCTTGAACGGTCTGACCTTCAGCCCCCGGTTGGCAAACAACCGGCACAGGCCGGCGACGATCAGACTCTTGCCGACATTGGAGCCGGTCCCCTGGATCATCAGCGCCGGAGTGCGGCCGAAGCGGCTGCTCACTAGGCGTCTCCCTCATCGGCGTCCGCGCCATAGGGACGAAACTCCTTCGGCACCGGCAGGCGCGCCAGGTGCAGCTCCAGCAACAGCCGGATGGAAGGCCGAACGGCAAACAGGACTGATCCGATCAGGAACAGCCACGTTCCCGCGTAAATCAGGCTGTCGTAGAAAAAGAAGGCGCTGCCGATGATGAAGGTCACAGCGGCCAGAAACTCGACCACCGTCCGGCCGATTTCATAGCGTCGGACGATTTCCTGATGGGTCCGGGAGGCTTCCCGGAGACCCTGGCTGAAAAGTTTCATGGAGCCGTCCCGTTTTCCTGAATGTTAAAACTCGATTCCTTCCTGCGGCTTCACGCCGGAACGGAAAGGATGCTTCACCTGTGTCATGTCGGTAACCAGATCGGCGACCTCAATCAACTCATCCTTGGCATTGCGCCCTGTGATAATGACATGGACGTCCTCAGGCTTTTCGTTCTTCAGGAAATCGACCACCTCCTCGATCGGCAGGTAGTCGTAGCGCAGGACGATATTGAGTTCGTCGCACAGCACCAGCCGGTACTCGCCGGAGGTGATCATCTCCTTGGCTGCGTCCCAGGCCTGACGGGCCGCATCGATGTCCCGCTGCCGGTCCTGCGTTTCCCAGGTAAACCCCTCGCCCATGCGCTTGACGGTCACCAGATCGGAGAAGCGTTCCAACGCCTTGCGCTCACCGGTCTCGATCCGTCCCTTGACGAACTGGACGACGCCGACCTTGTGACCGTGACCGAGCGAGCGGAACACCATGCCGAAGCCTGCTGTCGACTTGCCCTTGCCCTTGCCCGTATGGACGATGGTCAGACCCTTCTCGATGGTCTTGGTGGCCATGATCTTGTCGCGCGCAGCCTTTTTCTTGCGCATCTTTTCCGCATGGCGGGCGTTCAGCTCTTCCTCGGTCAGATCCTGATGCTTGTCGCTCACGGGTCTTTCTCCCTTACCCTGTCTCTCGGGTTCTTGATTGAATTTCGGAAAGTCTAGCATGGGTGCTGTTGCGGCGCGGCGTCCACAGTCCCCGGTCGATCGCCTCCTGGAAACGGGCGATCATTTCGCTTAAGCCCGCAGGATTGGCGTCCTGCAGAAACTCCCGCACACGGTCGTCTTCCAGATAGGCCTCGAACAGCTGGTCGAAATGATGATCGCCGACCGCACGGGTGGTCGCGGCAAAGGCGAACAGATAATCCAGCGTGGCCACCATCTCGAAAGCGCCCTTGTAGCCATGGCGCATGACGCCCGCGATCCATTTCGGATTGGCCGCCCGGCCGCGCACCACCCGGCCGATCTCTTCCGACAGGCTGCGCACCACCGGCCGTTCCGGGCGGGAATGATCGTTGTGATAGACCTTCGGCACCGCGCCCTTCAGCGTCTCGACCGTCGCCGCCAGCCCGCCTTCGAACTGGTAGTAGTCGTCGCTGTCGAGCAGGTCGTGTTCCCGATTGTCCTGGTTGTGCAGCACCGCATCGACTGCGGAAAGACGGGTTTCCAACTCGCCCCGCGCCGCCGTTCCGGCCGCGCCGCCGCCATAGGCATAGCCGCCCCAGTCGAGGAAGGCATCGGCGAAATCACCGCGCTCGTCCCAGATGCCTTCGTCGATCAGCGCCTGCAGCCCGGCGCCATAGGCACCCGGTTTGGATCCGAATACCCGGAAACCGGACCGGTGACGTGACTCATCGGCATCAAGGCCTTCGGCTTCGAACTTGATTCGATCTCTCAATACCCGTGCGGCAATCGGATTGGCCTCTTCCGGTTCTTCCAAGGCGGCAACGGCGCGCACCGCGCTGTCGAACAGGTCGATCTGATGCGGAAAGGCGTCGCGGAAGAACCCGGAGACCCGGAGCGTTACATCGATCCGCGGCCGTCCGAGCTCGGCAAGCGACAGGATTTCGAAACCTGTGACCCGACCGGAGCCGGCCTCCCAAACCGGGCGCGCGCCGATCAGCGCCAGCGCCTGGGCAATGTCGTCGCCGCCGGTGCGCATGTTGGCCGTGCCCCAGCAGGTCAGCACCAGCGCCGTCGGCCACTCGCCTTCCTCCTGGAAATAACGCTCTGCGACGAGACCTGCGGACTGCTGCCCGAGCCGCCACGCGGTCTCCGTCGGCACCGCACGGACATCGACCGAATAGAAGTTTTTTCCCGTCGGCAGCACATCCGGCCGCCCGCGCGTTGGGGCACCAGACGGTCCAGGGACGACGAAACCGCCGGAAAGAGCCGTCAGGACGGCCTGCGTTTCCGCCCTGCCGGAGCCGATGACGGCCGGCTTCAGACGCGTTTCGATCTCCCCAAGAACAGCATGGGTCGCAAACCAATCCTTTTCGGGCGCCTGCTCTCCGCTCACCAGCTTCTGTGCCAACAACTCGATCCGCTCCACCGTATCGCCCGCAGACCGCCACGGGTCGTCGGAAAGATCCGTCAAAGCGGCCGGCCTTGGTCCAGCCCACGCATCAGAAAAATCGCAATCCAGCGGATCGAAGCCGTCAAACCCAAGATCCCTTGCGAGCGCTCGTTGCAGGCTGTCCTGATGGGGCTCGGCCCCACGGGGCACGCGGGCCAAAGCGACCAACAGATCGGTCAGCAATCCACCCTCCGGGCTTTCGCCCAGAACATGCAGCCCGTCGCGGATCTGCAGTTCCTTCAGGTCGCACAAATGGGCGTCGAGCCGGGCAAGCCGCGTCGTCTCGTCCATATCGGCGGTCAGGCCGATGTCCTTGTCGAGACCGTGCCGGGCGGCAACGTCCAAAATGTCCCGGGTGAGCGCTTTCAGCCGGCGCGGGTCGACCCCGGAGGCCAGATAATATTCATCGAGCAGGATCTCCAGCTCACCGGAGACACCGTGGCTTTCTGCACGGGTCAACGGCGGGGTCAGATGATCGACGATGACCGCCGACGTCCGGCGCTTGGCCTGCGCGCCCTCGCCCGGATCGTTGACGATGAACGGATAGATGTTCGGCACCGGCCCGAGCACGGCTTCCGGATAACAGCCTTGCGAAAGCGCCAGCGCCTTGCCCGGCAGCCATTCCAGATTGCCGTGCTTGCCGAGATGGACCACGGCATCGGCGCTAAACACCTCGCGCAGCCAGATGTAAAAGGCGAAATAGTGATGCGGCGGTACCAGGTCCGGATCGTGGTAGGTGTCCTTGGGATCGATGTTGTAGCCACGTGCCGGCTGGATCCCGACCACCTGGTTGCCGAACCGATGCAGGGCCAGACGGAACGTGCCGTCAACCACGTGAGGATCGTCTTCCGGCGCGCCCCAGCGTTCAATCACCTGCTCACGGACGCTTCGGGGCAAACGCGCAAATGCCGCCTGGTAGTCCACAACGCTCAGAGACTGGTACGAGGTGCGCGCGCCGCGTCCTTCCAGGGCATTGGTCACGCCCGATGTCAGCACATCCATCAACGTCTTCGAGGTCGCCGGAGCCTCACCGACGTCATAGCCCGCCCGCCCCATCGCCTGCAGCAGGCCTGTACAGGAGGCTGGCGTATCCAGACCGACGCCGTTGGCGAGCCGGCCGTCCTTGTTCGGGTAATTGGCAAGGATCAACGCGGTCTTCTTGTTCCGGGCCGGAACATGGGACAGCTTCGCCCAGTTGGCGGCTAGCCCGGCCACGAAATCGATCCGGTCGGGCACCGGCGTAAACCGCACCGGCGTCGACTGGGTCGCTTCGTCGTAAGCGCCCTCCTCCTTGAAGGAGACGGCACGGCTCAAAATCCGGCCATCCACCTCCGGCAAAACCACATGCATGGCGAGGTCGCGGATCGACAGGCCCTGGTCACTCTCTTCCCAGCCTTCTTTGGAGGACGAGGAAAACACCACCTGCAGCACCGGCTTGCCCGGCGCATCCAGCGGTGTCGTTTCGTGGGCCACGCCCGCCTTGGAAACGGCGAAGGCCGTGGCGTTAATCACCACATCCGGCTTTGCCGCCGCAAACAGGCTTTCCAGCACGGCGGCGGATTCGGCTTCCTTCAGACTGGAAACGAAGACAGGCAAGGCGTTGATCCCTGCCCTGTCGAGCGCGGCCACGAGCGCATCGACCGGTGCGGTCTGCGCGCCCTGCACCAGGGCCCGGTAAAACGTGATCGCCGCCACCGGCCGGGCCGGATCGGCCCAGGTGCCCTTCAGCATATCCATGTCGGGCGCCGTCATGCCCGGCAGATAGATCCCCGCTCTTGGCAGGGGCACCGGCGGCAGCGGGTCTTCTCCTTTTCCTGCCAGAAACCCGAGAAACCGAAGCGCGTTCGCATAATTGCCGCTGCCGCCTTCGACGCAATAGCGCCAGAACCGGCGAGCCTCCTCCAACGGCACGGTCGAGCGGGAGGCCAGGGCTTCGTCCCACTTGTCGTCCCCGGGCACCAGGATCAGCTTCACGCCCGAGGCGCGGGCTTCTTCCTCAAGCCGCTCGACCCCGTAGCGCCAATACTCGATGCCGCCGAGCAGACGCACGGCCACCAGCTTCGAACCGGCAACCGTCTGCTCGGCATAAAGATCGACCGAATAGGGATGGCCGAGCGCCATGATACTCGCCAACCGCAGGCTCGCGCGGTCCTCGCCCAGCCCGTGATGGGCGGCAGCGAAGGACCCGAGTTCCGTATCGGCGGCCGACAGGAACAGGATATCGGCGGGCAACTGGCCGAGATCGACCGCATCGCCCCCGTCGTCGATCCGGCGGGTCTGGCTGGCGAGGATATGCATGGTGTCAGGCTGCGGCCTCAGCCGTATCGAGAATGGAACGCACCTGCTCCAGATCCAGTCCCTTCAACCCGATCACCACCAGCTTGCCGGCACTCTCTGCGCCTGCGGCAAACCAGGTTTCCACCCGCGGGCCGACGGCCTGCACCATGGCAGGTGCGGCCTTGCCGTCGATGGCAACGGCGCCCTTGATGCGCAACACGCCTTTCAGCGTCATTGCCTCAAGCACCTTCGCCTCCGCGTCCTTCAAGCTGGCGAAGCCGGCAACCGGCAACACATGACTTTCGAAATCGTCGTGGTGATGATGGTCATGATGGTGGTGATCATGGTCATCGTGATCGTCGTGATCATGATCGTCATCATGATGATGATGATGCTCATGCCGGTTATGGATATCGTCTTCGGCCGCCGACCCCCGGCCCAGCAGCACCTCGATCGGCAGCGTGCCCTTTTCCGAAGCCACAATATGCACGTTCGGGCGCACGTCCGCGCCGATCTTTTTCTGAATGCCTGCCAGCGCCTCTTCGGAAATCAGATCCGCCTTGTTGAGCACAACCAGATCGGCACAGGCGAGCTGATCGTGGAACAGTTCCTCCACCGGGCTGTCATGATCGAGAGCCTCGTCCGCGGCCCGTTGGGCCGCAAGCGCGTCTTCGTCCAGAGCGATCCGGCCCTCGGCAAGCGCCGCCGCATCAAGCACTGTCACCACGCCGTCTACCGTCACCTTCGGCTTGACGCTCGGCCAGGAAAAGGCGCGCACCAGCGGCTGCGGCAGCGCCAGGCCCGAGGTCTCGATGACGATATGCTCCGGCGGCTCGGCGCGGGCGAGAAGCATTTCCATGGTCGGCAGGAAATCGTCGGCCACCGTGCAGCAGATGCAGCCGTTGGTCAGTTCGACCACCTCTTCGGCAGCGCAATCCGGGTCGGCGCAGCCGTTGACCAGCGAGCCGTCGAACCCCATGTCGCCGAACTCGTTGACGATCAGCGCAATCTTCTTGCCCGCAGCGTTCTGCAACAGGTTACGGATCAGCGTCGTCTTGCCGGCGCCGAGAAAGCCGGTAACGATGGTCGCGGGAATTTTCTGTCCGGTTTTCATAATGTTATTTCCGGTTGTTGATTCGGTTTGAGAAGAATCGGCTGGCCGGCGGCAACGAAAATCACCTTGCTGCACACCGCCGCCATATCCTGGTTGAGACGCCCCTGGGCATCACGGAACGCCCGTGACAGCCGATTGTCCGGAACAATGCCCAGGCCGACCTCGTTGGAAACGAAAAGACAGGGGCCGGCAAGCGCGGACACTGCCTCGCAAAGCCGCGCGCTTTCTGCCGTCAGGTCCTTCTCCGCCATCATCAGGTTGTTGAGCCAGAGGGTCAGGCAGTCGACGAGGAGCACGGTGCCCGGGTTGGCTTCACGCGCGAGAACGCCGGCAAGATCCGTCTGCTCCTCCACAGTGCGCCAGCCCGTGCCGCGCTGGGTCCGGTGCGCGGCGATGCGCTTTTCCATTTCGCTGTCGAACGCGGTTCCGGTCGCGACATAAACTCTGGCAAGGCCGGAACGGACGACCAGGTCTTCGGCAAAACGGCTTTTGCCGGACCGGGCGCCACCGAGAACGAGCGAGCCGTAGGCGTGTTGTTCACTCACGGCCTTCACCTTCCGCTACGCCGGGAACGCAGTCCGGCATCCCCGGCACGCCGCCACCAGGGCATTGCATCATTCGCCACGTATAAGGGAAAGGAACAGACCTCGTAAGGGCAAGCACCAGAGCCACAGCGCCTTCCGCGCCAGGACCCGGCTCCATGATCCGGCGGACCATCCGAATGTTCCGGAAGCATCCGCCCGCTCAGAGGCAGGCGCCCCTTCCGACGCCGGATGCGCCATGGATCGCGGCAACGGCCGCCAGTGATGTCCTGTAATTCTTCATGCTCGTTCTCCCTGCCGTCCACCCGACGGCGTTTCGAGTAAAGTCCAGATGTCCGGCCGGTTTCCTGGCTTGCGGGTCAACATTCTCGCCGCGCCTTCCCGGAGGACCGAAGTCTGTCCAGTGGCTTGGATGCGACGGAATTCACCGCTAACAGTTGCGGGGGCAGCTAGGGATTTGGGACCTCTGGCTGAGTCGTCCCGCACCCTATTCCCGTTTGATCCCCTCGGGCTTTGCCCGACACGGGGAACCGTGACGCCCGGACTTTACCCTCTTGTTCCCCGTCAAACAAGAAGCGCCCGTTTACACCTTCGCTGGAAACGGAACTCCGGACGAGGTTGGGATCGCAGACCGAAAGCCCGACATGCGCGCCCTCGTATTCGGCGCTCCGAGGTCTGCCGGCTTAACGGTTAGCCCCTTGTAAAGACGAAAGTTTTCCACACCGGAACGGACCGGATTTCGTTTTCGGCAAAAATATCTTCACTGAGGGCTTGGCAAATGGCCAAAGCCTTTGATATACGCATCCCCACTGACGCGGCGGACGCAAGTTCACCGCCCGGTGGTGATCCCCAGTAGCTCAGTTGGTAGAGCAAGCGACTGTTAATCGCTGGGTCGCTGGTTCGAGTCCGGCCTGGGGAGCCACCCGCCCTTCCTGAAAATCGCAGAATCCAGACGCTCTCCGCGAGTGCGTTTCGGTACGTCTGGTATAGCGCGCAACTTCACTTGGCATCCAGTTTAGAAGACAAAACAGGCTTCAAAAAAAGCTCTGCAGTAGCTCCAGAAGCATCTTCAAGTATGAGTGAAGGGTCTTCGCCGCTTCAGGATTTGTCAGAAGGCTTGATATCGTACCGGGGGCAGTCAATGTTACAGCGCCTATTACAAACCCGGCCAAGCCCCTGATTGCGGCTCTCCAAAATCGAAAGCGCGATTGGGAGGCTCCCTCATTCGGGTTGTCCAGCCGCTCCAAGCCTTCTGCAAGTTCATGCTTGGTCTCTTGAAGAAACTCGCGGGCCTCTTCCGTGAAAACATCTTCGGAAGCAGGTGTTTCGAGGATATTGCCGACAGCGTCCGAGGCGTCCGAAATCCGGTCGTTTGTTTTCTCATCGAACCTGATTTCAGGAGCGATTTTCGGTTCTGCGGGTTCAGTGCCCGGCAGAGCCTCCCGTTTGAGATGCGGTTTAAGGTTCCAGATCTGCTCGACAACGAGAACCGCAACCTTATCGATCCCCCTCCAGTCGCTGTCTGTGTCTTCCTCGAGCCGGATTTCGATAATGCCGATCTGCATCTCCCAAGGGTACCAGCTGTGCGCCATGGTTTCCGCCATATGACGGCATTTCTCGACATTGCGTTTGATCGTCGCCGGCACATTGGGTTGCAGTTCGTCCCATTGGGCAAGAAACTCCTCGCAGTTATGGATGACAGCCTGAAAACGGTTTTCAAGATCCGTCGGGTCGTCAAGCCGGGGCTTGCCGTCCGGAGGCGTGTCCGTGATGCCGATCTTTCCCCGCTCAGGAACAGCAGTGACAGGGCCTGTATCGGAAACCCTGCCAAGAACGGTTCTTCTGTCCGGAGGATAGAGCCGGTCACGAAGTACCTGAATCAACGATAGGAAACGCGGATCGGTTGCGCTCCCCTGCCAATTGGTCAGGTCCAGATATTGCGTTTCCGCAAATCCGTAGGGAAGCTCTGATCCGTCAAGACGAACATGCGTGAGCTTGCCCTTTGTCTGAGCATTTGAGGCTTCCTCGATAACCCCTTTCGATTCCGTGCTGCGCGAGGTCCAGAAGGTCAGAACAACCGTCGCGGCCTTGAGCCGTTGTCCAATTTCAGTACGCCATTCGCTGCCAGGGCTGATGTCCTGATCCCACCAGCAGGGTATGCCGGCGCCGGTCAGACTTTTCCGGATTGTCGCGATGTGTTCCCGATCTTGATGCTCATAGGAAAGAAAAACAAATGGACCAGCGGGATCAGGCGCAACCTCCTCGTCGTTGCCATCCTCCTCATACCATTCGGGCCAATGCTCAGGATGTTTCAGATGATCCGGCAACAGCACCCCGGTATCACCGATCATCGTGTCTAGTTGACTTTGAGTGACGCCTAGGGCGAGGGTAAAATCGGCCTTGCCGGCATTTTTTGTGGGCAAGGCCGATTTTAGCGATCTAATGTCCGCCTCCTGCAGGTTCGCCTCCTGCAGGTTCGCCCCCTGCAGGTCCGCCCCCTGCAGGTCCGCCCTCCGCAGGTCCGCCTCCTGCAGTTTCGCCTCCTGCAGGTTCGCCCCCCGCAGGTCCGCCCCCTGCAGGTCCGCCCCCCGCAGGTCCGCCCCCTGCAGGTCCGCCCTCAGCAGGTTCGCCTCCTGCAGTTTCGCCTCCTGCAGGTCCGCCCCCTGCAGGTCCGCCCCCAGCAGGTCCGCCCCCTGCAGGTTCGCCTCCTGCAGGTCCGCCTCCTGCAGGTTCGCCCCCCGCAGGTCCGCCCCCCGCAGGTCCGCCCCCTGCAGGTTCGCCTCCTGCAGGTTCGCCCCCAGCAGGTCCGCCTCCTGCAGGTTCGCCCCCCGCAGGTCCGCCCCCCGCAGGTCCGCCTCCTGCAGGTTCGCCTCCTGCAGGTTCGCCTCCTGCAGGTTCGCCCACAGCAGGTCCGCCCCCTGCAGGTCCGCCCTCCGCAGGTCCGCCCCCTGCAGGTTCGCCTCCTGCAGGTTCGCCCCCAGCAGGTCCGCCTCCTGCAGGTTCGCCTCCGGCAGGTTCGCCCCCCGCAGGTCCGCCTCCTGCAGGTTCGCCTCCTGCAGGTTCGCCCTCAGCAGGTTCGCCCCCCGCAGGTCCGCCCCCAGCAGGTCCGCCTCCTGCAGGTTCGCCTCCGGCAGGTTCGCCCCCTGCAGGTTCGCCCCCTGCAGGTCAGGCAGAAATGGGCCATTCCGACGGCGCGCATTCCACGCTGCGCCCCCTTCTTCAAGCAACCACTTCAAATGCTGGGAGTTTGCCACCAGCCCCTCCTTAAAACAGACGATTTGAAGTTAAAGAGGTTCCGGTAGACATGCAATTTCTTCGCTACCTGCAATAGGCAGCCTTAAAAATTTGCCACGCATAAGCCGCAGCCAGGGGGACAACCCCATTACCGGTCGCTCTGGATCGCTCCACCCGATAGTCCACCCCATTACCCAATCCGAGAAATTCGGGTTGAAGCTCCATGAATTACTGCGAACGGCCAAAACGCGGAAATACGGTGTAGCGCTCGCCGCCGAACCGCTGATGGAACGCATTAGCGGCTTCGTCGGTCTGGAAGCACCACCTTGTGCCGCTTTCATGTGCAGGCACGTGAGAGAAGACAAATTGAACCCCTCAAATAAATGGAGCATCCTGCGCTCGCCTGAACGCAGGATGCTCCGGCTGGTCCTGGGAGGTGGACGCATCTTGTAAGCGGCCGTCAGGCCGCGAGGACGCCGCTCTGTTTTGCGACATGGGTCGCGATCGCATCCATGAGCGCGGGCGACAGGGCGTCGTAGGGCTGCAGGCCGAGTTCCTTCAGCCGCGCGCGGATTTCGGGCATCTTGTCCGGGCTGACGCCGCTTTCGATGACGGACGAAACGAAGGCGGCGAATTCCGGCGGCGACCAGCCATCCTGATCGCTCAGTTCCGTATGGACGAAATCGAGGCCGTAGAAGGGATGATCCTTGTTTTCGATACGGCCGAACATATGCACGCCGCACTCCTTGCAGGCGTGGCGCTGGATGGCCGCGTTGGGGTCGACGACATGGAGCTTTTCTTCGCCGGACGTGACCTTGACCGCATTCCGGTCGACAACTGCAATCTGCGAGAAGACGGCGCCGGCCGGCTTCCAGCATTTGGTGCAGCCGCAGGCATGATTGTGTGCCGTCTGCGCACCGACTTCCACGGTCACCGGATTGGTCGCGCAATGGCATTTCAGCGTCCCACCGGCAAAGCCCGCCTTGGCTGGCGGAAAGCCATTATCAATGGCCGGATGCAATTTGATCATAGGGGTTCCTCCGCTTACATGACGATACGTCAGTACCATCTTTGCCCTGTTAGCATTGGGACAAACCCCGGTTGAGGCAATACAGCGGAAAGTCTCGGTTTTTCGCCACTCATGGCCTTTGTCAACCGCGCCTGCCGCGGAGCATTGTGCGCGCGGGATCGTAGCCCCACAAGGCGCCGAGCATGCAGATGACGAAGGCGACCGCGACCCATAAAAGCGCGACCCCGTTGAACTGGCCGTAGAGCGCGAAGCGGATCAGTTCCACCGCATGGGTGAACGGATTGACGGCACATATGTCGCGCAGGAGCCTGGAGCTTTCCTGCATCTTCCAAAGGGGATAGAGCGCGGAGGAGAGGAAGAACATCGGGAAGATGACGAAATTCATCACCCCTGCGAAATTCTCCAGTTGCCGGATCGTGGAAGAAATCAACAGCCCGAGCGCGCCCAGCATCAGTCCCGACACGATCAGCGCCGGGAAAACGTAGACATAGCCCGTTGCGGGCATTTCGATCCCGAACAGAGCCGCCAGCCCGAGAAAGACATAGACCTGCAGGATCGAGACGGATGTCCCCGCCAGAAGCTTGCAGAAGAGCAGCCAGCTGCGCGGCAGCGGGCTGGTGAGCAACAGGCGCATGGACCCCATCTCCCGGTCGTAGACAAGGGACAGCGAGGACTGCATGGCATTGAAAAGCTGGATCATGCCGCACAGGCCCGGAACGATATAGACCTCGTAAGTGATATAGGTCTGGTAGGGCGGAATGATCGACAGCCCCAGCGCCGCACGAAAGCCGGCGGCGAAAACCACCAGCCAGACCATCGGCCGCACCAGCGCGGACAAAAAACGGCTCCGCTGATTGAGGAACCGCCAGGCTTCCCGGACGACGATGGCCCTGAGGGCCACCAGATAGGCGGTCATATCGCCACCTCCCGTTCGTCCCGGCGCCCGGTGCCGCCGGTCAGCTGCGTGAAGGCGTCGACCAGCGTCCCGTCGCCGGACAGACCGCTTGCCTGCTCATGCGCCAGAACCCGCCCCTTGTGGAGCACGACCACATCGTCGGAAGGCCGGATCTCGTCGACCAGATGGGTTGCCCAGAAGATCAGGAGCCCACTGTCGGCAAGATCGTGGGCATAATCGGTTATCGCCATCCGGCTTGGCGCATCGAGCCCCACGGTCGGCTCGTCCAGCAGCAGGACCTCCGGTTCGTGAATGAGCGCCCGGGCGATTTCCATCCGCCGCCTGTGCCCCCCGTTCAGCGCCCGCACCTTTTCTTTTGCCCGCTCACGCATGTCCAGCCGGTCGAGAACCGCCTCGATCCGTGTCTTCACATGGCCCCCCGACAGGCCCTGGAGGGCTGCGAAATAGGACAGGTTCCAGGCAACCGACATATCCAGATCGAGCGTCGGCTGCTGGAAGACGACACCGAGCCGGGCAAGCGCCTTGCGCGGCTCTTTCGCCAGATCGTATCCGGCGATCCGGATGCTGCCTTCGCCGGTCACGAACAGATGGGTCAGCAGGTTGAACAGCGTCGACTTGCCGGCCCCGTTCGGCCCCAAAAGCGCACAGAACCTCCCGGCCTCGAGTTCGATGGTCACATCGTCGAGCGCCTTTTTGGCACCATAGCTGTAACTGACATTCTGGACCGAAAAGACGTTCATGCAACCCCGGGTCTTGACTTACTGGATGGTGATCTCGACACGCTGGCTTTCGCCGGTCGTCCCGGGCTGGCGCAGGAAATAACGTCCGGGCTTGATCGCCAGAAACTCGATTTCCATGGTCCCGGCCTTGTCGAACTCGATGCTTTCCAGACCGAAGGGGCGGATTTCCAGACCGTTGATCACCACCTCGTTGACCCAGATTGCCCGAAAGAACCCCGACCCTTCAAGGCCGAGTTCATCGGACCCGTCGGCGGTAATCTCGATCTCGTAAAGGGTGCCGGATTTCAACACCAGCGGCCCTTCGGCGACCGGTTTTCCCGACGCGAGCGTCAGCTCCGGCAATTCCTCCTTGTTGGAACCCGACAGAATACCGGCAAAGCCGAATTCATGGGCCTGAGCCGTCCCCACAAGAACCATGCCCACCATGCCCAGCGCGGCAAGGCCGAGCCCCGGAAATTTCCTCATTTGACTTCCCCCTTTTGGAAAACAGGATGCACCACATTGGGAACGACGGTTGCAGGTGTTCCGGCAAGCTCAAGGGTGCGGTCGGCCAATTGCCGCGCCTCTTCCTTTTCGTGGGTCACGAACAGGGTTGCCGGCCCCACCTCGTTCATCAGGTCCCGTGTCAGGGCGACCATCTCGGCGGCCGTCTTTTCGTCCAGCGAGACGAAGGGTTCGTCCAGGATCAGAAGCTCCGGCTTTCCGGCAAAGGCCCTTGCCAGCGCCAGCCGCCGCTGTTGTCCTAAAGACAATTGCCCCGGAAACTGATCCGCCTTGTCCCATAGCCCGACCTTGCGAAGACTTTCTCGTGCCTGCCTCTCCGACAGGTCCGGATGAATCAGCAGCAGGTTGTCGAGCGCGCTGCGCCAGGGCAGAAGCGTCGGCTCCTGAAAGACGAAGGCCATGGCCTCCGGCCGCTCGACGGTTCCGGTAAAATTCGTGTCTATACCGGCGACCAGACGCAGCAGCGTCGACTTGCCCACACCGGATTTGCCCAGGATCGCCAGACATTCACCCGGTTTGAGCATGAAGGCCACATCCTTGAGGACCTGGGTTTTGCCGAAGGCCTTGGATTTGATGGCAACCCGGATCACGCCAGCCTCCAGGCACGCACACGGCGCTCGGCCGGCTGCAGCAGCAGCCATTCCACCACCAGCATGAAACCGATGAAACTGAGCGAATAGACCAGCACCATGGCCACATCGAACAGCTGGAAATAGAGATGAATCTGGAACCCGATCCCGTTCGACCGACCCAGGAACTCCACCACCAGCACGATCTTCCAGATGACGGCCATGCCGGACCGTGCTGCCCCGGTAATGAAGGGCGCAAGCTGCGGCAGGACCACGTGACGGAGATAGATTGACCGACGCATGCGGTAGACCTGCGCCATGGCTTTCAGGTCCGGATCGAGTGCCCGGGCTCCTTCGCGGATGATCGTGGTGACGTTCGGGATCTTGTTCAGCGTCACGGCCGCGATCGCCGCCGTCTCGTTCAGACCGATCCAGAGATAACAAAGAACGATCAGCACGAGAGCCGGCAGGTTGAGAAACACCACCAGCCAGGGGTCGAGCCATTGGTCGAGCGCCGGCTTCGTTCCCATGAGGAGACCGAGAACGGTGCCGAGACTCATTGCCAGGCAAAAGGCGGCGATCACCCGGGCGACGGTGACACCCAGGGAATAAAGCAGCTCCCCGGAGGACAGTTCCGACAGGAACGGTTTGACCAGATCCGCCGGCGACGGCAACACCGTCGGATCCCCGCCGAGCCAGGCAGCGACCGTCCAAAGCAGGACGAAGCCAAGCAGGGAAACCGTCCGGATGACAGAGCTAGCCAAAGGCCTTTACTCGACGTTCACGAAGAGGCCCGGCGGCAACTCGCCCACATCTCCAACCAGCTTCTTGCCGCCCAGGCGGGCCATCAGGGCAAAGAACGTTGCCGCGCTATCTTCGTTGACATTGCCCGGAGCGGGAATGCCGGCCCTGAAGTCCTTTCGCAGGGTTTCGAATTGCGCGTCCGTTTTGGCATTCATCCGATCGCGCAGAGGCTCCCAGGCAGCATCGTCGCTGGCCAGCAGGTCTTTTGCATTCCGGGACGCCTGGTAGAGCGCCTTGGCCATCTGGGGATTTTCCTTCAGATAGCTTTCCTTCAGCACATAACCGAGCAGCGGAACATTCGGGTCAAGGCCCAGTTCGCTCGACGCTGTTTCCACCGAGATCAGTTCCCGCATGCCGGACGCTTTCATTTTGGCGAGGAAATGCCAGAAATTGATCGCCGCATCCGTTTCGCCTTTGAGCGCTGACTTGAAGACGAGCGGCGGCGCTCCGAAAACCTGCTCGGTCTGCGCAGCCAGATCGAAGCCGTATTTTTCCTGCGAATAGGCGCGCAGGATCAGCCAGCTCTTGTCGACCGGCCCGCCGGCGATCCCGATTTTCTTGCCCTTGAGGTCCTCAAGGGTCTTCACGGTACTGTCCTTGGGCACCACCATGCCGCCGACAGCCTTCGAATAGGGAATGAAGACATAGTCCTTGCCGGCTGCCCGCTGACGCGCGACCCAGATCCAGTCGGCCACGGCCAGATCCGCTTCACCACCTTCCAGCGCAACACGCGTCGCGCCGTTGTCCGCATAAGGCTTCGTCTCGAGTTCGAAACCGTTCGCCGTGTCGAACCCGTTCCGCTTGATGGTGTCCAGTTCCCAGTTGACGGTGCCGATCTTCAGAACCGCCGCCCGAAGCTTGGGCAGATCCGAAGCCTGGGCCTCATTTCCGCCGGCAAGGGGGTTCAGGGCCGCCGAGAAACCGGCAACGGCAAGTCCGACAAACAACCGCCGGCTGATCCGGCGCCATGAAGGGCACCGCGGTCCACTTCGTGCAGTTTCTTTTGCAGTCCTCATGATGTCCTCCCGCACTTGGCTATCTTTTCAGGGTCCGCCCCGTATTCGCCCCACCGATCAAGTTCCGCCGCATCGATGCTCAACCTTGACCGGGGGGCGCTCTTTTTTTCTATTCTTCTTTCTCAATTCGGGGTGACCACAACACCCCAGGGCTGCTGGCCAACCTGGATCGACTTGACAGCCTCCTGCTCCGCCACATCGATCACCGTCACATCGTTGGAATTTCCGTTGGTGGTGATCAGGTATTTTTCGCCCGGCGTGAATTCCAGGTGCCAGACGCGCTGTCCGACCAGGATGTAGCGGACGACTTCATGGCTGTTCACATCAACGACTGCGACCCGGTTCGCGGGGCCCAAGGCCACGAACAGCCACTTGTTGTCGGAGGTGATCCGCATGCCGACCGGCTGCAGCCACTCAGGCTGGACGCCGGGCACCTCAAAACCGATCTTCGTTTCAAGCTCCGGCCCGTTTTCGCCAAGCATGTTGATGACGGACACCGTGCCACCGATTTCCGAACTGACGAAAAGCTTCGTTCCGTCATTGGTGAAGCGGGCATAGCGCGGCCGCTGATCGACCAGGACGTTGTACTTGATCTTGTAGTCGTCCGTGGCGATGAAATGCGCCATGTTCGTGGTCTCGGACGTATTGACCACGTATTTGAGATCCGGGCTGACCGCCATGCCTTCCGGTTCGACGCCGACCGGGATTTCCGCCAACACGGATTTTTTCGCGGTATCGACGACCGTCACCAGATTGTCGTCCTCGTTGGAAACGAAAAGCTCGCTGCCATCCGGGCTCAGAACAAAGAATTCCGGATCGGGACCGGACGGCAACTGCCAGAGGAAGTCATATGTGTCCGTGTCGAAAACCTTGATGGTGTCGTCGTCGGAGGCACAGACGTAAAGATGCTTGCCGTCCGGACTGATCCCGATGCCCCGTGGCCTGTTGCCGGCCGAAAACTCCTTGATTGGCTCCCAGGTCTCGCTGTCGATGACCGTAACCGTGTTGCCCTTTTCGTTGCTGACGAAAATCTTGTTGGCCCAGGCCGGACCGGTTGCCGAAAACCCGGACACGACCAGGCCGGCAAGAAGCGCCACCGGGACCGCAAGGCGCCGCGGGAATGTCTTTGTAACCGACCGGTTCATGGCAGGGTCCTCAATTGTCAAACGCCGTGCAGGCGGATTCGGGTTTGTCGATCCCCAGTGTGTCGAGGAGCGAGTGCTGGTGGAGATAGCCCTCCTGCGGCGACACGCTGACCGTGATCTTGCTGTCGGTGAGAAGGATCGGCTGGCGCAACTGACCGTTCCACGGCCGGAAGGTCACCTTCTGTCCCTTGAACGCGGCCAGTTCGAAGGCATCGCTGAGCAGATAGGCCTTCAGCTTCTTCGGATCCGCGCTGCCCGTGCGCGTGACCGCCTCGCCGATCACCCGAAGCGCCAGCCAGGTGTTGTAGTCCTCCGGATGGATGTACCGGCCGGCGAGTTTCTCGAAACGGCGCTGGAACTGGGTCGCGCCCCAGGCCTCGTGAGCGGCGTGAAAACTGACCGGGCGAAGACCGGCAGATCCCGCGACCGGGCGCGGATCCCACGCATGGAACGGCAGGTAGAGAGCGAAGACATCGTTTTCGTCCGCGGCGACGACGACGTCGTGCTCCGCCGCACCCTGGGTAAAGACCGGGATCTGGCGCTGAACCAGAACATAACCGCTGTCCGCCCGCCGGGACCCGCCCGTGTCCTCGAAGACCCGGTCCTCGACGATCTTCGCACCGAATTTCGTGGCAGACCGGCGATAGGCCTCACCGAGCTTCTTGTCTTCCGGATGAGACCCCTCGACCAGGAACCACCGCTTCCATTTTTTCCAGATAAGGAACTGGGCCACCGCATCGGCCAGCATCGTGCGGCTCGGCGCGACGTGAAACAGGTTCCCCCTGCACTCCGTATCGCGCAGGTTGGCGTCCGGCGCGCTCGCATTGAACACGAGCACATCCGGTCCCACAGCATCGGCGACCCGCAGAACGTCCTCGCCATGCCCCAGAACCACCAGATAGTGGATACCTTCGCCGACCAGCTTCCGCGCCGCGGCCTCCGCATTCTCCGGCGGAGTCGCCACGGTCACCGTAGAATAGTCGTGGCCGAGAAAGGACCCGGTCGTCTGATTGTCCTCGTCTCCGAGCCTGCCCCCGGCAAACCCGAGATCGTCCGGCGTCCGGTCATATCTCGAAATCGGCACGAGCACCGGATAGTCGATCCGGAGAATACCGACCTTTATTTCCAGGGCCGCGGCAGGGGTGAGTGCCCCTGCCAGGGCCGTCCATCCCGCGACATATCCCACGAACAACGTGCAGAACACGCCAATGCGAACCAGCGCGCGTACTGTCATATAAGGCGTTTCCCGGTTTCTGTTTTTCCTGCCTTGTTTTTTCTTGAGTGTGCCAGACAAGTCAGTTGCAAAAAAACCGATACTTTAGGATCCATTGCGGTACACGGATGCGCTCCTAAGATGTATCCATGAGACTGTTTCTGGCCTTCGCTGTATTGCTTGTCCTGACCGTTTTCGCAGCGGCGGATGAGTTTGTACCCGGTAGCAAGATCGCTTTTCTCGGACTGACATTTCTCGATACCTCGACCGAGGGCGCCTATAACGGCGTCAGGGCCGACGAGAGCGAACGTCTCGCCCTGCTGGACAAGCTGCTTGAAGACCGGTTCCGCAAGGAAGGCATGGTTCTGATGGACCTGGCCCCGATCTCCGAAACCCTGAAAAATACGGTCAATCCGGCCAACTGCTATGGCTGTGAAGTACGCATGGCGAAACAGCTCGGCGCGGATTTCGTCCTGGTCGGCGTGGTTCAGAAAGTCTCGAACCTGATCCTGTCCATGAACCTGGTCATGCGCGCTGTCGAAACCGGCAAGGTCGTGCGGGCCCGTGTCGTTGACATACGCTCCAACACGGACCGCTCCTGGACCCGTGGCATGAATTACATCCTCAAAACCGCCTTCTTCAAGGAATGAATACGACATGCTGTTGAGACTGTTTGCGGCCCTTTCCCTGCTGCTCACCCCCCTTCTTCTCGCCACCTCTTCGCAAGCGCACGGACCGACGCGGCAGAAGATCGCGCTGACGACGGAAGTTCCCGCCGCTCCGGCCAATGTCTGGGCCGTTATCGGCAACTTCCAGGACATGAGCTGGCATCCCGCCGTCTATTCCACCACAGGCGAAGGCGGAAACGCGATCGACGCCACACGGGTTCTGACGCTGAACGAGGAAGGCGGACCGACCATTTCGGAGGTTCTGTACAAGTACAGCGCCGAAAAGATGAGCTACTCCTACCGGATTACGGACGTGAAAGTGGAGGTCCTGCCGGTCACCAATTACTCCTCCCATCTCACGGTCAAGCCTGGCAAGAACGGCGGTTCGATGATCCAATGGAAGGGTGCCTTCTATCGCGGTTATCCGAACAACGATCCACCTGAAAACCTCAACGACGAAGCCGCTATTGCGGCCGTAACCGCCGTTTACAAGGCCGGCCTCGATGCGCTTCACGCACGTTTTTCGGAGAAGTAAGCACCTCCTCTTCTGCTGCTTCCTCCTCACCTCCCCCGCGGGCGACCCAGCGCTCGCGGGGCCTTTTGCCTTCGTGACCAACCAGAACAGTTCCGACGTCAGCGTTCTGGACCTCGAAAACCGCGCGGAAATCCGGCGGGTTCCGGTTTCCGGAAAGCCGGCCGGCGTTGCAGTCAGCTCCGAATTGAAATCCTTCTACACCGTCAGCCCGGAAGCCAAGACGGTGCGACGGTTTTCACTCGCCACCTGCGAATTGCTGGCAACCGCCGAATTGCCCGGTGGACCGATGGCCGTGGCGGCAGCCCCGCAATCCGGCCTCATCTTCGTATCCGACTGGTACAATGCCCGTATCTTCGTCCTCGATGCGGAGGAGCTCACCAAGGCTGGCGAACTGAAAACCGGCGGCGCACCGGCAGAGATGATCGTTGCCGAAGACGGCAGCTGGCTTGCCTCCGCCGACCGGGATTCAAACCAGGTTTCGATCTTCGATCTGCCGGATATGACCTTGCGGGCCCGGATCCCGACGGGGGAACGTCCATTCGGTATCGGCGTCGATCCGCAGGGCCGGATCCATGCTGCCAATGTCGGCTCGGATTCCGTCACCGTCATCGACCCGAAAACGTCTTCGGTCGTTGCCACGGTGCCGGTCGGCACACGTCCTTACGGCGTGGCTTTTGCCAATGGACGCGCCTTTACCAGCGACCAGTATGCGGACACCGTCAGCGTCTACCGGCTGTCCGACTTGACGCCCGAAAAGGTGCTGGAGGTCGGCGAGTATCCGGAGGGCATCGACGCGACCCCGAACGGCAGACTGGTCGTCTCGACCAACTGGTTTTCCAACACGGTCAGCCTGATCGATCCGGAGACTTTGGAAATTGTCGGCGAAATTGAGACGGGCGACGGTCCGCGCGCCGATGGAAAATTCATCCTCGAGACGTCAGGAGGAGACGTTCCATGCCAGCAAAACTGACACGACGAAGACTAATGGGCCGGATTGTCATCGCCACAGCCCTCATGCCCTTATTCCTGCCGGACCTGGCCGCCGCGGGCGAAGGAAGCTGGCCGGATCTGCGGTCGGAACTCTACGGCGAGCGCTTTCTCGGGGTCTCCGATGACGTCATCAGCATCGACGTTCCCTACCGCACGACGAACGATGCCCGCACCGGCGTCACGGTTCGAATGGCCGCGCCTGAGGGACACACATTCAAGGGTTTTCAGCTTATCCTGGATGAAAACCCGATGCCGGTATCCGCGCAGCTGGCGTTCGCCCGCCCCCTCGCCGACTTCGAGTTTGCCGCAACGATGCGCGTCAACGGCCCCACACCCGTCCACGCGGTGGCGGAGCTGGACAATGGCCAGCTCTTCATGGCGGAAAGCTTCATCAAGACGTCAGGTCAGGGCGCCTGCGCCGCGCCTCCAGGCACCGATCCGGTCATGGCCCTGGAGACCCTCGGACAGATGGAACTCATCGTCCGGCCATTGAACGATACCGCAAGCCTCGTCAGGCACTTGCGAAACGGCCACTCCAGCGACCTCGCCCTCGATGTCGAGATCAGCCATCCGAGCCATTCCGGCATGCAGAGGGACCAAGTTTCCCTCCTCTACATTCCGGCCCGCTATGTCGATACCCTTGAAATCGATCTCAACGGAGCCCCCTTCGCCACCATGACCGGCAGCATTTCCCTGAGCGAAAATCCGCAAGTCACCCTGTCGGTCCCCTCCGGCACAAGGCGTGTCAGGGCGAAGCTGACCGATTCCGACGGCACGGTTTCGGAAGCGGAACGCGATCTGACCGATTACTGAGGACTTGCCCGAAACGGGCCGCCTGAAAATTAAGGAGGAGCCAGAGCCTATTGCGGCTCCGGTTCCGGCTCGGCCTTTTCGACCGGATAGTCCTCGAAGCTCCAGCCGTCGGTGCCTTCCGGATACCAATAGACGGTCTCATAACCGTATTCGAGCGCCCGCTTGGCGGCGTTCCAGGACATCCAGCACTCGTCCAAGCAGAAGAACAGCAGGCCGTGGGTCTTGTCGCCATCCGTCGCATTGGCAAGACCGGCGCGGAAATAGTCGGCCGTCACTTCGGCAATCCGTCCGTAGCCCACATTGGGCAGCCACAGGCTTCCCGGGATCGACAGCCGCGGCTTCTCGTGCCAGATCGTCCCCTTGGGCAGGTTCGTCGGCTTCGGCGCGCGCGGCAGCACATCGATGAAGGCGGTCTGCCCGGCTTCCCAAAGTGCATGCGCATCTGTGGTGGAGACGACGGTGGCCCCTTGCAGGGTCTCCGGGACCGGGCCCCGATAAGGATCTTCCCGGTAGCCGTCCGGCTCCGGCACGGTTTGCGAGAAGGCAAGAACCGGCCAGATCGTCACGGAGGCAACGATCAGCAGCGTTATGACGGACTTGCTTTTTCGCCGCCTTGCGGCAGCGACGGTCAACATCACTTGTCTTCTCCGTAAAGCGCAGTTCCCATGTCGTTCAGAAGCGGCACGCCGGCATCGATGAGGATCCCATCGATCTCCTTTTGATTCCGCCGGATCAGGGAGTTGAGCTTGCGCTGCCAGACCTTTTCGCCCTGCCGGACACCCATGGTGATGCGGTAGAACAGATTGGGCGGCAGGGTTTCTTTCATGAGCGGTATGACCTTCAGGTCCGGATAGCCCTGCTTTACCAGCGGCCCGCCGATCGGCCCCCAAAGGATCGCCGCATCGATATCCCCGGCGGTCAGGTCCTTGAGCATGTCGACCGACGGCGATTCATAGCGCCGGTCCACCACAAGGTGATAGGGCTTGGCTTTGCCGATGAGGCCGTTGCGCGCCATGTGGGTGGCGGGCGGCGACCCGGCAATGATGCCGATCCGTTTGCCTTTGAGCCGGTCGTCCGAAAGTGTCGTCACCGCCGCAAGGTCACCGTCTTTCGGCACGATCAGCGTGTACACCGACGTCATGTAGTGGTTGGTGTTCAGAACCAGTTCATGGCCCTGGGCATAGCCCATGACAACATCGCACCGGTTGGCGCGCAGCGTATTGCGAATAAAGCCGGTCGCCATCGGATACCACGTGTAGGCAACCGGCAGCTCAAGCTTCGCTGCGAACAGTTCGGCCAGCCTGTTTTCGTAACCGTCCCCGTTCTTGTCCGAAATGGGCAGGTTCGCCGGATCGGCGCAAACGCGAAAGGCATTACGGGAGACCAGATCCGACGTCTGCGCCCCTGCCGGTGTTTCGTGACCAAGCACGGCGCAGAAACAGGCGGCTGCGAACGCTATTGTCTTAGCCCGCATTTCTCAAACTCCTTACGCCCCGAAAGTCCCGCACCGGAGCCTCCGCTCCGGCCCGAAAACGAACTGCCTTAGAGAAAAACGACTATTTCGCTTCTCAGCCACCTCCGAGGCAGGCCTTCTCGTCCGCGCGGATAGCGTCCGACTTCGCTTCTTTCTTGCGCGGCCGGCCACGCGGAACCGCATCGGTTCCTCGCGCTCTCAGATAGACGTAGATATCGTTAAGGTAGCACATCACGTTCGGATTGGTTCCAAAGGCCGGCATCACGGAATTTTCCGATGCACTGACTTTTTTCCTGCCGTTGGTCACCACATCGACGAAATCGTAGTAGTCCATGGTCATGGCCGACTTCTTCAGCGCGGGCGCGTAGGTCGATCCCTCGCCCTCCGGACCGTGGCAGACGTGGCATTCCGAATGATAGCGCCGGAAGCCTGAATAGGTCAGCCAGTCGATGGTGCCATCGGCCTGAATGTTGTAGGTGGGTATATCGTACTGGGTGAAATACCGGCCATCTTCGCTGTAATCAGCTTTGACATCCGTCACTTCGGCGGGAATGTCCTCAGCCATCGTCTTCGTTGAGAATGCGCCGGTCGCCATTAAAGCCGCAGCAAAGAGAACCTTCAATTTACGCATTGCCTGTCCTTCGGGAACGTCTGTCGTCATGACACCCGAACATCCGCGGGACCGTCCTCCGGCCTGTTTGCGGGATTGTCGGATGATTTCTAGGGAAGAACCGGCGCACAATTGTGCGCCGGTTCGATCAGAGCGAAAGGCCCGTTAGTTCGGCAGCTTGAAGACAGTCAGCTGACCGCCGAGCGCTGTATAGTCGCTCAGAGCTGCATAACCGCCCACAGCGCCCAGGCCGTCGTTCGGATTGGTCAGGCCTGCCGCCAGACCGATACCGGCCCAACCGCCAACGCCGGACAGAACCGCAACATACTGCTGGCCGCCCGAGGTATAGGTCATGACGTTGCCGATGATGCCGGACGGGGTCTTGAACTTGTAGAGTTCCTTGCCCGTATTGGAATCGACGGCCTTCAGGTAGCCTTCCAGCGTACCGTAGAAGACGATGTCACCGGCGGTTGCCAGAGCGCCCGACCAGACCGAGAACTGCTCGGGGATCGACCACTTGATCTTGCCTTCGGTGTTGTCCCAGGCAATGAAGTTGCCCATGCCGCCATGGCTGTCCGGAGCCGGATACATGGCCAGCGTCGCCCCGACGTAGGGCTGTCCGGCCGTATAGGCGACGTGGAACGGTTCGTAGTCCATGCAGACGTGGTTCGTCGGAACATAGAACAACCCGGTCTTCGGCGAATAGGACGCAGGCTGCTGGTCCTTGGAGCCGAGAGCGGCCGGGCAGATGCCGGTGGAGTTGACGTCCTCGCCGTTTTGCTCGGTCGAGTACTTCGCCACCACCTGTGGACGGCCGTACTGGTCGGAGTTCTTGTCCATAACCACTTCGGTCGCCCAGTTGACAGCCGGATCGTACTTTTCGGCGACCAGGAGTTCGCCGGTCACTCGGTCCAGCGTGTAGCCGAAGCCGTTACGGTCGAAGTGGGTCAGAAGCTTCCGGTCCTTGCCGTCGATCTTCTGTTCCGTCAGGATCATTTCATTGATCCCGTCGTAGTCCCACTCGTCGTGCGGCGTCATCTGGTAGAACCAGCGGGCCATACCCGTATCCGCATCGCGGGCCATGATGGTCATCGACCAGCGGTTGTCACCCGGACGCTGGGTCGGGTTCCAGGTCGAGGGGTTCCCGGTCCCGTAGTAGATGAGGTTTTCGTCCGCATCGTAGGAATACCAGCCCCAGGTGGTCCCGCCACCGATCTTCCACTGGTCGCCTTCCCAGGTGTTCATGCCGGAATCCTTGCCGACCGGCTTGCCGAGAACGGTGGTCTTTTCCGGATCGACCAGGATGTCACTGTCCGGGCCCATGGAATAGGCGCGCCAGGCTTGCGTGCCGTCTTTCAGGTTGTAGGCGGTGACCGATCCGCGGACGCCGAATTCACCACCGGAAATACCGACAATGACCTTGTCCTTGACCGGCATCACCGTCGCCGTGTTGGTTTCACCCTTGGACGGATCGCCGTTGACGACACTCCAGATCACTTCGCCGGTCTTGGCGTCCAGAGCCACGACGGTGGTGTCTGCCTGGTGCAGGATGATCTTGCCGTCCGCATAGGCCACGCCGCGGTTGACCGTGTCGCAGCACATGACCGGAATGACGTTCGGGTCCTGTTTCGGCTCGTATTTCCAGATAATCTTGCCGTCGTTCTTCAGATCGAGTGCATAGACGATATTCGGAAACGGCGTATGGACGTACATGACATCGCCGATGACAAGCGGCGAGCCCTCATGACCGCGCAGCACGCCCGTGGAGAACGTCCATGCGACCTGCAGGTCCTTCACATTGTCCTTGTTGATCTGGTCCAGCTTGGAATAGCGCTGGTTCTTGTAGTCCCCCGTCTGGATGACCCACTGGTTCGGGTCGTCCATCATTTTCTGAAGATTGGCATCAGCATAGGCGCTACCCGCGCAAATGCTCAGCATAGTTGCTGAAATCAGTAGCCTTTTCATCTCAACCTCCCGTGATGGTAGCGGTTTGAAATCTGCATTCCCGGCAGAACCCGTTGCCCGGCAGGGCTTTGGATGCAACTTGCTCCCAACATCCGTCGTCGCCCCATGGCAGCCGTGTTCGGCCAGCTCCTCCCAAATCGATTCCGTACGTCCTCCTTTCCTTTCAGTTTCGCCAGATCGGCGATCGAGTCCCGGCGATCCATTTCCGTGCGAATTCCCGCAAACTCCGAATTGGATCCCCAAACGAATTCCTCATGGCGCGGTCGAATACCTAGCCGTCTTTCCCGTTCGTTCTGTGCCCGTTTGACTTATGTTTGGCATGGCCGTTCAGACGCTCCGCATGCCAGGCCACATGGTCGCCGCCGAAGGTGGAAACGAAGAAATAGGAGTGGTCGTAGCCCTCCTGCATCCGTATCACCGCCGGCTGGCGGGTCTCCGTCAGCGCCTCGGCCAGCGCCTGCGGCCGCAACAGATCGATGAACTGGTCGCTGGCACCCTGATCGATCAGGATGTCGCCGTCCCAACCCCGTTCTTTCAACAGGATCGTCGCGTCGTATTCAGCCCAGGCGGACTCGTCGTCGCCCAGATAAGCGGACAGCTGCTTGCGCCCCCAATCCGACTGGGTCGGATTGGCAATCGGCGCAAAGGCGGACACTGAGTGAAACCGGTCCGGATTGCGCAAAGCGATCATCAAGGCGCCGTGCCCGCCCATGGAATGCCCCGTGATGCCGTGACGCTCGGTCAGCGGCAGCCGATCGTCCACCAGATCCCGCAGCTCGGAGATGACGTAGTCGTACATCCTGAAATGCGTGTTCCACGGCGCCTTGGTGGCATTGACGTAAAATCCGGCGCCCTGCCCGAGGTCGTAGGCCTCGTCATCCGCCACGCCCTCCCCGCGCGGGCTGGTGTCGGGGAAGACCAGCGCCAACCCGTGCTCTGCGGCATGGGCCTGCAGCCCGGCCTTGGTCATGGCGTTTTCGTGGGTGCAGGTCAGGCCCGACAGATACCACAGGCACGGCACCGGACCGTCCTCAGCCTGCGGCGGCAGGAAAACCGCGAAGGTCATGTCGACTCCGCAGACCTCCGATCTGTGACGATAGACCGTCTGCACCCCGCCGAAACACCGATTTTCAGAGACGATTTCCATTCCCGGCCCGTCCTCAGTAAAGCACGACGGAGCGAATGGATTCGCCGGCATGCATCAGGTCGAAGCCCTTGTTGATGTCCTCCAGCGGCATGGTGTGGGTGATCATCGGATCGATCTCGATCTTGCCGTCCATGTACCAGTCGACGATCTTCGGCACGTCGGTCCGTCCGCGCGCGCCGCCAAAGGCCGTGCCGCGCCAGGACCGGCCGGTCACCAGCTGGAACGGACGGGTGGAAATCTCAGCCCCCGCCGGCGCCACACCGATGATGATGGATTCGCCCCAACCCTTGTGGGCGCATTCCAGCGCCGTGCGCATGACACCCACATTGCCCGTCGCATCGAAGGTGTAGTCGGCGCCGCCCTTGGTCAGATCGACCAGATAAGGCACCAGATCGCCTTCCACTTCCGACGGATTGACGAAATGGGTCATGCCGAAGCGCTCCGCCATTTCCTTCTTGGAATTGTTCAGATCCACTCCGACGATCATGTCGGCGCCCGCAAGACGAAGCCCCTGCAGAACGTTGAGACCGATACCGCCGAGACCGAAGACGATCGCCTTTGAGCCGATCTCGACCTTGGCGGTGTTGATCACCGCGCCGATACCCGTGGTCACGCCGCAGCCGATGTAGCAGACCTTGTCGAACGGCGCGTCCTCACGGATCTTGGCGAGCGCGATTTCCGGAACCACTGTGTAGTTGGAGAAGGTCGAGGTGCCCATGTAGTGCAGGATCGGATCGCCATCGAGCGTGGAGAAGCGCGACGAGCCGTCCGGCATCAGGCCCTGGCCCTGGGTGACGCGGATCGACTGGCACAGGTTGGTCTTCGGGTTGAGGCAGTACTCGCAGGTCCGGCACTCCGGCGTGTAGAGCGGAATGACATGATCGCCCGGCTTCAGGGTGGTGACACCCGGCCCCACTTCCACGACGACGCCGGCGCCTTCATGGCCGAGGATCGCCGGGAACAGTCCTTCCGGGTCGGCGCCTGAAAGCGTGAATTCGTCGGTATGGCAGATACCTGTCGCCTTTATCTCAACCAGAACTTCAAAAGCCTTCGGGCCTTCCAGGTTGACGGTTGTCACTTCAAGCGGCTTGCCTGCCCCAACGGCGACGGCTGCACGTGTCTGCATTAAACAGTCTCCACATTGTCCAGGATCCGCCTTCATTTCACGCACGGGCGGACGTTATCCTTTGACTATAAGTGGACGGACTCTTCGAGCAATTGCGACCTTAGTGTGTGTTTTTCGACATGGACAAAACTTGGAGACCGGATAACCTTTCAGGCAGGGAGGAATGTCATCATGCGGAAATATTTATACGCACCTTTTTTAATACTTACGTCTGCATTCCTGGGGGCGAATTCTTCGCTGATCGCAGAAGCGGCCACATTTAACGACCCGACATGGCCCTGCCAACAGCGGAAGGTTGAACAACTTTCTCTTGCGCTAATGTGGCCCAAACCCCTGCCGGAAAACGCGTCAAGCGGGACCCCGACCGAATTACCGCAGGATGCTCGGGAACTCGCCGGCCAACTCGAACTCAGGCGCATTTCCCTGGAAGAAGCCGACAAGCTCGTAGCGGCCTTTGTCCAGGATCATCCGGATGTGTCGGTGGATCTCATGGGCGGAATCTTCACCGATGTGTTCGACCGGCTTGGCAAGACCCGGCACAAGATCATCACCGGTATCGGACGCTATTCCCAGAAGCAGATCGCGCTGTCGGAAAAGATCGATGCAACGCGGAGTGCAATGGACAAGCTGATGGCCGCGAGCGAACCGGATTACGACAAGGTCGACAAGCTGGAAGAGGAGCTCGACTGGGACCAGCGGGTTTACAAGGACCGCTCCAGATCGCTGACCTATGTCTGCGAGACGCCGGTGCTGATCGAAAAACGGCTTTATGCGCTGGCCCAGATCCTGTTGAAACACGCGCCTGAGTAAACCGCGTCGAAAGGCCGAACCGGCTTGGGACGCTACTCCCACTCAAGCTCGGTATAGGCCTCCGTCGCGTTCCGCGTATTGAAGAGCTCAAACAGCTCCCACGCGTCGGCTTCGCTGTTGGCGACATGATTGACGGCCTCGCCGAGCCGCTCGCCATTCTCCAGCGCCTGACGGGTATCCGCTTCGAGCACCCCGAGGTAACGGCGCATGGGTGTCAGCGCCTCCTCGATGGTTAGAACCGGCCCGCCATGACCGGGCACGACCCGGGAGGGTTTCAGGTCCGGAAACAGGTCCAGAACGTGAAGCCAGCCCATCAGTGATCCGTCGAGCGCCGGCGTATGTTGATGAAAAATCAGATCACCCGCAAACAGCGTGCCCGTCGCCGAATCCATGACCGTGATATCCGTTGTGGTATGGGCTGTCGGCCAGACGTTGAGTGTCAGCACCCGGCCTCCAAGGTCGATCTCCTGCAGAGCCGTTTCCGGCCGGACCGGCAAGGTTCCCAGAAAGCCGCGCTTGCCGATCAGATCCTCAAATCCGGTCAGATAGGACTGTTCGCGATCCAGAAGTGCGCGGCGAAGCCCCGGATGACCGATGACCCTCGCACCGGTCTCCGCAAGGACGGAGGCGCCGAATATGTGGTCCGGATGAACGTGGGTCAGAATCACATGGCTGATCGGCAGGGAACTGCGCTGGCGGATCGCCCTGTAAAGGGCCTCGCCGACGGCCCGGGACCCGCCGGTATCGATGACGGCAATCGAGGTTTCCCCGATGATCACGCCGATATTGGACACATCGCCCCTGTTGACCGGGTCGGCTTCCTCGATCTTGCCGGTATGAACGAAGACATTGTCAGCGATCTCCGTCAGCTCAAGACCGTCCGCCATCTTCTGACAGTGTTTTTCCCGCAGAAGTAGCCCATCGGCGACCGTGACCCGGTTCCGAATCGCGTCGCCGCTGAGAACCGCCTCACATTCGGCACGCGTACCCGTTTCCAATCCCGGCACAAGTTGCGGACGGCATATGTCGGGTTCCGCCATAAGACAAAGGGTGACGACAATCTCGAACATGGACCTATCGGATCCCACGCGGTTCCGGACGAGTGCCGCTCAGGGCAATCCGGTTTTCAGGGTCCGGCCACGATCCCAATCCCCGGCGCGCCGGGCAATACATCCTAAAGGCTCGGTTCGTGAACATGACGTAGCGTGATATAATTATCGGACCCGAGGTTCGCGAAAAAGGGCGCTGACTTGATATGACGGCTCTTCACAAACTCACATTCCGTTCAGGGGCACTCTTCGCCCTGGCGGTCGCTCTACCGCTGGCACTGCCTTCGGTCGTGGAGCACGCAAATGCGGCAGAGGATACCGAACAGAGCAATCCCCTGACCGACAAGGGGAGCTGGAGCGACCTGCGCGCCGATATCGTCGGCGACAAGGACCCGGCCGGCGCCGACGGGATCGTTGATCTTGCAGCCCCCTACCGTGCCCATGACGCGGCCACGGTTCCAATCAGCATAAAGCAGCCCGGCCCCACAGCCCCTGCGATCGACAGCGCCACACTGGTCATCGACGAAAACCCGGCGCCGGTTGCCGCTGAAATGACCTTCGGACCGGCCATGCATCCGCTCGATCTCGAACTCCGGGTGCGCGTCAATCAATATTCCAACGTACGCCTCATCGCTCATACCGCGGATGGGCCGGTAATGACCGGACGGTTCGTCAAGGCGTCCGGCGGCTGTTCGGCTCCGGCCACGAAGGAACCGGAGGTTGCCCTGTCGACAATGGGACAGATCCGGATCAAGTATTTCACCCCGGCAACCGAAGCGGCAAGCACACGGCGCGAAGCCCAGCTCATGATCCGGCATCCGAACTATTCCGGTTTACAGCGAAATCAGATGACGCAACTGTTCATCCCCGCTCATTTCGTCAACCAGATCGAGGTGAAGCAGGGCGACGAGCTGCTGTTTACCGTAAATGGCGGCATTTCCCTGTCGGAAAATCCGGTGATCCGCTTCACCTATACGGACAACGGCGCAAAGGCGCTCAGCGTCCGCGCGGAGGATACGGAAGGAAATGTCTGGGAAAAAACCATCCCGAAGGAACCGGCAAGCTAGGTCCTGAGCGTTATGCCCGGAACCCGGAACCAGCTCTAGAAGCAGAGAATATCCGCTTCCGCCTGGGCCCGGCGCACGGTCGCGACCAGTTCCTTTGCCATCGCTGTCGTACGGAAGATGGACATCCGCTCACCGCCCACCTGCTGCAGCGAGAGCACGGTTTCCGCTTCCACGTATTTGTCGTAAGGGACGATCGACGCAATCACGTCGATCGAACAGGAACAGCGACGAAGGACATCCTTGCTTCGGCCGTTCGTCGCCATGCACCCGAACACGTAGTCGGCCCGCGCCTCCGTCGGATAGTCGTTATACCGGTCTGCGGCGCTTTGCGCCCCGGCGGGACCCGACGCACAGGCCAGAAGAACGGTCAGTACGGTCAGTAGCCTAGCCCGCATATCCCACACTCCTTTTGCCTGTTCCGGTCGAAACAGGAACGTAGACGATACGGCGGTTCATTGGACCGCCTCCGAGGCCGCAAGTACGATCGAGCTTGAATAGACCGGCGTATCGTCTTTTTTTCCCGTGTCCGTGCCTTTTTCCTCTCCGGTTTCCGCCTTCAGCTCGTAATACCAGCCAGGCACCTGATCCGACATGGTGATCGTCAGCGCAAGATCCTCAAAACCATGCATTTTCTCCCGATTGGGATCGCCTTCGAACGGAAAAAGCGTGACGGAACGCGCCGGGATGTCCTGCCCGTTGATACGGATCGTCTCTTCGCGGATCGGCACTTTTTTCACCAGGGCCGCCTTGACCCGATTGCGGATATAATACGGGCTGCCGCCTGCGGTGCTGGCCATGTCCCTGACGACGGTTTCGACAAAATACATGATCATCGGATTGCCGACCGTCGCCGGGAAAGACCCGAGATTGCGGTGCTTGTCTCCCTGCCTGAACATCAGTTCGGCCATTTCATCGGGCCCGAAGCTCAGACTGATGGTTCCGGTTTCCCGAGCGGCAAGATCCTTGTTGTCCCGGGCAGAGACCTGGCGCTCATAGTCAAGAACCGACGTCCGGGAAATGCCGTCGAGCGTGCCCGTCTTGAAAAGCAGGTCATAGACCTCGGCTGCAAGACCGGGCGCCGCCGTTCCGAAGAGGACCAGCCAGGCCGCGAGAAGGCCGAAGATCGGTGTTCGCGGCACCTTAAATCGCACCATGGTTTCCTCCCGTTGGTATTTCCGGCCCGTCTCGCGAACATTGATGATCCGGGCAGGCCTTGATGAAAGCCTATCCGGCTCTCCCGGTCTGTCACTGCAGACTTTTGTCTGCGTTTTGCCGCACATTCACAGCTGCGCCGGCGCTCGGGTCTTCCAGTCGATGAGCGGACGCAGCCGGGACAGTTTCACCGGCTTGGTCAACACCGTGAAGTTATGGCGCCGACTGTCCTCAGTCAGCGTCTCCTCCCGACTGGCGGTAATCATGATGGCGGGAACCTCTGTATGGGTTTCGTCCCTCACGGCAACGATCGTGTCGATGCCGTTGTCGTCCCCGTCGAGCTGGTAGTCGGCCAGAATGATATCGGGCGCCATGCCGATTTCGCGCACCTGTTCCAGAGCCTCTTCCGTCGAAGCGGCAGTCAGGACACTGCCGCCCCAGCTTTCGATCTTCCGGGCGGTCGCAAACAGGACGTCCGGATTGTTTTCCACGATCAGGACGATGAGATCCATATCGTCCGACATGGCAGGCTGGTCATCTGCTTCCCGGCTATGGTCCCGAACAGGCGCGGCGACAACAGGAAGCGTGAGGGAAAAAACAGAGCCCACGCCCGGCTTGGACCGCACGGCCACCGTATGCCCCAGCCGGCGGCAGGCCCGGTCGACGATGGAGAGCCCAAGCCCCATGCCTGTGCTGGCACCGACCGGTGACGCCCTGGTAAACTCCGAAAAGATCTTCTTCTGGTCGTTCTTGGAAATGCCGACACCGGTATCCCAGACCTCCAGGATCAATTCCGGGCCTTTTCGGCGGCACCCGGCCAGTACACGGCCTTTCTCGGTATATTGGATGGCATTGACGACCAGGTTCTGGACTGAGCGCAGCAGGTAGCGCTGGTCGCTCGAGACCCAGAGACTGCAGGGAACGACGTCGAGACGAATGTCCTTTTCTTCCGCCAGTTGCGCGTAGTCTTCCTTGACCGAATTCAGCAGGTCGCCAATGCAGAAGCTGGTCACGGTCATCTCTGTCCCGGTCGATTCCAGGCGTGAAATATCCAGGAGAGCGTGAAGCAGGGATTCGATCGAGTTAAAGGACCGCTCCAGACGCAACACCGTATCGGCCAGGGGCGTATCCTGCGCACCTTCGCTCATGGTCGAAATCAGCAGCTTTGCCGCATTGATCGGCTGCAGCAGGTCGTGGCTGGCTGCGGCGAAAAATTTCGTCTTCGACGACATGGCCTCCTCGGCCTGCTCCTTTGCCAGGCGCAGTTGTTCGTCGACGATGGCCTGCTCTTCGTTCTGCCGCCGCAAGCGCTCGTTCGCCTGGGTCAGTTCCAGAGTCCGCTCCCGGACCCGCTGCTCCAGCAGTGCCGTCGTCTGCGTTTCGGCCGTAATGTCCATCACGTTCATGATGAACCCCCGGTCAGGCAGACCGTGAACCCGAATGTTCAGTATGTCGCCGCTGATATGGCGTACCTTCCTCTCCAGCCCCTTTCCGGCGCGAACGGTCGCCACCCAGTTGCCGAGTTCCTCTCCCGGCGTCATGCTCTCCAGGAGCTTGTTCTTGACGATAAATTCCAGGGTCTGGCTGAAGGCCGTTCCCTTGCGCACGAGAGACATCGGCAGCCGGAGAAGTTCCCGGAAACGTTCGTTATGGATGAGCAATGTGCCTTCGGCGGAAAAGGTGCACACGCCCTGGGTCATATGATCGAATGCACCCTGCAGAAAGACCGCCTGCTCGTCGATCAGCCGGTCCTTTTCCAGGCGGTTCTGCCGGACGATGCTGGTGATCTCGGTCGACAAAAGCACGATCTTGCTCGACGACGCTGTTTTATGGGTGATCTGGAACCAGCGGTCGTTTCGCAAACCCACGACGGACGGATAGGTCGTGTCGATGCCGTTCACGGACCGGACCGACCGCCGGTCCGCCCCATTTTCCGAAGTCGCGCGGGAAACCACATCCTTGCTCAACCGCAGGGCCTCGAAATAATCGCCGATATCCAAACCCGGGACGATCCCTTCGGCGATATCGGGCACCATGGCCTTGAACTGGTCGTTGCAGATTTCCAGCCTGCCTTCAGTGAAGAGCGCAAAGCCGCCTTCCATCGAATCCAGCGCATCCGCGAGATTGCGTTCGGTCTGCTCGCGCGCGTATTCGGCGATCTTCAGCTGACTGCTGGCACGGCCGAGCGTATCGAGCGCCTTTTCAAGATCCCTGGTCTTTTCCCAGACCTCGCCTTGCAGGGTGATGGCGGACTGGAACAGGGAATAGGCCGAACTGCCCACGTCGTGCTCCCGGCTGGCACGCTGGATGAGCGCCTCGATAATCTTTTCCTGACGCTCGACCTGCTGTTCCAGAGGTTCGCTCGGGTCGATCAAAACAACAAATCCCCCGTCGGCGGATAAAAGGCAACGCCCACGAACGTCTGGTTCACATGGACGCCGAGATGTTGCTCGCCGTAGGTGTTGAAGCCGAAGACGCGATGCTTGCACAGGATGTCGGATGCATCTTCGACAAGGTTGTTCTGCTCGATTTCAAGCCGCCTCAGGTAACAATCGAAGCCGAGGATGAAATCCGGGCTGTTGCCCTTGCTGCACCGCGTATCGAGTCCCGTTTCCAGTGTCTCCAGGATCTCCGTGCCCTGTCCGAGGGTCAGGACCAGTCCGTCGTCGATTGCCGACAGAAACCACAGACCGCCATTGTCGGCCACCTGCTGGATGGCGCGCACATGCCAGCTCTTGCCGTTGCGCACGAGCACGGGATTTTCGGCAAAGACCTTCGGCGACAGCTCGGAAACCTGGCACCCTACATAGCGCGCATATTCGCGGGCCGCGGGCGCACCGTTGATTTCCAGAACGAGTCGCTCCTCCGGAATGGCCCGCGTCACCACCATCCGCTTGGCCGTCGGCAGGAAATGGTCAAAGCCGAGCGCCCTGAAGCACAAATCCGTTTCCAGGAGCAGGAGGAGTGCCGCATCGCTGTGGGCCTCTCCCTCATGCAGTACAAAGGTTTCGTCGAAGGCCAGACCATGTCCGGCGGATCCTCCGAACACCGGGACATCGCACAGCCCCGCGTTCAATGCGGCAACGAGAAGATCTTCCTGCTTGGACAGGCCATCGGCAAAAACGAGTGCAACCCGTTTCCAGTTGGCTGTGTGCGGAAACCGGGACGCCAGCATGCGGGCCTGGGCGGCGGTCCGTTCGATGGAGGCCCGCCGCAGCGGCTTGATCAGCGTTGACGAGCACCGAAAATGCCGCCTCGGAAAGGCGATCATCATCAGCGCGTCGTTTTCATACCCCTTGGTCGTGATCTGCCCTGCAGTGGTGCAGCCGAAGACGGTGGTCGATGGCAGCTGGATCGCCATTTCCCGCGCGACCGCGGCCGGCTCCAGATGATCGGGAACGAAGACCAGAACAAAACACGTCGCATGGGTGGCAAAGCCCATGGACGCTTCGCGAACAGCCTCTTCCGGGTCCCTCGCATGGGAAACCCCGACCTTGGCCGTAAGTGGCTGGCCGGCCTTGTTGAGGGGCAGGATGTTCATCAAGGCCCGCCTAGCTCAACAATGCACGGGCGTCGCCATTCGAAAGATGAGCCCCACCATCGAGGCTCGCGCTTTTGACCAGGATCGCCGCTTGGGTCCGGTTGTTGACACCAAGACGGCGTAGCAGTGCCGTGATATGCGCCTTGACCGTGGCCTCCGCGAGCGACAGTTCGTAGGCGATCTGCTTGTTCGGCTTGCCCGCGCAGATCAGCTTCATGATCCTGTTCTGCTGCGGCGTCAGATCCGCAATCTTGTGCGCGATCTGCTGGACGGTCGGGTCCGACTGGTTCGACCGCTTCGGCAACGTATAGCCCGGCGGCAGGAATCGGCGGCCTACCCGGATCTCCATCAGTGCCTGCTGAAACACCTTGTGCGACGCATCTTTCGGGATAAAGCCGGCCGCACCCGCTGTCATGAGCGTCGCGACTGTTTCTTCCGAAGATTCCGCGGAAATCACCAGAACCGGAACATCGGGCAAGCGGTCTTTGACCTTCAGAATGCCGCTGAGACCGGTGACGTCAGGAAGTTTCAGATCCAGCATCACCAGGTCCGGTTGAAACCGCGCGCCCACAAGGCGCAAGCCTTCCTTCAGCGAGGTCGCCTTCTTGACCGATCTGGACCGAAAGAGTTTCTCCAATGTTGCCGCAAGTGCATCGCAATATAACGGGTGGTCATCGATCACTAAAATCGATTTAATAACCACGTGGTCTTGCGGATCGCATTTTTTGCCCATCCGACTTCCTCCTCCCAAGAGGAGATAACAGTAACAATCAGACGCTGGACTGCGCAAGACAACTATAATCAATAATGTGCAACGGAAATAATAATTGATACCGATACTACGACTTAAGTATCGATTTTGATGCAACCATCGGCGGTATTTGTCGGCTTTCCTCGGGAACCGCGCTTCGCAGGGCGGCGAAATAGCCCATAAGCACCGAGTTCAGGCTCCATTGGGCAACTAAATTCTGCGGTATCGCGGTCAGGACACCCAAGTGGCCCTACATACCGATCAGCACTGCGATACCGATGAACGGCACGATCAGCCTCAATCCCCGATTATGTCTGGATCTTAAACCTCAAGTACGGTCGCCCCTGTCGTGCGACCGGCTTCGAGTTCGCGGTGCACTTCGGCGACAGTCTCCATTGGCGCGACCCACGGACGGGGGATCGTCAGGAAACCCCGGTCGAGCGCCTCGAACAACCGCTCCGCCTGCAGGGTCATCATCGCCCGGTCGGCGATATAGTGGCCGTAATTCGGGCGTGACAGGGTCAGGGACTTGCTCGCCATCGGCCCGATTTCGCGCGGACCGATGTCGCCGGACGCCTGGCCGAAGGACACGAGATGGCCGCGGATGGCAAGGGCTGCGACCGAGGCATCGAAACTGTCGCGGCCGACGGCATCGTAGATGACATCCGCGCCGCGTCCGCCGGTCAGCTGCTGAACGCGTTCAATGAACTCCATTCCGCGGCCGATGATGACCTCACCAGCGCCATTGGCTTCGGCCACTCTGGCCTTCTCCTGATCCGATACGGTACCGATCACCCGTGCGCCCAGGGCCGTCGCCCATTGAGTGATCAGCGTTCCGACGCCGCCTGCGGCCGCGTGAACGACGACCCATTCGCCCCGCTCAACCTGATGAACGTCGTGCAGCAGGAAGCCGGCGGTCACCCCCTTGAGCAGGCCTGCGGCCGCGTGGGCCGTATCGAGCCAATCGGGAATGCGCACCACGAGGTCGGCGCCCATCGTCCGAACGGAGGCATAAGCCCCGGTCGGCGGGCAGGCATAGGCGACGCGGTCGCCGGGAGAGAGATGGGACACGCCCGGGCCGACGCTTTCGACGACACCGGCCGCCTCCATGCCCGGAACACCCGGCAGCGGCACCAGGTCGAAATAGCCGGTGCGGCAATAAATATCAATGAAATTGACCCCGATATGGGCCTGCCGGATCCGCACCTCGCCGGGCCCCGGTTGCGGGACGCCGATGTCGCGCAGGGACAGGACCTCGGGTCCGCCATATTGGTCCATCACCACCGCGCGGGCGGAGAGATTGTCGGTCGCATGAACATGTGATGGGGGCGTTGGTTCTGACTGCCCCCCATCGGCTTTTTTAGCCGCCGGCTCATAGGGCGGCTCGGTCTCCCGCGCGCGGGCAACGCGCAAGATGCCTTCACCGCCGTCCGCCGGTCCCTCGCGCAATCGCCGTTCGAGGGCACGCATGCCGGCCCGGTAGATGTCGTTCGCGACCAGAGCCTTGAGTTCGCGCGCGCGGTCGGCAGGCGGATTGAACTCGCTTTCCCATTGCCAGAACGTGGCGCCGGTATCGGTGACCGGCTTGAGCCGGATCGTCGCCACATAGTCGTAGAGCGGCAGTGGGGATTCGATCAGGCAGTAACTGAGTTCATATGTTTCATCATCGAGGCTCAGAAGCTGTTCGCGCAGAAAGCCGCCATCCTGCAGCGAGAAGGCGCGAACCGCACCGACCATGTCCGCGGACAGGCCGTTTTCGATCTCGCTCTCGGCAATTGCCGGATGCCAGGCCCAATGGCTGTTGAAATCCCTGAGCCAGTGCCAGACCTCCTCGATCGGCACATCGACGATCGCACTTTCACAGACGCGCGCCACGGTCATCCCCCGAAAGCTGACGGACAGACACCGGATCCAACATCGTCATCGCCCGCCGAAGGATTGCTTGAGCGCGTTGAAGGCGCTCTGGAACACGCCCTTTCCGATCTGCTCGATCAACGCCTGTTCCCGTTCCGGAGCACACTCGAAATCCGCCTGCCACTGGGCAAAGGTGACATTGCCGTCGGTCACCGGCGTCAGCGACAGCTTCGCGATGTAGTCCTCGACACCCATGGGACTTTCCAGGATCGAATAGGTGCAGCTCATGTCGTAATCCGACAGGGCCAGCAACTGCTCACGGATCTTCCCCCCGTCGGTCAGAGTGAAGTTGCGGATGCACCCCACCTTGTCCGACGGCAGGCCCTGCTCAATCCGGCTTTCGGCGACGAAGGGCGTCCACTCCGGCAGGCCGTTGAAATCCCGGACGCGCCGCCAGACGTTCGCCGCCGGCGCAGGGATGACACTGGAGACATAGACGCGGGTCATGACCGCCTCCACTCGGCGGAACCGGTCACGGCGAGACTAGCGGTCGCGGTCACGATCGTCGTCATCGTTCGAAGCGCCCTTTCCCTTGCCCGACTTGCCTTCAACCTTGCCCTCGGCCTTGTCCACCAGCGACGCCATATCCTTGGCGTCCCTGAGAACATCCGTCATGCGTCCCATGGACCCGCCTTCGATGCCGATCTCCTTCATCAGGTTGTCGATCATCGGAGCCTGGACCCGGTAACGAAGGGCGGAATCGATCACCTCGTCGGTGACGTTCTTGCGGTTGCCGTCGTGCCCGTTCATGCCGTCGACATGGAGGATCTTGATGCCCTCGATCTTCTCCATGGGACGGACGCTCTCGCGAACGATGCCTTCAAGCCGCTCAAGCAGCTTCTCGCGGATACGGGCCTGGCGCGCATCCTCCGACAAGGCATTTTCGCTTTCGTTGAGCGCGCGCTGGCCGTCGGCATCGACCCTGTAGCGCTCGCTGGCGGCAAGGGCGGCGATCTTCTCCGCTTCCGCCTTGGCAAGGGCTGCGATCTTCTGCGCCTCGGCCAGGCTCTTGGCTGCCTTCATTTCGGCGTCGGCACGGCCGGTAACCTTCAGGGTCTCCCGTGCAACCTCGCGCTCGGTGGCGATCCGCTCTGTCAGGCTGCGCCGTTCGGCAACTTCCTTCTCGCGGGTCGTGAGGGCCTGCTCCTCCGCCTGAACGGCCTTGGCCCGGACCGCTGCCGCTGCAGCCAGAGCGGACGACCGCTCCTGGGACTTCTGGGCCAGCTCCACGGCCTTTTCGATCTCGGCGATCTCGACGGCCCGGTCGCGATTGACCCGGGCTGTGGAGATTTCGCGCTCGTTGACGATGCGCGCTTCCGCGACGGCCCGCTCTGTGGCAAGGCGTGCGCGTTCCACCTCCTCGGACATGGCGAGTTCGGCTTCCTCGAAGGCCTGACGCTTGGCGATCTGCAGCCCGTCGAGACGGCGTTCCCGCTCGATCCGGACCTCGTCCAGCGCCCGCTCCTGAGCAACGCGCTCCGCCTCGGTCATCTGGTTCTGGACGATCTCGTTGCGCTGCTTTTCAGCTTCGGCCTTGGCGACCTCGACCGCCTTTTCCGCAATGGCGATCTGGCGTTCGAGTGCATGGATCTCGATCGCCTTCTCGCTGGCGATCTCCCGTTCCCGGCGGTCCAGATCGCGCGCGATCCGGACCTTTTCGAGTTCGAGTTCCAGAGCGATCTGCTCCCGCTCGGTCTGCTCACGGCTCTTGATTTCCGCCTCGTCGATCGCCCTGCGGCGCGCGATTTCCCGGCGCTGGGTCTCTTCCTCCGACTTGATGCGTTCGTCGGTGATCGCCCGTTCCTGAGCCATGCGCGCCTTTTCGACCGCCTCGCGCGAGGCCAGCTGCGCCTGTTCGCTTTCCTGTTCTTTCAGCGCGCGTTCGCGCACCAGTTCCGAGCGTTGAGCGGCGCGCCGGATTTCAAGTTCGCGTTCCTGTTCCAGACGGGCATATTCCTGGTCGCGGTCAATGTCGTAGACCTGCTTCTGGGCGGCCAGGTTCTGCGTGCGGATCTCCACCAGTGTCCGCTGTTCGATCTCGTTGCGCATCTTGCGCCGCGCCTCGATCGACTCGGTGATCTGGGTGAGACCTTCGGCATCGAATGCGTTGGACGGATCGAAGAATTCAAGACCGGTCTGGTCCAGATCCGCGATGGCGACCGCATCCAGTTCGAGACCGTTTCGGGCGAGTGCCTGGGAGGCGGCGTCCCGCACCGCTTCGGCGTATTCGCCGCGCTGCTCGTGCATCTCCTCCAGGGTCATGCGCGCCGCGACGGTGCGCATGGCGGCCGCGAACTTGCCTTCGAGCAGCGAGATGAGCCCGTCTTCCTGCATAGTGCGGCTGCCGAGTGTCTGGGCCGCGGCGGCAACCGCCTCCTTGGACGAGCCGACCTGAACGAAGAACTCGGCGGTGATGTCGACGCGCATGCGGTTACGGGTGATCAGCGCCTGTCCGTCGCGGCGCGGCACCTCGATGCGCATGACGTTCATGTTCACCGGCGTGATTTCGTGCAGCACCGGGATGACGAAGGCACCGCCGTTGACGACCACCTTTTCGCCCAGGAAACCGGTCCGTACGAATGCCACTTCCTTGGTCGAGCGCCTGTAGAGCCATCTGAGTATGTAGACGGCCACCACGATTGCGATGACGACCACCACCAGCCAGATAAGTACCTGACCAATCATTTCGCCTGACATGTGTCTCCTCCCTTCATGCGATGGTTCGGGCCGTCCGGTCTCAGAACGTCACCGCTTTGAATTTCTTTGTCTGTTCGGTCAGCGCGGTTTCCGTCGGCAGCCGCTCCATCGAGGAGGCGCCGTAGAAACCGTGACAATTTGTGGTTCGGCTGAGCACATAGGCCGCATCCTCCGGCGAGGACACCGGGCCGCCGTGGACGAGGATGATCGCGTCCTTGTTGACCTTGAGGGCGGCTTCCGACCATGCGTCGACAAGCGCCGGGCACTGCTCCAGCTTGAGGGACGTCTCCGCCCCGATCGACCCGCCGGTCGTCAGCCCGAGATGGCAGACGATGATGTCGGCGCCCGCCTTTGCCATTTCCGCCGCGTCCTCCGGCGAGAAGACGTAAGGCGTCGTCAGCAGGTCCAGCTCGCGGGCCATGCGGATGACGTCCACTTCCTGGGCATAGGACATCCCCGTCTCTTCCAGGTTGGCCCGGAAGGTACCGTCGATCAGGCCGACGGTCGGGAAGTTCTGGATGCCGGCAAAGCCCATGTCCTTGAGCTGTCTCAGAAACGGCTCGAACATGCAGAACGGATCGGTCCCGTTTACACCGGCGAGCACGGGCGTCTTCGTGACGACGGGCAGGATCTCGCTCGCCATCTCGACCACGATATCATTGGCATTGCCGTAGGCGAGCAAGCCGGAGAGCGACCCGCGGCCGGCCATACGGTAGCGGCCGGAATTGTAGATGACGATCAGATCGATGCCACCGGCCTCTTCGCACTTGGCGGACAGGCCGGTGCCCGCGCCGCCGCCGACGATGGGCACCCGGTCGCGCTTCATCTGCTGGAATTTTTCGACCAGTTCCTTGCGTTCAAATCTCGGCACTAGGCGGACCTCCTCGTCGGACCGGCGACGGCCGCAAACGCGCTGACAAGCGCATCTGAGAATGCCGGATCGTTGATGTTGGCGTTTACGCGAATGATTTGTTTCCGGGCGGTCTGGCGCACGGTTGCCTCGATGGCGTCGAACAGCGCCTTGTCGGCGGCCGGATCGAAGAAGGCGCCGCCCGGCTTGTCCAGGATCGACACTCCGCCTTCGGGAATGAGGAAGCGGACCGGCCCTTCCATCTGGTTAATCCGCTCGCCGATCCATTCGCCGAAGACGTGGTTTTCCTCCGGCGTTGTCCGCATCAGGGTGACGGACGGGTTGTGAATGACGAACTTCCGGCTGTTGAACCGGTCGGGCACCGTGTCGCGCGGGCCGAAATTGACCATGTCGAGCGCGCCGCAAGATCCGACCCAGGGCAGTCCGGTCGCGATCGCCGCGCCGAAACGGTCGTGGTCGCACGGGAACACCCCGCCGACGATCATGTCCGCGACCTCGGTGGTGGTGATGTCGAGAAAGCCGGTCAGCAGTCCGGAATGACCCAGCGTTTCCATCGCCTTGCCGCCGGTACCGGTCGCGTGGAAGACCAGACAGTCGTAGTCCTGTTCCAACGATTTCTGCACGGCCTGGACGCAGGTCGTGGTCACGCCGAACATGGTGATGCCGACCGTCGGGCGGGCCTTGGCCCTGGACGCGGCCATCTCCTCGCCGCTCGGCAGGCGCGCGACCATGCCGGCCAGCGCATGGGCCGCATTGGCGAGCACTCGCTCGGAGATCAGGTTGAGCCCCTGAACGTCGGTCACCGAATGGAACATGTTGATGTCGGACGCCCCCACATAGGCACGCGTGTCGCCGGAGGCGACCGTAGAGACCATGACCTTCGGAATACCGATGGGGAGCGCTCGCATGCCGGCGGTCGCAATTGACGTGCCGCCGGACCCACCCGCGGAAATCAGTCCGCCGACGCCGCGCTGAGCCGCCATGTAACGGGCAAATGCTTCGGCCATTGCGGCGACAGATGCACCCCGGTCGTCACTGAAGACAGCTGAGGTTCCGCGCGGATGATAGCCGGCCACCTGAAGCGGCGTAACATCGGCGCGCGACGGCTTCTGCGATGTCGACAGGTCGATGGTGCGGACCGGGATCCCGAGTTTCTTGATGCAATCGCGCAGATAGCCCAGTTCCTGCCCCTTGGTATCGAAGGTACCGGCGATAAAGGCGGTCCTGCCGATCCGCTCCGAATAAGGGATCTGGAAGACCTTCTTGCCGTCGTCTTGTTCTTGCTGGTTGCGCCGGTCGACCATTTCGTCGCGCAGGCTGGTCGCAGGCAGGTTCCAGCGGTTCGGCATCTGCGAGACGGTCCGGATGGCACCGGATGAAGACGGCGCACCGTTCCCCTCCCCGCGCGCAACCACATAGACGTCGGCCAACCGCTCGCGCGCGCTTTCGCCGGGCGCCATCGTGTCTTCGGCCGGTTCGACGTCCTCGTCGGCATGACGTCCGACACCCAGAAGGCGCTGCTGAAGATCCCGGTCGGCGGCGAGCACGCTCGCTTCCAGCGTCCGGTTGATCTGGCCGTTGACCATGATCGCCACCGTATCGGACACGGAGGTCGCGACGCCGATGTTCTGCTCGATGACGAGGATCGCCATATCGCCTTCATGGCCGAGTTGCAGCATCATGTCGGCGACCTGGTCGACGATGACCGGAGCGAGCCCTTCGGTCGGCTCGTCCATAACCAGCAGTTTCGGATTGGCAAGCAGCGCGCGCGAGATCGCCAGCATCTGCTGCTCACCGCCCGACAGTTGCGAGCCGCCGTTGCCACGGCGCTCAAAGAGCCGCGGGAAGGTCTGGTAGACGCGGTCAAGCGTCCAGGCGGCCTCATCGCCGCCGGTCGCGGCGAGCCGCAAATGTTCGTCGACGCTCAGGCTCGGCCAGACCCGCCGGCCCTGGGGCACATAGGCGACACCGGCGTTGTGGATCTGGTGCGGTTCGAGACGCGAGATTTCCCGGCCGTGGAGCCGGATGGAGCCGGACCGCACTTCCTTGAGCCCGGTGATCGCATTGCACAGCGTGGTCTTGCCCATGCCGTTGCGGCCGACAACGCTCATGACACCCGACTGGAGCGAGAGCGATACGCCCTGCACCACATGGGCCTCGCCGTAATAGATATGCAGGTCGTCTATCTGGAGTGCCGCGCGCGGCTTGTTTTCGGTGGGTCTAGCCATGCCCGCCTCCCAGATAGATTTCCTGAACCGTCGGGTCGTTTTCGATCTCCTCCGGCGTGCCCTCGGTAAAGAGCCGGCCGTTGTGCATCATGGAGACGTATTCGGAGACACGAAGTGCCACGTCGAGGTCGTGTTCGATGATGATGTAGCCGATGTGCTTGGGCAGAGCATTGAGGATCTCGATCAGATCCCGGCGTTCGGTCGGCGACAGACCGGCGGCGGGTTCGTCGAAAAGGATGAATCGCGGCGCACCGGCAAGGGCGAGCGCGATTTCAAGCTGCCGCTGCTGACCGTGAGACAACATGCCCACCGTGGCATTCCTGTCGTCATCGAGATGGACCGCATGCACGATCGATTCCGCCTGCGCCATCGCCCCATCGGACGGGCTTGGACGGAGCAGCGAAAACCGGCGGCGCGAGACGCCCCGACAGGCGAGATAGACCGACTCCAGAACGGTGAGATTGGTGAACAGCTGCGAGATCTGGTAGGTGCGGCGCAATCCGCGCCGGATCCGCTCGTGAGCGGCGAGCGTGGTGATGTCTTCGCCGAAGAATCGGATGGTGCCGCTCGTCGGGTTGAAGTCGCCCGTGATCGTATTGAACAGCGTGGTCTTGCCAGCGCCGTTCGATCCGAGGACCGCGCGCCGTTCCCCGGCCGCGATCCTCATCGATATGCCGGAGAGGGCCGTCAGGGCGCCGAACTGCCGGCCGACGTCATCCAGTTCCAGCGCATTAGCGCCGGTTCCCTGCAGACGTGATGCGGCGACATTCGTTGCCATGGTCAGACCCTCTCCGGTTGGTTTCGGTTACGGACAGCTCGGGTTTTCGCGGCTGACCGCGCCGAGTGCCAGGAACTCATCCTTCGGAATGCCGAGGGTCTGGTTGACCTGCGGCGTCACCTTGATGAGCTTGTTGACGAGCGTTCCGTCGTCGGCTTCAGACACTTCCGTGAGGTACATGTCGGCGATGGCGTTCCGGTTCTCGTCCAGGGACACCTTGCCCGTCGGCGTTTCGAACTCGAGCTTCGAAAGAGCCTCACGGAACTTCTTGCCCCCATCGGAGAGATCGCCGTTCACTTCCTGAAGAGCCAGGAGTGCTGCCTTCATGTTGATGTAGTAGGCATGGGCGAACAGCGACGGAGACGGGAACGCGCCATCCTGCTTCTTGTAAGCGGCCGTGAAGTCCTTCCAGGACTGGGCGTCATTGGTGTCGGCGGTCGGGCCGGCTGCCGGCGTGCCGATCAGCACGTCACGCATGCGTCCCTTGGCCGTCAGCACGGTCTGGTCGACGGTGATCGACCCGCCGATAAGCGGAGCCTGACCGCCGGCATCGTTGTACTGGGACAGGAAGTTGACGGCATCCGCACCGCCGAGAGCGACATAGATCGCATCGACGTCATCGGGAATAGCGGCAATCACCGAAGAATAGTCCTTGTTGCCGATCGGCACCCAGGACTTCGACGGCACGGTGCCACCCGCCTTGCAGAACTCCGCCATGAAGCCGAAGACCTGCGTGTAGGGGAAGGAATAGTCTTCCGCTACGGTCGCGACCTTCTGGTAGCCTTTCTCGTTGAAGGCATAGTTGCCGAGACCCGCCATCCACTGCGCACCGTCTGTCGAGAAACGGAAGAAGTTTTCTGCCGGATCGCGAAGGGTGGTGTCCTGTGCGGCGGAGCTGCCATTGAGGAAGGTCACGTCCGGCTGGGTCTTGGCATAGTCCTTGACGGCGATGCCCTCATCCCCCGAAAGCGGGCCAATGAGAACCTTCACGCCATCCTGCTCGACCAGCTTGCGTGCGGCACGCACGGCGCTGTCCGGGGAAGCGTCCGACGAGCCCTTGATGATCTCGATGTCCTTGCCGGCAACCTTGCCGCCAAACTCGTCGACGGCGGTCATGGCGCCGCGCTCGCTGTCCTCACCGAGAACGGTAAAGGCGCCTTCGAACGTGGCGAGTACCCCGATCTTGATAGCGTCTGCGTGAGCCACGGAAAGCGTCGGCGCAGTCAGACCTGTCGCCAGCGCGAGGGCCAGCATTGTGCGTCTGTTGATATTCATGCATTCCTCCCTTTCTTTTCAGCTTTGTTCGCGGCCTTTTTGAAAGACCGCCAATCGTCCCGGCCCGCTTGCGGTTTGAACCGCTCCCACAGGCCGAGAATTCCATCCGGCGAAATGAAGACAATCAGAAGAAACACGAGACCGATGAGCGTGTTGAACCGCTCCGCACCGATGATATCGATCGCGAAGGTCTGCATCAGGGTGACGACGACGGCACCGAGAAACGGCCCGATCGGATGGCGCAGCCCGCCAATGATGGCGATGACCAGGATGTTGATCGCCGGCCCGACCGCGATTGTTCCCGGCGATATCCGTCCGTTGAACCAGACGAGCAGAATGCCTGCGGCACCGGCGATCAGACCCGCCAGCCACCAAGCGAAGACCTTGTGGGCGGTGACGTTGAAACCGATGGCGCGCATCCGGCGCGGATTGTCGCGGATTGCCTGCAGGGTCAGGCCGAAGGTCGAGCGCGCGCCGTACAGCACGGCGACATAGGCAACGACGGCGTTTGCGAGACACAGATAGTAGAACGGAACCGCATCGCGCCAATAGACGCCAAAGACCTCCGGCGCCCTCAAGCCGTTGTAGCCGGGGAAGCCGTTGAACAGTGCATAGTTCTGCTGGGTGAAATAGAAGCACGCGGTCGCCACGGCCAGCGTGATCATGATGGTGTAGATGCCCTCGGTCCGGACCGCAATCCAGCCGATCAGCGCCGACAGCAACGATGCGATCATGATGGCGAGCGGCCCGTAGATCCACCAGGGCCAGCCAAAGCCGTAGACGCCGGAATTGTTCTCGCCGAAGATCGCGACCACATAGCCGGCAGCCCCCGCGACCGTGATCTGGGCGAGCGACACCATGCCCCCATAACCGGCCAGCAACATCAGCGACAGGGCAATCATCCCCAGAACCAGTGAGTAGCCGCCAATCTGGGTCAGGAAGAAGTCGCTCGCCATCACCGGATAGATCAGCAGGAAGAAGGCCAGCAGGACATGGCCGACGCCGACCTTTTCGATCCAGCTCCGGGAAGCGGTAGGGCTGGTCGCCGGATTGACGGTCACGTCCGTCATAGCGACCTCCCCATGATACCCTGCGGGCGGATCGCCAGTGTGATCACCATGATGACGAAGGTCAGAACCACGCCGTAGGTCGGGAAATAGACGAGCCCGATCTGTTCGGCGAGGCCGATGATCAGGGCCCCGATGGCCGCCCCCACGATCGATCCCATGCCGCCGACGATGACCACGACGAGAGAGGCGAGCAGGTAGCGGATGTCCTCGCCGGGCGACACGGAGAGCGCCGATCCGCCGACGACGCCGGCAAGGCCCGCAAGTCCCGCCCCGAGCGCGAAGACGATCGCGAAGACGAAGTGAACGTTGACGCCGGAGGCCGCCAGCATGTCCCGGTCATCGACCCCGGCCCGGATCATCGATCCGATCCGCGTCCGGTTGATGAGCAGCCACAGCCCGATACCGATCACGATCGCCGAAAGCAGCACGATCAGCCGGTAGAACGGATAGACTAGGAAAACCTCCGTGCCGTTCGAGCGCACCGCCGTAACCACAGGCAGCTTGATCGCGCCGCTCAGCCAGTGCGGCGTCAGGATCTGGTAGGTGGTGCCGCCCCAGTAGGCGAGCATCAGGTCGGCCGCGACCACCGAAATTCCGATGGTGACCAGTGTCTGACGCAAGTCCTGGCCTTCGAGCCGCCGGAAGACGAGGATCTGCATGACCAGACCGACGACCGCGAGCACCAGAAAGCCAGCAGCGACCCCGATCAGCCAGTAGCCGGTCCATTCCGCGAATTCGTAGCCGATATACGCGCCCAGCAGATAAAGCGATCCGTGGGCGAGGTTGACGTTGCGCATCAGCCCGAACACCAGTGTGAACCCGCTGGCAACGAGGAAATAGAGACCGGCGAGCGTCAGCCCGTTCAGGATCGCCGAAAGGAACGCCTTCTTGGAAATCAGGATATCCTTCAGCCAATCCGGCCATTGGGCAAAGACCATCCAGATGAAGACGGCCGCAATCACAAGCACGACCAAACCCCAGGCCTGACGGCGGGTCATGCCCTGGCCTTGGGCGAGCGGATTGGAGCGGCTGTCGGGCGTATCAACCATGGCGTATCAGGCGGTCAGCCGGCGGCGGGCTTCACTGGCGCGCGGCGCCTTGTGAAACTTGCCGTCTTTCATGATCGCGAGCAGGCGATCCTGGTTCTGCAGGATGCGCACGTCGGACAGCGGATCGCCGTCGACCAGCAGCAGATCGGCGAGGTAGCCCTCCTTGATCATGCCCAGCTCGTTTTCCATGTTCATGATCTGGCCGCCGTATTTCGTCGCGGCAAGGATCGCTTCCATCGGCGAGAAGCCGAGCATGTCGACGAAGATCTGCAGGTCGTTGGCATTGGTGCCCTGCGGGGTCCAGGCAAAGCCGTAGTCCCCGCCGATACAGATGCGAATGCCCCGGCGGTGCATCTTCTTCATGGTGTCGATGCACATCTCCAGTTCCCGCTCGTAAAGCATGGTGACCTCGGAACCGGGCTTGATGCCCCATTGCTCGGCATGGCGGGCCGTGTTGATCAGCCAGGCCATCCCCGGCGCCACGATATGCCGGTCGCGGGCCGCTTCCAGCGCGTCCAGTGCTTCCTCGTCGGCGAAGGAGGCGTGGTAGATGTTCTGAATGCCGTGGCGAATGCACTGCATGACCGACCCGGAGGAACGGGCATGAGCGGACAAAACCCGGTTGCGGCAGCGCGCCTCGGAGGCGGCCATTGCCACTTCCTCTTCCGCCATGGGCGTTTCCTCGGCGCCCATACCGGTGATTTCCTCACCGGAGAGATTGAGCTTGATGGAATCGACGCCGTACTTGATCAGCGTGCGGACCACGCGGCGGACTTCTTCAGGACCCGAAACCACGATCCCGAGATTAAGTCCTTCGTGGGGAATATGCGACGGCGCGGCATCGCCAAGACCGCCAACCGTAGTGATTTCCGGACCGGCGGCGAGATAGCGCGGTCCGGGAAAGCGCCCCTCGTTGATGAAGCGTTTGGCGACCACATCGAGACGCGGCTTGGCGGCCGCGGCCCCCCGGCCCGCGGTGAAACCGGCATCGAGTACCAGCTTCGCCATCTCCATGGTGACGAGCATGTGCTCCTCGAGCTCCATCATCTGGATGGGGTCGATACCCGGAGCATTGTTCCAGGACAGGTGAAGGTGTGCATCGATCATGCCGGGCATCAGCGTTGCGCCCATGCCGTCGATCACCGTCGCGCCGGAGGATGTCATCGGCTGCGAGAAACGGGACGATCCCCGTGTGATCTGCTTGATGCGGTTGCCCTGAACGAGAACCTCGCCCGAATAGGGCTGTTCGCCGGTGGCATCCAGAATGCGCACATTGGTGAACAGGACGGATCCGCCGTCGCCGTTCAAGCCGTTCGTGTAACCAGCCATGTGTTCCTCCCTTGCGCCGTCGGCCCTCCCAAGCTTCCGGCAAACGTCAATTCGCGTCGGTCATGCACTCCCGACGAATTCGGATATCAGCCGCCGGCAGTCAGCAGGCTTCTCGATCGGCGTCCAGTGGCCGCAGCCAGGCAGGATGACCGCCCTGCCCCGGCCGACCTCGTCCGCCAGTTGGTGGGCGACGGAGGGCGGACCGACCGCATCCTCTTCCCCCGTAACGACCAGCACCGGCATTTTCAGCATTTTGGCATCCGCCCGGGTCGCACCGGCCAGGGCCTCGCACGACTTCGCAAACCCTTCTGCGTCCTGACGCATGTGGCTTTCGCGCACGAAGGCGACCGCCGCCGCGTTGGCCTCGTCGGAACCGGATGCCAGTCCTCCTGAGGCCACCTGATCGGCGACCACGGCCATGCCCTCGTCGCGGGCGAGTTGCGCCCTGCCCTTCAGACGTTCGCGTGCAGCATCTGCCGGTTCGATGATCGGACCGAACAGGGTCAGCGTGCGGGCCAGCGCCGGCCGCGCCTGGGCGACGTGCTGGGCAATCAGGGATCCGAAGGAATGGCCGACCAGATCAGCCTCCGAAATACCGAGCTCGGATGCAGCCCGGAGAAGCGCATCGACAATCAGCCGCACATCGATGGGCCCGCGTGGCGTAGCCGACCGTCCTGCACCGGGCAGATCCGGGCGCACGACGCGGCGCCCCCGGAGCGCCGGCATCAGCGGCTGGAACGAATTCGACGTCGCACCCAGCCCGTGGAGCAGGATGATTGCCGGGCCTTCGCCCTCCTGCTCGATGGTCATACCGGCGGTCATCGTCGTGGTCATGGACGACGCTCCGTGAACCGGTTTTCCAGCGTGCCGATGCCGGAGATATCGATCCGGACCACGTCGCCGTCACGCAGGTATTTCGGCGGCTTGAAGCCGATCCCCACCCCTTCCGGCGTGCCCGTGGCGATAATGTCGCCGGGCTTGAGCGTCACGCCCGCAGAAATGGTCGCGATGATGGTCGGGACGTCGAAGATCAGATCGCGCGTATTGGCGTTCTGTCGCTCCTCGCCATTGACCCAGGTGACCATCCTGGTATCGGAAATATCGATCTCGTCGGCTGTCACCGCGAATGGGCCCATCGGACAGAACGTGTCCTGGGACTTGCCGATCAGCCACTGGCTGTACCGGCCTTGCAGATCGCGAGCCGTCACGTCGTTGACGATCGTGTAGCCCCAGACGTGATCCATCGCGTCCTCGGCCCGGATACCGCGTCCCTCCTTGCCGATGATGACGGCGAGTTCCGCCTCGTAGTCGATCGCATCGGAAATCGACGGATCGATGATGACCGGCGCGCCTGTGGCAACCACGGTTTCGGGAACCTTGGAAAAGATGATCGGGTGCGCGGGCACCTCACCCTGAGCGGCGGAGGAATCGAATCCGCTGCGCGAGAATTCGCGAGCATGGGCATGATAGTTCTTGCCGACGCAGAAGATATTGCGAGACGGCCGCGGGACCGGCGCTTCAAGCTCGACTTCGGAAAGCGGCAGCGGAGAAAGAGTTTCGAGTGCTGCGAGGTCCTTGCCGACCAGCGCCGCGACACCCTGTTCGGCCTCATCAACCGAAAGCGCGATCGGGGCAATCGACTGCCCGTCCTCACTCACGATACCGACACGCCTCTCCCCGGCATGCCTAATCGAGGCTACCCGCATATTCCACTCCTCCCATATGCGCCAATTTAATATTGGCCTATATTTGATATCAGCCTATGGGGACTATTCGGCCCTTGCAAGAGTATTTTTCTTGTATTTACTGCACCAATATGCAGAAAGTTGCCTGAATTGGTTCTCATTAAGTGAACCAATACCGAAATTGGATCATATAAAAAGAGTCATTATGCCCGTCAAAAAAGCCTCAGCTCTGGGATCCGATCTGCAGCAACGACTGGAAAGCGGAGAATGGCTGCCGGGCGAGCTGATTCCGAACGAACGCGCGCTGGCAGCCGAATACGGCGTAGCGCGCAATACGGTGCGCAAGGTCCTCACTCAGATGGCGGAGGACGGATTGATCGAGCGCCAGGTCGGCCGCGGAACCGTCGTGCTGGACCGACCGGACAATCAGTTCACCGATATCCTGGACCGCTTCCTCGATGCCAGCCCCCTCGACATCCTGAACCTTCGGATCTTCATCGAGCCTCACAGCGCCGAGGCGGCCGCCCGCAATGCCTCTTCATCCGAACTCGAGGCCATCGTCGAGGCAAACGCGAAATGCGCGGAGGCCATCGATCTCGATCGGCATGAATATTGGGACAGCCAGTTTCACAAACGAATCCACCAGGCCGCAAACAACGCCTTCCTTACGGACCTGTTCGACCTCCTATCGATCATCCGCTGCCAGGCACCCATGATGGAACTGCGCCGCCGGACCTTTACCGAAGACCGCCGGCTTGCCAACGGACGTGAACACGAGGCGATCCTCACCGCGCTGAAAAACTGGGACGGCAAGGCGGCGGCGCGCGCCATGCGCGACCATCTCATATCGCGACGCCGCAACTATTTCGGCCAGTAGGCCGGTTTCAGGAAATCAGTCCCATGGCCCCCCAGACAAAACTCCGCAAGATCGTCTCCACCGCAGGCACGACGCGCGACTTCATCGACATCCTGAAGCGGCTGAGCGGCGCCAGTCCGTCCGACATCCTCGCGGTCCGCCTGATCATCGAACCCCAGGCCGCGGCCTCCGTCGTCTCGAGCGCAACCGGTGCCGATATCAAGCTGATCCGCGAAGCGCACGAACAGGCTGTGAATGCGGAAGACCTGGCCAGCTTCGAGCGCTGGGACGCCGAATTGCACAGCCGAATTTATACGGCCACACGGAACGAACTGCTGATCAGTCTGAACGATCTGCTCGGCGACATCCGCAACCGTGCGCCATGGATACGGCTGAAAAAGAAGGTGATCACGGAAGCCAAACGCAGGGAATACTGCGGCCATCACGAGGAAATCGTCGAGGCGATTGCCCAGCGCGATTCCGAAGGCGCTTCGGAGGCCATGAACCGCCACCTTACAATCATCATCGAAGATTTGTTTCCTCGCTGACGTTCCCGCCTTGCCCGAGCGCCAGTGTTCGGCTTGCCAAGCCGCCTGAGGCCGCCACCCGACAGATAGCGGTCTCTGAGGGTATCCTGAGGCGCCTTAGAAAAGCTCCGGCGACAGCACCAGGTGGCGGTCGATGTAGTTTTCCATGTGGACGACCGTTGCTGTCTCGTCGCTCAGGACGACGGCAAGCTGGCCCGGGCCTTCCCGGCGCGGAACGAACCCTGCCGAGCGTTCCTGCGTCGGTGCCCCCAGCGTCGGCTCGATGTTGTAGTGCCCGCCGGAAATGGTGCAGAACGGCACGCCCTTGAAGTTCCCGGAAACGCTCATGTGCACATGGCCGGAGAGGACGTAGCGGATGTTGCTGAAAGCACTCATCAACTCGGCAAAGGCCTCTCCATTTTCCAGGATGATGCCGTCGGTCGGAACTCCGAACAGCGTGATGTTGTGATGCATCACGATGATCACCGGCTTGTCCGCGGCTTCATCCAGCTGCTGCTTCAGCCATGTGAGCTGCGCCTCCTCAAGACGGCCTCCGCCTAGTCCCGGAACCGACGTATCCAGCACGATGACCCGATGGCCGTTCCGGTCGATGACATGGTCGATCTTTCCTGTCTCGGCATTGACATGGTCCTTGCCGAAGTGGTCGACGAAAGCCTCAAGACTGTCGTGGTTTCCAAGGGTCAGGACGGGCACCTGGGCAAACTTTTCGAGCGATGTCTGCAGCCGCTCATAGGCCGCCTTCTCTCCCCGGTCGGTAAGGTCACCGGCGATGACGATCAGATCCGCATCGCCGTGGCGTTGGTTCACGAAGTCGATGCCGGTTTCCAGCCGTTCAGTCGTATCGAGACCGTGCGACAGGTCTCCTTCCGGCACGATGTGAAGGTCGGAGAGCACGATAAGCTTTAGCATTCTGGTATTGCTTCTTTCTGGAGGAAGAGCGGTTTGGGGAATTACCCCTTGATCCCGCTCATGGTGATGCTTCGTATGAAGAGGCGGCGCGCGAACAGGAAAATGACCACCATCGGCAGGGTGACCACGGTCGCGGACGCAAAGGTGCGGCCGTAGTCGTTGTCGAACTCCGACTGGTACTGCAGCATGGAGAGAGCTGCCGTCATCTTGTCCTGGCTCTGGACGACGATCAGCGGCCAGTAGAGGTCGTTCCAGTGTGCAACGACCGAGAACACCGAAAAGGCCGCGACGGCGGGAATGGCCGCCGGCAGGATCAGGCGCAGGATAATCTCGATTTCGCTGAAACCGTCCACCCGAGCGGCATCGATGATGCGGTCCGGATAATCCTTGAAGAACTGCCGGAACAGAAAGATCGCGAAGACCGATACCAAGAACGGGAACATCAGCGAGAAATACGTGTCCAGCAGGCCGACCTTGACGAGGCCGAGATAGATCGGGATCGACGTCACGTTGATCGGAATGGTCAGCGACGCGACAACGAAGCCGAACAGGATCGTCGATCCCCTGAATTTCAGCTTCGCCAGCGCATAGGCCGCTGGCACCGCCGTCACAAGCTGCACGATGAGGATCCCGATGCAGACGATGAAACTGTTGGCGAGGAACCTCAGATAGGGCTGGTCGAAGAGGACGCCGTAATAGTTGGCGCCCCCCACGAACGTCTCGGGCCAGAAGTGGAAGTTTGAATCGTAGACCTCATCGGCAGGCTTCATGCTCGACGACAACATCCAGACGAATGGAAAGATGACGAGCCAGGCACCGAGGAACAGAAGACAGGTTCCGACCGCATCCGCGAGCGACTTCGGCTTGAAGGAAGCGAAGAAACGCAGCAACGACGCATGCGGCCGGTCGATTGAAGTGACGCTCATGCGTGGGTTCTCCTGCGATCGCCCAGCCGCGTCTGCAACCAGGCAACAAGGAACAGGACGGCCAGGAAGACGAGTGACAAGGCGCAGGCATAGGCCATGTTGAAATTCTCGAAGCCTTCCAGATAGGCGAGATAGAGATAGACCTCACTCGCCCGATCCGGTCCGCCGTGGGTCAGTACGGCGACCGTGTCGAACAACTTGAAGGCCGTGACCAGGGTGTTTACCGACACGAATAGCGAGGTCGGCGCCAGCAGCGGCCAGGTCACCTGGAAGAAGCGGTCCAACGGATGGTCCGCGCCATCGATGCTCGCCGCCTCGTAAAGGTTCTGCGGGATCGACGTCAGCCCTGCGAGAAACAGCACCATATTGAAGCCGATGATGCCCCAGATGGACACCATCGCAATGGAGATCAGGACGATATCGCCGTCGCCGAGCCAGTTGACCTTGTCCAGACCTAGACCGACCAGCATGTTGTTGATCGCCCCCTGATTGCCGTCGAGCAGCGCGCGCCAGACCAGCGTCATGGCGGTCAGCGTCGAGGTGACCGGCATGAAGTAGAGGACTTCCAGGATGGAGCGGAACCGTCTGCGCCGCTGGATCGCAATGGCGAGCACCAGCGGAATGAAAAACGCGCCCGGAATGAAGACCGCCGCATAAATCAACGTGTTTTCGAAAGCTTCGGCAAAATGCTCGTCTGTGAGCATCTGCTTGTAATTGTCCAGTCCGACGAAATTGAAGCCATCATAGACAAGCGAATAATCCGTGAAGCTGATCACGAAGACCGCGACGATGGGCAGAACATAGATGAGCAGAATCAGCAGGGACGCGGGCGCGGACAGCAGATAGGCGAGTCGGCGCCGTCCCCACTCTTGCTTCGGAAGAGCGACCGCGCTCATTGGGCTGCCTCTCGTGCCTCTGCGACGATGGCCGCATCCCTCAGGCGCGCACCATCAGCGTTGAAGAAAAGCAGGCTGTCCGCATCGAACCCGACGTGCAGTGCCGTATCCAGGCTGGTCCCGGACAGAAGGTCCGATGTTTTCGGGAGACGCATGCGGAACCTTGTGTCCGGCAGGGCATCGAGGACGCCGTGGAGCAGGACCTCATGCCCCAGATCTTCGGTAAGGTGCCGGGTGAACCCCAACTTGAAATCCGTCGACGCATCGTGCCGGTCGACCAGGCGGGCGGCTTCCGGGCGAACTGCGAACATGGTCGGACCATCCATGTTTACAGCGCGCCCCGGAACCGTCTCAGGGCCGAGCCGTGCAATGCCAGAGGTGACGTCCACCGGCAGGATGTTGATTTCCGGTGAGCCGATGAACCGTGCCACCGCGACGGAATGGGGATCTGCATAAAGCGCGTTCGGCGTTCCGAGCTGCAGCAGCTGCCCCTTGTCCAGCAAGGCGACCCGATGAGACATGGTCATGGCTTCGGTCTGATCGTGGGTGACATAGACAAAGGTCAGACCGGTGCTTTGGTGCAGTTCGGTGATTTCCTTGCGCACCTCAACACGCAGCTTCGCATCCAGGTTGGACAGCGGTTCGTCCATGAGGAACAGTTTGGGATGGCGCACCAGAGCCCGGCCGAGGGCAACGCGCTGGCGTTGTCCGCCCGACAGTTCGGCCGGACGCCGGTTCAGCAGGTGCTCGATGCGTAGCTGTTTCGCGACGGCCTCGACTTCCGCAGCGACCACCGGCCGCAGTGCGCGGGCCTTCGGACTGATCCTGTTGAGGAGCGGCAGGCGTGCGTGCAGCGGCAGCCGTGCCATGATCAGGGGCATGGAAATGTTCTGGGCCACGCTCATGTGCGGATAAAGGGCATAATCCTGAAAGACCATGGAGATGTTGCGGTCCTTCGGCGAGGCCGCGTTCATCGCTTGCCCGCCAATCAGGACCTCGCCACTGTCCGGCGTTTCCAGTCCGGAAATGATCCGCAGCAGGGTTGATTTCCCGCATCCGGATTCACCGACGAGCGACAGGAATTCTCCGTCGGCGATCTCGAAGGAGAGTCCCTTCAGGACATCCGTATTGCCGAAGGATTTTTTGATATTTCTGAGTTCAAGACCAGCCACGGCACGCCCCTGTCGCCTTGATTGAAAGGAAGCAGGCGAGCGCAAGCCCGCCTGCCCGTTTCTTTAAATTTGCTTATCGCTTGGAGAGCTTGACCGCGATCTCCTTGAGCTCGGCAGCACCGTCTTCCGGAGACGTCTTGCCTTCCATGACGGACTTGATGACAGACCGCTGCTCGCTCCAGATCTTCTGGTTCTGGGTGCCCGGATAGCCGTACCAGGGACCTGCGCGGTCATACTGCTTGATCGGCGTCGCGTAGTACGGGTTTTCCGCGTAGAACTTGCCCAGATACTCGTCGTCGAGCGTGCGGCGGTTGGTCGGCAGGTAGCCGGTGATCTGGGCAGCAACCTGCTGGCCGCGCGGACCGGTCATGAACTTAAGGTATTCCCAGACGGCAGCGATCTTGTCCGGATCCTGGGTGGTGATGATCGCGGCATTGCCGCCGGTTGGCAGCGTGCCCTTTTCGTCATTCCACACAGTGAACGGCGTGGAGCGCAGCTCGAAGGCATCGCCGACACGTTCCTGCATGTCACGGGCACCGGCCGGGGAAAGGCCCCAGAGACCCATCTTGCCTTCGGTGAAGGCGGTGAACTGGGTCGACCGGTCCTGATCGGTGCGCGCGCCGCCTTCCGTTACCAGACGACGAGCCATTTGCATGGCTTTAACGGCGTAGTCGTTTTCGTCGAACACCACTTTCTGGCCGTCCTCGGAAACCATGGCGCCGCCCTGCATTTCGATCAGCGTCTGGAAGCCCCAGTCATCGCCGTTGATCATCCACATGAACATTGGCGTGATGTCGTCGCCAAGGGCTGCGATTTTCTGCGTGGCTGCGAACAGACCGTCCCAGTCTTTCGGGAAGTTGTCAGGGTCGAGACCGGCCTTACGGAACAGGTCCGCATTGTAGTACCACTGGATAACGGAGGCGTTGAACGGCATGCCGTACTGGACGCCGTCGACACGGCCCAGGTTCAGCATGTTGTCGGTGTAGTTGAGCTCTTTCCAGCCTTCGCCTTCGGCCTTGATCAGCGGCGCGAGATCGACGATCTGGCCGCGCTTTGCCATGGCCCGTGCCAGGGCCGGCAGCTGGTTATAGGCTTCGAATGCGCAATCCGGCAGGGTGTTCGTTGCAGATGCGCGCATCATCTTCAGGTGAGAATCCGCGTAGTCCTTGGCGGGAGCCGCGTATTTTACCTCGATCTCGTCCTGCATCTCGTTGAATTCTTTCATCAGCGGTTCGTGCTGGCGGGTCAGGTGACCGGAATTCGTCAGGCAGGTGATCACGGTTTTCGCTTCGGCAGCAACGACACTGACGCTGACCATAAGCATTGCAAGGGAGAGTTTTTTCAGCATGTCTTCAAGACCTCGTTTCGGTACGCGATCGACGGCGCGAAGGCGGGTTCGCGCACTGTCATCGTCAGAGGCGCCGCGTTGCCGCAGGCACGAAGAGGCTAAAACCAAGTTTGAATGACACTCCGGTGACAAGGACGGGAAGTGGCACCGGGTGTCACGAAACCTTTGCACCAAGTGCACGATTTGGTGAGGTCAGATATCCAGCCTGATCCGGTCACCGCGGACAATCGCCTCGGTCACTTCAAGCGGTTTCTGATCGACGCCGACGTTCAGCCCGAGCAGGACAAAGAGTGGCTGCTGGCGTGGGATCTCGAGAAGATCCGTTTCCCGTTCGCTCGGCATGCGCACACGCACCATGGTCCGGGAGCGGAAATAATCCTCGATCCCGATTGCGGCATAAGCGTCGGCAATCTCGCCGATTTCCTCCACCCGCTTCAGAATATCGATCGAAACCGATGGATGAATGAAGTGATGGCCCAGCGCGATGGGAAGCTCATCGGCGATCAGCAGAAACTCGATGAACGGAAGTTTCTCCCGTAGAGAAACGCCCAACAACTGCGCCACATCCGGCGACGGGCGCTTTTTGTCCAGGATCTTGAGCACCTTGATGCGCATCCGCGCGCCTAATTCCTGCAGGCTGAGATGGATGCGCGTCCGGCTGGTAATCGGATAGGGCCATTCCCGCCCCCGTACGATCGATCCGCTGCCCTGCCAGCTGGTGATGAGATGCTTTTCCTCCAGAAAGCCCAATGCCTTCCTGACCACATGACGCGAAACGCCATATTCGTTCATCAGTTCGGACTGGGAGGGGAGCGGCGTGCCCGCGGAAAGGGCCCGGTCTTCGATCGTCTTCGTCAAGACACGGGCGAGCTGTCTCGCATCCATTCCAAAATCCATTTCCCGACAGGTCGCTTCATAAGGGCGATTGGCCAGGAGGATTATTAGCCGGCGGACATGTCAGAACCATGTCTGATGTGCGCAATATCCCGACAGCGTATAGCCGGTGTATCCCTCCTCAGCAGCCATCGCCCCTGCACGCTTCACGAACGGCCTGACGTTCAGTTTCCGATCCGGTAAAAATGGGATGATCGCTATTTCCAGGCATAATCGTCGGAGCAATGGCACTGGAATGCCGAACAGGATCACGCACGCCGTGGAAGCCCCAGACAACCACGCAGAAACCGGTTGTCGCCGGGCAATGCCACCTTATTTGCGCCTACACTTCGGATGCCTGCCCGAGATCTACAACGGAAATTCTCTAAACTTCTGCAATGGGTGCGCACCATGCAACCGGAAAGACTTCTGTTTACGAAGTCTCCAACATTCGATTCAGGTAAAAATAACCAGCTAAAAAGATAGATTCACAAAAATCACCTACCGCATATAATTCATATCCGAACGATATATCATATGTAATTCCAGCAACTTAAGCCAATAATCAAGACATCCAGCCACCCTCTCCGCACTATTTTCGTAATTTTGACAATATTGATGGAATCGCAAAGTTCCCATTTTATTTTCGAAAGAGTTTCCACTCATCGAGGATACGTTGCAGAGAACAAATAATCACCTCGCAGCCAGACTATTCCAGGAGACAAGACGGCAATTGAACCTGGCAAGCATTGCCCTGGTTCATGAGAGCAGTCGACATCTTTGAGGATCATGGGTCAAAACGACCCGACAGCTTGGCGGAACCACAACAACAGCGAACATAGTGACCGACCGAGCTATTTTCTCTTGAAGCGCGTGCCCCATCGTCTGCCCTTCAAGACACTGGAACAATCTCGTTCCCGAGGCAGCCGCAGGGCTGCTTTTTTTTTGCTGTTGCAAGGATTGGCGTTAGACGTTTTTACAGCAAAGCATAGCCGGCGAGAGCAAAAGCATTTTTACTGCGCCATCCGACCCTAAGCAGAATTAACGATATCAAAACGCGGCACCAGCGCGCATTCCCTAGAGAAATCCTTACGCAATACATATCGGTTAACAAAACGTGATCAAAATCGCGGGATTTTGTGATTCATATTACACCTTTTGTCCGACTTGTGGTGCAATAATGGCCAAATAGTGACGTCGGTCTATGGAACCCGGAAGCCGCCTGGCGGTTATATAAACAGACATTCGGGACCAGAGACGTCGTAACGGTCATAGCTGCCTTGGGAGGCGCAAATGTACCAGTTGATAAAAAGCGTTGGACTCGCTGTGTGTCTCGCTGCCGGTATTACCGTCGGTGCGAGCGCAGCCTCATTGCCGCAGGAAACCTTCAACCTGCCGGATGATAATCTTGCCGTGACGGTGGCCTCCGCCACGCCGGAAGAAGCAGATCCCCTTGAGAGCGAACTCACCATCTGGGTTGGTGAGATCGAAATTCAGGGCCGGAAGACCGTCTGGGTCGAATTGATCGATTCCTACGGAGAAGTCATCTACGACTCGGAAGTCGGCACGAATGAAACCCACCTTCTGCCGGACGGTCGCGCGATCGTGGTCAGTTCCACTGATCCTGCAACGACTGTCGCCAAGACGGATGAGTCCCGTGTCGAGACTGACGGACAGTTGGTTTTCACCCGACGTGTCGTTCACGAGGGCAATCAGGCAACGTCCATCGAGTTCATCGAAGCGAAGCCCGCGGACGAACAGACATCGACGGAAACGATGGCCAGCCTCGGCGATATGATCTGGGAAAAGGTCTCGGCATTCTTTCATGCCGCCGCCACCCGCGTTCAGGTCGCCTGGAACTGGCTATTCGGAACTGCCCAGGCCTGACGAACGACCAAGCTCCAATCCCCCCCGCGAAACGCGGCCTGACCTACGGGTCGGGCCGTTTTTTTTCGGGTTTTCGTTCCGGCCTGAAAATAGGGATGTTTTTTCGTCTCTTTGGCGATCTCTAGTGTCGGATAACCGGCTTTCGCGATTCTACATTGATCCCAAATAAGCGATCCGGCCCGACAGTAGAATAATTGCCGACCGGAAACAGGACGATTTGTTCCGTTAAGATGCTCCACAAACTTGAACAAACACGACTGGCAGATTAGGTCAGGAGAAGAATAACAAGATTTGGGAACGCCTCATGACTGTGTGTCCTTCCGTTGTCGATGCGATCGGCAACACGCCTCTGATCCGGCTAAACCGCCTTTCAGATGAAACCGGCTGCGAAATACTCGGCAAGGCGGAGTTCATGAACCCCGGACAGTCCGTCAAGGACAGGCCGGCGCGGCAGATGATCCTTGAGGCGGAAGCCCGTGGCGATCTGAAGCCCGGCGGCCTGATCGTGGAAGGAACCGCTGGCAACACCGGGATCGGGCTTGCGCTCGTGGCAAGCGCCCGTGGCTACCGGACAGTCATCGTCATTCCCGAGACCCAGACCCAGGAAAAAAAGGACATGCTGCGCCTGTGCGGCGCCGAACTCCTGGAAGTCCCGGCCAAACCCTATTCAGACCCGAACAACTACCAGCATGTGGCACGCAGGCTGGCCGAAGAACTGGCGAAGAGCGAACCAAACGGCGTTCTGTTTGCCGATCAGTGGAACAACCTGGACAACCGCAAGGCTCACTACCTGACGACCGGCCCGGAAATCCTGGAGCAGACCGCCGGCAAGGTCGACGGTTTCATCTGTGCGGTCGGATCCGGCGGCACCCTCGCCGGTGTCTCGACGTATTTGCGCGAACAGAAGCCGACGATTGCCATCGGCTGCGCGGACCCGCTGGGCGCCGGCATGTATCACCTGTTCAAGGACGGCGAAGCAAAGGCGACCGACGGCGGATCCATCGCGGAAGGAATCGGCCTGGGTCGCTCCACGCCGATCGTCGGCGATATCACGGTCGATTATCCCTATGCGATCCCGGACGAGGAAGCGTTGCCCCTGGTGTTCGACCTGGCGGAGAAGGAAGGCCTTTTGCTTGGCGGCTCGACGGCCATCAATCTGGCCGGAGCCCGACGTCTGGCGAAAGACCTCGGCCGCGGGCACACCATCGTCACCATCCTGTGCGATCATGGCACCCGCAGCCAGTCGAAACTCTACAATCCGGACTTTCTGCGCTCGAAGAACCTGCCCATTCCGGGTTGGCTTGAACGATCAGGCACGCTGAAGGCGCCATTCGTCTGAGGATGGCCCGCAAGGATCAGTAGATGGACTCGACCCAGGATGCCAGGCTGTTAACGGATGCAGTCCACGATGCGACCGTCGTCGATACGGTCGCCAACAATCTCGGCATCGTTGCGGCTATCGCCATCTGTTTTTATGTCGCTGCCCTCGTTTGCGCGGTGCGCGAAATCATGAACAGCCGGACGGCGCAGGGCTCGATCGCCTGGCTGTTGTCGCTCTTCTTCCTGCCGTTCCTGACCGTTCCCCTCTATCTCGTCTTCGGCTGGAAATCCTTTGGCGATTACCTCCGGATCCAATCCGATCTGGGTCGGCTCGGACGCCGCAGACGTGCCGAACGCCTGGAACTCACCGACCGTGAGGAAACCCGTCAGTGGCCCGTACTTACGAAAATTGCAGGGTTGCCGTTTCTGGCCGGAAACAGCTGCGATCTTCTGATCGACGGAGAAGCGACCTTCAACTCGATCCTGGAGGGCATTGCCAAAGCCCGGCACACCATCCTGGTCCAGTTCTTCATTTTCCGAGATGACACCCTCGGACGGCGTTTCGCCGATGCCCTGATCGCGCGGGCAAAGGATGGTCTGACCATATATCTGCTTTACGACGAAGTGGGATGCAACGGCCTGCCGCAGGCCTATCTGTTCCGTTTACGCCAGGCGGGAATTCTTGTCAGCGGTTTCAACGAGCAGCACCGCTTTATGCGCTTTCTCGGTCCCATGCGCTTGAACTATCGCAACCACCGCAAGATCGTGGTCACCGATTTCGCCCATGCCTGGGTCGGTGGCCATAACGTGGCCGACGAATATATGGGGCGGGTGGAAAAATTCGGCCGCTGGCGCGATACCCATGTCAAGGTATCGGGGCCCTCCGCCCTGGCCTGCGCCCTGTCTTTCCTCGAAGACTGGAAATGGGCGAACGGCGAGGAAATCTCGTTTGGTCAACTGGGTGATATCGAACAGCCCGGCGACGAACCGGTTCTGGTCATGCCGACCGGGCCTGCGGACGACATGGAAGACTGCTCGATCGCCTTCGTGGAGGCAGCGGGCCGGGCCCGCAAACGGCTATGGATCACCTCTCCTTACTTCGTTCCGTCCATGGACATCCAGACAGCGCTCTATGCGGCCGCGATGCGTGGCGTCGACGTGCGTATCCTGCTTCCGGAAAAGGCCGATCACACCACCGTCTGGCTCGCCAGCCACGCCCACGCCGACACCATGGTCGGCCGGGACGTCAAGGTCTATCGCTACACCGACGGCTTCCTGCACCAGAAGGTCACTCTGGTCGACGACGACCTGGCATCGGTCGGAACGGTGAACTTCGACAACCGCTCCTTCCGCATCAACTTCGAAATCACCCTGTGGTTCGCCCACAAACGCATGATCGAAAAGATAAGCCGGATGCTGGAGGAGGATTTCGCCAGCGCCCGGCAGACCGGACCCGATGACCTGGAAAAACGCAGCTACGCCTTCCGCGTGATCGCCAAGGGCGCCCAGCTCCTCTCCCCTGTGCTTTGACCGTATAGAGCAACCAATCGGACCGGCACCGGCAATGCGTCCTACGACGGAACAGGCGATACGGGCCTGAATGCAAATAGAATTATATCAATTTTAACGCGCACTCCTGAAAAATACGCTTGGTACTTTTTGGGAGGCCGCAATGAAAAAACTCCTTTTCTCGATCATTTTGATTGCATTGGGTCCTGGCCTTTTCTTTTTCGACGGCGCAATCGTTCAGGATTTCAATCTTCGGAGCGAGCAGCTTCGCCCCGCTCTCATTCCGACCACGGACAGGAAATGCCGGTCCAAGGTCTACCTGTTTCATCAATGCAGCTTCAAATACGAGATCAACGGTCAGAAAATCCGCCAGGATTACGACTTCTTCGCATTGGGGGCCCCGAAGACCTTAATGCTTCTCAAGAGCAGCGGAAGTGGCGTAATTACGTCTGACGTCGGCATGGACTATCTGTGGAATCGTGTCCTCACGATTTCCGCTCTTTCGCTGCTGGGCCTGATTGTTCTCTACTCCGCAGCGCGCCGTATGACAGGACTTAATCCCCCATCCGTGACAGCCCGGAACATCGGGATCGATACGCCTGAAGCGCCATCGCCGAGAAACCATACTGTTTCGGGAACTTCCGTCGGCACACCCCGCCGAAAAGCATTCGGCCTCCGCTGAGCGGATGCGGCCGGACGGGTCATGAATATCTGCTGTTCCGTGAAACGGGGATCAGGGAAACGGGTTGGTGAGTTGCCCCCGACGGCCATACACTGCAATATCAGTTGATCCGTTCGCTCCCTCCCGGAAATCGCAATGACCTTCGTCCCCAACCTGTCCGTCCTGCTCGCCTTCACGGCGGCTGCCGTGGTGCTTATCCTCACCCCCGGTCCGGATATGATGTTCTACATGAGCCGGACGCTCAGCCGTGGACGTAAAGCGGGCATGGTTGCCGTCCTTGGCGCTTCGACAGGAATTACCGTTCATGCGGTTCTGGCCCAGTTCGGCGTTGCCGCGCTCCTGGCCGCATCGGAAACCGCCTATACGGTCCTGAAGGTGATCGGCGCCGGCTATCTGTTCTGGCTCGCCATTCAGGCGATCCGCCGGGGCTCTTCCATTTCCATGGAGGCCTCCGCTCCGTCCGCCCAGCCCTTGCGGCGCATCTGGCTGCAAGGCTTGGGCATCAACCTGCTGAACCCGAAGATCGCCCTATTCTTCATGACTTTCCTGCCGCAGTTCGTCAGCGCAACCGACCCGGACGCGACCGGAAAGCTCCTGTTTCTGGCGCTTTACTTCATCGTACTCGGCTTCAGCGGCTGCTTGGTGATCATGCTCTGCGCAAGCGCTGTCTCCCGGTTCCTGAAACGGTCTCCGCGCGCCATGCGGATCTTCGACTGGACCCTCGCAGGCCTGATGGGCACCTTCGCCGTCCGGCTTCTCGCTTCGCGCGCGACGGCCGGTTAGACGGAGCAGCCGACACAGGTCCAAGTCGATACTTTGGCCGCGAAAGGCGCTTGCAACAGTGCGCGTTCATTGCTCAATTGGCGTCCCGACCATTTTCACGTCCAGGAGAAAACGATGACCGAGCCCCTGTTCCGCGACGACGCCTATTTGCGGACCTGCGAAGCGGAAGTGGTAGGTGTCAACGACCGTGGAGGAATTCTGCTCGACCGCACCATCTTCTATGCGACCGGCGGTGGCCAGCCGGGTGACACCGGGCATCTGGAACAGGATGACGGCAGCCGGATCGAAATCGCGACCACCGTCTATGACGAGGACCGAACCGGGATCGTGCATGTTCCAGCCGAAGGGCAGGACCTGCCCGCACCGGGCACCAAGGTCGTCGCGCATCTGGACTGGTCCCGCCGCTACAAGCTGATGCGCATGCACACGGCGCTGCATCTCCTGTCCGTCGCCCTGCCCTATCCCGTCACCGGCGGTCAGATCGGGGATGCGGAAGGCCGACTCGATTTCGACATGAGCGACGGACAGATCGACCGGGACGCGCTGGTCGAAACCCTCAACACCCTGGTCGCCGGCGATCATGAAGTCACATCCGAATGGATCACCGACGAACAGCTGGATGCCAATCCGGGGCTGGTGAAGACCATGTCGGTCAAGCCGCCGCGCGGGTCCGGCAAGGTCCGCCTGGTACGCATCGGCGGCGATGTGGATCTTCAGCCCTGCGGCGGCACCCATGTCCAGCGCACGTCAGAGATCGGCCGGCTTGAACTCGGCAAGATCGAGAACAAGGGCAAGCAAAACCGCCGAGTTCGCATCCGCCTGACGGACTGAACGATCGAACGGCAAAATCGGGAGGGACAAGATCCATGAAACTCGAAGGCAGTTGCCAATGCGGTGCCGTCTCCTTTTCCCTGGAGAGCAGGACACCCTACCCCTTTATGCGCTGTTATTGCTCCATCTGCCGGAAGACGGATGGCGGCGGAGGTTATGCCATCAACCTCATGGGCGAGGCAGACAGCCTGCAGGTTCAGGATACCGGCGGCTCGAAAAGCTCCTTTCATGCAGTGATCGACGACAAGGAGAGCCTCGCTGAACGGCATTTCTGCAGCGACTGCGGAACGTCGCTCTGGCTCTGGGATCCCCGATGGCCGGAGCTGATCCATCCCCTTGCCTCCGCCATTGATACACCTTTGCCGCGGCCGCCGGAGACAGTGCATATCATGCTGGAGTACAAACCTTCCTGGGTGGAGGTTCCCGAAGGTCCGGGGCATATTCACTTCCAGCGCTATCCCGAACTCTCTATCGAGGACTGGCACAAGTCCCATGGGCTCTACGAAACGTAAAAACAGGAAACGCCATGACCGAAAATCCGCTTGTCAGCACCGAATGGCTCGCAGAGCACCTGAACGCGCCGGATCTGGTCGTGCTGGACGCCTCGATGTATCTGCCCAACGCCGGGCGTGACGCCAATGCGGAGTACCGGGCCGAACACATTCCCGGAGCCGTCCGCTTCGACATCGACGATATCAGCGATCCAAACTCGGACCTGCCGCACACACTGCCCGCTCCGCATGTGTTTTCGTCAAAGATGCGCAGGCTCGGCATCGGCGACGGCCAGACGGTGGTGGTCTACGATTCCGCCGGTTTCTATTCCGCACCGCGCGCCTGGTGGATGTTCAAGGTCATGGGCGCTGAGCAGGTCTTCATTCTGAATGGCGGACTGCCGAAGTGGAAAGCCGAAGGGCGGCCGGTCGAGGACGGCACGGTCACCCGTCCGGAACGGCATTTCACGGCGCGCTTCAATCACGGCGCCGTAGCGGATCTCTCCGACGTGAAGCAGATGATCCAGAACAAGAGCCGGCAGATCCTCGACGCCCGCCCCGCTGCCCGGTTCAAGGCAGAGGTCCCAGAACCCCGGCAAGGCCTGCGCGGCGGCCACATGCCTGGCGCCTTCAACACGCCTTCGACCGGCTTTACCGCCGAGGACGGCACCTTCCTGGCGCCGGACAAGCTGAAAGAGATCTTCGCCGATGCCGGTGTCGACCTGGAAAAACCGGTTACGACCAGTTGCGGGTCTGGGGTGACTGCGGCCGTGATTTCCCTCGCCCTCGCGCTCGTCGGCCACAAGGATCACACGCTCTACGACGGATCCTGGACCGAATGGGGCGGACGGGATGACACCGAGGTCGTAACGGACTGAGCGTTAGAGGTATCGCCCGATGCTCTAACCAGTTCTGTTATTTGTCCGCAGACAATTGGACGACGGCGTCGCCCGAGCCATTCAACAGCAACAGCTGCTGGTTATCCGCTTCCAGCCGGAAATCACGGACGGCGGAAATTGCCTTGATGAGGGCCTGCTCCTGGCTGAGGACACTCGGCGGGCAGGCCTTCCGGGTGACCGCCAACGGCCCGATCCGGAAACCGTCTTCGTTGCTGTAGGGACCGAAAAGGGAATTGCAGCCGCCTGAGCCGTCAACGGTGCCGGCCCCTTCGAATTCCAGGCTGGCCATGACACCGGGATCCACCGGCGCACCGGAAATAGCCTCGACCTTCCAGTTTGCGACGAGTTCCGCCGGAACCTCCTGCGCCGACGCCGGGTTCACCAAGACCGGTGCCAGAAGGGCGCAAAGCCCGATCCGGGCACACTCGGCCGATAATCGTTCCCGGATGATCCGCATGAATGTCTCCTGAGGCTGTGATCGCAGCCCCAGCAATACCGCTCCAAAAATAACGTAACGTAAATAACGATAGATACCAGTCAGCGGCAAGAGACAACGCCCGCAGGCATGATCACCTCAATTATGCAATTCAATCGACCAGATCAGCCCCTGCGGAAGCGGCGTCCACCAGCCGGTGGTCAGCCCCGCTTGCCGCAACATCCGCGCGGTCCAGGTGTTGCAACCGTTCAAGGCATTGAACGTTCCCTTCGCCGGAAAGAAGGCATCATGGGCTGTGTAACTGACGTCTTCGATCGCCTTGCGGGAACCATCCGCTCCGGGTGCAAAGTCCTGCCGGATCGCCTCAACCATTTTCCGGAAGCCGTCGGCTGAAAGGGTCAGGCTCCGCACCTCCGGCGCTTCCGCGTCGATGTATCCCGCACGGGCAACGTGCATCACCGAGCTGTCGAGCGTAAGCGCGGCGACAACCGGTCCCGGCTTCAGATCCGCCCAGCGGGGCGTCTCCACATAAAATCGGCGTGAGCCCCAACCGAATATGACCCATTGAACGCCGGAGTAATCGAGCTCCAGGCCACCTTGACTAACAAAACCGAATTCCTTGAGCACGTCTGGTGTTGCCGGCAAGGCGATATCAGTATGGATCGGGTTGGACAGAAGCAGGATCGTTCGGGCAGCCTCCGGAGCAGCGGCCTCCGCATGCATTCCGCCTGATGGTCCCCGCGGAATCGCGATCCCGAGCGCACCCAGGATAACAAGGCCCGAAATGAAAATTGCGAGGCCGGTAAGGCCCCGCAATATCCATGAAACGATAGCGTTTCGGCGCAAATTCCGTCCTCAGTGATGCAGGATCTGGCTGAGGAAGAGCTGCGTCCGCTCATGCTTCGGATTGGTGAAGAACTCTTCCGGTTCGTTCTGTTCCACGATCTGGCCGGCATCCATGAAGATGACCCGGTTGGCGACCTTGCGGGCAAAACCCATTTCGTGGGTCACGCAGAGCATGGTCATACCCTCCTCGGCGAGACCGACCATGACGTCGAGCACTTCCTTGATCATTTCCGGATCCAGCGCCGACGTCGGCTCGTCGAACAGCATGATCTTCGGGCTCATGCACAAGGACCGTGCGATCGCCACGCGCTGCTGCTGGCCGCCGGAGAGCTGACCCGGATACTTCGCAGCCTGTTCCGGGATCTTCACCCTCTCCAGATAGTGCATGGCGACCTCTTCGGCTTCCCTTTTCGGCATCTTGCGGACCCAGATCGGAGCCAGCGTGCAGTTCTCCAGGATGGTCAGATGCGGAAACAGGTTGAAGTGCTGGAAGCACATCCCGACTTCACGACGAATTTCATCGATCTTTTTCAGGTCATCGGTAAGCTCGGTGCCCTCAACGATGATCTGACCGCTCTGGTGTTCCTCCAGCCTGTTGATGCAGCGGATCATGGTCGACTTGCCGGAGCCGGACGGACCGCAGATGACGATGCGTTCGCCGCGCATCACTTTCAGATTGATGTCGCGCAGCACGTGGAAGTCACCGTACCACTTGTTCATGTTGAGGATTTCGACGGCGACGTCCGTTTCCGAAATCTGCAGCTTCAGACGGTCTGCCGCCAGTTCCTGATTTACAGCGTTTTCACTCATGAGTGTCTACTCCATGATATTCCGGGTCGTAGGAGCGTGGCAGAGGCCGCGCTCCCGGAGATTCCTTGCGCAGCTAGCGTTTGTGTCCGGTGTGCAGCTTCTTCTCCATAAAGATGGAGTAGCGCGACATGCCGAAACAGAAGCACCAGAACACCATGGCCGCGAACAGATAACCGGTATGGCTCTGTGTCGGTGACGACCAAGTCGGGTCCGAGAAGGACGACTGGATCTGGCCGAGCAGGTCATACATGCCGACGATCAGAACCAGGGTCGTGTCCTTGAACAAACCGATGAAGGTGTTGACGATGCCCGGAATAACCAGCTTCAGCGCCTGGGGCAGAATGATAAGCCCCATCATCTGCCAGAACCTGAGGCCAAGCGCCATCGCCCCCTCGTACTGTCCTTTCGGGATCGCCTGCAGGCCGCCACGCACGACCTCCGCCATATAGGCGGCGGAGAACAGCGTCACTCCGATCAGAACCCGCAGCAGCTTGTCGAAGACCACGCCTTCGGGCAGGAACAACGGCAGCATGACCGAGGACATGAACAGCACCGTAATCAGCGGCACGCCTCGCCAGAACTCGATGAAGATCACCGAGACCAGCCTGACAATCGGCATCTTCGAGCGTCGCCCGAGGGCCAGCAGAATGCCAAGCGGCAGCGAGGCTACGATCCCGGTTACCGCTATGACGAGCGTGACCAGCAAACCGCCCCAAACAGGGGTTTCCACGATCGGCAGGATCACCATGTCCCCGAAAACCAGGCCTGTCAGCAGGAAATAGGCCACGATCGGAAACACGACGAGGAACAGCACCGCATTGAGCGCCTTATAGGGCGCACTCGGCATGGCCAGCGGAACAAGCAGAACCACGAACATCGCATAGACGATATTGACCCGGTAAATTTCCTCCACCGGATACCGGCCATAGATGAACTGCGGAAAATAAGCCTTCACATAGGCCCAGCAGGCGCCAACATGCCCGCCGGGCTCTGCCGGAAGACAGGCTTTTCGGTCTGCGCCTGTCCAGATCGCATCGACAAATGCGAACTGGATGAAAGGCTCAATGATCCAATAGGCGATCAGAATGCCGATTATGGTCAGGATGGTGTTGGGGATGGACGAGAACAGGTTCTGCCGCATCCAGCCGATGACACCGGTGGTCGAGATCGGCGCCGGCATGACCGGCGCCTCCTCGGTGCGAATGTGAAACAAATCAGCGTTTGACATGGTGCGCTCCTATCGTTCCACAAGCGCCATGCGCTGGTTGTACCAGTTCATGAAGGCCGACGTGATCAGGCTGAGCGACAGATAGACCATCATCCAGATCGCAATGATCTCAATTGCCTGCCCGGTCTGATTGAGCACTGTGCCGCCGACGGACACCAGGTCCGGAAAGGCGATCGCCACGGCCAGGGACGAGTTCTTCGTCAGGTTCAGATACTGGCTGGTGAGCGGCGGAATGATCACCCGCATGGCCTGCGGTATGACCACGAGCCGCAAGGTCGGTCCGGACCGGATACCGAGCGCATGTGCCGCTTCCGTCTGACCATGGCTGACCGCCTGGATCCCCGCCCGCACGATCTCCGCGATGAAGCTTGCAGTATAAAGCGCCAATGCCGCTGTCAGCGCCAGGAACTCCGGAATCACGTTGAAACCGGTGCCCAATTGGAAACCCTGTCGCAGTTTCGGACCAGTCTCTACGAACACCGGAAAATCGAGCGAAACCGGCATTCCGGAAAGGAAGTAGGCCAGCACCGGCAATCCGATGATCAGCCCGATTCCGGTCCAGAATATCGGAAACTGTTGTCCCGTCGCTTCCTGACGTTTGCGCGCCCAGCGCGCCACGATGATCGTCGCGATGATCCCGATGATCAGAGCATAGCCGATAAACTCCGACCCCGGCGCGAAAACAGGTTTAGGTCCACGCAGGCCGGTAATGTTCAAGCCAAACCAACCGAAGAGAATCGACCATTTCTCCTGCTTGCCCGGAACGGCCCTCAAAACCGCGAAATACCAGAAAAAGATCTGCAGAAGCAGTGGAATGTTGCGCAGGAGTTCAATGTAACAATACGCCAACCGGGAGATCACCCAGTTGTTCGACAAACGCGCCACGCCAACGATGAAGCCGATAATGGTCGCGAAAAAGATGCCGATCACGGCGACCAGTAGCGTATTGAGAAATCCAATAAAAAGCGCCTGTCCGTAGCTCGACGTTTCCGAATAGGAAGCGAGAGCCTGAATTATGCCAAAGCCTGCTGTGGTATTTAGAAAGTCCCAACCGGACGCGATATTCTGGCGCTCCAGGTTGGCAAGCGTGTTCGTGACAATGAAATAACCCAAAGCGAAAAGGGCCAAAACCAGTAGGATCTGGTAAAATAAGCCGCGTGCCTTCGGATCATTTATCAACGAAGCACGCGCCGGCGGACCCGCCGTGTGCTGCTCCTGTACTGACATAAAACCTCACCGAGTCAGCTGCAACGGTCCCCATTCAAGGTCGCCGTTCGCATTGCCTGTTCCGAAATCCAATCCCGATGACGTTGCATCAGATCCCCGTCGACCGGAACGGGCACACCCTCTGAAAAGCCAAACGCATTAATTGCGTATTTTCTGGCTGGTTATGGGAGGCCCGGCGGCGATTGTCGCCGGGCCTCTGAGGCTTAAAAACGCAACCGGGCCTTAGCGGACCGGCGGAGCGTAGAGAATGCCACCCTTTGACCACAGGGCGTTGATGCCACGGGCAATGCCGAGCGGCGTGTCCGGACCGACGTTGGCGTCGAAGGACTCGCCATAATTGCCGACGCTCTTGATGATGTTGTAGGCCCAGTCATTGGACAGGCCGATCGCTTCACCAAATGCGCCTTCAGCACCCAGAAGACGCTTGACGGACGGGTTGTCGGACGACTTCATGTTGTCGACGTTCTCAGAAGTCACGCCGAGTTCTTCGGCATTGATCATGGCGTTCAGGGTCCACTTGGCGATATTGAACCACTGGTCATCACCCTGGCGAACCACCGGGCCGAGCGGCTCCTTGGAAATGATTTCCGGCAGAACCATATGGTCGCCCGGGTTGGACAGCTTCAGACGCTGGGCATAGAGACCGGACGCATCCGTGGTGTAGACGTCGCAACGGCCGGCATCATAAGCGGCAACAACTTCGTCGGCCTTTTCGAAGGCGACGATTTCATACGGCATGTTGTTGGCACGGAAGTAATCGGCAACGTTCAGCTCGGTCGTGGTGCCGGTGTTGGTGCAGACAGATGCGCCAGACAGTTCCAGAGCGGAGGTCACACCCAGGTCCTTGCGGACCATGAAGCCCTGACCGTCGTAGTAGTTCACGCCGGCGAAGTTCAGGCCCAGGGCCGTATCGCGGGACATGGTCCAGGTGGTGTTGCGCGACAGGATGTCGACTTCACCGGACTGAAGCGCGGTGAAACGCTCCTTGGCGGACAGCGGGGTGAACTTGACAGCGGAAGCGTCACCGAAGACCGCGGCAGCAACGGCGCGGCAAAGGTCGACGTCCAGACCGGTCCAGTTGCCCTGAGCGTCCGGGTTGGAGAAACCGGGCAGGCCCTGGCTCACGCCACATTGTACAAAGCCCTTGGCCTTGACGTCTTCGAGCGTACCAGCGTGCGCAGCCGACGCCGCGACGCCCATAGCAGCGCCCAGCACCAGCGGAAGGATTTTTTTAGACATGGAAATGCAGCCTTTGTTTTTTACCCATACTTTAAGTCATCGACCCCTACGGCAGTTGCCCTCGACGCCCGCAAAGCGGTCTTGCGTCAAACCGGATTTACCGGTTCATTCCTCCAGGCGGACCACCATGGTTCCGACTGACCCATTCGATGGTATTTGACGGGACCGGTCAAGGGGTTAAGGTCCGCTGAATCCGACATTTCCGGTTTCGCACCGCAGAAATGATTAGCCGTACAATGCACAGAAGGTGAACATGACTAAAAAGACGTCGACCGCTGCCCATAACATCGACACGGTTGTGGCGCATGCCGGACGTTCCCCAGCGGAATTTCATGGCTTTGTGAATCCTCCGGTTGTCCATGCCTCCACTGTTTTGTTTCCTGACGTAGAGACCATGGCCTCGGGCGGGCAGAAATACCACTACGGTCGCCGGGGCACCCCAACCACCGAAGCCCTGGAAGAAGCCATCACGGTCATGGAAGGCGCCGCGGGCACCAAACTCGCCAACTCCGGGTTGAATGCGATATCGCTTGCCTGTCTTTCCTGTCTGAACGCGGGCGACCACATGCTCGTCCCCGATACGGCCTATGCCCCCACCCGCAAGCTCTCGGACAATGTCCTGCCGAAGTTCGGTATCGAGGTCAGCTATTATGATCCCTCTCTTGGAAGAGAGATCAGCAGCCTGTTCAAGGACAACACCAAGGCCGTCTTCACCGAGGCGCCGGGGTCGCTGACCTTTGAAATGCAGGATGTGCCGGCCATTGCGAAAGCGGCCCATGAGATCGACGCGACCGTCCTCATGGACAACACCTGGGCAAGCCCGCTCTACTGTCAGCCGATCTCCCTCGGCGTCGATCTGTCGATCCAGGCCGGCACGAAATACATCGTCGGACATTCCGACGTGATGCTGGGCACGATTGCCGCAAGCGAAAAGGCCTGGCCGGCCTTGAACGACTTCCACGGCTTCATGGGCGTTCATGTCGCACCCGACGATGTCTACCTGGGGCTGCGCGGGCTGAGGACCCTTTCCGTCCGCCTCGAACGGCACATGAAGAACACGCTGGAAGTCATTTCCTGGCTGCAGGGCCGACCGGAGGTCGCGGCAATCCACTATCCTGCCCTGGAAACCGATCCGGGCCACGCCATCTGGAAACGGGATTTTTCCGGTGCCAGCGGGTTGTTTGCCTTCGACTTCAAACCCGGCACGACGGACGCCCAGCGCGCCGTGTTCCTGGATACGCTGACGCTGTTCGGCCTCGGGTATTCCTGGGGCGGGTTCGAAAGCCTTGCCATTCCGGTGAATCTGGCCGGCATCCGCACGGCCACCGACCCGGACCCTGAAACATGCTCCATCCGCATGCATATCGGCCTGGAAGACCCGGAAGACCTGGTCAAGGATCTCACCCAGGCCTTCGGCAAGGCGTTCGGCTGACGTCAATAAAAGACGGCGCGATCAGATCGTCGGATCGCGCCGCTTTTCCTTGAAGATCAACCAGATGTTCCGGAAATAGATGATCAGGCCGAGCCCCTGGCCGGCAATGAACACCGGATCCTGGCGCTGGATCGCATAGACCAGCAGCAGAGATCCCCCGGCGATCGAGAAGAACCAGAAAGCAACCGGAACGATAGAGCGTCCGACCCGCTCCGAAGCGATCCACTGGATCACGAATCGCATCATGAACATCGCCTGGGCGACAAAGCCGAGCACGATCCAGAAATTGAACTGCTCGATGAAGACGGTGTTGAGCCAGTCGAAGAGCGCGGTCATGGGTACGTCCGTTTCAGATCATGCGTCAGGCGTGCCGGTCAGGGCACGTGCGCTTGGAATGGTCTTGCGCCGGCGGCGCAGCCACCAGACGCCGAAAAGGTCAAGGATCCCGATCAGGGCCCGGTCGAAAATGCCGTATTTCGATGTGCCGTGCCGGCGCTGGCGATCCTGCACGTCGATATGCACGACCCCGTAGCCCTCCCGGATGACGAGCGCCGGCAGGAAACGGTGCCAGCTGTCGAAATAGGGCAATTGCAGGAAAACCTCGCGCTTAAGCGCCTTCAGGCCGCAACCGCTGTCGCGGGTATTGTCCTTCAGGATCGCGCCACGGAGCCGATTGGCGAATTTCGATGCAAGGCGCTTTGCAAGACTGGCCTTCCGGCCGAGCCTTTGACCGGCGGCAAGGGCCACGGCGGGGCCGCCAGCCTTCAAGGCATCAAGAAGCTGCGGAATGTAATCCGGGTTGTTTTCACCATCGCCATCGATGGTCGCGACCACATCCCCCCGCGCATTGAGCACGCCGGTCCGCACCGCACAGCTCTGCCCGCAGGACGCTTCGTGCCGGAACGGGCGCAGCCAGGGATTTTCCGCGGCATACGCCTGCAGCACCTTGTCGGTGCCGTCGGAGGAGCCGTCATCCACGACGATCACCTCGAACCGGCGCCCCGTGAGCGCCGCTCCAATTTCATCGAGCAGAATGGGCAGATTTTCCGCCTCGTCCTTGGCCGGGACGACCACGGTGACCTCAAGATCGCCGGTAGCGCTTGCGAGGGTTTCCCGAAAACTCTGGGTCATTACATCGTTCCGTCCCGTTCGCCTGCCACTGCCGCGATCCGCTCATCGGGCCGCCACGGGTTCCGGCGTCCGCGCAACACCTGCCGGAAGGCACGCAGACAAGAGGCCGCCGATCGCCGGCACATGATGGGTTCGATCCGCCCGGCCTTCGACAGGTGGAAGCCGATGCGGCGGCGGGCGAGCGCGCGGGCGGTAAAGAATGTGAACGTCATGCCGAGCAAGGTGCCCGCAATGACGTCGCTCGGATAATGGGCACCGACCATGATCCGGCTGAAGGCGACCCAGAACCCGACGACTACGATCAGCCAGCGCCAGGTCGGAAAGATCAGTGCCAGGGCGGTGGCGAGAGCGGCAACGGTCGTGGAATGACCGGAGGGAAAGCTGGTGTATCCGTGTCCCTGGAACGACAGGAAATCGAAGGCGACCGGGCCGACTTCTTCATAGAGTTTGGGACGCGCCCGGCCCAGGGCCCATTTCAGGAACAGGGCCAGGATCCCGGTGACCGCAACCGTATAAAAGGTGAAGGCCGCATAGGTGAAGACCGCCCCCACCCCCATGCGCAGCCGGAACGTCAGCTTCGAGGCATCCAGCGCCAGCAGGGCGAGACAGACGAGCCCGGTTGACCACAGGATCCAGTGTGCCTTGCCGAAATCGGTAAAGGCGGAAAACGCACGCCGATATTCATCCGGCAGGGACCTGATCCAGGGATAGGTCGGCACGTCGAAGGCCACCACCGCAATGCCCACGGTAAGCATCAGAACCGCCAGAATGTCCTGCGGTCTTTGCCCGGGACGCAGCGGGTCGTTAAACCGGACGGCTCGCATCTTGCGCCTGGCCAGAATCTGACGCATGGCCCGGGTATTGCGCCGCACACGCGAAGCAATCTGTCTCAAGCCATCAATCAATCCGGTCCGCGTCATTCGTTACTTGCGCTCGTTGTCGCCATAGGCCGGCAGATAAAGGCCGACATCAAGCCTCTTGCCGCCATTGATATTCAGGCCGTCTACATTGCTTACCAATTGCGGCACAAGCCCGTTTGCCGCCGAAGCCTTCAAAAATGCCTCTTTCTGGCGGCTTTCGACAACCGCAATCCGGCAGCCGGTCCCCGTACCGTCCTCCTGGCCGGCCAGGAAGTCTGCCGCCTGCTCGGCCGATACGATCCGTGTACCGGTTCCTTCCAGAAAAATGAAGCTCGGTTCGTTGAAGCCGCTGGTCACCACATGGACAGGCTTACATCCGGGAACGTCGGAAATGGCCTGAACGAGGCGCGGACTGATCCAGATCGTCGTCAGGGCAGGTCCGACAAATCCCCAAACCCCGACCGCGATACAGACCGCTGCTCCCAGCGCCGGAAGAATGGCTTTGATCGGTACATCCGCGATGAGCCACCGCGCACCCATGACCGCCAGGATCGCACCGAACACGCAGATGACCGCTCCCGGCGGTGATGGCCAGTCGCCAAGGAACGCGGGACCGGCAAACGCACCGATCGCAATTCCGACCGTCGGAAACGCGAGAAGAAACGCCCCGATCCATCTCAGAACCATTCCGGTCTGCACGCGCTGCGGGTCCACCAGCGCAGCGGCCACCGGTAGCGCGAGAGCAGGCAACAGCGGCATCGTGTAATGCGGCAGCTTGGTGGCCACGAGTTCAAAAACGATCCAGGACGGCACGAACCAGGACACACAGAAAACAACGAGACGGCTCGCCCGTTCCCGCCAGACCGTCGCCAGCGTCAGGAAGAGGAAACCCGGCAACGGCCAGAAGACGCCGAACATGGTGGCCAGATGCGTCAGCGGCGGCGCTCCATGGCTCTCCTGCCCCTGCCCCACCTTGCCGAGAAGATCCTTACCGATCGCTTCCTGGAAAAAGGCCCCGTCCGTCGCCAACCAGATTGCGATGAACCAGGGCGAGACCAGCAAGACGAACCACAGGATCCCGAACAAGGGAACAGCGCCCTTGAACCAGGCGACCTGACGCTTCAGCGCCATCAGACCGACAACGGTGAAACCGACCACCATCGGTGCCACCGGGCCCTTGATCAGCACGCCGCACGCCAGCGCGGTCCAGAAGACGACCCCCAGCCCCCAATGACGTCTGACCGTCTCTTTCAGCCAGATGCGCGCAAGCGCGCCCTGGGCGATAAGGATCGTTGCGAACAACACCGCGTCGGTCTTGGCCAGCCGCGCCTCGACCCCCAGGATGATCGCCATGGCCACGAACAGACCTGCGACCAGCGCTCCCGCGGGTCCCATGAAAGCCCGCGCGACCCAGAAGGTCAAAAGGACGCAAAGGGTCGCCCCGATGGCCGACGGCAATCTGTAGACCCAAAGCGGAGCCTCTGCCCCCAGTCCGGAGGCCTTTACCGCAGCCGCCTGCAACCAGTAGATTCCAACCGGCTTCTTGTAGCGCGCCTGGTCCTGAAAGCGGATATCGACATAATTCCCCGTCTCCAGCATCTGCTTGGTCGCCTGCGTAAAACGCGGTTCGTCCCGGTCAAGGGGCGGAACCGTCCACTGCCCGGGCACGAACAGGAAAAGCGACACCAGAAGAAGAAACAGAGGGGCGGACAGATCGTGTCCGAAAAGCCGAAGCCAGAGCGGGCGCACCGATGCCCGGGCCACAGGTCCTGATTGTTCTGCGGAATTGTCCCCCGAAGTGTCTGATGTCTCAGTCGTCATTTCTCAGATCCGATCGCTCCGGTCAGGTCAGGCGAGCACCGACGGGTCATCTGTTGTTGCCTCCTCCTACATGAGGTTTCAAGGCCTGTCATCAGTTACGGATACTATCCAAAGGCGTAAACAGGTCCTTGCTTGCCCCACAGGTTTGACTATCGTCGATCCCGCTTTGAAGCTCTATCGATTCCGGAATCACCCATGACCCTGATTGCCCATATCACCGACTTGCACCTGCGCCCGCGCGGCCTGACCTGCTACCGGGTCAGCGACACCAATATGCTGGCAGAACGGGCGATCAAGGCCCTTTTGTCGCTGGAAAGCCGTCCGGACGCGGTCGTCCTGACCGGCGATCTCACCGACAAGGACGATCCGCGTGAATACGCACTGGCCCGGCATTTGCTCGGCAAGCTGCCGATGCCCGTCTACCTGATCCCCGGCAATCACGACACCGCGGCCGGCATGCGCGCCGCCATGTCCGACTATCCCGGCATCCAGGATACCGAGGGACCGGACCTGTGCTATGCCGTGGAAATCGGCAGCGTGCGTCTGGTGGCACTCGATTCCAGTGTCCCGGGAAAACCGCACGGGCACCTGGGCGACGCGCAACTCGCCTGGCTGGACAAGATCCTGTCGGAAGACGACCGGCCGACGCTCGTGGCGGTGCATCATCCGCCTGCCCAGACCGGCATCGTTCACATGGACCGGATCGGCCTCGCCGATACGGATGCGTTTGCCGAAGTCCTCAGCGGTCACAGCCATGTCGAACGGCTTCTGTGTGGCCATGTGCACCGGCCGATCATCGCGGGGTTCGCCGGAACGGTCATGACCCTGGCTCCGAGTGTCGCCCATCAGGTGGTCCTCGACTTCGCGGACGACGCGCCGTCCATGTTCAATTTCGAACCGCCGGCCTATTTCCTGCACCGTTACACGTCGACCGCCGGCCTCGTAACACATATGGCCTATGTCGAAAGCCATCCGGGCCCATTCCCTTTCTGGTCTGACGAGGGCGTCAGTTGGCCCGGGGACGAGCCGGAATGACCATTCTGAAGACAATCGTCAGAACCGGGATGGTCGGAGGTCTTCTGGCTGCCCTGCTTCTCCCTCTTGCTGGATGCGGCGCTGTGCATAACAGCAAGGAGCTTGAAGATCAGCCGGTCTTCACCCGGGTTCCTGTCGATACTCAGGCAATGTTGGACATGCTCAACGCCTACCGCGCCAAAAACCGCCTCCCTCCTCTCCGGCACGACGAAAGGCTGGATGCGGTGTCGGCCGACATGGCCCGCCATATTGCCGGACGTGACAGCATGGACACCTGGGCGCACAGCGCGTTTGGATTGTCTCAGAGACTGGAGAAGGCGCGCTACCCGAATTACGCCGGCGCGGAGAACCTTGGAGCAGGCTATGCCTCGCTGCAAGCCGCCTTCACCGGCTGGCAGGAATCCAAGGACCACAACAAGAACCTGCTCAATCCCTATGTAACGCGTGTCGGCATTGCCAGCGTCGATCGATCCAACGGGAAATGGCGCCATTTCTGGGTCATGACCCTGGCGCGACCGACCGAAGATGGACGCCCGAGCCTGCAATAGCTCCTGACGACCCGTTTCAAAGCGCAAAAAGAAAGGCGGGCTGCTGCCCGCCTTGAGTTTCCAGAGAGCCCTGAGAAGGCATCCGGCAATCGCCGGAGAGGGGTCAAAAAAAGTTGAATTTTACCCTCAAGTTTTTTGTATCGCTGTCCCGCCCGACTGTCAACGCTCTTGGCGGCAAACTCTGCTTTCAGTAGGGAAACGGACGCCGCTCGAATTCCAGTTCCAATCTTTCCAGTTCAGCGACGCTTAGACTTTCCCCGTGAGCGAAGATCCGTTTCTTGCCGAACCTTGGTTGCCAGGAACACAGCTGCGGCGAAAGGATTTTCACGCAGGGAATTCCGAGATCGGCCCTGGTTGCGTCGAACCGCCAGAGATCGATGTTCCGGGCCAGGCAACTTCGTTCCAGATCACCCGTATCATAGATGCGTTCCAGCGCCTGCGGCTCCGTCCGCGGCAGCTGGTCCAACCCCAGGTCTTCGGATAAGCGGAGCTTGCCCGCGACAACAAGCCCCGGCGGCATTTGCGTATCGCCACGTCTGCGGTCCGCTTCATAGGTGCGGGCGGAAAGTTCGAGAGAGATCTCCGCCTGCAGCATTTCCGAAACAGCGGAAGATGCGGCATCCGCGGCGGAAGGAGCCGCGGCAACTCCCAAACATCCCCCCAAACCGCTTTGCTGACAGGACACAGCCGCCAGAACATGCACGTCAAAATCGCTAAAAATCCGCAGGACACACGTCGAGCGCGAACGCCCCATCAGATAATGTGCTAAATTTTCTGGCAGAATCCGGCCCCAATCCTCCGGGCACACCCGAGTTATCCCCAAGCGGTTGTACCAAGCGTGTCCGAAAGCATCCCGCTCGGCAAGTTCATGAAGCGCCCGTCGCGTAGCCCCTTCCCGGCTCGACCAGACCGCGGCTCCTGAACTGGATGCTACCCTGGGAACGGAGAGCGCCATGCCGTCCCACTTCCCCATTAGAACGGCATAAGCCGGAATTTGCGCATGACACCCATCGCATAAATTGGTGATCTCGATCCGCCTGTCCGACAATGCGTTCCAATCAATCCGATCGTTCCTCAGGACCTCCTGAACCGCCGGAGAGCGTTCGGCGAACCTCCTCTCCTGTCGCGCGCTGAACCCCAGAAAAGGCCCGAGAGAGAGATCCTGAAGTTCATTGTTTCTGCGCCGAATACGCGGGTCCTCTCTTCCCACGGAAAAAAGACTTATGCGTTCAGCCATTTCCCCCAGGCAGGAAAGTGCCGCCATTGCCGGATCAAGGCCCTGACCTCCCGCGGGAATGGTTATGGTGGCTTCATCGGAAGCCGTGTCCGACGGGTTCGGAAACCGGATCAAACCAGTGCAGAAATGGATCGGGCAATTCTTCAAGACCACCGGTTTCAAGACCGGTTCGTACAAGTCGATCAATCCCGCAAACAGAGCGACAACTTCCGGGCTCACCCCAGGTGACAGACGGAGGTCTGCCCCGCTTCCCACGGCAAGTCCCCAATCCAGAAGCCGGCCACAGGCTGACCTAATGCCGGCCGGATCCGACCTCCCGGATCCGGAACCGTCCCTCCCATCCTCAAGCCGCTCGAGCAGCTGCGTCATTGCCTTCTTACCGGCGACCACGTCTTGTCCACATGTAAAATCTACCTAGAATTGCATTGTATAGTAATTCAAAAAATTCCATTGATCAATTCTGTGCAATCAAAAAGTATTAAAAGATCGAAATGAAAAATTGCTCGCTTTTATCAGCAGCATTTCAATTCATATCGATAAATAAACAAGTTCTTCCCTTGATTTACCTCCAAGATATCAAGAGAAGAAGGCAAATCTGCCTAATTCGGCAACAAGAGCAGGGTTTTTTGAAACATGGCAAACAACATTCATAGCCGCGAAATTATCGAAACCGGCCGGAAGCTCGGTCAAATTCTTTCCGACAGCACGGCCCGCGAAGCATTTGTCGCGGATCCTGCAGCCTCGCTTCCCGAAGCCGGTCTTTCCTCCGACCTGATCGTCTATGCGGATACGGCCGACACAGTCCACCTCGTGGTGCCTGCAAGCATCGACGCAACCCGGCTCTCCAAGGGCGACGATGCCTACCTCGAAGAACTCGGCCGCCAGGCTCTAGGCGCCTGCCTCTATGAGGATCTGCCGAAATAAGCCCGAAACCTTCAGCGGTCGGGATGCGGACCTCAAGGTCCGCATCCCGACCCGAGATTGAAAGACTCAACCATGGCCAGATTTCCATACTACAAGGAAAACATTCAGGCGCTCGGTCGCCTTCTTGCGGAGGCCTCTCTCGATCCCAAACTGAGAAAGCGTCTGGAATCCGATCCGGTGTCGGAACTCCGCCGTATTGGCTTGCCGGAAGAAACAACGGCGCTTTTCAATTTCAAGGTCGTGAGTGAACAGGTTGGAACACCTTTTACGGTCCTGCCGTTCCGTCTCAATCAGCAGCGGCTGGATCGGCATGACCCCGATTATCTGGCCCGGGTCGTCGAAACCGTTATCACTCCTGCTCTGAATTAGCCCCCCGGTATCCTTGACCGGCCGTTTTCAATCGGCTCCGTCAAAGCCCACCCAGGAAAAACCTCTGGACCAGATCAGCACCCCGACGGTAATTCGCCCTCGTATTCGGGTCCTGGAAGAAATTGATCCGCTGGTGCCAAGGGAACTGGTCATGCGGCCCTAGAAAATTGCGTTCGATGCTCTCGCCGAAGCGATTGCTGAAGGTCTCAAGCACTTTGACCGCATCGTTTTCCCGGCCGGTACAGACCAAAGCTGCGATGCGGGTAGTCAGGCCGAATATACTCCCGGCCGGCGCCCGTTCGATGAACTCGGAGGCCGACAAGTAATCTTCAGCAGCAAAGTGAATATTTGCTAGATATTCGAAAAAGATACGCGGAACCGCAGGAAACAGCCCAAACGCCCTTTCCGCAATCTTTCGCGCATTTTCGATGTCTCCCGCAAAAGCGAGCCCCTCGGCAACCGACATCAGATTGTTCGGATCCACGAGGTTGAGCTGTTCTGCATGTTTGAAAGCGCGCTGCGCATCTTCAGCAAGGCCCGACTGTACGAGCGCCCAGCCATACACCCGCTGATTTATGGGCTGCCACGGATCCAGAAGAACGCCCCGTTCCGCCAAAGACAGGATATCCTCGATCTTCCGCGCGGAATCGGCCATTTCTTTCGGATAATAGAGCAGCCGCTTCATATCGATTGATGCCTTGCCTGCATAGGTCATCGAAAACGTGGTATGCGATTTTTCAAGCTCATTCAAAATCCGAAGTGCCTTTTCGTCCGATGCAGGCGAGAAATCCCACATCAGCGATTCCGCCTGGCACCAGCGAGCGAACGGCGAAGACATTCCCGCCTTGCGCAAACGGCCGACCACATGGGTGTGAATGCGGCTGACAGTGTGAAAAGCCGCCACGTGGGCTGAACTCCTGTCGCTAAGTACATCGAAATCGATGATCTCGTTGAAAAGGATCCGGCCGGTATCTCGGCTCTCGAACTGAATGTAGACACGGTTCGCAGCCGGATCATGCCGGCAACGCAGGAGATAGCTCCCCAGTTCACCGCTCTCCACGCGCATAACGCTGCCGCCACCGTCCTCTTCCCTGTATTCGGCCTGAACCAGCTCGAAAGACCGGTAAGACGAAAGCCCGGCCACAATTTCATCCCGCAGCATCCTGGCATTCATGTGCCCGCCGCTATCGAGCGACAGAGACAGTATAGAGATTTCCGGCAGGCGGATTTCCCCGTTGTCCGTCGGACCGAGCATACCAGTCAGGTTGAAGACGCCCCGCTTCGTCCCCGATCCCAACTGAACCGGATCCGCATTCTCCTCGAAAAGCCGATAGGTTGTCGGGTCCGGTTTGGCATCAAGGCCGATCGCGAGTTCCCGTTCGCATGCCTTGAGCTGCTGGCGAGCCCGTTCTGTTTGTCCAAGTGTCAGATAGTGCCGTATCAAGGTCTGATGGGCATGCTCCAGTGTGCCATCCACATGGAGCAGAAACTTCGCCGCCGCCTCTATGCTGTCGTTGTCATCGCCGGTCGTCACCCCGTCGATCTTCTTGAAACAGTCTGCCAGAAGGTCGGTGCGGATTCGCTCCCGCTCGATCAGCAGCCAACTGTTGAACTCCGGATCGAGCGCTTCATAACCATAGAGGAATTCGCCCCTCCACAGAGTTTCTGCCTCTTTGAAATCCTCGGCTTTCCCGCGCCCGATCAATGTGCCAAGACGGACGAGATCCCAGTCAAGTCCGCCGGGATCCAGCGAAACATGCATGTTTCCCGTCTGCAGGAAGCGGATTCCGGCCGTCTCCTCGATAGTGCGCAATTGCCGCAAGGCTTGGCGCAGGGACTGGGTGGCCTTGTCGCGTGATGTGTTGCTCCAGAAAAAATCCGCCAGAGCTTCGCGCGGAATTGTGTTGCCGGGTGTTCTCAGCAAAAAGATCAGGATAGCCAGAGCCTTGCGCGTTTTCACCGCAACCGGAGCACACGTGTCGTCGGCAAGAGCTGGAACACCAAGGCTTTGAATTTTCAAAATTCTTCCCATGACCCACGGATCAACCGTTAGAGTACCGCCGAAGCTGATTATGTAGCAGTTACCAAGTTTTGCGAATACGCAGCAATACCGTTTTCAGTTATGTAGGATATGTCTATCACGGTAATTTCACGCGGCGAAACGATCCTGCTGCGCTAAGAAGAATGCCAAACGGCAGCAGTACGAAATTCCAAATTATGGTGGGTATCAAAATGTCCAAAGCGGTTGACATCGACCTGACACAAGCCCCGGGTGAGGAACTCGCTCAAGAGACCTTGAAGCGCATGATTTATTTTACAAAGCGCGAAGCCGAAAAAGACGGCCGGACCTTTTGCGCTTATTTCCTCGACATGGCGCTGAACGCGTTGGATGAGGATTCCGAGGAAATGAACATGCTCCTCAAAGCGAAGATCACACCCTTGACGGTTTCGAAAGGCAACGGAGCCAAGGAGAACGCCTGATCCAGGGCGCATGCTTCAAGAAAAGGGAGGATACCGGACTTCTTCACGAGGTTCGGTGTCAGCCATTATGCCTTTGCAAGGCCCAAGGCGAAGCTGCCCGCATCGATTCCTGCTTGATCGATTTTTCCAGCGTGAACGGAACCAATCGAAAACACTCGGTGCGATCGTCAGCTCCCCCCTCGGTGCGGCAGCTCGTTTCACGGCACTGCCGATGGACGCCCGAGGCAAAAAGAAATTCCGAAAATTGGCGACCCCGGCAGGATTCACATTCAACGCATAATGCATTGGTTTTGTTGGGCGTTTGGAATTGCGCTAAGCGTCGATACCGTCAGATGTACCGTCACCCTGTTTTGGTTGCAGGACGGGCTGGGAGCGACGGGCGCCCCGCATCGTTGCAGGGCATTGCGTTCGCTGCGAGCGCCGCACAGCGCGTTTCTCGTTTCCTGGGGATGCAGACAAGGGGACGACGCAGAACGACGCCCCTCCCCCAAAGAAAAATTACGCTTCCGAGACGTACTCATCAAGGTATCCAACACTTGCTGCAACAAAACCACTAGTGGTATTAATTTCGCTCACTTAGAGCATTGCGAGCGATCCCGCATTTCCGCCACATATTTGAACCCGCATATCCCAGATGGATTGACAAGATGGGCCTGATGGAATCTGGTTTGTTGAGGCAAATCAATGCATTAGGTGGCGAGAATGTCGGATTTTCGGGGTGATGTTGCGGGTGAATCGATTTCAGCGCCTTTGAAGGTCGGATTTGATCGGCGACTGAAGCTCCAGTTCCACGGCGCCAAGCTCAGTTCGGATGGCGGATTGTTTTTGTTTCGTGAACTGGACGATGACCTGGGTTTGACCGGGATGGCCTCATGGGAACTGCGTGACAACCGAACCGGCAGGAATGCGCGGCATGACCTGCTTGCCATGTTTCGGCAATCACTGTTTGGCCGTGTTGCAGGCTACGAGGATGTCAATGACGCCGGACGACTGTCACGTGATCCGGTGATGCGGTTGATTGCCGGGCAACGGGACTTCGACCGATTTGCCGCTTCAGAGAGTCAGATGGGAAGGTTCGAGACCAATACACTGGCTTTGCAGAAGAACCTTGCGGCATTGGCTGATCTTTCCGGCAAATGGATTGACCGGGTTCGACAGTTACGCAAACGCCCCAACCTGATCCTGGATATCGACAGTTCCGAAAGCCCGGTACATGGATCGCAGGAAGGTTCAGCGTATAACGGCCACTTCGGATGCAACTGTTATCACCCGCTGTTCGTCTTCAATCAGTTTGGGGATCTGGAACGCTGCGCTCTTCGCCCCGGCAATGTTCACAGCGCCCATGATTGGCAGGCCCTGCTTGATCCTGTTGTCAAACGCTATCGTTGGTCAGGCCTGTGGCGGAAGTACTTTCGGGCCGATGCTGCCTTCGCCATTCCTGAGCTGTTCGACTATCTGGAAGCCAATGAGTTCGGCTATGCCATCCGATTGAGAGCCAACAAGGTTCTACAGCGTCGTATTGCCTGGCTGCTCAAGCGCAGGCCGGGCCGCCCATCCAACAACGTAGAACGTCATTATGCCAACTTCACCTATCAGGCCAACAGCTGGAGCAAGCCAAGGCGGGTCGTAGCCAAGGTGGAATGGCATCCCGGTGAACTGTTCCCTCGGGTTGGCTTTGTTGTCACCACGCTGACGGTATCAGATGAGCGCGTCTATGAGTTCTACAACCTGCGTGGAACCGCCGAACAATACATCAAGGAAGGCAAGCACGCGCTCAAATGGACGCGGCTGTCTTGCCAGACCTTCAAGGCCAACGCGGTTCGGCTTCAGCTTCATGCGCTGGCCTACAATCTCTCCAACTTCCTGCGCACATTGGTGTTGCCGAATTCTATTGCAGACTGGTCGCTGACCAGCTTGCGGGATCGAATGATCAAAATCGGGGCCAAGGCCATCCAGCATGCCCGCTCCATCATCCTGCAATTGGCCGAGGTAGCGGTTCCGCGCGGTCTCTGGAGCCAAATGCTGGCAACAATCGCCGCCTTGAAGGCAAAGGCGCAAGCGCCATGACAGGTAGCATGATTGTGCACCGATGCCATCTCGGGCGCAGCGAGCGCAGATGCTCAATTGCGTCTGACGTTCATCAAAACCGCCGAAAAATACCCTGTACGTCGCCACAAGCAGCAAAAAACCCGCCAGACAAGGCTGGCACGCGCTTCAGACTTGGAAAAAGGAGAGCAGTATGCCAATCTCAGCGCATCAGAAAATCCCATCTGGGGGATATCGGTTGAACTGGTTTTACTCTATTCCAGTTCTCAACTGAACCTGAAATGAACAAATCCGTCAGCCATGAAAGGCTGTTTGAACCGAAGCAGGTGACCCGCAAAAGCCCGCGTTTTTGCATCCCCGCACCCGTCCCGGCCGGCACACCCGGCCAAACGCCACTGTTCACATCCTGTTCAGGTGCAGTACACAAGGATGCGCCCGAATGCGTGGCATGGACAAAAGCCGCAGCCTTCGACCCATTCAAGCTCGCAACAAGGACGCCTATCACATGCATCTTACAAACGGACGGAAAAACCGGATCGGCAGAACGCTCGGCCTGGTCACGGCACTGGCCGGCATTGCGCTCACATCGGCGGCGCTTGCACCCGCGCAAGCGCAAACGCCTCAGATCATCCTGCAGTGCACGGCGCCCCTGGTGGCCAACGCCGATGGCACCGATTGTGTCCAGCCTGATTTGCCGGCCAAGGGACCAGCCAATCTGACGGCTTTCTCCATTCGAGCGGGCGACGGCCAGCACATCGGACTGTTCATCAAGACCGGTCCCAAGAGCTGGGTCGGGCCAAGTCTCGATGGCGGACCGGACACCCAATGGAGTGAAACAGCCGCGGACACGGGTGGCCTTGTTCTTTACACGGAAATCCCGAGAATCAGAACGCTGATTGTATACGCCGGTGGCAGAGTCGCTTCATCGGGCCTGCCGGGCGGGTCGGTCCTGGGCGACCGGCAATACTGATCCTTTCGCGCGGACAGGCGTCCTTTCCGGCTCCCGTCCGCGCCGTTCCAGCCGCCGGTCTGCCGCCGTTGTGACGAGCGCAGGAACGGCCTCATCGGACGGACCTACGCGCAGGTTCGACGCAATCTCTGGCCGCTTTCAGCAATTGGCTGAATGAGATCGAGCGTCCGATTTGGGGCGCGAAGCTGCCATGACGCGGTCTATTCCTTTGAAAATCTGTTTGCCGCATCCACGTTGAAAGGAGGCCATTTAGTTGAGACATAAGACCATTGATTTGGCCGCTGAAGTCAAGCGGGCGGCACTACCTGACGGCCTCCACGGCTTTCTGTTTCCTTTATTCGAAGCCATTTCGAACGCTTTGTATTCAATCGAAGAGCGTTGGGGAGATGACTTGGAAGACAAGGGGCAATTGGACGTGCATTTTGATGAATTCAGACGCGAAATTGTCGTCACCGACAACGGCACTGGGTTCAATGCAGGAAACCTCTCGGCCTTTCTGACACCACTAACAGGAAATAAATTTGAACGCGGCGGTAAAGGCTTTGGTCGTTTCATAGCCTTCAAGGTCTTCAACAAAGTTTTTTATTCCACCGGACAAGAGCAAGCCGACGGGTTGATGACCAAAAACTGCTATCGATACGAGCCATTTTCAGAAGAAGACAATTTAGTAGTTGTTTCTGAGGCCGATGGGGCTGGAATGCACCGGCACGACACCGGCGTTACAGTGCTGATGCAACTTCCTAAGACGGATTATGAAGATTATTTTTCCCTTGATGGAGCTGAAAGAAAATACAAGCACACAGCCGAAGATATCGTATCAGCGGTTTTGGATCACTTCCTTATTGAATTCATCCAAAAGAAGGCTCCAAAACACTTCAACCTGAATATTCAAGGGGCAGTGTTTAACCTTTATAGCTACTTCCATGAATCATTATCGATTGGTGGTAGCCGCACAGAAGAAATGATGATTGGAACGGAAACTGTTCAATTCAATTTCGACTACTTCAAAGTTGGAGAAGAGCACGCTAAAAAGCATCGACTATATTTTTACGCCAACAATCGCGCTGCGAGTGAATTAGAAAACATCTCGTCCGGACTTAATGCGAGCCCGTTCACGGAATACAAGGGTGAGCAGGAAATCCGATATTACTATCTTGTGGCAGTCTCAAGCGATTTCTTTAAATCGACCCAGTCGCGAGATCGGATTACGAACCTTCACGGGAAAATCGACCATAACAACAGAAAGAAATCTATCAAGGACCATCTAATTGCCTACGCAAAAGCGCATATCTTGGAACTTGAAGACAAATATACCTCAGGGCGACAAGCCAAAATGAAGTCCGAGGTTGATCACCTCATTGCGATTGACCCACTCTTGCGACGTGGGCTCGGGGGAAAAACAACTGAAGAGTTTGTGAAAAAAAGAGGGATCACGGAAACTCGTGAGCAACTTGCACAAGACCTCTTTGTAGAACGTTTTCGGCAAAAATTCGATTTTACCAAACTTAGCGAAGATACTAGCATTGATGACCTCGTGAACGTGGTTAGAAACAAAATTCCGGAAGACGCAAAGGAAGCGCTTGCGGTCTACGTCGCTTACCGAAATCACGTCATACAAATTTTTCGCCAATTACTAAACAAGAACGAAGAAGGACTAGCAACAGAAGATAAAGTACACCAACTCATTTACCCCCGTTACCGCGACAGCGATCAAATAGATTATTCGTCGCACAATCTGTGGCTTCTGGATGATGACTTGGCTTATGCCAGATACATTTCTAGTGACCGCACGCCAGAAGGTACTGCGAGACGCAAGGGCGAATACGCCCACGATCTGCTTATTAACAACGAAAATGAGCTCATGGTCGTAGAAATGAAACGTCCGCAAAAGAAAGACTATGACGGTTCAAAGGAAGCTGACACAAAGAATCCTGTAGACCAATTAAAAAATCAAATCCTTGACATTCGCGAGCGAGGGAAGGTGATCACTTCAGGCGGGCGTGAAGTTTCGATTGATCCATCATCGATGGTGCGAGGATACATCTTAGCGGACTGGAACGATAAGCTTGAACGATACCTGAAATACGAAGATTTCATTTTGACCAACTTTGGTGGGCAAATGGCGTATCGATACTACAAAGAGCTAAACCTAATAATTGAAGTGCTAGCTTTTGATCGTTTGGTTGATCGCGCCAGTAATCGAAATGAGGCATTCGTCAAAATGTTGGACGGCCAATCCTCTTATGATCGAAAGCCAAAGGGTGCACTTTCTGCAGCCGAGTGATTTTTTGCCTATTATGCCATTCGGCTTGCAGATGCAGTTCCCCTCGCCGAGGTAGACTTACATCAAGGTGCTTAATGCATTAGGCCCTGTCCGACTTCAGGCATGACACAGGAACATTTGCAGGACCGAACGAGACGCCCAGACGGGGACGTAAACGAAATCAAAGCTTCCTCGTTCGGATGAATGTCCTCAAAGAGGCAGGTTATAGGGACGTTTCAATCCTGGTGACTGGTCGGTGCTTTTGTTCTTTTTCCAATGTCTGCGATTAAGCGCCGTTTATGCCTCGAACCCTGGCAACCTCCCGATTGAACCGGCGCTCCCACTTCTGTTCCCCGGTTTCAATGAAGAACGTTTTGCCGCGCATCTCTCGATAAATCTCATAATTTTTGAAGAGCGGCATCTTGAACATGAGGCGCTTCACCTGCTCTGCATCACCGGTGATCTTGTCCAGATCGCCAATCACCCTGAATACCAGTTCAGACCGATTGACCCGGGCATCCCTTCGTACCATGGCAGCATCGATCTTTTCTTGATCGGCACCCGCTAATTTCATCGCAGACTTAAACGCCCGATTATTGAACAGCCAGCGCAGGCGCCTTTCTCTGTCCTGGTCAGGGTCATCGGTTGTATACCGATAAAGTTGCGCGGTCGATTTATTGATCGTCGGCAGCAAGTCCATGACCTGATCATCCGGCAGACCCAACCGCCGACCGTTCTTAGTCGTGGGTTCTATGTCTACATTGAAATGACGGGTGGCAGGTCGTTCGGGGATCTGCTCGCCGGCAGTCAGGTGCCAAAGCAATTTCGATCCGTCCACGATTTGCGAACCGCTACCATCAACCTGCCACCCCGTCATTGTGACGTATCCACTGACGCAGAAAACACTGATCGCCTTGGGACCGACACCTATCATGCCAAGGACGTCAAAGTTGTCTCGAATGTGATCAAGCGCGCCCTGACTATTGGTGTAGAACCACGCATGCCATCCATTGCCGGACGGGGACCATTCGATATAGGTACCGGTGGCACGTAACAGATGTTTGACTGCATCACGGTTGGGACTAGTCGGGTCGAAGTGTTTGAAGTCGATGTCCACGCAGACCAATCGAAGATGCTGCCAGTGTGCAGGGTCGAGACTTGCTTTCTGGCACACCATCCGAGTGGCGTTCATATGATCGGTGAAACAGAACCCGCGCCCGAATAGGGGCAGGTTGGGCACGTTTAGATTCTTGACCCAATCACCTGGGTTCTGGTGCTGCACGTCACGCATCCGCAATGCGGCAAAGGGCGAAGTTCCCTGCCCGTCCCAAAGATCCCAATCAACCGGATCAGATGGGGCAAGCGGCGTCTTGTCGTATCGAGCGACCCAACACGGATAGTGCGATAGAATGTTGATCGGAAGTGTCATGATCAGACCTCAATAGTTCTTCACGACACACCAAATTTTGTCCGCTCGACTTGTGTTTGGATATTTCTTGGTCGTATCGAGGGTGTATTGCCCGTCCGTGGTTGAGTGCCTGGTGCGTTTACGCAGAAACCCAGCGACACGTTTAATCGACAGGTCACCACCCTTTGTCACATCAAACAGGTGCTTGATGTCCGACACCACGGACAGTTTCGGGAAGATCGGTTTGAGCTCGAACCATTGATCCGGTTCCACAACCTGCAGAAGACCCTTGATGAAATCATCGGTATCAACTGCGTGAAGATCTTCGCCTTTTAGGCGCTCATTCGTGATCCACGGATCTGCACCGATCACCATCCACGCTGCCGTCCTGATAAGATCGGACCACTTCTCGTAGTTTTCGACAGGTTTGGCACGGAACCACGGCGCTAGTGTTTCTGTTTCTGGTTGATCCTTTTCGATCTGCTGGCGTTCCTTGTAGACATAAGAAAGGACAGTCAGTGCGGCGGACACAATTTGTGCCTTGACGGAAGGGTTGCTACCCACCTTATTCAAAACTGTCCGCGCCTTCTCGATGTCCCATGGCGCAAACCGCCAGTCATCATCAACCAAAGCCGCCTCGGCAGCAGGGCGGAACAGACGAGGACCGAAAGAACGTCGCACCATGTCGGCGGTGACGACGATATTGTTGCCTGTGATCATGGCAATAACACCGCGGACATCTACCGCCACGTTACGGGACTGCCCGAGCATGCGAGGTCTGTAATCCCCATTCTTGAGGGACGACACGGCGCGCATAGCGTCGCAGTTTGGGACCATGCCGTGCGGGACATCGTCTATCAACAGGGGCACGCCGTTGTTCTCGATCAAGAAGGAATCGAAGCGTTTGGCGAACTCATTAATGTCCTCTGACGCGGTAATTGTGTAAACCGCCTGCCCGGTCGCCAACCCCGTCAAGGATGTTGCAAGCAGCGACTTGCCTGTTCCAGGCTGCGGGGCATCGATCACACAGATTGGATTCAGGTCAACGACCGCCTTACACATGGGTTGCAGCAATATGCAGAGTCCGGCAGCTGCGGATTGTGCGTCCTCAAACGGGAACTGCCCCATTAGCGCCCGCAGGTGGGTACACGCCTCGGACAACTCGAGATCGGCGTTCACCTTGCCACGGATATCACCCAGCTCAACATGAATGAGACTTTCGATATCCGGTTGAGCGATCACCCCATCACTCACCATAGGATCGCCATCCTTGCTGAGACAAGCGCCGGTTTTGCCCCGAAACGTCCAAAGGGTATTTGTCGTTTCGCCGGTATGACCCAGTGTTTCAATCGCCAATTTGATGACGTGCTGAGACGGTTTCGAAGTCGTTTCGTACCACGCGCTATCGACAAAATCGCCGAGGGAATTGGCAACCACCCCGTCATTTTCGAGTATTTCCTCACGCTTGAGGCGCAGGCATTTGCCAGAGGTCAGGTAGATTGTTTTTGTCTTGCCGTTATCCAACGTCAGCACGTATGGCAGGTTATACGAGTTGCTCAGATCGCCGTCAGTAGGGACTAGGTTCTTGCTCTGGAAGTAGGATGTAATTGCCTTGTCATTGTCTTCAACGTTGGTCGGAAAACAAAGCAGTCCGCACTCGGTCAAGTAGTGTTTGAGTTTTTCTCGCGGAACAGGGATGCAGTTCACGTGAGATTCGGGTAGCGGGATTCCCTGCTCTTCCAGCTCCTTGCGGATACGCTCATAGTCAGGCATGAACGCCGTGCCGCGTTGATAAGCCGCCAACACAGTCCCCGCTTCGTTGCGGTACATGTGTTTGTAGTTGCAAAGAATGAACGCGTCGGTCAACCGGATCGCGAGATCATTGTCATTCGCGTCCGTGGCACAGATGGGGATGTGCTTGGGGCATCTCTGCCAGATGTCATTGGTTATTTCGATAAGCGTTTGTGGGATTTCGTCTTGGTCTTCGTACATTAGAACGCATCCAGGATGCCCCGCCTAAATGACGGGTGGGTTTTGGGATGTGATCGAATGTAGAAGTGGGGACAAACGATCACGCTTTGTTGCATCCTGATTGGGTCGTAAATCAGGGAAAACGGATCGTTTCGGAGGGATCAACCTCTCGTTGCACCGCCTTATTTACGGGGGACATGAGGCAATGTAAAGATATGCAATGAGATTTCCACAGGTTAGAGAGAGGCGTGAATTGTGATTACTCTTTGCAACGATGCAATAATTGTCATCACCCTACGCTCGGAAATTTTTTTGTTGGGTGTGATGATACATTGAAATGTAAAGACAATTTTATTACTTGGAAAATTTGAAGACACCAAACCAAAAACCATTTTTTCTGTCGAGTGGTAGGCGATAACAATTATTGCATCGCCCCATGAATGAATATTTGCATTTCACTCTGCATAAATTTCCCTGCGAATATCATTTCATGTAATTGCATTGCAAAGAACGCCTGCTTATTTCTCGAAACAATCTCTTAAGTATACTTTTCTTTAACGGGAAATACCTAAGGGATCGTATGTAAAACTTTGATTTTTTAAAGAATAGTTGACGTTTGGCGCATTATATATTACATGTTTTATTGGGAAGAGAGGAAGTGCTCAATAATATCCGACGTCCAATGTCGTAGAGCGAATTGAGTGCAACTGATCATTCTCGTTGCCGAACCGAAACACCCTGTAAAGGGGTGTTTTGGGGGCGGCAGATCGCCACCTGCAACACCCAAGGTCCTCATGTACATCGAGTTGCGCCCAAACAAGAAAATGACGCAAGGTCAACGTGACTTTGCCACTCGAGTCCTGGCCGGTCAGCGTCTTGAAGAAATCGCGGAGGAGACAGGCAGATCACTAGGGCACTGCCGAAAATTGCTGAATGCTCCTTACATGCAGAACGCTCTGCACAGCGCCAGCATCCCTGTCTACAAAAGCATGCTTGACGCTGAATTGGCGAAGATGGCGTTTTCGAATGTTGCTGATTACCTGTCCGAGGAAGACGAAGTTCTGTCCATGCGCTCCCTGCCCCGTCATCAATCGGCGGCGGTGAAGAAACTCAAGCGCAAGGTGACCTACACCAAGGACGGCGACGAGATCCACGAAACGGATTTTGAACTCTACGACAAACTTGGTGCCATCAAGCAACTTGCCTCTTCGCTCGGATACGAAAAACCGATCCAGGTCGATTTGACCGGGCACGTGACGCATGATCATGAGCATTCGGGAACCGTAACGGTCGAGATGTTGCAGGTCCAACCGATCCCTGTCGGGCACTTTTTCGACGCCAAGGGCACGCTCGGAAATATCGGAACGGACGTTGCCGAACACCTGGGCATCTCCGTCAATGATTGGTCCGACGCTGATCTGGTCCCTGTCTTGCAGCAAGCGCAGGATGACGCCGATCTGTTCTCCGATCACAACAAGAATCTTGACTGGTGCCCGTCTCGGAACGAATGGGTCCCTGCCGCGTCTGGTTTCAAACAACGAACGAATAAGATCCGATTGGATCAGAACGGGGATTTCATTACCGATTGAGAGCAGGCGTTGCTTAGTAACCCGCCACCCTTAGATCCGTCGAGGTTCATCACAAAGAGTCTCGGAAGAAAAGGCGCTTGTTCAACCTGCCCCTGTCACCCATTGCAAGCGACCTAGGTGTAGCGGGTGGCAGGGACAGGATCTTTTGCCTCTGCCGGTACATTTGACGGTATCTCTCCGCCCAGCGCACAGAAACGCGCAACGATCTCAATCTGCTATCCCCCAACTGCTGATCCCTATTGAGGACCAGACTCCAATTTGGTCGCATTCGATACTATTCGCTACAATAGAATTCAATATTGTACATTAGAATATTTGTGAAGTGCAAATAATTACGCTTGCTGTATTTCATTGATCGAAAAAAATATTCAATGGACGCAAATAAAACCCCTTTACAAAATCGGGCGAATACGCTATCAAGGGGGCATCAGATCGACGTGATCAGCCCTTGCCGGGATTTCGTGTTGATCAGATCCAAGTTTAGAGCGTCGATAAGATCCGACCCGCGTGTCAATGCCCTTCGGGCTCTTGCGTAAAGCGTCACTGACGCAGATCCAGCACCTTTACGGTCGCGCCCTTTGACTTTCCACGCTGCGCCTTGTTGCGCTTTTCGTGGTGTAACGCTGCTCCCCTCGCCCGTGTTGGCATTCGTGGTGCAGTCATTCGATCAAAAGGCGACAGGACCGTTTAGATGCAGGACACCGGCAAAACCCTCTCCCCGAATACCTCGCCCGCTCCGGGCATGACTTCATCCGAGGTCGAGTTCATGACGACCGCACAGTTGCGCGACGAAATGAACCGAATGCAGCGTGAACACGCCGTGCAGATGGAACGCTTCAGCGCCGCAATCGATGCCAACAAAACCGCTCCGGTGTCAAACGGTGATCTGCTCGCTCTCGCAAATAACGGTCTTCCCCGCGAATTCCTGTCCGCCGTCAAACGGTTTTACGCTCAGGGCAACACCCAGGTGCGCGAAGACGTGATTGCTGCTGCGAAGCGTCGGTTCAGCGTTGAGACGATTTCGCGAATGATCGGTGATGACGGTCGGCAACCACTCCTATCGCCGCAGCTTGCTAAACCCCTCGGTGCCCCTCCCCCTGCCCTTCGTGCTGCCGACGGCAAATCCCTCGCAACATTCGACTTCGAAGCGACCGTTCCGACCGGCGGCAACATGGTGACGATCCGCGACGGCGCCAAAGACATCCCCAGGAATGCGCTCTATTGGAGCGGACAATCCGACGCCCAGCGCAAGGAATCCGACCTCAAAGCGAAGCGGGTGTTTGGATGAGCGATTATTTCAACGCTCCGCAGGCACACTTCTGGAACTATCTGGCGGTGTCCGAGGCATGGGCATCTGAAACCGGCGCGACCAACCTGAATATGGGCGGGGGCGGTGTGCCGATGAATTTTGGTGCTCCCCTTTCCGTTCGTCACAAGCTACGCTCTCTTGGATACGTGGTGGCTCAGCAGCACTTGATTGACAAGTACGCCGCAGAGGGTCGCGAGGTGGACGTTGAAGCCGGTGAATATCTCAACGTTACGAAGGTGCGCGGTGTCGTGCCTGTCCGCAAGAGCGGCGGTTTGGGTGGCGAGGGTACGACATGACCACGTGCTTCCATCGGATAGCGCTTGAGGCGTCGTCCATGCCGGTGGATGCAGTTCTGGCAAATGCCGACATGACCCAGGAGCAGGTTCTCTATTGGATGGCAGCAAACCTTGCTGTCCACGGAGAGTGTTCCGTGAAGGTGTGTACCGGCACTGTCTACCCACTGAGAACGATCCGTGTCGCAGCGTATCCGAATGGCGTCCAATACGGCAGCGAGTTCATCCCGTTCCGTGAGCGCGCCGATCCAGGTGATCCGTACGCCTTGCGCATCGTGTGCGAGCAGGGTGCGAGCGCAGAAACAATCTTCGAAACACTGAAATCCGAACTTGAAAAGGTTTGAACAATGCAACTTCGCAAATGCAAAGACAAAGAAGATCTCGCCGCCGAACTTCTGAAGCAATCGGGCGGGGACATGACCATGGCGGACGCTCGCAAGATCGTCAAAATGGCAGGCAAACACATCCACCTGTTCACAGGGCAGCAGGCGGGTTCGCAGACTGAGAACATCAAAACGTTGTCTGCGAAAGTCGCAGAAATGAAACGCATCTTGACCTCCTGAGAACAAAACGGGAACACATGCTGAAAATGCCCAAATCGACCGCCCGCAAAATCGCCCACGCAGGGGCGGAAATTCGTCGTCCCGTACGCGACCCCAAGCGAGGGGGCGTTTGCGCGCCCTGCCCCCCCCCTTATTTCGCCGGCGTTCGCCGGTTTCGGGGCGACGTATCGGCGGACAGACGCACGGGTTGCGGGGGATGACGAGATGAGCGCGGCGGCGGAGCATTTCAAGGACAAACGCATGTCCGCCGAGTTCGTCACCCAGTGTGTCGAAACGATCACCGACCGCAACGGCGGGACCATCATGGGCGGCGACCGGACACGCACCCCCGTCATTTGAGACCCTTAACAAGGACGAACATAATGCCAAGAGACGTAACCCGCCGCATAGTCGCAGACGATCCGAACCGCCTGCCGAAGATCACCAAATCTCGACCGCTCAACACGCGTGGCTGGCAACTCGGTCGCCTCAAATCAATCGCACCGGTCGGGTACATGCTGTTACGTGTATCTGTCGAAACCAACATTCGCGGGGTCCAGGTCGAGCGGGTCTGGACTGTCAGGGCAACACTGGATGAAGACAGCGGTGCAATCGGTCCGGATCGCAAATTCATGGCATCGATCCTGGCAGGACATACGCTGGGTGATTTTGCGGACAAGCGCAAACCCTACTGCCTGCTGAGATTGGACGGCGGGGAGAACATCAAAGAGGTCTTCCCGATTGCCCGAAACACGGTGGTTCTTGTCGCAGACGACAAATGGAATCCCGTTGAGTTCGTTTCGTCGCTGCGAGAGCAGGATCGGGCGCAGGCGGATGCCCTTGCCGAAGCATCCAGACCGAAAGAAGCGGACGCCGTTGAGTTGAGTCCTGAGCAGGCGACAGAGTGGTCCAAATTCCGGATGAACAACCCAGACGCGGATTTCCGTGCGTGGGTCGCGGAGCACCTCGAAAGCGCCTGATACTGCTCCGATACCGACCGCACAAGAATCACCCCGCATTTCCAGATGCGGGGTTCTTCATTTTGTCAAGGGGGATGATTTTGCAAAATGCTCTCCTGCCCGACTTGGGCGGAACAACGTAGGTAAATGGCGTCAAACCAAAAAGAAGGAAGACGCTATGAAAGAACCAACCTTACCGCCCGTACCTGGTTTCGAAGAGTGCGCCTTTGTCGCTTCGTTGGAATTATTCTTTAATGAAGGCATGGGTGAAATCGCGGTAGTAGATGTTATCTTTCACGACCCGATTGGCAATGCCCCCTCACTCATGCCATTGCGGTTCAGTGAACGCGATCATTCTGGCGAGAATTTATTGGAAATCGCTAATGACGCTATTTCTCCGCTGCTTCGCGCATTACACGACTGTACTGGTCCTTCCATAGACGCAGAGTCCTGAGCGACCCGACCCCCGCCTAGTGCGGGGGTTTTTGTTTGCCCTGCTCCCCCCCTCGCCCGAGCGTCGAATGCCGGCGAAATGCGGGGGGCGTGACAGGCGTTTGACGGTCGGGGCGCCCTTCCCCTTGCGCAGCACCCGGCGCTCGCTCAGGGGCGCTTAAAATCGCTCGACGTTTTGCATGTTCGGGCGTTTCAGCATGTATTCACGCTGTATTGGTCATGTAAAAGATACCAACATGTCTGCAACGTCGAAGTTATTCTTGGTGACTCTCATGTAATAACGCATTATATAGCGAACTGACAAAGAGATTTCACGGGGAACGACATGGACGAGATTATCGAAATTGTCCGATCAGCGATACCGGAAGACCGGCACGCTAGGGCAATCATTGCAGGGCAAGCGCAGATCTCAACGCAGACGCTGAAACGGGTTGCAGAAGGCGAGATGCCGACGATCCCGACCCTGAATAATTTGCTCAAGGTGTTACTGCCAAATTATTCGGTGCGCCTTTTTCAAAACGAAAACCCCGCTACGCCGGAAACGTAACGGGGTTCATCGGAACAAACATGAAAGGATCAAATCATGTCGGAATTGCGCCCTAACAAAGGAACAAAGCAGGAACGCCCCTCACATATAGGAGGGAAATCGGCACCTGTCACCCCGAAAAGCGATGGCAACGGGTGGATCGCCGCCATTGTCGAAGCAGTCGGCGTGATCCTCGCAGCAATCTTCCTGATGGGGAACTGACCATGCAGACCGAACTACTTGAGATGAAGCAGCACGCGCAATTGCGCCTCTACACCATGCTGATCAACGCCGCATTTGAACAGGACGCGCTGCGGTGGGATCAGTCCGGATCATTGAAAAGCGCCGCAACCGTCGTGACCGTGCCTCTCGGAAAAGACTATGAAGTGTTGGCGTCGTTTCATGTCGGCAAGAACGATCAGGGGACGCCGCGTCTTATGCTCGCAGCAGTCGGGCAGGCAACGCCGAAGATGGCGGCGGCGTTCAAAGACCACGGTCACAAACTGGACCCGTTTGCCTGCGCTCAACTCTCCGATTGCTATTTGCTGGACTGGTTTGAGTACGTCGGCAATCGTTCGTTGCAGGCATTCGATTTCCGTATGTCGGCGAATGCCATTTCCGGGCAGTTGACTAATCTTCTCGGCGATCTTGAACCTGTCGATCCGGTTGGTTGGTCATGGCAAGCATAGGATCTAGTACGCTGGAACTTCGCCGAAAAGTCGCCGCTGAACTCGGCATGACCGAGCGTGAATTGATTGAGCGATTCTGGACTCACTGGTTCGAGGTGCAGCGCATAGTTGCGGCACAAGACGCGGTCCGCAACGCAATCGAGTCCGGGCAGCGTCAAGCGGTTCGGGAGGCGTGCGCCAACCTGATCTCGCTATCCGGCGGTCTACCTGTCGTTTTCGTGCAATCCATCTTGGAACGGTTCGACGTTAACGCCCTGCTCGGATTGCCTGGATTCGCCGACCCTCAAACACTGTTCACATATTCCGGTGGGTTCGGTCACGTGGAGGTCGGCATTGGATCTCAGCAACAGGAGGTCGAGGCAGACTTCTATCTGATCAAAGACGGCAAACAAATGACCCGGATCTCGCCCGAACTCGTTTATCACAACCGCTCTGGCGATATCGGTGGCGGGTCCCCCATGTATCCCGGGCAGCATCCGACGTATGGGGCGTATCACTTCGTTGATATCAAGACCGGCAAGGGCATTCATTATGCCCCCATGAGCAAGCACGAACTTGCCAAGTACTGTCCGGATGAACCCGATCTTCGAGCGGAACGGGAAGCGGCAGAATATCAGACGGAACAGAAGCGCAAACAGGAACTGGACGCTCGACCCGAGATCGATGATCCACACGTGATCAAGTTTCCAACCTCAGACCAACGTCCCGAACTCACATGGTGGGAAAGAATGGAGCGTCTAAATGACGGGGTTGAAAAAGACACAGTGAAGATCGATCCCGACGACAGGTGGAGCAGTCTTGGGTTCTTGTGGGACGACATGCCGAAGGGCGGAAAGGACGAGGATGAATGAAGCGATAATGTCGCGAGCGATACAATCGGAAGCGCTCCAAAGGGACAGAGGGACGATGATGAATGAAGCAATCAACCCTCATGTCCGGGTCGATTTTTGCGAAGAATTCAATATCTCGGTGCCTGAGTACACGTTCCTTATTCGTGTGATCGCCGACAAGTTCCGCAATGTCGAAGATCACGCGTTTTCCGTCGGACTGCCTGTCGGGTTTCCGAGCAAGCGGTTCTTCGATCCCAGGTCAAGCGGATATAACCGGCGCCTGGCGACTGCCATGCTTGCGCTCATGGAACAGGATCTTGCCGACAGCGAGCAGACGCGCAAGCGGATGCTGATGGAATTATGTTACGCGGCATTCTCAAACTACGCGGATCTCATAGACGAGAACAACGCCGTCTGCCCTGCCGCCGTCAGAAAGCACGGGCGCATGATCAAGAAGATCAAACAGTCTCGGTTGGTCGGCATCCCTGACCACGAGAAAGAACGCCTAGGCCTACCGCTAGGCGTTTCCCATCGCGTGGATGAATTGATCCTCCATGACAAGATTGCCGCTATCAAATTGCTGGCGTTCATTTTGGGCGTGGTTCCGACCCCGAATATAAGCGTGAACCACCCAAAGTCGCAGTCCGACGAATGCAAAGCGCTAGCGTTGGATTTTCTCGCCCCGTTGGTAGGACTGGACCCTTTTGCCGGTGACGACTGACCGCCACCCGTCATTTTGGAGTATAATGCAGGACTTTTGACAGGACCCTCTTAGCTCACCCGTAGGAAATCAGTTTGAGATCAATCTGTTAGAGTGCGAATGCTTGTCCTGTCCGGGGCACAGTTTTCTTTCGCCCGCCCCAAACTGTTGCAACCCATTTAGGGTTGCCATCGCGGCTGCTCCAATGTAAGCGTGCACCCAAGAATAATGACACCGTTGCAGAACGACCATCCCCCATCAGTTTGGCAACGCTGCCCGATGCCTTGCCCTCGCAGAAATGCGGGGGATTTTTTCTTACAGGTGACGCTACTTTAAGCAGTTCCTGGTCGCCACACGGTCCATTGCGGACATTGACGTAGTGTCTGAATGCGGCAATGCGGCACGTCGAACCGGTCATTCGCCACGCTTGCACGCTCCTCACGCGCTGGATGACTGCAGTGCGAACATTCTGCCTAGAATTCAGTTTCCTTGGCCGAACTACTCTCTTCAAGGCGAGACACAATCTTCCTAAGCAAATTGGAAACATAGTCGACTTCAGCGGCTTCGATGCTGTACTCGTCAACCCCGTGCACAATTTGATTTCGCAATTCGAGCGCCGTTTGAAGTGCCCGAAAATCACGATCATCAATCTTTTCGTCTCTCCTAAGACTCTCAAGAAGGCGGCGGACTGAAAAATAGTTTGAATCCTTCTTGTTTAACTTCAATGCAGATCGAGCAATATTTTCGAATTGCGCCCACTCATTAATGAGCGCAATTCTCATTATTTTATCAGTCTGTTCGATTGATAGTCGCTTGTTGCGGTCTCTGAGGTAAGACAATCCAAACAGCGACACGATTGACATCACTGTGCCAGAGAAAGCTACCAACAAACCCATCTGAACTTCAGGAGACAGGTTAAGGTCAAGCAGAATATACGTAACGTAAAACGCTCCAAAAATCGCAGTTAATGCCCCTGCAAATGCGTAGGCCTTTAGGATGAGTTCCATAGATGAACGTCTGCGCAACTTTAGACGGAGCAATTCTTGTTCCGCTAGCGCCATTTTCAAATCATCAGAATCGTTAGAGGACATATTATACATCCAGCAGTACGGAAAGGGTGATTACCACCGCAGTCATAACGAGAAGAACAGCAAATAAGACAAGGTTGCTACCTTCAGTCAACTTATCTGAATTAAAGAAGAACCCGACAAGTAATGGCAAAATAGACGCTGCAATTCGTGCAGACACCCTCCAAAACCTTCCTTTTTTCTTTGCTGGTATCCTTTTTTTGAAAATCACCGCATCATTGACCATTCCTTGAGTTATTTCGGCAGGTCCATCGTCCGAATTCATGCTCCCTTCTAGGCGATAACATTCGGAAATCAGTTCTTCTAGATATTCAATTGTGGCGGCGCGTAAGCGGTCTTTTGCCGGCTGGCTGAAGCCCTCCAGCGCTTCATCACTCAATTTGATTTCATTCGACATAATTACTTCCGAGGAAAATGACCGGTTTCTTTCTTCGCAGAAAGTCGGCAGCTAGTGAAGCTTCATTTGGAGTCTATCGCGTAGTGAGCCGAGCAGACTTTGGTAGCGTAGAACCTTTCGGAGACTGTACTTTCGTCTTCGGATATGCCGTGGCCGTTGTCCCGAACTGTGACAGAACGCATTGCGAAATCGTCGCTGTCAATCTCGATGTCCACACGCGTTGCGTCAGCATCCACAGAGTTCCAAATCAACTCGGACAGCGCTTTGATTGGGTCCGCGCTCGACAGCTTTTTCATGTGGTCACGTTCGACCTGCACTCGGAAGTGTACGTCCGTCATAAAATCGCTGCCTCAAACTTCGATCTAAAATGGCGATTATCCTAATAGCATGAGGACGAATAGAGCAACTCACATGAAGGCAACGGAGTGGTCGGAACGACCATATTGGCCAACTCTTCAGATCCGTTCGCATAAACAGTTAAAGTCCACTTCCCGCCCAGAATTGTCGCGTTCTTTTAAACGCTGCGTTCCTTGCGAAGTTCTGAGAAGTGTTTGATCAAGGGATGCATCTCAAGCAGTTTTCTGCCGCGATCTGAAATGGGGAGCTCAGATAGTATTCTGGCCATACACAACGTTTCCATAGCTAGGACGTTGCCCCATAGGTCTCGCACCTGATTTGGAGACATTTTCCCGCTAGTTCCGTGCCCCGCCTGTTGCCGGGTCTTGTAGCAATCACGCATCATTTCTTCGCTAAGAGCATCGAAAAGATCGAGCCCTAATTGATCATTCAGTGTTGCAATAAGTCCCTGGAAACGTTCCCGCCTCGTTTCTCCTTTGAGACCCTTTAAGCTTGACTTGATCCTGCCTATCCAATCGCCATCAAGTCTGCATTCTTCCGCCTTCGCAACTGCCGCCTCTACTACCTCCTTCATACCCGGAGGCGCGACTGCATTTTCTTTCTTTTTCAGGTCTCGCTCAATTGTCTCGTGCCAACGACAGGCATCCAGAGCTCGTTCTTCTGATACTCTCATAAGTTGGTTTGACGCTCGCCGAATGAATGCTGTTATTTCTTGCCACTCATCCATTCGATCCAACCAAGCCTTAAAAACCGATTTAGTTGTTTCCCGGTCCCCTAGCGTATCCATGAAAAGAGGAGTTAAATCCTTTTTTCGTAAGGCATCTTCGTCTGTTCTTTCGATGTGCTGGACGGTTAAAATACGATGCGAGAAAATTTGTCCGTCATCGCCCATGCGCCTAATGGTAACTTCAGCGCTCTGTACATCTTTCCAACTCATTAGAATGAATAGCCTGATGAAATATTCGACACATTCCAAGCATTTGCTAGGGGACAGGCCGTGCTCGAACTGCAACTTAAACCAAGGGTGAGTAGGCATCCATTTGTTGCGAATGGGATCATCTTGAAGGGCGATGCGTAAAGTTAGGTCTCCCCAAGATGTAACTACGGAAAGTAAGTCATTTTTCGGCACAATTTCGCAAGAAGTTTCGGCAATCTCTGCGAGTAGATCTTTCGGCCATAAGAAATCAAATTCAGGAAATACCCCGAAACTGACAGACTTGGCTTGGTCTTCAACTTTCCAAGCGGTTGGACCTGCAAGAGCTAAGTTTGAAAGAATTCTTGTGTGATGGACATGACCGACTTCGCCTTTGCGCCAGAATGGACGTGAGGGGCTCAAGTCAACGTTATCGAAAAGAGATACGACCCACCCCTTCTCTGTAAGAAGGTGGATCGGACTGTTGACGTCGATTGTTGTCTTTTCGCCGAAGCCAATGAAATCAACCCATATCCGGTCTGTCTCGATGTGAAGAACTCCGACTTCACCGGTACTCTGATCCTTACAAGAAAGCACATCACCCAAAGCTATTTCCCGTGTAGCCATTTGCTTCGAGCCTCCCGTGTGGTCGGAACCAATAAGCACAACTATTAGCACGCCTTGACGACTGTACTGAAACTGTCATTCGTTTCGACCGCAGCAAAAGCCCGCTCCCCCGCCTTCTATTCACCTTCACTCGTCACGCAACGAACGGCGGCTTTACAGATAGGGCCAAAATTCTGCAAACGCCTGAAATTAGTGCGCAAAACCGATTGGCCGCTCGGATCTCGAATCATCCAAGGGCACCAGCGTCGGCGGGAGAAAGGAAATTGTATCCTTCCCGGCAAACGCTATTTCTCACTGATGCCATCAAACAATGCATCCAATGCTGCTCGACTTGCCTTTCTCTTCATGATTTTGAAGCGAGAGAGATGAGGCAAGCCGATCCAGGTTCCTCCACCGTCGAATTGTCCACGGCTAGCGCAGCAACGCCCCCACCCAACCTCATATCTTTGGGCAGACACAACGCCGAGCAGTTGTGAAACTTCACGATTTGCAGTTTGCCCCATCGTTACCACGACGGAAGGCCGCGCCATCCGAAAGATCTGCTTCCAGAGATTTCTCCCAAAAACGAATGCTTCTTTTTCGCCCGGAAGACTGGCCTCGTCGCGAGAGCGAAATGGGATTAGATTTCCGGCCAGCACGTCGTCCGGCTGCACGTCAAGTAGATTGAAAAGAGCAAGCACCTGATCCTGCAATCCGCTGCTAGTCTTCCAATCTTCCACGTCTTTGCAGTAAGCAGAACCTTTTTCCGACGAAAACACCCCATGAGTGGGATCGACCGATGCCCCGCCGGGGTTCAGGCCGACAAAGGCAATCCTAGCTCCGGACAGCACACGCGCAGGAGAGTACAGAAGCCGCCAACCGAGGTCCCCATTGTCCGGGTGACGTACAAGACGAGCCGCATATTCTCGCCGAATGTCATCTTCCAGTTGGCGTACTGCCGGTGAATCAAGCATTCCCGATCCTGTTTTTACTGATTCCCCTCACAGTGCCTCGTGTGCAGCATTGGCTGCAATCCTATCTGCGCGGTTTTTCCGGATACCTACGCACCGGTGGCAAGTACTAAGCCGCCCACTCCGTCCCAGGGTCACGTCCGTCAATACGGGGGTTTTCGTTTGCCCCCTCGCCATGCGCACGCCACGACAAAACGGGGGCACGTTAAGCGTTTTGAGGGCGAGGCGCCCCTCCCTACGTCAAAGCGCTCGCGGCGCCCTGAGCGCCCTTAAAATGCGTTGCACGGCGTCACAATATTCACAAAATGCCCTCAAGTATCCGGAAGTAGTTCAATCGACAAATGCAACATTTTGTTGTATAAATATTGCGCCTCGGCGAGCGCCTCAAGTAATCTTCGCAACGATCACACCCCCGATTGGACATGTTCACATGCAGCAATACTACGCCTACCGGACGCGCACCGGCGCTGACACACTCGCATGTGCAAACTGGTTGGAAGATCATTTCGATACTCGGGTGCTTTGTCCGTTCTCAGTTCGAGACACCAAGAGCGGGGAGGAAATCGAATATGCGGTCTTGAGTGGTTACGTGTTCGTGCCGACCGACATAGCGCCGCGCTTGATCATTGACAGTCCGACCACCTGCTACGCCCTTGCTACAATCGGTCAGTTGCCCATTGTTGTGACCGAGGAGGACTTTGATCCGCTTGTAGAGGCGATAGAGAGCGGGGAATTGGATCGGATCGGCAGGGCACGTAACCTCCCGAGAGGGACCGCCGTGCTGGTTGAGTGGGCGGGTCTGACGCGCCTTGCGATTGTCGAGGATGTGGACGGATTGGGGAACCACACGGTTGCCGCGAAGGTCCACAACCACGACGATTCCGAGCACGTCATACGGCATCAATTTCAACGTGAAGACCTCACCCCTGCCGACACAATCACGCTCAATTGCAGACGCGTACCAACGAAGCATACCGAGGGGGCGAAGCGAGCGAAGCATGCGGCGAGCAATCACCAGGCAAAACCCGTTCGGCAGTATGAGAGCGAGAAGCGCCCAGCGCACCGAGGCATCAACGCTCAGCGTCCCACGCTCAAGATCAAAGTGCCTGCATAGGCGCCAAAATGACGTGGTGAAAAAGACATGTAAACGGACGCGCACGTCCCCCGCCCAATCGCAATTCTGACACCCGTCATTTTAGAGTCCGTCCGCAAACGCTCTCAACGATGCCGCCGGGATCACTGTCCTGCCCCTTATCTTCTTGCGGATCAACTTGCCGTCGGCAAGCAATCGCCACACGCTGCTAACACTAACGCCCAGTGCGATGGATGCTTCCTTGACGCTGTAAAGAACTTTGGTTGGGTGTGCTTCGTATTCCTTGATAATGAAAAGCGAATTGATCGGTTCTGCTTCGGTGCTCATGTTGTCGTCCCCGGCAAATGTGTTTCACTGGAGATGAATGTGCTGCATCGACTGAAGACTTTGCAGACGATCAATTCACTGTTTCATCGCGCTTGACAACTTGTAGATAGTATGAAGCAAGTTCAGTATCGACTTCCCGCAATGCCGCCATCTGTCGCTCGGTTTCGCGAACTGACCAACCTGTAACACCGGCGATTATCTGGCAACATTGCCGATACCTCAGTCCGAGAGAACTGAAGTTGCGCAATATAGAAACGGCGAAACGCTCAAGGATCGCAATTCGCTCAGCGGGTTTCAGTTTGCGCGTCTTTAGGATCGTATAGGCTGCAGACTGAGGCGGGTTGACGGGTATTGCCGAATCTGGAGGCCACGTGTCAGGTTGCTTTCCCTCTTTTGTGTCACGCAATACACGATGAAGGTCATTCAGCGCCCTACGCACAAGATCTTCGGTCTTCGGATCGAGCTTAGGCACTGGCGAGCGTGTCCAATTTATCGGCGTACCACTGCATTAATTCGGCGCGTTCCCTCATAAAGTCGCTACGTTGGTAGATGCCCTTAATTGACCCGTCAACGTGCGCAAGCGATGCTTCGACCACTTCAGATCGCCAGTCGCCGCTTTCGTGACATATGGTCGAGAACGTGGATCGCATGCCGTGTGATACCACCTGATCTTTCGAATATCCAAGGCGCGCAAGCGCACCGTTGAGTGTGTTCTCAGACATGGGACGCTTGGTCGAGGTGACCGCAGGAAACAGATATCCGCTGCAACCTCGTCCGGTATACTCGCGCAATTCATCGAGCAAGGCGATTGCCTGGCGTGACAATGGGACTCGGTGGTCACGGCGCATTTTGGTCAACTCGGTTGGAATAGTCCAAATGTCGCCCGATATGAATGACCATTCCGATTGCCGAAGTTCCCCAGGTCGCAAAGCGGTCAGCATGAGCAGTTCCAACCCGATAGCGGTCTCTCTATTGCCCCCATAGTTTCGGATCGCCCGCACAAGCGCCCCGACCTCAGCAGGGTCCGTTATCGCTGGTCTAGGGGTGCTGACCGGCGCCGCAATAGCGTTCTTCAAAGGGGATGCTGGGTTGGCGTCAATTCGCCCAGTGATCACGGCGTAGTCAAACATGCGCTCTAGGAACGCCCTTGTGCGTCGTGCCGTCTCAAGTTTGCCTTTTGCCTCAAGCGGACGCAACACGTTCTCCAGGATGGTCAGTGGTTTGATCTCGACAAGGGGCATCCGGTTCAGCGTCTTGGCCGCATGAGCGGTCAACTGATCTGCCTTATCCAACGTTCGCTTGCCACGCTTGCGCGTACCGCCGGCAATCGCTGTGTTGGACAGATGCTCCAGATATTCCTTTGACAGTCCCGCGAAGGTGTTGGCAGCGTTTTGTCGCCCCATATCTCGCTGGACTTTACGCTCTGCGCTCGGGTCGACGCCATCAGCGAGAAGGCGCTTTGCATCATCCCGCTTTCGTCGCGCATCGCTCAATGAGACGGTTGGATATATCCCAAGGGAAAGGGTCTTACGTTTGCCGTGGAAGCGATAGTTCAGACGGAAGTAACCCCTGCCACCGTCCTTCGCCTCAAACGTCATGCTGTCTTCGTAGAACTTGGTTCCCGGATCCGCCTTTCGCAACGCTGCGTCGGTGATTCTTTTCGCCATGCTTGTCCTCTCGGTCTTGACGGTACATTTTGCGACAATACCGGAGTGACTGTCAGATGTACCGTCAAAAGCGACGGGATATCATGAGACGATATGAGACAACATGAGACGATCAAGACCAAGCGAAGCGGGCAAGTATCTGATTTACATAAAGAAAATGCCCTCGCATTGGAGGGCATGAGAGAGAAGGTTGGCGACCCCGGCAGGATTCGAACCTGCGACCATTCGCTTAGAAGGCGAGTGCTCTATCCGGCTGAGCTACGGGGCCTGACTGGACCATGTGGCCGGCGACTCGCGCCATGCCCGATCCTAGGATACGGACTTAGTGGGTCCAGGGTGCAAGTCGGTTAAACTTGAAATTGTCGGAATAGGAAGCGCCTCTGACCTTGCGCTCACGCGGCTCCTCGACACGATAGGCGATGCCGTTGCGCCGGGCAAAGGCGACAGCCTCTTCCCGCGTTTCGAAATACAGGCGAATCTGCTGCCGCATGTCCGAAGACGAGGTGTACCCCATAAGCGGCTCCACCGAGCGAGCCGTCTCCGGCTCATAGTCAAGAACCCAACGATGGGTTTTGGCTTTTCCGGATTGCATGGCGGTCTTAGCTGGCCGATAGATACGTGCGAGCATTTTGATCGTTCCCGAACTGGGCCTGCCCGCTTCCCCGGACCGGCTTCCACAGCCAAGGTTTTTCCCCTCTTTTGGCCCCGTGTCAACACCCGATGGAGAAGACGGGACCAAGCCTCCGGATCAGTGTTCACTTAATGGCGGTTTAACCGTAATTGGGGATCAGTTTCATTCGCCCCTATACAACTTAGGGTAATTTATGCCATTGCTATCACTGCTTTAGATCGGCAGGACGTCTAACCGGATCCCAAAGAATCCGGGGCACGCACCCTTCGGAGAGTGTTCGAAAAAAATGCAAACACCACCCTTCATACCGCAATCTGCCTATTTTCACGAACATGCCCAACCTGGCGACAGGCGGCTCAAGGAACTGAAAGCCGAAGTCGACCGTCATAATCTTACCGAAATGTGGGACATGATCCTGACACTCGACTATCAAGTTGCCGGCGCGCATGAGTTACCTCATGAGACCCGGGAAGAATTTTACGGTATTATTGAACTCCTTCTTAAGGCATTCGTGAAAGAGTAAAAATCACGACTACTCGAAGTCAGGGAACGGTGCGATTTTGCTGACCACAAAGCGGCCAGTTTTTACCGAGCTGGGTACCGAGGCGATCGACAAGGGCCTCGCCGACCCGCAGCTCTCTGCCTTTTATGAAAGCATGATGTCTTCCTCGGGCCTCGTGACCGAGAACCTGCGCGAGCACATGCCATACCTGAGCCTGTGCTCCGACAAGCTTGAGGGCATCGGCCCGCCTCCTATCTTCTATGTCGGGCGCAGGTCCAGCCAGCGCAACCTGTTCGGAGACGAATGGGCCATGCAGCAGGGACAGGAACTGAGAACCCCCGACCCGGATCTGGAATACGCTTCCGCCGAAGGCTACCGCGCCGCCCTGTCCGGCCGGCCTTACTATGGCTACGCGCGCACCGCCCTGCACCTGGAAGGCGGTACGATCGAGATCGCCTTCGAACGCCTGATCATGACGCTACGCCCGTCCGCGCATTCCGACCGGCGTTTCTGCGCCTATTTCGGCGTTATTCAAGACCTTCAGCAACAATAGTCCGGGCAAGCCCGATCAGGTCGTTCCGCGTCGAATAGACCAGCCAGTCATCCGGACGTACATGTACCGGAGGTACGATCCAGTGGGTTCCCCGAGGTACGTAGCGCCGGTAACCCACCCGGATCCCGAACCCCTTCATGGCACTTCTCGCAGCCATCAGGCCGTACAGATAATCCGGCGACCATTTCAAAAGCGAAACCAGAAAGCCGAGTTGGGTCAACGCCTCGGCCAGCCCCTTGCCGCGCGCATCCCGGCGCAGCCAGAGATTGCCGTGATAGACAATCCTGCCACGCATGTAGAACGCGTCATGCGCATGCTCCTCGCCGAGCTCCGCATTCGGGGCCGGATCGACGAACATCCGCCTCTGCTGCTGCTGCCAGAATTCGCCCAGGCTGCGATCCTTCAGATCCTCGACCTTGGCGGCCTGCACCGAAACCGGCTCACCCTTCTCGTCCCAGGCACCGATCCAGAAGGCCATGGCGCCATGCAGATCGAAAAACCTGCTGGAGAAATCCTCCATCAGATAGCGATCCTCGGTCGCCCGTATCGTATCCTCGAACAAGGTGAAATCCGAACTTTCCTTCAGACGAAGCCCCGCACTCTTTATCTTCGCCTGCAGGATCGAGATTGCGCTGGATATTTCCAGTGTTCCCTCACCCGTCTGCTCCACAAACATCCTGTTTTCCCGCCCGGCCTAAGCCGTCCCATTCCATTGGCATCCAGGATCCTGAGATCTGCCCCGTTCTCAAGAACCCGACCACCCTGTTTCCTAAGGTGCAGCAATCACTGGACTGGACAGCGACTGCTGTCCATTTCCACGACTTCCCATCCACTTTGCTTTTCTAATTGTGTCAGGCGGATATCGGACTGCTGCCCGGCTGTTGTTTCCCCGGTCTAAATCCTCCCCCGCAAAGAACGATCTCCCACGTTCCGGGGCATGACCGTACTCGTCACTATCGGACCCCATCACAGTTAACAACTCATTGCCGCAACGTATGAGAGTATATAACCAAATAACAGCGAATGACTTGAAGGCGAGAAATTAATCAAAAAATAAGGTTAAAATCCAAAATTACAAACAAACTATGCATACGTCGCAATATTTTTACTTAGAAAAATGCAACTATTACCTGTCTTTGAGATTGCATTTTGGAAGGACTGACTTCACTTCTCGCGCCTTTTCAAAGCCCGAAAACCCGCGAAGGAATGATCGACAGGATCAAATCAGAAGATAAAATCGAAATTTGATTGAGTATACACGCGGCGGGCTGGCGTTGTCGTGAACGCGGCAAACGGCCCTATCGGCAACGCTGATCGTCAGCGGGGCAATTGCTTGAGGGATTAGCAGGGCTGCTGTTGGGAGCGTATCCGGGCCTGTATCCAGGCGTTACATTATATCGGTTCTCGTTCTGATCCCCCGGACGGTAACCCGGACGATTGTCCAGCCGATCACCATAGCGCGGCGCGTTCGGGACACCTTCGACATAAGGCCAGCCTTCATTCCGACGATTATCCACCTGGGCAGAACCTGGAACTGGGGCAAAGGCCGTCGAAATAAAGACTGCAGAGGCGAAGCAGAGACTTCTGAAATTGGTGAACTTTCGTTTCCCGTTCACGGTCCTCCTCCCGCATTGGCATTCAGAAACTCGGCATCGCCCCAGATACCTGCGCGAGTTTCAACGCCAACAGTGGCCGCTTTTGTCAGTTCGGCGGGAGCATCCGGTTTTATGATCGCCGATCCCGACCTCAACAAATCCTCGGCCAGAGTGGCGCCAAAGTGCACCTCGCAATTGACCAAGCGCACTCCCTGCTCCGTTTGTCCGGTATGCCTGCACTTGATCTGCTTGCCGGCGATCATCGCCCTGAGATTCGTCCGCGCCCGTAATCCGCAGGACCACCGGCGACCCTCCACCGTTTTACACACCTTTTGTGGTGGGACCGGGTCAAGAAAAGCCAAACGGAATATGTCATCATCGACCTGAAAGGTGGCGCTGTCGGACACGCGGACACTTTTCGGAATGTAGATATGATCGGGAAAGGGCTCACTCAACCGGCGGTCGGGCGCGCGCGGCAGTTTCTGGTTTTTCCGATCCACCCGCACCGGTTCCGTGGTCCACAAGACCTCCGTGTTTCCGGCGTCCTGATCGGTCTGCGTAGCATTTTGAGCCTTCGTCGGAACGCAGAGACAAATGATCAATGGCAGGCAAATAAGACACGAGACCTAGGATTTCTGCATAAAAGCATCCTCAGGTTTAGAAAACCAGACCCACTCAAGAACAAAGGCGCACCCGGGTCAAGCTCTACGCGGATAAAGCGGTATTGAACACGCGACCTTGACCCAGGATGCATGCGAAGGTGTTCTAACCACATCCCTTTTCCATTTCAGAATGTTCGCAAGGGCGATTTTAAAGCGCGAGCCATCTTTTGGCATCGACCGGCGACTGGATCTTCAGCCATGTCAGCCCGCTCTTGTACCACGGCACCACGCCACTGCGACGATTGTCCAGGACAAGATCGCCATCGGTGGTGCGCACCACCAGCACCGCATGCCCTTCCCCCCAGGAAGTCTTGGCCACCGCAATGCGCAAGGCGCGGGACGGCCAGCCGCGGGCAATCAGTTCCGCTCTCTTCGTCAGGGCGAAGTCTTCACAGTCGCCGGATGTCGGCGCCACCGTCCACGTGTCCGCCCACCCGTTGCTGCCCTTGTCTTTGACCGGACGAATACGGTGATTGACGCTCGCGTTGATCCGGTTGAGTTCCTGCTTCTTGACCGCGTTCATCGTCACGGCCGAGCGCCCGAAGGACCGGCACTGGGACGGCTCCTTGGCACAGAAGATCACATGCCCCATCGGAGCAAGCGTCGGCCCGCGGCTGGAAATAAACCGCGGCTCCAATTGCCGCTTGAGCGATGACAAGCCGCCACCGAGACCGAATGCGAGTGCACCTTGAACCGGAGCCAGCAGCAAACCGGCGAAGATCGCAAAAAAAACTGCCCTGTTACGCATATCCACTTCTCCCCGACAGGATTTGAAGGAGAAGCTACACAAAACATCTGAAATCCAGGTTCGAGACCCAAACGCAGTTTTCGATAAATTGAAGGAGACCGAGTAAGAGTTCGGTAAGCTTTACCGGCGTTTGGGCACTCACCCACCGCTCTGACCCTTGGCCCAGCAGTTTCCACCCGCCTCGGTTTAACCTCTCATTATCGTGCAACTGTTCAACTCCTCCCCCCGCAACGGTCATCAAGAGGCTATGTTTCTCGCGGGAGAAAGCGTGTTGCCTGCGCCTAAAATTCAAAGCGCATCGATCTTTAAAAATATCAAACTTCTTGAAAAATGGTCGGGGCAGCAAGATTCGAACTTGCGACCCTCTGGTCCCAAACCAGATGCGCTACCAGGCTGCGCTATACCCCGATCGTGTCGCTTGTCGCGAACAGGTGCTGACTTATACGCAATCGCCGCGCGGACGCAAGGGGCGACATATCCCGTCAGTGGATATTGCTGCGTTAAAATCAGCCGGCAGCCTGCGCGCTTGGCAGACGAACCTCCTGCAGCCGATCCATGACGACCTTGAATACATCCACCGGCTTGTAGGGATAGTCGATGAAATCATCCAGGCCGGTTTCCAACAGGCGCTCCTTGCGGGCCGCGCTCATGCTTGGCGGCGCCAGAAGCACGCGCCTGGAGGTCCCTATGCCGGCCGTTCCTGCCTGCCGGGTCAGATACCGGTTCACCGCCTCGCTGTAGGTCAGGATTGTAATGCTGTCGTCATCGAACAGGGACCCGCCGTTTTCCAGATTGGCCTCGGGCACGGTCCGGACCTTGCAGCCCAGCTCCAGAAGAGCACCGCGGATCGGCGCGATCACCTTCGGGTTCCCTGTGACGATGGAGATCGTCAACGGCTCCTTCGAGCCGCGCAGGCGCTTGACCTCCTGATAGATCTGCTGGAGCCGGATCCGGTTAAGCTCCTCGACCCGCGAAACCTGCCTGAGATGGGCGTCGACGGTCGCAAGAAGCAGATCGTAGTCGACCGGCTTTGTCAGATAATCGTCCGCGCCCATCTGCTTGCCGGCGACAATGTCTTCGCGCATGCCCCTGGCCGTCAGAAAGATGAGCGGCACATCGTTCAGAGCCGGCATGGCGGAGCGGATATAGGTGAGAAATGCCAGGCCGTCCATTTCCGGCATCATCACGTCGCACAGAATCAGGTCCGGTCTTTTTTCCCCGATCCGCTCGATGGCCACCTTGCCGTCGGGCGCCGTCAGGACATCGTAGCCGGCTTCCTCAAGTTCTTCGCGAAGGTCCTGGCGGAGGTACCCCTCATCCTCAACACACAGAATAGTTGCCTTGGCTGCCATCTTCTTCTCTCCCTCAGGCAGATGTCGCCGACCGCCGCAGGGGGGCCCTTTCGGGCCATTCCCCGGCATCTTCCTGCGCGACCGGCAGGCGGAGCGTCACGCGGGTTCCCTCCCCGACCCGGCTCTCCAGGTCGACCTTCCCGCGGTGCTTGTCCATAATCATCGAGATCATGTTGAGGCCGATACCGGTACCGGCAATGCCGCTGGATGTAGAGGCCCGGAAGTAACGATCGAAGACTTTCCGGTGTTCGGTTTCCGGAATACCCAGTCCGTCATCTTCAACGCAGATCGCCGCCCAGTTCCCGTCTGCGTGACCTGTCACCCGGATCTCTGCCGCATCGGGCGAATATTTCACCGCGTTGGACAGAAGGTTGTCGATGCACAGCTCAAGCAGTTTCCGGTCGAAGCGCAGGATCTCCGGCAGGTTGCCCGTATCGAGGACGATCCGGTGGCTTGAACAGCTGTCCTGAAAACGGCGGCAACACTCGCTGACAGTGACTTTCACAGGTTGATCGCGGCTATCGATCTCCATGTCCCCAGCCTGCGAGCGGGTGAAATTCAAAAACCGGTTGATCAGATACTGCATCCGGCCGACCGAATCCCGAATACGCGTCCCGCGCTCCAGAATCGCAGACTGCTCAAGCTTGTCGGAACGACGGATCAGCCGTTGGGCGTTGCTGTCGATAATGGCGAGCGGCGTACGGAACTCGTGCGACGCCATGGAGACGAAATCCCGCTGCAATTCGCTGAGCCGCTTTTCCTGATTGAGCAGCTTGACCAGTTCGTGGGCCTGCCCCATCAGCGTGGCCTGCTGCTGCTTGTATTCGGTGACGTCCGCATAGACGGAAATAATCCCGCCATCCGGCGTCAGCGTTCGGTCGATCCGGTACCACTTGCCATCGGGAAACCGCTTTTCCTCGGAGGGACCGGCCCGGTTTATCAGCTCCTCGAAGGGTATCTCAGGTTCATCCGGAAAGATGAGCTTCAGAAGTTCGGGAACATAAATCCCCTCCTTGATGCGCTCGTCGACCCCCGGATAGATCTGCCGCATTCGATCGTTGGCAAGCATCACCCGTCCCCGCGGATCGGAAATGCCCATACCGTCCTTCACCGCGTTGATCGCGTTCAGAAGCAGATCGCGGCTGTCCTGGAGTTCGCGCGTGCGGTCATCGAGCCGCTCTTCCAGATGCGCCCGCACATCGTTCAATTCCCGTTCCTGGGTGCGTTCGCGCGTGACATCGGTGTAGATCGTGACGAAACCGCCATCTCCGGCCGGCGTCCCCTGGATACGCAGCATTGTGCCGTCCGGCCGGACGCGCTCGAAGTCATGCGGCTCGAAACGCCTCGCCCGATCCAATCGCAAACGGACTTGTTCTTCCGGGTCGCCGGGACCGTAATCCCCGCGTTTGGCGTTGAACCGGATCAGGTCTTCCAGGGTCGGGTTATCGCCAATGGCATCGTCGGGGAAATTTAAAAGACGTCGCGCAGCCGCGTTGAGAAGGACCACATTCAGATCCGCGTCGATGATCGTGATCCCCTGATGCATGGTTTCCATCAGGCACCCGAGAAGCGCGCTTTCGTCAGAGCCGTCACGGATGAAATGTGTGCTCATTGTCCTGCATCACACGCCAAGTTCATTTCACGACTTTCGAACAAATGTATTTAGAATTTCCTACGCAGAATTGCCGAGGGCACGTAATCCTGGACGGGAAAAGAATGCACCCAATGGCGTTATTCCAACCAAATGTTACTTGATCGAACTTGAGCGAACCTGATCACCCGGCTTGATCCCGAGCCGCCGCGACGTGCCGGCGAGCACCTCCAGCACGTATCGCGCCGGCCCCCGCGAGGAAATGGTCTCCTCCGAAAACGGGGTGGTTCCTTCCGCGATATGGACAATCCGGCCGTTGTCGCCGATGAAAATGATATCCAGCGACAAGGGCGTGTTCTTCATCCAGAAATACCGGTCCCCCGCAGCCTGGAACAGAAACAGCATGCCCTCGTTGAGCGCCATTCTCTCACGGTACATCAGGCCCTTCGCCTTTTGCGCATCCGTTGCGGCAACTTCGACGGTGAACTGCTGCGGCCCCTTTTCCGTCGCGATCGTCAGGGTCTCGGTCGGAAGCGGTACTTCCTCGCCAGCCGCCAGACCAGCGCTGGAAAGTCCGACAGAGAGGACAATGGCCGCAAACAGGAAACGCAATCGTGGAAACAGTAGACGCAGCATGAACGGGGCTCCATATGATGGGGCTGAAAAGGGCCGGCACATGTTCGGCAGGACCTGCCTGCGATTAAAGGCCAACAAAAAAGGCCGGACCATGTCGTCCGACCCGCTCATGCAGAAGATTCAGTAATCCGGGAAACTAGTGCGAGGCTGGAATATGGGTTCCGGCTCCCACCGGCCGGATTTCGGCGGCCATACGCCCCTTCGGCCCGCTACCAAAGCGCACCATCACGTCCTGTCCCGGGCGCAACTCGGCAATACCGAAGCGGCGCAGGGTTTCCATGTGAATGAAGATATCCTCGGTCCCCTCGCCCTGGGTCAGGAACCCGAAGCCCTTGACCCGGTTGAACCATTTCACGGTCGCCTTTTCGAAACCGCTTTCCGGGACAACCTGAACATGGGTGCGCGAAGGAGGAAGCTGAGACGGATGCAAAGCGGAGGATTCGTCCATGGACAGGATCCGGAAGGCCTGCAGTCCCCGTGGCCGGTCCATGACCTCGCAGACCACCCGGGCGCCCTCATAGGCCGTCTGATAGCCGTCGCGCCTGAGACAGGTCACATGCAAGAGAATATCGGCTTCGCCCGAATCCGGAACGATAAACCCATACCCCTTGGCAACATCAAACCATTTGATCGTGCCTGCAATCTCCACGACATCGACGGCAACATCATCCGTCAGCGCTTCGATTGCGCGGGCATCCTGAGCGGTTTTGCCCCCCATAGCCTACTGTCCCGTCTTTGGTCCGCATCACCCAACCGGAACGAAATTACGACTCGCGCACCGGCTGATTCCTAACAAAAGGATAACATTCGACTTCGATCCGGAAAGGGGATTTGTGAAACTAACCACAAGGCATTTGCATTTATTGGCCGGCTATGGCGCAAAATCCACAAAACTCTCGGCAATCGGGGTGCGGATGCAAGCCGCAGCCAACGGGTCTATCGGGGTCGGATCCCTGTTGATGATGACGAGTTCGGCCCCGGCCTGAGCCGCGAGCACAGGCAACTGGGCGGCCGGATGGACCACGAGAGACGATCCGATAACCACAAACACATCCGCCTTGCGGGCAGCCTCCGCCGCCCGGATCAGGGCATCCTCCGGCATCATCTGACCGAAGCTGACCACCGCCGCTTTGAGCAGCCCGCCACAGGCTCCACAAACAGGACTGTGCCCGGCTTCGACCGCAGCTTTTTGATCCCCCAGTTCCGCGCGCCGGCCACAGTCGAGGCAGGAGGCGTAGGTGCTGTTGCCATGCAATTCGACGAGCAGGTCCTCCGGTACACCGGATCGCTGATGCAGCCCGTCCACGTTCTGGGTGATCAGAAGCGAAAGCCGGCCGGCTCCAGCAAGCCCGGCAAGCGCCCTGTGCGCCGCGTTCGGCTCGGCCTTGCGAAAGATGTCGGCCATCTGGAACCGGCGGCTCCAGTCCTCCAGGCGGCTCGCCTCGTCAGCCACGAAATCCTGGTACTCGATCGGTTGCATCTTTGACCAGAGCCCGCCCGGCGAACGGAAGTCGGGGATACCGGACTCTGTCGATATCCCCGCTCCGGTCAACACCACGATCCGCCCCGTATCCGGACCCAAAAAACTCTTTATCCGGTTTCGTGCGGTGGCGAGATCATTGATTTCTGTCATAGTGGCCATACGTTCTGATCATCACTCCAAGACCTTATACTGTACAAGGACACACAATGCGCTACCTGCACACAATGGTCCGCGTCCGCGACATCGATGAATCGCTGGATTTCTACTGCAACAAGATGGGCATGACCGAGGTCCGCCGAAGGGAGAGCGAGGCCGGCCGCTTCACACTGATCTTCCTGGCCGCCTCCGAAGACGTCGGTAGCGGCAAGGAAGTCAGTGCCCCGCTTCTGGAACTCACCTACAACTGGGATCCGGAGGACTATTCCGGCGGACGCAACTTCGGCCACCTCGCCTATGAGGTGGACAATATCTACGAGTTCTGCGCCAGCCTCCAGGTAAAGGGCGTGACCATCAACCGCCCGCCGCGCGACGGCTACATGGCCTTTGTCCGGTCGCCGGACAATATTTCCATCGAACTGCTGCAGAAGGGCGAAGCGCTCGAAGTTGCCGAACCCTGGGCCTCCATGCCCAATGTCGGCGAGTGGTAGGATCCGCTTTTTCAACGGTCACAGGCCCGCGAATGCGGGCCTGTGAATTTCATGACAATTTGCTCTTGCGGCGTGAAGCAATACTGCCTATAAGCCTCCCCACGACGCAGCGACGTCGTCCGCGCGCCCATCGTCTAGCGGTCTAGGACGCCGCCCTTTCACGGCGGAAACACGGGTTCGAGTCCCGTTGGGCGTGCCATTATTTTCAGTGGCTTAGCAGCCTCCCCCAAAGCGATTGAATATGAGACGAATATGCGCTGGCGTAAAGCAACGAGCCCGCCTGAGCGCACTCTGCCCATCACGTCCTTTGAAGCATCGTTTCCTGACTGAAACGCATCTTGCAGCCCATGTTCTGTGAGGGCGCTTGCGCACCGCCACAGAATCAAAGCTGGGGCACCTGTCCGGCACCACCTCTTCAGGCAGACTTCCTCGTCGCTCCCTCCGGAAGTTCGATATCGATACCGAGAGTCGTGATATCGCCGGAACGGTCCATTTCCAGACGCACGGCGTCTGGATCGATGGAAATATGCTTGGCGACCACAGCCAGTATGTCTTCGCGCAGGGAGGAAATCAGCCGGGCATCTTCGGTCGAATTTCCGCTGCGCTCATGGGCAAGCAGAATCTGCAGTCTGTTCTTGGCAACCGAGGCCGTGTCGCCCCGTCTGCCGAAGAAACTCATGATATTCATGCCGCCCTCCCCTTGAAGAATTTGCCGAACAGGCCCTTCTTCTCGGTGGGAATAGTGATCGGAATCTCCTCGCCCAAAAGCCGCTGGGTGGCTTCCGTATAAGCTCTGGAGGCCAGGGAGGTTTCATCGGACAGGGTGACGGGAAGGCCGACGTTGGAGGCTTTCAGGACATCCCTGCTTTCCGGAATCACGCCGATCAACGGCACGGACAGAATGTCGACCACGTCCTCGACCGCCAGCATGTCACCAAGCCTGGCACGCTCCACATCGTAGCGGGTGATGAGAAGGTGCTTGGGCATGCGCTCGCCCTGTTCCGCCAAAACCGTCTTGGCGTCCAGCAGGCCGATGATCCGGTCGCAGTCGCGTACGGACGAGACTTCCGGATTGGACACGATGATCGCCTCGTCCGCATAGCGCATGGCAAGGGTCGCACCGCGCTCGATGCCCGCCGGGCTGTCACAGACAATCCAGTCGAAATACATCTTCAGCTCGTTGATGACACTGGCGACGCCTTCGTCGGTCAGGGCGTCCTTGTCGCGGGTCTGGGACGCCGGCAACAGGTAGAGATTTTCCAGTTTCTTGTCGCGCACCAGGGCCTGTTTGATCGAGGCTTCGCCGCGCACCACGTTGACCAGATCGAAAACCACACGGCGTTCCGCGCCCATGATCAGATCCAGGTTGCGCAGACCGACATCGAAATCCACCGCACAAACCTTGTATCCCTGCTTGGCCAGCGCCGAGGCAATGGCTGCGGTCGACGTTGTTTTGCCGACGCCCCCCTTACCCGATGTGACCACGATGACTGTGGCGTTGTTCATGGTGTGCTTTCCTGTTTTCCAATTTTCCAGTCGCGGCCCGGAAAAACCCGGCTTGCGACGTCTCGGATAACGTCTCTTCCTAATTGAGCGATTCGAAAATCAGCGTTTCCTCATCGAACCGGATCTGGGCCGGCTTGTTCACAACATGGCCGGCAAAGTCGTCCGCAATAGTATAAAGCCCGTTGATGGACACCAGTTCCGCTTCCAGCTTCGAACAAAAGATCCGAGCTTCCTCATTCCCGGAAACCCCGGCAAGGGCCCGGCCCCGCAAGGCACCGTAGATGTGGATCGAACCGCCTGCGATAACCTCGGCCCCTGATGCCACTGAGCCGATGACGGTGACGTCTCCCGTTGGATGAACGACGCTCTGGCCCGAGCGGACTGGTTCGGTGATGACAACCGATTGACCGTCGGCTGCCACACCGGTCGCGGCCTTCTGGGGAATGCCATTCGCCGGCTTCTTCCGGTCACTGGCCTCTGTCCGGTTTTTTTTCGATCCGGAAAGCGTATTGGTTTCAGTCTTTTCCGGGGCGATAGGTCCATCCGAGACCACCGGCTCTTCCTGATCCGGCACCTCGACATCGGTTGCCAGACGGCCTCCGGCAAAGCTCGGCGGCATCCCCGGTTTCAGGCGGGTTCCGGCAATTCCGTCGATCCCCATAACCCGGATAGACCTCTCGCCCAGGCCCGCCAGAATCGCTTCCAGATCCTCAATCGGTATCTTCCTGCCACGCACATCCAGAATGATCGGTCGGTCTATAAAGAACCCCGGTGAGCGCGAGATGATGCGGTCAAGTTCCGCAAACCACGCATCGGCGGGTGTCTCCGGCGTCAGGACAATGGCGATAAAGGACTTACCCTTGAACTTCATTAGGGGCTCGCGGCGCTTTCATGGCTGATGACGAAGCAGTCGGCTTCTGTTCACATAAGAGGTAACATTCCCTGACGCTCGCAATTGGGCAGAGCGTCGTTTTCCACTGCTATTACCACAAAAACGGACTTGGAACAAAAAAAGAACATCGACCGTGAACCCGGACAAACGGGCCGGTTGCGGCAGGAAAACGAAGAGCGACAACTACCGCCAGCCGGACCGCGATGAAGAGCGAATGAGGAAGTCTGAACGCGCGCTCGAGTCCTACCCGCGCTGGACCATACCCTTCTAAGCCAACCTTATCGGCAGGGCCCCGCAATTTAATCGCAGGAGCAGGCGACAAGGGTCTGAACGCCTCTGGGAAGCCATGCCGCTATTCGCCTTTTGCCACCCCCGAGTTTGCGACGAACCAGGCGAACAGTTCCGCCTGGGAACGGATGTGCAGTTTGCGATAAATGTTGCGCCGGTGCACCTTGACCGTACCGGGCGTCATACCCAGAAGCCCTGCGATCGACTCCGAGGAATGCCCCTTCAGAACCAGGTCGACGACCTCGATCTCCCGGGGCGTCAGCAGCGGGTTGCTGTCCTCGTCCGTGGTCAGAAGCGCTGAAATCTGGGCGGGGTTGTCCGGCTCAGACCGGGTGTGTTCGCCGCCGTTCCCCCGCCCAGCGTTCGGATCCTCGATGGCGACGTCCGCCCATGCGAGCCGGACCAGCGAAAGCACCACCGGCGCCAGCTCGCGCAGGGTTCGGATCTGCACCGCGCTGAACGCCTTGGACTTATCCAACCGCATGAGCGACACGACGACCGTTACCCCGCTGTCCAGCGGCACGAAGAAGCCGACCTCTTCGGCAAGCCCCGTCTTTTCATAATAGGTGCGGAAATATTCGCTGGCATAGAAGCGGTCGGGCGCCAGTTCGCGCATCCGCCAGAACCCGGCACGCCGCTCCACCGCCGTCTGATAAAACGGATCGAGCCGGTAGGGCCCCTCCTGGTAAAGAGCCACGAAAATATGGCTTTCCGCAGGATTGAACGTCTCGAACAGGCAGGGCGGCCGCGCGGTGCCGCGATAGGCGAAGGTCACCGAATGATCGAAATGGGTGACATGGGAAAGCCAGGCCAGAAGCGCCGGCCCGAAGTGACCGTTTTCCGGGCATCCTGCCTCCTCGCCTGCGGCGTCAATTGCCGTCGCCAAGGCGCTCATCGGCTTGAGACGATCCCGTGACGCAACCATGAACTACCACCTCAAACTATTTTTTTTAACAAAATACCACTTGAGGGGTATATATATTGAATCCGGCCGATGCTAGTTTTTTTGCATGCCTAATTGACATGCAGCAGCGGAGCGCTCGGTGAGTTCATCCCAAAGTCCCGATATCGAATTCTGCGACGTTAGCAAGCGCTTCGGTGACTTCATCGCCGTACACGAGATGGATCTCTCCGTGCCCAAGGGCAGCTTCGTCGCCCTGCTGGGCCCGTCCGGATGCGGCAAGACCACCAGCCTGCGCATGATCGGCGGTTTCGAAATGCCGACCAGCGGCAACGTCCTGATCGGCGGCCGCGACATGGCCGCAGAACCGCCCTATCGCCGGCCGGTCAACATGGTGTTTCAGCATTACGCGCTGTTTCCCCATATGACGGTTGAAACGAACGTCGCCTATGGCCTGAAGCAGCAGCGCCCACGCCTTGCCCGTGAAGAAATCCGCACCCGCGTCGGCGAAGCGCTAGAAATGGTCCAGCTCGGTCACCTGACCGAACGCCGCCCCCATGAACTCTCCGGTGGCCAGCAGCAGCGCGTTGCCCTGGCCCGCGCCCTCGTCAATCGGCCCCAGGTGCTTCTCCTCGATGAGCCGCTCGCCGCACTCGACAAGAAGCTGCGCACGGCGATGCAGATCGAGTTGCAGTCTCTGCAGCGGGAGCTGGGCATCACCTTCCTGCTCGTCACCCATGATCAGGAAGAAGCCCTGTCCATGAGCGACCTCGTCTGTGTCATGAACGAAGGCCGGATCGCCCAGCTTGGCGCGCCGGGAGATGTCTACAATGACCCCGCTTCGCTGTTCGTGGCGGATTTCGTCGGCAAGACCAACATGCTCTCCGGTGAAGTCGCAAGCTTAAGCGACGGCATTGCCGACGTCAGGCTCGACAACGGCACGGTGACCAGCGCCAAAGCCCGGGAAGGCCTCGCTATTGGGTCGAAGGCCACAGTCTGCGTCCGGCCGGAATCCATCACGCTCACCGCCTCCCGGTCCAGCGCGACCGGAACGGTTCACAACCGCATTTTCCTCGGCCCGAGTGCCGATTACGCGATCGATGTCCCCGGCCTCGGAAGGATTCTGGCGCAGGTGCCTGCCGCCAGCGCCGTCCATGCAGCGGGCGCCAACGTGACCATCGGCTTCGAGGCCGGAACCGCCATCGCTTTCCCATCCTAACCAGCAACAAGACTGGGCCTTTTAAACAGAACCAGAGGTAGTATCGATGTCGAAACAGGATGATAACCGGCCGATCCGGCCTGAGGAATTTGTACATGAACTGATGCGCTGGAAGCGTGGTTCGGTAACCCGACGGCACTTCCTGGGCGTCACCGGCCTCGGCCTCGCCACGGCCGTCATGGCCCGCGAAACCGGCCTCGGCGTCAGCCGGGCCTTTGCCGGCGATCTCGGCGAGAAGGTTTCCCTGGCAACCTGGCCGAACTACCACGACCCGGCCAATTTCGCTGCTTTCACGGAAATGACCGGCTGCGCGGTGGAAGTCAACGTCTTCGGTTCCAACGAGGAAATGCTTGCCAAACTCCAGGCCGGCGGCTCGGGCTGGGACCTGTTCGTGCCTACCAACTACACCATTTCCACCTACGCCGAACTGGGCCTGATCGATCCGCTCGATCTCTCCATGCTACCCAAATACGACGCTTCCACCAACGACCAGCGCTTCACTCATGAAGGCACAGTAGACGGCACGGTCTATGCGGTTCCGAAGAACTGGGGCACCACCGGTTTCGTCGTCAACACCGACAAGCTGCCCAAGGGCATGACTTCCTGGAAAGAATTCTGGGACGTCACCATGGACAAGGGCTCCGGCCGCGTGATGGTCCATGACTATCAGCTGACCACCATCGGCAATGCGCTGAAATATTTCGGCTATTCGTTCAATTCCGTCGACACCAAAGAGCTGGCGGATGCCGAAAAGCTGCTGATCGACGCCAAGCCGCATCTCTACGCCATCAACTCCGACTACCAGCCCCCGCTGCGCAACGGCGACGCCTGGATGTCCATGTGCTGGACCGGCGACGGCACCCAGCTGAACCGCGACCTGCCGGAAATGGAGTATGTCCTCGGCAAGGAAGGCGGCGAGATCTGGACCGACTTCTACGCGATCCCCAAGGAAGCCGCCAACAAGGCAGCGGTCTACGCGCTGATCAACTATCTGGAAACCCCGGAGATCAACGCCAAGGAAGTCATGGCCCACGGTTACCCGTCCACCGACAGCCGCGTCAGCCCGCTGCTGCCGAAGGAAATCCTGGACAATCCGATCGTCTATCCGGCGAAAGAGCTGCTCACCCCGCTTGAATTCGGTGCCGCCGCAACTCTGACGGACCCGAACCGCGCCGAACTGATGGCTCGCTTCAAATCGGCCTGATGACAGGCCGCACCTGAGGCCGGACATGCCCTCTCCCGCCTTCCCACCGGCGGGAGGGGGCGATCCGAACCGTAAACCCCGATCAGCATCACCGAAGACCGGCAATTCGATCATGGCGACGCAAAACTCCAAGAAAAGCCTCGTGACCGGGCTTCTGCTGGCCCCGGCGGCCATCTGGCTTGTCGCCTTTCTGGTTCTGCCGTTCATCGCCATTCTGGTGTTCAGCGTCGGCGAACGCGGTCCGGCCGGCGGCTATGCAGCCGCTTTCACCCTCGACCAGTACCTGAATCTTCCGGCACGCGCCAAGGCCTACTGGAACACACTGATCATGGCGCCGGTCGGGGCGCTGGCCTGCCTCGCCGTCGCCTATCCCTTTGCCTATTACCTGGCGATCAAGGTCCGTGAAAAACGGCGCATGCTGCTTTTGGCGCTGGTGGTGGTGCCGTTCTGGACGTCGCTTTTGATGCGCACCTACGCCTGGATGTACATTCTCGGCGGTCGCGGCCTGCCGGCCCTGATCGAGTGGCTCGGCTTCGGCGATCATGTCCTGCTGAACACGCCTGGAACCGTTTTGCTCGGCATTGTCTACGGCTATCTCCCGCTGATGATCCTGCCGATCTACGTGGGCCTGGAAAAGCTCGACACAAGGTTGCTTGAGGCCTCAGCAGATCTCGGCGCCCGGCCGGTGTCGACCTTCTTCGACGTTACCCTGCCCCTGTCGCTTCCCGGCGTCTTTGCAGGCTTCTCCGTGGTCACCATCCTGCTGATGGGCGAATTCCTGATCCCTGCCCTGCTCGGCGGCGGCAAGGTCTTCTTCCTGGGCAATGCGCTCGTCGACCTGTTCCTGCAGTCGCGCAACTGGCCCTATGGCTCCGCCATCGCCGTCTCGCTGGTGGTGCTGGTCGTGCTGATCATGCTGGCGACTTCGGCCCTCACCAACCGCCTCTCCGGCGCCCGGCAATCGGAACTCGTCTGATGCGCGCATTCGCCACCGCCGTTTTCATCTTCCTCTATGCGCCGATCGCGCTCATCGTGCTGTTCTCCTTCAATGCAGGACGCCATGCCAGCGAGATCACAGGATTTTCCGTGCAATGGTACGGCAAGGCGCTCGCCAATCCGTTCCTGATCGGCGCGCTGCAGAACAGCCTGATCGTCGCCACCACAAGCGCGTTGCTGGCGGCCGTCTTCGGAACCGCCGCTGCCCTGGGCATGCCGCGCCTGGGCAAACATGCCCGTATAGTCTTCGACATGCTGCTGGCGGCAGCCATCGTCGTTCCCGGCGTCGTCATCGGGATTGCCACCCTGGTGGCGCTTGTAGCCGTGTTCGACGTGATCAACCCGCTGCTCGCCTCGCTCTCACCTGAAGGGGAACGACCGTTCCGGCTCAGCCTCGGCTACGGCTCGATCATCGCCGCGCATACGCTGTTGTCCATGGCGCTTGTGACCATGATCGTCCGGGCCAGGCTTTCCAGCCTCGGCCGGGACCTTGTGGAAGCCTCCAGCGACCTTTACGCGACTCCTTTCACCACCTTCCGCTCGGTCGTGCTGCCACAAATCCTGCCCGCGGTTCTGGCGGGCTTCCTGCTCGCCTTCACCTTCTCCTTCGACGACTTCATAATCGCCTTCTTCGTCGCAGGCACGAAAACCACCCTGCCGATCTACGTCTTCTCATCCATCCGGCGCGGTGTCACGCCGGAGATCAACGCCGTTGCGACCATCGTGCTGTGCGTCTCGCTTGCCGCCGTTTTCTCCGCCCAGGCACTACTCGGCCGGCAAAAAGACAAATCTTCAAGGAACTGACCGAATGATACTCAAAGACCGGGTTGCGATCGTGACCGGTGCCGGATCCGGCATCGGCCAGGGCGGAGCGATGATCATGGCCCGCGAAGGCGCTCATGTCGTCGTGGTCGACCTGAACGCGAAGCGGGCGCAGGAAACCGTCGATCGGATCAGGGCCGCTGGCGGTTCAGGCGAAGCGGCCGCCGTCGACGTGACGGACGATCAAGCCATGGCAGCATTGATTGCCGATGTTCACGGCCGTCTCGGCAGGATCGACATCCTCCACAATCACGCAGGCGTCCAGGTGGAAGGAACGCTCGAAGGCGTCGCCATAGAGGGCTTCGACAAGTCCTGGAACGTGAATGTGCGCGCCCATTTCATTGCCGCACGGCTTGTCGCCCCGATCATGCGGGCCCAGGCCAAGGGTGTGATCCTCAACACCTCGTCGTCTTCCGGCGTGTTCTACGACCGGGAGATGATTGCCTACACGACTTCCAAGCACGCTGTTGCCGCGATGACGCGCCAGATCGCAGCCGATTATGCCCAGTACAACATCCGCGTGAACGCGCTCTGCCCGGGCTGGGTCGACACCCCGTTCAACGACCCCTTCATCCGCCAGATGGGCGGCCGGGAAGCCATCGAGGCCTATATCGCCGAAAAGGTCCCGATGGGCCGCTGGGCGAGCGTTGAGGAAGTCGCGGAAACGATCCTGTTCCTCGTCTCCGATCGCTCCTCCTACATCACCGGCCAGGCCATCGTCGTCGACGGCGGCGAAACGATCTGACGATCCTCTTCTGCTTTGCTCTACCTGGCTGTCAGAATGCTGTGGCGGAATCGCAGGGCGGCCAGGACGAACAGGATCAGTCCGGCAATCGTGACCTTCGCGAATCCCGGCCAGACGATGTCGAAGCCCGCTCCCCGGTAGAGGATCGCCTGGGCAAAGCTGACGAATTGGGTCGAAGGCACGAACTGCATGACGTCCTGAAGGACCTGAGGCTGGCTTTCGACCGGTGTCTCGCCGCCCGAAAGCAGCATCATAGGCAGAATGATCAGGATGAACAGCAAGCCGAACTGGGGCATGGAGCGCGCGATCGTGCCCAGCAGGATGCCCAGCGCCGAGGCGAAAAAGAGATAAAGCGCGACACCCGCCAGGAACAAGGGAATCGAGCCCGCGATCTGCACCGCCAACAGGCCTTTGACCACGACCCAGAGCGCAAAGGCGACCGCAACGATGATGACGAGGCCGTTCGCCCAGACCTTCGCCATCATGATCTCGAACGGTGTCACCGGCATCACCAGCAGATGTTCCAGGGTGCCGTGTTCCCGCTCCCGGATGAACGCGGCCCCCGTGAGAACAATGGTCAGCATGGTCACATTGTTGATGATCTCCATCACGCTGCTGAACCAGGAACTGGTCAAGTTCGGATTGAAGGCGTAGCGGGTCACCAGCTTCAGCGGCAAGCTCGAACCGATGCTTTGTTCCGAGCCGAAACGGTCCAATTCCTGCGCGATGATGTTGGCAATGTAATTGGCGCCGATCCCCGCCTGCATGACCGCCGTGGCATCGATGTCGACCTGTACCGCCGGTTGGTTGCCGGCCAGGACGTCCTTTTCGAAATCCTCCGGGATCACCAGGACGAAAGAGTATTTACGGGTATCGAGCCCCGGATCGATCCTGTTGAACGGAATAATGTCCGGAGTCTTGAATTCCGGCGGTAGTAAGGCCTGCCTCAGCCTGAGGGAAAGCTGCGACTGGTCCTCGTCGACAATCGCGATCGAGGCGTTGTGCAACTCGACTGAAAAACCCGTTCCCACGACATAAATGCCTACGCTGAACGCCCAGCCGATGAAGATCAGCAGGACGACGTCGCGCCGGAGGCTGTGGAGTTCCTTGATGCCGAGACGCAGGATATTCTGAAGCTTGCGCATCTCACGCCTCCTGCTTTTTCAGGAGCAGCACACTGAGAGCAACGAGGATCGGTGCTGCCGGCGCCAGAGCCAGAAAGCTCATCGACAGGTCCGAAAAATCCAGACCCTTTGTGAAGGTCCCTACACTGATGGTGAGGAAATGGGCTGTCGGGTAGATCTTGCCGACGAGCGCACCGAATCCCTCCAGCGTGGAAACCGGTTGCATCAACCCACTGAACTGGACCGCGGGAACAATGGACCCGATAGCGGTCCCGGCAATGGCTGCGATCTGCGTCCTGGTGAACGTGGAAAACAGGAGGCCGAACGCGGTCGTTGCAAGGATGTAGAGAAAGGCCCCGAATGCAAGCGTGGGCAGGCTGCCCTTGATCGGCACCCCGAACACGATCACCGCCATCAGGGTCATCAGGATGAAGTTCACATATCCGATGATCACGTAGGGCAGCTGCTTGCCCATGAGAAATTCAAGCTTGCTGACCGGGGTCACGTAAAGGTTCGTGATGGAGCCGAGCTCCTTTTCCCGGACAATGCTCACAGCCGTCAGAATCGAGGGAATGAAGATCAGCAGCAACGCCATGACGGACGGAACCATGGCATAGACGCTCTTGAAGTCCTGATTGTACCGGAACCGGGATTCGATATCCGCACCGAGCAGCTTTGGCGCCTCGCCGTAGGTGCGGGCATACTGGTCCAGGATATAGGACTGGTTCATACCTTTCACATATCCGGCGATCGTTTCCGCCCGGAACGGCATGGCCCCGTCGATCGTGGCGGCGATTTCCGGCGTTTCACCGCGCAAAAGATCTTTCCCGAAACGCGGCGGGATCTCGATGGCCAGCGTGATCGCCCCTCCCCGCAGCCGGTCTTCCAGATCGGCGTGATTCTTCAGCGGCGGCTGCTCTTTGAAATACCGGGAACCGGAGATGCTTTCCACGTACTGGCGGCTTTCCAGGGAGTTGTCGTTGTCGAGAACCGCGAAATTGAGATGCTCCACATCCGTTGTCAGCCCGTAGCCGAACACCATCATCAGGATCATTGTCCCGATCAGGGCGACGGCCAGACGGACCGGATCCCGCATCAGTTCCTTGCCCTCCCGCAGCGAGTAGGCGCGCATGCGCCGGAACGAAAACCCTTTCCTGGGCTTTGCCGGCGTTTTCGGTGTCGCGCCGGCGACAAGCTCCGGCGCGTCATCCGCCACAACGGCTTCCGTTTCCCCGATTGCTTCTTCCAGATAACCGATGAAAGCCTCCTCGAGGGAGCCGGCCCCACGCGCCTCGACGAGCGCCGCCGGCGCGTCACAGGCAAGCACCCTGCCCGCATGCATCAGCGAAATCCGGTCGCAGCGCTCGCCTTCGTTCATGAAATGAGTGCTGATGAAAATGGTGACGCCCTGGTTGCGCGCCAGATCGATCAGGATCTCCCAGAACCCGTCCCGCGCCACGGGATCGACCCCGGACGTCGGTTCGTCCAGAATCAGGATTTCCGGTTCATGCACAATGGCGACCGCCAGCGACAGGCGCTGGCGCACCCCAAGCGGCATACGATCGGGCAAGTCGTCGGTATAGGCCCCGAGGTCAAACTGGTCGATCAGCTGCTGCACCCGCGCACCGATCCTGTCCTCCGGCATATGGAACAGCTGTGCATGGAGAACCAGGTTCTGGCGAACCGTGAGTTCGGTATAAAGCGAGAAGGACTGGGACATGTAGCCGACGCGCTTGCGTGTCTCCATGCCGCTGCCATCTATCTTCTTGCCGAACAGCCACGCCTCACCACTGGTGGGCGGCAACAGGCCTGTCAGCATCTTCATGGTGGTGGTCTTGCCGCAGCCGTTGGACCCCAGAAATCCGAAGATCTCACCCCGCTCGATCTCAAAACTGACCCTGTCCACGGCGGTGAAGGATCCGAAGACCTGCACGAGGTCACGAGCGACGATCGCCTTGTCATGATCCCCGTCCCCTCTCGGCGGAACCGTCAGCGTTCTGTGCCCCCGCCTTTCCTCCTCCGGAAGCAGATCGATGAAAGCTTCGTCAAGGGTGGCCGCGCCCGTCTGCTCCAGCAGATCGGCCGGCGTTCCGGTTGCCAGAACCTTGCCGTCGTTCATGGCGATCAGCCAGTCGAACCCGGCCGCCTCGTCCATGTAGGCGGTCGACACCAGAACGCTCATGCCGGGACGGCTGCGCCGGATACGGGCAATCAGCGACCAGAACTGGCGTCGCGAAAGAGGATCGACACCCGTAGTGGGCTCATCGAGAATGAGAAGGTCCGGGTCATGGATCAGGGCACAGCACAGGCCCAGCTTCTGCTTCATGCCGCCGGACAACTTGCCCGCAGGACGCTTGAGAAACGGCTTCAACCCGGTGCTTGCGGTCAGATCGTCGATCCGGTGCCGGCGCTCCACCGCATCCTGGTCGAACAGGCGGGCGAAGAACGCCAGGTTCTCCTCGATGGTGAGATCCATATAAAGGTTCTTGCCGAGCCCCTGGGGCATATAGGCAATCCGTGGCAGTACGGCGGTACGATGTGCCTTGTCCGCCATATTGCCATCCAGGGCGGTCACCGTTCCGGTCTGGATCCTGCGCGCGCCGGAAAGCAGCGCCAGAAGCGTCGACTTGCCGACCCCGTCCGGCCCGAGAAACCCCACCGTTCGCCCGGAAGGAATATCCAGCGTGACATCGTCCAGGGCGCGGGTATTGCCATAGAGGTGGCTGAGGCCGGCCAGGCTGGCGACCGGACGGTCAGAACCCGATGTCATGTCATCCTGCGCAGGCATGAACGGCTCCCTTTAAAAGGATGCGGCACGAAAGTTACTGCGCAGGAGGTGGCAGGTGAACGACGAGCTGTTCCGGCCACGCGGTTTCCGGCGCCATCATGACATAGGCCTCGCCCGGCAGCCCGGTACGTACCTTTTCGATATGTTCACGAAGAAGTTCCGCCGGAATCTTGATCTTGATTCGGAACATGAGCTTCTCGCGCTCTGTCCGCGTCTCGACCTCCTTGGGCGTGAACTGGGCATTCGCGGCCACGAAGGAGACATGGGCCGGGATGACGTATTCGGGTGCGGCATCGAGGATGATCCTGGCCTCCGCGCCGATATAGACCCTGCCGACTTCCGAAGTCGGCAGGAAGATGGTCATGTAGACGTCGGAGAGATCGAGCAGGGTCACCACCCGTCCGCCGGCCGCCAGCACCTCCCCCGGCTCCGCCAGCCTGTATTGGACACGACCTGCGATCGGTGCCTTCAAGTCGGCATCGTCAATGAGGGTTCCGATCCGCCGAACTTCGGCGCGGGCGGTTTCGACCGAGCTTTCCGCATTCGCCAGTTGCGCCTTCACCGCCGCCAGGGCCGCTTCGGCCGTTTCCTTCGTCGTCTGGCGCTGGTCGACTTCCTGCTGGGAGATATGCCCCTTGATGACAAGCGTTTCTGCCCGTTTCAGATCCTGTTGGGCGTATTTCAGCTCACTCGTGCGCTGTGCGATCTGCGCCTTGACCGCAGCGACCGTATCCTTCGCTGCCGTGACCTGGGCCTCCGCACCCGCAAGAGAGGCGTCAAGTTCATTGGTGTCGATCCGGGCAAGCAACTGTCCCTGCTCGACGAGATCGCCCTCCTTGACCAGGACTTCCAGAACCCGTCCTCCGGTCTTGGTGGCAACCTGAACCGTTTGCGCCTCGATACGACCATTGCCGTAAGCGATCGAGTCGGGAAGCCGGTCGCCCTGCAACTTCCACCAATAGGCACCGCCGCCAATCGCAGCCACGACAAGGATGAGAAGAGCGGTGACAATTCGTCTGGAACTCATAAGCGCTGTGCCTTGCTGAAAATACCGGCCGATCGGACAACCCCGATCCTGTTCGAGGTGAGCATCGAAACGGATGAATCTCGCTTTTCGCCACGCACAATGACCCCTGCTCTGTCCTTTTGCAACGCAGCGATCCAATCCTGCCATGGCTGTGGGCCGAATATATAGACCAACTGCCGGCAGTCCGGACTGAGACAGATCAATCGAGGTGTTTTGATCGGCTTCACCAGGGGTGGAGCGGTTCGGAAATTCGAAATGCAGGCATACCTTGACCTTTGCCTGCGCAACCTTCCAAGCTCAGGATACAGTCCCAGACCAAAGCCCGAATGGACCGCCTCATGACCTCCCAATTCGAAATCCGCACCATGTCCAGATCCGACCTCGCGACGGCCATCGAATGGGCGGGCAACGAGGGCTGGAACCCGGGACAGGAAGATCTGGACCCCTTCTTCGCCGCCGACCGGGACGGCTATCTGATGGGATTTCTGGACGATGAGCCGATCTCCTGTATCTCTGCGATCCGCTACGGCGAGACCTTCGGCTTCATCGGATTTTACATCTGCAAGCCCGAGCATCGCGGCCAGGGATACGGTTGGGCAACCTGGCAAGCCGGCATGGCACGCCTCGAAGGGCGCACCGTCGGCCTCGACGGCGTCATCGACCAGCAGGACAACTACCGCAAATCCGGCTTCGAGTTGGCTCACCGCAACATTCGCCAGGGCGGGCTTTCCATGGTCGACACGCCCGTGGACCAACGCCTTGCCCCGCTTGGCCAGGGGATTTCTCCGTCCATCCGGGACTACGACCAAGCCTTCTTCCCGGCCTCCAGGACCGACTTTCTGCAGGCCTGGACCGCGCCGATGGTACAGACCCGGCGCGGCTTTGCCTTCATCGATGAGGGAGAGATCAAGGGCTATGGCGTGATCCGGCTGTGCGGTGACGGCTTCAAGATCGGGCCGCTGTTCGCAGACACATCTGAGGCCGCGGACCTCCTCTTTCGGGCGCTTGCCGGTCAGGCAAAGGGACAGCAGGTCTACCTCGACACGCCGGAACCGAACCAAGCGGCACTTGATCTGGCAGAACGATACGACCTCTCACCCGTCTTCGAAACCGCACGCATGTACTTGGGCGCAGCGCCGGACCTTTCGCTGGACCGCACCTACGGCATCACAACGTTCGAGCTGGGATAGGTCGGCAACGTCCAAACAGTTGCCGCCTGTTCCCAGCCGTCAGCGTCAACTGACCGATTGATATGCCAGAATCGCCCCGGCCAGATCTTCGAGCGCTGCTCCGACCGACTTGAACAGCGTGATTTCCTCATCGCTGCCACGTCCTGCGTGTTTGCCCCTGGTCAGGTCGTAAAGATCGGCCTTGATCTCTTCGATGGTCAGGACCCCGGAAGCAAGCGGCTGAACGATATCGCCGCCCTCCTTCGTGCAGCCGTCCCTGGTATCGACATAAACGTTCGCACGCCGGATAGCGTCGTCATCGCTTTCGCGCATGGTCGGTTTGAAAGCCCCGACCAGATCCACATGGGTGCCGGGTTTCAACAAGGCGCCCTTGATCAGCGGATCATTGGAGAGCGTGGCCGCGCTGATGATATCGGCCTGCCCCACGGCCTCATCAAGGTTCGCCACGGCTGCCGCACTCACACCGAACCGCTCAGATGCGGTCGCGGCAATCGTCGCAGCCTTTTCAACGGAACGGCCCCAGACCGTTACCTTCTTGATCGGTCGTACCGCCATATGCGCCTCGATCAGGCACAGGGACAAGCGCCCTGTTCCAACGACCAGAAGATGGTCGGCCTCCTGGCGCGCCAGATAACGGGCCGCAAGCGCCGATGCGGCCGCCGTCCGCCTGGCGGTCAATTCACCGCCATCGACCAGCGCGAGCATCTTTCCGGTGCGCGCATCGGACAGGAGGTATTCCGCAGAGATGGCCGGTTCGCCCCGTGCCGCATTGCCAGGCGCCACGTTGACGATCTTGACGCCGGCATACTCTCCCGGAACCCACGCCGGCATGAGCAGCATGGTCGCGTCGGGCTCGTTCGGCACCTTCATGTCATGGTGGTGGCGTACCGGCATTTCACATCCGCTGCGAAACATCTCCGCCAATGCGTCGATCAATTGCGGAAACGGCAGTGCATCGCGTGTTTCATCCTGCGAAAGCAACAACATGCTCTTCAAACTCCCTGCCAGATAACTGTCCCCGACCTCGCATAAAAACGGATGCCTGTCCAATTACCGGCCGCGTTCAGGAAACCTGATGGGGAGAGACTGGCCAGCGGGGCAAGAAAAAGGCCGGTGTCGGAAACACCGGCCACTTGTATTCCGATCGGAATCAGGCAGGTCAGATCGCGAGATATTCCTGCCGCAGTTCCGCGTTGTCGAGAACCTCCTGCGCGGTGCCGTCAAACACGACCTCGCCCATGTCGAGGATCACTGCCCGGTCCGCCAGATGCAGGGCCGCGATCGCGTTCTGCTCGACGATGATCGTCGTGATACCCAGTTCCTTGACCCCTTCCAGGATGCGCTCGATTTCCTGCACGATCACCGGGGCGAGGCCTTCGTAAGGTTCGTCCAGCAGCAACAGCTTGACGTCACGCGCCAGCACGCGCGCCAGCGCCAGCATCTGCTGCTCCCCACCGGAAAGGGTCACCGCCTCCTGAGCCTTGCGTTCGGCAAGACGCGGGAAATGGTCATAGATCCGCTCGATCGTCCAGCCAACCGGTGGCGCGATCTGCGACAGTTCCAGATTTTCCTGAACCGTCAGTCCCGGGATGATTCGCCGGTCCTCCGGCACCAGGCCGACACCGTTGCGGGCCGCCTCGTGGCTTTTCATGGAATGCAACGGCTTGTGATCCAACCAGATCTCGCCGTGGGTCAGGCCCGGATTGTCCATCCGCGCGATCGTCCGCAGGGTTGAGGTCTTGCCGGCACCGTTTCGGCCCAGAAGCGCCAGGATCTCGCCTTCGCGAATGTCGAAATCAACACCCTGAACGATATAGCTCTCACCGTAATAGGCGTGCAGGTCCCAGGCGGAGAAGAACGCCGGGGCACCGCCCTTCGGCTTGACCGGTTTGACGCCGGGAGCCTGCGCTCCTTCGAACTGATTATCCAAAAGGGTCATAGATGCGCTCCTCCGAGATAGGCTTCCTGAACGCGGGGATCGCCCTTGATGTCCTGCGGCTTTCCTTCGGCAATGATGGTTCCCTGAGCCAGAACGGTCACTTTTTCGGCCAGCGAAAACACCACGTGCATGTCATGCTCAATGATCACCTTCGTGATCCCCCGATCGCCGATACGCTTCAGCAGGTCGATGGTGTTGTTGGTGTCGGCACGCGACATACCGGCGGTCGGTTCATCGAGAAGCAGGAGTTTCGGGTCCTGAGACAGGCACATGGCCAGTTCCAGGCGCCGCTTGTCGCCACGCGACAGACTGCCGGAATGCATGTCCTTCTTTTCGACAAGCCCCACGTCTTCCAGCATGTGAAGCGCCTTGTCGCGGATCTCCGTGTCCTTATCCAGACGCTTGAAGGCGTGCAGCGCGAACTGACCGTCCCGCTTTGCCATCGACGGGATCAAGACGTTTTCCAACAAGGTAAGGTCGGCGAAGATTTCAGGTGTCTGGAACACACGCGAGACGCCGACCTGATTGATTTCATAGGGCTTCATGCCCGTCAACGAGATATCGCCGAACATCACCGTTCCGGTGTCCGGTATCAATCGGCCGATCATGCAGTTCAGGAAGGTCGACTTTCCGGCGCCGTTCGGGCCGATGATCGCATGCACCGTTCCCTGTTCGACCGCAAAATCCACATTGTTGAGAGCTCTCAAACCGCCAAACGATTTGTTCACGCCCGAGACCTTGAGAATGTCCATATGAGTGTCCCCTTACTCGGCCGGAGCTGTTTCTGGTTTCTTGGCGGAGCCGCCAAGGCGCTTGAACAGTCGTCCGATGCGCGTCAGACCTTCCATGATGCCTCCGGGAAGGAAGATCACGATCAGCATGAACAGGACGCCGAGGGTCAGATGCCAGCCCTCGCCCACGAAAAGGCTCGTGATTGCGACGACGGGTGTTTCGATGAAATCGGGCAGGAAGCCGAAGATCGAATGCAGGGTCTGGTCGTTGAAGGCCGAAAAGATGTTTTCGAAGTACTTGATCAGGCCCGCTCCGAGGATCGGTCCGAGCAAGGTTCCCGCACCGCCCAGAATGGTCATCAGCACCACTTCGCCCGATGCCGTCCACTGCATGCGCTCCGCACCCGCCAGCGGGTCGGTAATGCACAACAGTGCGCCTGCAAGCCCGGCATACATGCCCGAGATGACGAAGGCGGCCAACGTGTAGGGGCGCGGATTGAGACCGGTATAGGTCATCCGGTTCTGGTTCGACTTGACCGCCCGCAACATGGTTCCGAAAGGCGAACGGAAGATCCGCTGCGCAATGAAGAAACCGATGATGAGAAGGACGGCACAGAAATAGAACCCCGGATAACCGGTCATGTCATAGCCGAATATGGACGAAATCAGCGGCCCGTCGGCACGCGTCGTGCTGTCAAGGATCCGCGGATCGGTTTCCAGCACGCGCAGGCCGGTTTCACCGTTGGTGATCGGCGTCAGAACCGAATAGGCGAGATTGTAGCACATCTGCGCGAAGGCCAGCGTGAGGATCGAGAAGTAGATCCCCGAGCGGCGCAGACTGACGTAACCGATCGCCAGGGCAAAGATGCCGGAGGCCACGATTGCGGTGATCACCGCCGGGACCGGGTTCATGCCGAGCAGCTTGAAGGTCCAGACCGCCGTGTAGGACCCGACACCGAGGAACGCGGCATGGCCGAACGACAGGTATCCGGTCAGGCCGAACAACAGGTTGAAACCGGTTGCAAACAGGCCGTAGATCGCGAACTTCTGCAAAAGGTCCGGGTAACCTGCGCCGATCGGCGCAAGCCACAGCGGCATGGTCAGAACGGCGGCCGCGAAGACCAGGAAAAACACGATGTCGCGTATGGAAGACGTTTTGGAATTCATTTTTCTTAGGTCTCCATAACGCCCTTGCGGCCCATCAGCCCGCGCGGACGCACAAGCAGAATAACCACAGCGACAAGATAGATGATGATCTGGTCAATGCCCGGGAAGATTTCCTTGACCTCGTTCATGGAGGCGAAAGACTGCAGGATACCGAGCAGGAAACCGGCCGCGACCGCACCGGGCAGTGAGCCCATGCCGCCGACGACGACCACCACGAAGGACAGCACCAGGAAGTCCATCCCCATGTGATAGTCGGGTGGCAGGATCGGCGTGTACATCACACCTGCAAGACCAGCCACGACGGCCGCGATCGCGAACACGATCGTGAACCGGCGCTCGATGTTGATGCCGAGCAACCCGACCGTTTCGCGGTCGGCCATGCCTGCGCGCACCACCATGCCGAAGGTCGTGAACTGGAGAAAGGCGAAGACGGCGGCAATGATGATGCCGGAAAAAAGCAGATAGACCATTCGCCACCATGGATAGACGATTGCGCCGGGATCCAGGCCGAGCATAGCCCCGATGTCGGCAGCGCCGCGCACCACTTCAGGCGCGACCTGAGGGATCGGGTTGGCGCCGAAGATGGACTTGATGATTTCCTGAAGGACGATGGCAAGGCCGAAAGTCACCAGGATCTGGTCCGCATGCGGGCGGTTGTAGAAATGCTTGATCAGGCCCCGTTCCATCGCGAAGCCAATGAGCAGCATCACCGGAACGGCGAGCAGGATCGACACCGGAACGGAGTAGTTCAACACCCAGGCGCCGAAATCACCGAGATAGGCCTCGACGTAAGGCGTCCGGACCTCCAGCGGTGTGCCCCAGGCCGTCGTCTGGGTCGGATCGAGGACGACCTTCTCCAGAGTGAGAAGCTTGTTGAAGGTGACGGCACAGAAGGCGCCCATCATGAACAGCGCGCCATGCGCGAAGTTCACAACACCCAGCGTACCGAAAATGAGGGTCAGACCGAGGGCGATCAGCGCATAGGCGCCCCCCTTGTCCAGACCGTTCAGAAGTTGAAGTAGGATGACGTCCATCTGTTTTGCCGGAGTTCTCTGCCCAAAGCCGCAGTGCGGGATGAGAAAAAGTGGGAACCGGTTTTCCGCCCGCATCCCGCACCAACTAGTCGGAAATGATCAGTTCGTCGGTATTCGGTGGTTGAAACTGAAAACCGGAGCTGATCCCGAGAAGGAGGCCGCCCGAAAGGGCGACCGCCTGAGGTTTCAATCGGCGATCAAGCGCCGTTGTTGCAGGTGCCGAGATCGCCACCGAGCATCTCGGCCGGATATTCGACCTGAGCGCGCGGGGTGATTTCAACGACTTCCAGAAGGTCGAACTGGGAGGTCGGGTTTTCCTTACCCTTCACGACCAGAACGTCCTTGAAGCACTGGTGGTCGGCTGCACGGTAAAGGGTCGGCCCGTTGCCCATGCCGTCGAACTCGAAGCCTTCCAGAGCGGCACCGACAGCGCACGGCTCGAAGGAGCCTGCCCGCTGGGCGGCATCCGCATAGAGCAACGTCTGCACGTAGCAGGTGTGGGCTGCCTGGCTCGGCGGGAAGCCGTATTCCTGACCGAAGGACTTCACGAAGGCCTTGGAGCCCTCATCCTGCAGCGACCAGTGCCAGTTGGTAGACCCGAAGATGCCCTTGACGTTGTCGCCGGCACCCTGAGCCATCAGACGGGAGTACAGCGGAACGATGATTTCGAACTTCTTGCCGTTGACCATCTTGTCGCGCAGGCCGAACTGAACCGCCTGGGTCAGGGAGTTCACCATGTCCTTGCCGTAGTGGTTCAGGACCAGCACATCAGCGCCGGAGTTCAGCACCGGAGTGATGTACTGGGAGAAGTCGCCGGCGCCGAGCGGGGTGCGGACGGCAGCGGTCGTTTCCCAGCCCATGGCTTCGGTGTACTTCTTGATCGACCCTTCCTGGGACCAGCCCCAGGTGTAGTCGGCGGTCAGATGATAGGCCTTGCGGTCGGTGCCGTAGTTGTTCTTCAGCACCGGAGCGAGAGCCGCGCCAGACATTTCCGTGTTGAAGAAGTGACGGAAACCGTTGGCGCGCTTGTCCTTGCCGGTCGTGTCGTTGGAGTGGGTCAGACCGGCCATGAAGATGACGCCGGCTTCCTGGCAGAGCGACTGCACGGCAATGGCCACACCGGAGGACGAACCGCCGGTGATCATGATGGCGCCGTCCTTTTCGATCATACGCTTGGCGGATGCGCGCGCCGCATCGGACTTGGTCTGCGTGTCACCGGTCGTGAAAACAACCTTCTTGCCGTTCACGCCGTTGCCGCCGAGGGCCTTGGACGAGAAGGTATTCAGCATCCCGCCGTCCCCTTCACCGTTGAGGTGCTTGACGGCAAGCTGGTAGGCGCGCAGTTCGTCTGCACCTTCGTCGGCATACGCACCGGTCTGCGGCACGTTGAAGCCGAGGGTGACTTCAGCACCGGTCGGCTCGTTCAGATAGCCGGCGGACCAAGCGGAGCTGGTAAAGATGGTCGGCGTTGCCAGAGCAACACCGCCAGCCGTGCCTGCCTTCAGAATCGAACGACGGTTAAGGGGTTTGTGAATAAGGGTCATACTTTCCTCCCAGAAAGGCCCGAAAAAGCCTGGACGAATATCTACGGAACAATCCGCAGTCGGCGAGCATGTCCCATGACTTTCCCAACCGGTTTTCCGGATCCATGGCCAAAGGGCACGCAAGCTGGGCAGACTGTAAAAACACGTGCCACCTGCGAGCAATACGACTATCGACGCGGTATACGTGAAAATAACTTAAGCACGCTCCCGCAAAGGACAGGGCAAAAAGATTCGCTTCGACCTTGTTGCTGCAACGCAAATATGATTTCCATTCAGAATAACATGGACTTAATCAAGTCATCATCGCATCGCGAAATAAAATTCAATCATAAAGTCGGCTAAGGAACCTGTTTCTCGTATTAGTCGAAAGTCAAAAGCGAAAATGCCGCTTCCGGTAAATTTCACCGGGCACAGGAGAGAGGAAAGCCTTTCATGACAGACACAATCACCTCCTTGGACGCACTTGAACGCATCTACGGCGTTCCGGTCGCCGCCGCCACCGTCAAGGTTGCGGACCGTGTCACGCCCCTCTACCGGCAGATGATCGACGCTTCGCCGTTTTGCGCCCTGGCGACGGCTGGTCCCGAAGGGCTGGACTGCTCTCCCCGCGGCGATCCCGGCACCTGCGTCTATGTGGAGGATGAAAAAACGCTGCTCATCCCTGATCGCCGCGGCAACAACCGGATCGATTCCCTGCGCAATATCGTTCGCGATCCGCGGGTGGCGTTGATGATGCTCATCCCGGGATCCGGCAGCACCCTTCGGATCAACGGGCAAGCTGAGCTCTCCGTAGATCCGGACCTGTTGCAACGCTTTGCGGTCAATGGCAAGGAACCCCGCTGCATGATTCGCATCACCATAGGCGAACTTTATTTCCAGTGCGCCAGAGCTGTCCTTCGCGCCGGGCTTTGGGATCAGGCGGCACAGGTCGACCCCGCCTCTCTTCCGACCCCGGGCCAGATACTGGCGGACATGTCGAACGGTGAGACCGGCGGCGAAACCTACGACCGGGAGTGGCCGGAGCGCGCAGCCAAATCGATGTGGTAAACGCCGTCGTTTTCGGATCGGCACCGCCCTGACAGGCAGGAAATTGTGCCGCACCGGGCAAGCTTCGCTTTGACGGCTGCCGGTCAAACCCCATATGACAACAAGTCTGTTTTCGTATTCCTCCCTACAGGACCTTCCATGCCCCTAAATCCGCTTCTTTCCGACTGGACCACGCCCTTCGAGCTGCCTCCGTTTGCCGACATCAAGCCGGGCGATTTTACGGAAGCCTTCGAAAAATCCATGGCCGAAGGCCGTGCGGAAGTGAATGCGGTCGCGGATCAGCAGGAAGAGCCCACCTTCGAGAACACGGTCGTCGCGCTGGAAAAGTCCGGCGAAACCCTGAGCCGGGTGGCAAGGACCTTCTTCAACCTGTCCGGGGCCCACACCAATCCGGACCTCCAGGCCATCGAGCGCGACATCGCGCCCAAGCTGGCCAAACATTCCTCGGAAACGCTGCTGAACGGCACCCTCTATGACCGCATCGCCGTTCTTTGGGACAAGAAGGACGACCTCGGACTGAACGAAGAGGAATCCCGCGTCCTGGAACGCTATCACAAGATGTTCCAGCGTGCCGGAGCCGGGCTTGAGGCGGGCGACAAGTCCCGCATGGCGGAAATCTCCCAGCGTCTCGCAACATTGGGGACCGGGTTCGCCCAGAACGTCCTGAAGGACGAAGCCGATTATCAGCTTGTATTGGAGACGGACGAAGACCGGGCCGGTCTGCCCGACTTTCTGCTGGCGGCAGCCGCGGAAGCGGCCAGCGAACGCGGCCTGGACGGAAAGCACGTGATCACGCTGTCGCGTTCCTCGATCGAACCATTCCTGCAGTTCTCTTCCAACCGCGCCTTGCGCGAGGAAGCCTTCAAGGCCTGGAGCGCGCGCGGCGAAAACGGCGGAGAGACGGACAACCGCGCCATCGTGGCCGAAACCATCCGGCTCCGGGCGGAAAAGGCAAAGCTGCTCGGTTTCGATACTTTTGCCGATTTCAAGCTCGACGACACCATGGCGAAGACACCGGAAGCCGTCCGCGACCTGCTTATGAAGGTCTGGACACCGGCGGTGAAACGCGCCGCCGAGGAAGAAGCCAAGCTCGCCGACATGGCTCGGTCCGAAGGCGGTAATTTCAAGATCGCTCCCTGGGACTGGCGCTACTATTCGGAGAAGGTCCGCAAGGCGGAACACGACCTGGATGAGGCTGAGATCAAACCCTATCTGCAGCTCGACCGTGTTATCGCGGCCGCTTTCGATACGGCCCACCGCCTGTTCGGCCTCAATTTCGAGGAAAAGCAGGGCCTTCCCGTCTATCATCCGGACGTTCGCGTGTTCGAGGTGACCGACAGGGACGGGAAACATGTCGGCCTGTTCCTGGGCGACTATTTCGCACGCCCCTCGAAGCGCTCCGGTGCCTGGATGAGCGCCTTCCGCTCGCAACACAGGCTGAAGGGCGACGTCTCGCCGATTATCGTCAACGTGATGAACTTTTCCAAGGGGGCTAAGGGCGAAGCCACCCTCTTGACCTTCGACGATGCCAACACCCTGTTCCACGAGTTCGGCCATGCCCTGCACGGGCTCCTGTCGAATGTGACCTATCCGATTATTTCCGGCACCAGTGTCGCGCGGGATTTCGTGGAGCTTCCCTCCCAGCTCTACGAGCACTGGCTGTCGCAGCCGGAAGTGCTGTCGCGCTACGCGGTCCATTACCGGACCGGCGAGCCGATGCCGAAGGATCTGCTCGACAAACTGCTGGCAGCCGAAAACTTCAATCAGGGCTTTGCCACGGTCGAATACACCGCCTGCGCGCTGGTCGACCTGGAAATGCATCTGATGACCGACGCTGACGATCTCGACGTGACCGCCTACGAGGCGCAGGCGTTGGAAAAGATCGGCATGCCGGACGCAATTACCATGCGCCACCGCGTGCCCCATTTCGCTCACGCCTTTGCCGGCGACGGCTATTCCGCCGGCTACTACAGCTACATGTGGTCGGAAGTCATGGATGCGGATGCCTTCGGCGCCTTCGAGGAGGCCGGCGACATTTTCCACAAGGAAACGGCGGAAAGGCTCCTGACCCATATTTATTCAGCCGGTGGCCGTCCCGATCCGGAAGAGACCTACAAGGCATTCCGGGGCCGCGCACCGAAGATCGATGCGCTGCTTGAAAAGCGGGGACTGGCCGCTGCATGATGCGGAGCGCAGGCACGAACCACCACCGCCTGTTTTCTCGACACAGACCGGACTTGGCACCATGAGTCACAGAATGATCCCCGCCCAGGGCGAACCGACTTCGGCCCTGCTGCGCGTCTGCCTGGTCCTGGGTGGACTCGCAGGAGCGGCGGGTGTCATGCTGCTGGCCATGGCCGCGCATATGGACACGACCGGTCTGATCGAAACCGCGGCCCAGATGCTTCTGTTCCACGCCCCCGCCATCCTTGCGATCGGCGCCCTCAGTCAGTCCCGCCAGTCGCCGTTTCTGCTCTATGCGCTGATACTGATGGTCGCAGGCCTTACACTTTTCTGTGGCGATCTTGTCAGTCGCGCCTTCGCCGACCGGCGGCTGTTTCCCATGTCCGCCCCAACCGGCGGCACGATGGTGATCATCGGCTGGGCGGCAGTCGTTCTTGCGGCCTTGCGCATTCGCCCCAGATAGGTCAAGGATCGGCTAAATCAGAGATCGTTTGAATGAGAAGGAAAAGGGTGTGACCCTCGCCGATCCCGTGAACGACAAGGCCCCAGAGGAAGACTTCATACCGCCCTACCCTTACCGGTTTCAGAGCGCACCACCGGTTTGGAAACTGATCGGCATGGCAAAGAAGAATTTCCTTGCCATCTGGGGCGTGGAGGATTTCCGGGGGCGGCTGAGAAGCCGCAAGGTATTCACGCGCGAGCTTGTTGTCTGCAACAAGCCTGACGTTGTGCGGGAGGCCTTCCAGGTCAACCACGAAACCCTGCAACGCAAGAGCCCCCAGATGCGCCACGCGCTGGAGCCGCTCCTGGGTGACGGCCTCTTCGTCAGCGACACGGCAACCTGGGCGAAGCGGCGCAAGGTGGTCGCGCCGATCATCCATGGTTCCCGCGTTCCGGGCTTTGCGCCGATCATGGTCGATACGATCATGGAAAAGCGCGCCGAATGGGCTGCACTGCAAAACGGCGCGGAAATCGACGCCTTGGGCGAAATGGCCCACCTGACGGCGGAAATCATCTGCCGGACGATCTTCGGTCGCCAGCTTGGCAAAAACTACGCCAGCGAAGTGGTTCAGGGCTTTTCCGATTATCAGAAATATATCGATCAGGTCGACATGATCTCCATGTTCGGCCTGCCCGAATGGCTGCCACGCTTCCGGGGCAACGCGATCAAGAAGTCCAAGGAGCGCATCCTGAGCGTCCTTGATGAAATCATCGACAGCTACCAGGCCCAGAAGGAAGCCGGTGAAGCCTCGGTGATCGGCGGCTTGCTCGAAGCCCGTGACGAGGACGGCAATCCCCTGTCCAGAGACGCGATTCGAAACGAAGCGGCGGTGATCTTCATGGCCGGCCACGAGACCACGGCCAACACGCTCGCATGGACCTGGTACCTGCTCTCGCAATCTCCGAAGGTTGCAAGACGACTCCGAAAGGAAGTCACGAAGGCGTTGGGTGATCGAACGCCGGACTTCAAGGATGTCGCCAACCTGCCTTACACGCGCGCGATCATCGAGGAATCCTTGCGCCTGTATCCACCGGTGCCGATCCTCGCCCGCGAAGCCATGGCCGACACGGAAATCAGCGGCAAGCCGATCTCCAAGGGATCCCTGGTCATGGTCGTGCCCTGGCTGATGCACCGCAATCCGGGGCTTTGGGAAAAGCCGGACGCCTTCTGGCCGGACCGTTTCATCAAGAAGAAAACCAAAAAGCCGAACAAATACGGCTATGTCCCCTTCAGCATCGGTCCGAGGATCTGCGCCGGGCTGCAATTCGGCCTGACCGAGGCGATCTTGAGCCTCGCAATCCTGGCAAGGGATTTCGACCTGAGGCTCGTTCCAGGTACGGATGTCCAGCCGGTCTGCCGTCTGACCTTGCGGCCGGGCGACAAGCTGCCGATGACGGTGCATGCGCGAAAAGGCTGAGGTGGCGCCACGACCAGGCGACACGCCGCGGCAGCCGGGCCGGCCGCCACTGGCGCTCGATGCCATTCCCTTTGAGGAAACCTATCCGGACGAACCGTCTGCGCCGCCCCTTCATGATCTCTTAGCCCGCGATCGGGAACGGAACCAGTCGGCACGCCGCCACTGGCTGCGCCACCCGATTGAGGGAACCGTCAACCGGATCTTCCACGAGATTCTGCGGTTTACGCCCTGTGAGGTGACGTCAGGGGTCGGCGCGGCACTGAGCCCCTTGGCCTATCGGCGCTACAGGGACCGAAAATTCGCCCGACGTATTGCCCGGAACCTGAAAACGCTCGCGCCCGATCTGTGCGATACGGAAGCGCACCACGAAGCCTGCCTAAAGACATGGTGGTGCAACATCGGCCGGACCATCGCCGAGTTTTCATCCGTAAACCGGCTCTGGCCCGAAGGCCGGATCACCGTCGAAGGCGCGGAAAATCTTGAGGTCGCGCGCGCAATGGGCGGACCGCTGATCTTCGTCTCCATGCACCTGGCGACCTGGGAAGCGATTTTCGCAGCTGTCCAACTGGGACTCGCCCCTCCGAACATAGGTCCGTTCCAGCCGGAACCGAACCGGTTCACCAACCGGATCGTCTATAATTCCCGCAAGCGGCGGAATCAGTATCTGTTTCCCCCGGGCCAACGCAGCGCCTATCGCCTGCACCGCCTGCTCACCGGTGGAGGAGCGGCCTCGATGACGATCTTCATCGATGAAGTGCGGGACAACCAGGTCCACCTGCCCCTGTTCGGGCGCAAGCCACCGGACAAGGGTAACGCCGTCGTCGCGATTAAGCTTGCCAACGCGTCGGGCGGAACCCTGGTTCCGATCTACCTGACTCGAAAAAAAGGCGCCCGCTTCCGCCTTCGCATCCTGCCGCCTGTACCTAAGCGACCCGCAGCGGATACGCCCTACCCCGTGCCCGATACCATCTTGAAATTCAACGAGATATTCGAACCTCTGGTGCTGAAAAACATCCGAGAATGGTACATGCTCGCAGAGCTGCGCCTGCCGAAGCGTGGGAAAGCCTGACACCGGCCTAGAGCATCGGGCGCCACCAAAGCGATATCCCTCACTATTTGGCAGACTGCCCTTGGCAAAATTCCGAAGCGGCCTGTACAGAAGTCCCAATACATAAGGCCAACCGCATTCGGGAGATCATCGGCATGGATATCGTCATACTCGGCGCAGGCGCACTCGGCTCAGTCCTTGGAGGTCTGATGGCGCGCGCGGATATTCCCGTCACGCTTCTGGACGTCAACCAGGCCCATATCGACGCGATCAACGCAACCGGCCTGCGCCTGGATCTGGATGGGGAAAGCAACACCTGGAAAATTCCGGCCATGCGCCCGGAAGACTATACAGGCCCTGCCGATCTTATCATCCTGCTGACGAAGACGATGCATACGGCCGTTGCCCTGCAATCGGTGGAACGGCTGATCACGACCGGCGCCCGAGTACTGACCATCCAGAACGGTCTCGGCAATGCCGACCGGGTCGCCGAATACGTTCCGCATGACCATATCCTGGAAGGCTCGACCATGATCCCCGCGGATCTGAAAGGTCCAGGCCACGCAGCAACCCATGCGGGCATGGCCACGACCTTCAAATCGCTGACCCCTCGGGGGCGTCCGTTCGCGGAGAAACTCGCCGAACGCATGGCGCCGGTGGATTTCGTTCTCGATGATCACGCGGATGTGGTCATCTGGCAGAAGGCCGCTTTCAACTGCGCGCTCAATACCATCAGCGCGCTGTGCGGAGCCCGGGTCGGAGACATCGCAAACGAGCCCAGCGCCGTCGTTCTCGCCAAGGCCGCCGCCGACGAAGTCGTCGACGTTGCGAACGCCAAGGGCATCGCGGCAATGATTGACGCGGTCCACGCCAAGATCGACGAGGCTCTCGCCCATCACAAGCCGCACAAGGCCTCCATGCTGCAGGATGTGGAGGCCGGGCGCCCAACGGAAATCGAGGCGCTTTGCGGCATGGTGGAACGGGAAGCGGCCGCTTACGACGTCCACGCACCGATCAACAAGGCGCTCGCCGCCCTGATCCGCCTGAAGGAAAGCGCCGCAAAGGCGGAATGGTAGACGCGATCAGCCTTTGAGCCGCTCCGCGTGCCACTGCACGTGGTCCCGGCCGAAGGTGGACACAAAATAATAAGAGTGGTCATAGCCTTCCTGCATCCGAAAGGTCGACGGCGTCCTGGTTTCGGCAAGGACCGCCGCCAGTGCTTCCGGCTTCAAAAGGTCGAGGAACTGATCACTCGCCCCCTGGTCGACAAGGATGTCCGATTTCCAGCCCTTGTCCCTCAAAAGCAGCGCGGCGTCATGCGCCGCCCAGACCGTTTCGCCTGTCCCCAGATAGGCCGCCAACTGCTTGCGCCCCCAGTCGGATGCCGTGGGATGGGCAATCGGGGCAAATGCGGAGAGTGAGCCATAGAGGTCCGGATTGGCGATCGCCAGCGTCAGCGCCCCGTGTCCGCCCATGGAATGGCCAGTGATCCCATGCGCATCGGTGACGGCGAAGTTTGCCTCCACCAGGGAACGCAGCTCCTTGGTGACATAGTCGTACATATTGAAATGCGGAGCCCAGGGAGCCTCTGTGGCATTCACATAGAAGCCGGCACCCTGGCCAAGGTCATAGGCATCGTCGTTCGCCACGCCGTCCCCGCGTGGGCTGGTATCGGGAAAGACCAGCGCCAGTCCGAACTCCGCCGCATGGGCCTGCAGTCCGGCCTTGGTCATGGCGTTTTCATGGGTGCAGGTCAGACCGGAAAGATACCACAGGCACGGCACCGGGCCGTCCTTGGCCTGCGGCGGCATATAGACCGCGAAGGTCATGTCGCAGGAACAGGCTTCGGATGCATGGCTGTAAACACCCTGCACACCGCCATAGGCACGGTTCTCGGAAACGGTCTTCATGTCACTTTCCCTGGTATTTGTCGGTAACACCGGCTCATGCCGGGCGTATCCCGCCCTCCTCCGGTCCGGAGCAGGGCGAGATAAACGGCTTGGAATCAGCCGTGCGGAACCGGTTCGCCGGTTCTCAGTAAAGCACGACGGAGCGGATCGACTCGCCGGCATGCATCAGGTCGAAGCCCTTGTTGATGTCTTCGAGCGGCATGGTGTGGGTGATCATCGGATCGATCTCGATCTTGCCGTCCATGTACCAGTCGACGATCTTCGGCACGTCGGTCCGCCCGCGCGCACCGCCGAAGGCCGTGCCGCGCCAGGACCGGCCGGTCACCAGCTGGAACGGACGGGTCGAAATCTCAGCCCCCGCCGGCGCCACACCGATGATGATGGATTCGCCCCAGCCCTTGTGGGCGCATTCCAGCGCAGTCCGCATGACACCCACATTGCCCGTCGCATCGAAGGTGTAGTCGGCGCCGCCCTTGGTCAGATCGACCAGATAAGGCACCAGATCGCCTTCCACTTCCGACGGATTGACGAAATGGGTCATGCCGAAGCGCTCCGCCATTTCCTTCTTGGAATTGTTCAGATCCACTCCGACGATCATGTCGGCGCCCGCAAGACGAAGCCCCTGCAGAACGTTGAGACCGATACCGCCGAGACCGAAGACGATCGCCTTTGAGCCGATCTCGACCTTGGCGGTGTTGATCACCGCGCCGATACCCGTGGTCACGCCGCAGCCGATGTAGCAGACCTTGTCGAACGGCGCGTCCTCACGGATCTTGGCGAGCGCGATTTCCGGAACCACTGTGTAGTTGGAGAAGGTCGAGGTGCCCATGTAGTGCAGGATCGGATCGCCATCGAGCGTGGAGAAGCGCGACGAGCCGTCCGGCATCAGGCCCTGGCCCTGGGTGACGCGGATCGACTGGCACAGGTTGGTCTTCGGGTTGAGGCAGTACTCGCAGGTCCGGCACTCCGGCGTGTAGAGCGGAATGACATGATCGCCCGGCTTCAGGGTGGTGACACCCGGCCCCACTTCCACGACGACGCCGGCGCCTTCATGGCCGAGGATCGCCGGGAACAGTCCTTCCGGGTCAGCGCCTGAAAGCGTGAATTCGTCGGTATGGCAGATACCTGTCGCCTTTATCTCAACCAGAACTTCAAAAGCCTTCGGGCCTTCCAGCCGGACTGTGGTGACTTCAAGCGGCTTGCCTGCTGCGACTGCAATAGCTGCACGTGTTTCCATTATGAACTCCCGGCTCAAGGACCAAATCAGTGATTATCGGAATCGGTCCTTGTGATAGACCAGACGCACAGTCGAGGAAAGGCGCGTTTGACGAAATTTCCGTTCGATTAGGACGGGATCACGGACGACGATGGCGACCGGCTGCCGCATGTCGCAAATAGGCTATCCTGCGACTGAAACCCGTCATGCCTTCCGGTCCCGCCTTGAAATGATGCCGCCAACGGGAGACGGTTCGCCCCTTGTTTCGGGGAGCCAGCCGGTCTACCGCATAATGGTTCGGATCGCGTACCGGAGAGATACCGGTCGCAGGTCCGTTTTCTCGATGCTCGGGGCGTTGCTGCATGGCGCGATATTCATTTCTGGAACTGGCCAAGAACGCCTTTTCCGCCCACAAGAACTGGGGCCGTCAGTGGCGCGCGCCGGAACCCAAGGCCGAATACGACATCGTCATCGTCGGTGCCGGCGGCCACGGTCTGGCAACGGCCTACTATCTGGCAAGCGAACACGGCCTGAAGAACATCGCGGTGATCGACAAGGGCTGGCTCGGCGGCGGCAATACGGGCCGCAACACCACCATTGTGCGGTCCAACTACCTCTGGGAAGAAAGTGCAGCCCTCTACCAGCATGCGATCGACCTGTGGGAAGGCCTCTCCCAGGAACTGAACTACAACGTCATGTACTCCCAGCGCGGCGTGATGATGCTGGCCCATACGGTCCACGACATTCAGGTGTTCAAGCGCCACATCCACGCCAACCGGCTGGCCGGCGTTCAGAATGAATGGCTGACGCCCGAAGAAGCCCGGGACTTCTGCCCGCCGCTCAATATTCAAAAGAACATCCGCTACCCCGTTATGGGCGCGGCCCTTCAGCGGGTTGGCGGCACCGCCCGCCATGACGCGGTCGCCTGGGGCTATGCCCGCGGCGCCGACAACCTCGGCGTCGACATCATCCAGAACTGCGCCGTGACCGGCATTCGCCGTGGTGCGGACGGTGCGGTCGAAGGCGTCGAAACCGCGAAAGGCTTCATCAAGGCGAAGAAGGTCGGTGTCGTGGCGGCGGGCCATACCTCCGTGCTCATGGAAATGGCCGGCGTCCGGGTTCCGCTGGAATCGAACCCGCTGCAGGCGCTCGTCTCCGAGCCCGTCAAGCCCGCCTTCCCCTGCGTGGTCATGTCCAACACCATCCACGCCTATGTCTCCCAGTCGGACAAGGGCGAATTGGTGATCGGCGCGGGCACGGACCAGTTCGTCTCCTACAGCCAGACCGGCGGCATCCACATCACCACCCACACCATCGATGCCATCTGCGAGCTGTTCCCCATGTTCCGGCGCATGCGCATGCTGCGCAACTGGGGCGGCATCGTCGACGTGACGCCGGACCGCTCGCCGATCATCGCCAAGACACCGGTGCCGGGGCTCTACGTCAATTGCGGCTGGGGCACGGGTGGCTTCAAGGCAACGCCGGGATCGGGCCACGTCTTCGCCCACACGATCGCGAAGGACGAACCGCATCCGATCAACGCCCCCTTCACCATCGACCGGTTCCGCACCGGTCGTCTGATCGACGAAGCCGCGGCCGCCGCCGTAGCGCACTAGGAGACGGCAATGCTGTTGATCAAATGCCCCTATTGCGGTGTCGAACGCCCAGAGCTTGAATTCCGCTGCGGCGGCGAAGCCCACATCGCCCGCCCCCAGGATCCGTCTGCCACGACCGACGAGGAATGGACTGAGTTCCTCTACATGCGCACCAACACCAAGGGGATCTACGCCGAACGCTGGCGCCATATTCATGGCTGCGGCCGGTTCTTCAACGCGGTCCGGGACACGGTCTCCGACAAGTTCCTGAAGATCTACAAGGCGGGCGAGCCAATGCCCGATCTGGCGTCCCTGGAAAAGGAGGCCGGTCAATGAGCCAGCCGTTCCGCACCGAAAAAGGTGGTCAGATCGACCGTGACCGCCAGATCTCCTTCACCTTCGACGGCGAACGTCTTGAGGGCTATGAAGGCGACACGCTCGCCTCTGCCCTGCTTGCCAACGGTATTCATCTCGTGGGCCGGTCGTTCAAGTATCACCGCCCGCGCGGCATCCTGACCGCCGGGTCAGAAGAACCGAACGCGCTGGTCGGGATCTACCGCAAGGGCGACCAGACCCCGAACCTGCGCGCGCCGCAGGTCGAGCTTTACGACGGTCTGCAGGCCATCAGCCAGAACCGCTTCCCGTCACTGTCCTTCGACATCGGCGCGGTCAACGACCTGCTGTCGCCCCTGTTCCCGTCCGGCTTCTACTACAAGACCTTCATGTGGCCGAAGGCCTTCTGGGACAGCGTCTACGAACCCGTGATCCGTGCGGCGGCCGGGCTCGGCAAACCTCCGAAGAACCCGGACCACGACCGCTACGCCAATCTCTATGCCCATTGCGACGTACTGGTGATCGGCGCAGGGCCCGCAGGCCTTGCCGCCGCCCTTGCGGCCTCGGAAACCGGCGCACGGGTTATTCTCTGCGACGAGCAGGCAAACCTCGGCGGGTCGCTTCTGACAGAGACTGCGGCAACCATCGACGGCAAGCAGCCGGCGGACTGGGCGGAAGACGCGGTCACAGACCTGGCTGCGCGGGACAACGTCACCCTGCTGCCGCGCACCACCGCATTCGGCTATTATGCGCAGAATTTCGTGGCGCTCGCCGAAAGGGTCACCGATCATATGGCCGATCCGGACCCGGCCCTGCCGCGCGAACGCCTGTGGCAGGTGCGCGCCAAAGAGGTGGTGATTGCAGCCGGAAGCATTGAGCGGCCGATGGTGTTTCCGGAAAACGACAGGCCCGGCATCCTGATGGCCGGCGCGGCCCGCACCTATCTCAACCGCTACGGCGTCAAGGTCGGACAAAAGGTCCTGGTGGCAACCGCCTGCGACACCGCCTGGCAGGCGGCCTTCGATCTCGCCGACAACGGCGTCGAAGTCGCCGCCATCGCCGATACCCGCAAGATCGTGCCCGACGCCCTGCTGACCATCGCCGAAGCTCGCAACATCAAGGTTCGGACCGGTTGCGTCGTCACCGGGACGAACGGCCGCAAACGTGTCTCCGGCGCCCTGCTCGGCCACGTTTCCAGCACCGGGGCCGTCAGTTCCGCTGGTGACGTTGCCTGCGACGCGCTCCTGATGTCCGGCGGCTGGACCCCGACCGTCAGCCTCTATTCCCAGTCCCGCGGCAAGGTCGTCTGGGACGAAGCCAACGGCAATTTCCTGCCCGGCGCCCACCCGCAGAACGAACGCTCCGCCGGCGCCTGCCGGGGTCTCTACGGCCTGAACGCGGTACTCGAGGATGGTTACGCCGCCGGTGAAGACGCGGCGAAATCCGCAACCGGCAAGACGGCCAAGCTCACCCATGCGGTCGCGACCGGCGCCCATGCCGGTGAAGGCGGCATCCTTGGAGATCTGCCCAACGACCGCGACACTTCTCGCGTCAAGGCCTTCGTCGACTACCAGAATGACGTCACGGCGAAAGACGTGAAACTGGCCGTGCGCGAAGGCATGCATTCCATCGAGCATATCAAGCGCTACACCACGACCGGCATGGCGACCGACCAGGGACGCCTGTCCAACATGAACGCGCTGGCCATTGCCTCCAGCGCCCTGGACAAGCCCCTGCCCGAAGTGGGCCTGACCACCTTCCGCCAGCCGTTCACGCCGACCACCTTCGGCACCTTCGCCACCTCATCGCGCGGTGATTTCTTCGACCCCGTCCGCAAGACCCCCTCTCATCAGTGGGCCGTCGACAACGACGTCGTCTTCGAGGACGTCGGCCAGTGGAAACGGTCGCGCTATTTCCCGAAGGACGGCGAGGACATGCATGCCGCCGTTGCCCGAGAATGCCAGATCGTGCGCGAAAAGGTCGGCCTGTTCGACGGTTCCACGCTGGGCAAGATCGAGGTCGTCGGTCCCGATGCGGCGGAATTCCTGGAGCGGATGTACACAAACCCTTGGAAGGGATTGAAGCCCGGCCGCTGCCGCTACAGTCTGATGCTCAATGACGCCGGCTTCATCATCGATGACGGTGTCATAGGCCGGATCGCTGAAGACCGGTTCCATGTGACCACGACCACCGGCGGAGCCGCCCATGTCTTCGCCACCATGGAAGACTACCTGCAGACGGAGTGGCCGGACCTCGATGTGTGGGTGACCTCGACCACCGAGCAATATGCGGTCATCGCCCTGCAGGGGCCGCTTGCCCGCGACGCCATTGCGCCGTTCATACAGGATATTGATCTGTCGCCGGAGGCCTTGCCGCACATGAGCGTGGCGACCGGCGCCTTCTCGGGCATTCCCTGCCGCCTGTTCCGGATCTCCTTCACCGGCGAGATCGGTTTTGAAATCAACGTACCCCGCCGCCACGGCACCATGGTCTGGCAGACCATGGCCGCGGAGATCGAAAAGCTCGGCGGTGTCGTCTACGGCACGGAAACCATGCACGTTCTGCGCGCCGAAAAGGGCTACATCATCGTCGGCCAGGAAACCGATGGGACCGTTACCCCAGACGATGTCGGCATGAGTTGGGCCATTGGCAAGAAGAAGTTCGACTTCGTCGGAAAACGTGGGCTCGCCCGCCCCGATCTTGTCGCCGACGGCCGCAAGCAGCTTGTCGGTCTCCTCACCAAGGATCCCCGCGTCGTGCTGGAAGAAGGCGCCCAGGTCACCAAAGTGCCGGATCCGGCCAATGGCACGTCCGCGGAAGGCCATGTGACCTCCGCCTATGACAGCCCGGCCGCTGGCCGCTCCATTGCGCTTGCGATGGTCAAGGACGGCCGCGCGCTTCATGGACAAACACTCTACATCCCCATGCCCGGCGGTGCGATCGAGGTCGAAGTAACCGAACCCGTCTTTGTCGACAAGGAAGGAGGCCGCCTCAATGGCTAATCCCCTCTATCAGCCCGATGCGACCGAAGAGCCGATTCTAGGCCTAGCCTCCGTCTCCATCCTGCAAGCCGCGCCGCTCGGCCGCCTCTCTTTCAGGGGGCGCAAGGCCGCTCAGGACACGGCCGCCAAAGCGCTCGGTTTCGACCTGCCGCAAAAGCCGCTTTCCGCAGCCGAAGGTGTGGATAAGGCCGCGCTCTGGCTTGGCCCGGACGAGTGGCTTCTGCTTACCGCAGAAGACGGTGCCGAAGCCCTGCAAACTGCCATGGCGGACACGATCGGCAACGCGCCGCACGCGCTTGTCGACATTTCCCACCGGCAGGATGCGCTGATCGTGACCGGCGACAGGGCCGAATGGCTTTTGAATTCCGGCATCCCGATCGACCTGGACAGGTCCGCCTTTCCGGTCGGCATGGTCACCCGCACGCTGTTCCACAAGGCCCCGGTCATGCTTTGGCGCATCGGAGACGACAGTTTCGTCATCGAAGCCTGGGGAACTTTCATGGGATACGTCGCGGGACTTCTGGAAGAAGCCGCAACGGAATTGACGGCTGCCTAGTTCCCGAGCGTGAACGCAATCGATCTGGGAAGGGTCCGCCACCGGTACGTCTTCACCCAGACATCGGTTGCCGCGTCATCGAACGAAAAGCCGGACCGGCTGCCCAGTGACTTGTCGGAAATGGCCTTCAGCGTCTTGCCGAACAGGCCTTTCGTATCCGTGCCCCGGCTGCCCTCCTCCTCACCGAAGCAATTTTCAATCTGGCCCTCCAGATTGAAGCTCTCCGTATTCCGGCGCACCTTGCTTGCAATGAAATAGACGCGATCGTAGCCGGCCGAATACTGGTTGTTCGGCGGACAATCGGAACAGACCACGGTCGGGGCGCCGACCGGCTGTTTCCGGTCGCTGCCATCGACCAGCTCATATTTGGGATGAATGCAATATTGCGCGTCGATGTGGATCCGGTTGAGATCCAACGCATCCTCGAACTTCCCCTGCGCCATGAACTGGAGAATGTCGCATTGCTTGAGATCCTGTCCGCTTTGAAGCGGAACGGCTTTGCTCGGATCCATTTTCCGGTAAGCCGCACGGCATTCCCGTTTCGCGGAAACCTTGCGCCCCGGCGGCGCCAGCACACGAATATCGCTACTGGAAAGGTTGGCTTCGATTTCTAGCGGCGCCTCGCTCAAAAGCGAAGGCTCGGTTTCCATGGACTCCATCGCCTTGGCGAACAGTTCCGCCTTCAGAATACGAAGGAGCACGGAAGAAAGCTTTTGCCGGTTTTCCGGATATGGTTCGACAAGCTTGAAAGACAGACCTGCGGGCTCCTGTTCGATATGCGCCTGGGGACCGAACCACAGCGTGTTGCCGTCCAACAGGATCTGGACATCATAGGTCCCCTCCGCTTGTTCGCCTGCAATGCCCGCCCGTTCCGTCACTTCCTGCAAGGTCGACCGAACCAGCGACGCAACGGGGGCATCGGATACGACCGGCGCCCCGGACTTGAAGTCCAGGACCGGGGAAAAGCGAATGATCATATCCATCGGCCGGGCAACAATTTCGCCGAAACGCGCGTCTTCCGGAAGGCTGCCCTCAAATTCGCAGAGGTCCTGAGACGTCGGCTGGCAAGTCTCCGCGACAGGGCGGAGGTAAGCGATCCGCGGTTCGGCTTCTTCGACCTGGGCAAACCCCAGGAAGGTCCGTTTCGTCAGATCGCCGTCCTTAAGACCGATCAGGGTTCCGGGCCGGATGCCCTGAATCAGTCCGCCATCGATTTCATCGCCATTGACGAGAAAGCGATGCACACCGGCATTCATCTCTCCGCCGAAGACGGCCGCATCGATCAGATTCCCCTCCCAGGAAGGGGTCTGCATTCCCATCTGGCCCAGCTCGGGATCGTTGTTGATGTCGCTGAGAAGCGCCTGAAACAACTGACGATAGGAAAGGTCCGGATTCTGTTCCAGGCGGCGCAGAAGCACCGAGGTAAAAAGTCCGTACCAGCCTTCGTCTCCTTTCGCGGCGCCCTTGCTGAAGTCAATCTCCCGGGCGACCTCCGTGGAGCGAGCGGCATAAAAGGCAAGATAGTTTCCCATCTCCCCCGACTGTGCGGCCGGCGCGTCGAATGGCTCCGTGTCCCGCTTCTCATTGCTGGAGCGGACCGATGTATCGATGCCGAAAACATCCGGCGTCACGTTCCGACTGAGAGAATAGCTGGAGGCGTCCCGCATGCCGCTTCCGGAATGGCAACTGTCAAGCACGAACCAGACGTCCGCCCCCTTGCGCCGCAGCGCGGTAACAATCTCGCCGATTTCATCGTCGACCAGGGCATTCGGGACCTGGTTGGCGCCCGGCTCGGGCTTCCCGATATCGGAGGGAAGGAAGATCTCGTCCAGACCGTCCCGCTCGTCGTTGTTCATATCCAGTTGACGCGACCCGTGCCCGCTCATGTGGATATAGATGAAGTCTCCTTTGCCTGCGTCTTCCGCAAGCTTCCTGAAGCCATCCAGAATGTTCTGCCGCGTGGCTTTTTGGTCAGGGCCCATGCTGTCCAGATAGACCCGCACATCCGTAACACCGCGTTTTTTCAAAAGCGCAGCCATCGCTTCGATGTCGTTCTTTGGGCCCTTGAGATCGGAAATACCGAAGCTGTTTTCGTAATCGAATGCGCCGACGAGCATCGCCCGTGTCTCCGCAGCGGAACTCCCCGTCAGAAGAAGCGAGAGGAAGATACCGGCAATCACAGTCCAGCGCATAAAGCAGTCCCCGTTGCATTGGTTTCAATCATGCGGCGAATGATCGATCGAATGGCAAATTGTCGTTGTTCAACAAAAACATGTAGAGTTGCCTCCCTTGGAGGGTAGCGTCTATTCTGCCCCCAGGTCAAAATTTGATACGGACTTGGTTCATGCGTTTTCTGGTTTTTACGGTTTCCCTGACAATGCTGATGACAAGCCTGACCGCCTCTGTGGCACAGGCGCCCGTGCCGGATACCGAAACCGCTGTTTTCAATCCCCTCGTCTTCGGGCTGCAGCTCGCCCAGGAACCGGATCCGCAGGAACGGCTGCAACTCATCGACGGCGCGCTGGACCGGCTGCAGGCGCAAACCAACGCGGATCCCAAGGTCGTCCTCGACCTGCTTCAGGAAAAAGTCGACCTGTTGCTGGACCTCGGCAAGACCGGGGAAGCAGCAAGCCTGCTCGCCGGCATGGCGTCCTTCGCTGACAAGAACCGGGACAGCCTCGATGTGAACATCGCCGCTTTGTTGCACAAAGCCGCCGAACTGAACGAGCAGAACGGCAACCTCCGTCAGGCCTCCAGGCTTCTGGAACGGGAACTGGAGGAACGCCGGTCCGGAATGCAGTTCGGCGAGCCCGTTGCCCGCGTCATGAACGACCTCGCCCGTGTCGCCCAAAAACGCGGAAACACCACGGCGTTCCAGCAATACACGTCGTCGGCGGAAGCAGTCCTGACCATGGATGGGCCGGGAGCCCCGGGCGGCACCAAGGCGGCCAACAATGAAGGCGGTTTCCGGGAAGTGGAGATTTATTACGCCACGGACAGGGCGCGTTCGGGAAGCAACGATCCGGGCGAGTATTACGGCTATGACCGCGGTCAGCTCGAATATGGCATCGTCACCGTCAGCATCCCGGACACCCATGTGCCCGGGGCCATAGAAGCTCCCTCTATCTGGCGACTGGAGTTCGGCCCGGACGCCAGCAAGCACGTGATGGTCCAGAAGGTAGACCCGAAAGACGTATCCGCTTTTTACGCCAGGATGAATTCGGATCTCGACCAACGTTCCAGCAAGGAGGCGTTTGTCTTCATCCACGGCTACAACGTCACCTTCGACGCCGCCGCCAAACGGGCTGGTCAGCTCGCCTATGACATGAACTATTCGGGTCTGCCGATCCTCTATTCCTGGCCGTCCGCCGGAAAGACCACCCGTTACATCGGCGATGAGGCGGTGGTCCGGCTCAGCGGCCGCCGGCTTGCAAGGTTCCTGGAGGATCTCAGACAGAAATCCGGCGCCGAAACCATTCACATCGTCGCCCACTCCATGGGCAACCGGGCGCTCACGGATGCCCTTGAAATTCTTGCCCTCAAGAACACCGGAACACCCGACGAACTGCCGCTCTTCGGTCAGGTGTTCTTTGCCGCCCCCGATGTGGATGCCGATCTGTTCGCGGAAATGGCCAAGACCTTCCATCCGGTCGCGCAACGGCTCACCCTCTACACGTCCGAAGAGGACTGGGCTCTGAAGACGTCCCGGGAACTGCACGGCAGCGCCACGCGCGCAGGGCTTGGCGGTGACAATCAGCTGGCCTCCAGCGACTTCGACACGATCGACATGACCGGCCTTGGAACGGACATGTTGTCCCACTCCTATTTTGCCGACGACAGTTCCGCCCTTGCCGACATGCTGGCGCTGCTGTGGCGCAATCCCGCCCCCGGAAAGCGGTGCGGTCTTGCGCCTCACAAGAGCGACGGCGATAAACCGACAACCTGGCGCTACCTGAAAAACGTCTGCCACGACCGCGACCTGCTGGCCCTTCTGGCACAGCTGAGAGGCTATCCGCATCCGGATCCGGCCACGATCCGGAAAGTCGTCGAGGCAAATGTCTCCGACAAGGACCAGATCAGCCAGTGGGAGACCCTTTTGCTTGGTATGACCGGGCAATAGCGGTCGGATCCACTATCGGGGAAACAGGTTCCAGGGAACGTCAGCCAGTGCCTTCTCCCAAACTCGCATCTATGCTCGTGGTGAAAGCGCTGGTGGCTCTGGCGGCCGTCCTGACTGTTTGGATATCGGCGGCCAGCGCTCAAAAGGCTGCGGCCGACAAATTCGTCCATATCGGTTCGGTGTCCCACGAACAGATGTCCGTAAAGGCGCTGGCATTCGACCCGGACGATGCTTTTTTATGGGCGCAAACCGGCTACGGCCTGACGGCAACGCGGGTTTCCAGGTTTTCGATCGCTTCCGGGACGGAGACGTTCGGTTTCGCACTCGATGCGGAACTCGCCGGCCCGCCCGTCCTGTTCGACATGGACACCGGTTCGATCCTGCGCCGGGACACCGAAGGCTTTGAGCGGATCGCACTCGATACCGGAAAGCGACTGTGGCGCTACGACACGAAGGAGCCGTTTGACGGCTTCAGCATCCCCGTTTTGTCCTCGGACGGAAAACGGGCGCTTTATGTTCAATTGGCCGGTGAATTTGCAACGCTGTACGATCTGGAAAAACAGAAACCGATCCGGGTTTACGACAGCCGGAAACTGCAATCCGAACTGGCATCCTACCTGTCGGGTTTCCATGCGCCCGCCGTCAGCAGCAGCGATGGACGTCATGTCCTTGCGACGTTTGACACGCTTTATCTGATCTCCAGATCCGGTGAAGTGATCTGGAAACACAAGGAAGACGGCATTGTAAGCTCCGCGCGCCTCAGCGACGACGGGCTCCGGCTCGTCACCGGGCCGCACAAACGGGAAGACGGTTCCGAATACCTCGCCTTGCGCGACATCGAAAACGGCAACATCTCCGAACGGTTCGATGTCGCGGAGCTCGACGATTTCCTGTTGTCCCGCGATGGCCGATTTCTTCTCGCCCGGGACCGGACAAAGTCACGGATACAGGTCTGGAACCTCGACGTCCCCTCACCGGTCCTGACCTTTGAGGGTGGCGGGAAGCGCATCGGGGCCGCCGCCTTTTCCGACGACGCTGAACGGCTCGTGCTTGCCCTGGAACGCAGCGACGGCCGACAGGGCGAGTTCGCCTTTTTCGAACTGGGCGGCACGCCGCAGGATGCGCAGCCTGAGGAAGAGGAAACCCGGCGCCTGGTAACCAACACGGGACATTCCGGTATCGTCACTGCCAGTGCGGTCTCGCCTGACGGCCTTCTGATGGCCTCCGGCGACACCCAAGGATATCTATGGCTGTGGCACGTTCCGACACGCCGCGCCATTCGTGGGAACGCCCTGCCGGGTCAGTCAATCGGCGATCTTACCTTCCTGGACAGCAAGACCGCCCTGATCGCGGGCTCCCAAGGGATCTATCTCTGGAACGCCACAAGCGGGAAATTATCGCCCTTCGACCCGGTGGAATATAACCGGCTGCCGGTCGGAAGGTTTCAAGCTTCAGGCGATTTCATCTGGTTCTGGGACAACGCCGATATCGCGGTGCTCGACCGGAAAAACGAACGGCTGCGGTTCGAGAGCATTGGGTTTCACAGCGTTTACGGCAGTCTGATCGAAACGCTTGGCGTGAGCCCGGACGGTCGCGAATTCGCCGTCGCGGCCAGTAGCGGCGATATCTATCGCTTCGATGCGAACACCGGCCGGCTTCTTGAACACCTTCAAGGCCAGAAGGGCGAAATTTTCAAACTCGCTTATGGCACGGACGGAAAAGCACTGTTCGCCGTCCTGTCAGAGGACGATCCGGCCGGAGGCAAGAAACAGCACATCCTAGCCTGGCAGATTTCCGGGCAAGACCCGGCAACCGGCAGCGCGAGCCTCCTTTACAAGACCGCCATCGGCGATGAATTTCTCTCCGATATCTGGATCGCGACCGACGGAAGCCATCTGGTGGTTTCCGGCGGCAAAGAGACATACTGGCTCATCGACCCTCTCACCGGCGAAATCGCGGCAGAACGCCACTGGTTTCCCGCACAAGACAGTCTGCAGGCGATATACGGCGTCAAAATCAAGCCGGTTCCAGGTTCGTCTCAGGCAATCGTCCAGGCAGGCGCCCTACCCGTTCAGCTCAGCGCGATCGATTTTGACAAGGGCGAATGGATCGGGGCTTTCCGCACCGAAGTCAGTCCCTTCCAGGCCGTCCGGTTCTCCAAGGACGGCAAGAGCCTGATCTTCAATGCCCCGGGCTACGTGCACCTCTGGTCGCTGGACGAAGGCAAGGAGGTCAAACGCCTGACGAACCTGTCGCACAATCCGGCCTTCGACAACCTTGCGCCGGATGAACGGGGGTTTCTCACCCTGGATTATCAGCAGGGCACCGCGAACGATGCCGTTGCGACCGATATCAGGTTCTGGAATCCCCGTGTCGGCAATCGGACGGTCATGACGATCCCGACCACGGTCCGGGATCCGGCCAACGGCCGTTTCGCAATGAACACCCCGCAAAAGGTCCGGTTCTCCAACAGCGGCAATTACATATCGTTTCAGGGAAGCGGCTTTCTGGCGGTTTGGGATATCAAAAGCGGCGCTACGAAACTGACGGCCTACGATGCCTTTCCCGTGGCCGGCGACGGTATCCTGTTTTCTCCCCATGACCGCCTGGCGACCACGCCGCTTGAAATGGCAGACGACGGATTCGCCCGCCTGGCGACCTGGGATCTGGAAACCGGGCAAGAGCTTTGGCGCACGAAACTTCCGGCGAAAGGCACCGTATCCGTCAGCTACATATCGAATAAGGACACGCTCTTGGTGGGCGATCCTTTGGGAGGCGCATGGGGGACCTACGACGCCCGCACCGGCGCGCAGCTCGGCGAAATCGATCTGCGGCGGTACGGACAGCCGGTCCGGATCGCAAATGCGGGCACAGGCATGGCGGATCTCATCGCGTCGAGCTGGCTCGGCCATGCCGCTCTTGCCCGGTCCGACGATCCCGACCAGACCATCGAGTTCGCCGGCCAGGCGCAGATCATTGCCGCCGCCTATTCCAACGACGAAACATGGATTGCGACCGGTGACGACAGGAACCATGTGGTCCTGCGGGCCGCTGAGACAGGAGAAGAACTCGCCCGGTTTGCCGCCCAGGCCGCCCGAGGCAACACGATCAGCTTTTCGCCCGACGATTCCCTGCTTGCCGTGGTCGAGACCGATGGCTCGGCCACCTTGTGGAACACGCTCACGGGCGAAAAGTTCGTCAAGATGATGTCCCTGCAAGAGGACGGCGGATGGCTGACCGTGGCGCCGGACGGGCGCTATGACGCCAGCGATCCGGGCGATGTGGCAGCCCTTTCCTGGGTGCGCAAGAGCGACCCGCTGACGCCCTTGCCCGTCTCCGTGTTCTACCGGGACTATTACGAACCGCGCCTCCTGCCCCGCCTGCTCGCCCTCGATGCGTTTCCGGAAATCAGGGACATTGCCGAGATCAATATCGACGTTCCGGAAGTGGCGATCGACAAAGTGGCCGAAACAGAACGCGGTCTGCTCTCGGTCACGGTGGCGGTCGAAGAAACAGTTCCCGACAACACCGATGGCGGGTTCTCGCTGAAACTGTTCCGCGACCGCCAGCTTGTCGGCCAGTTCCCCGATCCATTCGGACAGGAAAGCCGGATCCGCGTTCGCGCAGACAAAGCCGGAAAGTCCCTGATCACCTTTTCAGGGATCAAGCTGCCGCCCTCCGACGATACAAATGATATCCGGACATTTTCCGCCTACGCCTTCAATGCCGATGGCGTGAAGGGAGAGCGTGTCTCGTTCAGCTATCGCTACAACGCGGAGACCGGCGTCCGGGCGCCCAGAGCCTATGTCGTGACCATAGGTGTGAACGCCTATCAGAACCCCGCCTGGAACCTGCGCTATGCGGTCGCCGATGCGGATGCCCTGCGCTCGACACTTGCCGCCAAACTCGGCGCCGAAACGGCTCAGACCTACAAGGATATCGTTCCGATCGCACTCGTCGCGTCCGGAGCCGACGGCCGGCCGGTGACAGCGACACGCAAACACATCAAGGCCGTCATCGATGTTCTGGCCGGCCGCACCGCGGACCCGGATGTGCTGGCGGAGATCGACGGCGCGCAAGAGCTGAGCGCGGTGAACCCGGAGGATCTGGTGGTGCTGACCTTTTCCGGACACGGCTACGCCAATCCGGACGGAAATTTTCACCTCTTCCCCTGGGATATCGGCACGGGCACCGACCGGTCTCTGACGCCTGAGCTGCTGGATCGGACGATCACAAGTGCTGCCCTTGCCGACTGGCTCTACGCCATGGACGCAGGCCGGACGGTGATCATCATCGATGCCTGTAACTCCGCAGCCGTGGTCGAAGCCAAGGGCTTCAAGCCCGGCCCGATGAACAGCCGGAGCCTCGGACAGCTCGCCTATGACAAGGGCATGCAGATCATCACAGCGAGCCAGGCAGAAAACGTCGCCCTGGAGAGCGAGCTGGTACAACATGGCCTGCTCACCTACGCCCTGGTTTCGGAGGGGCTGGAGAACCTGGAAGCAGATTTCCGGCCCGCCGACGGGCAGATCACCCTGTCCGAGTGGCTGGAATACGGAACCGGGCGCGTGCCGGATCTCTACCGCCAAGTCCGCGAGGGACAATTGGAACCTCTCACCAAAGGCGCCGTCGATCTGGGTACGATCATCCGCTACGACGACGAGGATGCGAACGTCCAGCGGCCGAGCCTGTTCGACTTCCTGCAACGGCGGTCAGATATCGTCATCGAGACGCGTTCCGGCGCCCGGCCATGACCGGACATTGTTGTGCGGCACTTTCAGGTGCCCGGAATAGCCGCCGCACTATACGGCGATATACTTATTTAAGGACTGTGTGCTTGCCTTTGATCGAAGATCAACCTTTGGGAAGTCGATGTCCAACTCTGTTCCGGCGCACAAGATCAGGCTCTCCGAACTTCTCGGAGCCCTCAGCCATGCCCTGGACATGACCGAAGGCCAGCCACGCGGGCATTGCGTCCGGTGCTGCTGGATCGGCTTCCATATCGGCGAGGCCTACGGCCTCAGTGATGAGCAACTTGTCGACCTCTATTACACCATCCTGCTGAAGGATCTGGGCTGCTCGAGTAACGCGGCCCGGATCTGCGAGCTTTATCTCGCCGATGATATTTCCCTCAAACAGGACGTCAAGCTGATCAACGGCAGCCTGTCAGCGGCGCTCCGGTTCGTTCTGTCTCATACCGGGCTCAAGTCCGGACTGGCCGAACGGTTCCGCGCGATCATCAACATCCTCCAGAACGGCGGTGAAATCACCCGCGAACTGATCGAGACCCGCTGCCACCGGGGCGCCGACATCGCCCGGCAGATGCATTTCTCTCAGGCTGTCTGTGACGGTATTTACCGCCTGGACGAACATTGGGACGGCAGCGGCAAACCGGACGGGGTTTCCGGAGAGGACATCCCGGTCTTTTCGCGAATTGCCCTTCTGTCACAGGTGATCGATGTCTTCCGGACCAATGCCGGCCCGGAGGCCGCCTTCAGGGAAATTCGTGCTCGGACGGGAACCTGGTTCGATCCCAGGCTGACGGAGTGTTTCGAACATGCGGCCCGTGAGCCGGGTTTCTGGCAGACGCTCGACAGCGAAGACCTTGGCCCTTTGGTCTACGATCTGGAGCCTGCACGTCTGGTCCGTAAAGTTGACGAAGACCAGTTGGACGACATCGCCGCCGGCTTTGCCCAGGTGATCGATTCCAAGAGCCCCTACACCGCCGGCCACAGCGAGCGGGTCACCCTATTCACCGATCTGATCGCGGAACAGCTCGGCTACAGCGAGCCGGATCGGAGAAAGTTGAAACGCGCTGCCCTTCTCCACGACATCGGCAAGCTCGGCGTCAGCAACATGGTCCTCGACAAGCCCGGAAAACTCGACGAGGACGAGTGGCGTTCCATTCGCCTGCACCCGGTCTATTCCGATCAGATCCTGTCCCAGGTCGCAGCATTTGCGGATCTCAGTGCGATTGCACGCGGCCATCACGAACGCCTCGATGGCAAGGGCTACCCGGACGGGCTGTCGGGAAATGAAATCGGCATGGATATCCGGATCGTCACGACGGCGGACATTTTCGATGCACTGACCGCCGACCGCCCCTACCGGGCCGCCATGCCCATCGAAAAGGCGTTGAATATCATGAGTGAGGACATCGGTACCGCGATTGACGAAACCTGTTTCGAAGGGCTGCGTGCGGCACTTGAAAAGCTGGGGCGCATGCAGGCCGCATGACGACGGACATCGCTTTTTAATCTCCGTTTCATACATCTTCGTCTTGATCCCTTAACCTTTCGCAGGGCAAATTCGGACCATGTTGAAGATCGGTTCCTACAATATCCAGAAAAGTATCGGAATGGATGCGCGCCGGCGGCCGGAGCGCACGCTCAAGGTCATTTCCGAAATGGACTGCGACGTGATCGCTCTTCAGGAAGTCGACAAGCGTTTCGGGCCGCGCGAAACAACGCTCCGGCCGGAACTGATCGCGGAGTTGACCGACTACAAACCTGTCCCGCTCGCCATCCGCGAAGGCAGTATCGGTTGGCACGGCAACGCGATTCTGGTCCGCCGCTCCATAAACATTCTCGATTTCAGGCGCCTGGAACTGCCAACGCTGGAACCGCGTGGCGCGGTCATGGCGGATCTGAAAGTCGATGGACAACAAATCCGCGTTGCGGCCATGCATCTGAGCGTCGTTGCGACCTACCGCAAACGCCAGATCGCGTCGGTCATGACCCAGCTCCATGCCCGGCCCTACGACCTGCCCACCATTCTGGTCGGTGATCTCAATGAATGGAGGGATACGGCCCAAAGCCTGAAGATGTTCAATCCTCATTTCGAGGTGACCACACCGGGCCGCAGCTTCCCCTCTCCGATGCCGGTCGCAAGCCTCGACAGGATCATCACCAGTCCGGAATTCACCGTTCAAGGCACCGGCGTCCATCGATCGGAAACCGCCCGAATCGCCTCCGACCACCTGCCCGTGTGGGCAAGCCTCACGATGGATCACAAGCCGTATCCGGTTTCGACCGAGGATCAAACGACCACCGCCTGACACTATCCGGCCGGAGATCGCGGGCCCTCCCGCCAACCGGTCTCGCCATAAGGTCGGCGAATTTGTTTCCCTGCACAATTCAGAAAGGCAGTTTCTTCCGAACAAGGTGCGGGAGCTCTTTTTTCTTGCGATAATCTAAGTTACGCTACTGAAGGGAGAGCAATTATGAAAATAAAAACATAAAATGCAGGATTTTGCGCATAGCTTCGTCTTGGCAGGTGACCTGATCGTCAGTGGAAACGAAGATCTGACCGAAATCGTTGGCCTTTCCTTGCGTGTAACCGCGAGCGCGCTCGGTATTTCCGCCCTGATCGGACTGCCTTTTGGTGCGATTCTCGCTGTTTCCCGCTTTCCCGGACGAGCCGCGGTCACGGTGCTCGCCAATGCGCTGATGGGCCTGCCTCCGGTGGTCGTCGGCCTCGTCGTCTATATGCTTCTGTCCAACGCGGGACCGCTTGGCCCGCTGCAACTGCTTTACACGCCGACCGCGATGATCATCGCCCAGGCGGTTCTCATCACCCCGATCATCATTGCCTTGACCCGTCAGGTCATCGCCGATCTGAACGCGGAATATGCCGACACCTTCCACTCCCTCGTCGTTCCCTGGCACACGGCGATCGGTGCCCTGCTGTGGGATGCCCGGTTTTCCCTGATCACCGTTTTGCTTGCCGGGTTCGGTCGCGCCGTGGCCGAAGTCGGCGCGGTCATGATCGTTGGCGGCAACATCAACCACGTGACCCGGATGATGACCACGGCCATCGCGCTGGAAACATCGCGCGGCGACCTGGCGCTGGCCCTCGCTCTCGGCATGGTCCTTCTGTTGATCGCCCTGGCCGTCAACGGCGCGGTGGCGCTCCTGCGCGGCACCGAACGGAGTTCGGCCCATGCATGAGGTTGTCAGCCTTGCCAGCCATGCCGACACCCGACCGAGGCCGGCACCGTCACCCATGCCGTTGCAAGTGAGTGGCCTGACCTTCGCCACCGGCAATACCGAGATCCTGAAGGGCATCGACCTCGATCTGGGCACTGACCGGTTGACCGTTCTCATGGGGCCGAATGGCGCCGGAAAGAGCGTTCTGCTGCGGCTGTTGCACGGCCTTCTCCAGCCGACATCCGGCGAGATCCGCTGGATGGGACAGCCCGTGACCAAAGCCGTCCGCATGCAACAGGCGCTAGTCTTTCAAAAGCCGGTCCTGCTGCGCCGCTCCGTTGCCGCGAACCTGAACTTCGCCCTTGGCCTGCGCAAAGTCTCCGACCGGGCAGCCAGGCTCAAGGAGGCCCTTTCGGACCTGGGACTCGAACCCTTGGCCAAGCGGCCTGCCCGGGTTCTTTCGGGCGGCGAACAACAGCGCCTGGCCCTTGCCCGCGCGCTGATCCTCAAACCGAAAGTCCTGATGCTGGACGAACCGACGGCCAATCTGGACCCCGCGACCACCCTTGTCATCGAACAGGCGATCTCGAAGGTTCGGCGCGCCGGCGTCAAGGTGATCATGATCACCCACGCGCCCCATCAGGCCCGCCGCCTCGCCGAGGAGGTCGTCTTTCTTCATGCCGGAAAGATCACCGAGCATACACCGGCCGACACCTTCTTCGATCGGCCGGTATCCGAAGCCGCCCGCGCCTATCTGGCCGGCGAGATCCTCATCTAGGTCATAAACTCATAAGGGAGAAAACTGATATGAGCCTATTCAAACGCCTGGCAAGCGGTGTGCTTGCTATCGGCCTGACCGTCGGAGCAAGTGCGGCCGCATTTGCCGCCGATAATTTCATCATCGTCCAGTCGACTACCTCGACCCAGAATTCCGGCCTGCTCGACTACATCCTGCCCATGTTCAAGGACAAGTCCGGCATCGAAGTTCGCGTTGTCGCCGTGGGAACCGGCCAGGCACTCAAGAATGCCGCCAATGGCGACGGCGATGTCCTGCTCGTCCACGCCAAACCGGCCGAAGAAAAATTCGTGGCCGACGGCCTCGGCGTGAAACGCTTCGATGTCATGTACAATGACTTCGTCATCGTCGGACCGAAGAACGATCCGGCCGGTATCAAGGGCATGACCGATGCCACTGCCGCCCTCAAGAAGATCGCCGACAGCGAAGCAATCTTCGCCTCTCGCGGCGACGACAGCGGCACCCACAAGAAGGAACGCGCCCTTTGGAAACAGGCCGGCATCGACCCGACCACCGCCTCGGGCTCCTGGTACCGGGAAACCGGCTCGGGCATGGGCGCGACGCTGAACGCCGCCGCCGGCATGGGTGCCTACACCATGTCCGATCGTGCGACCTGGCTTGCCTTCAAGAACAAGGACGCGCTTGAAATCCTGGCCCAGGGCGATGACCGCCTGTTCAACCAGTACGGCGTCATCCTGGTCAATCCGGAAAAGCACCCGAACGTGAAGGCTGAAGCCGGCCAGGAATTCATCGACTGGCTGATCGGAGCGGAAGGTCAGAAGGCGATCGCATCCTACAAGGTTGGCGGCGAACAGTTGTTCTTCCCGAACGCCGGCGGATCGGCGTCCAACTGATCCGACGCGAATTGACGGCATTGCAGGAAACGGGGGCAAAACGCCCCCGTTTTTTCATGTCTGGTTTTGGATGATAGAATGCAGGATCAGCCCATCAGGGGGCGCAGAACGAAGAACAGGACGCTCGACAGGACCGCAGACGCCGGCACCGTGACGACCCACGCTGCAACAATCGTCATGAAATGAGCCCTGCGCACCAGCATACGCCGGTTCTGCTCTTCCCGGTTCCTGACCGGGCGCACCCGTTTTTCCTTAAGCGTATTGTTCTTGTTCAAAAACGCCATCCGGCGTTTTGAACGTTCCGTGTACCATTCCCGGAAGAACCCGACGCCAAAGACCGCGCCGACGGCAATATGGGTGGAACTGACGGGTAACCCGAGCCCGGAGGCGACAATCACGGTGATCGCCGCAGACAGGGCGACACAATAGGCCCGCATCGGATTGAGCTTCGTGATCTGTTGGCCGACCATGTTGATCAGTTTCGGCCCGAACAGAAGAAGCCCGAAGGAGATCCCGAGCGCACCGACCGCCATCACCCACAAGGGAATGGCGACTTTTGCGACAACCTCGCCAAGCCCCGCCGTATGCACGACGGCGGCCAGCGGTCCGACCGCATTGGCGACATCGTTCGCGCCATGAGCGAAAGACAGAAGCGCCGCCGAGCAGATCAGCGGCAGCGAGAAGAGTTTGCGCAGGGACTGGTTCCGGTTCTCAAGTCCTTTCGACTGCATGCGAATGAGCGGCCGGACCGCTGCCCAGGAAGTAAATCCGATGAGCAGCCCCCCGGCCAATGCCTGAAACAGGCTGATCTTGACCAGATGCTTCAGCCCTTTCATCGCCAGATAGGCCGCAAAACAACCGATCATGATCGCGATCAGAACCGGCACCCAACGGCGTGCGGCCGCGATCTTGTCATCCTGATAGATGATGAAGGTCTTGATGATGGCCAGGAAAAAGGCAGCGATCACGCCACCAAGCAAAGGCGAGATGACCCAGCTCGCGACGATACTGCCCATTGTCGGCCAGTTTACCGAGGACATTCCGGCGGCCGCGATACCCGCCCCCATGACGCCGCCGACGATCGAGTGGGTCGTAGAGACCGGGGCGCCGAGCCAGGTCGCAAGGTTGATCCACAAGGCCGAAGACACCAGGGCCGCCATCATTGCCGCCATGAAGACCGCAGGATCGCTGACCATGTCAGGATCGATGATCCCCTTGGAAATCGTTCCGACCACGTCGCCACCGGCGATCAGCGCGCCCGCGCTTTCGAACAGGGCCGCGATGATGAGGGCCGTCACCATGGTCATGGCGCGGGACCCCACGGCCGGGCCGACGTTGTTCGCGACGTCGTTGGCGCCGATGTTAAGCGCCATATAGGCACCAATGGCCGCGGCAGCCATGATCACCGCCGCCCCATGGGTACCGGTCATATAGATACCGGCTATGGCACCCGACAGAATGATGAAGAGAAAGGCAAATCCAGGAGCGGCGAGCCCGCGACCGACATTTGTGGTAGCCTCCTCGATATAGGTGAACTTATCGAGGTCCTTGTCGAGGGTCGGCTTCTTGTAGCTCTTGTGAACGTCCATGCACCTCGTTCCCGGGCTTTGGGCCTTCGGGCCCAATAGCCCGCTCGTTCGCAGGATGCAGGGATAAACAAATACGGCCAGAAATCAATTCCGTCGGCGCGCCGATCCATAGATTTCTTAGCCATCTAACAGAGAACAGCTCTGCCAATTGTTAAATTAGACAGGCAGAGCGCTCAACGACGTTTGAATTCCGCCTCAAGCCGCTTCAAAATCCGGTGCAACCCCGGCTCATCGGTCATTTTAATCGCCTTTGAGACCGGCACCCAAACGATATCCCTTTGACCGCTCTCCGGGAAATCCGCAAGTTGTTCCTCGGCCTTGATCAGATAGACATCGACACGGGTCCGGAGGTTCAAACCCCCATCCATCCCCTTGTAGGACCGGAACTGAGCGTAAGGTTTGTTTTCGGCCGACCCGACAACACCCGCCTCTTCATAGGCTTCCGTTGCCGCAGTCTCATGACCTGCTTCCTTCAGCTCCGGCCAGCCCTTGGGCAGGATCCATCGCCGGGTTCCGCGGGACGTCACCAGCAGAACCTCAAGTCCTTTCCGCGACTTCCGATAGCACAAGGCGGCGATTTGCAGCCGCGGCGGCCGCTTGAAAATACCGACGAGGCTCTGCAGGAATATCGATGCGGGCGGTGTAAGAGTTGTCGTGGTCATGTGGGTCTGTGGGACAGTCTAATAGCGAATCAAATCTAAGGAATTTCACTTAGGGAATTACGCCCAAGCAAAAGCTATGTCCAGCTATAAGTGCACAATGTGCGCATTTTGTGAAAAGTCGCTTAATTTGCAGCTAAAACTGCCGGCGGAGAAATCAGCCAGTTTCACCAACGATGGAAACATGTTCTGCCGACCAGGATCCGGGCCAGACCTCCGCCGATCCACCACGAAGGGCGCGTATCTTCTCAACGGGCACTTTCACGATCCCGAACGGTTCCTCCCCAGCCTCACCACCGGTCGGCCCGACCTGTGCGCCGATACCGGTGAAACCGAGATCCTCTTCACAAGGCAGAAACAGGGATACACCGGAGACATTCGTCAGCATCTGGGTCGTCCCCTGAGCCGCGCCGACGGTTCCGCAGACCGCAACGGCGGTCATGAGTTCCACGGCGCGCGCCTTCGCGCAGCCGAAAACCCGGTGATAGCCGGAGAGTTTTTCCGTCATCGACGGCACCAGCAGCAAATCGAGCTTCTCACGAGCCAGCAGGCTGGAGAGCGCCGGCATCTCCACGTCGAGGCAGATCAGGATCGCCATTTTCAGACCGTCAAGGTCGAAGGTCTTCAGGGTTGTTCCCGGCGTGAGCAGCCAGCTCTCTTCATCCTGCTCCCCCGGTGTCAGGGAGAGCTTGTCCTGCCGGATTTCCCGTCCGTCGGCGGTCAGAAGAATGGCGGTGTTGGTATGGCCGTCCTCGCAGGTAACCGGCATGGAGCCGCAAAGCAGCGAAATCCCGTGGCGCTCCGGCAAGGGCCGCAGCAACTCGAGCAGCTCTGCCCCGGCGCCCGCGAGAAAAGCCATTTCCTCCGTCGCCGGCAAGCCATCCGGCTTCCAGGCGAGCGCTGCCTCGATCGCATATTCAGGAAACATCACAAGACGCGCGCCCTGGCGGGCGGCTTCCAGCATCTTGTCTTCGATATGAGCAGCAAAAGCCTCTGGCGACGCGGGCGCGAAGCCGAGATTGAGCGCGCATAAAGCGATGGGGTAGTCCTGCATTGAACATGGCTCCGGACGAGGTGTATCTGGTGCCACCTCTGCCCGATAATTCAGGACAGGTAAAGAGAATCCGGTAGGCTTAGGCGCCGCGGCTGATCCAGAGCGCCATCAGCGAGGCCAGCGCCCCGAGGAAAGCGGTCTGCAGCATCACCATATGCCGGTTGCTCGGAAAGGTCTCCAGTTTCGTGGTCGCCCTGACCTTGTGCAGGCCGGCCAGCGCACGGTCGCTGGATTGCTCGATTTCGGTGAACAGGTTCTTCAGCTCTTCCTGAGCGTGCATGTCAGCCCCCGGCGATTCCTTCTGCCTGCAGAAAGGCTAGGCCGGGGACATTGCCAATTGGTTAACGCCGATTAAGCATAATTAACAAGGCAATCAGATCCGTACCTTTTGCGGATCCGCCACATCCAGGATGCGAAGCTGCACCTTCGGGCTGCCTTGCCAGGTATCGATCGACAGCGTCCCCGCGACATGCAGATTCCGGCCCCTTCCCTCCAGCAGCATCTTGCCATGCGGCCTGTCGTCCGCCTTGAAGGAAATCGCCTTGAGGGAGGTTCCGTCCGGCGCGGCAATGCTTGCGCGCACATGGCCCTTGCCGACCACATCGGCAAAGGCGACCCGGTGGGCGGGAAAGGCAAACACCGGCTCCGGATGCCCGGCGCCGAACGGGCCCGCCTGCTCCAGTTTTTCCATCAGGTCCAATGTGGCACCGGCCGCCGTCAGCGCTCCGTCGATCTTGAGATCGCGCTTCGACGCCGCTTCTTCCACATCCTCGGCCAGCGTTTCGTTGAAAAAGGCAGCCAGGTCATCGAGCTTGTCCCGCATGACCGTCAGGCCCGCTGCCATTGCATGACCGCCGCCCTTTTCCAGGAGTTTCAGGTCGACGGCCTGGCGCACCGCCTTGCCGAGGTCGACCCCCTGAATCGACCGTCCGGATCCGGTGCCCTTGCCGGTTTCGTCGAAGGCGATCGCGAAGGCGGGCCGGCGATGCGCCTCCTTCAAACGAGAGGCAATCAGGCCCACTATGCCTGCATGCCAGTCTTCGGAACCGGTGATCAGCACGGCGGGGTCACCCTGCTCGAGCGCAATGACGGCCTGGGCACCGGCCTGTTCCAGCATGACCGCTTCCATGGCCTGGCGTTCGGTGTTGAGCTGGTCGAGCCGCGCCGCAATTTCGCGCGCTTCGTAGCCGTCCTCGCAGGTCAGGAGCCGCGCGCCCAGCGCCGCATCGCCGATCCGGCCACCGGCATTGATCCGGGGCCCGAGCAGAAAGCCCAGATGATAGGGGGCCGGCTTTCCAGCGACCCGCGCCGCATCGGCCAACGAGGCCAGCCCGGGATTGAGCCGCTTGTGCATGACCGCAAGGCCACGGGTGACATAGGCGCGGTTCAGCCCCTTGAGCGGCACCACATCGCACACGGTGCCGAGAGCGACCAGATCCAGAAGCCCCATCAGGTCCGGTTCGCCGCGTCCATTGAAAATACCCCGCCGTCGAAGTTCCCGGTTCAAGCCGACCAGGAACAGAAACGTAACGCCAACCGCGGCCAGATGCCCCTGCCCCGAGAGATCGTCCTGCCGGTTCGGATTCACCAGCGCCCGAACCTCGGGCAGTTCCTCGCCTACCTGGTGATGGTCGATGACCACCACCTCTAGACCAAGCTTTCTGGAAACGTCGAAGGCCTCGAACGAAGTGCTGCCGCAGTCAACGGTGACAAGCAGCCCCGCCCCACCTTCCTTCAGGGCCTCGATGGCGGGCCCGTTCGGCCCGTAGCCTTCGATGATCCGGTCCGGAATATGAATGACCGGATCAAGGCCCAGCCAGCGCAGGTATTTGGCGAGAATGGCAGAAGACGTCGCGCCGTCTACATCATAATCGCCGAAGATCGCGATCTTCGTGCCGCTCTGCACCGCATCGGCCACGCGGGCGACGGCTGCATCCATGTCCACCAGCCGGGACGGGTCCGGCATGAGCATCTTCAGCGAGGGCGCCAGGAAGTCTTCCGCCCCTTCCGGCTCCACGCCGCGCCCCGCCATCACCCGCGCCAGCACATCGGGCACGCCGAGCCGCTGCGCAATCGTCATGGCATTGAGCGCCTGCGCCTGGTCGAGCCGTTCCCGCCAGGCGTTGTCGTTGGCCGAACGGGCAACACCCAGAACAAGACGGCCCGCACCGTCACTGCCGGTCGGGCCGTTCATGAAATCGTCTTTCCTGTCGGGAGCAATCCGCCCAACATCAATTGCCTGTCCTCAATCGAGGTGGAATTTTTCCAGCTGGGTGTGCTGTGCCTTCAGGTACCGCACGGTGCCGGTGGAGGAGCGCATGACGACCGTATGGGTCGTGATGCAATTCCGGCCGAACCGCACACCCTGAAGCATGTTGCCATCGGTCACGCCGGTTGCGGCAAACAGCACATCCGGACCGGCCATTTCCTCAAGGGTGAACTTGCGGGAAATGTCGTCGATGCCCATCCGATGGGCGCGTTCGACCTGCTCTTCGCGGTTGATCACGAGACGGGTCTGCATCTGGCCGCCAATACAGCGCAGCGCGGCAGCTGCAAGAACGCCTTCCGGCGCTCCGCCGATGCCCGCATAGAGATCGATGCCGGTTTCTTCCGGGTCGGTGGTGTGGATCACGCCGGCCACGTCGCCGTCGCCGATCAGGCGGATGGCGGCACCGGTTGCACGAATGTCCTCGATCAGCCGGGCATGACGCGGGCGGTCAAGCACGCAGGCCGTGACTTCGTTGATCTTCACGCCCTTTTCCTTGGCCACGGCCGCCAGGTTTTCGGCGATCGGCGCATCCAGGTCGATCAGGCCGGCCGGGTAGCCAGGTCCGATGGCGATCTTGTCCATGTAGCTGTCCGGCGCGTTCAGAAGGTCGCCGGCCGGAGCCATGGCGATCACGGCCAGGGAATTCGGCAGGTTCTTGGCGCAGATGGTCGTGCCTTCCAGAGGATCCAGCGCGATGTCGACCTTCGGCCCCTTCTTGGTGCCAACGCTCTCGCCAATGTAAAGCATGGGGGCTTCGTCGCGTTCGCCCTCGCCGATAACGACCGTTCCGTCGATCGGCAGGCGGTTCAATTCGCGCCGCATGGCATCCACCGCAGCCTGGTCGGCCGCCATCTCATCGCCGTGGCCGCGCAGGCGCGCAGCGGAAACCGCGGCACGCTCGGCAACGCGTGCCAGTTCAAGCGTCAGAATACGATCCAGCGCAGCGCTTCCGGCGGCATCAGTTTTCGACATCTAAATCTCCAGTCCGTCTATCCCAAAGGGCGCGCTCGAAGCGTCAGCCCCCATAAATCAATTGTTACTTCAGCTTTTCAATGCGGATCATCTGCGGCTTGTCGGCGACCACGCCCTTTAACATGACCACCTCAAGCGCCTCTTTAACCGCAACTTCCGTCGTTTCATAGGTAATAAGTATGATTGGCTGCGGCAGGCCTTCCTCGGCCTTGCGGGATTCGTCGCTCCGAACCGGGTTACGGCGCTGAACGATAGACTCCAGAGAAATCCCCGCTTCGGCCATGCCGCGGGCGATTTCCGCGAAAGCCCCGGGCCGGTCGTAAACGGACAAGCGCATATAATAACCGCCCTCATGCAGGCGCATGCGGGCGCGCTTGTATTCCGCAAGATCCTTCGCAGGCATGCCGAGAACCGGTGTTTCGTCACCGCGGGCAATATCCGCGATATCGGCGACGACGGAGGATGCGGTCGCATCGCCCCCGGCTCCGGGGCCGACCAGTACGATCTCGCCGACGAAGTCGCCATCAATGGCCACCGCGTTCAGGACGCCATCGATCCGGGCAATGGCGGAGGATTTCGGCACCATGGTCGGATGCACCCGCTGCTCGATGCCGGTATCCGTCCGCTGGGCCACGCCCAGAAGCTTGATCCGGTAACCGAGTTCGTCCGCAGCCTGGATGTCGGCCGTGGTGATGGAAGTGATGCCTTCCATGTAGATATTGTCGTCGGCAATCTCCGTGCCGAAGGCCAGGCTGGTCAGAATGGCGAGCTTGTGCGCCGTGTCGTTGCCCTCGATATCGAAGGTCGGATCGGCTTCGGCGTAACCCAGCCGCTGTGCATCGGCAAGGCAGTCCTCGAAGCTGATGCCCTCGGCTTCCATCCGGGTCAGGATATAATTGCAGGTCCCGTTCAGGATACCGTAGATGCGCGACACCTCGTTGCCCGACATGGATTCGCGAAGCGTCTTCACCACCGGAATACCGCCGGCCACCGCGGCCTCGTAATTCAGACAGACGTCATTTTCCTCGGCAAGCTTCGCCAGGTCCACACCGTGACGGGCAAGCAGCGCCTTGTTGGCCGTCACCACGTGCTTGCCGTTGGCAAGTGCGGTCCGGACGCTGACCTCAGCCGGTCCGCTGTCTCCGCCGATCAGTTCGACGAAGACATCGATATCGGCTTTCTCCGCCATTTCCACCGCATCGGTAAACCAGTCGAGTCCGGAGACGTCGATCCCCCGGTCGCGGCTCTTGTCGCGCGCGCACACGGCAGTCACCTTCACCGAGCGGCCGCTCTTGCGGCCTATCATGTCTCCATGCTTGGCGAGCAGCCGGACCACGGAAGCTCCTACGGTTCCAAGGCCGGCGACCCCGACTTTCAAAGCATCTGCCATATTTATGGAATTCCAGTTCGTATCAGAAATCAGCGGGAAGCCCCGAGCGGGACCACGTTGTGCAATGTTTCGTCCGCGGTTTCAAGGAAACGACGAATATTCCGCGCGGCCTGACGCAGGCGCTGCTCATTTTCGACGAGACCGATGCGGACGAAATCGTCCCCGTATTCGCCGAACCCGATGCCCGGCGCAACGGCAACTTCCGCCTTTTCCAGAAGAAGCTTGGAAAACTCAAGGCTGCCGAGGGCACGGAATTTTTCAGGAATCGGCGCCCAGACGAACATGCTCGCGTCCGGAGCCGGGATATCCCATCCGGCGCGCGCGAAGGAATCGATCACCACGTCCCGGCGCTTCTTGTAAATCGCCCGCGTTTCGACAATGCAGTCATCCGGACCGTTGAGCGCAGCCGCAGCCGCAACCTGAATCGGCGTGAAAGCACCATAATCAAGATAGGATTTCACCCGGGCGAGGGCCGCGATCAGGCGCTCGTTGCCGACCGCAAAACCCATGCGCCAGCCAGGCATGGAGAAGGTCTTCGACAGGGACGTGAATTCCGCCGTCACATCCATGGCGCCGGGGACCTGAAGCACCGACGGCGGTGGCGTGTCGGTAAAATAGATCTCCGAATAAGCCAGATCCGACAGGATGAAGATCTCGTGCTTGCGCGCGAAGGCGACGATGTCCCTGTAAAATTCCAGATCCGCGCAATTAGCGGTCGGGTTTGCCGGATAACACAGGATGATCGCGATCGGCTTGGGCACCGAATGAATCACGGCGCGCTCCAGGGCTTGGAACACGTCGGCGCCCGGCTCGGCCGGGATCGCACGGATCGCGGCGCCGGCCATCAGGAAGCCGAAAGTGTGGATCGGGTAGCTCGGATTGGGTGCCAGCACCACATCGCCCGGCGCCGTAATCGCCTGGGCCATGTTGGCGAACCCTTCCTTGGAGCCCAGCGTTGCGACCACCTGCGTATCCGGGTCGAGCTTCACGCCGAAGCGCCTGCCGTAATAGGCCGCCTGCGCCTTGCGCAAGCCGGGAATGCCCTTGGAGGCGGAATAGCGGTGAGTGCGCGGATTTTGGACCGTTTCGGTCAGTTTCTCGACAATGTGCTTCGGCGTCGGCAGGTCCGGATTGCCCATGCCGAGATCGATGATGTCCGCCCCCGCCGCGCGCGCCTTCGCCTTGAGCCGGTTGACCTGTTCAAACACATAAGGCGGAAGCCGCCGTGTCTTGTGAAATTCCTCCATGGCGCGGGTCCTCGTGGTCCTCAACTCTCATCGTCATTGCCGGATCTGCGGGAGATCCGCCACCCGGCTGCGCTCTTTTAGCAGCAGGTTTTCATTTCCGCATCAGCCTATTCAGGCTAGCTGGCTAATTTTGGGCAGTATTTGCGCCGGTTATTTCCGACAACGCTGTATCGCCGTGTGTCGCCTGGATCCGCTTCAGCTCTGCGGGGGACGTTGAGAGCGAAGCGCCCTGCCGATCCTGATTGGCGCGTATAAGCGCCTTCAGGTGTGCCATGGTCGCTGCCCGTTCTTGTTCTTCGGTCATCGACCCGGTCCCGGTCCCGAAGACTTTCGTCGCGGGCACAGACGTTGTCTGTACAGGCTGATCCTGTTGACCCACAGGTTCAGCCCACTCGGATTCTCCGTTGAGAGCACCGACAAGCGACGTTTCGTCGCTCATGGCACAACCCGACACAAAGCCGCCCAGACAGAAGCAAAACACCACCGATTGCCAGTTCACCTACAATTCCTAATCGACGTCACGGCACTATATATGTCATAAATGACTGATAATGCCGGGGACTGGCGCAAGCAATCGTTCATTGCGCCAACAAAAAGATAAGTTCGGAGGATACACGCGCAGATGGCCGACGACCGCCAGCATCCCATGCTGCAGTATATCATCAACAACCCCGAAGCCTTTGCCCAGAACCTCGCCAAGACGCTCGAAAATGCCGGAAAGGCACTGGCCGCCTACATCGAGCCGCGCGAAAAGGGTGAAATTACGCACGACTCCACCGACGAGTTGACGGGCGTCATCAAGACGCTTGCCCAGGTGAGCGAATACTGGGTCTCCGATCCCCAGCGCGCGGTCGAAGCCCAGTCGCGCCTTTGGAACGGCTACATCGAGCTTTGGAATTCATCGCTGAAGCGCATGATGGGGGAAACCGTAGCGCCTGCGGTTTCCGCGCCGCCGCGCGACAAGCGTTTTGCCGATCCGGACTGGAACGAGAATCAGTTCTTCGATTTCATCAAGCAGCTTTACCTGATCACCAGCAAATGGGCCGAGGACATGGTGCTGGAGGCCGAAGAGGTCGACGAACACACCCGGCACAAGGCCGAATTCTACGTCAAGCAGATCTCCAACGCGATTTCACCGTCGAATTTCGTCCTGACCAACCCGGAACTGTTGCGCCTGACCATGGAAAGCAATGGCGCGAACCTGGTCAAGGGCATGCAGCACCTGGCCGAGGACATCAAGGCTGGCCGCGGCGATGTAAAGATCCGCCAGACCGATCCGACCAAGTTCCAGCTCGGCGTCAATCTCGGCGTCACGCCCGGCAAGGTGATCGCGGAAAACGACGTCTGTCAGGTGATCCAGTACTCGCCGACGACGGACGAGGTCCTGAAGCGGCCGCTGATGATCGTGCCGCCCTGGATCAACAAGTTCTACATCCTCGACCTGACGCCGGAAAAATCCTTCATCAAATGGGCGGTCGACCAGGGTCACACGGTGTTCGTGGTCTCATGGGTCAATCCGGATGAACGCCAGGCCGAAAAGAGCTTCGAGCACTACATGAAGGAAGGCATCCTCAACACGCTCGATGTCATCAAGCGCGCCACCCGGCAGGAGGAAGTCAATGCCATCGGCTACTGCGTCGGCGGCACGCTTCTGGCTGTCACCCTCGCCTATATGGCCGCCAAGGGTGACGAGCGGATCAAGACGGCAACCTTCTTCACCACCCAGGTCGACTTCACCCATGCCGGCGACCTGAAAGTCTTCGTCGATGAAGAGCAGATCCAGGTCCTGGAAAAACGGATGGCCGAACGCGGCTACCTGGACGGCAGCAAGATGGCATCCGCCTTCAACATGCTGCGATCCAACGACCTGATCTGGTCCTATGTGGTCAACAACTACCTGAAGGGAAAGGACCCCTTCCCGTTCGACCTGCTCTACTGGAATTCCGACAGCACCCGGATGCCGGCGGCCAACCATTCGTTCTACCTGCGCAACTGTTACCTGGAGAACAAGCTCTCCAAGGGCGAAATGGTGATCGACAACCAGAAGCTCGATCTGAAGAAGGTCAAGATCCCGATCTACAATCTCGCCACCCGTGAGGACCATATCGCTCCGCCCAGGTCGGTTTTCGTTGGCTCAGGCTGCTTTGGCGGCCCCGTGGAATACGTCCTGTCCGGTTCCGGCCATATCGCCGGCGTCGTCAATCCGCCCGCCAAGGGCAAGTACCAGTACTGGACCAACGGTAAGCCCCAAGGTTCCCTGGAGGACTGGCTTGCCAGTGCGACAGAGACACCCGGCTCCTGGTGGCCCAACTGGGACGCCTGGATCCGAAAGCAGGACGATACCCTTGCCAAGGCCAGAAAGCCCGGAGCCTATCGCATGAAAATACTCGGTGACGCCCCGGGAAGCTACGTCGCAAGACGGGTCTGAGACGGCGTCTCAGGCCTTTACGGAAAGTTTCGCTTCCAACTCGGCCGCAGGGACCGGACGGCCGAGGAAGTAGCCCTGCCCCTTGGCGCAACCGATGGCTTTCAGAAAGTCCAGTTGCTCCGCGGTCTCAATTCCTTCGGCCACGACATCGAGGTCCAGCACCTGACCGAGCGAGACGATCGCCCCGGCAATTCCTCGGGCCTTGTCGTCGAACGACGTTTTTTCGATAAACGTCTGATCGATCTTCAACCTGTTCAGCGGAAATTCGCTGATGGCACTCAGGCTCGAATAACCGGTGCCGAAATCGTCGATTGCCAGCCCGACCCCGAGCTCGCGAAGTTGCTCCATGACCTGGACCGCATAGAACTTGTCCTGGATCAGATAGCTTTCGGTAATTTCCAGCTCGAGATGGTGCGGTTCCAGACCGCTGCTTTCAAGAGCCTTCAGCACATCTGCAATCCAGCTTGCATCCCGGAACTGGCGCGCGGAAACATTGACGCCCACCGCCGCTATCTCGTAACCGGCATCCAGCCAGGCCTTGATCTGGCGGCAGGCCTCGTTCAGCACCCACCTGCCGAGCAACTTGATGCTGCCGGCGTCCTCTGCCAGGGGAATGAACTGTCCGGGCATCATCCGACCGAAATCAGGATGCTGCCACCTCACCAGCGCCTCGACGCCGCAGATCCGGCCTGAGGAAAGGTCCAGTTGGGGCTGGTATTCGAGCACAAATTCATTGCGTTCGATGCCGCAGCGCATATCCTCCAGCAGGCGCATCCTGGACGGCCCGTCCGTGGACATGCTTTCCTCGTAATAGCAGAACGTGTCCCGGCCGGATTCCTTTGCCTGATACATGGCATTGTCCGCCCGAACCAGCAGGTCGTCGGATGACACACCGTCCTCGGGATACCGCGCAATACCCATGCTGCAGGTGACATGAAACGCCTGTTCTTCGAAATGAATGGGCCGCGCGACAACCTGGCTGATCTCGCATAGCAACGCATTCAGGATACTTTGTTCCGCGCGTTCTCCCTGCAGAACAATGACGAACTCGTCTCCACCGAAACGGATGACTTTGTCCTCGGGGGCAAGACTGTCCCGGATCCGTTCCGAAACGGTCTTCAGCACCATGTCGCCGACCGCATGACCGAAGCAATCGTTGACGGTCTTGAACCGGTCGATATCCAGGAAAATCAAGGCAAGCCGATCCCCTTCGGACGAGATGAGCCGGTTGAGTTGAAACGTGAAATCCCGCCTGTTCGGCAGGCCGGTCAGACTGTCGTGATGAGCGATGTAGCGGATCTGCGCTTCGCTCCGGTAGCGCTCGATCGCGATGGCTGCGATCCGGGTGGTGTCCCGAATGAAACTGCGCTCGCGTTCGCCCGGCGAGGCGACATGGCCCGTATACATGGCAAACGTGCCAAGCACCTTCCCCTCGCGGGAAAAGATCGGTGTGGACCAGCAGGAACGCAGGCCGAACGGAAGCGCAACTTCCTTGTAAACCGCCCATAGCGGATCGGTTGCGATGTCTTCCACAATGACGGTCTTGCCGAAAAACGCCGCTGTTCCGCAGGAACCAACGGCCGGACCGATTTCGGCTCCGTCGATTGCCTCGCAATAGGCCCTGGGCAAGGACGGCGCGGCGCCGTGGCGCAGATGAACGCCGTCGTCGTCGAGCAGCAGGATAGATCCCCAGACCTCGAATAGCTGGGATTCCATGAGAGAAACGAGATTGTCCAGGATATCCGGGAGCCCCGCGCTGGCAGCGATCATTTCAAGAATCCGGCTCTGGCCCTTAACCAAATCCTCCGCCTGACGCCGGACCGAGATATCCCTGCAGATGCCGAAGACGCCGACGATCTCGCCGGAAGCCGCGCGCAACGGAAATTTGGAGGAGGCCAACCACCTGCGACGTCCGTCCTGAAGATAGACGAATTCCTCATAGTCGATTTTCGGTTTGCCGGTGCGCATGATGTCCTGCTCGTCGGCATGGAACCTTTCGGCAAGCGCCTTTGGGTGCAAATCGAAATCCGACTTACCCAGAAGGTCATCCGGGGACGCGATTCCCATGTCGGCAGCAACGGTCCTGTTCGCCATCACGAAACGGGACTGGCGATCCTTGATGAAAAGATAGTCAGAAACCTGGTCGAACGTCCTGCGCAACCAGCCCTCTTCCAGCATCATCCGGTCGAACGTAATTTCAGGTACGGCAACTTGTCCGTCGGCCGGCTGGATCCGCGCGATAAAATCGCTGATGACCGTATCGGCATGCTCGTACCTTCCGCAATCGGGGAAGGCTCTCCTCATGGGATTGAGGCCTCCTGGAAGTTGTTATATATTTTCAAGTTCACGAGAATTTAGGACTGCAAACATTTACATCAGGATAACATTGCAAAAATTATGGATCGGCATTTTTACCTAGAATTCAGTTATAAAACTCCTTAAAACGCTGCGATATCTCGACGAATTCTACATCGGTCTATTTCGCGTTTCATCACAAGGAATCCCGTACCGGAAATTGCGGTAACCCGACAGAAGCGCTAGATTGTGCCTCCGGCACGACAACGGAGCGGATAATCCGAACCAAAGCAATGAAGCAGGCCCAAAAGATCCCCATGCCTCGCCCGAGGCACTATCAGGCAATGCCTGCCGGACAGATCAGGGCGCTCGGCATGTCCCCAAAGGTCTGGAACCGCCATGCGTCTCCGCTCAGCGTCTATTCGCGCATGGCAACGCTTCCGCTGCTGCTTCTGGCAATCTGGAGCCATGTCTGGATCGGCGCCGGCCTCGCCGCTCTTGCAACGGGTCTCGTCGTCGTCTGGCTGTGGCTCAATCCGCGCCTGTTTTCTCCGCCGTCCTATTTGGGCTCCTGGGCCGCAAAGGCCACCCTGGGCGAACGTATCTGGCTCAACCGGATGCTTGTTCCGATCCCGCAGGAAGACGCCCAAAAGGCCCTGCTGCTCTCCGTGGTCGCCGGCGTGGGTTTTCTCGTTGCCGTTCTCGGCGCCGTTGAAACCCACCTGTTGCTGACGCTCTCGGGAATGATCGTCACCTATGCGGGCAAGCTGGTGTTCCTCGACCGTATGGTGGCGCTCTACGAACGCATGCACGATGCGCACCCGCTCTACCGGTTCTGGACGTCCGTTCCGGACAATGACAACAGGCAGCGGCGCGAGAACACGTGCAGCTTGCAGCGATAGCACCTCGCAAGGGCCGCGGCACCCCGTCCCCTGTACCGTTTTACCGGTCGATGACATAACTCACGTATGAGAAAGAGGCGGGCGGACCCTCACGCATGACCGGCAGCAGAGCCTTCCTGAAAACGATGCTCCAGAACCGATTCCGCACAGGACTGTTCCTTGGTCTCGCCGCCCTTCTCGTCTTTCTTCTGGTGCGCGGACCCGAGCAGCAGGCTGCCGAAACGGCCGATCCCGCGACACCCGGCGTCACCGTTCATGTCTTCTATGCCCCCGGATGCCCTCACTGCCGTAAGGAACTGGCCTTCCTGGACGGGATCAAGCCCGACTATCCCGATCTCAACCTGGTGAGACACAACATCAATCTGGATGAAGAGCTGGAGTTGATGGTCCGCTTCATGCAGGACCATGGCCTGCCGACCGATCGGATCGGCACACCGCTGCTGTTCATCGGCGACAAGCATCTGCTCGGCTTCCACGAGGCGGAAACGACCGGTGCCCTGATCGAGACGTGGATCCGGCAAGCCCTCTACGGAACGAAAAGCTCCGAGGCCGTCGCCGAACAGCCCCCCGGCAAGGAAAAACTGGATCTGCCGGTCATCGGTGAAATCGACCCGTTCAAACTGTCCCTTCCCGCGCTCGCCATCGTGCTTGGCGTGATCGACGGTTTCAACCCCTGCGCCATGTGGGTGCTGGTCTATCTGATTTCGTTGATTATCGGGATAAAGGACAGGTCCCGGATCTACATCCTGATTGGCACCTTCCTGTTTGCCTCAGGCGTCTTGTATTTCCTGTTCATGACCGCCTGGCTGAACGTGTTTCTGGTCCTCGGCTATATCCATGCGCTGACGGTGCTCATAGGGCTGACGGCCATTTACTTCGGCGCACTCAGTCTGGAGGAATTCATTCGAAGTGGGGGCCAACTGGTCTGCGCGGTCGGAGATCTCGACAGCCGTCAGAAGACCCGGATGCGGATCCGCCATCTGGTCACCTCACCCCTGGGGCTGGTGAGTTTCGCCGGCATCGTCGGCCTTGCCTTTGCGGTGAACTCGATCGAATTCATCTGTTCGTCCGCCATGCCCGCCCTGTTCACCCATGTGCTTTCGGTCGCGGATATTTCGACGGTCTCCTACTATCTTTATATCCTGCTCTACGTCCTGTTCTTCATGCTGGACGACCTGATCATCTTTCTCGCCGCCGCCTTTGCCGTGGACCGGTTCGCGGGCGAGAAATACGCCGGCTTCTGCAAGCTGGTCGGCGGTCTTCTGATGATCGGGCTGGGTATTCTGCTCGCGTTTTATCCGCAGCTGCTGCGCTAAGGCCCTCCCCTCGACATTCGCGCGACTACGGCTGCTTTGCCCGCCGCTCCGCCAGGAGGCCGATGTAGGTGAGCGCTACGGAGGCACCGGCAATCGAGGTGATGTCGGCATGGTCGTAAGCCGGCGCCACCTCGACCACATCCCCGCCAACGAAATCGATGCTGCCGAGCCCGCGCAGGATGGCCAGCGCCTCCCGCGACGACAGCCCGCCGGAAACCGGCGTGCCCGTGCCCGGCGCGAAGGCCGGATCGAGGCAGTCGATATCGAAGGTCATGTAGGCCGGCCCGACGCCGGTGCGGGCCTCGATCTTCTCGATCACGCCCTGGATGCCGAGCGTGTCGATGTCGTAGCCGTAAATGATCTCGATGCCGAAATCATCCGGCGCATGGGTGCGGATGCCGATCTGGATGGAGCGCTCCGGATCGATGATGCCGTCCCGGACCGCACGGCCAACGAAACTGCCGTGGTCGATCCGTCCGCCATCATCGTCCCAGGTGTCCTGATGGGCATCGAACTGGATCAGCGCCAGCGGACCGAATTTCGCCGCATGGGCCTTGAGCAGCGGCCAGGTGACGAAGTGATCGCCGCCGATGGAAAAGAGATGCGTGTCCGCATCGAGGATCTCGGTTGCCTGGGCTTCGATATGGCCCGGAATTTCCGCATGAAGGCCGTAATCGAAGACACAGTCGCCGTAGTCGACGGCTGCCAGGGTCTCGAACGGGTCGAAATGGAACGGATACTGCGGATCGCCGCAGAAGATCGCCGATGCCCGGCGCACTCCCTGCGGGCCGAACCGCGCACCCGGCCGATTGGAGACCGCCGCATCGAAGGGAATGCCCCAGACCGCAAGATCGACGCCGTTCAGATCACGCGAATAGCGGCGGCGCATGAAACTGAGCGCGCCCGCAAAGGTCGGCTCATGGGAGCCGCCTTTCAGAGATTGGCCCAAGAAGGCGTTGTCGATCGGTAGGGGGTATTTCGTATCCATCGATAAGCTCCACGGGTCCGGATACTTGAGGAAAACAAGGCGTAGCCCGTTTCCGGGGAGCGGACAAGCCGTGCGAACCGGGCAATGACCCTCGCCGCAAAAATGCTTCCAAACATAAAAAAACCCGCCGGATCGCTCCGGCGGGTTTCTTGAATTCGGGGACCAGTCGGTCCGGCGATTAACGCTTGGAGAACTGGAACGACCGGCGGGCCTTGCGCTTACCGAACTTCTTACGTTCGACGACGCGGCTGTCACGGGTCAGGAAGCCGTTCTTCTTCAGGATACCGCGCAGTTCCGGCTCGTAGTAGGTCAGAGCCTTGGAAATGCCGTGGCGCACGGCGCCGGCCTGACCGGACAGACCGCCGCCGGTCACGGTGGCGATGACGTCGTACTGGCCGTTACGATCGGTGAGCATGATCGGCTGACGCAGGATCATCTGCAGGACCGGACGCGCGAAATACTCGGTCATGTCCTTCTTGTTGACGATGATCTTGCCGGTGCCGGGCTTGACCCAGACGCGCGCAATGGCGTCCTTACGCTTGCCGGTGGCATAGGCGCGGCCATGTGCGTCCAGCTTCTGGACATGGACCGGGGCTTCGGGGGCAGCGGTTTCGACAGCGCCACCCAGTTCTTCCAGGGATTGCAGCTCAGCCATATTCAAGCCCTCTTGCCGTCGTTCTTGTCGTTGAGGCTCTTGACGTCGACCAAGACCGGCGACTGAGCTTCATGCGGATGGGTCGGACCAGCATAGACCTTGAGGTTCTTCAGCTGCTTGTTGGTCAGCGGACCGCCCGGCATCATGCGCTGCACGGCCTTTTCCAGGACGCGCTCGGGGAACTTGCCCTCGATGATGGCGCGCGCGGTGCGCTCCTTGATGCCGCCCGGATGGCCGGTGTGCCAGTAGTACTTCTTGTTGTCGTACTTGCGGCCGGTGAGCACCACCTTTTCGGCGTTGACGACAACGATGTTGTCACCGCAATCGACATGCGGCGTGAAGGTCGGCAGATGCTTGCCGCGCAGATGGTAGGCGATGTAGGCCGCCAGACGGCCGAGGACCATGCCTTCCGCGTCGATCAAGATCCACTTTTTCTCGACCTCAGCCGGCTTGGCAGAGAAGGTCTTCATGAGTTTGATCCGTTCTTCGTCTTGAAACAAAAAAGCCCGCGCGCCCCTCGTGAAGGCGACAGACGGACTTTCACATTCGTCGGCGCAGCTTATACGCTTGCACGAAATATCGGTCAAGCACGTTTATTTCGATATCGGATTAATTTCTATAGCAAAAACAATGCGTTATAAAAACGGTATTATATTACCGTATTTTTTGAGGTGAATTGTTATTCATCTTCATCTTGGACTAAGCGAAGACGTGGCGGTGAGAGCGAAGGTTCTGACGAATCTTGTTCTTGAACAAGTCCATCAAGGATCTGCTCAAAAATAGGCCCATAATCCCGACTAACGGCATCCCGGAGGTACTGAATGAGCGCATCGGACGCATTTCCTCCACCTTGTTTGATAGCATGTGCCAATAGGTTGATAAGCGTCTGCTGCGCAGCACAATGATTGCTCAGATCGCTGATTAATTTCTCAAGATGCGTTATCGCACCTTGCATATCGGTTGTTTTGGACATCGCCATCTCCGCATCGATCTCGCGCGGAGCATACCATACCGCCCAAGTTTGTTGCGTCAGACATAACATCGACAATTTTTTGAGATGCAAAACGGGTTGTGAGTTTGTTTGATCAAAGTTCAACTCCTGATATGAGTTGTCAATGGACAAACTACTCGAGCAACTACAAGACATCTGGCCTCTTGCAATGCAGGCTCCTTGGGGTTTTGCAACTATAACCATTTTGGTTGTCACCATAAGCTGGACCGCTGGACGTTTTATGTTTGGCGAACGCCTTAAAACGCTAAATGCCCGACTTGAAGCAAGAAATGAATTAATAGGGGAGTACGAAAAGAAAATTAAAATATTAGGCGAAAATTATACCCAACCAAAATCTCAGGAGAACGACTACGCAATATCAGAAGAGCAAATAAAAACTGCGAAAACAATTGCAAAAACTCTGCCGGGAAAAATCTCACTTAGGCACGACATGACATCCTATAGCGCCCTCCAATTAACCGAGCAGATTTACAAAATTTTCAAAGAATCTGGATGGGGTATTTCAAAAGGAATTGTAATAACTGATGACCTACCGGACGAAGGAATGGCGTTAAGTATTTCGCAACACACTACTGCGTCCGGCAGAATAGCACTAGCAGCCTTGAAAGCAGCTGAATTAAAGTTTGCCATCCGAGAAGAAGACCTACCGGACGACGTAGATATCCGAATCTTTATTTCTGACTATCCTACTGACATCAGTAATCGCACCGAAAAATACTAAATATCCATCCACCAGACAAAATCTAAAAATCATTTTCGCATCCCCTTTGTCGTCGCATACGCTTGTACCGAACTTTAGGATTTTACAAATACCCGACAATTCCCGCGCGCCGATAAAGATTCCACTTGCCGACATGGCACCACAAGGCGGAAAATAGGCGTGCCGGACCGGAAGAACCGGGCGCTCGATTTAAGGGTCCGAAACAAACGTTTCCGAACTCCGTATCCGCCCAAAGAGCTCCGGCCGGTAAGCTTGGCGCGAAGGCATATCGCGTATCGGGCATTTGCCCTTTGTGGACCCTCTGAAACAATGGTTTCCGCTTCTCCCGTCCTGTCCCTTGTGGAGGCAGGTGCTGCCTTTGCGGCAGTTGTTCTCCTGTATCTCATCCTCAGCGACGTCTACCGGTCGGCCCGCCTGCCAGCCTGGATGAGTGGCGACGTGGTGCCCCAACTCCTCTGCGTCGTCGTGACCGGCGCGGTAGTCGGCATTCTGATCGGCATCTTCACGGCCGCGATGGGACTGCCGTTCAGCACCATGAGCGATGCGGTCCTCGCAGCTGGCTTTCTCGCCGGAGGCGCGGTCGCGGCTTACGTCCTGATGCGGGTCATCCGCAGCACCCTGCATCTGCGCCGTCCGGCCTGACGCTTTTGGCAGATCTCTAGGCTCAGCGCGGCGGCACCGAATAGGTTGCCGTCGCGTGGGCGACATAGTCTTCCTCGCCCTCCCCGCCAATGCCGCATTCGGTGACCGCGAGCCGCTTGCCGAGCTTTAGCAATTTGCAGGTGGCGACGAGGTCGCCCGGCTCCGGCTTGCGCAGGAAATTGATGTTGAGGTTGGTGGTCACCGCCAGCGCAACAGGGCCGATATGAGCCAGGATCACCACATAGGCCGCCAGATCCGCAAGCGCCATCATCGACGGGCCGGACACCGTGCCGCCAGGGCGCAGATGCATTTCGTTGGCCGACAGGCGAACGACCGCCTCGCCGGGTGAAATCGCGTCGATGGCATAGACCCGCCCGCCCACATGGATCTGCGGGAATTCCCGGTCCAGAAAATCCGATATCTCCCCGACACTCATCACCGGCTGCATGCATCCCTCCCACTCGGAACATGGTCCCGATTCCGCTTTGCTTTTGCGATTTCCATTTACGTAAACGTCAACAGTGAGCGAATGCAAGTCGCAAAAAGCAGACATGCATGAGCGGGGATACGTGAATTGATCGGTAACCGGCTACGGAAGAATTTTTGGGGACCTCTGAGCGGATATTCCGTTGTTCTGACAATAGGCCTCGAAATCCTCCCTTTTGTGGGAGTAGTGACGCCGGTTTTGAAACGCCAAATTTGTCAGCCCCGTTTTCGACACCAGCGGATGCAGATCGCCGTCCACTATTTTTGTCGACCCGTAAAAAAGCAGGGTGGTCAGCTTCTCGAGGGGTTCGATCGGCTTCAGCGAGGCAATATTTCCGTTCTCGCTGATGTTCAGTATTTTCAGGTTCTTCAGCCTGGACAACAGCGCAATGTCTTCGACCTTGCGACAGCCCTGCAGCGTCAACTCTTCCAGTTCGCCCAGCTCGTCCAGCCCCTCGAGGGACGTGAGCGTGCGCAGATTTCCCAGACGGAGTTTCCTGAGGTGTTTCAACCGCCCGAATCCCCGCAAGTCCGAGATCGGCGCATTCAATATCCCAAGCGTTTCAAGCCTGGTCAGCATTGTAAAAGGCTCGATGCTCTTGCCTTTGTACCGATTGATAAAGAGATGCCGAAGGCTTTGGCAATCGAACACGGAGCGCGCCTTCGGCCGCCATTCGAGGGCACAGCTTTCAAGGAACGGAAACGCCGAGAAATCTATCTTCGTACTGCAATATGTGATCACTTCCAAATTGATGAGATCATGCAAGGCATGGATTGCGTCGACATTATCAATCGGAAACTTGATGATTATCAGCGACTTCATCCAGGACAGGGAGCCGACGAAATCCACATCGTCTCCCGACCACCCCTTGGCGCTATTGAGTTCCAGTTCCTCCGGCATCAACACCTGCAACTGTTCGCGCATCCGGCGTGAAAACGGCGCAGCGAGAATTGCTCGCGTTCCATACTCGCTTTTTTCGAAAAGAATTCCGGCGGGTTTCATGGTTCTCGACTTGCTCAGGAATGCGATTGCCAACCGGTTCTTCTAGATCGCTAGATCCGTTGGCAAATATCAAAGGACCTTACTTATCCTAGAAACTTTTTCGCAAACCGAGCAAGGGCGCAAGTTGCAACGCTGAGTTAGAAACGACCACCCGCGCCTAAAGAGGTTCCAGGCGCCGCTTTTCGCAGCGCCCTTAACCCGCCCTCGCCTCACCCGCCGTAGCCGAGGTCCGCCAGAAGTTTTTCCGCCCGTGCCCGTTCCTTTTCTACCGCGGCCTCGAACACCGGGCCGTAACCCCGCATATCGAGCGGAGTCCTGAGCAGAACCGCCACAGTTTCACGGTTTTCATCACCGGCTTTAGCGACCCTCTCCAGCACCCCTTCATACCAGGAGATCAGGCTGCGGTTCAGCCGCCGCTCGCTCGTGTGGCCAAAGGGATCGGCCCAGGTGCCGCGCAATCCCTTCATACCGGAAAGCAGCTTGAACGCAGGCCGGATCCAGGGGCCGAAGGCGCGTTTGTTCGGCCGTCCGCGTGCATCCTTGCCGAGCGGCAGCAGCGGCGGGGCAAGGTGGTAGCGGACCTTGAAATCGCCGGCGAAGGTTTTCGCCAGTTCCTCGTCGAAGCCCATGCCCGTGTGCAACCGAGCCACCTCGTATTCGTCCTTGTAGGCCATCAGCTTGAACAGGGCCTTGGCAGCGATGGCCGTCAGTTCTTCGGGCATGGCCGTGCGGAAGGCCGAAATCGTCTTCCGGTAGCGCTCCGCATAGGCCGTATTCTGGTACCCGGTTAGGAACGCCGCCCGCTCCGCGATCAGATCATCGAGGCCAGGGTCTTCTTCCTCCGGCTGGTTCAGATAGGGTTGCAGCGTTTCAGGCTCCTCAGCCAGCAGCCGGCCGATCGCCAGCGCCCGGCGGTTCTTGTCGATCTGAACGGCGTTGAGCTCCACGGCCCGGTCCAACGCCTGCCAGCTCACCGGCACCAGACCCTGCTGCCAGGCAAAGCCGAGCATGATGATATTTGCGAAGACCTGCTCGCCCAGAAGCTCCTCGGCGATCCGGTTGGCATCGATCGCCGTGACGTTGTCACTGCCCACCGCCGCGCGGATCGCCGCTTCGCGCGTGCCGACCTTGAGGTCCGCGTCACGCCGCAGGACCAGATCGCCGGTCGGCATTTCGGCCGTGTTGAGCGCCACTTTCGTTCCCTGCCTGTAAAGCGTCGACGCCTTGGGCGAGGAACTTACGACGATGTCACAACCTATCACCGCGTCCGCCGCGCCCTGTTCGATGCGCACCTGGTGAATGTCCTCGGGTGCTGCCGCCAGGCGGACATAGCCGAGCACCGTGCCGAACTTCTGGGCGAAGCCGGTGAAGTCGAGCACACTGGACCCGAGTCCCTCCAGGTGGGCCGCCATGGTGACAAGCGCACTGACGGTCACGATACCGGTCCCGCCGACGCCGGCCACCAGAAGGTCGAACGGCTCGGCGAGCGTCGCCATCTCCGGTTCGGGCAGCCTGGCGGAAAGCGCCAACGGGTCGAGGCCCTCCGCCTCATGCACCGCGCGTTCGCCGCCTTCCACGGTGACGAAGCTCGGGCAGAAGCCGTTGAGACAGGAATAGTCCTTGTTGCAGGTCGACAGATTGATCTTGCGCTTGCGCCCGAAGCGGGTCTTGCGTGGTTCGACGCTGAGACAGTTGCTTTCCAGCGAACAGTCGCCACAGCCCTCGCACACCAGCGGGTTGATATAGGCAAAGCGCTTCGGGTCTTCCATCTTGCCGCGCTTGCGACGCCGGCGCTTTTCCGTGGCGCAGGTCTGCTCGTAGATGAGGACGCTGACACCCTTCACCTCGCGCAGCTCCCGCTGCACCGGGTCCAGATCGGCCCGGTCGTGGAATGTGGTCCCGAACGGGAACTCGGCATGATCGAACTTGGAAATGTCGTCGGAAACGACCGCGATGCGCTCCACGCCTTCCGAGCGTGAGGCTTGGGCAATACCGGCGACGCTGACGGGTCCGTCCACCGGCTGGCCACCGGTCATGGCGACCGCGTCGTTGTAGAGGATCTTGTAGGTGATGTTGGCTTTGGCGGCCACGGCCTGGCGGATGGCGAGCGACCCTGAATGATACCAGGTGCCCTCACCCAGGTTCTGGAACATGTGCCGGCCGCCGTTATAGATCCCGCGCACGGCAATCGGCACGCCCTCGCCGCCCATCTGTGCATAGCCGTCGGTGCTGCGGTCCATCCAGCTTGCCATCACGTGGCAGCCGATGCCCGAGGCGGCGCGGCTGCCGTCCGGCAGCTTGGTGGAGGTGTTGTGCGGGCAGCCGGAGCAGAAATAGGGCGTGCGGGTTGCCCCTTCGGTATTGAGCACGACCTTTTCCGGCGCCAGCAGCGCGCGCGCCTTGTCCGGCAGGTTTTCGCCGGGGAAGAACCGGTCCAGCCGTTCGGCGACAATCGGAACGAGGGTGAGAGGCTCCAGTTCGCCGGTCCAGGGCACCAGGTCGCGCGTCGCGGCCGCATCGTGCTTGCCGACCATCTTTTCCGGCTTGTCCCCCGGCCAGTCGTAGAAATATTCCTTGAACTGGCTTTCGATGATGCCGCGCTTTTCCTCAACGACGAGGACTTCCTTTTTGCCACGCACAAAGTCGAGCGCATCGCGCCGCGCCAGCGGCCAGACCATGCCCACCTTGTAGATGTCGATGCCGAGTTCCCGGCATTTCGCCTCATTGACCCCGAGCAGCCGCAACGCCTCCATCAGGTCAAGATGACCCTTGCCCGTGGTGACGATGCCGAATTGCGCATCCGGCACCTCATAGATGTGCCGATCGATCGGGTTGGCTTCGACGAAGGCCTCCACGGCGCGCAATTTATGGCCGATGCGGGTCTCGATCTCCACGCTCGGCAGATCCGCGCGACGCACATGCAGGCCGCCCGGGGGGAAGTCGAACTCGGGGATCACGAAGCTGCGGTCGGGTCTGAGTTCCACCGAGCGGCCGGATTCCACCGTCTCCGAAATCGCCTTGAACCCCACCCAGGTGCCGGAAAAGCGCGACAAGGCAAAGCCGTATTCGCCGAATTCCAGATATTCCTCCACCGAGGCCGGGTTCAACGTCGGCATGAACCAGGTCATGAAGGCCACATCCGACTGATGCGGCATGGATGAGGACACGCAGCCGTGATCGTCGCCGGCGACCACCAGCACGCCGCCCTTGGGCGCCGAGCCATAGGCATTGCCATGGCGCAGGGCATCGCCGGAGCGGTCGACCCCCGGTCCTTTGCCGTACCACATGGAAAAGACGCCCTCGACTTCGCAGTCCGGGTCGAGCACGGCCTGCTGTGCTCCCAGAACGGCGGTCGCCCCCAGGTCCTCGTTGACCGCGGGCATGAAGGTGATCCGGTCCTGTTTCAGCTTCGCCCGGTTGCGCCACAGCTCCAGATCGAGCCCGCCGAGCGGCGATCCCCGGTAGCCGGAAACAAACCCTCCCGTGTTCAGGCCCTGGTCCCGGTCGCGGCGGGCCTGGTCGAACATGATCCGCGCAAGCGCCTGGGTCCCGGTCAGGAATACGCGGCCGTCCGTGCGTTCGAAACGATCGCTAAGCTGGTAATCGCCGATCTGGCTATGGCGCTGTAGCATGTTGGCCCTCTCCTCTTCTCTCTTGGGTATATTTTGCCAGAAAAAAAGCGGAAAAAGCTTCCATAAAGGGCTTTTAAGCGCTAAATGGTGGATGAATTATTCGAATGATCAAATGTATTCGGAAATATTGACCAGATGGAACTCGACGACCGCGACCATCGCCTTCTAGCGCTCCTCCAGGAGGACTGCCGCATCCCCAACGCGGAGCTTGCCGAAAAGGTCGGCATGTCGCCGTCCGCCTGCTGGCGCCGGGTCCGCGCTCTGGAACAGGCCGGCATCATCGAACGCTACAGCGCCATCCTGCAGCCAAAGCAGCTGGGAATGGGTTTCCACGCCATCGTCCACGTGCAGCTTTCCCGCCACGACCCGGACGCCATCGCCGCCTTCATCCGCGCTGTCGCCGGCCGCCAGGAAGTCCAGGACTGCCACGCGACCACGGGTCAGGCCGATTATCACCTGCGCGTGGTCTGCACCGACATCGACGCCTACAACCGTTTCCTCGATGACTTCCTCTTTCGTCTACCGGCGGTGAGAGGCGCGCAGACGAATGTGGTCCTGAAGGAAATCAAACGCGCGCCGTCGGTGGCGCTTTAACGACATACAGCGCCTGTTCCGGCTATCGCCGTCCTGCCCGGATCGGCTATAAGACCGGAAAGACAGAACCTTCAGGGAGCTCCTTCCATGTCCGACGCAGCAGCCGCTTCCAGCAGCCCGACCGAAAAACCGCTTGTCGCAACCCTGTTGCACGAAGGCGTCTACAGGATCGTGATGCAGCGTCCGAAGCGGATGAACGCTTTGTCCCGTGAAATGATGACCGCCCTGTCGGAAGAACTGACGAAGGCGGAGCAAAACAAGGACGTCCGTGTGATCCTGCTCGGCGCAGAGGGCAAAGTCTTCTGCGCCGGCCATGATCTGAAGGAACTGACCGCAGCCCGTGCCGAATCCGATCGCGGCCGGAGCACCTACGAACACATCATGCGCCAGTGCTCGGCCCTGATGCAGCAGATCGTCCGCCATCCCAAGCCGGTGATCGCCGTCGTCACCGGCGTGGCCACTGCCGCCGGCTGCCAGCTCGTCGCATCCTGCGACCTGGCGATTGCCACCGACACGGCAACCTTCTGTACGCCCGGCGTGAACATCGGCCTGTTCTGCTCCACGCCCATGGTCGCCCTGTCACGCAACGTCTCGCGCAAGCAGGCGATGGAAATGCTTCTGACCGGCGAAAGCATCGACGCCTCCACCGCCAAGGATTTCGGCCTGATCAACCGCATCGTGCCGGCCGACTACCTTGAGCAAGTGGTGCAGAAATACGCCGAAACCATCGCCTCCAAATCAGCCTATACGGTCAAGGTCGGCAAGGAGGCCTTCTACCAGCAGCTCGAAATGCCTCTGTCGGAAGCTTATGACCATGCCGCCAACGTGATGGTGGAAAACATGATGGCCCGCGACGCGGAAGAAGGCATCGGCGCCTTCTTGCAGAAGCGCAAGCCGGAATGGACCGACAGCTGATTTGCACCATTGTTGCCCTTGCCTTGAAGCCGGCTTTCCTCAATGGATGGGGCTGAGAACAGTCACGCAGGTTTTCCATGAACCACGATCAGTATTCCGACGCCTACATCAAGGGTATCCTCGATGAGGTGAAGACCATCGCCATGGTCGGTGCCAGCGCCAACAATGTGCGGCCCTCCTATTTCGTCCTGAAATACATGCTGGCGAAGGGCTATGACGTCTGGCCGATCAATCCCGGCATTGTCGGCAAGGAGATCCTCGGCCAGACCGTCCATGCCGCTCTCGCCGATCTTGCCGAAACCCCGGATATGGTCGACATCTTCCGTAATTCCGCCGCGGCCGGCCTGATCGTCGACGATATCGTCGCCTCAGGACGCCTGCCCAAGGTGATCTGGATGCAGCTCACCGTGCGCAACGACGAAGCCGCGAGAAAGGCCGAAGATGCGGGCATCAAGGTGGTTATGGACCGCTGTCCGAAGATCGAATACGGCCGGCTTTCCGGGGAAATCGGCTGGGCCGGCGTCAATTCCAGAACCCTGTCGGCGAAACGCCCGACGCTGAAGAGCGGATTTCAGCACCGGGGATTGAAGTCGAAAGACTAAGGATCAGGAACCAGCCCCTAGGTTTCAGCCGCAAAAAGAAAAACACAACCCCCGAAAGGGGAAATTCAACCCATCGTTTCCTTTGACGCTGACCTGGGCTTCGGCCAGTATGCGCGCAAATCACAAGAACGGAGGCTATCATGAGCGAAGGAATACCCGGATTTTCCACACTGGCGATCCATGCAGGCGCCCAACCCGATCCGGCGACCGGAGCCCGCGCAACGCCGATCTATCAGACGACATCCTTCGTCTTCGACGATGTCGACCATGCTGCGTCCCTCTTCGGTCTGCAGGCTTTCGGTAACATCTACACCCGCATCACCAACCCGACGACGGCGGTTCTCGAGGAACGGGTAGCGGCCCTGGAAGGCGGCACGGCGGCTCTTGCAACGGCCTCGGGCCATTCCGCCCAGCTTCTGTGCTTCCACAGCATGATGCAACCGGGCGACAACATCGTTGCGGCGAACAAGCTCTACGGCGGGTCGATCAACCAGCTCAACCACTCCTTCAAGAGCTTCGGTTGGGAAGTCAAATGGGCGGATCCTGCCGACCTTGCCAGCTTCGAAGCGGCCGTTGATGCCAACACCAAGGCGATCTTCATCGAAAGCCTTGCCAATCCAGGCGGCATCATCGTCGATATCGAGGCCATCGCCCAGATCGCCAAGGCCAAGCGGATCCCGCTGGTGGTCGACAACACCATGGCGACGCCTTATCTGTGCCGGCCGATCGAACATGGCGCGGATATCGTTCTCCATTCGCTCACCAAGTTCATGGGTGGCCACGGCAACTCCATGGGCGGCATCATCGTCGACGGCGGCACCTTCGACTGGTCCGCGGACGACCGTTATCCGCTCCTGTCCACCCCGCGCCCGGAATACCAGGGCATCGTGCTGCACGAGACCTTCGGCAACTTCGCCTTCGCCATCGCCTGCCGGGTCCTCGGCCTCCGAGACCTCGGACCGGCGATCTCGCCGTTCAACGCCTTCATGATCCTGACCGGCATCGAAACCCTGCCGCTCCGGATGCAGCGCCATTGCGACAACGCCAAGAAGGTCGCTCTGCACCTGGCGTCCCATCCAAAGGTCAAGTGGGTGTCCTACGCCGCTCTTCCGGAGGACAAGCACCACGAGCTGCAGAAGAAATACATGCCCAAGGGGGCCGGCGCGGTCTTCACCTTCGGCGTGGAAGGCGGTTATGACACGGGCGTGAAGCTCGTCTCCAATGTGGAGCTGTTCTCCCACCTCGCCAACATCGGCGACACCCGCAGCCTGATCATCCACCCGGCGTCCACCACCCACCGCCAGCTCTCCGACGAGCAGAAGACGGCGGCCGGAGCCGGCCCGGACGTGGTCCGCATTTCCGTCGGACTGGAAGACGCGGAAGACATCATTGCCGATCTCGATCAGGCCCTGAATGCCTGATCGAAGCGACATCTGAAACGAAAAAGCCCGCCGGTTCCGGTGGGCTTTTTTGTTAGGTTGAGCCGGTGTTTTGAGGTGACCACACCTGTGAGAGCTGGAAGAAGCCGTTTCACCCGGTTGTCATTCAGGCCGGAGCGTAGCGGAGAGCCGGGCCCTATCGATTCAATCAACCGGCCTCTCGGAATACTCGGTGTCCGAGTGTGCTTCGCTTGTCGGCGATGACAACGGAGCGCGAGGTGCGGACTTTCCCTTGCTCATCCCGGTACCGGGTAACTGCCGCGTAGCGAAGCCAGATAGTCGACGGCTCCGGCCAGCACGATGACCGCGAAGGCCTGATGGGTCAGCGCGATGTCCAGTGGGACCTGGTAGAGCAGCGTCAGGATACCGAAGACGGCCTGCAGGATGACGAATCCCACCAGATGGTACGCGGGCCGTCGGACCCGGTTCGACGTGGAAACCCCGCGGGTCTTGATCAGCAGGAAGATCACCGCGGCGATCAGGACATAGGCCATCATGCGGTGCTGAAACTGCACGGTCATCACGTTTTCAAAGAAGTTCAGCCACGCCGGCGACATGGCAAAGAGCCCGTGCGGGACGATCTGCCCGTCCATCAGCGGCCATGTGTTGAACGTCAACCCGGCATTCAGACCGGCCACCAACCCGCCCAGGAAGATCTGTAGGAACACCAGAGCCAGAACAACCCTGCCGTACCCGTAAAGGGCTGCCTGCTCCCCGGCCGGGGCCCCGTCCCGAAGCTTCAGACGCCGCGCGATGAAGAACAGATAGGCGAAGATGAAACAGGCCAGGGTCAGGTGAATGGCCAGCCGGTACTGGCTGACGTCTGTCCGGTCGACAAGGCCGGAGGCCACCATCCACCAGCCGATCGCGCCCTGCAGCCCGCCGAGAAACAGACCGACCACAAGCCGCGGTTTAAGCCAGGGTTCGATCTGGCCACGGGCCCAGAACACGACCATGGGCACGAAGAAAACGACCCCGATCAGCCGCCCGAGAAGCCGGTGCGACCATTCCACCAGAAGATGAATTTGAACTCTTCCAGCGACATGCCCTTGTTGATGATCTTGTATTCCGGAATCTCCTGATATTTCTCGAACTCTTCCTGCCATTCCGCATGATTGAGCGGCGGGATGACGCCGTGGATCGGCTTCCATTCGGTGATCGAGAGGCCCGATTCCGTCAGCCGCGTCGCGCCTCCCACAACCACCATCGCCAGAACGAGAAGGCAGATGAGATAGAGCCACCACCGGATCATCGCGCGATTGCGGCGAATTGCCATGTCATCGGCCGAAAAGCCGGCGAAGGTAGTATGAGACACAGTCATGTGGAATCCCGGATTTGACCTTTGACCGGTGGAGATATAGGTGCAGACGGACTGCGGCAAGCCACCGCAGCGAATTGCGACACTCTAACGCTTTTTAAGCAGTACCAAAAAGGTCAGCAGGAATGGTTCCCTCTTTCCGGAAATTCGTCGGCATGGTCGCCCTGGTGATCTTCGTGGTCGTCTATGCACTGGTCGCCATGGTGATCGGCGACATGACCCTGCAGCAGGCCTCGATGCCGGTGAAGCTGGTCTATTTCGCGATTGCAGGGCTGATCTGGGTGATCCCGGCCGGAGCCATCATCTGGTGGATGCAGAAGCCCGACAGGGCGAAAGGCTGAACACGCCCTCTCCCTACCGCAGCCACTTCAGGGATTTGTAGAGCGCGAAAGGTGCGCCGGTCAGATACTGGTCGATGACGTAGCCGTCCTGAAAGTGCCCGTTCAGGGACACGCGCGGCAGCATCATCGGATCCCGGGCGTTGACCGATTTCAGGACGCCCGGGAATGTGGTCACCGCAGAGCTGAAACCATACTCCCTCAGAAGTGCGGCATCCCGCGTGCTCGCCGCCCGGGCGTTTCCATAAGGATAGGCGAAATGCTTGGGCCGCCGGCCGAGTTCCTGCTCCAGCCGAACAACGCCCTTATCGATGTCCTCAAGCGCCGCGGTTTCGTCCAGCCGGGCGATCGCGAAATGATTATAGGTGTGGGCACCTATGGTCACCAGCGGATCGCTCGCCAGCTGGCGCACCTCGTCCCAACTCATCATCAGGCTATCGGCGAGGCCGGTCAGGTCGAGACCGTATTTTTCCGCCAGCTGGCGAATGATCACCCGTTGTTCGATCTCACTAACCTCCTGGGTCAGGAATGCGCACATCTTGCTGTAGCAAAGGTCTTTTTCTTCTGCCGTCCGGCAGGAAATGCCTGCACCGCCGTCATCCCCGGTCAAGTGGATTTCGTCATTCGCGGCGATGATCCTCTCAAGAGCCGACCACCACATTTCCGCAGTCCGGTCGATCAGCCCACTGGCCACGTACACTGTGAACGGCGCATTCAGTTCCTTCAGCAACGGATAGGCAACCTCAAGGTTGTCCCTGTAGCCATCGTCGAAGGTCAGTACCGCGTAGCGCTTGCGGCCGTAGCCCGACTTCAAGAGGTCGACAGCCTCGTCGATCGATATGATCTCATAGCCATTGCTGCGGATATGGGCGACGGCCTTGCGCAGGAATTTCGGTTCGATTTCCAGGTGGCTGTTCGGCTGAAACGGATCGGAACTGGCGGATTTGACCCGGTGAAGCATGAAGATAGCGCCGCATCCCTGGGTTAAGGGAGCCATGGCCTGTCCCAGGCCGCTGCGCTGCAGCACCTGAAACGCGGCCTTGAATAGCTTTTTGCGAACGCCCATTACAAACTCATACCTCACGACTCTGCAGCTCAGAAACTAGCCACTTTTTCTTTATTATTTGTTGCTATTAGTGCGGATGAAGTCATTGCATCCGCTGGTATTCTCATGGCCGTACAGTCCGCATCCGATTACAAATTCTCAAGCGCAGACGCGTTTAACGCCATAGCCCCGGCTGCCGAAATGTCCCGCTCGGCCTTCACAACCGAAGGTTTCGACGTCACGATCTACAGAGATCTCGAAAAGGCGGCGCCCGCCTGGCGCGCGCTTGAGGAACAGGCGATAGGTCTGCCTTATCAGCGCTTCGGCTGGATCCAGGCCTGGTATGAAGCAGTCGGTAGAGACCGATTTATCGAACCTGTTCTCGTCATCGCCCGGCAAAACAATATCTTTGCCTTTGCCCTGCCCTTGGGCCTCGAGCACAGACGGGGTCGCAGCGCCCTCACTTTTCTGGGGCAGGAAAATACCAACCAGAACACCGGCCTGTGGAACCCGGACTGTTATGCCACGATTACAGCCGACACACTGACCGCCACCCTGGAGGAAGTCTGCCACCTTGCCGGTGCCGATCTGCTCCATCTGGCAAATGTTCCGCAAACCTGGAACAACCGGCCCTCGCCGCTCCTTTTGAAAGAACGGACAGACAGTCCGAGCCCATCCTTCGTCGGCAGGCTCACCAATGATTTCGACGGCCTCTTCCGTTCCAATTTCAGCAAAAAATCCGCCAAGACGCTGGTCCGCAAGCAGCGGAAGCTCGAGGCGGCCGGCAATTTCCGGGTGTTCAAAGCAGAAACTGAAGCAGACATCCGGCGAGGCCTGGAAGCGTTTTTTACACAGCGCGCCAAACGGGAAGCCGATGCTGGCATTCCGAGCGGTTTCTCAACCCCGGAAAAACGACGTTTTCTGGAAACGCTGGCTGGCCTCCACCGGGACAACGGTGCTCAGACCGCCAACACACAGATCACTGTTTGGGCCCTGGAGGTCGGTGATGCCATCCGCGCGACCTATCTGACCCTTCACCAGGGCAGCCGCCTGATCTGTTACTCAACGTCGATTTCCCACGACGAACTGGTCAGCCAAAGCCCGGGGGTCGTGTTATTGAAGAACATCATCGAGCACGCATGTGCAGAGCCGGAAATTGACATTCTGGATCTCGGGCTCGGCGACGAAACCTACAAGCATCCCTGGTCGGAACCTCAGGCTCTCAGCGACAGTTTCCTCGCCGTTACCGCCAGGGGATGGATGAACCTGCAGGCGGACAAGGCAACACAGTTCGTCAAGGCGAAAATCCGCAATTCCCAAAGGCTATGGACACTGGTCCGCAAACTCCGGCAGTTCCTCCGCAAACGGGGTGCCTAGAGCATCGGGCGATACCTTTGAACCATTTGACCGGCACGCTTTTGTCTGCTGACAAGGCGGGTTGCGTGCCGTGGTGTTTCCCACCACAAGCGCGCGCCAACGCGGTCAGCGGGCAAAAGAGCCCGGCCCTTCGGGTCTCAGAGAGCAGCCCATCGGCTGCGTTGCGTCGCTTGTGCGATGCAGCGCATCGCACTTGTCGACGCGCCTAGCCGAAAGGCCTGCTTTCAGACATCAAATGATTCAAAGGGATCGGCCGCTGCTCTAAAACCTCTTACGGTTTTCAGGCGGCCCTGCCGGCCCCTTTCCGGGACCGCTTGCGTGAGGCCTTGCCACCGGCAGGCTCTATGACCTCCACTGGCGCTCCGGTGTTGCGCGCCAGCAGGTTGGCCGCGCTGTCGAGCTCCCGTCCATAATCCCCTCCAGCCGACGTCACCAGGATCTTGTCCGCGAGGCCGAGCAGCCTTGCACTGGCCAACGAGCCATCGATGGTGCCCAGATTGACCACGACCGTATCATAGGTCCGGAAGACGGCCTCCAGCGCCTTGCCGAACCGCCCGCTTCTTGCCGAACGGTCGTCGATCGACAAGCGGCCTGCCTCGATGATGTGAACCCCCGACTCCGGATCGCGATAGATGACTTTCGAAAAGGCACTAACGCCGGCGACCAGATCGGAAAAGCCCGGGGCCGCACGCGGGTCGTCGACTCCAGGAAACACTTCCAGGAACAGCACGGTGTCCCCGGCCCCAGACGCCTTGCGCGCCAGCTCAAGGGCGAGCGTCTGCGACGCCTCCGCCTCGTCGACACTCAGAACCACGGTACGACCGTCGATCAGCTCCGCCGCATCGGGCATCCCGGTCGGCGCGGCATCCCATTCGTCGTCATAATTAGTATCCACCACCCAGTCCGGAGCAGTGTCCCGGTCATAATCCGAGTGCTCACGTACCGGATCGACCGGCCTCCGAGCTGCGGCCACCGGATCGGAATTCCGGCTCCGCCGCGACCGACGGCGGGCAGCGGGCTTTTCTTCTTCGAGCTCCGGTTCCGCCTTTGCGGCGGGCGGCGCATCGAAGCCTGAAAAGCTGCCGGTCATGGAATAGGCGGGAGGTCCTTCAGCATCATAGCGGCTGTTCCAGTTCGCCCCCGGCATTTGCACCTGCGTCGGCCGCAGGGGAGCATTGCCCTCTTCTCCGACCGGGTAAAGGACATTTCCGGACAGGAACTCGCCAAGGATCACGTAGGCACAGCCGAGCACGAAAGTGACAAGCGCCGAGATGATGGTAATCGCGAGCACCTTGGGCGCATAGGGTTCGACTGGAATACTGGCGCGGGAGATGATCCGGGCGTCGGCGGGAAGCGCTTGGGCCCTGAGACGCATATCCGCTTCGCGGAAACTGGACATGAGAGTGTCGAGCTGTGATGCCTTGGCATTGGCCTCACGCTCCAGTTCGCTGAGCTTGACCTGGTCGGCATTGGAATTGGCCGCCGCGGTTTTCAATTCCTTCAGCCGTTCTTCCAGAGCCGCCGCCTGCTGGCTCGACACCTTGGCATCGTTCTCCAGGCCCGCCAGAACCTTTCGAACTTCAGAGCGGATCTGCTTCTTGTAGCCCTCAAGCTGCGAATTCAGCGCCCTCAGCTGCGGGTGGTTCGGCAACAACGTTATGGAAAGTTCCGCGATCTTCGACTGAATGGCGACTTCCTGTTCCCGAAGCCGCTGGATCAGCAGGGAATTCAGGACATCACTGGCCGTATCGAGCGAACCGCCGGAGTTCAGCAGACCGCGAAGCAGATCCGCCTTGGCCTGCGCTTCGGCTTTTTTGGCCTGGGCCGCGGAATACTTGCTACTGATGTCGGCAAGCTGCTGCTGGTTGAGTGTGAGATTGTCCTTGCCCACCAGAAGATCCGCGCGAGAACGATAGTCAGCAACCGCCTTGCGCGCTGCCTGCACTTCCCGCTGCAGCTGCTGGATCTGCGGTTCCATGGCAGTTGCCGCGACTTCCGTGGATTCCCGCTTCACGCTCGCCTGCAGTGCGATGTACTCGTCCAGGATGGTATTTGCCACCGCTGCAGCCAGCTCCGGATCTTCAGCCGAATATTCAACCGCGATCACACGCGATCCCTCGAGACGATAGATCTCCAGGTTCTCGTAATAATGCTTGAGAACCTTTTCCTCCACGGAAGACCGGGAGGTATCCGATGAGAGTCCGATCAGGGAGAAAACATCATCCAGTACGGACCCCGCGATAGCCGCCTTGAACTCCGGCACTGCAGCCAGATCCAGGCGCTTGGCGACGCGCCGCGCCAGATCGGCCGACATCAGAAGCTGCACCTGGCTGGAAACACCTTCGGCATCGAGAAGCGCCCGCTCCTCCTCCACACCCCGTGTTGCCCCGGGGAATTTACCGTCTGTGCTTTCTATAAGGACTTTCGCTTCGCCTTTGTATTTTGACGGAACGAATTGAAGCGCCAGGAAAAAGGCACCGCCCACGATCAGGACAAGAGGCAACAGCCATCTGAGCGCCCCTCCGATCGCCTGCATCAGACGGCTCAGGTCGAGGGCCATATCATCGGAAGAAACCGGCGGGCGGGTCGCATTCATTGTCAAAACTCCGAACTAATGATCGGATAATGACGAATCAGGGTAAGCGTTCGGTTAAGAGCCGCACCGATACGGCGAGTCAAACGTTAATTTCTTCCTCCGCTGTTTTTGCAATGCATCTTAACGGTGTTTGCTGTCTTCACGCAGCATTAACCATGACTTGGGATGTTGGGTCAGTGTGTTAGGAGATTCGTTGATGCTGATGAGAGCATTCCTGATTCTGGTACTTTGTACAGGGCTCGCCGCCTGCAGCGGTTACAGGCGTCCGCCGTCTGCGTTTCATGAAACGCTCACCATGCCTTACCAGCTCGATTCCAGCGACAAGCTGCGCATTATCGTTTTCGGTCAGACGGATCTTTCAAACACCTATACCGTTGATCAGGCTGGATATATTTCGTTCCCGCTGATCGGAAATGTTGCCGTGCGGGGCAAAACCCAGACGGAACTCGCCAACCTGATCGCGCAAAAACTCCGTCAGGGCTACCTGCGTGATCCCGATGTTTCGGTCGAGGTCGACAGCTATCGACCGATCTTCATCATGGGCGAAGTGCAAAACGCAGGCCAATATAACTACGTCGCCGGCATGACGGTCCAGAATGCGATCGCCACAGCGGGTGGATTCAGCAGTCGCGCCCGTCAACAGGACGTCGACATTACCCGTCAGGTTAACGGTGAAATTATAAACGGACGTGTTCCCATTTCGGACCCAATCCGTCCCGGAGACACGATTTACGTCCGCGAGCGCTACTTCTGACGAGACGGCGAATTAACCGCGGACTCATCTCCCTGTCGTAAGGTGCTGCTTATCGGCTTCACGGGCTCAAAGAGGCCCGGAGGCTCGAACAGGGAGCATGTACCATGACAACCGATCCGCTTCGGATCATTCACTGCGTGCGATCGCCGATTGGCGGCATCTTTCGCCACATCATGGACCTGGCCACGACTCAGTCCGCGGCCGGTCATCAGGTCGGCGTGATTTGCGACAGCACCACGGGAAGTGATTTCGACAATGCCCTCGTGGAGGAGCTGCGGCCCAAACTCGCATTGGGTGTCGCGCGGTTCCCCATGCAGCGCCAACTGACGTTCCAGGACATGGCAGCGACCTGGAACATCTACAAGTATATCCGCGACCTGAAGCCCGATGTCCTCCACGGCCACGGCGCCAAAGGCGGTGCCTATGCACGCATCATCGGGACACTGCTTCGTTTGAAGGGGCAGAATGTCACCCGGATCTACTGTCCTCACGGCGGCAGCCTGCATTACGACCCCCACCGCCTGGAAGGCCGGGTCTACCACGGCATCGAAAATCTGCTGGCCCGGTTTACCGACGGCCTCGTCTTCGTTTCCGATTACGAATATGCGGCATTCGAAACCAAGGTCGGCCATCCCAAAGCGCTGGCCCGCGTCGTCTACAATGGACTGCAGCCGGAGGAATTCAAGCCGGTGACGGAAAATCCGGACGCCTCCGACTTTCTCTATATCGGCATGCTGCGCGATCTGAAGGGCACGGACCTGTTCATCGAGGCGCTTTACAACATCCGCCTGAAGACCGGCACTGCGCCCACGGCTGAAATCGTCGGCGAAGGACCGGATGAGGAGCGCTACAAGGCCATGGTCGAGCGCTTCGGCCTGGGCGACAAGGTGACTTTCCACGGTGCCCTGCCGGCCCGGGAAGCCTTCAAGATGGCCAAATGCGTTGTCGTGCCTTCGCGGGCGGAAGCCATGCCCTATATCATTCTGGAAACGGTGGCCGCAAAACGTCCGCTGATCGCCACCCGTGTCGGCGGTATTCCGGAAATCTTCGGTCGCTTCGCCTCCCGCCTGATTGAACCGGGCCATATCGGCAAGCTGACGATGGCGATGGAAAGCGCGATGGAAGCGCCTGCCGAACTCCAGATCGCGGCTGAAGGGCTGCGAACCTGCCTGGCAGAAACCTTCTCGGTCGAGCTGATGAGCGACCGGATCACCACTCTCTATCAGGAACTGCGCGGTGTCTTGCCGCCTGAGACCGTAGCGGCCAGACCCTCTTCACGTGCCGCTCCGGTCACCGGTAGGCATTCGGTTCTTGCCAGATCGAGAAACCAATCATGAGAAGCGCGGCCATGAAAATAAGAAGCCGAAATTCGGCACACTATAAGGCCTCCCGAACACCGGACCTCCGTCAGAGGCTGACCGATGGCCTGCATCATCTGCAGGAAGCCAGTGACGCCACCTCTTTTGTCGAAGATCAACGCCACGAGATCGGCGTCAACGGATTGTCTCAGGAAGCCCTGGAGATCGCCGCCTCCCTGGACGACGACGGCATTTCAGTGCCTGTCCTCACCGGATCCGTGCGCGCCATCGACATGGGGCTCATTCTTCTCAGCGCCGTAGCCGCCTCCCACACCGTTGCCGGTGCAACCACCCTTGGTCTGGCCCATTTCATCGCCATGGGCATTTCGGTCGTCTTCGCCTTTGCCTTTTTCCAGGCATCCGACGCCTATCAGGTCTCGGTCATGGGCCGCGGTATGTCCCAAATCGGACGTGTCGCCGCGAGCTGGACGATGGTGTTCGTCATGCTGGCCGTGATCCGCTTCACCACCGGGTTCGGCGCGGACATCTCTCAGCATTGGGCCGGGGTCTGGTTCGTTTCCTCCCTCGCGGGCCTGATTTGTATCCGGCTCGTCGTCTCTGCTCTGGTCCGTCGCTGGAGGGCCAACGGACGGCTGGAACGGCGCGCCATCATCGTCGGAGGCGGAACTGCGGCAGCTGACCTGATCCACGATCTGGAATCCCAGCCTGACAATGACATCCGCATCTGCGGCATCTTTGACGACCGGGCCAACGACCGTTCACCGCCGGTCGTCGCGGGCTACCCGAAACTTGGCAACATCAGCGCATTGGTCGAATTCGGCCGGCTCGCACGGATCGACATGCTGATTGTCTGCATTCCGCTCCGTGCCGAAAAGCGCGTTCTGGAACTCCTGCGCAAGCTTTGGATCCTGCCGGTGGATATTCGCCTGTCGGCCCATACCGACAAGGTTAGCTTCCGAAATCGCGGCACGTCGTTCATCGGCACCGTGCCATTCGTCGATGTGGTCGAAAAGCCGATCACCGACTGGGACATGGTCGCAAAGCGCGTGTTCGACATTGTCTTCGCCAGCCTTGCACTTGTTACGCTCTTCCCGCTGATGATCGCGACCGCTGTCGCTATCAAGCTGGACAGCAAGGGTCCGGTGCTGTTCCGCCAGAAGCGTTACGGCTTCAACAATGAAATCATCGATGTGCTGAAATTCCGGTCCATGTATCAGGAAATGGCTGACCCGGAGGCGAAAAAGGTCGTCACGAAGAATGATTCCCGCGTCACCCGCGTCGGTCGTTTTATCCGCAAGACCTCGATCGATGAACTGCCTCAGCTGTTCAACGTTCTGGCCGGCAGCCTGTCTCTGGTCGGCCCGCGCCCGCACGCAGTCAATGCGCATACCGACAACAAGACCTGGGACGATGTCGTCGACGGTTACTTCGCCCGGCACAAGGTGAAACCCGGCGTCACCGGATGGGCTCAGATCAACGGCTGGCGCGGCGAAGTCGACACGTCGGAGAAAATCCAGAAACGTGTCGACTGCGACGTCTACTACATCGAGAACTGGTCGATCCTGTTCGATCTGAAAATCCTGCTCCTGACGCCGTTCCGGCTTTTGAATTCGGAAAACGCATATTGAGCGCAGGGTCGGCCGCATTCGGGCACACGGCCGCCCCTCACCCCCATCTCGCGCTGAGCACGAAAAGCATCGGCAACGGCGCCCTGTGGCTTGCCGCCTTCCTGTCCGGCTTCGTGATTCGCGAACCGGCACCTTACGAACTTTATATGGCCGGTCTGCTGGTCATCTGGCTTGCCTGCGGCTTGAAACTGAGGCGGGAGTTCGGGCCGCTGATCATCTGCATGATGCTCTATTCCGCCGGCGGCATTGCATCCGTGCCGCTCGCGCGCGAATTCGACGTCGCCGTCATGTATATGGCGGTCTCGGTCTTCCTGGCGATCACGTCGATCTTCTACGCCGCCATCCTTGCTGACGATCCGCAGCGCTACAAGACGATTGAGAACGGCCTTCTGGCGAGTTCGGTTTTCGTCGCCTTCATCGGGGTCGCGGGCTATTTCCACCTGTTCCCCGGCGCCGACTATTTCACGCTCTACGACCGCGCCCGCGGCACCTTCCAGGACCCCAACGTGTTCGGCCCCTTCCTGGCGCTGCCGTCCATGCTTCTCATCCAGCGGCTGTTTTTCGGCAGGCTGAAGGACAATATCCTGACGCTGTTGATGCTGGCCGTTCTGCTGCTCGGGATCTTCCTGAGTTTTTCCCGAGGCGCATGGGGCGTTCTGGTCGCCGCCTCCCTCGTCGTTTATCTGCTGGCGCTGATCACGGAACGCGGACCGGTGAAGCGCCTGAGATTGCTGATTCTGGGCGCACTCGGGATTCTGGCCGTTCTGGCTCTAATTGCCGCCGTCCTGTCGATCGACAGCGTCGCCGAAATGTTCCAGCAGCGGGCGAAGCTGGAGCAGCCTTATGATGCCGCACGGCTCGGACGTTTCGCCCGCTACGCGTTTGGCTTCCAGATGGTCATGGACCATCCGCTCGGGCTCGGCCCCCTGGAGTTCAACAAGTACTTTCCAGAGGACGAACACAACGTCTATCTGAAAGGCTTCACGACCTACGGCTGGCTTGGCGGGACGGTCTATATCGTCTTGGTTTTCTGGACGCTGGCATCCCTGTTTCCGCTTTTGTTCAAGCGTCGACCCTGGACGCCGTTCCTCCACTGCGTCTTCGCCGTGCTTTTCTCCCATGTGATCCTGAGCGCGATCATCGACACGGATCACTGGCGCCACGTCTATATGCTCTACGGCATTGCATGGGGGCTGATTGCCGCCGACAAGCTGGAGCGAAAACGCATGGCAAATGCGAAACCGAAAACGAATCCAAAAACTCTGGGCACAATCTCCGCCTGGTACCAAATAAGCGCCTTGCGCAGTTCTCCTGAAAGAGATAGGTAAGGCGCGTTCGGGCAGTAGCGCAGCCTGGTAGCGCACTTCACTGGGGGTGAAGGGGTCGTCGGTTCAAATCCGGCCTGCCCGACCAAAAATTCCAGACAATATGACGATTCTGGCCAGCTTTGGTGCTGGTCTGCCTTCCGCTTTTTCAGCGGTCATTGTCCGAATGGAATTAGCCGGAAATCGTCGCAATTCTGCGAAACGACCGCTTCACGAAAAGAGCGATACTGACCGCAACAAGTGTTATCGGCCAGAATGCCGAATATACGGCGGCGAAAATGATCTTCACAGCATTGCCGTTACTGTTTTCGATCATCTCGGAAACAGAAAATATGAAAAATAACAAACCCATGGCCGCGTAAAATACAATCGCGGCAATAAGAATTAAAAACATGGCCACACGCTCCGCATCAAACCACAACCAGATATCTGATCATGGTTAACAAAACCGTATCACGTGCCCTCCTACTCGACAAGAAATGGCATAAAAGAATTCAGTAGCTTTGTTTGGAAGTGATTGAATACTGCCGTTCCGAAGGCGTTGCCTCTTTCGAAACGGAAAACAGGTTCTGGAAAACTCAGCGTGCCTGATCCAGAACGCGCTTGCATTCCAGCAGCTCGAACAGGGTCGCCTGAAGACGGCGGACGTCATCCTTGGACAAAGCCTGGGATGCGCCCGCCGCTCCTTCGCCCTCCTTTTCAGGACGAAACCGCTCCATGAAACGCAAACCACCGGACTTGGCCGGCTCCGCGTTCAGAATATGTGTATCGGCGAGGACATCTTTCGGCAGGGGGGCCTCGCCCTCCGTAAGCTCGATCGTTCCGGCATCCGCAGGGATCAGTTTTTCCGGTTGCCCTGGCTGTTCCGCTCGCGCATCGACATTCGGGGCGTCCTGGACTGCCGCCTGCTGCATCACCGGAACCGGGATCGCATCCTCTTTCCAGATCTGCATCACGAAGCGTGCGCCTTGTTCCTTCAGGATTCGCTGCACACCCTTGATCGTATATCCTTCGCCATAAAGCAGATGGCGGATACCGCGCAGGAGCTCGACATCATCGGGCCTGTAATACCGACGTCCACCTCCGCGCTTCAAAGGTTTGATCTGGGAGAACCGGGTTTCCCAGAAACGAAGCACGTGTTGCGGCAGATCCAGATCATCCGCAACTTCGCTGATCGTTCGAAAAGCGTCCGGGCTTTTATCCTGAGAGCTCATGCCGCCTTATACATCAATCAGGAGGACGATGAGCCCGTCAATGCGTCGTTTATCCGCTGCTTCAACACGTTACTCGGCTTGAAAACCATAACGCGGCGCGGTGATATCGGCACTTCCTCGCCAGTCTTGGGGTTTCGGCCTATCCGTTCGCCTTTGGATCGGACCACGAAGGATCCGAAAGACGACAACTTGACCGATTCTCCCTTCAACAGGCATTCGGAGATTTCGGAGAGAACCCGCTCTACCAGTTCAGAAGATTCCGTTCGGGAAAGACCGACTTTCTGATAGACCGCCTCGCATAGGTCAGCGCGGGTGATAGTCCTGCTACCCATAAGCCCTCCTCGAAACGCCAGTGATCTGGCTGATTTTGCAACGGAACTTGCTTTAAAGTCCTACGGTATTGTGTCCCAAAGGAACGGTCAACACCAGTCTTGCGATCGGTGCATTACCTATACTGGCTTGTCCGGAACCGGACTACCAGCGCAAAAGAACGGAACCCCAGGTAAATCCGCCTCCCATGGCCTCCAGAAGCACCAGATCCCCGCGCTTTACCCGCCCGTCCCGCACAGCCGTATCAAGAGCAAGCGGGATCGATGCAGCCGATGTATTGCCGTGCCTGTCGACGGTCGTTACGACCTTTTCCGGCGCAATACCGAGCTTCTTTGCGCTCGCATCGATGATCCGCTTGTTTGCCTGATGGGGTATGAACCAGGACAGGTCGTCCGCCGTCGTTCCGGTTTCGTTGAACGCATCCTCGATCACGTCGGTGATCATGCCGACCGCATGCTTGAAGACCTCGCGGCCCTCCATGCGCAGATGACCGGTGGTCTGTGTCGCGGACGGCCCGCCATCCACATAGAGCTTTTCCTTGTGTCGGCCGTCGGAACGCAGGTGGGATGTGAGAACCCCCCGGTCGGCGATGTCGCCGGCTCCTTCCGAAGTCTCCACCACCACTGCGCCGGCTCCGTCACCGAACAGGACGCACGTTGTTCTGTCGTTCCAGTCCAGAATCCGGGAAAATGTCTCTGCGCCGATCACAAGCACCCGTTTTGCCATGCCTGACCGGATATAGGCGTCGGCAGTGGTCAGTGCGTAGACGAAGCCCGAGCAGACCGCATGGACGTCGAAGGCGGCTCCGTGATGGATGCCAAGGCCGGCCTGAACCGTTACCGCCGTTGCCGGAAACGTGTAATCGGGCGTGGCCGTCGCCAGAATGATGGTATCGATGTCCTGAGCATCCATACCCGCATTCTCAAGGGCTGCGCGCGCTGCATTGAGGGCCAGGTCGGAAGTCATTTCGCCTTCGGCTGCAATATGGCGTTGCCTGATCCCCGTCCGCTGAACGATCCATTCGTCGGAGGTATCCACCATGCCGGAAAGTTCTGCATTGGTCAGGCATTTGGCCGGCAGATAGCTGCCGCAGCCGATTACGGTCGAACGGATTACGCTCACAAATCACCTTCCGAATTAGCCGCGGCGTCCGCAAAGCGGCCGCGATGATAGTGCACCAGATCCTGAGCGATCTTGTGCAGCAGTTCGTTGCGCACCATGTCATAGGCAAGATCGATGGCCGCGGCATAGCCTTCGGCATCGGTCCCTCCATGGCTCTTGATAACGATGCCGTTCAGGCCAAGGAAGACCCCGCCGTTCACCTTGCGCGGGTCCATCTTGTCCCGAAGCCGGTCGAAGGCACCTTTTGCAAACAGGTAGCCGATCTTCGACATGAACGTCCTGTTCATGGCCGAACGCAGATATCCGGCAATCTGCTTTGCCGTGCCTTCCGCAGTTTTCAGCGCGATATTGCCGGCGAAGCCTTCTGTGACGACGACATCGACGGTTCCCTTGCCGATATCGTCCCCCTCGACGAAGCCTGCATAGGTCAGCTTCCTGAGCTTGGTTTCCCGCAAAAGCCGTCCGGCCGTGCGCACCTCTTCCAGCCCCTTGACCTCTTCGACGCCGATGTTGAGCAGTCCGACGGTCGGGCTTTCTAGGCCCTGTAGGGCCCGCGCCATGGCGCCCCCCAGAATGGCGAAGTCGATCAGTTGCTGCGCATCCGCCCCGATGGTCGCCCCGACGTCGAGGACGACGGATTCGCCGCGCGCCGTCGGCCAGATCGCCGCGATCGCGGGCCGCTCGATATTCGCCATGGTTCTAAGGCAGAACTTCGACATGGCCATCAGAGCGCCGGTGTTGCCGGCCGACACGGCCACGGCCGTATCGCCGCTTTTGACCGCTTCGATTGCCCGCCACATGCTGGATTTCCATCTCCCCTGGCGCAAGGCCTGGCTCGGCTTGGCATCCATGGCGACCGATACGTCGCAATGATGAAAGGTCGAGGCATCCCTCACCCGCGGATACTTCTCCAGAAGCGGCAGGACCACCTTTTCATTGCCATAAAGCATAAAGCGAATGTCGGGATGGCGGACAAGTGCAATCTCCGCACCGGGGATAACCACCTCTGCGCCGGAATCACCGCCCATAACATCGAGGGATATTGGAATGGTTTTCGCCATCGACCGGGTCTTTTGGAGCTCTCTTCAGGCAGGGCTTTGAGAAAGCCATCGCCCGTTCCTCCCTGCCGGAAGGCCGGCAAGGCAATCAAACGCACGCGAACATAACCGTTTCCAACCGCGTGACAACCGTTAATTTACGAGGACTGCTCAGGGTCCTGCTTGAGTTTGGCAAGGGCCGCGAACGGCGACGGCTTGTCCTCTTCCTCGCCGCTGTCTGTTTCCTCGTCCTGTTCGAACACGGCGCCCGGCTTGCGCGGAAACGGATCGATGCTCAGCGCCAGCTGTTCACAGATCAGCGCTCCCAGGTCGATCACGCCATCCACCATCACATCCGGCGGATCGAGCGTTTCAAGATCGATTTCGATCTCGCCCTCGTCGTTGATGTCCCGCGGGCGGCGCGGCCGGCTGGACACCGGCTCGAACGTCCTGTCAATCTCATCCGAAAGATCCTGAACGAACGGTTCCAGTGTGACAACGCATTCTTGGGTGATGGTGGCATCGATCGTCCCGACCACGCGAACACCGGCCTTGCGCCAGGGCTTAAGGGTCAGTTCCGCGCGAAGGCTGCCGACATCCACACACCCGTTCGCTTCCGCAATCCGCTCAAGCGCCGCCTTGTCGGGTTCAATCACGATCGTCTCTTCGCGGTCGCCCAAGCGTTCCGCATTCACCTTGTGCGAAAAAGGAAATTTGTCAGCTGTCATTGGTCTTGTCCGTCGTTTCGGCCGGGCGCTGTTTCTTCGCCCGGCGCAAAGGCTGCCGGTTCCGGCCAGTCCAGCTTGCCGGTCATCAGCTCTGCCGTGTCCTGGGCCGCGAGCGCCTTCGCAGCGGCCAGCATATACTGCGCAAGGGCGCGTTCCGCGATCGGTTCCGGCGCTTCGGTATAGATATTGCGGCTGAGCGCATCGGAAAGACCGACGACATCATCATTTGTAAGACAGGGCGCATAGGCATCCGCTCGGCCGTAAAACGCCTCCCCCATCGCCTTGACCTTTTTCGGAACCCGGGTATCGGTCACCCCCATCTCCCGCAGGCTCGCGTCCATATCATGGAAGAACAGGTCGAACACGCTCTGCGAGAATTCCGAAACCGCTTTGTCTTCACCCGCTAGTCTTTGAAACAAAACAACTGCGTGGGCGACAATCAGGTCGAAACGCCCGTCCAGCGTGTCGGGAACACGGTAATCGGTATAAAATACCGGCTGCCGCGCTTGAGCCACGATCTCGCTATAGGTCTTGTACTCGCCGTCACGCGGACGACGGCGAAAAAGGCCGAAAAGCATGGTGATCTCCGGATCCCGTTCAAAACGATTAGACACAAACTTGTATTGCCATGTGCCCTATCCCACGATAGGGACTTTGCCAAGAAACGAAATTCAAGAAAGCGCCGCAAGGTTTGCCGCGTCAGGAAAACAGACCGGCCCACAGGAAGACAAGAGACGAGTATGACGATAAAGGCCCACGCCCTGATTATTCCGCTTCTGATCAGCCTGCCACTGGGCGGCTGCTTCACGACCTCCTACACCCACGGTCATGTCGTGAACTCCGATATGCTGAACCAGGTGCAGGTCGGGTCCAGTAAGGAGCAGGTGGAGCTGGTGCTTGGGTCGCCCTCGACCACGTCGAGCCTGAACGGCGATGCCTACTATTATATCTCCCAGGTCACCGAAACCACGGCCTTCATGGCGCCCGACATCGTCGAGCAGCGGGTCGTCGCGGTCTATTTCGACAAAGATGGCTATGTGCGGGATATCGCGAATTACGGTCTCCAGGACGGCAAGATCATCGACCTGATCACCCGCAAGACCCGCACCGGCGGCACGGACTACGGCTTCCTCAGCCAGATCCTGAAGGGCGCGACGAACCCGAGCCTGGGTCTCTGACACCGGCCCCGGACTTCCGGACGAACCAAAAAAGCCCCGGAGCCGACAAGCTCCGGGGCTTTCTGTTTTTGCTATGGATGATCCGGATCAGTGATGCGCCAGCACGGCGAGCAACAACAGCGCCACGATGTTGGTGATCTTGATCATCGGGTTGACCGCCGGACCGGCCGTATCCTTGTAAGGATCACCGACCGTATCACCGGTCACAGACGCCTTGTGGGCCTCTGAACCCTTCTCGTGCTTGACACCGTCCTTGTCGATGAAGCCGTCCTCGAACGACTTCTTGGCGTTGTCCCATGCGCCGCCACCGGCAGTCATGGAGATTGCCACGAACAGGCCCGTCACGATCACGCCGAGCAACATGGCGCCGACCGCGGCGAAGGCATCGGCCGGCGTCGCCACGGCACGAACCACCAAAAATACGACAATCGGCGACAGCACCGGCAACAGCGACGGTATGATCATTTCCTTGATCGCCGCCCGTGTCAGCATGTCGACCGCCCGGCCGTAGTCCGGACGTTCCGTGCCCTGCATGATACCCGGCTTCTCCTTGAACTGACGCCGGACTTCCTCGACCACGGATCCGGCTGCGCGGCCCACGGCCGTCATGGAGATACCGCCGAAGAGGTAAGGCAGCAGGCCGCCGAAGAGCAGCCCCGCAACCACGTAGGGGTTGGAGAGGTTGAACAGCGTTTCAACGTTGATGCCGTAAAACACCGAACCTTCCCCTGCCGTAGACGAGAAGAACTTCAGGTCTTCCGTATAGGCAGCGAACAGCACCAGGGCACCGAGACCGGCGGATCCGATGGCATAGCCCTTGGTCACGGCCTTGGTGGTGTTGCCGACCGCATCCAGCGCATCCGTCGTGGACCGGACTTCTGCAGGAAGGTCCGCCATTTCGGCGATACCGCCGGCGTTGTCGGTCACTGGTCCGAAGGCGTCGAGCGCAACGACCATGCCGGCCAGCGCCAGCATCGTGGACACGGCGATCGCAATACCGAACAGACCTGCCAGCGAGTGCGCGACCAGGATACCGGCAATGATGATCAGTGCCGGAAGCGCCGTTGCCTCAAGCGAGATCGCCAGCCCCTGGATCACGTTGGTGCCGTGTCCGGTCACCGATGCCTGAGCAATGGACTTCACGGGGCGGAAATTGGTGCCCGTGTAATATTCCGTCACCCAGATGATCAGACCGGTCACGATCAGACCGACAAGACCGCAGTAGAACAGGTGCCGCGCGGCGAAGACCGTGCCACCCGATGTCTCATAGGTCGTGTCGAAGCCGAGCCAGAAGAAGGTGATGATGAACAGCGCGACCGCGGACAGAACCGACGTCGCAATGAAGCCCTTGTAGAGCGCACCCATGATGGAGTTGTTCGAGCCGAGCTTCACGAAGAAGGTGCCGATGATGGATGTCACCACGCAGCTCGCGCCGATCACCATCGGCAGCAGCATCAGATCGATAGCCGCACCACCGGTGAAGAAGATCGACGCCAGAACCATGGTGGCGACCACGGTCACCGCGTAGGTTTCGAACAAGTCGGCTGCCATGCCGGCGCAGTCCCCGACATTGTCGCCCACGTTATCGGCAATCGTCGCCGGGTTGCGCGGATCGTCTTCGGGAATACCGGCTTCGACCTTGCCGACCAGATCACCGCCGACGTCGGCCCCCTTGGTGAAGATGCCTCCGCCGAGACGAGCGAAGATCGATATGAGCGAAGCCCCGAAGCCGAGGGCAACGAGGGCGTCGATCACCACACGGTCCGTCGGTGCATAGCCCATAGGTCCTGTCAGGATCGCGAAATAGACCGCGACACCGAGCAGTGCAAGGCCGGCGACGAGAAGACCGGTCACGGCGCCGGACTTGAACGCGATCTCAAGACCCGCCCCCAGGCTCTGGCTTGCCGCCTGCGCGGTCCGCACATTGGCGCGCACGGACACCATCATGCCGATGAAACCCGCAGTCCCGGAGAGCACCGCGCCAATCAGGAAACCGAAGGCCGCCGTTGCGGACAAAAGCAGCCAGGCAATCACGAAGACCACGGCGCCCACGATGGCAATGGTTGTGTACTGGCGGGTGAGATAGGCCTGCGCCCCTTCCTGGATTGCCCCTGCAATCTCCCGCATGCGCTCCGTTCCGGCATCCGATGCCATCACGGATTGGATCGCCCAGGCCCCGTATGCCAATGATAACAGACCACAGACGATGATAACGATCATTATCTCGTTCATAATTCCTCCCATTTGTGCAGCAGGCCGTTTGTCTTTTTGTTTTTCAGCCAGCCCAAAACAGCGCCACATGGATGCGGCGCGTCAATGGTCCACACGATAGCAACAGATCGACAACAGCCGTCAAGTTACTCTTAGGGATTACACACACTTGCCTTTACGGCAGAATACTGTGCACTGCAGCAATTTTTCCGGAATTTATTTCGTCTTTTCTGCGCCGGTTGTCAGACCGGGACATGCTTCTTCTCGTGGAAGACCAGCCATCCGAGGAGCACGGCACACAGCACGACGAAGGGGAAGACAAGCCAGTTCACGGTTGCCCAACCGAAATGGTTGAGCAGCGCTCCGGAAGAAAAGGAAGCGAAGGCCACACAGCCGAAGACCAGAAAATCATTGGTCGCCTGCACCATGTTGCGTTCCTCGGAACGATACGTATCCGTCAGCATGGCGGTTGCGCCGATGAAACCGAAGTTCCAGCCAAGACCGAGCAGAATGAGCGCGCTCCAGAAATGGACAAGCTCCACCCCCATGAGCGCGATGATGGCACACCCGCCCAGGAGGGCCAGTCCGATGGTAACGATCCGTTCCTTGCCGTAACGGGCAATAAGGTTGCCGGTAAAGAAGCTCGGGCCGAACATGGCCAGCACGTGCCATTGAATGCCGAGCGCCGCATCGGTTGACGACAGGCCGCAACCGATCATCGCAAGCGGCGTTGCCGTCATGACAAGGCTCATCAGGGCATAGGAGCAGATGCCGCAGGCGGCTGCGACGATGAAGCGGGGTTGAGCCATTATCGTGAGGATTGGCCGCCCGCCATGGGTTCCGCCCGGTGCCCTCACCGGCTTAGGGATCTTGATGAAGGAAACCAGAAGCAGAGCGACAAGGGAAAGCCCGGCCTGCGCCAGATAGGTCCCGGCGAACAGGATTGGCGAGAACAGGTCCTTGGTGGCGATCACGGTCTGCGGACCGACAACGCCTGCGAGAACGCCTCCGGCCAGCACCCAGGAAATCGCCTTCGGCTTGAACGCATCGCTTGCCGTATCGGCCGCGGCGAAACGGAACTGCTGGACGAAGGCGCCGACAAACCCGCTGCCACCACAGGCGACGATAAACAGCGGGAAATTACCCTGGAACACCGCGAACGACGCAAGCAGGGCCGCGAAGATGCCGAAGGCTGAAGCCCCCATGAACCCGGCCCGCCGCCCGAAGTGGCGCATGATGGCTCCCGCCGGTAGAGTTCCGATCGCCGTTCCGAGCACGAAGGCGGAAACCGGCACAGTGGCCAGCGACTTGTCGCTTCCCAGAAGACTGCTGCCGATCAGCGAACCGGTGGCGATCACGATGGAGGCGGATGCGCCGCCCAGCGCCTGGGCGAAGGCGAGCAAGAGGGCATTGCGCTTGGCAAGCCGGTCATCGATGAACCCGTGGGATGCGGAAGCGGCAGTGGCAGACATGTCTGTTCCCGAGAGTACGAACGTGGTTTTCAGAGAGCTGACATGCCTACACGAGCGCGCCCGGTTTGGCAGCCCCTAATTTCAGGGGACCGCAACTAGGAGTATTTTTTGGCGAGCCAAAAACATCCCGGTCACGCCGTCCCCTTCACGCTCCGGTGACGAACAGCCCCCATTTAAGACTTCTGCGGCGCGCCGTTGCGCTGAGGACAACGGTCGTCAACCCGAGGAGTAGCAGTTCGGCAACGGGCGTGGCCATCCAGATCCCCTGCTCTCCGAATGCGAGCGGAAGCAGGAAAATCATGGGAATGACGAAGGCATAGGGCTTTGCCAATCCCAGAACCGCTGCACGTCCCGCATCGCCGATGGACTGGAAATAGATGGCGATCATGACCAACGGGCCCGACAGAAAATACATCGACGTCATCACCGGCAGGATCCGGACCACTTCACCGACGACAAGACGGTCATCGACGAAGGCGAAGCCGATCGGTTCCGCGAAGAGGACGAGCATGCCTTCCGCAACCACGCAGTATACCAGGGCGATTGCCAATCCCAGCCGGAGACTGCTGTTGGAGCGGGCCCAAGCCTGAGCGCCGTAATTGTTGCCGACAATTGCCTGCAGGGCCTGGGCAAGCCCCAGAAGCGGCAGGAACACGAAGGTCATGATCCGGGTGATGATGCCATAGGCCGACACCGTGGACGTGTAGTTCCCGTCCCCGGCCAGCTGCAAAGCGGCAATGATCGAAGCCGAAACCAGCGCGATCCCCATGAAATTCAGGCTCTGCGGCGCGCCAAGGGCCAGGATCCGACGCCAGTCTGTGAACGGACTGCATTGCAGCAGCGCGGCCGGCCTCAACTCGGTTTGTCCGCACAGGCGGAACACAAGAACGATCGACAGGGCCAGAGCCTGCGCCAACGCCGTGCCGTAGGCGGAGCCCGCGACTCCCAGCCCCATCACGACGATCAGCACGTAGTTGAAGCCCATATTGGCCAGCGAGACCAGCAGGCTCATGGCCGCCATGAAACCGGTTCGGCCTTCGTTGCGCAACGCATCGACATTGACGGCCATCAGAAAGAAAACCGGTGACGTCAGCACCAGGATCTTCAGATAAGTATATCCCAAATGCTCCAGCACTGGAGACCCGCCGGCGGCAAGCCGCGTCACCGCTCCTCCGAAGATAAGAAACAGCAGGATCAGGCATGCCGAGACTGCAAGCGCAAGCCCGTGGGCGCCCGCAAAGACGGACCGTGCCTCGCTGAAGTTTCCCCCTCCGAGCCTGCGGGAGAGAATGCTCGACATTCCGCTGCCGACAAGGGTCGCAAGCGCAATGATGATCATGAAAAAGGGAAACATCAGAGTCACGGCCCCAAGCGCTTCCGGCCCGACGAAAGCGCCGAGAAAGACGGCATCGATTACGGCCTGCAGGCCGTTCATGCTCATGACGAAGATGATGGGGAGAGCCGTCCTGGCATAGATGGTGCCAAGCGGTCCATGAATGAACGCGTTCCGTGTTGCGGCGTCGGACGACATGCCGAAATCCTCTTTCAGACATTCCATGTGATCCCGACAGCTTCGGGATCAGAGGGTGCTCGCATTGCCCCACCGGAACAAAAGGTTTCGGGGTGTCGTTATGGAACAGGCTTTACCGAAGTCGGAAGACGCGCGAGCGGCCGGTGCCTGAAACCGTATCTTTCTGGATATCAGATGCGCGGTTTCATTGGCAAGCAGGCTGCCGCGAGCAAGCGCGACAGCCGGGAAGCAGAGGCTCAGAAATGCTGAAATCCGCCGGAGAGGGACTGCACGGCGACGCCGCCACGCTGCAACTCGACCTTGCCGCTCCCGCGCGTGACCTCGCCGATCCGGGTCACCGGACATCCGGCGGCCCCGGCGGCGGCATCAAAAGCGCCTGTCGAAGTTTCGGGAACGCAGGCCAGTATCTCGTAATCATCGCCGCCACCGAGCAGCCCGGTGAAATCCTCGGGGCTTGCGTCCCGGATCTTTGCCAGCGCCGATGAAACCGGCACGAGGTCGAGATCGATCCTCAGGTCGACTTCGGATGCATCGGCAATGTGCTTCGCATCGGCGAAGAGCCCATCGGAAACATCCATCGCCGCGTGGGCATGATCGCTCAACACGCCCGCCAGTTCCACACGCGGACGCGGCAGCAGATAGCGGTCGAGGATGTGCGCCAGGTCTTCGTCAATCAGCCCGTATCGGCCGGCAAATCCGCTTTCGAGACGCGCCTTAAGGCCTGCAGCCCCGTCACCGATGGTGCCGGACACATAGATCGCGTCCCCTGCCCGCGCGCCATTCCGCCGAACCGCTTTAGCCTGCGGCACCTCGCCGATCGCCGTGACCGATATCTGCAAGCGATCACCTGACTTGATCGTGTCGCCCCCCCAAAGCACCAGGCCATAGGCGGCTTGATCGGCTTTGAGGCCGGTGCAGAACCGTTCCAGCCAGTCCACCGTCCAGTCGACGGCAAGTCCGAGACCGAGCAAATAGCCCCTCGGCCGGGCGCCCTTGGCCGCCAGATCGGAGAGATTGACCCGTAGAGCCTTCCGCGCAATGGCCTCTGGAGGATCGACTGCGAAAAAATGCACGTCTGCAGCGAGCATGTCCTTTGTCAGGACGAGGTCATATCCGGGCCGGGGCGTGAACACCGCGGCATCATCGGCAAGCCCGAGACTGCCGGAATCGGTGGCAAGCGGCGCGAAAAAGCGCTTGATCAGTTCGAATTCGTGCGGCCGGTCACCGGCCATGATCAGGCCTCGCTGCCGCTGGCCTTCGGCGCGTCGAACTCGGCCTTGCGAAGGTCATGGGCAAGCCGATCGAGAACACCGTTCACCAGCCCCGGTTCGTCATCCTCGAAGAAAGCTTTCGCCACATCGATGTATTCGGAGATGATCACACGTGCCGGCACGTCCTTGCGCCGCAACAGCTCGTAGGAACCGCAGCGCAGGATCGCCCTGAGCAGGCTGTCGATGCGCTTCAGCGGCCAGTCTTCGGCAAGAGCCGTGTGAATGAACGGATCCAGGAACTTCTGGTCTTCGACCACACCCTTGACGATGTCGCTGAACCACTGCTCGTCCGCTTCGCGGTACTGCTCGCCGTCCAGTTCCTTCCCCAACCGGAAGGTCGTGAATTCGCTGATGACATCGGCCAGCGACACTTCGCCGACGTCCATCTGGTAAAGAGCCTGCACAGCACCCAGACGTGCCGCCCCGCGCTTGTTTGCAGGACGGCTCGTCTTGGCAGTCGATTGCGGCTTCGGTTGATCGACCTTGTCGGTCATCGGTTAAACTCCAAGCCTTTCGCGCAGGGCGATCATCGCAAGCGCGGCCTCCGCCGCCGATCCGCCCTTGTTCTTCTGATCCACCTTCGCTCGGGCCCAGGCCTGTTCGGCGTTTTCTACGGTCAGGATACCGTTACCAACGGCTAGGTCCGCATCGACGACCAGATCCATGATCACACGCGCCGATTCATTTGCGACGATGTCGTAATGCGACGTCTCGCCGCGAATGACACAGCCCAGTAGCACGAAGCCGTCGTAAAACGTTCCTTCACCCTCCATGGCCGTCAACGCCATTGAAAGCGCGGCGGGGATTTCCAGAACGCCGGGTACGGAGATCCGCTCGTACTCGCCGCCGGCGGCCTCGATCGCCTTGATCGCACCTTCAACGAGTGCGTCCGCGATTTCCTCGTAGAAACGAGCTTCGATAATCAGCAGCTTAGGGTCTGAGCTCATGGATCCATTCTTCTTGTCTTGAGGGCCGCGACAGGAACCATGTCTGTCCCGATTTGTCTACCCCTGATATGCCAATGAGACACTGCATGGCCGGGACATATCGAAGATACCGTTACATAAGAATTTGCGGCGCTGTTATGACGGCCCGGCGTATTCCGCAAGGCGCGCAGCATATCGCGCCATCATGTCGACTTCCAGATTGACGAAATCGCCCTCCTTCCGGTCGCTCCATGTGGTCATCGCAAGCGTATGCGGGATCAGGAAGACCGAAAACAGCTTTCCGTCAACCTCATTGACCGTCAACGACGTGCCGTCCAGCGCAACGGAGCCTTTCCGGGCAATGTAAGGGGCAAATTCGTCAGGGGCCTCGAACTGAAAATAGACCGAGTCGTCATGGTCTTCCCGCTTGACGATCTTCGCCCGTCCGTCGACGTGACCGAGGACAAGGTGGCCGCCGAGTTCGTCTCCGATGGCAAGCGACCGCTCCAGATTGAGCTTCATGCCTACCGCCCAGTCCGAGGCGGTGGTCAGTGCCAGTGTTTCGGATGCCGATTCCACCTCGAACCAGTTGCCTTGCGCGTCCGTCCCCTTGGCCGTCACCGTATGGCAGGGACCGCCACAGGCGATGGAGGCGCCGATGTCGATACCGTCGGGATCATAGGCCGTGCGAATCCGGGTCCTGATCCCCGCGGGGATCTTGGTGACGCTGAGGATCTCGCCGAGATCGGTGACTATTCCAGTAAACATGTCAGGCTTCCCGTTTTTAAGGCATCCCGCCTGCTCAGATAGATATACCGGTCGTCTTCCAGATAACCGGCACCGACCCTTGCGAACCTGGGATCTTTCAGGACCGTTTCCAGATCTCGGCCGGAAAGCGCCGGTATGCCGCCTTCACCGACGTCCACCGCGCCGGTCACGACACACAGGTCATCGACAAGGTCCGCGTCCAGGAACGCATTCGCGATCCGCGACCCGCCTTCCACCATCAACCGGGTGACGCCCCGAGTACTCAGCGCGCTGACGACGACCGACGGATGGATGCGGCCCCCATCGGTCGGCACGCGGATCACCAGGACGCCGGCATCGGAAAGCTCCTTCAGGTGCTCCGGGTCGGCATCATTGCCACAGACCAGCCAGACCGGTACGTCGGCGGCGGTCCGGACAAGCTTCGACTTGAGCGGCAATTGAGCCCTGGCATCGACAATCGCCCGGACCGGAGACCGCTCGGCCATGCCCGGCAACCGGCAGGTCAGCTGCGGATCGTCGGCAAGGGCCGTGCCGATCCCCACCAGGATCGCATCATAGGTCGCCCGGTATCCGTGGACCATACGCATGGAAAGTTCACCGGAAATGCGTATCTGCCCCGCCCCTTCCCGGCCGATAAAACCATCACGCGAGACGGCGAGCTTCAGGAACACATGCGGCCGCTGTTTCGTGATGCGCAGGGTGAAGCCGTGATAAAGGCGCTGGCAGGCTTCCTCGTGGACGCCGACCACGACCTCCACTCCGGCTTCCTGCAGCATCCTGACCCCGCGTCCGGCCACGCGCGGATTCGGATCCAGCATGCCGATGACGACCCGCTTGATGCCTGCCTCGACAAGGGCCAGCGAACACGGCGGTGTCCGCCCGTAGTGTGAGCATGGCTCCAGTGTGACGTAACAGGTCGCACCGCGTGCCATATCGCCGGCACTCCGGAGCGCATTGACCTCCGCATGAGGCCCGCCCGGTTTCGACGTCCGCCCTCTGCCGACGAGCACCGGCACACCGTTTTCGTTTTCGGCAACGATCAGGGCTGCGACCGGCGGGTTCGGCCAGACCACTCCCAGCCCCCGGCGCGCATAGCGCTCGGCGGCAGCCATGTATCTGAGATCGAAGTCGGTCGCCGATGGCATGAAAAGGACTGCTTTGCTTTCGTTGTCGCCGAAAATCAGCTCTCGTCGAGCATCTGCTGCTCCGGACCGCTCAATTCGTCCAGAAGTGCCTCGAAATCCTTGGCTTCACGGAAGTTCTTGTAGACGGAGGCGAAGCGGACATAGGCCACGTCATCGATGCCCTTGAGACCTTCCATGACGTGATTGCCGATGGTTTCCGCGGTGATATCGCTTTCCCCGGAGCTTTCCAGCTGCCGGACGATGCCGCTCACCATCCTCTCGATCCGCTCCGGCTCGACCGGGCGCTTGCGCACCGCGATCTGCACAGAGCGCATCAGCTTTTCCCGGTCGAAAGGAACCCGCCGACCGGACCGTTTCAGCACCATCAGTTCGCGCAACTGCACCCGCTCAAACGTGGTGAAGCGGCCGGCGCAGGTGTTGCACACCCGACGCCGGCGAATGGCCGTATTGTCCTCGGTCGGGCGGGAATCCTTGACCTGGGTTTCGTCACCCCCGCAATAGGGACACCGCATCTTCGAAAGCTCCCGGCCGGTTCAACCGGCCCTCATGATGGCCTCAGTAAATCGGGAACCGGGCCGTCAGAGCCTCGACCTTCGCTTTGACCGCCGCTTCCACTGCCGCGTTGCCCTCTTCGCTGTTCGCCGCCTTCAGACCGTCGAGCACTTCGGTGATCAGCAGACCGATCTCGCGGAATTCGGCGACGCCGAAGCCTCGGGTGGTGCCGGCCGGCGTGCCAAGACGGACACCGGAGGTCACGAACGGCTTTTCCGGATCGAACGGAATACCGTTCTTGTTACAGGTGATGTTTGCCCGGCCGAGCGAGGCTTCCGCCTTCTTGCCTGTCGCGTTCTTCGGGCGCAGGTCGACCAGCATCAGATGGTTATCCGTCCCGCCGGAGACAATATCCAGGCCCTGTTCCTGCAGGGTCGCGGCCAGCGCCTTGGCGTTGTCGACCACGCTTCTCGCATAGGCCTTGAATTCCGGCTGCAGCGCTTCGCCGAAGGCCACTGCCTTTGCCGCGATCACATGCATCAGCGGTCCACCCTGGAGGCCGGGGAAAACTGCCGAATTGATCTTCTTGGCGAGGTCTTCGTCATTGGTGAGAATCATGCCGCCACGCGGACCGCGTAGAGACTTGTGGGTGGTGGTGGTGCACACATGGGCATGCGGGATCGGCGACGGATGCACGCCCCCGGCCACAAGGCCGGCAATATGCGCCATGTCGACCATCAGGTAGGCACCGATGGAATCGGCGATCTCCCGGAACCGCTTCCAGTCCCAGATCCGCGAATAGGCGGTTCCACCGGCCAGGATCAGTTTCGGCTTGTGTTCGTGTGCCTGCCGCTCGATCTCGTCCATGTCGAGCAGGTGATCTTCCTTGCGCACACCGTAGGAGACCACGTTGAACCACTTGCCGGACATGTTGACCGGAGAGCCGTGGGTAAGGTGACCGCCGGAATTGAGGTCGAGACCCATGAAGGTGTCACCCGGCTGCAGCAGCGCCAGGAACACGGCCTGGTTCATCTGGCTACCGGAATTCGGCTGGACGTTGGCGAAATTACAACCGAACAGCTGCTTGGCGCGTTCAATGGCGAGCGTTTCGGCCACATCCACGAACTGGCAGCCACCGTAGTAGCGCTTGCCCGGATAGCCTTCCGCATATTTGTTGGTCATGATCGAGCCCTGGGCTTCCAGGACCGCGCGGGAAACGATGTTCTCCGAAGCGATCAGCTCGATTTCGTGCCTCTGCCGGCCAAGTTCGTTTTCGATGGCGCCGAAAATATCCGGGTCGGTCTCTGCGAGGCTGCGGGTAAAGAATGCCGAATGGGAAGACTGGCCGGCCGCGGAATCTGTCAAGGACATCGCACCATCCTTTTCTGGTAGAAGTCTGATTGCCGGATCTCTCTCCGGCCCCGGTCCGTTCGCCGCTCTTGCGGCCTCACGTCCCGTGCAGGCGTGGAACTAGCATAGGGACCGGCATGAACCAAGGGCTACAGCGACGCCAAGTTTCACAAAACTGACACCGGGCCGCTCCAACAACAGAAATTTAGGTCAAGACTGACCTCAGACGCCGTTTTCCTGCTCCAGGCGTCTTTGCAGCTTGCGGACGGCCACACGCTTCAAATCTTCTTGTGAGGCGGTAATCGGACCGAAGACCACGACCTCCACCCCGGTATCCGCATGAATGGCCGTCATCTTGACCTGCCGACCGATCTGCTGGATTTCAAGATAGATTTCGCCGGAAGGCGGCGTGCCACGACTCATCTGCTTCTCTCCATAAGCCTGCCCGCATTTATCACACTCCCGAACCGTCATTCCAGACAAGTGTGGCGCTGCCGAACGCTGATCTGGAATCCAGATTTCAGCGCGAGCATTTGCGAGCCCTACTTACAAAAGGAGAAAAGGCGCGCCTGCGGCGCGACTGATTTCCGGATTCTAGACCAGCACGCAGCTTTTCTGCGCTTGTCTGGAACGACTAAACAGCAAGATAAGGTGGCTGGTTACAGACGCGCCTGCGCATCGCCGATTCCTTCGCCGGTCGTTCCGTAGAGGTCATCGCGATTGTAGATATCCTCGCGAAAATGCACCACACCATCCGCGTTGGCCCAGGCCGTGACGTAGGTCAGGTAAAGCGGGATCTTCCGCTTCAGCTTCACGTCTTCACGTTCACCGACCCGGATGATCTGATCGACCTTGGACCGGTTCCAGTCCGGCGTCGTCGACTGCAACAGCCAGGTCACGAGTTCGCGCACGTTCTGAACGCGGACACAGCCTGAGGAATGAAAGCGGTAATCCGATCCGAAAAGGGTCTTCGACGGCGTGTCGTGCAGATAGACCTGATACTTGTTGTGGAAGTTGATCCGGACATGGCCGAGCGAGTTCTCCGCGCCCGGTTCCTGGCGGAACTGGTACTTGGTCGCTTCCTCGGTATTCCAGTCGATCTGCTGCCAGGTCAGTTCATTGTCTTTCCAGTCGAAGATACGAATCTTGTTCCGGGCCAGATATTCCGGGTCTTGCTTCATCTTCGGGATCAGATCCTTGCGGATGATGGACACCGGAACGGTCCAGTACGGATTGAAGTTCAGCTCGTAGATCTCGCTGTTCAGGATCGGCGTCTGTCGATCGATCTTGCCGACGACGGCGGTATGGCGCGAACGGACGCGGCCGTTTTCAACCGCTTCGATTTCGGCAGCCGGGATATTGACCATCACGTAGCGGTCGCCAAGGAAGCCCGACATGGAGCGCAGGCGCACCAGATTGGTTTCAAGCTGGCGCAGGCGGACATTCGCCGGAACGTTGAGCGCAACAATGGTGGATTCGCCCAGAACGCCGTCGGCCAACAGACCATGGCGAAGCTGGAACCGGCGCAAAGCCGCATCCACATAGGAATCGAAGGTGTCTGACATGCCGGCCTTCTGCTCCAGATCGCCGGAAGCGATCAGGCGGCGGCGAAGTTCAATGACCCGCGCATCCCGAGCACCGATCCGAAGCGTCCTGCCACTGGAGACGCGGCCCCACCCGCCCTGCTGAACGATGCGGGAGTAGCGGTCGATCGCCACAGCCATATAGTCCGCCGTTTCCGGCGACAGGGTCGGCTCCGCGCTGTCCAGGGAATTAAGGCTTTCCATGGTGGCCTGGAACCGGTCCTGCCATTCCACCGGCTGGCTTTGATGACGAACGGCATCAAGCGGGCTTTGCGCCACGGCGGCCGTATCGAAGGCGACGAACGACAAGGCAAGAAGCCCTAAGGCTGTTGCCGGCCGCTTTGCCGCCTTTAACATGAAACCGCGGGCGTTCCCGAAGGATGCTGTCATTACCAACCCCATTGTGTCACTGTGATCTCAAATACGAGCTTTCGTATTACCTGAATCGGATCTCGTCATTTCACACCTGAACCGGTGAATTAGCCAAAACCCAAGGCCAATTTATGGCAGTTATGATTAACAAATTACAGGTTTTGGCCCTATCAAAAGCCTGCGCGCTCCGGAATTCGCATCTCGAAGTCGAAAATATATCTGGCGATCGACTGAAAAAGGCAAATCCGGGCACGATTTCCTTTAATTGCAGATAGGCATCCCATTGTGTCCAGAACATGTCGGTCGGCGGCGCTGACAGCGACATGAACATTTCGTGAGGTCTTCTTCCGCACATTTGGCGACACAGACAGAAAAACGCCGCCCCGGCGAACCGGAACGGCGTTTGAAAGAGCATTTGGCGTTGGCGCCGCTTAGAGCCGATAGAGGATCTGATCGGTCCAGAAACGCTCCAGCCTGCGCAGGGATTTGTTCAGGGTAACGAAATCCTCGGTACCGATTTCCCCGACCTGCTCGACGGAAAGAACGTGGCGTTCGTAAAGGTCATTCACGATGCGCGCGACTTCCTGTCCCTTTTCCGTCAGGCTGACACGCACCGAGCGGCGGTCCATGCGGGAGCGCTGATGGTGAATATAGCCGGTTTCAACCAGTTTCTTCAGGTTGTAGGACACGTTCGAGCCGAGATAGTAGCCGCGTGTTCTCAGTTCGCCCGCAGTCAGTTCGGCGTCGCCGATATTGAACAGAAGCAGAGCCTGCACACTGTTCACATCGGACCGACCCATGCGATCAAACTCGTCCTTGATGACGTCAAGCAGTCGTCTGTGCAGCCGCTCAACAAGGGTCAGGGCTTCAAGATAAAGCGGCTTGATTTCCGCTTCTTCTTCCCCCTGAACCACTGCGTCGACTGCCCTTGTAGCCGTGATCATTTGTTTGCGCCTCTTTATTCATTACCTGTCGCGAGGTGGATATTTTTCCCACCTTGTAAACAAAGGTACAGCAGCGCTTCTAAAATCCGCTTAAGAGACACGCTGAATCGTCCGTTAATTCTTTAAGGACGATTCTCAACGCGTTGAAAGCTTTGATTAATCATGATCCGCGCAGGTATTTGACGATGGCCGAAAAGTCCTGCGCCTCACCGCCGGAATTGCAGAACATATTATAGAGCGCGGAGGCCTCCGCACCGAGGGGGGTGGACGCCCCGGAGCTGCTGGCCGCCTCCTGCGCCAACTTCAGATCCTTGAGCATCATCGCAGCCGCAAAGCCCGGCTGATAGTCCCGGTTCGCCGGCGAACTCGGCAGCGGCCCCGGAACCGGACAATAGGATGTCAATGCCCAGCACTGGCCGGAGGCGGTGGAGGAAATGTCGAACAGCTTCTGCGCATCGAGGCCGAGCCGCTCGGCGAGAACGAATGCCTCGCTGACCGCGATCATGGAAATGCCCAGCACCATGTTGTTGCAGATCTTGGCGGCCTGCCCGTTTCCCGAATCCCCGGCATGGACGATGGTCTTGCCCATGATGTCCAGATAGGGCCTGGCCTGTTCGTAGGCCGCCTCGGGCCCGCCGACCATGAAGGTCAGGGTTCCGGCCGTGGCGCCGCCGACGCCGCCGGAGACCGGCGCGTCGACCATTGGCATGTCCTGCTCGGCCGCAGCCGCAGCGACGGCGCGTGCGCTGTCCACGTCGATGGTCGAGGAATCGATCATCAGCGTCCCCGGCTTCGCGTTTTCAAAAATACCGCCCTCGTCCATATAGACCTTGCGCACATGGGCACCGGCCGGAAGCATGGTGACGATGACGTCGCAGGCCGCCGCGAGTTCCGGGACGCTTTTAACACACGTTCCGCCCGCATCCTCGAAGGCCGCGAGCGCGCCTTCCGAAAGATCGAAACCCAGGACATCATGCCCGGCTTTCATCAGGTTGACCGCCATCGGCCCGCCCATATTGCCGAGGCCGATAAATCCGATCTTCTCTGTCATGACAACTCCTCCCGACTTGTCCCGCGACCAGGCACCCCTTCGCACCCGGCGCATCTGTATTGTTGTTAAAACTGTGTGATTCTGCGTCTCCGACAGCCTGTGATCGCGACGTCAGGGCTACCGCGCGCGATTTTCCCGCTCCATCAGGTAAGTCAGAAGCAGATATCCCGCGATCGTCAGAAGATAGAATGAGATCTCATAGGGCCGGCGGCCGTAGATGTCGGAAAAAAGGGTGTGCATCACGATCTGGCTGCCGGCGCGAAACAGCCACATGACCGTGCCCCAGGAAACCGCCAACCACAGCCCGATCGCCGCCACCAGATCAAGCACACCGAAGAAGACCGTCGCCGATTGCCACGCCAGCGGCATGTCCCAGAACCAGACATCGCGCCAGGGTGTGATCCCGATGATCCGTGCCCAGTGGATCAGCCCTCCCCCAAGCAGCAGGACCGCAATTGCGCGCAGATACCACACCAGAATGGTGCTCCACGGCGGTCTCGAGCTCATAATGGCATGAAGGTTCGCGAGCATTTCGGTCCTGTTCGGTTCTTTTATTAAAGAGGAAGATCCCCTGAGGCCGGTTTCTCGAAATAGGGTGCAAGCACGGTCTCGCCGATCTGGTCCAGCCGGTCCGGCTGCCATTTCGGCGACTGGTCCTTGTCGACCAGAAGTGCCCTTACCCCCTCGAAGAAATCATGTCCCTCAAGGATCTTCGTAACGATCCGGTATTCCAAGCGCATGCAGCCCTCAAAGTCCAGCCTTGCGCCCCGCCGCATCTGTTCAAAAGCCAAATGAACGCTGGTCGGCGACTTGGAGCGGATCCCGGCCGCCACCTTCTGGCCCCAGGGATCTTCGCAGGTATCAAGCCGGTTCATCACGTCCGCAACGGTCGGGGCGGAGAAAATCCCCTCGATCAGATCCGACCTCGCCATAAGATCCGACGGGTCCGGATCGGCGTGGAAGCCGGCAAGAGCTGCATCGACGTCCTCGGCCCGCTCCAGCGCCTCCATCAGAGCTGGAAGGTTCTGGCGGGAGGTCGTGTGGGTCAGAACACCCGTTTCCAGCGCGTCCCCCTGTTTCAGGCGCCCCGCGCTCATGGCGCAATAGGTTCCGGTTTCCTTTGGCATGCGCGGCAGGAACCAGGTCCCGCCCACATCGGGAAAGAAGCCGATCCCCGTTTCCGGCATGGCGAGCATGGTGTTCTCGGTGCCGACCCGGTGGCTGCCATGCACCGAAACACCGACACCGCCGCCCATGACGATGCCGTCGATCAGGGAGATATAGGGTTTGGGGTAGGTCTTGATCTGGGCGTTGAGCAGATATTCGTCGTGGAAGAAGTCCGCCAGACCGGATTCGCCTGCCATTTTCGCGTCATAGATGCTGCGGATGTCGCCGCCGGCGCAAAAGGCCTTCTCCCCTTCCCCACAGATCACCACATGACGGATGCCGTCGTCGCCGGCCCAAGCGTTCAGCTGGCGGGCCAGTTCGGTCACCATGCCATGGTTCAGGGCGTTCAGGGCCTTCGGCCGGTTCAGCGTGATGAAACCCGCCACCCCGCGCTGTTCAAATAAGATATCGTCGCTCACATCCGTCCCCGGTTTGAATGATCGGTCCTTCAGAAGATCAGTCCTTTAAAAGATCCCTGGCAATGATCAGTCGCATGATCTCGTTGGTGCCTTCCAGAATCTGATGCACGCGCACGTCGCGCAGGTAACGCTCGATCGGATAGTCGCGCAGATACCCGTAGCCGCCGTGAAGCTGCAAAGCCTCGTTGACCACCTTGAAACCGGTATCGGTGGCCAGCCGCTTGGCCATGGCCGCGGTCGTGGTCGCGGTCGGGGCCTTGGCATCCACCAGCATGGCAGCCTTGTGCAGGAAAAGCCGGGCGGCCTCCAGTTCCGTCGCCATGTCGGCAAGGCGGAACTGCAGCGCCTGGAACTCGGCAATGGCGCGGCCGAACTGCTTGCGGTCCTTCATGTAAGCGATCGTCCGCTCAAGACAGGTCTGTGCGGCACCAAGCGAGCAGGCACCGATGTTCAGCCGGCCGCCGTCGAGACCGGCCATGGCGATCTTGAAACCCTCGCCTTCCGCACCGACCCGGTTGGTCTTCGGGATCCGGCAGTCCTGGAAATTCACCTGGGCGGTCGGCTGGCTCTTCCAGCCGAGCTTGACCTCCTGCGCGCCGAAACTCAGGCCCGGTGTATCCTTTTCCACCACGACGCAACTGATGCCTTTGGGACCAGCGCCGCCGGTGCGCACCATGACCACATAGACATCGCTGACGCCGCCGCCGGAAATGAAGGCCTTGGAGCCGTTCAGGACGTAGTGGTCGCCATCATCCGTCGCCTTCGTGCGCAGGGCAGCCGCATCGGATCCAGCTCCCGGTTCGGTCAGGCAGTAGCTGGCGAATTTTGTCATGGAGCAGAGGTCGGGCAGATATCTCTGCCGCAATTCCTCGCTGCCATAGGTGTCGATCATCCAGGCGGCCATGTTGTGGATGGAAATATAAGCCGCCGTCGAGGTGCAGCCCTTGGCCAGTTCCTCGAAGATAATCGCCGCATCGGTCCGGGTCAGGCCCGAGCCTCCGACATCCTCGCGCACGTAAATGCCGCCGAAGCCCAGCTCCGCCGCCTTGCGCAAGGTATCGACCGGAAAGAGGCTGCTCTCGTCCCATTCACGTGCATACGGCTCCATTTCATCACGGGCAAAGGCTGCCGCCATGTCCTGAAAGGCGCGTTGATCTTCACTGAGGGAAAAATCCATGACCTGTCCTCCCGAGCCCTGCTGTTTACAGGTTAAAGTCTTGGCTTCCTGTGTTGAATGGGACTTAGCCAGTTTTGACGTAAACGTCAACAAAACGCATTTTCATAAGCATTTATCGTTGTTTTACATCATGTTGGATCACACCCGATCCCGTGATAGGGTCTCGGGGATTCAGGCAATGTATCATGCATGCTCCACCTGTTAGCAGACCCCCATTACAGGATCTAAGAACGATGTCGTCTTCCACCCGCACCCCGTCCATCACCAGTTCCGATATGGATGAGATTCTCGGCGGTCGCCGCATGCGCCGCAACCGGCGCGCGGACTGGTCCAGGCGCCTGGTGCGGGAGACCGCGCTGACAACCAACGACCTGATCTGGCCGATCTTCGTCGTCGAGGGCGCCGGCATCCGCCAGCCCGTCTCCTCCATGCCCGGCGTAGAAAGGCTGTCCGTCGACGAGGCGGTAAAGGACGCGGTCAAGGCGGAAAGCCTGGGCATTCCGGTCATCGCCCTCTTTCCCTATACCGATCCGGCCCTGCGCGACCCGACGGGTTCCGAAGCGCTCAATCCGGACAATCTGGTCTGCCAGTCCTGCCGGGCGATCAAGCAGGAGGGCCTCAATCTCGGCCTGATGACCGATGTCGCCCTTGATCCCTATACCAGCCACGGCCATGACGGCCTGATGGACGGCGAGACGATCCTCAACGACGAAACCGTCGACCAGCTCTGCCGCCAGGCGCTCAACCAGGTGGAAGCCGGCGCCGACATCATTGGCCCGTCCGACATGATGGACGGACGCGTCGCCGCCATCCGGCTGGCGCTCGACACCAACAATTTTCGCGACGTGCAGATCATGTCCTACGCGGCCAAATACGCCTCGGCCTTCTACGGCCCGTTCCGCGACGCGGTCGGCACCAACGCCACCCTGATTGGCGACAAACGCACCTATCAGATGGATGCCACCAACACCGACGAAGCCCTTCGCGAGGCGGAACTGGACATAGCCGAAGGCGCGGACATGATCATGGTCAAGCCGGGCATGCCCTATCTCGACATCCTGTGGCGTCTGAAGGACACGTTCCGCATGCCGACCTATGCCTATCAGGTCTCCGGCGAATTCGCGATGATCGAGGCAGCCGGCGCCAACGGCTGGATCGACCGCGACCGCGCGATGCTGGAAAGCCTGATGGCCTTCAAACGGGCCGGCGCCGACGGCATCCTGACCTATTTTGCGCCCCAGGTGGCGTCACTCCTGGCCCGCGCGATATGAACTCCGCGCCGTCGGGTACTGGCGCTCCTCCAGATCCCGCTGAGGTCACCTTCGCCGGCATTCAAAAGGCGGCCAAACTGATACGGGGGGCCGTTCTCGAAACGCCGTGCCTGCCGGCTCCCGCGTTATCGGCGCTCACCGGCGCGGAGGTTTTCGTCAAATACGAAAACATGCAGGTGACCGGCGCCTTCAAGGAACGCGGCGCCATCGTCAAGCTGGCAAGCCTGACCCCGGAAGAGCGCAGCCGCGGCGTGATTGCCATGTCCGCCGGCAACCATGCCCAAGGGGTCGCCTGCCATGCCCAGCGGCTCGGCATTCCGGCAACCATCGTCATGCCGGAATCGACCCCGTTCGTGAAGATCGCCGCGACGAAGAGTTACAACGCGGAGGTGGTGCTCGCCGGAGAGACCGTCCATGAGGCCTCGGAAGAAGCCGACCGGATCGCAGCACAACGCGGCCTTGTCTGGGTTCACCCCTACGACGATCCTCGCGTGATCGAAGGTCAGGGCACAATCGCCCTGGAAATGCTGGAAGCCTATCCGGACCTGGACACGCTGGTGATCCCGATCGGCGGCGGCGGGCTGATCTCGGGCAACGGCACGGCCGCCAAGGCGATCAGGCCGGACATCGAGGTGATCGGCGTCGAGACCGTGCTCTATCCCGGCATGTGGGGCGACTTCTACGGCAAGGAGGTACGCTGCGAAGGTCCAACCATCGCAGAAGGCATTGCCGTGCGCGATGTGGGCAAACTGACCCGGCAGATCGTGAAAAAGGTCGTCGACGATATCATCCTGGCCAAGGAAAGCACCATCGAGCGGGCGATCAACGCCTATCTGACCCGTCTGCGCACCATCGCCGAGGGGGCGGGGGCCGCGGGCCTTGCCGCGTTGTTGACAGAGCCGGAGCGGTTTGCCGGCAAGAAGGTCGGGCTGATCCTGTGCGGCGGGAACATCGACCCCCGGCTCCTGTCGTCCATCGTGATCCGGGAACTGGCACGGGACGGCCGTCTCGTCTCCATCCGGATCGATACGCCCGACCGCCCCGGCGTTCTGGGCGAGATCGCCACGATCATCGGCAACCTCAAGGGCAATGTGGTCGATGTCGCCCATCATCACCTGTTCCTGAATGTCCCAGCCAAGGGCGCCACTCTGGACGTCACCTTCGAGGCTTTCGACACCCACCACGGCGAGGAGATCGTCGCGGCCCTGCGCGAGCGCGGCTACCGGGTCCGCCACATGGATGTGGCGGAATCGATTGAGTGAAACCCACCGGTTTCCGCCATATATTGTTTGCGAAACCGGACGATCGTCCCCACATCGATAGAAGCTGATAAGGAGACCGTCCCATGGCCACAGACATTGATACCACCGGCTCCAGGCAGGACGCCTACGATCCGGTCGCCATGCCGGACCTGTTCGATGGTGTCAGGACAAAGCGCATCTTCGCCTTCTGCATCGACGCCATCGCCGTGGCGATCCTGACCTGCGTGGCCGCCGTTCTCGTCTTTATCCTGGGCATCTTCACCCTCGGCCTGGCGTGGTTCTTCTACGCCTTCCTCGCCCAGGGCGTTGCGATCCTCTACACCGCCTTCACCCTCGGCGGCTCCAATGCGGCCACGCCCGGAATGCGCGCCATGGGCCTGGAAATGCGCCTCTGGTACGGCGGTCGGCCCTACCCGCTGCTGGCCATCATGCACCTGCTGCTGTTCTGGTTCTCCGTCGCCTTGCTGACGCCCTTCGTGCTGCTTGTGTCGCTGTTCACCGATCGCAAGCGCCTGCTGCACGACCTGATCCTCGGCACGGTGGTGATGAATTCCGCTGCGCTGCAAACGCGCGGCTGATCTTTCGCCTGGTATCGGAAAACTTTTTTCCAAAACACCGACGAGAACGCATGCCGCTTTTCGCCAGAGCTGTTCTTACTGCAGTTAGGGGACTTCCTATCCCCCCTGCCCGTGTTTTAGACTGAGCGCCTTCGGCTTCGGCCAGACGGCAGCAGGCAAGTGAATGGAATCGACTGACGTAGCCATGGCGCTGACCTTTGTGGTGATCGCGTCAACGGTGGTACTCTACGCTCTGGAGCGCTATTCCATCGAGGTAATCGCGCTCGGGTCCGTCGTTTCCCTCGCAGCAATATTCACGCTCTTTCCGGTCACGACCGAGCGCGGCCCTGTCACAACCGGCGATTTTCTCGTCGGATTCGCCAATCCCGCGCTGGTCACCATCATCTGCCTGCTGATCATCGGACAGGGCCTGTTCCAGACCAATGCGCTGGAAGGCCCGGCACAGGCCATCGTCCGCTGGGTGCGAGGGCGCTCGCAACTGGCGACCATTCCGGTGCTTGTTGCCGTCGCAGCTCTCAGCGCCTTTCTCAACAACACCCCCGTCGTGGTGATGTTCCTGCCGATCCTGACCGCGGTTGCCGCAACCATGGGTCAGTCTTCGTCACGGGTTCTGATGCCGCTGTCCTTCATGGCCATCCTCGGCGGCATGACCACGCTGATCGGGTCTTCGACGAACCTGCTGGTCGTCAACTACGCCGCCCAGCATTCCGATCTGCGTCTGGGGTTCTTCAGCTTCACGCCGATCGGCCTCCTCCTCGCCGGGACCGGGGCCGTCTATGTGCTGTTTGTCATGCCGCGCCTCATGAGGACGCGCAAGACCATGGCCGATGAACTCACCGGGGCTTCGGGCAAACAGTTCATCGCGCAGATCGAGATCTCCTACGGTCATCCCCTGGTGGGCGTGACCTCCGTCGCCGGCATGTTCCCTGCCCTCAAGGACATGACCGTCCGACTGGTGCAAAGAGGAGAACAGCCAATCCTGCCGCCGTTCGAAAACGTCACCTTGTCGCATGGTGATACGGTGATCGTTGCGGCAACCCGGACGGCGCTTGCCAACGCCCTGTCCCGCCGCCAGCCGCTGATGGATCCGGAAAATTCCAGCCAGACCGCGGACAACGGGGACCAGTCATCCACGCCGCCGGGTTCCATGACCCTCGCCGAGGTCGTGGTCGCACCGGCCTCGCGCATGATGGGGCGCACCCTGCTGCAATCGGGTTTCCACGCGGAAACCGGCTGCGTGGTCATGGGCATCCAGCGGCGCAGTCGTATGCCGCGCATGGCCATGAACAATATCCGCCTTGAGGCCGGCGACGTTCTGCTCGTGGGTGGTAGCGCGGAACAGATCGCGAGATTGCGCGGCAGCCGAGACGTTCTCCTGCTCGACTGGTCGACGGCGGAAGTGCCGCGCCGACGCTACGCGCCCCGCGCCCTTGCCATCTTCGCCATTGTCGTCGGCCTGTCCGCCAGCGGCCTGATCCCCATCGTCACCGCAGCCATCGCCGGCACCTTCGCCATGGTGGCCTCCGGGTGCCTGAATGTGCGTCAGGCCATGCGTGCCATCGACAGCCGGATCTTCATGCTGGTCGGCGCCTCTCTTGCCGGTGCCGTGGCGCTAGAAGCATCAGGCGGGGCGACAGCGATTGCAGGCACGCTCGTCACCCTGCTCAAAGGCCATTCCGCGGCGGTCATACTATCGGCGCTCTATCTGATCGTCATGGTGCTGACCAATTTCCTGTCCAACAATGCCGCAGCGGTTCTGTTCACACCGATTGCGATCAACATGTCGAACCAGCTCGGGCAGTCTTCCGAAGCCTTCGTTGTCTGCCTGCTGCTGGCAGCCAACAGTTCGTTCGCGACGCCCGTGGGCTACCAGACCAATCTGATCGTCATGGGCCCGGGGCATTACAGATTTTCCGATTTCATACGTGCCGGAACGCCGCTATCGCTTATATTATGGGTGACTTTCTCATTGGTCGCTCCATGGTATTATGGACTTTGACGGGTGAACCAGAACGCATGAAGGCCTACGGAACCGGACAGTGACAAGGCATCCCACAGAACATCCGCAGTTCTATCTGACCGCGCCAGCGCCTTGCCCCTATCTGGAAGGCCGTCAGGAACGGAAAGTGTTTACCCACCTGATCGGCCATCACGCGACGGCGCTGAATGACGTTCTGACCCAAGGCGGCTTCCGCCGCAGCCAGAACATCGCCTATCGTCCGGCTTGCGAAAACTGTCGCGCCTGCATCTCCGTAAGGGTCCGGGTCGACGATTTTCAGTGGACCAGGTCTCTGAAACGTCAGTGGAAGCAGGGAGCCGACCTGATCGGTGCACGCCTCCCCCCCAGCCCGTCCGCCGAGCAATACGATCTGTTTCAGACCTATCTGCGAGCCCGTCACGAAAACGGCGGCATGACGGAAATGAGCGTGCTCGACTACGCCATGATGGTCGAGGATACCCATGTGGAAACCATGGTCATCGAATACCGGCGGCGCGGCCCCGACAGCTTCATTACCGGTGCGGGCGAAGGTCCCCTGCTCGGGGTGGCGCTGACCGACCAGCTCTCCGACGGCCTGTCCATGGTCTATTCGTTCTTCGACCCGGACGTTCAAAGCGTGGGCCTGGGAACTTACATGATCCTCGATCACATCGAGCGCGCCCGTCGGCTGCGGCTGCCCTATGTCTATCTGGGTTATTGGGTCGAAGGGTCGGAGAAAATGGCCTACAAGGCCCGTTTCAAGCCTCAGGAACACCTGGGACCGGAAGGTTGGACCGAGCCCGACCCTCTGCTTGACTGACGTTCCCCTGAACAGGCGCCCCTGAGGCGCTTATTCGCAATCCAGAAACTGTCGGATATCGGTAAAGACCGAGCGGAACATCTCCGTGGTCAAACGCCCGGTATTGGTGTTGTAGCGCGAGCAGTGATAGCTATCGAACATCACGAGCTGCCGCGTTCCCAGATCGTGACGCGCACCGTGGCGGAAGGTGAAATCGGCGCGACGGAGCTCCAGGGCACTCAGGAAGGTTTCATGGGCAATCCGCCCGAGCGCAAGAACCGCTCTCAGGCCCGGATTGGCCTCAAGCGTCGCAATCAGATACGGGCGGCATGTTTTGATTTCCGGGCCGGTCGGCTTGTTCTGCGGCGGCAGGCATCGCACCGCATTGGTGATGATCGCGTCACGCAGTTCCAGCCCGTCATCCGGCCTTGCCTGGTAAGTTCCCTTGGCAAAACCGAAATCCAGCATCGTTTCGTAAAGAAGGTCGCCGGCATAGTCACCGGTAAACGGCCGGCCCGTCTGGTTTGCGCCGCGCATGCCGGGCGCAAGACCGACGATGAGCAGCTTCGGATCCGGGGAGCCGAAGGACGGTACCGGCGCATTGAACCAATCGGGAAATTGCTCCCGAAGCTCGTGGCGCAAGCCGACAAGCCTCGGGCATGCCTGACAGTCCAGCGGTGGGTCGACACTGACCATCGCAGTCAGTTTCCTCGTATTCTTTACGAAATCGCCGGCTTAGTAGTCGTCGTCTTCGTCGTCGAAGTCCGGCCCGGTCTGCGGGCGTGCGGGACGTTCGGACGGATCCCGGCCGATCTTGCTGGCAAGGGTCGCGAGATCGATGAAGTGATCGGCCTGCCTGCGAAGATCATCGGCGATCATCGGCGGCTGGGTCTTAAGGGTCGAAACGACGCTGACCTTGCGGCCTTTTCTCTGCAGGGCTTCCACCAACGACCGGAAATCGCCGTCGCCGGAGAAAAGAACGATATGGTCGACACTTTCGACGAGCCCCATCGCATCGACGGCAAGCTCGATATCCATATTGCCCTTCACCTTTCGTCTGCCGGACGAATCGACGAATTCTTTGACGGGCTTGGTTATGACTTTATAGCCATTGTAATCCAGCCAATCGATCAGCGGTCGGATTGATGAGTATTCCTGATCTTCGATGAGAGCAGTGTAATAGTAGGCGCGAAGCAGATAAGCCTGACCCTGAAATTCTTTCAATAGACGTTTGTAATCAATATCGAAACCTATGGCCTTGGCCGTCGAGTAAAGATTTGCGCCGTCAATAAATAAAGCAACTTTTTCTCTGGCATCAAACATTCGCGTGGGAACCTTTCTTATTGTTTCTACAGCTTCCGGGAGGCGAAGCTCCGAAGCCGACGGAATCGAGCCGTCCAACCCACATCGTGGTGCGTACTTCCATTGTCATTTCGTGCACATGATCGCTTTTACGATTCTTATTTCTGTCGGTTTTTACCATTTGGTTGGTATTTCAGTATTTTTACATAACCGATACCATTGCCCTACACCATAACAGTCGCCGGTCGCAATGACAAAGCGCGCCAACTTCCGCCCGAACGTTCATTTTCCAGCAAAATCGAATTGAGGCAAACAGCCCCCGAAACGGGGTTGCTTTCCCTTAACCTGAATATTATACGCTATCTTTTCAAGTTCCCTAACTCATGGAGACGTCGTATGGCGCGTGTGACCGTCGAGGACTGCATCGACAAGGTCGAAAATCGTTTTGAGCTGGTTCTCCTGGCCGCTCATCGCGCTCGCATGATCTCAAGCGGCTCACCGCTCACCGTAGAGCGCGACAACGACAAGAACCCGGTCGTGGCCCTGCGCGAGATTGCCGAGCAGACCGTAAGCCCCGAAGACATGAAGGAAGACCTGATCCACTCCCTGCAGAAATATGTGGAAGTGGACGAGCCGGAAGCGGAAGCCGTGCCGATGGTTCCCTCGGGCCAGCAGCAGACGACCCAGGTCAATGCGGTCGACGACTCGGCTGTGGAATTCGACCGCATGTCGGAAGAGGATCTCCTGCGCGGCCTGGAAGGCCTGGTTCCGCCGGAGCGCAGCGACGACGTCTAAGAATTTTACAGAACAGACACGCCGGGCTGGCGGCTTCAGACCATCGCCAGCCCGGACGGTTTTTCGAAAACCTCCCGTTTCTTCCGGCTGTCATATGGGTCGGTTCCGGCCATGATGCGCCAATACGAGCTCGTTGAACGAGTAACCCGATATAATCCCGATGCGGATGAGGCCCTTCTCAACAAGGCCTATGTCTACGCCATGCAGAAGCACGGGTCACAGACCCGCGCATCCGGCGACCCCTATTTTTCCCACCCGCTCGAAGTTGCCGCGATCCTGACCAACCTGCGTCTCGATGACGCAACCATCGCCGTCGCGCTGCTGCATGACACGATCGAGGACACGGACGCGACCCGTGCCGAAATCGATTCCATGTTCGGCGAGGAGATCGGCAAGCTGGTCGACGGCCTGACCAAGATCAAGCGCCTCGACCTTGTGTCCCAAAAAGCCAAGCAGGCCGAAAACTTCCGCAAGCTCCTGCTGGCGATCGCCGACGATGTCCGGGTGCTTCTGGTCAAGCTGGCGGACCGGCTGCACAACATGCGCACGCTCCATCACATGCCCGAGCACAAGCGCGGCCGGATTGCCGAAGAAACAATGGAGATTTATGCGCCGCTGGCCGGGCGCATGGGCATGCAGGACATGCGCGAGGAGCTTGAGGACCTTTCCTTCAAGACCCTCAATCCGGAAGCCTACGACACCATCAGCGAGCGCCTGACCGAGCTCCGCGAGACCAACGCGGAACTGATCGGTGAGATCGAAAAGACCCTGACCGAACGCCTCGCGGAACGCGGCATGGCGGCCGTTGTCAAGGGCCGCGAGAAGCGTCCCTATTCGATTTTTCGAAAGATGCAGCAGAAATCGCTCGGCTTCGAACAACTTTCCGATCTCTACGGCTTCCGTGTCACGGTGGGAACGGTCGAGGCCTGCTACCGCGTCCTGGGCGTCATCCATACGACCTGGCCGACGGTTCCAGGCCGGTTCAAGGATTACATCTCCACTCCGAAGCAGAACGACTACCGCTCGATCCACACCACGATCGTCGGCCCGTCCCGCCAGCGCGTGGAACTGCAGATCCGCACGGCCGCGATGGACCGGGTCGCGGAGTTCGGTATCGCGGCACACGCCCTTTACAAGGACGGCGAGATGGGTGGCCTGAACATCGCCCGTCACACGGACGACTGCCGCGCCTACGAGTGGCTGAGACGGACCATCGACCTTCTCAACGAAGGCGACACCCCGGAAGAATTCCTGGAAAACACCAAGCTGGAACTCTTCCACGACCAGGTGTTCTGCTTCACGCCGAAAGGGCGGCTGATCGCCCTGCCCCGCGGCGCGACCCCGATCGATTTCGCCTATGCGGTCCACACCGGGATCGGTAACACCTGCGTCGGCTGCAAGGTCAACGGCAAGATCATGCCGCTGGTAACCGAACTGAGAAACGGTGACGAGGTGGAGATCATCCGGTCCAAGGCGCAGACACCGCCGCCGGCCTGGGAATCGATCGCCGTCACCGGCAAGGCCCGTGCCGCCATCCGACGGGCAACCCGCGAATCCATTCGCAAGCAATACGGCGCTCTCGGCGAGCATATTCTCAAACGCGCCTTCGCGCGGGCGGAAAAGATCTATTCCGAAGATCTGCTGCAGTCGGCGCTGACCGATCACAATCAGCCGAATGTCGCCGAACTCCTGGCTGCCGTCGGCCGCGGCGATATCAGTGCCCAATCGGTCCTCAAGTCGGCCCATCCCGACTACCAGGACGACCGGGTCGTCCACATTCCGGCCACCTCCGAAGACGGCTGGTTCGACCTGGAAAAGGGCGCGGGATTGAAATTCCGCATACCAGCGGGCGAACTCGATCCGGCCCCCGGGGACGAGCCCCAGGACGGATCCGCACTGCCGATCCGAGGCCTGTCCGGCGATGTTCCGGTCAGCTTTGCGCCTGACGGCGGAGCCGTTCCCGGCGACCGGATCGTCGGCATCCTGACCCCTTCCGACGGCCTGACGATCTATCCGATCCAATCTCCGGCCCTGAAGGAGTTCGACGACCAGAGCGAACGCTGGGTCGACGTGCGCTGGGATATCGACGTCGACAATCCCGAGCGGTTTCCCGCCAGGCTCGCCATCTCCGCGATCAACGAACCCGGTTCGCTGGCCACCATCGCTCAGGTGATCGGCGAAAACAGCGGCAACATCGACAACGTGAAAATGGTCCGCCAGGCGACGGATTTTCACCAAATGATCATCGATCTCGAAGTATGGGATCTTAAACACTTGAACCGGATCATCAATCAGTTGCGTTCAAAACCGAATGTCTCCAGTGTGACCCGTGTCAACGGCTGACGCCGGCAAACCCAGGAAAGGACAGTCATCCGCATGACCAGCCCTATGAGCCGCCCCATGAGTCGCGAGGAAGTGCTTCAACAGTTCCGCGACGCCGGCGCGATCCTTGAAGGCCATTTCATCCTGTCCTCGGGCCTCCGCAGCCCGGTGTTCATCCAGAAAGCCCGGGTCTTCATGTATCCGGAGCGGACGGAAGCCCTGTGCAGGGCGCTCGCGGAAAAGATTCGCGCCGCGGATCTCGGTGACATCGACTACGTGGTCTCCCCGGCACTGGGAGGCCTGATCCCCGGATATGAAACCGCGCGCCACTTGAAGGTACCGGCCATGTGGGTCGAGCGGGAAGACGGAGAATTCCGTTTGCGGCGGTTCGAAATGCCCGAAGGCGCGCGCATCGTGATTGTCGAGGACATCGTGACCACCGGCCTTTCCAGCCGCGAAACGGTGGACGCGTTGAAGTCGATCGGTGCCGACGTCCTGGCCGTTGCCTGCCTGATCGATCGCTCTGCCGGTGCAGCCGATACGGGCGTTCCGCTGATCGCCCTGGCCGACTACAAGGTCCCAGCCTATGAAGCTGACAAGCTTCCGCCGGAATTGGAAGCTATCCCAGCGGTCAAACCGGGAAGCCGGGGCCTCTCGTAAGACCGAAAAAACCGTATGCTGTTCCGCCGCCGCAACAAGCCCACCAATATCGAACGCCTTCGCGTGGCCGTCTGGCCGCGCAACAGCTGGTCGCGCTCGACACGCTATTTCGGAAAACGCGTCCTGCGCCTGACCGCGACGCCGCATGCGATTGCGATCGGATTTGCCGCCGGCGCCTTCGCATCCTTCACGCCTCTGGTCGGCTTCCACTTCATTCTTGCTTTTATTATCGCCTATATCGTTCGCGGCAATCTGATCGCCTCCGCCCTTGGAACCTCTGTCGGCAACCCTTTGACCTTCCCGTTCATCTGGGCCTCCACCTTCAAGATCGGTCAGTTGATCCTGGGCAACGATGCGGCCCCTGCCGGGCATGACATCCACAAGGAATTCGCAAGGCGGCTACTGGACAGCTCTCTCGACGTCCTGCTGCCAATGTTCAAACCAATGCTGGTCGGGGCTGTGCCTCTGGGAACGATCACCGCCTTGATCTGCTATTTACTTGTCTACAAAAGCGTCGAAGTGTACCAGACACGACGGAAGGCCTCGATTGCCCGCAAACGCGCACCGTTCCCGGCCCCGCATGCTGCGGGACTGGAAGAAATCGACAAATAGGACACTGCCTTTTTACTGCCGGATTCCTGCATGAAAGACCACCGGTGAACGGTTCATACCCAGCCTGCCCGTCATTGCCACGAAAGCGGTGAGCGGCTAAGAGTCGGCAGCAGATTCTGAACAGTCATTTCGCTCCTGGCGTTTCCGCCGGATCCATCAGCCCGGAATTTACATGTCAAAGGACAAGATGAGCGTGAACGAAGACAAGAAGGCCAAGGACGGAGGTCTCTACGAGACCGTCAAGATCATCGTGCAGGCGCTCCTTCTTGCCCTGATCGTGCGCACCTTTCTGTTCCAGCCGTTCAACATTCCCTCCGGATCGATGAAGGACACGCTCCTGATCGGCGACTACCTGTTCGTTTCCAAATACAGCTACGGCTATTCCCGCTATTCCTTCCCCTTCGGCCTTGCCCCCTTCTCCGGCCGCATCTGGGGCGCCGAGCCGAAACGCGGTGATATTGTCGTCTTCAAACTGCCCAAGGACAATTCGACCGACTACATCAAGCGCGTGATCGGCCTTCCCGGCGACAAAATCCAGGTCAAGGAAGGCTTGGTCTATATCAACGGTAAGCCGGTCAAGCAGGAACGCATCGACGACTACATCGAAAACACGGGTTTTGGCGTCAAGCGGGTGGCGCGCTTCCGCGAGACCCTGCCCAACGGGGTTTCCTACGAAACCCTCAATCTCAGCGACAACGGCGCGTTGGACAACACCAACGTCTATGAAGTGCCCGAAGGGCATTATTTCATGATGGGCGACAACCGCGACAATTCCACAGACAGCCGCGTGTTGGCGGCTGTGGGCTATGTCCCCTACGAGAACCTGGTCGGCCGCGCGGAAATCCTGTTCTTCTCCATCAAGGATGGCACGCCGGCCTGGATGATCTGGAAATGGCCCTGGGACGTGCGTTGGGACCGCCTGTTCAGGGATCTGCATCCCTGACACCCTGAGGGCAGCCACCCCGAGCGGAAGCGGCGCAAGGAAACAATATGTCGGCAAGCACACAGGCCATGAGCGAACTGGCCCGGCGCCTTCAGCATGAGTTCAAGGATCCGGACCTGCTGAATGTGGCGCTGACCCACGCCAGCGCGCTCGCGCCGACCGACAGCGTCACGAAAAACTACCAGCGCCTGGAGTTTCTCGGCGACCGGGTGCTCGGCCTCGTCGTCGCCGGCATGCTGCACAATCATTTCCCGAACGCGGATGAGGGCGAACTTGCCCGGCGTTTCAACCACATGGTCAAACGCGAAACCTGCGCGGAAATCGCCAGCGAGCTGCGCCTGGGCGATGCCATGCGCATCGGCCAGAGCGAGGCCCAGACCGGCGGCCGCAAAAAGGCGGCCCTGCTGGCCGATATTTGCGAAGCAGTGATCGCGGCGATTTATCTGGATGGCGGATTTGCGGCCGCCGAACAATTCGTCACGCGCCTTTGGGAACCGCGTATGCTATCCTGGTCCGGCCCCTTGCGGGATGCCAAGACCACCCTGCAGGAGTGGGCACAGTCGCGGGGGCTGCCGACACCGAAATACGATGTGATCAGCCGCGAAGGACCGGACCACGCCCCCAGTTTCGTGGTCGGTGTCGATGTGAAGGGAATTGCCACCGGCGAAGGCAAGGGCGGTTCGAAACGCATCGCCGAACAGGCCGCGGCCGAAGCCGTGCTCCGCCGTGAAGGCGTCTGGAAAGAACAGGACAGGACTTGAACTCCGACGACGACGACATGCCGCAGGCAAGCCCGCGGTTCGACATGCCTCTTCCGGAAGCAGCGGCTCCGATGCCGGCGGACACGCGCGCGGGCTTCATTGCCCTGATCGGCGCGCCGAACGCCGGCAAGTCCACCCTCATCAACCAGCTTGTCGGCACCAAGGTCTCCATCGTGACCCACAAGGTGCAGACGACGCGCGCGATCGTGCGCGGCATCGCCATGCACGACAAGGCCCAGCTCGTCTTCGTGGATACGCCCGGCATCTTCCAGCCCAAGCGACGCCTCGACCGCGCCATGGTCGACACCGCCTGGGGCGGCGCCCGGGACGCGGATGTGATCGCCCTCCTGATCGACGCCCGAAAAGGGATCGACGAGGAAGCCGAAGCGATCATGGAAAGGCTTGCCGATATCAAGACGCCGAAGGTGCTGATCCTGAACAAGATCGACGTCACCAAGCGCGACAAGCTTCTGGAACTGGCGAAGACGGCCAACGAGATCATGCCGTTCGACGAGACTTTCATGGTGTCCGCGCTGAACGGCGACGGCGTCAATACGATCCTCGATTACTTCGCCACACAGGTTCCAGAAGGTCCGTGGCTATATCCGGAAGACCAGCCGTCCGATCTGCCTTTGCGCATTCTGGCGGCCGAAATCACCCGGGAAAAGCTGTTCGAGCGCCTGCATCAGGAACTGCCCTACATCTCCACGGTGGAAACCGAGCAGTGGCAGGAGCGCAAGGATGGCTCCGTCCGGATCGAGCAGACCATCTACGTGGAGCGCGACAGCCAGAAGAGCATCGTGCTCGGCAAGAAGGGACAGGCCATCAAGGCCATATCCAAAGCCTCCCGCGAGGAACTTGCCGAGATCATCGACGCCCCGGTGCATCTGTTCCTGTTCGTGAAGGTCCGCGAGAACTGGGCCGACGACCCGGAACGCTACCGGGAGATGGGGCTGGAGTTCCCAAGGTAGAGTACGGTCCCTCGTGAGATTTGAAGCGCGGACATTCTCCTCGCTTCTCGCCCTGGGCAAACGGAAGTGAGACGCGGGACCCCGTGTCCTGTCGGTCAAAACAATCCCCCTCGCTGGTGACTGCGTCCCCGCTTCCGCGGAGATGACAACGAAGAGATCGACAAGGCTGCGGCACAGCTCACCCAGACAAAGAACTTCACCACTTGCCCTTCCCGGAATCGTATAAACTTGCGTCATGGAATGGACCGGCGAAGCAATCATTCTGGGCGCCCGCAAGCACGGCGAGGTGGACGTCATCCTTGAGGTGATGACGGCGGAGCGCGGCCGGCATCTGGGACTGGTGCGCGGCGGACGTTCCCGCCGCAGGCAACCAACGCTCCAGCCCGGCAACGAGGTTCAGGTCACCTGGCGCGCACGGCTGGCGGAGCATCTGGGTGTGTTTACCGTGGACCCGATCCGCTCGCGTGCCGCCGAATTGATGAGCTCTTCCGTCGGTCTTCACGGCGTCCAGCATCTGGCGGGCCTTATCCGTCTCCTTCCGGAGCGCGATCCCCATGCGCGGCTCTACGAGGCCTTCAAGGTGGTGCTCGATCATCTGGACCGGTTCGATGTCGCCGGCCCGCTGATCATCCGCTTCGAGCTGGAACTGTTGAACGAACTCGGCTTCGGTCTGGACCTGACCAGATGCGCGGCAACAGGAACCCGGGACGATCTGGCGTGGGTGTCACCGAGATCGGCCCGCGCCGTCAGCCGGGAAGCGGGAGAACCCTACCGCGACAAGCTGCTTCCCCTGCCCCCGTTTCTCGTCGAAGGCCAGCGCCAGCCGGGCAGCGAGATCACTTATCAGGATCTGGTTGAGGGGTTCCGGCTCACCGACTTTTTTCTCGATCGCAACGTCTACGAACCCCGAGGTATCAAGACAGGAGACCTGCGACCAAGCCTGATTGCCGCTTTGGAGAAGCAGTACAGGGCCGAATTCCCCTGGAATTTCGACTAGCCCGGACGATGCTTGAAAAGCATTTGACTTTGCCCGCAATCAAGCCCGGTTCAAAAGCGGCTCTTCCGATGCGCCGTCCAAGCTTGCCAGATAGTCAAGGACCGCATCGCCCGGTATCGGTCTGGAATAATAGTAGCCCTGAACCATTTCGCCGCCGAGGCTGCGGACAATGGCCAGTTCTTCTTCAGTCTCCACACCTTCGATGATGCAGTCGATATTCATGTCCCGGGACAGATTGAGCAGTGATTTGACGATCCCGTAACCGGCGGAGTTCTCGCCGATATTGGTCACGAACGACCGATCGACCTTGATCTTGTCGAGCGGGAACCGGTGCAGGTGGCTTAGGCTCGAATACCCGGTTCCGAAATCGTCCAGCGAAATCCGGACCCCGGTCCGTTTGAGCTCGGCAATGGCTTCCTGTGCCTGGTACACGTCGCGGATGATCGCGGTTTCGGTAATCTCGAAATCGATCCGCTCGGGTGCGATGCCATGATTGCGGATTTGGTCGACAAGTTCGCGGACATAGTCGGTTTTGGCAATATTGGCCGCCGACAGATTGAACGACAGGCGGACGTCCTCCGGCCAGGACGCGGCATGAGACAGCGCTTGCCGGAACAGAATGATGGTGAGCTGGTCGATAAGCCCGCTCCGTTCTGCCGCCGGGATGAAATCGCTTGGCGGCACCGTCCCCAGGGTCGGACTCGTCCAGCGGGCCAGTGTCTCGAATGCCAGAACCCTACGGCTGTTCACATCCACGATCGGCTGGAAAACGATTCCCATTTCATCGGCGATAGAAACATTGCGAAGCGCTTTTTCGACAAGCTTGGTCCGCTGGATTCGCGCCTCATGTGCCTCGCCGAACAGAACCACATGTGTGCTGCCGACATCCCGGCTGCGTTTCGCGGAATAAAGGGCAAAGTCCGCGTTTTCATAGAGTTCGTCGCATTGGATGCCGTCCTGCCAGCGGGCAAAGCCGATGCTGGCGGATATCGACAGGGTCGCTTCGGTCAGATTGAACGGCGTCTCGAGGACCGCACACAGATTATGCCCGATCTGCATCAGGTTTTCATCGGTAAGGTCCAGGTTGAGCAGAATGGCGAATTCGTCGCCTCCCAGTCGCGAAAGCAGAAGATCCCCCTGACAGGCAGTTCGCAGACGGTCTGCGACGGAAACAAGCAGCTTGTCACCGACCGAATGTCCGTACATGTCGTTGACCGCCTTGAAGCCATCCAGATCGATCAGGCCGATAACGAGTGGCGCTTTTCCAGCGGCTGCCAGATGGTGTTTTTCCTTAAATTCGGAAAAGAAGCGGCGCCGGTTCGGCAGATCGGTCAGGCTGTCGAGGTTGGCAAGACGATGATTTTCATTCGAAAGCTCGAGCGTCTCTTTCTGCTTTCGCACCAACTCGTTCTGCTGATGCATGAGTTGCCGGCGAGATGCGATCAGCGAGACGAACCTGTTGTAGTTGATCGATACGATCACCAGCAGGGCTATCGACACGAAGACGAGATTGGCGGCGTTGGCCATGAAAACCTGATTGCCGGAAAACCCGAAGAAGACAATGAACGCGATGTTGACGATCATCGTCACGTTGAACGCCGCCGACAGCATATGCATCAGGCTGAAAATGCAGCCGACAACAGTGATCCCCATAAAGAACGCGATATGCCCCTGTGCATAGGCATCGCCATAAGGGAAAAGCGCCAGGGACCAGGCGGAAAAGCCCATTGCAATGAGCGGCGCAAGCATATTCGTCTGTTTCAGGGATTTCAAAGCGGTCGGGGCATCCGGGCGCTTTGAAAGGGAGCGCCTCCATCTCACCAGCCGCACGAACGTGAGAACGGACAGGGCCACGGGAATGTAAAACGCAAGACTGCGGGGCGCCAGATTCCAGAAAGTTGCTACCAGCGCCCATGTGTTGACCAGCAGCAACGCATACATCATGGGAAGCTGTCTGGTATTGGCGTCGAACTGCGCCAGCGTGAGTTCGGGATTACCGCTCGGAACCGAAAACAGATATTTTAGCTTATCAATTCTCACCTGGCTGGCCTCAAATATTGTTAGCCGTTCTAATCCAAAATGTGCATCCGGCTGTATAGTGCCGGCAATATCCTGATAAACTTAGCTATAAAACTTAAATAAGCCGTTAGTTCACAAGCTGCGACCTGCGGTTTCAGCTCGATTTGCCTCTGAGGCAGGTAACGCGACCGAAAAGACCGCCCGATGCTCTAACCGCGAGGCGACCCCACGGCTTTCCAAATTGGCTGCTTTGAGGCTCCGTCGAAAAAAATAAAATCGAACCGACCGATCAGGTTCTGAACCGTGACCCTGCCGAATTGTACGGGCATACGGCTGTCCAGGCTGTTGTCTCTGTTATCCCCCAGAAGAAACAACTCGCCGGCGGGCACGTGATAGACGACCGTATTGTCCAGCATGCCCTGATCAACCAGGTTGATCACGTTGTAACTGACCTCGTTGGGAAGCGTTTCCCGATATTGAGCTCTGTGCTGCTTATTGCCGGCGTCATCCACTGTGACGAAATCCTGAACCCGCTTCTGCTTCGCCGCTTCACCGTTGATGTACAGGATGCCTTCCTTCATCTGGATGCGATCGCCTGGATGCCCTACAACCCGTTTTACGTAAACGGTAGACCCCTTTGTTGAGGTTGTGAACGCCACCACATCGCCGTAGGCAGGAAGGTTCTCTGCGGAACGCGCCAGGAAGGAATGCGGTCCGAATGGCAGACTGTAAGGACCGAGTCCATAGGCATATTTTGTGGCAATCACCTGGTCTCCACCTAGAAGGGTCGGAGACATGGAGCCGGAATTGATATCAAACGGGTGCACGACGAAGAACCGGATCGCCACAACCAGGACAATCGGCAAAAGAATGATGGAAACCAGGAACGCCGGGTTGGAAAGCCAGCGTCGTTCTTTCAACTTGGACATGCCGCTCGCACTCAGGCCAAAACAGCCTCGAATTGAGACATCGCACACGCCTTCCCGTTGCGCAATATGGCTTCCGCCGCACCTGAGCTGACTGGAATTCACATTCCAATAAAACCGCTGAATTCCGGGAATTTTTAAGCATTTCACCTTGCACCCGGCTATCGATCCCGGTACTCAGACTCCATGGGAAACGAGTTGATTCCGCCGAGCGGGCCAAGCGGTATTGAAGGCATCGAACTGCGTGCAGCGCTGGAAGAGCGCTATCTCGCCTACGCGCTGTCCACCATCATGCACCGCGCCCTGCCGGACGTGCGCGACGGACTGAAGCCGGTACACCGGCGACTGCTCTACGCCATGCGCCTTCTGAAACTCGACCCCGGCGCAGGCTTCAAGAAATGCGCCCGCGTGGTTGGCGATGTCATCGGTAAATACCATCCTCATGGGGACCAGGCCGTCTATGACGCCCTTGTCCGCCTTGCTCAGGATTTCGCGCAGCGCTATCCGCTGATCGAGGGCCAGGGCAACTTTGGCAACGTGGACGGCGATAACGCGGCCGCCATGCGTTACACCGAAGCCCGTCTCACCGACACCGCCAAGCGCCTGCTTGACGGGCTGGACGAGGACGCCGTCGATTTCCGCGAAACCTATGACGGCGAGGACAAGGAACCGATCGTCCTGCCCGGCGGGTTCCCGAACCTTCTCGGAAACGGCTCCTCGGGGATCGCCGTCGGCATGGCGACCTCGATCCCGCCGCACAATGCCTATGAACTCTGCGAAGCCTCGCAATATCTGATCAAGAACCCGAAATGCGAACCGGGCGAACTTCTGCAGTTCATCAAAGGGCCGGATTTCCCGACCGGCGGCCTTCTCGTGTCCGACGAAGGCGCAATCCGGGAGGCCTATATCACCGGCCGTGGCAGCTTCCGCGTCCGCGCCCGCTGGGAAGTGGAAGATCTCGGCCGCGGCCAATGGGTCGTCGTTGTCACGGAAATCCCCTATCAGGTCCCGAAATCGCGCCTGATCGAGAAGATCGCGGAGCTTCTGATCGCGCGCAAACTGCCGCTCCTGGAAGATGTCCGCGATGAATCCGCGGAAGACATCCGCGTCGTGCTGGTGCCCCGGTCCCGCAATGTCGATGCGACGCTCCTGATGGAGTCCCTGTTCAAGCTGACGGATCTGGAAAACCGCTTCGCCTTGAACATGAACGTGCTCTCCCAGGGCAAAGTGCCCATGGTGATGGGCCTGAAGCAGGTTCTGCGCGAATGGCTGGACCACCGCAAGGAAGTGCTCGTCCGCCGCTCCGAACACCGGCTTGCTCAGATCAATCATCGCCTGGAGGTCCTTGAAGGCTACCTGATCGCCTACCTGAACCTCGACGAGGTGATCCGCATCATCCGCGAGGAGGACGATGCCAAGGGCGAACTGATCCGGACGTTCGAACTCACGGATGTCCAGGCCGAAGCCATCCTCAACATGCGCTTGCGGTCCTTGCGCAAGCTTGAAGAACTGGAAATCCGCAAGGAACACGAAAAGCTCACCGCGGAAAAGGAAGAGCTGACCAAGCTGCTTGGCTCCGATCAGCGTCAGTGGACCCGGATCGGTAAGGAAATCTCAGAGATCTCCAAATTCTACGGACCCGAAACCGATATCGGCAAGCGGCGTACCGGTTTGACCGAGGCCCCGGACCACGATCTGGATGATATCCACAACGCCATGATCGAGAAGGAGCCCATCACGGTCATCGTGTCTGAAAAAGGCTGGATCCGCGCGCTCAAGGGTCATCAGACGGAACTCGGCAATCTCGCCTTCAAACAGGGTGACAAGCTGAAACTGTCCTTCCATGCGGAAACCACCGACAAGATTCTGATCTTCTCCACCGGCGGCAAGTTCTTCACGCTTGGCGCCGACAAGTTGCCCGGCGGACGCGGCCATGGCGAACCGATCCGTCTGATGGTGGAAATGGACGAGGCCCAGGACGTGATCAGCGCCTTCGTCCACAAACCGGGACGAATCCTGCTGATTTCGAACGACGAAGCCCGAGGCTTCCGCGTGCCGGAAGACGATGTCATCGCCAATACGCGCAAGGGCAAGCAGGTCCTGAACCTGGCAGCCCCTGCCGAAGCCTCGATCTGCGTTGCCGCCGAGGGCGACCATGTGGCCGTGATCGGCGAGAACCGGAAGCTTCTGGTCTTCCCGCTGGAACAGATCCCGCAAATGGGCAGAGGCCGCGGCGTGCGCCTGCAACGCTACCGCGACGGCCACATCTCCGACATTCGCGTCTTCAAGGGCGAAGACGGCCTGACCTGGACCGACAGTTCCGGTCGCAGTTTCACCCGCACGCTGGACGAATTGGCCGACTGGCGCGGCGAGCGCGGACAGGCCGGACGCCTGCCGCCGACCGGCTTCCCCCGCTCCAACAAATTTGGCCCGCGCGAGCTGTAACTGACGCGTTCCTGTCATTAACGGAATGTCGCCGCTGTAAATCCCGAGATAAGCGCGTCGAGTCTGCTTAGCGCTTAGCGCTTGGTATCCATCTGCACCCAGACTGGACCTGATCTCGACCGATAGCGACCACTTCCATAGACAATATTCACGAAGCAAGGCCTTCCTTCGTCATTACCACAGTGGGATGATTGAGCAGTGGCATCGGTGGCTTCCAGCCCCTGATAGGCAATTACCGACAAAGAAAGCGCGATCACCGTAAAAATGAATTTGGAATAGCTGTCCATGACTTCCCCCCGAATATTTTGATTGCAAAAATTTAAATTATATCGACTTTTGATTGTATTCAAAGCTATCTGGCGCGGCAAATGCAGTCAAAATTCAAATGCCCCGGACCGGCTTCCCCCGCTCCAACAAATTCGGCCCGCGCGAGCTGTAACCTTTCATTTTCGAAACAGCGTACCGTTCTGGAGAAAATCGGCCTCGTTGGACGCTCCCTGCCCTTGCATTCTGGCGTGAAAGCATGCCGTATCGGGCTGAAGAATGCGCGGGAGGACAGGATGATCGGGGCGTTTACCTTCAACACCAGCCACAGGGTGGTCTTCGAGAACGGCTCCGCAGGAGCACTTTCCAGCCATGCCCGCCACCTTCTCGGCGACCGGCCTTTTATCGTCACCGACAAGGGGATCATCAACTGCGGGCTGATCGACGGCTGCCTGGAAGATCTGAAGGCGGCAGGCTACCAGACTGCTCTTTATCAGGACGTGCAGGCCGATCCACCCCGCAGGCTGGTGGAAGACGCCACGCGTAAGGCAATGCAGCACGGTGCGACCAGCATCATCGGCTTCGGAGGCGGATCCTCACTGGATATCGCCAAGCTGGTCGCCCTGCTCGCCTCGAGCGGCGAGAAGCTGGACGACGCCTGGGGGATCGGCAACGCCAAAGGCCCTCGCCTGCCCCTGGTCCTTATTCCGACGACAGCTGGAACCGGCTCCGAAGTCACGCCAATCTCGATCATCACCCTGGAAGACGACGAAAAGCGCGGCGTCGTTTCCCCGGTTCTGCTGCCTGATCTCGCTATTCTGGATCCGCTGCTCACGCTCGGCCTGCCGGCCCATGTCACGGCCGCAACCGGTATCGACGCCATGGTCCACGCCATCGAAGGGTATGCTTCCAGGAGTGCGAACAACAACCCTGTCTCCAGGACCCTGGCGGTCGAGGCGTTGAAGCTGCTCGGCACCAACATTGAAACCGCCGTTTTCGAACCCAGGAACGAGGACGCCCGCGGTGCCATGCTTCTGGGCTCCATGCTGGCGGGGATGGCCTTTGCCAATTCGCCGGTTGCCGCCGTTCATGCGCTTGCCTATCCGATCGGCGGCACGTTCCATGTCCCCCACGGCCTGTCGAACGCACTCGTCCTGCCGCATGTCCTGCGCTTCAATGCAGCCGACGCCGCAACGGACTACGCCATACTCGCCCCCCACGCTTTTCCGGAACTGGCGGTTCTCGACGAACCGAAGGTCCGTTCCCAGGCTTTTGCCGACGAACTCGCACATCTCTCGAGCCGGCTCGGCCTGCAATCCACCTTACGCGAAGTCGGCATCACCGCCAGCGACTTGCCCAAGATGGCCAGCGACGCCATGAAGCAGACACGCCTTCTGGTCAACAACCCCCGGCCGGTCACCGAGGCCGATGCCCTTGCGATTTACGAGGCAGCCCTTTGAGCGAATCTGAAAAGCCAACCAAACCGGCCCCTATCACCCGAACCGAGTTTACGGTTTTCCGGGAACTCCCGACCCGGTGGATGGATGTGGACATCTATGGCCACGTCAACAACGTCCAATATCTGAGCTTCTTCGATACGGCCGTAAACGGCTGGTATGTGGATGAGGGACTGCTCGACCCCGCCAGGTCGGAAGAGATTTTCCTCGTAGTGGAAACCGGCTGCCAGTATTTTGCCGAACTCGTTTTTCCGGAGGTGGTGACTGCCGGTATCCGGATCGAAAAAATCGGTTCGTCTTCAGTGATTTACACGATCGCGTTGTTCAAGGAAGGGCAACAGGCCGCAGCCGCCCAGGGCCGCTTCGTCCATGTCCTTGTCGATCGGGAAAATCGGCGACCGGTGCGGATCAGCGACCGCTGGCGAGACGCGCTGAAGCGCCTGTCCGTTTAGCCGGAAAAGAAAACGGGAAGCGCGTGTTTCCCACAACCTGCGCACAGGTTGTTCAAGGCTTATCCATGGGCCTTCATCAGGCGGGACTTCTCACGCTGCCAGTCGCGCTTCTTCTCGGTCTCGCGCTTGTCATGCAGCTTCTTGCCCTTTGCCAGGGCAACTTCCAGCTTCGCCCTGCCCTGCTCATTGAAATAGAGCTTGAGCGGAACGATGGTCTTGCCTTCCTTCTGCACGGCGCCGGCAAGCTTGTGAATCTCACGCTTGTGCATCAACAGCTTGCGCGGACGGCGCGGCTCGTGATTGAAGCGGTTGCCCTGCGTGTACTCGGGAATATAGACGTTGTAGATCCAGATCTCGCCCTTGTGCTCGGCGGCATAGGACTCGGCAATATTCGCCTTGCCGTTACGCAAGGCCTTCACTTCCGTTCCCTTCAGCTCGATACCGGCCTCGAAGGTTTCCTCGATCTCGAAATTAAAACGGGCCTTCCGGTTGTCGGAGATGATCGTCCGACCCGGAGGACCTCCGCGTTTAGGCGCCATTGTTGTAATACCTTTTATGAGCACGAGCCGGCGTTACCGGCCCGTGCCGAATTGTTCCGCCGATCAGTTGATCAGCCCCGCATGGGTCATTGCCTCGCGGATTTTCTCCTCTGTCTCCGGCGAAATCGCCACCAGAGGCAGACGCACCTCGTTATCCATCCGGCCCAGCAACGACAGGGCGTATTTGGCGCCGGTCGGGTTCGGCTCGATGAACAGGGCCTGATGAAGCGGTGCCAGCTTGTCCTGGATCGACAGAGCCTTGGCATAGTCGCCGCCCTGGCAGGCAGCCTGGAAATCCGCACACATCCGGGGTGCCACGTTGGCCGTCACGGATATGCACCCCGATCCACCGTGGGCGTTGAACCCGAGCGCTGTGATATCTTCGCCGGACAGCTGAATGAAGTCCGGACCACACAGATGGCGTTGCTCGCTTGCTCTTGCAAGGTTCGCAGTGGCATCCTTGACGCCCTTGATGTTCTTGCAGGTCTTGAACAGTTCCGCCATGGTCGCCGATGTCATGTCGATGACCGAACGGCCCGGAATGTTGTAGATGAAGATCGGAATGCCAACCACGCTGTCGATCGCGCGGTAGTGCGCCTTCAAACCCGCCTGGTTCGGCTTGTTGTAATAGGGTGTCACCACGAGCAGGCCGTCGGCCCCGGCCTTTTCAGCGAACTTCGCCAGATCGATCGCTTCTGCCGTGTTGTTGGAACCGGCACCGGCCATGACGGGCACACGCCCCGCCGCCACCTCAACACACAGTTCGACAACCCGCTTGTGCTCGTCGTGAGAAAGCGTCGGGCTCTCACCCGTCGTGCCCACCGGCACCAGACCGGTGCTACCCTCCTTTATCTGCCAATCGACAAAATCCTGGAACCGTTTCTCGTCAAGCGCTCCGTCCTTGAACGGTGTCACGAGCGCTGGAATCGATCCTGTAAACATCTTCGGTTTCCTCATGGATTGTCGTTGGAGACCGGGAGCGCCCGATCGGACCGGCACAATAATCGCCTCATCCCCCTGGGGCAATGGTCTTGAAAGAGAAGAAGCCTGTTCTTTTTGATAAGTCCTCGAAGACTTCCGGATTGAATGACGTAATCAACCCAAGCCAGCTCGAATATTGGCCGTTCAGTACCGGCAAGGCAGCGCCCCGTACTTGGCAACCTCCGGCAAAGCCGTTTAGTTTCGCAAAAACAAAAGGCCACACGACACATGCGAGGAGCCCGAACTCATGAACCAGCCCGGTAGAGACGATATGAAAGCGGCCGGAAACACTGGGCCCGCGTCGCGGACCTTCACGTGGACCAGCCGCGACGGCCTGACCCTTTCAGGTCGCGAATGGCGCCCGGATGTTGAAGAACAGAGGCGGCACCCAACAATACTCTGCTTGACAGGCCTCTCAAGAAATACACGCGATTTCAATGATATTGCGACGTTTCTTCAGATGAAAGGTTATCATGTCGTCGCGCTCGATTACCGCGGCCGCGGCGAAAGCGCATGGGACCCGGAGTGGCACAATTATGCCATCCCCGTCGAAGGCCACGACATCGATGACGCAATTGAGGTTCTAGGTCTGAACCGCTTTGCGATTCTCGGCACGTCCCGAGGCGGACTTCATGCCATGGCAATGGCGCATCGATACGGACCCGATCGCATGGTCGGAGCTATCTTGAATGACGTCGGCCCTCACCTGGAGATGAAGGCAATCCACCGGATTGCGGCTTCACTTGGGAAGAAAATGCAGTATCCGAGTTTCGAGGCTCTCGCCGAACAAATGGAGCATATGCTTGGACCGCAATTTTCGTCCTTTTCGAAACAGGATTGGTTCAAGTTGAGCCACCAACTTGCAAGTTCTCGCGGCGACGGTTGCGTGATCGACTATGATCCGGCTTTGGCCCACACCCTCATCGGCCAGGATGATGCATCTCCCGTTCCCGATATTTGGCACCTGTACGAAGCACTGGAAAACATCCCGCTTCTTATAATCCATGGAGAGTTATCGGATCTGCTGAGCCGGGAAACCTGTGACAAGATGCTTGCCACCCACCCGGATGCCAAACTGGTCACCGTTCGGGGCCAAGGTCATGCGCCTGTTCTTTGGGACGATGAAACACAGCAGGAAATAGTTTCCTTTTTGGGCCGGCTTTCGGCCTAAGCCCTCTTTTCCTGAATACACGCGCTTCACCCGCTCGCTTGCGGGTACGGTTTCGCGCGACCAGTCTTCAAGAGTGCCCCCTTTTCGTTGGCACTCGAAGAAAGAAGCTATTCAAACAAAAAGAAAGCCCGGCATTTCTGCCGGGCTTTCCCGTCAATCCTAAGAAAGGAGTGACTTAGAACGTGCGCTGAACGCGGAAGGTAGCGGTCAGGTCGTCGTCGTCTCTGATCAGCGTACCGGAGTAGTCGCGGTTCAGGTATTCGACTTCAACACCGGTTACGAAACCGGCGACCGGAGCCCAAGCAACCTGGCCGTGGACGGACCACATGTCAGCATCGTAGTTGCGGCCGAATGCATCCTGAGAAGCGTAGGTACCCGTCAGAGACGTGGAAACCGTCGGCGTCCAGTTGTGAGTGATACCAGCAGCAACACCCCAGCCGGTTGCGGTGTTGACGTTGTTAACCGCGGTAGCAACGGCATCGACCGTCAGGTGCTGGTTGACGTAGCCCACAGCACCGTCGGAATAACCAGCACGGATACCGAGAGTATCGCCAGCGCCGAGCATCGGCAGGTTCAAAGCAACGTCAGCATTGATTGCCCAACCGAGCGGCGAGTCGGTGATAGCAACACCACCGACGGTTCCAGCGAGAACCTGGGTCAGGACACCAGACAGCTGTGCAGAACCCCAACCCTGGCTAACCAGCAGGTTTGCAACGAAGTTCGGGATCCGGTGACCGCCATAAAGATCGACGGTAGTACCGTTGGCAACGAGAGCTTCGCGACGGGTCAGGCCATCTTCAAGAGCAATCGTAGCGGACAGGCCGTTACCGAAGGCAGCGGTGTAAGCAAGAACGGTTGCGCGATCATCAAGGCCCTGACCGATCTGGGAACCCCAGTTTTCACCAGTCCAGTGATCAGAGAAGGAGCCGGTACGACCGAAGGTGAAGCCACCGAGCTGGACGTATGCGTCCCAGATTTCAACACCGGTGGAGTTGAAGGTGGTCACGTCAGACGTGAACCACAGGTCGAAGTAGGTCTTCAGGAGACCGTATTCGGTCTGGGTGCGAGCATCCATACGAACGTATGCACGAGCACGGAAGTTCGAAGAGATGTCTTCGTTGTTGTCCCAAGCGTTCGGGCCGTTGGAAGCGAAGTCGTGGATCCGGTAGTCGGCACGAACACGGCCGCCAACGCGCAGGCAGGTTTCGGTGCCCGGGATGTAGTAGAAACGTGCGCCGTAAGCGTCACAGATGCGGACGTAGTCAACCGGCTCCGGTGCAACCGGAAGATCGGCAGCCTGAACGCCGGTTGCAGATGCAACTGCAGCAGCGCCGAGCAGAAGGCTCTTAAAGTTCATAATTGACCTCCAATCAGTCATGTTAGCGATGACTTCACTTGGCCTTGGCCGTCGCTGTAAAGTCATTTTCCCCGCGAAAATCTCTGTCTTTGCCCCGACCGGAGGTTGGACTTCCGAAGTGAGCAAAACAGGGCGACCCGAAAGCCGCTCGCAGTTGTGACCATACGCATCCCGGTTCTTCGTTCAACACCGAATACCGGTCTGAAGCCGGTTCTGGGTTCCTTTCAAAACCCGTGTTGCTCGAATGTCACAAAATCCGGGTCAAAAGTAAGGATACGGTAAGAAATAGCACCGATTTCGGGGCCTTAGCACGTGTTTTACAAACCGCGACTCTTGCTGAATCGGCCCCAGATCTTCTCTTTCCGACTCTGACTCAGTCCGGGATTCGACAATTGAAAAGCGCTCGGCCACAGAGATTCGAGCGATTCCGACAGAGATTCTCCCTCGTCAAACCAGCGTCAGGCTTGCGCCTTGAGAATCACGGAACGGCCCGCCTGAAGGCGCGTGTCATTTCAGGGTGAGGTCGACGCGGGCCACATGTCCTTCGGAATCGATCACGGCCACCTGGGCGAATCCTTCCTCCGTCGGCGTGAACACCAATTGCCGCCGGTACGAGGACACGTCCACGGGCTTGTCGTTCACAAGCCAGGTATAGGGCCGCTTGCCGCCTTCAAGCTTTACGACCAGCGGCTGGGCGCCCATTCCTGTCTTCAGGCCGAGGTCAACGACCGCGCCCCCGGGCGGATAGGCGATCCGGAACGGCGTGCCTTTCCGGCTCAACCCATCCCGGCCGGCTACGCGAGCGCGCCGAAGGGCGACCGGCAGTTCTGCTGTCGGTCGACTCAGAACCCCGTCAGGTTCCGCCGGCAAGGGCACCCGATCCTTGCCCAACCGCTGAAAGGCTTCGAACAGGATCGGAACGGCTGCTTTCGCACCGGTCATTCCGGGAACCGGGCTTGCATCTGCCCTTCCGACCCAGACGGCAACCACATGCCGGCCGTCGAACCCGACGGCCCAGCAGTCCCGATAGCCGTAGGCCGTCCCGGTCTTGTAGGCGATAGCCGAAGTTCCGGCAGACTGGGACTGAGGCAAACCGGAAAGAATATCGGCGACATGCCAGGCGGCGATCTGCTCAAGAACCTTCGAAGAGCCAACCGGTTGTCGCGGCAGGTCCCGGTTCAACACCAGTGAAACCGGCTGCCCTTGCCGGGCCAGAGCCGCATAAAGCCTGGTCAGGTCTGTCAGTGTCAGCCCCAATCCGCCGAGACCGATGGCGAGGCCCGGCGCCTTGTCGCCACCGAGAACCGGCTCCGCCCCCGCCCGCTTGAGACGCGAGATCAGGCGAGCCGGACCGACCGCCTCCAACAATTGCACCGCCGGCGTGTTCAGGGAAAGCTGCAGGGCTTCGCGAACCGTGACCGTGCCCTGATAAGCCTGATCGAAGTTCGTCGGCCGGTAACCGCCGATGTCGATGGGCCTGTCCTCGATGAAGCTCTCCGGATGGGCGACGCCTTCCTCAAACGCCAATCCGTAGATCAGGGGCTTGAGCGTTGACCCGGGCGAACGTACGGCCTTTGTCATGTCGATGTGCCCTTGCCGGGCTTCGGACAGAAGATCGGGCGAGCCGACAGAGGCCAGGATCTCGCCCGTCTGATGATCGGCAACGAGAACGGCTGACGAAATATGAGGGCCCAGCGCCCGCACCCGATCTCGAACCAGGCTTTCAAGGCTTTGCTGGAGGGTAGCGTTGACCGTCAACCGATGAATCAATCGGTCCGGATCTTCCAGAACCGCATCGCGGGCGGCATGGGCTGCAAGGAACGGCATGGCGCGGCGCCGGTCCGGGATCCGGTCGCGGCGTGCTGCAGCAGCCTCATCCGATGTAAGGACGCCCGCTTTGACCGCGCGCTCCAGAACACGATCTCGTGCTTCCGCTGCCCGGGCTGCGAACCGGTCCGGCCGTCGGGCTTCCGGCGATTGCGGCAGAGCGACCAGGAGGGCGGCCTCGGCCGGCGTTAAACGCGACGGCTCCTTGCCGAACCAGACAAGGCTTGCCGCCCTCACGCCTTCCAGATTGCCGCCGAAAGGCGCGCGTAACATATAAAGAGACAGGATCTGATCCTTGCTCAGGCTGTTCTCGATCTGAATGGCACGCAGGATCTGTTCGTATTTCGCACCGATCGTCCGGGTCGGATGCTCTTCCAGAAGCCGAGCCACCTGCATCGTCAGCGTAGAGCCACCGGACACGATCCTGCCGGACAGAAACATCTGCCCGGCCGCCCTGACCAGTGCGCCGATATCAACGCCATGGTGGTCGTAGAAGCGCTTGTCTTCATAGGCCACCAGCATCTTCGCATAGAGCGGATCGATGTCGGCAAGCGAAACCGGAAGCCGCCACTTCTGATCCTCACTGGTAAAGGCCCGCAGCAACCGGTCGTCCCGGTCCAGAACGACCGCGGACAATGGCAGGTCCGCGGCCTTCGGAATTTCGGGGAGGTTCTGGTAATCCACACCCACCTTGACGACAGCCAGACATGCGACTGCGGCGCCGGCAAGACCTATGGCCTTATACCGGAGCCGCCAGCGCGATTGTCCTTTACTCCCGTCCTGCATGGCCATGGCCTGTCGGTCCGCTGAAGGATCAGCGGGTCGGGCCGAGCACGGTAAAGGAGGAGGTGTCCGTGATGGCCCGGCGTGCCGGACGGTACATATCCTCCACCGATGCAGGCGGATGAGCGTAAGTTCCAGGTGTTACCGCCCGGGCCAGATAGGCGAAGGTGAGTTCCTTGTCGCCATGGCGGGTCTGGTCGACCGCAACCTCGAACCGGTCTTCATGGAAGGCCGCGTGCTCGGTCTCATTTATGGTCGAGAGGAAATCCAGCCCGCCCAGATCGCCGGACCGCACCAGCCTCGGATTGTCGATGGCAAGGCCCGCCGGAATCCGGTCGACGACCATCAGCCGGCCGGGCACATCGCTGAGCGCCCGAACAGTCAGAACGACGGCAACCCTGGTATTCACCGGAACCGCATTCGGATCGACCGGATTGCCGTCCAGATCATAGATCTGCCGCTCGATCGCATAGTCCCGGCCACCGGCCGGTTCCGGAACCCGGGGCTGGCCGGTCACGGAAACCAGCAGATCCGTCGCATCGCTTCCCTGGTTTTCAAGCCGTACCGGTGTCTGCCCCACAGCTTCACCGTCGAACGGCCAGACGAGACGATTCGGCTCGACAACACCGTCGACGGCTATCTTGTCCGCAGAAGCCGATTTGTTGAGTTCCCGCGCCGCCATCAGCAGCCACGCCATATCCTGAGTGGAATAATAGTTGGTCTCGTCCTGATACCGGCGCAGGAGATCCGTGACCCGCGCCTGCTCTCCGGTATCAACGGAAGAAGCCACGATATAGGTCAGGACCCCAGCCCCGTCGCGCAACTGCGACCCGTAGTCGGACCGGTAACCGGACTTGCCATCGCTTTGCAGTCCGGCAACCGCAGCCTTGAAACCGGTGGCCGCCCTTTCCTGCTCTCCGTAAAGGGCAAGGCTTGCAGCCACCTGCGCCTTGGCCAGCGGCGTGGTGAAGGAAGCAAGCTTTGCGTCCAGGTAATAGCGCAGGTCGCCCATGGAGGCCCGGCCGTTGCGGGCCAGAACATAAAGCGCATAGGCGATATCCATGCCGCCGTCGGTAACGTCCGAGGCATAGGCCAGCCGGTTTTCCAGATTGTCCAGTGCGTTTTCGAAAGCGATCGCCGGAACCAGATACCCCTGCTCGCGCGCCCTGGTCAGGAAATCGGTCACATAGGCATCGAGCCAGGTGTCGCTGCTGCCGTAGCTGCTCCACAGGCCGAAAGACCCGCTGGAGGACTGGTTTGACAGAACGCGTCGGATCGCACCCACGACCCGCTGTCGGATTTCGGCACTTTCGCCGAGCCCCGCCGCATGAGCCACCTCATTCAGATAAAGAAGCGGCAACGCACGGCTGGTCGTCTGTTCCGTACAGCCGTAAGGATACCGGTCAAGCGCTTCGAGCAGACCGGCAATGTCGATCTGCGCCGCCCCGCCGGACGACACATTGATCTTCACGGTCTCCGGCTTCAGTCCCTCGAAGCTGTTGGCGTCGAGCAGCAGGCTGCCGCCACCGGCTAAGGCGAAGACCGACCGGCGGACCACGTCGGGCTGGGTGTCCTTCACATCGATGCCGACGCGCCTGATCGTCTCCGATCCATCCGGCGCAGTCAGGGTGGCAAAGACCTGCGCCTTGCCGGTACCGGACGCGGCCCTGATCGGCAGGATCACCTGGGCTTTTGCCTTTTCGCCAAGAGAAACCTGGCGAAGGGCCGCCTCGCCCGCTTCAAGCGCGACCGGACCTTCCGCAGACACCAGAAGATCATAGTCTCCGGCGGCCCCTTCCACATTGTCGATATTCAGAAGCAGCCGCGAGCTGTCCCCCGGCGCAAGGAAGCCGGGCAGACTTGCGGTCACGACCACCGGCGAGCGAACGGCAACATCCTGTTCGCCGTGACCGACGCCATCCTTCGACCAGGCAATCGCCATCAGTCGCAAAGTGCCGTTGAATTCCGGCACATCGAAGGAAACGGTTGCCTCGCCGTTGTCATCCACCTTGACCAGTCCGGAGAAGAGCGCGACCGGCTCCTCGTCCGGCGGCGGTGCCTGCAGACGTGAGGCCATGGCATCCCCACCGGAGCGCACCTTGCCGCGGGTCCCCGCCATCCGATCGATCAGTTGCCCGTAAAGATCGCGGATCTCGGTGCCGAGCTTGCGCTGGCCGAAATACCATTTCTCCGGCTCCGGCGTCTTGAAGCCGGTCAGGTTGAGAATACCCAGATCGACGGCCGCGACCGTCAGATAGGCTTCCGTTCCAGGCTTCAGGCTGGCGAGCTTCACCGGCACCTCAAGACGGGTGCCCGGCCGCATCGTGTCCGGCGCCGACAGCGTCACCGCCAGATCCCGGTCGCCCGGCTCCATCTGCAGCCAGCTCAGACCGATCGCGCGCGAGGGCATCCGCTTTTGCGCCACATCCATCGGCCGATAGAGACTTGCCGTGACATAGGCGCCGGCCCCCCACTCTTCGGTGACCCGGAGACTGACTTCCGCTTCCCCGGCGGTGACGTTTACCACCTGACTGGAAAGCAGACCGCCGGAAACCACATTCACCACCGCAAGACCGTCCGATTGCGGCTTCATGCGCAGGATCGCGGTGTCGCCGGGACGGTAGCTCTTCTTGTCGAGCCCCACGTCCAGATAATCCGGGGTTTCCGAGGTCGCATCCGCCGTATACCAACCGGCGGAGAATTCCACACTGGTCGCCATTTCGCCGGCCCCGGCCGAAACGACCTCCAGCCGGTACTGCCCCCAATTCACCGGAAGCGACAGACTGGCCGGCTTGTCGGTGGTCACGTCCAGCTTGCCGTTCGCCACACGTTCCGTCGTGGTGATCGGTTCGTAGGACCAGTTTCCGTCCGAGCGATACCATTGATAACGGCGATTGATCTTTGACAGCGTCCACACAAGCCCTTCGGCATTCTGCAGGTTGCCGTCCCGACCGATCGCAATGACGGAAAAGTCCGCAGGGCCGCCTTCATCGACGCCGCCGTCGAACATAGGCTTGACGCCGATATGGCCACTGTCGGCCCTGACCGGCAGCTCCAGCCGCCTTTCCACATAGCGCCCGCCGGCTTCAACCAGTCGTGCAACGAGCTCTCCCTTGTAGAGCGCCGTCGTTTCCGGCAGCTCGGGCAGAGAGACATAGAAGCTCAGGTTGCCGTCCATGTCCGTCTTCTGGTTGCTCTCGATATAATCGCGTTGCGGATAGGTCTCGCTGTCTGCAAGGCCGAACTGATAGCCGGGATACTTGTCCATGCGGCGGGTCGGCGACACGATGATATCGCCTTCAAGTCCCTGATCACTGGCCGGTGAGCCATAGAGAAAGCGGGCGCTCAAATCGATTTCGGTCGGTTGGGCGGGATCGAAGGCTTCAGCCGTCGTCTTCAGTTCGAAATCCACGCGCTCCGGCTGGTAGTCCTCCACAAGGAAGGTATTGGAGGCAAGCGGCGTTCCCTTCGGATCGACGTAGATCCGCCACGACCACACGCCCTGCTGAGCGGTCTGGCTCAGATCGATGTCAAGCAGATGACCGCCGAGCCCGCTGTCCTCGACCACATGACGGGATTGTTCCACACCGTCGGGCCGGTCGATGACGAAGGTCAGTGGCAGGCCATCCTGTGCCACGGCTTTCGCGGTCCGGATCATGGCCTGGGCATGAACCGTCTCCCCCGCCTTGTAGATCCCCCGGTCGGTCCAGGCGAACACATCGAGCGGTCCCGGAGCCGGACGGCCCTCCACGCCGCGGTCGGAAAGATCGAAGGCCGGCTTCCTCAGATCCAGGAAGGAATAATCGCCGTCGCCGGTCTCAGCCACCAGGAGCCCGGGCGCCATGCCGCCGGCGCCCCGTGTCAGGCCCGCCTCGAAACGGGCAAACCCCTGGTCGTCGCTGACCGCGGTGCCGAGGATCTCATTGTTGACGGCAACAAGCTGCACCTTGATGCCTGACAGCGCCTCGGCGCTGGTCAGCGAACGGATGTTGGCGGTGACGCCGTCATCGCCGGAATAGGCCGTCAGCCCAAGGTCGGAGACGATAAACCACTGTGTCGCGAGGTCCCCCCAGCGATTCTGATTGTCGAGCTTGGAGCGCGCCGTCATGGCATAGACGCCGGGCTTCATGTCCAGGCCGATGTCGTTGAGCGGGATGGCCGTGGTGATGTCTTCGTTCAGGCGGTTGTCCGTCTCGACAATACCCGACCAGACTTCCTGGCCCTGCTCCTCGGATATCTGGTCGCTCCGATAGGAATTGAGCTGGCGCAGAAAGCGTTCATCGCGGATCGCCGAGACAAGGCCCCGGTCGCCGATGCGGTAGATTTTGGTTTCCACTTCGGACGTGTTGACCGAAACGATCGGAATGGTCGGATCACCGCCGGCGGGCAGCACATAGGCCCGACCGAGGAAATGAACGGTCGGCGAGCGGTCGCGCACGTAGACGGTCAGGTTCGCAGGACGCTCCAGCTTTTCGCCATCGGCCGCCGGAAGTCCGGAGCGCAGGGTCACCGAATAGCGGCTCCCGTGCTGCACACCGTCAACGCAGATCTGCGACTGTTCGGTTTCGATCGTGGTGGTGCCGTCACCGATGACCGACACATAGGGCGACAGATCCGCGTCCTTCGGCAGCTTGTCGGAGAAGATCACGCAGATGCGCGGCGCGGCGCCGTCGGCATCCACCTGATGATCCACGATCCGGAAGCCGTGCTGAGCCACCATGTCGTCATAGCGCTTCTGAAGCCTCGAGTTGTTGTCGAGAGCAAGTGCGGCGCGCAGGGATTTGATCGCCGGTTTCCACATGTCGCGGCGGCTGAGGGACGTGCCCAGCAGATTGAGCGCCCATGCGCGCTCGTCCGGCGTCACGGCGCGCAAGTAGGAATTGATCGCCGCCGACGTCGCGTTCTCCTGTTTGGTCCGCCGTTCCTGCCAGTCCTTGGGTTTCTGCATCAAGAGGGCGAAGGTGAGACGGCTCCACGCAGAATAGTCATCCGGCAATAACGCAATAACGCCGGAAAAGTCCTGTTCCGCCTGCACACCGTTCTTGGCATTCAGAGCGGTCTGTCCCGCTTGGCGCAGATTTTCGGCGGTCTGCCCGCGCGGCTTCGCATCCTGTTCGATTCGCTTAGAGTAGGTGGCAGCACCCTCGATCAGGTCCTTGTCGATGAAGGATAGCTCCGCCTTGCGATCGGCCTCGGCGGTTTGGCGCGGCTGAGCAACCTCGACCACGCGGCCGGCAATCGCGCCGCGGAAACTCTGCAGCTGTCCGAAATCGGACTTCAGGAAACACCAGCCGGCTGAGGTGTTGAAGGTGAAGGCCCGGCACTGGTTATCACTCAGGCAGACGGCCTTGCAGCCGTCCAGATCGACATCCTTGACCGTGCGATAATCCGAACCGAAGAAATCCGCGTCCTCGATGGTTACGATCCGCCTGTCCTGAGCATAGGCCGAGCCTGAGAGCGCCAGGCCGAGACCGACGACGGCCAGTCCGAAAAGGGATCCACGCGCCCCTGAAAAGCGTTTTGCTCCCCTCAAAAGGACATCAGACAACGCCATCTCCCACTCCTCCGGCTGACAAGCTCGTTTATCGCAATATGAGGCCTCGAAATACGGCCCCGATAAATATCTCTAAAATCACTTACCCCGAGCGGCTCGGGAACGCGATTTAAGTTCGCAGGAAAGCCAACGGCTTTCAAGAACTTGTAGCGTATCGCCCGGACACATCAAACTTGACCGGCGCAAAGGACCTCACCAACCGGATCAGATAACCGATCACCAGATCATGTCCATGCCAAGGCAGATGGGCAATTTATGAAAATATGGAGGGACTGGATGCCAGCCGGCATTCAGAACTTCGGTCCTAAAGGCGCTTCAGGAGTTCCGTGATCAATATGCCGACTTCCTCGGCCGCCTTGCTTGAGGGGGCGGTTTCCATCACCGTGTGCCCCTGCCCCATGGACGAGGCATAGCCCGTCCGGTTGCCGAGCCGCGCATCGAGAGCATCATATCCCGACGAGGCGATGGCGTCGGTCATTTCCTTCGTCAGAGACGCCCGCGGCGGGACCCGATTCAGGACCAGAAGGGCCGGCGTGTCCTCACGTGCGGCCAGCTGGATTGTCTGCGCCGTGGCCCAAAGATCCACAGGGGTCGGCTGGATCGGCACAATCACGAAATCCGCCGCGTCGATCGCGGGCTTGGCATCCACATCCGTCTTCGGCGGCGTATCGATGATGACGTAGTCATAGGACCGGGCAAGCGAACGGGCCTCTCGCCGAGCGCCCCAACCGGAGGCCGTGCGGAACTCCAGCCCCGTCCCCTCCTCGCCCAGGGCTTCTTCCCTGGCCTCGAACCACGTCCCGAGAGAGCCTTGCGGATCGACATCCAGAATGGCGACGCCGCCCTTGCTCTTTTGGGAAAGTGCGACGGCCAGATGCGCGGCCAGGGTCGTCTTGCCTGACCCGCCTTTTTGCTGCGCAACCGTGAGAATACGTCCAGTCATAGCCCAACCTCGCCGAGACAACTGCCGTTTCCCATAGTGCGCCGCAACAAAGAGAATGACAACCGCTGATTGGACGGAGCCCGGCGGATGATAACCGGGAAATACCTGTCCCGTTCGCCCGCAGGGGCTCAGTCGGGCGATCCGGCTTACTTGCCGCCGAGCGCCTGATAGATGTTCCAGGCCGGACGGCCGGTGACCGGCATGCCGTGTTTGGCTTCCGCCTTCTTGATCCCCTCACGGGTGACCGGACCGATCTTTCCATCCGCCTCGCCGACGTGAAAGCCGTTCCTGTTCAGAAGCTTCTGCAACTCCAGCCGCTGAGCCCGCGACAGCCCCGGGTTGTCCGTCGGCCACGGCGCCTTGATCGGCTCCCCGCCTGAGAGAATTTCCGAAAGCAGCGCGATCGCCAGCCCGTAGGAATCCGAGGCATTGTAAGACCGGAGCGCCCCGAAATTGCGCGTGACCAGGAAGGCCGGCCCGTTGCGGCCGGCCGGAAGGATCAGCCCTGCTTCGATCCCGCCCTTGAGAGGCCGGCCATCCATGCGGGTCAGGCCGCGGTTGCCCCAACTGGTCAGCGACGCCGTCTTCTTCCGGCCCACATGACCATTGTAGCCGGACGGCAGACGAACTTCGTAACCCCACGGACGGGCCGGGTTCCATCCGGCATTCTTCAGGAAATTCGCCGTCGAGGCGAGCGCGTCGGGAATGGACGTGACCAGATCCTTGCGGCCGTCGCCGTCGAAATCGACCGCCAACCTCTCATAGGTCGTCGGCATGAACTGGGTCTGGCCAAAGGCGCCCGCCCATGACCCCTCGAAATGCTTGGCCGGGACATCGCCCCTGGAGGCGATCTTCATCGTCGTGATCAGCTCGTTCCTGAAATACTTGGCCCTCCGTCCACCGGCACAAACCAGATTGGCAAGAGCATGCGGGGTGTAGAAGTCGCCGCGAAACTGGCCATAATCGCTTTCAATGCCCCAGACGGCGACCACCACGTGCTTGTCGACCCCATAGCGCTTTTCAACCGCCGACAGAGTCCGGGCGTGTTGCTTCAGCTTTGCCTTGCCGTCGGCAATCCGTTTGGGATCAACCAGAAATGCCATGTAGTCCCAGATTGGAGTTTCATACTCAGGCTGGGACCTTGAGAAGCGGACGACCTTTTCGTCGTACTTCGCGCCCGACAGCATCCGTTCGGCAACCTGAGGGCTGACACCCGCCTTGACCGCCCGATTTTTCAAGGTCGCGATACAGGAATTGAAGGACGCCGCCTGTACGGCAAGGCTACCTGCTCCCAAAAACGCCAGGAAGAAAGCTACCGGGCCTCGAAACTTCTGCACACCGTCAAACCGCATCGCCAGCTCCGCATTTGCGTCTGAATCGACCTCACTGTGCCACGGGTCAGTGCCTGAAATGCGGCAAAAGAAAACGCTGCGGCACGAGTGCCGCAGCGTTCCACAGGTCTTTTCCGCAAGGAAGAGACGCTTTTGATTATTTGCCTTCGATCAGCTTGCGCCGCAACCAGCTCGACATCTGGTCCATGACGATGACCACGAGGATCGTCAGGATGATGATGTAGGAGGTGTTTTCCCAATCGCGCGACGTGCGCATGGTTTCCACCAGCATCAGGCCGATACCACCCGCCCCCAACGCGCCGATCACGGTCGCCGAGCGGGTGTTGGATTCAAGGTAGTAGAGCACCTGGGAAACGAACACCGGCAGGATCTGCGGGATCACGCCGTAACGGTAGCGCTGGATCTGGCTGGCACCGGTCGCCCGGACACCTTCCACCTGCTTGTTGTCGATGTTTTCCAGCGCCTCGGAGAAGAGCTTCCCGAGAGAGCCGGTATCGGTGAAGGCAATGGCGAGCGCCCCGGTCAGCGGACCGAGACCGAACGCCCGGATGAAAATCAGAGACCAGATCAGCATGTCGATACCGCGCAGGAAATCGAACAGCCGGCGCACTCCGAACCTCATGATAAAGGACGGCGTGAAGTTCCGCGCCGCCAGAAAGGCCAGCGGCAGACCGAAGATGGCCGCAGTCAGCGTGCCCAGCACCGCCATCATGATGGTCTCGAACAAGGCAATGAAGACTTCGCCGTGCTGCCAGTCCGTGTTGGACAGGAACTCATCGACAATGAACGACAGGTTCGGTTGCTCAGGATCGATACGCTGATCGCTCCGGGCAAGGCTGACCAGTTCGCCGAAAGACTTGCCGTGAAGCGGCGAATTGAAGGTGAACCAGAAATTCTCCCAGCCGCCGAAGTAGTTGTGAACCTCGATCTTGGTCTTGGTGACCTGGACCCTGCGGTCAAGCGTCGGGCGGGCGTCGAATTTCCGCGGGTCGTCCTTGAGCCACTCCGGAACGTCACCGGGCGGCAACTCCGTTTCCACGCCCTTTTTGGTCGCCGTCGTCGTGATCACGCCGTAACCGGGAACCGTGAAGCGCATGGTCTTGCCGGAGATATCGACGATATAGCCCTCGCCCAGGTCGACGACCGCATCATCACCGTCGATCTGCACCCAGTCGGGCGCTTCGGCATTCTCGTAAGTCGCCGTCCGTTCCCCCTCGATGGCCACTTTCAGGCCGCCGCGGCGGATATCCTTGGTGACATGGACCTTGTAAGCCACGGAATCGGTCGCCAGGATCGCGGCCCGTTCCGGCTGGGCTCGCTCCAGGATACCCGGCACATCAAAGGCAAACCAGGTATAGGCCAGATAGACCAATACCAGCAGCGGAGCAGCCACCGTAATGGCGGCACGCCGGCGGATCTTGCGGAATACCTCCGCCGGATCGAAGCCGTATTCAAGGGTATCGACAGCCATGAACGTGCTCCTCAATGCGCCCGGCCCGACCCGACGAGCTTCCCGCGCAGATAGGAAGACGTCTGGTCGATGATCATGATGGTGATGAACAGCAGGACGAAGATCGCAGCCGTCTCGTCACCCGCGCCCTGACCCCAGCCGATGGTGCGGCGGAGTTCGGCGCCGATCCCCCCTGCCCCGACGAAACCGAGGATCGCAGAGGCACGCACGTTGATTTCAAAGCGCAGCAGGAAGTAGCTCAGATAGTTCGGCGCAACCTGGGGCATGACGGCAAAGCGGATGCGCTGCAGCCAGCTTGCCCCGCATGCCGAAAGTCCCTCGATCGGCTTGCGGTCGATGTTTTCGTTGACCTCCGAAAAGAGCTTGCCCAGCGCGCCTGCCGTATGAAACGCCACAGCGATCATGGCCGGAACCGGACTGGATCCGAGGACGAAGATCAGAAAAAGGGCGATGATGAGTTCGGGAAAGGCCCGCATGATATCCATCATCCGCCGGATGACGGGAATAAGCGGCGCATAGGAATCCACGTTCCGCGTTGACGCCATGGCAAGCACCACGGCGAGCGCCCCGCCGATCAACGTGGCAACCGCTGCGATGTTCAACGTCTCAAGCATGAATGGCATGAAATGGACGATCAGACCGAAAAAGGCAGGCCCGGCATCCCAGGCCTCCATCACGATTTCGCTCGGATAATCAAAAAACTTGGACAGCCCCTGGACGAAGCTCCCCGAGTTCATGGCATTGGACTTGGAATAGCCGGAGACAAGAACGGCGACGACCAGCAGAACTCCCATCAGGGAATAAAGCTGGCGCCGTTTGCGCATCGACAGGATTTCCTGTTCAAGGGCGGCAACGGCCATTTCACGGAACCTTCAGCTTGATTTCTCTTAACAAGAAGAAGCGCGGACCGGGAGACCCGGTCCGCGCCTGGAATTGAGCCGGGCGATTAGCCTTTGCTCTTGGCCTTGCGGGCCGCAACGATGCTTTCGTAGGCTTTGTGGGTGATCGGCATGAAGCCCTTGGCTTCGCCGGACATCACACCATAGGCGCATTCCGGATCCATGGAGGTCAGGCTGGCCATCAGACCGGTCATCTTCAGCTTGACGTCTTCCGGCAGCTTCTTCGACAGAACAACCGGACCTTCCGGGATCACCGGCGAACGCCAGATTTCCTTGATCTCGGTCATGTCGACGAGACCGGCATCGGTGGCCTTGCGCAGAGCGCCGGAGTTGAAGCCGTCTTCCCATTCGCCAAGGCCGTCGGCCCAGGTCACGCCGGCGTCGATGTCACCGTTGAACACAGCGACAATGGTCTGCTCATGGCCGCCGGTGAACTTGACGTCAGAGAAATATTCGCCCGGCTTCATAGAATAACCGAGTTTCGGGATTTCGATGGACGGGATCAGGTAGCCGGAGGTGGAATTCGGGTCGCCGAAGCCGAAAACCTTGCCCTTCATGTCGTCAAGCGAATTGATCTCGCTGTCGACGCGGGCGAAGCCGATGGAGTAGTAGCCGTAGCCGCCGTCATTGTTGACCTTGACCAGAACCGGTTCAACGGCTTCCGGATCGGTCAGGAAAATCTTTGCGTAGCCGGAAGCGCCGAGCCAGGCCATGTCGAGGTTGCCGCCGAGCAGGCCTTCGATCACGCCGTTGTAGTCGGCCGGAGCAAACAGCTTGACCGGAACGCCGAGAAGATCGGCGGCCTTTTCTTCAAGGCAGGTAAAGGCGCGCAGGCGGTCGGAAGCATTTTCGCCGCCGAGGATGCCGATACGGAATTCGGTGATGTTGTCTGCGGCAACCGCGCCGGTTGCGTTCAGGGCGATCATGCTGACTGCGGCGAGCGCAGCAACTTTGGAGATTACGTTCATGTGAGACACTCCACGAGCTTTCGAGAATTGATGACTTTGATTGTTTTGCGGCCTTAAAAAGCCGTTGCAGCCGCCGGCGTCATCGCACCGGTGGAAACATGTTCTTCCGAACGCACAGATCCGTTCGCATCGATGGCGGTCGATGTCGCCGCCTCGTTGAAACTTTCGTCTGCGCCGTAGATTTCACGCGCCACGTCGGTGGTCAGGTCTTCCGGCATGCCGTCAAAAACCATCATGCCGTCGCGCATACCGATCACCCGGTCGCAATAGGCCCGGGCCGTATCGAGCGTGTGCAGGTTGCAAACCACGATCTTGTTGTCCCGTTCATGGATCTCGCGCAGCGCATCCATCACGATCTTTGCGTTCATCGGATCGAGCGATGCGATCGGCTCGTCGGCCAGCACCATGTAGGGGTCCTGCATCAGCGCACGGGCAATCGCGACGCGCTGCTGCTGTCCGCCTGAAAGTTCCTCCGCACGCTTTTGCGCTTCCTGGACGATGCCCAGGCGATCCAGGGCGGCGAGCGCCGTATTCACGTCACTGGAGCTGAAGACGTTGAACAGGCTCTTGAAGGTGCCGTGACCGTTCAAACGGCCCAGCATCACATTGGTCACCACGTCGAGCCGGGGAACGAGATTGAACTGCTGAAACACCATGGCGCAGTCACGCTGCCAGCGGCGCATGGTAGCGCCTTTCAGGCTCAGGATGTCCTCCCCCTTGAAAAGGATCTTTCCCGATGTCGCCGGCGTCAGCCGGTTGATCATGCGCAGGAGGGTCGACTTGCCCGCCCCTGACCGGCCAATCACACCGATCATCTGCGGCTTGTCGATGGAGAAACTGACCTTGTCGACGGCGGTTCGCGTCCCGAAGGTCTTGGTCACCTGTTCAAATTGAATCACCCGGCAGCCCTGTCCGTGTTGTTTCGTATTTCAACGGACAAGAGCCACGGGAGTATTACAGGCAAATGACAGTATTCACGCCGCTAAAGGTCTACCCAAACCAAATGATGATGAATTGGAAGACAATCGGATTTGAGAAACGGGTAAAACTTTGACGGCTCGGCCGGTTTTTCGTGCAGAGGCAAGGACCTAAGAAATTTAAACCGCCTCTTCCACTTGATGATTTCTTGAAAATTTCATCGAACTGTCACCGAACTGTCGTACTTCGGCGCGCCGAAAGTAAGTAAGGGAAGATCCTGAAATGCCGACCGTGGTCGGCATGCCCACCGCAACAGGAATTCCCCCATGAAATCGCCCACCGACAAACCTGCCCTCTCCTCGGACCCGTCCATCCACGAACAGGCTGTCGTGATCGACTGCGAGCTCGGCGTGTGGACGGAAGTCGGCGCGTTTACGGAAATGCGCCAGAGCTCGATGGACGACTATTCCTATATTGTCCAGAACGGCGATGTGGTGTGGACCACCATCGGCAAGTTCTGCTCCATTGCCCGCAGCGTCCGGCTCAACCCGGGCAACCACCCGACCTGGCGCGCCTCCCAGCACCACTTCACCTACCGGGCTGCGGCCTATGATCTGGGTGAAAACGACGACGCGTTCTTCGAATGGCGCAAGAAGGACTGGGTGACCATCGGCCACGATGTCTGGATTGGGCATGGGGTGACGGTGCTGGCCGGTGTGACCGTTGGAACCGGCGCGGTCCTGGCAGCCGGCGCGGTGGTCTCCAAGGATGTAGATCCCTACACCATCGTCGGCGGTGTCGCTGCCAAGCCGATCAAGCGCCGCTTCACCGAGCCCCAGGCCGACGCGCTTCAGGAAATCGCCTGGTGGGACTGGGATCACGCAACGCTGAAAGAGCGCCTGCCCGACTTCCGCGCCCTGTCCATCGACGCCTTTATCGAGAAGTACCGGTAAGGCCGGTTCCGGTTTAATCGGACGATACTGGCCCGTCGCACGGGTCCCTCTGTCCCATCATTCCAGACAAGTAAGGCGCAGCCGAACGTTGATCTGGAATGATGGCCAGAATTTGGGCTGCCAATGAATCGACGCTCCGAGAAGATCCAGCCGACATTGAGGGAACCGCCCTCATCCCCTTCGAACGGGAGCCGGCTGAAGGGCAGCCTCCGCGATCATGTCCTCTTCCGGCACGATCTTTTCGGCCGGTGTCTTTTTCGGCTGAACTTCGATCAACCTGTCGGTCACCACCGCTGAGAACCAGATGCATGTCAGCGTAACCCAGGCGGTCAGTGCAACGATCGAGGCTCCGGTCACGCCTGCGCCCACGGCACAGCCGCCGGCCAGCATGCCGCCGAAGCCCATCATGGCCGCTCCGGTCAAGTAACGGGCCATGGATTTTCCGCCTTCGAACCCCTGCAGGGCGAGTTCACGGGTCAGGAGAGCCGCCAGGAAGGAGCCAAGGAACACCCCCGGCACAACACCGACGTCGAAATCGAGGGTCGATCCCGGAGGAGACAGGAACAGCATAAGCGTGTCGGCAGAGGGACCTGTAAACGTCACCGCTTCGATCTGCACCGGATCGAAGGCCTGCGACGCCATCGAAGACGTGAACCACCACGCGACCGGAATGGTCAGCCCGGTGCCCAGCCCCGCGATCATCTGCCAGAGCGGCGCCCGGCTTTTAAAGGCAAAGAACACCCCCGCCGCCAGCCACATCAAGGACAGCAGGATCGTGATGGTGAAGGACATGGACAGGAATGCCATCAGGTCGTTGCCGCCGATATCGGCGGTCGTCCACCATCCTGCGACCCATTCGCGGGCCGGCGTCAGAATACCGCGCAGACTGGCCTGTGCCATGACGGCAAACACCAAGCCGGACAGCAGCGCGCGCAGGTTTCCCGTCGCAGACAACACCAGAAGCCGGCTCGCGCAACCGCGGGCGAGAATCATGCCGGAACCGAACAACAGTCCCCCGATTGCGGCCCCGCTCAGGCTTTGCGGCGAGGCCAGCTGCCGCGCCTCGCTTGCCTGCACGTCCCCGAGAGCGACCAGAATCTGGGTTCCAAGAACCGCGGCCGAGAACGTCATCAGCCAGACGGAAAGCCGGACGCCAAAGATGCCATGCGCAAAATCGAGCGCGGCTGCCCGCAAACAGAAACGGCTCTGCTGGGCGAAGGCACCGAAGAGCACACCCACGGTCAACCCGCCAAACGTCAGGATCCAGGGTTCGGAAAACCGGTCCAGAAAGTAAGTCAAATTCATCGTTCTTCACTGCCCCTACCAGGCGCGCGGCCCGTTTGAATGCGATAATCCTGAGTGCAATTCGAACTGTCATGCATTGACGTTCCTCAAGGAAAGTCCGATAAATTCGAAAAAATGCATATGTGGAGGATAATATGCCGAAATTCCTTGATGGCGGACTATCGCGCCGCGAAATTCTCGCAGGCGGAGCAGCGTTCCTCACGATGGCCGGCGCCGGCCTGAAGCCTTCCTTTGCCGCAAGCGGCCCGATCACGATCGGCGATATGGAAGTCCAGACGTTCTCCGACGGACATCTCACCCTGCCGATGAGCTTCGTCTTGCCGGAACAAACCAAGGAAGAAGTCGCGGATCTGTTGACGCCGCACGGCATGGCCACCGACGCGCTGACGCCGGACTGCAATGTCACCCTGCTGCGCACCGGCGATCGGCTGGTGCTGTTCGACGTCGGCTCCGGCGCCAATTTCCAGCCGACGGCGGGCGAACTCCTGTCGGCCCTGGAGCACGCCGGGATCGGGCCGGACGACGTGACCGACGTGATCTTCACCCACGGCCATCCCGATCATCTTTGGGGCGTACTCGACGACTTCGACGAACCGCTGTTCTCCGAGGCCCAGTATTGGGTCCCGCAGACCGAATGGGAGTACTGGCGCGCCGACGATACGCTCGCCAACACACCTGAAGATCGCAAGACCTTCGTTGTCGGCGCCCAGGCCCGTTTCGAGGCGATCGAGGACCAGGTGGCCATGATCACACCCGGGATGGAAGTTCTGCCCGGGGTGGAGGCGATCGACACGTCCGGTCATACGCCCGGCCACACGTCCTATATGCTGCATGGCGGCGGCGACAGCATGCTGGTCGTGGGGGACGCCATCTCCAACGCGGTCATTTCCTTCGAAAAACCGACCTGGCAGTCGGGAACGGACCAGGATCCGGAAATGGGCGTCAAAACCCGCTCCGCCCTGCTCGACCGCATTGCCACCGACAAGACGAAGATCATCGGCTACCACCTGCCTCATCCGGGCCATGGCATCGCCGAGCGCAAAGACACCGCTTACCGCTTCGTCGCTACGGGTTAAGCCGGATAGTGTACTGCGTTTCTTGTCCTGAAACGCCCTCTCCCACGTGGAGAGGGCCGGGATGAGGAGAACAGAATTCTCTGGGCTACGTAAGGCGGCCTCTCCTCACCCGGAGCTTTGATCCGCCCTCTCCCTATGGAAGAGTTCAATTGCCGCGAGAATGACAGGTACAGTTTTTCTGTCGAAATCGGATGATCGCCGGAACCGCACCGAATTAGCCGTTACGTGCAGACCTCACTCCGCCGCCTGGCGCGTTCCATTGCCGTGACCGCTATGATTGCGCTGGAAAGCTGCCAAGAACGAGCCTTCAAACAGCCAGGCGAGACCCAGTCGGGCGCCGAAGGCGATCGATAGCAGCACGACTGGCGCCGAAAGAGCCATCGTGGAAAAAGCCGAAATTCCCTGCCCCACAGTGCAGCCCATGGCGATGACGCCACCGACGCCCATCAGCGCCGCGCCGAGGATGTGCCGGCTGAGCTCGCGCGCATCGTCGCAGGCCTCCCAACGAATATCGCGTCGCCACAGAGCGGCGGCGATGGCCCCCACGAGGGTGCCGCAAATCAGGCCAACGCCGTAATCAGGCAGGGAATTTGTATAGGTGATGAACTGCATGATCGTGTCGCCGACCGGTACCACGAACGAGCCGGCCTCGATCTGTACCGGATGGAAGGCGAGTTTTGCGACATAGGTCGTCGCCCACCATCCAAAGGCGATCACAAGACCGATCAGGACCCCTGTCAGGATCTGTTTTCCCTTTCGGCGATAGCTTTTCAGGGAGAAGACCCACAAAAGGCCGGCGGCACCGACCAGAAGGACGAACGCCCGGCGCACGTCGAACCCCAATACATAAGACAGAAGGCTGCCGATGGACTGGTCACCGGCGAAGCCGAGATCCACGGCAAGATTGTCGACCACATGGATTCGCGCCTGGCCGAGCAGTCCGCGCTGCGTCGCAAGGGCCGTCAGGCCAACGACGATCAGCACGACGAATGCCCGCAGACTGCCGCCGCCGAGCCGGACCACGGCACCGAAGCCGCACGTTCCGACAAGGGCCATGCCGATGCCGAACATGATGCCGCCGAAAATCGCACCGGTCCATCCGAAACGCGGATTCAGATAGAACGCATTCTCAAGCGACGCGAGATCGGCTGCGACCAGCAGCTGTGTGGCGAGCAGCGCCGTCAGCGACGCCAAGGCCCAGGTCCGCACGCCACTGCTATCTCCAGCGTACCAGAGCCGTTCAAGGGACGACAGCGTGCAGAAATGGTTCCAGCGCGCGACAAACCCGAGAACCGCACCGGCGCCAAGCCCAAGAAGAGGGAGTAATACCAGCGGTTCGATTTCACTCATTGGATTGCCCGGCCTGCTGCAAGTGTTTTCCCGTCGCCTTTGAGGCAAATACGCGTCCAAGTCTGCCGCCCGGCAAATATCCAGCGGTTAAAATTCTTTTATCAACCGGGAAGAGCCACCGCAATCATTCGCCATGCTGCAGCGCAATGCAGGAATTCTTGGCCAGCCGGGGATTAGAGCATCGGGCGATACCTTTGCATCATTTGACCGGCGCGCTTTTGTCTGCTGACAAGGCGGATTGCCTGCCGTGGTGTTTCCCACCGAAAACGCGAGCCAACGCGGTCAGCGGGCAAAAGAGCCCCGCCTTTCGGGTGTCAGAAAGCAGCCCCTCGGCTGCGGTGCATCGCTTGCACGATGCACCGCATCTCAGCTCACGCGACGTGCCTGGCCGAATGAACTGCTTTCAAACATCAAATGGGTCAAAGGGATCGCCCGATGCTCTAAACCCGTCAGACCGGCGCACCTTCGGCTTTCGGCGGGCGCACATCCGTGCAGAAGAGATCGTAAAGCGCGGAAATGATGCTGCTCACTTCATCGTCCCGAATGCTGTAAAAGATCAGCCGTCCTTCGCGCCGGGAGGTCACGAGCCCTTCCATCCTGAGCCGGGCCAGCTGCTGCGACACGGCCGCCTGGGGCATGGTCAGGATTTCTTCCAGTTCGGAAACCGACTTCTCGCCTTCCGACAACAGACATAGGATCAGAAGGCGCACCTCATGGGACAACGCCTTTAAAAGGTCGCTTGCCTTGCGCGCCTGCTCGAACAGTTCGTCGAACTCCGCCGGGTCTGCGCCCTTTTTCAGGATCGGAAGGTTCATATCCGCTACCGTATCGATGTTGCCTGTCGCCCTCGGGAGCGCTCACTACTTTCATGAACGCTTGAGTACCTGGAAGGAATATAGCCCTTACACGAGTTTGCCAACAAACAAAAATGACGCACAGGTGTTTTCTTTCCTAATTCTGCGCCGTATCCAGCTTTGCCAGCATCTCATCCAAAAGCGGCCAGAAGAAGTTCTCGCCCGGATACCCGCGCAAGCGTGCGACTTCCTTGCCGGCATCCACGAGAATGAAAGTCGGGGTAACCCGCTCCGGACGAATGTCCTTCAGATCCTCCGGCCAGGGCTCGGTCAGATCCACACGCCTGAGCGGCGCCCGCTTGCCTTCCTCGGTCTTCGGATAGGCGATGCCGATCTGCTCATTCCATGTGCGGCACCAGGGACACCCCGGCTTCTCGATCATGATCAGTTCCGCCGACCATGCCCCCGTCTGTACGCTAAAGCCCGCCAGGAGGGCAAAGGCTCCGACCAAAAAAGCTCGCACGTCACCTCCTCGTGAGTTTCTGCGCATTATTTGAGATTCCCGATTGCATTATATAGAAAGTTTTGAATACTTTGAAATCAAGGGACGGTGAACAGATAACGTCCGTTGGGAGGAATATAATGCTGGACATATCGGTTGGCGCGGCCTTTCTGGCCGGTCTGCTGTCTTTCGTTTCACCATGCGTTCTGCCGATTGTCCCGCCTTACCTGTGTTATCTCGCCGGGGTCAGCGTGGATGAACTGAAAGGCGAAACGGCAACCGCGGCAACCAGCCGCAGGATCATTTTTTCATCCATTGCCTTCGTTCTCGGTTTTGCCACCGTGTTCGTGGCCCTTGGGGCAACAGCCAGCGTCATCGGGCAGACCATCGCCCAGTATTTCGACACCCTGGCGATCGTGGCGGGCGCCATCATTATCGTCATGGGCCTGCATTTCCTCGGCGTGTTCCGCATTGCCCTGCTCTTCCGCGAGGCCCGCGTCCAGGTACAACGCAAGCCAGCCGGCCTTGTCGGTGCCTATATCATCGGCCTGGCCTTTGCCTTCGGCTGGACCCCCTGCGTCGGGCCGGTACTGGCCGCGATCCTGTTCATGGCCGGAACGACAGACCCTGCCCAGGGCAGCCTGCTCCTGCTCGTCTATGCGCTCGGTATCGGCCTGCCATTTATCCTCGCGGCTGCCTTCGCCAGCCAGTTCCTCGGCTGGGCAAGCCGCTTCCGTAAACACATGGGAACCGTCGAAAAGATCATGGGCGGCTTCCTCGTCCTGACCGGCCTTCTGTTCATCACCGGAAAGATGTCGGACATATCTTACTGGCTACTGGAAACCTTTCCCGCCTTCCAGCAAGTGGGATAGCGCGCGTCAGGTTCACATAAGGAGAGGACATCATGCTCAAAGTCATAAAGAATGCCCTGTTCCGATTCACCCTGCTTGCCCTCGCCCTTGCCGGACCGGCGACCCTTGGGCCGGCAAGCGCTGCAACCATGGGCGAAGACGGACTGCACAAGGAACCCTGGTTCACCATTACGTTCCGCGACCTCGCCGAGGATATCCAGACCGCAAATGCGGAGGGCAAACGGCTGGCGATCATTTTCGAGCAACGCGGCTGTATCTACTGCAAGGCCATGCATGAAAAACTGCTCAGTGATCCGGAAGTCCGCGACTTCATCAAGGAGCATTTCATGGTCGTCCAGTACAACATGTTCGGCGACGAGGAGGTCACCGATCTGGACGGCGACGTGCTGACGGAAAAGAGTGCGGCACGCAAATGGGGTTATGTTTTCACCCCCACGATCGTGTTCCTTCCCGAATCCGTTCCGGAGGGAAAAACAGTGTCTCAGGCAGCGGTCGCGACTATGCCAGGCGCCTTCGGCAAGTGGACATTCCTGAATATGTTCCGCTGGGTCAATGAAAAAGGCTACGAGGGGGACGAGCACTTCCAGAAGTATCATGCTCGTATAATCAATCAGTTACGAGAGGAGGGACGTCTCGGCGCGGAGTAGGAAAAGCGCACGGATTCCGCGGATATGGCAATTGCACGAAATCGCCTATTGGCAACACATGCAAAAAATCATATCTTTCATTGAATGAGGATCGCCGGGGATGTATGAAGCATCCCGGGCGCACGTTCCGGACCAACCGGACTGCACTGAGGAGGAAACCCGACTTATGACCAAGGGCTTCATTTATTCGATCGCCGTTGCATCGCTTGCATTGGCAGGAAGCGCAATCGCCGCGCCCGTTGCGCCGGATGATGTGAAATTCAACGACGACTTCGAGGTCAAGGCATCCCTGACGGGGCAAGCAGGCGACGCGGCTGCCGGACGCGCCGCATTTGCTGATCGCAAGAAAGGCAATTGCCTGGCTTGTCATGCGGCGACAGATCTCAAGGACCAGCTGTTCCACGGTGAGGTCGGACCGTCGCTCGACGGGGTTGCCGATCGCTATTCCGCCGATCAGCTGCGCGCCATCATCATCGACAGCAAGCAGGTCTTCGGCGAGCAGACCGTGATGCCCGGCTTCTATTCCATGCATGTCGGCATCAATGTCGCCGAGAAATTCGCGGGCAAGACCATTCTGAGCGCCCAGGAAGTCGAAGATGTCGTCGCCTACCTGACGACGCTCAAAGAACAATAACCCAAATACCCAAGGAGAAAGGGATGACCCTAACCAGACGCGAGGCACTCGGCCTGACCGCAGGCGCAGCCGCCTTCCTGACCCTCGCCCCGCGGATCGCCTTTGCTGCGACCGAGGACACGGAAGCAGCGATCAAGGCCTTCACAGGCGGTGCGATGCCGGAGAGCGGTAAAATCTCGCTCGACACCCCGGAAATCGCAGAGAACGGCAACACCGTTCCCGTCGCCGTTTCCGTCGAAAGCCCGATGACCGCCGACGACTATGTGGAATCCGTCCTCATCCTTGCTGACGGAAACCCGTCACCGGCTGTCGCCACCTTCCACTTCACCGCGATGAGCGGTGCGGCTGATGCCAAGACCCGTATCCGTCTTGCCAAGACCCAGAACGTCATCGCGGTTGCCAAAATGAGCAACGGATCGACTTTCATGGACAAGAAGGAAGTCAAGGTCACCATCGGCGGCTGCGGCGGTTAATCCGGAACCAGCGGCTCTTCTAGAAGAAATCGAATAAACAAGGAACGCATCATGGCAGCTCCGAAACCGCGCGTTAAGGTTCCCAAAAAGGCCTCCAAGGGCGAAGTGATCACCATCAAGACGCTGATCAGCCACCCGATGGAATCCGGCCAGCGCAAGGACAAGCAAGGCAACGTCATTCCGCGCCAGATCATCAACAAGTTCACCTGCGAATATAACGGTCAGGAGGTCTTTTCCTGCGATCTGGAACCGGCCGTTTCGGCCAACCCGTACCTCGAGTTCAGTGCCAAAGTGGAAGACAGCGGCTCGTTCAAGTTCACCTGGCTGGACGACGACGGCAGCACTTACTCCACCGAGAAAAAGATCACGGTCGAATAATAATGGATGATGCGGGCTCCATTCCGATGGAACCGCCCGCATTGCACTCAAATCGGGAGGAGACGATTTGGCCAAAACGATGAAAATAAGCTTAGCCCTTGTGGCGATGCTTTCAGCCGGAACCTGCGGAAGCGCGTTTGCCGGCGGTCCAGTCGATGAAAAACTGATCATCGACGGCGAACTGGAAATGACGACCAGGGCTCCGGCTCCGGAAGGTCATCCTCTGGATGAGGTCATTTCCGGTTGGCACTTCCGGACTGACGAAACACGTGAAATGGAAGCGGATTCCTTCCAGAACCCGGCCATGCTCTATGTGGAACGGGGCGGCGAAATCTGGGACACGGTGGACGGTGCCGCAGGCAAATCCTGCGCCTCCTGCCACGGAGATGCCTCCGAAAGCATGAAGGGCGTTGGCGCCCATTTCCCCAAGTGGAATGCCAAAGCCAACAAGCCCTTCAACCTGGAACTCCAGGTCAATCAGTGCCGCACGGAGAACATGAAGGCCGAGCCTTACAAGTTCGACGCAGCCGATCAGAAGGCCCTGGTCACCTTCATCAAGCATCAATCCTTCGGTGAGCCGGTCAAGATTGACCTTGCCGAGGGCGACATGCAGAGCTGGTGGGACAAAGGCAAGGACGTATACTACACCCGCACCGGCCAGTTGAACCTCTCCTGCGCAAGCTGCCACGAGGAAAATTGGGGCAACTACATCCGTGCGGACCACCTCAGCCAGGGTCAGGTCAACGGTTTTCCGACCTACCGTCTGAAACAGGCGAACATGGTTTCCCTGCACAATCGCTTCCGGGGTTGTATCCGCGACACGCGGGCAAGCTTCCCGAAGGCGTTTTCCGACGAGCTGATGGCTCTGGAAGTGTATGTGACCTGGCGCGGCACCGGCCTTTCGGTCGAAACCCCCGCAGTTCGCCAGTAACTCGGGACGTCATCGGGACCTGATAGGTCCACGGCTTTACGAGAGCCCTCGATGCGGCGGTACGCCGCCGCATCCCGCACCGGAGAGATCTCCGGCAAAGAACCAACAACAATCGGCAACGGCGTCCTCCGGTGCACATGTTTTGTGTGCCAACGGGTGAGCCTTGTCCGGACAAACCGAAGGAAACGGCTCCCGTGTAACCGGCAGCCTAGACCTGGAGACTTGAATGTTTTCAAGACGTGAGTTCCTAATGGCGGCAACCGCCACAAGCGCCCTTCTCGGCTCCGGCATGGCGGGCAGCTGGTCGAAGCTGATGGCCCAGCAGGGTCTGACAGAGGACGCGCTCCTGTCGATGGAACCGACCGGCAACGTGACGCTGGTGCACATCACCGACATTCACGCCCAGCTCAAGCCGCTCTATTTCCGCGAGCCGTCCATCAACCTCGGCATCGGCGACGTCAAGGGCAAACCGCCCCATGTGACCGGCGCCGATTTCCTGAAGCTCTACAACATTGATCCGGGCTCGCCGGACGCCTACGCCCTCACCTCCGAAGATTTCGTCTCCCTGGCGAAAACCTACGGCAAGATGGGCGGCATGGACCGGGTCGCGACCGTTATCAAACGCATCCGGGCCGAGCGCGGCGACAATATGCTGCTGCTCGACGGCGGCGACACCTGGCAGGGCAGCTATACCTCCAACAAGACCCTCGGCCAGGACATGATCACGGTCATGAACGCCCTGCAGCCGGACGCCATGACCGGCCACTGGGAATTCACCTACGGCACGGACCGGGTGCAGGAAGCCATCGAAGCGCTTCCCTTCCCCTTCCTCGGCTCCAACATCTATGACAACGAATGGGACGAACCGGCCTTCGAAGCCTGGAAGATGTTCGAACGCGGCGGCACGAAGATCGCCGTCATCGGTCAGGCTTTCCCCTACACCCCGATTGCCAATCCGCGGTGGATGATCCCGGGCTGGTCCTTCGGTATCCGTGAAGAAGACATTGCCAAGCACGTCGAGGAAGCCCGTTCCGAAGGTGCCGAACTCGTCGTTCTCCTCTCCCATAACGGCTTCGACGTGGACCGCAAGCTTGCCTCGCGGGTCGATGGCATCGATGTCATCCTCACGGGCCATACCCACGATGCCCTGCCCGAGCCTGTCATCGTCAACAACACGCTGGTGATCGCTTCCGGGTCCAACGGCAAGTTCGTGTCCCGCGTCGACCTGGACGTGAAGGATGGCAAGGTCACTGGCTACAAGTACCGGCTGATTCCGGTCTTCTCCGACGTGATCACGCCGGATGCGGAAATAGCCACCCTGATCGACGAAGTGCGTGCGCCCTTCGCCGACGAGCTGGCCCGCAAGATCGGAACCACCGAGGACCTGCTCTATCGCCGCGGCAACTTCAACGGCACCTTCGACGACCTGATCTGCCAGGCTCTGCTGGAAGAACGGGACGCCGAGATCGCACTTTCGCCCGGCTTCCGCTGGGGAACGAGCGTGCTCCCGGGCCAGGACATCACTGTTGAGGACCTCCACAACGCCTGTGCCATGACCTATCCGGCCGCCTACCGCTCCTCCATGAGCGGCCAGACGATCAAGGATATCCTGGAAGACGTCGGCGACAACCTGTTCAACAAGGACCCCTACTACCAGCAGGGTGGCGACATGGTTCGCGTCGGCGGCATGGGCTACACGATCGACCCGAACAAGGAGATCGGCGAGCGCATCTCGGACATGACCCTGCTCGCCACCGGCGAAGCCATCGATCCGGCCAGGGACTATGTGGTCGCCGGCTGGGCTTCCGTCAACGAAGACACCGAAGGTCCCGCGATCTGGGACGTCGTCGAGAACCACCTGTCCAAGAACCCCGTGGTCAAGCTGCCGGACAACCAGTCCGTCAAGCTTGCCGGCTGAAAGGTGCGCTGTGTCTCTCCCCACAGCGCACCACCACCCCGCTCATTCCAATGACTGGAAACGCCCTTAACCCGAGGAAATAAGATGAGTGATACCAAGGTTACGGGACACCCCTTGCAAGATCCGACCGCGGATCGGGGGCCCAACATGAACCGTCGGTCGCTGCTGAAAGCCGGCCTGACAACCGGAGGCGCCGCCGTTGCGGCTGGCGCACTGACCGTTCCGGCCCAGGCCGCCGGTGATCCGCTGATCACAGAGATTCAGGACTGGAACCGCTATCTCGGCGAGGGCGTCGACGCTGCGCCCTATGGCAAGCCGTCCGAGTTCGAGTCGCATGTGGTACGCCGCAACGTCGAATGGTTGACCGCCGATCCGGTCTCCTCGATCAACTTTACCCCGCTCCATGAACTGGACGGCATCATTACGCCGAACGGGATCTGTTTCGAGCGTCATCACGGCGGCGCCGCGCAGATCAACCCGTCCGATCACCGGCTGATGATCAACGGTCTGGTCGACACCCCGCTCGTCTTCACCATGGAAGACCTGAAGCGTTTCCCGCGCCAGAACCACGTCTATTTCCTCGAGTGCGCCGCCAACTCCGGCATGGAATGGCGCGGCTCCCAGCTGAACGGCTGCCAGTACACCCACGGCATGATCCACAACGTGATGTACACCGGCATCCCGCTCAAGACCCTGCTCGAAGAAGCCGGCGTCAAGACCAACGGCAAGTGGGTCCTGCCCGAAGGGGCGGACGCGGCCGCGATGACCCGCTCGGTGCCGATGGAAAAGGCAATGGACGACTGCCTTGTCGCTTTCAAGATGAACGGCGAAGCGCTGCGTCCGGAACAGGGGTATCCGCTGCGCCTGGTCGTTCCGGGCTGGGAAGGCAACATGTGGGTCAAGTGGCTCCGCCGCCTCGAAGTCGGTGATGAACCCTGGCAGCAGCGCGAAGAAACCTCGAAGTACACGGACCTTCTCGCCAACGGCAAGGCCCGCCGCTTCACCTGGGTGATGGACCCGAAATCGGTCATCACGTCTCCGAGCCCCCAGGCCCCGATCACCCACGGCAAGGGCCCGCTGGTCATCACCGGCGTCGCCTGGTCCGGCAACGGCAAGATCAAGCGGGTCGATGTCTCCATCGACGGCGGCCGCAACTGGACGACCGCGCGTATCGACGGTCCGAGCCTGTCCAAGTCGATGCACCGTTTCTATCTCGACATCAATTGGGACGGATCCCCGCTTCTGCTCCAGTCCCGCGCGATGGACGAGCATGGATTCTACCAGCCGACCAAGAACGAGCTGCGTGCCGCACGCGGTGAGAACTCGATCTACCATAACAACGGCATCCAGACCTGGCATGTCAAAGCAGACGGGACGGCCGAAAATGTCGAAGTTTCTTAAGACCGTTGCCCTGACGGCAACCCTCCTTACGCCCCTCGCCCTCTCTTCCGCACATGCCGCCGGTGATGCGGACAAGGGCGCGAGAGTGTTCAAGAAATGCGCTGCCTGCCATGCGGTCGGCGAAGGTGCAAAGCACAAGGTCGGTCCCGAACTGAACGACGTGTTCGGGCGCACCGCCGGCAGCCTGGAAGACTACAAGTATTCCAACCCCATGAAAGACGCCGGTGCCGGCGGACTAGTCTGGAGCGAGGAAACCCTCACGACCTACCTGGCCAAGCCGAAGGCCATGATCAAAGGCACAAAGATGGCCTTTGCCGGCCTGAAGAAGGAAAAGGACATCAAGAATGTCCTGGCCTATCTGGCGACCTTCTCTGCGGCCGCTCCGACCGAAGCTCCGGCCAAGGAATCCGCTGCTCCTGCAGAAGATAAGGACACGGAAACGGCGGCTGCGGATGCTGCTCCGACGGAAGCGTCGACCGCCACCCCGGCTGCCGGCACTCATGAGGGCGGTGTCTACGGTATCGGTCGTGTCGCCCTTCCGGAAGAAATCGCAGCCTGGGACATCGATGTCCGTCCGGACGGCAAAGGCCTGCCGAAAGGCTCCGGTACGGTTGCTCAAGGCGAAGTGTTGTTCACCGACAATTGTGCCGTCTGCCACGGCGACTTCGGTGAAGGCGTCGGTCGCTGGCCGGTACTGGCCGGTGGTCAGGGCACCTTGAAGGCAGAACGGCCGGTCAAGACCATCGGCTCCTACTGGCCTTATCTGTCGACCGTTTACGACTACGTCCGCCGCGCCATGCCGTTCGGCAACGCTCGGTCGCTGTCCGATGACGACGTCTACGCTATTACGGCCTACCTGCTCTACCTGAACGATCTGGTCGATGACGAGGACTTCGAGCTGTCGGACAAGAACTTCACCGACATTCACATGCCGAACGAAGAAAACTTCGTCGCCGACGACCGTTACGACGAGCCGGTCTATGCCGAGAAAAAGGAACCGTGCATGAAGGATTGCACCGCCGATGCGGTGTCGATCACCATGCGCGCCCGGATCCTCGACGTGACCCCTGGTTCCGGCGACGATGACGAAAACGCGGGTGCGGGCTCTGTCGACTGACAACCGAACCTTTCTGCCAGGGGCACGGGCGCAGACCATGCGCCCGTGCCCTTATCGATTCCGGCGCCTTTTTACAGCCGTCATCGCCGTTCTCATGTGGCCGTTCGAGCCGGCGGCTGCAGAAGACGGCGACCCCGTTCGGGGAGAAAAAGTCTTTTCCGCATGCAAGTCCTGCCATCAGGTCGGAACAGGCGCCCGCAACGGCATCGGGCCTCATCTAGACGGGCTGTTCGGACGCACGGCCGGCTCCGTGGCGGATTTCAAATACTCCAACGCGATGACCGCCAAGGGCAAGAGCGGTTTCGCCTGGGACGCGGACGCGCTCGACATCTATCTTGAAAAACCGAATGCTTTCGTTCCGGGAACGCGCATGTCCTTCCGGGGGATGAGGAATGTCAATGACCGCCGCGATGTCATTGCTTACCTGAAGAGTGTAACCGGCGCGGCACCGGCGGAGGATCCGGCAGCCGCAGCCCCGGTCGGAGCGGAAATCGGAGCCGCGGCCATGACCCTTGAAGGCGACATCGCCTATGGCGAATACCTGTCCACGGAATGCGTGACATGCCATCAGATCTCGGGCCATGCGGACGGCATTCCCTCCATCATAGGCTGGCCGAAGAATGCCTTCATCCGGGCCCTGTTCGACTACAAGACAAACGTGCGCACCCACCAGGTCATGCAGAACATGACCACCAATATGGGCAATGAGGAGATCGCGGCGCTCGCAGCCTATTTCGGCTCCATCGAACCGCAGTAGAAAAATCAACGGGAGGAAGCGTGATGACAAGATTGACCCGGCGTTCATTCGGACTTCTGGCCGGAGCGGGCGCAGCCCACCTCGCCCTGCCCCATTATGCTCGTGCTGAAGGAAAACCCCGGGTCGTCGTCATCGGCGGCGGACCGGGGGGTGCGACCGCTGCCCGCTACATCGCCAAGGATGCGGGCGAAGATGTCGATGTCACTCTGATCGTCTCCGGCCCGAACTACATCACCTGCTTCTTTTCCAACCTCTATATGGGCGGCTTCCGAACGCTCCAGTCCATCACCCATAATTACGACACCCTCGCCGCCAATTACGGGATCACGGTCGTCAACGGCTGGGCCGAGGCCATCGACCGCGACATGAAGGCCGTGGTGATGGCCGACGGTTCGAAGATCCCATACGACCGGCTGATCGTTTCGCCAGGCATCGATTTCATCTGGGATTCTGTTCCCGGCTTCTCCGAGGAAGCTTCCGAAGTCATGCCCCATGCCTACAAGGGCGGCCCGCAGACGACGCTTCTGAAATCCAAACTGGATGCGATCGAAAAGGGTCAGCAGATCGTCATCGTGCCACCGCCCAACCCGTATCGCTGCCCGCCCGCCCCTTATGAGCGCGCCTCCATGTTCGCACATCTCCTGAAGGCGAAGGGTTATACCGACAACAAGATCATCATTCTCGATCCGAAGCCGAAATACTCCAAGCAGGCGCTGTTTCAGGAGGGCTGGGAAAAATATTATCCAGGCATGGTCGAATGGTACGGACCGGACGTCCACGGCGGTATCAAAAGCGTCGATCCGGCAACCGGCGACATCGTGACGGATCTCGACACCTTTCACGGTGATCTGGTGAACCTGATACCGGCGCAGAAAGCCGGCATGATTGCCGCGAAGTCCGGTCTGACCGACGACAGTGGCTTCTGCCCGATCGACCCGACGACCATGCGCTCCCTGTCGGATGACACCATCTACGTTCTCGGCGACGCGACCATTGCCGGCGACATGCCGAAATCGGCCTTTGCCGCCAACAGCCAGGCCAAGGTGGCGGCCATGACCATACGGGGTGAGCTGACCGGATCCCGGGTCTTCCCGGCGAAATATTCCAACTCCTGTTGGAGCCTGATCGAAACCAACGACGGTGTGAAGGTCGGGGCCCAATATGCGCCGACGGCGGAGAAAATCGCCTCGACAACCAGCTTCATCAGCCAGACCCACGAGGACCCGGCCATCCGCCAGGCGACCTACGAGGAGTCGCTCGGCTGGTACAAGGGGATCACCACCGACATTTTCGGAAGCTAATGGCACGTGCCAGAAAGGCGGAGCGTCGGCTCGCCCAAGACCGCCCTGCTTTTCTTTTGCCTCGCGCATTCCCATTTAAGGAATAACCACTCCTGAACCAGGCTGGACAAAGGAACCGGCTCCGTCTCCGGAAATCCCGGCGGCGGGGCTTTTCTTCGCTTCGCGAGTGTGAAATATACCGCGTAACCAGTCATTTCGAATGCGTTGGACCGTTTCTGACGCCGGTCCCCGGGACTGGCGGTTCCGGCCGCTCCAGAATGAAAGCAACCGATGAAAAGCTACATCACCACTCCGATCTACTACGTCAACGGGTCGCCCCATATCGGACATGCTTTCACCTCCGTGATGGCAGACATCCTGAAGCGCAACCGCCTGGCGATCGGCAACGAGCTTCTGCTTTCCACCGGCGTTGACGAGCACGGCCAGAAAAACCAGGAAGCTGCCGCCGATCTCGGTATGGAGATCAAGGATTACCTGGACATGCGCGGCAAGGAATTCCGCGCCGTGTTCGACATGCTCGACGTGAGTTACGACTATTTCGTCCGCACCAGCCGCGAAGGCCACAAGACCGCCGTCGCCGGCATGGAACAGACGATTTTCGACAAGGACCTGATCGTCAAGAAGCAGTACACCGGCATCTACTGCAAGGGTTGCGAGGAGTTCAAGAAGGAGTCCGATCTCACCGAGGAGGGCCAGTGCCCACTGCACCCGACCATGAAGGTCGAGCAGACGGACGAGACCAACTACTTCCTGAAGATGGAGCCCTTCCGGGAGCGCCTGCTGCAGCACATTGCCGACAATCCGGACTTCGTCCAGCCGCAGTCCTTCCGCAACGAGCTGAAGCAGATGCTGTCCGAGCCGCTGGAGGATCTGTGCATCTCCCGGCCCAAGACCCGCGTGACCCTGGGCGTCGAACTCCCCTTCGACAGCGATTTCGTCACCTATGTCTGGTTTGACGCCTTGACCAACTACCTGACCAATGTCGGATGGCCGGACGAAGGCTACGCCGACTGGTGGGCGACCTGCGAACATCTGATCGGCAAGGACATCTTGAAGCCCCATGGCGTCTACTGGCCAATCATGCTGATGGCGGCAGGCATTCCTCTGCCGAAGAAGCTGTCGGTGCACAGCCACTGGGTGGGCGCCGGCGGCGTCAAGATGTCCAAGTCCATCGGCAACGTGGTCGATCCGGTCGAAATCATCGACACGCTCGGCGCCGATGCGCTTCGCTGGTATCTCGCCCGCCACATGCGTTCGGACAGCGACAGCCAGATCTCGGTCGATTTCATCAAGCAGACCTACAACAGCGAGCTCGGCAACAAGATCGGCAACCTGCTGTCGCGCGCTGCGAAATTCTCCAAGAGCCGCTTCGACGGCAAGGTGCCCGCCGCCGGTCCGCTGACCGGGGATGACGAGGCGATCCGCGCCGCCGTCGCTGAAGCGGTCAAGGGCTTCAGCGCCTGGATCGACCTGCCCGACATTCCGCAGAACCTGCAGAAGGTGATCACGGTCTGCGACGACATGAACACCTATTTTGCCGAACAGGCCCCGTGGGAGCTGATCAAGAACCCGGAGACGGAAGAACGTTGCCGGACCGTGATCTATGTGACCCTCGATAGCCTGCGGCTGGTGTTCGAAGCCCTGCGCCAGGTGATCCCCACCTCCGCGGACAAGGCTCTGGCCATGCTGAATGCACCGGTCAGCGATGGTGAAGTCTGGAAACCGGCCCTCGACGTCCTCGGCCAGGAAAGCGACCTCGGCGAAATCGACAACCTGTTCCCGCGGGCGCAGTAACAAAAAACCCGGTGTCATCGGCTCTAATCTTCGGAGCGGTGACATCAGGAATTCGGCAGAGCCTTACCTCCCCACGATTGTTATCCCCGACAAGCGCAGCGCGATCGGGGATCCAATAACCCGTGTCCTCCCGGGTCAAACAACCAGCCTCGCGGAATACTGGGCCCCGACTCTCCGCGTCGCAGCGGTCAGGATGACAACCTTGGGATAGGCAACACCCTGCCCCTTCCCACATTCCGAATCCGCAGCAGCGTGGATTAGGCCCCGGCTCGAGGCCGGGGTGACGGCTCGTGCGTGGCGCAAAGCTTCGCCCTTACGCACGCATTTGCGTTTGCTAACTCTCCCTCCCCGAACCATACTATTTCAAACTTGAAACATGCGACCGAATGACAGTCAAAATTAATTGACCGGCCGGTCGGACTATGGGAAAGTAGGTCCTATAGGCTGGAGGCCTGCAGGGAGGAGACATATGAGCGATTCAACCGCCGTGACGGTGGTCGAGGACCAACGCGTCCTGACACTGACGCTGAACCGTCCGGACAAACTGAATTCCTTCAACGAGGATATGCATTACGCGCTGCGCGCCGGTTTTGAGCGCGCTCGTGACGATGCCAATATCGGCGCGGTGCTCCTGACCGGGGCCGGTCGCGGCTTTTGTGCCGGTCAGGATCTCGGCAATCGCGATCCGCGCGCCGGCGGCCCTGCCCCTGATCTCGGCGTGACCCTCGACACGCTCTACAATCCGACCCTGCGGATCATGAAGTCCCTGGAAAAGCCGATCGTCTGTGCCGTCAACGGCGTGGCGGCAGGCGCCGGTGCCAATATCGCGCTGGCCTGCGACATCGTGCTGGCCGCCAAATCGGCGAAATTCATTCAGGCCTTTTCCAAGATCGGTCTTGTGCCCGATGCCGGCGGCAGCTGGTCGCTGACCCATTTGCTCGGCGAAGCCCGTGCCAAGGCGCTGGCGCTCACCGCCGAACCGTTGCCCGCCGAAACCGCCGCCGACTGGGGCATGATCTGGAAGGCCATCGACGACGACAAGCTTATGGACGAGGCCACGGCGCTTGCCCGCAAGCTCGCCAATGGTCCGACCCTCGGCCTCGGCCTCACCAAGAAGCTGATCCAGGCCGCCTCGACCAATTCCTTCGACGCCCAGATCGATCTTGAGCGGGACTTTCAGCGCGAGGCCGGAAAGAGCGCCGATTACGCGGAAGGCGTCACCGCCTTCCTGGAAAAACGCACACCGGAGTTTCGCGGCAAATGACCATGTCCCCTCAGGAAATGGCCGACGCCTGCGCGAAGGCCATGTGGGCCAACGACCACGCCAGCCAGAAACTCGGCATGAAGCTGGAGCATATCGCCCCCGGTGAAGCGACCATGTCCATGACCGTCACCGAGGCCATGTCGAACGGCCAGGGCAACTGTCATGGCGGTTATATCTTCACCCTGTGCGACAGCGCCTTCGCCTTTGCCTGCAACACCTACAACCAGCTGACCGTCGCCCAGCACTGCTCGGTCACCTTTCTGGCCCCCGGCCGCATCGGCGACCGGCTGACAGCGGAAGCCCGGGAAGTCGCGCGCAAGAAACGCACCGGGCTCTACGACATCACCATAACCAATCAGAACGGCGAAATGATTGCCCGGTTCACCGGCCACTCAGCCACCGTCAAGGGTACGCATCTACCGGAGTAACCGGCCAAAAAGGCCTGGTACTGCCTGAAATAGGGAGGAAATCATGGAGGATCTGTCACCTCGTCCCGGCGATCTGGAGCCGATCGAGACAGCTTCGCGCGACGAGATCGCGGCCCTGCAGCTTGAGCGGATGAAGTGGTCGCTTGCCCACGCCTACAACAACTCGCCGTTCTACAAGCAGAAGTTCGACGCCCACGGCGTCCATCCGGATGATCTGAAGACCTTGGGCGACCTCGCCAAGTTCCCCTTCACGGTCAAGACGGACCTGCGCGACAACTATCCCTTCGGCATGTTCGCCGTGCCGCAGTCCGATGTGGTGCGCGTCCATGCCTCTTCCGGCACCACCGGCAAGCCGACCGTGGTCGGTTACACGGCAAAGGACATCGACACCTGGGCGTCCATGGTCGCCCGTTCGATCCGCGCCTCCGGCGGCCGCCGGGGCGACATCGTCCATGTTGCCTATGGCTATGGCCTGTTCACCGGTGGCCTCGGCGCCCATTACGGCGCCGAGAAGCTGGGCTGCACCGTGGTGCCCATGTCCGGCGGCATGACCGAACGCCAGGTGACGCTGATCGACGACTTCAAGCCGCGCATCATCATGGTGACACCGTCCTACATGCTGTCGGTCCTCGACGAGTTCCGCCGCCAGGGCCTCGACCCGCGCGAAAGCTCGCTTGCCGTCGGAATCTTCGGCGCCGAACCCTGGACCAACGCCATGCGCCAGGAAATCGAACAGGCCTTCGACATGCATGCGGTCGACATCTACGGCCTCTCCGAGGTCATGGGTCCGGGCGTCGCCAACGAATGCGTAGAGACCAAGGACGGCCTGCACATCTGGGAAGACCACTTCTATCCGGAAGTAATCGATCCCGTGACCGGCGAGGTCCTGCCCGACGGTGAGGAAGGAGAACTGGTGTTCACCTCGCTCTCCAAGGAAGCCCTGCCGATCATCCGCTACCGCACCCGCGACCTGACACGGCTTCTGCCGGGCACGGCCCGCTCCATGCGGCGGATGGAAAAGATCACCGGCCGGTCCGACGACATGATCATCCTGCGCGGCGTCAACGTCTTTCCGACCCAGATCGAGGAGCAGATCCTGAAATGCCCCGGCCTCGCGCCCCATTTCCAGATCGAGCTCAACCGCGACGGCCGTATGGACAACATGACCGTCCACGTGGAATCGACCGAGACCGCTGCCAGCGCCGACGCTCGCGGCGCATCGGCGAAGGAACTTGCCCATCACATCAAGAGCGTGATCGGCGTTTCCACCCGCATCGACGTGACCGAGCCGGGCGGCGTGGAACGCTCCCAGGGCAAGGCCAAACGGGTCGTCGACAACCGGCCCAAGGGGTAAGGAGGGGTCCCCCCTCCTTCCAGTTCAAAAAAACAGGTGAAGCAAAGGCATGGCCCGCACCCGCGCCAGCGATTTTGAAGACAAGCAGCGCAGCATTCTGGAGAGTGCGGCTGCCGTCTTTGCCGAACAGGGCATGGAGAAGGCCTCCATGTCCCTGGTCGCCAATTCCGCCGGCGTGTCCAAGTCCCTGCTCTATCACTACTACCCGGCCAAGGACGCCCTGATCTTCGCCATCATCCAGAGCCACCTGGAGGATCTGGACGCCGCCGTCGAGGCCGCAGACGATCCGAAGGCCTCAGCCGAAGACCGCCTGCATGCGCTGGTACGCGTCACGCTGGAGAGCTACCGGGACGCGGACAACGAGCACAAGGTCCAGCTCAATGCCTCCGAGGCGCTGAACGACGATCAGCGCGATGCAATCCGCGCCATCGAACGTCGCATCGTCCGCCGCTTCTCAGCCATCCTGCGGGAGATCAATCCGTCTCTCGACAACACGGAACGGCCACTTCTGATGCCGGTCACAATGTCGCTCTTCGGCATGATGAACTGGGCCTACATGTGGTTCCGCGAAGGCGGTCCGATAACCCGCGACGACTACGCCGACATTGCCACCACCCTGGTGCTGGAAGGCATCAAGGCGGTCCGCTGACCGTCACCCGTTCACAATAACCATAAACTCCCACACGACCTCATGACCGGGCCCTGCCCGGTCATTTTTTTTGAGGTGGTTCTAACGTGGCGATTGTAAGGAACAGCCCCCCCAAAGTCCCCTCTCCCATTGGGAGAGGGTTAGGGTGAGGGATTGTTGCGCTGGTATAACACGGAGAGTTTGATCCCCTCACCCGGAGCTCCGCTCCGACCTCTCCCCATGGGAGGTAACTTGGGTGCACGCAGCTCATTCCCGTTGATCTGCACAGCACACAGCATCTAATCTAAATCCACAGAACGTTCGGGTAAGACCAAGCATTCAAACTTGATCATCTTCAGGCGTATTTGCTTCCGCCCATTCGCGGAAAATGCCCAGGATTACATCCAGATCCAACGCGCCACCTGACCCGATGAAGCTAAAGTCGGCCACCCGGCACATGTACCATCTCTGCGTGGGATCCCCGTTGGGCACGTCGACGTTGAAACGGACAGGTGGGAAATGAACTTCTTCCAACAGTGTCCCGTAAAGGTTGATCTTTACGTTCCACCCCGGATTATCGATCGTTGTAATCCTGATGCCGCTCTGGTGTTCCCAATCGCCGTTGCACTCGTTCGCATACCAGCGCGTGAGCCAGGCCATGTTGTCTGATGAAGTGTGCTCCATAACCGGACGCTATGATGTTCGTGCCTGTTCGGCAAGAGCCGGTGGGTCGGCATATTGGAACCAGGCTTATCGCGCCGATCGCACGCCCTTACCCACCTGCGAGGTCATCTCAGATGAGCCTGCCTCGGCTCTAAATCATCTTGCTCCTGAGCAAAGCGGCATATTCCGCCTTGGCGCCATCTATCCTCTTAGCAATCCAGGTTTGAAAATCGGGAAATGTTTCCAGGACGGATGCGTCCTCCTGGAAAAATCCGCAGACGATCCTGCCGTCATCGGCCAGGATATCCTTTAGATGAAGCGTCGTGCCGTCAATGGTCCTGAAGCTGGATCCGATCACAGCGCCGGAGACCGGAGCGTGGCGGGGATACTCAAATCCCGACATCACCTGTATGTCGAGGGGAATATTGAAGAAATCAAGCCCATGCAGTTCCGGAGTCCAGAAGCGCACGCCGGGCACGACAAAATGGTCCGACAGAATGCGCATGCCATTCGTCGACCGATAGAAATCACGCAGCAAGTCCCGGTTTGCATCACGGGAAAATTGGAGGATGTATTCGATCTCGTCCACTTGTGTGGGGTAATTGTACGAAACCAGATAGCGGGGACCGAGCATGAAGCTCTCTTTGACCCGGGAGACCCAGCCGTAGCCGGTTTCGCAGAAATCCGAGAGGTTTTGAGGCCCCAGGCTCTTCTTGACGGCTTCTTCAATATCCAAGGTCGGTCCCGTTGTTCTCAGATGAGGTCTATCGCCAGACATAGACCTCAAACATCATAGGGACGTGACCCGGCCGGTTCCAGAGAGATACTTCGGCGTGTAGCCCCACACTCAGCCCGTCACCCCGGGCGGAACGAAGTGAAGACCCGGGGCCTACTCGCAGTGCCACTTGCTGAAATGCTGGCTGTTTTGCCAGTCCTCCAGCGGGTTTAAATCGATCGTCGACGCTCTGCAAACGAGTGGGCCCCGGGTCGCACTGCGTTTGCCCGGGGTGACAATCGCGGTTGGCGCAAGACAGAGGGCCTCACCCGCCCCCGCCTCAGCTTTCCGCCAACGGCCAGGTCTTGGCGACCATGGTGAGCACGTCGTAGAGGGCAACCGCGTCGCCGTTCTGGTTGGTCACCTGGCAGTCCCAGCGCACCTCGCCGTAGTCGGCGTTGACGCGGGGGTTGATTTCCTTGGCCGTCAATTGGACCTGCAGCGTGTCGCCCGGGTTGACCGGGGTCAGGAAGCGCAGGTTGTCGACGCCGTAGTTGGCCAGCACCGGACCCGGAGCAGGATCGACGAACAGGCCGGCTGCGAAGGAGACGATCAGGTAGCCGTGGGCCACCCGGCCTTCGAAGAACGGGTTCGCCTTGGCCGCTTCCTCGTCCATATGGGCATAGAAGGTGTCGCCGGTGAACTCGGCGAAATGCTCGATATCCTCCAGCGTGACCTCGCGGCTCGCAGTGACGAGCTGGTCGCCGATCTTCAGTTCCGCCAGCGACTTGCGGAACGGGTGCACACCGTCCTTGTAGACATCGGCACCGTCCATCCAGCGGCCGGTGACGGCCGACAGGAGGCGCGGCACACCCTGCACGGCGGTGCGCTGCATGTAGTGCTTGACGCCGCGCAAGCCGCCGAGTTCCTCGCCGCCCCCCGCACGGCCCGGTCCGCCATGGACCAGCATTGGCAGCGGAGACCCGTGGCCGGTGGAGCTTTTGGCGCTGGCGCGATTGCCGATCATGACACGGCCGTGGAACGGCGCCATGCCGAGCACCACGTCTTCGGCGACCTTGGGGTCGTTGGTGAAGACAGAGGCGACCAGCGAGCCCTTGCCCTTGTGGGTGAGGTCTACGGCTTCCTCGATCGTGTCATAGGGCATGACGGTCGAAACCGGGCCGAAGGCCTCGACATCGTGCACGGCCTTCGCCTCGAACGGCTTGGCGCAGTAAAGCAGCACCGGATTGAGGAACGCGCCCTTGTCGGCATCGCCAGAGGCAACCTGGACGGCATCGGGGGCGCCAGCGACGATCTCCGCGTCCTGAGACAGGTCCTTGATCCGGTCGCGTACCTCGTCGCGCTGGTCGAGGCTTGCAAGCGCGCCCATGCGAGTGCCCTCGTTGGCCGGGTCGCCGACGACCGTCTTGCCCAGGCGTTCCGTCAGGGCGGCAACCAGCGCGTCGACGTGGGCGCGCGGGGCGATCACCCGGCGGATGGCGGTGCATTTCTGCCCGGCCTTGACCGTCATTTCCCTGGCGACTTCCTTGACGAAGAGATCGAACTCCTCCGTGCCGGGACCGGCATCGGTGCCCAGGATCGCCGCGTTCAGACTGTCGGCCTCCATGGTGAAACGAACCGAGTTCTCGATGATCGCCGGCTGCGCCTTGAGCATGCGCCCGGTAGAGGCGGACCCGGTGAAGGTGACCACATCCTGGCAGGTGACGTGATCGAGGAGATCGCCGGTCGAACCGCAGATGAGCTGCAGCGCGCCGTCCGGCAGGATACCGGTTTCGACGATACGGCGGACCATCAGCTCGGTCAGATAGGCTGTCTGGCTGGCCGGCTTGACGATCGCCGGCATACCGGCAAGCAGCGTCGGCGCAATCTTTTCCAGCATGCCCCAACAGGGGAAGTTGAAGGCGTTGATGTGGACGGCGACGCCATGAAGCGGCGTCAGGATATGCTGGGCGGAAAAGCTGGAATCCTTCGACAGCGGTTCCACCGGCCCGTCGACCAGAACCTTGGTATTCGGCAGTTCCCGCCGGCCCTTGGAGGCGTAGTTCATCAGGGTGACGATGCCGCCTTCGATGTCGACCCAGCCATCGGCGCGGGTCGCCCCCGTCGCAAGGCTTTCGGCGTAAAACTCTTCCTTCTTTTCCATCAGCGCCAGACCGATGGCTTTCAGCATCAGCGCGCGCTCGTGGAACGACATGGCGCGCAGGCTCGCCCCCGCCTTATCCCGGCCGAACGCCAGCATCTCGGCGAAATCGATACCGCTTGAATCGATGAAGGCGACCGGTTCCCCGGTCGCCGCATTCAACAGCGGTTTGCCCTCGCCAGCGCCCGGGGTCCACCCCCCGCAGACATAGCTCTCCAGGCGGCGCGGCGTTCCTGCATGTGCAGTCATGAAATTCCCCTCGTTCTAATCCGCTCAGCCAAGGCCCAAGGCCGACAGTTTGTTGTCGACCTTGTCCGTCCACCTGGCGAGCAAGTCTTCATTCGGCGTGTGGCGCAGCCCGAAACGCTTCAGCGTGTCGAACCGGGCAGACCCGGCGACGCCAAACGTGACTGCGACCCGCGGCCGCCAGTAGGCAATCGACGCCCTGGCGACTTCCTTTTCCTTCGGGTCGTCTGCGATCCGTTCCAGACCCTCCAGACCCAGTTCCGCGTGACGGTTTTCCCGTGGCGCGATCTCCCGGAAAGCGGTGGCAAGCGGGCCGTAGGAGACCTTGACGAGTTCTTCCAGCTGGACGCCGGTGGCAAGGCCCATCAGTACGTTCATCACCACCGCGTCGGTCCAGCCCGTGAACGGATAATGGAACACCGAAAGGCGCATGTCGCCACCGTGGCGGGCAGCGCCCAGGTCCGCGTCCCTATCGAGCCGCTCGGCCCAGGGCTGGTGGACGGCATAGCGACCCATATCGGCGCCGAATTCGCCCATGATGGTCAGCACCCGCTCGGCGTGATCGGCCTTTTCCAGAACGATCCGCGCGGCGGCAATGCGCTGTTTGATTCCGGGTGCGGTGTTGATCACGTCGGCAAAGCCGGCAGAGCCGGCCAGTTCGCTGTCGACGAATGAGGCCATCAGGCGCATCAGTTCGCCGCGATAGCGGGCCGGCGCGTTGGAGGGGCTCGTCAGAACCCCGCCCTGTTCGAGATAGTTCTCGATGCTCATGTCTTCCATGGCCGTGTCCTCCCTTGGCCCTTGGCCGTTATTGATCGTAGTCGACGACGACCTTGTCCGTCACCGGATAGGACTGGCAGGAAAGCACATAGCCCTTCTCCACCTCGTAGTCCTCAAGCGCATGGTTGGCTGTCATTTCCACTTCGCCTTCCAGCACCTTGCAGCGGCAGGTGGAGCAGACCCCGGCCTTGCAGGCGTAGGGCGCGTCCAGGTCGTTCTGCAGCGCCGCGTCCAGGATCGAGGTGTCCTTGGACATCCTGATCGTCTGGGTCGAGCCGTCCAGGGTGATCGCTGTGGTGGTCTCGTGATCCGCGTTGGCGCCCTCCCTGGAAACGACCTTGCGCTTCGCCCGGCCGGGCTGGGCGGAGGCGAACAGTTCGAACTTGATCCGGCTGTCGTCGAGCCCTGCCTTGCGCAGGGCCGAGGCGATGCCGAGCATCATCGGTTCCGGGCCACAAATGAACGCAGTGTCGACGCTCTCGATATCGACCCAGCCGGTCTTGAACAGCTCGGCGCATTTTTCTTCCGTGACGAGGCCTGTGAAGAGGTCAATATCCTGCGCATCCGCCTCCAGTACGTGGATGACGTTGAAGCGGCCGAGATACATGTTCTTGAGGTCTTCCAGCTCCTCGCGGAACATGATCGTGTTCACCGCCTTGTTGGCATAGACCAGCGTGAACACCGACTTCGGCTCGCGCACCAAGGTGGTTTTCAGGATCGACAGCACCGGCGTTATGCCCGACCCGCCGGCGAAGCCCAGATAATGCTTCGCGGCAGACGGTTCGATCTCGGTGTGGAACGCGCCCATGGGCGGCATGGCCTGGATCGTGTCGCCGATCTTGAGGTCTTCGTTCGCCCAGGTGGAAAAGGCGCCGCCGTCCACCCGCTTGATTCCAACCTGGAGGACACCTTCGTCCTTGCCGGAGCAGATCGAGTAGGACCGGCGCAACTCCTCGCCGTCGAAATCTCGGCGAAAGGTCAGATACTGGCCTTGCGTGAAGTCGAATTCCGCTGCCGCTCCGTTGACCGGCTGCAGCGTGACGACCACCGCATCGCGAATGGTCTTGCGGACATCGACAACTTCAAGATCGTGAAAGCGCGCCATGGGTTCCTCCCTTTAACCAGTCTTGGCTGGTTGGGTCCTGTTAGTACTTATGGATAGGGGTTTGACTGGCCATATTCGGAGGGACTTTTGTGAAAAATCCGGTGCCGTAGGCCAGCGCCTTCAAGCCGGATTTTCTGCAAAAGGGACCCGAATATGGCCTGCCCGAAGGGTTTTGCATAAATCGTCCACTGCCTACGGCTTTTTCCTCGCAAAGGGGACCACCCTGCGCAGCGGAAAATCCCTTGTCATTGAACGATTTATGCAAAATCAAACCCCTATCCATAAGTGCTAACAGGACCTAGATGCACTTGAAATATTCGAATGGTTCCAGGCAGTCCGTGCAGCGCCATTGCGCCTTGCACGGGGTGGAACCGAACTGGCTCAGTTTTTCGACATTGGGGCTGCCGCAATGAGGGCAGCGCTCGGGACCGCCCGCCGGCTGGGGCGGTGCGATGCCATATTTCTCCAGCTTTTCCCGCCCCTTTTGGGACATCCAGTCGGTGGTCCAGGCCGGATCGAGCTGATTGCGCAGCTTGATATCCGTCAGTCCTTTGTCCCGCAGGGCGGTCTCGATATCGAGATTGATGATGCTGGTCGCCGGGCAGCCGGAATAGGTCGGGGTCACGGTCACCACACAGGTGTCGCCGTCCCAGTCCACGTTTCGGATGATGCCGAGATCCGCCAGCGTCAGGACGGGAATCTCGGGGTCGGGAACAGCCTCCAGCCATTCCCAGACCTGTTCGGTCGAAGGATGTGCCATTGATCTGGCCTTTTCTGACCTTTCAGAGACTTACCACTCGCAGCCCGGATAGGCGCGCTGCAACCACTGCATTTCACACAGCAGATGGCCCAGATGCTCGGTGTGCATGTAGCCGTTCCGGCCACCCTTGTGAGCAAACTTGCCCTCCGGAATGGTCAGCGTCGCATCGGCGAGCACACGGCCCACCAGCGCATCGTAATCGGCCCTGAGGCCCGACGGTTCCGGAGCGATACCGACTGCTGCCATGGCCCGGTCGATGTCGTCGGTTTCGAACATCTCGCCCACATAGGGCCACAGATAGTCGAGAGCCGCCTGCATGCGCTTGTGGCTTTCCGGCGTGCCGTCACCCAGACCCACCACCGTGTCGGCGGAGCGTTCCAGATGATAGGCCACTTCCTTGGACGCCTTCTGAGCAATCGCGCGAACGTCGTCGTCGCTCGACTTAAGAAGATGGCCAAGAATGATCGAATGCCAGGCGTCAAACAGGAACTGGCGCATCAGCGTCTGGCCGAAATCGCCGTTCGGCAATTCGACGAGAAGCACATTGCGCAGGTCCCAGCCATCGCGCAGGAAGGCCAGGTCGTCCTCCGACTTGCCCTCGCCCTGCACCTTGCCGGCATAGTCCAGCCACATCTTGGTCTGACCGAGCAGATCGAGCGCGGTGTTGGCGAGTGCGATGTCCTCTTCCAGGATCGGCGAATGACCGCACCATTCGGAGACCCGGTGCCCAAGGATCAGCGTGTTGTCGCCCATCCGCACCAGGAATTCGAAGAGAGCCTTGTTGTCGACATCAGCCATCACATGTGCCCCACTTCATCGGGAATGTCGAAGAAGGTCGGGTGACGGTAGACCTTGCTTTCCGACGGCTCGAAGAACGGGCCCTTCTCGCCGGGCGCGGTGGCCGCGATATGCTTGGCTTCCACCACCCAGATCGACACGCCCTCATTGCGGCGGGTATAGACGTCGCGGGCGTTCTTGATTGCCATTTCCGCATCCGGCGCATGCAGGGAGCCCACGTGACGGTGGCTCATACCGTGCTGACCGCGAATGAAGACTTCCCACAGGGGCCATTCGGAGCGGCTCTGTGTTTTCTCGTTGCTCATTGGTGCCTCCTCCAGGCTTATTCTGCAGCGACTTTGGCCGCTTCCTTGCGGGCCTGCTTCTTGCGGGCATGCGCCATCAGGCCGTCGCGAACCCATTCGCCGTCTTCCCAGGCGCCGACGCGGTCCTTCATGCGGTCCGTGTTGCACGGACCATTGCCCTTGAGGACGTTGAAGAACTCGCTCCAGTCAGGATCGCTGAAATCGTAGTGGCCGGTTTCCTCGTTCCACTTGATGTTCGGGTCCGGCAGTTCCAGGCCGAGATAAAGGATCTGCGGCACGGTCTGGTCCACGAACTGCTGGCGCAACTCGTCATTGGTCTTGATCTTGATCTTCCACGCCATGGACTGTTCGGAGTGAACCGAATCCTTGTCGGACGGGCCGAACATCATCAGTGCCGGGAACCACAGGCGGTTGACCGCGTGCTGGGCCATGCGCTTCTGCTCCGGCGTGCCGAAGGCCATCTTCATGATCGCGCTGTAGCCCTGGCGCGCATGGAAGCTTTCTTCCTTGCAGATACGGATCATGGCGCGGCTGTAGGGGCCGTAGGAGGTGCGCTGCAGAGCGACCTGGTTGATGATCGCGGCGCCATCGACCAGCCAGCCGACCGCGCCGATATCGGCCCAGTTCAGCGTCGGGTAGTTGAAGATCGAGGAATATTTCATCTTGCCGGCGTGGAGCATCTCGACCAGTTCGTCGCGGCTCACGCCGAGCGTCTCGGCAGCGGAATAGAGATAGAGCCCGTGGCCGGCCTCGTCCTGCACCTTGGCCAGCAGGATCATCTTGCGCTCCAGCGTCGGTGCGCGGGTGATCCAGTTGCCTTCCGGGAGCTGGCCGACAACTTCGGAATGGGCGTGCTGTCCGATCTGACGGATCAGCGTGCGGCGGTAGTCCTCAGGCATCCAGTCGCGCGGCTCGATCTTGATATCCGCGTCTATCTTTTCCTGAAAGGCGGCTTCTTCGGGGCCCATGTCCTCACGGGATTTGACGCCGTCCGAAGCGGTCTTGACCATTTGCGCGTACATGCGCCCTCCTCCTCCTCAATTCGCATCCCTGACCGATCGAAGGTCGGCTTTTCAAAGCGAAAAGCCCATTCGTCGACCGATCGGTCATGAATATATAACGCACAAAACATCACATAAAAAGAGTTTTCTCTTCAAATCTGTGATGCTTTCAGTCCAAAACGTTCGAAAGCGGTGGCAACCTCTTGAAAACAATTCAGGATTCGTTGGTATGTCCGGCGATCGTCCGCAACCGCTTTTCGGTCGCCTCGGTACTGGCCGACAGTATACCGGAAACGCTCTGGAGATGCATGCCCGTATAACGGTCGGTTTCTGGTGCCAGCCGCCGGTACAGTTTGGCGAACCGGGTCCGCGCTTCATATCCGGGCCAATTCTTCGGCAAGGCCTGCTCCGGCAGTCTTGGATCGCGAAGGAGCACGAAACGATAGTCGTGGACGAGCATCAGCCGGGCAGTCATCGCATCGGCGCCGTGAAGCGGCTCACCGGAAGCGAGATAGTCCGAAAGCCGGCCGTAACGCTCCAGGAAGACGCCATAGGCATCGGCCAGCGTATCGAGATCCCAGTACCGGGATGCAAAAGCCGGAAGCTCCTCCCCTCCGGCGATGGTCTCTGCCCGGAAAACCGGCCCGGGCAGCCCCGAATTTACAGGTCCTTCCGGGCTCCGAGACCGGTCGGGTCCGATCAGAAAGGCACCGGCGACGGCGAATCCCTGACGCAGGAAGCCGGCTTCCTGGTCCGCCGGCGGACGTGGTGTAATGAGAAAACCTTCCGGCGCCGGGTCCGGATCAAAAAGAATTTTCGCAGCCTGCAGGAATTCCACCCGCGCCCGGTCCGTCAGCCGGTAGAAGCTGCGCCGCCCATCGCGTTCGCCGGAAAGCTGGCCCGCCGAGACCAGGCGGGAAACGGCCGTGCGAACCAGGCTTTCGCTGATTCCGATCGTCCCGCAGACCTCGATCAGGTTACCCATCCAAAGCACGCCACCACGCGGTTCGACGATATCGCCGTAGATGGTGACGATGAATGCGGCCGCCCGCGGCGGCTCGGACCAGAGCTGCTTCAAGACCGCCGGCACAGAGTCCGCGGCGGCCCGTTCCTTATTCATCAAGTTGCAACGTCTCCTGGAGCGGGAAAACGGAAAGGCCTCAAAAGACCCTTTTGCAGCGCCGGTTGCAAGGGCAAGGAGCAGACCCTCACCTCCTAATCGGCGTCATTACCTCTGTCCGGCAGAATGAAAGGCATTGGCAGCAGGAGCAAGGCAGCGCCCCACCCCACCCTCAGTTGTCCTCCCCGGCAAACACATCGCGACCGAGGGTCCAGTCGCCCGTGTCAGCCCCGCATGAACAACAGGCTTCTAGGGTCAGGACGACCGGCTTCCGGCTCTCCGCGGGCGCTTCGGCCGGGATGGCAACCGGGTTGGCGGCACGCCCATTTCCTTTCCCGACCAAGACAAATCCCTTCGGAATCAAAAATCCAAGACTTTCCTGTAACCCCTTAAACCGCCTGCGATAAATCCACCAGAGCGCCGCGCCGGCCGATGACCTGGGCGGCAAGCCGGGCACCGGCGGCGACCGATGTTTCCAGGTCGGCGCCCTGAAGATGACTTGCGAGGAAAGCGGCGTTGAAACTGTCGCCAGCTGCCGTAGTGTCGACGACCTCGGTCACCGGCGGCACCTGGAAGGTCCGGGGCCCTTCGTCTGCCTGCCACAGGACTTCGCCCGGCCCGTTCTTCACAATCACGAGCGATGCACCTGCCTCCGTATAGCGGTTAGCAGTATCGACCGGTCCTGCGTCACCGAAATACGTTGCCTCGTCCTCGAAAGACGGCAGGACAATGTCACTGACGGCAGCGGCCGCCATGACCGTGGCGCACATGGCCTCAACTGTCTCCCATAGCCTGGGACGCAGGTTCGGATCGAAGGCGACAGCCGCCCCCCTCGTCCGGGCCGTTTTAACGGCCTCCAGAAAACCGCCACGCTGTTCCTTGGGCAGGATCGCCAGCGTGATGCCGGAAAAATAGATCACATCCGCGGCTACCAGCGCCGCATCCAACCTTGCGCGATCGCGGGCAAGCTGCCGGGCAGCCGAGTCGGAGCGCCAGTAGGAAAAGCTGCGCTCGCCGTCATTCAGCTGGATGATATAGAGCCCGACCGTCCGCTCTTCGTCCCGCTGGACGAAGTCCGTTCGAATGCCGGCGTTTTCGAAGAAGGCCAGCATCTCCTCCGAGACGGAATCCCGTCCCACCCCAGTCAGGTAGGAAACGCCCCACCCTTCGGGCAGGATCCGGCGCACGTACCAGGCGGTGTTCAGGGTGTCGCCGGCGAAGCCCAGCCGGTAGGTCTCCTCGCCGGTGGGCGCCATTTCGACCATGCATTCGCCGATGGCGAGAAAATTACGCGTCAACGTCCGGATCTCCGGCAAAGAACTGGGAATGCTCGCTCCGGATCCTTGGAAGTTGTTCCAGGATCCGGGACAGATGCTTGCGCATCAGCGCGACGGCCTTTTGTGAGTCACGGCTGCGGATGGCCTCCATGACGTCCACATGATCGTCCAACGCATGTTGCGAACCGAAGGAGAGCGACAGGAACCGCACCCGGTCCATATGCGCCTTGTTTTCGCGGATAAGGTCCCAGGCAAAGTCCAGACCCGAGCGTTCACAGATTTCTCGGTGAAACCGGTCGTCCAGCTCGTGGAAGGTTTCCGCGTCCTTCGCCTCGACCGCACGCCGCTGCTCTTTCAGGATGACGTCAAGCGCCTTGATGTCGTCGTCTGTCAGCCGCTCGCAGGCTGTCCGCACCGTTTCCACCTCAATGGCACTGCGGACGAAGCGCGCCTGAAATACGGCCTTTTCCGAAATCTGCGAGACGGTGGTTGCCCGCTGAGGCCGGATCGACAGGAAACCGAGCTTCGACAGACGGTAAAAAGCATCCCTCACCGGTTGGCGCGACACACCCAGCGCCTTGGCCACTTCCACTTCCGACATCTTGGTTCCCGGCGGCAGTTCCAGAGACAGGATCTGCCGATGCAACTCGTCGAAAACCGTATCGGCGACAGACGGTCTGTTCAGTGGCTCAAGGACCCGCAAAGGGCTCGTTCCGGTCATACGTTCGCTCCGTTGACTCGATTTGAATACTAGCATATTACTAAACTACGCCGATTGAAAGACCCTCGGGAAAATTGCCGAAACCGGCAGCGGGTCTTGGCGGTGGGGAGGATTATTGTGGCATTGTTGCCCCCAGACAGGCTGTTTCCGACAGAATCGCGGACCCGCGAGATCGCGCGCGCACTTTATAAATCGGTCGCGGACAAGCCGATCATCAGCCCCCATGGCCACACGGACCCGCGCTGGTTTGCAGAAAACCAGCCGTTTCCGGATCCCGCCCAACTGTTCATTACTCCCGACCATTACGTCTTTCGCATGCTGTTCTCTCAGGGCATCAGCCTTGAAAGCCTCGGTATCCCGCGCGCCGACGGCGGATGGACGGAGACCGACGGCCGCAAGATCTGGCGCATCTTCGCCGAGAATTATTATCTCTTCCGCGCCACTCCCTCGCGCATGTGGCTGGATCATGCCTTCCAGGACGTGTTCGGTCTGACCACGCCGATTACGTCCGAGACGGCGGACGAGACCTACGACCACATCGCCGACTGTCTGACCCGGCCGGAGTTTACCCCTCGCGCATTATTCAATCGATTTAACATTGAGGCAATCGCCACAACGGAAAGCCCGCTCGACGATCTGCGCTGGCACAAGATGATCCGCGACAGCAGCTGGGACGGACGGGTGATCACCGCCTACCGGCCGGACCCTGTGGTCGATCCAGAATTTGCCGGCTTTGCCGAAAACGTCGAACAGCTCGGCGCCCTCACCGGAGAGAACACCGCCACCTGGGCCGGCTACCTTCAGGCCCACCGCATCCGTCGCACCTATTTCAAGGAATTCGGCGCGACCTCGACCGATCACGGCCACGCCACCGCGCGCACTGAAAACCTGCCGCAGAACGAAGCAGCTGCCCTGTTCGACAAGGCGCTCAAGGGCACATGCACGCCGGAGGAAGCGGACACCTTCCGCGGCCAGATGCTCACCGAAATGGCCCGCATGAGCCTGGAGGACGGTCTGGTTCTGCAGATTCATCCGGGCAGCTATCGCAATCATTCCGGCCCGATCGCAACCGCCTTCGGCCGCGACAAGGGCTTCGATATCCCGACCCGCACCGACTATGTCCGCGCGTTGAAGCCGCTTCTGGACGCCGTCGGGCTGGAGCGGGACCTGACCATCATTCTGTTCACCCTGGACGAGACCAGCTACGCCCGCGAGCTGGCACCGCTTGCCGGCGTCTATCCGGCCCTGAAACTCGGCCCGGCGTGGTGGTTCTACGACAGCCCGGAAGGCATGCGCCGGTTCCGGGAAATGACGACCGAAACAGCCGGGTTCTACAACACCGTCGGCTTCAACGACGACACCCGCGCCTTCTGCTCCATCCCTGCCCGCCACGATGTGGCCCGCCGGGTGGACAGCGCCTATCTCGCAACGCTGGTCGCCACGGGGCGACTTGCGGAAGACGAGGCATACGAGGTCGCAACAGACCTCGCTTACCGGCTTGCCAAGCAAGCCTATCGGCTCTGAGGAGCCACTTTCATGGGAGGAAAGTCATGAAACCGGTAAAGACCCTGGCCGCAGCGCTCCTGGCGAGCGTGGCCTTTGCAACGACTGCGATGGCCTGCGAAGTCACCCTGAAGTCTTCGGATACCCATCCGGACGGTTATCCGACGGTCGAAGCCGTCAAATACATGGGCAAGCTCGTTAAGGAGCGCACCGATGGACGCGTGTGCGTCGAGGTGTTCCATTCCGCGCAGCTCGGCGAGGAAAAGGACACCATCGAGCAGACCAAGTTCGGCGTTATCGACCTGAACCGCGTCTCCATGGGGCCGTTCAACAACCTGGTGGAAGAAACCAAGGTTGTTTCCCTGCCCTATGTCTTCAAGTCGGTCGACCACATGCACCATGTCATGGACGGACCGATTGGTGACGACATCCTGGCGGCTTTCGAACCGCACGGCTATGTGGGCCTCGCCTTCTATGACGGCGGCTCGCGCAGCTTCTACAACAAGGTCAAGCCGATCAAGTCGGTCGATGACCTGAAGGGCATGAAGGTCCGCGTCATGCAGTCCGACATCTTCGTCGACATGATGTCCGCGCTCGGTGCCAACGCCACGCCGATGCCCTATGGCGAGGTCTATTCATCGATCCAGACGGGCGTCATCGATGGCGCGGAAAACAACTGGCCATCGTTCGAATCCTCCGGGCACTACGAAGTCGCCGGCTACTATACCCTCGACGAACACCTGATCGTGCCGGAAGTGCTGGTCATGTCCAAGATCTCCTGGGACAAGCTCTCTCCGGAAGACCAGGCGATCGTCCGTCAGGCCGCGAAGGACTCCGTGCCGGAAATGCGCAAGATGTGGGTGGCCCGTGAAAAGGCATCCGAAGAAAAGGTCCGCGCGGCCGGTGTCGAAATCGTCACAGAGATCGACAAGGAGCCTTTCATGGCTGCCATGGACACGGTCTACGAAAAGCACGTGACCTCCGACAAGCTGAAAGACCTGGTCGCCCGCATCCGCGCGACCGACTGACGGCATGTTCTCCTTCCCATGGCGGCCTGCCCGCCATGGGAATTCAATTGCGGAGACAATCGTGCAGGACAATATGAAATCCGTAGCGCGGCTCACCGGCCAGATCGCGCGCCTCGCCCTGTGGCTGGCCGGTGCGGGCCTGATCCTGATGACCGCCTTCATCTCGGCTCAGGTCTTCTTCCGCTATGTGGTCAATGACTCCCTCGTCTGGAGCGAACCGGCTGCCGTCATACTGATGGGTTGGTTCATCTTTCTCGGCGCTGCCGTCGGTATCCGCGAAGGTTACCATCTGAGCTTCGATGTGCTGCTCTATTTCCTGCCCGAGAGCGTCAAGCTCTGGCTCTACAGTATTTCCGACCTCGTGGTGGTCGCCTTTGGAGCCGGCATGGTCTGGTTCGGGTCGGAACTCGCCCTGTCGGCATGGGACGTCAAGTTGCCGTCGCTCGGCATTTCCGGAGCGATCGACTTCCTGCCCCTCGTGGGCGGCGGGGTCCTGGTCGTGCTGTTTTCCGTCGAACGCCTGGCCCGGCGCCTGGCCGGCCTGCCCACCGCTCGCTTCGGCGAAACCGATCTCGTGGAAGAGTGACAGGGATACCCATGGAAACCTTCGTCCTGTTCGGAACCTTCATCTTCCTGCTCCTGATCGGCACGCCCGTCGCCTTCTGCCTCGGCGTCGCCTCCTTTGCCACGGTTCTCTATATCGGCCTGCCGCCGGTGGTCGTGTTCCAGCGCCTGAATTCCGGCGTCTCGGTGTTCGCGCTCATGGCTATTCCCTTCTTCATTTTCGCCGGGGAAATCATGGTGCGCGGCGACATCGCGCGTCGCCTCGTGGCCCTAGCCGGCGCCCTGGTCGGCAATATGCGCGGCGGCCTCGGCCAGGTGAATATCGCCGCCTCCCTGCTCTTTGGCGGGATTTCCGGTTCCGCTGCGGCGGATGCGACCGCCATTGGCGGGCTGATGATCCCGCAGATGGAAAAGAAGGGCTACAGCGTCGAATACGGCGTCAACATCACAGTGACGTCCGCGATCATCGCGCTGATGATCCCGCCGTCGCACAACATGATCATCTATTCGATCTCGGCCGGCGGCCGGCTCTCCATCGCCGACCTGTTCACCGCCGGCATCCTGCCCGGCATTATTCTGGCGATATCCCTGATGACGACCGCCTGGTTCGTCGCCAAAAAGGCCGGCTACCCGACCGAGACGTTTCCGGGGTGGGGCATGGTCGGCGCCATGTTCGTCAATGCCATTCCCGGCATTCTGCTGATCGCGATCATCTTCGGCGGCGTGCGTTCGGGCGTCTTCACCGCATCCGAAAGCTCCTGCATCGCCGCCGTCTACGCACTGGCCGTCACGGTTCTCGCCTACCGCACCATGAACTGGCACGGCTTCGTGGAGGCGACCAAGGCGGCCGTCAGAACGACAGCCATGGTGCTGCTCGTGATCGGCTGCGCAGCCTCCTTCGGCTGGCTGCTGGCCTTCCTGCGCATTCCCGCAGAACTGGTCTCCTTCCTGAAGCAGGTCTCGGACAATCCGCTGGTCATCCTGTTCATGCTCAACGTGGTTCTTCTTCTGCTCGGCACCTTCATGGACATGTCTCCGCTGATCGTGATCACCACGCCGATCTTCCTGCCCGTCGCCACCGCCTTCGGCGTCGACCCGATCCATTTCGGCGTGATCCTGGTGCTGAACCTCGGCATCGGCCTGTGCACACCACCGGTCGGCACGGTGCTCTTCGTCGGCTGCGCGGTCGGCCGGATCTCCGTCTGGCAGGCGATCCGGACGATCTGGCCGTTCTACGGCGCGGCCGTCTTCACGCTGCTGCTGGTGACCTACGTGCCTTTCCTGTCCCTCTGGCTTCCGTCCCTGTTCCATTGAGGACGAATGAAAAGGACGAATGCGATGCCCTTGAAGACCTATCCGCAAGTCCCGGCCGATCGCGGCGTCACCCGCCAGGTTCTGAGCGAAAGCCCGGAGCTGATGGTCGTGTCCTTCCGTTTCGCCCAAGGCGCCGAAGGCAAGCTGCACAACCACCCGCATGTGCAATCCACCTATGTGCAGTCAGGCCGCTTCGCGTTCACCGTCGCCGGCGAGGACATCGAGGTGGGTCCCGGGGACAGTTTCGTCATCCCGTCGAACGCAAAGCACGGCTGCCGCTGCCTGGAACCGGGCACCCTGATCGATACGTTTACGCCCCGGCGTGACGATTTCCTGTAACCGAACTTAAAAAAGAGGTTCGAACATGCTGACCGTCGAAACCCGTCACGCCGTCGACCCGAACAGCGCAAAGGCGCTCGATACCGATGGGCTGCGCGCGCATTTTCTCGTCGAGGGCCTGTTCAAATCCGGCGAAATCCGCCTGACCTACACCCACTACGACCGCATGATCGTCGGCGCCGCCGTCCCGGACGGTTCCGATCTCGTCCTCGACGAGGTAAAGGAATGCGGGACGAAAACCATCCTCGAGCGGCGCGAGATGGCGGTCGTCAACATCGGCGAGGCCGGCACCGTCAGCGCCGGTGGCGAGACCTACGACCTCGGCCACGGCGACGTGCTTTATCTGCCCATGGGCTCAGGCCCGGTCACCTTCTCCGGCAACGGGCGCTATTACATTACGTCTGCTCCGGCGCACCGGGCCTTTCCTGCCCGGCTGATCCGGCTGGAGGATGCCAAGAAGATGCGCCTAGGCGCGCCGGAAACGGCGAACGACCGGACCATCAACCAGTTCGTCCATCCGGAAGTGATGGAGTCCTGCCAGCTCGTGCTCGGTTACACCCAGTTCCACGGCGGATCGGTCTGGAACACCATGCCCGCCCATGTGCACGACCGGCGCATGGAAGCCTATTGCTATTTCGACATGGCGCCAGACACCCGGGTCTTCCACTTCATGGGGCAGCCGAATGAGACCCGCCACATCGTCATGAAAAACGAGGAAGCCGTGGTCTCCCCGACCTGGTCGATCCATTGCGGTGCCGGGACCGGCAGCTATACCTTCATCTGGGCCATGGCCGGCGACAATATCGACTACCGGGACATGGATATGGTTGCGATGGAGGACCTCAGGTGAACCCGTTTTCTTTGGAAGGAAAGACAGCCCTCGTCACGGGCGCAAATACCGGCATCGGTCAGGCAATCGCCGTGGCTCTGGGAAGAGCAGGAGCCGCGGTCATCTGCGCCGGACGCCGGTCCTGCGCCGAAACCGTAAGCCAGATCCGGACCGCGAAGGAACTTCTCCTCGACCTGTCGGACCCGATGGCGGCGAAGGACGTTTTTTCCACTGATCCGGTCGACATCCTGGTCAACAACGCCGGGATCATCCGCCGGGCGGATGCGGTCGACTTCACGGAAGCAGACTGGGACGCGGTCATGGACGTCAACCTGAAGGCGGCGTTCTTCACCTGCCAGGCCTTCGGCAAGGCGGTCCTGGACCGTGGCGGCACCGGCAAGATCGTCAACATCGCCTCGGTGCTCTCCTTCCAGGGCGGCATCCGCGTGCCCTCCTACACCGCTGCCAAGCACGGCCTTGCAGGGCTCACCAAGCTTCTGGCCAACGAATGGGCGGCGAAGGGCATCAACGTGAACGCCATCGCGCCGGGCTATATCGCCACCAACAACACCGAGGCCCTGCGCAACGACCCGGACCGCAACCAGGCGATCCTCGACCGCATACCGGCGGGCCGCTGGGGCGAGCCGGACGACATCGGCGAGGCAGCCGTCTTCCTTGCCTCCCCGGCCGCGAAATACATTCACGGAACGATCCTCAACGTGGACGGAGGCTGGCTTGCCCGCTGAACTGCAAAAGGCCCCGCCCAGGCTTCACCGGTCTTCCGCACCGAAACCGGACCCCGGTATCGTGCATCTGGGGTTCGGCGCCTTTTTCCGTGCTTTTGGCACGATCTATATCGAGGATGCGGTGAAAGCTTCCGGCGGCGACTGGGGCATCATCGGTGTCAGCCTGCGAAGCCCGGACACCCGCGACCGGCTCGCGCCACAGGACTGGACCTACACCTCCGTCGAACTTGCGCCCGGCGGCGAAAAGCTGCGTCAGGTGGAGATCATTCGTGAGGTTCTGGTGGCCCCGGAAGATCCGGAAATAGTCCTTTCCCGGATGTCCGACCCGACGATCCGGATCGTCAGCCTCACCGTCACGGAAAAGGGCTATTGCCACGATCCGGCGACCGGGCGGCTCAATCCGGACCATCCCGACATTCTGCACGATCTGGAAAATCCCCTTCCCGTCTCCGCTCCCGGGTTTCTGGTCCGGGCTCTCCAGCGGCGGCGTGCCGCGGGCCAGCTCCCGTTTACGGTCCTGACATGCGACAACCTCCCTGGAAACGGCGTTCTGGTTCGCGGCATCGTGCTCGACTTTGCAAGACAGCTTGACCCGGCGCTGGCAGACTGGATCGAGACGGAAGGACGCTTTCCCTCTACCATGGTCGACCGGATTACGCCTGCGACCAAGCCAGAGGACATCGACCGGCTGGCGACAGCGACGGGCGTCCTCGACGAGGCGCCGGTGCTTCATGAGCCATTCCGCCAGTGGGTCGTGGAAGACGACTTCGTAACAGGCTACGGCGAGGATGCCCGACCTGATCTGGCGGTGTCCGGCGTTGAGATGGTTGGCGATGTCACCCCTTACGAACACATGAAGCTCAGGATGCTGAACGGCACCCATTCCGCGCTCGCCTATCTGGGCTATCTCGCCGGCCACGAGACCATTTCAGAGACGGTTGCCGACCCGGTCTTTGCGATCTTCGTCAACCGGCTGTGGCGCGAAGAAATCATGCCCTCCTTTACCCCACCGGCGGGCATCGATCTCGGGGAATACGCGAAAGCATTGTTCGAGCGCTACGCCAATCCGGCGATCCGCCACCGCACCTGGCAGATCGCCATGGACGGCAGCCAGAAGCTGCCACAACGCATACTGGGGACCATTGCCGATGATCTCAAAACTGGCCGGCCCTGTCCCGGCCTCATCCTCGCCGTCGCGGCCTGGATGCGTTATGTCGGCGGTATCGACGAGAACGATCAGGTGATCGACGTCCGGGATCCGCTGGCAGATCGGCTCCGCGCTCTTTCCGACGGCGCGGACATCCCGAAAACCAAGGTGACAGCCCTGCTCTCGGTCCGAGAAATCTTCAATGCCGACCTGGCCGAACAACTGGCCGGTCCGGTGACGCAGGCTTATTGCCGCCTGCTCGGGCTTGGAACCCGCAAGGCGCTGGAGACACTGGCATGAAGGAAAGCTGGCGCTGGTACGGCCCCCTGGACAAGATAGAGCTGAGCGAAATCGCACAGACCGGAGCCGGCGGCATAGTCACCGCCCTCCACGAAATCCCCTATGGCGAGGTCTGGACGCGGGAAGCGATTGCCGCGCGCAAGGCGGCGGTCGCGGAAGCCGGCTTCGAATGGACCGTGGTGGAGAGCCTGCCGATCCACGAGCGCATCAAGCGCAATGACGGCGACCTGTCGGTGCTATTCGCCAATTACCGCCAGTCGATGACCAATCTGGCCGCCGAAGGCATCACCACCATTTGCTACAATTTCATGCCGCTGCTTGACTGGACGCGCACGGATCTTGCCGCTCCGGTCGCAAGCGGCGGCACCTGCCTGCGGTTCTCGGCAACCAAGATGGCCGCCCTCGAACTGTTCATGGTGGAGCGCCAGGAAGCCGTAGAAGACTATCCCGACTGCGTCCTCCATGAGGCCAGGCATTGGTTCGAGGCCTCCTCGGAAGCGGATCGTGCGGAACTGATGCATGCGGTCATGGCAGGCCTGCCCGGCGCCTACGACCGCTACGACGTCGAGGGTCTGAAAGCCGCGCTGAAACTCTATGAGGAAATCGGCCAGTCGGAACTGCGCAGCCATTTGAAGCGCTTCCTGGACGAGGTCATTCCCGCGGCGGAAGATCTCGGGATGCGGTTCTGTATTCATCCCGACGACCCGCCGCGCGATATTCTCGGCCTGCCCCGCATCGTCTCCGATGCCGACGATATCGCCTGGATCCTGGAGGCGCACGACAGTCCGGCCAACGGCCTGACGCTCTGCGCCGGCTCGCTTGGCGCCAATCCGGCAAATAACGTTCCGGCCATCGCCCGCCGGTTCGCCGACCGCATCCATTTCGCGCACCTGCGCAATGTGAAAAAGGACGCGGACGGGTCTTTCGAGGAAGCCGCCCACCTTGCCGGCGACACGGATATGGTGGATCTTGTCGCTGCCCTTCTGGAGGAGGAAGGCCGCCGCCGCGAAGCGGGACGTCCCGATCGGGAAATCCCCTTCCGCCCGGACCACGGCCACGAGCTTCTGGGAGACGATAAACGCAAAACCCATCCCGGATACCCGCTCATCGGCCGCATGCGCGGACTGGCCGAACTGCGTGGTGTAATCGCGGGCCTGACCTACAAACGAGTTGCCAAATGAGCGAAGCCCAGCCGATTACACTTCATCCTGCCGATACCGTCGCCATCCTGCCGTCGAGAGTGGCGAAGGGAAGCGATCCGTTGAACACAGGCAACCCGCTGCCCGTCGCGGTCGCCGGCGGTCACAAGATCGCCTGTGCGGCCCATCAGATCGGCGACAGCATCGTCAAATACGGCCAGATCATCGGAACGGCGACACAGGCGATAGCACCCGGAGATCATGTCCATACCCACAACTGCGCGTTTTCCGCCCACGATCAGGATTACAAGATCGGCGTGGATCTGGACGCGGCCCGCGCGGCAATTCCGACAGCCGCCCCGCGGACCTTCATGGGCTACCGGAGGAACAACGGCCAGGTCGGCACCCGCAACTACATCGCCCTTTGCGCCACGGTGAACTGCTCGGCGACCGTCATCCGCCGGGCCGCCTTCGAGCTGGAGAATTCCGGCGCACTCGAGCCTTATGAGAACGTCGATGGTGTCGTCGCCTTCGCCCATGGCACAGGTTGCGGCATGGCGGCAAGCGGCCGCGGTTTCGAGATGCTTCAGCGCGTGCTCTGGGGCCATGCCACCCATCCGAATGTGGGCGCTGCGGTCTTCGTCGGTCTCGGCTGCGAGACCATGCAGGTCGCCCGCATGAAGGCGGTTTATGGCGACGACCGGGCCGACCGCTTCCACGGTCTGACCATTCAGGACACCGGCGGCACCCGCGCCACCATCGAGGCGATCAAGGCCATGGTTCTGGAGTTGCTGCCCGAGGTGAACCGGATCACCCGCACCCCCTGCCCGGCTTCCGATCTCAAGGTTGCCCTGCAATGCGGCGGTTCCGACGGCTATTCCGGGATCACCGCCAATCCGGCCCTGGGGGCCGCGTCCGATCTTCTGGTCGCGCTCGGCGGCACGGCCATTCTCGCAGAAACCCCTGAGATTTACGGCGCGGAACAGCTGCTCCTGCGCCGGGCCGTCAACGACGACGTCGCGCAGAAGCTGATCGGACAGATCCGCTGGTGGGAGCGCTACACGGAAATGAACGACGGCAGCATGGACAACAACCCAAGCCCCGGCAACAAGGCCGGCGGGTTGACCACCATCCTGGAAAAGTCGCTCGGCGCTGCCGCCAAGGGCGGCGCGACGCCGCTTGCCGCCGTCTATAATTATGCCGAGCAGGTGAACGCCCCCGGCTTCGTCTTCATGGACACGCCGGGCTACGACCCTGTTTCGGTCACCGGCCAGATCGCCGGCGGGGCACAGGTGACCGTCTTCACCACCGGCCGTGGCTCCGCCTTCGGCTCCAAACCCGCCCCGACCTTGAAGCTCGCCACCAACGAAGCCCTGTTCAATGCCATGCCCGACGACATGGACATCAACTGCGGCGATATTCTCACAAGGGGCGTACCCGTCACCGACAAAGGAGCCGAAATACTCGACCGGCTACTGGCGCTTGCCTCCGGGGAAAAGAGCAAGTCGGAACTGCTCGGCCTCGGCGACAACGAATTCGTCCCCTGGCAGGTGGGGGCGGTGATGTGATCATGAGGGTTTTCTGAACCGAAGCCTTTTCCCTTTCTCCGTCATGCCATGGCTTGACCCACTGCTGTCGGATTTGATGTTGGGCCTCTCATATATCTCATTTGAAAGATTGAAGAATTTCAGATCGTTCGGCTTGGAGACACGCGATGGTCTCCCCACTTGTCATCCCGGTTTGGCGCGACAGCGGCAAGACCGGGATCCAGCACTCCGTGTGGTTTGCGAGTGGAAAAGAGTGCAGACTCAATAGATTACTGGATCCCAGCCTTCGCTGGGATGACAACAAACTCTCAGATCAAGCGGGTTGCCATATTCAGGCAAATCTAAACCGGACAGCAGTGGGTCACGCCCGAGGATGACAGGCTGAGTTTAGGCGATGGGCCTCCAAATCTTTCGGCTTCAACCGTACCGTTTGGGCCGTTCCGCGCCTGTACAAATTTCCTGATCGCCGATAAGCAAACCGGACGCCTCCCAGGCATCTTTATTCCTGCTCCGCCCTTTTTGCCTCGTTAGCGGACGGATATCCGGAGACATAAACGGAATGAACGGCAAGACCACCGCCGACTGGAAGCCCTATGTCGCCCTGCTTTTCATGCCGCTGTTCTTTACGTCCAACCTGATTTTCGGCCGGGCGGCGACCTCCGCCGTGGAACCCTGGACGCTGGCCTTCCTGCGCTGGATCTTCGCCTTCCTCCTGCTCCTGCCCTTTACCGGTGTCGACATCCTGCGCCATGCGAAGCTGCTCAAGGCCCAGTGGAAGACCATCACCCTGCTCGGGTTGCTCGGCATGTGGATCTGCGGCGCGCTGGTCTATTACGCCCTGCATTTCACCACGGCGACCAACGCGACGCTGATTTACACCTCGTCGCCGATCCTGATCCTGCTGATGGAATGGATCTTCCGCGGCCGGCGCATGGGGCTCAGGGAGAGCATCGGCGTGTGCTTTGCCATGGCCGGTGTGGTGCTGATCATCGTCAAAGGCAGCCTGGCGGTCCTTCTGGGGCTGTCCTTCAACGTCGGCGACCTGATCATCGGCTTCTGCGCCCTGAGCTGGGCCGGCTATTCGGTGCTTCTGAAGCGCAGCGTCTTTGCGGAAGTGCCCACGCTGACGCTGTTTACCGTCGTCGCGGGTGCCGGCGCCCTCACGCTGTTTCCCTTCATGGTCTGGGAAGTCGCCGCCCGAGAAACCTTTCCGACAAGCTTCGAGGCCTGGCGCTCGATCGCAGGCATCGTCCTGTTTGCCTCACTGGCCGCCTTCTCGCTGTTCCAGTACGGCATCAAGAGCGTCGGCCCCTCGGTAACCGGCCTGTTCATGTATCTGCTGCCGCCCTATGGCGTGCTGATGGCCGTGGTCTTTCTGGGCGAAGACCTCAAGCCCTATCATTTCGCAGGCTTCGTTCTCGTCATGGGCGGTCTGATCCTGGCGACGGCGCCGATTGATCTCCTGCGCCGCCTCAAGACTAGATTTGCGGGTTAGACGCTTACTCCCATTCCATTTCGGTAAACACCTGCTGGGCGTTGCGCTTGGCGAGCGTGTCGAAATTCTCCAGGTGCGAAAAGGCGGACTGGTCGACATCGACCGAACCGATAATGTCACCGCCATCGTCGATATAGGCGCGGATCTTCTCGCGCAGATTGGCGAGATAGTCGTAGGTATCGGCCTTGGCTTTCGCCAGCGTGGTCGGATCGCCGTGACCGGGCACCACATGTTCCGGATTCAGCGCTTCGATGGCTTCGAAAGAGGCCATCCAGCCGGCCGAATTCGACATCTCCAGCACGCCAAGCAGGCGCTCGGCGAAGACGATATCGCCGGTAAAGACGACCTCATCGTCCGGCAGCCAGACAAAGCTGTCGCCGGGCGTATGCGCAGGCCCTGCATGAACGACCCGGATCTCCCGGCCGCCGACAAAGAGGGTCAGATCTTCAGCGAACGTCTCCAACGCGTAGACCGGATCGGTGCCTTTCAGGCTGTCGCCGATCAGTTGCGATAGCATGGTCTGCTCCATGGAGGCGCGCGCCTTCTGGTCCTCAACAGCTGCTTCTGAGGCGATCAGGCGCGCGCCTTGCGCTGCCCAGTAGCTGTTGCCGAGCCAGCGGTGATCCTGGCCGCCGGTGTTGATCACCACCTTCACCGACTGATCGGTGATGGCCTCGATCGCCGCCTCGATCTCCTCCGCGCCCTTGTAGCTGCCGCCAGCATCTACAAGCACGACCCCGTCCTCTGTCACGATCACGCCGAAGGTGGCATTATTGGCGAAGTTCTCCGGCGAGCGCTGGCCCTTGTCGCCGACCAGTGCATAGACCGTGTCGGTCACCTTGACCGTCTTCAGCCCGGCCAGAGCCGGACCCGACACAACAAGAAACACCGCGCTGACGGCGGCACGAAACAACGTGGATACCTTCATTTTCGGACTATCCTCCTCCCTACTTTCATTAACGTGAAAGTCGGCTCTGGAGGCCGCCCGGTCAATCGGGGCAGACAATCGGCCGCATAAGGACAATCCCGGACCTTGCCCAACCAGGGCGTCAAGCGTCCTCTTTCTGCATCTCCAGAGCCTGCTGGCGCAGGGAGAACTTCTGTACCTTGCCGGTGGCCGTTCGCGGCAGGTCCATGAAAATGATCCGGCGCGGCAGCTTGAACCCGGCCAGATGGTCCCGGCAGAAGGCGATAATGTCCTCTTCGGTGGGATCGTCCCCCTCCGCGTCGTTCAACTGTATGAACGCCCAAGGGGTCTCGCCCCATTTCGGATGAGGAGCGGCGACGACGGCCGCCAACAGCACACGCGGATGCCGGTGCAGAACGCTTTCCACCTCCAGGCTGGAGACGTTCTCACCACCGGTGATGATGATATCCTTGGCCCGGTCTCGGATCTCCATGGCCCCGTCCGGATGAACGACGGCCAGATCGCCCGTGTGGAACATGCCGCCCTCGAAGGCAATCGAGGTCGCCAGCGGATCGGTGTGATAGCCGCCCATGATCGACGGTCCGGCCAGCATGATCTCGCCCATATCAATTCCGTCGTGGGTGACCGGTGTCCCGTCGGAGCGTTTGACCTCGACACGGATTCCTGACGGCAAGCCATGTCCCTGACGCGCGGAAAAGGCCGCCCGAACCGCGGCCGATTCCTGCTCGATTACCGGATCGGGCAGCATGCCGGTCGCCGGACCGTAGCTTTCCGTCAATCCGTAGAGATGAACGAGACTGAAGCCGAACGCATCCATGCGCTCGATCAACGCCGATGTCGGCGCCGCCCCGCCGGTGGCGACATGCACCGGATGGTCCGGGCGGAAGTCGCCCTGCTTCTCAAGCCGTTCCAGCATCATGTAGAGCACGACCGGGGCACAGGCCATGTTGGTGACCTTGAACTCTTTGAGGGCCGACACGATTTCGGCCGGGTCAACCCCTTCCAGGCAGACATGGGTTCCGCCCGCCGCCGTCACGGCCCAAGTGTGGGACCAGCCGTTACAGTGGAACATCGGCAGGGTCCATAGATAGGTCACCGAGCGATTGAAGTTGAGCGCCAGGGTGTTGTTGAGCGCGTTAATGTAGGCGCCGCGGTGGTGATAGATCACGCCTTTCGGCGAGCCTGTCGTGCCTGACGTGTAGTTGATGGCAATCGGCTGCCACTCGCTTTTCACCCGCTCCATGAACGGCCAGTCGGCGACCTTACCCTTCCCGTCCAGCAGATCGAGAGCCTCACCCGGCCCCTCCTCGCCTACCGGACGCAGGCAATAGAGCGGAACATCTCCACAGGCTTCCGCGACAAGGTCGACGCAGGCCTCGTCGGCGATGACCGCCTGCGCGCTGCAGTGATCGAGAATATAGCGCACCGTCTCCACATCGAGGCGGGTGTTGATCGTGTTGAGCACGGCTCCGAGCATAGGTACGGCAAAATGGGCGGCGAGCATTTCCGGACGGTTGGCGGACACGATCGACACCGTATCGCCCGGCCCAATGCCGCGCTCTTCCAGGGCGCCCGCCATGCGCCGGACCAGATCGCCGAATTCCCGATAGGTCCAGCGGCGCTCGCCATGAGCCACGGCGAGCTTGTCCGCATAGACGATGATCGACCGGTCCAGCAGTGACAGCGGCGACAGCGGCACGCCATTGGCCGCATTCGGCTCGACTGTGGACGGTAAACGCATGAGAAAACTCCTGTCTGGAACAAAATGATTTGGGCGAGCATGTCGGCAAACGACCGGCCCGAAGGCCGGTCGAAGCACCCCTACAGGGTAGGAAGCCGAGCCGCTTGGATCAACCTGCCTCAGGCAATGAATGGTCGGTATAAATCTGCCTTAGCGTCAGTTTCGAGACCTTTCCGGTCGCGGTCAGCGGCAGCGTATCGACAAAGATAACGTCGTCAGGAACCTGCCATTTGGCAAGCCCCTTGGCCAGATGGGCCAGGATCTCCTCCTTGTCGGGCGTCGCTCCTTCCGCGGGGACCACGATCAGCAACGGCCGCTCGTCCCACTTAGGATGAGGCACGGCGATCACCGCACAATTGGCCACGTCCGGATGGGCGATGGCCATGTTTTCCAGATCGATGGAACTGATCCACTCCCCGCCCGACTTGATCAGGTCCTTGGCCCGATCGGTAATGGTCAGGAACCCGTCCGGACTGATGGAAGCGACATCGCCGGTTCGGAACCAGCCCTCCGCATCGAAGGCGGTCTCCGAAGCCTCCTGATTGTTGAAATAGCCGGAGACGACCGTGTTACCGCGAACGAAGAGCTCACCGGTCGCAACCCCGTCATGGGGCTGGCACTTGCCGTTCGCATCGACGATCTTCAGGTCCACGCCAAAGGTGCGTCGGCCTTGTGTCGACTTCAGGTCGATCTGCTTTTCCTTCGGCAGATCGGTCAGCGGCGGAGCCAAAGACCCTTGCGTCCCGATCGGGCTCATTTCAGTCATGCCCCAGGCATGACAGACGGAGACGTTCAGATCCTCGAATGCCTCGATCATGCTGCGCGGCGCGGCCGATCCCCCGATGATCACCTCGCCGAAACCTTCGGGAATACGGCCGTGCTTGCGGATCTCGGCGAGAAGGCCGAGCCAGACGGTCGGCACCCCCCAGGCGGAAAACACCTGCTGCTCGTCCATCAGTTTAAAAAGGCTCGCTCCGTCCAGATTGGGACCGGGGAACACGATCGACGCCCCGGTGAGCGGCGCCGCATAGGGCAGCCCCCAGGCGTTGACGTGAAACAGAGGCACCACCGGCAGGATCCGCCGGCCCGGGCGCAGGCATTCACGGAACGAAACAGCAGCCATCAGGGCATGCATCACGGTGGAGCGGTGGGTATAGAGCGCCCCCTTGGGATGACCGGTCGTTCCTGAAGTGTAGCAGAGGCTCGACGCCGTCTCCTCGGGAAACTCCGGCCACTCGTAATCACCGGTTTCCGGCTCAACCAGGTCCTCGTAGCAGAGCGCGCCGGGCAGCTTCGTCTCGGGCATATGCGCCCGGTCGGTCATGATGATGAAGCGAAGATCCTTCGGCAGATGATCCAGGATCGCCTCCACCAGCGGCACGAAGGTCAGATCCAGGCAGAGAATCCGGTCCTCTGCGTGGGCGACGATATAGCTCATCTGCTCCACCGAAAGTCTCGGATTGATCGTGTGGCAGACGGCACCGATGCCTGAAATCGCATAATAAAGCTCGAAATGGCGGTAGCCGTTCCAGCCCAGGGTCGCGATGCGGTCGGCCGGCTTCACGCCGAGACGCAACAGGGCCTGCGCCAGCTTGCGGGATCTCAGGGCCGCGTCCTTGTAGGTGTAGCGATGAATGCCCCCCTCGACCGTGGCCGAAACGATCTCCGCACTGCCGTGCACGTCCTCCGCGAAGGTCAGGATATCGGCGATCCTGAGCGGACGGTTCATCATCATGCCATGCATGTTCTGTCTCACTCCCTGCCGCCCGCACCCGGTCATGACACCTGTGCGTCCTCCAGCGGCTGTTCCTCCTCATTCGCGCCGCCCCCAAGCTCTTTTGAGAGCCTGTGGTTCCTCCAGGACGGCAGTTGCATAGTGCCAATGCTTCGCGCATTCCTGCAAGGGCTTCGTGTAGAAACATCAACGAGATACGTATAATCAGAATTCCGTGTGCGCCTTTGCTCTTGCTCCCGCCCAAACTGGAAGTTCATGCATGCGCAGCTTCCGTGGCAAGACGCAGCTCCATACCAACACCGTCACCCCGGCCCTGAGCCGGGGCCTACTCATTTCCAGAGCTATGGCATTGGCTTGCTGAACTTGCGGCAAAGGAGGAACCATTTCCCCTTCTTTGCCGTGTGGACAAGCGAGTGGATCCCGGATCTTCGCTGCGCTTTGTCCGGGTTGACGGCGTTGATTTGTGGAGATGCATTGCCCGTCAGGGCGCCATTTTCCCGCCCTGCAGCAGAGCCAGCATGCCGGACAGGATCTTCACAGGCCGCGGCGGGCAGCCCGGAATATGCAGGTCGACAGGAATGACCTCAGAGACGCCGCCGACCACGGCATAGCTGCCGGCAAAGCAACCGCCGTCCAGCGCGCAGTCGCCAACGGCGACGACCCATTTGGGCGCCGGCGTGGCGTCATAGGTCCGCTTCAGCGCTTCGCGCATATTCTTCGTCACCGGCCCTGTCACCATCAGAACATCCGCATGCCGGGGCGAGGCAACGAAGCGAAGACCGAACCGGTCGATATCGTAAAAGGCGTTGTTGAGTGCGTGGATTTCCAGCTCGCAACCGTTGCAGGACCCGGCATCGACTTCCCGGATCGACAGGCTGCGCCCGAGGCTCTGCCGCGCCTGCTTCCCGAGCGTTTCGGCCAGTTCGATCATCGCCGCCTCGTCCACCGTCGGCGGCGCCTCGGTCAGGGTCGGCTTGATCAGGCTTTCGAGCAGGAGCTTGCGCATGGTGAACCTTAAAGCCTCTACAGATCGTGACCGGAATAGGAACAGTTGAACGACTTGTTGCACAGCGGGAAGTCGGCAATGATATTGCCCTCGATCACCGCTTCCAGCAAAGGCCACTGAAACCAGGACGGATCGCGCATATGACAGCGCTCGATCAACCCGTCCTCACCGATCCTGAGCCAGACCAGAATATCCCCCCTGAAGCCTTCCACGAGTGCAAGTCCTTCGCAGGAGGTTGAAACCGCCTTTAGATCCGTGAAAACAGATCCTTGTGGCAGTTCATTCAGAATCTTCTCGATTAGAGACAGGCTTTGCTCCACCTCCCGGATGCGGATCCAGACACGGGCATCGACATCGCCTGCATCCAGCAGCGGAACTTCGAAGGACAGCCGATCATAAGGCGCGTAACCCAGTGCTTTTCGAGCGTCAAACCCCCGTCCCGAAGCCCGTCCCACGAACCCGCCGGCGCCGAAGCGCCTGGCAAGAGCGGGATCGAGCCGTCCGGTGGAAACCGTCCGGTCCTGAAGGGATGCCGTGTTGTCATAAAGGTTGACCAGCGGCGGAAAGCGCAGGCGGATTTCATCAAGCGCAGCCCGGATCGCAGCGATCCCGTTGTCGTCCAGGTCAGCGGCGACGCCGCCCGGAACGATCAGGTCGCGCATCAGCCGATGGCCGAAGGCGGTGTCGGCAGCCCGCAGAACCCGCTCCCGGAGCACGCCGCAATGGGCCAGCATCAGCGCGAAGGCGGCATCGTTGCAGACCGCACCAATGTCGCCCAGATGATTGGCGAGACGCTCCAGTTCCGCAAGAAGCGCGCGCAGCCAGACCGCGCGAGGCGGCACATCCACCCCCAGCGCGTCTTCGGCAGCGCGCGAGAAGGCCAACCCGTAGGCGACCGTGCTGTCACCGGAGGTTCTGGCGGCAAGACGGACAGCCTGATCGAGGCTCTTGCCGGCCATCAGCCCCTCGATCCCCTTATGCACATAGCCGAACCGTTCTTCGAGACGAACCACCGCCTCGCCATTGCCGGTAAAGCGGAAATGGCCCGGCTCGATGATGCCCGCATGAACCGGGCCGACCGGCACCTGATGCAGTCCGTCCCCCTCAACGGGCAGAAAGCCGTAAGTATCCCCCTCGCCCGCGTCCGGCGTGGGCGCACCAAGCGGCTGGCGCACGCCCCAGCGGCCATGGTCGAGCCAGGGTCGTTCGTCGGGGCAATCGCGCGGGATAAGGCCGAACAAGTCGCGTGTGGCCCGCTCCGGCCGCTGTGCGGCGGCATGATGCCGGCCGACCGAGGGGTAGCTGCCAGTCGGACAGGCAAGCGCGAGGACGGCGATCTCATGCGTCGCCTCATCGAGCACCGCCATGCGGATCGTACCCGTGTCGCCCCAAAGGCCGAGCAAAACCGCCGTTCCGCCGCCCAGCGCCTCAGCCACCCGCGTCCATTCGGTTTCGTCGACCTGATAGCTCCGCCAGGCTCGAACGGGGCCGGCCTCGGAGGCTTTGAGGATCGAGGTCCAGAAGGCTGTCATCATCGGCTATCCTCCCCCCTCACCCGAGTATAACGGCAATGTGCTGGAACCAGCCTACCAGCGCCGGCGGCAGATAGAGGCCGGCGGCCAGCACCAGCGCCAGATGCGCAAAGAGCGGCACATAGGACGCCTGCGCGGGTGCCGTGCTGCCTGTCGGTTCGCCGAAGGCAATGCCGGTGACACGCAGAAGCAGAGCACCGAAGGCCACCAGCAACCCGAAGACCAGCGGAATGGCGAGCAGCGGCTGGACGGCGAAGGTCGAACTCACGATCAGGAACTCACTCATGAAGATGCCCATCGGCGGCAGACCGGCAATAGCGACGACGCCCACCAGCAGCCCCCAGCCGAGCGCCGGATGGCTCTCGGTCAAGCCGCGAATCTCGGAGATCCGCTGGGTGCCCTTGATCTGGGCCACATGGCCGACCGCGTAGAAGATCGCCGACTTGGTCAGGCTGTGCATCACCATGTGCAGCAGCCCGGCAAAATTGGCGAGCGGTCCGCCGAGACCGAAGGCAAAGACGATGATGCCCATGTGCTCGATAGAGGAATAGGCGAACAGGCGTTTGATGTCGCGGCGCCGGTAGAGCATGAAGGCGGCGAAGATCAGCGACAGCAGCCCCATGGTCATCATCAGCGGCCCGGGACCGATCGCGTCCGGATTGGCGGCCAGCAGGATCTTGAACCGCAGCACCGCATAAAGCGCCACGTTCAGCAGCAGGCCGGACAGCACCGCGGAGATCGGCGTCGGGCCTTCGGCGTGGGCGTCGGGCAGCCAGGCATGGAGCGGCGCGAGACCGACCTTGGTGCCATAGCCGAGCATCAGGAAGATGAAGGCGAGATTGAGCAGAGCCGGATCGAAGGCGGCGGCCTGTTCCACCAGCAGCGTCCAGACCATGGCGTTTTCGCCCTCGCCGATGAAGGGACGCGCCGCCAGATAGACGAGGATCGTGCCGAACAGGGCGAAGGCAATGCCGACACTGCCGAGCAGGAAGTATTTCCACGCCGCCTCCAGCGCCTCATGGGTGCGGTAGATACCGACCATCATCACGGTGGTCAGCGTGGCCAGTTCCACCGCGACCCACATCAGGCCGATGTTGTTGGCCACGAACGCCAGGTTCATGCCGAACATCATGATCTGGTACATGGCGTGGTAGAAGCGCAGGTTGGCCGGCGTCAGCCGCCCGGTCTCCAGTTCATGGGCAATGTAGCTGGCGCTGAACAGGCTGGCGGTAAAACCGACGAAGGTGTTCAGCACGATGAAGACGATGTTGAGATCGTCGACAAACAGATAGGAACCGGCTTCCGGCCGCTCGGTCACGAACAGCGCCAGTGCCGCGAGCAACGTCAGCAGGCTGGCAAGCACGTTGAGCCGTGCAGCGATGCGGTAGCCCGGCAGCGCGGCCAGGACCGCGGCGGCGACGATCGGAATGACGAGAACGGCAACCTCGGGCTGGAACGGAAGGGCGATCATCGGCGCTCTCCCCTGAAGCTGTCCAGCGCGCCGACGTCCACCGTGTCGAACCGCTCACGGATGCGGAACAGGAAGATGCCGATGACGATGAAGGCAATGACGATGGAAAAGGCGACGCTGATCTCCACCACCAGCGGCATACCGCGCGCACCGGTCGCCGCCAGGATCAGGCCGTTTTCCAGGGACATGAAGCCGATCACCTGACTGACTGCGTTGCGCCGTGTGACCATGACCAGTAGGCCGAGCAGCAGCACCGACAGGGCAAAGGCGAGATCCTCTCGTGCCAGCGGGTCGGCCTCCGGCGTGATCCGCAGGATCACCACCATGGACAGCGCGACGAGCCCCATGCCGGCGAGCATGGTCGGGCCGATGCCGACGACGGTCTCGATGTCCCGGTGAATACCTAGCCGGCGCACGATCCGGTGCAGCACCAGCGGAATGACCACCGCCTTGAAGCCGAGCGCGATCGCGGCCGTGACATAAAGATGCGGCGCATGCTGGACCTGCGCCTGCCAGGCGACCGACAGGGTCAGAACCACGGCGTGCAGCGCATAGACATTGATCAGGGCGGAGAGCCGGTCCTGATAGAGCATCATGAAACTGACCAGAACCAGTCCGCCGGCCAGGAGATGCGCGATATCGAAACTCAGGCTGGACATGTCACAGGCTCCTCGAAACGAACAGCAGCAGCGTGCCCAGCAGACCGAGCATGAGCGCCGCGCCGAGGAAATCGGGCACGCGGAAGACGCGCATCTTGGCGATGCTGGTCTCGAATACGGCCAGAAGCACCGCGCCGACACCGATCTTGGCGACATATGCGACAGCACCCACCAGATAGTCCGCAAGGCCCGCGCCGGGCGCGGCGATGCCCCAGGGGATGAAGATGCAGCCGATCAATGACAGGTACAGCACAAGCTTCAGCGAGGACGCGAATTCGATCATGGCGAGATGACGACCGGAATATTCCAGCACCATCGCCTCATGCACCATGGTCAGTTCCAGATGGGTTGCGGGATTATCGACAGGGATGCGAGCGTTTTCGGCAATCGCCACCATGATCAGCGCCACAAGCGCCATGCCGAGCGACACCCGCAGGCCCACCTCCGGCGAACTCATCAACTCGGCAACCGTGGAAAGCTGGGTCGAGCCGGCAACCAGCGCCAGGGAGAAGACCGTCAGCAGCATGGCGGGTTCGGCCAGCGAGGCGATCATCATTTCGCGGCTGGAGCCGAGACCGCCGAAGCTGGTGCCGATATCCATGCCGGCGAGTGCGACAAAGAACCGGCCGAAGCCGAGCAACGCGATGATGGCGATCAGGTCCGCCGTCCAGCTGAACAAGAGCCCGCCGCCGAAGGTCGGCACCAGCGCCGCCGCGACCCAGGTGGAGGCAAAGACCAGATAAGGCACGACCCGGAACAGCCATGAGGCGTTGTCCGCAAGCACCGCCTCCTTGCGCAGGAGCCGGATCAGATCGCGGTAGGGCTGGAATACAGACGCACCCTGGCGGCGTGTGAGCCGGGCCTTGACCTTGCGCACGAAGCCCGTCAGCAGCGGCGCCAGCAGCAGCACCACGGCCATCTGAAGTCCCTGAATGAGGAGCGCGCGGATCAGGTCCATAGGGCAAGCACCAGAAGGAGGGAGACCAGGGCAAGGAAAACGAGGCTCAGGTATTGCCGGATGGTGAGGAATTGCAGCCGATTGAGCCGAACGGCGGCGAAGGCGATCCCGCGGGAGATCGGCGTGTAGAGCCAGTCCCAGACAAGGTCGCGTACCTCCACGGTCAGCCGCGCGGCCCGCAGATCGCCGGGCAACGGCATGTCCACAACCTCCCGCGCCCGGAACACCAGCGAACCGAACACGCGACGGACCGGCTGAGCAAAGCTGCTCGCCGAGTATTGCGTCTGCGGCCGGGGATCGGGGAAGCCGCAATCCCACGCGGCACTGCGCCGGATCCGGCGGGACGCGAGATTATGAACAATGAAGGCCGCGCCCCAGCCGGTGATGGCGATAAAGAAGAAGACGAGCAGACCGTTATAGGAGCTGCGGGCTTCCGCAATCGGCGCGATCGTGAGCCAAGGCAGATGCGCCTGAGACGGAAGGCTGTCGCCCACGAAGGCCTGCGTGACCGGTGCCAACCCGTCGATGACGAAACCGGGCAGGACGCCGGCGGCAAGGCACAGGGCCGCGAGCACGAACATCGCCGACAGCGAGAACCGGTCGACTTCGTGCGCCTGACCGGCCACATCGGAACGCGCCCGGCCCAGGAAGGTGATACCGAAGGCCCGGACGAAACAGGCAGCGGCCAGAGCCGCCGACAAGGCAAGCAGTCCGCCGACAGCGGGCACGATGATCTTGAGTCCCCACTGGGGCAGTTCCGGACTTTGCAGAATCGCCTGGAAGGTCAGCCATTCCGACACGAAGCCGTTGAGCGGCGGCAGGGCGGAGATCGCCACACACCCAATCAGGAAGGCAAAGCTCGTATAAGGCATGCGGTGGATCAGCCCGCCGAGCTTTTCCATGTCACGCTCGCCTGTTGCGTTGATCACCGCCCCGGCCCCGAAGAACAGCAGGCTCTTGAAGATCGAGTGGTTGAGGATGTGGAACAGGGCGGCGGTAAACGCGAGGGCGGCCGCCAGTCCCATCGCATTTGAGCGAAACGCGAGCGCCAGCCCGAGGCTGACGAAGATCACGCCGATATTCTCGATGGTCGAGCAGGCAAGCAGCCGTTTCAGATCCGTTTCCATCAGCGCGTAGAGGATGCCGAGAGCCGCCGTGATACCGCCCAGCATGATCAGCACCGCGCTGGACCACCAGGCGGGTTCGCCCAGAAGATCGAACACCACGCGGATGAAACCGTAGATCGCCACCTTGGTCATGACACCGCTCATCAGCGCGGAGACGTGGCTGGGTGCTGCCGGATGAGCCAGCGGCAGCCAGACATGCAGCGGTACCAGGCCGGCCTTGGACCCGGCCCCCAGCAGCATAAGGATGAAGACGATGGCAACCACCAGCGGCGCGTGCGGCATGGCGCGGATGGTGTCGAACCCGTAGCCACCCCCCGGCCCCGCCAGCAGGCCGAAGGCAAGCAGCAGGGACAGGGTGCCGAAGCTTGCCATGACCAGATAGATGAAGCCGGCGCGCAGGCTGGCTTCCGAGCGATGATGCGACACGACCAGCGCCCAGGAAGCGAGCGACATGAACTCCCAGGACAACAGGAAGGCGAAAGCGTCGTCGGCCAGAACAACCAGATTCATGCCCGCAAGAAAGGCGGCAAAGAACGGCAACACCCGGTGCGGCGCCTCTTCGTGACGACCGTAACCGAGGCCGTAGAGACTCGCCATCGCGCCGCCGAAATTCACGACAGCCAGGAAAAAGGCGGACAGGATATCGAGCTTGAAACTGGCGCCGATCCAAGGCAGCCCGATCGGCAGGGTCGTCTTCAACACGGAGGCAGGAGCCGAAACCAGATGGAACGCCAGCATGACCAGCATGGCGACAGAGAGGATCAGGGTTGCCGTATAGACCAGATTGCTTGCGGCCGCCGAGCGGCCCAGCGCAACGGCTGCGACCGCCACGATCAGGAGGCCCGCGATACCCCACAAAAAGAAGGAGACGTCAATCGTCGCCATGCCCTTCTCCCGAACCGGCTCCGTTCCCGGTGGCTGAAATCCTCGCCGGATCGAAATCCGGCTTCAACCGGACACCACGCCCGCCCCTGTCGCTGACCGCGCCCTCCGCGACCAGCTCGATACCGGCCTTTTCGAGGCCCGCGATCAACTTCATAAGCGAATCCACATTGCCGCGAATGACCGCTTCGCTTGCTTCCATACGCTGAATGGTCGGAACCGACAGATTGGACAATTCGGCGAGCGTACGCTGATCGATACCGAGCAGCGCCCTTGCGGCGCGCAATTGGGAAGACGTGATCACCTGCTTGTCCCTGATCGGTTCTGAAACCTGACTATTGAAGCTAATACTATACCTTTAAATGGATATTGGTCAATAAGTGATGTTTAAAACATCATTTTTGATAGGCAAAATAAAAACACCCGGATGAGTCTCCCCATCCGGATGTCTGCAAATGCGCATCATCGATCACGGCAGATCGGCGCGCGGGATCCCGACTGCCTCAGGTCTGAACGCGAACCCGGTTGCGCAGGAGGCCAATGCCCTCGACCTCCAGTTCGACCACATCGCCGTCTTTCAGGAACTCGAAGCGCTCCAGCCCGCAGCCATCGTTGACGGTGCCGGAGCCGATAATCTCACCCGGATGGAGAGTTTCGTCAGCTGAAATGAAAGCAATCATGTCGTCGAAGCCGTGGAGCATCGGCGCCATTGTGGTGTCGGTCACAACCCGGCCGTTGATCCGCGCCACGGTTTTCAGGGTTCGCGGATCGGGGATTTCGTCGCGGGTGACGATGACCGGACCGAAGGCATTGCCGGCATCGAAGCTCTTGCCCTTGGCCGGACCGAGCCAGCCGGCCATTTCCTTAATCTGGGCATCCCTGGCGGAGAAGTCGTTGAAGATTGTGTAGCCGAAGACGTGGTCGAAAGCGTCCTCACGCGCGATGTTCTTGCCGCCCTTGCCGATGACGACGGCGACTTCCAGCTCATAGTCCATGTAGCGGGAATAGCGCGGCCACAGGACCTCGTCCTCCGGCCCCGCGACCGAGAACCGATTGGTGATGTAGAAGATCGGCTGCTTGCGGTAAATCTCCGCGACCTCCCCTTCCGCCGGGCCTGGGTCGGGTTCGCCTGCCAGTTCGGCAAGCAGGCGCTGCATGCCGTTGGGCGCATTGGCGATATGGCGCGGGAACGTCGAGGCATCGCGGATCTGCGGCGGGCACGGCAGAGGGGCAAGCAGGCGGCCCCCGTCCGATGCCATCACCGTTGCGGCCTGTTCCGCGGTGCGGGCCGCTTCGAGCCCGGCCTCACCCGCCTCGATCAGTGCCTGCATGGAGCCAAGCCTCGGATCGCCTGTGGCCGTCAGATCGACGATGCCGTTGGGCGTGACGGAGCCGAGACGCGGGCCGTTGCCGGCGTCGAATGTCGCAAGTTTCATTTAATTGTCCTCAATCGCGAATGAGCGCTACCGGGCGGCACCAGCCAGCGGAGGCCGCCTTGATCTTCACCGGGAAGCACATGACCTCGAAGCCGGTTCCCGGAAGCTGCTCCAGGTTGGCGAGCTTCTCGATATGGCAGTAGCCGCGCACCATGCCCGCCCGGTGCCCTTCCCAGATCAGGTCGGCATCGCCGGTCTCGGCCACCTTCTTTGCCGTGTAGATAAACGGGGCGTCCCAGCTCCAGGCGTCGGTTCCGGTCACGCGCACACCGCGCTCCGTCAGGTAGAGCGTCGCTTCGCGCCCCATACCGCAGCCGCTCGGCACGTACTCCGGCGTTCCGTAGACAGCAGATGCCGCCGTATTGACCAGGACGATATCGCCCGGCTTCAATTCGTGGCCGATCCTGTCGAGTTCGGCTTCCACTTCCCCCGCGCTGACCACATGACCGTCCGGAAGTTCGCGAAAATCGAGCTTGACCCCCGGCCCCATGCACCATTCCAGCGGCACCTCATCGATGGTGATCGCCCGTTTCCCGCCGTCCATGGTGGAATGGTAGTGATAGGGTGCATCCAGATGAGTACCGTTGTGGGTGCTGATGGTGACCTGTTCCACGGCCCAGCCCTCTCCGCCCGGCAGACGGTCAGGCGTCACGCCCGGGAAGAACTTCAGCATCTCCTCGGACGTGTCCTTGTGGCCGAAATACTCGATGCTCGGCGCCAGTCCCGGCGGATCGGCGTAGGTGGTGTTTTCCAAAGGACGGGCGAGATCAATCAACCGCATTTCATAAACCTCTCATTTTAGCGGCCAACGATGGCCAGCACGATTTCGGGAAACAGGATCACCAGGGTCAGGACCGTGGCCATGATCGCGGCGAAGGGCGCCGCCCCCTTGAAGACTTCCGCCAATGTCACGCCGGTGTCGCGCAAGGTGGATTGCACGACGAAGACCGACAGGCCGAGCGGTGGGGTCAGGAGCCCGATTTCCACCGAGATCACCGTCACCAGCCCGAAATGCACCGGGTCGATGCCGAGCTGCTGGGTGATCGGATAAGCGAGCGGCACGGTGATTAGCATGATCGACGAGCTGTCGAGCACCGTTCCCATGACCGTCAGCAGCACGGCGAAGGCAAACAGGAAGCCAATCGGCCCGACACCGGTGGAAACCGCCCAGTTGGTGATGGCCGCCGGCAGACCGGAAAAGCCGAGCATCCGGCCATAGATCGAGGCGCCGATGATGAGGAAGCAGACAGCAGCGGTGACATGACCCGTTTGCTGGGCAATCCGCCAGCTGGACTTCATCCCGATCCGGCGCATGCCCATTCCGATGACGAGCGCTGAGGCGGCCCCGACGGCGCCCGCCTCGGTCGGTGTGAAAACACCCATATAGATGCCGGCCAACACGACGAAGGCGAGCGCCGCGACGGGAAGAATCAGCCAGGTGGGCGTGTGTTCCTCCTCCGGCGTCTCTTCCACCTCTTTCGAGCCGAACAGATCTGGGCGCATCCAGCCGAGAACGGACAGATAGACGATATAGGCAAGCGTCAGCAGCAGGCCCGGACCGATACCGCCGAGAAACAGGTCGCCGACGGAGCTGTCGGTCAGGATGGCGAACAGGATCAAAAGTAGCGACGGCGGGATCAGCATGCCGAGCACCGACGAGCCGGCAACGACACCGACCGCCACGGACCGGTTGGTGCCGGCGCGGACCATTTCAGGCACGGCCACCCGGCTGAAGACGGCGGCGGAGGCTATCGAAATCCCAGTAATCGCGGCAAAGATCGCGTTGGAAATCACCGTGGCGACCCCGAGCCCGCCCCTCCAGCGGCGAAGTCCGCGCGCAACGATGGTGAACGTATCCCGACCGAGACCGGCTTCGGCGACGGCAAGCCCCATCAGTACAAACAGCGGCACGACGCCGAAGGTATAGTCGGCGATGCTGTCCGTGGCGGCGAGCGCCACGAAGTTGAAAGCAAGAACAAGTTTGCCCGTGATCGCCCAGACGCCGAGCAGCGAAATCCCGGCAAGGGCGATGGCGACGTGCACGCCGCTGTAGATCGTGATGGCAATGCCCACGAGGGACAGAAGCCCGACATAGATCGGATCCATCATGCCCCCCGCATGCGTTTTCCGGCCCTGAACGCCTCCAGCGCGAAGGACAGCGCCAATAGCAGGGACCCGATGGTGACGATCACCAGGAACGGCCAGACCGGCATCTGGAAATGGCCGGCAATGCCTTCCATTTCGTTCCGGCGGAAGGCACGCGTTGCCTTCGGCCAGACCGCCCAGGCAAGCGCCAGGCTCATGGCGACGCCGCAGAGCTGGGCGCCGAGATCCATGGCCGCGCCCAACTTCGGACGACGCCCGGACACCAGCCCGAGAATACCGTCGGAGCGGATCATCTCGCCGCGCCGGTGGGTATGGGAAATCTGCAAAAAGACGATCCCGACAATGGAGAACTTCACCATCTCGGGAACACCCGCAATCGGGTGCAGGAACAGGTTTCGGCCCAGGACATCGGCGAGGATCAGCACCATAATCACGAGGATCCAGGCGGTGGCGGTGACATTCGCCACCGCCATCACCCCGTCCGCCAGCCGGGTCAGCCGGCCGGGCTTGTCCTGCCCGGCCGTGTCTTCAGTTGGGACCGTTCCGGCCATTACTCGGCGGCCCAGTCGCGCGGCAGCTTGACGCCGGCCTCATGCAGCCGGGTCATGTAGGTCTTGACCACCTCGGTGCCCGGAAGGCCCTTGGCGTCCAGATCCTTGGCCCAGTTCGCAGCGATCGGCGGCAGGGCATTTGCCCAGGCATCCCTTTCGGCCTCCGGCAGTTCGGAAATCTTCGCCCCGCCCTCTTCCATCTTCTTGAAGGCCGCGGCAACACGCTGCTCCAGGCCGCTGCGATAGGCGGTGGCGAAGGCCTGCACGCCTGCCTTCAACGCGTCCTGGACTTCCTTGGGCTGTTCGTCGAACCAGCTCTTCTTCGCGACCAGTCCACCGGCATATTGCGCGCCGAAATGGGTGCGGGTGACATAGGGCGCCACTTCCTGCAGCTTGGCGGCGGCCGCTGCCGTCGGGAACACGATCACCCCGTCGGCAACGCCGGTCTGGATGTCGTTGTAGTAGGTGGTCAGATTGCCGGCGACACCAACCGCGCCGGTGTTTTCCAGCCAGTTCACGGCCGGCCCGGGGGCGTTGATCTTGCGGCCCTTGAGGTCGGCCAGGCTGTTGACCGGAAACGTGGTCATCAGCAGGTAGTCTTCCAGACCGAAGCCGCCGCCGAGATATTCAAGATCCAAGTCCTCCCAGAGCTTGCGCATCGCCGGAATGTCCTCGTGCATCTGGTCGACAGTGTTGAGCACAAGATCCACATTGTCGGAGCCGAACGGCGTGACATAGGTGATGTTCTGCAGCGACAGAAGCGAGGGCTCGAACAGGCTCGCCACGATGCCGATCTGGGCCAGGCCGTCTTCGAGGGCTTCCGCCTCTCCCCCCACCTTGGCGAGCGTGCCGCCGTAGGCTTCCGTCCAGTCGATCTTGTAATCGGTGCCTTCCAGGGCCTTGTTGACCGCCGGAATATAACTTTCCGACAGGGTCTTCACCCAAAGGAACACCGGCGGATGGCCGGCAACGGCGGTCACGTCGATGGTCTCGGCGCGCGCGCCAAGCGCCGACGCGGACAGGACCAGCGCGGCCAGACCGCCGCGCAGCATGGTTTTCAAATCCATTTTTAAACTCCTCCATTGCGCGGAAGGCAAACTTCCGGCAGGCTCCTCCAAAGCCGCAAAGAAACTATTTGGACGTTCGTATAAAATGTCAAGAGTGCCGCCCGAAACAAATTCCGCAAGCCCCGTCGAAAACGATGGGACGGACCGTGCTGTCACGGACAAGCGCATCCTGCGCGGCGAGGCGACCCGCGATCGGGTGCTCGATGCGGCCGAGCGCTGTTTCGCCGCCGACGGCTTCGACGCGGTCTCCATCCGCCAGATCGCAGCCGAGGCGGAAGTAACCCTCGGCGTCGTCGGGTTCCACAGCAAATCCAAAAGGGAATTGTTCCGAACGGTGCTGGCACGCCGTGTGGAGCCGTTGAACATTGCCCGGCGGGAGCGGCTCGCCGCCCTGACCGCCTCCAAAGAAGGCCTGACCGTCCACGGGCTGGTGGACGCCTATCTCACGCCTTACCTGGAATATGCCTCCGGCGGCGACCCGCAATGGCGGGCCTATGCGGCCCTGATTGCCCGCATCGTCTCCGACGACCGCTATTACCGCGAGGTCCGCGACCTCTACGATCCGGTCGCGCTGGAATACATGGACGCCTTCGAGACGCTCTATCCGAACGCCTCGAAGAAGGATCTGGCAACGCTTCTGACCCTGACAGTCTCGAGCCTGCTCTCCATTGTCGCCAGCCGCGAACGCATCAGCGGGCTCTCCCATAAGGAGATCCCGGCGACGCCACTCGACTACCGAAAAGCACTGGTTGATTTCTGCGCGGGCGGGATAGAGCGGACGCTGGGTGGGATGGGATCTGGTACTTGACCGGATTGCGTTTCCTCTGATTGAAACGCTCTCCAACGGCCGGCCGGATACACACGATTGATCAATGCGCCTGCGGTGTGTAACCAGTAAAACATGAGCGACCGATACGAACCGCAATCGGATTTTCTGCGTGCCGTCATAGCCGATGAGGCGCCACTTACCGGCGGGGAGTTGGCCGAAGCCAATCTGCGTCTTCTGATAAAAATGACATCCGATGCAGATCTGTCCAATCGGGACTGGGCGACATTCCTCCTTTCCCAGGAAGACACGGATACCGAGGCTGTTCGCGCTGCGTTGATCCGCGCTGCCCAGGATGAGAATGAATTCGTCCGGGCCGAAGCTGTGCTCGGTCTGGCCAAACGCGATCCGACGCTCGCGCTGCCGCTCGTACAGAATGCACTAAAGGCCGATAGCGTGGCATGTCCAATGTTTCAAGCAGCCGAGTACTGCGCGCACCCTTCCCTTGTCGACGACTTGCGCAGGTGGACCAAACCATCTGGCGAGCCGTTTTTAGACAGCTGTGCAGCCGATGCTCTGGCAGCCTGTGAGAGCGGTGTTCGCCCCGATATTTGAATTTGACCTCAGGCCGGAGCCCGACCTCGAACAGTATCCTGATCAGGCGAATTTCCGGCGAGCGGCGGCGATCGACGCAGGTTCCACCATACCATCCGGCGTGTAGGCGTCCTGAACGCCGGTGCCCAGCGCCGTCGTAACCGGCACGACCCCGGCCCACAGACCGAGCGCATGGTCTTCCTCGTCGTCGACCGGTGGCCCGGTGCGGACCTTGGCGCTGGCGTGGTCGATATCGAGCGCCACGACCCCGGTCGCCTTGCGTTCCTGGGCGGTCATCGGGCGGATTTCGGCGGTGCGGCCCGGCAGCAGATGGTCGGTGATCGCTTCCAGCGCCGCATCGAATTCATCTCCCTCCACATGGCGCGCGGTTCCATGCACCACGGCGGACCGGTAGTTGACCGAATGATGCATTCCCGAGCGGGCCGCAACGATACCGGTCAGTTGCGTGACGGTCATGCACATCGGCACGCCGTCCAACCGCGCGATCCGGGTCTTGGACGCACCGTGCAGATAGAGCGTGCCGCCCACCCTCGCGTAGGCCATCGGGATCACCATCGGGCGGTCATCGGCGACGAAACCCGCATGGCCGACAAGACCGGCATCAAGGATGCCGTGGATCGTTTCCTCGTCGTAGCGGGCGCGTTTCGGCTGCCGGGCGCGGGCGTAGGCGGGCAGTGTCCTGGTCTCGGTTTCAGGCGGCATGGGTAACTCCATCGGGTTGACTTTTGCCCGTGGTAACCGACTTATTGGTTCGGTCCAATATCCAGTTTTCATCAAAATGACCAGACCAGCTCTTTTATCCGCCCTCACCTCCCCCGATCCGGCCTTGGCTGATCCCATGCCCGTTCAGATCCACCGCGATCTGCTCGCCGCGATCCGTGACGGGCGGCTACCCGGAGGGGTGCGACTGCCATCGAGCCGGTCCGCAGCAGAAGGGCTCGGAGTTTCGCGCAGCACGGTGAACACCGCCTACGACCTGCTGCGCGCAGAGGGTGTGCTCACGATCCGTCCGGGGACAGCGCCCGAGGTGATCGCCCCGCAGGTTCTGAACGCCCGTGAGAGGCCCGCGACCCCTCCGGCTTTGTCGCACCGGGGCCGAAACCTCGCCCTGAACCCGCGCGCTTCAAGCTATGCCGCCGACAGCGGTATCATGCACCCTGGTGCACCGGCGGAAAGCCTGTTTCCCGCCGACGAATGGGCACAAGCTCTGCGCCGCGCCGCCCGGCACCGCCACGGAGAGCTTGCCAATTACGACACAGCCTTCGGTCACCCTGCCCTGCGCCGGATCCTGGCCGAGAGACTGGCAACCGACCGGGGGATCCGAGCCGATCCGGAGCAGATCCTGATCACCACCGGCACGCAGGCGTCGCTGGCACTGACCGCCCAGGTGATGACGGATGCGGGCGAGACGGTTGCCATGGAAGACCCCGGCTTCATGGGCGCGCGCGCCGCCTTCCTCGGTGCCGGGCTTGAGATCGCCCCGGTTCCCGTGGACGAACACGGCCTCAAGCCCGACCATGTCCCCGGCGGTGCACGCCTGATCTACGTCACCCCGTCCAACCAGTATCCGCTCGGTTATCGCCTGTCCCTGCCCCGGCGGCTGGCGCTTCTGGATCGCGCACAGGCACAAAACGCGCTCGTGATCGAGGATGACTACGACAGCGAATTCCTTTGGCGCGGCCGGGAGATCGCAGCCCTTGCCGCCCATGGCGAAAGCGGCGGGGTCGTCTATCTGGGCACGGCGGCGAAAGTGCTGATGCCGGCGCTCAGGATCGGCTGGATGGTGGTGCCCGCCGCTTTGGTCGGCCCCATGCGCGCCGCCCACCGCAACCTCGGCCTCATGGCCAATCTCCATGCCCAGCTCGCCCTGGCGGAGATGATGCGCTCCGGTCGTTACCGCGCCCATCTCCGCCGCATCGCCCGCGCCTATGAGGCCCGAGGCAACGCGCTTGCCGCCTCTCTCGGCCAGATCGAAGGGATTGAGGTCCATCCGCCCGACGGCGGTGTGCAACTGACGGTCCGTTTTCCCGATGGCCGCGACGAAACTCCGGCGCTGTCCGCACTTGCCGAAGCCGGCTTCCGACCGGCCCGCCTGTCGGCTTATTGCCTGGCGGAACCGCTGAACGGCCTGATCGTTGGCTTCGCGGATGCCACTCAGGAGCGTATTGAACGCTTCGTTGAAGTGCTTGGAAAAGCGGTGGGCTAACGTCCCCTCGCCCCGAATGCCTGCCGATACTGCCTCGGCGTCATGCCGGTCCTGCGTTTGAATGCGCGCTCAAACGCGGTCTGATCGGAATAGCTGAGTTCGAAGGCGATCTGCGCGAGAGGATGCGACGTATCGGCGAGCGCGTGCCGGGCCACCCGGAAGCGGCAATCGTCCAGCAGGGCGGAGAAGCGCACGCCTTCCTCGCTCAGGTGCCGATGCAGGCTGCGCCGGGACAGGCCGAGATCACGGGCGATCGTTTCCTGATCGACGATGCCGGTTTCCAGCCCAGAGTAAATGGCAGTGCGTGTGCGTTCGGCAAGCGAATTGGAACGGGCCTTGGCGGCCAAACCGCGCGTCAGGCTTTCCAGCGCCTTGCGATGGCACGAAGCATCGTCGCGCGGCATCGGTACGTTCATGACCGCCTCGGGGAAACTCAGCGCGTTGGTTTCGCAATCGAACACGCAGGCACCGCCCGTCGCCTCGCCCCAGCTCGACAGACTGCGCGCAGCCTGATGTTCAAAACAGATCAGGTCCGGGCTCCAGTCTTCGCCCGCTCCCCGGCGGATCAGCTGGGTCAGCACCGACAGGGTGAACTCCGCGTCCTGCCGGCGCGGCCAGATGTCCGGATTGAGAATGCGGTAGGTCAGCGTCACGACACCGTCTTCGACCGTCATGTGCAGGTCGGTCTCGCTCTGGATCACGCGCAGGAACCGCTCGAAGGTGCGCAGGGCGCTGCCAACGGTCGGTGCCGACAGGATCGCATTCCCCAACTCGCCCAGATAGGCGAAATCCAGAAGCGGGCCCGATTGCCAGCCGATGCCGGGCACACCCAGCGCAGAAGCACCCTGTTCGTAGATCCGGACGAAAGCGGTGAGCGGGATTTCGACGAGGGGGCTCTTCCAGGCACCAGCCGGGACACCGTATTGCCGGCCCAAAGCGGCCGGTTCCAGCCCCTTTTCCACCAGCATGTTCTGAAGCCCGCGAAGGGCTCCGGATATAATGGTCGCATCCGTAGACATGGCTTTCGCCCACCCCGAAATCCCGATTTCTCCGGCCTGCCGAAGAAAAATTCATGCCTAAAGAATAAGTAGACCAAATCTTCATGAGGCGCGCAATCGGCCAGACCCTGTTTTGGGGACCGGACTGAAATTTGGCCGAAAATGTCGAGAACGCTCCGAAACACCCTCTCTTAATGGCAGGACAGAGAGATCCGGGACGACATCGTGAAAACACGGGCGCCCGGACGAGGGGAAAAATTTGGCAACCTGCTTCGATGTGGCAGTTGCCGGCGGAGGACCTGCCGGCGCGTTCGCAGCGCGTGAACTGGCGCGCACCGGGATCAGGACCGTTCTGATCGATCCGGACACCACCCGCCCGCGCCTGGAGGGCCTGGGCGAACGGGTCGCCCATATCCTGAAACAAAAGGGACTTGAAGACGCGCTACAGGCCGCAAGCGCACCCATGCGCCGGTCTGTCCGCTGGGCAGGCCTCAACGAGACCGCCAACGGCGAACGCCTGGTCCGTCGCCACGACTTTGACGCAGCCCTGCGCAAGGCGGCACTTGAATCAGGCGTAATAGTCCGCACGACGCGCCTGCGCCGGATCGAAAAGGCAAATCCCGAAACCGGAGTCGCCCTGCGCCTCGCCGACGGCGAGACTGTCACCGCCCGGCTGTTGATCGATGCCCGCGGCCGTCAGGCTCCTTCCGCCAATCGTCAAAAAGGCCCGCAGACACTTGCCATCGCCGGACGCCTGTCCGACCTGACGCTGCCTTCGGGAACTCATGTGGAAGCCACACCACAGGGCTGGATCTGGTCAGCGGCGGAGCCCGAATTCGGTTCTTGGCTGCAGATCTGTATCGACGCCGACGATCTGACTGGCTCCGGTCAGGACGCTCTGGCGGAACGCATGCGGACGTTCCTCGCCCAACCGCAGTTCGACGGCCGGTTTGATACCCGTGGCTTCCAGGACGACCTGCTTGCCCGTCCTGCCGGCCTTGTCCTGTCGGCGCCGGAGCTGCCCCTGCCCATCCTGCCCATCGGCGACGCCGCCGTTGCCATCGACCCGCTTTCCGGCCACGGCCTGTTCTGGGCGATCTCCTCCGCGCTGGCCGCCGTTCCGAGCGTCCTCACGCTTCTCGAAGGCGGAGACCCGGATCTCGCCGCCCGGTTTTACCGCCATCGGGTGGTCGGCACCTTCTGGCGTCAGGCGCGCATCGGCCGGGATTTCTACCGGCTGGAAGCCGACCTTGCCGCTCATCCCTTCTGGGCTGCCCGCGCCGCATGGCCCGATGACAAACCGGCCCATGCCGTGGCCGACGACACCCGTCTGGAACAGCGGGTGGTCGTGGACGGCAACCGTCTGAGGGAACGCGAGGTGCTGATCACGCCCCGGGACCCGGAAGGCGTCGCCTTCGTCTGCGGTCTGCCTGTTCGCGATCTTCTAGACCTTTCCCGGACCGGATCACCTCCGGCCGAGGCGCTTCGCTGGCTTGAAAGCCGCGGTCTTCTGTCCGGCCTGCCGGACCAACCACAAAAAACACCCGAAACAAACACCAGAATGAGGGAAACAGCATGATGAAACGACTGCGAAAGGGGCACCTCGCCGGCCTGGCCGGTGTCCTGCTTCTGATGTCGGTCCCGGCACAGGCGCAGGATGGCGCCACGCTGCTGGAGGAAAATTGCAGTGGCTGCCATGCCGCCGACGAAAGCGGTGCGCTGAGCCGCATCAACGGCCAGCGCAAGACGCCGGAAGGCTGGCTGATGACCATCGTCCGCATGCGCCTGTTCCACGGCATGGAGCTGGACCCCGGCGTGCAAAGCCAACTGGTCCATTATCTGGCCGACACGCAGGGGCTTGCGCCTTCGGAAGCGGAGGATTTCCGTTACATTCTGGAGCGCCAGCCGAATGTGGTGGAAGTGACCGAGGCACCGCTTGCCGAAATGTGTGCTCGCTGCCATTCCGCGGCTCGGGTCGGCCTGCAGCGCCGCACGAAAGACGAATGGAACATGCACATCGACTTCCATGTCGGCCAATGGCCGACCCTGGAATACCAGGCGCTTGCTCGTGACCGGGAATGGCTGAAGATCGCCCGTGAGGAAGTCGTGCCGTTGCTGGCGGAAAAATATCCGTTTGAAACCGACGCATGGACCGCCTGGGAAAAGGCCGACAAGCCATCCGCGACCGGATCCTGGGTCTTCACCACGAGCCTGCCGGCCAAGGGCGAGGCCTATGGCACACTTGAGGTTTCAGGCGACGCCCAGCCTTATTCGGTCTCCGGCACGCTCATGACCGCCAGCGGCGAGGAACTGCCCGTTTCCGGCAAACTCAACGTCTATACCGGCTACGAATGGCGTGCCAACCTGACAATCGGCGACACCGCCTACCGCCAGGTGCTTGCGATGTCCGAAGATGGATCAAGCCTCTCCGGCCGCCAGTTCCTGCATGCCGAAGACAGCCTTGGCGGCGCTTTCAAGGCCGTGAAGGCCGGCGGCGAACCCGCGATTGCCGGTGTGGTACCCTCCACTCTTCCGGCTGGCGGCAGCGGCACCGTTCAGGTGGTCGGCACCGGGCTTGACAGCGTGGCTCTTTCCGGCGCGCTCGATGCCTCTGGCGGCACGGCCAATGCCTATGGAGCATCGATCGACGTCAGCCCGGCAGCGGGCACAGACGGCGCGGTTTCCGTTACCTCCGGCGACGCGATGGCGAACGATGCCCTTGCCGTCTACAGCCACATCGACAGCCTCAAGGTCGAACCGGCCTTCGCTCTCGCCCGTGTCGGCGGCGGCGGCGGCTCCGCCGCCAAGGTCCCTGCCCGGTTCGACGCGATCGGCTACTGGAACGGCGCAGACGGTCAGCCGGGTACGGACGACGATATACGCATCGGCGTCGTGCCCGCCTCCTGGTCGGTCGCTCCCTTTAACGAAGAATCCGAAGCCCTGAAGGACGTGGAATTTGCGGGCGAGATGGACGAAAGCCTCGGCATCTTCATGCCGGGCGTCGCCGGTCTCAACCCGAAACGTCCCTTCTCCACCAACAACGCCGGCAATCTGAAGGTTCTGGCCAAGAGCGGTGAGGCGTCCGGCGAAGGACAGCTCATCGTCACGGTCCAGCGCTGGAACGATCCGCCGATCCGCTAAGGGAGGGACTGCACAATGGGTTATCTCTTTTATCAGCCGCAGAACGCGCACCGGGTCGAGGTCGACGGACGGCACCTGCTGTTCCACATTCCGACCACCTCGCTGTTCGAGATCGACCGTCTCGACAACGACGTGATCGACCTCTTCGCCGACCGCAGTAAAGTGAGCGAGGCGGACGTACGCGAACGTTTCGAGGGCCGGGCCGACCCGGACCTCGTCACAGAGCGGATCCGCTCCCTGCTCGACCTCGACATCGTCACCGACGGCCGCCCGCCCCGGGCGGAACGGCCGCCGGTCCACATCGAGAACTTCCCGCTGACGACGATTGTCCTCAACGTCAACACGGGCTGCAATTTGTCCTGCACCTACTGCTACAAGGAGGATCTGGACACGCCGTCCAAGGGCCGGCGGATGGAGCTGGAGACGGCAAAACGCTCCATCGAGCTTCTGCTCGCTGAAAGCCCGGACCGGGACAGCTACAACGTGGTGTTCTTCGGCGGCGAGCCTTTGAGCAATATCGCGCTGATCCGCGATGTGGTTGCCTATGCCGAGGAGCGCTTCGGCGCCCTTGGCAAGCGGGTCGACTTCACGCTGACCACCAACGCGACCCTGCTCACGGAAGAGATCGTCGACTGGCTGAACGCTCACCGCTTCGGCCTGACGGTCTCCATGGACGGGCCGAAGGCGCTGCACGATCTCAACCGCAAGACCGTCGGCGGCAAGGGCACCTATGAGGTGGTCGCCGCCAAGACGCGGATGCTTCTGGAACGCTACACCTCCCGCCCCGTGGGCGGACGGGTGACACTGACCCGGGGCGTCACGCAGGTCTACGAGATCTGGGATCACCTGAAAAACGAGATCGGCTTTCACGAAGTCGGCTTCTCGCCAGTGACCTCGGGCCCGGTCGCGCCGTTCAACCTGACCGGCGACGAACTGGTGACCGTGTTCGAAGAGATGAAGCACCTCGGCCGGCATTACCGCGACGAGGCGCTCAAAGGTCGCAACATCGGCTTTTCCAACATGCACCAGCTCATGACCGACCTTTACGAGGGCCGGTCCAAGGCCCTGCCCTGCGGCGCGGGACTGGGCATGCTGGCGGTCGACCACGAAGGCAGTCTCAACCTCTGCCACCGCTTCACCGGGTCCGACATGGACACCTATGGCACCGTGGACGACGGCATCGAGAAGCAGAAGCTCGCCCGCTTCATCGAGGACCGGGCGGACCGCACCGACAAGGGCTGTTCCACCTGCCGCATCCGCAACATCTGCGCGGGCGGCTGCTACCACGAGAGCTACGCCCATTTTTCCGATCCGCTAAAGCCGACCTACCACTACTGCGATCTGATGCGCGACTGGGTCGACTTCGGCATTGGCGTCTACGGCGACCTGATCGCGGGCGCGCCAGTCTTTTTCACCGATCACATCATGCCGCGGAGGGCATACGGCAAATGAAAAACTTGAAGCCCCTGAACCAGAAAGCCGAACGGGTCGTCAAAGCGACCGAAACCGACGCCATGGACGAAGTCCGAGCCATGCAGACCATCGTGGCCGGTTGCGCCTCGACGCTGGACCCCGGCTGGGAGGTCGATCCCTTTGGCGGCGTCGCCGCCCTGTGCCAGCCGATGGAGGCCGATCTCTACGGCTGCTCCGACCCCTGCTGGTGGCCGGCCCAGGTGCCGGACACGATCAACTCCTATCCGGACTGGAACGCGAAAGCCGACGGCGCGCCCGCGGACTGGCGCAACCTCGGCACGGTCTTCCCGTCCGACAGCGAAACCTGATTGGCACGAGCCTGAATATTCGGAGAACCCTGATGCGAAACCTGATCGCAACCACGGCAGCGCTTTGCCTGGGCCTGACGGCCCTGCCCGCGCTCGCCAAGGACCTCATCGTCACGGTCGCCAAGCCCGACCGTCTCTACGTCATCGACGCCCAAGCCCGGACGATCCAGACCGACTGCAAGCTCGATTTCAACCTGATCCCCGGTGTCATCGCCATGTCGCCGGACAACACGATCGCCTATGTGCTCGCCGACCGCTGGGAAAACGTCTACGGCATCGAACTTGCCAGCTGCAAGACCGTGTTCGCGGCCCATCAGTCGGACGGCGACGTCCGCCGCAAGAGCGTTGCCTCGCTCGCCGTCTCCAAGGACGGCAAGGAGCTGTACACCGTGCGCAACCCGGTGAAGCTCCTGGCCGACCGCTACGAGATCATGGAGCCGGAACTGGCGGTCTATGACACCTCCGCCGGCATGGACGCCAAGCCCGTACGAAGCTTCCCGGCACCGCGCCGGATGACGGTGATGGCGACCGACCGCAAGGGCACGCTCTATGCCGCCGGTCACGAGATCTACGCCATCGACCCGAAGACCGGCGAAACCACGATCAAGATCCCTAACGCCTCCTGGGACCGGCCGACCTATTCGCCGCCGGACGTGCTCGCCTTCTGGCCGATCGGCACCCAGGCCGACGAATTCCTGCTGCTCTATTCGGCGGCGAAATTCACCGACGAAACTCAGCAGGAACTGGCCGATTTCGTCTGGGGCTACGAGACCGTCGACCTGACAACGGGCGAGAGCAAGATCGAGGACTTCGCCAGTTTCGAGGTGATCATGTTCTCCGCCGTGCGCGACCCCAACGACAAGAACAAGCTCTACGGGGTCTACACCCAGCTTTCCAAGCATGATCTTGCCACCAAGGAACTGGTCAAGCGGGTCGACCTGCCGCATACCTATTACTGCGTCAACATCTCGTCCGACGGGAAGGAGATCTATGTGGGCGGCACCAACGACGACATCGGCGTCTACGATGCCGACACGCTGGAACGCATCGGCGAAATCATCCTGCCCTCCGGCGGCGACATGGCCGCCAGCACCATGCACGTGATCAGCACGGGGAGTTAGGGGAAGCTATCCACGCCTGCTGTTCTGGCCGAACACAAGTGAGGTCGAGGCAGCAGGCGGAGGTCGGGCACAGCCCAAAGATTCCCTCTCCCATGGGGAGAGGGTTAGGGTGAGGGGTTACAAAGTCTGTGGGATACGGAAGGTTCGAGCCCCTCACCCGGAGCTTCGCTCCGACCTCTCCCCATGGGAGAGGTAAATGGGAGTGTGCCGCACGGTTCCGGCACCGCATCAAAGGAAAAAGGAAGCTTGAAAAACGATGTTCGCCGGCATACCCGCCGAAGACAAGGGGAGACTGAATGAGGCAGGCCGCGACAGCAGCTCCTGCGGACGCGAAAGCCGAGGCATCGCCCCGGCATCCGCTACTGCGTGTCGTGCTGGAACGGCTGTTCGGCGTGCGCGAGGCGCTTTGGCTCGCACCTCTCGTCCTCCCCTATCGCGGACCGCTGGTGGCCCTCTTTGGCCTGTCGCTGGTCGCTGCCGCAACCGCGCTTATCCCGCCATGGCTGACCAAGCTCGTCATAGATCGGGGGCTGATGGCCCATGACAAGCAAGCGCTGGTCACCTTCGCCCTCGCCCTGTTCGTGGTTGGTCTTGCCGCCATGGCGCTCGGCGCCGTCAACTCCCTGCTTCACTTGCGTTTTTCCGCAAGGCTTTTGGCCGATCTGCGCCGCGCGGCCGTCGCCCGCATCCTGGCGCAATCGCCGCGCTGGCAGGCACGGCAGAAGATCGGTGAGCTGATGAGCCGGCTCGACGGCGATGCCGGCGAAGTCCAGCAGTTCACCTTTGCAGCCCTTGTCACCGGCGGCGGCAGTCTGCTCAGGCTTGTCGGCGGGTTGGTGATGCTGTTCGTGCTGGCCCCGAAACTTGCTGTTCTGGCGCTGGTTCTCGCCCCGGTGGAACTGATCTTCTTCGCAAAGGCCCGTCCGGTTACTCACGCAAAGGCCCGCGACGTGCGTACAGCGCGCGGCGAGCTTGCGTCCGGTCTGGCGGAAACCATCACCGGCCTCGGTGCACTGCGCGCCCTCAACGCGACACAAGCCGCCTCGGAAAAGATCGAACTGCGCCAGCAGGGACTGATATCGGCGCTGCTCTCTGCCCAGGTCTGGAACGAAGTCACCCGCGCCGTGCCCATGGTGCTGACTGCGGTCCTGCGCGGCACGGTGTTTCTGGTCGGCGGCCTTGCCGTCATCGATGGCACCATGGAGCTCGGCTCGCTGATCGCCTTCACCGCCTATCTGGGTTTCCTGATCGGACCGATGCAGTCGCTGATCTCGCTCTGGCACGGCCAGGCACGCATGAAGGCCGCCCTCGACCGCCTCGACGAGATCATGAGCGCCAATCCGGACGTCTCCGATCCGCCCGCGCCTCTGCCTCTCCCGGAGGAAGGCGGAGACCTGGTGCTGACCGGCGTCTCCTATGCGTTGGCCGGACACGAGCCGCTTTTCGAAGACGTCAATCTGACCATCCCCGCCGGCAGCAAGCTCCGCCTGTCGGGCCCGTCCGGGATCGGCAAGTCATCCCTCCTGAGCCTGCTGCAACGCCACGACGATCCGCGCGCAGGCGCGATCCTGCACAACGGCATCGATCTGCGCCACCTGCACCTTGCGGACATTCGTACCGCCATCGCACTGGTCCCGCAGAAGGGCCACGTCTTCTCCGGCACCCTCGCCGACAATCTGCGCCTTGGCCGGCCGGATGCGAGCGAAGACGAGATGATTGAGGTTCTCCGCCTCGTGGAACTGGACGACCGGTTCGGGATCGATGGCAAAGCAGCTCCGCAGCCCCCCCTCTCCCCCCTTGAGGGGGAGATGTCACCAAAGGTGACAGAGGGGGGTGAGCCATACGTCCGGGCGACCGCTGTATACCCCCCTCTGTCGGCTACGCCGACATCTCCCCCTCAAGGGGGGAGACGGGAGCAAGTGGCTCCTGTCCCGCATTTATCGAACCATGAGAAAACCGGCGCCGGCCTCGAAACGCGCCTCGGCGAAGGTGGCTTGAATCTTTCAGGCGGCGAACGCCAGCGTCTGTGCCTGGCGCGCGCCCTGTTACAGCCATTCAAGGTGCTGGTTCTCGACGAAAGCCTGTCGGAGGTCGACGCAGGGCGGATCACCCGGATCATGGCCGCTATCGACACGCGCTTTGCCGACCGCACCCGGATCGTCGTCACCCATGGCGAAGCGGACCGCTATGGTGACTTTGACATGGCGTTCGACCTTGCGCCCTTCGGAGGGCAGAAATCTTGATCCGCATCGGCCTTGTTGACGGCCCCCTTCCGGAAACGCACCCGGTTTTGTCGGAACAGGCGCGGTTGTGCGAAGCCGACGGGTCTCCGGCCGCCGCGAACCACGCCAGTGCCATGGCCGACACGATCAAGGCCCAAGCCGGCGAGGTTCACTTCATCAATGCGGTGGTGTTTCCCGGACGTCTGGCAACCTCGGCCGGCACTGTTTGCGCCGCCCTCGACTGGCTTGCCGAAAATCCGCCGGAAATCGTGCTCTGCTCTTTTGGCATGGCCCAGCCATCGATTGAACTCACAGCGAGGGCACATGTGCTGATGCAGGCAGGCAGTCTGGTCGTTGCCTCCGCCCCGGCCTGCGGCGAACCGGTTTATCCGGCCGCCATCGACGGGGTCGTCTCCGTTCAGGGCGATGCCCGTTGTCTGCCGGGTGAACTGTCGCGTCTCGACCTGCCCCAGGCCACTTATGGCGCTTGTCCCGCCGCGATCTGTGATCCCGATATCCGCGGCGCCAGTGTCGCCGCCGCCCATATGGCGGGACTTTTAGCGAGGCTATGGCGGGGAACGGCGGATGACACGCTGACAGCGCTTGAAACCGCCATCCGTTACCATGGCCGCGAGCGGCGGACAGGTTGAGGATACCGGCTCCTTAAAAGGACAAACAACGGGCCCCAATCAGTCGATTTAGGGCCCGCTTGTAAGTATTTGCAAATCCAGCCGTTACAGGGTCACCACCTGTCCCCTGCCGGCTGTCGTCGCCTGGCGGTAGACATACTCGGCTGCCGCAAGGTCCTGGGCGGTGATGCCGAGGGAGCGGTAGGCGGTAATCTGTCCGGGAGTGGAGCGGCCTTCCAACGTGCCTTCAAGCACGGCGCCGATTTCGCCTTTCAGCTTGTCCTCGCTGAACGTTCCAGTCTTGATCATGTCGACGATTTCTCCGGCCTGTGCCAGGGTCGAAGGCGTGTAGTCGACCCAGATATCCGCCCGCTCGACCACCCGGTCGTCCACCTCCCGCTTGGAAGGCAGGGACGCGCCGACGATGTTCACATGAACACCTTCCGGCAGCCAGTCCCCCATCAGGACCGGCGTCGGCGATGCGGTGACCGTGCAGACGATGTCCGCCGTTTCGACCGCCGCCTGCACATCCGTGCCGTGAACGGCGGTCAGCTGCGGATAGTGCTCCGCAGCTTGTTTCGCGAAAGCTTCGGCTCGCTCGGCAGAGCGTCCGGCAACGTGAAGCCGGGTGATCGGACGGACGGCCATCATGGCGTCCAGATGGTGTTCGGCCTGTTCACCATAGCCGATCAGCGCCAGCGATGTCGCATTTTCCCGCGCCAGGGCCCGGGTCGCGACGGCGCTTGCGGCGGCAGTACGGATCGCGGTCAGAAAGCCTGCGTCCATCATGGCGACCGCTCCGCCGGTCTCCGCCTCGAACAGGACCACGGCGCCACGATGCGACGACAGGCCCTTTTCCGGATTGCCGGGAAACAGACTGACCAGCTTGACGCCGTAGCAGTGCGGCGCGTTCAGGGCGCCGGACATGACACCCATCATGTTTCCACTGCCGACCGGCACCACATGGCGCAGCGGCAACTCCGCCCCGCCCCGCGAAACGGTGCGCATCACATTGTCGATCACCTCGACCGCTTCTCCCATGGGCAGGAGGTCGGCCACGTCTTCGTGTTTCAAAACGATCATCGGTTGCGCTCCGCTTCCTCACCCCAATCGGGGCCTGTCACCTCCAGGCCCATCACCTGCTCCAGAAGAGCGTTGTAATCCGCAGGCCGCGCCACATAAGGAAAATGCCCGCCCGACAGGAACCGATAGGCCACCGCCGGTTTCAGCCGGTTCCGCACGGCGCTCCGCATCTCCGGCGGAATCAGCGGATCGTCGTCCGCCTCGATGGTGACGATCCTTTCCGGAGGCAGGTTCACAGGCGGCAGCTCCGGCGCGGTCTTCAGCGCTTTCAACCGCATCCGGAGTTCCGGTTCCGGAATCCGCCCGTTGACCTCGCCCAGAAGCAGTTCGACCAGATCCACCTGGTCGGGATGGGTTTCGGCCCAGGCGCCCAGCCCCTTGGCAAATCCTGCCCTGAGATCCGCCACAGGCACGTTGTCGAGATCAAGCGCGTAAGGCGGCCGATCGGTAATGCCTGCAACCGAATGCAGCGTATTGGCCGCGATCAGGCGCGTAACCCGCTCAGGCGCCTCTGAGCTGAGATGTTGCACCAGATAGCCGCCGAGCGACGAACCGAGCACCGTCGCCTCGCCGATCTCCAGCCTGTCGAACAGCGTCTGGAGGTCCGCGCTCCAGTCCGCGATGCTACCGGTCTCCGGATAGCTGACAGTGACGATCCGCAGCCGCTCGGAAAGGGCTTCGACCTGCTGCCAGAAGATGTCGCCACGCCCGAGCGTACCGGGAATAAGCAGCAATACCGGACCGGCAGATCCCGCAACCCGGACACCCCAGCTTCGGCCATTGAGGTCCATCCGATCTTCGGGCAAGCGCGCGGCGAAGGCGTCACGCGCGGAGATCAGAGAATTGCTCATGCGAACGGATCCTCCACGGCGGGCCAGTAATTCCGTTTCCGATTGCGGTAGGGAATATTGGCGAAGTCCGGCGTGATCGCGCCGGGCGTGGCGACGCCGATCACACGCGCGGCGATCGGGTTAAACCCGGCCTGGTAATGGTTTGAGGATTTCACGCAGACATAACTGCGCTGCGAAAGGTCTATGCCCAGTTTTTCGAAGGCATCCGGATGGAAGGTCTGGCAACGGAGATCGTTGAGCACGATGTCGATACCGTCGCACTCCACCCAGACCGCCGTACCGATCGGGGCCGATAGTTTACCGAAGCGCTGGGTCATTCCCGGAACGATCCGGCGCACCGTCACCTTGAGGTCGAGCGGGTCCCCGGACATCGGCCCGCACTTGCCGCCCAGGCGCAGGTCGAAGCGCGCTCCCTCGCCGGCTTCGCTGCAGAAACGCACCGCGACCGGGTCCCAGAACAGGCCCGTCGCAACGGAGGTCATCCCCCGCTCGATCATCGCGCGCAGCAGGAAGGTTGCATCCGACGGCGCGCCACCGCCCGGATTGTCGGACATGTCTGCCAGCACCACCGGTCCCTTCGGCTCCGCCGCCGCAAGATCCAAGGCCTCGTCCAATGGAGGCATCCGGGTATGAAGTTCTTCGCGCAGGCCATAGAGCGATTGCCCCAACCGTTCCGCCTCTGCCGCCGCGGCAGCGGCATCACCATCGCAGATCGCAAGCGCGCGCGTTCCCACACGCGGATGATCGCCCCAGGGAAACCCGTGGGCGATCGACAGGGACAACACGCCGTCCTGGCCCTCGCGCGCGCTCATGGCGTCAACGAACCCGCGCATGGGATCCTTGGTCGTCGGCATGGCGATAATCATGCGACAATCGTAATCGCGCATCACCGGCCTGATTTCGCCGGCGACGGTGCGCGCCGCCAGAGAAAACAGATCCTCCGCCCGTTCCGGCACGTCCACGTGAGGATATTCCTTGTAGGCCACCAGCAGGCTTGCCTTGTCCAGCATCAGCTCCGTCAGGTGGAAATGAGGATCGAGCAGCCCGCCGATCACAGCGTCGGGCGCAATTGCCCGACAGCCGGCGATCAGGTCGCCTTCGCAATCGTCATAGCCATCGGCGATCATCGCCCCGTGCAGGGTCAGCAGGATCACATCCGCACCGCCGGCCGCCTTGAGATCCGCCAGGATTTCGTCCCGGAAGCCTTCGTAGACCGGTTTCACTGTAGGCCCCGACGGCTGTGCATGGGCAGACAGGGATTCCACCACCTCCCAGCCCAGCGCCTCGGCGCGCCTGCGCCAGATATGCAGCGGCGCGGTATAGTATTGCTCGGTGTCCTGCGTCGCGTTGCCGTGGTGGACCGAGCCTTCCTCGAAACTCGTCATGCCCGTCGGCATGGGCGAAAAGGAATTGGTTTCGGTGCTCAGCCCGGCGATGAAAAGCCGTGTCATGTCGATTCCCGATTATGAGTTCAAATCTGTTTCGCCCGCGACCGGCTGGCCGGTTGCGCGCATCAGGAGCCCCGCCGTCAGGTGAAGGACGATCAGGGTAAAGGCGAGAGGAACGGCGGCCGTAAACCAGATCATGGACACGTCCAGCATGTCCGCCTGCCGAGAGAGGCTGCGGCCCAGAAAGCCGCGGGCCATGTCCAGCCGGCCGTTGAAGACGGAATACCAGATCACCGGGCCGGCGAAAGCCAGAACGCCGCAGGCCCGAATGAGAGCCAGCACCATGCCCCCTGCCCCGGTGACCTTTCGGGCCACGGGAAAGAGAACCGGATCGGCGCCGGCCTTGAACGCACAAGACGCTCCGAGCATTCCGGCCCACACCATGGACCGACGAGCCAGTTCCTCCGTCCAGATCGGCGGTGCGTCGAGCACATAGCGCGCCAGCACCTGCCAGCCCGCGGCGGCCACCATGACCGCCACGGCCAGCACCGCCCCCCAAAGGGCGATGCTGTTAAGACCGGCGGACAGCCTGTCCAGTGCTTTCGCCAGTGCGCGCACGGCTCAGTTCCCCTTTGCCGCTTCCCATTCCGCGATCTGCTCAGGTGTCAGCAGGCCGCTTTCATAGGCCGGTCCGGACGCCGCCCGAAACTCGTCTCGAGCCGCCTGATCCAGCGTCACCACTTCAACGCCTGCATCACGCAGCTTGTCGAGGATCGCGGTGCGGCCTTCCAGCCATTTGCGGTTGGCAGCCGTCGCCTCTGCGATCGCCGCATCCACCGTGGCGCGATCTTCGTCGCTCAGTCCCTGGTACCAGTCCTCGGAAACGATGGCGATCCGGAGCGCTTCGGAGATGCGGGCATCGGTGAAATACTTGATGAAATCCGTGTGGCCGAACAGAAGCGGCACGAAGGGCGGGTTCAGATAACCGTCGGCGACCCCCGTCTGCAGCGCATTCGGCACCTCCGCCCAGCTCACGATCGTACCGGTCGCGCCCCAGGCCTTGTAGAGATCGATCTGGCTTTCATCCAGCGCGCGCATCCGCAGACCCGCCATGTCGGCGACCGACTTCACGGTCTTCTTGGTGTTGAAAATGCCCGATGCCTGACCGACGGTGTGCACCGACACCACCCGCACGCCGTCCTTAGTGGTGGCTTCATTGATCTTCGCCATCATGCCGCCTTCGTTCAGGGCGCGGTCGACCTCGGCCATGTCCTTGAAGAAATAGGGCAGGCGCATACCGTAAATCAGCTTGTCGATGGAGCCGACAATGTTGAGCGGCGACATGGACACTTCAAGCACGCCCTGGCTGACCTGATCGAACAATTCGTCGTCGCCGCCCAGCGCACCGCGCTGAAACTCTTCGGCCTTCATGCCGTGGCTATTCAGATATTCGGCAAATGTATGTGCCCAGACATAGCTGCCGGAATTTTCCATATCCTGCGGGCTATCCAGCGCGATCTTCACCTGCGCCTGGGAAACTCCCCCCACCAGAAGCGCTGCTGAAAAGACGGCTATGCCGATTTTCCGTATGTGTTTCATCTTACCTACTCCGGTTTATAGTTCACCCTCTTTGCAAAACAGTCGGCCTTGATCCGGTCGCTAGTTCGCGCCCAGCCCGAAGGCCCGCGGCAGCATCAGACTGATGTCCGGCACCGCGATCAGAAGCCCCAGCACGGCAATTTCCACCAGCACGAAGGGAACGATCGCCCGCGCCAGTTTCCAGTAGTTGAGGCCGGTCACGGCCGAAATCACCAGAAGACAGCCCCCCATCGGCGGCGAGATCAGCCCGATGCACAGATTGAAGCAGATCACGATGCCGAGATGCACGGGATCCGCCCCCTGCTGCAACGCAACCGGCGCCAGCAACGGAACCAGAAGCGCAAGCGCCACGGGAATATCGAGCACCATGCCGGCGACGATGAAAATCAGGTTCATGACCAGCATATAGCCGACCGGACCGAGCCCGAGGCCGGTCACCGCTTCCAGGATCGCCTCGGGAATGCGCTCCAGCGCCCCGAGATAGCCAAGCGCGGACACGGAACATATGATCAGGAAGATCGATCCAGACAGCAAGGCGGTGCGGCGGAGCGCTTCCAGCACGGTTTTGGCTGTGATCCCCGCATAGAACCAGCCTGCTCCCAGCGCCACGACGACAGCCACCGCAGCCGCTTCGGTGGGCGTCATCCAGCCGAACACAATGCCGCCGAGAATGATCACCGGAAGCGAAAGCGCGGGAAGCGAATAAGCAACGGTGCGGAAGAAAGGCGGCATCTCCTCCCTTTCCAGCCGGGGGTGGCCCTGCCGCCAGGCATAGAATGCGTTGACAGCAATCAGCACCGCCGCCAGCAGCAGTCCCGGCAGGATGCCGGCCAGGAACAGCGCTGTGACCGACGTCCCCATGAGCGCGCCGTAGAAGATCAGGATAATGGAAGGCGGGACAATCGGTCCGATGATCGAAGAGGCACCGGTCACTGCGCTGGCATAGGTCAGCGAATAACCACGCCGGGTCATTTCCGGCACGAGCGTATTGGACAAGGCAGCCGCATCGGCGACCGCGGACCCGCTGATACCGGCAAAAAAGACCGAGGTCAGGATGTTCACGTGCCCAAGCCCGCCGCGCAGACGCCCGACCAGTGCCATCGACAGGTTGATCAGCGTACCGGTTACCCCGCCCCGATTCATGAGCTCGCCCGCCAGAATGAACAACGGCATGGCCATCAGCGCGAAAACGTCGATCTTGGAAAAGATCTGCTGCGGCAGGATCGCCAGATACCGGGCATTGTCGGTGGCAAAGAATGCCAGCACCGCGGCCCCGCCGATCACATAGGCGATGGCCGCGCCGGAGGCGAGCAGCACCGCTGCGAACAGGAGGACCACGAAGGTCATGCGGCCACCTTCCCTTGCCGAGGGGCCAAGGCCGAAGCCTCCACGCCCTCGTCCGCGATATCCGCCGGTATCGGCTTTTCCAGAACGAGGGCTGCTGCGGCACGCGCCAGAGCAGGGGCGGACTGGATGCCGTAGCCTCCCTGTCCCGCCAGCCAGAAGAACCCGGCCGCATGGGCGTCATAACCGGCTGCCGGACAGCCATCTGGAAGAAAACTCCTCAAGCCCGCCCATTTATGCTCGATCCGGCGAACGGACAGGTCGAATGCGGTCTCGATCCGGTCGACACAGATCGCCACGTCCATTTCGTCGGGCTGCGCATCGCAGGGCGGCGACGGAGTGGCATCCGCGGGCGAAATCAGGAGCTTGCCGGCGTCTGGTTTCAGGTAGAACTTTTCCTCGACATCCACGGTCATCGGCCACGGATCCGGGACGCTGTTTTGCGGTGGAGCAACGAGGAGCGCCGTACGGCGTTTCGGGACGAGGCCCAAAGGTCCCACATCCGCAAGGCCTGCGACCTCATCCGCCCAGGCACCGGCCGCATTGACGACGATGGTTGCCCTGATGGTGGCGGAACGGGTCTGAACCTCCCAGCCACCGCCGGATACGGTCAGGCCGAGAAGCTCATCGCCCGTCTGCAGGTCTCCGCCCAGAGTTTTGAATTTCTTGAGATAATACTGATGAACGCCGTGAACTTCGATATCGGCGGCCGTGGGATCATAAAGTCCTGCGGCCGCATAGCCTTCCCTCAGGATCGGCATGATCTCCCGCACCTTGTCGCCGCTGAACGGTACGACCGCCTCACCAAGTTCCTCCGCCATGCGATCAAGCTTGTCCATCTGGTCGGACCGGGCTGGGAAGAGAACGCCGCGAGGACGCAATTGGCTTTCGGCCGGTCCGGCCGACCCGTCCTCTCCGCGCAGGAAGGCTTCCGATGCCCGGGTCAGGGCCCGGATCACCGGAGGACCGTAAGCGCGGGTAAACACCGCGGCGGAGCGGCCGGTGGTGTGATAGCCGGGCTGGCTTTCGCGTTCCAGGAGGATGACCTTCCGGGAAGCGGCCAGTTCCGCGGCAACGGACGCCCCGGCGATCCCCGCCCCGACAACGATCACATCGCACTGCTTCACATCTGCCACCACAGCCATCCCCTTCATCCGAATTGAAAAACGCTAGCATCGATTTTCCGATTGGAAAAGAAGAAATTTCCAATCGGAAAATCTTGGCAGAAAGGGTGCGTAGCCCTAGATTGCAGCCATGAAGATTGAATCCGCGAATGAAGAATCGTCGAGGCAGGCCTTCGGCCGCCGGCTGCGCGAGCTGAGGCAGGACAACGGCTGGACCCTGGCCCAGGTGGCGGAACGCTCCGGCCTTGCGATCTCGACGATTTCCAAGGCCGAACGAGGCCTCATCGCCCTCACCTACGACCGACTGGAGCAACTGGCCAAGGGCGTCGGCGTGGACATGGCCGCCTTCTTCAATGCCGAGGGCGAGGATTTCGAAACCGGAAGTTTCACCGTCGCCCGCAAGGGAGAATTCGAGCGGCAGGACACGGAAAACTACGTCTACGAGATGCTGTTTCCGGAAATCTGGAACAAGGCCATGCAGCCAATGATGGGGTCGCTCAAGGCCCGAGAGTTCAAGGATTTCAAGCAGTTCGTCCGCCATCCCGGCCAGGAGTTCCTGACCGTTCTGGAAGGCTCGATCACCGTTTTCCTCGAAGGCCGCGACCCCGTCCATCTCGACCGGGGAGACAGCATCTATTTCGACAGCTCGCTTGGCCACCTCTACGCTTCGGCCGGTGACGAGGACGCGCGCATTCTGGTGGTCTGTGTGGCCTCCTAGAGGCCAATCCATGAAGTTCCGATTTCCGGCTCAGGCCTGCGAACTTTAACGCCCGCAGGCCCTGTTTGTTTTTCCACCTATTGCGGCACCCGGGGCACGATCAGCTGCAGTTGGGGATTGATGACCTGCGGCTGCCGCTGAGGCCGTTGCAACTGGGGTTGCTTCTGCGGCCGCTGGATCTGAGGCTGGAGACAGCGGTTCCGTTTCGGATCCCACCGGCTGCCTCGCCGGCAAACGCAAGCGTTGCGGCGTGCATCCCAGACGCGTCCTCCGGTGCAGTTCGGGCGGGTCGGCAGTGTCGGCGTGGCCTGACTGCCGGGACGGGCACACATCAGTCTGCCAACCTGCCGGATCTCCCAGCCTTGACGGACCAGATCCTTGGCCCGCTGGCGGCTTACCTGTCTATACCCGCGCGGACAGGCTTCCACCTGCGGTTGAGGCCGCGCGCAATAGAGCACCTGACCATTGCCTCGCACGGTCCGCACTTCATAGCCGCGCGGGATCCGGTTTCGGCTCGGATAGGGCTTATACCCTCCCGGGCACTGCAGCGCGGGCCGGTCGACCGGCCGGGCGCACATCAGATTACCGACCTGCCGGATGTCCCAGCCCTGCCGGGCCAGGTCCTTGGCCCTCTGACGGCTCACCTGCCTGTATCCACGCGGGCAGGCCTCCGCCTGCGGCCGAGGCCGGGCGCAGAACAGAACCTGATTGCCGCGAGTCCGACGAAGTACTTCCGAATTGCGCGGAATCCGGTTCCTGTTGCGATAGGCCGCATAGCCCGGCGGACAGGCAAGCGGCGGTTCGACGACCGGTGGCGGCTGTACCGGCTGATCAAGGCCGATCGTGACGCAACTGTCGTCGTTGGCGGCATTGCCATCGCCCTCGCCCCATGAGGCGAACAGGTGGCGCAACAATGCCTCGTCGATCCGTCCGGTTGCCGGCAATCCGGCGCTTTCCTGGAATTGCCGCACGGCACCGCGGGTATTCGGACCGACCCTGCCGTCCGGCCGCCCGGCCGGGAAGCCGAGACGGTTCAGTGCGATCTGGACCGCCCGCACCTGATCCGCGTTGTTCCAGACCAGGCTCGCGCAGTTCCTGAGGCTGCGCACGCCGCTGCCTCGGCCGGCGGCGATTGTCAGGGACAGATCAACCGACTCGCCCGGTGCCAGCGTCGTTGCGGGATGGGTACAGTCATACCCACCGCCCCTCGCCCGGCACCGCCACGGCCTGGGGCCGGAAGACGTCAGCCGTCCCGGAGGATCGGTCACGTCGCTCACCCGCAGCGGTCCGACATAGCTGGCGGAGCCGTTGTTGGTAATCGTCACTCGGAAGTCGCAGGGCCGTCCCGCCTCGCAACGTCTCTGCCCAGCGCTCTTTTCGACCGACAGATCCGGAGCTTCCGTCGTAGATACTGGCGGCGGTGTCGGCTCAACCGGCCCCGGCGTTTCCTCCGGCGTTTCCTCCTGTGGCTCCTCCGGTTGCTGCGCCTGTTCCTGCGGCTCTTCGGGCTGCAGGATCATGATCGTACTGGTGTGACGATCGTTTTCCGGCTTGTCGTCTTTCACCTGCTGATCCGGCCAGATCATCTCCTTGCGGTGAATGATCCGCCTGTGGGGAAAGTCCGCCGGAATTTCCAGAACCATGCGGACCTTGGCCGAAGCCCCCGGTTTCAGCGAAATGTTCGCACCCTCGCACTCGTATTGTCCGGTGCCGGTGACCTGGCAATCGAAACCGGGTGCCTGGCTCTCGATACTGCTGATGGTCACCCCTGGATCGAGCATTCCGTGAAGACCCGCGGCCCCCTGGAACAGACGTCCACCACGGTTGTCCACCTGTATCTCGATCGGACAGGAAGAGCCGAGCCGACAGGTGGTCGCCCCCCAGGGCGCAAGATCGGCGGCAAGCACAGGAACCGTCGCACAGGCCGGTCCATCGTTGGCCGCATTGTCGTCTCCGGTGTAATGCATAGGCACGATCCAGGCAGGCGGCGGCGCGGTCCAGTCGATCGACGCGCAGTTTTCCACCGTATTGCCCGCGACCGGATCCGGCAGGCGCGTATGAACCGTCAAGTCGTAGGTACTGCCTGGCGGGATTGCGAGCCCTTGCAGGAAGCAGGAAACCGTACCCGCAGCCGCGCTGTTACATGCGAGGGCTCCGTCAACACCTTCCAGCGTCGCGCCGGCAGGCAATGTGTCGGTCACGCCCATGATCCCTTCGATCACGCCCGGCCCGTTGTTGGTCACGCTGACGGTAAAATCGCATCCAGCCCCTTCGTAGCAGACCGCCGGACCGGTCTTGGCAATCTCCGTGTCAAATCCTGTGTCCACCAGGGTGACGGTGCAGTTGTGATCGTTGGCTTCGGCGCCCCCCGGAGGCGGGTTGTCGTCTACAGGCATGCCTGGCGCGCCCCAGCGGATATCTACGCAATTGTAGACCGGTTGAACCGGAACAGGATTTGGGAAGTGGAGGGTCAGATGCAGTGTTCGCGTATCGCCCGGATGCAGGGTATGGGGTCCGCCCGCCTGATTGCAATTCACCGGAATAGCAGCGCCACAGCCCCAGCCGGGCCCGGCCACACCGACATAGGTAAGCCCCGGTGTCGCCGGAGTATCCTGAATATGCAGTTCGCCTGTATAGTCATCGGGCCCGATGTTGGAGATCTCGATCTCGTATTCGCAGTCGCCGCCCGCATTGCAATGGGCCGGCCCGCGCTTCGTGACCTGCAGATCGAAGAAGCCCGCCTTGTTGATGACATTGACAGTATGACAATCGGAATCGGCATGGACATCTGCCGCCCCGTCATCGGAGGTCATGGCGGACCAGTTGATTTCGGCACAGTTCGTAACCGTACCGCCCGCGATGCCGTCGGGCAGCTGAAGCCGGACCAGAAAATGGGTCGCCGCGCCCGATGGCAGCGTAATATCCCCGACCAGGCAATTCACATCCCGGCCGGCCGGGGTGCAGCTCGCCGCACCGATGGCGTAAGTCGCGCCCGCTGGCATGATATCGCGCACCGCCAGTGGGCCGTTGAATTCTCCAGGACCGTAATTCGTAACGACAAGATCGAAATGACACTCGGCATTTTCCGCGCATTGGGCAGGACCGGTTTTCTCAATGCCGAGGTCAAAGCCCTGGGAGACCGGCGTCGTGACACAGTCGTCATCGTTGCCGTCGCCCGGTCCGTCATCGGTGCCCATCTCGAACCAGTCGATACTCGTACAGTTCTGAACGCTTGGACCGGGAACAGCGGCAGGAAGCAGGATGTTAACCTCGATCGCCGCAGTCGCCCCGGGCACGAGCAGCGCGGGTGCGTTGGTGATGCAGCGGAAGGTCGCCCCGCCGGGGATGCAGTGCCAGCCGGGCGACGTCGAGGCAAGGGTCGCCCCGGCCGGCATCGTGTCGGAAACCGCCAGGGGACCGGTATAGGCCACCAAGCCGACATTCCGAATCCGGATCACATAGGTGCATTCCACGCCTTCCTGGCATTGTGCGGGGCCGGTCTTGCGGATCGCAAGGTCGGTATCGAGCGGGAAAGGCGGCGGCAGGAACCAGCCATCGTCCGGCGGAGGAGCAGGAATCCAGCCCTCCTCGGGTAGACCGTCCGGCCATTCGGCAACGACGGGCCCCTCGTCCACGGGCATCAATTCCCCATTCGCCGGGAGCGGCTGGAACACGGCGACATCCCCCACCCGGGTGGAGTCGTTCCTGGTCCGGCTTTCCTCCGTATAGTCTCCGTTAGCGTCGGTATTCACGTCCACATCGATCATGAAAGCGCTGTCCGGCCCGGTCGATGGCGTAACCGGCCCCGGAGCGGGATAGGGCTGGAACGCAGTGATCGGTTCGAACGCCTCGTAAGGCCGGGCCGCCTGTCCCTGAAGGCCGGAAACCTCGGAGCCGTCGTCATGGGTGCCGGCGCTGGAATCGAAACATTCGCCCCTTGGCGAGCAAAGGCCGTCGCCGGTCATCCAGACAAAGCCGTCCGGCTGACGGGGATCAGCGTCGCCGTTCTCCCGGTAGCCCATTCCGAAGGAAATGCCGCCGGCCGCACCGGCACGCATGTAAGGCGGACCGGATTCACTCCGGTCGTAATAACCGACATCGTACCGCCCAACGCCGCGCCAGGCACCGGTTTCGCCCAATTCGTAGCGCAGGACCCGAGCCTCATCGGGATAGGAAAAGGCATTTTCAGCAGACAGGCCGAGATTACGAACGCCGCCGCGTTCGGCGACCAGCATCACGTTCTGCTCGCTTGCCGTCGGGAATGCGATATCCGCAACAGGATGGCTGCGCCCGGCGCGGGCGATGGCTTCAGGCGAACGGAAGAAATCAGGCAGAAAGAATTCGCGTCGGACCGAACCCGGATTGAAGCTTCCTTCCTGATCGATCCCTACCGACCAGACAGAATTCCGCTGTTCATTCTCATCTGCGGCCGCATAGTCGGGATTACCGAACCCCTGACTGCTCCAAACAGCATAGTAGAGACGCACTGCGCCCGTCGCCGCATCCTGGCGCACGCCGACACCCCAGACACGACGGCGGAAATCGGCGAAGTTCCAGCAGGAGGGCGTCCGGGAAAAATCGCCGCTCGGGCAATCGCCGATCTGCGCACCACTGGCCGGATCGAATGCAACCGGCTCCAACGAATGAAACTGTCCGTCAGCCGCATCCATAAACGTGGTCCGGCCGTTGGCTCCGTGATCGAAGGTTCCCAAATCCACGCCATCGGCAAGCGAAAGCCGGTGGATCATGCCAGTTTCGAGATCCGAAACGTAAAGCTGCCTGTTCCAGCGGTCGAAGGCGATGTTACCGAGTGCTGCCCCGCTGTTTGCGCGCCCATCCGTCGTGATGTCCGCAAAGATTTCCGGCCTGTAATCGTTGGCCGCATTGAGCTTCCAGATGGTGCCCGGACCGCCGCCCTCGCCCCACAAACCGTCCATCCAGCCGGAATTGTCGGCACTGCGGTGCAGGCCGAAGACCGAAGTCGCCGTGACATAGATGTTAGGCGGCGTCGCATCGTCGAGGGCGACACCGAATACCTGGCCGATTTCGGCGGCCGTCACCGCCCCGCTCTGGTTTTCATCGAACCAGTGCTCGCCGCGCGGCGGACCACCCGCCTGGCGCAGGTTAAGAATGCTGGCAACGGCGCCCTCCGCATCGATGATCCGGCGTCCATCCTGTTCGACCGTCCCGGAGAACCGCGTTACGACCGCATCCCCCGGCTGCATCTCCTGAGCTTCCGCCTGGAGCGGTATCGACACGGACACGCCTGCCAGAATCGAGGAAACAAGCGCCAGCGCCTTCATTTTGAAACGCCAACGTTCCGGCATGACAGCCGGACTGACCCGAAAACCCGCGCGATGCGCGAGCCCCAGAAAAAAGGCAGAACAAGTGCGAATATCTGCAGGAACGATCGGACTCGCAGTCATGGACAGGTCCCCTCCCGTGTCGCGGAAACAGCCCCCGCTTCAAGGAGCCTCCGGTTTCACCGGCATGCCATTGTGACGTCGCCTTGGCATGACGTAGGGGAATATTACTCGAACAACGGCTCGACACCTTTGACAAGGGTCAAACAGGGTTACGAAAGGTTGAACCCGACATGGTACACACGCTCACTCCGGCTCTATGCCCCCCCCTTCATCGAGCAGGTTGAGGCAAAGCTGGCCGCCGATACCTGGGATCTGGTGGACCGTTTCCTGACGGAACTGGTCTTCATCGTCTCGGAAGTCGGTGCCGGACTTGAAACCCGCACGGCACGCTTCCGCTTCTCCCGTCGCTTCGCCCGGGAAGACCTGAGGAGCGAGCCGGCGGAAGACGGCGTTCTTCTGGCCGAACCGGCACTTCGGGTCACGTCAGTGGAACTCGAACACCACTCCACCTGCCTCGGCTTTGCCCTTCAGGAAAGCCTCCATGCTAATGTCTGGAAAACAGGATTCAGGAACAAGGCCTTACGACGGGACTCTGGCTCGCCACATTAGAGCAAGGGGCGGCGTTACAAAGGGCGGCGTGAATGTTCTTTCTCCGAATATGCCCCGCGCTAAAGTTCCGAGACAATCTTCCGAAATTCCGGCAGATGCAGAAGAGCGGCAGCCTCCTCGGAAGGCATCCATTTGCGTGTGCGATGCTGTTCTTCCCATTCCTCGTCGGAGAGGACACGAGTCACCTCCATCGCAAAGACGACGACCTGACAGGTCGCGCCCCATTTTTCATAGGTAAAGGCGCCGATCGCCCCGTTTACGATCCGGCCTTCCACGCCGGCCTCTTCCCTGGCTTCCACGACCGCTGACTCGGCTGGGCTCAACCCCGGTTCGACGTTCCCCTTCGGGACCACCCAGTGGCGACCGCTGCTGGATCCGACAATCAGGATTTCCTTGCCCTCCGCAGTCAGGCGATAGGGAATGACGGCGGACTGAGTATAGTAATAGGCTGGCCGCTCGCGGCGCTCCGGACCGTCCGGCGCGGGATAGGGAAACAGATCGGGAAGGTCTTTCGGATCGACACGCGCGGTCAGGCTGGTTCCGCTCCGCTGGTGAGACAGCCGGATCAGGACGCCGGGTGCGAGATCCGGATCGAGCCCGAACCGGTCCATCAGAGTGCGGACAGTGCCAACCGGTGCAACGAGAAGGCCCCGACCGGCGTCCGCAAGCTCGGGCAGGCTTCCCTCGGCGAGCGCGGGAGATCGTTGAATGTTTCGCGCGGTCCAGCCGGCGGCTTTGAGCGCCTTTTCCGCGGTAACCCTTGCGCGAAGGTCGGAAGACGTCAGAACGAGGTCCGGACGTATTCCCCTTTGCCCCATCCAGGTTCCGATTTTCTGGGCCTGACGCTTGCCCTTGGAGCGCAACGGGCGTCGGGATTTCTCTCCGGTCCAGGATTTATCGGCCGCGCCCGCACACAGTATCAACAGTTCCATCCGGGACTCCCTGACGAGGATCAGGTGAAGGACACCAAGGCCTTGCACAGTTTTGCCGGATCATAACGCTCCTTGGACCCGCTGTCACAAAGCGAGGTCGCCAGGCAGGGAATGCCATGGGTTTTCTCAACGGCGCGACGAGCGGATTTGTTCACGGCTGCCTTGTCGCACAGGACGCAGGACATCAGCGCCTCGGCCGGGCACGCCGTGCCCGCATCTGCTCGCAGGGCAGACAGAATGGCTCCAACCTGGTCGGACAGGTCCAGCCCCGGACACTCCGGATCGGGCCCGAGACTTGGAACATAGACCTTGGGCACGTTGCGTTCAGCCACTGCCCGTCCCACCCCTTTCGGCAGAAGGTTGGCGATAACACTGGTGAAAAGGCTGCCAGGCGCGTAACAGATCAGGTCGGCCCGTTCGATCAGGCGGCGGTTCCGCTTGGGTAAAGGCGCCTCGCCGGGCGGCACTTCGCGGCCGTCGCGCGCCAGGAACAGACGCTTGATCGGCTGGGTCAGAGGCGGCACCTCCTTGCCTGACAATTCGCGCTGCCCAATGATCCGGGTCCCGTCTGCCAACTCGGCCCCTATCTGGAAATTGTCGTCCACAATGGCACGGACGGTGCCCTGAACTTCGACCATCTTGGACATCAGGAACAGCACCGGTTCCAGGGCGCGTCCATTGACGAAATACCCGCCTGTCAGAATGAGATTGCCGACACTCGCGTTGCGGAAATCGAAGCTCTCGGACCGAAGCGCGTCAAAGGCAGCCAGCTGTGTCAGGATAAGACTGCGCATCGGTTGGGAGACCGCCTGCATCAACGGATGCTTCCCGGCCAGAAGTGCCCGGTATTCGGATGCCAAAGCCTCCGGTTCGCCGTCACGTGGCAGGCGGTAGGAAAACAGCCGAAAAATGTCCGGCTGACCCAGCACGGTCTCGTCGGCCAGTGCCATGAGACGGCTGCGCAGGTCGCCCACGGCCGGCATGTCGAAGGCCTGCCGCAACACCTGGCTGCTGCCGCCGCTGTCGAACGGCGTGATCAGATGCGCCGAATTCTGGGTGAACGTTTTCAGCTCGCGCGCGGTTTCATTCAAGGCGCTGCCGCCGGAAAAGAACAACATCCGCGCGCCCAGATTGGGAAGTGCCCTCGCCCTGGCAACCCGCAGTTCGTCGGGGATTTCCAGGTTCCGGGAGATTTTCAGGTCTGTCATGTGCTAACCGTTAACGCGTCACACCAGCCTTGAAAACTCCGACGGGCAGGCCTGTTGTCACTTAACTTTGTCAGAGCACCTGTACACCCCATGCAACCGCAGCCGAAAACATTTTTTCCCACAATACGGCCGACGGTCCGGGCGGTGATCGTCCGAAACGGAGAGCTTTTGGTTCAGGTGAAGGAAAAACCGGGACAGCCCCCCTACCTGACATTGCCCGGCGGCAAACAGGAGCCGGGCGAGACCGCGATCGAGGCATTGGTACGCGAATGCACCGAGGAGGTCGGGGCCGAAGTGACCGTGGGTCCGCTCATTCATGTGGCCGAGGTTTTCAGGCCGAAAGACGAAGGGCTACAGCACCAGCTTGAGCTGTTGTTTTCCTGCGAAGTGCCTGAGGACTACGTGCCGGTCATGGGCCCGCACCCCGACCCGTCCCAAACCGGCACCATCTGGGCGTCACCAGTGGATCGGGCCTCGGCGTTCCGCCCGGCCTATGCCACCGCTTTGAGCAGCAACGCCCCGCTCTATCTGGGAGTGCTGAATGGCTAAGCTTCCGCGGGCCATCGAAGAGAACCTGCACTTTCTTTGCGCCGAGATCGACGGACAGCTGGCCGGTTTGGAAGCCTATTTCAGGGTTCCCGGGCAGGCAGCAGCGCAGAAGGTGCTATTGCGAGCGGGTTATTCCTACAATCTGGCGGCCAAGGTGAACAAGGCCAGTACGCAAGGCCTGTCCCGCAAAAAGGTCAGCCACGAGATGCAGAACCTGTTGCGCAATGTCGAACTGGTCGCCAGCAATCTCGACCTGATCAGCCGCCTGACCCGGCGCAGTCTGACCCATGCCGAGGACGTCAAGCGCAAGGAATGCATCCGCCCCGACGCCTATGCCAAGGTCGTTGCGCAGGTGCGCACCAGCCTGAAACTGATTCAGCCGGCCCTGTCGCAGGCGGACAGCAAATCGGCGGTGCGCATCGGCCAGACCAGCGAGAAACTGGACGATCTTTACGACCGCATGTTCCGGACCCTGACTGCGGACATGCGCAAGTCCAAACACACGGCGGACCTCGCCAACAGCCTGCTGGTCGCCAACGAGATGCGCCGGATGGGCGATGCGCTGCAGGCGATCTCCGAGGCGATCCTGTCGGTCAACATCGGCCAGTCGGTGCAGTTCGAACGCTATTTCACCCTGAAAAGCCTGCTTCCGGACACCAGGGAAGACGACGCGCCGGAACTGGAACCGCTCGCAGAGACACGCTCGGGAAGCGCAATTTCGTCCGTACGCTCGCGCAATTCCTCGGGCGAAACGGTGAACGCGGTCTTCAAGGACGGTGAGTTGAGAAAAGTGCGCCAGGAGCGCGCGGGCGTCAAAAGCTGGCATTCGATCTATCCGGGGCTGGCGCCGAAAATCCTGTCCTACGAAAAACGCGGGCAGTCGGCGGCGCTGCTGATCGAACACCTGCCGGGATACACTTTCGAACAACTTGTCCTGAACGAAAGCGAAGATCTTCTGGCCGAAGCCCAGAAGAAGCTGGCGAAGACCCTGCGCGACGTCTGGCGCAGCACGCGCATGGAAGAGCCGGCGGAAATGTCGTCCATGCGGCAGTTGTCCCGGCGCCTGCCCGAGGTCTACCGTGTCCACCCGGAATTCCGCACGGCGCCGCAGCGGCTCGGCGCCTTACGCCTCTCCGGGTTCGAGGACCTGATCCGTACCGCTGGTACTCGTGAAGCCCGGCTGGGCGCGCCATTTTCCGTACACATTCACGGCGACTTCAACCTCGACAACGTGATCTACGACCCGATCGAGAAAGCCGTGCATTTCATCGACCTGCACCGCTCGCGCTACATGGATTACGTGCAGGACGTTTCCGTCTTCATGGTCTCGAACTACCGGCTGCAGATCCAGGACATTCCCGTTCGCCGCCGGCTGGCGAAGGTCGCCTGCGACGTACACAAAGTCGCCGCCAAGTTCGCCCGCTCCCAGAAGGACGAGACCTTTGAATACCGCCTCGCCCTGGGGCTTGCACGCAGCTTTGCATCGTCCACGCGCTTCGTCTTCGATAAATCCCACGCCCGGCGCATGTTCATCCGGTCGCGGTTTCTTTTGGAACAGGCGCTGAACTGCCCGGAGGGCCGCGAAGCACGGTTCAAATTGCCCATCACGGAGTTGTTCTTTGACTGAACTGAAGATCGGGGTGGTCGGCATCCCGGGCAAATGGTCGACCGAGAAGCTGGCCGATGCAGTTGAAGCCGCAACCGGTTTCCGCCTCGTGATCGACATGGCGCAGGTCGCGCTCGATCTCGACACTGGCACCCTCCTCTACCGGAACCACGACCTCTGTGCGCTGGACGGGCTGATCATCAAGAAGATCAGCGAGATCTACAGCCCTCACGCGCTGGATCGGCTGGAGTTATTACGCATGGCCGAGGCACGTGGTATGAGGGTCTTTTCCCGCCCCGAGGCGGTTCTGCGCCTGATTGACCGGCTTGCCTGCACGGTCAGCCTGCGCGCGGCCGGAGCGCCGATGCCGCCGACCGTCGTCACCGAGGATGCGCAGGCCGCCCTCGCCGCGGTCGAACGGTTTGGTTCCGCCGTCTTCAAACCTTTGTATTCCACCAAGGCACGTGGCATGTGCGTGATCGAGGCCGGCCAGGGCGCCGAAGCCGCAATCGCCGAATTCGCCGCTGCGAACCCGGTGATGTACATTCAAAAGAAGCTGGACCTTTCGGGACAGGACCTGGGCATGGTGTTTCTGGGGGGCAACTATATGTGCACCTACGCCCGCGTCAGCCAGTCCGACAGCTGGAACACGACAATCCACAGCGGCGGCAAATATGCTCCCTACGAGCCTGACCCCGATCTGATCGAACTGGCCCGCAAGGCGCAGGCACCGTTCGGCCTGGATTTCACGACCGTCGACGTGGCGCTGACAGATGCCGGCCCGATCGTCTTCGAGGTCTCCGCCTTCGGCGGTTTCCGCGGCGTGAAGGAAGGCTGCGGGCTGGATGCCGCCGCAGCGTTGACGGACCATGTCATCGCGCGGGTGACCTCATGATCCGCGTCGCCGATGTCCTCGCAGGGCTTGACCGCTTCGGTTTGGCAGAAACGATCTACCTGGAGACCGGAGAGGTGCGGGTGGCAGTCCGTTGCGACGGTCCCATGGCGGAGGAGTTGCGCCGCCATTTTGCCGATGCACTTGCCGGCGAAGGACCGGTCGCCGCCACGGTGGATGTTCTTGAGGGGCAGACACTCGATGCGGAGCCAGACTGGGTCGACTGGGCCCGTGAACCGGGCAAGAGCGGACGCAAGGATGCCTATTACGATCTTGAAGACGGGCGGCTGGTCCGCAAGATCCGCACCGGCATGACCTTTCTGCAGTCGCCGCAGGCGCTGGTGGCCTTCGGCCCGTGTCTTGCCCATCCCAACCAGGTGATCAATTTCATCAACACCCAGATCCTGAACATCTGCAAACGGGACGGCTGGGAAATCTGTCACGCCGCGGCCGTGACCGACGGAGTAACCGGACTGGCCATCGCCGGGCTTTCCGGCGGCGGCAAATCCACCGCGATCCTGCGGATGATGGACCTGGACACGACGCGTTTCGTCACGAATGACCGGTTGATGGTCCGCGCAACGGCGAACGGGATCGTGGGGCTGGGCATTCCGAAAAATCCCCGGATCAATCCCGGCACCATTCTCCATAACCCGCGCCTGGCCCCCATGCTGACCGAGGCACGCCGGCAGGAGCTGGCCGCAATGCCTCCGGACGATCTGTGGCAGTTGGAAGAAAAACACGACCTCTTCATCGGCGACATCTACGGACCGGACCGAGTGCAATTCACCATGCCGTTGACCGAGTTCTGGGTCTTGAACTGGAGCCGTGACAGCGCAGCGCCGACGCAGTTGCGAGACGCCGTTCTGGCGGAGCGGCCCGACCTTCTGGGTGCGATCATGAAAAGCGCCGGTCCGTTCTATCAGGATGCGGACGGGATCTTTCTGCGCGACCACGATCCCCTGGAGCCGGAAGCGTATCTGGCGCAACTGCAGACGGTGCGGCTGCGCGAGGTGACAGGGGCAATCGACTTCGACGTGCTGGCCCGCGCCGGTGAGTACCTCTTCGCATGACCGGGCCGCAAGCCGCCCTGATCCGCCATGCGGAGTATCGCCAGCGCAAGGGTGTCCCAAGCGCCTTGCAGCCGTTTCCGCTGACCGCCAGGGGCGAAACCCAGGCGCAGGCTTGCGGCGAAGACCTGGCAACGCTGATCGCGCGAGATGGTCTGACGCTCGATCCGGTGGTGCATTGCTCGTGTCAACTGCGCGCCTGGCAGACGGCCCGTATTGCCTGTGATGTGCTCGCTGGCCATGGCCACGAAGTCGAAATCCTTCAGACATCCGCCCTCGCCGAACGGTCGGTCGGTAGTGCCGCCAACCTGACCCTGGAGGAAATCGAAGCGGTTCTGGAAGCCGATCCGCGATTTGAGGCACCGCCGCCGAACTGGAAATCGGACAGCGACTACTGTCTGCCGCTGGAAGGCGCCGAATCGCTGATGATGGCCGGAAAGCGGGTCGCGGATCACCTGACCCTATCTATAACCGACAAGGCGCCGGGCACACTGACACTGTTTTTCGGTCATGGCGCCTCGTTCCGTCATGCCGCCCACCTTTTAGGGGTTTTGAACCGGGACGAGATCGCGCGCTTCAGCATGCATCACGCGCGGCCGTTACAGATCTGTCACAATCGGGATGGTACATGGGCTCATTCTGGCGGGGCGTGGAAGATTCGCCAGCAAAGGGACCGATCTCTCGATTAGGAGACGCATTATGGGCAATTGGTCTGGCACCTTGTCGGGCGCAGCCCCGGCACTGCCCCCGGTCTTCGACGATGCCCATGAACTGGCCGATATTCCTCGCGATTTCGAGACCTGGCGCCTGCATGAGGACCATTCCGGCGACGGTCTGGAAGCGGTTCAAGCGAGCCTGAGGGCGGCAGCCGAACATGGAGCGTGGCAATGGCCGGACAAGCCGGTCGTCTTTATCTCCGACCCGCATGCCGATGCCGACGGGTTCCTGCGCTCGCTGCTTGCGGCCGGCGTGGTAAGACGCGGCACGCATGAAATCCTGCTCACGCCCTTCGGTCGGGCTGCCAAGATCGTTATCGGTGGAGATTGTCTGGACAAGGGCCCGTCGAACCTGGACATGCTGGATGCGCTGTACGGCCTGATGGCAAGCGGCGCCGATCTGCATCTGCTGGCCGGAAACCACGACCTGCGCCTCCGGCTGGCGATCCGGGCCCTGACGAACCCCCGCTCGGTCCTGACGGAACACCTGTTCGTCCGCATGGGCCGCAAGATCATGCCGCTCCTGCGGGAGGTCTGCGCGGCCTACGTTTCCTCCGACGACCTTGCCCGTGTTCCCGACGAGGCGACCTGCCGGGCACGGATCTTTCCCTCAGACAGCTGGTATGACGCCTTTCCGGTCGCGGCCGCGCCGTATTTGTCGAAGGCCGCCATCGACAAGGAAGTGCGCAAACTGCGCAAGAAATCGCGCAGGTTCGCCGAACATGCAGCGGCCGAAGGGCTGTCGATGCGGATGGTCTACGCGTCCGTGATCAGGTGCCACGACCTGTTCCTGACGCCGGACGGCGCCTACAGCTGGTTTTATTCCGCCATGGACGTGGTGGCCCGGATCGGCTCACTTCTGTTCGTGCACGCAGGCATCGATGACACCATGTGCGCCGCACTCGCAGAAGAGGGGATGGAAGCGGTCAACACACGCTACCGGAAAGAGGCGGAAGACCACCCCTTTGCCTTTTACACCGGGCCGGTCGCCAATCTGGTGCGCACGAAATACCGCCCCTTGGACAAACTGCTGACACCCGAAGGGGTGCATCTCCTGCACCGGAGCGGGATCAAAATGATCGTGCAGGGCCACGTCAACAATCACCGCGGTCAACGGCTCCTGTCAAAAAAAGGTCTGCTTCACCTGGAAGGCGATGTGACCCTCGACCGCGCGTCGCGGCTGTTAGAGGGATTGCCCGGAATCGGTGCAGGCGCCACACTGATTTTTCCGTCCGGCGATGTTGTGGGATTGAGTTCTGACTATCCGAAGGCCAAACACTTCAAACCGGAACACCATCCTTTGGGAGGGCCAGAATGACCAACGGTGACGGCAGCTTTCGTCACGAGTCGATCCAGAGCCGTAAATCGATCAAGGCACTGCTTGAAGCGGTGACCAAGGGGATCGGCAAGGGCGAACTGACCCTGAGCGACGGCGAGGATGAACTGGTGATGGAACCGGGTGATCTGATCACCCTTCGGGTCAGGGCCGAGCGGTCGGAAGGCTCCAACCGCATCGACCTCCGTCTGACCTGGACCGAAGCCGCCGAGGCTCCGCGCAGCAAGGGCGAGCTGAAGGTGCGCTGAAAGCCGAGAGACGCCTATCAGGAGACCCAAGCAGGCTATCGACACCATCTCCAAGCCACAGCCTACCGGCGAGCATTCCGATCAGGTCTGCGCAAACTGCTTCAAAAGCGCTGCAACAATGGCTTCTGGCCGGTCTTCCTGAACGAGATGTCCCGCATTCTGGATCGCGATGCAGTCACGTCCGGAGATCGCCGCAGCCAGCACCTCACCCTTCTCGAAAGGAATCCAGTCATCGTTCTGCCCCCAAAGGACAGTCACAGGGCAGTCCATTTTGTCATAGAGCGGTTCGACCTCGTCGGTGAACCTCTGGTCCATCTGCGCGATCTGACGGTAGAAAGCCGGTTGGCCGACAGGACCGAGCCACGGCGCGGCGTAGATTTCCAGAGCTTCCTCCGATAACGGATTGTGAGCGGCGGTCTGCAAGTAGGCCCGCAAAACTGCCCGGTGCATATAGTCCGGCATGCCCGAAAAAGCCGCTTCATGCTGGCGCACATGCTGCACCAGCGGTGAACCCCATGGCGCCAGGGCAACCGCGTCGAAGATCGTCAGCGATGCATAGCGCAACCCGTTCAGGTAATAGGCGCGCAATGCCGATGCACCACCGAAATCATGCGCCAGAACATCCGGGCGGTCGAGACCCCATTCCCCAAACAGCGCGGCAAGAATTCGGTTCTGTACGGCAAGGGAAACATCCTGCCCTTCCCGCATCTCGGACTGCCCGTATCCCGCCAGGTCGAAATAGTAGACCGTTCGCTGATCCGTCACCTGCGGCACAATCCGGCGCCAGACCTGTGAGGAAAACGGCGTTCCGTGGATGGCAACAAGGGGCGGGCCTTCGCCGGATTTCCCCCAGCGAATCGCGTTGCCTTCGATGATCGTCGTGTTCGGCAAGTCCAGCATGTTGGCACCTCGTATTGCGCTCTTTTCAAGAATTCGGTCCGGATAACGCCGATGTTGAAGGTCTTGCCGAATTGCAGGCAAATTGACGTCGGTATGCCGTAGGCGTCAGGCCGGTCGCCTTGCGAAACACCTGCCGAAAATTGGCAGACGTTCCCAACCCCGCCCGAGCAGCAACCGTTTCAACGGTAAGCATGGTTTCCTCAAGCAAATCGCGCGCGGAAGACAACCGTTCGTGCTGAAGCCATTCTCCGGGGGCCATACCTGTCGCATCCCGGAAATGGCGATGCAGACTGCGAACGCTGATGTGCGTGACCGAGGCCATCTTGTCAACGGACCATTCTTCCGAAAGGTTTGCCCTGATTTGGTCAAGCAATGCCCCTAAACGCGCGCCGGCAGGTGGCGGGACAGCTCTTTCGACGAATTGCGTCTGCCCTCCCTCGCGATGAGCCGCTATGACCAGTCGGCGCGCCACACGATTGGCGATTTTTGCTCCGAAATCCTGGCGCACGATATGCAAGCACAGATCGAGGCCGGCAGCGCTTCCCGCCGAGGTAAAGATGTTTCCCGAGTCGATATAGAGCGCCTGCGGGTCGACCATGACACCCGGATAGCGATCGGCCAGCCTTTGCAAATGATGCCAATGCGTGGTCGCGCGCTTGCCCTTCAACAATCCGGCCTGCGCCAGAACGAAAGCGCCTCCACAGATCGAGACGATGCGTTTGCCGGCGGCATGGGCCCTGCACAACGCCTCTACGAGCGGCCTCGGGGCAGGAGCATCTGGGCCACGCCAGCCAGGAAGGACGATCGTATCGGCCTGGCACAGGTCGTCCAGGGAGAGTGCCGCGTCGACCAGCAGACCGCCCGCCGCCCGCAGAGGACCGGGCTCCGCCGCAACGCTCACACACCGATACCATCCATGCCCCGTTTCGGGGCGTGCCAGGCCGAAGACCTCGAAAGCACAGCCGAACTCGAAGGTGCAGAGCCCATCATAGACAAGAATTGCGATAAGAGGGCCGGACGATTTTGGCATGATCCTTTCGATAGTGGCCTATTACGCCACTGGCAAGAAAATTCCGTTTCCATAGGTTGTTAGGCCAGAGGAATACACAGGAGCCCTGCATGAAATTGATCGGTTTGTATGATTCACCCTATGTGCGCCGGACTGCCGTCTCCCTGCACTTGCTGGGGCTGCCATTCGAACATGAGCCTTTGTCCGTCTTCTCGGCCTACGAAACTTTCGCCGCAATCAACCCAACGGTGAAAGCCCCCACCCTGGTTACGGATGACAGTGTTGTGTTGCTCGATTCGACCCTGATTCTTGAATACGCGGAGAGACTCGTCGCGGCCGAGCGTTCGCTGACCCCCGAAGATCCAAAGCTCTTCGCCCGTGCACAGAGGATTGTCGGCCTCGCTCTGGCGGCTTGCGAGAAGACTGTTCAAATCGTCTATGAGCTCAACCTTCGCCCCGAGGGCAAACGGCATCAACCCTGGCTTGAGCGTATTCAGATACAGCTTGCTGCAGCCTACGAACAGCTTGAAACCGAGGTGCAAAACGGGTCCCCCTGGCTATTCGGAGACCGTCCACTTCAAGCGGATGTCAGCGCTGCGATCTCCTATCGCTTCACCAGAGAGATGCTACCCGAAAGGCTTGATCCCGCCCTGCATCCGAACCTTGCCGCGTTGTCCGCATATGGCGAACAAACCGAAGCGTTTCTCGCCTGTCCCTTCAATTGATCAGCGCTAAGGGGCTTTTCCAGAGGGCTTGATAAAAAATGCCCTCAGAACCGACGCCCCGTCCTCAACGGCTTTCGCCCTGCAGGTCCAGCGCCCGGCTCAGGGTCAGTGCGAGCAGTGTGCAGATCGCTCCGGAAATCAGATAGCCGCCGATGAAGATGATGCCGAACTCGCTTGCAAGGCCCAGGGCGACCAGCGGGGCGAAGCCAGCGCCGACCAGCCAGGCCAGATCGGAGGTAAAAGCGGAGCCCGTGTAGCGATAGGCCCGGGCGAAGCGGAACGAGACGGCCCCTGACGCCTGACCGAAAGACAGGCCGAGAATGCCGAAGCCGACGATAATGAAGGCATCCTGCGCACCCGCGCCCGCTTCCAGCCAGAATGGAGCGGCGAAGCTGAAGACAGCGATGGCGATGGCGCCGATCAGGAGCTGCCCGCGCCGACCGATCCGGTCCGCCAGCAGCCCGGACAGAACGATGGTTCCGGCGCCGACGGCCGCACCAGCAATCTGCACGAACAGGAAATCGCCCGCCGACTGGCCGGCGTTGAGATAGACCCAGCTCAGCGGGAAAATCGTCACCAGGTGGAACATCGCGAAACTTGCCAGCGGCACAAAGGCGCCAAGAAGGACGTCGCGCCCGTGGATCCGCATCGTTTCCAGAACCGGCGCCGCCTGCAACTCGTCACGGTCGAGCGCGGAACCGAATTCCTTCGACGCAACCAGACGCAGACGCGCGAACAGGGCCACTACGTTGACCGCAAAGGCGACGAAGAACGGATAGCGCCAGCCCCAGGAGAGAAAATCCGCGTCCGAAAGATTGACGTAGAAGTAGCCGAACAATCCGCTGGCAAGCGCAAAGCCCAAAGGCGCACCGAGCTGCGGGATCATGGCATACCAGCCACGGCGGTTTGCCGGCGCGTTCAGGGCCAGCAGGGACGCAAGACCGTCCCAGACGCCGCCCAGCGCGAAGCCCTGCCCGAGCCGGAACAACGACAACAACAACACCGACCAGATCCCGACGGTCGCATATCCGGGAAGAAAGGCGATGGAAGCGGTCGAACCGCCCAGAAGAAACAGTGCGATCGTCAGTTTCGTTCCGCGGCCGTAGGTCCGGTCGACCCACATGAAGACGACGGAGCCGACGGGACGGGCTAGAAAAGCCAGCGCGAACACCGCAAAGGAATAGAAGGTCGCCGTCAGCGGATCGGCGGCGAAACCGAAGACAAGCCGGGGAAAGACAAGCACGGAGGCAATGCCGTAGACAAAGAACCCGAAGAACTCCGAGGTTCTTCCGATGATGACCCCCAAGGCAATATTGCCAGCCGAAACCTGCGTGTCGTCGTGTAAAAGACGCGCATCGCGCTCGAAATCCGCCGATGTTGGATATGCCGACATAGTCACGATTGGCCTCCTCCTTGCCGCGCGGTTCGTCACTCCCGGAGCCAATGTTTGGACGAAGCGGACAACAACGCAAGCGCGATTTGCTCAAGCCCCCGATTTTTCTTTGATCAAAATCAAGGCCATATCGCGACATCCCGTCGCGCCCGGCGGCAAATTCACCGACATCGGGACAATCCGCCATTTTCTGCCTTTTTGTCACCATGCCCTTACCTTAAGTAAGGCATTCGCGCCGCACCATTTTTGCTGCGCCGCGACAAAACACCCCATCGGCGCGGATCGAATCCTTCTTTAGTCGTATACGGGAACCTACCTACTTTTCTGGACTTCACCATGCCAAGGCTGTTCAAGCTCCTGCGACTCCTCAGCGTGTTCGCAGTGCCCTTCCTCCTGTCGGGCTGCAATATGGTGGTCATGTCACCCTCAGGCGACATTGCCCTTCAGCAGCGCGACCTCATCCTCATCGCCACCGTCCTGATGCTGCTGATCATCATCCCGGTCATGGGCCTGACGATCTTCTTCGCCTGGCGATACCGCCACTCGAACAAGGCCGCCACCTACGACCCTGAATGGCACCACTCCACTCGCCTGGAAGTCATCATCTGGTCGGCCCCGCTTGCGATCATCATCATCCTCGGCGCCGTGACCTGGATCAGCACCCACAAACTGGATCCCTACCGACCGCTCGACCGGATCTCGGCAGACAGGCCGGTTCCGGAGGACGTCAAGCCGCTGACCGTAGAAGTCGTGGCTCTCGACTGGAAATGGCTGTTCTTCTATCCGGAATACGGCATTGCCACCGTGAACGAGATGGCCGCCCCCGTGGATCGGCCGATCGAATTCAAGATAACCGCCTCGTCGGTCATGAATTCCTTCTACATCCCGGCGCTCGCGGGCCAGATTTATGCCATGCCCGGCATGGAGACCAAGCTTCACGCCGTCATCAACAAACCGGGCGACTTCGAAGGCATTTCAGCCAATTACAGTGGCGCCGGCTTCTCCCACATGCGGTTCCGCTTTCACGGGTACGATAAGGCAGGCTTCGAAAGCTGGCTCGATCAGGTGAAGCAGAATGGCACCGCGCTGAACCGCGACGCCTATCTGAAGCTGGAAAAGCCGAGCGAACGCGAACCGGTGCGCTATTACGCCTCCGTAGCTGACGGGCTCTACTCTTCCATCCTCAACATGTGCACCCGTGAAGGCACCATGTGCATGAACGAGATGATGCACATCGACGAGATGGGCGGCGGCGGCCTCGACAGCGAGGAAAACCGCAAACGCCTCGAATACGACAACCGCTTCGACGAGAAAGCCAACAGGGAACTGGCCGAGCTTGGCCCCTACACGCCCTGGAGCGGCCTGAACCCGGAGATTTTTGGCCGTTGCACGCTGCCTTCCAGAGACCCTCCCCTTGCAGAAGCCCCTAACGAGTCTCCTGCCGGAACGGCAGCCCTTCTCCTGAGCCGCCCCAACCGCATTTGACGACGGTCGCGGCCGCAGAAACTGGACAATGTCATGTTTTCTGACACAACCCTGATGAAATTCATCTTCGGGAGGCTCTCACTCGAGTCCATCCCCTATCACGAGCCGATCCTGGTGGTGACTTTCGCGGTCGTCGCGACCGGCGGTCTGATCGTTTTCGGCCTCATCACCTATTTCCGCCTCTGGGGCTATCTGTGGAAAGAATGGTTCACCAGCGTGGACCACAAGAAAATCGGCATCATGTACGTGGTGCTGGCCCTGATCATGCTGCTGCGCGGCTTCGCCGACGCCATCATGATGCGCATCCAGCAGGCCTGGGCGTTCGGCGGCAGCGACGGCTACCTTCCCCCGCACCACTACGACCAGATCTTCACCGCCCACGGCGTCATCATGATCTTCTTCATGGCCATGCCGTTCGTGACCGGACTGATGAACTACGTGGTGCCGCTGCAGATCGGCGCCCGCGACGTCTCCTTCCCGTTCCTGAACAACTTCTCGTTCTGGATGACGGTCGGCGGTGCCGTCATCGTTATGATGTCACTGTTCGTCGGCGAGTTCGCCAAAACGGGATGGCTTGCCTATCCGCCGCTTTCGGGGATCGACTACAGTCCGGACGTCGGCGTCGATTATTACATATGGGGACTGCAGGTCGCCGGTGTCGGTACGACCCTGTCGGGCATCAACCTGATCGCGACCATCGTCAAGATGCGCGCACCGGGCATGTCCCTGATGAAAATGCCGGTTTTCACCTGGACAGCCCTGTGCACCAACGTGCTGATCGTCGCCACCTTCCCGATCCTGACTGCGACCCTGGCACTTCTGACCCTTGACCGCTACGCCGGCATGAACTTCTTCACCAACGATCTCGGCGGCAATCCGATGATGTATGTGAACCTCATCTGGATCTGGGGCCACCCGGAGGTCTACATCCTCATCCTGCCGTGCTTCGGCATCTTCTCCGAAGTAGTCGCTACCTTCAGCGGCAAGCGCCTGTTCGGCTATACCTCAATGGTCTACGCCACCGTGGTGATCACCATCCTGTCCTACCTTGTGTGGCTACACCACTTCTTCACCATGGGTTCGGGCGCAAGCGTCAACGCCTTCTTCGGCATCACCACGATGATCATCTCGATCCCGACGGGTGCCAAGATGTTCAACTGGCTCTTCACCATGTACCGGGGCCGGATCCGTTACGAACCGCCCATGTTGTGGACCATCGGCTTCATGATCACCTTCGTGATCGGCGGCATGACGGGCGTCCTGCTCGCCGTTCCGCCGGCGGACTTCGTGCTGCACAACTCGCTGTTCCTGATCGCCCACTTCCATAACGTGATCATCGGAGGCGTTGTGTTCGGCGTGCTGGCCGGCGTCAGCTACTGGTTCCCCAAGGCCTTCGGCTACAAGCTCGACCCGTTCTGGGGAAAGGTGAGCTTCTGGTTCTGGCAGATCGGCTTCTTCTTCGCCTTCATGCCGCTTTACGTTCTGGGCCTGATGGGCGTGACCCGCCGCGTCAGCCAGTTCGAGGACCCATCCTTGCAGATCTGGTTCATCATCGCCGCCTTCGGCGCGTTCCTGATCGCGCTCGGCATCGCTTCCTTCATCATCCAGCTCGTCGTCAGTTTCCTGAAACGGGACGAGTTGCGCGACGAAACGGGCGATCCGTGGAACGCACGAACCCTGGAATGGTCGACCTCATCGCCCCCGCCGGACTACAATTTCGCCTTCACGCCGGTGGTGCACGACCATGACAGCTGGCACGACATGAAGGCTCGCGGCTACCGGCGTCCGCTGGAAGGCTTCATCCCGATCCACATGCCGAAGAACACCGGAACGGGCTTCATCCTCGCGATGATCAGCATTACCTTCGCCTTCGGCATGATCTGGTACATGTGGTGGCTTGCGGCCCTCTCCGCGCTTGCCCTGTTCGTGATCGCGATCGGCCACACCTTTAACTACAAGCGCGATTTCTACATCCCGGCCGAAGCGGTCCGGGAGGCGGAAGCCGAGCGGACTTCCCTGCTAGCTGCACAGGGGGCCACATCATGAGCAACGCAACACTCGATGAATACCGGGCGGACCAGTTCTACCTGACAGAAGAGCACCATCCCGAAGGCAGCACCATGCTGGGCTTCTGGATCTACCTGATGAGCGATTGCCTCATCTTCGCGGTGCTCTTCGCCACCTATGGCGTGCTCGGCCATAATTATGCCGCCGGCCCAACCCCGGCGGACCTGTTCGACCTGCCGCTCGTCGCGGTCAACACGGCCATGTTGCTGTTCTCCTCCATCACCTATGGCTTCGCCATGCTGGAGATGGACCGCAACCGGAAGAACGCCATGCTCGCATGGCTGGTCGTCACCGGTCTGTTCGGCCTCACCTTCCTGGGACTGGAACTTTACGAGTTCCATCACATGATTACGGAAGGCGCCGGGCCGGACCGCAGCGCATTCCTGTCGGCCTTCTTCACCCTGGTGGGCACCCACGGGCTGCACGTCACGTTCGGGTGCATCTGGCTGGTGACCCTGATGGTCCAGGTGTCGGTCAAGGGACTGATCCCGGAGAACCGCCGCCGGCTCCTGTGCCTGTCCATGTTCTGGCACTTCCTCGACGTCGTCTGGATCGGCGTTTTTTCCCTGGTATACCTGTTGGGAGTCCTCGGATGAGCTCGCTTTCCTCCGCACATACAGACGATGCTCACGATCACGCGCAGGGGCATCACGGCCATGACGACGACGGCGGCCACGGCACCTTCAAGGGCTACCTGACCGGTTTCATCCTGTCCGTCATCCTGACTGCCATCCCCTTCTGGCTGGTGATGGGGGACGCTCTGGACAGCAAGCTCTTCGCCGCCGTCCTGATCCTTGTCCTGGCGGCGGTGCAGGTCGTGGTTCACATGATCTATTTCCTGCACATGAATACGCGGGTCGAAGGCGGCTGGTCCATGACGGCGTTGATCTTCACCCTGATCCTGGTCGGGATCATGCTCTGCGGCTCGTTTTGGGTGATGTATCATCTCAACACGAACATGATGCCGCAGATGTCCCCTGAGATGATCAAGATACAGCCCTGATAACGGCACGCCCGAGAAAGGCTGTCCCGTGAACGCCCAAGGCAACACAAACGAAAGGCCCGCCGGATCCCGGCGGGCCAAGGTTCTTTTTTATGCCGGCATGCTGGTCCTGACGGCCGCCTTCACCGCACTTGGCATCTGGCAGGTTCAGCGCCTCTTCTGGAAACTGGACCTGATCGCCAGGGTCGAAAGCCGCGTCCACGCTGCCCCGGTTCCCGCTCCGACCGAATCCGAGTGGCCGGCTGTCACTGCGAGGGACGACGAATATCGCCACGTGACCGCCAGCGGCACCTATCTCGACACGGAAACCCTGGTGCAGGCAGTGACCGAATACGGCGCCGGCTTCTGGGTGATGACGCCGCTCCTGCAGGACGACGGCACCCTCATTCTTGTCAATCGCGGTTTCGTTCCAACCGACAAGAAGGCCCCCGCCGACCGCTCGCATCCGACCGGATCCATCCAGGTGACCGGGTTGCTGCGCATGAGCCAGCCCGGCGGCGCCTTCCTGCGCTCCAACGATGCGATAGCCGGACGCTGGTACTCCCGCGACGTCGCCGCCATTGCCGCAACCGACGGCCTGTCCCGCGTCGCCCCCTACTTCATCGACGCACAGGCGGGACGGTCAGACGGCTCCTTGCCGATCGGCGGCCTGACCGTCATCAAATTCCGTAACAGCCACCTCATCTACGCCCTCACCTGGGGCGCGCTGGCCCTGATGTCTCTGACGGCGTTTGTTTATGGGGTACGAGCGGGAAAACGTTCGTAAACGAGGCCGACGCCGTGTGATGAACCACTCCTCACAACATCACACCAATCGCAATCCCCAGCGCAGATCCACCCCCTCATGGACATCTCCCAACCCCTCGCGTAGGCTCGCTTTTCGGAAACGTGAGGATAGAGACAATGTTCGACACGATCATGGTTCCGGTGGATTTGCGTCACGCGCCCGCACTGGGCAAGGCGTTGACCATCGCGGCCGATATGGCGAATGCTTATGATGCGACCCTAATTTATGTCGGCATCACCAGCCCCGAGCCAAGCGAGCTGGGGCACACCCCTGCCGAATACGACCAGAAGCTGCAAGCGTTCGCGCAAGAGCAGGCGCAGGCCCACCGCCACAAGGCGCAGGCACATACGATCATTGCCAACGACCCGGCTATCGATCTCGATCACAAGCTGAGCGAGGCGGCCGAAGAACTCGGCGCCGACCTGGTGGTCATGGCCACCCATGTGCCGAACCTGACCGACTACATCTGGGCCTCGCACGGCGGCCACCTCGCCAGCCACGCAAAGGCATCGGTCTTTCTTGTGCGCGGCTGAGCCCCGCCCGAAACGCACCCCCACACGAATGACAGGAGCAGCACATGTCCGATGCTGAAGAAGTCGCAGGCATTCCCGTCCCTGAGGGACAGACGGAACTGATCGACACCGATTACGAGATCGGACAAGACAATATCGAGGGCCAACTCGGCCCCTTCGGTTTTGACGTCCACAACCCCGTGTTCATGGTTTCGGGGCTGACCATCGTAGCCTTTGTTTTTTACGCCCTGGCGCTGCCCGAACAGGCGGGTGCGCTTTTCGGCTGGCTTAGACCGTGGCTGACGTCCACCTTCGACTGGTTCTTCCTGGGCGCGGCCAATATCTTCGTGCTCTTCTGCCTGTTCCTGATCGTCAGCCCCTGGGGCAAGGTCCGATTGGGCGGAAAGGAAGCGACCCCCGATTTCACCTACACCGGCTGGTTCGCCATGCTGTTCGCCGCCGGGATGGGCATTGGCCTGATGTTCTTCGGCGTCTTGGAGCCGGTTTATCACATGGCGATTTCCAGCCCGCTCGGCACGCCCTCCCCCTTCGACGCAGACGGCAACCTGATTGCCGAAAACGTGGAACGTGCAAAAGAGATGGGGCTGGCCGCAACGATCTATCACTGGGGTCTTCACCCTTGGGCGATTTACGCCGTCGTTGCCCTGGCGCTCGCGCTGTTTTCCTTCAACAAGGGTCTGCCGCTAACGATCCGGTCCGCCTTTTATCCGATATTCGGAGACCGTATCTGGGGCTGGACCGGCCATGTGATCGATATTCTGGCGGTCTTCGCCACGCTCTTCGGTCTGGCCACGTCACTTGGCTTCGGCGCGCAACAGGCCAATGCGGGATTGAATCACGTCTTTGGCGTACCGATCAGCATTCCGGTTCAGGTCGCCCTCATTACGGGCATCACCGGCGTCGCGCTGTTCTCCGTGCTGCGCGGTCTCGATGGAGGGGTCAAACTGCTGTCGGAAATCAACATGGGCATTGCCGCGCTGCTCCTGCTCTTTGTCCTGTTCGCCGGTCCGACGCTTCTGATCCTGACTGACTTCGGCCAGGGACTTCTCGCCTACGGCCGCGAACTGCTGCCTCTTTCCAATCCGGTAGGCCGGACCGATGACGCCTATCGCACCGGCTGGACCGCCTTCTACTGGGCCTGGTGGATCAGCTGGTCGCCCTTCGTCGGCATGTTCATCGCCCGGGTGTCGCGCGGGCGGACGGTGCGCGAATTCATTGTCTGCGTGCTGCTGATCCCGTCCCTCGTCTGCGTATTGTGGATGGCCGTCTTTGGCGGCGTGGCGCTGGACCAGGTCATCTCAGACCCGGCAACCTCGGCGGTAAAGGCACAGGTGATCGACAACTACAACCCGCCGCTGTCCCTGTTTGCCATGCTCGAGGGACTTCCGCTCTCGTCGATCACTTCTGTGATCGCGATCGTGCTGGTGATCGTGTTCTTCGTCACCTCGTCGGATTCCGGCTCTCTGGTGATCGATACGATCACGGCAGGCGGCAAGGTCGACGCCCCGGTCCCCCAGCGCGTGTTCTGGGCAACCTTTGAGGGCGCGGTCGCCATTGTTCTGTTGATCGGTGGGGGCTTGAGTGCGCTGCAGGCCATGGTGATCTCCACCGGCCTGCCCTTCACGCTCGTGCTGCTCTTGATGTGTTGGGCAGTCCTGAAGGGTCTGCGCGCCGAACCGATCTGAACGTTAGGCCGTCGATACAGCACGAAAGATCCGCACCACACCCGGTTCAGGGACGCTTGACCGCATTCCCTGAACCGGGTGGCGGACTGTGATGGTGGCTGTAAGCACAACGCAATCATTGGTCCGCTGCCCCTAACACTATTCGATGGTCTCCCGGCCTCTCTCCCCTTTTTGCGGAAACCTCATGGCCGACACCGCCCCTTTCGACCGTTCCGGCTCCCTTGTCGAACACCTGAACATCGCCCCCTCGGGAAGCGGACCGCTCGACGGAACAACCTTCACCGTGAAGGACAATATCGACGTCGCCGGTCACAAGACGTCTTACGGCAGTCCGGCCTGGCGCGACGCGCATCCCGCGCCAAGGCACAACGCGCTGTGTGTCGACCAGATGCTGGCCGCAGGCGCACGGTGTGTCGGCAAGGCCGTTGCGGATGAATTTACCTACAGCCTGGATGGCGAAAGCCAGTTCTTCGGAACCCCGCGCAATGCGAAGGCGCCGGACCGCATCCCCGGGGGATCATCGAGCGGTTCGGCCGCCTCCGTCGCGAATGGCCTGGCCGATTTCTCGATTTGCACGGATTCCGGCGGATCGATCCGTGTCCCCGCCAGCTTATGCGGCCTTTGGGGCATTCGTCCGTCTCTGCACCGGATCTCCGAGGCCGGTGTTCTGCCCTTTATGCCGAGCGTCAGCACAGTCGGTCTCCTCGCCGCGCGTTTCGATCACCTCGAAGCTGCAACCCGGGTCGCTCTTCGCAGCCGGCCGAACAAGAAAGCACCGCTGAAGAGGCTTCTGGTCCTCTCCGAAGCAATGGAGATTGCCGACGAAACGGTGCGCGAACAGGCGACTTCAAAGTTGGGAAAGATAGCGGACAGGACGGGACTATCGCCAGAACCCATCCTCCTGTCGCAACTCCTCGGCGAAGACATTCCGCTCTCCGACTGCAACACCAGGGCCCTGCGCAATCTTCAGACCGCGGAATTCCAGAACACCGTCGGGTCCTGGATCGAAACTAACCGGCCGGGCCTCGGATTCACCTTCTCCATGGCCTACGGCAATGTTCAAAGCTTCGACCGCATCGCCGCGCTGGACAGCATCATGCGTTGCGAACAGCTCTTTGAACTGATCAACGCGGCGCTGACACCGGGTATCGTCATCTGCTTCCCGACGACGCCGGTGATCGCACCTCTGAAAGGATCGCTCTCGACCCTCGATGCGGTTATGGATTTCTATGACCGGACAATGACGATCACGGCCTTTGCCGGTGTAGGCCGACTACCCGAAATCTCGGCTCCGCTGCTGACGGTTGACGGATGTCCCGTCGGACTATCCTTCGCTGCTGGACATTACCAGGACGAATTCCTGCTGGCGGCCGTGCACGAAATGGTCGGCTGACGCCACGGTCAGCAGTGCCGATTGTGCATCGCCCTTGCCCGACCCAATAGGGTTTCAGCGCCAATGTACCGGGCGCTTTTCAATCCTTTCGAAAGTCTCATTACAATAAACGACCGGAAGAGCTCGAAAACATCGCTCGGACTTCGCGGTTGTCGACGGGCAAGCATGAACCCGTATTGACGCCAGTCAAAGGAAAAGCGCATTCATTGCGCTATCATTGTCTTAGGAATTGCAGATTACGTTGCACAGCCAGCTTCCAAATCGCGCCAGGATTGTTTGGACAGGCGCCTGAATCTGAGGAAACCCAAGATGGCCAAAAAAGCGGTAAAAGAAAAGAAGAAGTCGCCTTCAGCCAAAAAGGCGAATGGGAAGAAGAAACCCGCGGCGAAAGCTAGGGATCTTGAAAAGGAAACTGTCAAGTTTCTGAAAACCATTGAAAAAAAGGAAGCGCAGATCTCCGAGTCCGTCAGAACGGCTGTCGCGGACAAGATGCGCGCCGGCGGCGAGATAGCCGGCGATCTGCCGAAGAAGGTCCAGGACATCGTCTCCGGCGTCCTCTCCGGAGGCCCCAAGGCCGGCAGCAGTGTTCTGATCGCTGCGAAAGCGGCGGCGAAAGGCGTTGTGCTCGGTGTGGCCGATGTCGGCGAGGATGTTTACAAGGCCGCGTCGGCAACCGTTACGTCGATCGTGTCCAAAACGTCTGCGGCCGGCGGTGATACCGGATCGGCGGTTTGGCACGCCCTGTCAGGCCTTGCCGAGGCGGGAAGCGAAATCGGCGCCAACGCCGGCAAACTGGTCGAATCCGGCGCAGCCGGCGCCATGCATGCGGCAACCGGCTTCACCGCCTCCACCGCAAAGCTCGTGGAAGAAGGAGCGACCCGACTTTCCGAAGACATGAAGAAAGTCGTCGGCTCGCTTGGAGCCGTCACCGAACCAGACAAGAACGAGACGCCGCCTACTGCCAAACCGGCTTCTGCCGCTAAGGCAAAGACAACATCGACGACCCGCCGTGCAACATCCGCTCGCCGGACCGCGGCCGCAAGAAAGCCTGCGGCTTCGACAACGAAGCCAGCGGCGACGAAGGCGGCTACAAAGCCGGCAACAGCCAAACCTGCCACCGTGAAAGCAGCCACCAAGCCCGCAGCGACCAAGACCTCTGCTGCGAAGGCTCCCGCCAAGGCGGCAAAAGCCAAGCCTACTGCGGCAAAAGCACCTGCGAGAACGACCTCGGCCAAGGCTGCGGCAGCCAAGGCGGCTGCAAAGCCGTCAGCAAACAAGCCTTCTGCAGCGAAAGCACCATCGAGGGCCGCAAAGGCCAAACCCGCGGCCTCAAAAGTGGCAGCGGCCAAACCTACAGCGGCAAGGGCGTCCGCAAAGCATACGGCAAGCAAGCCTGCAACAGCAAAAACGGCAGCCAAGTCGACTGCGACCAAGCCCACGGCGGCGAAAGCGCCGGCGAGAGCCACAAAGGCGTCCGCAGCCAAACCCGCTGCAACGAAGGCGGCAGCAAAAGCCTCTGCAAAAGCAGCGGCATCCAAGCCAGTCGCCGGAAAGGCACGTCCTACATCAAGGCGAACAAAGCCGGCAGCCGGATCTACATCTACACAAAAGAAATAGAATGCGCGCGCAATCCTCTCGTCAGAGGATTGCGCGCTCTGCCTACTGAAGTCCTAATGAACGTTTGACGCTCGCTTATCGAGAGTGTGTTCCGGTATTTGTTCCAGCAGACTGGAAATGCGGCCGGAGCGGTTCTGGTAACCGCGGCGTTCCGATTCCCTGTGCACCTCGGACAGAACCTTAAAGGCCAGCTGGTACTGTTGCCGCATCAGCAGAGCATCGCCGTAGATACTGAGAGCGGAGATCTTGAGCAGACGCAGACCGCAGCGGTTTGCCAGTGCTGCCGCCTGTGCCGCGATACGTCCCGCCAGGATCCGTTCCCCCTGGCGCAACATGACCTGGGCCTGAACGATCAGCGCTTCGACCTCCAGTTTGTAAAGACCCATCGACCGGGCGTAATCAAGCGTGCCTTCGAGGGTTCGGCCGTTATCCTGGGCAGAGAATGATCGTTCAGCCAGAGCAATCTTGATCTTGGACAACCGGCAGTACCAGAGAATGTCCCGCTGTTCGGACTGCAGGGCGGCACCTGTCGCATAATCCACCGCGGAATGGGCGGATTTCAGATCGTCTTCGCTACGGTAAAGGTCGGCCAGATGCCTATTGAAGATACTCGACAGGCGCGACATTTCTTCCTTGTTTGCCCGTTCGATCGTGCGGAGATAGGCCTGTTTCGCATTTGCCAGATCTCCGGCGAGATGCCGGATCAGGCCGAGGTATCCCTCACCGATCCAACTCACCTGGCTGCCGGGGTGTTGGGACCCGACGGACGGAAGCAGCAGGCTTTCGATCATGTCCCGCGCCTTGAACATGTTTCCACGTTCGATCAGGGCGATGGAATGGTTCACACGCACCCGCCGTACAGCCGCATTCAGCGCCGGGTCGCTGTTCACCCCGTCATCGCGGTGACGCATGACCTTCGCGGCTTGCTCGAACAGAGGAATGGCATCGAACAACTGCCCCTGGACGAAGGCGATCAGACCGCGCTCATTGAGGAGCCAGCCGATCTCGTCCCGGTAAAGCGGCTGGGCGATCCGGTGCCGCAACTGGTTCTTTCGAAATAGCACATGTGTTTGTTCATTACGCGGATCAGGCAGTTTAATCGGCGAAGTAACAGCCTTCGTCTCTTCACGGCATATTGCGCTACCGTTCTCATCAAAATATCCGGTTAGGTTATCCAACTTGTCCGCATTATATTTCATCGAAATCGCAGCATTTGTAATACCACGAAGCCACCCCCGGAAACGTTCGAACGGCTGATCCGGATTGCGTTCATCGGCCAGACCGGATAGCCGCGAAATCGCACCGATGGAAAAACCACCGCGCATTAGGCCATAGAGGGCGCGTATCCGTTGCGGCAAGGCATGAAACGAGGCAAGTGTCGGATCAAGTTCATACGCTTCATTCTCATTGACATCCGCGAGAGGCACTATCTTCCCGTTCTCGCCGCTGAGGTCCGGCAACAAGCGCCGTTTCATGCCCTCAAAAGTTAGTTCCCTTACATCCTTGCTTGCCTTGTCAGGCCACTTACCATCCTTTGGCCAGTTGTAGAGGCACCAGAGTGTATTTCTGCAATTATCTATCTGCCGCCCCATCAAAGACCGGATCAGACGGTAATGCTCTTGCGTCGGTGTCGGCAAATCCCTGGGCTGATCGCAATACAGAGACAGCTGGAAGAAATTCCGCTCTCCCTGGTCTGGAACGAAAAGATCCATCTTGTAGCCAATGAAATCCCTCAACTGATGCTGGATTGTATAGCGGGAGTGGACGCTGTCCCAGAGGTCGGTCAGCCCCAGATCCTCGGTCACCGGCTTGGGCTTCACCTTGATAATCAGATGATGATCTTTGAGTTCACCCAGAACGAGGATGAGCAGGTTCATGGCTTCGGCTCTGCGGCTTCGATGATCCGGTTGGCCGGCACCGTCCTTTCTGCGATCCGTCATCTTGTGAAGCTGAGCATAGATTTCATCGCAACCGTAAAGTACACGCGGTTCCACTGGCATCGGGAACAGAGCCAGGTGGCTTAGTATGGCAATCACCAAATTCGCCTTGTCGTTCGGTTTGGCGGGCCAAATACGATTTTTGTCTTCCTGGCTCGCATCGACGGTCCATTTGAGTTTGTGAGTCTCAAAGACGAGGTCGATCACTCCGGGAAGGCCAGCCCTGTCCGCCGCATCATCGAGTCTCTTAATAAACTCGGCCGCCAGGGAGACATACTTCACTCCATACCGCGCGTCCTTCACCTCGTCTGTTTTCCGGAGGGTGCAATAGGCCTTAAAGGCTCCCAAGCACCAGGACGACAAGGCCACATTTTGCGCCAGATAGGTGCGGATGGTTGCCTGGTTGGCAAGCCTGTAGGCCCGAGTCTTCGGATCTTTCCCCCGCTGCCGCTCTTCTGATGGTTTTAACACCTCCAGAAATGCGGTTCCTTCCTCACAGCTCCTCAGCCAGTACCGCTCTTCAAGCCTCAGGACAGGTAACTCGGGCCATTTCCGAAGCATTAATTCACCGTCGTGATAGGGATGCCACTCGGAACTCGCGGAATAATTGATACCCTTGGATTTTGCTTCCCAAAGCACCTTGGATTTGGGACGCTCCTCACTCAGATAGCGGATCGGCATGTTTGGACTGCCGGAGATCAGCACAAGGTCCATTGGCACGAGCGAATTCGATTCATTCTCCCGCTTGCGCCCCTCACCGCTCAGAAGACGGAAGAACCCTCGAAACATCGGATTGTGGGCTTCGCCGCGACTATTGCAGAGCTTGTCGAGCCCGGACATGACCACCAGAATTCTGAGTTTGGGATCGGTTTCTCTGGCCAGCCTTTGAAAGGCGTCCATCGCATCTCTGAGCTGCTCAAGCCGGTGGCCGCGCCGGAAGGGCTCTTTGGCATCTTCCTTATCGCGGAAGTCTCTGACAGCTTGGCTGTAACCCAGCTTCGATGTCTTTTCGCGCTTTTTCTTCGGTAGCGCGCAAACCTTTTTATGATGCTTCAGCACAGCATCGAGCAGCCTGGCCTCACCCGACATCTCTTCACCGGGTTTCAGACCGCTGACAGCGTTCGCGACAAGCTCTTTCAACGCTTTGCCCGCATTTGCTTTGTGATCGATCAGGAGACCAGCAAGCGCATCCTCGAAGAAATGTCTGAGCGCATCAATGACAGAGGCAAATTCCATCGAGAAACTGAGATGCAGCAGAAAGGAACCGTGATAGCGGAACGTTTTTTCACCATTTTCGGCATCACAAGATTGCTGATCGAAAAGCGTGTCCAAAACGAAGCGGTTTTTCGCCTTGTTTCCAGGATATAGATCCTGGCGAAGCAGATGGAGCAGCGCCCCCTTCCCGGCTCCACGCGCCATTGAAACACGAACAACCCGGCGTGACGCCGGCAAAGCATTTTGATCGGTCGATCGCCAAGGGAAAATGTCTGCTCCGCAATTGTCCGTAACCTTCCGCGCTTCCGCTCTCAGCGCTTTAAGCGCACCGATATTGTCGACATCAGCGTCCGTCGGTTTGTTCCGTTGTTGCTTCCCTTGAGGGGTCAGGAATTCCCAACGACTGTATTCCGGTCGATGCCGCGCCATGTTAGGAAACCTCGGCGGGTTCTGGTCAGTTCGACTGTACGCCTTGTCAAATTTCGCATTACGCTCGTCCGGCGTCATCCGCCAGTCTTCCCACCAACGCTCCCGCATTCCGCCAAGCTCGAAAAGTGCGCGATCGAGTGCACGGGATCGAAGCTCGCCTTCAAGTGCCCTAGCAAACTCTTTCGCCTGTCCCCGCTCTTGGTAGCTCAACCCCTCAGTCACTTTGTGCAGTACTCGGATGAAATGATTGATTTCATCCGGTTTCAGCAGTTTCTTGGAGATGGCACGTTCATCAGAAAGATTGTTCTTTCCGGTAGGCTTATCTTTGGCATCTCTCAATGCCTCCAGATACCCTGCAAGACGGAAAAATAACGGTCCAGCCGCTCCGCGAGGACCTGGGTTCGCAACTACCTCATGTAGCGCCTGACAAGAAAGCCGAAGAAAACGAAGAACCGGGAATTCGAAATCATTTGTCAGCTCATTTCCATAGTATAGCGTATAAACTCCATACTGCGTATTCAGCTTTAAGCTCTGCGCTGTGTCGGCCTTATTATCAGTTTCTTCGACCTCCCCGTTCCTGAAATGCATATTAAAAAAATTGTGGGCCGAACCGTACAGCGCGTCTGCCTTCAAATGACAGGAACGTTCCATTAGCGTGTAGACATGACGCCGGGAGAAATCGGAGGAACGATCTTCGCTGACGAATTGCCGCAACGGCCGCATGAAGTCAGCCTCATTCATACCGACCCCGACGAAAAGCACGTCATTGCCGTCGAATATCGCCGACAAGGCCTCCTCGAAAGTTTCCTTACTTTCGCCGGACCGCAGATAGGTGTTCTGGTAATCCTTCTCCGTCAGAACCATGCCCGCCGGGCGGTCGTATCGACCATGCAGATGAAAAACCTGAGCACCATATTCCTGCGAATAAAGTGCAAAATTCACCAGGTCTCCAATGTTGTCCGGTCCCAGAGTGACCGACTGGACCGACTTTCCCAGGCCGTTTTCAAAACCAACGGTTTCATCGAAATAGTCCAGGTCAGCAATCCGCGCAAACTCATCATCTTTCGCCGAAAATTCGGTCAGAAAAATTTCATCTACGGACTGAAAAAGGCTGTTTACTCTCTCTAGCTTGGAGACGACCCGGCTGCGTGAACCTAAAGCGAGATCTTCAAAATCAGACCTGAAATCATGCTGATTTTCTGGTGCGGTGCGGCGAGAGAGATATTTCGATGAAAAATACTGATTACGTCCTGATGTTCTGAAGCTGCGCTCCAGCTCTCGTTCTATTTCCACATCATAATTGAGTGTGAGGTACCTCGAAATGCTGAGTTCGCGCAGCATGGTTTGTATCGGCTGAGCACGGGCCTCAAGCCCCTTTTCGTCACCCGCGAGCCAGCGGAAACTTTTGTTTTGCTCTTCGACCGCAGCTTTCCGTCCCGTTACCAGTTTCAAGGCAATCGCCTGACGGAGTTCCTTTTCACGATTGCGGTGTCGCGCGAGATTTTCAGCAACGGCCAGCATAACAACCAGGTCATCTGCCTTCGCCTTTTCCGGAAGCCCGAACTGTTTCAGAGAATTTTCGAGCGCCTTGCCGATAGGATCGTGTTTTTTGTCGCCCCCCTTTTTCAGAGCAATTTTCACGGCCGCCTCCACCAACTCGCGCCAGCTTGGACGGCCGTAGGCACTTGTCACGCCAGAGCCGACGAAGCCGATGACACGCCTGATATTCAGTGCGCGGGATAGCGCCTGTCGGCCACGTTCTTCGATATATTCTGGGGTCAGCTCAAAGGATCGGTAAGGGTGTCGATGCGTCCACAAAGAGTTATCCAATTGCAATTGTCAAAAAAACGAGGACTTGGAGCTTAATTTATAAAAAACAAGACACAACCCTAAATTACATCCTCAACAAGACGGTTCAGGCGTAACAGGTAATCAGCTGTTCGATATTCTTGATGACCTGCCACTGAACTTTCACCCAGCCGCGACCGGAGCCTGGTTGGTATTTACGCCGATCGGCGCAGGTTGATCAATCGCCCAACGCGCGGAGTTTTCATCTCGCGTAGCGGGCCGGGCGATTGCAGTGGTCAGCGTTCGCGCATAGTCAGCCGGGGTCTGGTAGTTCAAGGCAGAATGCGGGCGTTCGGTGTTGTAGTCGGCGGCCCAGGCCGCGATCACGATACGGGCGTGAGCCAGGTTGCGGAACATGGTCTCGTTGAGCAGTTCGTCCCGCATCCGCCCATTGAAACTCTCGACGAAGCCGTTCTGCATCGGCTTGCCCGGCGCGATGTAATGCCATTCGATCCCGTGCTCGGAACACCACCGCAGGATGGCGTTACTGGTTAGTTCGGTTCCGTTGTCACTGACGATCATTCCGGGCTTCCCGCGGCGCTCGATCAGGGCCGTGAGTTCACGCACGACACGGCGCCCCGAGATCGAGGTGTCCGGGATCGCGGCGAGACATTCACGGGTGACGTCGTCCACCACGTTGAGCACCCGGAAGCGCTGGCCGTTGGCGAACTGATCATGCACAAAATCGAGCGACCAGCGCGCATTTGGCCGTGCCTCGACCAGGATCGGTGCCCGTGTTCCAACGGCCTTGCGCCGAGCCTTCCGTTTGCGGACCGTCAACCCTTCCTCGCGGTAGAGCCGATAGATCCGGTTGATCCCGGAAGGCTCGCCCTCGCGGCGCAACAAGACGAAGAGCCGTCGATAGCCAAACCGGCGACGTTCATTCGCCAAGTCCCGCAGCCGACCGCGCAGCTCCGTATCCGGAGCACGCTGCGCTTGGTAGCGGACCATCTTGCGATCTGCCCCGGAAATCCGGCACGCCCGCCGTTCCGAGAGCCCGAGCTGGGACCTCAGGTGCGCGACCGCCTCGCGCTTCACGGCAGGCGTCACCATTTTTTTGATACCAGCTCCTTCATTGCCGCCAGATCAAGCATCTGCTCGGCCAGAAGCCTCTTGAGCCTGGCGTTCTCATCCTCGAGCGCCTTCAGCCGCTTCGCCTCCGACACCGTCAAGCCGCCGAACTTGGCCTTCCAGTTGTAGAAGGTCCCTTCCGACATGCCGTGCTTACGACACAGGTCCGCGCACTTCACGCCTGCCTCGTGCTCGGCCAGGATGCCGATGATCTGCTCGTCTGTGAAACGTGTTCGCTTCATTGTCCGTCCTCAAGTTGGATCGGACTCTAATCGACGGTGGAGGAAAAATCCCGTGGCAGGTCATTGATTACTCAGAACAGGTAGACAGTCCCGTTCGGGCACACACTGGAACGCAGGCGGAACCTGGACTGGTCCTTTAAGCTGTTCGAAACGGAAACCCGAAAGGTCCTCCATCAACCCCGCATGGGCAGCGGTGCGGTCATGTCGAAGCCGCCAACTTCGTAGCCCCGTTTGAAATCCTCGATATGCCTCGACGCCCAGCGCTCGCTTTCATCCGCGTCGCCATCGGCAATCGCCCGGGCGATCGCCTCGTGGGCCGCGAAAAGACGATGGCGCGCCTGGGGAACCCTGGCGTATAGATCGATCGTAGCCGAATAGAGGAGCTGCCCGATCGGTGCCGTGGCGAGAGACAGAACGGGATTGCCGCCGGCTTCCGCGATCAGCCCATGGAATTCCACATCGGAGCGGATGATGAAGGCGTCGTCGTCCAGATTGGCCTTCAGCTTGGCCACATTGCCTTGAAGGGCGTCAACCTGCTCAGGCGTTCTGTGTTCGGAGGCAAGCCGCGCGGCGAAAGGCTCCAGTTTCATCTGGACGTCCCACAGTTCCATGAAACTCACCCGCATCATCCGCATGGCGCGGGTGTTCACCTTGGTGATGACTTCGGGTTCTGGTGCTGAAATGACCAGTCGCTTACCCTCGCCGCGGCGAACGAGCGCCGCATTTTCAAGGGCGCGGATGCCTTCGCGGACGGTCGAGCGGTTGACGCCGAGCATGCCGGAAAGCTCCGCCTCGGTCGGCAGCAATTCTCCGACCTTCAGCCGGCCGGCAACGATTTCCGCCTCAATAGCCTTGGCGACCCGGACATAACCCGGATCCTTGTCGATCTGCCCGAGAATCGCTCGTCCCTCCTTTTGATCCCGCACCCGTCCATTCCTCCGGGAAAGCTTACGACTATGGTCCTGCGCCTGCTGCCGTCAAGCAGCAGGCGGCGGCGCTTCACCCAGCGCCTCCCAGGCGCGGATGGCGAAACGGCGGGCGAGCGGACCGAAACGCGCAGCTTCCGGATCCGACGCGGTGCCCGCCGCCGCCCGGTCCGCAATGCCAACGAAGATCACCGCGAAGCGGAACAATGCGAAAGCTACGTGGAACGGCTCCGGTTCGGGAACGTTTGGCAACACCTTACGATAGCACGCGACGAATTCCGCTTCCGTCGGAATGCCTTCGCTCTGCTCACCCAGGATCCCGCAATATTCGTCCGGCGCCGTGTGCCACGGCATGCAGCAGAAGCCCACATCCGCCAAGGGATGCCCCAGTGTCGAAAGTTCCCAGTCGAGAACCGAGATCACCCTCGGTTCGCTCGGATGAACCAGCATGTTGCCCAGGCGGAAGTCGCCATGGGCGATCGAGACGAGACCGTCGTCCTCCGGCATCGCCTCAGCGATACGGGCGGCCAGATTACTCAGCACCGGCTCCGGCTTGGAGGGCGAGGCCTCGAGCTGGGAGGTCCAACGGTGGATCTGGCGGGCGAAATAATTGCCCGGACGACCATAGTCGCCCAAACCGATATCGGCGGGCACCAGCCGGTGCAGCTTCGCAAGTGTCTCCGCCATGGAGAGATAAAGCGTGCGCCGCTCGTCCGGCGAAAAGTCCGGCAGGCGGCAATCGTTGAACACCCGGCCCTCGACAAAGTCCATCAGGTAGAACGGCGTGCCGAGGATCGCCGCATCCTCTTCGTAAAGAACCGGTTCGGGAACGGTCACTTCGGTAGACCCAAGCGCCGTCAGCACCCGGTATTCCCGGTCGATGGCATGGGCGCCGCGCAGGATCTCGCCATTGGGCTGCTTGCGCAGAACCATTTTGCGCCCACCGTATCCGACAGTATAGGTCGGGTTCGACTGGCCGCCGCCGATACGGTTGAGCGAGAGCTCCCCCTCGCCGAAGCGGCGTTGCAGATAACCATAGAGCGCAGAGGGATCAAAATCGGTATCGCCCACGCTATGCCTCCGCGACCGGCCACTGGAAGAAACCGCGTCCTTCACTCGCCAGATAGCGGTTGAGAACCATCTGATGCACCTCGTCTGCACCGTCCACCAGACGCGCCTGGCGGGCATAGCGGTAAATCCATTCCAGGACGGTATCCTTGGAGTAACCACGCGCGCCGTTGATCTGGATAGCCGTGTCCGCGGCCCGGTAAAGGAGGTTGGCCACATGGACTTTGGCCATAGACACCTCTTTCTGGGCGTAGCTGCCCTGATCCAGCCCCCAGGCCGCCTTCATCACCAGAAGACGGCCAACCTCGATGTCGGCGCACAGGGTTCCCAGCATGATCTGGACGCTTTCCCGGTCCGCCAGCCGGATGCCGAAGCCTTCGCGGCGGGAGGCGTATTCGGTGGCGATCTCCACACAGCGCCGGGCGAGGCCCAGCCAGCGCATGCAGTGGGTCAAGCGCGCGACGCCGAGGCGGGTCTGCACGACCTTGAGCCCACGGCCCTCCTCCAGAACCACATTCCGACTTGGGATCCGCAGCCCGTCAAAGGTCATCTCGCAGTGGCCGCCATGTTCTTCCGGCCCCATAATCGGGATGCGCCGGGTGATCTCCCAGCCCGGATCGTCCTTGTGGAACAGAAAGCAGGTGTGCCCCCGCCGCGCATCGTCGGAAGTGCGGGCAACCAGAATGAAATGTTCTGCGTCGTCGGCGCCAGTGATGAACCATTTGTGGCCGTGGACCACGTAGTCGTCGCCGTCTTTTCGGGCCACGGTCTGCATCATGCCCGGATCGGAACCGGCGCCCGGATGGGGCTCGGTCATCGCAAACGCGGAGCGGACCTGTCCCTCCACAACGGGCTTCAGCCACCAGTCCTTCTGCTCATCGGTGCCAAGCGCCTCGATGACCATCATGTTGCCGTCGTCGGGTGCCGCCGAATTGAAGGTCACCGGACCGAAGATCGAGCGGTTCATTTCCTCGTAGCAGACAGCCATGCCGACACGGCCGACACCTCGTCCACCGGTCTCTGGCGAAAGCTGCAGGCACCACAGCCCCTGCTCGCGCGCCTTGGCCCGCTTGGCGGCCAGAACGTCCAGGCGGATATTCTCATGGGGGTCGAAATTGGCGCGGTCGGCTTCGACCGGCAACAGTTCGGTTTCGACGAACCGGGCGATCTGCTCACGCAGGCTTTCGATATGCGCAGGAATCCTGAAATCCATGGTGGTCCTCACAGGCTGGAGACAAGGTGGCCGCCGTCGACGGCGATAACGGAACCGGTCATGTAGGCCGCCTCGTCCGAGCACAGCAGCCGGAGCGGCGCATCGAGGTCGGAGAGCTGGCCGAGACGGCGCTGGGGGATGCGACGGATCAGGTTCTGCCCGGCTTCAGTGGCAAAGAAATCCGCATTGAGCGACGTTTCGATATAGCCCGGGCAAAGCGCGTTGACCCGAATGCCGTAGCGCGCCCACTCTAGGGCCAGCGCCTTGGACAACTGGACGACAGCCGCCTTCGAGGCTGTATAGGCTGCGACTCCGCCCGCCACACGCAGCCCCAGGATCGAGGCGATATTGACGATCGCCCCTCCCTCGTCCTGCATGCGTAGCGCCGCCTGCCGGGCAACGTGAAACACGCCCTTGAGATTGGTATCGACGACACTGCCGAATTCCTCAGGCGGGGTACGCAGGGCCGGTCCACCACCACTGATGCCGGCGTTGTTGATCACGACGTCGATCCGGCCGTCGATGGCCGCAAAGCCTTCTTCAACGGAGGATGCATCGGTTACGTCCATCTCCACCGACAGGGCTTTGCCGCCAGCCGCGATAATTTCGTCAGAAATCCCTTCGAGCTTTGACCGTCGGCGGGCGGTGAGCACCACCTGTGCGCCATCGGCAGCCAGGGTCCGGGCGAAATGCTCACCTAGCCCGCTGGATGCGCCGGTCACCACGATGGTTTTGTTCGAAAACGCCACCCAGTTCCTCCCTGCCCGCTAACGACGCGGGCATCATATTTTCATCTTAATATCCGATTGTCCGACAATCGTACTTTTACCGAAACGAGTCAAGCCATCCACCCCATCGACAAGGCTGGTGAAATGGAAAGACCAACAGGAGGTATAGGGAACGGAACGGCCTCACCCGAACGCACCATCGGTGCCGGATAAGGATCGCCGGTGGACGGCTTAAGTCCCACCGGCGAAGGCCTTTACATGAAGCCCGGAAGGAACAGCGAGATACTCGGGAAGCCGATCAGCAGCACCATGACCACCGCCTCGCAGGCGAGAAACCACAGAAGACCGCGGAAGATGGTTCCAAGCCCGACCGCGTCGCCGATCACGCTTTTCACCACATAGGCATTCAGCCCCACGGGCGGCGTCAGCAGGCCGATTTCGATGTATTTCACGATGATCACGCCCATCCAGATCAGGTCGATTCCGAGCGCCTTGAAAGTCGGCAGGAAGATCGGAAGCGTGATCAGCATCAGCCCCATCGGGTCGAGGAACATGCCCAGGATCAGGTAGACTACCGACAGCAGGATGATGATGCTGATGACGCTGGTGTTCCAGCTCGAGACCAGTTCCGACATGAATATCGGAACACCTGCCAGGGCAAGAAACCGGGTCAGCATCACCGCACCGATGGCAATGAACAGGATCGAGGCCGTCGTCGCGACCGCTTCGGCGATGCTGTTGAAGATCACCTTCTTCGAAAGGCGCCCCTGCACGCCCGCGATGACGAAAGCGAGAAAGGCGCCGAAGGCTCCGGCCTCGGAGGCAGTGGTCAGTCCGCCGTACATGCCCCCGATCACACCGCCGATTAAAAAAAGCGTTGGCCACACGGAATTGAGTTTCCGCCAGCGCTCGCGGCGGCTCACCTCCAGGGTAATTCTCGGCGCCAACCTTGGTTTCAGCGTACAACGTAGGATGATCATCGCTGAATAGGCGACTGCCGTCAGCAACCCCGGCAGGATACCGGCGATCAGAAGCTTGGGAACCGATTGCTCAGTGTACCAGCCGTAGATCACGAAGGCGATCGAGGGCGGGATCAGCGCCCCGAGCGTGCCGGAGGCCGCGACGGTGGCCGTTGCCAGTCCCCGGTCATACCCGAACTTGAGCATTTCCGGCACGGCGACCTTGCTCATCGCCGCCGAGGTGGCGAGCGACGAACCGGAGGCCGCAGCGAAACCGGCCGAGGCGAAGTTGCTGGCCACAGCCAGTCCGCCCGGCACCCGGTAAAGCCAGACGCGGGCCGCATCGTAGAGTTTCGACGTCAGACCCGAATGATAGGTCACCGCCCCCATCAGGACGAACATGGGCACGGCAGAAAGGGACCAGCTGGCAGCAAAATCGAAAGGAAGCGTGCCGAAGGCTTCAAGCGCGGCCTTGGGACTGCGCAGCAGGGCGATACCACCGAACGACACCAGCCCGAGAGCAACCCCGATCGGCACACGCATCGCCAGCAGGATCATTGCCAGCACAATGCCGCCTCCGGCGACATAGAGATCGGTCATTGTTAATCCTTGTAGTGCGATGCGGAACTGTCGAATTCCACTGCCTTGGGATCGCTCAGGTAGCGAAGGGCCACGAGCAGGAACACGACGGCGGCAAGCGCCGCCCCGGCGGGAAAGAACCAACGGGTGGGCCAGACCGGGATATCGACTAGGGCCGCGGCCCAAACCTCACCCACCTGGGTTGCGCGAATGGCGTTGACCGCCCCGCGCCACGCCAGCAGCGCGCAGTAGATGGCCGATACGAAATTGGCGAAAACCATCGTGAACCGCTTCATCCGCGGCCCCATGGTCTGCACGACGATATCCACCGAGACATGGCGTTCGTGCAGGGCCAGATAGGCAAGCGGCAGAAAGGCAATCGCCACCATGTAATAAGTCGCGACGAGTTCGATCGTCCCCTGAATGGGGCTGTTGAACAGATACTTCAGCAGCACGTCGGCCGTGACCTGAAGCATCATGATCGTCATGGCAATCCCGGCCAGTAAGTGCAGGCCGTTGGCGAGCCGGGAAAAGAGCCGTGTCATAAGGGGAATTCCTTCCAAGATTCTTCACAACGATAACTGTCTGCGGGCGGATTGCGCCACCCGCTGACGGAGCCGACCTCAATCGTCGGCAACGCTGATCTTGGAATAGATCTCTTCCTGGAGCTTTTCTTCATACTTGTCCGGGTCGTGGCCGATCTCGTCGAGGATCTTGGTCCACTTGTCCACATTCTTCATCAGGGCATCGACAACACCCTTCAGCTCAAGCTTTTCGGCACGCGGATCGCCGAGGACACGCGCGACCTCCTTGCCTTTCTGCTCATCATAGCTGGCGATAAGAGCCTGCCCCGGTTCCGCCAGTTTCACACCATGATCCAGGCCTTCCTTCAGGGCCGCGTCGTCTTCTTCCCGATAAGCCATGACCATACGGCGGGTAATGCCAGGAAGGCTCTTGACGATGGCCTTGCGCTCATCGGTCGAGAGACCATTCCACGTGTCGGTGTTCATGTCGAAGGCCAGAGCGCCGAAATAGGTGCCTACCTTCAGGTCGGTCACATATGTAATGACGTCCTTGAGATTGTAATTCTTCAGCCATGCTGCCGAGCCGATGGTGCAGTCCGCCTGACCGCGCTGCAGCGCTTCATAGACTTCCGACGAGGGCACGGAGACGGGCACCGCGCCGATATCCTTCAGCCAGATCGCCCAGGGGCCGATCGCCCGCACCTTGAGCCCCTGCAGCTCCTCCAGCGTGCTGACCGGCTTGGTGCACATCAGGATGTAAGGTGCAGACGCATAATAGGCGAGCGGCTTGATATGATTGCGGGCGCTTTCCTCGGCGCACTGCGGACAATCCAGAAGGAAGGTCTCCGCTGCGGCCGCAGCCATGACCATGCTGTCTCCCCCCAGCATGCCCAGATCGGTGATCATGTAAGACGCCGGCAGGTCGGCCTTGTAGTAGACGTTCACGATGAGGGAGGAATCGACGATCCCGTCCCGTACGATCGCCAGCAGCGACTTCGCATCCCCCATCGCGCCGCCGGGAAATTCCTTGAACGTGATCTCGCCGTTCGTATCCGTCTCTACCTGCTTGTAGAACGGCGCCATGCCTTCCGTGTGCAGAATGTGGGTCGAGGGCACGTGGCTCGCGTAGGAGAGCGTCTTGCCGGCAAGCGCAGGCCCAGTTCCGACCGCCAGCGCCAGGATGGATGCCGCGGTGCGCGCAAATGTTTTCATAAGTTCCTCCCGTTAACAGCCGGTCTAGCCGACCGGTGAATATCAGACTGATAACCTACTTATGGGTAGAATTCAATGCCTAAGCATTTCTTGGAGACGCATATAGATCGAGGCGATCAACGGGTTTATCAACTATAAAAACCGCCATTAATTAGCGAACTTCCGCAATTCCCCCACGAACACAAGCGCCTCAAACACCACGCGAAAGATACCCGTAGGTAGAAATTTTTCTAACTTAACGCCGCCTCAGATCGCCAATCAACCCAACGGCCCGCGATCTTTTGGACCATTTTCTTCATCCTCATGATGCACGACCTCCCGGCTTTCGAGCTCTGCGATTTCAGTAGCCGAAAAGCCCCACTCACCAAGAATTTCGCGCGTGTGCTCACCCACATAAGGCGAAGGCAGACCGACAGATCCAGGCGTCCGGCCGAACCGCGGCGCCGGCGCCGGCTGCACAGCTCCCGCAAGCTCGACATAGGCGCCACGCGCCACCGCATGCGGATCACGTGCAGCCTCATCGAAGTCCAGGACAAGGGAGAGGCAGGCATCATTCCCCACGGTCAGGGCACACCATTCCGAACTGTCCCGCGTCAGGAAGATCGCCTCTAGCCGGGCGCATAATTCGGGCCATTTCTCGCGATCTCCACGCATCCTCGTCATTTCCTCGCCATCAAGATCGCACAGCTGGAGAAACAGCTCCCAGAATTGCCCCTCGATTGCACCGAGCGCCACGTAGCGCCCATCCTTGCAGCAGTAGCAACGGTAGTAGGGCGCGCCGCCGTCGAAGATGTTCGATTCGCGCTCCGGGCTCCACAAACCCTTGTTGTGATAGGACCAGATCATGCTGGAGAGAAGGCTCGCCCCCTCAGCCATGGCCGCATCGACAACCTGCCCCCGGCCGGAAACGGATCGCTCGACCAACGCCGCCAGAACCCCCGAAACCAACAACAGACCGCCGCCACCGAAATCACCGATCAGATTAAGAGGCGGAACCGGTCCGCTTTCCCTCGTTCCGACCGTCCCGAGAAGACCCGTCGCTGCGATGTAATTGATGTCGTGGCCAGCAAGATCTCGACGCGGACCGTCCTGTCCCCAGCCGGTGATGCGCCCATAGACAAGGCGCGGATTGCGCCCAAGGCAGACATCCGGCCCGAGACCAAGACGCTCCATCACACCAGGCCGAAACCCCTCGAGCAGCACATCCGCCGATTCGATCATCCGCAGAGCCACCTCGGCCGCGCCGTCTCTCTTGAGATCAAGCGCCATCGAGCGGCGCCCACGGTTCAGGATATCGCCGCGCGTCTGATTCCATCGCTGGCCCGGCCTGTCGATCCGGACGACCTCCGCCCCCATATCCGCCAACCACATGGCCGCAAACGGCCCGGGCCCAACGCCGACGAATTCCACGACACGCACACCGGCAAGCGGCCCCCGACCTTCAGACATTCCTATCTCCAGACTACTTTCGAGTAGATTCCCACAGGAAGAAAACGAACTTCACTCCCTATGATCTACGATTTTACAGATGCTTATCGCTTCTTTCCATCATCGCGTTGACAGCAATCCTACCCGATGGTAGGAAGCTTTCCAAGCCGTCAGACGGCACTTCGATCACTCGGGAGGCAACGTGCTCAACTACGATACCGTAATGAATTGGTCCTTCGAGGACATAAGGCAGACCTACACGGCTCGGGACACGATCCTCTACGCGCTTGGTCTGGGTTATGGCCATGACCCAATGGACGAAGGCGAACTCCAATTCCTGCTCGAAGACCGTCTCGTTGCCGTTCCCACCATGGCCGTCGTACTTGGAGGCCCGGGTCAGTGGATGGCCGATCCGCGGACCGGCATCGAATGGGTCAAGAGCCTGCACGGAGAACAGGGCCTCAAGATCTTCAAGCCCCTGCCGGTATCCGGCACCGTGATCGGGAAAAACCGTGTCGTGGACATCATCGACAAGGGCGAAGGTCGCGGCGCCCTCCTGATGCTGGAGCGCGATATCGTTGATGAAAGCACCGGTGACATCATTGCGACCCGTACCTCGACGTCGTTCCTGCGCGGAGATGGTGGCTGCGGCGCGCCGGCAAAGGCCCAACCCGTCCCCCATGCCGTGCCCGACCGCGCGCCGGATATGAATCATTCTATGAACACGCGCCCGGAAGCCGCTCTGATCTATCGTCTTTCCGGCGACTGGAACCCAATCCATGCCGATCCCGCGAAGGCGGCCAAGGCGGGGTTCGATCGGCCGATCCTGCACGGCCTGTGTACCTACGGCATGATCGCCCGCGCCATAATCGCCGAGACCTGCGGCCAGGACGTATCGCGCCTGAAGGAAATCGGCGGCCGCTTCAGCGCGCCCGCCTATCCGGGCGAGACGATCCAGGTGGATATATGGGACGAAGGCGGCGGAAGCTTTGGCTTCGAGGCCAGGATCTCAGAGCGAAACACCGTCATCTTCAAGAACGGCGTGGCCAGGGTGAACTGAACATGGCTGATGCTGCGAAACCTTATGAAGGCGCCCTGCCCCGACCCACACCGGAAACAAAGGCCTTCTGGGACGGCGCCCGTGCCCACAAGCTGCTTCTGCCCTGGTGCAACGACTGCGGCGAACCGCATTTCTATCCGCGCTCGATCTGCCCGCATTGCCTGTCATCCAACCTGGAATGGCGACTGGCCAGCGGCCGCGGCAAGCTGCACACCTACGTCATCAACCACAAGCCAGCCAAGGGCCGGACGGCGCCCTACGTCATCGCTGTGATCGAACTGGCGGAAGGTCCGCGGATGCTGAGTAACGTGGAAACGGACGGTGAGCCGACACCCGAGAAGTTGATCATCGACATGGATGTCGAGGTCTTTTTCGACGATGTCACTGACGAGATCACCCTTCCCAAGTTCAGGGCCGTTAATATTGGGGCAGTCGCAGAATGACCGGCAAACTCAGCAGAACCGCCGCAATCATCGGAGCCGCCGAGACCAATAGGATCGGCAAGCTTCCCGGCATGTCCCGCCTGGCAATCCATGCGGAAGCGGCGAAGAACGCGCTTGCCGACGCCGGCCTGGAACTGTCGGATGTCGATGGCCTGTTCACCACCGTCGCCGGACCGAACGAGCTGTCGGAATATCTCAATATGGTGCCCCGCTATGTGGACAGCACCGGCGTTGGCGGCTGCTCCTACATGATCTTCGTCCGCCATGCGGTTGCGGCGATCGCAGCCGGCTATTGCGACGTGGCGCTGGTCGTCCACGGCGAAAGCGGGCGCAGCTGGATCGATATGGAGGCAGCCGGCACACCGGCCAGCCCCGCGGGCCAGTTCGAAACCCCGTTCGGCACCGCGGGCGCACCGACCACCTATTCGCTGCCGGTCCTGCGCCACTTCCATCAATACGGCACCACCAAGCGCCAGATGAGCCATGTGCCCGCCGCCACCCGCGAATGGGCGCTGTTGAACCCGCGCGCGCTGATGCATGAAGCCGGGTCGATCACGCCAGAGGATGTCGAGGCCTCGCCCCTGATCTGCTACCCGTTCAACCGCCTTGACTGCTGTCTTGTTGCCGACGGCGGCGGAGCGCTGGTGATCACCTCTGCCGAGCGCGCCCGGGATATGAAGAACACGCCGATCCATATTCTCGGCACTGGCGAAGGCGCGGCTCACCGTCAGGTGGCCATGATGCGCGACTTCACCACGTCGGATTCCTCGGTCGTCTCCGGCCGCCAGGCCTTCGCGGAAGCCGGCCTGACACCTGCCGACATCGACCACCTGATGCTCTATGACGCCTTCAGCTTTACGCCGATGATGTTCCTTGAAGATCTCGGTTTCGTGCCCAAAGGCGAGTCCGGGCCGTTCCTGTCCGAAACCCGCAAAGGCGACGACGGCAGAACCATCTACAAGACCGGCCCCGGCGGAGACCTGCCGATGAACACCAATGGCGGCGGCCTGTCCTATTGCCACTCGGGGCGTTACGGCATGTTCGCGCTCCTGGAAGCGGTTGCCCAATTGCGCGGCTCTGCCGGTGCCCGTCAGGTCGAAGGGCTCAGGACGAGCCTTGTTCACGGCCCAGGCAGGCAGTTTGCCGCCGCAGGTACGGTGATCCTGTCCAATGACTAATATGACCCAGCCCTCCTATCCCGAACTCCGCCTCTTCATCGACGGCGAATGGACCGAAGGCACTGGAGAAGACCGGATCGCCGTCGAGAATCCGTCAACCGGCGCAACGCTCGGCCACCTGCCTTCCGCTTCGGAAGCCGATATCAACCGCGCCATTGTAGCCGCCAATCGGGCCTTTCCGCTTTGGCGGGCGACCCATCCGCGCAAGCGTGCCGCCATCCTGCGCAAGGCGGCCGAGCTTATCCGCAGCCGCACCGACGAATTGTCCCGTCTGATGGCACTGGAACTCGGCAAGCCGGTGAAGGACGGTCCCGCCGAAGTCGGCCGCGCCGGAGAGCTGCTGGAATGGCATGCGGAACAGAGCCTACGCACCTTTGGCGAAGTCATACCCGGACCGGCCGGTGTGACCCAGACCGCTCTCCGGTTCCCGGTCGGCCCGGTTGCCGCCTTCACGCCCTGGAACGGCCCCGGCGCCTCGCCGGCGCGAAAGATCAGCGCGGCGCTTGCTTCCGGCTGCACCATCGTCATCAAGCCCGCCGAGGAAACACCCGCCACGGCGATTGTTCTGACGGAATGCTTCCAGGAAGCCGGCGTGCCCGCAGGCGTTCTCAACATGGTCTTCGGCAAGCCGTCGATGATTTCGGAAAAGCTGATTTCCTCGCCCGCCATGCGGCTGGTGACCTTCACCGGGTCGGTTCCCGTGGGCCGCAGCCTCGCCGTTCTGGCCGGCAAGCACCTGAAGCCCCAGATCCTGGAACTCGGCGGCCATGCACCCTGCATCCTCTGCGCCGATGCGGATCCGGTCCAGGCCGCCGAAATGTCAGTCGTTTCCAAGTTCCGGAATTCCGGCCAGATCTGTATCTCGCCCACAAGGTTTTTCCTGCACGAGGACATCCACGACGCCTTCGTCGACGCCTTTGTCGCGGCAGCCGAGAGGCTGGTGGTCGGCGATCCCATGGACCCTGCCACCGGAATGGGCCCGATGATCCATAACCGCCGTCTCCAGGCGGTGGACGAGCTGATCCAGGATGCGATTGCCTGCGGCGCATTGCTGCGCACCGGTGGGAAGCGGATTGGCGACACAGGCGCGTTTTATGCTCCGACCGTCCTGACCGACGTGCCGGACAGTGCCCGCATCCTGAGCGAAGAACCGTTCGGTCCGGTGGCGGTCGTGCAGAAGTTCTCCGATCTCGACAAGGTCTGCGACCGGGCGAATGCAACCGACTTCGGCCTTGCCACCTACGCCTTTACCCAATCGGCCGAAACGGCCGCGAAAATCACGGACCGGATCGAAACCGGCATCCTGTCGATCAATCACTTCGGCGGCGCTTCGCCCGAGATCCCCTTCGGCGGGGTCAAGGATAGCGGCTACGGCCGCGAGGGCGGCGCTCAGTGTTTCGACGGTTACCTCACCTACAAATCCGTTTCGCACAAAACCACGACGCGCTGAGCGCCATTGCCATCATGCGAGGAGACGACAGATGAAATTCGAGAACAGGGCAGCGATCGTCACCGGCGGCGCCCGTGGCATCGGCCGCGCCATCGCCGAAGAGCTCGCCCGCGAAGGCGCCAAGGTCGTGATCATGGACCCGGGCCTCGCCAAGGACGGTATCGAGACCGAAGGCGCCTCCCCTGCGGAAGAAGCGGCAGAAGCGATCCGCGCAGCCGGCGGAACCGCGATCGTCGCGGCCGAAAGCGTCGACGATCACGAGGCCTGCGGCCGCACCGTCGAGCTGTGCAAGTCCGAATTCGGCTCCGTTGACATCCTGGTGAACAACGCCGGCGTCCTGCGTCCGAAGATGATCTGGAACATGCCGGTGGAATCCTGGGACCTGGTGGTCGGTATCCACCTGCGCGGCCAGTATTCCATGATCCATCATTCCGCAGGCTACATGCGCGAGCAGCGCTGGGGCCGGATCATCAACATGGGCTCCGAAGCCTGGCGCGGCACCGTGGGCGGAGCCAATTACGGTGCAGCCAAGGGCGGTGTGTTCTCGCTGACCCGCGCCATGGCCCGTGAACTGGGCAAATACGGCGTCACCGCCAACACGATCTGCCCGGCGGCCGCCACCCGTCTGACCCTGGACGAAGCCGTGAAAGAAGGCTTCCGCAAGCGTCTGGAGGCCGGACTGGTGACCCAGGAACGTTACGACGCCGTAGTCAACATGGGCGGCCCGGAACATGTCGCCCCGTTCGTCAGCTATCTGTGTTCCGACGATGCCGCCAACATCAACGGACAGGCATTCCGCGTCGAGGAGCGCAAGGTTGCGATCTACAACGACCCGGAAATGAAGGCGAGCCTTGTGAAGGCGGATGACGCCCCGTTCACCACGGAAGAATTGCGTAAGCTGGTGCCCTCCGCCCTGCTCCAGGGCTACACCAATCCCGCCCCGGCGGAAGCCGAATCCTGACGGGAAGACGGGAGATCACCGCCATGATGGAAAATCGCGCGATTTACGAACCGGAACATGAGGAACTGCGCCGCGCAGTCCGCAAGTTCTTTCAGGCCGAACTCATGCCCAACATTGCCAAGTGGGAAGAAGACGGCATCATCCCCAAGGAACTGTGGCGCAAGGCCGGCGAGATGGGCATCCTCTGCCCCACCGTGAGCGAGGAATACGGCGGCGCGGGCGGCGGTTTCCTGCATCTCAGCATCATCGACGAGGAGCTGGGCTACACCGGTCAGTCGAGCTTCACGATCCAGACCCATACCGACATCGTCGCCTCCTATATCGAGGCACTCGGCACCGACGAACAGAAGAAGCGCTGGCTGCCGAGAATGGTGACCGGCGAGATGATCGGCGCGATCGCCATGACCGAACCGCACGCCGGCAGCGATCTCAAGAACATCAACACCACCGCCAAGCGCGACGGCGATGAGTTCGTGATCAAGGGTCAGAAGACCTACATCACCAACGGCATCAATGCCGATCTGGTGATCGTGGTCTGCAAGACGGCGCCGGAACTCGGGCGCAACGGCGTCAGCCTGATCGTCGTCGACGGCACCCGCCCGGGTTTCGACCGCGGCAAGCGGCTGAAGAAGATCGGCATGAAGGCGTCCGACACCGCCGAACTGTTCTTCGACGACGTGCGCGTGCCCGTCTCGAACCTGCTCGGCACAGAGAACGGCGGTTTCAAGCAGGTGATGCACGAGATCCCGAAAGAACGCCTGTCGATCGCGACCATCGCCATGTCCTCCGCCCAGAAAGCCTTCGACACGACGGTTGAATTCGTCAAGGACCGCGTCGTCTTCGGCAAACCGCTGATCGAGTTCCAGAACACACAGTTCAAACTCGCCGAACTGAAGGCGCAGCTCACCGTGGGTTGGGCCCATCTGGACCACTGCATCGCCAGGCACATCAAGGGTGAACTGACCAGCGACGAAGCGGCCATCGCCAAGCTGTTCAACACCGAGCTGCAATGCCGCGTCGTGGACGAATGCCTGCAGCTGCACGGCGGCTGGGGATATATGGCCGAAACGCCGATCGCCCGCATGTACACCGACGCCCGCGTGCGCCGGATCGCCGGCGGCAGCTCCGAAATCATGAAGATGCTGATCGCCCGTACGCTCTAGCGGGCATCTCCGAGGAATACACCACCCGTGACCAACGCTGACCCCCGCCCCCTGTCCGGCATCCGCATCCTGGACCTGTCCACCGTGGTGGCAGGCCCATTCGGCTCGGATATCCTTGCCTCTCTCGGGGCCGAGGTCATCCGGATTTGCCCGCCCGACAAGGCACAGCCGCTTAAAGCCCGCACGGCGGAGGATCCGGTCAGTGACGCGGATGGATTTCTGTTCGCCCTGCAGCGGAACAAGAAGAGCGTCTGTCTCAATCTCAAGGACGATTCAGACAAGGCGGATTTCCTCAAGCTCGCTGCCGGCGCGGATGTCGTCTATGACAATTTCCGGCCTTCGGTGACCAAACGCCTGGGCATCCATTACGACACCCTGAGACACATCAACCCGCGCATCGTGACCTGTTCGATCAGCGGATATGGCTCGGAAGGCCCCTGGGCGAATGTGGGCGCCTATGACGTTACCGTTCAGGCCCTGAGCGGCGGCATGAGCATCACCGGCTCCAACGACAGCGAGGGTATGCCCTGCCGCTGGGGGGTCCCGGTCGGCGACATCACCGGATCGTTCTACGGTGTCATCGGCATCCTGGCAGCCCTGGAGGAACGCACCCGCACCGGCAAGGGACAGGCGGTCGAGATCTCTCTGCTGGACGGCCAGCTCGCGCTCAACACCTACCGCGTGCCGCAGGCCTTCGGCGCGGGCGTAGACTTCGGAGCACCGGAACCCCGGCGCGGCGGCGCGGGCACCGTGCCTTACGGCCCGTTCCTCTGCCGGGACGACAAGTGGATCGTCATCGGCGTCGCCTCGAATTTCTGGCGCCGGTTCTGCGAGGCGATCGGCCTGGCCGAACTCATCGCCGACCCGCGTTTCGACACGCTCGCAAAGCGTCAGGAAAACCAGGCCAACCTGGAACCTCTGATCGAAGAGCGGCTCTTAAGCGAAACCGCCGAAACCTGGCAGGACAGGCTGATTGAAGCCGGCGTACCCGTCGGCAAGGTCAATTCGATCCGCGAAGCCTTCGAACAACCCCAGGCGCGTGTCCGCGAGATGGCGGTGAGGATGGAAGGTCCGGGCGCCGAAGGCGTCATCACCGCCGGCAGTCCGGTGCGCTTCATTGGCGAAGCTGCCGCAGCCTTTAGCGCCCCAGTTGCCGACGACACCGTTACCGCCGGCGAACTGGCCGCCCAGCGCCCCTACGCTCCGAACGCCACCAATCCCGCCCCTCTCCGGGACGCCGTTGCCCGCCTTGCCACACAGGACGGACCGCTGAAAGGGCGTCTGATCCTGGAGCTGTGCGGCGACGAGCCCAGCGGCACCTTTGGCACCCAGATGCTCGCCGACCTCGGCGCAACGGTCGTCAAGATCGAACGTCCGCCGGTAGAGCCGGCAGACGGGGAAGATCCCGCATCCCTGCCGGTCACACCCGCGCTTGCCTATTACTTCGGCCTGAACCGCAATAAGCGCTCGGTCTGCCTCGACCTCAAGACCGATGCCGGTCGGGATACGCTGCTGAAGCTCGTGGGCCAGGCGGACGTGATCTACGACAACTACAAGGCGGGCGTGATGCAGCGCCTCGGCCTCGACCTTGAGAGCCTGCGGACGGTAAACCCGGAGATCATCGCCTGTTCGGTCTCGGGCTTCGGCAAGACCGGCCCATGGTCTCACCTGCCCGCCTATGACGCCACGATCCAGGCCCTGGGCGGCGGCATGAGCATTACCGGGACCGGCGAGCCCGGCACCATGCCAGTGCGTTGGGGCAATCCGATCGGCGGCATCGGCGGCGCCTTCTATGCCGTCATCGGAATTCTGTCCGCCCTGCATCGCCGCAGCGGCACAGGCCGTACGGCCGCCCTCGATATCGCCCTGCTGGACGCCCAGTTGGCCATGCATGGCTACCGCGTCGCGCCGGCCATGTCCGGCCGCGTCTATCCGGCCGTACAGCGGCGCGGCGGCAGCGGCGCTCTGCCCTACGGCCCGTTCAAATGCAGTGACGGCAAATGGTTCGTGCTCGGCATAACCGGCCAGTTCTGGCCTGCCGCCGCCCGCGCGTTCGGCCATCCGGAATGGATCGACGATCCGCGTTTCGCTACGGAGAAAGACCGGCAGGACAACGAGGACGACCTCAACGTCCTGGTCGCAGACGTCATGGCGACGGCTCCGGCGGACGAATGGCAACGCCGTTATGTGGAGCTCGGCATCCCAGGTGCGAAGGTTGAGACCATCAAGGAGGCCTACAGCCACCCTCATGTTGGCCCGCGCGACATGCTGGTCAGCTTCGACCATCCGATCGGCAGCCGTCTGAAGGTGGCAGGTTCACCGGTCAAACTGTCGGGGCATGGTCCTCAAAGTTTCCGTCATGCGCCCGCCCTTGGCGAGGACACGCTCGAGATCCTGTCGGATCTGGCGGCATTGCCGCGAGAGGCCCTGGAAAAGCTGCGCGCAGAAGGCGCGGTGTGGTGGTCTGACGCCGGTCCCTGTTACGACCGACCCAGTGTCGTCTGAGAAACGGAAGAGGCACTCATGGCACGGGATTCACAAAGAGGTATCAAGGGCAAGCCGGCGGCGGTCACCGTCGAAGACCCTGTAGCGGCGAATCCTACTCGGAAGTATGCTACTCGCAGAGCGAACAAGAAAAGCGAGAGCAAGATGACCGCAAAATCGAAGGCCGGCAGTGGGCAGAGCACCGCCGAAGACGATCGTGAAGCCAAGCGGCTTTCCATTCTCAAGGCGGCGGCCGCGTTCTTCAACAGCCGCGGGTTCCACAACACCTCCATGTCCGATGTGGCCAAGGCGCTCGGGGTGAGCAAGCCGTTCCTGTATTACTACCTGAACGACAAGGAAGACCTGATCTTCCAGTGTTCGCGCATCGCCACCCAGGAACTTCACGAATTGCTGGATGAGGTCCGCTCCGCCGACGTGTCCGGCTGGGAGCGGCTTGAAATGCTGTTCCGCCGTTACGCGCGTGTCATGACCTCCGATTTCGGCATCTGCCTGATCCGCTCCACCGCGCCCGGAAGCCTGACCGACAACAGCCGGGAGGTCCTTTGGACCGGTCGCCGGAGGCTCAACCACGAGGTCGAGCGCATGGTGGCCGAAGGCATCGCCGACGGCTCGATCAAGAGCTGCGATCCGCGGATGCTGTCCTTCGCCATGTTCGGCGCGTTCAACTGGATCAGCTACTGGTTCGACGAAAAGGGACGCAAATCGCCTGAAATGATTGCCGAGGATTTCCTCGAATTCTTTTCGCGGGGCGTCCAGAAAAATGACGGAGTTTCTTGATAATGCGGGTGCATGACTGGTTCGAATATCACGCCAGAAGTCGACCGGATATTCCCTTCCTCGTTCAGGACGGCGTTACTCTGACCTACCGGGATGCGGATCTCCGCGCGAACAAGTGGGCGAATGCGATGATCGACGCGGGCCTCAAGGTCGGCGACCGCATTGCCTACCTGTCGACGAACGACATAGACATGGGCGTGATGTTCATGGCCTGCGCCAAGGCTGGCGTGGCCCCGGTCATGCTGAACTACCGCCTCGCGCCGCGCGAATGGCTCTGGATCCTGCAGGATGCCGACGTCAGCATGGTGTTCGTGCGCGGCGAGGACTACCTCGACCAGATCGGCGGCATCCGTCCCGACCTGTCCGGTGTCGGGATCTTTATCAGTGTGGGAGGACAGCCGCGCGACGGCTGGCAATCTCTGGACGCGTTCATCGGCAGCGCTTCAACAGATACGCCGCGCCCCGCGTTGACCAAGGACGACATGCTCTACCTGATCTACACCAGCGGGACGACCGGACATCCCAAGGGCATCATGATCAGTCACCAGAACGTCATCGCCCACGTTGAGCAGTCCATGTGCGCCTCGATCGCCGGCCGTTCGCCCGGCCAGCGGGCGCTGGTGGCGACCCCGCTCTACCACGCCGCCGGCGTGCTGCGGATCATGACCGCCGCCATCAACGGCGGAACCGTTGTCCTGATGGAGCATTTCGACCCGGACGTTTTCCTGAAGACCATCTCTGAAGAAAAGATCAACACGGTCAACATGGTCCCCTCGATCGTGCAGACCCTGCTGGAACAGCCGCAGATCGCCAAGATGGATTTCAGCCACCTGGAGGTCATCTATTACGGAGCCGCCCCCATCGCCGAACCGGTCCTGCGCCGGGCGCTGGCAACCTTCCAGTGCCCCCTGATCCAGGGTTACGGCCTCAGCGAATCCTGCGGCGGCATCGCCTATCTCAACGAGGTCGATCACCTGAAGGCGCTTCAGGGCCGTCCCGAGCTGCTGAAATCCACCGGCCGCGCCGTGGTCCTGGCCGAACTGCGCATCGTCGATCCGGACGGCAACGAAGTTCCCCCGGGCACCGTGGGAGAAATCGTCATCCGCGGCCCAAACGTCATGAAGGGCTATTGGCGCAATCCGGAAAAGACTGCCGAGACGATCGTGAACGGCTGGCTGCATTCCGGCGATGCCGCCTATATCGACGCGGAGGGCTATGTCTTTCTCCAGGACCGGATCAAGGACATGATCGTATCCGGCGGGACCAACATCTATCCGAACGAAATCGAAAGCGCGCTGCTGGAACACGAGGACATCCGCGACGTGGCCGTTATCGGCGTGCCCGACGACAAGTGGGGCGAGGCCGCCCTCGCCGTCTGCGTGACCCGTTCGGGAAAACCGCTCGGCACCGATGACCTGATCGCCTTCTGCCGGGAGCGGCTCGGCGGCTACAAGATCCCGCGCCAATATGAATTCGTTGCGGAACTGCCGCGCAATGCCAGCGGCAAGATCCTCAAACGCGTCTTGCGCGAGCCCTACTGGAAAGGACAGGCGCGCGCCATCGCTTGACCGCGCAGCCGGCTGGAACACCAGCATCTGCACGTAGTCCTGAATTGACATCAAACTGGTTTGGAGGAGCGTCGATGACCAGCACGACAAAGGAAGAGGTCCGCCTGAACTGGGCAGGGCAGGAACTGATCTCGTCGGCATTCGACGCCGAAACCACTGCCGAAGAAGTCCTGGAAGGACGCGACCTCACCGGCAAGACCGCCATCGTTACCGGCGGCGGCAACGGCATCGGCTTCGAAATCAGCCGCGCCCTGGCAAAGGCGGGCGCTAGCGTCACCATCGCGGATGTGGACGTGGCAAGTGCTGAGGCGTCGACAGCGAAAATCAACACTGAAACCGGTCGCAGAGACGTCGAAACGCGGGAGATCGATCTTGCCTCCCTCGCCTCGGCGCAAGCCTTCGCCGATGCATATGCTGCCTCGGGAAAGCCGCTGGACATTCTCATCAACAATGCCGGCGTCATGGCACCGCCGCTGAAGCGGACAGCGGAAGGCCATGAACTTCAGCTCGGCATCAACCATCTCGGCCACTACCGGATGACCATGGGCCTGCTGCCCGTGCTCCGCGCCGGGAATGGCGCCCGCGTCGTGACCGTCTCTTCCATCGGCCATCGCCGCTCGGACATCCTCTATGACGACCCGGACTACCTCACCCGCCCCTATGACCGCTGGGAAGCCTATGGCCAGTCGAAGACCGCCTGCGCTCTCTTCGCTCTCGGCCTGACGAAACGGTATTCGGGCGATGGCATCTTCGCCAACACCATGAACCCGGGCGGCTCCATGACCGGGCTGCAGCGCTTCCTGACCGATCAGGAGCAGCGGGATCTCGGCTGGATCGACGATAAGGGCAACGTGACGGCGCGCTGGCGCTCTCCCGAACAATGCGCGGCAACGGCGGTCTGGATCGCCACCGCCCCTGAGACGGAGGGCGTCGGGGGGCGCTATTTCGAGGAGTGCAACGAGTCCGGTCCATGGCACGAGGACCGGCCAATGAACGGTGTTCATACCTATGCCGCCTCGCCGGAAAACGCCGATCGTCTGTGGGAATTGACCGAACGGCTGCTGGGCCAGTAAGCAGAACCGGCTTCAGACGGACGCGGGTCCATCCAGCTCTGCGCTCCCTGACACATCAGGGCAATTCATCGAAAGGGATGACTGGCCTCGGCTTCGTATTCGGGTAGGATGAGTCGTCACCCGCCACACGGCTACGCCGTGGACAGAACGTTCCCGCCGCATTTGCACCTTCCCCGCCAGAGGAACCCAGGATGATCCGCTTTCCGTTCGAAACGCCGCCCGCACCCGGCGAGGTGATCGAGGTTTCGCCCGGTGTGCTCTGGGCACGTTTTTCCCTGCCTTTTCGCCTGGATCACGTGAACGTCTACTTCCTGCGCGACGACGACGGTTGGGTCGTTGTCGACACCGGCATATCCAATCCGGAAACGAAAGTTGCCTGGGAAACCCTGCTTGGCGGCCCCATGCAAGGCGAGAAGATCTCTGCGGTGCTGGCCACCCATCACCATCCCGACCACATCGGGCTTGCCGGCTGGCTGTGCGAGAAGCTTGAGGCGCTTTTGCTAACCAGCACCACCAGCTTCCTGTCCTGCATGAATTTCTACAATTCGCCGGAGTTTATGGCGGCAACGGAATACATGCGCTTCTATGCGAGCCACGGCATGCCGGACGAAGTCGCCGCCCTTGTCAGCACCCAGGGTCATCAATACATGCGGATGCTGTCGCAACCGCCGGCCTCCTATCGCAGGCTCTACGACGGTATGGTTCTCAAGATCGGCGGACGCGACTTCCACGTCCTGACCGGCGATGGCCACAGTGCCGAGCAGGTAATGCTCTACCAGCCGGACGCCAGCTTGTTCCTCGCGGCTGATCAGGTCATCGAAAAGATTTCGCCCAACATTTCCGTGCCGGCCTATGAACCACAGGGCAATCCGCTTGGGGCATTCTTAAGTTCACTCGACCGGATCGCCCGGGATGTCCCCGACAATGTTCTGGTCCTTGCCGGCCACCGCCTCCCCTTTTACGGACTGCATGAGCGCACGAAGGCCCTGAAAGACCATCACGACGAGCGTTGCGAGCTGATCGTCGAAGCCTGTCGGACCCAGGCGGTCTCCGCCACGGATCTCGTCCCAGTTCTCTTTCACCGGGAACTCTCCCCCCACGAAATGAGCTTCGCCTTTTCCGAAACACTGGCCCATCTGAATTATCTGGTCGCGGAGGAAAAGGTGTCTTGGGAGCAGGATGCGACCGGCCATCTGCGCGCCCGGACCCTCTGACAACATCGGATTTCCGCGCTTCTCGTTGTCCCCGACCAGGAATCGCTCAGCAGACGGCGATTGGCCTCAATGGTGAGGCTGTTCCGCCTCGCACCCGCAAGGGAAGCGCCATGAAGAAGAACGCGTAGACTTTCGCTGCGGAAAGCGCCTCCAGATCGAGGTTTTCCATGATCCGGATCTGTCGCTCCAGCAACAGCAGTCGATGAACGGGGGCTGCCTCTGTGACCGGCCCCTTCTCGAACACCGCCGTATCGCTGCCGACCAGTTCGACGCCCTTGTCGGCCAGCCAGAGCGCAGCCTCGAAGCCAGGTCCCGGGGTATCGTGGCCGATATAGGCATCGCTGCCCCAGTGCCGCCCCCAACCTGTGCGGATCAGAGCTACGTCGCCTTGCCGCACGTCGATCCCCTGCGCATCCGAGGCCTTTTCCAAATCCTCAGGGGTGATCAGACGGTCGCCGGAAAGACTTTCCACGCCATCGAGAGCGGCAATATCGAACAGAATGCCCCGGCGAAGATAGGCCGAAAAATCCGCCGCATCGCCCGCAGCTTTGCCACTTTCAATCAAGTCATTGTCTGCCGGCGTGTCATCAAACATGACCCCACACTGGGAGACGTGACACAGCGCGTCGATATGCGTGCCCGTATGCCCGCCGAACGACCAGTGACAGCTGGCAGAACTTGCGCCGTCTGCGCGAACCCGGTCTCCGTGTCTGCGAAACAGGGAAATCTCGAAATCCGGATGGGTCGGATAATGGGGCATGCCGGAATGGAACTCCCGACCAAGCTCGATGACCTGACCCCGAGAAACGGTGTCGACCGCGCGGCGCCAGTCATCCAGGTTCAGATCCTGATTGGCCGTCATTCCCTGGGCCCTTTCCCCAAAATCGTTCATGCAGGCGACCTCTTAGCGTCATAACCTACTCATAAGTAGAATAATTATTGAATAACAGCGCCAATTAGTACCGTCAACCAACTGATCCCGCACGTATCGCCGCCATTGAAGGGCTTTCCGGTTGATAATACCTACTCATGGGTATATTCATCGTAGCGAAATTCAAACAACGAAAAGCCGAGAGATCATGAGTGAAACCGAAGCGGAAAAGGTGACGCGCCTCGCAGACATCGTCGTTGACACACTTCTGGCAACGAAAAAGGGAGAGAAGGTCCTGATCGTCACGGACGTGGCTGGCGTGGCTGAGAACAGCGATATCGTATCAGCTATCACCGCCCGTAGCCGCAAGGCCGGCGCGGAGACCCTGCTCGTCGAAATGAACGACAATCCAACCCCCGGCAGCGAATATCTTCCCGAAGCGGTTCAGAAGATGATGCCGGGCCAGGACATCATCATCAGCCTGACGCGCACCACGTCAGCGCCCCTGCCCCACCACAAGGTACCGATCGGCCTGGTTCGCTCCAATCAGGTCCGCGGTGTCTTCATGGTCAAACGCAGCCGTAAGGACCTGCTGCACGAATCCGTACTCGAAGCCGATTATCCGGCCATGTCCAAGGTCGCCAACTATTGGCAGGCGGCCTTCGAGGCTGGGGAAACCGTCCGCGTCACCACGCCGGCGGGCACGGATTTCACCGCCAACATCAAGGGCCAGCCCTCGCATCGCTCCAACTTCGCCCACGAGCCGGGCCGAATGGCGCCGGTGAACTGGGGCGAAGTCTATCAGGGGCCGGTCGTCGGTACAACAAACGGCCGCGCGGTCATCGACGGCCCGGTGCTAGGCTTCGACTGGCCCAAGGAACCTGTCGTGGTGGAAATGAAGAATGGTCTTGCGACAAGCATCACCGGTGACCCGACGGTCGCAGACGCCTTGTGGAAGCTGGTCGAAAAAACCGAGAACGGCGCCAACATCGCTGAGATCGCGCTCGGCATCAACGCCAAGGCCAACGACCACAGCTGCAACACCTATAAGAAGGGTCTCGGACGCCTGCACATCGCCGTCGGCAACGGCCTAGTCTACAATCAGGATGTGAATTCCGACATCCACATCGATCTGGTGATGCACGAACCCACGGTCGAGATCGACGGCAAGGTCATCGTGAAGGAAGGCGTGTCCACGCAGGACTGATTTCTGCAGAAAGCCGAAGGCAGGCTCGCATCACATTCGGGCCTGCCCACCCTCCCGGAAATCGATAGTCAAAGCCAATCCTGCCCGGTCAGCGCCCCTGCTCACGCTCGACTTTCCCCCGCACGTAAAGCGCCACCGCGTGAATACGGTTCTTCGCCTCCATGCGTTGAACGGCCGCCCTGGAATGGCATTTGACTGTCGCGGTGCTGATACCAAGCTCATAGGCGATCTGTTTGTCGGTCAGTCCGGTCGACAGCATTTCCAGAACTTCTCTCTGGCGGGTCGTCAGTCCGGGAAACACATCCGGCAAACTCACGCGGCGAAGCGGCACCGTCCCGCCGGTATAGGCGCTGAAATCGCCCACAATCAGATTGCCTTCGAACCGTCCCATTGCTCTCTCCCTTCGCTGCCCGTCCCAGGCTCGTCCGAACCCTCTGCCGCAAGATTTAGCGTGGATTTTCGGCCTTTTTTCAGAGAAAGAAAAGTGTGAAATTGTTACAGTCAATTTTGTAAATTATTCGCAACCGAACTGGAACGCATGACCAAGAAACTGTTTGCCGGACACATCCTAAGGAAAATCAGGGAAAACGCGGACCTGTCCCAGGTCGATTTCGCCCGCCGGCTCAACCTCTCCCCGTCCTACGTCAATCAGCTTGAAAGCAATGTCCGCCCCATATCGGCCAGCGTTCTGATTGCCGTCAGCCGCGAATTCGGTGCCGATCTCTCCAGTTTCGAGACCAACGACCTCGACCGCCTTGTCTCCGATCTTTCAGAGGCCTTCGCCGACACGCGGTTTCATTCCGGCTCGATCGGTTTGCAGGAACTGAAGAGCGTGGCCATTCACACGCCGGATTTCGCCCGCGCCGTTCTCGACCTCTACAGCGCCCTGCGCCATATGAGCGAGCAGCAGGCTTTCATCGACGACGCGATCGTCATGCACGGTCGGCAGAGCGAATCCGCAAAACGCCTGACCTCGCCTTATGAAGAAGTCCGGGACTATTTTCACTATACCGACAATTATGTCGACGATCTGGACACAGCGGCAGAGAGCCTGGCAAACGAACTTGGCCTTGCCTGGCACCCGGACCGGTTTTCCGTCCTGGCGAACTGGCTGACGGCAAAGCACAATGTCATCGTCGAAGTGTCTGACGGCGCCCGGGCCGAAGAGGAAGCCATCATGCGCTTCGATCCGGCGCGCAGGATCGTCGTTCTCAATCGCGCGGTACCCCGGTCCACACAGGCCTTTCTCCTGGGCAATGTAATCGCGGAGCTGACAGCGGAACCGTTGATCGCCGCACATCTGGACGCGGCCAGTTTTGCGACGGCCCCGGCGAGCGATATCTGCCGTCTGGCGCTGCGCAACTATTTCGCCGGAGCCTTGCTTCTGCCTTACCGCAAATTCGCGGCGCTTGCCCGGGACTACCGCCATGATCTGGACCGACTCTCCACCACGAGCGGCGCCAGCCTGGAACAGATCTGCCATCGCCTCTCGACCCTGCAGCGCAGCGGGGAGAAGGGCGTGCCTTTCTATTTCCTGAAGGTGGACCGGGCGGGAAACATCATCAAGCGCCACAGCGCAACCCGGTTCCAGTTTGCCCGCTACGGCGGCTCTTGCCCCTTGTGGAACGTGCACGAAGCCTTCGAGAAGCCGGAAGGCCGATTTTCCGTCCAACTCGGAGAAATGCCCGACAGCACATCCTATGTCTGCCTTGCAACCTGCGTCACCAAGCAGGCCTCCTCCTATACCGGACGTCAGCGCCGTTACACCCTGGGCCTTGGCTGCGAGGCGAAGTATGCCGACCTGCTGGTCTACGCGGATCGGCTGATCCCAAGCGACAAGGCCAAGGCCTTTCCCGACCGGATCGGCATCAACTGCCGGATCTGCCCGAGAAACAATTGCGCCGACCGGGCCTTTCCAGCCCTCGACAAGGAACTCCTTGTCGATCCGACAACCCGCCGAGTCGTTCCCTTCACCATGCGCTGACGAGGCGATAAACGTACGGATCACAGGAACGGAGCGACGAAGCCGGAATTGCAGGCTCTGACAATTGAATCCTGTGCTTGCTTGCAGTTTTCAGGCAGTTCTTTAGCTTTGAGTCTTTCGAACGGAATTTCGAGGCCGTCATGTCGCAAAAACACCGGGACGAGCTCAAAGCCCTATTTCAGAAGCCCTGCATCAATGTGATCGGCTTTTATCAATTGTTGGAACATCCGGAACCGGAGAAATTCGATCCTGTAAAGCGGATGCAGCACCGCGCCTATATGGTCGGCAGCGGACTGAAAGTGGCGGAGATGATTCTGCGCTACGACGACGTGTTCATCGAATTGTTTCCAAACAAACGCGAGCAGATCGACCACCTGCGACAGCGGGCCGATGAAATCCAGCGTATGGCTGTCATGCTCGACGGGGACAGTACAGCGCGCTGGTGCAGCCGGCTATTCCGGTTTGCGAGCGATTGCATCGCGATCTTCGACGGGGAGAAGAATAAATGAACGACCGGCAGATGAAGCGTCTCATGGACATGATGCACGCCTCATCCGGAGCTGTCATCAACGCCCACGCAATCCTCCACGATCCGGACAGCACCGGCGACATGGAACTCCGGGATATGGCGCTCAAGCTGCAAGAAGAAAGTGCCTTCCGCCTTGCCCTCGTGGTGGACACCTTCATCCAGGAAACAATCGACCGGCGGCACAAGACCGGAAACTTCCAGTACCCGTTCCCACCGTTCGATGAATGGGGTCCGGCTTCTCGGGAATAGGAGTCTTGGTGAAATTGCGAATTCCCAAACCTCCACCTGAAGTCGGAAGTTTTTTTATTTCAGAGTGTTACAATAGGAAATTGAATCAGCTTCCCCACTGGAATTACCCTAAACAGCGCCGATCGCCGATCGGCATTTTTCCAGTCCGGCCGCCATACTCGCATTTTCCGGCGCCAACTCATGCGCCTTTTCATAGAAAGGAAACGCGTCTGCCAAACGCTTCTGCCGGTTGAGCGTCTTGGCCAGGAGGAAATGCACCCCGGCTTGGTCGGGATGGTCCTCCAGGGCCAATCTCAGATATGTCTCGGCAGCAGCAATATCTCCGGTGCGGAAAGTCGCACGCCCCAACAGGTAAGGTAGGTTGTAGCTTCTGCCGCCGAGCCTCAACCCCTCTTCCATCTGTTCTCTCGCCTGTTCGTATTTCTCCTGCCGGAACAGGGATTCTCCCCACCTCACGCGCGCCAGCATTTCCTCTGGATCGATTTCTACGGCTTTCGAATAAGCGGCATTGCTGCCTTCGATATCACCTTTCTTCTCCAGATCCATCGCGGAGCTTACGAGCCGCAGAGCCTCTGCCCGTAGGTCTCCGGCATCTATTTCTGACAACTCCTTCTCCGTAGCTTCCGTCGCCGTGTAGGCCGACTGCATCCGCAACACGTTCAGTCTGACAGCGATGTCCGACACATGAGCCTGATCCTCGCGCCAGGCGAGTGACCGGTCGGACAGTGTGATACTCTCGTATGACGGGATGTAATCGACGCGCTCGTTTTCGCGGAAAATCGTCTCGACTGCTGCCCGCTGCACGGACTTCGAATAGCTGTTCGCTACCATGGCATCGCGCCCGGAGAGCGTCGTCGACAAGGCGACCGGAGATACGGTCAGGAGCATCCTGAAATCCGGATGGCCGTATTCCTCAAGAAGCGCCAGGATTTGCCGGAGACATTCGACAATCTCGTTATACTCGAGAACGTGAAGATCGAACCTGTCCGGTTCCCGGGCGACAGTGGGGCGCAGAGGCATGGAATTCGTGTAAAGCCCGTATTCCTTATCGAACCAGGCTTCGGCCAGACCAAGCGTCACGACGATCACCTTCGACGTCTTGACCATCTTGATGTATTCGCCCACCGTGTTGCGGATACCCAGCATGGTCTCCCAGTCGGCCGGCAGAAGTCCGGGTGCAAGCTGCAAATCGAGGAATTTGTTTTCCTTGACCTCTGTAATGGATTTCTCGGGGAATTCCTCACCCGGCACCAGGGCCCATTTCAGCTCGTTGAGAATTGAAAAAACGCAGAACTTGTTCAGCGTCGACGGTCTGGTCTTAACCCCGTTTCGCGCGCACATCTGCTCGAACCCGGCGGCAGCGACATTGAAACCTTCCGCGATGAGGTGCTTTTCGATATTGCGGGCAAAACAGGAACCGATGGTAAAAACCTGATCGTCCCGGGTAAAGGAGAAACTGGGTTCGAAACTCGGGCGGCACATCGGCAACAGCCGCTTTTCCTGGGATTCCGGGTCCCTTGGCCAACGCGCATTGTCGCCTTTGCCATTGGCGATTGCGTCCTGATAGGAAAAAGATGCGAGGGGCATGAACTTAGAATTCCGTAATTTCCAGATGACCTGCGTTAGATATCACCGGAATAGCCCAAAAAGGAAACGGCGAACCACTTAATCCGGAAATGCCGGCGTCTGGTTTCGGCGGTTCCCGGATATTGCGTCTCACGGAAAGCCCGGGATCTAGCGCAGGGCCAAATCGCAGAACTTTCTGTTCCCGCCGATCGAAAAGCAGCGGTTGGTCCGGAAATCAGGCGGCATCCGGTCGTTTGACGTATTCAAGCCCGCGCTTTTCAAGTTCGGTCTTGCGGAAATTCTCTAGGAGATTGAGATACTGCCGCTCCGGGTTGAGCATTTTGTCTGTAGGCACGGAAAAGTCGATCGAGATCGCCCTGCGCCCGTAGAAAATCTGGTGGGCCACCTGACGGCTGTCCACGATCCAGACATCGCCCGGTTCGAAATAGGCGACATGATGCGGATAGCTGTCCCACCACTGCTCGGTGCCGGCGCCGAAAGTGTGTGTCGCCAGTTCGATCCAGAGTTTTGCTGGGGTCATGTCCCGCAGTTGTGCATCGGTGAGTTCGGCTGCACGGATCTTGAAGATGTCATCGATCGTCAGGCTGGTCTGCCAGATCCGCGGCTGCGTATCCAGGTTGATGAACATGCGCGCGAAATGGTTCGGATTTTCCTGCTTGTACGCATCGATGTGCATATTCTCGTTCAGGGTTTCCGTCAGCCGCCAGACGACCTTTCTCTTGCTGAATTCATAGCCGCCAAACACGCCCTCATAAATCGGCATGATCGATTCATAGAACCGGCTCATGTGCCGTTTCAGGTCTTCGGCGACACCTGTCGGCAGGTTCATGGCGGCGAAGCTCTCGTCCATTTTCCGGAATTCGGCGAAGTTCTTTGGATTCACCGTGGCGCCGAGCTTCTTCAGCGCAGGATACGTATCCGTCGGAACGGTATCCCAGAAATCGAAATCCAGATCGGCTTTCAACTTCGGAAAGTGAATGACCTTTCCATCTTCGTATTCCTTCGTGAAGCTTCGGGACGCGCCATTGTTGTCGACTTCGTCCGACAGGAGGAAATAATCCTGCAGATTGGGATTCTTGAAAATAGTTGCCACGAAAACTTTCCATCGACCATAGATTGACTAGACAGGAATATCATTCCATCCAGCCGTATAAATCAAGATTGGAAGCATATTATTTTCATGGATTTCCCGAGCGGATATCCGGCCTACAGGCAACGCTCAAAGCTCCTCCGGATACGTTGCGATCCGGAAATTTTCTGGAAAATGTCGTCGCAACCAATCAACTTGGCTATGCCTGAGCCAAGTGAACGTAGTCCGACGCATTCTGCACACTCATTCAGCCGGACACGAAAGCCTACCAGCAGATGCCAGAAATCCTCTCGACCTGAGGCGAAGGTGACAAAACGTTCCTGACACGGTGAGCTTATCGGGAGATAGGTGACACTTCATTCCAATCACATGGTTTACACATCGCGCATTTGGGGGAGCCCCGAATGCCTTGGAAAGAGTGTAGACCTATGGATGAACGCCTTCGTTTCATTGCCCGTCTTCTTGAAGGTGAGAAGATGGCGCCGTTGTGCCGTGAGTTCGGTATCTCTCGGGTCACCGGTTACAAGATATTTGAGCGGTACCGGGACTGTGGCCTGGACGGCCTCATGGACCGGAGCCGGCGTCCCTATGGTCAGGCCAATAAGCTTCCTTTCCAGATCGAGCGCTGCATTCTTGGTCTCAAGCACGAGCATCCATCCTGGGGGAGGCGCCGAAGATCCGTGACAAACTGATCCGGCAATATCCGACGCTCAAGGCACCGGCGATCAGCACGGTTCATGCGGTGCTGGATCGTCATGGTCTGGTCCAGCGCCGCAAACGCCGCCGCTACAAGGCCCGGGGAACCGATCTTTATGACACGCAGGATGTGAACGGGCTCTGGTGCGCCGATTACAAGGGCGAGTTCAAGCTCGGTAACCGGCAGTATTGTTATCCGCTGACGATCACCGACTACAGATCGCGCTACTTGCTGGCCTGTGAGGGCTTGACCAGCACCAAATCAGACTTCGCCTTCTCCGTCTTCGAACGCGTGTTCAAGGAGTTCGGCCTTCCAACTGCCATTCGGACCGACAACGGCCTTCCCTTCGCCAGCCCGAATGCGCTGTTCGGATTGAGCAAACTGTCCGTGTGGTGGCTGCGTCTAGGCATCGGCATCGAGCGCATCAAGCCCGGCTGCCCGCAGCAGAACGGCCGACACGAGCGCATGCATCTGACCCTGAAGAACGAAACGACAAAACCGGCTGCCTTCAACTTCCTCCAGCAGCAGGAAAGGTTCGACCGCTTCATGGCGGTTTACAACAATGAGCGGCCTCACCAAGGCCTCGCAGGCGCCTATCCCGGAGAACTCTATACACCCTCCGCCCGCGTCTACGAACCGCTTCCCGAACCGGACTATCCCCTCCATGACCGCACCGTGCACGTCACACGATGCGGCAGGATCTGTATCGGAAAGCGGAAGATCAATCTGAGCAAGGTCTTCGCTGGCCAAATTCTGGGACTACGGGAAGTCGACGACAAAATCTGGCTCGTCTCATTCCTCGATTATGACTTGGGATTCTTCGACAATAAAGAGAACCGCTTCGAACCGGCTAACAATCCATTCACGCCGGAGAAAGTGTAAACTGTTTCTCCGGTATTAAATGTAAACCATGTGCCGAGAATGGACCTATGCCTGACACTTTTCGCTTTTGCGGGAGGTGTCGATGCTGTGGAAAGAGGTGTCCGTTATGGAGGAACGTCTTCGCTTCGTCGCCCGTCTTCTGGATGGGGACGGCATGAGTACGGTGCGCCGGGAGTTCGGGATCTCGCGCAAGACAGGCTACAAGATCTGGGATCGCTACCGGCAGGACGGACTGGAAGCTCTTTGCGATCGGTCCCGCCGTCCTGTGCGATATGCCAACCAGCTGCCGGCCTAGGTTGAGCGCCTGATCGTTTCCACGAAGAAGGACAAACCGCACTGGGGTGCGCGCAAGATCCGGGAGATCCTGGTCAGGAAGCTTGCCGGCGATGTGCGTATTTCGGCTCAAAGCACGGTGCATGCGGTGCTGGACCGTCACGGCCTTGTCAAGCGCGCCCGCAAGCGGCAGCGCGCCTTCAAGGCCGAAGGCACGGCCCTGTCGGCAGGCCTTCGTCCCAACGATCTGTGGTGTGCCGATTTCAAGGGCGAGTTCAAGCTCGGCAACCGGCAATACTGTTACCCCTTAACGGTCAGCGACCACGCCTCGCGCTATCTGTTGATGTGCGAAGCCTTTGACAGCACGAAGGAAAGACCGGTGACCTGCCACGGGATTTTTCCTCCACCGTCGATTAGAGTCCGATCCAACTTGAGGACGGACAATGAAGCGAACACGTTTCACAGACGAGCAGATCATCGGCATCCTGGCCGAGCACGAGGCAGGCGTGAAGTGCGCGGACCTGTGTCGTAAGCACGGCATGTCGGAAGGGACCTTCTACAACTGGAAGGCCAAGTTCGGCGGCTTGACGGTGTCGGAGGCGAAGCGGCTGAAGGCGCTCGAGGATGAGAACGCCAGGCTCAAGAGGCTTCTGGCCGAGCAGATGCTTGATCTGGCGGCAATGAAGGAGCTGGTATCAAAAAAATGGTGACGCCTGCCGTGAAGCGCGAGGCGGTCGCGCACCTGAGGTCCCAGCTCGGGCTCTCGGAACGGCGGGCGTGCCGGATTTCCGGGGCAGATCGCAAGATGGTCCGCTACCAAGCGCAGCGTGCTCCGGATACGGAGCTGCGCGGTCGGCTGCGGGACTTGGCGAATGAACGTCGCCGGTTTGGCTATCGACGGCTCTTCGTCTTGTTGCGCCGCGAGGGCGAGCCTTCCGGGATCAACCGGATCTATCGGCTCTACCGCGAGGAAGGGTTGACGGTCCGCAAACGGAAGGCTCGGCGCAAGGCCGTTGGAACACGGGCACCGATCCTGGTCGAGGCACGGCCAAATGCGCGCTGGTCGCTCGATTTTGTGCATGATCAGTTCGCCAACGGCCAGCGCTTCCGGGTGCTCAACGTGGTGGACGACGTCACCCGTGAATGTCTCGCCGCGATCCCGGACACCTCGATCTCGGGGCGCCGTGTCGTGCGTGAACTCACGGCCCTGATCGAGCGCCGCGGGAAGCCCGGAATGATCGTCAGTGACAACGGAACCGAACTAACCAGTAACGCCATCCTGCGGTGGTGTTCCGAGCACGGGATCGAATGGCATTACATCGCGCCGGGCAAGCCGATGCAGAACGGCTTCGTCGAGAGTTTCAATGGGCGGATGCGGGACGAACTGCTCAACGAGACCATGTTCCGCAACCTGGCTCACGCCCGTATCGTGATCGCGGCCTGGGCCGCCGACTACAACACCGAACGCCCGCATTCTGCCTTGAACTACCAGACCCCGGCTGACTATGCGCGAACGCTGACCACTGCAATCGCCCGGCCCGCTACGCGAGATGAAAACTCCGCGCGTTGGGCGATTGATCAACCTGCGCCGATCGGCGTAAATACCAACCAGGCTCCGGTCGCGGCTGGGTGAAAGTTCAGTGGCAGGTCACGCTTCTTGTTCGTAGTTGGCCGATAAGCTTCAGCTTCTTCGCTTGTGGTAGTTAGGACTTGGATAGTATCTCCGTATTCCGACAGTACCGGTGTCGATCTGTTCCATTCTATTGGATCTAGGCACCAGAGAGTCGGTGGCGAATCGGCTTGAATGTTTTCTCCAGTTAACGCGAAGTGCATTGCCACGAAAAGGTTCTCGCTCCAATCTAGCAAACGGGTCGGAAAACCGTAGTGCTGCATAACGAAGAGGTGTTCCCAATGGTTCTGCGGGTATCCCTCGGGCCAGTAGGCTAGGCTTCTTTGACGAAAGCGTGTGAGGAGGCGCTCTTCTCGGTCAAATATTTCTTCGGCGGACTTTCCTTCTCTCATAATAGAAGGAATCAACGAATAGTTTTCCCTAGCATGGCCTCTGAACCATAGAAAACGCTCGCGCGGCAAGTCCCTTGCGATGTTTAGCACTGCGTTAACTAAACTAGGAAGGTCTTGGACCTCGGTCTCTTCTATAGGCAACAGCGTCCCCCCTCAGACCAGCCATTTGCAATTTGAATAAAGTCTAGGCGCATTTATTCAGAGAAAGGCTGCCGACAATCTAATTCGATTTCTCAGACTAATACGAAGTGCAATTCATTCGTGCAATAGGTCGGGCGTAATTCCGCTTGGTTGAGAATGCCCTCCGATAATCCATTTGGATCAAAATTTAAGGGTTAAACACTGCTGAAATTCATTTCAGATAGGTCAGTATTTTCTTAGCTAGAGCGGAACCGTTTGACGTCAAATAGACCTGCTTTTGGCGCTTATTGTCGGGATCGATCCTCACGTCCACAAGACCCAGCCCCTCCTTCCCATGGCGCTGACGTTCGCCGAGGTACCTGTAGTGGCGCGACATCGAGGTGTAGGGAAGCTCGGACAGTGTTGCCAATTCCCGGATGGTCGGGGGCCTTTCATCTTCGCCGGTCGGTTGGTGCAGGGCGGCAACGAGGAAAGCCGAGAGCTGACTAAGGTTCATCTCGGGGCTCAGCTCTATGAAAATCTGGTTGATACGGAGCAGGCTGAGCAGCTTCAAGTCACTACGGCTGGCCATCGGTCATTCCCTCCTTCAGCGCATCGCATCTGGCACAACGAATAGACGCTCATTTGGGAGAACGGGAACCGTCTTCCAGGACAAAATTGGGGCACCGCACTGGGGCACCGGCCAAACGGCTTGATCCGAAAAGGCCTTTAATATCAATATGGAGGAGGTAGGAAATAGTGATGGCGGAGAGGAAGGGATTCGAACCCTCGAGACGGTTGCCCGTCTACTCCCTTAGCAGGGGAGCGCCTTCGACCACTCGGCCACCTCTCCAGTAAGGTTCGTGTACGCGGCAAAGCCTCACAGATCAAGGCGTAATTTTCGGTCTTCGGGTATTTTCCACCAAGCGGGGTCAGGCATTTTCACATCCCAAATAACGAAGATCGGAATGTTTCAGACTTCGAATTGCGGCAAAGGTCCGGGTATTCGAGTAATTGAACCGTCCTGTTCACGGTCCCCACCGGAATCCGTCGAAGATCTTGTACAAACCGGCCAGCGCCAGCGCCTCTACGATCGTGTTGACGGCTTTACCCTTGATACCTTTGGTCCCTTTGCGCAGATCCCGAAAGAAATGCATGTCTTTCTGGGCTTCCAGGGGATTATCTGCATCGACCCCATGGCTCGCAGGGCTTCCTTTACCCCTTCCCGGCCGGCGTTTCGCGCGATGTCGTAAAGGTCTTCCTGGGTCATTTGGTGCCCTCCTCTATTCCCGCGCCAACCTGATCATGCCAGTCGGCGCGCGCCTCCCGCTTAGGCCGTCAAAAGAACGGCAAGGACTTGGCTTCTACCAAGCCCCGCAGCAATCCAGTCCTCCGGCTGTTACATCAACCGTTCTGCCCCCTCGAAGTCCCCCTCGGCAATGCGGTCCAGATAGACGTTCAGCATCCCGATTGAGGTGCCGGTCTTCAGAAACTCCGCCAGATGCTTCGGACGCCCGGAGAGGCCGGAGAAGAGAGCGCCCTGATGGGCGTCGAGCAGATGGGATTTGAACCGCATGACCAGTTGCCCCATGTTCGACCGCGATGGCGTCAAGCATGGCCCGCCGGGCTCTGGCATCGCCCATTTCGCCACGTTGAGCCCCCAGATGCCGTTTTTCCGCGCGCCGTGTTTGCGGGTCTGCCCCCAGCCAATACGCTCGCAAATGCCGAACCTGACCACATAGCTCCGCCTGCGCCTGGAAAGCGTTCCAAAGTCGGCGCAAAGCTCGTACTGGCTTCACCGGGAAGAAGTATCGGCGCCGGCTCAACCGGCAGGTCGGGCTTGATCCTGGGCTCGAGAGCGGTTTTTCCTTTGGGCAGGGTGTTATACACACCGGACGTTCCCGGCTGCGTGGAGATGTCTTCACCCTGAGGCACGCCGCCCTGCCGGCCAGACCGGAACCGGGGCACGAACCTCTCATCACCATGCAGCGCGATATCGTCTTCGGTCCGAGCCTCATCCAGATCGGGTCGATCCCGAGGCCCGAACCTGGAGGCAATTTGCCCGACGCCATCCGGCAGAACGCGATACGCCTCGCCAGTCGTCAGGTCATCATAGGGCAGCCGGTTCTCCCGTTGCTCCCGCTCGAGTGCCGCAGTGGTCATCGTGGTAAGATCCCCGAAAAGATTAAATATTGGCCGGGAAATAACGTATGAGCTACTCGGATCGGATGCGCGAGAAACGTCCATTCCCGGTTCGCCCCCCCTAAGTCTCCGTAGGCACATCCACCCTGCTTTCACGACGAATGCGCTCAGCAGGCTTTGGCGCGTCATACTGCTCCGATTTTTTCGTTTCAGATAAGAAATCGCTATCTTTGCCAATTGTTTCAAAAAAGCCATTTAAAGCATTCTGTATTCAGTTTAATATATCACGCATCCTCAACGTATTTATTTATTATTAATTTAGATAAAAATAATAAACAAATAAGAATAAAATATACAATTAAATACACAATGAAATTTACAACAATATTATCAAAATATCTCAGTATTTCAAAAATATAAACGATCGAAATCGATAGAGCCATAAAGATGAAAACAGATTTCAGAATAGCACGAAATGACAGTCGTCCACTTTGTCCAAAAATTACTTTCTCAATAAAATATTCAATCATCCGAGAAAAACTCAGAAGATACCCAAGCGCCATATTTGCAAAATACATCGGCACCACCTCCAGATGACATATTCACAATATTGATGAATTTCCAAATAGAATTACATTAAAATATCTGAGAATATCAATTTTTTATCTCTATTCTTCTTAACAACTAGATTAGATTCAAGCTGAGCATATCCACCCACTCCATAAGAATTAGAATCTCTTCCTGACGTCGTCAAACAGGTATTCCATCCAGCGAATTGTCATTCAATGGACCATAGAGGGCCTCACGAGCACCCGTAGAATACCGCCTCTGAATCGCCCCTAGATTTGTAGACGCCTTTTTTCCTAAATTTGAGGCAAGGAGGCCATCATGGGCAAAGCCAATTTCACTGAAGATTTCAAGCGCGAAGCTGTACGTCAGATCACGGAGCGAGGCTATCCGGATGCGGAAGTTTGGCAGCGCTTGGGCGTGAGTGCACATTCTCTTTATGCGTGACGCAAGAAGTACGCGTCGGGGGCCTCCAAAGGCGGTGATCAGGCCGACGAGATCCGGCAATTGAAGAGGGAACTGGCACGGGTCACCGAGGAACGTGACACCTTAAAAAAGGCGGCCGCGTACTTCGCCAAGGATGCAAAGTGAGGTACGCGTTCGTCGCCGAGCATCGCTCGGTATTTTCGGTGCGGGCACTGTGCCGCTGTTTGCGCATCCATCCCAGCGGCTTCTACGCCTGGCCAAAGCATCCGCTGAGCAATCGGGCCCAAAAAGACATCCGTCAGACGCGGTTGATCGAGGAAGCCTGGAAGCAGAGCGGCAAGGTCTATGGACATCGCAAGCTTCATGACGATCTGCTGGATCAGGGTGAGGCCTGCTGCCTGAACCGTGTCGCACGTCTGGCCAAGCTGGCCGGGATCAAGGCCCAGATCGGCTATCGGCGTCGACCTGACTCCTATGGCGGAAAACCGTCTGTCGTGGTTGATAACACCTTGGCTCGGCAGTTCGATGTCGATGCGCCGGACACCACCTGGGTGACCGATATCACCTACATCAAGACCGTGGAAGGCTTTGCCTATCTGGCCGTGGTCATCGACCTGTTCTCGCGTCGTATCGTTGGCTGGTCTTTGCAAAATCGGCAGACAACCGAGCTTGTCCTCCAGGCTCTGCACATGGCCGTGTGGCGCAGAAACCCCGGAAGACGGTGCTGGTCCATTCCGACCAGGGTTCCCAGTTCACCAGCATGGACTGGGCCAGCTTCCTACGTCACCACAATCTGGTTCACTCCATGAGCCGACGCGGCAACTGCCATGACAATGCCGTGGCCGAGAGTTTCTTCAACCTGCTCAAACGAGAGAGAATACGGCGCCGAACCTATCGAACCCCGGACGAAGCCCGTCAGGATGTGTTCGACTACATCGAGATGTTCTACAATCCAACCCGCAAGCACGCCCGAAACGGCATGCTGTCGCCCGTCGACTTCGAGAACAGACATCAATCATGAACCAGTAGGTATCTAAAGAACTCGGGGCTATTCAATCTGCAGATCTATTTGGGGATCATCGCCATCATGTTCCTGACCGAATACTTGTTCATCGAGCCATTTGCGCCTCTGAACGTCTTTGCCCTTACGCTCGGGTTTATGACGGCTGCCCTTGGCCTGAAGCTCTTCGCCGGTCCGATGTTTAGTATTTTCGTCGAGTCCGCAGACGATGATTTGCCGCGCGGATCTATGCTTATCCTGGGAATGCTATTCCAGGTTTGCGCGCTGTTTTTGATGGCTCCAATGTTGATCGAAGCCGGCCGGATGTACGCCATTCCGATTGAATGAGTTAGACCACAAAATAAGTATCGAACTCGATCACGCGGATCGTTTGAGGCGAGTAATTTCCCTCACTCAACCCGGCCCCCGCTCCTCTTCGATCTCCGCCCCGAGCAGCTTGCGCCGGCGCTTCTCCGCCTGTGCCTTCGCCCACGACGGATCGAAGTTTTCCGGATCGAAAGGCCCCGGTTCGAAGTTGCGCCAGTGCGTGGCGCATTTCTCCAAGGTACCGTTTATGAGCGCGGTTCTGCCCGCTTTTGACGAAAGTGTCGAGGGGCCGCAGAATGCATGGAAATGCAATCTAGACAGCGCCTTTCCGAAAGCCGTTTCGGTTCAATGAAGTTGCTGCTGATGACCGTTGTGCGCTTCCGGCCGGAAATTTCCAAATCTTGGAAATTGTACCCATATGTCGCTACAAAGCTGCGTTGCCGTTTTTGATCAGACACAGACGCAGGGACTTTGAAGAAATGAGAATGGGCGAAGCCATCAAGATCGCGTTTCTTCCGCAAACCGGTACGGCGATCTATTTGGCGATCAATGCCGTGTTGTTTCTAGTCGGATGTTTATTTATTGAACCTCAACCGTTTTGGAACATCCTTTCTGCCACACTTGGTTGTGTACTCCTGGCACTTGCGGGAAAGCTCTACATCGGCGTTTTCTTTGGTCTTACTTTTGGTATCGTCGGAGATGATCCACCGCGCGGATCAATGCTTCTCATGGCAGTGATACTGCATATTTGCTCAGGAGCTTTCATCTTCCCGTTTTTGATTGAATATGGCCGTCTGCAGGGCATTCCACTCGAATGAGGCGTTCGGTTCCCCTCGCTCACCCGCTCCCCAACTCTTCCTCAACCTCCGCCCCGAGCAACTTGCGCCGGCGCTTCTCTGCCTGCGCCTTCGCCCATGACGGATCGAAGTTTTCCGGATCGAAAGGCCCCGGTTCGAAGTTGCGCCAGTGCGTGGCGCATTTCTCCAAGGTACCGTTGATAGGTACGGGTTTTGCCCCCTTTTGACGAAGATGTCGAGGGTCCGAGGGATGCATGGGAACACGGTCTAGACGCAGCTTTTCCGAAAGCCGTTTCAGTTCAATCGAGTTACGGCTGATCACTGTTGTGCGCTTCCAGCCGAATTTATTGCACACCTTGGAAAAGCTCACGCCTGTCGCCGCACTGAGCACCTGGAACTGAAGCGCGCAGCGGCTGTTATCGTCCGCAATCAGCTCATACCAGGTGATCGCCTCTTCGGCGCGCGCCACCTCCGCCGGGCTTGCCACCCGCCGCGGTTTGCGCATCTTGCCCGCATACTCGCGCTGCCACTCCGGCCACAGCGTCCGCAGCCGCTTGTGCCCGTCGCGGCGCGTGGTAATCGCGATCACTTCCGCCGCCTCGATCAGCCGGGCCAGCACGGTTTCAGGGGTCCATGTGGTCAAATCGCTCTCTCCTTTATCGTTTTTATCAAATGCCGGTAGCCTGCCCTTACGCCGCCATCTCGCCTCCCGTCGCCAGCCGATCCATCTCGTAGGAAAGCAGCACCGTCATCGCCTTGGTCGGCGCCTTCGGATCGGTCTTCCGGGCAGCCGCCTGCAAGGCGACCAGGTCGATCCGATCGAACAGGGAAACGAAATCGGCACGGTCCACCAGGTCCGGCCGGTTCAGCACCAGCCAGGAGACGGCGGTGAAACAGCGGGCGGACCAGTTGCCCCGGTTTTTCCCTGCATTGATCAGGCCGAACACCAGCCGCAAGTGATCCTCGCCACTCTTCTTCAGGATCGTCTGGCAGGTCCGGCGCGCCTTGGACTGGTGCGGCCCGGTAATACGCCGCTCGAAGCTGATGAAATGCACGCCGAATTCCCCGGCGATCCGGTCCACATGTCCACCTGAAGCCATCAGGCACCTCCTTTTTGAAGTTGCGCGAAGGCGGCTTCGGCCCGTTCCCGGGCATTCAACCGCCTGTTTTTCTCCGGCGTTGCCGGCTCCCGCACCGAAGACGGACCGCCCGCCCCCTTGCCCAGCTTCCTTTGCAACCCCACCACTCGTCGCAGAACCCGCAGTTCCAGCGTCAGCAGCCGGTTGCGCGCGCTCTGCAAGGCGAGTTCGTCCTCCACCCGAGCGCCGGGGCGTCCGGCCCGGCGCTGACAGATCTCCACCCGCCGTCGGGCGTCTTCGATCTGATCCTGGATTTCATTCATCTATGCCAACCGTCGTTGTTCAGGTTTCATGAGGTGGCGCGCCACCTGGCAGTTTCGAAAACAAAATGTACGCATACACGTTCAATTTACGCAGAAGCCTTCCAGTCTTAATGACGCAAACACATCGAAATACGAACGCCGTAACGGGAACCTCACTATCAGGCATTTTCTGGCTTCATACCTCGAATTAGCGAGATGAGTAGGCATGTCTTCGTTATCAATTGTCATTATGTACGCATTTTCGTACATTTATTGCAAACTCGAGTCAACGTAGACGCCGTACATTTTTTCTGTTAATTACGTACAAATTTTGGAAAAAGGTGCACGCATGTCATGGACGCAGACACGGATATTCCGGCCCGCCTGAGCGCGCTCAAGGATCAAAGCGGCCTTTCACTGCGGGAAATCGCGCGACGGATGGGCTATCGCAATGCCTCGTCCATCCAACGCTATTTCAGCGCCGATTTCGTCAAGCCTGCTCTGCCGGCCGATTTCGTCGCCAAGCTGCTGCCCGTGCTGGAAGGCTTGGGCGATCCAGCGATCACCCGCGAGCAGATCCTGGATCTCGCCCCAATGCTCGTCTCCGAATTCGACATCGCGCCCAGCGCGCCACGGCCCAAAGCTCTGGAGATCAAGGGAGAAGTTGCCGCCGGCTTGTGGATGGAGTCGGGCTTGTTCGAGGCTGAGCAATCGGAAGAATCCACCCTTGCCGGCGGCGACAGGCGGTTCCCGCCCAACGCCCAGTATCTTCTGCGGATCCGCGGCGAGAGCATGAACCGCATCGCCAAGGACGGCGACCTCATCCTGTGTCTCGACTTCATGGAAGCGGGCATCGAGCTCAAATCCGGCGACGTCGCCGTCGTCGAACGCTCAAGGGACGGCGGCCATACGATCGAACGTACGGCCAAGCGTGTCGTGCGCCATAACGACAGGATCGAACTAAGACCGGAATCCAATGACCCGCGCTTTCAGGAACCGATCATCTTCAATGATCACAGCGAGGAAGCGGCCGAAGTCCGCATCATCGCCAAGGTCTTGAGCGTCATACGTCCGGTCGAATAAGCTGGGACCTGGCAGGCAGAGCGAACGAAGCAGGCCGTTCGGCCTCCAAACACTCGGTCCCCTCAGACAACGGGATTGAACCGGTAATGCCCGGAAATCTCAAACTCGAACAGCCGATCTTCGAGCCGCGTGCCGGCGCCAATGTTGTGAACCAGCACCGGCCTCGCTCCGTCTTGCGACCTGCGATGGCTGACGATCGCCATGTGGGGCAGGTTGCCGGGCAGCATCTGTGAGACGATATCGCCGGGCTGATAGTCTTCCGGATTTCCGCTGACGGCCAGTGCCGCACCCTGTCGTTTGAAGAAAGCCTGGAGGTTCGGCACCCGCCGGTGATCGATGTTCCGATCCGGCCTCTTCAAGCCCCAGATTGTCGGATATGCGGAGAAATGCGCCCTCATATCCTTGTTGACTTCCCTTTGAAGGTCAAAGCCGAAAGCATCACGATAGGCCCCCACGACCACGTCTGTACAAACGCCCCGCTCGCGTGGGATATCGCCATTCGGAAACGGGAGAGAGACATAGGACGGATCATAGATCACCGTCTCTCCGATCTGGCTTTCAGCCGCGGCGATGAGTTTTTCCGCCCAGGGCGCCGGTTTCTGCCAGACAGTTTCGGCTGCACCAGATTCCGGAGGAGCCACCGGTCCGGCAATCGTTGATTGCGCGACCTGAACCACCGCCTGCATCCGATAGGAGGGCACTGCAGCAGCCAACAATCCACCGCCCGCAAGAACCCCGGATCCGATCAGAAACACCCGCCGCTTCATTCCGCTCCTCCTGAAAACACGTACAGGATTAGAGACGGATTGGGACCTCTTTGTGGTGGCATGCATCCAAAAGCCCGAATTTCGGACCAGATGGGCTACTCGATACGACTGCGTTCCGCGCGTGTTACAAGAACGGTCCCATCGTACCAACTTCCTTTTTCAATACAGCTGGTTAGCAAATATCTTTGAATCAGTTTCCGAAAACACCACCAACCCTGCACGCGACTTAACCCCCGCCGCCTTGCCCAAGGCGTCTCGGTCAACCGATAGGCTGCGCAGAAAGGCGGCAAGCGCATCGATATCCGCAGTCGTCAGCACACTCGGACGGTAGGGCGTAACCTTCCGGGTGACCGGGTCCCAGGTGGTCGGCGGCACCTCGCCATCCGGCTCCGCAACCGATCTCCTGTTGAGCTGCGTTGCCGCCATCACACGGACGGCCTCTTCCAGGCTGGCAACCGAGCCGTTGTGGAAGTAAGGCGCCGTATTGGCCACGTTGCGCAACGACGGAACCCGCCACAGCCCCGACACATTGGCGCCCCGCCGGGTTGACGCCCCGCGATCGGCGAGCAAATCGTATCTGGCCACATAATCGCTATCGGTGAAGATCGGAAACGGCTTGCGTACCCCTGCCGGCCGGATTCTGCCGGCCGCACTGAAGGTCGGGTCGCGGTGACAGCTCCGACAGCCGAGCCCGGCGAAAAGCGCCATGCCTCTGACCTGCTGCGCCGTCAGCGCAGCGGTGTCCCCGCGCACAAACCGATCATAGGGGGTCTCCGGCGAGACCAGTGTGCGCTCGTAGCTGCCGATGGCGTAAACGATCCTGTCGATCGTCGCCTCTCCCCCGAAGATCCGCTGAAACGCACTCCTGTAGACCGGATCAGCACGCACGGCCGCCTCCACCGCTTCGTGCGTGTTCATGCCCATCTCCACGGGATTGAGCAACGGCCCTTCCGCCTGCTCCTCGAGGGAACCTGCCCGCCCGTCCCAGAACAGGCGCGACAAATAGGCTGCGTTCCAGACGGTCGGGGCGTTCCGCGTGCCCTGCAACCCGTCAATTCCTGCGGCCACCGCCCGGCCATCGTCGCCGCCAGCCCCGATGTCATGGCAGGAAGCACAAGCAACCTTGCCATCCGCGGACAAACGCCGGTCGTTGAAAAGCTGGCGCCCCAAAGAAACGACATCGTGCCTCAACGGCAAACCATTGGGCGTTGGCGCGGCATCCGGGAGAGCATACCATCTGCCCGTATAGGATGTTTCGTCAAAACCAACCGCAATGCCCTCAAGTCCCGACCGCTCGGCGTCTGTGAATACCGGATCATGGTCTTTTGTCGCTTCCATCAGGACGCCGACAAGGAGAACCTTGATGGAAATGGCAATGACCCCCATACCCAGGCCACAGGAAAGTAAAACTCGCGCGGGCGTAGTGAGACCCGAACGCTTCGCCAGGTCTCCGGTGATCAGGAACAGCGCCAGAAAACCGATACAGGCGCAGGTGGCCATGACGGACAAGGTGAAGAACATGGCGCGTTTCTCCGAACAAGGGGTTTCCGCTGCGAACCAGCAGCTTCGGTCGGAATTCTGTCCTAAAACCCTCCACCACGATGGAGCAATTGTTCCAGTGCTCGCTCGATGCAGGAGGGATGTACCGCCTCGGTAGGGTGCGGCAGTATTTCACGCGCCGGCGGGCTCGAACCGGACTAGGGTGCGGAAGGCCCCCCTGAATCGGCACGAACGCCCGGATATCGAACGGGAACGGGAGCAGCACATGACGATTTCGGACGAAGCCATTGACTCCTTTGCCTTTGCCCGCGCATTCGGGCCGGACGCCCGTGCGAAGCTGAGCCACGGCCTGATCCGAAAGACCGTGGAGCCCGGCCAGGACATCCTGCATCCTGGCGACCGGGTCAACGGCGTCTATCTGGTCAGCGCCGGGGACATCCGTGTCTATTATGTCGACCCGTCCGGGCGCGAGGGCACGCTGTACTGGATCGAACCCGGCCAAAGCTGCATCCTGGCGCTGAACAGCCTGTTTTCGGAAATCCCTTATCCCGCCTGGGCCGCGGCCGGCGACAGCGGTGTCGACGTGCTGACCATTCCAGGCGCCGTCTTCCGCGATCTCTTCGCCACGGAACCGACCGCGCAAAAATTCCTGTTCGAACAGCTTTCGACCCGCGTCTTTTCCCTGCTGCAAGTCTTGGAAACGACTATGCGCCTGCCTCAGGAAGAGCGCTTGATCCTGCTGCTTCTGGGACAGGCGGACGACGCCGGTATCGTTCACCTGTCACAGGAAAAACTCGCCCGCCATCTGGGAACCATCCGCGAGGTCGTCTCCCGCCTCCTGCGCAACCTTGCCGCCCAGGGACTGATCGCTCTCGCCCCGCGTAAAATTACTCTTTTGGACCGCGACCGCTTGCAACAAATGGTGTCCGATGGCGATCCGGAACACCTTTAAATCATGGCCCGGTGCAAGCCAAAGGCATGGTTGCACCGGGCCCCTGCTCCTGTGCCCCCGTCCGGCATCGGCAGCCGTTATCGGCTCAGCGCCTGCGTCGCTTCAGCTGTGGTCAGCACGCCATTGGCGATCATGGAGAAATTGACCAGCGCTGCGTTATAGGCATCTTCTCCGGGCGCTGCGACCGCATCCTTGACCACATAGACCTTGAAGCCGTTTTCCATCAGCGCGCGCATGTGGGAATCCACGCAAAGGTTTGCGACGAGACCAGCGAGAACCACAGTATCAATGCCCCGTGCCCTGAGCTGATAGATCAGGTCGTTGCTTTCCGGTCCGTACATCTTGTGCGGTGCCACCACGATGGTTTCTCCGTCGTGGATATACGGCTTGTAAGGCGCATAGAAATCGGCGCCTGAGCCCTCGAAGGCTTCGGCCGAAACCCGTTGCAATGCGCCCATGTCCAGAAGCTGGCGCTGCAGGGCGCCGGCACGGCTCCAGTCCGCGTCGCCGGGAGTATAGACCAGCGGATCCACCGCCATTGTCATCTGCGCGGTCTTCGCTGCCTTCATCAGGGTCTCGATATTCTCGACCGTATTCAGCTCTTTCATATTGTCGGCAAGCAACCCGTAGAGCTTGCCGTCCTCGGCAAGAAAATCGTTTTGCGGGTCGGTGATCACCACCGCAGTACGCGCCTTGTCGAAGCTCGGCAGGGTTTCCGCCGCGACCGCCGGCGCTGCGGCAACGGCAAGAGCCAGGGGAAAGCTCAGGACGAGCGAGGTCAAAAGAGAATTCATGACAGTCAACCTTTTCGGTTCAGGTTCATCTTGGACCCGCCGACGGCGACGTTTGTCCCGTCGACGGCTCGTCCTGTCTAGGGTCCAGGAGCCGCACGCGATGCAACAATTGCTCCACTTCCGGGAGCTTCCCGCGGTTGCGGCAGAAATCCGGTCAACCGGCATTCAGGTATGCTTAAGTCTTGGAAGAGATCACCACATCTCAAGACCGGTTCCTGAAACCATCCGGGGAGGACCTTTTGCTTCGGCGATAGGTGACAGACCAATGGCCGCAATACCGCCGTCTCGATCAACGTCCCGATGGCCAGCGCTGAACGCGCCACTTCGCCCTCAAAGGCCGCAACCCATTGGTTCGACAATGAGATTCCGCATCGCCGGCACCCGACGACTACATCGTATCCAGACGGTATTTCAGAAAGGAATTGCCGTCATGATCCACCTCTCCGACAAAGGCGGCACCGAGCCTGTCCAACCAGCGCCAGTGTTTTCTTGACGGCGGCAGAAGGAATGTGACGAAGGGAATACGGTCGTCGTGACGGGCGAAAGCGAGTGCCTTGGCGGCGATGCGCGCACCGAGCCCGAAGCGTCCAGGCGTCAGAACCAGGCCGAAATCCCATTCGTCGCCTTCTTTTTGAAACCCGCCCCATCCCACATAGACGCCATGTTCGAGGATCGCCCAATGGCCGAGGCCGTCCCGCTGCCAGCACGCCTCCTTGGCCGCAACAAATGCATTGCAAACCTGCCGGTCCCAAGCCCCCTTCAGAAGCGGCATGTGCTCGCCGACACGCGGGTCCGACATATGAGCGATAATCTCGTCAGGGGACACCTCGGTCAGCCGGACAAAGGTGATTTCGGAAATGGAGCGGGACATCGGAGGGACTGGGGCCTGAAGAGGGGGCCTGAAGAGAAGGGAGTACGGTAAAGCCCCGTTCATATGGGAGACGAACCGTCGAACGAAAGGCGCCTTCCTCGTGGCATTCGTCACGATTGCGCGAGTTGTTCCCGCGAACTTGACCCGACACGTTCCAGATCGTCGTCGATATGCAGCCATTTGAGACGTTCCGCCTCATGGGCATGAAGCTCCGGCGCCATATCGTCCGCCTGATCGAGGATGCCAAGAGAGACAAAGACCTGACCCGGCAGGTAGTCGTAACGCCCGGCGATCGGAGACCCGCAGGACGGACAGAATGTGCGTTCAACGCCAGGATTGACCGCCACCTTACGCCCCTCGGTCGGGCTGAACGTCACCGCCCCCTCGTCGAAAGCCGCGAACGCGGCAACCGGCGCGCCGGATACGCGCCGGCAATCCGCACAATGACAATAGGCAACGGTTCGCGGCTTCCCCGCTGCCTGGATCGTTGTCGACCCGCAGTAACATCGCCCCGTGATTTCCATCGTGGTTTTATCCTGCATTGTCATGAACTCCACAGCCCTCCGGCAAGGTCGGATCCAGTCCGGCCACAACGTAACAGCCCGGCATGACAGCGTCGAGCCAGACGGCCGGCTCCTCGCGTCGATGTTGCCTAACCGTCCTCAGCCGCTTCCTCCAAAAGGAACCGCCTGACGCCCGCAACCGGGCCGCTGACAGCCCTTTCATCCCGATGCAGAAGCCAGTACCCGCGGGACGTGGTGATCGGCTCCGGCAACAACGTACACAAACGCCCACTGCGGACTTCGTCAGACAGCAGAGGCAGGCTGCCAAGCGCGATTCCCTCACCGCGCAGCGCCGATCCGATCGAATGCGCATAGTTCGCACATTCGGTCCGCTGCCAGCCGGTGATATCGGGCGCCCCCGGAAGACGCGACCATTGCCCCCAATCGATCCACTCAGGTCCGGACCGGGGAAAATCCAGCAAACCCGTAACCTCTTTCAGGGAGTTGAAGCCATCGCCGAAATCGATGCCCCGAAGAAGCGACGGCGCACAAACCGGCTGCAACCTCTCGGGCAGGATCTGCGTGGCCTGCCATCCGGAAAAGCGTCCGTCGCCATAGATCAGCACCAGGTCATGATCTGCGGACAGGAGGTCCGACGGCTTGTCCGACAGGATCAGCGCAATATCGCAGGGCTGGTCGCTGAGAGCGAAGTCGCGAAGCCGACCCTGCAGCCAGAACATGGCCAGCGCACTCATGGACGCAAGCCGCACCGACGGCCGGGAGGGGGCTCTAAGATCGGCAATCGTCTCCTCAAGAAAATCGAGACTCATTCCGATCCGGTTCACGAGGCGGTCGCCCTCCCGTGTCGTCCGGATCCCCCGCCCCACCCGTTCGATCAGGGGTACGCCGAGCCAGTCCTCAAGCTGCCGTACCCGTTTGCTGACCGCCGCCTGGCTCACGTTCAGCTCCCGGGCGGCAGCAGTGAAACTCTGGTGCCTGCCGGCACTCTCCAGAAACACCAGCGCGTCCAGCGGCGGCAGGTTTTTGCGAAATCGATTCATAACCCCAGGTTATGCATTTGCACGAAATTTTCCACAATTTTCAGGCCTGCCCTCGCGGTGATACCAACGCTCAGACAAGAAGGAGGTCTCCATGGCGGAACTCGACTGGCATGCGGAACGCAGCGATCTCACGGAACTTGTCCCGCTGGACCGCAGTCCGGAAAACGGGATCGATCTGGTCGCGGTCCGCGCCTACCGGCAGGCGCGGGTCCGGGCGGAAATGGCCCTGCGCAACATCGATGCGGTGATCCTGAGCGACCCGGTCAACATCCGCTACGCGACCGGCACCCGCAACATGCAGGTCTTCTCCATGCGCAACGCCGCTTCACGTTACCTGCTGCTGACGGCCGACCGGTCGATCCTGTTCGAATTCACGGGCTGCCTGCACCTCGCCGACGGGTTCGAAACCGTGGATGAGGTGCGCCCCGCCAGAACCGCCAGTTTCGTTGCAGCCGGGCCACATATCGCCGAGCGGGAACGGGATTGGGCCGCCGGGATGGCGGACCTCATCATCGAGCTTGCCAGTCCGGAGGCCACGGTCGGGCTTGAGCGGTTGAACGCCGGCGCCGCGATCGCTCTCGCCGCACATGGGTTTCAGATCGTGGATGCACAGGAACCGGTGGAAATGGCCCGCGCCATCAAGTCGGATGAGGAAATGAAATGCGTCATCGCCTCACTGCGCGCTACCGAGATCGGTGTCGGCAAGCTGCGCGACGCGATCCGCCCCGGCCTGACCGAGGTCGAACTCTGGTCGATCATGCATCAGTCGATCATCGCCCAGAACGGCGACTACGTGGAGACCCGGCTCCTGAACGCGGGCGCCAGAACCAACCCCTGGTTCCAGGAAGCCGGCGATACGGTCATCGGGCCGGACGAACTGATCGCCCTCGATACCGATGTTGTCGGTTGCCACGGGTACTACGCAGACTTCTCCCGCACCTTCCATTCCGGCCCCGGAAGGCCGACGGACAAGCAGCGGACGCTCTACAAGACCGCTTACGAACAGCTGCATCACAACATGGCGATCCTGCGTCCGGGCATGAGTTTCCGCGACTACGCCGAAGCCGCCTGGGACATTCCGGAGATCTTTCATGCCAACCGGTATTATCTCAGCGCTCATGGCTGCGGCATGACCGGAGAATATCCTTACCTTTACCACCGCGGCGACTTTCCGGACGCAGGCTATGACGGCGAAATCCTGCCGGGCATGACGCTCTGTGTCGAAAGCTATATCGGCGCGGAAGGCGGCAAGGAGGGCGTGAAGCTAGAACAGCAGGTTTTAATCACCGAAACCGGCGTTGAATTGCTGTCGCGGTTCCCGTTTGAAGAAGACCTGTTGCGGTAGGGGCCGCTTACTCCGGCAATTGAATCCGGAAGCAAGCCCCCTCGCCCGCGGGCACCAGCTCGATCGTCCCGCCGTGCGCTTTCAGCAGCGCGCGAACGATACCAAGGCCCATACCCGTTCCGCCTTCTTCACGCCTGGTGGTGAAAAACAGATCGAAGATCTGGTTCCGGTTGCCCTCCGAGACACCGTCACCATTGTCGGAGACGAGGAGCGTAAGAGTGCCGTCATTTTGATTTGCTTCAAAGGACACTCGCTCCGCACCATGGCTGGCGGAATTGTCGATCAGGTTTTCCAGAACGATCTTCGCATTTTCCTCCGACAGCGGCAGGGTGCAGTCCGCCGGACAGGCAATCTCCACCCCCTTGAACCGTTCCGCAACACCCTCCAGCACCTGCATCAGCCGGCAGCTGCCGCCGATCTCCACACTGTCGGCCCGTGCCAGCGCCCTGAGCCGGGTGAGCAGCAGCGACGCGCGTTCGGTGTCCTGAAGGATGTTTTTCAAAAACCGCGCCCGTTCGGCTTCCGACAGGGTATCTCCGCCATCGAGCAGCAGTTCCGCCGCCCCCTGAATGGAGGTCAGCGGCGACTTCAATTCGTGGGACACATGGGTGGCGAAGGTGTTGATGTAGTCGTTACGCTCGAACAGCTTGCGCGACATGTCGAGCATGCTGGTGGAAAGCGCATGGATTTCCCGGTTGCCGTGGATGGCAAGCGGTCGGATCGCGTCCCGGTCGCCGTTGCCGATCCTGAGCGACCGGGCCGTCAGCGCCCGGATCGGCCCGGCAATCCCGCGCAGGAAGATGAAACCCACAAGGAAGGTGGACCCGAGCACGAAGGCCAGAACCCCGAGCACGGCCTCGCGCTTCAGATACATCTCTCGGAAGATGTTGCTCGGCGTGCGCGAAGCGTAGACGACACCGGCAACCCGGCCGTCGATCTCGATCGGCAGGGCGGTGAACACTCGCACCGAACTCCCCCGGCTGATGGAATAGATCGGTTGCGGATTGTTGACGACGCGCTCGCGCAACGCACTGCCGTAGCGGCCGGAAAGAGCAGCCTTCACCTCCGGCACCTCGGAAAAGGAAAGGCCGATATCATCCCGCCCGGCGATCACGGTACCGTTGAAATCGAGCACCCTGAACCCGGCCAGCGTCCGCCTCTGCGTCTCCCTGAGGACCGGATCGAGCCACTGCCCCATCGCCATATAGACCGGATCGGCCGGTCTGGAAGCCGTTTGTGGATCCGGCCGCGCCGGCAGGACGGTTGCCTTTGCCAGGTCCAGTTGAGGCCTCAGAGCCGCCCATGGGCTTTCCGGATCCCCGTCCTCGTAGGAACGGTCCCGGCGCGGCGGCATTTCCACACCGGTTTTCAGATCCGCTCCCCCCAGTTCGGTCAGCCGCTCCGCCGAGATCGCCGCAATCGCGGCACTCTGGGAAATCAGCTCCGCCTCCGTCGCCTGGATCAGTTCCGTCTCGTAGACCCGGAAGAATACGATGCCCGCCAGTGGCACCACCAGCATGATGCCGAGCACCGTGGCAACGATCACGCTGAGTGGCGGCCTCCACCTGTCCCTGAAGGATTGAAACATCTAGGCGCACGCCCCGAGCCGGAAACCGACCCCGTGAACCGTCTCGATCGCATCCGTGCACCCGGCCGCACTCATCTTGCCGCGGATATTGCGGATATGGCTGTCGATGGTCCGGTCGGACACGTGAATATTGTCTTTGTAGGCCCCCTGCAGGATCTGGTCCCGCGTGAAAACCATCTGCGGTCGGGCAAGAAGCATCGCCAGGATATTGAACTCGATTGCCGTCAGGCTGACCGGTCGCCCGTCAAAGATCGCCCGGTGATGCTCCCGCTCCATCTCCAGCTTGCCCCGGCTCAACACGTCGGATTGGGGCGCGCCACCGCCGTTATTGTACCGTTTCAGGATCGCACCGATGCGGGCGATCAGTTCCCGCGGGCTGAACGGCTTGGTGACGTAGTCGTCCGCGCCGATCTCCAGCCCGACGATCCGGTCGACCTCCTCGTCGCGCGCCGAGAGGAACAGGATCGGCACTTCGGAACTCTTGCGGACGTGGCGGCACACTTCCAGTCCGTCCATCTCCGGCAGGCCGATGTCGAGCACGATCAGCGCCGGATCGCACTCCGCCGCCTTGCGTACCGCCGCCAACCCGTCCACAGCGACCTCGTAAGGATAGGACGCCTTCTCCAGCGCAAAACAGATCACATCACGGATATGCGGATCGTCATCGACGACAAGAATGGTTCTGGCCCGCAATATATGTCCCCTTTAGAGAATCCGCCCGAATGGAAAGCTTATACCAGTCCCCTGCGATTGCAGCGAGGTGATGGCACGCGCCCTTTCCCCATCGCCATGCCATGGCTTGACCAAGGCATCCATGCCGCTCCCTCACGATACAGTCCCGTACTGCTTGGCGGCACGGGAACGGCATGGATCCCCGGAGCCGAGCCCCGGGGATGAGGAGCTGATTTTGAGGCAATGCCCCCTGCCTTACCGGCTTTCCAGCCACCAGCCGTCCCGGCGCAGGCTCCGCGGCAGCGACGTGTCCGGGTCCGGCTCCCGCCTTGCGCCCGTCAGCCGCTGGCGCAGGCTCCGAACCGCACCGCGCAGCTTCCGGCGGAAGCGGACAGCCGCGGCAAGCAGCACCATCATTGCCCCAAGCATGCCTTCCGGTTCCGGTGCGGAACTGCCACTCAGGTTGAGCGACGGATAGGCATTGGTCGAAACGCCCGCCACCTTGGGCAGAGGCACGGACGCCTGCACCGCACTGCGGGGCTGCGGATTCACCGGCTTTTCCGAAACCGCCACGTAGGACGTAAAGCGCGACTGCAGCGAATAGGTAAGCCCAAGCTGGACGATGTCGTCCTTCAACCGTCCGTCCCTGGCACCTCCGATTGTATAAGCCCGGTTCAGGTCGAAGATCCGCTCCCGCGCCCAGATGACCGGCAAGGCGGATGTCCCACCGTTCTCTCCGCCCTCGTCCTCCGTCAGATCCAGGCTAAGGGGCATCCGCGCCTTGTGGCCATTGACCAGCGCGTTGAGGAAGATCTGATGGGAACCGCCACCCCTCGGCACGTATTTGCCAAGCACGCGCACGGCTCCTCCCTTGAACAGATCCGGAATCTTCGCAGGCGTCTGGTCCTTTACCTCCAGTCCGTTCCAGTCGATGGAAATGTCGGTCAGCACCGGCGTCTTGAGGGAAGCGGCAAAGGATTGCGCCGCCTCGTAGGAGGTTTCTCCCAATCCCACATAGCGCGCATAGCCCCGCCCCTCCTTTGCCATGCCATCCAGCAGGAAGCAATTCACGCTAGTCCCGATGCCGAAGGCATAGAGCCGCGCCTGGCCGATCCGGCTTGCGACAGTAGCGATCACGTTGCGGTCGTCGCCGATATAGCCGTCAGTCAGGAACACGACGATACGGGTCGTGTCTGCTGGCTGGGGTTCATCGAAGGCCGCGTTGATAGCGGCATTCATCTCCGTGCCGCCACCGGCCGAGAGCCCTGCCACGAAGTTGAGCGCCTTGCGCCGATTTCCCTCAGTTGCCTGCAACGGCCGCGCCGCGAACCGGGACGTACTGTTGGAAAAACGCAGGATGCGGAAATAGTCGTCCGGGCGCAGCGCCTTGATGGCCGCTTCCATGAAGGCTTGGCTCGCCCTCATCGGTTCGCCGCCCATAGAGCCGGATGTATCGAGTACGAACACCAGTTCCCGCCGGGCAACCGTCTCCGGCTCCGGCACCTTCGGCGGTTCGATCAGCAGCGAAAAGGTGCCACCCGTCTTCGCGTCGTAATGACTGCTGATCCCCGCCGCCACGTCGCTCTCAGTAGCCAGTTCGTAACGCAGCACGAAATCCCGGTTGTCGATCGCACGTCCGGTCTTGAACCGGGCGGTCTTTTCTTTCTCGCCGCCGACAATTTCCAGCGCGTGGCTGTCGCTCCACACCGCCCCGATCGGCATCGGCGCCTTCAGGGAGAGCTTGAGGCCCACCCGGTTCGGGTCGATCTCCTCCGGCGCATCATGGCCGATGACTCCCGGATAGGCGGGTAGCTTGTCGATCTGCCAGCCGGAGACCACCTTCACGTCACGCGGGGCCTCGCGATCGTCACCGGCCGCCAACCGGTCCTGATCTTTACGCGCCTCGTCAGCGGCCACCGCCTCAGGTGCCCGTTCATAGCGCGGGCCAACCACCATGGGGATGACCAGCTCATAGGCGCCGTCGATCTTCGGCACCGCCTGCACATAGTCGATGGTGATCTGCACCGTCTTGCCGGGCATCAGGTTGGCGATGTCCTGTGTGAACATGTTCGGCCGGTGCTGAGTCAGGAGGGATGCCGCCTTGCCCTCCGCCTTGGCCTGTTGGAACCTGGCTTCCGCCTCTTCCTTGCGACGGATCTGCGCCACGATGGTCTCGCCATCCAGCTCCATGCGCATGCCGTGCACGGCCGCCTTCTGGTTCAGCGGAAACAGATAGGTGGCGTTGAGTGCGAATCCGGTCGGGTTGATAAAGCTCTGGGTCAGCGACACGTGAACCAGATCGCCCTCGACGGAGACATCGTAGTCGGACTTTAAAAGCGGCAGGTTGATTTCCTTCCCGCCGGCTTCGGCCACCACCGTACCGCCCAGATCGTCCTCCGTGGCTGCCCGGGCCAATGCCACACCCGCCAGAGACAAACCAAGGGCAAGCACCGCGATCCCGGCCCCTCTGCCGATCCGCATCCGCGAAACCGGCCATCTGCGATAAGGCCTTTCGGCAAATCGTCTTTCTACAAAGGTCATGCTGTTTCCTTTCAAGGCTTTGGAAAATCAGGTTTGGGAAGGTCGGGAGATTTGGAGCTGAAACGCTGCTGCTTTCTCCCGTCATTCCAGACCGTGTGGCGCGAAGCGCCATCGCGAGATCTGGAATCCAGATGACAGCGCGAGCGTGAGCGAGCACCGCTTTCATTGGAGAGAACGACGCACCTTCGGCGCGGCTGATGTCTGGATTCCAGATCAGCGCTCGGCTGCGCCTCACTTGTCTGGAATGACGGTAGGGGCGGGACTACGCCCCTTGCACTCCCCGCCTTCGCAGAGCGTTTCTCGACCAACACCTCTCGCGGCAAGTCGAGCGCGGTGGCGACGGAGGCTTCCAGGCCTTTCCGCTCGTCTTCGGGCATTTGCCACGGGGTTATGCGCTGAATGCTGGTCCAGGCCGTTTTCGGTTCCTGCAGCCACAGCCAGATCGCCTCGGCGATGTTGTTGGTGATGTGCCCCCGGTCGGAGACGAAGGAGACGGCGACGCGCCACTGGCGCCCTTCGGCGGAGCTCGCCCGGTAAAGGGCGGTCGGCACCGGCGCCATCCGGGTGCCCAGGAACTCCATCCGGTAGCCAAGCCCGCGCAGGCAATCGTCCGGCGCATGCAGGTGACGCAGCGGCGAGCTGGTCTGCACCAGGGTCAGTGCCAGCGGACCATAGCGGCGCTTTTCGGCGTGTCCGCCAAATTGGGTCAGATAGGTTTGCTCCACCGGCAACAGCGGTTCCACAACCCCGGCTTCGCCACCGATCACGGCGGGAAGCGTACGAGAGGTCACAGGGGAAGAGACATCAAACGCCTGACGCGGCAGGTTGACGATAACCAACGCCAGCCCCAGGAAGCCCAGCGCTGCAGCCCCCCGCATCCAACCGGAAACTGGGAAGGTGAAGTCTGCACTTTGGACAGCCCCCGCGGGTGCCCCACCCGTCATCTTGGAAGCTGGCACGGCATTTGGGCGGTAGAACAGGAACACCGGTGCCAACGACAGGCCAAGGGTCAGGTAGCCGATCAGGCTGTGCACCGGTTCCGCCATGACATTCAGGCCGAACATGCTGTCCGGATAGCCGAGCCCCACGGCCAGCAGGGAAATGCGCAGGGCATTACCTGTAATCGCGGAGGCAAGGGCAGCCGCAGTCCACAGCATGGCAGTCATCAGCCGGGGCCGGTAAAGCGCATGCAGGATCGTGACGAAGGCAAGCGACAGCATCAGCCCGGCGGTGCCCGAACACGGAAGGTCCACCAGTACGTCCTGTCCGGCAAGCTGCAGCCGCACGCCAGAACAGGACAGGTCGTCGAAGAATATGCCGAGCAACCCGCAGGAAAGATCCGCGGACAACGACTGAAGCGGATAGCCGGCGATCCGCTGTAAAATGCGCTCCACCGGCAGGGTGAACAGGAACAGCACCGCCAGCCAAAGGGCCGACACCGGCCGGGCTCTTGCCCCCGTGCGCAGCAGCACCGCCAGGGCGAATACATCGAGCCCCAGCGCCAGGCCGCCGACCACATTGACCGCCAGCACTTGTCCGGCCAGCCGTATCAAGGCGGAAACCGCCAGCAACCCGACCGCCCCCCGCCGGTGCCGCTCCCCTGCCTCTGACCTCACCACCGGGCTGGTCAGCGACCACAGGAGCAATCCGAACAGGGCAATCAGATAGACGGCACCGGACGTCGGATAAGACGGATCGAGCCACGTCCCCACAAGCCAATGGAGCGGCTCATAGGCCAGCACCCCCGACGCCAGGAAGAGCCCCACGGCGGCGGGTGAAAAGGCGGTCGGCTTGCCGGCCGCGAGAGAAGAAAGGCACAAACGGGTCATGACGCCGTTGTGCCGGACCTATTTGCAGGGGCTTGCGAGCGTTTGTGCAGATTTTCAGGATTTGAAAGGCGGAAGCGAATCTGGAGCAGGTCCAACAGAACCGTTCCAGGCGCTTCGGCGGATTTTCATCCGCTTTCGCCCCTGGATTATCCCGTACACGCAAAACTCAAGCGAGAGCGCCCACGCGATCTCGTGCGCTCAGGCAGCGCAATTCCTGAGCCGTTCCACGGCTTCCCGATGCAGATCCGGTGTAGCCGCAGCCAGAACCCGGCCCTGCGAACGCAAGGTCAATGGCGCGCCATTCCAATCGGTGATCACCCCGCCTGCCCCCGTCACGATCGGGACCAGGGGCAGATAATCATAGGGTTGCAGCCCGGCCTCCAGGATCAGATCGATATGTCCTGAAGCCATAAGACCGTAGCTATAGCAGTCGCCGCCGAAGCGGCGGCCGGCGCAAACCTGGCTCAAACCGTCGAAAAGACGGTATTCCTCCGCCGTGAACTGATCGGGCGATGTTGCGAAAAGCACCGCGTCCTCCAACCGTGTCTGCCGTGCGCTCCGGCAGGTCTCGCCATTCATCCGTGTGTCACGGTCCACACGGCCGATCCAGGTCTCGCCAAGCATAGGCATATCGATCCCGCCGAGGATCGGCGCCCCGTCTTCGAGCAACGAGATCAGCGTCCCGAAAAGCGGCACCCCGGAGATGAAGCTCTTGGTGCCGTCGATGGGATCGATCACCCAGACATGGCGCCCGTCCGCTCCGGACGTCCCGTATTCCTCACCCAGGACCCCATGGTTCGGGCAGGCTTTCTCCAGTACCGCCGTCATGGCCCGCTCGACGGCACGGTCCGCCAACGTCACGGGACTGCAGTCGGCCTTGCGTTCGACTTTCAGCGGCGTCCGAAAATAGGACCGGGCCAACGGTCGCGCTGCCTCCAGGGCGTTCAGCGCGATCGCCTCGAAATCGTCCATCACTTGCAAGTCAAAACCTCAATGGCTACCGGCTGAGCAAGGAGCAAATGACCGTGCTCGACGTGTTCCTGGATATCCCGAGGCGCATGATCCGTCACCAGGACATCTATTTCGGACCAATCGCAAACATGAACCAGGCCGGATTTGCCGAACTTGCTGGAATCGATCAGCATGATCGTCTCGTCGGCGCGTGGAATCATTGCTCGTTTGAATTCCGCCTCGAACATATCGAAGTCGAGACATCCCTTCGGAGACCCCGCAACCACGGACATCACGAAATAGCTCGGTGTGAACTGCTTGAGGAATTCGATGGCTCCGGTTCCGCACAGTGTGCGGTCCGCCGCGCGCATCTCGCCACCGGGCAGAATGACCCTGTGCCGGCTCCCCGCGACGGCGAAAATCTGCGCGATTTCAAGCGAGATCGTCAGGATTGTCATGGGTTCGCGATGGGTCAGTTCGCGGGCGAGGAAACAGGCCGTCGAACTGTTGTCCAGCATAACGGTAGCGCCCTCCCGGATATAGGCAGCCGCGCGCCGGGCGATCGCGGTCTTGGCCTCCACCGCGTCCCGGAGCCGCCGTTCGAAAGGCGGCTCGGTGCGCGGTGTCGAGAGACGGACGCCCCCATGGAACTTTTCGACGACCCCATCCGCGGACAGGCCCTTCAGATCCCGTCGGACGGTTTCGTCGGAAACGCCGAGATGATCCGCGAGTTCGGAGATCGCCGCTTTTCCGTGAACTTCCAGATGCGCGAGTATTTGCTGCTGGCGCAAACTCAGAGCCATTGCCTCCTCCCCGAGCTATGACTTCGCCAGATCGATAGCCTGTCCCGTGCCCGCATGGAAGAGACGGGCACGGGACAAATCGAAATTCAGGCTGACGTCAGTGCCCGGAGCGGGCGCGTCCGATACCTGGCAGCGCACCACCATCCGGTCGCCGCCCAACCTCACCGCCACCAATGCCTCGGCGCCGATCAGTTCGGCCTGTTCGACCGTGCCGCGCGCCATGCCGCCTCGTTCGCAGAAGGTCACCTCCTCGGGGCGAATGCCGAACAGAACCTCCTCGGGCAGATTGGCCGCGCCGAGCGAAAGCGCATCGTGGAACGCATCGTGGCCGACGGCACCGCCCGTCGCCGTCCTGCAGGCGAGCATGGCCATTTCCGGGGAACCGATAAAGCCTCCGACAAAGGTGTTGGCCGGCCGCAGATAGATATCCATCGGCGCGCCGACTTGCTGCAGGTGGCCCTTGGACATTATGGCCACCCGCGTTCCCAGGGTCATCGCCTCGATCTGGTCATGGGTGACATAAATCACCGTCAGACCCAATTCCCGGTGCAGGCGCTTCAGCTCGGTGCGCATATGATTGCGGAGCTTCGCGTCCAGGTTGGACAAGGGCTCGTCGAAGAGGAAAACCTTCGGCTGGCGCACCAGGGCGCGACCGATGGCGACACGCTGACGTTCGCCTCCCGACAGTTCCTTCGGCCGCCGGTCGAGCAACTCGGTGATGTTCAGGATTTCGGCGGCCTCGCGGACGCGAGCGTCGATCTCCGCCCTGGAGAGTTTGCTGGTTTTCAGGAGCCCGAATGCCATGTTGCGATAGGCCGTCATATGCGGATAGAGCGCATAGGATTGGAACACCATTGCGACGTCGCGCTTCTGAGGCGGCGCATCGGTCACGTCGACGCCGTCGATCAGAAGTTGGCCGGAGGTGATGTCCTCGAGGCCCGCGATCATTCGAAGCGTGGTTGACTTGCCGCACCCGGACGGGCCGACAAGGACCATGAATTCCTTGTCTTCCACCGTCAGATCGATATCGGAGACGGTCTGGCTCTTGCCATAGAATTTGCTGATGTCTTTCAAACGGACGGTTGCCATAACTGGGATCCCGGGTTTGGCGTCACTTGACGCCCGTATGCATGAAACTGTCGATGAAGCGGCGCTGGAAAATCACGAACACCAGCAACAAGGGCGAGACGACGATGGTGGTTCCCGCCATGAGCCGGGTCCAGTCCGCACCGCTGTCCGATTTCGCCAAAAGGCCGAGACCGATAGGCAAGGTGCGGACCTCATCGGAATTCGTCACCAGCAAAGGCCACATGTAGTCGTTCCAATGGGTCACGATGGAGATGATGGCAAAGGCGACCAGCGTCGGCTGCACCAACGGGAGATAGACGTGCCACAGGATGCCGATGTGACCGCAGCCGTCCAGCCGGGCCGCATCCGACAGTTCCGAAGGCACCTGACGGAACGACTGGCGCAACATGAAGGTGCCGTAGCCGGAAGCAATGAAGGGCACGATCATCGCCGACAGGGTGTTGATCAGCCCGAGCTCGTGCAGGGTCACGAAGTTGGTCAGGAAAATCGCGTAAATCGGGAACATGACCTGCAGCAGGAACAGGGTGAAGAGCGCTTTCTTGAAGGGAAATTCCAGCCGCGCGAAGGCATAGGCCGCGAAGGTGATCGTGATCAACTGCCCGATCAGGATCGAACCGGTCACCAGGATCGAGTTGATCAGATAGGTACCGAAAGGCGCCACCGCGAGCGTCGCCGGATAGTTGGCGAAATTCAGTGTGGCCGGCAGGAACCCGGCATCGGGATCGAAGACTTCCACCTTGGTCTTCAAAGACGTCAACACAATCCAGATCAGCGGGCTGACCCACAGGAGCGCGACTGGAGCAAGGACCAGATGCAGCCAGTTCCGACTGCTTAAAGAACGCCGCCGCTTCCGAGAAGGCGCGGATACCGTTTCCGCTGAGGGGACGATAGGTTCGGCCATCACCGTTCTCCCAGGTAGTGGACACGGCGTCCGAGCGTCAGAGCGACAAGGCCGATCAGGCCGAGCATGAAGACGAGCAGCGTGTTGGCGATGGTCGAAGCGTAGCCGATGTCCTGATACTGGAAGCCGTTCTGATAGATGTAATAGGTCAGCACGTTGGTCGCGTCCGCCGGACCGCCCTGGGTCATGACATAGACGTAATCGAAGATCTGGTAGCTGTGCAGGATCCCGATCACGATGACGAAATAAAGCGTCGGAGAAATCAGCGGAATGGTAATGTGCAGCAGGCGCTGTGGCGCGCTGACCCCGTCCAATCGCGCAGCCTCGTAAAGGTCGGAGGGCACCAGTTTGAGCGCCGCGAGCAGGATCAGCATGAAATAGCCGGAATATTTCCAGGCGCTCATGATGACGATGGCCGGCAGGGCCAGGCTACTGCTGTAGAGCCAATCGAGCCGCGGCAGGCCGAAGAACGTCAGCGCCTCGTTGATCGGGCCGTACCCCGGCGCATAAAGAAACACCCACACCATGCCGGCAGCGACCGAGGGGATCATCACCGGATAAAAGAAGGCGGAGCGGTAGATCGCCATACCGCGCAGCTTGCTGTCGACCGCGACGGCGAGGAGCAATGCCACCGTGATCGACAAGGGAATGGTCGTCAGCGTGTAAAAGGCCGTGTTGCCGAGCACCTTCCAGAACAGGGCGTCGTCCAGTATCCGAAGGTAATTTTCAGCCCCCAGCCAGAAGATGTCCGGGTCGCCGAGGACGACGTCGTGCAGGCTGAACCAAACCGACCGGACGATTGGCCAATAGGTGAAGACGGACAGGAAAACGAGCGAGGGGAAGAGAAACGCATAGGCGAGAAGCGCTTCGTTTCTGCGCGCTTTGGCAAAGCGCTGGGACATGATCGGTCAACCTTCAGGTGGCGGCGTGTCTTGAACGTAAAAAGAGACGCGGGCCCGATTGGACCCGCGTCGCTCATTGTCAGCCTTTCTGGCGGCGCATGACGCGCTTGATTTCGCGGTTGGCGTTGGCATTCGCCTCGGCAAGGGCGGCGCCGGCCTCGACTTCGCCCGCCAGGGTGCGGTCGAGCGCGCTCTTGAGGAACTCGCGCACGCGGTGATAGGCCGGAACCTGGAGGAACGCGCCGGAGAAGTCGGACTGGTCGAGCGCGATCTTGGCCTGCGGAACGTCTTCGATGTAGCTCTGCATCTCCGGAGATTCCCAGGAGGACTTGCGAACGGCAAGGTAACCGGTCGCCCGGCTCCACTTGGCCTGGTTTTCCGTGTTGGTCATCCAGCGGGCGAAAGTCCAGGCGGCTTCCTTCTTGGCATCCGACTGCTTCTTGGCAATCATCAGAGGTCCACCGCCCTGGGCCGCGCCGTAGGTCTTTTTCTTCGGCATGAACGCAACGCCGACTTCGAACGGAGAAGAAGTGCGCAGGTTGGTCAGGGAGCCCGTGGAGTGGTACAGCATTGCCGTGGTGCCAGCCATGAAATCGTTGGCTGATCCCTGCCAGGTAGAAGCCCGTGGCATGACGCCTTCCTGGGCCATCTTGAACCAGAACTGCAGGGCCTCGACGGCTTCGGGGCGATCGAACAGAACCTGATCCTTTTCCCACGGCACCAGGCCGTTCTGACGGCAATAGCCCTCGAACATCCAGTCGTGCCAGCCGCCACCGATGGTAAGACCCCAGCGCTTCAGCTCGTCGTTCTCGCGAACGGTCAAGGCCGTGGCGACCTCAAGCAGATCGTCCCAGGTTTCCGGGGCCGTTGTAACGCCGGCCTGAGCGAAGGCGTCCTTGTTGTAGTAGAGAACCGGCGTCGACGGCTGGTAGGGCAAACCGTAGAGACGGTCGTCCGAAATACAGGTGCTTAGAAAGCCCGGCAGGAAATCGTCATATATATCGTCGGACTTGGCCAACTCGGTCACGTCTTCCAGGGCATCCATACCGAGGAACGTCTGCAAGGCGGAGTTGATCGGCAGCCACAGGGCCGGCGGAGTGCCGACGCCGATGGAGGTGATGACCTTCTGTTCGGTGTTGTCGTAGCTGCCGGCGTAGATGGCCTCGACCTCGATGCCCTCGTGCTGGGCGTTGAAGTCGGCGATCATGCCGGAAATGATCTTGTTGATGTCACCGGATACACCGACCGGATACATGAACTCCAGCTTGACCGGACCCGCGGCGCGAGCGGCACTGATGACGCCCGGCAGCACGCTGACGAACGGTACGGCGAGGCCAGCCCCCAACAGGGTCCGGCGCGAAATGTTGAATTTTGTGGTTTTCATGTCGATTTCTCCAGTTTCATGTGGAATTCAATCGAATTCAGTCTATTTCGAATAACACGATTAAAGCGCCGGCTTGAGTGTAGATCTACATTTTATAACCAAATTCCGCTATTTTTTTCAATCTTGTGTCATTCAGACGTCTTGATTTCCTGATAGTGGAATTGACTGAATTGATGAATTCATATTCTAAAATACACAAAAACAAGAAAGTTTTGTGACGCTTGACCTCCAACTGCGCCGAACCAAGTAGGGAGACCTGACCCATGTTGATCGCACAGATCAGTGACAGCCATTATCTCGTCCCCGGACAATGTCTGGCAGGACGCTTCGAGACGTCGAAGGCCTTCGAGCATCTGATTGAAAGCCTCACCAGCCAGCCGGTTGCCCCGGACCTGATCCTGTTTTCCGGGGATCTCGGCGAAGACGCAACGAGAGAGGAATACGCGAATATCGCAGGAGGCCTGCGCAGTTTGGACATTCCCGTACTGGCAGTGCCGGGAAATCACGACCTTCGCGCGCCCATGTGGGAAGAACTGCCGGACATGCTCGGACGTACCGACGACGGGCACATGTGCGTTTCGGACACACGCTTTCCACTCGCGATTATCGGTCTCGACACGCTTGTGGAGGGCGCACCTCACGGAGAACTCTGCCCGGCGCGGATTGCCTGGCTCGAAGCGCGGCTCGACGAACTTAAGGGAAAGCCCGTCCTCATCTTCATGCATCACCCGCCCATCCGCACCGGGCATCATTTCATGGACGGTATCGGGCTACTCGGTGGAGGCACTGATTTCGAGCGGCTTGTGGCCGGTCACGGCGGTGTTCAGGCGATCCTTTGCGGGCACATGCATCGAGGGATCGAGGGAACATTCGCGGGTGTTCCCGTTCGGGTAAGCCCCTCCGCGTCCCATCAGATTGCATTCGACCTGCGCGAGGGCGAGCCTTACCGGTTCAACGACGAGCCGCCGCAGTACATGATGCATTTGTGGCAGCCGGGACAGGGTCTCATCAGTCACACCGTGCCGGTCACGTCAAACGTGGTATAGCCCCCCCCCTGGAAACCGGAGGGGTATCAAAAGAGCCGTGCCGCGGTTTCGGCAGACCACGCGCGATTTCGCGCAGCAGGCTGCGGAACCAGATATGGGCCGGAGACCGGTGGGTTCGCCCGGTCCATCCCATGTGGATTGAAAAGCTGCAGTCAAAGGGCGCGCGTATACAAACGATACGCGTCGAATAGATACGGCTGAAACCTTCCGTCGCGGTCAGGACCAGGTCGGTCCCCTCGATTATCTTGTCGATGCCCCCGAAGGAACAGACTTCGACCTGCGGCGAGATCGAGACACCCAGCCGGTCCAACGCCGTGTGGAAATAGGGCCGCCAGTTGATCGACGGGCGCACATGGATGTGCCGGGCGTTCACGTAGCTGTCGAGATCCATGCGCCTGTCGCACCACGGGCTGTCGTGCGACACGAAACAGGCATACCGCTCCGCCAGAAGCTGTTCGCAATAGGATCCGGAGCCGTAGTCGCCGATGGGCGAGATCACCACGTCGCACAGGTCCTGTTCAAGCTGTCTCAAGCCGTCGCCATCGGCGGATATCGCCGTCAGCCGCACATTTGGCGCAAACTGGCGCAGCCGCTGCACCAGAGGTGCCAGCAGAATCCCGCGCTCATAGTAATTACAGGACAGCACAAAGGTCTCGGTCGAGAGCGCCGGATCGAATTCGGTCGGAACGACCATCCTCTCATAGAGCTGCAAAAGTTCCCGCGCGCCGCCGGCCACGTCGTCGCAGCGGCGCGTCGGCCGGATCCTGCGCCCCTGTTTGACGAACAACGGATCGCCAAAGACCCCGCGCAACCGCTCGATCGTGTAGCTGACCGTGGACTGGCTCATGTCCAGATAATCGGCCGCGTCGCTGATAGAACCGTGCTCATACACAGCCGCAAGAACCCTCAGGGCGTGAAAATCGGTTTTCAGATGCTGCTCACGGGACATGACAACCCTCCATGGAATTGAATGAATTATGCACAATCCATCGAAAACTTCGATTCCATATATCGGTGTCCTGCCGTTGTTGGAGAGACGGTGTAGGCGCATCCTGAAGAAGTGATCGCCCGGCTTGAAGAGGCCTTGGGCGGATCATGAACAGGACCGCGGGCCCGGAGCCGACGGTTCAAGGGAGGAAAGACATGACAGACCAGAAATCCAACTACGATATGGGCCTTGACCTGCGCCGCAAGATGTTCGGACCGCAAGGCGCCGATGATCAGATCGACAATGCATCCGACTACATGGCACCGCTGCAGGACATCGTCACCCGCATCTGTTTCGGCGAAGGCTGGCAGCGCCCGGTCCTCGACAAGAAGACCCGCAGCCTTGTCACCCTTGCGATGCTGACTGCCATGGGCCGTACCCACGAGATCAAGATCCACACCCGGGGCGCAATTGCCAACGGCGCGACCCGCGAGGAACTGCGCGAACTCTTCCTGCACTCCTATCTCTACTGCGGCATCCCGATGATGGTCGACGCCATGCGCGCCAGCGACGAGGTCCTGACCGAGCTGGAGGCGAAGTGATGGCGGACCGTATCGGCTTTATCGGCCTGGGAAACATGGGCGACCCCATGACCCGCAACATTGTGCAGGCGGGTTACGACCTCACCATCTATGACGTCGATGCGGAGCGCACCGCCCGCATCGCTCAAGAGATCGGCGCAAAAGCCGCCGCCAACCCGGAGGAACTGGGTAAGGCGTCCGACATCGTGGTCACCATGCTGCCGACAGGTGCGATCGTCCGCGAGGTTGTTCTGGAACAGGGCCTGGCGCAGGGTCTCGCCCCCGGCAGCCTGATCGTGGACATGAGTTCATCCTCACCGACGACCACGGTGGAACTCGGCCGCACTCTGGCCGAACGCGGCATTCGCCTGATCGACGCGCCTGTGTCCGGCGCCGTCCCGCGGGCAAAGACCGGCACGCTGACCATCATGGCCGGCACCGACGATGCCGACCAGTTGGAGCGCGCGCGCCCTGTCCTTCAGGCCATGGGCGAGAAAATCTTCCCCACCGGCCCCCTCGGAACCGGCCACGCGATGAAGGCGCTGAACAATTTTTCCGCCGCCGCCGGATTTGCCGCCGCCAGCGAGGCGCTGATCCTGGGCGAACGCTTCGGCCTTGATCCGAAGACGGCGGTCGAAATCATGAACGTCTCCACCGGGCGCAATTTCTCGACCGAGATGACGATCCCCGGCGAAGTTCTCACCGAACGATTCGCCTCAGGCTTCGCGCTCGCCCTGCTCGCCAAGGACGTGGGCATCGCCGCTCAGCTGTCCCGCGACCTCGGTGCCGACCTGCCCCTGGTCGCCCAGACCGATCGCTGGTGGGACGCGGCCTTGCAAGCCGCCGATGGCCCCGCCGACCACACATCCGCCTACCGCCACTGGAAGACCCAGGCCGACCGGGAGTAGGTCATTCTAGAGGCATCGGGCCAAGTATCCACTGGCCCGCAAGAGCGCTCAGGGCGGGCAGAGTTACTCTGTCCGCCTCTCCCCCTTGCTTCCCCGCGCCCGCCAGTCCAAAACGGGATAAACGCTGTCCTAAAGACTCTGCGGGAGCCCCATGTCCGAACCTCAAGATGCCGCCGCCCGCCGGGCCGTTCCGCCGGTAATCGCCTATCCGCCGGAAACCCTGCCGAAACCGGACATGGGTTTATACGCAGCCGCCCGCGAAACGGCCGTAAAAACCGCAGAGATCATCGTTCCGCCGCGCGAGGCGGCCTCCATCGAGGTGCCCGCCGGACACTTCCTGCGCATCGTCAGCGTGGAAGGCCCCCAGGTAGGCGATCTGAACCTGTTCAACAGCGCCGATCTGTCCGAACGCTTCTACTCGGGCAAGACCCGAGCCCTCCACGGCACCCACGTCTCGACCGGCGACCGGCTCTGGTCCTGCTTTCCCTATTTGCGCCCCATGGCAACCGTCGTGGCCGACACGCTCGACTGGTACGGCATCGATCAATATGGCGGCTCGGTCCATGACGTGATCGGCACCCGCTGCGACCCTTACACGGGCCGGCTCCTCACCGGCACCGACTATCACCACTGCTGCCATTCCAACCTGACCCGGGCGCTCGCCGACGCCCGCCACCTGCCGCTCGCCGAGGCGGAAACCCATGTCCACGATGTGCTCAACGTCTTCATGTGCACCGGCTTCACCCGTGACACGGGGCAGTATTTCATGAAGGCGAGCCCGGTCCGTCCCGGCGATTATCTGGAATTTTTCGCCGAAATCGATCTTCTCGCCATCATGAGCGCCTGCCCCGGCGGCGACTGCAGCTCAGAACATTCCAGCGACACCGCCGCCTGTTATCCCATGGGAATGGAGGTCTATCGCCCGGCGGAAGGCACGCTTGCCGGCTGGCTTTCACCCGATCGAAACGCCTACAGCCGGAGTCACGGCCGAATTTTGTGAAGGCGGTCTCCGGCGGCCATCGGCCTTGTTCTCATTCAGCCGGCAAAGTCGGAACGGTCGTCAAGCGGAGATCGCCGACAAGTCAGGCTTTTTCGCCTTGAAAGCACAGTCGTGATCGCAGACCGCGCGCAGGCGTTCGATGAACCACCGCCCGGCCGGTCCTGGCGGCGTCGCAAGCGGATAGACGGCGGCCATTTCAAAGACCATACCCTCGGCCGGAGGGTCCTCGATGTCGAGCGTCACCAGGCGGCCCGCGGCGATGTCCTCCGCCACGACATGAGACGGCATTCCGCCCCAACCGAGTCCGTTCAAGAGAAAGACACGCTTGGCGTGAAGATCCGCAAGACGCCACGTCAAAGGCGAAAAGACCCCGAAATCCCGCCCGGCCGACCCTTCCGAGCGATCGGTCAGTACCAATTGCGTGTGCCGCTCCAGTTCCCGATTGGGGATAGGCCCTACAAGCTGCGCCAGCGGATGGTCTTGCGCTGCCACGATGACACGATTGACGCCCATGATACGCTCCACCTTCAGGTCCGACCCGATCATCGGCGAAACCGGTACCGCTCCTATGGACGCACGGCCTTTGAGAAGGGTTTGAAAGGCTCCGCATAAAGTTTCCATGTAGAGGCGTAAGGGAACGCCCGGAAACGCCTCGCGAAAGTCCTTCGCCGCCTCGGCGACCGCTTCCAGGGGAAAAAACGCATCGATGACGACGGAAAGTTCCGGCTCCAGACCGGCCGACATTTCCCGCGCACGCGCCTTCATGCCGTCGACGCCGGCCACGATGGTTTTCGCGTCGCCCAGCAGGGCCTGACCGGCGGGCGTCAGTCTGGGATAACGGCCTGTACGGTCGAACAGGGAAACGCCCATGACCTCTTCAAGCTTGGCAATGAGGTCGCTGACCGCCGACTGGGCTCGGTTCAGCTTTCGCGCCGCGGCTGAAAAACTGCCCTCCTCGACGGAGACGATAAAGACCCTCAACTGATCCAGGGAGACCGCATCAAGCATGCCCGGCTAGTCCTATCTGATTATCCGATAGATTATATCAGAATATAACGTCTTTTCCGATGGATTCAACGGTGTCACATGAGGCAACCAGAGAGGTTGCCCTTTCTCCCTCAAACATCCCAAGATCACTGGAGACCTGCCCCCATGAAACTGCTTCATATCGATTCCAGCATTCTCGGCGAAAACTCCGTCAGCCGCACGCTGACCGCCGAAATCGTCGCCCGACTCACCGCCCTGCATTCCGATGCGGATGTTGTCTACCGCGACCTGACCGCCGAAAGCGCGATGCATTTGTCGGGTGGTCATCTGGCCGTCCGCTTCGGCGCCCAGGCCGAAGCTCCGGATCTGGCGAAAGACCTGGAAAAGGCCGAACGCGACATCCAGGACCTGATCGACGCCGACACCATCGTCATCGGCGCCCCCATGTACAACTTCACGGTCCCGACACAGCTCAAAGCCTGGATCGACCGGATCGTCGTTGCCGGCCGCACCTTCAAATACAGCGATGCGGGCACCCCGGTGAGCCTGCTGCCTGAGGGAAAGAAGGTCATCATCGCCTCCACCCGCGGCGGCGCCTATCTGGACGCCTCCATGGCCGGCCTTGAACATCAGGAAAGCTACCTGAAGGGCGTCCTCGGCTTTATCGGCCTGACCGACGTCACCATTATTCGCGCCGAAGGTCTCGCCATGGGCGAAGAAGCCAAGGACGCGGCAATCTCCCGTGCTCGCGGCGAAATCGCCGAACTCGCGGCCTGACCCGCGAAATCCACACAATCCAGTTGCCCATCCTGCCCGTAAAGCCGCAGGATGGGCGACATCCGCGCCGGGGTCGCGGCGCTCTTGATTGCCTGGAGGCTGGCGCACCAGGAATGATCATGACCGCTATCAAGGTCGGTAACGCTTGGCGACGTTGGAGCGATGCCCGATAAAGGCGACTGAAGTGCTTTCTTCATGCAGCATATGCGCTTAGCTGTCGTCGCCAACCACTGGCATCAAATCGGGAAGAAAGTCCGGACGACCTTCATCGGCGGACGTGTCCGGGTTCTGACGAAGCGCCCTGGGCGGGCAGCCGAACCACTGGCGAACCGCGCGCGAGAAAGTACTGACTTCCGAATAGCCGAGCAGGTAGCTGACTTCCTTGATCGGAAGGGATGTTTCCCTGAGGTAGCGCCGTGCGGCGGCGCGTCGGACATGAGCGGTCAGTTCCCGGAAGGAAACCCCCTCGTTTTCCATCGTCCTCTGCAGGGACCGTTCGGACATGCCGAGCGTAGCGGCAACCGCGGGCAGAGTGCACGAGCCCGCTTTCATGGTCTCGGCGATAACCTCGGCAATGGCTGAAAGCGGAGAAGTGTTTCTTGCCCGCAGGTTCAATTCGCCGAGCGAGGCCCGCTCTATGATGGCATAGAGATTGTTGTCGTTCCGCACCGGCTTATCATCTAGGTAACGCGCCTCGACAGAAAGCGTGTTTCGCACCCCGTCAAACCTGATCCGGTTGCCGTAGCGCCTCTGGAAATCCGAGGTGGAGACCGGTGCACAGGTGGCAAGTTCGATTTCGATAGGGGCGGTCCGGGTGTCGAGCGCTGCCTCGAACCCTCGGGCTGCCCATGCCATACGGGCAAACATGTTCTGCCGCCAGGGGCCGTGCCTGTCCTGAAGTTTCCATTCCAGCACACCCTGCCCCTCCTCCTCGACGAAGGTGACCGAATAAGCATTGGAGCGGATCTGCATGAACCGCTGCCAGGCGTGACACCCCTCCCGCAATGTCGGAGCGCAGGTAAACAGATAGTCGAACAGGGAAAACGCGCCGATATCGGAGGCATTGAAGATGTCAAAAATCCGGGCATCATCGCCGGACACCTCGGCCGCCTCCTCGAAGACTGCATAGAGCGCGGTGATGGGAACACTGCCTTCCGGATCGTCCAGTTCATCGAGATCGAAACCGTGACGGTCGGCAAGGACTGACCAGTCCAACAACTCCGCAGGCGTGCTGTCTCGCAACACGCGCAGAGCATCGGCCCGGGCCCACTCCTTCACCGCCGCCATTCAGACCCTCCCCGTCGGAATTAACTGGCGGGAACAGAATACGGCAAATTTCCAAACGCGTGGCGGAAAAAATCAAGTTTCTGCTGGAAATTGTCAATTCCAGACACAACAACCGTGGATTTCAACCGTATGGTCGTGCCGAACCGGTCTCCTCTACCCCTGATCGGCTTGATGGCCGATCACTCGGTTCCGCGGCCTGAACCTGGCAAACACCTCACGGCTCAATCGCCCGCACCTCATCCCAGATTCCTGTGGTCTCAAGCGCAGGCCAGGCTTCCAACAGACGCCCTCTGGCCGGGAAGACGTTCCGTGCGTGCAGGATCTCCTCCGGTGTCACATCGACAATCCGCCGGGCGCCCGCGAAGGTGCCGGCACGCTCGGGCGACCAGTCGATCACCGCCTGTCCGGTAACGAACAGAGCCTCGCCGGTCTCGAAATCCGGGACGAACAACCCGACCCGGCCGTCCGCTTCGATATTGCCGAGCGTGTTGAAGAAGCGGTTACCATTGAAATCCGGAAAAGACAGCATGCTCTTGCCGGTCACACCCAGGAACCCGGGCCTCCCGCCCCGGTGGGAAACATCCACCCCGTCCCGGGGATCGTCCGTCAGCTCCGGCACCCGCGAGGCGATGAAGAAGGTATCGGCCCGTTCCACCAGCGCCTCCACCTTGCCGGTAAGGCCGTTCATCCGCTCGACTTCGATCGGTTCCGCGGCCCCGCCCGTCCAATCGAACACCCGTGCCTGAATGTATTGCGGGCAATTGCCGAAGCTTTGACCGACGGCGATATCGAAGCCGTCGGCCCCGGTTTTCACGATCTCGCCATTCAACCGGTTGCGCCGCCGGCTGTGCAGTTCCAATCCGAGAACGCCAACCTTGGCCCCCTCGTCCATGTCGAAAGCCAGTTCGTGACGTAACGCGGGAACCGCGTTGACACGAAGAGTGCGCGCGTCGGGGCTCCGGACAAATCCTGTCTCGCCGAAGGCGGGCGTAGCCCAGACACGCCCCTTCCTGTCGAGCACTCCCAGGAACAGGACCGACTGGCTTTCAAAAAACGCCCGGTGCTGATCCGGCATGGTGTCGCGGAACACCCGCGACACCGCTCTTCTCCAGCCGGGCCCGCTCCCATGGGCGCGCTCCTGAACCGCGATTTCCCCGGGGTGAAAGGCTGTCTTTTCCTGATCCATCGGACTGCTCACGCTGCTTCCGGTATCGGCGAGGAAACCATCGACACGAAATTCGGCTGGCCTTCGATCCGCTTCAGCCAGGCGCGGATTGCCGGATAGGGCTCCAGGCTGACGCCACCTTCAGGGGCATGGGCAATGTAGCTGTAGCCTGCCACATCCGCGATCGTGATCGTTTCACCGGTCAGATAGGCGCTGCGTTCCAGGATCGGCTCCATCACCTTGAACAGCGCGTGCGCCCTCGCCACGGCGGCTCCATGATCCAGTTTTGCGCCGAACACATGGACCAGCCGTGCGGTGGCGGGACCGGGTGCGATTTCACCGGCGGCAATTGACAGCCAGCGCTGCACTTCCGAAGCCTTGAGCGGATCTTCCGGCAGCCAGCCGGTATCCGCGCCATAGCGCTTGACCAGATAGACCAGGATCGCGTTGGAATCCCACAAGATGGTGCCATTGTCATCGATCGCCGGAACCTTGCCGAAAGGATTGAGCTTCAGGTAGTCGGGTGCCTTATGTGCGCCGTTGGCCATGTCGAGATCAATCGCCTCATAAGGCAGGCCCAGGAACGCCATCATCAGTTCGACACGATGACAATGGCCGGATTTCGGATTGCGATAAAGCCTGATCGGGGCGGCGCCTGCCGGAAAGTGCGGGTTCATGAGCCTTGTCCGTTTCCTCTTGGATTGGAGATGGACAACATTTAATTGGCGTCATCCTGCAATTGAATTAGTATATATCAAAAGTCTTTATTTCAGAAATTGACGGTAATAGGAGGCCATTTTTGGACCGGCTCCAAAGCCTTGAAGTCTTCATCGCCGTTGCCGAGGAAGGCGGCTTCGCCGGCGCCGCCCGTCGGCTCGGCCTGAGCGCGCCCTCCGCCACACGAGGCGTCAATGCGCTTGAGGCGCGCCTGGGAACACGCCTGTTCACCCGCACCACCCGCCAGGTTCACCTGACCGACGTGGGCGAGGCCTATCTGGAGGAGGCCCGTCATATTCTCGGACTGCTGCAATCCGCAGACGACGCGGCTGCGGGGGCCGCCACGCGGCCGCGCGGCCGGCTGCGGATCACCTGCCCCAACGAATTCGGCCGCATCCACGTGATGCCAGTCGTCACCGCCTATCTCGACACCTATCCGCAGGTAAGCGTGGAGATCGTCATGATCGACCGGATCGTGAACATCGTGGAGGAAGGCTTCGACATCGCGGTGCGTATCGGCCCGCTTCAGTCTTCGGGGCTGACCGCTATGCGGATCGGCCAGGTCCGCCGGGTAGTCTGCGCCACGCCCGCCTATCTGGCCGAAAACGGCATACCGCAGACACCGCAGGACCTGCATGATCACCGGGTGATTTCCGCCGGCCAGGTCGGCCCTTTGCCCGACTGGCGCTTCGGCGGCGACCGGCCGGCGACCGTTCGCATTGCTTCCCGTCTCGCCGTCAGCAACATCGCCGCCGGTATTGAAGTCGCCTGCCAGGGCTGGGGCCTGTGCCGCGCCCTCTCCTACCAGGTCGCCCCCCATCTGGAGGCGGGAATTCTTCGAACCGTGCTGGAGGAATACGAACCGGATCCCTTGCCCGTCCACCTCGTCCACGTGGAGGGGCGCCGCGCCGCCGCCAAGGTCCGCAGCTTTCTGGATTACGCGGCGCCACGCCTGCGGGCATTACCGGTCCTGGCTTGAGACGTTCAATCCGTTGGCCTCTCGCAGCGTCGGGAGCGGACACCAGGCCGAATAAGCGCTTTGAGCCCAGTCCGCCGCTTGCTATCACCGTGTAAGACTGCATTCCTGCCGACACATCGGGGCTTCCATGTCGTATCAATATGTCCATGTCATCGTTCCCAGGGACACGGTCGATGACATCATCGATTTCGCGGAACGCGACGGCGTTACCCTGGCAGGTATTTCGGCGGCGAAAGGGCCGGTGCGCACAGTGTCGTTTCTAACCACCGCCAAGGCTCAGCAGCCCCTTCTCGACGATCTGCAAAGCGCCCTTCACAAAACCGAAGACTGGCAGATCGCCATCATCCCGATCGACGCCGTCGTCACCAGGAAGCAGGATCAGAAAACCGAAGAAGAAGAGATCACCGAAAGTCGGGAAGCCCTGCTTGCCGAGATCTCCAAAAATGCCTGTATCACGCCAACCTCTTTGACACTGGTCGCGATCTCCGCGGTCGTTGCCGCTCTCGGCATGATCGAGAGCAACGTTGCCGCCATCATCGGAGCGATGGTCATTGCGCCGCTGCTCGGTCCGCTCCTCGGCTCCATTCTGGGGGTTTCGCTGGGGGAGCGCGACCTTATCATCCGGTCCACAAAGGCCAGTGCCGCCGGCATTGCCCTGGCGGTCGCCATCGGCGGCCTTCTTGGCATGGTTCTCCCGTTCGACATCACATCGAAAGAACTGGCCTCACGCGCCGCCGTCGGCTTCGACGACATTGCGCTCGCCCTTGCCGCGGGCGCGGCCGCTGCGCTGTCAATGACCGCCGGAGCAGCCTCAACCCTAGTCGGCGTCATGGTCGCCGTCGCCCTGATGCCGCCAGCGGCCGCGATTGGCCTGTTCCTTGGTAAAACGGCCTGGCTGATGGCCGGCGACGCAGCCCTGTTGCTGGCAGTCAACCTGGCCGCGCTGCATCTTTCCGGTCAGGTTGTCTTTCTTATCCGTGGCATCAAGCCCCGGACCCGTTATAGGCAAGCGAAAGTCAAGCAGGCCATCCGCTTTTCCCTGGCAGTGTCGGGGCTTCTCCTTCTCGCCCTGGCGCTGGTGATCGGGTACCAGGTTATTCCCGGCGCCTTCCCCCTGCTGCATTGATGCGCCCCGGGAAAAATTCCAGGGGCCGTCCGAAGCCCTTTCCGTTCGCATGCCCGGTTCCAGGACCTCTCTCGGCGACTTGAATTGGGGTAGCCTCCGGCACCTTCATCAATCTGTGATGTATCGGAGATAACCGGTCCGCCATGTCGCACTACCGCTCCTATATCATCTGCACCTCTCCGCGCAGCGGCAGCACATTGTTGTGCCGTATGCTCGCGGATACCGGGATCGCAGGAAAGCCCGCCTCCCTGTTCTACCGTCCCTCGATTGAGGACTGGCTGACCAGGATGAACATCACGCCGGCAGAAACCGCCACGGAACGCGATAGCCTGGCAGCGATCCTCCGCGCAGCCATCGACCGGGGGACCGCCGGCACCGGCCTGTTCGGACTCCGTCAGCAAAGGCCAAGTTTTCCGTTTCTTTGCAAAAAGCTTGCGGTCCTCTACCCGGACGAACCGACCGATCGGGCGCGCCTTCACCGGGCCTTCGGGCCGACCCTTTTCATCCACCTGACCCGGCACGACAAGATCGAACAGGCCGTATCCTACCTGAAGGCCGAACAGTCCGGCTTGTGGCACGCCGCCCCCGACGGCTCGGAATTGGAACGCCTCGCCCCGCATCGCGACCCGTCCTACGACAGGGATCAGATCCGGGCTTGCGTCGAGACGATGACAGACTACGACAATGGCTGGCTGTCATGGTTCGATCAGGAGGGCATCTCGCCACTCCGTATTTCCTACAAGAACCTCTCCGGCGATCCCCTCGCAATCCTGCAAACCATCCTGGAGCGCCTGGGACTGGATCCGGCAGCGGCGGACGGCATTTCCCCTTCCGTCAAAAAGCTGGCCGATGAGACCAGCCGGGAGTGGGTCGCTCGGTTCCGGGCCGAGGAAGAGTTGGGCCGAGCCCCGCTCAATACGCCGTGAACCGGCCCCGCATGGCTTCTTCCTCCTGACGGATGCGCAGGCGAAGGACAACCAGGTAGACCGGCAGCCCCACGATCAGCGTGCCATAGGCCTGTAACGCCAGCGCAAAGCCGATCAGTTCAGGGATGATGTTCAGATAATAATTCGGGTGCCGGACCAGCCGGAAGAAGCGGTTGGTCACCAATTCATGGTCTGGGGCAATGATGATCTTGACCGTCCAGAACCGGCCGAGCGTCATCAGAACCCAGGCAAGCGCGATCATGGAAAGCGCGTAGAGAACGATCCCGGTCACCGTAACCGCAGAAATCGGGGCGGCGCGCCATAGTCCCTCGGCAATGGCGGCAAGATAATATGCGATATGAACCAGCGCCAGCATCGTGGAGGTGGCCGCGCCATATTCCACCGCACCATTCTCCTTCAGCCGTTTCTCGTTGCGAAGAGACACCGCCAGGGCGGCAAAACGCAGAACAGCGGCAATGCCGATAAAGCCGATCGTGAAAAGAGGCATGAAAATGTCCCGACCTTTGAAAACGGAGCCGGTTATACATCTCCGCCCCCGCCCACAAAGATGTTTCCGCCCGGATCGTGATGCGATGCCCGAAATCTCAACAGAATGTCGCGGGAACAGCTGCACGAAGACCGGCACCGAGGCCGGACTTGTCGCAACTGTCCGTCAGCCAGGCAGAATGCTTGCGACGGCGTTGACCACCGTCGTGGTGATTGCGCCGGCGAGAAACAGGCAGTCGAAAAACAGGCAGGAGGCGAAAATCAGCGTGGTCTGATAGGCAGGCGCCGCCCAATCGTTCATAAGGATGGCAAGCGCCCAGTTCTGGCCGAACAGGTAGCCATAGGCAGCCCAGGCAATATAGCCGGTAAGCGCCACTGAAAATGCGGTGAACCGCCAATTGAGAGGCTTGCGGAACAGGGCAAGCCCGACCATCAGCGACAATGCGACGACATTCACCAGACCGAAGCGACGCAGATCGGTAATAAGGCCGTCCACCGTGCTCTGATAGCGTTCGACGACATAGTCCTGAAGGGTCGCCCGGCCCATCTGCAGCTGGCCGATCCGTTGCACCAGCGCGCTGTTGGCGACCACCGCCGCAACGGCCCAGAAATCGCAGTTTTCCTTGCAGCGACCGGACATCACGGGCGCAAGAAGCGCAGGTACGATCTGCCTGCGCCGCTCATCGACCCTGTCCTCGTCCCGTCCGAACCTTTCTGCAAGGGCGCCGAACCGTTCCGCCCGTCCGCCTTCCGTAAAGGGAGCTTTGACCTTCTCCCAAGCATCGTGGGCAGCCGCTTCGACTTTCGCAACGGCAAAAGCCTGCAACCGTTCTTCCACCTGCTGGGGGTTGGTATAGGTCACGATCACCAGAAGCGCTGAAAGGATCAGCCCCGCCAACTGAACTCCTGCCAGTGCCAGTCTGCCTGCAAGTTCCATGTGATCCCTTCGCCCGGACGATGCCACCATCTTTTCAACCCTCCAGTGAAGCAAGATGAAAAGCAACCACCCACCCGGTACGCTTTTCACGCCTTTCCCTTTCTTTTTTACCCTCCCCTGCTCGCGGCAGAGCGCCGGTACAACACGGCCACCAAATGAGCGCCCTTGAAATCGAGTTGTTTTAGATATATCTAATTAACATCTAAAACAGCACGAAAGTGAAAAGAGACCGTCATGAGAAGCAATATGTTTGATGATGACCACCATGGCCGCGGCCGGCGTGGTCGGGGTTTTGGCCGGCATGGCGAAGGCCGAGGCGGCCCCGGTAGAGATGGCGAAGGCAGAGGTTTCCGCGGCGGCCGGCGAGGCCGGAGATCCGGACGCTTGTTCGATCACGGTGAACTCCGGCTCGTGATCCTGGCCCTGATCGCGGAGGCACCGCGCCACGGCTACGATCTCATCAAGGAAATCGAGGAGCGCACCGGCGGTGCCTACAGCCCGAGCCCCGGCGTCATCTACCCGACCCTGGCCATGCTGGAGGAAATGGGCCACGCCACGGTCACCGAAAGCGAGGGCAAGAAGCTTTACGCGGCAACGGAAACCGGCATCGCTGCAATTGCCGAACAACAGGCAGCAGCCGACGCAGCGTTCGCCCGTATGGACAGCGCCGCCGCCGAAACACCCGCAGGCCCGCCGCCGCAACTGGTGCGCGCCATGGAGAACCTGAAGCTCTCCCTCAGGCTGCGCCAGGAAGGCGGACCGCTGAGCGAAGACCAGATCCGCGCCATCGCCGCAGCACTCGATACCGCTGCGGTCGCGATCGAACAGGCGTAAGTCCGGACGACGCTCAAAACGTACTGAAAGCTTGTCGCCTTTAGCAATATACCGCCCATGGCGTCGGTGGCGAAAGCCCCGGCGTCCGGGTGATGCGGGCTTGAGAAGACGGTATCCGCTTCCACATCGTGACATCCGGCATCTTCGAACAAGTCGCCGGCATTGGCTGACCATCACCCGCCATGGCCGAAACGCTATACCCTCTATTCGATCCGTCGAATTGCCTCCCGCCGAGTGCCTTCCTAGGAAAAGACATATGGCGAAATCTGGAAAGGAGAGGACCCTATGCAACCTTGCGATGTACCGCTGTTGCGCCGCTTCTGGTATTGCGTGGCGCCAAGCGACAGGATCACTGATAAGCCCTACGGATTCACGCTTCTCAATGAGCCGGTCGCCCTGTGGCGGGATGACGAAGGCACGGTCAAGGCGGTGAAGGACCGCTGCTTGCACCGCACGGCGAAATTGTCGCTCGGCTATGTCGAAAACGGCAACATCGTCTGCCCCTATCACGGTTGGGCCTTCAGCGGCTCCGGCCAGTGCGTCAAGGTTCCCCAGGACGTTCAGGACAAACCCAATCCCTTCGGCGTGCCCGGCTACTATTGCACCGAGAAATACAATCACGTCTGGGTCTCGCTGGAAGAGCCGATGTTCGACATTCCCGAGATCGAGGAATTCGACCAACCCGGTTATCGGCAGGTGATCGAATTCTGCGAGACTTGGTCGGCCAACCCCCTGCGCATCATCGAAAACTCCTTCGACGCGGCGCACATCACCTTCGTCCACAAGGACAGTTTCGGCGACCCCGACCCTTCCATTCGCCCCTTCACCGTGGACGAAACGGAAAACGGTTTCATCGTCCAGAACGACATCAAGGTGAAGAACGCGGAGCACATGAAATCGGCGCTCCAGATGGAAGAAGACGAGACCCGGCGGCGTACCCGCAATCGCTTCTATCTCCCGTTTTCCCGCGTCGGACGGATCTGTTATCCGAACGGGCTGGAAAACATCCTGTGCACCTTCCTGACCCCCATGGACAACCAGCACACCCAGTTCATCCAGTGGGTCATGCGCAACGACAGCGAACAAGACACCCCGGCTGAAAAGGTGATTGCCTTCGACCGCCAGGTGACCATCGAGGACCGCGACGTACTGGAAAGCACCGACCTCAACGTGCCCCTGGACAGGTCCGAAGGCGTGGAACTTCACATGTCCTCCGACCGGCCCGGCATGCTGATGCGTAAGCAATTGCGCCAGCTGATCGATGCGACAGACGCCGAAACGGCCGCCTGATCCCCCTCACCGGCGCCGGCACATGATGCCGGCGCGACGGCCGCAATCGCACCCACTCACTTCGCCGCAATCCTCATGCTGGGGCGGAATGAGCCCCCCGGTGAAGGTTGGCGCTCATACTCTCCACCTCCCGCGCAACACCGCGAATGATGCCGCGCAGCCACTGGTGCCACGGCGAGCGGTGATTGCGCTCGTGCCAGAGCGCGTAGAAGCGGATCGCACCGAATTCCTTGGGCAGTTCCACCACGCTCAGCGGCACATGGACGGCCAGATCCTCGGCGAAATGCCGGCTGGTGGTAAACACCATGTCGGTCTGCGCCAGAACGAAGGGCACCGATCCGTAATCGGGCACCGACGCCGAAATCTGGCGGCTGACCGACAGGTCGCACAGGCGCCCGTCGATGGGACTGAGCCCGGCGTTGTCCGAGGGGGTCAACGACAGGTGTTTCGCCGAGAGATACTGGTTGAGCGTGAGCCGCTTCAGCTTGGCGAACGGATGCCTGCCATGGACCAGACAGACCATATTTGAGGCAAACAGTGGCGCGGTTCGCAGCTTTTCCGGCGGATGCGGCCAGTTGCCCAGAACGATATCGGCCACGCCGTCGGCCAGCACCGAGACCAGTTGATCGTGCGCGGGCATGGGGGAGACGTCGACAATCGCGCCGGGCGCCTCCTCGTTGATGCGGCTGATGATGAGCGGCAGGAAGGTCGGGCCGAAACAATTGGCAACCAGCAGCCTGAAATGGTGCCCGCCGCTCGACGGATCGAATGTCTCGTCCGGGCAAAGCTCCCGGTCGAGATCCTCCAGGACCCGGCGCATGGAGATTTCCAGCTCCCGACCCCGGTCAGTCGGAACCAGTCGGTTTCCGGTGCGCACCAGCAGCGGATCGTTGAATATCGCCCGCAGGCGTCTGAGACACAGGCTGATGGCCGGCTGCGGTTGCCCGGCCAGTTCGGCGGTCCGTGTCACGCTGCATTCCGAAAGGAGTGTCACCAGAATACGAAGGGAACGAACGTCCAGCCCATTGCCCATGCTGCTGTTTTTCATGCGGTTACCCCTTTTTCAACCGGATGGGCGATCAAACGGTCCTCAGACCAGCCAGCCTGACGAACCCGGCGGCGCCTTCGACTAATAAAAAGCAAGAACCGTTCCACTCTCGCGCCGCCGATCCGTGTGGCCCGAATGGACAACCTCCTGAGAGCTCTCATCTGGCAATTCGATGGACATTGAGATCGGCTTCACCTTCGAAGCCTGCGATCGTCATGTGGGAACTTGGGTCGCGAACAAGCGCATTCCTGCGCCATGAACAATGCGTCCTGCAGATTGTCCTTCTGGCGGCCCCATAAATCGAGTGACCGCTTCAGTTCGGGACCGGACACTCAGGCGAGCGAAAAAATGTGATCGGCAATCGCCGGCATCGTTTGAAAACGAGATTTTTCGAACCGGGCTTTGCCTTCATTGGAACCCGAGGGATCATAAATCAGGCACGGCACGCGCGCATTCATCGCCGATTGAACCCCAACCGGGCTATCTTCAATGATGACGGATTGATCCGCCACCGCATTCATGGAATGCAGCGCGTACCGGAGAAGGCCGGGGTCCGGCTTTGCAATTCCAATGGTCTGCGCGGAATAGCAATGGTCCTTGAAGTCATCCCAGATGCCATGCTGGGACAGCATCAGTTTCATTTTCTTTTCACTGCCGTTCGAGACGACACAGAACGGGATATCCGCTCTCTTGAGCCGTTGCAGCAGTTCGATGACCCCCGGTATGATATCGACCCCCTGATTGAGGCGGGCAAAAACCCGCTCGTAAAGGATCGACTTCCAATTGACCGGAAGTGAGGCTCCCAGGTCGACGGCAGTTTGAATAACATCCTCGATCGACTTGCCCATGAATGTGTTGAGGCATTTTTCCATGGATAACGAAACGCCGCGTTCCTGCAACTCGAGGCGCAACTCCTCGTGCATGGGCGTCTCGCTATCGACGAGAACGCCATCACAATCGAATATCACCAGCTTGGGAAACGAATTAAGCGGCAAAACCATCGGATACGGAACCGCTCAATGCACTTGGGTTGTTTCGCCACTCAAGATGTAGCGGGAAAGATCATCTGCCGAGAGACCGGCAGTTTCGAGCTGGAGCTGATTTTCGCCATGCCGAAGAATACTCACACGATCGGCGACAGCCACGACGTCTTTCATCGAATGGCTGATCAAGATCACGGTCTTGCCGGCTTTTTTCAGCGAGCGGATAAGCTCGAGCACTTGCTCGGTCTCACGAACCCCGAGCGCGGCCGTTGGCTCGTCGAGAACAACGACACCCGCGTTCCAACGAAGCGCGCGGCAAATCGCGACCGCCTGCCGCTGACCTCCGGACAATGCCTCGACTTTGATGTTCATGTCGGTAATCGACTTGTTGAGCTGCGACATATAGGTCAACGAGTCCCGCCGCATCGTTTTCTTGTCGAGGAAGGGGACGCCGAGAAACCGGCTGGTCAGCTCGGCGCCCATGAAAATGTTCTGATAAATCGTCATCCGCGGAGCGACGGCCAGATCCTGATGAATCGTCGCGATGCCTGCGCGCAGGGCATCCGTCGGATTGGTGAATAGACAGGGGCTGCCGTCGATGATGACTTCGCCCCTGTCGGGTGTTTCCACGCCTGCCAGAACTTTAATCAGGGTTGATTTACCGGCACCATTGTCGCCGCAAATCGCATGGACTTCGCCTTCCTGGACATCGATGCTCACGCCTCTCAGCGCTTCGACGGCACCGTAGTTTTTATGAATGTCCTTAGCCGACACTTTCGTGGCCATGTCTGTCTCCCCGATTAGACGGATTTCGTTATTTCAGAAATTCGCCGACGTTGGCTGCGTCGATCAGCACCGCGGATTTGAAAAGATAAGGACCGGGAACCAGATCCTCCTTCTTCTGGCCGTCCACTGCGATTGCCTTCAAATCATCGACAGCCGATATGGCCATGTCCTCGAAGGGAATGGCCACGGTCGCGGTCATCATGGAGTCGGGATCGGCGATCCGGCGGTACGCTTCGTCGCCGCCATCGGTCGATACGAGAAAGACATCGCCCTTCTTGTAGCCGGCTTCCTTCAGAAGGTCGTCAATGATGAACGCCTGACCGTCGAAGGAGGCCCAAACGCCGGTGAAGTTGCCCTTTTGCTGGAGAATCAATGCTTGCATACCGTTGCGAACATCATCGCGCCAGCTCCGTGTACGGGCCATGGAATGCTCGCCGACGATCTTAACCGCTTTGTTTTCGGCGAGGACGACGTCGAGAATTGCACCGCGAATGCGCGTGGCCACATTGGCCTCGAAGCGCTGCACAAGCAGTCCGCCCTGAAAGTTCATCTTGCCAAGCAGATAGAGAGCTGACTGGGCGCCAACGCTGTACTCGTTGGCTTCAACGTCGAAGAGCGAATACGGGCTCGTGCCGCTTGCGATGGTTACGATCGGGATACCGGCTTCCTTGGCTGCCGCGAATTGCGCGTCCGCTTCGACGGGCTTCGACATGCAAAGGACCAGCCCGTCCACACCCTTCAGAACCAGGTTGTCGATCTGATCCGCGTGGGTTTGCAGGTTGCCGTTGGAATTGAGAACCTGGACCTCCCAGCCAAGTTCCTTGGCCCTTTTTTCGGCGGCATTGGCGCAGCGCGCATGGGTTTCAGCGGACATCTGAAAGGCCACGATGCCTAGGTCGAAGGCCTGGGCCTGAGCCGATATCATCAATCCTCCTGTCAGAGCCAGGATTGCAGTCGTCAGTGTGCGGAACTTCATTTCATTCTCCCCTTTGGATTACATATTACAGACTGAAAGCAGCCTGCTTCAGTACGGATGCCGATACGGCAACCGATGCGATTATGATGATCCCCAGCATGATGTCCTGGACGTAGTATTGAGCGCCGAGAAGAACCAATCCGTTGGAAAGCATCACAATGATCAGGGAGCCGACGAAGGACCCCAGAATGTTGGGTTTGGCCGGCGAGAACATCGTCATGCCAAGCAAAGTCGCCGCGATACCGAGCAGGAGAAAATCTCCGCCCATCTGCGGCGCGGCAGAAGACAGATTGGAAACGAGAAGAACCGCGGTGAGGCCCGCGGCGGCCCCTGATAATGTCAGGCCGAGAATTTTGCAGTTGCGGGTGGAGATGCCTGACCGTCGCGCAGCTTCCTCGTTTTCGCCTGTTGCCTGAAGGTGCACCCCGGTTTTGGTTTGCGTGGCAAACACCAGGGCAATCACAACGATGATCAGCATCAGGACGACCAGAAGCGGAACGACGCCCAGTTTGCCACGTGCGATGAACAGGAAGTTGGGATCCCATCGGCCTATGAAGGCCACGCCCCCGGTGATCATGAACGCCAAGCCGTTGGCGATCGAAGACGTTCCGAGCGTGGCGATGAGCGAGGGAACCTTCAGGATCGTGACCAGGATGCCGTTAAAGTACCCGGCCGCGATGCCGATGAGGATTCCGGCGATCGCGGCCAGTGGCCAGGCAACACCGTTGAAAATCAACATTCCGACGACCACACCGGAAAAGCTGCAAATATTGGCAAAGGACAGATCGAGTTCAGACGTGATAAGTGCGAAGGTGAACCCGATAGACAGAATCGCAAGAAAGCTCACCTGCTTCAGAATATTCAGAAGATTGGCGGTGGATGCGAAGTTTTCTGCGAAAATAAGCAGGTAAACGAACAACGCAATGCCCGCAAAGAACGTTCCGTATTTTTCAATTACCCGACTTGTTGTCATTTTATTTCCCCGATTGGCGGCACGAGTTCAAAGCCACCCGTCACGTTAATGGCCTGGCCGGTGATGAACGAAGACTTGTCCGACAGCAAAAACGCGCAAAGCTCCGCTACATCATTGGGAGTGCCGAGTCTTCGGGCAGGTGTACGCGCTGAAGCCACTTTTTTCAGACGATCGTATCGCTCGCCCGGGAAAGCCTTTCGAACCATTTGCGTATCTATGATTCCGGGCAATACGGCATTGGCCCGAAGACCGGCGTCCGCATAGGACTGCGCCATGTTGTAGACCATCGTGCAGACGCCGGCTTTCGACGCGCCATACGCGGGATTTGCGCCGCCGGCCAGCGTGGCCAGAGACGAAATCATGACGATGGATCTATCCGCCGGCGGCAATTCCAGGGCCGCGGCGATAAATGCCTTGGAGACGTAGAAGGCGGCGTGAAGGTTGATGTCGATGCCCTTGTGCCATTCTTCGTCGGATTGTTCATGGTACCGCGCCACGGACGATGCGCCTGCACAATTGACGAGGCCATCCAGTCGCCCGAATTTCTGAACGGACTTCGATATGAAATCGGAGACCTGTCCTGAATCGGTTACATCGGCGGCCACGGCGAGATCCGTATCGTCGAGGACCGAAGCCAGACTGTCCGTCAATTCGAGGGATGTCGCACTGATGACCCAACCATCCCTTTTCAGACACCGGACCGTCTCCAGTCCGATGTCTCCGGCCGCCCCCGTGATCAGCGCCGTTTTATGTGCAGAGCGCGCGCCCATCATGCATATACCGAATTGAAGGTCTTCATCAGTGCGGCGGCGCGTTTCGGATCGACTTCATTGAGCGTCTGTCCATCGACCTTGATCGAACTGCCGATAATGAAGCCATCCGAAACTTCGGCCATTTTCAGAATATTGCTTTCACTCACTCCGGTCCCGACCATGACCGGAGTGTCCGGAACCGCGGCAGCCGTTTCAGAAATCTTCTGCAGATCGGCTTCTTTCGCCGCAGCGGGCCCCGAGACACATACGCTATCCGCAAGCCCCAGGAAGACCGCTCCGGAAGCTACCTGCGGCGTCGGACGACTGTCCAGCGTGATGGAAAATCCGGGCGTCACATTGCAGATCAAGGCGATATCCTGCGCATCGAGTTCAGCACGCAATCTAAGAGTTCTGGCACCATCGGGAACAACATGACCGATATCACCGACATAGGATCCGGTCAGGAAGCATCTGATGAACTCGCCACCGGTCGCATGGGCAATGGACAGGGACGAAATCGGGTCGATCAGCATGTTGATTCCGAACGGAATATCCAGATCGGACTGACATTCCGCGACAAGGTCGGTCATTGCGGCGGTCGTTTCCGGCGCCATGACAGGCAGATACGGCATGTCGGACTCGTTGCAGTACATGACCGAGTGATAGCCATTGTCGACAAGTATTTTTGCCTCTTTCTTGGCTTGCTTGACCAGCTTCTTCATTCCTCCGGTCCGATCGTAAAGGGGAGAACCGGGAAGCGCCAAGGTGTGGACCATCCCAACGATAAATTTGTCGTGCTTGTATCGGTCCTTGAAAAGCGTCTTCATCTCTTTTTATGCCCTTGTCATATCTAGCGTTTTGTTGAGTTGGGAGATGCGGTGCGACAGGCCAGCAACCGCCGAGCACCCGTCTTCGAAGATGGAAAATCTTTCGTCATAGAAGTCACGCATCGCGGGATTCGGCCGATACCAGGAGCCGTCTTTCATCAGCTCGGCTGTAATATCGGCAATGCTGCTTGACGTGAGAAAGGCCATGCTTGCGGAACCGACCAGGCCGGATTCCTTGATCTTCGGGGCGAATACCGGGCGGTTGAGGCAATCCGCTTTCAACTGACAAAGTATCGCGCTGTTGGACAGACCGCCGGAGAAGCAAACATGCGAAACCGGCTCACGCGTTGCCTCTTCCGCCATTTTAAGCACAAGCCTGCTCAGGAAATTGATGCCCTCGGCGACTGATCGCACAAAGTCCGCACCGGTATGGAACTGGCAGATACCGAGAAAAGCCCCCTTCAAATCGGCATCCCAGAAAGGAGCGCGTTCACCTTCCAGAAACGGCAGGAAGATCGGCAATTGAGTGTTGTCGTTGAACGCTTCCACCATGGCCTGTTCGATCGTCACGCCGGGCATGTATCGGTCCACGGCCCAGGACAGGCGTGATGCGGCACCCTGGCTCGGTCCGCCGAGCTGCCATTGTTCGGGGCCCCATTGAACGGTCATGAGGCCCTTGCAGGCAAATCGTTGCCTGGAGATGACGCCGAACACGTCACTGGTGCCGGAGATATTGTAAGCAGCGCCCGGATTCAGCCCCCCGCTTCCAAGCACGCAGGTCCATGTATCGGTCGACCCGCAGACGACCGGCTTACCGACCAGGGGCGACAAATCGGAAGGGACGTCGTCGCGGACCATGCCGACAGTATCGAAGGGGCTGACCGCTTTCGGCAGAATGTCCCGGCTGATCCCGAGGGCGTCGGTCGACCGATCGTCTCCCTCGATGGCATCAAAGAAGGATTTCGAAGCATCTATCGAAATCCTGTCGGTCGCCCAGGCCCCGGTCAGCTTGAAGTTGATGTAGTCTTTGGGCTCCAGGATCGTCGTAACCTTCGCCCAGACATCCGGCTTTCGCTTCTTCAACCAGATAAGACGCGCAATAGGGTGGTAGGGACTGAGATTGGGGACACGGCCCTCCAAGCCGGGAGACGCGGCTTCGAGGTACTCGGCAAGCGCTCTCGACCCTCGCGAATCCTGAAACGTGATCGCCGGGTGAACCACGTCGCCCCGCGCGTTCAACGGCACCTGGGTACGCGTAAAACCGCATCCGACGATCGCCTTGATTGTCGAAAGGTCAGCGCCCTTTTCCGTCAGGGTGCGACAGGCAAGCAGAAAGCTCTCCCACCACGAAGACGGGTCGGCTTCGTATTCTCCACCATGCCCCATCGGAATCTTCAACGGCAGCTGAACGAGATGGGTAATCGTCTTTTCGCTGTTGATGACCGCCAGCCGGAAACTGCTTCCACCGAGATCATAGGCCAGGACGTTCATCATTCGGCATGCCCCAGGATCGCGGAATCCTGAACGAAGCAATACCGATCCGATCGAATGTGGTTTCGCGAAATCTCGACGACCTCCCCAGCTTTGCTTCGAACGATACGATGCGAAACGAACACCGCGTCACCGGAGTCCAGACCCAACAATTCGGCGACATCAGCCGGTGCGTTGCAGCAGGTCAGCGTCTCCTTTACGGGACCGACAAGGATACCGAAGTCCTGCTCGAGAATTTTGTAAAGCGATCGGTTTTCAAAGTCGGATGCGGGATAGGAATTGAGCTCGACGGCCGTCAGGACAGACGTCTGCAAAACACAGGCCTTGCCTTCCATCAGGCGCAGGCGCTTGATCTCGAAGACGACATCGCTTGTCAGGTTGTCGAAAAGAGAAGTCTCGGCAATGCTTTTTGACCGAACCTCCCTGGAGAGAAGCCGCGTCGCAGGGCGCCCTCCGGACCGCTTGCCATGAGAGACAAAATCCAGCGCACTGGAGACCCGTCTCATGTACTTGCCGGCGCGCAGAAAGGTTCCCTGCCCCTGCCGCCTTTCGAGGAACCCTTCTTCCTCGAGACTACGGAGCGCCTTGCGGATGGTTGTTCGGCTGACGGAGAACGCATCGACGAAATGATTTTCCGATGGCAGCAACGCACCCGGCGAAAACCGTCCGTCGCTAAACTCGGATTTGATTTTGCTGGCAACCTCTAGGTACAGCATCCCGTCCTCCTATGAGACATGTTATTGATCCGCTAGAATCCAAGTCAAACAGGACGGTACTTTTTTTATATTTTTAATTCAATGACTTATCGTTTTTCGGCAACTCCACTTGTATTCGATTTATATCTTTCCCCGATCGGCCTCGAACGTGAACTTGGAGCCAAACTGCAAGGCGGTCGAACCCAAGGCGGCGGGCACTGGCCCGCCGTCCCTCCGACCTTCTTCAACAACCGCCCTTATTGGCCGACGTTAAATTCCGTCTTGACCATCGCGGGAATATCGAGGTCGCCCTCCAGCCCGCCGTAAGCCTTGAGGATTTCATAGGAGTCGGCCACTTTTGAGGTCTCCACGCTGCACAGCCCGTTCTTGGCCGTGTCCGCCGACTTGACGAAATCCTCCTCGAGCGCCAGCTGACGCTTCTGCTGTTCCGGGTTGAGTTCCGGATTGCGCGCGAGTACCGCGGCCACGGCTTCCTCCTGATGGCTGAACGCATAGTCCCAGCCCTTGGCCGTAGCGCTCATGAAGCCCTTGATGGTATCCGCATTCTCAGCCGCGTAGTCGGCCGTCGTGAAAATCGTCTCCGCATAGGCGTTGACACCGTAATCGGCAGGGACCAGCGTCGCGGTCTCATAGCCCTGGACCTGAAGGGCAACCGGCTCGTTGACGACGAAGGAGGTTTTGGCATCGACCTGGCCGGTCATCAGCACCTCGTTGCCGGCCATCACCACCTTGTTGATCTTGTCCATATCGACACCGGCTGCGTTCAGCATGGCCTGGGTATAGGTCCAGGGTCCGCCTTCGGTATAGGCGAGCGTCTTGCCCTCCAGATCCTTGGGTTCCTTGATCCCCGTCTTGGCGAGCGAGAGAACGCCGGCCGGATTCTTCTGGAAGCAGGCTCCGACGATCACCAGATCCATCCCTTGCGCATTGCCGAACAGGATGGTGCTCACATCGTTGGTGCCGAAGGTGTTCTGGCCGGAGGCAACCATGGCTGTCGAATTGATGTTGGGGCCACCGGTAAAAATCTCGACGTTGAGGCCGGCATCCTCGTAAAAACCTTTTTCCAGGGCCATGACATAGCCCGCATTCTGCACATTCATCAGCCAGGAAATGCGAAGGCTGACATCCTCCGTGGCATGAGCTGGCAGCACGGCGGACAGGGAAAGGACGGAAGCGACCAGGGCGTGGCGGAAATGGCTGGTGATTGCTTGCATGAGTTCATTCTCCTCTGGGATTCGGTTTTTGGTTTTTGATTGTTCAGTTTTCGATGTCGGCGCCCGGCCAGAACAGCGCGAGCTTTTCCAGCAGGACCACGACGTAGAAAAAGATGACCGTGGCGGCGGAAGTGACGAAAATCGCGGAAAACAGCATGACCGCGTCCTGCCGGTAGCCGGCATTCACGATGATGGTGCCGATGCCCTGGTTGGCGCCGGTAAACTCGGCGACAATGGCACCGATGACCGACATGCCAACGGTGATCTTCATGGCGGAGAACAGGTAGGGCAACGCGGCGAACAGGCGGGCGTGACGCAGAAGATCCGCCTGATCGGCATGAATGATGGCCATGAAGTCGAGCACCGACTTGTCCAGACTGCGCAGGCCCCGCGTCATGTTGACGAGGGTTGGAAAGACGCAGGCAATGGCCGCGATGGCGATTTTCGGAGCAATACCGAACCCCAGCCAGATGGTCAGGAGCGGCGCGATCGCCAGGATCGGAATGGTCTTCAGCACGATCGCCCAGGGGAAGACCGCACGTTCGAAGCTGCGCGAATAAAGGAAACTGATCGACAAGAGGATCGCGATCGTCGTCCCGATGACGAACCCCAGCGAGGCGGCAAGCAGCGTGACCCCGGCATTGACCGCCAGGCTGTGCCAGTCCGTGATCATGCGGGCGATGATGACCGAGGGCGCCGGCAGCAGAAAGCGCGGAATGTCGCGGAAGACCACCACCGCCTCCCAGGCGATGCCGAGAGCCAGGAACAGAAGCAGCGGCGGCCCCTTGCTCTTGAGCTGCGCCTGCAGGCCTTCGAGAAATTTGCCGTGCCCGGTGCTCATGTCCCTTCTCCGAAAATCAGGGCCTCGAGTTCGGCGACATAGGCTGCGAATTGTGCGCTGGAGCGCACAGCACTGCCGCGGGGCCTTTCCAGCTCGATCGGAATGATCTTTTCCACCCGACCCGGTCGCGGCAGCAGCACCACAACGAAATCGGACAGAAGCACCGCCTCGCTCAGCGAATGGGTGACGAACAGCACCGTCGCCTGGCGCTGGGCGTAGATGCGCAAAAGTTCATCGCCCATTTCCCGCCGCGTGAAGTCGTCGAGTGCGCCGAAGGGTTCGTCCATGAGCAGAACTTCCGGGCGGTAGCAGAGTGAGCGCGCGATGGAGGCGCGCTGACGCATACCGCCGGACAGATGGGCCGGATACCGGTCTTCAAAACCGCTGAGATGCACGAGGTCGAGCATTTCCCGCGCCCGGCGGTCACGGATCGCCGGCGTCTCGATATTGAGGATGTCGAGCGACAGGCGCACATTCTCCAGCGTTGTCTTCCAAGGCAGCAGGCCCGCATCCTGGAACACGAAACCGAACGGCCGGTCCTTGCTGAAATCCGGCGGGCTCATGCCGTCGATCTGGAGCAGCCCGGACGACGCCGTCTCCAGGCCCCCCACGATCCGCAGAAGCGTCGACTTTCCGCAGCCGCTATGGCCGACGATAGAAACGAAGGTGTTGCGCGGAAAGGAAAAGGACACGGATCTCAGCGCCTCGACGGCACCTTCATTTCCCTTGCTGCTATCGGGAAAGGTCTTGGAAATTCCGCTAAGGGTGATGAAGGGGCGTGACGAACCTGTCCTGGTGGATGGCGATGGGAGGTGCGCGTCCATGGGCTTCATAAAACAACTCTTGCTCGACCGATCGTCAGACCGGAGGTTCCCCGCCTCTCTCCCTTGTTGTTTTCGATCCATCCGGCGCCGCGAAACGCCGATCATGATCGCTCTATTTTCCACAATTGTTATGGGCACGCCGCGAGGCGGGCAATTTGCATTTCGTAATAATACGTATAGCGAAATTCGAATGGACGACCGCTGACCACGTTCGCCTTATGCCAATACCGGCAACAAAGCTCGGGGAGTTAAAAGAAACCCAGCGCCATTCGAACATGCGACGGAGAGCGCTAAGCCGCCGCCTAGAGGCTGGTGATAACCTTCCAGAACGCCAGAACGTAGGCGACGATAACAAGGGTCTTTTGCCATTCTTGGATTGGCAGCATCCACAACAAGCAGCCTATCCCTACCACTAACAATACAAGCAAAAGCCAGACGACCGGCGCGATATAACCTAGAAACACGGCTAGGGAATTGCGGCTGGCGGTCGTGCTCGAACTCGGCAGATCGACGTCCTGATCGCCCAGGATAAATTGCGCGATCGCCGTCCAGTTGCGCTCGTCAAGTCCCGTGCTGTGAGCTCCATGCACATAATGAATTTCCGGAATCTGCTGCGGATTGTTCCTTGCTTCGTCAAAGCCGTCATGTCCGGCACTTCCCAAATCCTGCCAGCCGATCGTTTGCAGCCCTTTTGGAAAAACCGCGACAACCAGATCACGTGACGCCACAAGGTTCAGCACGCGCTTGATCTGACCGTTTTTTATGCGCTCCAGCCAGCGGTATTTCCGGCTGACCACGCTACCCGCGAAAACGGCCCGCTCAAACCGGCACGTCTGATACTGTTCAAGAGCTTTCGCCAGCAGGTACGTGCCATTGCTGTGACCGACGTAGGAAAAGACGGCGTTGGGGTACAATGCCTTAGCCTCGGAATACTGATCCATAAGCCACTCGACCTTTTCGCGCCTCCGGCTCGGTATCAGGAAGGGCAGCATCGGCAGAAAGCCATAGCTTGATGTTTCTGTCGCGATCTTGATTTCAAGCCCTTTTAACTTGGCCTGCTGGATAACCCGCCGGGCAATTTTGTGGGTCCAGTAGCCGACGTCGCGGATGCCGTGGATAACAAAAACGACTTCATCGACATCGGGATTGGGTTCGCCTGCCTGCACGTCTGAAGGGACGATTGCCCGGGCATTCAACTCGTCCTGCCCACCGGACAGGGCGGCCAGGAATTCGGCCTTCCGCGCATCGCCCGCCTTAATGACTTCACCATCGGTAAGCGCAAAACGCTTGGGATCGTCAAGCTCGATGACGTTGCTGTGTCCCGAGAACGGGACATCCAGATAGATAAAATTTCGGCCCGAGGCCAGATCAACATTGTCTTCAGGCGCGACCATATCATCAACGGAACCGAGCAGCTGAATTGTCATTGCGCCGCCGACGCCTCTGCTGTCGATCGCATTTTGCATGGCAATCGACTGGATCCGCAATTGCGTGATAAACGGAGCCCCTTTTCTTATGGAATAAATCAGCGGCGTCCGTCCCCGGATCAAGCTCAACCCGCTCAGCACCCAGCCGCCGATCCGCCACATTGCCGCCCTGCGCTTGGACAGGTGATGGTTGATCCGCCAACCGCGGTTCATCCCGGCGAGCAGCACAATCCGCTCCACCTGATCGGCCCAATCCCATTTTTGACCAAGGCTTGAGTGATCGGCCTTCAACTGCGGATCAAAGGGGGCCGTTTCTGTTTCACCGCAGGAAAACACATAAATCTTGCGCGCCAGCAAGGCGCCAAGGCTGTGACCGACAAAAATGATCTTCCGATAGCTTTTGTTGTCCCTCCAGATACCGTCCAACCGCTCCATGAGATCCACGGCGATTTTCTCCGGGTCGGCAAAAGAGAAAACACCAGCCGGCAGCCGCGGCGTCCAGATATCGCTCTCCGGGAGAGTCTCGCGCACGGCACGTTTGACTGCCTTCAGACTGTTCGGTGTACCGTTATAAGAATGAAGTAAAACGCACAGTACTTTCGAATGATCGCTGCCCTTGCAAAGCTCGTCCATAACAAGACTTTCATTGATCTGAAAAGTCACAAACTCTGGGCAGCGTAGCATTTACTCGTAAAAGTTGCAATATATCAAATCTCACGTGATATTTTATAGCTGTCTGACTTTTCTGTTTTTAAAGCGACCTCCACGGCAGGTCGAGGCGGCAGCCACCACGGCCCGGATTGCCATGACCGCGATCGCGCAGGTCTGAGCCCCGCTTGCCGCATTGCTTCGGTCGGCTGCGGAGGGAGGTGCAAAATCAGGCGCCACCAGTATCAGGCTGACGCTGCCAGCGTTCCGTCCTCCGACGCGATATAGGCGCGCCAGCCCTTCAGGCCGGTGATGTCTTCCGCCCCGGCGACCCCTGCCCCTTCGCACACAAAGCCCTGAACCGTGCGGCCGTCGGCGAGAACCAGAGATCCAAGGCCGAGCGGAGCCGGAATGGTGGCAAGGAACGAGCCGACTTCCTGCAGCGGGACCGCCCAGATTTCCAGGTCGATCTCGCTGCCCGAACCGGGCTCGGCGCGGACCAGACCCGGACGGCTCGGCGGACCGCCGGCAAGGGCGTAGAGCCGATAGGCGTCGCTGGTCTTGGACGTCTCCAGAAACCGGGCGCCGCGCGAGGTCAGTTCGCGGTTCAGCGACATGCCGGACATATGCGCGCCGCAGACGGCAAGCGCCAGTTCGTCCGCCTGCGCGACCGGAGCCGTGGCGGGCGGATCGGGTAGTTCCCAGCCGGTGGCGCCCAGTTCATGGGCGCAGGCCTGTTCCAGCTGAATACCGATCGAAGCCAGTAACCCGTCCTCACCGGCGGCCGCCAGCAGGGTGACACTGCCCGGACGGCCGTCGGAGCGCGGCGAGACCGGCACGGCGAGCCCGCACATGTCGAGGAGGTTGACGAAGTTGGTGTAGGTGCCGTAGCGCGAATTCGGGCCGATCGGATCTTCGATCAGGTCCTGGACCGAATAGAAGGTCGGCGCCGTCGGCACGCACAGCAGATCGAGACCGGCCAGGACGGATTCGGTCTTCCGCCCCAGTTCCTTCAGCCGGTAGATGCCACGGAAGGCATCCGTCGCCGTCAGGCCGATGGCCTTGCCGACGACTTCGCGCGTCACCGGATGAACGGCCTCCGGTTGGGTTTCCATCAGCTCCTGCAGAACAGTGTGGCGCTCGGCGACCCAGGCGCCCTCGTAGAGCATCTTCGCCACGTCGTAGAACGGGGTGAAGTCGACCTTCTCAATCGTGGCGCCCAGTGCCTTCAGGGTCTCGACCGTCTCGTAGAACGAAGCTTCCTGTACCGTGTCGCCGAAGAACTCGATGCTGGCGTCATCCGGAATGCCAACGCGCAAGACGGGCGGCATGTCGCCCAGGGGCGCGACGCGGATGTGACGCGAATAGGCGTCTTCCGGGTCGTAGCCGGCCGCCGCCGCATAAGCTTCATAGGCATCGGCAACGGTCAGGGCGAAGATCGAAATCGTGTCCAGCGTGCGGCAGGCCGGAACCACGCCGCTGGCGGAAAGGGCGCCGAGAGTGGGTTTGAGCCCGGCGATGTTGTTCATCATCCCCGGCACCCGGCCGGAACCGGCCGTGTCGGTCCCGAGGGAGAAACTGACGATGCCGTGGCCGACCGCGACCGCGGAACCGGAAGACGATCCGCCCGGAACGATCTTGGGATCGACCGCATTCAGCGGCGGCTGGTAGGGCGAACGGACACCGACGAGACCGGTGGCGAACTGGTCCAGGTTGGTCTTGCCGATGGCAAGCGCCCCCGCCGCCTTCAGCCGGGCGACGACGAAGGCATCCTGCTTGGCCGTATATTCGAAAACCGGACAGGCGGCGGTCGTCGGCTTGCCGCCGTCGTCGATGTTGTCCTTGATGGCAAAGGGAACACCCCACAGCGGCTTGTCCGGATCGTAAGGACCCAATGCCTTCGCGGCATCCAGCACTTGCTGCTTGTCGTAGAGATGAATGAAGATCCCCGGATCGTCGACCTCGGCGATGCGCCGGTAGACTTCCTCGATCACCGCTTCGGGACGTGTTCCCGACGCATAAGCGGCTTTGAGGGCGGAGAGCGTGAAAGGAAGGTCGTTCATGGGGTCTTCGTACCTGGATTTATGCAATGTTTTCTTGAATGTCCGGCAGATCACGGCCGGCCGCTGCGGGCGGATGGGGCGCGGCTGAAAGCAGCTCGCGCGTATAGTCCGACGACGGGGTCTGCATCACCTGTTCCGACGGTCCTTCCTCGACGATCTCGCCGTCCTTCATGACGATCACATGGTCGCACAACAGGCGGACCACGTGGAGATCATGACTGACGAACAGGTAACTGATACCGAGTTTGGCCCTCAGATCCACCAGAAGATTGAGCACCACCGCCTGAATGGAGACGTCAAGCGCCGCCGTCGGCTCGTCGAGGATAAGGAACTTCGGGTTGAGCGCGATGGCCCGGGCAATGCCGACACGAGCCTTCTGCCCTCCGGAAAGCTGATGCGGGAAGCGGGTCAGCAACGGCCGGGGCAGACCGACCAGATCGGCCAGTTCCTCCACCCGCGCAAGCTTTTCCGACCGTGGCAGTTTCGACAGACGGTCGAGCGGTTCTGAAATCAGCTGCTGCGCGGTATGGCGCGGATTGAAGCTGTCGGTCGCATCCTGAAACACCATCTGGATGCTGGACCGGCGCGGGTCGCGGGCGAAGGAGCGCGCCGGCGTCTTTGCCAGATCCTCGCCCTCGAAGAGGATTTCGCCGCCGGTCGGATCGTCGAGCCGCACCAGCATGGAGGACGTGGTCGACTTGCCGCAACCGGATTCGCCGACGAGCCCGACGCATTCCCCTTCCCTCACCTGGAACGAGATTCCCTTGACCGCGTGCACCGGGCCGGACTTGCCCTGGTAGGTCTTCTTCAGGTCGCGCACGTCGAGAAGCACCGTGTCGGAGCGTTTCGGCGGCGCAAGCGGTGCGCGCATTTCCTGCGGCAGCAACTCCCGCACCGAAGCCCCCGCCCGCGGCGTCGCATCGACGAGCTTGCGGGTATAAGCATGCTGCGGCGAAAAGAACAGGTCTTCCGGCCGCCCCGTCTCGACGATCTCCCCGTCCTTCATGACGACGATCCGGTCGCAATATTGCGCGGCCATGCCCAGGTCGTGCGTGATCAGGATCGAACTCATGCCCCGGTCGCGGATCAGGTCGCTGACCAGGTCCATCACCGCCTTCTGGGTGGTGATGTCGAGACCCGTGGTCGGCTCGTCGGAAATCAGGATATGCGGATCGCAGGCAAGCGCGATGGCGATGACGATGCGCTGGCACATTCCGCCGGAGAGCTCGAACGGATAGGCATGATACCGCTCTTCCGGATTGTGGATCTTGACCGCCTCCAGCGCCCGGATTGCCTCCGCCTTCGCCGTCGAACGGGTCGCCCTGGCGTGGCGGCGCAGCACGTCCTCCAGCTGATGGCCGACCTTGCGGATCGGGTTGAGCGCCGCGCGCGGGTTCTGGAAGATCATGGAAATCTCGCGGCCGCGAATGTCGCGCATGGCGGCTTCCGTCGCCGCCTTCAGGTCGACCCCCTCGTAATCGAGCGCGCCGCCGGTGATCGTCCCGCCCCTGTCCAGGATGCGCATCAGCGCGTAGGAGGTCACGGACTTGCCGGAGCCGGATTCCCCGACGATGCCGAGGGTTTCGCCCTTGTCCAGCTCGAAGGATACCCCGCGCACGGCATCGACCTGCCCCCCGCGGGTCTGGAAGGAAACCTTGAGATCCTTGATGTTCAGCATCCTCAGGTCCTCTGCCGCGGGTCGACGATATCGCGCAGGCCGTCGCCCAACAGGTTGAAGGTGAACACTGCGAACATCAGCATCGCCCCCGGAAAGAGCGCCAGCCACCATTCGCCGGAAACGATGAAATTCGCCCCTTCGGCAACCATGATGCCCCATTCGGCGGTGGGCGGGCGCACACCGAGGCCGATGAAGCTGAGGCCCGCGGCATTCAGGATCGCCCAGCCGAGGTTCAGCGACACCTGCACCATCATCGGCGGCAGGGCGTTGGGGTAGATGTGGCAGGCAAGCACGCGCAGATCCGAATTGCCGGCAAGCTTCGCCGCCTGTGCAAAGCCCGACGTTCGGCGGATGTTGACCTCCGCCCGCACCAGCCGCGCATAGAACGGAATGTTGATGACCGCCGTTGCGTAGACGATGTTTTCCACCGTGTTGCCGAGGGCCGCGACGATGCCCATGGCGAGCACGAACAGCGGGAACGCCATGATCGTGTCGAAGACCCGGTTCAGCACCCCGTCGATGAGACCGCCCCAGTAGCCGGCGACAGCGCCCAGGAACGATCCGAACACGAAGGAGAGCGCCACGGCGGCGACCGAAATCATCAGGTCGAGCCGCGCGGCGATAATCGTCCGGCTGAACACGTCCCGGCCCAGGTTGTCCGTGCCGAACCAATGAGCCAGCGACGGCGGCTGCAGGGCGGCGGCCGCATCCGACTGCAGCGGATCGTAAGGCGCGATGACCGGGCCGAAGACGGCGACGAAAAGCAGAACGCCAAACATGGCGAAGGCAATCAGCGTGACCGGGTTTTCCTTCAGCACGTAGATCAGATGATCCAGCGCGCCGTTCGACTTCCCGATCCCAGGGTCTGTTGCGAGGTCGTTCATTGGCTGCTGAATCCTATGCGCGGATCGATCGCCGTATAGGCAAGGTCGATCAGGAGATTGAGAACGACGAACAGAAGCGCCATGGCGAGCACGAAGCCCTGCACGGCCGCATAATCGGAGACGACCAGCGCCTCCACCGCGTAGGAGCCGATGCCGGGCCAGGCATAGACCTTCTCCACCAGCACGTTGGCGCCGAGCGTGAAGGAAAACACCATGCCGAGGGTGGTGATCACCGGCAGCAGGGCATTGCGGAAGGCATAGGTAAAAAGCACCGTCTCGTCCGTCAGCCCGGCGGCCCTGGCCGTGCGGATGAAGTCGGAGGACAGCGTGCTCAGCATGGCCGCCCGGGTCATCCGGGCAAGCGGTGCCAGCGTGAACAGGGCCAGCGTGATCGCCGGCAGCGCGAGCTGCTTCAGCGCGCCGAGCCAGGTTTCCCAGTCGCCGGCCAGCGCCGCGTCGATCAGGTAGAAACCGGTGACGTGGTCGGGCTCGATATAGGTGAAATCGAGCCGGCCGAGCGGCGACGGCGCGAGACCGAGCAGGTAGTAGAACACGTAGATCAGCACGATCCCGGTGAAGAACGTCGGCAATGACACCCCGGCAGTCACCAGCACCCGGCAGACATGGTCGATCATCGAGCCGGGGTTCGTGGCCGCGAGCACACCGAGCGGGATTGCGATCGCGCAGGACAGGATCAGCGCGGTCAGCGTGAGTTCGAGCGAGGCCGGCAACCGGCTCGCCAGGTCCTGGGCCACCGGCTGGCCGGTGGAAAGCGACGTGCCCATGTTGCCGGAGGCCAGATCGCTCACATAGACCAGGAACTGCTCGGGCAGGGACTTGTCCAGCCCGAGGTTTTCGCGCACCTGCGCGATGGAATCTTCGTCGGCGGCCATGCCGGCGAAATAGACGGCCGGGTCGCCCGGCAATGCCCGCGTCAGCACGAAGCTGATGATCACGACACCGATCACGACGGGGATGGCCTGCGCAATTCGGATCAGCACTGTTTTCAGGCGGCCCGGCATGGCGGTCAGACCTTCTTCAGGGTGCGGCCGTCGAGCTGGCGGTGGAACCAGTACTCGTAGCCGTCCACCTGGCGCAGGCCGACATTGACCGCCGGCTGCCACAAGGCGATGCGCGGAACCTCGTCCCAGGCGATCTCGATCATGCGCTTGATCTTCGGCGCGTAGTCCGGATCGTCGACCGACATGTAGAGCGTCTCGCCGGTCAGCTTTTCGATTTCCTCGTTGCGGTAGTTGGAGGCGTTGAAGAGATGGCCGTCCAGATAGGCCCAGAAGAAGTAGTAGCAGGGATAGTTCAGCCAGCCGCCGAAGGTTTCCAGCGGCAGGGCCAGGCGCTTCTCGACCAGCGAAGCGGTCCGCCAGTTGGCGCCGGGGATCTTGTCGATCGGCGCCTTGATGCCGATCTTCGCCAGGTTTTCCTGGATCAGCAGGGCCGCCGGTTCCATCCAGTCGGACTGGTCAAGCGCGATGGAAAGCGGCACCTCGAAGCCGTCCTTGTAGCCGGCCTCATCAAGCAGGGCCTTCGCCTTGTCGAGATCGGTCGTATAGGGGAATTTCTGCGGCCAGGCGATATCCGCCGGGCTCGTGCTCTCCCCGCCCCACATGGGGTTGCCCCGGCCGTAGGCCGCTGTCTGGAACACTTCCTCGTAAGGCACCGACCATGCGATGGCCTGGCGCACGCGCTTGTCCTTGAACGGTTCGAAGATCAGGTTCGGACACAGGCAGTAGAAGGCGTTTTCCACCGGCGTGGTGTTCACGGTCAGGCCGTCCATGCCGGCCAGTTCCTTGGCATCCTTGTTGGGCATGTCGAAGGAGATCTGCACGTCGCCGCGCTCGAACAGGGCGCGGCGGGTCGCCGGGCTCGGTACTTCGCGGATCACCACCCGCTTCACCGCGGGCACGGGACCGGAGGTGTAATTGTCGTTGCGCTCGTAAACGAGCTGCTCGCCCGGCTTCCAGGACAGGATCTTGAACCCGCCGGACCCGGCCGGGGTCTTGTGCAGGTATTCCATCGCCCAGGGATCGTCGGCGGTCGCATGGGCCTTGGCCACCTTGGAGTTGATGATCATCGGCACCGGCACGGCGAGATCCGGCAGGCTCAGCTTGGAGGGATGGGGCAGCTTGAGCACGAAGGTCAGGTCGTCGACCGCCTCGAACTGTTCCGGCTTTTCCAGGGAGCCGGCCTTCATCTGCACGGTCGGGAAACCGCCGACGGAAACCGCCCGGTCGAAGGACCATTTGACGTCATGGGCGGTGATCGGCGACCCGTCCTGGAACTTGCCGTCGGCGCGCAGCTTGAAGGTGATTGTCTTGCCGTCCTCGGAGGTTTCCCAGCTTTCGGCGACTTCCGGCTCGATCACGGAATAATCGTAGGACAGGCTGCCGTCGGGCAACGTCTTGGTGCCAAAGCTGACCAGCCGGTCATAGGCGTTGACCGCGACCTGGTAGCTGGCGCGATTGGTGCCGGTGCGGTGAATGTCGAGGCTGTTCATGGTCTGGCCGGTCACGGCGACGATCACGTCATTGCCGGCGGCTTCGGCCGGCAGGCTTTTCAGGAACGGCAGCATGGATGCGCTCAGCACCGTGGCGCCGCCCGCTTTCAGGAAAGATCTCCGGGAAGTCTCAAGTGTCATTTCTGGTCCCCTCTTGGCTGGACGGCGCCACCTGGAAGGCGATGGCCGCGCCCTTGGGGGAGAGCTTTGCTTTAAAAAGCGCTTCTTTCTAATGCTATTTTTGCAGTAATCTGCTTCTGAAAATGCAGCACTCGACAAATTGGCGCGCGATATGAAGCACTTGACGACCCTGTCCCTGATCGAGGCCGTTGCAAAAGCCGGTTCGATCCGCAAGGCGGCCGAAGACATGAACATCACGTCGTCGGCGCTGAACCGGCGAATCCAGCGGTTCGAGGAGGAATTCGGCGCGCCGATCTTCGAGCGCCTGCCCCGCGGCGTGCGCCTCAACCCGGCCGGGGAGCTTCTGATCCAGCACATCCGCGCCCAGATCGCCGACCTGGAACGGGTCCGCAGCCAGGTGGCGGACCTGTCGGGCCTACGGCGCGGCCATGTCTCCATTGCCTGTTCCCAGGCGATCCAGCCCTATTTCATGCCCAAACACATCGCCGCCTACCGCACCGAGCATCCGGGCGTCACCTTTTCCATCCATGTGCGCGACCGGGACAGGGCGGAGGAAGACCTGCGCAGCTTTCAAAGCGATCTCGCCCTGGTGTTCGAGCCGCGCCACCTGGAGGAATTCGACGTGATCGTGTCGGTGGAACAGCCGGTCTACGCGGTCATGGCCGTGGATCATCCGCTGGCGGCTAAGGAAACCCTGCGCCTGCGCGACTGCCTGGAATTCCCCCACGTGGTCCCGCCACCCCACATCGGCATCCGCTACCTGCTCGACCTCGCCGCCGGGCGTATGACCAAGAAGCTCTCCCACACCATCGAGGCGGATTCCTTCGAGTTCATGCGCCACTACGTCCAGAACGAAAAGGCCGTCGGCTTCCAGTTCCCCATCGGCCTCGACATCGCCAACGACACCCGCCTCGCCTTCCGCCCCCTGCCCCGCCGCGACATCGACTTCGGCCACCTGGCCCTCTTACAGGCCAAGGGCCGGACGCTGTCCGTGGCCTCGGCAAGGTTTGCCAATCAGTTGGCACTTGCGTTGAGTGAGGAGGGGTTGGAGGCGGGATAGAGCCAAAACCAGCGCGGTCGTGGCGCCTTGACCCGTGGTTTTCTAAGAGCCGCAGGGAACTCGGGGCGAAAGGAAGTGGGCGGCTAGAACAGTGGATTAAGCTGTGTATCAAGAACACGGAGGCAATTTGGTAAAACCTAATCTAGGTTTGTTCACCGAAGGAGAATTTTGGTCACGCTGGATTGTTGTACGCCCACGTGATTATAATTTTCAAATTTTCAATTCTAATCTAACCACTCATTGGCCTCGGGAACCGCTTCGAAAAGATCTTGCAGCGTCGGTATAAAGGGAGCTTGACGCTTCATTTCAGCCCACACTGTGGGGTGCGGGGTGGCTAATAGATCATCACGCAGCGCGTTTAACTCGTTGACGTCAGCACCATCATCCCGACGGTGTCGGTATTCTAACAACCGTGCACGGTAGCCACCAAATGCGTTCTGGCGCGCGTCAAGCAAGAGGTCGCGATTGAGATTCAGAACTTCTATAGTGAATTTCGCACGACTTTCAGCTACAGGGTCCAGCCCCTCGCAAGGCAATATAAGAAAAGTCCCAAGAAGGTCTATTGTGAGAAACGCGAGCGGGTCTTCTGTACGCGGATTGATAAATGCGGGATCGCCAAGACTGGGGGGCGTGATAGGTGCTCCTCTAGGCCGAGTGACTATCACCAAATTCCCTTGGTTTATCACAGCAAATTTATTGTTCTTTCCCCCATTGCAAGGTCCGCAAGCATAGATGTAATTAGGCCAACGAAAGACGTCTTCTGGGTACAGGTCTTTAGGTTTGATATGTTCGACTTCGTCACCAACCGAGTCCTCGCAATATACGCAGCGTTGCGCTCCAGAACACATTTCCGATAAGCGTGCGCGAACAACCCGAAAAGTGGCGTTGGTGGTAGTGTTACGCGAACTAAATCTGCTCTTTCCCAGAGTGACTCGTTCAGCATAATTTTCGACCTCGTCGATCTCGTCCTGGTATTCCGCAAGCTTCGCTGAGACTCTGGCTGGTAGGTTAGGGTCAGACAGATGGAGCATCCAAGAATCACTCCTGCAAATTGCTTGCGCGACTAGGCATACGGCGTTGCAGTATGGAACGCTCTTCTTCCTCATCTGGAGAAAGAGCACCCCTGAGGCTTTTACGATTAAGCTCAGCGAGTTGGCGTAACATATCCTTTGAGGCTCGTGAGCGGGTCACATCGGTGCCGAAATATTCGGTAGAGTAAGCTTCCAAAACATTGCCATAAATCAAACGCTCAAGGTCTTGCCCGATAACACGCCCTGAGGGCTCATCTGTCCCAGGGCTAGCCAGACGCCAGATAGAGCCCCGCTCAGCAGCTTGGCAAATAATTGGGCTATGAGTAGTGACAAAAAACTGAGCCTTCGGAAAGCGGTCTGTGAACCAATTTCCGATGCGTTTTTGCCAAGCTGGGTGGAGGTGCGCATCTATCTCGTCAATAAGAATTACGCCTGGAAGCTCTACGGTGCCATTATTTGTGTTAAGTGCGTGCACTAGGGTCTCTGTCCCAAAGGCTGCATCCATCGCTCGGAGAAGCTCAAAGGTCATAGAAAGAATAGAACGATACCCGTCAGACATTTCCTCAACCGGCACACGGGTTCCGGCTCCATTATCGACCATCACGCCAGATGAAGTGATTTCTTCAATCCGCGCGTTATGAGGAAGAAGCTCTGATTGATTAATGAAATGAATTATCCCTTGCGTAAGAGCACGAGCACTTGAATCTTTCTCGAGCGCTCGAAATTGGATGTTCTTAATCCATGCTAAAGCCTCGGAAAGTGCAACATCCTCTCCAAAAGCTGACAAATGTGCTGCCAGCCGAGGATGACTATAGTAGAGCTTTTCGTACTCTCGATCGCCCCCACGAAAGCGGCGAAACGGGCCAAAGGCGGCGGAGAACCAACCCGAGCCACTTCCCCAAACAGTGCGCTTTGTGTATTCACCATTGAACTCGGCAGAAACCAATTCCGCATTTACATTTTGACTAGAGAATGAAACTCGTGGCCTAATTGGCTTGTTTGCCGTTTTACCTTTATCAGCCCACCGATCTAGATTCGAGTCCGCTCGAATAGTAAGAGAAATACTTCCAGATTCCGCATCACCTGCAAGCCAAGCAGACCAATCTTGGCGTAGTGCGGCTGCATTTTCCGGACCTATCAGAGCTATCGCGAGGGCGCGCATAAGCGTGGATTTCCCAGAACCGTTGTCACCTAGAATGACATGCCAGCCAGCTGATTCTCCTTTAGTAAGGTCGAGTTCGAACTTTGAAATGATCCTAATATTCTCAAGCTGTGCTCTTGTTACGTACATTCCACTGCTCCTTGACCTCCAAATTCGCACTGACATCAATCAATTAAATTATGTTCGTAAGAGCATGACACTAGTTCAATCCGAAGTCCTGAGATCTTTAACAACGGCAAAGCATATTGATATTGATTGGATATCATCAAACTCACAGCACATGCGATGACTTAGAGCGCATATTTTAGAGGTCGTCCTTAAAGAACGCCGCCTTGCGGCGTCTCTTCGAGATGATTTTCCGCGCAAGGCCAAGAGCTTAGATCGATATCAACTAACTTCCTCAATTCACGTTGCGCCAAATTAGACTGATCAGAACATAATGCTAGAATTGAACTTTGGTGCATCGGCCGAAGTCAGCTTAAGTACGCCAAGCGCCAACGACCCCAAACCTAATACAATATGTCGAGGCGCATGAATTCACACTTGGCGCCAAAAGGAGCATCGGTTGTCGAGAAAGCAGAAGTCATTTCAAGAGCGGATCGCGGAACTGGATACGGCGACTAGAATTGAACGTGCCAAAGTGCTGATTGGGGAGAAAATAATTGACCATATACTAGAGATCGTAGCGATACATGCCAACAATGAGTATCTAGTTTACTCAAAGCGCTTAACCGATCAAATCCCATTTTCGTATGCTGCGAATGCCTACAATATACTGAGCCAAACATCCTTTTTTTTCGGTGTACTCCGGATAGCGGCTTTGTGGGATAAAGCCGACGAGGATACCGCAAGCTTTTTGACGGTGATTGAATATATAGATGACGATGAGGTGATAAAAGCACTGGCCGAAGAACACCTTCAGGCTCATGCTTCGCTTGGATCTCGTATTTGGGGAGATCCACACCCAGACCCTGAAGTAAGGGCGGCAATAGACCAAAGTATCCGAGGATCTCAACAAGCGTTTGCACAGCGGCAGGCGAACAGGGCAAGACGTCGATTGCGTAGAGCAATTTGCATAACTAGAAAGATTGCCGCCTCCCCCTCCTTAGAAAGACTGCAGAACCTGCGAAACAAGCACATTGCTCATTCTCTGAGACAAACGCGAAGAGAAAAGCAAAAATCAATTGATCCAGCAAAATATGGAGATGAAGCGCATTTACTCAGGCAAAGCATTTGGTTGGCGGAAAATTTTTACTGCTGGGTGAATGGAACCAGCTTTGACATTTACAAAGACTCTCGAGAGATCGCCAGAAAGCAAGCTCAGGACCTCTGGGAAAATGTGAATTTCAGTATTCCAAATCGCTGAAAAAGTGACCGCGCTACGGCAACGGTCACTATAAACCATACAAAACATGTGATAGCGACAAGCTTCAGATTTGGCCGCATCGTCCGTTTCTCCTACAAAGCATAGCATTCCTGCTTAATCAGTCCGAGACAAATTTCGCTAACGGCGTCTCGCTCAACCCCATGCACTCACTTCACCGGACGCAAAGGCGGCAGGCGGGTTTCGAAGATCGAGGATTTCACGATCGAGGTATGGGTTTCGGCGCGCTCGTGGAACGGGAGCAGGATGTCGTCCAGTTCCGCCACATCTGCCAGCGCGAGGCGGGTGACGTAACAGTCGTCTCCGGTGACGCGGTCACAGGATAGGAACCGGGGCTGTTCCTCGACCCTCTTTTCGACGACGTGTAGCTGCCCGCTGCGGGGCTTGATCCGCACCAGCGCCTGGAGCCGAGCGCGCGCATCCGCCTGTCCGATCCACTGGACGTCAACACCGCCATGCAGGCTGGGTCCGACCCGGTTGGTTTTGACCGCTATTTCCCGCCCCCTTTGACCCCTGTCAAAATAACGACAGCGAATGCGGTTTAGAAACAGGCTCAACCGTCCGGCAAACACACCGGAGAAAGACCATGCTGTCGCGCCGTACATTGATTGTCTCTGGGTTATCTGCCGCAGCCGCAGGTGCCGTTGGTTACGGTCTGTGGCCGCGGCTCGGCGGTTACGAGGAAGAGGCGGCGCGGGAGCGCCGGCTTCTCGCCTCCGATCCGGCCCTGACCGGGTTCGTGCGCATGGCAACGCTTGCCGCCAACGGCCACAACACCCAGCCGTGGAAGTTCCGGCTCGACGAGGATCGCGTGCGCATCCTGCCCGATTTCGCATGCCGCACGAAGGCCGTCGATCCGGACGACCATCATCTCTTCGTCAGTCTGGGATGCGCCGCGGAAAACCTGGCGATTGCCGCCGCCGCCCATGGTCGGCCGGGCGACGTCCGGATCTCGGGCGGGCCCGAGCCGCATGTCGAGATCGTCCTCGGACAGGGCCTTGCGTCAAACGAAGCGCTTTATGCCGCGATCCCGGAGCGGCAGTCGACCCGCTCCGTTTACGACAGCCGACCGGTCTCCGCCGAAGATCTGGCGCTGTTGAAGGCGGCGGCCGAAGAAGACGGAGTGTCGGTCCTGCTCTTCACAGACCCGCCTGATACGGACGCCATCCTGGAGTTCGTGGTCGCCGGCAACAGCGCCCAGATGGACGATCCCGCGTTCGTCGCCGAGTTGCTTAAGTGGATCCGGTTCAGCCCTGCCGAGGCGCTTGCCAGCAAAGACGGCCTGTTCGCCGCCTGCTCCGGCAATCCGGCCCTGCCGGCCTGGGCCGGTGATCTTGTGTTCAATGCCGTTTTCACCAAAAAGGCGGAAAACGACAAATACCGTGACCACATCCGCTCCTCCTCCGGGGTTGCGGTCTTCATCGGCAACAAGGCCGATTTCGACCACTGGATGCGGGTCGGGCGCAGCTTTCAGCGCTTCGCGTTACAGGCCACGGCCCTCGGTATTCGCAACGCCCACATCAATCAGCCGGTGGAAGTGCCCGCGATACGCACCGAATTCGCCCGTTGGCTCGGCCTCCCGGACACCAGGCCGGACCTCGTCGTCCGCTTCGGCCGGGCCCCGGCCCTGCCCATGTCCCTGCGCCGTCCCGTTGCCGATGTGGTCCTCTGACGGGCGCTCGCGTCCGAAGCTCCCTCGCCTCTTTAAAACCGCTCCACCCACGGCCGCACCGCCAGTTCCTCCGTCCATGCCGAGCGGTCCTGATTGATCAGGCCCAGGTACGTTTCGGCGATGGCGTCGGGATCGAGCATGGAATCCGGCTTGTCGGCGGGCTCGACCCAGCCCGGATTGCGGATGCTGCCGTCGATGTTGATCCAGGCGACGTGGATGCCTTGCGGGTGCAGTTCGCGCGCCATGGACTGGGCCAGGCCCCGCTGGGCGAACTTGCCCATGGCAAACGGCGCCGACTGCGGAAAGCCCTTCACGCCGGCCGAGGCGCCGGTGAAGAGGATCGTACCCCGAACCCCGTTCTCCGGTTCCTGCGCCAGCATGGCCCGCGCCGCCGCCTGGCCGACAAGGAAGGCGCCGAAGGCGGTCACATGCAGCGCATGTCGCACGCCGTCCCGGTCCAGATCGGTGAGCGGGCCGCGTTCTCTGGCGGACGGGTTATAGACGGCGACGCGCAGCGGCCCCTCCAGGCTGGCAAACAGGGTGTCGACCTCTGCCGGGTTGGAGGCATCGCACGGAATGCAGAGGGCGTCCGTCTCGGCCGCGAGATCGGCGATCTTGGCCGTATCCCGTGCCGCCAGAACGACCCGGTAGCCTTCCCGGTGCAGCCTGCGGGCAAGCGAGGCGGACAGGCCGGAACCGACACCGACGATAAGGGCCAGGGGAAGAACCTGGGGGGATGTCACGGGAAAGCCTCCTGCTGGACTGTCGATCGAACGCCGAAAGGATCGGCCTTTGCGGTCAAGTCTGCGCCGGATGAGCCGCGATCACAAGCTCCGCGCGCGGGCGCGGGCCGGACAGGACGGTTGGATTTGTCGTCAGGGCATAGGTCTTGCCTTCATCGCCGGGAAGAGATCTGCAGCGATCACGGATCGCGATACAAGATCGCCATCGAAAAGCATCAACATAGCTCTTTTCCGGGGTGGCGGGCTGAACTACTCTGTCCGTCTCCATCCAGAATCGGCCTTCGGCGAAACGAAACCGGACCAGAATGAACGCACTGAGAAACGCAATTCGCGGCAAACGCAGGCACGGCTCCCGCCGGTCGCCGATGGCGTTTGCCGCGTATCTGGCGGTTCTCCCGTTCGTCCTGCTTTCGTTTATGGCGCCCGGGACGATGACCGTCTCCGACGCCGATGGCCTGCCCAAAATCGTCATCTGCACCGGCGACGGCCCTCTGGAGATGGCTGTCGGCAATGATGGCAGCTTACAGCTTCCCGATGATCAGCCGACAGATCGGGATGGCCATGACTGTGCCTGGGCATTCCATGGTCAGTCCGCTCTCGACCTTTCGATCCCGGTCTTTCCGGCAGCGGTCGTTCTGCGTGTCCCTGTCAAACACGTCGTTTCTCAGGATCAGGTCCGGCAACGGCCGAACCTCTTTACCGGACTTGCCCGCGCGCCCCCTGCGGACCTGGCGTAGACCTGTTCGCCTTCGACACACTCCGGGTGACAGCCACGCTCTTTTGAACGTGTGACCTGCACACCGGCAACCTGTGTGTCCGGCGGACAAGACACGCCGCTTTTCCTTGCCTCGAAACAGGCCCCGCTTCACGCATCGGGAGAGCAGACACGGCTCCCTTGCTCCAGCGGGGCGGACTTTCCGGCGATTGCAAATCCGCAGGGCAGATATCGGCGCCCGGTCCGTTTCTTCCCTTCTTTCTTTCCGCGCGAACCGAAGCCTCAGCAGGTTTCGGCGGGCGAACCCTGGACACCTCCATGACAGAACAAACCAAACGCGGCGCGAGTTCCGCGCTCTATCGTGCCGTCTGGCGCTGGCACTTTGTGGCCGGCCTCCTGATCCTCCCATTTGTCGCGATCCTCGCCGTTACCGGCGGGATCTATCTTTTCAAGGATGAAATCAACGATGTGGCCTACGGTCCGTTGCGTTTCGTGACGCCGGGCGAGACAGCAAGGCTGTCCCCGTCCGAAATCACCGCAGCGGCTCTGGCCTCCCATCCCGGAACGTTGAAAGCCTATGGGCCGCCCGCCGCCGCCAACCGCAGTGCCGAGGTCAAGATCCTTGGAGCGGACGGGCTGAAGGACACCATCTACGTCAATCCCTATGACGGAGCCGTTCTGGGCAGCCTTTGGGACGGTGGCGCAGCAGGAAGTCCGGCCATGTTTGTTGTGCGCAAACTGCACTCCCTGGAATATGTGGGCTGGCTCGGAAACAGGCTCATCGAGGCAGCCGCGGGCTGGATGGTGCTTCTCGTCGGAACCGGCATCTTCCTCTGGCTGCCGCGCGGACGCCAGACCGGCACGGTTTCCATCAAGGCGAAACGCGGGCGTCCCTGGTGGCGCGATCTGCATGCGGTCACGGGTCTTTACACCGGCCTGTTCATCGTGTTCCTCGCGATGACCGGGCTCCCCTGGTCGTCTGTCTGGGGTGGCAAGTTCTACGATTATGCCTACCAGCTGGGGCTGGGCATGCCGGACGGCTATTGGTCGAACACACCGGTCTCGACCGTCCCGGTCGCAGATGCGGTGGATCGCGCGCCCTGGATCATGGAGAAGCAACCCATGCCGCTTTCCGGTGTGGCCGAAGGTGTGCCTCAGGCACTCGACAACGTCGTCGCCACGGTTGAGAAACTGGGCATCGTGCCGGGCTATGCCATCTCGATGCCGAACGGTCCCGAAGGCGTTTTTACCGCTTCGGTCTATCCCGATGACATCACCGACGAGAGGGTGATCCACCTCGATCAATACACCGGAAAAGTGCTGTACGACGCGGGTCTCAACGATCTCGGGGCGCTTGGCTGGGCCGCCGAATGGGGGATCAGCATCCACATGGGTCAGGCCTGGGGGCTTGCCAACCAGATCGTGCTGCTTCTGGCCTGCGTCGCGATGGTGACGTTGTGCGTGTCCGCCGCGGTGATGTGGTGGAAGCGCCGTCCCGCCGGTAGTCTCGGTGCGCCCCAGGTTCCCGTCGATTGGCGCATCCCGCGCACCCTGCTGTTGATCGCAGTTGCCGCCGGTCTCTTCTTTCCCCTTGTCGGACTGTCGATGCTGGGACTGGCCGTAATCGAATTCGGTATCTATCTGGCGAAAAGGAACCGCATTCAGCCGACGTGATCCCTGCGGGATCGCCACATGGCGGTTCCACGCCGACAGCAGACCTGGATCGGGCTGCTGCCGGCGTTAGGGGTCTAACTCAGAACGACATCACGCGGGTATCGTCCGCCATGATGGCGCCGGCCATTTCCGGCGGCTTGGCAACGCCGACGCCGTCGAGGAGCGCCTCCGGAGCACCCCCCTTGTTCGGCAGGTAGATCGCGCAGACCTCCACCCTGGCGCCCGCTTCCATGATCTTCTTCATCAGCCCTTGCGGGCTCATGCCCTTCGGCGCCTGGGGCGCTGTGGCGCTTTCCGGCGCGTCCTTCAGGGCGAGATCGCCGGCCGGGCCGCACAGCAGGATCCGGGCGGAGGCCTTCTGCTGGACGGACTGCATGGTCAGGACCATGGCCATCAGCTGGGTCTGCGGCTCCGGCGTGGTCACGATGGTGACCAGCTTGTCCGGTCCCTCCGCCTTGACCGGTGCCAGAGACATCAGGACACCCGACATCAGGACGCCCGTAACGAGGGCTGCGGTAAAGAGCTTCCGTTTCATAATCCGATTTCCTTGTTGAGGTTATTCAGGTTGACAGATTTCCCCGCGGCCGATCGCCAGTCCGGTCCGGCCAAGCAGGTAGACGATGATCGCGGCAAGCAGCCCAAGCGCCGCCGTGCCGAAGATCCGGTAGGTGTCCGAACCGGTGTGATGGGCGTGCAGGAAACTGCTGATCGCCAGGGCCGCGACAGGGAAAGACAACGCCCACCAGGACAGCGCAAACGGGATCGTCCGGATGCGGGCCGCCTGGGTCAGCACGATCAGAAAGAACACATAACCGAGGTTCAGCAGGATCTGGCCGAAGGGTCCCGGTTCGCCGACCATATGGCTCCAGGAGACATAGGCGACCGCCGGCGGGGCGATCAGGATCGTCAGGGTCGGCATCAGTTTTCCGGGCATCGGATCGTGGAACACCAGCCGGTTGAAGACCAGCGTCAGAAGCACGATCCAGAACAGAAGTCCTGCCGAAAAAAACAGCCAGCTGAGGTCCGTGTAGCCCAGTTCCATACCCGCAATGGGCACCAGAACGTTGCCAACGGCGGGAATGAACCACGCCGGCGACAGATGCGGCGTCTGGAACGGCCGGTGACTGATCCACACGCCGATCACGGCAAGCGCGAGCGCGCCCTGAGCGACGGTGCCGATGAGCCAGAACACATGGGCGGCGGCCGGGGCGATCGGCAACAGCACCATCGCCAGCAGAATGGTCGAGATCGAGATCGTCGGGAAAAACGCAACCTTGACCGGATGGTGCCATTCCGCGGCAACGGCGCCAGGCGCCTTGAGGACCTTGGCCACATAGCCGATGGTGACGACGACGAGCACGGCGCAGGCCAGGACGAGCGCCCAGGTCGACAGCATCGCGGGCAACGACCAGGCTTTTTCCGCCGCGCGCAACGCCAGCGTCAGCCCCATCAGCCCCATGACGATGGCGAAGAAGGTCACGGGATAATGTTCCAACCGGCTCACCGCCCCTTTCGCCGGTTCCGTCTCCTGGGCGATGGTCATGTCATCTCTCCTCGTTGAAGGCCGGTCCGCGGCGCACCAGGGACTGGAGCGTGTAGACCAGGACCGCCATGCCGACGGCGCCGAGCGCGCCAATGCCCAGATAGGCAATCAGGTCGATCGGCCCGCCGAGGTCCTTGTGGCTGGAGTGGGTGACCTCCTGGACGAACCAGATCGCCGCCACCGCCCCGACGGGCATGGAGAGCTGCGCCAGGAAAAACTTGCGCATGGAGAGCGACCGGTCGCGGATCAGCACATAGAGATAGGCGAGCGTGATTGCGCCTGCCGCGGCCACCATGGCCCAGAACAGGACCGGGCCGAACATCTCCTCGAAAACGGCAATCAGCATGCCGGGTGTGAGTTCTTGCATGGACGTTTCTCCCAGTTCAGGCGCGACCGCGCAGCATGGCGTTATAGGTCGCCTTCAGGGCGACTTCCTTCATCAGCCACGACACCCACAACTCCTCCAGCGGCGCGATAATGCCGGGGAAGGACGGGGTCAGATTGTTGTTGTAGTCGAACTCCACCAACATCGCCCGGCCGACCCGGGTGATCAGCGGACAGGACGTGTAACCGTTGTAGGTCATGGTCCCTTCCCTGCCTTCGATGGCCGCGACCAGCTGGTCCTCGACCACCGGCACCTGCCATTTCACGCTGGCCGCCGTCTTGCCCTTCGGCACCCCGGCTACGTCGCCGACGGCAAACACGTTGTCGAACCGCGTGTGGCGCAGGGTGTGCTTGTCGACCTCGACCCAACCCTGGTCCACCCATTTGCCGGTCTTCCAGGACAGCGGACTGTCCTTGACCACGTCATGGGCCCGCATGGGCGGAATGACATTGGTGAAATCGAAGCCAATTTCCTGCGGCCCGTCCGGCGTGGCGAAGGTCGCGACCTTCCGGCCCGGATCGATGGCGGTCATGACGTGGTTGTAGGCCGTCTTGAAGCCGCGCTCCTCGTAGAGCATGCGCACCTTCTCGTTCACGATCGGAACGGAGAAGAAGGCGTTGTTATGGGCAGCGTAGAGGATCTCCACCTTGCCGCGCGTGCCCTTCCGCCGGGCGTGATCGTCGGTCAGGAAGGTGTATTTGAGCGGCGCTCCGGCGCATTTCATTTCCGTGGCCGGCCGGGTGAACAGGCCGACGCCACCGGTATCGGTGAACCTCTCCATCGCCGCCCAGGTCTTGGCCGCATACTCCGGCCCGGCATAGACGGAGCCGATGCCGTTGGTGCCGATCAGATCGAGCGACATGCCCTCGATGGCCGCAAAGTCGAGCTTCAGACCCGTCGCGACGACGAGATAGTCGTAGTCCAGGCTTTTGCCGGACGTGGTGGTGACCGTCTTTGCCTCCGGATCGATGTCCGCAGCGCCTTCGGCGACCCACTCCACCGACCGGGGCAGCCAGTCGGAGGTCTTGCTCACCGAATAGCCGGACGGCTTCAGGCCTGCAGCGATCAGGGTGAAGCCGGGCTGGTAATGATGGTCCTGGCGCGGATCGAGCATGGTGATCCGCGCGCCCTCCAGCCGTTCCGACAACCGGTTTGCAAGGGCGGTTCCGGCAGCCCCCGCGCCGATCACCAGGATGCGGGCATGGGTCTTGACCGGTTCGGCCCGGGACGGCCCGGACATGGTTGCTTCAAGGCCCGTCGCACCCGCGCCGAGGGCCGCCAGTTTCAGAAACCGGCGGCGATCGAGAGAAGCCTTATCCATCCGCCGGCCCTCCCGCTCGATTTTCGTCGGCGGACGCCCGGCGCCGTGCGAACAGCCGGTTATCCTGCTGCAGTTCCAGCCACATGGCGTTCACGACCGCGAAGATGGCGGCGGCGAACAGGCCGAGGATCCAGGTGAAATACCACATTGTCTTTCCTCCTTTTCAATAGACGCTGTCTTCGTTGTTGCGGATCTCATCCTCGGTCACCTTGCCCCACAGGACTTTGTAGACCCAGGCGGTGTAGGCGAGGATGATCGGCATGAAGATCACCGTGACGACCAGCATGACGAACAGGGTCAGGTGGGACGACGAGCTGTCCCAGACCGTGAGCGAGGACCGCGGATCGATGGTCGACGGCAGGATGAACGGGAACATGGTCAGTCCCACCGTGGAGATCATGCCGAAGATCGCAAGCTTGGACGCCAGCAGCGTGCTGACCTCGCGGCCCGCCCGCAGTCCCAGCCACGCAAGCACGGTTCCACCGATCCCCAGAAGCGGCGCGATGGCGATCCAGGGGCGTGCGGAATAGGCACTGAGCCAGGAGCCGCCGTGCGCGACTTCCGAATAGAGCGGGTTGGACGGGCCATCCGTCACGTTGGGGCCCATGAGCGTATAGCCGTCCAACCCGATCGCCAGCCAAAGGCCGGCAACCACAAATCCAAGTAAAGCGCCCAACGCGCCGTAGCTGCCATAGATCCGCGCCCGACGGGCGACGGCGCCATCGGCCTTCAGCGACAACCAGGCACCGCCGTGCATGATGAGCATGGCCAGCGAGGTCAGCCCGGTCAGCAGCGCGAAAGGATTGAGCAGTCCGAAGAACGAACCTTCGTAAAGCGGCATCAGGTTTTCCGTCAGCCGGAAGGGCACGCCGAGAAGCACGTTGCCGACCGCAACCCCGAAGACGAGCGCCGGCACGGCACCGCCTATGAACAACGCCCAGTCCCAGCCCTGCCGCCAGCGGGCACCGTCGCGCTTCGAGCGGTACTTGAACCCGACCGGGCGCAGGATGAGGGCCGCCAGGATCAGGAACATGGCCATGTAGAAGCCGGAAAAGCTGACCGCGTAGAGCGGCGGCCAGGCGGCGAAGATGGCGCCGCCGCCGAGGATGAACCAGACCTGATTGCCTTCCCAGACTGGGCCGACCGTGTTGATGGCGACCCGCCGTTCCAGGTCGTTTTTGGCGACGAAGGGCAGGAGCGCGCCCACCCCCATGTCGAAGCCGTCGGTCAGGGCGAAGCCGATCAGCAGGACGCCGAGCAGCAGCCACCAGATGACGCGCAGGACGTCGAAGTCGATGAGTTGATGCAGGATCATGAGACTTACTCCGCAGGCGTGAGGCTGGAGACCGGCGCGTTCGGGGAACGCGGCGTCGAGACGCCGGACCAGTCATCGGTATCGGAAACGTCCATGTACGGGCCCTTCCGGATGTATTTGATCATCAGGCCCATCTCGATCAGGAACAGGACGCTGTAGAGGGCGACGAAACCCGCAAGCGTCAGCGCGACCTGGGTGATGCTGAGATGGGAGACCGACAGGACAGTCGGCAGGACTCCGTCCACGGTCCACGGCTGCCGGCCGAATTCGGCAACGAACCATCCAAGTTCTGCGGCAAGCCACGGCGCAGGCGTCAGGATGACCGCCAGCATCAGCGCCGGTTTCGGGAAGGTCATCGCCTTGAAGCTGGCGACATAGAAGAAATAGACCATCACCCCGATGAAGCCGAAGCCCAGCGCCACCATGATCCGGAACGCCCAGAACAGGGGCCAGACGGTGGGAATGGTGTCTTCCGCCGCCATGGTGATCTGGGCATCGCTTGCCTGGCGCGGATCGTCGATATAGCGCGTCAGCAGCAGGGCGAAGCCGAGATCGGCACTGTGCTCCTCGAACCTGGCCTTGGCCTCTTCCGAAGCCGCCGTCGGATCCTTGCGGATCTCCGTCAGTGCGTCATAGGCGATGATCCCGGACCGGATCCGCTGCTCCGCGACCTTTTCCAGGTCGTTGATGCCGGGGATTTCCTTCGTCAGCGACCGGGTGCCGATCAGGCCCATGGCATAAGGCACATGCAGGGCGAAATGGGTCTCCCGCGTCTCCTGGTTCGGAAAGCCGATCAGGGTGAAGGGGGCAGGTGCCGGCTCCGTGTCCCACATGGCCTCGATGGCGGCCAGCTTCATCTTCTGGGAGTGGGTGACCGAATAACCGCTTTCATCACCCAGGACGACGACGGAGAGCGCGGAGGCCAGGCCGAAGCTGGCGGCAACCGCGATCGACCGCCGGGCCAGTTCCGTGTGCCGCCCTTTCAGCATGTACCAGGCCGAAACGCCGAGCACGAACATGGCCGCCGTGACGTAGCCCGCTGAAACGGTATGGACGAACTTGGCCTGCGCCACCTCGTTGAAGACGACATCGAAGAAACTGGTCATCTCCATACGCATGCTGAACGGGTTCAGTTCGGCGCCGATCGGGTTCTGCATCCAACCGTTGGCAATCAGGATCCAAAGCGCGGAGAAGTTGGAGCCGATGGCAACCAGCCAGGTCACCATCAGGTGCTTGACCTTCGACAACCGTTCCCAGCCGAAAAAGAACAGCCCGACGAACGTGGCCTCCAGGAAGAAGGCCATCAGGCCTTCAATGGCCAGCGGCGCCCCGAAGATGTCACCGACATAATGGCTGTAGTAGCTCCAGTTCATCCCGAACTGGAATTCCATGGTGATCCCTGTCGCGACCCCCAGGACAAAATTGATCCCGAACAGGGTGCCCCAGAATTTGGTCATCTGCCGCCAGATCAGGCGATCGGTCATGACATAGACCGTCTCCATGATGGCGACGAGAATGGAAAGCCCCAGCGTGAGGGGGACAAACAGGAAGTGATACATGGCTGTCATCGCGAATTGCAGGCGCGACAGCTCGACGACATCGATTTCCATGACTTGGCTCCGTTTAAATGTGTATCTCAAATACACCTTAAAGCAGAGCTAGCACCCCAATCGGGTAAATGCCATACGTAAAAACATTCACACCTTCGAAATTAACCGCGCACAGTGTCGCACCTTTATCTAATAATATGATTTTATAATGCTTTTTGATTTATCCGCACCCGCTAATCCGACCAATTCCTCCGCATGGCCGGCCTCCGTGACAGTCGACAGGTATCAACCACCTAAACCCATCCGCGTTGCAATAAGCGGTTATAAGATGTATCTTGGTTACATATTCATCCGTCTAAGGTTTCAGCCATGCGTCTGACCACCCGAACAAATCTCGCCATGCGGATCCTGATGTTTTGCGGCGTCAATCAGGACAGGGTCGCGACCAAGGGTGAAATCGCCCGCGTCTGTCATGCGCGCGAAACCCACATCGCCCAGGTGGTCAATGTCCTGGCCAATAAGGGTTATCTGACGACAACGCGCGGGCGCGGCGGCGGCATCAGGCTGGCCCAACAGCCTGCCGACATCAATGTTGGCGAAGTGATCCGGACGTTCGAACCTTCCGCCGAATTCGCCGAATGTTTCAAGAAGCAAGGCAACACCTGTCCGCTAACCCCAGCCTGCCGGCTAAAGTCGGCGCTTGTGGTCGCGCTCGGCGCCTTTTATGGCGCGCTTGACGGCCTGACGCTGGAGGACTTCATCGTGGGCAACGATCCCCTCGCGATCCTATTGGAAGGCACAGCACCTCAAAAGGCGGTGGCCTGAGCCCCAACGGACATCTCCAGCGCCTTTGCCCTCGGGCCGGCTCTGGGAAGAACGTGCGGGCCGCGCCCTCCCAGGCAAGATCAAAAATGACCTCGAATTCCCCGGCCAGGAAAGGCTAAGACGGCTCAATCCTCATACCGGCTCGTCGGGTCGCGATCCCGCTCGTAACGCCTTGAAAGCGGAAACGGCGGCAGCCAGGTTTCCCGGCGGATAATCCAGCTTTCATAGGTCGGCTTTAACTGGTCCGGCGCATCGAGCGACCCCAGGTTCACCTCGATTTCATCACCTGTACGCGCGAAAACAGACGACCCGCAGCGGCGACAGAAACGCCTTCCGGCATAGTCGCCTGTCTCCCCCTCGATCGTCACCGCTTCCTCTGGAAAAATCGCAGAAGCGTGAAAAAGAGCGCCATGATGCTTGCGGCAATCGAGGCAATGACACAGGCCGACCCTGTAGGGCCGACCAGTCGCCACGATCCTGACATCGCCGCACAGACACCCACCCGTGAACCGCTCCATCCTGCGTCTCCTTGAAAAGTCCCACGGGCGGCATGTTAACCGAAAACCATAAAGCCGATGCAATCACCGCGCCCGGATTTACATCGCCCCCTTCCCGACGTTTTACCGGGATATATATGTTCGGAATTCGCATCCCCTCCACCTTGTCTGATAGGGTCCGGCATGAGCAGGATCAGGGCATGAGTTCGGGAATACACACTATGAGTCGGTTTCGGTTCTTCTGTCTTCTTGCATATGTCATGGCGGCTTTGGCCGGAGGGGCGTTTGTCGCTGGACACGCGAGAGCACAGGAAACGTCAGCTCACGACAAGAAGACCTCCGAATCGAAGATGCCCGAAGCCCCGGCGTCGCCGACCGTCGGTCCGGAACGTCCTGTCAGCGGGGCGGAGACATCACCAGCAGGCGGCACCGCAGCCGGATCCCCCCCGACAGACGAAGCGGAAACGGTCTCTCCCGAGACGCCCGCTTCAGAGGCGGATGTTCAAGCGACTGAAAACGCAGATCCTGTGGTCGCCTGGAACCTGACAGCGGATCGGGCGGAACAGGTGCTTGAAAAGGCGGTCGCCTCCAACGGCATCCTGGAGCAACTGCGCTCCGAACTCGCCGACCAGAGGGCACAGGCCTTCGCCGTCGCCGAAGCGGGCAACATCGCGGCCCAATCGCTCAAAGCCCAGCTCGATGCGCTCGGCCCCGCGCCCAAAGACGGCGAAACGGAACCCGCCTTTATTGCCAAAAGGCGTGCAACGCTTGAAAAGGCTCTGTCGACCGCACAGGAACCGATGATCGACGCGCGGCAGGCCTATTCCCGGGCAGACGTTCTGATCGCAGCCATCGACAGCCTGATCCGACAGCGCTTCGCGGACCGGCTGTTTCAGCGCGAGCCTTCGCCGCTCAATCCTGCCCATTGGCCGAAAGCAATGGCTGAAATCGGTGCCTTTCTCGAGAAAATCCGCGACCAGGGAAAAGCCGATACCTCTCCCCTGGCCCTGGGACTCGCAGCCGCCCTTCTGATTGCCGGTCTTGCCATTCTGGCGCTTCAACAGCGGATCTTCCGTCGGTTCGAAGCCCTGTCGCGTCAACACGGCCTGACCTTGCACGCCCAGGCCTACGGTGCTTTGGCGCTGACCCTGCGCTTCCTCGTTCCCGCGGTGGCCGCCTTCCTCATTCTTTTTTCTTTCCGCACGCTTCAACCGGCGTCTTTTTCCGCCCGCTACATCATCGCCAGCACATATATCTGGCCGATCCTGATCGTTACCTTCTACTGGCTTGGCCATGTCATTTTCGCTCCCACCGCACCGCGCCGTCGGGTCGTGGAGATCGATGACCACAAGGCAGCACGCGCGGTGCGGCTGTGCCTGGGGCTAGGCTTCGTCCTGACCGCCGAAGGCTTTATCGAAGCCGCCGGCCGGGGGTACGTGTTCTCGCCCGAAACCCAGTCGATCACCACCGCCGTCGTCGTGATGACCGGCAGTATCCTGCTGTGGCGTTTGGCGACGATCCTGATCGGCTCTGCAAGTCACAAAGATGAGGAGACAGGCAGCGACGGGCAGGAGGAGGAAGACAACGGGCTGAACTTCCCGCTTTATATCGGCCGCTTCATTCAGGTGGCCGCGGTGGCTGCCGTACTCGCCGTTGCCATCGGGTATGTGGAATTCGCCCGTCAGGCGCTGGTGCCGTCTATCCTGACCCTTGGAGTCTTCGGGTTCGCAGTCACGGTCCAACGGCTGATCCTGATTGTGTTCGGTCCCGTGCTTGGTCGGAACGCACAGATCGGCGCCATGTTGCAGTCCTTCCTGCCGTTGATCTCCGGTGTCGTGCTGACATTGGCCATGGCGCCCCTGCTGGCGCTTATCTGGGGCGCGCGCCCGTCCGATCTTTCCGAAGTCTGGACGTTGCTCTCCCAAGGGGTGGAAATCGGCAATACGCGGATTTCCTTTGGCCTGCTTTTCGTACTGCTGATCGTCTTCGCCACCGGTCTTCTGATCACCCAGTGGCTGCAACGGATCATCAGAAGCTCCGTCCTGCCCAAGACGCGACTGGACACCGGCGGCAAGAACGCGGTCGTCACCGGTACGGGCTATATCGGCGTCGTGCTGTCGGCGCTGATCGCCTTTTCCGCGGCCGGCCTGGACCTGTCCTCACTCGCCTTCGTGGCCGGCGCCCTGTCTGTCGGCATCGGGTTCGGCCTGCAGGCGATCGTGTCCAACTTCGTCTCCGGCATCATCCTTCTGGTGGAACGACCGATAAAGATCGGCGACTGGATCGATGTCGGCGGTCATTCCGGCATCGTGCGCAAGATTGCTGTGCGCGCCACACGGGTGGAAACCTTCGATCGGCATGAAGTGATCGTACCGAACTCCGACATCGTCGCGGGTGCGGTCACCAACATGACCCTGAGCTCCAAGACCGGCCGCGTGATCGTGCCCGTCGGCGTTGCCTACGGCAGCGACGTCGAAAAGACCCGGGACATCCTTTTAAAGGCTGCGACAGAAAACCAGATGATCATGTCCTACCCCCCTCCCTACGTCCTGTTCATCGGGCTCGGCGACAGTTCCCTCAATTTCGAGCTGCGCGGCTATCTCTACGACATCAACAACATTCTCCTCGCCCACTCCGACCTGCTGTTCACCATCTACGCCGCCCTCAACGAGGCAGACATCGAGATCCCCTTCCCCCAACGCGACCTGCACCTGCGCGACAAGGAGGAACTGGTAAAAGCAATCGCGGCACTGGCGAAAGATGGCCGGGGAGAATCGGGCTAATCCCATTTCAAGGCACTGCGACGCCGCCTCCAGCAGCCTTCCGCAATTATACGCATTTTGCGTATTTTTCTTGATTGTACGCAAAATACGTATTATAGTGACGATCAACCTACGGAGGACCGTCACCATGCCGCGCAACCTCAGCCCTTCCTTTTTCCAAGCCGGACCAAACGCAAGCGGAACGGCCCGCCGGCGAACCTGTCCGCTCAACCCGGACCGGACGTTCTACAGCGTCGTCTGCCACCTGAACGGCGAAGCCTATGCTCGTGAAACGGACCTCGTCGACATGGATTTCGACCAAATCGTCAGGGATATAGCCGACGGTCAGATTGAGAAAATTCTGGCCGTTTTCGCGTTCAACCCGGCCGAAGGCTGGGCCAATGACGTGACCGAGGATGTGCTGGCCGCCGCTTTTCCGGAAGACGACGACTATAGCGGCTCCGGCGGTCCTTCGGACGGGGGAAGCACGCCCTTCGGATACGCCGGTGAATGTATCGGGTCCTTTGAGGCCGGCTGCGGCCGTTGGGCCGCATAAGGCAGAGATTATACGCAATTAGCGTAATTTCAGCGTGAAATATCCGGCACGGATCAGGCAAACAGCGCGCCACGCACCTGAATTCCTGAGCATTCCCTTCGCGGTATTCGTGCCGCGAAGCCCGCCCGCTTGACCTTTTGTCGCTCCGCCAAAATCAAAAATGGAACAAAACATGAACAACGAGAAAGAAAACAGCACGACCGGAAGAGACACCGTCACCAGAAGCAAGATTATCTTGTGCCCCGGATATCTGCATCTCAAGCCGATCGTGATCCGCACTGAGGTGGTGGAGCAGACAAATCACCATTATCTGCGCCAGAAAGGCACCGTGCGCGGCCGCCCGACCGAGGAACCTGAAAAGGTCATGATCACCCTGCCCCGCGTCGATGCGCTGAAAAAGCTGACGGAAGGAATCTGATCCCCAGCCACCATGGGAAGCGGTACGCGTCGGACCGTACCGACACGCCCCTCCGCCAACCTTTTGCACCCACAAGGAAAGTTGCAATGCGACCCTAACTTTGCGACATTTGGAGCAGTTGCTGGAATTGGGGGAATTTGAGCATGTTCGAACCGCAGAGGAATGCCAGGAACCTTGCGGAAGCGCGCGCTGTTTTTGCTGCGTTGATGCTCGCTGTTCTGACACTGCTCCCGGTTTCGGCTTACGCTCAGGACACCCCCTTCAAAGGCGGCTGGACGCTGCAGCCGGAAGGCTCCTCGCTCCGGTTCCAATCGGTCAAGAACCTCACCAAGGTGGAGTCCAGCCGCTTCGCCGGGATCGAGGGCTCGATCAATGAGGCCGGTGAAGCGGCCATCCATGTCTTCCTCGATTCCGTCGACACCAATGTCGATCTGCGCAACGTGCGCATGCGCTTCCTGTTCTTCGAGACCTTCCAGTTTCCCGAAGCCGTGATTACCGCCAGGATCGATCCGGCAGCGCTGAGCGATCTGCCGACCCTCAAGCGCAAGATCCTTCCGCTCAGCTACGACCTTGAGCTTCACGGGGTGAAGAAGAGCTTCGACACCGAGGTCGCGGTCACCTATCTGAGCGATGACCTGGTCGCCGTCTCCACGACGGCGCCGATCTCGGTGGCGGCTGCCGATTTCAGCCTGGAGGAAGGCATCAAGAAGCTGGAGGAAGCCGCCAATGTGGTGATCGTTCCGTCGGCGACCGTGTCCTTCGACTTCGTCTTCGCCCGCAATGCTGCCGTAGAGACGACCGTGGCGGCCGAGCCAGCCGCGGCAAGTGCCCCTGCGTCGAAGGCTCTGGAACCTGAAGGGAACTTCGACCCCAAGGCCTGCAAGGGGCGGTTTGAAATCCTGTCACGGACGGGAAACATCTATTTCCCGAGTGGCAGTGCAAATCTTGACCCGCGCAGCGCCCCGCTGCTCAACAGCCTGATCGATATCATCTCGCGCTGTCCGGGCCTCGTCATCGAGGTTGGTGGCCACACCGATAGCGATGGCAGTGCGGCGGCGAACAAGCGCCTGTCCGAGCAACGCGCGTCGGCCGTGACCCGGTATCTGGTTTCCAATGGAATACCGGAAGACCGGATCGTCAGCGTCGGATACGGAGAAGCACACCCCGTCGCTCCGAACGACACCGCTGACGGAAAACGCCGCAACCGCCGTATCGAGTTTGTCGTTGTCGAATAGATCCCGCCCTCGCCGCCACCCGCTGATCCTCGCCGCCGTCCTGGTGCTGCTGGCAGCACTCCTGCCGGTCCGGGCGATGGCCGAGGCACGTCTTGCCCTGGTCGTCGGCAACGGCGCCTATGTCAACGTCACCGCCCTGCGCAATCCGGTCAACGACGCCATCCTGATGGCGGAGTCCCTGCGCAAGGTGGGCTTCGACGTCACGCTCATAACCGAGGCCAAGCAGGATGAGCTGATCCGGGCCATTTCCGAATTCGGCCGCAAGCTGCGCGGCGCCGGCGACGATGCCACCGGTCTGTTCTACTACGCCGGCCACGGCGTCCAGTCCTTCGGCTCCAACTTCCTGCTTCCGGTCGACATCGCGCTTCAGGACGCGGCCGACCTGAGCCTGGTCGGCGTTCCGGCCCAGGCCGTGCTCCGGCAGATGTTCTCCGCACGCAACCGGACGAACATCGTCATCCTCGACGCCTGCCGGAACAATCCCTTTGTGACGATCCCGGATCTGAGCGACAACGGCCTTGCCGAAATCAAGGCGCCGCGGGGCACGTTCCTGGCCTACTCGACCGCACCGGGCGATGTTGCCGTCGACGGCGACGGCGCAAACAGTCCGTTTACCCAAGCGCTTGCAACCCATCTGCCGGCGCCCGGTGTGCCGATCGAGGCGCTGTTCAAGGATGTGCGCGTCGAAGTCGTCAAGACAACCGGCGGGAAACAGACCCCGTGGGACACATCCTCACTGACAGTCGATTTCCAGTTCGTGCCCGCCAAGGCGCCGACGCCGGAAGAAATCCAGATGCGCCAGCTCTGGGAATCGGTGCAGATGAGCCATGACCCGGTCCAGGTCCTCCTGTTCCTGCGCGCCAATCCCGACAACATCTATGCCGATGACGCCCGCGCCCTGTTGCGCGACCTGATGGCAAAGACCCTGAAAGCCGGGGAGAGCGCAGCGGAAGCCGAAACTGCAAACTCGTCAGAAGCCCCTTCAGAAACTCCACGCGAGGCGACAGCGGAGAAGCCCGAACCCGTCGATCCGGTTCAGTCGGAACGCGACCTGATCGAACAGGCGCGCCAGGCCGGCACGGCAGACGCCTATCAGGCCTATCTCGACGCCTATCCTGAGGGCGCCTTCGCCGAACTCGCGCGTCTTGAACTCAGAACGATCGAGAACAATGCGCCCCGGACCGATCCCATCTCCAAGCCACCCGAGCCGGTCGCACCGGAACCGGCCCCCGTCGTTGCCGCCGCCGGCATGCCCGACACCGTGGCCTTTGACACGCCGCTCGGCATCGGCGATCCGGAGATTTCAACCCGCAGCATCGCCGAGATCATCAACGGATCACCGCTGTTTCCGCCCATCGACGGTCTCCCCGACATCGCCTGGAAGGACAAGGCCTGCGCCAGCTGCCACCATTGGAACCAGGAAAACCTGTGCACCCAGGCCAAGACCTATCTGGCCGACGGCAAAGCCGCCCTGGCCAAAAACCACCCCCTCGGCGGCGCCTTCAAACAGGCCCTCGCCATCTGGGCGAGGGATGGGTGCAAGTAAGCGAAGGGAAGGCATCCTCGCCCCCCACAGACCGGCATCCCGGGCGAACACAGTAAGTCCTGGGCCCCAGTAACGCGTGAGGCCCATACCTACTGGATCTCGGCTTTCGAAGGGCACATATGAACGAGATGATGATCTCGCGATTGCTGCTATGCCTTGTCTCTGCCTTGCTCCTGCTGACAACAGCTGCGGCGAAGGACGTGAATTCGCTGGATGGAGCGGAGTTCCGACAGAAATTCTCCGACAACAGACACCTCCAACCGGCCGACCTCGACATTTTCCCGACCGGTTTGCGAAGTTACCTTACCGGTGGATTGAATTGGAACAACGCCGGAATGTCAGGATTTTCGCGGAGAATTGCGCAACGCACCTATCTTGTTAGCGTCAGTACGGATTATTTAGGGTTCAATTCCAAGGCGGCCCTGATCTTTGCAGGACCAAGTTCCAAAATCTCATCTTCGAGTCATGTGACGTGGGAACGACTCTATCTACCGTACTTCAAAATGAAAACGACGGGCTGGGTTCCTTATGCGACCGATGAGCATGCCAATCTCCTTTGGAACGAAGACCTCAACGCCATTCAATCGAGCATCTGTTCGGATGTCGGGACCGGTTCCTGTCTTCGCTACACCCACAAGATCGAGGGTTCCGAACGCCGGCTTCTGAAAATGGAAATACTGGGGTCCTCATACCAACAGTGGAATATTCTTTGGAAAGACGGCAAGTGGTTCACTGGCGACAGCACGACTCCAAACAGGCGCTAAACGTCTGGGTCCGCGACGGCCGCAAGTAAGACGAAAGGATGGAGCCTGTCCGTGGTGCAAGGCGCAGCTTTTTCCTTCAGACTGTCATCCCGGGCGAACGAAGTGAGACCCGGAACCCGGAAATCCGTGCGGTTGATTGCTTGAGCCGTGAGGACACGGCGTACTGCATACCGGATCTCCGCTCGCGCTCCGTCCGGGACGACAACCGAGGGAAACAGCAAGCACCATGTACGCAGGAGAGCCCCTACCGCTCTCCCTCACCCCACATTCCCGATATCCTCCACCACCATGTCGACAAACAGCTTGCAGGACGGTGACAGAGACCGGCCCTTCTTGGTCACCAGAGCGATGCTGCGGCTGACATCGGGGGCGACAAGCGGGCGGGTGGCGAGCCCCTGATGGCGGTGCATGGCCGCAAGCGCGGCCGGCAGGATGGCGACCCCGAGACCGCTGGCCGCCATCCACGCGGCCGTTTCCAGGAAACCGACCTCATGGGCGACCTCCGGCTTGGCGCCAACCTGCATCAGCGTGCGGTCGACAAGATCGCGCACGCCATAGGGGCCGCCGCGAAAGGTGATGAGCTGCACATCCGCAAGGTCCCGCCAGCGCACCTCTGCCCGTGCTGCGATCGGATGGTCTTCCGCACAAACCACCTGCAACGCGTCCGACAGGATCAGGCGGTTGTCGCAGCCAGCCCCCGCTGGAGCCGGTGTGCCGATGCCCATTTCCACCCGTTCCGAGACGATGTGAGGCAGGAACTGACTCGGCGCGCAGTCGTCGAGCACCAGTTCGATATTGCCGTACTGCTGGGAGAAGCGGCGGGCAGTGCGCGGCAACAGGGTTGCGGCAGTCGCCGGCGTAGCCGCCAGATGCACACGGCCGCGGCTGCCCTCCGACAGGTCGCGGAAATTGCTGCCGAGCGTGACCACGTCCTGAAGAATCCGCTCCGCGATACCGAAGGCCTCGTCGGCGGCACGAGTCGGCGCCAGCGTCCGGGTACTGCGATCGAACAGGCGCGTGTTCAGCGTCTCCTCGATCTGACGGATCAGGGCACTGACGGCCGACAGCGATACGCCCAGTTCGTCCGCCGCGCCGGCGAGCTTGCCGAGCCGATAGACCGCGACAAAGGCCCGGAGCTGTTTAAGAGTGAGACGGGTCTCAATATTCATTGCACATTATCTTCATAATCGTTCTGAATTTTTCGATTTTATTGAGAATAATTCTGGCGTTCAATCATTCTCGTGACAGCGCCGAAGGGGAGCTATTCGGAAACGGATTCCGGGAGGAGACCCGACCCCGGCACAGGCGCTCGCATTGGGAGGAAGAACAATGAATCTGCGCCGCACCGCTGCGCTGGCTCTTGCCGGCGCATTGAGTTTTTATACCGCCTCGGCCATGACCGCATCCGCCGCAGGCCGGCTGACGCTCGGAACCAACCCGCAAGGCTCGATCTATTACACCATCGGTGGCGGCATCGCCGCTGCCCTGCAGGATAAGCTCAGCCGTCAGGTCACCGTTCAGCCCTTCACCGGGTCGTCCGTCTACCTGCCGCTGATCAGCGCGGGCGAAGTCAACATGGGGCTCAATTCCAGCCTCGACCTCGGCGGCGCGCGCCGGGGCGAAAACGGCAAGCCGCTTGAGAACCTGCGCGTGCTCGCCCGCATTTGGCCGCTGAAAGTCGCTTTCGTCACCCGCGCGAACGAAGGTCTCACCAAGGTGTCGGACCTGAAAGGCAAACGGGTCGTCACCGACTTCAGCGCGCTCGCCGCCATGAGCAAGTTCAACAAGATGATGCTGGAGCTTGGAGGCCTGAAGACAGATGACGTCGACCCGGTGACCACCGCCGGCCTTGGGCCGGGCATGGCCCAGCTCACCGAGAACAGCCTCGACGCCACGTCCGTTGCCGTCGGCATTCCGCTGACCCAGCAGGCACAAGCCTCCATCCCCGGCGGTATCCGCTATCTCTCCATCGAGGGCAAGGATGCCACCAGCGCAAAAGCCGACGCGCTTTATCCCGGTATGTATCTGGTGACCGTGAAGCCGTCCAAGCGCCTGCCCGAGGTGACCGAACCGGTCACGGTCGGCGGTTTCGACGTGTTTCTGACGGTCAGCGCCGACATGCCGGATGCGGATGCCACGGCCATCGTCGAGGCGTTCTACGACGCTCTGCCCCAGCTCAAGAAGGACTATCCGCCGCTCGGCGCCGCGTCCCAGGAAAAGCTGTCGGCACCGTCCAACACCGTGCCCTATCACCCGGCCGCAGTCGCTTTCTACAAGTCGAAAGGCCTGTGGAGCGATGAGAATACGGCCCGTGATGCGGCGCTGAACAAGAACTGATCCGAACACCCGGACCAAGACCATGACCGTGCGATTTCCGGCGGTGGCCACCCTCGTGGCCGCTCTGACCGCCCTTGGCATCCTGTGGCTGCTCGACGTACCCCGGCACTTGGGCTTCGTCGTCCTCACAGAGCAGTATCTGGCGCTGATGATCGGACTGGCGACGCTCGCCGGACTGGTAACCGTCCCGCTGAAGGGCAACGCCCTATTACGGTCTCTCGACTGGATCCTTGGCCTTGCCTGCCTCGCCTCGTGGCTGTGGCTTGCTCACAACTACGAGGCCTGGCTACTCGACCCGGTCAACCGCGGTCCGGAAAAATGGATCCCCGCCGTTATTGCTCTCTTTGGCATTCTGGAGGCCACACGGCGGCACTGTGGAGCGGTGCTGGCGCTTTTGGGCGTAGCCTTCATCGCCTATGGCCTGTTCGGCCATCTGGCGCCAGGCATCTTTTCAGCCGCCGAAATGGCGCCGGCCCGCTTCACCCTTTATCTCTACAACGACACCAACGGCGTCCTCGGTCTTGTGCTGCGGGTCGGCGCCACCCAGATCCTCGGCTTCATCGTCTTTGGCGCGGTCCTGAACGCCGTCGGCGGCAGCCAGCTCCTGACCGACCTCGCCATGGCTTCCATGGGCCACCGGCGCGGCGGCCCGGCCAAAGTGGCGATCCTGGCGTCCAGTCTGTTCGGCACTCTGTCGGGCTCCACCGTCGCCAATGTCATGAGCACCGGCATCGTCACCATTCCGATGATGAAACGCTCCGGCTTTCCCGCCCGCTATGCGGCGGCCATCGAGGCCGTCGCCTCCAACGGCGGCCAGATCGCCCCGCCGGTCATGGGCGCCACCGCCTTCGTCATTGCCGAATTCCTGCAGGTCTCCTATGCGGACGTGGTGCTCGCCGCTCTGCTGCCAGCCGTCGCCTATTACGTCATGCTCTATCTGCAGGTCGACCGCTACGCTGCCGTCCACGGTCTGGAAGGCGCGCCCCGGTCCGAACTGCCACCGCTCGGCAAGAGCCTTATCCGCTCGTGGCCGCTGCTCCTGCCCCTCGGCGTGCTGATGTATTTCCTGTTCGGCCTCGGCTACGCGCCGGGCAAGGCCGCCCTCTACGCCGCCTTCGTCGCCTACGGTTTCCACCTCGTCATGGCCCCGCGCGGCGCCCCGCGCTTTTCTCTCCTGTTCGAGATTGCCCGCACAGCCGGCAAGACCATGGTGCCCGTGCTGCTGGTCTGCGCCGTTGCCGGCATCATCATCGGCACCATCAATGTCACCGGCCTCGGCTTCGCCCTGACCCTGGCGCTGGGCAAGATCGCCCAGGTCGGCGGCGTCCTGCCGCTGCTCGCGGTCACGGCCCTGATCGCGGTCATCCTCGGCGTCGGCATGCCGACCACCGGCGTCTATGTGGTGGTCTCCGTGCTGCTGGCGCCTGCACTGGTCAAGGCCGGCATCGGCCTCATGTCCGCCCACCTCTTCATCTTCTACTTCGGCCTGCTGTCCATGCTGACCCCGCCGGTCGCCATCGCGTCTTATGCGGCGGCCTCGCTTGCCCAGAGTGACATGTGGCGCACCGGCGTCACCGGCGTGCAGCTTGCGATCGTCGCCTACCTCATCCCCTTCGTCTTCGCCTTCAACCCGGCACTGCTTTTCGACGGCACCTGGGAGGAGATCGCGGTTTCCTGCCTGAGCGTGGGTGCCGGCGGCATCATCCTCGCCGAGGTGCTCGCCTGGAAGGGCGCATACGGCGGCGGCTGGAGACGGCTTGCCATGGCGGTCGCGGCGCTTTTCATCGGCGGCAGCAGCGCCCTCTTCGGCGCTGCCGCAATAGCGACACTCGCCGTCGCGCTCGCCGCCTTGCCCCTGATCTGGATCCTGCGCCGCTTTTCCGCCGGCCACGTGAAGGCGGCACCGGCGACGTCAAGCCCCTAGCCCTCATCCCAAGTCTGACCAAACCCACACAACCTGCTGACCGGACTCATCAAACGGAGCGACCATGACCGAGAGAAACCCCAATCCACCCTACAAGCGCATCGCCACCGAAGAGGCCTGGGCACCAGCCGAGATGATCAAGCTCTACCGTAAGGAGATCGAGGAAAAGGCGATCAATGATCCCGGTTTCCAGTCGCTCTGGGGCTTCTTTTCCGGCGACAGCCCCAAGGCGAAGGCCCATCACGCCCGCATCCAGGATCTCGACGAGATTCGCCTGAAGGATATGGACGACAGCGGCATCGACATTCAGGTGCTGTCACTGACTTCCCCGGGCGTGCAGATCTTCGACCCGGCGACCGCCACGTCGCTCGCCACCCGGTTCAATGACGAACTCGCCGAAGGCATTGCGCGCCATCCGGACCGTTTCGTCGGTCTTGCCGCTTTCAGCCCGCTCGATCCGGCCAATGCGGCCAAAGAACTGGAACGCGGCGTGAAAAAGCTCGACATGCGCGGCGGCATCCTCAACTCCCACACGCTCGGCACCTATATGGACGACGAGAAATACTGGGAGGTCTTCGAGGCGGCGGAAGCCCTCGACGTGCCGATTTACCTGCATCCGAACACGCCGTCGGCCCAGATGATCGAGCCGTTTCTGAAACGCGGCCTCGATGCGGCCGTCTACGGCTTTGCCTGCGAAACAGGCCTGCACGCTCTGCGCCTGATGGTCGCCGGCCTGTTCGACCGCTTCCCGAAACTGCAGATCATCCTCGGCCACTGCGGCGAGGCCCTGCCCTTCTGGCTCTACCGCATCAATTACATGCATAGCCACATCTCCGTCACCGGCCGCTATCCCGACGTCGGCCCGCTGAAGCGGAAAGCCGAAGAGTATCTACGCGAGAACTTCCTCTACACCAACAGCGGCGTCGGCTGGGCCCCGCCGGTGATGTTCGTCCGCGACGTTATCGGCCCGGACCGGATGATGTACGCCATGGACTACCCCTGGCAGTTCGTTCCGGAAGAAGTCGCCTGGATGGACGACCTGCCGCTCGACGACGCAGGTAAGAAACAGTTCTACGAAGACAACGCGCGGCGGGTGTTCAAGATAAAAGAGTAACAGCAGAGACGGTTGCGCGCGCTCGCCCGTCGCGGGCTCGTGCCATCCTCCGCCGTCATCTTTGGACATGACGGCTGGAGGATGCTGCGCGGACAAGTTTCGCAGACCCACCCTCTCTACCAAAAGTATCTATATTTTTGACATATTTGATCCGTATCAAGATCAGGTTATTCAATTCGGTTCAGAGTAATTTCATTCTTGTCCGGCCGGAACCGGACCGGACCACATTGGGAGGACCAATGATTATTACCACCTGGAAATCCAAGTTACTCAAATTTGCAGGTTCCACGCTGTTGGGACTATCCGTCATTGCCATGCCCATGCAGGCAGACGCGGAAATCTCCACGACATCGGGGTCATCTGTGGCGGCAACCGCACCGCAGGCGGCCCCTGGAACCCATATCCAGCTGGCGCAGTGGGGTCCGCCACCGCCCCGTTGGGGACGCCCGCCCCCGCCGCGCTGGCAACGTCCGCCGCCACCCCGTTGGCGCCATCCGCCCCCGCCACGCTACGGCCCGCGCTACGGCGCTCCGCCGCCCCGTTACCACGGGTCGAGAGCTCATGTGAACTGGTGCCTGAACAGATACAAATCCTACAATCCCAGAACCGACCAGTATCTGGGGTATGACGGCTACTACCACCGTTGCCGCAGCCCCTACCGGTAAGAAGCACTTCGTGCACGAAAACGAACAAAGGCCGCTCAAGGAATTGGGCGGCCGTTTTTGTTCAGATGGAATAGGCGCGGCTACCGCCAGGCTATGGCTGCCAAAGCGGAGCGGAAGCAAACTGAAAAACAAACGTCAGAAAGAAAAAAGGCGACGGCGCGGGAGGAGGAGCGCCATCGCCTTATCCGGAGGCGCCGGGTGTCCGGCTGGCCTCCCTCAATGCATCGCCAGCCATTCGCGCGCCGAGCGCTGGGCTTCGGCGATTTCTTCGCGGGTCATCTCGATGGAGATTTCCTTGCGGTAGCGGGCTGCTTCCGTGCTGCCCTTCAGGGCCGCGATGTTGAACCACTTGTGGGCAGTGACCAGATCGGCGACGCCGTGATGGCGACCGCAGGCGCTGTCCAGACCCATCTGGAACAGGATGTCTGCAGATGCGGGCTGTTCGCCCATGATCGCCATATCGGCGGAGTACACTTCAAAACGAGCCATTACGCTCTCCCCTTGTTAAAGACCGCCTTCCCCCGAAGGCATCCCCGAAACGACGGAAAGAAAATGTCCCGCGTTTCATGGGCTTATCTTGGGAAATGCGGCTGAAGGGGCCGTTAAATTTCTAAATTAACGCAATGCGAACAAAGACTTAAAAGAACCTGAATTTTACTTTACGGTAAGGCTGATGGAGCGAAAAGGACCGTCTTTTCAATCGCCTTTATCTAAAAGCTGTAAGTTGCTGTAAAGACTCTGATTACCATAGATCACGTTAGCCGATTTCCGTCGCGGCCGGGTGGAAGAAAACCGGCCCGACCTGGAACGGCTTCCATGACCGCCGGATCTTCCGCTATAGTCCGTTTCGGATAGCGGTCTGAAGGGAGAGCCGGCATGACCACCTGTTTCAAATCCGAAAAGGCAACGCATCTGCTGCGGGCAGCGATTGTGATGTCACTGTTGATAGGTGCCACTCCCGCCAGTGCGGGGCTCGACGCCTTCGCCGGCGACTGGATTACACCTGCCGGAGCCACGGTGCGCATCGGCTCCTGCGGTGAAACCCCCTGCGGACGAATCGTCAACTTCGTTCCCCCGCCCGGCTTTTCCGTGGAAAACACCCGCGATCTCAAAAACCAGGACACTTCCAAGCGCACGCGAAAACTTCTCGGCCTCGCCGTGCTCTATGAGTTGAGGGAAGCAGGCCGCAACCTGCAGGGCCGCGTCTACGATCCCCGACGCGGCTTCAGCGCCGATGCTACCGTCACAGCGTCCTCACGCGACCGCCTGACCATCAAGGGCTGCGTCCGGGTCATCTTCAAGATGTGCGAAAAGGAAACCTGGCGCCGGGCGCGCTAGGGTACGGAAACAAGCGTCGCGCGCAGGAATACCCAGGATAGGGTGCCCCGGATAAAGTCACTGGAAATAAAAGTACCGCAAGCGAGGTCAGTCGCTTGCGGCATTCGCCAACCGTGCGGATTGATTTCAGTCTCCGGTACGGGTCAAGCCCCCGCCGTTTCCTTCTGCTTCGCTTCATAGGCCTTGGCCTGGATCAGGCTTTCGATCAGGAAAGTCTGGGTGCATTTCTCATGGTCGCCCGCCTTGGCGGAAACCGTGGCGATGAAATAGGTTGCCGTAGCGCCCTCGGGATGAGGCAGGCATTCGCGGCCGAAAGCCTGCTTCTCGCCCTCGTATTTCAGGGTCAGTACCTCCGCGTAGGAGTTCCAGACCAGCTTGACCTGGATTTCGCCGGCCGCCCAACCGTTGGAACCGCCGCTCGAGTAGGCCTTGCCGACGGCCTCGCTATCACTGGGGATTTCCTGGTTCAGGGACAGATCACGCAGGCTTCCCCGGGTTTCGTTCAGGCCGACAATGGTCGCCTTGATCCCGTTGCCCTGATCATCCTTGGCCTGGTTCTTGATGATAATCTGCATTCCGTCGCAATTTGACATAACGTCCTCCTTCTATTGCCGGTTGGAAATTCTTGCCTGAGATCCTTCAGAGCCAGCACAGCGCCAGGCACAGCGCGACCAGGCCTTCGGCGATGTCGGAGACGACCTCCGCGCCGCCGGCAACCGCCGCCGCCCCTTCGACCACGTCGGTCGCCTCCCCTATCGCCGCCGCATCGGTCCCTGCCTCGCCGGCAATGCTGGCGACATCGCCGGTTTCGGCAGCCATTTCGCCAATCTCAGCTTCGCCGCTGAGTTCATCCGGATTGGCTTTCGGCCGGAACGGGCAGTTGTGGACCAGAAGGCCGGAGCCGGTGATGTAGTAGTTGTGGGCCCCGGCCACGGTCATGGAATGAACCCGCACCGGCGCGTCGACGGAACGCTGTGCCGCGCTCCCCTCGCCGTCGTTGGCGGTATAATCGATCCGGCTGGGGTAATAAGCCCCCTTTCCGCCGGCCCCCTCGACAGGCGCGCCTGAGGCGTCCACAGGCGCATCGGTATAGTGAAACACCAGGCTGTTGCCGTTCCTGTCCGTATAACGGCTAAGCGCCCACACCCGGACCGATCCCGCTTTGGAACCGCTGGTGAAAATCGTACTGCCCGGAGCGCCCTTCGCCGGATTCCGGGCATCGGTCGCAAGGCCGAACTCCAGACGCGCACCGTTGGAGGCAGTCGCCGTGAAATAACACGGCCCTTCTCCGCAGGTCACACCGCCTTCATTGTGGCCGGTAACGTTCATCCAGCTTTCGACTTCGGTGTGATAGGTGGCACCGTCCGAATAATACTCCGGCGCGCCGGCGTCCGTATTCACCAGCCGCTGGCCGTTCAGGCAGAACCGGTCGGTTGCGCTGTAGTTCACGCCCGTGGTCCGGCCGTCCTGCGCAATCGTCTGACCGCAGCGCTGGATGAAGGCAAAGCCCCCAAGCGACCAGCCGACGCCAAGCTGACCGTTCCCGCCCTGGCTGGAATAGGTCAGGCTGAGCTGGGGGGTAAGGCGCTGCACACCGGGGGGGACGGCGATGGATACCTGATAGGCAGCTCCGCCTCCGGAGGTTATGGAAAAGTCCCCCGACAGGCGCCCGGGTTCGGCGCCGGCCGGCAGAACGGCAGATCCGGCCGCAAGGCCGGTCGTAAGAAGACCCAGCAGACGAAGTGCTCTCCGGCCTGCGTCCCGCCGCGAATGGAAGAAAACGCGAGTCGCAAACCGAGTTCCGGATACCACCATGACCATCCCCCCGATGAAAAACTCGAATGTTGCGAAAGGCGCAAGCACCCCTTAAGGCGGGAATATAAATTTCCTGCCTACCCTTGATTTTATTTTACTTACTTGAAATTGTTTTTATTTTCTTTTTCAACCTTATGATCGAACCCGGAAGGTGGGTATCCAAAAACGATGAATACCCCCCATTCGGACGATCAATAACAGGGGCTCACCCACCCGGAGCGGACTCCGAAAGCCTTGAAATCAGCCATCGGACGGCCGGGTCGTTTTCCCGACCCTTTTTCCATGTGATGAAGGAATGCTGCTCGGGAAGGTCGAAGGGAACCGGATGGCATGTAATCGGATAGATACCTTCGGCGATGCGCGCGAAATCGCCTGGGAGCAGTCCGATCAGGTCTGTATGGGAAACGATATAGGGAAACGACCACATCTTGGATGCCTCGTAAACGATATGCCGTTCGATCCCCGCTCGGTTCAGTTGTTCGTCGATCTTGGTCATCCGCCGGAGCGGGGCGATCAATGCGATATGTCCAAGGCTCCCGAATTGAGCGGCCGTGATCGGGTTGCTGACCCTGGGGTGATCCTTGCGCGCAATGACGACGATCCCTGCCGCCCCGATTTCACGGCACGAGACTTCGCTGATGCCATGCATGTGTGCAGTGATGGCGATGTCCAGACTGCCGTTGTTCAGTCCTTCTGCGATATGGGTCGTGGACAGCGGCAACGCCTCCAGCGATACGGAACGGAAACTCTGGATCTGCCTGATGATCGGCGGGATGAGCACCGGTTCCAGATAATCGGCGATCGCGACCCGGAAGTGGCGCCTGGTGGTGGCCGGATCGAACGCGGCGGGATGGAGGACGCCATCATTGATGAGCATGAGCGCCTCGCGAACAGGCCCGATCATCTGCATCGCCCTGGATGTCGGCGTCACGCCGACGGTTGAACGTGTAAAAAGCGGATCCTCAAGTGTTTCCCTCAGCCGCGAAAGCGCGTTGGATATGGTTGGCTGGGTGAGGCCCAGTTTCCGTGCCGCATGCGTGATATTTCCTGCCGTATAGATATTTTCGAATACTACGAGTAAATTCAGATCCAGGTTACGCAGCTTCCCCATCTCATATCTATCCCAAGACATATTGACGTATCCCCGATAATTTTTTCTACGTATAGCAATTTTTACATCCAGATAGGCAGATCTTAAAGGATATGAATTCAATTTAAGATTTTAAAATGCGGCTTCATTTTCTTTGTTTTTCTGAAATTTTTCAAAACTCACTCTTCGTCAATCTCATCGAAAAGGCCGAATACAAGCATGTGCAGACATGGCGGCAACAGGGAAACGACAGGACTTGGCCGCCCGCGGGCAGTGCCGCTTGGCCGGGTCCATCGGTTCAGCTCTGTTAAGGATCGCGCCGCCCTGAATCATACGCTTCGACGACCCGGATCTTCCGTTCCAGGCAGCGGAGTTTCAGGCGTTTCCCGCCGGCATTCGTGTCAGGCACAAGGCCGAAAGTTTCGCAGCAAACCGGCCGGAGTACACCGTAGTGACCGCTGAAGCGGCAACGCCACGATGCAGCCGGCCGGCGGAGGTCGCCTTACCATCAAGGGCGGCGTCCGTGTCATCTTCAAGATGTGCGAAAAGGAACCTGGTGCCGGGCGCGGTAGGGCAAGACAAAGAGCTGCCCCAGCATTCTTTGGTTATCCTCGGGCTTGGCCCGAGGATCCATGCCATTGCCGAGCCATTAGGCAAAGCAGTGTCGTATCGAGGCGAAACAGCGTGGATGCCTTGGTCGAGCCATGGCATGATGACTGAAACCGGAGCTACGCCCTTTTCAAATCCACGACGCCCGGCAGAAGGTCGTCTACCGCTGCCCGAACAGGACGCTCTGGGCCTGCTTGTCGTCGGCGAGCTGCAGCTTTTCGCGCTCTTCCTTGCCGACCGCGAGGCCTTTCTGCACCGCCGGGCGGGCATCCAGGAGGTCTTTCCAGGCCTTCACATTGGGAAAGTCCGCGAGGTCCATCCCCTGCCGTTCCCATCCCTGCGCCCAGCCGATGATGGCCATGTCGGCGATGGTGTATTCGCCGGCCGCCACATAGTCGCGTCCTTCCAGACGCGTGTTCAGCACCCGATAGAGTCGGTGGGTTTCGTTCAGGTACCGGTCCATGGCGTAGGGCAGCTTTTCCGGCGCATAGACGCGGAAATGGTGATTCTGGCCGAGCATCGGGCCGAAACCGCCCATCTGCCACATCAGCCATTCTTCCGTTTCAACCCGCTTGCGCTCGTCAGCCGGATAGAACTTGCCGAACTTGCGGCCGAGATACTGCAGGATCGCACCGGATTCGAACACCGAGATCGGCTCGCCACCCGGACCTTCCGGATCGATGATCGCCGGCATGCGGTTGTTCGGTGCGATTTTCAGGAAATCGGGTTCGAACTGGTCGCCCTTGCCGATATTGATCAGCTTCAGGTCATAGGGAACCCCCAATTCCTCCAGCATAATGGAGATCTTCCAGCCGTTCGGCGTCGGCCAGTAGTAAAGTTCAATCGGCTTCGTCTGCGTGGCAGCCATGGTCGTCCCCTTATCTTCGCCGGCCCATCGGGCCGCGATTGATCGTAGAATACCGATGGATTTAGGCCGCTGGGGCGGACAGCACAAGCGGTGACGAGAAAAAACTTCCGTAAAATCCCGGTTCGCTCATAACATCTTCTTGAACCCCAAATGACTCTGGTTGAAGCCGAGCCGCTCATAGAACCGGTGCACGTCGGTTCGGACCCTGTTGGACGTCAACTGGATGAGCCCCGCATTTGCGGCCCGGGCGAGTTCTTCCGCATGCGCCATCATCCTGGCGCCAATCCCCTGCCCGCGACGGCCTTCGCGGGTATGCACGCTTTCAAGCTCCACCCGCGAGCGACCCTGGAAAGCCAGCCCCTTCATGAAATGGATCTGGTAGGTACCAACCACCTCATCCCCGTCGAGCGCCACATAGACATCCATCTCCGGCGCGGCCAGCATCGCCTCGAAGGCATCCCGATAGTCCTCCACCTTCCTCGTCTCCTGACCGACACGGGCGCCGGCGGCACCGGCAATCAGAAGCGCCAGGATTTCGGCCAGATGCTCCGGCCGCGCTTTTTCGATACGGATTTCGGGGATCATCGGAGGGTCCTGAATACTCATTTGGCGGGAAGCCCATAGAGCACAGGCGCAGGAGGGAAAACAAGCTGGATTGCGTCGTGGGAGACGTCCGCGCCTCCGGTTTCCATTTCTTCATCGGAAACGGAAACCGGAGGCAGGACCATGCGCGCCGTTCCCTCCCCAAGGCGCGCGCACGGTGCGGACGCCTGTCCTTATTCGGCCGCGTCCCGCGAAGCGCCGAAGTGGCGGGCGAGATCATCGGCAAGGTCGGTGCGTTCCCAGCCAAAGCCGCCGTCGGCGTCAGGTGCCCGGCCGAAATGGCCGTAGGCTGCCGTGCGGGCGTAGATCGGCTTCAGCAGGCCGAGCTGCTCGCGGATACCGCGCGGGGTCAGGCGCACCATTTCGCGCAACACCCGGGCGAGCTCCGCCTCGTCCACCTTGCCGGTGCCTTGAGTATCCACATAGACGGCGACCGGATCGGGCATGCCAATCGCATAGGCGAGCTGGATCAGGCAGCGATTTGCAAGACCTGATGCCACCACGTTCTTGGCAAGATATCGGGCGGCATAGGCCGCGGAACGGTCCACCTTGGTTGGATCCTTGCCCGAAAACGCGCCGCCGCCGTGGGGGGCGGCGCCGCCGTAGGTGTCGACGATGATCTTGCGGCCGGTCAGGCCGGCGTCACCATCCGGGCCGCCGATCACGAACCGGCCGGTCGGGTTGATGTAAAGCCGGTCCTGCGGCGCGCGCCATCCTTCCGGAAACGCCTTCTGGACATAGGGCAGCACGATTTCGCGCACGGTCTCCTGGTCCACGTTTTCGCCGTGCTGGGTGGACACCACCACCGCGTCGACGCCGACCGGACGGCCGTTTTCGTATTTCAACGTCACCTGGCTTTTCGAGTCCGGTCCCAGACGCGGTTCCGCACCGGATTTACGCGCCTCGGCCATCAGCCGCAGGATCTTGTGCGAAATCTGGATCGGAGCCGGCATCAGCTCTTCGGTTTCATCGCAGGCGTAACCGAACATGATGCCCTGATCGCCGGCACCTTCCTCGCCCTTGTCGCCTTCATCGACGCCCATGGCGATATCGGAAGACTGTTGGTGCAGCCGGTTGATCACCTCCAGCGTGTTCCAGTGAAAGCCGTCCTGTTCGTAGCCGATATCGCGCACAGCCTCGCGTACCAGCCCTTCGACGTCCTTCAGAACGGCTTCGGGACCGCGGACCTCGCCGGCGATGGAAACGTGGTTGGTGGTGGTCAGCGTCTCGCAGGCGACCCGCGCTTCCGGATCCTGCGCCAGAAAGGCATCAAGAATGGTATCCGAAATGCGGTCGCACACCTTGTCCGGGTGGCCTTCGGAAACGGATTCACTGGTAAAGAGCCAGGACTTCTGCGCCATTAAGCGTTCTCCATTTGGTTCATTGACTGGCAGTCGGACGACGGCCGTCGGCCGCCGTCCCTTCGAGTGGTAGGAAATGTCGGATGGTCTGCTTACGCAGGCTTGCGGAACAACTGAATACCCCAGGAAAGCTGGCCGGCATCCGCGGCAGTAACCCAGTTCTGGAGACCCTCGGCCATCTTGTCGAGATATTCGGCCGACGCCCCGTCCTCACGCAGCCGCTTGTAGTTGTCGAGCAACTCCTCGCGAACGCGGGCATAATGGGTCCGCAACTGCCGGGTCATTTCGCGCTGTTCGACGATTTCGAACCCGAGCGCTTCGGCGGCTTCCCTGTAGAAGCGCATTGACCCAAGGCTGTTGAGTTGCAGGCGATCGTAGACCGGTTGCAGCGCGGCCGGATCCGCATCGTCGGCCTGCATCGGGTCGGTGAAGATGAAATAGCCGCCCGGCTTCAGAACGCGGAACACTTCGGAAAGCACCTGCTGGCGCTGGTCGGAGTGCAGGATCGCGTCCTGGCTCCAGACGACGTCGAAACTCGACGGTTTTTCCGGAATATCCTCGAACGCTCCGTGCACGACCCGGATCCGGTCGGCAAAGCCCTTCTGGCGATTGCGGTGCCGGTTGGTGTCGTTCTGCACTTCGGAGATGTTCAGGCAGACAGCCGTATCGACCTCCCGGTCGCCCCGTCGGCTCAGAACCTTGCGCATGGCCCCACCGTAGCCCGCACCAATGTCCAGGAAGGCTGCTCCGTCTTCCAGCTTCGGCAGCATCTTCAGCATCTCCTCGATGGTCAGATCCGATGCAGCACGAATATCCTTGGTCGTGTCATACAGGCCGATATGCAGATCCTGTCCGCCCCAGACGGTGCTGTAGAACGTATCCGCATCATCGCTGTCGTAATAACTTTCGGCGACTTCGCGGATGTCCGTCTGGCCCTCTTCAAGCGCCGCCCCGCCCCAGCGCACCAGATGCAGGCTGGATTTCTCCGCAATATGAATGAAGAAGTCCGGATCTTCCTCGGCGTAGGTTTCCTGGAAGTCGCCGTAGGTCCGCACCCGCTCGAACCCGGCCTCCGACAGAAGCCGGCGCATGTAGTTCTTGCGGATCGGGCACATGTTCAGCGTGTATTCGGCGCCGTCTGGGAAGCTGTATTTGAACCGGGCGAGCCCTTCGTCGATATAGTCCGGTTCCGCCTTCACCTTGTCTCCGGCATAGTAATACTTGTGCTTGGAACTGAAGCCATGGTCGAGCATGGCATCGTAGTTGCGCTGGTCGATGATCAGGATGCCATCATGCTTGAGGGCGGCGTAGAACTCGGCAAGTGCCCGACGGCGGTCCTTTTCCTCGTGCAGATGCGTGAAGGAGTTGCCGAGGCAGATGATGGCGTCGTACTTGCCCTGGATGTCCCGGTTGAGCCAGCGCCAGTCAGCCTGAACGGTCTTCAGAATCATGCCCCGCTTCTGCCCATTCTCGAACGCCTTGGCGAGCATAGCCGCCGACCCGTCTGCAGAAGTCACGTTGAAACCGGATTGGGTCAGGCGCACCGAATGAAAGCCGGTACCCGACGCCACATCGAGCACAGTTTCCTTTCGGCGCGCCCGCAAGATGTCGATAAAGAATTGACCCTCGCTGTCCGCGCGGGCGTCCCAGTCGATCAGTTCGTCCCACTTCTCAACGAAGGACATGATGTATTCGCCCCGGTAGAGATCGGTTTCGCGGTCCGCCGTGGGGTCTTTCCCATAGGCCTGTTCGTCGAGTTCAAACTCTGTGTTTTGCGGTACACGAGCTGCGCGCATGAATGGTCTCCTCTGGATGTTCAACGCCGTCGTGCGCGCCGGCGGCGGGCGCACGCCTTCCATCGGCCGGGCGGACCGGTTGCCGGAAGGGGATGGTCTTCATTTCATTGGTCCAGCAAAAACGCGTGATGCGCTGCAGGGTTTGAGGTCAGGCCGGCGATTGCGAGGCCTGAGCTGCTGGACCTTTCGTTGGCGGGCGCAATCTCAGGGGCTTCCCGACCCGGGCCATGCGCCGGATTCTAACCAGGAACACCCCCGGCAAGACAAACGTGTCTGTCACGCCCTCAAACCAGGAACGGCCGGAGGGTAGCAGTCTGAGTCTTGATTTCAACAGCTGCCAAACGCGAGGGAATGCCGGAGCCGGTAGAAATTAGGCTAACACCCTGAAATAAATATAAAAATATTTTTCATGAATTTTTTCTGAAAGCACTTTTTAGAAAGAAATTAAATTTACTCAACGATGAAATTCGATAGAATAAAAGAGTTTTTCTTAAAGAGATCAAAGAATTTAATGGATTAAAATTCTATAAAAATACGATTAATCAGGACGAAATTGCGAAAGAGTTCTTTATTCTTCTGCTCAATGCCGTAAAATAACGTGAGAGATTAGACTATCGGGCGATAGCAAGAATCAGGCATGCCTTATCTTGGAAACCGTCGCCCCGGATATCGTCCGGGGCGATCTTATTACAGGCCATAGAGCGAAGATACGCCCGACTATTCCAGCCCGATCTTCGATTTCAGCAGATCGTTGACCGCCTGCGGGTTGGCCTTGCCCTTGGAGGCTTTCATGACCTGGCCGACGAACCAGCCGAGCAGACCGGGCTTTTCCTTGGCCTGTTCCACCTTGTCCGGGTTGGCGGCGATGATCTCGTCGACGACAGCTTCGATGGCACCCAGGTCCGTCACCTGCTTCATGCCGCGCGTCTCGACGATTTCCGCCGGGTCTCCGCCTTCGCTCCAGACGATCTCGAACAGGTCCTTGGCGATCTTGCCCGAGATGGTGCCCGCCTTGATCAGGTCAATGATCGCGCCGAGCTGGCCGGCTGAAACCGGGCTGTCATCGAAATCGTGGCCTTCCTTGTTCAAGCGGCCGAACAGTTCGTTGATCACCCAGTTGGCTGCAAGCTTGGCATCACGGCCCTTGGCGACTTCCTCGAAGAAATCGGCGGAGGCTTTTTCGGCGACGAGGATATCCGCGTCATAGGCGGAAAGACCGTAGTCGTTGACGAACCGGTCCTTCTTCTCATCCGGCAGTTCCGGCAGGTCCTTGGCGAGGTCGTCCACATAGGCCTGCGTAAACTCAAGAGGGAGCAGGTCCGGGTCCGGGAAATAGCGGTAGTCGTGCGCTTCTTCCTTGGAGCGCATGGAGCGGGTCTCGCCCTTGACCGCGTCGAACAGGCGGGTCTCCTGGTCGATCGAGCCGCCATCTTCCAGAATGCCCATCTGCCGACGGGCCTCATATTCGATCGCCTGGCCGACGAAGCGGATGGAATTGACGTTCTTGATCTCGCAGCGCGTACCGAAGCCTTCGCCCGGACGACGTACGGAGACGTTGACGTCGGCGCGCATGGAGCCCTGGTCCATGTTGCCGTCGCAGGTGCCCAGATAGCGCAGGATGGTGCGCAGCTTGGTCAGATAGGCCTTGGCCTCGTCCGACGAGCGCAGGTCCGGCTTGGAGACGATTTCCATCAGCGCCACGCCGGACCGGTTCAGGTCGACGAAGGACATGGTTGGATGCTGGTCGTGCAGCGACTTGCCCGCATCCTGTTCAAGATGCAGGCGTTCCACGCCGATTTCCACCTGTTCGTCGGGCATGTCGAGCAGGATCTTGCCCTCACCGACGATCGGCTGCTTGAACTGGGAAATCTGGTAGCCCTGCGGCAGGTCCGGATAGAAATAGTTCTTGCGGTCGAACACGGATTTCAGGTTGATCGCAGCCTTCAGGCCAAGCCCGGTGCGGATCGCCTGGCGCACGCATTCCTCGTTGATCACCGGCAGCATGCCCGGCATGGCCGCATCCACAAGGCTCACATTGTCGTTCGGATCCTTGCCGAATTCGGTGGAGGCTCCGGAAAACAGCTTGGCCTCGGAGGTCACCTGGGCATGGACTTCCATGCCGATCACGATTTCCCAGTCGCCGGTGGCGCCCTTGAGGAATTTCTTGGGATCGGGTGTGCGTGCCTCGACAATCGTCATTGCGTGTCAATTCCTGTTTTTGTCCTGCGCGGAACACAGCCGGGCGATGCGCCGGCAGTCGCGCTGCAATCGTCGGAACCGATGCCTAATCGCGAATTGCCCTGCCCGCAAGACCTTCCTGTCCACATGCGGCGATTCCCGGCATGAAAATGAAAGAGGCAGGGATTTGGCGGATAGAGGTAAGCATGCGCTTCCCTCCGCAAGCATCCCAGACGAAGGTGAACCAAAGCAATGCTCTTTGCTCCGATCGATGTCTTTCTACCTAAACAGCTCCGCGTGTGTCCCCGCTCTGGTAAAAACAACAAAATTCTGCTTTTCGTCGAGCGTATAAATCAGAAGGAAATCACCTCCTACATGACACTCTCGGTGTTCCTTCCATTCGCCCGTCAGCTCATGATCTTTCCATTCAGGAGGAAGGGGTCCATTATTTGAAACGATAAGGCCCATGACTTCTTTTAATTTCAGCATGTCAAAGCGGCCGGAATCCGAAAGGCGTTTCCAGTCTTTCAAAAACTGTTTCGTATGATCCGAACATCGAGGAAGCGAAGCCCGCTTTGATGACGCTGGCTTCGCTCGTTTCCGTTTATTTGCCACCTTCAGCGGCCTCGAGAGAATTGAAAAGCTCTTCGGTCGTATTGAAACGCTTGCCACGAGCCAATTTAAGCGCTCTCGCTTCTTCTATTGCGGCGAGAGTCTCTGCATTGGGCCGCGTCAATTCTATCGGAAGCGCTTTTTCACGGGCAATCCTCGTCAGCATCATGCGCATCACATCCGAGATCGTAAGTCCCAAACTGTCCAAAACAGCGGCAGCATCTTCCTTGAGAACCGGGTCGATGCGGGCGCGGACATAATCATTGGCAGCCACTTTGCACCTCCTTGCTGAGCAGTAAATTATGTAGCTCAAATGAGCAACATTTTCAAGAATTGAAATAACCCCGTCCAAATTCGGGAGCCATTCATTGGGTTACCCCCTACTCTGGCGGATGCTCCGCCTTGCCGGTGCGGATGATATAGCCGATGAGGACGGCGACGGCCTGGTAGAGTTCGGTCGGGATTTCCTGGTCGAGCTCGATCTGCGACAGCGCCTCGGCCATCATCGGGTTGTGCTCGATGGGCACGCCGCTTTCCTTTGCGATCTCCTCAATGCGCTCGGCGACGCTCCCGGTTCCCTTGGCAGCGACGACCGGCGCAGAGCCGTCTTCATAGGTCAGCGCGACGGCGACCTTCTCGCCCGGCCGGACCGGTCTTTGCGGCTTGGGTTTCTTCATATCCGTCGTCTCATGCCCGGCCCTTCCTCAAGACTGGCGGTCCACCACCGCTCCGAACCGCGCTTCCGTCCGTTGCGGCAAGCCACGCAGGAAGCGCAGTTCCTTCAGGTCGATCCCCGCGTGGGCGAAACTCGCCTCCAGCGTATCCTTGTCGGCCTTGAGCCGCTCCAGCGTCTCACTCCGGTCGACCCACAGACTGACATAAGTGCCACCGCCGCGCAGGCTGACCGCCGCCTCCATGGGCCCGGTTTCCGTAAGGTCAAGAGCAAAGCGCAGCCGCCAGCCCGGTCCGTCTTCTTCATCGCCTTGTGCCCCTTCAGGATCCCGACCCACCTGCATCTGCACGATGGCCGTCTGGCCATTGACCGCAATCGGCAGGTCCATGGTCAGGTCCATCGCCCGGCTGTGGTGGGCCTGTTCATCGCCCCCGAGCCCCCGGCTCACCATTTGCGACATGCGGATCCGCGACAGGGCCGCATCGGTATCCCGCATCAACCGGTTGAGCACCGACTTCTCGTCACCGTCGGAAACCGCGGAGGATATGCTTGAAGGCTTGTCGCCCTGGGGCGAACGGCGCAGCGATGGCGCAGCAGGCTGGGTGAAAGGCCGGCCGGGTGCGGCCTGCGCACCCAGTCCCTGTAGCAACGAGCGCAGGTTGACCAGCAACGATTTCAGGTCGCCGCCCAAAGCCCCCTGACCTGCGCCTTGGGCGAGGCCTTGCGCCCCGGCCTGACCCGTTTGCCCACCGCCAAGTGCCGCCTCGCGGAACAGGCCGGAATTCTTGACCGCAGCCTCGACCGATTTGCCGGAGAATCCGGCCGCTTCCGGCTGTAGACGAAGCCCGAGGATCTGTTCCATCACCTGTTTCACCGGCTGGGGCACATTCGCCGCCGTCTTTCCACCCGCCACCGCACTCAGCTGGGCGTAGAGCCCCGACAGGCTCGCCTGCTGCTCGGCGAGCTTCGGCATCACGGTTTCGGATGCCTGTTTCAACTCCGGCAGGATCGGCCGGTTCTGCGGCGACACCTGCGTTTGTCCCGCGGGCGAACGTCCGGACCCGGCATAGGCATTGCCAGGCAGCGTCGCATGGGCCCTACCCGAACCGTCCGAAAGCGTGTTCACGAAATGGGCGGTCGCACCGGACGAGGACACCGGCGTGAAGGACGTCGAAGACGCTCCGGCGGCCAGTGCCCCGGTGAGAGGCGCAGAGCCCTGCGGTGTTCCCACCTGTGCGGTTGCCGCCGGATTTGCGGTCGTATGCGTTGCCGGTGTCCCACCGGTCGGCATCGGACTTGCCGGCACCGATTGCGGGGGCGACGCCGGCGCACCCTGCGCCAGCGGCGGCTGTCCACCTGCCGGGGCTTGCGGTGACACCACCTGTCCCGGACCGGACGGCACGGAGGCGGCCGAGCCTTGCCCTCCGGCAGGTACCGCTGCCGGGCTCTGACCCGATGGATTGACCGGCTGCTGAACGGTCTGTGTGGCTGATTGCCCCGCAGGGGACACGACGGATTGAGCAACCGGTGCCTGCCCCAACCCGGGGACCGGAGCTTGAGGCTGCCCCTGTGTCGTCGTGGGGGCTTGTGAATTGGGAACGATCTGAAGCTGCAGGTTCCCCGGAAGCGTGGGTGCCTGTGCACTGAAGGGAGGAACCGGCGGACTGCCGGCGGGCACTGAGGCCTGAACCGCGGCCTGCGCGCCGGCACCAGGTGACGGCGCCGGTACCGTACTCGCCGCCTGCCCCGCTGGAGCGCCCGTCGTTTGGGCCGGTGCTGGGCTGCCGCCCCCCGCCACCGGTGTCTGGAGCGCTGTCTGCGTTCCTGTCTGGGGCGCCTGGGTGACGGTCTGGTTCACCACCTGGCTCACGGTTTGCCGCACCGCCTGCGCGGCGGCACTGCTTGCCGCCTGTGCCGTGGCGGCCGAAGTCGCGGGCGCACCGTTTGCCTGCCCAGAGCCGGTTTGTCCCGCATTCGCCTGAGGTGCTGTCGATTGGGCCGTATTTGTCTGCGTGGAGCTTTGCGTCGCCTGCGTCTGCCCGGTCTGGGCTCGCGTTGCCTGCGTTTGCGTTGCCTGCGTTTGCGTCGCCTGCGCCTGCACCGCCTGGGCCTTGCCCGCAGCCGCAGCAGTCACCGCATCGCCCAGGACGGATGTGGCAGACGCGGAAGAGGACGTTGTCGGGGGGGCCGGCAGGCCCGGCTTTGCTGCGACCTGAACCAGCTTCTGTGCCGTCGCCGCATCAGTGGAAGGCCCCTGCCCGGCAGACGCCTGCGCGCCGCCTTTCCCGTCAGGAACAAGCTGGATCTGAGGTTTGCCCGGATCGCCGCTGACCTTGAGCGTCAATTCCGTGCCTGCTGGCAGCGCTGCGTTGGCGCGCACCTCGATGGTGGACTTGCCCACGGAAAGCCGCAGCACGTTGCCCGGCAGGCTCGCCTCCACCCGCGCACGCGTTTCCGTTCCCGGTTCGAGGCGAACCTGGGTGGACGATGTCCCGGAGGATAACGACGCCTGCAGCGCCGCAATCGCGCTCACCATTCAAAACGTCTCCGCTTGGGGTGTGAGTCTGCTTCCAAAAGCTTAGCAGAAAAGCGTCTGAAATGACCCTTTCCCCCTATTGACTCTGATCAAGGTGAAAACTTCGTGTCTTGCCTAGAGTGCGTTTCAGAGGGGCACGGCTACGTGCAAGGAGAGACTGAATGCGTTGGGTGGAAGAAATGAACGGGCGTGCGGGCCTGATGCGCCGCATGCTGGAAACGATCGGAGCCATGGACCAGATCCCGGAGGGCACATGTGTCGGCCAGGATATTCGGCTCGCGGTGAACCGCTGTATCTGCTGTGAAAAAGCGGAAAGCTGCGCACAGTGGCTTCAGGACCAGACCGGCAAGGGCATCGTCCGTCCGCCGGACATGTGTCCGAATGCCGAGCTGTTCACCAAGTGGCTCGACCACGCACCTCAGGACGCTGACACCTGAGGCAGGAATAACAAAGGTGCAAACAGCCGAAAGGCCTCGCATTCGTGCGGGGCCTTTCTTTTTCAGGCATATCTGCGGAAAAGGCCCTCTTTCAGACCCGAAAGACCGGCGTCAGGCCTTTTTCACCCGCTTCGCGATCATGAAAACAATCGCGGAGGCCACCAGCCCGCCGACAAAGCGGAAGGGGAACATGGCGAGCGGACCGGCGTTGTGCTGGGACCAGACCGGCATGCCGGTAAAGCTGAGTGCGGTCTCGACCATGAGCGACAGGGCCGCGGCGGCAAAGGCGGCGATCCAGAGTTTCTTGGCGCCGTCTGCATACCAGCCCAGCGCGCCGCCAATGATCAGGGCGGTCGGATTGAGCAGCCCGGAAAGCCCGAACAGATCCATCCATGTGTCGGAAAGCGTCAACATGGCTTCGTCTTTAGCTGCAAGCGACGGGAAATGCGAGCCCCGTTTGAAAAATGCCGCACCCGACCTGCAACTTCAGCCTGCTTTCTCCCCGGCGGAAATAAACCTAGGATGCCGTCGCCCTGTCATTTGACAAGAATAAGAGAGGCGGCAACGAACGTGATTTCTTCCAGCAGCGACGACACGCTGACCATCGAACGGCTCAGAGCGGAGGGCATGCGCCTGGGCGTTGTCTGCAGCCACTGCCACCGCTTCCGCTACCTGAACGACAGCCGCTTCGCGGAGACAGAAACCCTCGCCGGCATCGCCGAAAAACTCACCTGCAACCGCTGCCGCTCCACCGAAGTCGAGGCCGTTGCCGTCTCTCGAGACTCCAAAAACGGCTACTGGCCGGCGGAGCGCAGTTAGGGCACCTGCGGACTTTTCAGGTGTCGAACAATGCCGTACGGTATATCTTCCGATGCAGCTTCGGCGATGACAACTCCATGCAGCAAAACAAACCCGATACTTCGAAATTGCCGCGTACCTTGTTTGTATTCCTGCCCTTGTACCTTTGCATCATCGGCTACTGTATAATTTTGCTCGCAGCTGCGAACGGCTGCGAGATAAACGCCGCTGATTCGCACCCGTGTTATTTTGGTGGCGCGGACTTCGGTGAACTTCTCTACCCGCTATCGATGATCGGATTTTGGTTTGCGTTCGCCTTCCTGTGGATACCGATCGCATTGCTGATACTGGAAATCCTGGAATGGGTAAAAAGGCATTTGTGACGTCCCAGTCAACAAGCGGCCTTAGGAAAACCCACGCTTAGCCGGCCGAGCGCAGTTAGGAAACATCGCTGGACGCTCCGGACAATGCGCCGCTGTATGGCAAAAGCCTTCCAGGTTATCGCCCGATGCTCTAATTCAGATTTAGCGCATTCCTTCCTCGCAAACGGGCATTTGGCAACCTTATCGTATCAATCCGGCGAGCCCACGGCGAAGGTCGATCATCGGTGAGTTCAATCGTCATCGGGCTTTCATTGTCGGGATCGATCCACCCGACTGAAGACAAATCATCCGCCTCGATATCGACGCCTTCATTCGACATGAGGCACGAATAGTTGCGGTGATGGAACCGCACGGATTGCCCCTTTGTCGAGACCCAGTCCGCAACAGAGGCCATCATCAGAAACGGTTCGGCGGGAGCGCCGAAGGACACACCGCCGTGGGGCATCCATTTATCCGATAAGTGGATCACGGCTTCGGCCAGCATGAAAGGACATACGCCAGCGATACCGAATTCCGGGTGTTTGCGAGGACGCAACTCGGCAATACTGCGGCCATTCACGAGACAGAGATAGACGACCAGCTTCGTCACGCCGTACTTAAATCGCTCCTCCAGCCAGAACGCGGACCAAAGGCCGATCTCGGTATATGTTCTGCGGTAGCCAACCTCTTTCATGGTCTTTTTCAGGATGGCTTCCGCTTGCCGGCGCGGGAACTCTAATTCATTCAGAACGCGCCCCTTTCGTCTTGAAGTCCGACATGAGGATCCACGCAATCACGCAATAGGCTCCGACCAGAACCACAAGGCGAAGCAGTGACGGGGCCGCCATTTCACCTGCGAAATACCAGGAGGCGAGCTTCAAAGCGCAAACATCGATCAACATGGCAAGAAAAGCGAAGCCGACGGTGATAACCGGCCGGCTCTCCGCTAATAACAACCGGAAGGTGATTGGCCCAGGTGCACCACCCAGACGGTCGTGAACGCGCCGCGAAAGGGCAACGCCAATCGCAAGAGCAAAAGCCATCATGTTCAATGCAAAGCCCGTTTGCTTCACGATTTTCTGAAATGACGCATCCCAACCGGCCAAGCGTATCGCAATAATGAACGTCACAACGCCAGCGCCTAATATAACGGCGTAGGATATGCCGAATATCGCAATTGTTTTCGCTCGCATTGCACATCCTCCATCCTACAGAGTGTCTAGCGGACAACCACTAACTCCCCATTAAACCCGCTCATCGCGCGCGCATTGGTACTGAAAGTAACCAACCCGCCCCTAGCCACATCTCAGGCGCGTCTCCGCTCCAGCAGCATCACGCCGGAAACCGCCAGCAGAAAGGCCACGCCGGATGTGATTGTCCGTGTCTGGTTCCAGAACTGCCAGGGTTGGGAGTAGTCCTGCCAGATCGCGCGGGCGCTTTCCACGTCATCGGGCACGGTGATCAGCGCCAGCGCTTCGTTCATCGGAACGTTGACCCGCATGGTCAGCAGCAGCCCGAGGACAAAATAAACCCCCGCAGCAAGGGAAAAGGCGACGGCGCTGCGCCGGCTGCCCTCTCTCATGAGCAAAAAGGCCGTCAGCGCCAGCGCGACCGGTGTACCGAAAAAGGCCGGCGCGAAGACGAAGTTCCGGACCGAGGCATTCATCGCTTGCATGGCCTGGATCGCGACCCGCGGATCGGCCGCATCCAGCCCCCACATGGTCGAACACACCCAGGCATAGAAAAAGCCGAAAATCGCCGCGCTCAGGGTCAACGACACTAGGATCATGGCCTTCGTCAGGTATCTCATTTTCGCCTCCATCAAACCGTACATATCTTTACGCCTTTACATAGGCGTATCAATCTGTACGGATCAAGTAAAGCGATTTCAGAGGGCTGAATGAACGAAGACGAAAAACAGGAACGCCACAGCGCCATCTCTCGGGCGGCCTATGCGCTGCTCGCCGAACATGGCTATGCCGGCGCCTCGATGCTGCGCATCGCCAGGGCGGCGAAGGCGTCGAACGAAACGCTTTACCGCTGGTACGGCAACAAGGACGGCCTGTTCCGCGCGATGGTGGAGGACAATGCCGCCGAAACCCGGCGGCTGCTCGGCGAGGCGCTGAAAGGACAGGACGATCCGCGCGCAGCACTGGAAAGGGTCGCGCCCGTATTTCTCGCCATGTTGCTCGGGGACAAGGCGGTCCTGCTCAATCGGGCCGCGGCCGCCGACCCGACCGGAAAGCTAGGCGCCGCCATATCGGCCGGCGGACGCGGGCAAGTCATGCCTCTTTTGGATCAGCTGATGCAGCGCATCTGCGCCGATACCGGTATCCCTTCCAGCGAAGCCTCCGGCTGGTTCCTCGGCCTCCTCATCGGCGACCTTCAGGTCAGGCGGATCATTCACGACTGCCCGGCGCCGTCGCCAGAGGAAATCGAATGCCGCTGCAAAAAGGCGCTTCAGGCCTTTGACCGGCTGATCGACGGCGGCGGCTGAGATAATCCGCCGTCCAACCCATACCGGCGTCATCCCGGATGCAGCGAAGCGGAGATCCGGGACCCACTCGCGTGCCTGCACAGCAAAGCCTATCTGAAAGAATACCTGCGGCACCGCAGGCTCAGCATACCAACAGAACCTCTCTGGAAACGAGTAGGCCCCGGCTCAAGGCCGGGGTGACGGCCGTGCGAGGGGCATGGCCATACCGTTTGCCCCCCTACACCTTCTGCGCCGCCACGGCCGCGTGATAGCGCTTGCGGATCGTATCGATGTCGACAGTCGGCGGTGGGGCCTTGATATGCATGTCGCGCAGGGTGTCGCGGATGATGGAGGCGGCCGCCAGGTTGCGGAACCATTTGCGGTTGGACGGGATCACGTACCAGGGCGCATGGTCGGTCGAGCATTTGGAGAGCATGTCTTCATAAGCCTCGGTATAGGCGTCCCAGTGCTCGCGCTCCGCGTAGTCCGACATGCTGATCTTCCACTGCCGGTCTTTATCCTCCAGCCGCTTGGCGAAGCGCTCCAGCTGTTCCTCCTTGGAGATGTAGAGGAAGAACTTGATGATATGGACGCCGTTGTTCGCCAGCAGCTCCTCGAACATGTTGATCGCCTCATAGCGGCGCGACCACACCTTCTTCGGCACCAGATCATGGACACGAACCACCAGCACGTCCTCATAGTGAGAGCGGTTGAACACGGCCACATGGCCCCGCCCCGGCGTTTTGGCATGGACCCGCCACAGGAAATCGTGGGCCAGTTCCTCCGGAGAGGGCTGCTTGAAGCTGGAGACCGAGCACCCTTGCGGGTTCATGCCCGTGATCACGTGCCAGCAGATCCCGTCCTTGCCGGCGGAATCGATCCCCTGCAGCACGATCAGCAGCGCATGCTTCTTTTCCGCGTACAGCTCCTCCTGCATCCGCGAGAGATCGTCGAGGATCAACTGCAGCTCCGGCTTGGACCGAGCCTTGTTCAAATCCTTGTCGTGATAATCCGGATCGATATCGGCGAGCTTCACCTTCTTTCCCGGCTTGATGATCAGTTCGTCGCGATAGGACATGAGCGTCTTCCCCGAAGGTGATGGGTTAGCGGGATTGAAGGCGGGTGTTGACAAGCCGCAGCGCGCGCGCCCATTTGCCAATGCGGTGATCCACGAACTGCTCCGTCAGAACGCGGACGACGCCGAGCACCCCAAGCCAGGCGAGAAGATAGACCCACACCCAAGCAATCAGCGTCCAGGAAATCGCCGGTACGATCCAGCCGAAGCCGCACATGAGCACGGCCAGAAACTGGGTCGCCACGATGGCGACAAACAACGGCTTCGCCGGATACGGCGGCTTGAAAAACCAGTCCCCGGTGCGGGTGACCAGCAGAAGCAGATGACCGCCGGCCACCAGTTGCAGGAACATCACCGTCTGCAGATGGGACTTGTCGAACAGGGGAAAGATCGCCTGCGCCGCCGGATTGCTCAACACTTCCATGCCGATCAGCAACAGCCCGAAGGACTGCACCACCGAGGCGAGCCCCAGCACGGCGGACACCCCCAGTAGCCTCTGCATCTGCCAGCGGATCGGTTTTTCCGCCACCGCCGTGTTGTCATAGGCAATCGTCATGATCGGCAGGTCGTCGAGCAACGACATGATCACGATCATCACGGCCGTGAGCGGCTGGAACTCCAGGAACACGGTCGACAGCACCACCAGGAACATGATGTCCATGGTCAGCGCGATCCGGTAGACCGTGTAGGAGGTGATCCGCCCGAAGATGCGCCGCGCCTCGTCGATGGCGGCGTTGATCACCGACAAGCCGGGCGCGGTCAGGATCAGGTCGGCCGCCCCGCGCGCCGCATCGGTCGCGCCCGAAACCGCCGTGCCGCAATCTGCCTGCTTCAGTGCCGGCGCGTCGTTCACCCCGTCGCCGGTCATCGCCACCAGGTGTCCCCGGTCCTGCAGCGCCTTGACGATGGCGTATTTATGCTCCGGAAACACCCGTGCGAAACCGTCGGCCCGCTCGATAGCGTCCGCGATGTGGTCCGGCACATTGTCCGGGTCCATGTCCTTCGGGAAGGCATCGGCGGCGGCGACGATATTGGTGCCGAGGCCGAGCTGGCGCGCGGTTTCGCGGGCAATCGCCGTGTCGTCGCCGGTGATCATCTTCACCGAAACGCCCTTGGCCTCCGCCAGGTCGATGGTTGCCTTGGAATCGTCCCGTGGCGGATCGAACATGGGCAGGATGCCGAGCAGGCTCCAGCTCTTGCCGCCATCCTCGGAGCGCGCCACCCCGAGCGCCCGGTAGCCCTTGGCGCCAAGGTCGGCGACCGTTTGCGTCACCTTGTCTGAGATCTCCTCAGGCGGTTTCGCCAGATCGACAATCGCCTGGGGCGCGCCCTTGGCAACGGTGATCTGTTTGCCCGAGGCATCGCTGACTGTCGCCTGGGTGCGCTTCGACACCGGGTCGAACGGTACGAATTTCTTTAGTCGATAGGCTTTCGGCCCGTCGGGGTCTTTCAGGGCGGCAATGACCGCACTGTCGATGACGTCGTGGTCTTCTTCCTTGGAGGCGAGAACGGCCGCCAGCACCACATCTTGCGGGTCCGTGGCCGCCAGCAGGATTGGCTCGCCGATGGTCAGCTGGTTCTTGGTCAGCGTGCCGGTCTTGTCGGAACACAGGATATCGACGCCCGCCATTTCCTCGATCGCCGCCAGACGCGACACGATCGCCTTTTCCTTCGACAGCGCCAGCGCGCCAAGCGCCATGGTGATGGAAAAAACCGCCGGCATCGCGACGGGGATCGAGGCCACCAGCAGGATCAGCACGAATTGCAGGATGTCGAGCGCGTCCGCCACGCCCCAGGTGTCGGACAGAACGATATCCCGGTAGACCTGCACCGCCACCATGATCAGCGCCAGCACCACCGCGACGGCGATCAGGAAGTTGCCGATCTGGAACATGGCGCGCTGGGCATGGCCGACCGACCCCGCCCCGGCGACCAGCTTGGCCGTGCGGCCGAAGAAGGTGTTGGACCCGGTGGCGATGACGACCCCGGTCATCTCGCCCTGCTTGACCACGCTGCCGGAATAGGCCTCGTCACCCGGTTTCTTGGTGGCCGGAAGGGATTCGCCGGTCAGGGCGGCCTGATCGATGGAGGCGAAATCGCCCGAGACCAGCCGCAAGTCCGCCGGTACGATCGCCCCGAGACGGATCTGCACCATATCGCCGGGCACAAGCTCTGCCGCGTCCACTGTCCGGAACGCTCCGCCCCTGAGCACCGTAGCCTGAGGCGCCAGGCTCTGCTTCAAGGCTGCCAGCGCGCTCGACGCCTTGCGGTCCTGCCAGAGTTCAAGCGCGGCGTTGAAGATCAGCAGCCCGAAAATAATGGCGAAATCGTCCCAGCGGCCGAGAAAGGCGGAAACCAGCGCCGCCGCTTCGATCATGAAGGCGATCGGGCCGATGAAATAATTCAGAACCTTGCGGGCGAAGGATTCGTGTTTTTCCGGCAGGGCGTTGGGGCCGTAAGCCGCAAGCCGCTCCCTCGCCTCATCGTCGGAAAGCCCCTTGTCAGGGTCCGTCTTCAGACTGGTCAGAACCTCCCCGATCGGGAGTGTCTCGAGATCAGGGCCCGCCGGGGCCCCATTTCCATTCCGCTTTGCCGCATCCGCCATGCCAGTCTCCGGGAATCAGTTGCATCATGCAAATCGTCATCCGCTTGAATTTTATAACGAACAACACGTCCTAAAACCAGATTAAGACCAGCGCCGCAGTGCCGCAGGGGGTGAGAAACTCCTACCGCCAATTTCACCGATCAAGGCGTCTTGATCCTCATATGCGCTTTCGGATGTACCCGGGCTCGCCCCATCTTTCTGCCGTCACCCCCGACTTGATCGGGGGTCCAATCCACCTCGCCGCATTCCGGGAAAGCTGGAAAAGGGTCGATCTGCGCGGCTGGCGCTGAGCCAAAACAAAATCCGCTCTGGAAGCGATTGGATTCCCGATCAAGTCGGGGATGACCGCCTCAATACCTGCATCCCCCTTGCACTCCCCGCACGCACCTCCTAAGTCAGCACCGAACATTCTGATGGAGACTTCATGTACGGACGCCGAGAGGCCCGTTAAGGCCCGGTCACCCCGACCGGGCATCAGTGAACAACACCGCCGCAAGCGACTGGCTGCGGTGCGTGATCGCTGAGGTGCGCCTACGCGCGCATGACATGAAGACTTGAAAATCAATGGACATCTCAAAACCTGAGCAACGGGTCCTGCACCTGCTCGCTCAAGGCGGCCGCATTGTCGTGGAAAAGGACGACCATGGCCGCATCACCGACACCCGGACCATCACCCGCGACGGATGGGCCTGGTCTGGCTGCCCGCTGGCGCTGTTTAAAAAACTCAAACGCCGCCGCTACATCGCCTCCAAGTCCGGAGGCCCCTACCTAATCACCCGCTTGGGCCTCCTGCGCGTTCGCGCGCAGCTCGACAACCGGTGATCGGGAAAACGACCGCTGCCGGGGAAACCCGGCGGCGGGAGGGGAGCTTGAGGGGAAGAAGCTTCGAACCGTTCCCACCTCTGACCGGATCTAGGGCTGACTCATTTGCAGAGCAGAGGGATACACAGCCGATAGTAAATCGAATTCATTTGGCCAAATGATCAAAAAATTGCCGGCATTGCGATATTGGTCGAATTCCACCCATTAGAGATTTCATTGATAATAAAATTTATGGTTGATTAAATGCAGCTCAGCTACCGCATCCCTCCACCTGCAACTGCTTCAACTCTTAAGGCGTCAGCGTCAGCCCAAACGCCAACAAGAGCCAACCGAAGTCTGGTGCAGCCTATGGAAAGTCCTCCAGCGTTCAAGCCTCCGAAACCTCATAAGTCCACACCCGGAACGAATTCAGAACGTGCGGACCGAAGGAATTGATGAGGGGGATGTCCGCGGCGTCCCGGCCGCGGGAGATGACGATGCGGCCGATGCGCGGCATGTTGTTGCGCGGATCAAACGTGTACCAGCGGCCGCCGAGATAGACCTCAATCCAGGCGGAGAAGTCCATCGGATCGGCAACGGGCACGCCGATGTCGCCGAGATGGCCGTTGACGTAGCGGGCCGGAATGTTCAGGCAGCGGCACAGTGCCACCGCCAGATGGGCAAAGTCGCGGCAGACGCCGACGCCTTCGTTCAAGGCCTCGAAAGCGCTGCGGGTCGCCCGCGCCTGCATGTAGTCGAACCGGATGTGGTCATGGACAAAGTCGCAGATCGCCTGGACGCGGCTCCAACCCGGCGCCAGGTTCCCGAACCGATCCCAGGCGAACTGGCTTAACCGGTCGGTTTCGCAATAGCGGCTGCCAAGCAAATAAACCAGGCAATCGTCCGGCAGGTTCTGCACGGGTATTTCCGGCGCGTCCCAGACCTCCGGATCCAAGGTTTCGTCGTCCTCGATGGTCGCATCGCCCCACAGCCTTAATTCACCGGCCGGGGCCACGAAGCGCCGGCAGCGATTGCCGTAAATATCGTGGTAGGTCGTGCTTGCGATGTCCGGCGTGAAATACAGGTTTTCAGGCGCACGGAGGTCCGCCTTTCGGTCTTCATGCACTTCCAGCAGGCTCACCATGGCGGTGGGCTCGGCACAGGCAAGCGTGATGTCGTAGCCGTATCTTATCAGCATAGGCGCGCGGTCCTTCGCCTGAAATGGAGTGACTTGACCAACAAAGCGCCTTCAGCACGCTTCGTCGCGATTCCAGCGGGCCGAACGCAGGAGGGCTCCGGCCCTGAACGATCATTCCTGCACAGCGCCGCCTCCGGAACAAGACGCACTATTCAGCCGCCTGCCCGGATTTTAATCAGGCCGCAGCTACGGACCGGGGCTGCGGTCCAGCTTCTCGTCCCTGATCCAGCGCCACCCGCATGTCCCGGATCAAACGCACCCGCTCCACCTCGTAAGGCGTCAGCAGCAGTCCGGCCTTGCGGCTCAGCCGGCCAATTGCCGGCAGTGCTGTGACGTAGAGCAGCACCGGTGCCAGCACGAGCGGCACGGAGACGGGCGCAAGCCACCAGAACAGGTCCGGGGTCAGTTCCCAGGCAAAGACCAGTGCGGCAGCGCCTGCGAGGGCCATCCACCACGTGGCCTTGAGGCAGGCAATGAAGGGCAGCGAGCCGTCGTCGCGCTCGGCGGCGGGCCAGCCGGAATCGCCGCCCGTGAGCACCTGGAACACGGACCGGCTCTGGAACATCATGTGGACGGGTGCAAGCACCGAGGTCATCAGCAGTTCCAGCACGACGCTGGCAACCAGACGGAATTTGCCTCCGTAGCGACGGGCATCGCCGTTGAGAAGCGCGCGGAGTAGCAGCATGGCTTTGGGCAAGATCAGGAGCGTGCCGACACCGAAGAGCAGCGCCAGCGCCACCGTCGTTTCCGGATGGGGGAAGACGGGAAACAGCGACCGACCGTCGAAATAAACCGGCTTGGGCGCAAACAACGGTGCTGCCAAGCTCGCGATCAGGAACAGGAGCCACACCGGCGAGGACAGATAGGCAAACAGCCCCTGGACAATGGCGATCCGGCTCCAGGCCTTCAGTCGCGGCGCGCCGAGCACCCGCGTATGCTGCAGGTTGCCCTGGCACCAGCGCCGGTCGCGCTTGGCATAGTCGATCAGGTTTGCAGGCCCCTCCTCGAACGAGCCCTGCAGGTCCGGATCGACCCGCACCTGCCAGCCATCGCGGGCAAGGAGTGCTGCCTCGACGGTGTCGTGGCTGAGGATGTGCCCACCGAAGGGCGGCTTGCCCTCCAGTGCCGCCATGCCGCAGGACTGGGCGAAGGCACGCACTCGGATCAGTGCATTATGCCCCCAGAACGGGCCTTCCGCCCCCTGGAGCGCAGCCACGCCCCGGGTGAAGATCGGCGAGAAGAAGCCGGCGGAAAACTGCAGCATGCGGCCGAACAGGCTGGTGAGCCCGATCATCTGCGGCAGGGTCTGCAGCAGGCCCAGCGTGGGCGCGGCCTCCATCCGGCGGACCATCTCCACCACCGTTTCGCCGTCCATCAGGCTGTCCGCGTCGAGCACCAGCATGAAATCATAGGCGCCGCCGGAGGTCCGCACGAAGTCGGCGATATTACCGGCTTTGCGGCCGGTGTTCTTCTCCCGGTGACGATAGTAAAGCCGTCCGCCGGCCTGCAGCCGGACGAGCGACCGCTGCCAGGCGGCCCCTTCGGCCTCGGCAATCGTCGGGTTGGTCGTGTCCGACAGCACATGGAAATCGAACAGGTGCAGGGTGCCGGTCCGCTCCAGCGAGCGATACATCGCCTCGATACGGGCAAATACGGCCGCGGTGTTTTCGTTGTAGACCGGGATCAGTATCGCAGTTTTCGACCATGGGCCTTCTGCGTTTCGGGGAACAGCGGGGGGATCGAAAAGAACCCCCAGGATCGCCGTACACGCCCCCCAGGCGAGCCAGAAACCGGAAACGGCGATCAGCAAGATCCGGATCACGTCGACCCAGTCGAAACCGTCTGCCTGGGCGACGGTGCCGAACATGGAAGCCGCACCAACCGTAAGCGCCGCGGCCAGCAGGAACGCCCCGACCCTCCGGACGGGGACGGCCTGCCGGTCCATCCGGTTCCATGCGCCTTTCAGAGCCGTGTTCCGGGCCGGTGATCCGGACATGTCAGCGTTTTCTCAAGGGCAGCGGCAGCAAGGCCGGGCGCTTCTTCCAAAAGGCGAATGCGGCACGGCTGGACTTTTCCGGCACCAGATCATGTTCGGGCATAGCCATCGGATGGTGCGGTTGGGGCAGCGCCAGGCAGGCAACCGCGAGACGCAAGTCCGCATCTGCCGCCGGCCGGGCCAACAGGTCCTCTGCGCTGGCGGTCAGGCCGAGCCGGGCGGCCGCCTCCCCGAGACAGACAACCAGTTCGTCGTCGCTCAGGTCCGGCCGGTCCAGCCGATTGCGGATGTCATCGAGTTTCAGTTCGGTTTCGGTCATATCGCTAGCTCCCCTGCCAGAACGCATGCCGGATACGAAAGTTCCATTTTCGCTTACATTCCTTGCCGGTTCAGACCGTCCGGGCCCACTGGTACAGCCAGGTTTCCGTTACGGCCTTTCCCTCGTGTTTCAACGTCAGCGCCAGTTCCACCGGTTTGCCGCTGTCGTCTTGTTTGACGTCGAAGATCTGCCGCCAGACGCCGCTCTCCAGCGTTGCAAGCTGATGCGCCATCAAGGTGGCATTGTTCACCTTGAGGTCAGCCTCCAGCTTGGCCTCGCTGCCCAGCTTGGCGAGCGGCCCGCCGGCGAACTCGACGGCGAACTTGCGCTTGCGCGGATCGGGTTCGGAGGCCGCGGTCCCGCCCTGGCCGGTGCGCGTGGTGCGCACCTGGGCAAGCCCCGACCCCGGCTCCGGCTGGCCGCCCCAGTGCATCCGGTAGCGGAACCGTTTCTCGGAGCCAGCTTCCGCCTTTTCCTCCGGGACCCAGAAGGCAACGATGTTGTCGTGGATCTCCTTGTCGGAGGGGATCTCCGCCAGCATGATCTGACCCTTGCCCCAGTCTCCGATCGGCTCGATCCAGAGCGATGGCCGCTTCTCGTAATGGGCTTCCGTGTCCTGGTAGCTTTCGAAATGCCTGTCCCTCTGGATCAGGCCGAAGCCTTTCGGGCTGTCCTCGCCGAAGAAGGACAGAGCCAGTTGGTTCGGGTTGCGCAACGGCCGCCACAGGCGCTCGCCGTCCTTGCGCAGGGTGAGAAGCCCGTCGCTGTCATGCACTTCCGGCCGGTAATCGTCGAAACCCATGCGGTCGTTCTCACCGTAAAGATACATGGAGGTCAGCGGCGCGATCCCAAGCCGCTCCACGTCGCCGCGCAGGTAGATGTTGGCGTCCACATCCACTTCCGTGTTGATGCCGGGCGTGATGGTGAAGGCATAGGCGCCGGTCACCCGCGGGCTTTCCAGCTCCGCCCAGATCTTCATCCGGTTCTGCCCCGGCACCGGCCGCTCCAGATAGAACCGGGTGAAGTTCGGAAACTCCTCCTCGCGCCCCGCAGCGGTATCGACCGCAAGGCCCCTGGCGGACAGGCCATAGAGATTATCCTTGCCCAATGCACGGAAATAGCTCGCGCCGAGGAAGGTGATCAGCTCGTCGCGGTAGTCGGGCCGGTTCAGGGGATAATGCAGACGGAACCCGGCAATGCCGGGCAGTTCCAGAGCGTTGAATTCCTCTGACTTGAGGGGCTCCCGGTATTCGAAGTCGGCACCGGTGAAATGCAGCGGCCAGGACCGCTCGCCGATCACCTCGTGCAAATCGACCGGATGTTTGAACAGCCAGCCGGGATGAAACGCCTGCAATTCGAAATTCGACCCGCCATCCTTCCATAGAGCATGATCGGGACGAAAGCGGATCGCCCGGTGCTGGTCGTAGGTCAGGTTCGTCAGTTTTTCCGGCAGCTCGCCTGCGGGTTCCTGATAAGGCGTTTTCGCCTTTTCCCGCATCTTCGCTTTCAGGCTTTCGAAGGAAAAATCCTCTGCCTCACTGGCGGCACCGGCCGCGGAAACAAAGGTTACAGGCAGGCTGCATGTGCAGCCCAATCCAAGAGACGCATTGAGAAGAAACGTCCGTCTATCAATCACTTATAAGACCCCACGCTTGCAGAGACGGTGCAGTGCAATACTACTTCTGCAATAAAAGGCAAGCTATGCGGCAACATTAAGAAGACAGTGCGCCGATCCCGTGGCGGCGAAAGGTACGGAAACCGCCCGTTTTCATTGTGCGGCGCATCAGAGGGCCTCGCTCATCGCGGCGGAATTGTGGCGGGAGGCACCTATCGGTTCAGATCCTCGTAAAGATCGAGCCACTCGGGATTGACCGCCTCGATGGCCTGAATATTCCATTCCCGCGGCCAACGTTTCAACCGCTTCTCTCTTGCAATGGCTTCAAGAGCCGTCTCGGAGGTTTCGTAATAAACCAACCGGGTCACGTCATAACGGCGGGTAAAGCCGCTTTCCGCCTTTTCCCGATGCTCGTGAACCCGTCTCGCCAGGTCGTTGGTCACGCCTGTGTAAAGCGTTCCATGTTTACGGCTCGCCAGAATTTAAACAAAAAATGCCATACCGAATGGTGAGGGCCATTGGATCCCCGATCAAGTCGGGGATGACCTCCGACTGAGCAGTCATGCAGTGCACTCCTCACATTTTCTTCGACAAAGCACGATATGAGGCAGGACTTTACCACTCCCTGAGACCGTCACCCCCGACTTGATCGGGGGTCCAATCCACCTCGCCGCAAATCCGGACAAAATATCCTACCCCAACCCTCACCCCAGCCGCTCCGCCACCAGTTCCCCGATCGCCAGCGAAGAGGTGAGCCCCGGCGACTCGATGCCGTAGAGCGCCACCAGGCCTTCCATGCCATGCGCCTCCGGCCCGTCGATTCGGAAATCCGGCGCGGGTTCGCCAGGGCCGTGGATCTTCGGCCGGATCCCTGCATAATCGGCCTCCAGCGCCCCATCTTCCAGCGCAGGCCAATACTGGCGTATCGCGTCGTAGAAGACCGCCGCCCGGGCCGGGTCGACCCGGTAGTCAATCTCTGTAACCCATTCCATGTCCGGACCGAACCGCACCCGGCCCTGCAGGTCGAGGGTCACATGCACCCCGAGCGCGCCGGTCTTCGTCATCGGCACCGGATAGATCAGCCTTGAGAATGGCGCCTTGCCGTTGAGCTTGAAATAGCTGCCCTTGGCGAGAGTGCCCTTCGGCGGATCAGCTTGCGGAAAGGCGGTCATCAGCTCCGGCGAACCGCGGCCGGCGGAGACGATCAGTTCCTTCGCGGTGATGGTGTAACCGTCCTCGCCATCGATCGTGACGGAGAAGCCTCCGTCTGGCATCCGGCCGATGGACCCGACCGCCGTATTCAGCACCACCTGACCGCCATGGGCTTCCAACTCGCCCTGCAGCGCCAGCATGTAGCCATGGCTGTCGATGATGCCCGTGGAGGGCGACAGCAGCGCGCCTTCGCAGGCAAGTTCCGGCTCCATCTCGCGTGCTTCGTCCGCCGTCAGCCGCACAAGATCGTCAACCCCGTTCGCCGCCGCCCGCTGGCGGATGGTCTCCAGCTCGCCCGCCTGCGCGGCATCGGTGGCAACGATAAGCTTGCCCGTGCGCTGGTGCGCGACGCCATGGCTTGAACAGAACGCATAGAGCAGCTGCTTGCCGTCCACACAGCAACGCGCCTTCAGGCTGTCCTTGGCGTAATAAATCCCGGCATGAATGACCTCGGAATTGCGCGAACTCGTCTCCGCGCCGATCAGCCCGTGCCGTTCCAGCACCATGACCTCGCGACCCGAAACCGCCAGCGCCCGCGCAATCGCCAGTCCGACGGCGCCAGCCCCGATGACGATGGTTTCAACGTCAGTCATTCACTTGCCTTTCTGACAGTCGTTGCGCCCTGCGTCATTCGGCATTCAGGCTAAGGGGCACAGCCGGTCCTCATCTCCCGCCGTCACCCCGGACGGAGCGAAAGCGGAGATCCGGGGCCTACTCGTTACCAGAGCGGAGGGGCTCAAGCATGGCACCTTTTGCCCGCCTCCAGCCCATTCCCGCTCTCCGGATTTGTGGAACCGTGGATTAGGCCCCGGATCAAGTCCGGGGTGACGATCTGTGGGTGGACCACGACCGTGGTCCTTTCCAGCCCCTTGCCGGCATGCAGCCTGGAGGACTGGACACCCCAACAGCACCAGGGGCCAGTCCGTGGGAGCAACCGCTTACTTCCACCAGGTCTCCGCCTCGAACGACCCGGCGGCCTCTTCGATCACCGAGCCCACCTGGAACAGGGTCCCCTCGTCAAAGGGCTTGCCGATGAGCTGGAGGCCGAGCGGCAGGCCGGACTTGTTGAGGCCGGCGGGGACGGAGATGCCCGGCAGGCCGGCCATGTTCACGGTCACGGTGAAGATGTCGTTCAGATACATGGTCACCGGATCTGTAATCTCGCCCGGCGCAAAAGCGGCATCCGGGGTGGTCGGCGTCAGGATGGCATCGACGCCGTTTTCCCAGGCCAGATCGAAGTCGCGCTTGATCAGGGTCCGCACCTTCTGCGCCTTCAGGTAATAGGCATCATAGTAACCTGCCGACAGCACGTAGGTGCCGATCAGAATGCGCCGCTGCACCTCCGCACCAAAGCCTTCCGCGCGGGTGTTTTCATACATCTCCACGATGTCGTTGCCCGGCACGCGCAGGCCATAGCGCACACCGTCGTAGCGGGCGAGGTTGGAAGAAGCTTCAGCCGGCGCGACGATGTAATAGGCCGGCAGGGCGTATTTGGTGTGCGGCAGAGAGATGTCGACGATCTCCGCGCCTGCGTCCTTCAACCACTGAATGCCCTTCTGCCACAGCTCCTCGACTTCCGCCGGCATGCCATCGACCCGGTATTCCTTCGGGATGCCGATCTTCAGGCCCTTCACCGGCTTGCCGATGGCGGCTTCATAATCCGGCACGTCGATTTCTACCGACGTGGTGTCCTTGGGGTCCACGGAAGCCATGGATTTCAGCAGAATGGCGCTGTCGCGCACCGTGTGGGCGATCGGGCCGGCCTGGTCGAGCGACGAGGCGAAAGCGACAATACCCCAGCGCGAGCAGCGGCCGTAGGTCGGCTTGATGCCGACGGTGCCGGTGAGCGCCGCCGGCTGGCGGATCGAGCCGCCGGTGTCGGTCGCGGTCGCCCCCATGCACAGGCGCGCAGCGACCGAAGCCGCCGAACCACCTGACGAGCCACCGGGAACCAGGGCCGCATTGGACCCTTCCTTGCGCCAGGGATTGACCACATTGCCGTAAAAGGAGGTCTCGTTGGACGAGCCCATGGCGAATTCGTCCATGTTGAGCTTGCCCAGCATCACCGCGCCGTCGGCCCACAGGTTCGAGGTCACGGTGGATTCATAGACCGGCTTGAAACCGTCGAGAATGTGGCTGCATGCCTGGGTGTGCACGCCCTTGGTGGCGAACAGGTCCTTGATGCCGAGCGGAATGCCCTCCAGCGCCCCGCCCTCGCCCTTGGCGAGCTTCTCGTCCGAGGCCTTGGCCATCTCGCGTGCCTTGTCGGCGGTCACCGCCACATAGGCGTTGAGTGACGGGTTCGCCGCCTCGATGTTGGTCAGGAACGCCTCGGTCAGCTCGCTCGAGGTATAGTCCTTGTTCTTCAGCCCCTCGCGGGCCTCGGCAATGGTCAGTTTGGTCAGGTCGGTCATGCGAATATCTTTGATTGGGCCAGAAACGGCCTTGAACAGAAATCGGAAGTGGGCGGGCGTCCGTCCTTACTCGACGACTTTCGGCACCATGAAGAAATTGTCTTCCGAGGCCGGCGCGTTAGCGGTGATGTCATTGGCATAGCCACCGTCGGTGACCCCGTCCTTGCGCTTCTTCATGGTCTGCTCGACCACGGAGGTCATCGGTTCCACGCCGTCGATGTTCACCTCGTCGAGCTGTTCGACAAAGCCCAGGATGGCGTTCAGTTCGCCGGTCATGCGCTCCGCATCCGCCTCGCTCACCTTGATCCGCGCCAGCCGCGCGACCTTTTTCACCGTTTGGGTATCGACGGACATGTCGTCTCCGTTCCTGTTGGAATGTCTGAAATTCTGTTCCGGCGGTGCGCCGACGTTGAGCCCTGTTTTCCCGAAAAATCCCCGACCGGCAAGGGCCGGACTTGATTTCGGCAAGAAATATCCGATATTACAGTACCAGTAGTAACCGTAATAAAGGTTCCTGATGTCAAAACCACTTCCCATGATGGCCATCGTCTATCTTGCCATCGAGCCCGCCTGGCTCGCTCTCACCCGTCCGGAACGGTGGGAATACGCCGCGGAAATCGGTGCCATCGTCGATAAGCATGAGAATGTCTCCTTCGAATGGTTCGATGCCGATGCGCTTTCGGGCAAACACACCGACTTCACCGTCTGCCGCTTCACCGACATGCGCGCCTATCACCATCTGTGGGAGGAACTGAGGGACACCGTGATCTTCAGCAAACCCTTCGCCCGGATCACCGACGTCTCGCTCGGCATCGAAAACGGCTTCGTCGACTATGAAGAAGCCGTTGCCTGACTCGGCTTCCGAAGCTGGCCGACCGCAGGAGGCGCGGGTCACGCGTGCCTTGCTTGAATCAGCCTTGCAGGAATTGGCCTTAAACGGTTACGAGGCAACGACGATTGCCCGACTGGCCGCCCGTGCGAAGACCAGCAAACAGGCCGTCTACCGGCGCTGGGCCGACAAGCCGGCGCTGATCGCAGACGCCATCCGTCACGCACTGGCCGAGGTCAATCCCGCCCCGCCGCAACGCGGCAGCGTCGCCCAGGACCTGCGCGTCTGTCTCGGCAACACCGTCTCCGCCCTGCAGGACACGCCGCTCGGCGAAGCGATCCGCGCGCTCGTTCCCTTGCGCAAGCATCCGGAACTGGACGCGGTCCTGAGCGAGGCGGAAGACGCACGACGTCTTATCCTGCGCCAGATCTTCATCGCCACACCCTTCGAGGCCCATATGGAAACCCGGATCGATCTCCTCCTCGGGCTGATCTATTTCAAGCTCCATATTCGCGGGCAAAGGGTGACGGACGCCGATATCGAAACCGCGATACAGCTCGTCCTCGGCCTCACCCCGCCTCGCGCGCCTGTGCCGGTTCCGTGAACACTCTTGATTGGCAATTTGCCGCCGCGGATTGCATCTCTGGACGAGCAACCAACCACTTGGGGTGTAACCGACGGCGGACCTGATCCGCCGGCAGTTCAGGGAGAGTTAGCAACATGTTCCATTCATTGAAGGCAGGCCTGGGCGCCTTGGCCCTGTCGCTGACGGTGCTCGCCACCGCAGCCACCGCCGACGAGATCACCACCTATGTCGATCATGGCGCTGCCATTGGCGGTACCGATCCGGTCGCCTATTTCACCGAACACAAGCCGGTCAAGGGCTCCGACGAATTCACCACCACCTATGACGGCGTCACCTGGAAATTCGCTTCCGCCGAAAACCGGGACCTGTTCACTGCCAACCCGGCGAAATACGCCCCCCAATACGGCGGCTTCTGTGCTTTCGGCGCCAGCAAGGGGTTCAAGGTCCCGGTCGTTCCCGAAGCCTGGAAGATCGTCGACGGCAAGCTCTACCTGAACAACAGCAAGGCCGTGCAGAAACGCTTCGAGGCGGAAACGGAAGAAATCATCCACGATGCCACCCTCAACTGGGAAATCATCAAGGACAAGAAGCCGGAAGACCTGAAGGAACCGATCATCCGTTAGGATAACGGCTAACGGCGATAATGCCCCTGCCCCGCCGATCCCTCGACAAGTGGGTCAGGGGCAAGGTGCCGATTTCAAGGGTTTTGGTCTCACTTACGCAGAGATGTAGAGCCAGAGCGGCAACAAGGACGTCAGGGCAACAGCGAACCACAGCAGCGCGCTCACACCCATGGCGCGCAAGCGCCTGCCCGAGGTTCCTCCCGCAAACAATCCATAAAATGCGCCGCTGAGCGCACCAAAGAGTGGCAGCAGGCCCAACCCGCCCAGATTGATCACGAGAGCAATCCCGAGACCCAAAACCAGGGCCGCAAGAAGGCTGCCCGACCATCCGGCAACCGGTCGTCTCTGCAGCAGGACCAGATGCACAAGCGCCACCAGCACCCCGCCGGCCAAGCCGCATTCGCCCCAGAACAACACGCCTGACGGGTCGATGCCGGTAATGAAGGCATCGGACGGAGCCCCCGCCGACGGGCTGAACGCGATTCCGGGCAGATGCAGGCCGCGCATCAGGGATCCACGATGGAGGATTTCGGCAAACAGGATGCATCCGCCAAGACCACCCCCAAGCCAGCCGGCAAGCCAAATACCCAGGACCTCCAGCACCGACCGGCGCGTGCTGCCGGAAGATCCGACGGTGGTGGTGTTCATTAGGGAGCCCCCTTGGTCATGGCCGTATCTCGATCTCTGTGCCGTTGGCGACTGTCCGCCAGATTTCATCCATTTCCGTATCGGTCACCGCGATGCATCCGTTGGTCCAGTCAACCAGCCGGTGCAACGGGCCGATCCAGCCATAGCCGTTGCGCATGCCGTGGATCATGATATCGCCGCCCGGCGAAACGCCCGCCTTGCGCGCTCGCGCCCGATCTTTCGCATCCGGATAGGAAATATGCAGGGCCAGGTGATAGCCGCTCGCCGGATTGCGGTAGTCGATCCGGTACCGGCCCTCCGGGGTCCGCCCGTCACCCTCACGCTGCTTGGCCCCGACCGGCTCGCGACCCAGTGAGATCATATAGCGTTTGAGTGTGACGTCCCCTGCCATCAGCTCCAATACCCGTTCATGCTTGTGAACCACGATCCTGTCTGCCCGCACACCTGCCTTCAGCGGCGTCTCGCTCCCAAAGCCATCACAGGCAGACAGACCGCAACTCACGGCAACCGCCGCAACCAGTGCGAACAGCGTCTTCCTCATTCCGCCTCCAACCCCGGTCCGGGAGGATTTTCCCTTGTCAGCGATAGCGGTCAGCCCCTCCCTGAGCATTGCTTCAAATCAAGGCTCGCGACCGTCGGGATGCTAGAGCACGTCGCGAAAAAGTGGATACCGGTTTTTCGCAAAAAGACGTGCGTCAAAACCGGATAAAGGTGGAAAAGACCGACTTCTGGCCGGAGCGCAACCTGCAGATCCCGATCCTGGAGCCGCATTGCCTGCAGTAGGTCTGCGCTCGACGTGGGGCAAAAAGGTCGACCTGACCTGACAATCGACGGTGCCGATCGTCAGGAGCCCTGCGGCACCTGCACCCCGGAGAAACGCTTCCAGTAGCTGCCCAGCACATTGTGCTCTTCCGGGGCGCCCGACATCACCCGTTCCAGCATCCTCGTGTATTCGCCCGTCCATCGGGCTATCCAGTCGGCTTCCGTTTCCCCTGGCTGCGGGCTGGACATGGCTTTCAGCTCAATCGCAAACCTGCGATTTTTGCATGTGCCATGAACCCAGTAGATCGGGATCGAGTCTCGGTACGCCAGTTTCGGAAGGAGCGAACTGAAGGGCTGAATATATCCGAACAGACTTGCCATGGAGACGGCCCCTTTGTCCCGGCCGGTGGTATCCAGGGGCAGCTGGTCGCCCGTCGCGAAGATGGAGCCGCCGTCCCCCAAGACGGTCATCATCGCGCGGATCGCCGCCATCCTGTTCGGCCAGTCATGAATGGGTCTGAACGGAAGAGCATCACCGTCATTCGTTCCGAATAATCTCAGGTGATGCAATTTCGGCAGCATTTTCGACAGATACCAAAGGCTCAGGCCGTATCCCAGATGCGTTGTCGCCACCAGGAACGGCTGGCGGTTCGCGGAACGCGCCAGCAACGCGGAGATATCTGGAAGATCGATATACTCCATCAGGTGATCGAGATTGTTTTCGTCTTCAATCATCGCGCGGTTGATCAACCGCTGCACGGCAGCACCCCACTGAGCCTTCTCCAGCCAGTCGTCGAACGCATATGAGGATTGGTCAGCAAAGCGCCAGGCGGTCGAAACGGTGAAATGGCCTGTCGGCAGATACCAATTCCGTGAACCGTGAAGTGTTTGCCTGAGACCGGTTACGAAACGGCTGATTGGCCTTGCCATCGTATACAGCCCCGCGGAATCCGGGTCCTGCCCTCCATGGTCCGCGCTCCCGGCACTGGAACCCGCAGCCTCGAGCGGTTCATGTTTGGTCTGTTCCACGATCGAAACGGTGGCAGCCTTGTCAGCGTCGGCCAAGGCCTTTTTCAGCAAGTTTCCCTGCGCATCGCCGTCTTCGGCATGAGCGATGCGGCGAACCAATTCGATATGGCGGGGCAGATTGGCACCGGACGGAAGCCGGATCAGACGCTGCAGGATCTCCGTGAACACCTGCTCATGCCCCAAGGAATTCGTATAGATATCCAGCAGCATCGACAGGACTTTCGCGTTTTCCGGATCGCGGGTGAGAATGGCTCGAAGCAGACTGACCGACTCCGCCGTCCTGTCCTGCATCCACAGGAACCGGGCCGCCCAGTAGTCGATATCCGGCCTCTCCTCCCATTTGTCCCGGGTTTCCGAATAGAGCGCCACGAACGATGCCCGGTCTTGTGCAAGGGCGAGCGATCTCAACCGGTCGATCAGGATGTCGAGATCATCCGGATAGATCTCCAGGGCTCTGGCGGAAAGGTCACATGCCACCGAAGCGCGATCGAACAAAAGCGCGGCATCGATCAGAAGGTGACAGTCTCTCGCATCAAGCTCCTTGACCGGAAGCGACACAATTTCATCTATCAGACGATTTGCACCCGGCGAATCGTCGAGTGCCTTACGGGCCATGGCCAATCTGAATTTCAACATCAGGCTATCGGGATTCCGCGCATGCAAGCGCTCGAGAACGGCAGCCGCCTCACCCTTGCGGTTCATCGCCTGAAGCAGTTTCGCCTGCCCCAATTCCGCCGGCAGGAAGCCTGGATGCGCCTCTGCAGCCGCCTGGAAAAGCGCCAATGCCTGCTCGTGATCGCCAAGGCCAGTTGCCCTGCGCGCCATGCCCACAAGCGCGGTGCGATCCTTCGGCTCTTTTTCGAGAACGTCCCGGTAGTACCGGTCTGCGTCATCCGAACGCTTCAGCACCCGCAACGTTTCCGCGACCGCCAGCTTTGCAGACAGGTCTTCGGGATTGGTATCTGCCGCGATTTCAAAGGCCTCAAGCGCCTGCTCGTTGCGGCCAAGACGACGGTACGCTTTCCCCAGGCCCATAAGCGCAGCGTGAGCGATGCGATCGTCCGGCTTTCGGGCCAGAACATCGCGATAACGCCGCGCGGCTTCTTCCGACCGGTTCATTGCCCGCAATGTCTTGGCGATCTCCATATGCGCATGGAGTAATTCGGGCGAAGCGAGGGCCGCCGCCTCGAACAAGGCGAGCGCCTGTCCGTTGTCACCGAGGCCACGGGCCTTCCGTGCAAGGTCCATCAGCGCCGTTGGGTCATCCGGCAACCTTGTATCGACGGCCAGATCTGTTTGCCCGGTGCGGCCGGCCGGTTCAGCAGGAAGAGTTGCTGCTTCCGGCGTAACCACCGGTTCCATCGACCTGCTGGAAAATTCGGACATAAAAACGGATCTCCAAGTCAAAACGAACTCAAACCATCAGCCCTGACCCACTGCCGCCTGGAACAAGAAGGATCTGCCTGGAGACACCATGCTCCGGACATTGAATTTCGTGATTTCGGTTGTGCAGATAGGAGCTTTTTATCAATTGGCGCGGCATGTTAGCGTGACGATCTGCTTTTTGGAACCTGCAACCATTGCGTTGCGGGATTTTAATGTCTGCTTGTATTAAAAGTCAGGGATTCAAGACTTGGAAGGTGACACGCGGAGCGCCCGTTCAGGCAAAAGCGACCAAGTGCTCGAACCCGAATTTCGACTGCCGCGACTGCCTCACCTATGCCAGCGGGATGACATCTCATGTGCGCATCAAAACGACCCGGATGCGCATGGCGGCGTCCGGAACGAATGGTTGGATGCGTTCGAACGCTGGGACCGGATCTTCATCGGCGACCAGAGGGCGCGCCTCTACGCCCATCTCACCCGCCGCGCAGCGTAATGTGAACCAGCGTCCCCTCTTCTCACAGGAGGGCGGGCAGAAAATGAGCCATCCCTGCCGGCTTCCCCCGGTCATCGCATGACAATTCCGATAGACAGGGTAAACTTGGAAGCAAGCAGCTTCACCTGCCGATCGAAGTCGATAGCGCAGAAACCTGGCGAAGCGTAACCTGCAGGTCCCGATCCTGGAGCCGCATTGGCTGCAATAGCCACATGGCCACGAGACTGTTGCAGGGATCTCCAGACCCTTGTCTATTATACCGATACCGAACCGGGGAATCACAAAGCGGACCGAAATCAGGTTCGCGTTCAACAATGCGGTTCGGACGGGAGGCGGGTAGTGAAATTCGGTGTATTTGATCATCTGGACGACAGCGGCGTGCCGCTTGATGCGCATTTTGAAAACCGTCTGCGGATGGTCGAGGCCTATGACCGGTGCGGGATGCACGCCTATCACGTGGCGGAGCATCACAATACGCCGCTCGGCTACGCAACTTCGCCTTCGGTCTATCTTTCCGCGGTTGCACAGCGGACCAGGACGCTCCGCTTCGGCACGCTGATCTACATCCTCCCTCTCTATCACCCACTTCGCCTCGCGGAAGAAATCTGCATGCTCGACAACATGTCCGGCGGCCGGTTCATGCTCGGGATGGGCAAGGGCATCTCCCCCATCGAAGCGGGCTTCTACGGTATTCCGGCCGACGAGATGCAGGGCCGCTATTTCGAGGCCTCGGAGCTGATCCTTGAGGCTCTGAAATCCGACATGCTCACCTATGAAGGCAAGTATTACGCGTTTAAAAACGTTCCGATGACGCTGAGACCGGTTCAACAGCCCCATCCGGAGCTGTGGTACGGCACCAGGTCACGTGAGAGTTTCGAATGGGCCGGAAAGAACGGGCTCAACACGGTCACCCTGGCGTTCGACGATCAGGTCCGGGCCCTGACCGACGTCTATAAGAAAGCCTGGACCGCCGAAGGCCGGAGCCTGGACGATCTGCCGCTTGTCGGGGTCAGTCGGCATATCGTCGTCGCCGAAACGGACGCGGAAGCAAAGAGGCTCGCGGCACGCGCCTATGAACGCTGGCTGCACAGTTTCCGCAAACTCTGGGAAGATCATGGCTATGGAGCTCCCCTGACGGACCTCTATCCGGACACCTGGGAGGAACTGGAAGGCATGAGAAACGGTTGTGCCGGCTCTCCCGAGACCGTCAGAACCTACGCCCTTGAGGAAGCCGAGCGCTGCGGCACGAATTATCTGGTGTCCTGGTTCGCTTTCGGCGATCTCACCGTCGACCAGGTGATTACCTCGGTCGACCTGTTCGCCCGCCACGTCATACCCGCATTCGATTGACAGGAAGCCGGCCGGGCAAAGCACCCCTGCCGGTATTGGAGCTTCGCAATGATCCCATTCCCCCCCGGACCGCCGGAAGAGCTGGAAAGTCTCGGCGCCGTCCTGACGCCGGACCTCATCGAGCGCACCTACGCGGTCATGTCCGCGCTTACCGAGCCGGAGGACGACACCTGCAGGGCGGAGTTCGATATCCGCTACGGGTCCGATGACCGTAACCTGCTCGACCTCTATCTCCCGTCGGGAGGCCGGCCGGTGCGAGCCGTTTTCGTCTATGTCCACGGCGGCGGATTTTCCGCCGGCGGCAAGGGTGGCGCGGACGCACGCTTTTACGGCAACATTGGCCGCTGGGCGGCCGGGAACGGACTGGCCGGCGTCGCCATGACCTACCGGCTCGCCCCCGCGGCCCGCTGGCCGGCCGGTGCCGAAGATGTTGGTCGCGCCGTCGACTGGATCGCGGAGAACAAAGACAAGCTCTTCGACGGCGCCACGGATATCTTCCTGGCGGGACAATCCGCGGGCGCGGTTCATGCCGCAGGCTATCTCAGCGGCCACGCCGGCGCACGGTCTCCGAACGTTTCTGCGGCCGTGCTGATGTCAGGCATATACGATTTCGCCCGCCACGACCCCCTGGGGTTCGAGGCCGCCTATTTCGGCGACGGCCCCGGAAACTCGGCCGAACACGAGACCGTTGGCCCGCTGCTGACCTGCGGACTGCCGCTCCTGTTCACCGTGTCCGAACTGGACCCACCCCAGTTCCAGCGGCAGGCGGGACATGTCGTCGAGGCGGCCCTGAAACAGACCGGCGATTGGCCGCGGATGCACTATCTCACAGGCCACAATCACATTTCCCCCGCCCTCCACATCGGAGCGCAGACAGACACCGTCGGGCCTGTCCTCGCTGCCTTCGTGAACCGGATCCTGACTCGGAAACGCCCCTGACGTTGCCTTCCCGTCTACGGCCCATAAGGAGAGCGCACTTCCACGACACCTTAGCCTCTGTGCTCAGACAACCAGGAGCTTGGAGACCGCCGCGCCACTTGCTCCCGTCTCCCCCTCAAGGAGGGAGACTGGTGCAAACGGCATGGCCACATACCCTCAACTCAGCGCATTCACCGTTTCCGCGAACGCCTTCGCTGCTGCCAGCGTCTGTTCCCGGCTGTGACCGTAGTGGTTCGCCCGAAGCTCGATCACGATGGCCGTGTTATCCCGGATGCGCAGAAGCTTGGCCAGCCGGTCGAAGTCGATGGCGCCGAAACCGGGCGGGGCGTGCATGTCGCCGATGCCGAAGAACAGGCGCTCGCCCTCGTCGTCCCAAAGGATCGTGGACGGCACGCCGGTGGAATCGGAAAAGTGGATGTGTCCGACGTGCGGCGCCAGTTCGGCCGCTTGCTCGTACATATCGAAGCCCTGCAGCACCGCGCCCTGCTGGGCGTGGCTGACATCGAGACAGGCAACAAGGGCCGGATGAGCGATGGCGGCAACCTGGTCGGCCAGGGCCACCAGATCGAGCGCATAGGAGGTTTCCGTTCCGGCGATGATCCGCCGGTTCGGGCTCATGTTCTCATAGGCGATTTTCACGCCCAGCGCCTGCGCCCGGTCGGAGAGTTTCGACAGCGTCTCCCGCTCCCGTGCCAGCAAACCCCGCGACTGGTCGACCCAGAGTGCGGGATGTACCCGGCCCGGATGGAGAACGACGATATTCGCCTCGCATTCCGAAGCCAGCTCCAGGGTGGCCTCGGCCGCGCGGACCTGGAGGTCGAGATGCGGCTCGTCCATCAGGTTGACCGCGATTGGCCCGTGCAGCGTGTAGCGGATAGAATGACGCGAGAGCACGCTCTTCAGTTCCGCGACCCGCTGCGGCATCAGCCGGCAGCCGGAAACCGCATCGAGCCGCACTGCGTTCAGCTCACACACTTCCGCACCGAGCTCGACCTGTTCTCCGAGCCGCCGGTCCAGCGCGGCCAGATCGCCGTGCATGCCGAACTGGGCGGCGTTGAAACCCGTGTGGGTGATCCGGTCCAGCATCACATCTTCTCCGGCGACTGTGCGGCGGCAAGCGCGTCGTCGAGAGAAACGTCGCCGTTCCAGTAGTCGGCGAAGACCTTGGCGGTAGACGCGACTTTGTCCTCCACTTCCCGGTAGCGGCCGCGCAATTCGATCATCGCGTAGGTGCCCTTCCGGAAATCCATCTTCGGCAGCAGCTCCCGCCAGGGGATCGTGCCCCAGCCCATGGGCAGGTGCAGGTCGCCGATGCCGAGCGAAATGCGCGAGCCCTCGTCGCTGTTGGTTTTGCAGTCCGGAATGCCGAAATTATCGTGCAGGTGCAGGTGCCAGACCTGGCCCGAGAATTCGGAAATGGCATCGACGAAATCGAAGCCGAGCACTGGCGCCGACAGGAAGGCATGACCAAAGTCGAGGCAGCCGCCGATGGCCGGGTGATTGACCGCGGCGATCTGCTCGGCGAGCGGGCGCGGATCGGCGCCGGATTCGACCCGGTTGCCGCTCGGGTCTGCGATCAGGTTCTCAACGGCGATCTGCACGCCCGCCTCGGCGGCGAGATCGCCGAGGCGCTTCAGTTCCTCGCGCTCGATTTCGAGCAGCTTGTCGCGGGATTCGGCCCAGACGTCCTTCGGCGCATTGCCGGAATGCATCACCATGGAGGTCATGCCGTAGCGGCGGCACAGTTCCACGGACGCAGCGGCGGTCGCCCGGTGCATCTCCAGGTCGGGAAGGTTCATGAGATTGATCGCATGGTCCGCGTGGAGCACGTAGTTGATCTTGCGCCCGGCGAGCACGTCTTCCGCCGCCTTGGCCCGCTCCTCGATGATCCGGCCGCCCATGATCACGTCGAGCCGGCGGGAGGTGATCTCCACGTGGCTCATGTCATAGGTCTCGTAAGTGTCCAGAACATCGGCGAGAGCAGTCATGTCGCTGCCGGGCAGGAAGCTGGTGTTGAGGCCGGAGGCGATACAGGTTTTCGTCGTCATTTTGTTTTTCCTGTGAGGGGTAATTAGTCTTGGAGAGAGGGATCGAAGCGGGTCCGCAGCCAGTCTCCGAAGATCGACATGGACAGGGTGGTGAGGAAAATCACGATCCCGGGAATGACCGCGAGCCACCAGGCGGTGACCAGGTAGTCGCGGCCGTCGCCGAGCATCTGCCCGAGCGAGGTCATGGGCGGGCGGATGCCAAGCCCTAAGAATGACAGCGAGGTCTCGAACAGGATCGTTTCGGGAAAGCTGATGGTGAGCTGCACGATCAGCGGAGACAGGATATTCGGCAGGACGTGGCGCAGGTAGATCGTCCGCGACCGCCCGCCGAGCGCATGGACGGCGCGCGCATAGCCTTCCTCACGGGCCGCAAGCACCAGCCCCCGGGTGATGCGGGCATAGCGCTCCCAGCCGTACATCCCGAGCAGAAACAGGAACACCACCATGGAATTGCCCATGAAGGCGAGCACGGCGAGCGCAATGATGAACCAGGGCATGGCAGCCTGGAAATCGACCAGGGTCGAGATGCCCTCATCCACCCAGCGGCCGAAATGGGCGGCCACGAAGCCGAGAAACGTACCCAAGACCGCACCCAGGATCGTTCCGAGCAGGGACAGCAGGATCGAGGTCTGGGTGGCAATCAGCAGCCTCGACAGCACGTCGCGGCCGAGCTTGTCCGTCCCCAGCGGATGAGCAAGCGTTGAGCCTTCAAGCGGCACCGGAGGGGCCAGCCGGGCGCGCAGATCCATCTGGTCGAAATCATAAGGCAAGATCCCACGGGCAAAGACGGTCGCGAAGGCGACAAGCGCCAGTATGGTGATGGCGACCAGCACGCTGCCCGGCACCTTGCGGAACCCCATGAGGAAGCGGCCCGCGAACCCGGCCTCCGGGCGAATGACATCTGTGGTGGCGAGGGTCATTGCAGTCTCTCCCGGGCGGCGCCGACCCGCACCCGCGGATCGAGCCAGCCGTAGATCAGGTCGACGGTCAGGTTGGCGGTGACCATGGTGAGTGCGATCATCATCAGGATGCATTGCACCACCGCGAGATCCCGCGTGGCGACCGCATGGGTCAAAAGTCGGCCGATCCCCGGCCAGGCGAACACATTCTCCACCACCACGGCCCAGCCGATCAGTTCGCCGATCTTCAGCCCGATGATGGTGATGATCGGGATCGACGCATTGGGCAGCGCATGCAGGTAAAGCTTGCGGGTCGTCCCCGCCCCTTTTGAGTCGGCCGTACGCATGTAGGGCTTGTTCATCACGTCAATCATGGCCGATCGCGTGTAGCGGGCGATCTGCGCGCCCATGGTGCTGCTCAGCGTCAGCGCGGGCATGATCAGGTGCAACCAGGTGTCCGATCCCGACGACGGTAGCACCCGCAGGTACAGCGAAAATCCGAGGATCATGAGAATGCCGAGGAAGAAATTCGGCATGGAAAAGCCGAACACGGCGAAGCTCATGACGATCCGGTCGACCAGCGTGTCCTTCTTCAGCGCCGCGATGATGCCGAGCGGAAGACCGAAGGCGATGGCGAAGCCGAGGGCGGAAAAACCGAGCAGCGCGGTCTTGGGTAGCCGATCGAGCACAAGGCCCAACGCATCCTGGTTGTCGCGGAAGGAGATGCCGAGATCGCCCTGGACCAGCGAAGCGAAATAGCGCCAGTACTGCACCAGGATCGGCTGATCGAGACCCCACAGGTGGCGGTAATAATCGATGGTGTTCTGGTCGATGTCGTCCGGCAGCAGCTGAGCCACCGGATCCCCGGTCAGCCGCAGGACGAAGAACACGAAGGTGACCACCAGCCACATGGTCAGTATGGCCCGCAGGACCTTCCAGAGCGCATAGGTAAGGGTCATGGCCGATCCTCCGCGTGGTGGCATGCCACCCGGACCGGGCCGAAACTCCGTATTTCCGGCACTTCGGTCCCGCACCGCTCCGTCGCGATCGGGCAGCGGGTGTGGAACCGGCAGCCGGCAGGCGGCGCGTGCGGGCTCGGTGGATCGCCCATGAGAAGCTGCTTCGACCGCTTGATAGCCGGATCCGGGACGGGCACGGCGGCAAGCAACGCGCGCGTGTAGGGATGACGTGGGGCTGAAAACAGGCGTTCCACGGGCCCCTCCTCTACGATTTGCCCCAGATACATCACCGCCACCCGGTCCGCGATCTGGCGCACCACGGCAAGATCGTGGGAAATGAAGATCATGGTCAGGTTGAGCCGTTCGCGCATGTCGGCCAGCAGGGAAATGATCTGCGCCTGGATCGACACGTCGAGCGCCGACACCGGCTCATCGCAGATAAGAAGGCCCGGCTCCAGGATCAGGGCGCGGGCGATGACCACGCGCTGCTGCTGTCCGCCGGAGAGTTCGCCCGGAACCGCCTTCCACAGGTGCCGGCCGAGCTTGACCGCCATCAGCATCTCTTCCGTCTTCTGCCGACGCTCCTCGCGAGTCCCGACATTGTGCAGGTCCAGCGGCTCGCGCACCTGGGTCTCCACGGGCAGGCGCGGGTCGAGCGACCCGGCCGCATCCTGGAAGATCACCTGCACCTGTGTGCGGCTGTCCCGCCAGCCGTCGGCGGAAAGGTCTCCGAAGGAGATACCGTCAAGGTTGACGCCGCCACCGGTCGGACGCATCAGCCCGGCGGCCAGCCGGCCGAGGGTCGATTTCCCGCATCCGGATTCGCCAACCACAGCCAGCGTCTCGCCTTTCTTCAAGGACTGCGATACGCCATCGACAGCGTTGAAGGTCTTCGCGGAGCTGGTCAGCGTCGCGCGTCTGTAGACGAAGGCCCGTTCGACCTTGTCCAGCGTGAGAAAAGCCTCGTGAGCCGGTTCGGGTTCAGACGCCCCGTAAGGCATCCGGGAAGCTGTTCGAGCAAGAACGGACAGGGTCATGCAACAGCCCTTTCGACGGGTTTGTGGCAGGCAAGAACGCGGGCTTGGCACGCGTCGATCGGGTGCGGTTCCAGCAACGGACGCTCGGTGCGGCAGACTTCACTTGCGCGCGGGCAGCGCGGCGCAAAGGAACACCCCTGCGGCATGGCGTTGATCGGCGGCACCTGGCCGGGGATCACCTGCAGTTCGCTGCGGCGTTCGTCGACGCGCGGCAAAGAGCCGAGCAGGCCGGAGGTATAGGGATGGTCCGGCCGGGCGAAAAGGTCGGCGACGGCCGCCGATTCCACCACTCTGCCCGCGTACATCACGGCCACCTTGTCCGCCATTTCGGCGACCAGCCCCAGGTCGTGGGTGACGAAAATGACCGCCATCCCGAACTCCCGACGCAGGTCGTCGATCAACGCCAGGATCTGCGCCTGGATGGTCACGTCCAGCGCCGTGGTCGCTTCGTCGGCGATCAGGAGCCTCGGACTGCCGGCGACTGCCAATGCGATCATGGCGCGCTGGTTCATGCCACCGGAAAGCTGATGGGGAAATTCCTTTGCCCGCGCTTTCGGGTCGGGCATTCCGACACGGGCGAGCAGTTCCAGGCACCGGGAGCGCGCAGCCCTGCGGGAAACGCCCTCGCGCAGCATCACCGCCTCGGCAATCTGCCAGCCCACGGTCTTCACCGGGTTGAGCCCGTTGGTCGCGTCCTGAAAGACGAAGGCGATCTTCCTGCGGCGCATCTCGCGCATGGCCTTGGCGTCAAGGCCGGCAAGATCGGTGCCGTCGAGCACTGCGGAGCCTGCGGAAACCCGGCCGCGTTTCGGCAGCAGACCCGAGATCGCCAGGCAGGTCATGGATTTGCCGCAACCGGATTCGCCGACCAGGGCCATCGTTTCCCCCGGCGCGATGGAAAACGTCGCCTCGCGCACAGGCAGCACGGTGCCGCCGTCACGGGTCTTGATGGAAACGGCCAGGCTGTCGACGCTCAGAAGCGGGGCAGTCGGATGCACTGCGGTCATGGGGTATGTTTCGTTTGCTTGAAAAAGAAAGGCCACGGCAGGTTTCACACCCCGCCGTGGCCCGTCGGATCAGTTGGTCTTGCCGTCGAAGGTCAGATTGTAGGGACGGAAATCCATGTAGTAGAGCGACACCGGCCGCCAGTGGACGCTCGCCTTCATGGCGTAGGTTTCCAGCGGGTTGTAGAGCATGGTGCCCGGAGCCTCGTCCATCCAGATGTCCAGCGCCTTGCGGTAGGCATCCTGGCGGACTTCCATGTCCGTGGCCGACACGATGGTGTCCTGCAGCTCGTTGAACTCGGCCGGCGCCTTCCAGGAGCGGGCTTCCACGTCCTTGTTGTTCTGGACTTCGGAGTCCTTGCCCCACTGCGGCACAAAGGAGCCGATCGGATCCGGCATGCGGTGGGTGTTGGACCACGGACGGATGTTCACCGTGCCGTTCTTGTCGGTCACCTGGCTCCAGTTCTCAACCGGCTCCAGCTTCACGTTCAGGCCGACGTCCTTCCACATCTGCTGCATGGCCTGTGCGGCCTCCATCGACAGCAGGTAGTAGTTGAGCGGCAGCTTGTAGACGATTTCCTCGCCGTTATAGCCGGCTTCCTTGAGGAGCTCGCGAGCCTTGTCCGGATTGTATTCGAACTCCGGATAGTCCTTGATGTACATCACGTAGGACGGCAGCTGATGGCCGTTCGGCGTGAAGTTCTTGTTCTCCCACAGGGCCTCGCGCAGCAGGGCCCGGTCGATGGAAAGCGACAAAGCCTGACGCACGCGCTTGTCCTTCAGCGGCCCGTTGTTGAAGAACACCAGCATGTGCGTGTTGTCGAGGACGACCGACTCCACCTTCACGTCCTTGTAGCCCTTCAGCACAGGCACCTGATCCGGCGGGACGTTGACGATGATGTCGTATTCGCCCGAGACGAGACCGGCGATACGGGCAGAGACTTCCGGCACCACCTTGAAGGTGATCGACTTGGCCGTCGGCTTGCCGCCGAAATAATCGTCATGGGCAACCAGGCGGATGTACTCGCCGTCGACCCATTCATCCATCTTGTAGGGGCCGGTGCCGACCGGATGACGCGCGAAATACTCCTTGCCCTTGAGCATGTATTCCTTGGCGTTGACGATCCACATGGCGTAGCCGGCGAGACGCTGGTCGAGCAGCACGTCCGGCTCCTTGGAGACGATGCGCACCGTGTATTTGTCGATCGGCTCGACATGGGACAGGGTCAGCATGAACCGACGGGCAGCGCCGATCAGCGGATTATACCCGTAGCCACGACCGGGGTTCAGCGAGAAGACCACGTCGTCGGAGGTCAGCTCCTCGCCATTGTGGAACTTGATCCCCTTGCGGAGCTTCAGTTCCATGGTGCGATCGTCGATCCTGGTCCAGCTTTCGGCGATGCTCGGAACCAGCTTGGACGAGGAACCGCCTTCATTGGCGAGGAAGTCTCGGCGGATCAGCGAATCGAACATGGAGTAGCTGATACGGACCGCCACGTTGCCCATCTCTTCGATGGATTCCAGGCTGCCCGGGAGGCTGTTTACGGCCACGACGATGTCGGGACGGTCATCGGCGGCAAGAGCCGGCGCCGTGAGCCCGAAGGCAATGGCAGCGGCCGCAAGCGCCTTTTTAAGAATGCGCATGGGAGGAGTCCCCTGTTGCAAGGTAAAAGACCCGCATTGTCTAGGGGCGATAATTGTCAAATAGATGTACTAAGAATGACATTTCCATTAATCTAATATTTCATAAATATAACAGTTGTATTTTTTAATATTGCACTAATCTATTTGAATAAACACAAATAGCGGATCTGAAAATATTCAAACCCGCTCGCACTTTTTATTGAGACGCGACACACGCAATTACGCGCGCAGCGATATGTCTGAATCTGTGAAAATCCATGCAATAAACCCGGGGCGGCGTCGCATTCCGGCCCGGTTCCGAAACAGGCTGTCTACGGAGTGTGACGATGTGGTAACGGAGCAAACCGGATGTATTGGCCGGCAATACATTTTATGTTGTCCGGCCGACCTCACAGGCGAAGCAGACGTGTCCCGCCCGTCGGACCTCGTGCGATTTTCCTTTCCTGCTCGGTCACGGTATAAGTTGCAACCGATCGGCATGGTTGCACCCTGCCCGCCACAACGCCATGAGGTCGCCGTGACATTTTCCTTTATCGGGGTTTTGCTACTCGTCCTTTCGGTTCCGCTCTGGACCTGCCGCCTTGTGCTGTTCCTGGGGCTGAATCCCCGAAGCAGGGGCATCCTGAAGCGGGTGCGCAGGCATGGCGGCAGCGCAATCCGATTTGCGGTCCGCACCTTCGGTGTCACACTTGCGGCCTTCGGTGTGGTTTTCTCCCTGCTCATTGTCTTTCGCTTCTTGAAATACGGCGACACGCATGTCCGAAGCCTCAGCGAGATCTTCCGAAATCGGCTTTATCTCGGCCACGGCGGGATCGACAGCCAAGTCGACACGTTGGTCTACGACCAGGCCCTGCCCGTTGGTTTGATCCTCTTTTGCGTCATTTTCAGCTTCGGTCTCGCTTTGGTCGTGTCCGCGTTACGCGACATTTTCCTGATCCGAAAGCTGAAGCGCCGGATTACAAGGCTTGAGCGCGCCCAAAAGCGGCAAGATGTCCGGACGACTTCGTAATCCGACACGAGGGAGCGGACATTAACCCGCACTTCATGGTTGTTCCTGTAACATTTTACAGGGATGTCGTGGAGGGTAAAGCGTTGCAGGAGCTGATGGTTGCGGGGTCACGGACAGACGCCGCCCCGGCGCTGGTGGTCGATCTGGACGAGCTGTCTTGCGTCGAGGCGAAGGTCTACGGGCTGACCGAAAAAGGCTGCACGGTCGTTTGCGAACAGGTGCATCTGCTAAAGGATGAAATCGGTCTTCGTCTGAAGGACGTCGAGACGATGCTGCGCGGAAAGATCATCTCCCACTCGGGCAACGAGGCGCAGATTTCGTTTTCTTCCAATACGAGCGAGCCGGTCGAAAAGCGCCGGGAGGTTCGGCGCCGGGTTCTGATCACCGCCGTGGTCTGCAGCCGTGTCGGACGGGAAACCCTGCGCTGCCACATCGTCGATGCCAGCAAATCCGGATGCCGGCTGGAGAGCGACCAGCTCCACAAACTGCCCGACGAAATCGAAATCTCGGTACCGAAACTGGATATGCCCCTTGTCGGCACCATTGTCTGGCGCTCCGGCGACTATGCCGGCGTCAGCCTGAATTGGCCCTTGTCCGAAGAGGCTCAGTTAAAATCCTCGAACGAGCGCATAAGACCCGAGGATCAGGCGGCCGAGAAAGCACGTAGACGCGCAAGAGGCGGCGCGTTCGGCGTCCGCTGATGGAAACGCAGAAGTCGTTGACGTACGCACGGCAAACGCCGCCGTCAGACAGGGTCGTCACGTTGGCGGGTCTGGCCTTGTAAGCCGCCTCCAATGATTGGCCGCGGGCACGCGTTTCTCCACCCCTGGAGCATCGGGCGATCCGGCATGCCCGGCTCGACAAACACGCGTCGTTTATCCTCACCGGCAAGAACCTGCACGATCCGATAGCTCCGCGGAGCTTGAATCCTCCCCAATTGCCAGCCCGTTTCGGTCCGGAGAAAACCCGCAGATCCACAGTTCCACCCATAAGGCACAAAAGGGGTTGCTCGCACAGGGTCGCCTAAGCTAGATATGTTATGTAATAACATTACAAAACTATCAAAAAGGATCTGCCTGTGTCTGATGCGCGCCTGCCGGTAACCGTCCTTTCCGGGTTTCTCGGGGCCGGAAAAACCACCCTGCTCAACCGCGTTCTGAACAATCGCGAAGGGCTGCGTGTCGCGGTCATCGTGAACGACATGTCGGAAGTGAACATCGATGCCGATCTTGTCAGGGCCGGCGGCGCGGAACTGAGCAAGACAAACGAAACGCTGGTGGAAATGTCCAACGGCTGCATCTGCTGCACCCTGCGTGACGACCTGCTCCAGGAGGTCCGCCGTCTCTCCGAGGAGCGGAAGTTCGATTACCTCCTGATTGAATCGACCGGCATTTCCGAACCGCTTCCGGTTGCCGCGACCTTTGAATTCCGCGACGAACAGGGCCAAAGCCTGTCGGACGTGGCCCGGCTGGATACGATGGTAACCGTCGTGGACGCGGTCAATCTGCTGTCTGACTATTCCAGCCACGATTTTCTCAGCGACCGGGGCGAAACCCTCGGCGAAGAGGATGAACGCACGCTGGTGCATCTCCTGACCGACCAGATCGAATTCGCGGATATCGTCGTGCTCAACAAGGTCGGCGCCGCCGGGCCGGAACGGGCGGATGCAGCCCGCAAGATCATTCGCAGCCTCAACGCGGACGCGAAAATCATCGAAGCGGATTACTCGGAGGTTCCGGCCAGGGAGATCCTGCACACCGGTCTGTTCGATTTCGAAAAAGCCCATGAACACCCGCTCTGGGCCAAGGAGCTTTACGGTTTTGCCGACCATGTGCCGGAGACGGAAGAATATGGCGTTACCTCCTATGTCTACCGGGCGCGCCGTCCGTTCGACCCGTCGAAGATCCAGGCCCTGTTCAACGGCTCCTTACCGGGCGTCATCCGCGCCAAGGGTCACTTCTGGATCGCGACCCGGCCGGAATGGGTGATCGAATTCTCTCTCGCGGGCGCCCTGTCCAGCGTCAGTCCCCTGGGAACCTGGTGGGCATCCGTCCCCCGGAACCGCTGGCCGGACGATGAGCGGGCGCTGGCCTATGTGAAAAGCCACTGGTCGGAGCCGTTCGGCGACCGCCGTCAGGAAATCGTCTTCATCGGTTCGGGCATCGACTGGCCGATGCTCAAAAGCCGGCTGGATACGTGCCTTCTGGATGAAACCGCCGGCGATGACCTGAGAGCCTTTGCCCATTTGCCGGACCCGTTTCCGAACTGGCAGCGGAACGGACAGGCGGCATGAGCCTTCCCGAGCGCACCTCTCCCATCCGGCAACCGGTTGCGCCGAAACCGACTGCTTCCGACGTTCTGATCGGGCGCGATCCGGACATCCTGAACGATATCCGCGGTCCGGGCGTGGCCGCTGCCATCTGGCGGCGGCCTATGCATCCCACCTTTCAAAACTGGATCGACGGACTGGACGATACCCAGCTCCCCAGGCTCAGAACCCTGGTACCGGTTCACAAGGCCGAAACCGCGGTTTTGATCGCCTGCGGAATCGCGAAAACGCCTCAAGGTCCGGAACTGGACAGGTTTGCCCGCGATGTAAGCGCCCTGACAGTCCAATACTGCAGGATCATGGGAACGGACTATGCCCGGATCAGACTGGATGTCACCGACGAAGCGATGTGCCCGAAGTTCCATCGCGACAACGTCCCTGCGCGCCTCATTTGCACCTACAGGGGGTCGGGCACCCAGTATGTGCCCGACCCCTACCAGAACGACCCGCAGCGCATCAGGCAGATGCACACGGGCGACGCCGCCCTTATCCGCGGCGAGCGATGGCCTTCCGAAGAGCGTTGCGGCCTGCTGCATCGCTCTCCGCCGATGACGCATGGAAGCAGACCGCGCCTGCTTCTGGTGATCGACATCGCGGACTGAACAAAAAAGGCTGCAGGATCGGAATCCTGCAGCCCCTCTCAAGCCATCAGCAGTCTGCTGATTATCAGGCGAACCACCAACGTTCGAGTGCCCGGAACCCATCCAGGGTCCAGTTCGCGCCGACGGTTTCCGGGTGCGCGATCTTGTTGGAATGGGCCATCACGTAGCTGGCGAACATCGGGATCACCGTACCGCCATCGGTGCGAACGAGCTCCTGCATCTCGCGATACATTGCCCGGCGCTTGTCTTCGTCAAGTTCGGAGCGGGCTTCGACGAGAAGTTCGTTGAACCGCTCGTTGTCCCAGAATGTGTCGTTCCAGGCCGCGCCCTTGGCATAGGCGACGGTGAACATCCAGTCTTCCGTCGGCCGGCCGCCCCAGTAGACCGCGCAGAACGGCTTCTTCATCCACACGTCCGACCAATAGCCGTCATTCGGCTCGCGCACCGGTTTGATGTTGATACCGGCTTCCTTGGCGCTGTTGGAATACAGAACCGCCGCATCGACCGCGCCGCTAAAGGCCGCATCGGCAGCCGACAGGGACACATCAAGCGAGTCCAGCCCCGCTTGCTTCAGATAGTATTTCGCCTTGTCCGGATCGTAGCTGGTCTGCTCCAGATCGGCCGCATAGTAGCGGTTGGACCGGCCGATCGGATGGTCGTTGCCGACCTCGCCGTAGCCGAACAGGATCTTGTCGACAAGTTCCTGTCGGTTGACCCCGTATTTCAGCGCGCGGCGAACATTGTTGTCGTTGAACGGCGCAGCACGCGTGTCCATTGCAAAAGTGTAGTGCTGGGTCCCCGTCGTCTTCAGAATTTTGACGTTCGGCGCGCGGGCCATCAGGCCTGCGGTCTTGAGGTCCACCTGGTCGATCACATCCACATTGCCGGTCATCAAAGCCGACTGGCGCGCGGCCGGATCGAGAATGGACAGCATCTGCACGCCGTCGAAATGCGCCCGGTCGGTCTTCCAGTAGTTGGGGTGCCGCACCATCTCCGCGATGATGCCGGGCTCGTAGTTGGTCACCTTGTAGGGCCCGCAGCCGATCGCACTCTTGGGATCGATCTTGCCGTCCTTCGAGGGGAGGATCGCCAGGTGATAGTCGCTGGCGATGAAGGGGAAATCGGCATTGCCCGCTTCCAGCGTGATAACGACATTTTTTCCGTCGACCTTCATGTCTGTAATCGGTTCGACGAACGGCTTGGCGGCCGACGAGCTCTTCTCACCACGATGAAAATCGATCGACGCGATCACGTCTTCCGGCGTAACCGTGCGGCCATCATGAAATTCGACGCCGTCGCGGATCTTGAACGTCCAGACCTTGGCGTCAGGCGTTGCTTCCCAGCTTTCCGCAACTTCGCCGACCAGCGAACCGTCGGCGGCAACTTCGACCAGGTAGCCGTTGCGAGCCGTGGCGAACACCTGGGCGTACGCGTTGTCCCAGGTTCCCGGATTGTAAGTGTCATTGGTTTTGCCGTGCGCCATGCCGATCTTCAGGGTTCCGCCCTTCTTCGGCTGGGCAAAGGCATTTCGGGCTCCCAACGGACCGACCAGCGCCGCTGCCCCCAGGGCGGTCGCGCCCTGCAGAACGCGGCGGCGTGAAACCCCGAACCCAGTAAGAGAATGACGAAAATCTTGCATTTTATCCTCCTGTTCTGGCCTATAAACCCTGCGGGAGCGGGCTCTGGCAATAAACGGTATAAGGGATGGATCGCGGTTCTGCGACGCCGCCGCATCCGCGACGGTCGGCTCCAGGCTTCTCAGATCAACCGCATTCTTGTTTTCTGACGGATCTGGTCCAGCCTGGGTGAACGATGGGCGCTCAACATCCCTGCCTGGAGATACCAATAACATGCTCTCGGTTAATTGATCAATCAATCAATGAAAACCGGCCAATTGGGCATCCTGACCCGGACATATCTGGCAAAAGAAGACAAGTTTCCGGTATACGGGCGCTCTTCAGCATTGGCGAGGCCGGGAGGTTTACCCCAGCCGCTTTATCAGCCTCACCTTGGCAAGTGCGGTATTCAGGATCGGATCGAATTCCTGCCGCCGCCATTGTTCGGCAAAACCGAGATGCGTGTAGAGACCGAGGGCGCGTTTATTGTCTGCCGCAACATGAATAGAGGCTTCCAAATAGCCGCGCCCCCTGATCGCCTGCTCAGCGGCCCCAATCAACGCAGACCCCACGCCTTTTCCTTCGAATGCCGGCGAGACCCATATGTCACTGATGTGATTGTCCAGGTTCTCCGATGCACCAATTCCGGCAGGTGTATCGCCATATGTCGCAACCAGAACGTTTTTGCCCTGGTCGTGCAGGAATGGAACAAAGGGATTTGCGCCCAAGATACGGCGCGCCACCGCCGGATCGACCAAAGGCATGATGCCTTTTCGCCATGCCGCCATACCGATTTCGGCGAGCCTGTCGACTTCGTCCGGCTTCGCCGGTCTAATGCTGATCATCGCGCGCTCCGTTCCTTATCAAAATAGACTGCCGGTTCTTCACCCGGATCTCTCCTGCCCCGGCCATGCCACGACAGGCCCCCCCGAAGTGTTTCCCGGTTAGAGCGTTTTCCGATTTTGCCTTGGATTGCAGCTCCTGTCATTTTCCTCTATTCAGGTCCAACGACATGCTGTCCGACAGCGCAAGGGGTGCTGCCCGCATTCCGACATACAATCATGACATTCGACCGCCTGGAATTGCTGACATTCTACGTCATGCTGCTGCGATCGTTCTGGAAGCGGTAAGGGAAGAGGGGCAAGACGCGGACCTTTCCTGCCGCATGCACGAATGGCTACAATGCGGGCATTGTCTAGATCCCCTCGTAGACCGGCCTGCGCCGCGCAATCCATGCGTCGAGCCCCTCGCGCACGTCATGTGTTGCGCACATACGGGCAAACTGCTCCCGCTCGATCAGCAAGCCCTCTTCGATTGTGGTGTTGATGCCGCGCGTGACGGCCGAGATGATACGGGCCGCTGCCAGCGGAGAGTGGCGAAGGATACGGTCCGCCAGTTCGAAGGCCGCCGGTATAAGCTGGTCGCTCGGGACGACCTTGTTCACCAATCCCAATTCGTAGGCACGTTCGGGGCCGAATGTGTCGCCCGTCAACAACAGCTCCAGCGCGCGCTTTCGGCCCGCCAGGCGAGGCAGGCGTTGCGTCCCGCCAAAAGTCGGCGGAATTCCGATGTTGATCTCCGGTTTGGCGAAAATCGCGTTTTCGGACGCCACCGCCAGATGCGCCGCCTCGGTGATCTCGCACCCTCCTCCAAAGGCGATGCCATTGACGGCCACGATGACCGGCTTCCCGAAGGCTTCGATCCGCGCGGTCATCCGCTGCCCGCGGCGACAGAAGTCACGCACCGCTTCGTCCGTTCCCCGTTTGATGCTCTGCGTGAATTCATGGATATCGCCGCCAGCCGAAAACGCACGGCCACCAGTTCCCGTCAGTACGACAGCGCCAATTCCGTCGTCTGCCTCGATTTCGTCCAGCAGCTCCAGCAACCGGTCGTTCGTTGCGTAGTCGAGGGCGTTGAGTTTCTCGGGCCGGTTGAGTGTGAGAAGCGCAATCCGTCCGTTTCGCTCGATCAATACGTTGTCTTTCATCTTGGGTCTCCTGTCTGGTTGACAGGAAAGCTAGCCCAAGACAGGATCCAGCCAAACTGACTGGTTAGTATACATAGGTGGATGCTGGACCCATGGCCGTTACCAAAAAGCCCGCCCGGGAGAAGATAGTCGATGCCGCGAGCCGGCTCTTCTATGGCGAGGGAATTCGCGCCGTCAGCGTGGATGCGATTGCCGCAAAGGCTGGTGTCACCAAGAACACGCTCTACTATCATTTCAAGAGCAAGGACGACCTCGTCGCCGAGTATCTGGCATCCCGGGACCAGCCGAACCTGAAGCTCTACGAAAAATGGTTCGGGTCTGCCGCTGGAAGCGCGGCAGACAAAACCGAAGCGATTTTCCTGCACGTCGCTCAGTCGGCACGCCATCCCAAATGGAAAGGCTGCGGTTTCCTGCGCACGGCCGGGGAGCTCGCCAATCTGCCCGGCCACCCGGCCATGAAAATCGGCGCGGATCACAAGAAGCGGTTCGAAAGCTGGCTTGCCGGTCAATTCGCGGACGTGGACATCAGCCATCCGGAAGGCCTTGCCCGACAGGTCGTTCTGCTCATGGACGGCGCTTTCTCGACCATGCTTGTCCATCGTGATCCGGCTTATGCCGAGGAAGCAGGCCGCGCGGCAAAGGCACTCGTTACTGCGAAGCTGATGGAGCAAGGACAGCAATCGACGGATTGAGGGATCAGGCGAAGGCTGAACCGGGCTCCGCGCGGTGTTTCTCCATGTCCGGCGGCGCGAACTGAGCCGCATCGGAGACGCAAATCACCTAAGGCAGGAAGTTCTTCAGCGCTGCCCAGGCCCGCCGCAGCGGTCGCTTTCGCGGCCGATACCCCTCACTAATGTCCCGCAAAGCCGCCTCCAGCGCGGCGGCCTCTGAGCGGATCTGGCGAAGCTGCCCCGGGGCAAGATCGGCGACAGGCAGGTCGTCCAGGATGCGTCGCGCCTTGCGCAAATGCTGCAGAACACGCGTACTGCCGATCAGCCGTCCTTCGTCGCCCTTCAGCATGTCCGACATGGCAACCACCGCACACGTTGTGCTTTCGGCGTGACGGTAATCGTCGATCAAGGGGCGCAGCCGGCCGGCAAGCGCCTTGTCCACCGGTCGGTTCTCGCCGGGCTGTTGATGGTCCGTCAGACCTCGATCTTCCGCGAAAGTCCGCATCACCCACTGCGGCAAAAGCGAAGGCACCGGATCGGTGAACGGATAATAATGGGCGATCGGTTTATCCAGGACATCCTCGCACAGGATCATCGCAAAACCGACGATGCGCCATAGATCTGCGAGAACCTTGTTCTTTTGGCCCTGGAGGTGCCCCCGAAGCAGGAAAAAAGCCTCTTCGTGGCTCTCGACAAGGCTGTAGTGCCGCGGCTTTTGGATCCACCGAAGATAGTCTTCCACAAGCGCCAGTTCGGCCAATTCCTCATCGATGGCACCGGCATCTTTGAAACGGTAGGCGGCGACGATCGACTTTGTATCCATGTCTTCGACATGCTGACGCAATTTCAGCCGCCGATTGATCCAGCTGTAGTCGAGCTTGAGATCCGGGGCCATCTGCAACGCGGCTTCGATGAACTCGAGTTCGTTTTTCCCCAAACCCGCAGGCAATACCGCAGCTCGTACAGTCTCGAACCCTGCGTAGCGCTTCGCATCCTGGGCCAGGAGTGTACGCATCGTCGCCAGACGCCGATTGCCGTTCAAGACGGTTCCATCGCTTTGGATGAGCAACGGTTCCGTCTGGCGGCGGTGCTTTTCGAGTTCGTCGTAAATCGGGCCGGAGGGATCCTGTGCCTTGCCGAGCAAAAGTCCGTGCAGGACCGCTTGCACGTCCGGCGTTTCGTGGCGGTTCTTCAAGTCGCCAAGGGACATGCCGTGACGGTCGGCATAGTCGGCAAGTTCCGACATGATACGGCCGTTGTCCACGCGATAGACGAGAGCCGTATTCGGCAGGTCGATCTCCGACAGTTCAAGATAGCCGCCTTCTGCCGGCACGAAATGGGTCGTTCCGGTCGCATTTGCCAATGCATTTGCAATGGTGGCAGCGCGCTCGGAGACGGATTGAATATCGATGCTGGCCTCCTTTCCCAAGGTCATCTGATGCAGCTCCGGTCGGAACCTCGGCGAACTGGATTATCGCTTTCGCCGATTCGAGGTTGGCGGAACGAACCGGTCGGATAGTGATCGCAACACAAAGACGGTGACAGCGTTTCGGGACGCGGTCAATCGAACCGAACGAGCCTCGGCCTCAGAAACTGCTGCGCACCTTCAGGTGGGTGTGTTCATGGGGCGACCCCTCGTTGTGGACGTGGGTGACCTTGTCCTCGGCCACCGGGATCAGCCCGAGCGTGCCGTGCATCACGCCGCGCTCCAGGAACAGAGCCTCAGCAAAGGAGGTCACATCCGACACCCGCCCGCGCATCACTGTGACGTCGACGGACGTGGAATGATCGATCGGAACGGAAAGAGCCGCGATCGTCTGGTCGTGCCGGTCGAGCCGGCTTTGCGGCACCCGGGCGGCGAGATTTCGCACCGACTGGTCGATGGCACAGCTGATGACGCCGAAACAACCGGCGTCTTCCGTTTCCTGCGGAATGGTCGCGAGACCGCGCCGCACCAGGTCGCGGATCGCCTCCGACCGGCCCGATGCACCGATGGTGGACATGTGAGCATCGAGTTCGGCGGCGAGCTCGTCGTCGATCGTGATCGTGATCCGTTGCATGCGTCCTCCTGACCTGCCGACAAGGTAGCCTCGGGGTACCCGATTGAAAAGTGGAATGAATTCGATTTTCCGGTTGCGCCGCAATATTGAGTATGATTTTTTATATTGAAATTCATACCAAGAGGAGTCTCCCATGCGTTCCGTCCGCCTGCCCGCTGCCGTCGTTGCATGTCTCACCGCCCTCGCCTCGCCGGCCATGGCGCATTTCCAGGAGATTATCCCGTCGGCGGACGTGCTGCCGGAAGGCGGAAAGGTCAAGCTCGATCTCGTTTTCACCCATCCGTTCGAGGGCGGCCCGGTGATGGAGATGAAGAAACCGGCGCAGATGGGCGTCCTGAGCGGCGGCAAGACCGTCGACCTGCTACCGGACCTCATCGAAAGCCCGATTGACGGCAAGAGCGCATGGACCATGGACTACGAGCTGGCCGAGCCGGGCGCATCGATCTTTTTCGTCGAGCCGCAGCCTTACTGGGAACCGGCGGAAGGCAAATACATCATCCATTATTCCAAGGTAGTGGTCGACAGTTACGCTTCCGGCGAAGGCTGGGACGAACTGGTCGGGCTGCCGGTGGAAATCCAGCCGCTGACCCAGCCAACCGGGATCTGGGCCGGCAATGTCTTTTCCGGTGTCGTGCTGAAGGACGGCAAACCGGCGCCCTTTGCCGAAATCGAGGTGGAATTCATCAATGACGGCTCGGTGGAGGCCCCCAACGACGCATTCATCACCCAGGTGATCAAGGCCGATGCCAACGGCACCTTCACCTATGCCATGCCGCGCGCCGGCTGGTGGGGATTTGCCGCCCTTATCGAAGGTGACGAGACCATGACCTCGCCGGAAGGCAAGGACGTGCCGGTCGAACTCGGCGCCCTGATGTGGGTGAAAGCCACCTCGATGGCAGGCAACTAAGCCGCTATGGCGCATATTCCCGACGGCATACTGTCCGCACCGGTCCTGATCGGCGGCACAGTCCTGGCAGTTGGCGGCGTGGCCCTGGGGCTGCGCCGCCTGACGGATCAGGCGATCCCCAAGGCGGCGATCCTTTCCGCCGCCTTTTTCGCCGGATCGCTGATCGCGATCCCCGTCGGTCCGTCCAGCGTGCATCTGCTGCTCTCCGGCCTGATGGGAATTATGCTCGGTTTCGGTGCCTTTCCCGCCTTGGCCGTGGCGCTCATGCTTCAGGCCGTGCTGTTCGGGTTCGGCGGCCTGACCACCCTCGGCGTCAACACCTTCAACATCGCCATGCCCGGCGTTTTGCTCGCCATGGCGCTCGGCCCGACGATACGTGCGACACCTTCGCCGGTCACCCGCACGGTCCTGGCCGCGGCTGTCGGCGCATTGGCGGTCCTGGGTACGGGCGGGCTTGTGGCGGTTTCTCTCGCCCTGTCGTCGAGCGACTACACGCCCGTTGCCAGCATCCTGCTCGCCACCTACCTTCCGCTTGCTGTCGGCGAAGCCTTCGTGACCGCAGCGGTCGTCGGTTTTCTCGCCCGCGTTCACCCCGAAGCCTTGAGCCCTACACTGTCATGATCCGGTTCCTTCTGCTGTCTCTCCTTCTGCTGCCCGTCCTCGCAGCCCCGGCTGAAGCCCACAAGCTCAAGGTGTTCGCGACCGTTGAGGGGGACACTGTTGCAGGCTATGCCTTCTTCATCGGCGGCGGTCGGGCCAAGGGCACACCCTGGACTGCGAAAGACGCGGCGGGAACCGTCATGGCCGAGGGCAAAACCGACGACGAGGGCCGCTACCGCTTCACCCCGTCGCAGCCGGTTACCTCCGACATCACCGTCACCGTCAACACTCAGGAAGGCCATATCGCCTTTGCCGTTATCGCCGCTTCCCGCTTCGGCGGGAACGCTGCGGCCGGGACTGCTGCGGCCGCCCCCACTGCGGCCTCTGCAGCCCCGGCTGCCAGCCCATCGCAAGGAACCAGCCAGCCCGTCTCGGACGAAAGGATCGCCATGCTGGTCGAAAGCGCCGTCCAGCGTCAGCTCGAGCCGCTACTGGAACGGATCGAACAGATGGATGATCGCTTGCGTTTCAGCGATATCCTTTCGGGCATTTTCCTGATCATCGGGCTTGCCGGGATCGGATTGTGGGCCCGGGCAAGAAAATGAGGCGGCCCTTGCTGCCTCAAGACCTGCGTTTGCGCCTTGTGGCGGCCTTCGTTGCCGTCGCCGCCCTGTCCCAGCTGCACGACCTGGCGACCGCCGGCTTCGCTCTCGCCGGCGTCTGCCTGATCGCGCTTGCCTCCGGCGTCGAACGCAGTCTGTGGCGCAGGATGCTGCATGTGGAAGGTTTCGTTCTGCTGCTCTTCCTCACTCTGCCGTTCACGGTTTCGGGCACGCCTCTGCTGATCCTCGGACCGCTGAGCGCCAGCATCGAAGGTTTGGGCCGCGCGACCCTGATCGCCTGCAAGGTGTCGGCGTCCGTTCTGGTCCTGATGACCTTTCTCGGAAACGTGGACCCCACCCGGCTCGGCGCGGCCCTGCACGCTCTCCATGTGCCGGAAGCCATCGTCCGGCTGTTCGTCCTGACGGTCCGATATCTGTCGCTGATCAGAGGCGAAGCGCGCCGACTGCATGAAGCGATGCGCGCCCGCGCGTTCAGAGCCGGCTCCAACCGGCATACCTGGCGCAGCTACGGCTATCTGATCGGAATGCTGCTGGTGCGCGCGCTGGAGCGGGCTCAGCGCGTGGAGGAAGCCATGCGCTGCCGAGGTTTCAGCGGACGCTTCCCCCATGCCGCCCTGTCTGCCCCCGGAATACGGGACTGGGCTGTCTTCGCGGGACTGTCTGGCCTTGCCGTCGCAACTCTGCTAGTCGACCGCATATGAGCGCACTGCTGAGCCTGACCGACGTCACCGTGAACCGCGACGGCAAACCCGTCCTTGGCAGACTGTCCCTTGAGCTGTCCGCCGGCGAACGGCTGGCCATCGTCGGCCCCAACGGCGCGGGCAAGACGACCCTCCTGCGCACCATCGTCGGACTGGAACGCGCCGACGAGGGCACTGTCCGTCTGTTCGGCACCGACTGCGCGGATGAAAAGCAGTTCCGCGCCCAACGGCCGAAGATCGGTTTCCTGTTCCAGGACAGCGACGACCAGTTGTTCTGCCCGACCGTGATCGAGGACGTGGCCTTTGGTCCGCTCAACATCGGCTGCACCGAAACGGAAGCGACCGCGCGCGCCCGGGAGGTTCTGGTCGGCCTGGGAATCGGCCACCTGGCCGACCGGGTCAGCCACAAGCTGTCAGGGGGCGAAAAACGGCTGGTGTGCCTCGCCGGCCTGTTCGCCATGCAGCCCGACGTACTGCTTTTGGACGAGCCCACAAACGGCGTCGACGAGGAAAACGGCCAGTGCCTGCGCGCAGCGCTGAACGGTTTCGCCGGGGCGATGATCCTGGTCTCCCACGACAGCGCCTTCGTCGCCGAATTGGCGACCCGGGCAATGATCCTGAAAGGGGGCATCCTGGCCCCGGCCCAGATCCACAACCATGCCCATGTTCATACCCATCCGCATGTCCATCCGGATGGGTCCGACGGCATGTGATCCGCTTTAATCGACGGACGACTCCTTCCCCGCCCTGGTTCCAGCCTTTCAACAAGGCGGCCGTGGACAGGCTCGCGGGCCCAAACAGCTCGGCAACCGCTATTTCGTCACGCTCTTGCGGCCTAGCGTCTGCGGGTCGACGCAGACGGCGTATGTCCACGCGGTGTCGGCGACGCCGAGCCGATTGCACAGGGCGGCCGAAGAAGCATTGTCCTGGCGCACACCGGTCATGAAACCGCGCGCGCCTTCCTGCTCCCACATGTGAACGATGGCCTGAGCCCCCAGGATAAGTGCGATTTTCTGTCCGCGCCGGTCGGGCCTTGTGGCAAGCATGCCCCAGAAGACTGTCTTCGCGTGCGGACTGGCCTTTGGATGCATGAAGATCGACGTGGCGACGGCGACTGGCTTGCCCTCGCTATCGGAAGCGACCAGGCAAAGCCCTCGTCCCTGCTTCCCCCTGAGAAAGGACGCGGGAACCGGCATGACCCCGCAGGATTCCATCAAGGTGACGGCGTCAGCGATGAAGCTGCAGGGAGTGTCCTCATCCAGCCGCAATACGGTAAGATCCGATGGCAGGCTGTAATCCGTCAGAACGCCCTTTGCAGCGGCATAAGCCGCTTTACCACCGAAGTAATGTTCGTGCCGATCCGTCGACAATCCGTCGCTTTCAAGCGTGGAGAACAAGGCCGGTACGTCTGATTTGGGCAGGAAATAGCACACACCGGCCCCCTGCAAACGGGCGAGCGCGGCCAGGACCTCTGCCGTGTTGTCGACCGGTTGGCTCAGTCCGATCAGCCGGCCGTAAAAGGCAAAACGGGGATCGTTTCGAACCAGGGTCCACAGCGTAGCCCCCCGTTTCATCGCCGCTACGCTTTCCGGGCTTCCGTAACATTCCCAATCGCCGCTCATGGACAAGGTCTCCCCCTTTTTCACCGGAGAAGGTAGGCGATGAAGCGTCCTGAAGAAAGCCGTTAGGTCAGGCCACCTTGAGCCAGCGCTCCTCGCGCACGAACGCGATCAATTCGGCCGAAGACATCGGTGCCGCAAAGGCATACCCCTGCAGCTTGTCGCAGCCGAGGTCGCGCAGGATGGCAACGTGCTCCATCGTCTCCACCCCTTCCGCCACGACCTTGATGCCGAGTGACTGGCCGATATCGATGATCGAGGCGACCAGACGACGCTGGCTTTCGGAATGGATTATGGGTGTTATCAGCTGGCGATCGATCTTCAACCTTGCCGGATTCAGGTGGATCAGGCTCACGATCGAAGCGTACCCGGTGCCGAAATCATCGATCTCGATATCAATTCCCTTATCCCTCAGCCGCTCGAAATTGGCGGTGATCATCTCGTCGCCTTCATCGAGGAAGATCGATTCCAGCAATTCGAAGGAGACGGTTCCCGGTTCGATGGAAAGACCATCGAGGCTGTCCATCAGGTCGGTATCGTGCAGCCGGCCCGCGGAGACGTTGACTGACAGTCGCGGGATCGAGACCCCGACCGCATCCCAGCGCATCTTCTGCCACAATGACTGCTCCAGGATCGTGCGGTCTATGAGCGGAACCACATTGAGTTCTTCGGCGATCTTCAGGAAAACATCCGGGGTCAGCACGCCCTTGTCAGGATGAGCCCATCTGGCCAGCGCCTCCACGCCGACGATCTGAAGCGTACGGGCATCGAACTGGGGCTGGAAATAAGGCAGGAATTCCTGGCGCTCGAGCCCGTTCAGGATGTCGTCGGCGACCTGCTTGTTGCGCACGATCTCCGCCTTCAGCGTATCGGAGAAGAACTCAAAACGGTTGCGGCCGTTGCTCTTGGCCCGATAGAGCGCAATATCGGCATCAATCAGCATGCGCTGGCCAAAATCGTCCAGACTTCTGTCCGCCTTCGCGATCCCGATGCTTACACCGAAGCGGCATTCATGGTTCTCGAAAGGAACCGGATGACGCATTTCCTCAATGATCCCTCCGGCCAAGGCGGACAATTCGGATTGGCTCATCGGCTCCATAACCGCGATCACGAACTCGTCGCCGCCGATGCGGGCAACGAAATCATCGGCGCCCGTTTTGGCCTTGAGGACCGATGCGGCATGGACGAGCATGGCGTCGCCGGCCGCGTGACCCAGCGTGTCGTTGATGTGCTTGAAGCGGTCGAGATCGATGTGCAGAAGCGCTGTTGGAGCCTTTTCGGCACCGCGGCCCAGAAGCTGCTGGTCGACGAAACGCCGGTTCGGCAGGCCGGTCAGGCTGTCATGCAGCGAGTTGTGCTCCATCTGGGACCGCGCATCCTCCAGTTCGCGGTTTCGAACCTCCGCATTCTGCTTGGCGGTCAGCAGGCGGGTCTTGAGCTGAATATCGGAGGACACGTCCCAGTTCACGCCGACGATGTAGCGCTGGCCACGAATATCATTATGCACAGCGCCGATGGCGCGGATCCAGCGTACCGATCCGTCTGACAGGACGATCCGGAACTCTGAATGGTATTCCTCGCCGATCTCGATCGCATTCCAGTATTCCTGCTCCGCCTGCTCCAGGTCGTCGGGGTGAAGTCGTTCCGACCAGATCGCGTAGTGCGACGTATCCTGGCCGGCGGGAATATCGTAAAGCTCCCGCATCCGGCTGTCCCAGGTCAGGACCCCCATATCGATATCGAGTTCCCAGATACCGATCTTCGAGGTATCCAGGGCGAGCTTCAGACGCTGCGACAGGCGTTCCATTTCGTCCTGGCGCTGCCGCATTTCCTGAAAATGGGTGCGGCGCTGGTCATAAAGCTGCCCGGCAATCAGGATCGGCAGGATAATGAGAAGTCCCCCCGCCAGTATGGCGAGCCGCACCACCCAGACGTTTTCAGGCATGGCCGACCACCCATCGCGGGGAATAGCGGCAATGCGCCACCGGCTGGTCGGAAGGGAGACTTCGGAAACGACCGGATCGTCGGCGAAAATCTCTGGGCGCCCAAAGAAGACCGTCTTGTCGGAGGTAGCGGCATCCCGCGTGGAAATGGCGACATCGACAGGCAGGTCCGGATCATAGAGACCGCTGTCCGCATAGAGCCGCTCGACGTCAACGACTGCGGAAACGAGCCCCCACAATTGTTCGACACCGAAAGAATTTTCGACAAAAACCGGAAAGCGGCCGATTAACCCCTGCCCCCCCCGCAACAGCTTGACGGGTCCGGCCAGAACCATCTGCCCGGTTTCCGCCGCCCGCAGCGCCGCTTCACGCTGCTCGTCGTTCTTCCTGTAATCGAGACCGAGCGCCTTTTCGTTTTCTTCGATCGGATACAAAAGGCTGACGACAAGGTCTGGCGCCGCTGCGACATTGCGCAACTGTGACTGATTGCCGAGGAGATTGCCGGCAATCCGACCGAACTGCTCCTGGTCGATGTCCGGGCGGGTGGCAATAACGGCCACGAGACCGCGTATCAGCTGGAGATTACTGTTGATATTGCCCTCGAGCCTGGCACGGACCAGGCCCAACTGCTCACTGACGGCGGCGCGTGCGCTCTGGCGGTGAACTGCCCGGTTCTGCACCTCTGCGTAAATACCCGTGACGACCGTTACGGCAAGCGCAATCCCGACAGCGATGACGCTGGGCCTGGACAAAATAAAACCTGCTTCCGATCGGGAAAAGAAAGGTATCCGCATTGCATCCTGTAATATCGATACGTCTCGGGTTCCTCCTGACCTTGGAACCCGGACTAAATATTACGATCATGATACTGGGGAAATCGAAACAAATGACTAAAGGGTGTTTGCGGCGCACAATCTGCCACCCAAGCATCCGCGACAGGCCTGGACAGGATCAATCGGGTCAATTCCGAGCGCAATCAGCCGATTTTTTCGGGTTTCACGACCTTGCCAGCCCGGCCAACTTCGCCTTAGATCGGGTCCGTAATGGAATTTCTTGAAAAGGAATAATGCGATGGCTGGCAAGTTCGAACTCTACCAGGATAAGGCAGGCGAATACCGTTTCCGTCTCAAGGCCGGCAACGGAGAAATCATCCTCGTCAGCGAAGGCTACAAGCAGAAGGCCAGCGCCGAAAACGGGATCGAGTCGGTCCGCAAGAATTCTCCGACGGACGAGCGTTATGAGCGCAAGGAAACCTCGTCCGGCAAACCGATGTTCAATCTCAAGGCCACCAACGGCCAGGTGATCGGCACCAGCGAATCCTACTCCAGCGCGTCTGCGCGCGACAACGGCATCGAATCTGTGAAAAAGAACGCGCCGGACGCCAAGCTGGACGACCAGACCGCCTGATCCTCGGCATCCGTCTATCGGCTGACTGCCGCTATAAAATGCCAAACGCCCCGTCCTGAAGCGCGGGGCGTTTTTGCGTCTGCACCCCGGATCCGCGAGCCGTTTGTTTTCGGTTTTGTCCAGCCAAATTCGGCGAAACCTGCAGGTTCATCCCTTTTCGACGGATGGATGAAGATCAGGTGTCCGCCCGTCGCCTCTCAGACGTTCCCGGAAAAAGCTCAAAAAGAAGTGGCCCTTATTGACATCCAACTTAACGAGCGTTTAGTAACTTACTGAACGGTCGTTAAGTCGATCTTGGGAGGAAACAGATGCGCAATGCTCGAACCGGGCATGCCGTGGCCGGCAAGACAGTCGTCGGTGACGGACAGGCCAGTGATCAGCGGGGATCGCGGCGAAGGCACGTTCTGGATGCGGCTTGCCAGCTTTTCTATGAGAACGGTTATGCCTCAGCTTCGATGCGGGATCTGGCATCCGCTGTCGGGGTTACCCAGGCGGCGATCTATTATCATTTCGCCAACAAGGAAGAGATCCTCTTTGCACTCATAGAGGACTTCAATCATCGCCTTCACGACGTCCTGAGCCAGGCGTTTTCTTCGGAAGCAGATCCGGCCCAAGGGCTGCGTGCCGCGATCAAGGCCCACATCCTGCTGGGGCGCTCCTGCTATCGCGAATTCAAACTGGTCACAGAGGACAAGCAGCAGCTCACGTCCGAATTTGCGGCACAGATGCGCGTAAGAGAGCGGCAGATCTTCGATCTCTACAAGGAAGCGATCACCGCCATTCATGCCCAGCAAGCCGGTCCGTCTCTGGATGGGGCCGTGTGCGCCTTCAACATCTTCGCGATGATCAATTTCGTTTTCAAATGGTACCGGCCCGACGGCGAACTTTCACTGGAGGAAATCGCGCGTCAGACGGTGGCATTTGCATTGGCTGGCGTAAACGCCGCCAGCACTGACTAGCAGGGGTGCCCGTCACCCTTGCCTGTCCATCAACCAGGGAGGAAGTCTATGACATTCAAAGGTATTCGCCTCGCGGCGACCGCAGCGGGCCTGATCGCCATGACAGCGGTCGGTGGAGCGGCATTTGCGGCAGATGCAATCAAGATCGGTGCTCCGCTCATTCTCAGCGGGCCAGGTGCATTCGCCGGAGAGGCAAGCAAGCAAACCCTTGAGCTGCTGGTCAAGGAGCTCAATGACAAGGGCGGCATTGATGGGCGTCAGGTGGAGATGATCTACTACGACACCGAAGGCAAACCCGATATCGCCGTCCGCGTGATCAACCGACTTGTAAAGAGCGATGGCGTGGATGCGGTCCTGGGCCCGATCGCGAGCTGGGAAGCCGTTGCGGTCAAGCAGGTTCTGGACCGGGCGGGTGTACCGACACTCATGCTTTCCGCCACCCGTGCCTCCGTCGACCCGCAGACCGCCTGTATGTTCAAGCTGCCGGTGGACGATGCGATCGTCGTATCGCGGATCTACAAGTATCTTGCTGAAAAAGGCATCAGCAAAGTCGCCGTGATCAGCACGTCGGACGGGTTCGGCGATGGCGGACACCGCGAACTTGAAGCGCAAGCGGAAGCCGCGGGTATCGAAATCGTGTTCGACGAACGCTTTTCGATGGAAGACACGGATTTGGCGCCGCTCCTCAACAAGGTGAATCGAAGCGACGCCGAGGCCCTCATCAACTGGTCGTCGTCCCGGGCGCCGGTCATCGTGACCAATACCTACCGTCAGGTTGGTCTCGACATCCCTCTGATACACAGCCATGCCGCCTTGTCGCCCGCCGTCCTGGCCGGTGCGGGAGAGAATGCCGAGGGGATGCTCGCGGCCGGAGCAAAGTTCGAGGCCGGCCCTAACCTGCCCGATAGCGATCCGCAAAAACCGGTGATCGTCGATTACCGCAAGGCCTATGAGGACGCCGTCGGCAAGGAACCCAACCAGTTCGGTGCCGGAGCCTTCGACGCCTTCAAGGTTCTGACGGCGGCGATCGCGAAAGCGGGAACCGAACCGGAAGCCTTGTGCCCTGCCATTGAGGAAACCAAGGATTATGTCGGACTGGGTGGGATCTACACCTATTCCCCGACCGACCACGCCGGTTTGGGGACGGATTCCGTTCTGATCTACCAGGTCAAATCCGGTCACTGGCAAGCCGCGGACTGACAGGTAACTCAACATGACCAGCAATATCCCTGCCGATCTGATCCAGATCGTCATGACCACATTGACGGTCGGGTGCATGTACGCACTTGTGGCCGTCGGCGTCGCGCTGATCTACAGCGCGACGGGCGTGATCAATTTCGCGCAAGGCGAGTTTGTCATGTTGGGCGGCATGACGGTGGCCAGCCTCTACGGTCAGCATGACTGGCCGCTGGCCGCCGCCATTGCGGTCGCACTCGCGGTGGCGCTGCTTTACAGCGCCGTCCTCATGATCTTGACGACAGCCTTTGCTGCGAGAATGTCCCTCATCGGCGTTCTCATCATCACCATCGGCGCCTCCATCGCCACGCAAGGGGTCGCCGCCTGGGTCTGGGATAGCGACACGCACCGGTTCGCGCCGTTTTCCGGCGATGAACCGTTCCGCATCCTGGATGCGACCATTACGCCCCAGGCGCTTTGGATCATCGGTATCGGCGGCGTTTCGATCGTGCTTTTGCTGTGGTTCATTCGTTCCACCATGATGGGCAAGGCAATGCGCGCCTGCGCGCTCGACAGGGCAGCGGCGACCATGGTCGGCATCCCGGTTCGGTGGACGATCCTCATGTCCTTCGTCTTGTCGGGAGTGCTGTGCGCGGTCGGCGGCATCGTCACCACTCCCCTGACCACGATTGATGCGAATGGCGGAATGCTCCTGGCGATCAAGGGCTTTTCAGCGGCCATGCTCGGCGGAATGGGAAACATCGGGGGCGCACTGTTGGGCGCCTTGCTGATCGCATTCGTCGAGACCCTGGCCGTGACCTTCAGCTCCAGCGCCTTCAAGGAACTTCCCACCTTCACGATCATCATTCTCGTCCTTCTTTTCATGCCCCGCGGTCTCCTCGGCCGGCGCGGTGAAACCGGTTTGCATCATGAAGACCTCACTCAGCGATAATCTTGCCGCGGCCGGCCCGGCTTCGGGGGCAAGCAGCGCTTCATCTCCGTTCAATCGGGAACTGCGCCGACATACGCTATCGGCCGGTGCCTTCCTGGTGGTCATGCTCCTCGTACCTGCCGTCTTCGGAACGGGCTACTATCTGAACACGCTGAATTTCGTCGCGCTCCTGGCGCTGCCGACCCTGGGCCTGAGCCTGCTCAGCGGCCTGAGCGGCCAGCTTGCGATCTCCCACGGCGCGTTCTTCGCCCTGGGTGCCTATGGGTCCGCCATCCTGTCGGCGGATCTCGGCATAACGCCGTTGCTGTCGACGCTGCTGGCTCAGGTCATCGTCGTCCTGATTGCCGCGGCCATCGGTTCGGTTGTCCTGCGGCTACGCAGCCATTACCTCGCCATCGCGACCTTGAGCTTTGCGATCATCGTGGAACTGCTGATTGAGGAGGCCCGGCCGCTGACCGGCGGCATGCAGGGCATGCTTGGTATTCCGCCGATTGATGTCGGCTTCATGGAACTCACCAGCGATCTTGAGATCTATCTCCTCTATTGGCCGATCACCATCGTCATGCTCTGGTTTGCCCTGAACATTTCTTCATCAGGGATCGGCCGTGTCTTGCGCGCGGTGCGCGAGGGCGAGCCCGTTCTCGGATCACTGGGCATTCATGCCCCGCGCTACAAGATCGGGATCTATATCCTGAGTTCGATCTACGCCGGTGTCGGAGGCAGCCTCTACGCTCACTTCGTCGGCTTCGTGACGCCGGCGACCGGCTCCATCATGTTCGCCATCGAAATCATTATGATTCTTGCACTCGGCGGCTTTGACCGGCTTTGGGGAGCCCTTGTCGGCGCGGCCCTGATGACGCTGCTCAATGAATACGCCTTGGGTTTCGCCGATTTCAAACGGATCATCCTTGGTGTCGGTCTGATCGTCATCATGCTCGTTTTCCCGCGCGGCCTGCTTCCAGGCCTGATTGACGTCGCCAGACATTGGTTTGTACGGAGGGCTGGTTGATGTTGTTGGTCAGCGAGCTGTCAAAATCTTTCGGCGGACTGAACGCGCTTAAGGACGTGAGTTTCGATGTCGCCCCTGCCGAGATCAAGGCCGTGATCGGTCCAAATGGGGCGGGCAAGACAACCCTGTTCAATATCATCGCAGGTACGCTACGCGCGACGTCAGGCTCCATCGCGATGGACGGAACCGAGATTTCGGGCAAGACCGCCGCCGCCATCGGAATGGCGGGAATAGCAAGAACCTTTCAGCAGCCGCAGGTCTTCACGTCTTTGACGGTGATGGAGAATGTGATGTTGGGGGCAAACCGGTTTCACAAGTGCGGGATGCTCGCTAGCGGACTCGGGCTCGGCTCTGCTCGGCGCGCGGAACAAGACCTTCACGAAATGGCGGAGAAGTGGCTCGCTTTCGTCGGTTTGAACGACGTTTTCCAACGACAGGCGTGTGAACTGCCGCTCGGACAGCAGAAATACGTCGAAATCGCCCGGGCGATGGCGACGGGCTCCAGGGTTCTTCTGATGGATGAACCGGCCGCAGGGCTCGACGATACGGAAACCGGGGAACTCGGAGAGCTGATCGCCCGCATCCGCGGGACAGGCATGACCGTTCTGCTCATCGACCATCACATCGACTTTGTCATGAGCCTGGCCGATTCAGTCCTCGTTCTGAATTTCGGGCAATGGCTTGCAGAAGGAACACCGGACGAAATCCGGAATTCGCAAGCGGTGATCGATGCGTATCTCGGGAGTACCGAGGATGCTTGAACTCAATTCCATCAGCGTTTCCTACCGCAGCATTTCCGCCCTCAAAGACGTGTCGCTGACCGTGAATGCGGGTGAAATCGTCGCGTTGATCGGTTCCAATGGCGCCGGCAAATCGACCTTGATCAAGACCTGTGCCGGACTGGTCAAACCCACCACAGGGAGCATTCGCCTGAACGAGACGGAACTGCTCAAGCAACCCTCACAAAAGCGGGCCTCGCTCGGGATTGCCGTTGTTCCGGAAAACCGTCGTCTTTTCGGCGAGATGAACGTTCGCGACAATCTGCTTCTGGGGGCCTATTCCCGCTCGGGTATCGGGCGAGGTCAGGAGATCCAAAAGGAAATCGAGACCGTCTATTCCCTGTTTCCAAGGCTCCAGGAACGCCAGCACCAACGGGCAATGACCATGTCCGGCGGAGAGCAGCAAATGCTTGCAATCGGACGCGCCCTGATGAGCCGGCCCAAATTGATCCTGATGGATGAACCATCGATCGGCCTGGCCCCCAAAATCGTAGCCCAGATCTTTGCCGCCATTCGCACCATGCGCGACCGGGGCGTCACCATTCTGCTTGCCGAGCAGAACGCCGCGGCAACATTGCGGATCGCCGATCGGGCTTATGTTCTTGAGCTTGGTCAGGTCACCATAAGCGGTGACGCCAAGAGCCTCTGGGAACAAGACAGGATCCGCCAACTTTATCTGGGAGGAGGCAACAAATGACAAAACGCGTCGCATTGGTGACCGGTGCCGGAGGAACCCTCGGTTCCGCTTTCTGCGCGGTTTTGGCGCGCGCCGGCTTTTCAATCGCTGCCAACGATATCAACGCCGAGGCCGCCGAGCGCTGTGCGCAGGATCTTCGCGACCAGGGGCATGACGCGCGTGCCTGGCCGGTCGATATCAGTGATCGCACGGCCGTCGATGAAATGGTGTCTGCCATTGAACAGGAAACCGGCCCCCTCGCCGTTCTGGTCAACAATGCCGGGCTTCCCGGACCGTTTTCCCTGATCGTCGATATCGAGGATGCGGCCTGGGACGCGACGCTTCGTGTCCATCTCTACGGATCGTTCTATCTCATCCGCGCAGCCGCCCGGCGTATGATCCCCCGCAAATGGGGCCGGATCGTCAACATCGCATCGGTCGCCGGCATGCTCGGAACGGTTGGTAGCGCCGAATATGGCGCAGCTAAGGCCGGCCTGATGAACCTGACGATGACCGCCGCCAAGGAACTGGCCCCCTATGGCGTAACCGCCAATGCGATCGCTCCCGGAATGGTTGCGACCCACGTGAACAGGGAATTGCAGGAACAGGGAAGCCGGTTCATTTCGACGGCGGTCGATGGCACACCTGACGGTAAGCTTGCGGAACCTTCGGACATCGCGGATCTGCTCGGTTTCCTGTGCAGTGAGGCCGGCGGGCATATCAACGGCGTCACCCTTCCGATCGACGGCGCCTCGACCCTCGAAATGGCGACCGACAGCTACATGCGCCGCGCCCTCGCCAAAAGAAGTTCCTTCCTGAAAGAGGCCGGCGATGCGGTTTCTTCATGACATCCTGCTGGAAGGAGCGGCGGGCCGTTCCGGCCAGACCGCTTTAATCTTCCAGGACGAGACGGTGACTTACGGCGCCTTGCAGAGAGCCGCCGAAAATCTCGCAGCCCAACTCGCCGAATTGGGTGTGAAAGCCGGCGACCGGGTCGCTTATCTGGATGAAAACAGCACGGAATACCCCGTGGTGGTTTTTGCCGTGTCCATGTTGGGCGCGCTTTTCGTGCCGATCAATTTCCGGTTCGCTCCGGACGAGATTGCCTATTTGGTCAACGACGCGAAACCCCATGTGTTGATCGTCGCCCCCGCCTACCTGTCGCAGGTGGAAAAGGCGAGGCCTTCCTTCGATCAGAGCGTCGCCGTTATCGAAAAACCCCGTCTGGAAACCTTGCTGGAAGCAGATGCTCAAGACACACGGCCGAGGCCCGCTCTCTCTGAAGATGCGCCTGCGATGGTCATGTACACGAGCGGAACGACAGGGTTTCCGAAGGGCGTTCTGTTTTCGCACAGGACCTATCTGGCCAACGTGAAGGCGATCATCGAAAGCGGCGAACTGACGTCCAGCGACCGAATGATGGTGTCGCTGCCCCTGTTCCACAATGGCGGGCTGACGGCTGTGCTGATGCCCACACTTCTTCTGGGCGCGGTCGCGGTCATTATGGCGCGCGGGTTCAAGCCGGAAGAGATTCTGGAAGCCGTCGAAAAACACCGGATCACCTCGGTGATGTGGGTGCCGACAATGCTGTCAATGCTGATCGCCTCCGAAGCTTCAAGCCGGTTCGACACCTCCTCCCTGTCGAAGATCTGGTACGGCTCGTCGCCGATCGCGCCAGACTTGCTGAACCGTTCCAAGCGGACTTTCGGAGCCGATCACTATCAGTTCTACGGCATGACCGAGACCGGGATGACCTCGGTCCTGAAGCCGGCGGATCACGATCTCTACCCGGGCAGCACAGGCCGTGCGATGCCGGCAGCACGATTGCGGCTGGTCGATACACAGGGCCAGGACGTTGCCGTCGGAGAAATCGGCGAAGTGCTTTCCCTAAAGGAACCGTTGGGAATGATCGGCTATTTCGGCAAGGACGAAGAAACCCGGAAAGTCCTCCGCGACGGTTGGATTCATACGGGCGATCTGGCCCGAAATCTGGGGAATGGATACTTCCTCATCGTCGACCGGAAAAAGGACATGATCATTTCCGGTGCTGAAAATATCTACCCCCGAGAAATCGAATTGGTGCTGGCCGGTCATCCCCGTGTGCGGGAGGTGGCCGTTTTCGGCATTCCAGACGGGACGTACGGCGAAGCTGTCTGTGCTGCGGTGGTGGCCGAACCGGGCTCCACACTGACCGGCGAAGAGATCACGTCCTGGTGCGCCGAGCGTCTCGCCGGATACAAGAAACCCAAAAAGGTTGTGCTGATGAACGAATTGCCGAAGAACGCAGCAGGCAAGATATTGAAAAACAACCTTAAAGCCCCCTTCTGGCAAGGGAGCGCGACAGCGATTTGATGGCATGGAAGATCAGCTGAATTCAAAACTCCGCCCACTCAGGGAGGGGATGTTTCATTTCGATGAAAACGGAACGCCATCGGCCCTGATCGGCGGGCGGTGCACGGTATGCGGACAGGTTTCATTCCCGGCCAGAAAGGCCTGCGGTTCCTGCGGTCCGGATGCGCCGATCGAGGAATATCTCCTGTCGGGGCAAGGCCGGATTTACGCGGCGACCAGAGTGCATGTCCCATCGGCTTTGGGGCACAAGCCTCCTTATGCCTACGGCTATGTCGACCTGCCGGCTGACAAGACCCGGATCTTCGCGCCCTTGATCGGGGACGACGACACCGGTTGGGAGCCGGGACAAGCAGTCGAACTGGTTTTTTGCGAGATACCTGCCGAAAAGATGCAGGGCGTCCTGGGCTATGCCTTCACTCAAGCGCTCCGAGGCGACGATGTCTAAGCCTTCGAGAACCGCCTATGTATCCGGCGTCGGAATGACGGATTTCGGGCGTCATCCGGACCGGTCTCTGACCGATCTGGCCAGCGAAGCCGTGCTGGAAGCTCTCGGCGATGCGGTTGTTTCCCCGAATGAGTTGGACGCCGTTTACTGCGGCAGTGCCATGGCGGCTCTGGTCCAGGGAGACACGGGTGTCGGCCAATCGGTGCTCATGGAGATCGGCATTACCGGAATTCCCGTGATTAACGTGGAGAATGCCTGTGCGACCGGTGCAACCGCACTTCATCTGGCCTGGCGGGATGTGGCATGGGGTATCCACGACGTCGTCCTCGCGCTGGGCGTGGACAAGGCCGTCATGCCGAAAGGAACGGTTTTGGCGGCCGGAACCGCACAGTTCGAAGCCCAGCTCGGCGACATTTTCCCGGGCACTTTCGCGCTGATCGCCAATCGGCACATGTCGGTCTATGGCACGACGGCGGAGCAACTCGCGGAAGTCTCGGTCAAAAACCATGATCATGGCGTGCTCAATGAAAAGGCCCAGTTCAACAAGCCGGTGACACTGGATGAAGTGCTCGCCGCACCGATGATCGCGGAGCCATTGACGCTTTTTTCCTGCTGCCCGAACAGTGATGGCGCTGCGGCAGCTGTCGTGTGTTCCAGGGACTGGTTGGACCGGCGCGGCTCAAGAACGGCGATCCGTATCGCGGCATCGGTTCTGTCTTCGGGTGACTACGCGCCTCTGAGAGACATGACGGTTTGGGACAGTGAGGTGCGGACCGCGCAATTGGCCTATGAAGCGGCGGGGATCGGCCCGGACGATCTGGACCTCGTCGAGCTGCACGACGCCTTTACGATATCCGAAATCGTGCATAGCGAAGCGCTGGGACTGTGCCCACCGGGCGAAGGCGGCCAATTGATCGCCAGCGGCGCGACGAGATTGGGCGGCCGGGTCCCGGTAAATCCCAGCGGCGGGCTCCTCGCCCGCGGACATCCTCCGGGGGCGACCGGTCTTGCACAGATCTATGAAATCGCGAAACAGCTGCGCGGCGCTTGCGGTAAACGCCAGATCGAGGGCGCTCGCATCGGACTTGCCCAGATCATGGGCGGGAACAAGGGCAATGATGCCCAGGCCTGCGCGATCCATATTCTCGAACGTCTGGACACGGTACATCTGAATTGACCTTCCGCTCAACGGAAGCGACTTGAGGCTGTGACCGGCCCTTGTGCCGCCAGACGGAAACTCGGGACCGATTAGGACTTGTGGCCGGGAGAGCCGCCTGAGAAGATAACCTCTCCCGCGCCCGACCCCGCATCGACAGATCCCGTTTCATGTTCCGCCCTCCCCGCCACTATCTTTATCTCGATGCCGTCGCACGAGCCGGCTCGATCCGGAAAGCCGCTGCAAAGCTCGGCGTGGCCTCCACCGCTTTGAACCGGAAGATCCTTGAAATCGAGGACGAACTCGGCATGCCGATGTTCGAGCGCCTGGCCAAGGGCGTCCGTCTGACGACGGCCGGCGAAGTTCTGATCGATGCGATCCGACGGAACCTGTCCGACATTGATGCGGCCAACGCACAGATCGAGCAGCTGCGCGGTCTCGTGCGCGGCAATGTCAGCCTGGCGATTGCCCATTCGGTCGCCAACAGCCTCGTCCCGACTGCGATCGCCGGCTATCAGGTCCATCATCCAAGGGTCAACTTCCAGCTGATGGTCGGTGGAACCGTGGATCTGGTGGCAGCCCTGCTGCGGGACGAGACCGACCTCGCGCTGGTCCATGACCCGGCACCGACTCCGGACCTGAACGAGATCGCCTCGATCCGCCAACCGCTCTGCGCCATCGTCCGCCACGATCATCCGCTCGCCGGACGCAGCAAGCTGCGCCTTGCCGACTGCCAGCCCTATCCAATCGCCCTTGGCAACCGCACCTTCGGCGGCCGTCAGTTGATCGATCCTGTCCTCAAGCGCACGAACCTCAGCCTGAATGTTGTGCTGGAATCGAATACGGTGCGCTCGCTGATGGTCTACGCCAAGCAGACGGGCGCCGTCTGCTTCCAGTTCCAGATCGGAACGCTGGAGGACACGGCCGCGGGCGACCTCGTTGCGATCCCGCTCATTGACCCGGAGCTGACCAACGGCCGTCTGGTCCTCGTCAACCGGAACGGTCGGAAACTATCGCTGCCTGCCATCAGTTTCGCCGAAACCCTGAAACAGCATATGGCTCGCGTTTGAGCAGATCCTGCCAAAGGCATCGTCCTCAAAAGCGATGCATATCAAGGGTTGCCTTCGCCGCTCAAGACACCTCCATCACCACTCCGTCTGCATTCTCTCGAAGCAAGAGTGCACACATTTTGCTCTCACCATGAGTGTTTTTTTGACCTATGCCGGGACTGTCTTTCCCTCCAACCTGTGAGGCGAAACAACAGTTCAAGTGGGATGGCTTTTCTTGCAGGCGGACGTTTTCAAACTCACCATGGACCACCCCGGCGATGTCTCGGCCTTGGCGACCCTGATCGACAGCGGCGAGGTCCGCGCGGACCAGATCGTGGCCTTCATCGGCAAGACCGAAGGCAATGGCGGCGTGAACGACTTCACCCGCGGCTATTTCACCGACCGGCTGATGACCATGCTGTCGGGACACCTGAACGAACCCGCGGAAGTTCTGGCCCGGCGCCTGCCCTGCATCCTGTCCGGCGGCACCGAAGGGGTCCTGTCGCCCCATTACCTCGTGTTCTGCCGCAAGGAAACGGATGCGCCCGGAACCGGTGCCCTTGCTATCGGCAAGGCTTTCTCGCCGGTGCTCGATCACCGGCATGTCGGCACGCGAGACCATGCGCTCAGCGTCGCCGAGGCCGTCAAAGCGGCGATTGTCGATGCCGGGATCGAGACCATCGAGGATGTCCATTTCGTTCAGGTGAAGGCCCCATGCCTGACGTCCGAGCGCATCGCCGGGCTGCGGGAAAAGGGCCTGCCGCTGCCGGCCACGAGCGCGGGCCAGTCCATGGCCCTTGCCCGCGCCGCCGGCGCCTTCGGCGTGGCTCTGGCGCTGGGCGACATCACGTCCGAGGCTCTGACGGCCTCATTGTTCCTGCAGGATTTCAACCATTACTGCGACCGCGCCAGCGTTTCCTCCGGTGTCGAGGTTGAGGCCAATGAGGTCATCGTGCTCGGCAACAGCGGCAAGTGGTCGGGCAACCTGCGCATCTCCCATCGCGCCATGGAGGATGCCATCGACCTGGCCGCCGTCCAGGCCGTTCTCGGCGATCTGGGTTTATCGGCCCAGTCGCAGGTCAATGCCGCCGAGCGCGACAGGATCCGGGGCGTGCTCGTCAAGGCGGAACCGGACCGCAGCGGCCGGATCCACGGCCAGCGCCACACAATGCTGAACGACACGGATATCGACCCCCAGCGCCACATCCGCGGCGCGGTCGGCGGGGTGGTCGCCAGTGTCGTCGGCGATACCCGAATTTTCGTCTCCGGCGGCGCGGAGCATCAAGGACCCGATGGCGGCGGACTGATTGCCGTGATCGCAGAAAACGCGGCAGGCACGGCGCCGCCGGAACAGGAAACAGGAGTTTGAAAATGCGGGTTGTCATCATCGGAGCAGGGGTTGCCGGATGTGTCATCGCACGTGGCCTGTCTCGCATGCCCGGTCTGGAAATCCACTGCCTGGAACGGGTCGAACCCGGCGACCACGCGGAAAGCGGCACCGGCCTGAACATCGGCCCGAACGCGGTCCAGGCCCTGAGGGCCACCGATCCGGAACTGGCCGGGCTCATCGACGACGCCTCGCTGGAATGGAAGAACTGGCGCGTTTCGCTCACAGACGGAACGGTCCTGTTCGACCTGCCGCTGAAAGATGTCTCTCCCAGCAACGGCTGGCGCCTGCGCTGGTCGGAACTTTACCGGGTGCTGCGGGAGTCGGCCGAAGGCCTGATCCGCTATGGCTGCACGGTTGAGGAGATGGGCAAGACCGCCGACGGCTCCGGCAAGACCTTTGTGCGCTGGAGCGACAAGGACGGCGCGCACGAACTGACCGACATCGATCTGCTCATCGCCGTCGACGGCCGGTTTTCCCAGACCCGCAATATCTTTGCCGGCGGCGTGAATTCCCGCCAGATCGGCGTCGCAATCTTCCGCACGCTCATTCCAGACACCAGCGACGGCCTGATCACCGACTACGAACAGTGGTTCAACGGACCGAACCGGCTGCTCGCCTACCGGGTGCCGCCCGGCCACATCTACATCGCCGGTACTTTCCCGATCCCGCTGGACGGCGAAACGCCGGACGAGCTGAAAACAGCCGAAGCCCTGCGCGCCGCCTATACCCCGCGTTCCGCGCCTCCGAGCGACCAGGCAAAGTGGATGATCGACACGATCTGTTCGCCAGACAGCGAGTTGCATTGGGCCCGGATCCAGGAATCCGAGGCGCGGCACTGCGAGCCGGACGCCAACGTCCTTTATCTCGGCGACAGCTCCAACGGCATGGTGCCGACCCTCGGACAGGGCGCCACACAAGCCATCGAAGGTGCCTGCGCCGCCCTGTCGGCCATCGAAAACCGCATGGCCGCCGGCGACACCGACGTCCGCAGCTGGCTGGCCGCCATCGAGGCGTCGCGTTCCGAGCGCATCCGCTTCGTCATGGAATTCTCGCTTGAAGCGAGCGACACCCTTCTGGCCGGATCGGATCCGGTGGAAGGGACACTGAAGAAAAGAAGTCCGGCGTTCCTGGAAAAACTCAAGAGACTTTACAACGACATAGGAACGATCGGCTCGGCTCGTCCCGAGGAGGAACGCGCCGCCGGCTGACAGGCCGAAGGCCCGGGGACAGAGACAACTTCCAGAAACAGGGACCTATCATGAACAAGACCAATTCCTTCAAGAGGCTGGTGACCGCCGGTCTGATCCTGGCCGCAACCGCCTGCGGCACGATCACCGCCCACGCAGCCGACAAGGTCAAAGTCGGTGTCTTCAGCGCCAGCTCCGCCCTGCCTTACTATGTTGGCCTGAAGCGGGGCTATTTCGATGAGGTCGACATCGAGGTCGAAACCATCGTCATCGGAACCCACCCGCTGATCGTCCAGGCACTGGTGACCGGCGACATCGACGTCGCGTCCAACGTCGTGACCCTGGAAGGCGCCAACATCGTCGCCCGCCGTCCCGGCACGCTCAAGTTCATCGCGCTGAACGGTCAGAACGCCGAATACATCATGGAGCAGTTCGTGGTGGCACCCGACAGCACTGCGAAAACGGTCGCGGACCTGAAAGGCGCAAAGCTGTTCTCCGCGCCCGGCCCGGCAAACCTTGGCGCCGCCAAGGCGGTTCTGGCAGCCGCCGGCCTTAAGGAAGGCACGGACTTTACCATTCAGGAACAGGGCATGGGCAACCACATGGGCGCCATGAAGGGCGGCACATTCGACGGCGGCTTCACCCTCGAGGCGCTCGCCAGTTCCATGATCGATCAGGGGATCGCGAAGCGTCTGGAAACCGGCGTCATCTCCAAGTACCTGCTCAAGGACGAAGAAGCCGAGGCTTATGCCGCCGGTGCTGCCGTCTCGGGCAAGATGCTGTCCGAACGCCCGGACGTCACCGCACGTTTCGCCAAGGCCTGGGCGAAGGCAACTGCGGATGCGAACGACGACCCGACCGCCCGCGCCTATATGGCGGAAGACATGCGGGTCAATCCGAAGCTGGTCGACACGGTTCCGCTCGCCCATTTCGTGATGGCCAAGGACCTGAGCGAAAAGCAGATCGAGGATTTCCAGAAATTCATCGAGATCGGCGTCGACCTCGGCGTTGTTGCCAAACCGGTCAAGGCCGAAGACCTTCTGGAAAAGGAATGAGAGTGCCCGTCGAACAACAAGGCATGACAGGCGAAACGGCGGTGCATCAGGCACCGCCGCCAGCCGACCCGGATCGTTTGCGCTGGTTTCCCAAGGGAACCCACATCACGGTACGCGGCCTGACCAAGACCTTCGACGATGTCGTCCTCTACCAGGATTTCGACCTCGACATCCCGAAGGCCAAGGTCATCTCCGTCTTCGGCCCCAACGGCTGCGGCAAGAGCACTTTGATCAACATGATCTCCGGCATCATGGACTATGACGCCGGCCAGATCCTGTTCGACGGCAAGACCGCGCGGGAAACCCGCATCGGCTATGTATTCCAGAATTACAGGGAAGCGGTCTTCCCCTGGCTTAAGGCGATCGACAACATTCGCTATCCGCTGCAGTTCCTGAACCTCTCCAAGGCGGAGCGCGACCGGCGGGTGGAGCACCTCCTGGAGAGCTTTGACGTCAAGATCGACTTGAACCGCTATCCGTACGAACTCTCCGGCGGACAGCAGCAGCTTGTCTCCATCATGCGGGCACTGGTCGTGGATCCGGAAGTGCTGTTCCTCGACGAACCCTTCTCCGCGCTCGACTACGAGATGACCCTGTTTTTGCGCGACAAGTTGCAGAAGGTCCTGACCGAGCTACAGGTGACCACGCTGCTCGTCTCCCACGATCTGGACGAGGCCGTCGCGCTCGCCGACGAGATCCTGCTTCTGACCAAGAAGCCGACCCAGGTCGCCGACCGGCTGATGTTCGACGCCCCGCGCCCCCGGACCGCGGAGACGACCCTGACCCCGGACTTTATCGACGTGAAGACCCGCAGCCTGGAAATCTTCCAGCGCGAGGTGCGCAAATGAACAAGAACACGAAAACCGCCAAATTCATCCGCCAGATCCAGCCCCTGATCGGCGCTGCCTTCCTCGTCCTGCTGTGGTGGCTGGCAAGCGCGGGCAGGCTGATCGACCCGGTGCTGCTGCCCTCCCCGGCGGAATCCTGGCACGCCTTCATTTACGGCCTGACCGAGGGCACGCTCTGGCACGATTTCTCCCAGACCATCGTCCGCACCACCGTCTCCTTCGTCATCGCCATCATCGTCGCGGTGCCGATCGGTGTGTTCCTCGGCTCCTCGGAAACGATCTACCGCTCGGTGGAGTTTTCCATCGATTTCTTCCGCTCAACGCCCGCGTCTGCCCTCTTCCCCCTGTTTCTGGTCATGTTCGGGGTCGGCGAGGAAGCCAAGATCGCCGTGGCCGCCTTCGGCGCGGCGCTGATCATTCTGTTCAACACCGCCTACGGGGTGATGAACGCCCGCAAGCAGCGCCAGCTCGCGGCCCGTGTCATGGGCGCTTCGAAGTTCCGCATCCTGACCGACGTCACCATCTGGGAATCCCTGCCGCAGACCTTCGTCGGCATGCGCTCCGGCATTTCCATCGCACTCGTCATCGTGATTGTCGCGGAAATGTTCATCGGCTCCACCGACGGCCTCGGACAGCGCATCATCAACGCCCAGATGATCTTCGACATGCCGGAGATGTACGCGGCGATCTTCGCCTCGGGTGCTCTGGGATACGGGCTCAACCTGCTTTTCATCATTCTGGAACGCCGCTTCGTCCACTGGGGCGGAAAGTAAACGATCCCTCTCTTGCTTCATATTTCATGACCACCGGCGGCGCCTCCACTGACAAGCGCCGCCGGCAGTCTTTTCCTCACATCACCGTCACCAGATCCTCCAGCCGGACCGGGAACTTCCGCACCCGGACGCCGGTGGCGTGATAGATGGCGTTGGCGATGGCGCCGGCCGTACCGGTAATGCCGATCTCGCCGACGCCTTTGATGCCGAGCGGATTGATGTGGGCATCCTCCTCCGGGATCAGCAGCGCCTCGACGGAGGGCACGTCGGCGTTGACCGGCACGTGGTATTCACCCAGATCCGCGTTGCCGATGCGGCCCGTGCGGGGATCGAGGTCGGCTGCCTCATGGAGCGCGAAGGACAGGCCCCAGATCATGCCGCCCAGATACTGGCTGCGCGCCAGATGAGGGTTGATGATGCGGCCCGCCGCGAATGCCCCGATGAGCCGGCTGACCCGGGTCTGGCCGAGATCCGGATCGACCTTCACCTCTGCAAAGACCGCCCCATGGGCCTGGAGCGCATAGTCTTCCGCAACTGAGGGATCCCGCGCGCCCTTGCCGTTGCCTTCGACGCCGGACCGCCCCGCACGTGCGAGGATCTCCGTATAGGCCTCGCTGCGGCTGTCGTCGTCGGCCCGGTGGAGCCGGCCGTCTTTGGCGACCACCCCGGCATTGCCGGCGCCGAACAGCGGCGAGGCCGGATCGGCGGTGGCTATTTCGGCGAGTTTGGCGACCGCATCGCTGCCCGCCCCCTCGATCGCCATCCCCGCCGTTGCCGTGTGGCCCGAACCGCCGGCAATGCCGCCGTCGGGCAGGTCGGACGCCCCGCCGCGCAGCTCCAGCTGGTCGATGTCGATCCCGAGCGCGTCCGCCGCGATCTGGGCGAGCGACGTCCAGGCTCCCTGCCCCATGTCGATCAGGCTGGTTTCCACCAGGCCTGTTCCATCGGCGCGCAATGTGGCGCGGGCTTCCGCCGCGAACATCGGACAGGGGAACACCGCCGTGCCCATGCCCCAGCCGACCAGCATGCCGTCGGTGTCCCGCATCTGGCGCGGCGCCAGCGGCCGGGTCGACCAGCCGAAGGCCTTCGCCCCTTCCGCGTAACACTCACGCAGCGCCTTGGACGACCAGGGCTTGCCGGTCATCGGATCGGTCTCGGCATAGTTGGCGAGGCGGAAATCGAGCGGATCCATGCCGCAGACCTCCGCCGCCTCGTCGATGGCGACCTCAAGGGCGGCCGTGCCCGACGCCTTGCCCGGCGCGCGCATGGGCCCCGGCGTGCCGATGTTGTTACGCACCCCCTCATGGCTGGCCGATAGCGCCGGGCTGGCATAAGCGGTCATGGAGCTGGCCGCCGCCGGCTCGATGAACTCGTCGAAGCTGCTGGTCGCGGCGATGGAATGGTGCGCAAGCGCCGTCAGCCTGCCCTCCCCGTCCATGCCGAGCCGGACGGTCTGCCGGGTCGCGCCCCTGTGGCCGACGGGACCGAACATCTGCTTGCGGCTGTGGACCAGCTTTACCGGCCGATCCAGCATTTTCGCCGCCAGGATGGTCAGGATCTGTGGCCCGGTTATGATCGCCTTGGAGCCGAAGCCGCCGCCGATGAAGGGGGTACGGATCAGCACGTTTTCCGGCGGAATGTCGAACCAGCCGGCAAAGCCCGCCGCCGACATCACCGGGGCCTGGTTGGGCAGGTCCAGGGTCAGTCGGCCCCCGTCCCAGTCCGCCACGATGGCATGCGGCTCCATGGCGTTGTGATACTGCGCCGGGGTCTCATAGGTTTCCTCCACCCGGTGGACGGCGGAGGCAAGCCCGGCCTCCACATCGCCTTTCGCCACGCTTGGCGGCATGCCGACGCCGACACTTTCCGGCACGAACGGCTCCAGATCGAGCCCGGCCAGAACCGGTTCGGCCTCATAGGTCGGAGCCAGCAGCACCGCGCCCTCCGTTGCCGCCTCAAGCGTTTCGGCGACCACCAGCGCGATCGGCTGTCCGGCATAGCGGACGGTGTCGTCCTGAAGCACCTCGACGCGGAAGGAGAATAAGCCGGGCTTGTCGTCCGGGTCCTGGGCGAGCGGCGGCCTGTTGGCGGGGGTGATCACCTCCACCACGCCCGGATGGGCCTTTGCCGCGTCCACGTTGAGGCTCGTGACCCGGCCCCGGCCGATGGTGGCTGCGGCGTAGACCGCGTGCAACAGCCCCTCGGGCCGGGCATCGGCGGCATAAGGCGCGCGGCCGGTGACTTTCAAAATGCCGTCGCGCCGGTTCACCGGCTGGCCGGAATTGGAGCCCATGCGCGTCGGCATGGCGGTTGGAAGGGGTGTGATCTCAGACATGGGCAGGATCTCCATTGGCAACATGGACGGAGCCGGGCAGAGCCGGTATGCGCGCCGGGGTTCCGGCGGCCGCGGCTTTCAGGGCGCGGGTGACGATCCGCCCGGCAAGCGCGATCTTGAAGGCGTTGTCACCCACCGGTCTGGCATCCTCGAGCGCGGCCTCGGCCGCCTGCCAGAAGCTTTCCGGCCCCGGAGCGGCCCCGATCAGCAGCCGTTCCGCCGCCTTCGCCCGCCAGGGCTTGGCCGCCACCCCGCCGAGGGCAATCCTCGCTTCGGTGATTTCGCCCGCCTCGATGGTCAGGCAGGCAGCAACCGAGACCAGCGCGAAGGCATAGGACGTGCGGTCGCGCAGTTTCAGGTAACGGGAATGGGCGCTGAAACGCACCGCCTCCGCCGGCAGGCGCAGACCGGTGATCAGGTCGCCCGGTTCCAGCATGGTTTCCCGCATCGGCCTGTCGCCGGGCAGCAGGTGGAAGGTGTCCAACGGCACCTCCCGCGCTCCGTCCCTTCCGGCGATTTCCACCACCGCGTCGAGCGCGGCGAGCGGCACGCAGAAGTCGGACGGATGGGTGGCGACGCAGGCCTCGGAATGGCCGAGAATGGCGCAGCTGCGCGTCTCCCTGCCGATGGCATCGCAGCCGGAGCCCGGCACCCGCTTGTTGCAGGCGCTCGCCGGATCGGCGAAGTGACGGCAACGGGTGCGCTGCATCAGATTGCCGCCCACGGTCGCCGCGTTCCTGAGCTGCGCCGACGCGCCGGAAAGCAGCGCCTCGGCCACCGCCGGAAAGCGGGACACAAAGTCGGGGTCATGGGCGAGATCCGCATTGCGCACCAGCGCGCCGATGCGCACGCCGCCATCTGCCAGCCACTCCACGTCGGAGAGACCGGGCAGATGGGTCAGATCCACCAGCCGGTCCGGGCGCAGGGCCCCGGTCTTCATCATGTCAATGAGATTGGTGCCGGCGGCGAGATAGGCAGACCCCGGCTCGGCGGCAGCCGCAATGGCCTCGGCGACGGAGGCCGGACGGATATAGTCGAAGGAATTCATGCGCGTTTCCTCCCCTGTTCGGTTTCGGACATCTGATTTTGGGCATCGAGCACCGCCTCGGTGATGCCCGCATAGGCGCCGCAGCGGCAGAGGTTGCCGCTCATGCATTCGCGCACCCGCTCCGGATCGCCGTCCGTCTGGCCTTCGGCAATCAGGCCGACGGCGCTCATGATCTGGCCCGGCGTGCAGAAACCGCATTGCAGGCCATCATGGACGATGAAGGCTTCCTGCACCGGATGCAGGCTGTCGCCCTCGGCCCCGGTTGAACCGGCAAGTCCTTCAATGGTGGTGATCTCCGCGCCGTCGAGGCTGACGGCCAGCGCCAGGCAGGAATTGATCCGCCGGCCGTCGACAAGCACGGTGCAGGCGCCGCACTGGCCCCGGTCGCAGCCTTTCTTGGCGCCGGTCAGGCCGATGCGTTCGCGCAGGAGATCGAGCAGGGTGACCCTTGGATCGTCGAGCGCAATCTCGCGCGGCGTTCCGTTCAGGGTCAGATGGATGGTATAGGTCATGGATGGCTCCGTTCGTGGCGAGAGCTAAAGACAAGAGCTGATGAGCCGTTTGGCTCAGGAAAATTGGATACGTGTCGACGCCGTCGGTGACGCTGTGCGGTCAGTCGGAGAAACGGTTTGAGGATGTCGTTTAAAAAGGGCCGTGGTCAGGCGGTTTTGGGGTAACACAGCATCGGCGTACGGTGTTACTATACGGAGGCACCCTCCGTTTTGCAAGACCCGAACGAAAATTCATGTAAGAACGACGGAGTATACGAAGGGAAATGGAGCAGAAACCGGCCAAGGCAACCCGCAAACCCCGCGCGGATTCCAAGCGCAACCGCGAGCTGCTGCTGCAGGCCGCCCGTGAGGTGTTCACCGCCGGCGGCCCGGGCGCGAGCCTGGAAGGCGTCGCCCGCAAGGCCGGTGTCGGCATCGGCACGCTCTACCGCCACTTCCCCACCCGCGACGCCCTGTTCGAGGCGGTCTACCGGGGCGACATCGACCGCCTCGGCGATCTGGCCGAGCGCCTCTCGGAGGAAACCGAACCGGTGGAGGCCCTGCGCCAGTGGCTGCGCGAAGGCGTCGAGGTGGTCGCCACCAAGAAGGGCATGATGGCCACGCTCGCGCTTGCCACCGACGGCAAGCAGGACCTCTTCGCCTATTCGTCGAAGCGCCTGACCACCGCCGCCACCGCCCTCCTCTCCCGCGCCGCGGACGCCGGCGACATCCGCCCCGACATCACCCCGGAAGACCTCCTGCGCGCCCTCGTCGGCCTCTGCCACGCCCCCGACCGCCCCGGCTGGCGGACATCGGTGACCCGGCTGGTGGATGTGCTGGTGGATGGGTTGCGGCGGGGGAACGGGTGATGGGTGAGACATCTAGTTCAGCAGTTGACTAAGGTGTGCGGCAGACGCAGCCGCAAATTTTATGAACGTTCGGCCTTATCCACGAGCGTCCCATTTGCGCTTGAGTTCAATTAATCTTTCATCACTATTGAGAGCTGCATCGGCCTCACCGAGGCGTTCGATCGTAGCCTCTATTCCATAAGGCCAAGCAGTAACATTGTCTGGAAGCACGGCATGAAGAAGTGCCAGTGTTTCGCGAGGATGCAAATCCACGATGTTATCGCGAGATCGGCGTAGATTGGGAAGCATTAGACGGTCACGGTCAATTTTGGTGAGTAGAGGCATAACAGCAGCTGACAATTCCTGAAAACGTTCCTCATCTGAAAAGGCTAGATCGCAAAGTTTTGCAGACACGATTCCGGACTTTGCTGCGATCTGTCGTGGCCAAACGTTGCGAATAAGGTCCAATAACAATGGTGACCATTTTTCGGGATTCTCCTTTGCCCACCTTTCGGTCTGCCAGAGAATACTTGACCGTACATCATCATTAGAATCGAGAAGTACCTTGCGCAGATCTTCGTCAGACACCCATTTTTTTCCGGTATCTTCATCAACTAACGCCCAAGCAGATAAAAGTAGCCCTGTCAGCGCTTCGGTATGACCCCGGCGTTGCAGGCTTCCTGATATGGCTAGCCCCAACAAATGGGGCTTTAGAATTTCGAAAAATTCCCGGCCATAAGCCTTCCCGCCCCATAAAAAACCGGCCCAAAGCGCCTCTTGATCTTGATTATTATCAGAACTCAAGATTGACAGAAAATTGGATTTAGCCCACGCGGGATCAACATAATAGAACCAACTTAAATTATGAGAAAATATCACCAACGCATATCTTCGAAGATCACCTGGTAATTCCAATAGTCTAGTCACATGCTGCAACCAAGACTTCGGGAAACCTTCACCTTCAGACAAGTCTTCTTTCTCTGGATCATCGAATAACGCTTCAGCTAGTTTCCCAGTAGGAGAATTGATCGCTTCCATGGTCCAATCGATATCTTTGTTCCGTCGAACAATTGCCGTGGAACTCCCGGCTGCTTCGAGCGAGAGTGCGTCGGTTATTTTGGATACCAAACCAGAGAATATGGCTGGATGTTCAGCCGCTAAGATTTTTGCAGACTTCTGAAGCCAATCGGTCACTGGTCGAACTATGGAGGCCAACTCGGAGGCGGAATAACGCGAAAGTTGCTCCCCAATTAATCCAGTAAACCTTGCTCGGTCATCTTTCCTTCTGTCTGGATTAAGGAACGCCCGCCAAGCCCATTCGGGAAATTCACCCTTTTTAGCCTCCAACCGCAAAACTGCGAATGCGCGCACTGGCAGTTCCTGTGAAAGGCCAGCGAACGGATCGTAATTAACAAATTCAATCCCCTGTCTTCCAGAAAGTTCCTCAGCCTTTGCAAGCGTGGAGCTTAAAGGTTCATCTAGAAGCGAGGAAGGCTTCATCTCAGTACGAACCCAACCGCTTCGCCCCTCGAGCGAATCGGCTGCTTTCTTCGCGTATTCCGGCTTCCATTTTGGCGCTACTTTGCGTAACTCTTCAGTGACTTTACCCAAATCCAATTGAAGATTGCAGCCTTGCTCGCCGAGCCAATTCAACCTGTTGACGCTTGCCCAAGCTTTCCTTTCTCTGAATTTCTGATCTTCTTCATCCTCCCAGCGATCCGGACCTTTAAGTATACGCTGTTCGATTTCTTTTCTATTTTCAGCGTCTAACTCACCCCATCTAGCAGAAATCATGAGAAGCAAATCGCGGGCATGGTAGCTATCCCAAAAAGCTCGATCGGGAAGCTCTGCGATGACGTATCCGAACTGAGCAGCAGACACTAAACTTGGTTGTCCAAGCGCCCAGATTCTTAGTCTCGCAAATATGGTAGTATCGTCTTCAGACCAACTTTGAAATTCTGCTTTTGCCGTATCCGAATCCAGCGCCATCAGCCGTTCAAATTGGCGTAAGAAATAAAGGACCCATGCAGATAGGCCATGGGTGCGAGTATAGGAATCTCCGTCTCGGCCTTCATCCGGAGTTATCGGGCAGATGTTATTTAGCCCATAACCGCCAATTTCTTTTTCGAGTTCCAGTGCAGTCTCGAGATTCCTTCGCAAGACGACTATTGCGCGACTTAGCCATTCGTCGGGAATGGAAACATCAAGCGGCACATCGGGGTATTCAACGTCAAGGCTTATGAGATCCTGGACTTGGTAATTCTCCTTCACCTCAGGCAGCGGACCTCCCCAGAAATTTTTTTCCACTTTGATGTAAGGTTTCCCGAAGCAAGCAAAACGACGCAGGATTAATTCATTCCAGCCACCCGAATTAATTGCATTGTTTAACTCATGCCAACTTCTACTAAACTCTGCGTAGTCCCCGGCCCAAAATTCGGAAAGATAGCGCCATGCTTCGCGAATAGCTGACGAAATTTCGAAGTCAATTTTTTCTAACTGCCAAGCAATTTTCTCTTGGATGTCTTTATGCAAATTGAATTGACGAACCGCCCACCACAAGACTTCCGGCTGCTGTGCGATTTTACTAATCCAAACTCCAAGTTGGAACTGTCGAGCGGGAAGGCGTGGAGCTTGTCGAGACCAATAACCACGCAGGGAACCGGCATTTTCATCTCTAAGCTCGGTCCGGTCTAGATCGTTAAGCGCAAATCCATCCCACGCACCGTCTGGGACATCTCGCTTCGCATAATGATCTTGAGGATCGACTTTATCTGGAACTGGGTCCGAGTCCAAAGCGTAGAAATCAAATGGATCAACAAGCGGACCGTCTTCCCCGAAACCTCCCTGGCGTCCCGGTTTGGCGAACCGCTGGTAAGGGTCAAAAACGCAGAGCCATGTGGCTGGTGGCGGATTATCGCCTTCCGAAAACTTTCGAGCGCCTTCGATTGTTGAAACAATATGAGCAACTTGCCCCCTTTCATGTGGTTGCAGATTTTCAGGACCCGATTTCGCCAGCTCTACAACGCCATGAATCCACCTGTCGGGATTTTCCGCTCGAATAGCCCATGCTTCCAACGTATCCCAAAGAGCTGAATGGCCATTCGCGTTGTCATACGGAATGGCAGCTACGCCTTTGTGCTTCCATCTCGATTGCGCATAGCTCTCATTCCCAGATTGGAATGCATACACCTCTTCAATTGGCTTAGAGGTCCTATTGAGCGCCTCCAAAAGATAATGAATAGGCGGATCATCGGCAGAGTATCCAATAAAAACGACAGAATACTTGCGGAGAATATCGCGAACAAACGACGTCGCCCAACCGTCAGATAAATATGCTTTTCCAAATTCTGAGCTTGAGAGGACAAATCCATCTCCCTCCGCTCCGGTCGCTTCAGAATTTATCTTGCCATGCAGATAGACAACGCCATTCAAGTCTACCGGGCGCGATGGATCAGGCAGGTTTGGTGGAGAAAAGGTTGGCAATTCCGCACGACAATTATCGAATAACCTATCAAAATTCGTCGTCACCAACCGAATTAGGCCTTCTGGGGTGGTTGCAAGCCTCAGTAATGTTTGGTGCGCGCTGAGATCGGGCGATTCCGTATGCGTTAGCGCTGCCGCTACGGCTTCTTGAATGTCACGCGATAGAAAATCGCGTTCGAGTAAACCGAAAATCCTATCCGCAGAAATTAACCCGTCTACACCTGTTCGCTGCCCTATCTCTTTTGCCTCGGCAATGATTTTCATTGCTGGATCGTCATCCTTCACACCAAGCGCACGAGTTACCTTCGCCGCTAGTTCGAAGAAATCAGGCAACTTAGCTTTCGCTCGTGAAACGCCAGCTCCACAGAAAAAGACGACCCGGCCTTGATCGCGCGCAAGAAGCAGTTCATCAGGTATTGATGGTCCGTTAGAAATAAAGCGCACGCATAAACTCCTGATTGCATATAATCGTTTCAGGTAAACTAGGCGTGCGCTGCTTTACTGTCTATCTACTGCAAGCGAAAATTTCGTCTCGGAGACAGGCCCATTCCAATTCAATTTCTTTGGGTAGCCCGCATTCCAGATTTTCCAGTACCTCGCCCTTATAAGAATGCCCTCACCCGGGGCTTCGCCCCGCCCTCTGCCAGTGTGAGATTTATTTGGGCTCTGCCGGAGTCTTTCCTTCCCCCCTCACCACATCATCACCACCTTATCGCCTTCGCCCCAGCTGCAATGCAGCCGGATGCGGAGCTTGTATTTGCGGCCCTTGATTAGGCGGGCGTTGCGGTCGAAGCCGCTGTCGCCCTTCACGGTGACGCTGTCGCCGTCGATATCCTCAAACAGCGCCATCACCGTGTCGGACCGGCCGAAGGGGAAAACCGTGTCGTCGCGCGAGTCGCCGGGGTCTCGCAAGTCACCTAAACTCGAGCTCAACACCCTGGTCGCGGATTTGAGGTCGGACAGATGCTGCATCGATTGCAGGTGGACAAAACGTTCTGACAGGGGGGGCTTTTGTCCTGATGCAAGTCGACAAGCGTTGCATTTCACCTTCCCGAACGCTCTACTCGCAGAGCCTGCATTTCAATCCACGCACTCTTCCCCCCGGCGACAACACCTCAGCATCCATGACCTTCCCCCGCATCTTCATCGCCGCCGCCCTTCTGATTACCGCCGGATATCTACAGTTCCCGATCCTGCCAGAGGGTGTCGAGTTGCTTCCCAAGGATTTCTCCGCACTTGGACTTGCGATCTATCTGGCTTTCTACGCCACTGCCTTCGCACCGCTCATTCCCCTGGCCATGGCGCTCTTGCGCGGGCTGACGGCGTTTCGTCTGCCACGCGGTCCGGCATTGCTTCTGGCCATATCGGCGGGAGTGTGCGGGCTGATTATCGCTTTGGGAGGCGCATTGATTTCAGGGACCGGCGCAAAGATGGTTCTCCTGCACGGCATCACACTGACCATCGCCGTCTGTGCCTCGATCATGCTCGCTTCGACGTGGCCTTGGGAGGCAAGTGAATTCCACAGACAATCTTGGAGGAACATCACGCTGCCGATGGCCGTCGCCCTCTGGTCTCTCGTCTCGGCAGGCGCCGTCTTCCTTGGCACGAACCGGATCGCGGGAGACCGGCCATTCTGTATTGCGCTGCATACCAATCAGACAGAAGCCATTAGGTCCCTCGCCGAATTGCGCGGGCTTTCTTTCTACACAAACATGTCGGGAAACAAGTCGACGTCCGAGTGGGATTTTCGTGGTCTGCTGATCGTCGACTCAGTCGGCGGACCGGAAGTCTACAACTGGTCGCCCCGATACATGCATTTTTACCCGGTCGACAATCCCGAACGGATGATTACCAGCGCGATGAAAGCCTGCGTCCCGCGCAAGGACTTCTGGAGAACTTTGTCGATCATTTGATGGGTTTGGCCTGCGCAACCTGGCAGGGCTAGTTCCCTCTCCCATTGGGAGAGGATTAGGGTGAGGGGCTACAGAGCCTGTGGGATACGGGGAGTTTGAAACCCCTCACCCGGGCCGTTGGCCCGACCTCTCCCCATGGGAGAGGTTATAGGGGCTCTACCAAGCCCCCCTCACCGCATCATCACCACCGTATCGCCTTCCGCCCGGCAGTCATAAAGCCGGATGCGGAGCTTGTATTTACGGCCCTTGGTCAGGCAAGCGGGCGTTGCGGTCGAAGCCGCTGCCACCCTTCATGGTGATGCTGTCGCCGTCGATATCCTCAAACAGCACCATCACCGTGTCCGACCGGCCGAAGGTGGAGAAGGCGTCCTCGCGCGAGTGGTCGGGGAGCACCGCGAAATCCTTCTGTTCGCCGGGCATCAGCACGCGCCGCCTGGATTCGAAGGGTTTCGGCTGCGGCGGCACCTCCGACACGCTGATCGGCGGATAGAAGCGCCGGACCACGTCCTTGTCCTTGTCCACCAGCCCGGGCGCCGGGAAGCGGTTTACGAAACTCGTCCCTCTTCCCTCACCGCCCCGCGAACCGGGCCTTGGCCGCCTCGGTCACCGGCGTGTAGAGCGCCACGATGGTGCCTTCCGGGTCGCGGAACTGGGCGGAACGGTTGCCCCAGGGCAGGTTTTTGGGCGCATGCACAACTTCGGCACTGTCCTTCAGCCGCTCGAACTCCGCATCCACATCGTCGACCATGAATTCCAGGATCGCGCTGCGGTTGGCACCCGGTTCCGCACTGCCTTCCTTGAATAGGGCCACGGTCTCCGCGCTGCCGACGGCAAGGGCCGCCGAGGGCGTGACGATTTCGGCGAACTGGGGTGCGAGCCAGTCGGCCGTCTGCCCGGTCACCAGTTCGTAGAAGCCGACCACGGCCTTGATATCGCCTGCGATCAGGCGGGTGGAAGCGAATTTCATGCGATTTGTCCTTTTCCCTTGACCGCAGGAACCGCGATCATCGGCATCCACACTCCCACACCCCTCCTGACAGCCTTCTGTCAGGAGCGACAGAGTGTCGGGTGCTTTGGGGTGAGCTTCAGATGAGCTTGGGTCACATCCGGCTCGTATTCCCTCTCCCATTGGGAGAGGGTTAGGGTGAGGGGCGAGAAACTCTCAGGGAACGCAAAATCTATACCCCCTCACCCGGAGCTTCGCTCCGACCTCTCCCAATGGGAGAGGTTAATTGTGCCCTGCGCTTTTCCACCAACCGGGATTGTAGAAAGGTGGATTGGATCACCCGGGCTTCGCCGTGTGATGACGCAGCATCCGGGGGAAGGCCGTGCCTCTTATCCGATGTCATTGCACGGCGAAGTCCCGGCAATCTGCTCACCTGTCGTCCGGCTCGGCGTTTGAGAAATAAGGAAACGAAGCCCTCAGCCCTCGCCGGCTGCCCGATCCCCACGCGCACCGGGTGCGCGCATGGCAGCGCGTTCCATCATGTATTTTTCCGCCTCGATCATGTGGCCGCGCATGATCATGCGGCAGAGTTCGCCGTCGCCCGCCTTCATCGCCCTGAGCAGGCGCACCTGATAATGCAGGCCGGTCTCGCGAAGCGCCGGGTTGGGCTCCTTGTAGATCTGCCGGCACACGGTCATGTCGCGCAGGAGGCTCAGCAGGAAGGAACAGGTGAAGGCCAGGATCGGGTTCGGGCACTGGCGGGCCAGTTCCTCGTGAAAGTCCAGCTCCGCCAGCCGCTGGGCATATTCCTCCTCCGCCGTCTTGGGCTCGTCCTCGTAGAGGCGGATGCAGCCCTGCAGCGCGTGGAACGCCGTCTCCGACAGATGACCGGCGACGGCAGCCGCCAGTTCCGGCTCCAGCTGCTTGCGCAGGGTGTAGATATCGGCAATCGAGGGCGGATCGAACAGGAACAGGTTGTCGAGCAGGCGGATCGCCTCTCCGGGTTCGACAGAGGCGACGAAGACGCCACCGCCGGGGCCGCTCTTGGTGGAAATCAGTCCCTGGTATTCCAGCACCTTCAGTGCCTCGCGCAGGGTGCCGCGCGACACTTTCACGGTTTCGGGCGACAGCCAGTCGTTCGGGATCCGGTCGCCGGGCCGCAAGCCCGCATCGACGATCCGTTCCCGGATCTGCTGGGCGACCATGTCGGTCCGGCGCAGCCGCCGGGGCGTTTTCGGATCGGTATCGCCTTTTTGCAGTTTCATCGGCCGGCTCATGCGCGCATTCATTCCCTCACCCGCCTATGCCCGCGTCAGTGGATGATGGCAAGCCGCAATATGGCAACCGTTCGCCTCGCCGCGTGCCGCGTCCGGGGCCGGCAGAACCTCCGTGCAGCGTGCGGTCCTGTTCCCGCAGCGGGCGGCAAAGGCGCATCCGGGCGGCGGATTGTAAGGGTCGGGCAGTTCGGCGGAGGTGTCCTCGGCCAGAAGCGCGTGGCGGCCGGGCCCCGGCGCGGAACGCATCAGAAGCTCCGTATAAGGATGGAGCGGCGCGCGGAACACCTGCCGCGCGGGGCCCAGCTCCGCCATGCGGCCGAAATACATGACCGCCACCCGGTCGCTGACGCTTTCCACCACCGAGAGGTCGTGGCTGATGAAGATATAGGTCAGGCCGAAGCGATCCTTGAGGTCGTCGAGCAGGTTCAAGACCTGCGCCTGCACCGACACGTCCAGCGCGGAGACCGGCTCGTCCAGCACGATCAGCTCGGGGCCGGCGGCGAGCGCCCGGGCGATGCCGATCCGCTGGGCCTGCCCGCCGGAAAACTCGTGCGGGTAACGCTCCAGGAATTCCGGCGCCAGGTTCACCGCGTCCAGCAGCTCCTCCAGCCGCTGTTCCCGACCATTGGCGTCGAGATCGGTCAGGTGGCGCAAGGGCGCTTCCAGAATGGTGCGGATGGTCTTGCGCGGATTGAGCGACGCGACCGGATCCTGGAACACGTACTGCACTTTGCGGGCCAGCGCCCGCCGGTCCCGTCTGGCAAGCTCGGTCAGATCCTCGCCACCGAAGGTGATGGACCCGGAGGTTGGCAGGTCGAGCCCGACCACCAGCCGGGCGAGCGTGGACTTGCCGCAGCCGGATTCCCCGACCACGCCGAGCGTCTCTCCCTGCTTCACATCGAGGCTCAGCCCCTGCACCGCATGGACGGCAGGCGTACGACCGCCGAAGAGTTTGCGCGCGCCGCCGAAGATGCGTTCCACGTCGGAAATCGCAAGCAGGGTCTCGCGCCCGTCAGTGTTCATGGCTGCCTCGGTCATGCCGCGCCTCCTTGGGTCAGCGGATAGAGGCAGCGCACGCCACGCTCCGGCGAGGACAATTTCAGGTCCAGCTCGCCGGACCGGCACTCCGGCCGAACGCGCGGGCAGCGGTCGGCGAAGGCGCAGCCGTCGGGCAGGTTGTTGACCACCGGCGGGCGGCCCTCGATGGCGTCCAGGCGCCGTTCCGGTTCGCCCAGAACCGGCACGCATTCGATCAGCTTGGCGGTGTAGGGATGCTGCGGGCTTTCCAGGATCTCTTTCGTGGTGCCCGTCTCCACGATTCGCCCGGCATACATCACCGCCACCCGGTCGCACAGCGCGGAGACGACGCCGAAGTCGTGGGTGATGAACAGGATCGCCGCGTTGCGCTCCCGGCGCAGGCCGTTCATCAGGGTCAGGACCTGCGCCTGCACGGTCACATCAAGCGCCGTGGTCGGCTCGTCGGCGATCAGCAGCTTGGCGTCATTGGCAAGCGCCATGGCGATACACACCCGCTGGCGCATGCCGCCGGAGAGTTCGTGCGGATAGGCCGACAGCCGCTCCTTCGGGTTGGGAATACGCACCAGCGACAAGAGTTCCAGCGCCTTTTCCTTTATCTGCACATGAGACAGCGGTTGATGCGCCTGGATCGCCTCCTTCAGCTGATCGCCGACGGTAAAGAGCGGATGCAGGGTCGAGAGCGGATCCTGGAACACATAGGCGACCGATCCGCCGCGCAGGGTTCGGATGCGCCCGTCGCTGGCCGCAAACAGATCCTCGCCCTCCAGATAGGCCGCGCCACCGGCGATCCGTCCGGGTGGCGTCGGCACCAGCCCCATGATCGACATGGCCGTCACCGACTTGCCGGAGCCGGATTCGCCGACGATTCCCAAGCACTCGCCTTCCCTCACATGAAGATCGACCCCGCCGACGGCCTTGTAGACCGAACCGCCGATCCGGAATTCCGTCCGCAGGCCTTTCATGTCCAGAACACCGGGTGCCGCCGAGGGCGGCGGAATATCGGAGCCGCCACGCGCGACCTTGGTGCGCGCCACCGGCCGGGTCAGCGATCCGGCCCGCAGACGCGGGTCGAGCACGTCGCGCACGCCGTCGCCGAACAGGTTGATGCTCATCACCAGCGCGAAGATCATCAGCCCCGGAATGATCGACACATGGGGCGCGGTGAACAGGATCTTCCTCCCCTCGCCCAGCATGGAGCCAAGGTCCGCCTGGGGCGGCTGCGCGCCGAGGCCCAGGAACGACAGGCCCGCCGTTTCCAGGATCATCCAGCCGACCGTGGTCGACATGGTGATCACGATCACCGGCAGCACATTGGGCAGGATTTCGATGAACAGGATCTGCACCGGCGACTTGCCGGCAAGCCGCGCCGCATCGACGAATTCGCGCCGGGCCAGACCGGAGGTGATGCCACGGATATTGCGGGCGAAGAAGGGAATGTTGACCAGCGCGATGGCGTAGAGCGCGTTCAAAAGCCCCGGCCCCAGCACCGCGACGATGGCAAGCGCCAGCAGGATGTAGGGAAAGGCCATCACCATGTCGATGCCGCGCATGATGAGGGTGTCCGTCCGCCCGCCCGCATAGCCGGCGACGAGCCCGAACAGAGACCCGAAGAAGGCGGCGATCAGCGTCGCCGACACGCCGACGGCAAGCGACACCCGCGTGCCCCACAGGAGCCGGGAGAGCAGATCCCGTCCCAGATGATCGGTTCCGAGCAGATGCCCCGCGCTGAAGACCGGCAACAGCCGATCGGCCGGCGCGGTCGCATCCGGATCGGGAAGCGGCAGCAGCGGGGCGGCCAGGGCGATCAGGCAGATCGCCGCCAGCACGATCAGCCCGCCGGTCGCCAGCGTGTTGTTCAAAAGCAGCGCCACCGTGCCCGGACGGGCGGATTTCGGCGCCGGCTTTGCCGGAATGTTCGCAGCCGTGTCGGTCATCAGCGCAGCCTCGGATCGAGCATGGTCTGGACCACGTCGGCCACCAGGTTGAACAGCACATAGGCCGCGGCCACCACCAGCACGCCGCCCTGCACCAGCAGAAGATCACGGCTGGAAATGGCGGTCACCAGCATGGAGCCGATCCCCGGCCACTGGAACACGGTCTCGATATAGACCGCCCCGCCGATGACGAAGCCGGCCTGGATGCCGATCACCGGCACGACGCTGACAAGCGCCGCCTTGAACGCGTGCTTGTAGATCACCTTGCGTTCCGACACCCCCTTGGCCCGCGCGGTGCGGATATAATCCTGCCGCAGCACCTCCAGCATGGCGGTCCGGGTCAGGCGTGCGATCACGCCGGTGGCGACCACGGACAATGTCAGCGCCGGCAGAGCCAGGTGATGCAGAAGGTCGGGAAGATCTCCGCCGCCGTAGATGGCGAACATGCCGGAGGCCGGGAACAGGCGCAGCTTGACCGCGAAGGCCAGGATCAGCAGCAGGCCCAGCCAGAAGGACGGGGTCGAGATGCCGATCAGGACGAGAAAAGTGATGATCTTGTCCGCCCAGCCGAATTGGCGCACGGCGGAGACGATCCCCGCCAGCAGGCCAAAGACGGAACAAAGAACAAGCGACGAGCCCGCCAGGATCAGCGTTGCCGAAAACCGCTCCAGAACCTCGTCCAGCACCGGCCGGTTCAAGGTATAGGACCGGCCGAGATCACCGTGGAACAGATTGCCGATCCAGATGAGGTATTGCTGGAACAGGCTCTTGTCGAGGCCGAGCTGGGCGTTGAGCCTGGCGACATTTTCCGGCGTGGCGTAAGAGCCGAGAATGGCGGTCGCCGGATCCCCCGGGATCATCGCCATGATCAGGAAGACGATCACGGTCAGCCCGAAAAGCACCGGTATCGCGGCCAGCAGTCTCCTGGCGATGTAGAATGCCAATGCTTGTTCCCCCTCATTGACGCTGGACGGTGGCATTCGGTGACACAGTCTGAAAGTGGAGCAAAACCTCGCCCCTTGCACCCCTCTCCCCCCTTGAGGGGGAGATGTCACCGCAGGTGACAGAGGGGGGTGACAGCACTTGCCCAGAACGCCGACGCCGCCTTTTGCCGACAGGCCGGATACCCCCCTCTGTCCGCTGAAGCGGACATCTCCCCCTCAAGGGGGGAGACGGGAGTATGCGGCCCGGCCTCGCAGCAAATTCCAACTTTTAACCCTGAAACCACGTGAACGAATAAACCCGGCAGACCTGAACCCGCCGGGCCGAAACCCCAGACTACATTGGCTTTTTCACGTGCTGCAGCATCAGGAAGAAGGACGGCTGCAGCTTGAAGTCTTCCACGGACGCCTTGGTCACCGCGTTCTGCTTCCAGTTGGCGACGAACACCCAGGGCGCATCGTCATGGACGATCTGCTGCATCTGCTTGTAGAGCTTCGCCCGCTCACCCTGGTCGGTGACCTGGCGGGCCTTCTCCAGTAGTTCGTCCACCTTCGGGTTGGAGTAATAGCCGGAGTTGAAACCCCCCTTGTCCGGGAAGGCCTCACTGCGCAGCGCCAGGAAAGGCAGCGTGTCCGGATCGTTGGTCATCCAGGCCATTTCCGCCATGGCGGCCTTGCCTTCCAGGCCCGGGTTCACCTTGCCCAGGAAGGTGTTCCACTCATAGGTTTCGATCTTCACCTTCATGCCCACGGCTTCCAGATCCGCCTGGATGGCCGTGCCCATGGCGACCGGATCGAGCATGCCCGATCCGCCCTGTGTCACGTAGAAGGTCACTTCCTCGCCGTTGTAGCCGGCCTCCTTCAGGAGCGCCCGGGCCTTTTCCGGGTCGTACGGATAGGGCTGCAGGCTCTCGTCATGGGCCCATGCGAAGGCAGGCGGCGTCGGGCCTGCGGCCACATCCGCCGTGCCTTGAAGAACGTTTTCCACCAGCGCTTTCTTGTGGATCGCGTAGTTGGCGGCCTGTCGGGCGAGCTTGTTGTCGAACGGGGCTTCCTTGGTATTGAGGATCAGGAACCAGACATGAGGGCCGGCCTGTTCCTGCACCTTGAAGACCGGATCGGACTTGAACTGCTGCAGGCTGTCCGGCGGCACCTCGACCATGATGTCGAGCCCGCCGGAAAGCATTTCGGCGATCCGGGTGTTGGCGTCCGTGATCGGGCGGAAGATCACCGCCTCCAGGTCCGGCGCACCGTCCCAGTAGTCTGCGTTCCGGGTCACCACCACCTTCTCGTTGGCGTTCCAGGCACCGAACTTGTACGCCCCGGTTCCGGTCGGATGACGGCCGAAGTCCTTGCCGTATTTCTTCACCGCTTCCGGCGAAACGATCAGGCCGGTCGGATAGGCCAGATTCGACAGGAACGGCGCATAGGGTGCCTTCAGCTTGAAGGTAACGGTGGTGTCGTCGTCCGCCGTGACCGTTTCCACCTGGGAAAAGAAGAAGGCCAGCGGGAACGGCCCGGTATCGTGATAGGGGTGTTCCTCATCGAGCATGCGCTCGAAATCGAACTTCACGGCGTCCGCGTTGAACGGCGTGCCGTCGTGGAAGGTCACCCCTTCCCTCAGCTTGAACGTATAGGTCTTGCCATCGTCGGAAATCGTCCAGCTCTTGGCAAGCGCCGGCTCCACTTCCAGCGTGCCGTCCTTGTAGCGCACAAGACCGTCATAAATGTTCATCAGGATGCGGAAATCGTTGACCGCCGTGACCGCCTGCGGGTCCAGCGACTTCGGTTCCGCGATCTGGCCGACCACCAGCACGTTCGGCGGTGTCTGCGCCTGCACCGTGGGCGAAAACGCGATAAACGCCGAGGCGAACGCCGCGGCTAGGAACTTTTTCATGACCATTCCCCTCGTTGTATCTTGAAGAATATTAATCATGATTAATTGTCAGATCACAATAATTATTTCATATTAATTTTCACAAAGGGGGTTGCAGCGTCCCCGCAAATAACGGCTTAACTGCTGAAATTAGGGAGAAATCCGGATGCAGAGGCTGAATGCCAGCATCAACCTCGATCGCCTCAAATCCCTCCTAGACGGCGTGAATCGCTTCGGCTTCGATCCGGAAACCGGCGGCTACAACCGGCTCGGCTTTTCCAGGGCCGACATCGACTGCCGGTCCTGGTTCGCCGACCGGATGCGAGACGACGGCCTGACCGTGTGGACAGACGGCGCGCTCAACGTCTTCGGCCGCTATGGCCCCGAAGACGGCCCGTGCATCATGGCCGGCTCCCATCTGGATACGGTCGCCGATGGCGGCGCCTTCGACGGAGCGCTCGGGGCCTGCGTCGCGCTGGAATGCGTGCGCACCATGAAAGACGCCGGCCTGGAGCCGGCAACCGCGATCGAAGTCGCCGCAACTTCCGAAGAAGAAGGCCGCTTCGGCGGCATGCTCGGCTCCCAGGCGATCACCGGCGTTCTGACCGCCAACTGGATAGACGCCGCCTGCGACGCCTCCGGCCATCGGCTGGCCGATGTCATGACGGCCCAGGGGCTCGACCCCTACGCGATCCTCAGTGCGGCACGAACGGAGGGTGACGTCAGGGCCTTTCTCGAACTGCATATCGAACAGGGCCCTGTCCTGGAAAGCGCCGGGCTGCCCATCGGCATCGCCGACCGGGTGTCCGGTGTCTGCTATCTGGAAATGACCCTGAGGGGCGTCGCCAATCATTCGGGCACCACCCCGATGCATCTGCGTGCCGACGCCTTCGCCGGCCTGAGCGAGCTGGCACAGACGATCCCTGCCCTGATCGCAGAAGACGGCACCAATCAGAGCCGGATCACCATCGGCCACGTCACCCTATCGCCCAACCAGCCGCACACCATACCGGGCACGGCCCTGTTCTCGGTGATCCTGCGCGACACGTCGGAAACCGTCATGCGCGCCCTGCGCAGGCGGTTCGAGGAAAACGCGCATGAGATTGCTGCCAGGAACGGGTTGGCGCTACAGACCGTCGAACGCAGCTGGCTGCCGCCCGTGCCGCTCGACCCGGAGCTGGCCGACAGGCTTGAAGTGCTTGCCGAAGCTGCCGGCCTCCCCGCCTGCCGCATGCCGTCCGGTGCCGGCCATGACGCCCAGACCATGCAGATGCTGTGCCCCTCGGCCCTGATCTTCGTCCCCAGCCGCGGCGGCATCAGCCATGCTCCGGGAGAATTCAGCGCCTGGCCCGACATCGAAAAAGGCGCCAACCTCATGCTCCACGCCCTGATCGACCTGAGCGGCGCGCGCATGTGATCGTTGGAGTCGGACAGATCGGCAATGCGCTCCTTGATCTCTGCCGCCGGAGCATGCAGACAGATGGCGCCGTAGCTTTGACTCATCCCTCGGCACTCGAAATGAGGAGCGTCCCATGAACAGCCCCCAGTCCCGTCTTGAAGGCACCTGCCGGTGCGGCCAGGTTCGTTTCGAGGTTTCCGCCCCGCCAGTCATCACCTCGGCATGCCATTGCCGGGGCTGCCAGCGCATGACGTCCAGCGCCTATTCCCTCACCGCGATCTTTCCCGACACAGCCTTCAGGATCACGGCGGGAGAGCCGGTGAAGGGCGGCCTGCAAGGACCGGATCTGGACCATTTCTTCTGCCCGAGCTGCAAGACATGGATGTTCACGAGGGTTGCTGCGCTTGAAGGCCTGATCAACGTGCGCCCCACGCTGCTCGAAGAGCCGGCGTGGACAAGACCCTTCATGGAAACCATGACCTCGGCCAAACTTTCCTGGGCCGAAACGCCGGCGCAACACAGCTACGAGGAATTCCCCCAACCGGAGGAATTCGGGCCCCTGCTCGAGGAATTCGCGCGGCATCAGGCCGAGTACCGGTAAGCCCTGCGGAATGAAATCGGCGGGCTTCGGGCTCTCCAACGGCGAGCGTCACCTGCGCGCCGAACGCCTCAGCCATATCGCCCGATGCTCGAACGTCAGGCTCCCGTCGGAACGACCCTTGTCCGATGGCCCCAACTCATGTTTCCTCGCGCCATGGACAATGCAACTCCGGCCCAAAGTGATTTCATACATCTGGCGCGTGACGGAGCCCGAGGCTTCGACGCGGTCACCGCACAGTTCCACGGCCATGCCTATGACATGCATCACCACGACGAATGGCTGGTGGGCGTCACCCATTGTGGCGTGCAGGATTTCTTCTGCCGAGGCAGGCGGCGGCAGAGCACGGCCGGGCGCGTCATCCTGATCGAACCGGGCGAGCGCCACGACGGTCAGGCGGTCCAGGCAGACGGTTTCCGGTACAGTATGCTCTACCTGCCCCAGGACTGGATCCGCCAGGAAATGGGCGGCTCCGATGCGGACATCGGCTTCCGCGACACGCTGACCGACGATCGCCTCCTCGGGCAGGCCATTGCCACCGCCTGCCGTGCCCTTTTGCACAAGGCGCCTCAACTGGCCGTGGACGCGGCGCGCGACCAGGTCGTGCGGCGGCTGCACCTTCATCTGGGCCGCGCACCGCTCCCCCCGACAGCCCCTGCTGGAGCAGGCGTTGCGGAACGGGCAATGGACTATCTCCAGGCGCGTTTCGAACATCCCGTCGGCCTGGAAGAACTGGCGCGCGCCGCCGGCGCGGCGGACCGGTTCCAGCTCACCCGTGCCTTCCGCCGTCGGTACGGCGTTTCGCCCCATGCCTGCCAGGTGCAGCTCCGGCTTGCACAGGCACGGCGTCTGCTGCGCCTTCCCATGCCGCCCGCGCAAGCCGCGGCCGCCAGCGGCTTTGCCGACCAGAGCCACATGGGCCGCTGGTTCCGCCGGGCCTATGGCATCACCCCCGCCACTTTCCAACGCGGGCGCACAAACGTTCCAGACGGTATCGAACATCTCCTGTAGCCCTTCCGCAAACCCAAGCGAAGGAGCTCATAATGTTCGACACCAAGACGGCCATTCTCGTTCATGAGGATCTGGCCATGTGGCAGAAGCTGAACGTGACAGCCTTTCTGGCAACGGGACTGGCCGGCGCCCAGCCCGAAGCCATGGGGGAACCTTACGTGGATTCTGCAGGCCGCGCTCATGCGTGCCTGTTCGGCCAGCCGATCCTGATCTTCGCAGCCTCCACGGACGTCCTGCAACGCGCCTTCCGGCAAGCGATCGAGCGAAACCTGTCCCGCGCAGCCTATGTGCGGGGCATGTTCGAAACCGGCCACGACGCCGCCAACCGTGACGTCTTTCGTGCCGAGCCCGCGGACACGCCGGATCTTGTCGGCCTTTCCGTCTTCGGTCCGAGGAAACAGGTCGACAAGGCCACCAAAGGCGCGAAGCTGCATCCGTGAGCCCCACGGCCTCGACATCGGCACCGGGCGCTCAATACATCGCTCCGAACGTCCATCCCGACAGCATCGACCAGATGGCCGCAGCCGCGTTCCTTGCAAAGCTCTCCGCTGATCTGAAGCGAAGCGCTTGGGGGAAAGCGAACGGCAGCTATATCGCCCTCTGGAGCTCTTGTCTCAACTCATCCCCAGCACACCGGAAATCAAGCATCTCCTCGGGCGCCTGCTCTTGAGGCCCCAATAGCCACGTCATTCGTCACCGAATGCTCAATATGGCGACATGCGCGCTTGGTCCGAGCGTCTCAGTCATTCGCCTCCGGAGGAAGGAAATCCACTTCGTGCTGGGTCGAAAGTTCCAGCACCTTTTCAATGTCGGTCAGATCGTCGAGAGCAATGAAGAGATCCTTCAGTTTGCCGGCCGGCGAAACCCAGAACAAGGCGCGGGCCGGCTTGTCCGACTTGTTGAAATAACCGTGCGGCACACCGGCGGGCATGCGCACCAAGTCGCCGGCCTTCGCCTTCGTCCAGTTGCCGTCGAGCTTCAGATCGAGTTCGCCTTCCTGGACCAGGATAAATTCGTCCTGGGTGGGATGGATATGGACGGGCACGTGCTGGCCCGGTTCGCTGTTCGCCTCGAATGCGAAGGTCGTTTCACAGATCGCCTTGGGAAAGTAACGCTGACCGAGAATATTCCACTCGACCCCTTCGAAGCCTTCACCATTCGCAGTGATTCCGCCTTCAAGTTTGCCTGGCATGTCAGTTCCCTTTCCAAGTTTTGGCCTTTATGGGCCGCTTTCCATCGTCTGTCTGGCGATGATGACTTTCTGGACGTCCGATGCGCCTTCATGAATGCGCAGTGCCCGGATTTCCCGATATTGGACATGTGTTCGAAGCAGAAATTTCCCAAGGTGTCCTGCGGATACTCAACGATGAACGTCGCCGTGTCCTTGTCGAACTGGTAGGCGCGCGCCCAGATCCAGCCGTGCTCGGTCTTCTCGAAGATGACGGTGAAGGCGTCGTCGAACGTCTGGTGCGTACCGAGCCAGATGAACTTGCATTCGCGGATGTCGATGCCGGCGAAACCGTGGCCGCCCGAGACGGTGCGCGTGCCCTTGTGAACGACGGCGATGTCGTCCCAGTAGGCGAACTGCCCGCAAATGGACTTTGCCGAGGGCGGGTCGTTACGCTCCATGTTTTCCAGCGCGTCGTCGGACGGGACAACGCCCCAACCGAATGTGTCATCGGCCTTGCTGCGCTCGAAAACCACGACCTCGTGATCGGAATTGCGCAGCTGCACCGAGATCACGAAATAGAGGCCCGCCGGACTTCCCCCCAGACATGCAATCCGCATGATGCGTGTGCTCCTGTCCGCCAGTTCCAGACTGTTTTCGACCTCAAGCATCATTCAGACCGGAGGATATTTCAAGACTAAAATTTTAAGCTTAAAGTTTTCAGAGAGCCCAGATATGGATCCCCGATCCATGCGCATGCGAAAAAGAGGCCCCATGTCCATCGCCTTGCCAGAGAGCAAAATCGCCGCGGTCAAATGAGCGAAGTCGATCGGAAAGTGCTCTAACTGACCACGCCCGCGGATATGGCGTATCGGATCAGTTCCGTCGTGCTCTTGGCGCCGAGTTTTCGCTTGATCGCGGAGGACGCGTTAGCCGCTGTCTTGTAGCTCACCCGCAGCGCATCTGCGATCGACTGGAGATCCTGCCCCTGCCCAAGCAGGCGCAGAACCTGGTGCTCGCGTTCCGTGAGCGTGGACAGCGGATCGGCGTGGCCGCCGATCTTCGCCGTTGCCAACGACATGGCCATGTCATGGGGCAGATAGGCCTTGCCCGCTTCCAGGCTCCGGACCGCGTCGAGAAAATCGTCCGGTCCCGAATTCTTGCTCAGATACCCGGAGGCCCCCGCCGCAAGCGCCTTGGAAACGAAGGCAGCCTGTTCGTTCATCGAAAAGATCAGAATGCGGGTCTTTGGCGCCCGGCGCAGCAAGGGCTCGATAAGATTCAGGCCTCCGACGCCGGGCATGCCGAGATCAAGTACGATCAGGCCGGGAAGATACACCTCGCAGAGGGACAGGGCATCCCGATCGGTGAGCGCTTCCAGCACCGGTTCGTAGTCCAGCTCGCGCAGCAACTGGCCGCAGCCCAGATGGGTGACCGGATGGTCGTCTATGACGAGTACAGATTTCATGAGACAGCTCGCAGTTCCATGGCGTTTTCCGGCGAAGACAGTAGCGGCACGCTCGACACCAGCCGTGTGCCTCCGCCCTCAGCCGGGCCGATGTCCAATTGGCCGCCGACGGCGTCGATCCGGTCGCGCATGGCCGCCAGGCCGCGGCCGCCGGCCGTGTCATCACTCATGCTGCCACCCATACCCGAACCGTTGTCTTCGACGACGAGACGCAGGAGCGGAGCGGTATCCGTATCCTGTTGTTGCGACAGGAAAGCGGTGATGCGACTTGGCTGGCCATGGCGAAGCGCGTTCGTCACCCCTTCCTGGAAAAACCGGTAGACCGTGAGGTCAATGATCTCAGGCGTATCGGGCAGGCTCTGCGAAAGATCCACACGCCACTCCACATCCGGATGGTTACTTCTGAAACCCTGGAACAAATCCAGGAGTGCATCGACAAGCGGCAACTGACCGATGGCCATCGGCCTGAGCGTCGTCAGCAAGCGACTGTTGGAGGCCTGGATCTGCGCGACGATCGACTGGATAGCGACCGCATCCTGGGCGAGATCCTGATCTTCCAGCCTTTCCGCGGCGCGCGCGATCGAGGACGCCTTGACCTTCAGGCCGAACAGGCACGGCCCGAACTCGTCATGCAGTTCCATGGCGATTGTGCGCCGCTCGGCGTCGCCGAGTTCCACGATGCGACGGTTCAGCCGCGTGCGATCCGCTTCGGCAGCTTCAAGGGCTTCCGACAGATCGTCGAAGCCCCTGAAGATGGGAACAAGATCGGCGCTGGTGCTACGGCCGAGCCGCGCCGAATGCTTGCCCTCCCGGAGCCTGGCGAGAGCCGCGCGCAGGGCGTCGAGGGGGCGGAGCGTCCGGTTGACCAGCCAGACGAGGATCAAGGCCGACACCAGCGCAGAGACGGAGACGATCCAGAAGATGCTGGCGACATCGTGCCAGACCTCGGCAATCTCGTCTCCGGGCGCCATGGTGATCGAGACATAACCGTAACGGTTTCCGTTCGACTGGACCGGTATCCGTATCTCCCTGAATCCCGGTTTCGCCAGCCGCACGAACCAGCCTGGAACGGTATTCGCGGAACCAGCGTTGTCGACTTCGCGCAGCGGCAGGAGACCGCGGCGGGCGTCGACAAGGGCAATATGCACGTGCCGTGGCGCGACCAGGGTTTCCGCAAGCCGTGGCAGGACGTCTTGCGGCGGTGTTTCCTGAAGCGTGTACCCCAGGGTCGCCAGTACGAGCGCCCTTGCGCTTTTCGCACCCGACTCGACCTCCAGCCTGACCGCGTCCCGTGCATTGATCACGAGAACCGCTATCGTCAGGCTCAGCGCGATCAGATGAACCAGGCATATGCAAAGCACGACCTGGTGCTGCAGATGCATCCGTGCGAACACGATTTCCTCCTCCAACTCGGTGACGGATCGTAGCGCCGGGAACGGTATCCGTCGATGAAAGAACGGGCGTCAGGAACAATCGGCATCAGGATTGCCGAATGTTCCCAAGGTCTTTTGGGAAGCACGGCGTATGGAACGGGTGCTAGGTTTCGAACCGAAAGAAGGGAAGGAACCGGGAAACAGACGGATCAACTCGAAGCCGATCGCACCAGAACTCGGGTTCTCGGCCCGGCGCAGGGGCACGATCTATCCAACCTCCTGATGTTTGGGCCAATGCTCCCGGCCCGGACATCAGATAGTCGAGCCACTGTCCTTCGGGCCGACACCGCCCCCGCTCCTTCCCCTTTCCCGACCTGACCTCTCGCGGGACGAGCGGAGGGGCGTCGTCGCCATGGTGGAAATCAAAGGGGGGAAGAGATTTCGATGAAACGCACACTCGCAGCCTTGGGCATGGTGCTCTTCGCAGGGCCATCCGCCGCCGCACCGCTTTGCGACAATCTCGGCTTCGCGGGCCTTCTGGCAGCCTGCAACCGGGGAGAGCCGATTGAACTGACCCTGGCCTCCGGCCAGCCGCTTTCGAAGGAAGCCAGCTACACCCTTCAGTCGGGCGCCTATTACAAGCTCGAAATCACCGCCGACGGGTCGGCCGAACTCGCCGTTTCGGGCGCCGATTTCTTTCGCGCCATCTGGATGAACGAGATCGTCATCAACAAAATCGAAGTTCGACCGATGGCCATCGACAGCATCGAGTTCGATGCGGCCGGAACGGCGGAACTGTCCTTCATCGCCATCAAGCCCGGCAGCCATGTGCTGCATATCCCCGGCTCCACCGGAGACACCCAGAAGGTCACCTTCAATATTCAATGACGGGCAACATCTAATGAACGGCAATATCCAATGACGAGGACCCCTACGATGAAGGCAAAGATCACTTTCCTTGCCGCGGGACTGGCCTTTTACGCCGGAACGCTTGTTGCCGGAGTATCCGAAGGCAAGGTAGACGCAAAGACAGAAGCCGCGATCATGGCGAAACTCGCCGCGATGGAGTGCCAAATGGCACCCGAGGACATCGAGGTCACCGCAGAGGGCTATGACCTCGACGACGTCATCTGCAAGGGCGGCAAGCAATTCGACATCGAACTTGATAAGGACCTGAACGAGACCGGACGGCGCGCCGAATAGATCTGCAGGCAGCGGAATTGTCGGCAGCCGATCGCCCGAGAATCCGGTGCAGCCGAAGCAAGGCTAAGCGCATCAAGATGATGGACCGATGGAAAGGACCGACATTCAAGCGGTCGGCAATCGCAGCCTGTGCTAGAAGCGAAAATCTACACGCCCTCCTCCTGAGGGGAAAAGAGCCCCGAGAACCAATAAAGTTATGAAGACGCGGCGCGCCGCGGCTCCATCAATCAGATTTGGTCGGCGCGGCTTAGGGCGCGCCGACGGTTGGTCAGGTGTTTCCAGTCAATGCGGAGAGGCAGGCTTCCGCAAGACCACGATCGGGCTTTTCCGCTCCCAGCGGCGTTGCCCAACCGGTTTCCTCGACCATGCTTCGCCGCTTGTAACCGCTGGCCTCCTCAATCTTTGCCATAAGGTCTGCCGAATTCGGATCATCTTTCGATTTCCGGACGCAATAGGGCGTCAGAGCTGTAACCGTAGCCGCCATGGATTGCTTTTTCGACATTTCCATCGCGGAACTGCTGGTCATCCAGCCACCCCAGCCGAATCCGACTATCGCCAGGGCAACAGCGCCCGCTCCCGCGCCCACGAGCGCAGGTTTCGTCCATTCGGGAAATTGCATGATTTGGTCCAATCGGTGTTGGGAACAGGCAAGCAAGATTGCATGCCGGTTAATTCTTGTAGCACGTAAGCGGCGAAAAGCCCCGCGGTTTCTCGGAAACTTGAAATGCTGCGCCGGGCGGCCGTACCATAATGGCTTCGGGTGAGCCTACTTTGGCGCAGGCCCGGTTTGCCGACCGGTACCGGATACCGCGGCTATCGCGAACGCGGCGGTTCGCCCCTGCACCCGCCAGGCAAAACGCAGTTTCTTCCGCGACCGAAAATTTCGAAAGGAAGAAAAAGCTAAACGCAAAATCCTCAGCCAGGACCGAAAGTTTTGGCGATGAGCGGTGCCTGATTCTTAGCCTCTTCGGACAGACTTATAAGTTCAAACCGATCATGAGCCACCGCCCGTTCATGGCTCTCTGCCATATTCTCCGGATAGGATATTGCGGCCCGGCCACTGCTGCCGGAAGCAGCGGAGTGATGTGGTAGATGTCGAAGGCCCCGGCCGAATCCATGGGGCTGTCGATTGCAGTCGTCCAATCTCACTTGAACGGTCGAAACGGCAGGGCAGCAATGCCGCGTCGGTTGTCGGAGGATAATGAAAACAGGAGAAGATGCACGCCCGAGAACTCTCCTAAAATCGGGCAGAGATCAGGAGACCTCTGGTATACGGTCGCGGATATTCAAAATAAATATTCAAGAATAACAATAATCCTCATTAAAACAGGGGAATGATTCCAAATTTAAACAAGACAGTTTCGCAAAATATCGAGCTCTGTAAATTTAATAATCGTGACTTTACGCCTGAAAACTTTATTTCTAACAAGAATTTTCCTCCAGAAAATACCGTTTTACCTTGCGCCGGCCAAGCTTCCAGCGTATTAAAAGGGACCGGCAACCTGTGGGACGGGTCCCGGCCGTTTATGGTTCCAGTTTCGTCCCGAAAAAGGAAAACGCCGTGCTCTCCTTACATATGTACCTACGCCGTTGCGACGAATCCGGCGCATTCGGCATGACGGCCCTGCTCTTCAGCTTCACGATTATCACATGTATCGTGCTGAACGGCTGGTTGTGGTGACCGTGCGCCAGGCTCATGAAACACCTGAGATGGCGAACGACCGGTCGATGTCCGACGTTGAAGGCTGTTGCCAATCGCGACTGAGCCGGGCGTCAGAACCGTCGGGTTTCCCGCAAGGCTAAGCGCCGCATTCGAGCAAATACGCTCATATCTTTTCAACGTCATTCATGAGTTTATGGCCTGAGGTAAAACATCCGGAAACGATGCAGTTAGCGACGCAACAGGCCGTAGACTCTTCTTCGCCATTGAAGTTTCCTCGAAAAAAAACCTTCCGTTTTGAGATTTGCCTTGTTTCCACCATGATCATGACCTAAATATCCATCCATCGATATTGTTTGACGAACTTTGTGACGATGCGGCTTGCGCCGCCAGAAACGATCTTCCCTATCAACGTCGACCTAACCGCACGCTCACGCATCAAACGTGGGGGTGCAGACTCTCATGACCGATTGAAAGGAAATCGTTATGACTATCGGAACCGTGAAGTTCTTCAATTCCACCAAAGGCTTTGGCTTCATTCAGCCGGACGACGGCGGCTCGGACGTGTTCGTCCATGTCACTGCTGTCGAACGCGCAGGCATTCCTACGATCACCGAAGGCCAGAAGCTGAGCTTCGAAGTTGTACAGGACAAGCGCTCGGGCAAGTCGGCTGCGGATAACCTGCAGCTCGTCTGAAGCCTGCCTCCCCTGGTTCCTGATCCAGGATACACAGGCGCGGATCACCAAGGTGAACAGAAAGGCCGGGTTTGAAACCCGGCCTTTTTTGCTTTCATCTGTATCAAGGGATAGAAAGCCATGACCATCAAGGGCACCAACGGGGTCCGTTTCCAGTCAACGCGGCAGACGGCGGAAACAAAGGCCGAAACCACCATACGCATTTCCAAGGAGATTGTGCAGACCGAGGCCGATATCCGGAATGCCAAGACCGAAAAGCTCAAGGCTGCCCGTCTGGAAATGCTCGCTCGGGAAACCGGCGCCGCAACGGCCGGCCGCAAGACTGCAAATCACAAGAAAGCATCCGGTTCGAAGGATTGACGCCGATCTCCCGAAGACCGCCGGGCGCACACACTCAGGTGGAAAGCATTTGACGACAGCGACTTCCACAAACACCGATGCGACAGGACGCAAGCGCTCCTGGGTACAGGTTCTTGCGCGTTACCGGAAACCAAGTCCGCTCAGAAGCACGATCGAAATCGCCCTGACGGTGTTTTCGTTCGCAGCCCTGTGGGCCTTGGCCGCCATTACCATCGTCAATGATCAATGGTGGGGCCTGCTGTTTACGATTCCCGCCGCCGGCTTTCTGGTGCGGCTGTTTATTGTGCAGCACGATTGCGGCCACGGCACCTTGTTCGAACAGCGCAGTCTCAACAACTGGATCGGCCGGATCATCGGCGTTTTCACGCTCACTCCGTATGACTATTGGCGCCGCACCCATGCGGTCCACCATGCATCGGCCGGAAACTTGGACCGGCGCGGGGTCGGCGATGTCGAAACGCTGACGGTGCGCGAATACCAGAAGCTACCCTGGCTGGGCCGCGTCCGCTACTGGCTCTACCGCCATCCGCTGATCCTGTTCGGCCTCGGTCCCTCGTGGCTGTTTGTCTGCCAGTATCGGCTGCCGCTCGGTCTGATGCGTTCCGGGGCTCAGCCCTGGGTGTCGACCCTGACCACCAATCTGGGCATCGCCCTTCCTATCCTGCTCATGATGTGGCTCATCGGCGTCGGGCCGTTTCTTCTGGTCCAGCTTCCGATCACATGGATGGCGGCCAGTGCCGGGGTCTGGCTCTTCTACGTCCAGCATCAGTTCGAAGAAACGCACTGGTCCGGAGACGGCGACTGGGACTTCCAGCACGCGGCGTTGCACGGCAGTTCGCACTACGACCTTCCCCAGCCGTTGCGCTGGATCACCGGCAACATTGGCATTCATCACATCCATCACCTGGCTGCGAAAATTCCCTTCTACCGTCTGCCGGAAGTCCTGCGGGATCATCCCGAACTGCGTAATGTCAGCCGTATCACCCTGCTGCAGAGCCTCAAATGCGTGAAGCTCGTCCTGTGGGACGAAACCACCGGACGGATGGTGTCCTTCCGGCAGGCGCGAGCGGGCGGGATCTAGAGCATCGGGCGCTAACTTTGAAGCACTGGTGACGCCCTAAAGAGGTCCGGACGGATCATAGGGTTCACTCGCGACCCGGACATCGACCTCCATCCCGTGGAAGAGCGTGCCGAACCGCTGGTCATAGGTGCCGCTGATCGGGATTGCCTGATACGGCGTCCGGGTGACCGCAACGCGGATCAGGTCCGGGCTGCCGATGATGCGATTGGTCGGGTCGAACTCCACCCAACCTTCCTCCGGCAAGTAAACCTCCGCCCAGGCATGGGTCGATCCGCCGCCCGTGTGTTCCTGGCCGTTGTCCGACGCGCTATTGAGGTAGCCCGTCACAAATCTGGCGGCGAACCCGTAATGCCGCGCGGCCTCCATGAACAGAAATGCGAAATCACGGCAACTGCCGGTTCCTGTGTCGATCGTGGTGCCGGCACTTTGAGTGCCCATCCTTTCGCGGCGGATATAGGACAGCCTGTCGTTGATGGTATCGGAGAGGTTTCGAAGAAAAGCGAACACCTCATCTGGTGCCTTGCCGGCGTCCCGCTCCAGCCAGGCAGCCAGTTTTGAGCGTTCCTGAGGATTTTCGAGCGCGATAAACGGCGCGAGGTCGATCAGGTCCTCGCTGGAATAGACAAACGGATAGGCGCTTCCGGTCCGGTCGACCGAGACAAGGAAATCCTCGTGCGAAAACCGCCTGATCAGGAGCTCGCTTCTGATTTCCAGGCAATCGGCAGGTGCGGAAAACTCCGCAGTGGCAACGGAGTTGCCGAACGTATCGAAATGCCAGCGCAGGCGGGGTTCCGGCGAAATGGCAATCGCCGACGAGACAAGCCGCAGGTCGTGTCCGTCCCTTGGTCGCAGCAATAACCGGTGAGGACCAAATTTTACCGGTTGGCTGTAGAGATATCGTGTAGTGTGTACGACGCGAATGGCATTTGTCATTTGAACCTTTGTCGCCGCCGCATGTCGCCGCCGATTGTCCGTGGCTTTGGAAGCTCTTCAGCTTGGACGCTAATCCCCTCGCACACAAGGACAATCGTCTTGCTCATACGGATTGGATTCGAAATCACCGTCACTTGCCCCGTCCCGGTCCCGATGCTGCTGGCCCTCTCGGTTCACAGTACGTTTGCCGGAAGAATGATCGGGTCGGATTATGTCCGCAATTCCAGCGTGGACGACTTGTCGGAATATACCGACCTGTTCGGAAACCGCGTGACCCGCGCGACCGCGCCCGCGGGCGTTTCGACGTTCTGGTCGGATTCGATTGTGGAGGTGGACGGATTGCCGGACAGGGTCCAGCCGGGCCTGCGTCAGGCCCGGTTGCAGGATCTGCCGAACGAGACGCTGACCTATCTTGTGGCCAGCCGCTATTGCGATTCCGACCTCTTGGGAGATTTTGCCTGGAAGCAATTCGGCTGGACCGAAGCGGGATGGCCGCGGGTTCAGGCGATCTGCGATTTCGTTCACGCCCACGTCACGTTCAACTACAAATTCGGCCGCCCGGACAAGACCGCAGGCAACGTGCTTGCCGAAAAGACGGGCGTTTGCCGTGACTTCGCCCATCTGGCGATCAGCCTGTGCCGGGCTATGAACATTCCCGCGCGCTATGCCAGCGGTTATCTGGGAGACATCGGGGTTCCCGACGCCGGGTTTGATGACTTCTGCGCCTGGTTCGAAGTGTTTATGGAGGGCGAATGGCATACCTGCGATGCCCGATACAACGTCCCCAGAATCGGCCGGATCCTGATGGTTCGGGGCCACGATGCCTCCGACGTCGCGATGGTAACCTCCTTCGGCAACTACGAACTCACCGGATTTCGGGTCTGGAGCCATGAGTTGGCGAACGAAGAGGATGAAAGCCTGCTGCTTCAGTCCCTGGAGACACGGCCCCATCCCCAGCAACGGGGATTGGGCGGACAGGTGGTCACAGCCGCATATATGACGACCGCCTGAGGACGCCACCGGAGTATCGATTACCGGGCAAAGCGGATTCGTGGCGACAGACCGCCGCGACGACGAACCGGTTTCAGCTCCCTAACGCCCTTAGCCGGAAGATCGGGATCATCCCGGCCGACTTGGCGAGGTCCACCATGCCCATGTATTCACTCTGCACCGTTCGCTCGCCGGAAAGGGCAAGCGCGCCCGCGCAGGCTTCTGTCGCGTAGATGCTGTTTACCGGCACGATCGGCTCGATCCGGGACGCCTTGGAGATTTCCGCACCGACATAGGTGGTTCTGCCCGTCAGAGGATCCGCGATCCGCGACATCGGGGCCACGTGGAGGCCAATCCGGATCGGCAGACGCCCGGCTTCCACCTCAGCCGGGCCGGACAGCGCTTCCAGGATGTCCCGGGCCAGCCGTGCTGCCGTCTCCACCTTATCGAGCACGAGGAAGATGCCGTCGCCCCAGGTGTTGCGGCAAAGGATGCTGGTCTCATACTGCGCCGCCACTTCGGCGACGACCGCCAGGCTTCGGGATAAAAACGGTCCGATTTCCGCTTCTTTCAGCTTGCTGAAACCGGCGAAATCCGCGAACAGGACTGCCCGGATCTCACGATCGCCATCACCAGAGACGGGGGACACATCCGGCAAGGCCTCGGGCCGAACCAGCTCCCCGCTTGTGGTGAGGACCGTTTGCGGCCGTGACTGGCCATGCCAGATCAGAATGTCATCCAGCGTGCCGCCGGGTTTCCTGACAGGCGTCCCGTTCCAGACGGCAAGCTGATGCAGTTCGGCGTCGGTGGCTTGCGCCTGCAGGGCCGCCACGCCCCGCGTATAGGCGCTGCAATAGCGGAAACTGGCGCCGTCCGCGGGTTGCCCGCCGGATGCGGAGTACGAAACGCTTCTGGCAGCCGCCAGACAGGCATCGAACCGCGCGCGCCAGGTGCCGCCGAACGGCAGAACGGAGACGGCAAGGAACGCCTCGATTTCGAAAGGGAGAACGACGTGGAGCTCGACCCCCATGGCAATCATGACCTCCGCCGCAAGTATGTCGACGCCCGCCGCAAGCGCGCCATAGGCGGTTTCGACCCGATTTTCGGCAATGAATTCGCCGATCCGCTGTTTCAGGATCCCCTCGCCCGACTCGTCGAGGTCCGGCCAGGGCATATGCCCGAGATAACGGACAATCGGACCGCGCGTCAGCGGCGACAGAAGATCCTCATCCAGTCCGAGGACCTGACAGGTCTTTTTCAATTGCCGCCGCGTGGTCGCCATTTCAGCCCGGCCGGCGCCGAGACCTGCGGCCCGGGTAAGCGTTTCCGTTGTCCTGTCCGGTTGCCTCAGGATCAGACAAGCTTCTGCCAACGTTGCAAGCGAATAGTAGTCGGTCTTGCTTTCGCAGTCGGCAACGCATCGGGAAGCGAGATCTTCCGCCTGCTCCGTCTCCCCGATCCAGCAGTAGAGCGCCGCCGCATTGATGGCCGGATAGGCGTCGCCGGTTTGTTCGAACACCTGCAGATAGGCATCGGCGGATGCCTGGAAATGGTCCCGCGCCTCTTTGCCTCGCGCCCGCAGGCCCAGATCCTTGTGAAGGCGGGCCCAGAGCGCACCGATATCGAGCTTCAGCTTCGGATCTTCGACGGGCAGCTCTTGCAGGTTAAGGCCCCGGTAAAGCTCCATCGCCCGTTCCGTCGCCCCAGCCCGTGCAATCGCCAGAACGGCGTTGTAGCTCAGTTCCGGATCGGCCGGATATAGCGCGAGACCCGAGATCGCCTCGTCATAGGCCGCCAGAAAGCGGCCCGTCGCGAGGATGCCCCTCACCCGATCGATAATGTCCGCCAACCGCTCAGCCACGCTCAAAATGCTTTCATGACGTCATTTGATGAACACAACGGCTCGCCCCCGCCTGAAAGGGAACGAGCCGTCATGAGCGCACTTCCGGACGCGCCTTTAGGCCTCGACCGTGTCGCCCGGTTTCGGCAGCTTCACCTTGGAGGCCGCCGCGCCCAGCGCCCCGATGAATGCATCCGCGTTCTGATCCAGGATCGGGAATGTGCCGTAGTGGCATGGGATGATGGTGTCGAAATCAAAAAAACGATTGCAGGCAAGTGCTGCACTCTTTCCGCCCATGGTGAACCGGTCACCGACAGGCACGATCCCGACCTTGGGCCCGTAGATCTCGTTGACCAGGGCCATGTCGGAAAAGATGTCCGTGTCGCCCATGTGATAGAGCACCGGCTCGTTCGGCGCCGCCACGATCAGTCCGTGCGGGTTACCCATGTATTTGAAGCCGTCGCCGTCTACCGAAGACGCCGACGAATGATGCGCCACGGTCAGGCCGACCTTGAACGGACCAACATCAAGGAAGCCGCCGGAATTCATCGGGTTGATGTTCTCCACGCCCTTGCCGTTGGCCCACATGCAGATCTCGTAATTCGCGGTCAGCTGCGCGCCCGTTTTCTTGCAGATGTCCAGACTGTCGCCGATATGATCGTCGTGCCCGTGGGTCAGAAGCACATGGGTCACCCCTTCGGCGACCTGATCCACCGTCAGATTTTCGGGAAACTTCGGGTTTCCGGTGAGGAACGGATCGATCAGGATCGACGCGCCTGCAATTTCCATTTTGAACGCGGAATGACCGTACCAGGTGAGTTTCATCTCCAAAACCTCCTTGTTGTATTGACCGGTGCGCACCATGGCCGATACGGGACGGGAAAATCCAATGAAAATTAGTCGACAATCCCCGGCAGGGTGCCGGATGGCGGAAGATAAAGCGCACACCCCGCTCGGGCCGTTCGAATTGCGCGGACTGCATTTATCCTTTGTTTAACACGAGATAAATTTCCCGCCTAAGTTAAGGAACCGCTTGGGTACACAGGGCATTATACCCTTGCCATCCGCATGTTTCGGAAGAGGGGTTCTCTTGATGAAAATCAGAAGCTTTCTGATTTTGTCGTTCCTGATTGCAACGCTTGTACCGTCGCTGATTTTCTGCGCGTGGTCCTACCATGACGGCGTCGATCAGGAATTCGCGGATGTCAAGGACCGCCATCTCCTGATCGCGCGCAATCTCGGCTTCGCGCTGGAGCGCTATCATCAGGACGTGGTCGCAGCGTTCGAATCCGTCAGCTCTTCTCTGTCATCCGGAACGGAAATGCCCGGCATGACCCGACTGCTGCGTCGGCTCGACATGCTGTGCGTGCTGAATGTCGACAGCCGGGATGGCCGGATCCTGGAGAAACTCGAGGTCGACCCCGGCGGCGAAAAGTCCAATCTGCCGGCTGGTCTTTTCTCCGATCTAAAGTCCATCGCCGTGACCGACCGCACCACTTTCACCGGCGTGCGCGCCGATAGGGATGGCCGGAATGTCATCTTCATGGTCAGGGACCACGGCTCCTATCTTTCGGTGGGCCAGATCAGCACCAGTTATTTCGTTTCGCTCGGCCGCAGCATCGCTTTCGGCATCAAGGGCCACGCCGCGATTGTCGACCAGTCCGGCAACGTCCTCGCTCACCCGAAGGCGGACTGGGTTACCAGCCGCAAGAACATCGCCAAGGTTTCCGCTGTCAAGCGGATGATGAACGGCGAGACCGGCATCGAACGATTCTACTCCCCTGCCATGAAGGGCGACATGATCGCCGGCCTGACCTCGGTCCCCGGTCCGGGCTGGGGTGTCATGGTTCCGCAACCGGTCTCCGAAATCTACGACAAGGTCTACGCCAACCTGACCTCTGTGCTTCTGGCGATCGCAGCGGGCCTCGGGATTACCCTTTTGCTCGGCTTTGTGCTGGCGCGCTCCATTTCCGCACCGCTTGAAAAGCTGGTCGAGAAGATGACGCTGAACGCCCGCCACCGGCAGCTCAATACCATCCGCGGCGACATCGGCTTGATCCCCTTCACCGAGATCGTCGATTTCCGCAACAGCTACAACGTCATGGTCCGCCGCGTGACCAAGGCCGGCAAGCGGATCGAGACCCTCGCTTATACCGACACTGTCACCGGCCTGCCCAACCGGTTGCGCCTGCAGGCACTTGCGGCCCCCATACTGGAAGAGACGGACAAGTCTGCCCAAGATGGCGTCCTGATCCTGGTCGATCTCGACAACTTCAAGGAAGTCAATGATATCCATGGTCGGGACGTCGGCGATCTCTTCCTGAAAGCCTGCGCCCGCAAGCTCACGGTCGCGACCGGCGTTTTGCGGGCGGAACGGGCGCTCGACGGCAAGAGCGGCGATCCGGTCGTTGCCCGCATCGGCGGGGATGAATTCGTTATCATCGTGCCGGGTCTTCACGAGGAAGATGCGATCGAGGCGTTCCTCAACACCCTCAGGAACGAACTGACGACGCCCGTGCCGGAGCTCCCCTTCATTTCCAATTCCAGCGCCAGCATCGGATGCGTCCGCTTCCCCCGCTATGGATCGGACCTTGAGGAATTGATCAAGCGTGCCGACATCGCCATGTACCATGCCAAGGTGAGCGGCAAGAACAGGTCGGAGATCTACAGCCCCGGCATCGGCACCCAGTCGGTCGCGGAAATACGCCGAAACCTGATCACCGCCATCGAAAACAATGAACTTGTGCTGGAATACCAGCCCAAGATCTGCGCCCGCCGTCAGAAAGTCTGCGGCGTGGAGGCCCTGGTGCGCTGGGATCACCCCCAGCACGGTCGCCTGTTGCCCGGCATCTGGATCCCCGCCATCAGCGACTCCCCGGCCATGGCGCGCCTGGGCGAATGGGCTGTCGAACGGGCCATGACCGACTACAAGCGCCTTGCCGGCACCGGCTGCGACCTCTTCATGTCGGTCAACATCGGTTCCAGGCACTTCGTCGCCCCCGACTTCGTCTCCTCCATCGACGCGATCCGCGCGCGGCTCGATTTCGATCCCTCCCGCCTCGAGATCGAGGTAACCGAGGACGCCCTTTTCGTGTCCGAGGACAGGGCGGTGAAGACTTTTCTGGAACTGCACGAGCGCGGCTACACGGTTTCCATCGACGATTTCGGCAAGGGCTATTCCAACATCGCCCGGCTGGCGCAATTGCCGGTCGACTTCCTCAAGATCGATCGGTCCATCATCGTCGGCGCCTTCGATGACAGCCGCACCCGTTCCATCCTGGAAGCCATCATGACCATGGCCAGTGAACTCGGCTGCAGGACCATCGCCGAAGGCGTGGAGACACTGCAGCACGCAGAATTCGCCACCCGCATCGGGGCCAATTGCCTGCAGGGCTACTATTTTGCCGCCGGCATGCCGATCGATACCCTGGTCGACTGGCTGGAACACCAGTCCGACAAGGCTGTCGAGGCCTATCACGAACGGCTGAAGGAGGCCGTTTGAGGCTATCCGGGCTGGCACAGGTCCGTGACTGCTGATAAAGCCGGGCCATGGCATCCGATCCGACCCTTCTCCTCGATGATTTTCTGGCAGCCCTGCCGCCCGCCGGCCGCCTGATCGGCCTCGACCTGGGCACCAAGACCATCGGCCTTGCCCTCTCCGATCTCGGCCGGGGCATCGCAAGCCCGATGGAAACTATCCGGCGCAAGAAATTCACCCTCGACGCCGAACGCCTGCTTCAGATCTGTGCTGAACAACAGGTCGGCGGCATCGTTCTCGGCCTGCCGCTCAACATGGACGGTACCGAGGGCCCCCGCGCCCAGGCCACCCGCGCCTTCGCCCGCAACCTGGCCCAGAAGACGGCCCTGCCCATGACGCTTTGGGACGAACGCCTGTCGACCGCCGCCGTGACCCGCACCCTGCTGGAAGCCGATTCCAGCCGGGCGCGGCGTGCGGAAGTCGTCGACAAGATGGCCGCTGCGTACATTCTGCAGGGCTTCCTCGATCGGCTCGGGCATATGGGGATCCAATAGATGCTGATGACGATCCACGCGCTGCTGCCGGTCATTCTGGTGATCGCGACCGGTTACCTGATCGCGCGCACCGGTCTCATTTCCGGCGATCAGTGGCACGGCATCGAGCGGCTGACCTATTTCGTGCTGTTCCCGGCGATCCTGTTCAAGACCATCGCGCTGATGGACTTTTCCAGCCTGCCGACCCTTTCCATGGGGGCCACCCTGCTTTCGGCGGTCATCATCATGGCTGTCTTCATGCTGGCGCTCCGGCCGCTGTTCCTGAGCGTATGGGGCATCACCGGTCCGCGCTTTACCTCCATCTTTCAGGGTGTCCTGCGCTGGAACGGCTTTATCGCGCTGGCGGTCGCGGCCGAGGTCATCGGGGCCAACGGGGTCGCATTGGTCGCCGTCGCCATGGTGGTCATGATCCCGATCCTGAATGTAATATGCGTGCTGGTGCTGTCTCGCTACGCGGACGGCGAGCCGCCGACGGCGGCAAAAATCCTGCGCGATCTCTACACCAACCCGTTCATTCTCTCCATTCTGGCAGGATTGGCTGTCAATCTCTCCGGCGTGCCGGTCCCGACCATCGTTCAGTCCACACTCGCCATCCTCGGAAGAGCCGCCCTGCCGGTCGCCATCATTTGCGTCGGGGCGGGGCTCGATCTCGCAGCACTCCGCCGCCCCGGTCCGGCCCTGACGTCGGGCACCCTGCTCCGTCTCCTGGGCATGCCGCTGCTGGCCGCCGGTTTTGCAATGGTGTTCGGCGTCACCGGTCCGGCCCTTGCCGCCACGATCATTGCTGCCAGCGTCCCTTCCGCCGGCAGCGCCTATGTGCTTGCCAAGCAGATGGGTGGCGACGCCAAACTGATGGCGGAAATCCTGACCCTGCAGACGGTCGCGGCAATGGTGACCATCCCGCTGATGCTGTATCTGCTGACGTAAGAGCTTCCGGGTGGTTCTTACCCCTACCCCTCCGGATAAAGCCAGTCCACAAGCGCCCGCGCGTTGTGGCGGGGAGAGAGCATGCCGTAGGTGGCGCGCCACTGACCGGCGAGGCGGCTTTCGATGAAGGCATCACAGATGCCCTGGGGCACGATTTGCTTCAGCGCGGCGGCGGCTCCGGTCAGCGCGAGCTGTTCGGTCAGGATACGGCCGTTGGACGGGTCCTCCGCGGCAGCCCGGGCAGCCGCAGCGATCACCTCGCAGGCGGATTTGCCGCCACTGCCCAGCGCTTCGGTGAATTCGGCCAACACGGCCTCCAGCGCCTCCGGCGACGTCTTAAGCGCGCGCAACACGTCGAGCGCCATCACATTGCCGGAGCCTTCCCAGATCGCGTTGACCGGCGCATCCCGGTAGATCCGGGCCATGTCGAAGTCCTCCACATAGCCGTTGCCGCCGAGGCACTCCATGGCCTCATAGGTGAGCGGCGGCGTGGACTTGCAGATCCAGTATTTGATCGCCGGTGTCATCAGCCGCACATACGCCGCATCGCGTTCGTCGGTCGCCATCCTGTCGGCGGCACGTACAAGCCGGAAGGCGAGCGCCGTGGCGGCCGCCACGTCGAGCGCCATGTCGGCCAGCACCCGTGTCATCAGCGGTTGGCCGATCAGCTTGGCCCCGAAGACCTCGCGGTGCCGGCAATGATGAACCGCTCGGGAGAGGCTTGCGCGCATCTGCGCTGCCGAGCCCAGCGCGCAGTCGATCCGCGTCGGCACCACCATCTCCAGGATCGTGGCGATCCCCCGTCCCTCCTCGCCGACGACAAAGCCCGTGGCACGGTGGAATTCCACCTCCGAGGACGCATTGGAATGATTGCCGAGCTTGGTCTTCAGCCGTTGGAAATGAAGCCCGTTGAGCTGCCCGTCCGGCAACACCCGGGGCACCAGGAAACAGGTCGGCCCGGCGGACGTCTTCGCCAGCACGAGGAAAGCGTCGCACTTCGGCGCGGAGAAGAACCACTTGTGGCCGGTGATCCGATGCGTGCCGTCGTTGCCGGCCTCCGCCGAAGAGGTGATCGCCCTCAGATCCGTCCCGCCCTGCTTTTCCGTCATGCCCATGCCGATGGTCACGCCCGGTTTCTGCGCAAGCGGCAGCAGTCTCGAATCATAATCCCGCGTCTTCAGCTTCGCCAGCCAGTCGCCGAATCGGTCCGGATGCCGCTTGAGGACCGCGCCCGCCGCATTGGTCATGGTGATCGGGCAGCAATGACCGGTTTCCACCTGGGACGTCAGGAAGTATTTTCCGGCCCTGAGCGTCTGCGCGGAAGGCTTTTCGTCTTCCAGCGTCGCGCAGTGCAGCCCCGCCTCGATCGAGCGGCGCATCAAAGCGTGATAGGCGGGGTGGAAATCGACCTTGTCCGCGCGCCGGCCGTGCTTGTCGTGGGTCATGAGCGCCGGCTTGTGCTCGTTGGCGAGCCGGCCCAGATCGAGGATTTCCGGCATGCCGCAGATTGAGCCATGGGTCAGGAATTCGTCGAGGGTCGCATCGACCAGTGCCTCGCCCTGGGATGCAATCAGAACCGGATCGGTCGCCGCCAGATTGAACCCGCCGTAATCGGATGCCTGATTGAACACGTCATGGGTGGCGTACCCCGGCAGGCTGCCGTCCCCCTCCCCCGACGGGTTTCCCGGTTCCTGGATCGCCATCAGCCTCTCTCCCACCCCGCGATTCGCGAACACGTGTGGACAGGGTAACATGATGGAAAGCGAATGCTTGTAAGCGAAATCGATTCCGCCTATAGCCATGATCTCGATGAGCGCACCAGATCCCCATCGAGCCAGCCTGAAATTCCCACGCATGACGTGGTTTGCCTCCCGGTGGTGCCCGCGGTCTGAAACGCGCGCCGAAACAGGATGCAAAAGAGATGCAGGCTGACCTTTTCCCCCATCGTCATTTGCTGGGTATCGAAGGGCTTCAACCCCAGGATATCCTCGGTCTTCTGGACCGGGCGGAAGCCGCCGTCGAAGTCAGCCGCCAGGTGGAAAAGAAAAAGTCCGTGCTGCGCGGGCGGACCCAGATCAACCTGTTCTTCGAGGCCTCGACCCGAACCCAGTCCTCCTTCGAACTGGCCGGCAAGCGCCTTGGCGCGGATGTCATGAACATGGCCGTCTCCTCCTCCTCGGTGAAGAAGGGCGAAACCCTGATCGACACGGCGGCCACCCTCAACGCCATGCACCCGGATCTGCTGGTGGTCCGCCACCATGCGGCGGGCGCGGTGCACCTGCTGGCGCGCAAGGTGGACTGTTCGGTGGTCAATGCCGGCGACGGCCCCCACGAGCACCCGACCCAGGCCCTGCTCGATGCCCTGACCATTCGCCGCCACAAGGGCAAGATCGCCCGGCTGACGGTGGCGATCTGCGGCGACATCGTCCATTCCCGCGTCGCCCGCTCCAACATCATCCTGCTCAACGCGCTCGGTGCGCGCGTCCGCGTTATCGCCCCGTCCACCCTGCTGCCGAGCGGCATCGAAAAGATGGGCGTGGAGGTCTTCCGCGACATGCGCGAGGGGCTGAAGGGCGTGGACATCGTCATGATGCTGCGCCTGCAGCGCGAGCGCATGAGCGGTTCGTTCATTCCGTCGGTGCGTGAGTACTACCGTTACTACGGGCTCGATGCGGAAAAGCTGAACTATGCCCGCGAGGATGCGCTGGTGATGCATCCCGGCCCCATGAATCGGGGCGTTGAAATCGATCCGGCGGTGGCCGACGGGCCGCAGAGCCTCATTCGAGAGCAGGTGGAAATGGGGGTTGCCGTGCGCATGGCCGTGCTGGAAGCCCTCGCCGCCCACCTGCCGAACCGTTAGGACGAAGATTGTGGCCTCAGATACTCCCAAACCGCTGGTTCTCTCCAACGCCAGGGTGATCGATCCTGCAAGGGATCTCGACGCACCGGGCTCGGTAATCATCGCCGACGGCACCATTCTCGCGGCCGGCCCCGAAGCCGCCAACCAGGGCGCGCCTTACGGCGCGGAGATCATCGACTGCGCAGGCGCCATTGCCGCCCCCGGCCTGATCGACATGTGCGTCTCCGTCGGCGAACCGGGCGCGGAACACCGCGAGACACTCGCCAGCGCCAGCAACGCGGCGGCAGCCGGCGGCATCACCACCATTTGCACCATGCCGGAAAGCGATCCGGTGATCGACGACCCTGCCCTGGTCGACTTCATCCTGCGCCGCGCCCGCGACACCGCCAGCATCAACGTGCATCCCATGGCTGCGCTGACCAAAGGCCTTGCTGGCCAGGAAATGACAGAGATCGGCCTTCTTCAGGAAGCCGGCGCCATTGCCTTTTCCAACGGCCACAAGTCCGTGCGCAATGCCCAGACCCTGCGGCGAATCCTCACTTACGCCCGCGACTTCGACGCGCTTGTCGTGCATCACACCGAAGACCCTGATCTGGCCGGCGGCACCATGAACGCCGGGCTCAACGCGAGCTGGAAAGGCCTGTCCGGTATCCCGCGCGAGGCCGAGGTGATCATGATCGAGCGCGATCTCAGGCTGGTCGGCATGGCGAAGGGAAAGTACCACGCCAACCTGATCTCCACGTCCGACAGCGCTGAGGCGATCCGCATCGGCAAGGACCGGGGGCTCGACGTTACCGCCGGGGTCTCGATCAACCACCTGACCCAGAACGAAAACGACATTGGTCCTTACCGGACCTTCTTCAAGATGTCGCCGCCCCTGCGCAACGAAGACGACCGCCAGGCGATGATCGCCGCCCTTGCCGACGGCACCATCGATATCGTCGTTTCCAACCACGATCCCCAGGACGTGGAAACCAAGCGCCATCCGTGGGCGGAAGCCGAGGACGGCGCCATCGGTCTGGAGACCCTGCTCGCCGCGGCTTTAAGGCTCTACCATTCTGATGATATCGAGCTTCTGCCCCTGCTCGCCTCCATGACCAGTCGCCCCGCCGATCGGCTCGGCCTGGAAACCGGCCGGCTGACAGCGGGCGCACCAGCCGACGTGGTCGTCTTCGATCCCGACCGCCCTTGGGTTCTGGAAAAGAGCGCCATTCGCTCGCGCTCCAAAAACTCGCCCTTCGAGGATGCGCGTTTTTCCGGCCGGGTGCTGCACACCATCGTTGCGGGCCGGCCCGTCTACACTTACGCTTAGGCACAATACTAGCGGAGAAAACGCGTGCCCGATCCGATCAGTTGGGGCCTAGCCTGGCCTTATTACCTCGCAGCCCTCGTCTTCGGCTACCTGCTCGGGTCGATCCCCTTCGGCCTTGTGATCACGCGCATGGCGGGCCTCGGCGACATCCGCGCCATCGGCTCCGGCAACATCGGCACGACCAATGTGCTCCGCACGGGTCGCAAGTCGCTCGCCGCAGCCACCCTGCTTGGCGACGCGCTGAAGGGCACCGTCGCCGTTCTGATCACCCGGTATTTCTACGGCGTGGAAATGGCTCTGATTGCGGGTCTCGGCGCCTTTCTCGGCCACCTGTTCCCCATCTGGCTGAAGTTCAGGGGCGGCAAGGGTGTCGCCACCTATCTCGGCATCCTGCTCGGCATCTACTGGCCGGCCTTCTTCGTCTTTGCCGGCATCTGGATCGCCATGGCGGTCGTGTTCCGCTACTCCTCGCTTTCCGCCCTGATGGCAAGTCTGGCGACCCCGTTCCTGCTCTATAGTGTCGGCCAGTTCCAGATGGCGGAAATGTTCCTGGCCATGACCCTGCTCCTGTGGCTGAAGCATAATGAGAACATCCACCGGCTGATGATGGGCGAGGAATCCCGGATCGGATCGAAATCCGGGGCTGAATCGGGCGGCGACGCGGGCGCATGACCGGCGAACCCCGGTCCGGCATGGCGCGGCGCCTCGAAGACGCGCAACGGCTGGCATGGCTCCGGCTGATCCGCTCCGAAAACGTCGGCCCGCGGACCTTCCGCGACCTGATCAATCATTTCGGCTCCGCCAAAGCCGCCCTTGAGGGCCTGCCAGGCCTGTCGCGCCGCGGTGGCAAGGGTAACCTGCGGATCTGTTCCGAACAGGAGGCGCGCGACGAGCTCGAGGCCCATGAACGCGCCGGCGCCCGCCTCGTTGCCATGGGCGAGCCGGACTATCCGCCTCACCTGCGCCATATTGACGGCCCGCCACCGCTTCTCTCCGTCCGAGGCAATGGCGAGACACTGAGTAAGCCGCAGACGCTTGCCATCGTCGGCGCCCGCAACGCCTCCCTGTCGGGGCGCAAGCTGGCTGCAACCATTGCAAAAGACCTCTCCGGCAACGGCTATGTCATCGCTTCCGGTCTTGCCCGCGGTATCGACGCCGCTGCCCATGAAGCCGCGCTCGCCGGCGGCACCGTTGCCGTCTTTGCCGGTGGCATCGATCATCTCTATCCGCCCGAACACGGTCCGCTGCTCAAAGCCATCCTGGATGCGGGCGGAACCGCCATCAGCGAAATGCCCTTCGGCTGGAAACCGCGCGGTCGCGACTTTCCCCGTCGCAACCGACTGATTTCCGGTCTGTCGCTCGGCGTGGTGGTGATCGAGGCGGCCAAGGCCTCCGGGTCGCTGCACACCGCCCGCTTCGCCCTGGAACAGAACCGGGAAATCTTCGCCGTTCCCGGTTCACCGCTCGACGCCCGGTCCGAAGGCGCAAACCGGCTGATCCAGCAGGGTGCGGCCCTGATCACTGGCAGTCAGGATATTCTCGACGCCTTTTCCGGACGGAACGAACCGACACTCCCCTTCGGCTCCGGCTTTTCGGAGCCTGGCGGCATGCTCCCCGAAGAACCGTCGGACCAGATCCGCCAGCGCATCCTCACCGCCCTCGGTCCAACCCCGGTCGAAGTCGACGACCTCATCCGCGACATTGGCGAACCGCCGCGCACGGTCCACGTTATCCTGCTGGAACTCGAACTCGCCGGCCGCCTGGAGCGGCATCGGGGACAGAAGGTGTCGCTGGTTTACTGAGGGTGGGTTGATGTTCGGGACGGTGCCACACAATCCGTTGTCACCCCGGCCCTGAGCCGGTGCCTACTCGTTTCCAGAGATTATCGGTTTTTGTTCCGAACCTGCGGAAGCGAAGGACCTCTTCCCTCCAGTTAAAATCGCGGAAACGCGAGTAGGTCCCGGGTCTCACTTACGTTCGCCCGGGATGACGGCTGCGTTATTTGGTTGGGCTCAAGAGTCCTCCTGCTCCCCTCCCTCCCAGAACGCCACCGCCCCTTCCGGCAATGTCCTGAGCATCGCATCGAACGCTTTCTCATCCACATGAGCCCGCAACGCGCGCGCAACACCTTCAATGGCATTCACGGGCGAAAAATTGTGGTGCCGACGCAAAGAGCAGACCTCTGCCGTCATGTCTTCCAGGCTCGAAAAGGGCGCCGGCACCACCTCCACGTCCCAGTCCTTGACGAATATTGCCCGCAGGACGGCCGGCAGTTCGTTGGCGAAGCGCAGCCCCTCCGCCGCGGTCAGCCGACGACGAAAGGCAAGCAGCACGCCCTGCACGGTCGTATAGGCCTGGTTGCGCGTGGTCAGGTCCAGCGCGACGCGCGCATCTTCCAGGAAGCGGTCGAAGATCTCTCCGGCGCGCTGGTACTCATTCGGCATCGGCATGATCCGTATTCCGTATAATAGATAATCTGTTCGGGCTGGTTATAATGCACCAGGTTGTCCGGTACGGCACGCACACGTCAAACGTCGCTTCCCGAACTGCAGCCCCCCGGTCCGGGTCCGGTGGATAACTCGCCTTTTTGCAGGGTCACTTGACCCGATCCGCACAAAGGTCCATTTGACAGGCGGTCGGCGATCCGTGATCGTCGCCACCTTGAAACCGTGAATTTTTTCGGGAAGCGGCTCGGGGCTCCGCAACCGTTCCCGTCAGTCAGCATTTGGAAAACGATGAACATCGTCATTGTGGAATCGCCGGCCAAGGCCAAGACGATCAATAAATATCTCGGCTCGGATTACCATGTGCTGGCCTCCTACGGCCACGTGCGCGATCTGCCGCCGAAGGACGGATCGGTCAAGCCGGACGAAGACTTCGCCATGAGCTGGCAGGTCGATTCCAAATCCCAGAAGCGGCTTTCGGAGATCGCCAATGCGGTCAAGGATGCCGACCGCCTGATTCTCGCGACCGACCCCGACCGCGAAGGCGAAGCGATTTCCTGGCATGTGCTGGAAGTCCTGCAGAAGAAACGCGTCCTTAAGGACAAGAAGGTCCAGCGCGTCGTCTTCAACGCCATTACCAAGTCCGCGATCCTCGAGGCGATGGCCAATCCGCGCGAACTCGACACGCCGCTGGTCGACGCCTATCTGGCGCGCCGCGCGCTCGACTATCTGGTGGGCTTCAACCTGTCGCCGGTTCTGTGGCGCAAGCTGCCCGGCGCCCGCTCCGCCGGCCGCGTGCAGTCCGTCGCCCTGCGCCTGATCTGCGACCGGGAAATGGAAATCGAGGTTTTCAAGCCCCAGGAATACTGGTCGATCCTCGCCAACCTGAAGACCCCCAAGGGCGACCCGTTCCAGGCCTCCGTCACCGGTTTTGACGGCAAGAAGATCAGCCGCCTCGACATCGGTTCGGAAGCAGAAGCCACCGCCATCAAGACCATGCTGACGTCCGCCAGCTACACCGTGGACAGCGTGGCCTCCAAACCCACCAAGCGCAATCCGGCGCCTCCCTTCACTACCTCCACCCTGCAGCAGGAGGCTTCGCGCAAGCTCGGCTTTGCCGCCTCGCGTACCATGCAGGTGGCGCAAAGGCTCTATGAAGGCATTGCCATCGGCGGCGAGACTTCCGGTCTCATCACCTACATGCGTACCGACGGCGTGCAGATCGCAGGCGAAGCGATTTCCGCAACCCGCAAAGTGATCGGCAAGGATTTCGGCGACAATTACGTGCCCGAAAAGCCGCGCTTCTATTCCTCCAAGGCCAAGAACGCCCAGGAGGCCCACGAAGCCATCCGTCCCACCGACCTGTTCCGCCGGCCGAAGGATGTCGCCCGTTTCCTCGATCCCGATCAGGCGAAGCTCTATGAGCTGATCTGGAAGCGCACCATGGCGAGCCAGATGGAATCCGCTGTCCTGGAACGCACCACCATCGATATTACCGCCTCCGGCTCCGGCAAATCCGCCGCCCTGCGCGCGACCGGATCGGTCGTTCGCTTTGACGGTTTCTTTGCCCTCTACCAGGAAGGCCGGGACGACGACGAGAGCGAGGATTCCAAGCGCCTCCCCGCCGTCGAGGACGGTGCATCGCTGACCCTCGGCTCCGTCGACGGCAAGGCCGATCCCATCGAAGCCGACCAGCATTTCACCACGCCGCCACCGCGCTATACGGAAGCGAGCCTGGTCAAGAAGATGGAAGAGCTCGGCATCGGCCGGCCCTCCACCTACGCCTCCACGCTGCAGACCCTGCGCGACCGCGAATATGTGGAACTCGAAAAGAAGCAGCTCGTTCCCCAGGACAAGGGCCGGATCGTCACCGCCTTCCTGGAAAGCTTCTTCGACCGCTATATCGAATACGATTTCACCGCGAGCCTGGAAGAACAGCTCGACAAGATTTCCGCCGGCGAACTGTCCTGGCTCGACGTCCTGCGCGCCTTCTGGAAGGACTTCTCCGGCGCAGTCGACGAGATCAAGGACCTCCGGGTCTCACAGGTCATCGACTCTCTCAACGACCTGCTCGCGCCGCATATCTTCCCGGACAAGGGCGATGGTACCGATCCGCGCGCCTGCCCGTCCTGTTCAGACGGTCGTCTGTCCTTGAAGGTCAGCCGTTTCGGCGCCTTTATCGGCTGCTCGAATTATCCGGAGTGCAGCTACACCCGCCAGCTCGCCAAGTCGGCCGACGGCGACGACGAGGCTGCCGACGGGCCGAAGATCCTGGGACAGGATCCCGAGACCGGGCTTGACGTCTCACTGCGCACCGGCCGTTTCGGGCCTTATGTCCAGCTCGGCGAGGAAGCCAAGCCGAAGCGGGCGTCGCTGCCCAAGGGCTGGTCGGCCCCGGACATGGACCTGGACAAGGCGCTTCAGCTCCTGTCCCTGCCGCGCGAGGTCGGACCGCATCCGGAAGACGGCAAGATGATTTCCGCTGGCATCGGCCGCTACGGCCCGTTCGTGCTTCATGAAGGCACCTATGCCAACCTGTCCTCCCCGGACGAGGTCTTTTCCGTCGGCATCAACCGCGCCGTCGACGCGCTCGCCGAAAAGCGCGCCAAGGGCGGCCGCGGACGCGCCACCCCGGCGGCACTGAAGGAACTCGGAGACCATCCGGAAGAAGGCGGACCGATCACCGTGCGCGACGGCCGCTACGGGCCCTACGTCAACCATGGCAAGATCAACGCAACCCTGCCCAAGGGCACCGATCCGATGACGGTGACCATGGAACAGGCCGTGGAACTGATTGCCGCGAAGGCCGCCAAGGGCGGCGGCAAAAAGAAGGCCGCCCCGAAAAAAGCGGCGGCGAAGAAACCGGCCGCCAAGAAGACCGCAGCGAAGAAGACCACGACCAAGAAAACCGCCGCGAAAGCCAAGGTCGACTCCTCCTCTGAAGAGGTGCCGTGGGACGACGCGTCTTGAGCGCAAAGCGCATAGGTTCGCGTAAGCCTTCCCGACGCAAGACGGCCAAGGGACCGGCCGAAATGCCGTCACGCGAGGATATCCTCGCCTTCATTGCCGATAATCCCGGCAAGGCCGGCAAGCGCGAGATCGCCCGCCATTTCGGCATCACCGGTGCGGCCCGCATTGAGCTGAAGCGCATGCTGCGCGAGCTGGGCGACGAAGGCCTCCTGGAAAAGCGACAGAAACGCCTGCTCAGGCCCGGCGACATGCCCCCCGTGTTTGTGGTGAGCCTGGTCGCCCGCGACCGGGATGGCGAGCTACTTGGCGAGCCTGTCGACTGGGACGACGACACCGGCCCTGCGCCGAAAGTTCTGGTGCTCACGGGGCGTGGCAAGGGTCCGCAGCCGGGCATCGGCGACCGCGCCCTTATCCGCCTGACGGAGTCCGATGAGGGAGAGGCCGATTACACCGGCCGGGTCATCAAGCTGCTTGAAAAGCGCCAGGATTCAATCCTGGGCATCATGCGTGCCCGCTCCGGAACCCATCCGCCCTATCTGGAGCCGGTGGACCGCAAGCAGCGCGAACTGGATATCGACCCCACCGACCTGAAAGGCGCGGAAGACGGCGACCTGATCTCCGTTCAAGTCACCCGTACCGGACGCTACGGTGCGCCACGCGCCAGCATCGTGGAGCGTTTCGGCTCCATGAAGTCGGAAAAGGCGGTCTCGGAGATCGCCCTGCACAGCCACGGCATCCGCCATGTCTTCCCTACCGCGGTGGAGCAGGAAGCCGAAGAAGCCAAGCCGGTTGAGACGCTCGGCAAGCGCGAGGACTGGCGGCAAATCCCGCTCGTCACCATCGATCCGCCGGACGCGAAGGACCATGACGACGCCGTCTTCGCAGAACCCGACGACAGCGGCGAGAACGATGGCGGCCACATTCTTTACGTGGCCATCGCCGACGTCGCCCATTACGTGCGCCCCGGCTCCGCCCTGGACCGGGAGGCTCATATGCGCGGCAACTCGGTCTATTTCCCGGACCGGGTGATCCCGATGCTGCCGGAGCGCATTTCCAACGTGCTCTGCTCCTTGCGCGAAAAGGAAGACCGCCCGGCCCTTGCCGTGCGCATGGTGATCGACAAAGGCGGCCGCAAAATCGCCCACACCTTCCACCGGGTGTTGATGCGCTCCGCCGCCCGTCTGTCCTACATCCAGGCCCAAAAGGCGATCGACGGGGTCACGGACGACAAGACCGAAACCTTGCTCGACGGTGTTTTGAAGCCGCTTTGGGAGGGCTATCACGCCCTGAAGAAGGCACGGGCCGCGCGCGAGCCGCTGGAACTCGACCTGCCGGAACGCAAGATCAAGCTCAAGGAAGACGGCACCGTCGATCACGTTTTCGTGCCCGAACGGCTGGAAGCCCACAAGCTGATCGAGGAATTCATGATCCTCGCCAACGTCTCGGCCGCCGAAACTTTGGAAAAGAAGAAGACACCCCTGCTCTACCGCATCCACGATGCATCGACGCCGGAGAAGCTGGAAAACCTGAAAGAGTTCCTGTCCACCCTCAACATCAAGCTGCCATCGAGCGGCGGCCTGAGGCCCTCCGTGTTCAACGGCATCCTGGCGAAGGTGAAGGACACGCCCGAGGCGCATCTGGTCAACGAAGTCGTGCTGCGCAGTCAGGCTCAGGCGGAATACGCACCGCAGAATATCGGTCATTTCGGCCTGAATCTGCGCCGTTATGCCCATTTCACCTCGCCGATCCGCCGGTATGCGGACCTGATCGTCCACCGTGGGCTGATCCGGGCACTCGGTCTCGGCAATGACGGCCTGCCGGAAGGCATAGAGGCGAAACTGGAAGCCATCGGTGGGGAAATCTCCGGCGCCGAACGGCGCGCCATGCTGGCAGAACGCGACACCATCGACCGGCTGATCGCGCTGTGGATGGCCGACAAGGTCGGCGCGGAATTCACCGGCCGGATCGCCGGCGTGGTGAAATCCGGGCTTTTCGTCCGCCTGGAGGACAGCGGCGCCGACGGTTTCGTTCCCGCCTCCACCATCGGCCTCGATTACTACCGGTATGACGAAGCGTCGCACGCCTTGACCGGTGACAAGACCGGACAAACCTATCAGCTTGGAGACCAAGTTACAGTCAGACTGGCTGAAGCGGCGCCATTCGCAGGTGCCCTGCGTTTCGAAATCCTCAGTAGCGGTCGCGCCGCCAAGAAATCCCGGCGGAAGCCCGGAGCAGCGCCCCGGAGCCCGCGCAAGCGTGCCGCAGCGAGGAACTCGAAAGCTTCTGCCGGACGCTCAAGCGGAAAGAAAAAACGATGAACGTTCAGTACACGACCGAACTGCCACATCCGGAAACCGAAGCTCCGGCAAAAGCAAAGCGCAACACGCTGCAGGCCATCATGCGCGGTCTTCGCAGCAGTTGCCCCTGCTGCGGTGAGGGCAAGCTGTTCTCCGGTTTTCTGACCACGGTCCACACTTGCGACAGCTGCGGTGAGGAGATCCACCATCACCGCGCCGATGATGCGCCGCCCTATTTCACCATCACGATCGTCGGCCATATCATCATTCCGGCGATGCTTGCGGTGGAAGTGCTTTATCATCCGGAAGTCTGGATCCACATGTCCCTGTGGGTCCCGCTGACGCTTATTCTCTCCCTCGGGATGCTGCGCCCGATCAAGGGTGCGCTTGTCGGGCTGCAATGGGCCCTTTATATGCATGGGTTCGACCCCGAGGCAGGCGATGATCTGCCGGAGCCAGACCCAGCAACAGGCATCCGATGAACGCGAAACCCCAGATCAATCTGTCCAAGGATGAACAGGCGGGGAAATTTCCCTATATACGTCCCCGCGACGCGTCCACTCTCCTGATCCTTGACAAGACGGCGGCCGGTCCCTTCCGCGTACTGATGGGTCGGCGCCACATGGGGCACGCCTTCATGCCCGGCAAGTTCGTCTTTCCGGGTGGCCGGCTTGACCCGAGTGATTCCCGCGTAAACGTGGCAGTCCCTTACGATCCGGCAGTGGAGGAAAAACTGTCGGCGCAATTGAAAGGTCCGAAGAGCGCGGCCCGCGTCCGCGCGCTGGCCCTGGCAGCCGTCCGCGAGACCTACGAGGAAGCCGGTATTTTCATCGGCGTGAAACGGGAAGGCGCTGAAAACAGCCCCAGGACCAGAATCGGCAAAGGTTTCGAGGCCTTCGAGGAGCGCGGCATCGAACTCGATCTCACCCCTTTCCGCATGGTCGCCCGCGCCATCACCCCGCCCCAGCGCCCCCGGCGCTTCGATGCCCGTTTCCTGGCCGTCTGGGGCGATGCAATCGCCGCCCAGATGGAAAACGGCATGGGCCCCTCCGGCGAACTGGAGGACGTGGAGTGGCTGACCCTGGACGAGGCCCGGGAGAAGGAAATCCCCGCGATCACCAAACAGATCCTCGCCGACCTGGAAGACCGCCTCGTCGGCGATCCGAAGCTGGCGCCCGAAACGCCGGTTCCTTTTTACTTCTACCGCGGCGGCGGTTTTCGGCGGGAACACATCTAGGGCCTTTGCCGTTTCCAGAAACCACCGCCCCTGCTTCACCGAATTTCCGCAAGAGACCGTTCGCCAAAGCTTGACTTTACCGCCGTCTTGAGTACTTTGCGCGCTGATTTCAGACACAGGGGCAGGATGCACGCCAGACGCTCTGGCCACGAGTACCGTTTGCCCGACCCAACAAAACAGGATCCAAGGCCATGGCCAAGGCGACCACAATCAAGATCAAGCTCCTCTCCACGGCTGACACCGGCTTCTTCTATGTCACGAAGAAGAACTCCCGTACCATGACCGAAAAGATGGTCATGAAGAAGTACGACCCGATTGCCAAGAAGCACGTGGAATTCAAGGAAGCCAAGATCAAGTAAGCTTCCCCGCTCACAGCGGACCTACGCTTCTCATGAAAAGACCCGCCGGTGCCGCCGGCGGGTCTTTTCGTTTTCCGGCACCAGGTCAGGCCCTCAGGCGGCAACCGCCCAGTGATCCGCATCCTCCCTCGCACCGATCAGGGCAAGACCCGTGGCGACCGAGGTAAGCTCGTTGCCGCCGGACAGCCGCTCCGCGCCGAACCGCTTTTCGAACTGCTTGCGGACGGCAGGAACAAACGAAGTGCCGCCGGTCATGAACACCCGGTCTATGTCGCGGTCGGTGATACCGGCATTGTCAATGGCCGCATCGAGCGCCCTGTCGATCTTTTCCAGTTCCGGCGCGATCCACAGGTCGAATTCGTCGCGTGTCACAGTGGCCCTGAAATCGGCGCCCAGTGGCGCGAAAGTCAGTTCCGCTTGGCTATCTGCCGAAAGCCTTGCCTTCGTCTCAGAGACGGCTTTGTAGAGCGGATAGCCCTGGTCCTCGTCGACGAGGTCGATAAACAGCTCGATCTTCTCCGGTTCCAGGCACCAGCGCAGCAGCTTCTTCATTTCCCGGTAGTCGTCGGAGGTCTTGAACACCGACAGCATGTGCCAGCGGGCGAAATTGGAAAACAGGTTCGGCGGAATTTCCAGAACTTTGCCCATGCTCTTGTAGCTGCTGCCCTTGCCGATCCTCGGCAGGATGACATTGTCGATGATCCGGTAGTCGAAGGAATCGCCCGCGATCCCGACCCCGCCCCGGCCCAGCGGTTCGGCGGTCAGACCTTTGCCGCCGAGGCGGAAGCGCATCAACGAATAGTCGGTGGTACCGCCTCCGAGGTCCGCCACCAGAATGGTCGCATCCTCATTCAGGCTCTGCGCAAAGGAGAAAGCTGCCGCGACCGGTTCGAGCACAAAACGGGTGTCCTTGAAGCCGACCCGCGCGAGCGCTTCCTGATAACGGCGCATCGCCAGCGCCTCGTCCGGTGCATGGCCGGCAAAGGCGACCGGACGGCCGATGATCAGCCGCGTTTCCTCCGGAACAACCGGCGTGGCGGCACGCTCCAGAGCGCAGGTCAGGAACGTCGCCATCAGCTCTTCGAAATCAAACGGGTTGCCGTAGATACCAGTGCCCTTGAAAGTCGCGCTGGCGACGAACGACTTCAGCGACTGGATGAAGCGCACGTCCCCCAGGCTTTCCAGGAACTGGCGGATGGCCCAGGGGCCGACTTCCGGGTGCGGCGGCCGCGCCGCACCCCGGTCGAGGAAACTGAGGACCGTCGCAAGCGAGGCAACTGCCTCTGTGCCGGCGCCGAACTCAAAGGTGCGTGTTGCACTGGCCCCGTCCGCTTCGACGAAAACCGTGTTGGACGTTCCGAAATCAAGGCCGATGGTCTTCGTCATGCGGGGCACTCCGGTCAAATACGTCGCCCCGCCAGGGCGCGCGAAAACGCGCAGCCTGGATCAAAACGGGTCGGGGCTTCTGGTTCAAAAGGGATTGGATCGGGCGTGCGGACATACGTCCTATCGGCGGAAGATGCAAGGCTTTAGGTACCCAGGGCCATACCGCAGCCTGCACATGTCTGAAGAAGGCACGGCCTGACCCAACACCCAAGCTGTCATGTATGGACGGCCCCCAACGAAAAACCCACCCGGATGCGAGACAGTTTGTCCGGCATCCGGGTGGGCTTGGTTTCTGCGCCGATAATCCCGGCCGTCAGGCCGCGGCAACACCTTCCAGGAAGCGATTGACCTCTTCCTGGAGTTGTTCGGTCTTGGCGGAGAGGTCGCCGGACGCGGCAAGGACGTCCTTGGCGGACGACGAGGTCTGGTCGACCGTTTCCGACAGCTTGGACATGTTGGACGACACCGACATCGTGCCTTCCGACGCGCGCGCGACGTTCTGGGAGATCTCGTTTGTGGCAGCCCCCTGTTCCTCGACGGCCGCGGCAATGGTGGAGGTGTAGGAATTGACCTCCTCCATGATCTCGGTGATTTCACCAATCGCCTGGACCGATTCCTTGGTCGCCCCCTGGATGGCGGCGATCTGCGCTCCGATCTCTTCCGTGGCCTTGGAGGTCTGGGTGGCAAGTTCCTTGACTTCCGCCGCGACCACGGCAAATCCCTTGCCGGCCTCGCCAGCCCGAGCGGCCTCGATGGTCGCGTTCAGTGCCAGCAGGTTGGTCTGTTCTGCAATCGCCTGGATCAGGGTCACGACCTCGCCGATCCGGCCGGCGGACTCCGCGAGCCCTTCGACCTTCTCGTTCGTCATCCGCGTCCCCTCCGTGGCCCGCGCGACGACCTCGGTGGTTTGGGCGACCTGACGGGAAATCTCGCCGATAGAGGCCGACAGTTCCTCGGCCGCGCTGGCAACCGTCTGAACGTTGCCGGTCGCCTCGTCCGAAACGTTCAGCGTGTCGCTGGCGTGGTTTGCGCTTTCCTGGGCGATATCCGTCATCCGGCTCGCGGTCTGATCCATGCTGGTCGCCGTTTCGGCCACCGACGCCAGGAGGGTGGAGGCACTGGTGCGGAACGAAGCAATCAGTTCCTGGACCCGGTTCTGCCGGTTCTCGGTCTCCCGTTCGCTGGCCTGCTGGCTGTCCGCCAGTTCCAGTCGTTCCATGGACCGGCGCTTCAGGGTTTCCACCGCCTGGGCCATCTGGCCGATCTGATCCGTCCGGTCGGCAAAGGGAATGTCAACGGACAGGTCGTCCTCCGCAATGCGTCCGGTGATATGGGCAAGCTCGGAAAACGGCCGAAGAAGCCGCGCGACCATGAACATGCTGAGCAGGACCGCCACAATCACCACCGGCGCGGCCAGGAGCGTGAAGCTGGTCATCATCTCGGAGACGTTCGCCTCGACTTCGGCCTTTTCGACGCCGGCATAGAGAATCCCGATGATGTCGCCTGCGGGCGTGAAGATCGGCTGGTAGATCGTGTAATAGTCCTTGCCAAGGATCGTCGCCTGGCCGTGGAAGGTCTTGCCGGTTGTGACCACAGGATAGACGGCCCCGTTCTGGCCGAGCGGCGTCCCGACCGCCCGCTTTCCGTCCGGCTTGATGATGTTGGTGGTCTTGCGCCAGAAGTCCTTGGTCTCCGGGTCCCAGGCGAACACGGTCGCCGTTTCGCCGGTCATCCGGCCGACCGTATCGATCAGATCGTGAGAAGTGAATTCGGGGATGGCCTCGAGTTCGATCCGGTCGACATTGCCATCGGCGCCCCAGGTGACCCTTGCGCCGTCCACCCGTTCCTCGAAGATGGTCGCCGCCACGCGCAGGTTGGTGTCCTGCTTGGCAACCGCGCGGCCTTTCGCCTGATCGCTTGACACGTCGTAAACGATAAAGCCGATCACGAACATCGCCACGGTCAGGAACCCGGCAATGGCGAGGGCCATGGATGTGGTGATACTCAGTTTCTTGATGTTCAGCGTCATTAACTCTTGCCCCTCGAGAAATATCCCAAGGACAAAGAGGCCAAATCATAATTAAATTATTATGAACTCTACACCCTGACCCAAATGGAGAAAAAAGACTCCAACTCCATAGACTTGATTTGTATTGCTTTTCCCAAAAAGGAGATAACTGGTTTCACAAAACAAGAACAAATTGAAAATTGGAAAGGCCCCGACTTCACAGGCGAAGCTCACCTGGGAATCGGTGGCGGGCAAAACTTCCGACAGGTCCTGAGGGAAATTTTGGAAAAAGGTGGCCGGCGGAAAGCAGGTATTCGAGGAGGCCACTCTTCGCCCCGCTCTCCCGCCGGCCTGCCCCACGGACCCAGGAGATGCGGCGGACCTGAGCACTCCGTAGGGAACTCTGGTCTGTGGTGAAACCACACGACAGCAACGCGCCGTACAAACCAGTAAAAGATCTTGAAAGAAGATCGTTATTTCGTGGCGTCACACTACAAGAGTGGTGCCGGAAATCAACACTCCGGCAAGATTTTGCACAAACGACCTGCAAAGTTAGTAAATTCGTAACCTTAACGCGCGCGTCGGCGGCCGGAAGTGTTTCCCGGACAAGTGGGTTTTCCGCAGCACACCTTCAGGAAGAGTTTCCTTTGGATTGAACCAATTGACGGCAATCTGTTTTGCAAGCCGGCTTATGCTTCGCCCAGATAGGAACGCACGGTTTCCAGAAATTTGGCGACGGAGATCGGCTTGGATATATAAGCCTCGCAACCACCCTGGCGGATGCGCTCCTCATCGCCTTTCATGGCAAAGGCGGTCACGGCGATCACCGGAATGGAGCAGAGGTCTTCATCCTCCTTGATCCATTTGGTCACCTCAAGCCCGGAAACCTCCGGCAGCTGGATATCCATCAGGATCAGGTCCGGATGATGGGTCCGGGCAAGCTCGAGCGCCTCTATCCCCGTCCGGGTCTGCAAGGTCTCGTATCCGTGCGCCTCGAGGAGGTCATGAAAGAGCTTCATGTTCAGCTCGTTGTCTTCCACAATCAGCACGGTCTTCGCCATGTCTCGGCCCTTTTCCCGGCTTCTGCCGGCCCCTGTGTGACGGACGGAGCCGCCGTTGTACCTGCCGCCGCCCCTGGCAGCTGGAATGCGTCGTCGCTTCGCATTAGGGTCTCTATTAACGTGGAATCGTTTCAGAAAGGCAAAAAAACACGATGCTCGGCGAACGCGGCAAACAGATGACCTTTGAATCCGCTCAGGAAATTGCCGTAGAGGCCCTGCTTCAACTGAGCCGGGACCCGGAACTGGTCGGCAGATTTCTGGCGGTTTCCGGTATCGGACCGGAATCGATTCGCGATGCCGCCGAGGAACCTGGCTTCCTCGCGGGCGTTCTTGAGTTCTATATGGCGGACGAAGCCTTGCTGCTCACCTATTGCGAAAACACCGGCCTGCGCCCGACCATGATCGCCGCGGCCCGCTTCGCTCTCGTCGGGGACCCGTCCGATTATGGCTGAACCGACGCCTCCCTCCGCCCATGTTCTTGGTCAAATCAACGCGCTACCCAGTTCGAACCGTCCATTGATCGTTTGCGATGTGGACGAAGTCATCCTGCACATGGCCGACCATTTCACCGAGTTTCTCGGCGCAAAGGAGCTGACCTTCCTGTCCGGCGGATACAGGTTCACCGGCAACATCGCGCCGATCGGATCGGACACGCCGATCAGCCAGGAAGCCGTCCGCCAGCTCGTCGATGCGTTTTTCGACGAGGAAAGCCACCGTCAGCGCATGGTCGAGGGTGCCGACAAGGCGCTCGAGGAGCTCCATTCGGACTGGGACATATTGCTCCTGACCAACCTGCCGGGCGCCCACAACAAACCCGTGCGGGAAAAGCTTCTGCAGGGCTTCGGCATTCCCTACCCGGTTCTGACCAATTCCGGCCCCAAGGGAGGCGCGGTCGCAGCCCTGGCCGCAGGCCGGCCTTCGCCGCTGATCTTCATCGATGACAGCCCGGTGAACCACGCTTCCGTCAACGCCAGCCTGCCTTCGGCAGTACAGATCCAGTTCGTCGCAGACGAGGGTTTCCGAGCCGCGCTGAAGCCTTCGGACCATATTGATCTGCTGACCGGCGATTGGAGCCGGACAAGAGACTTCATCGGCGGTATTCTGGCCGCGGAGTAAGAGACAACCAGCGGGCACGAAGGAATGGTCGAAGGACCGACACCACCCGAAACGGCCAGACGGGCGGCGCCGTTGCGTGCGCTTTGCCGGGATTGCGGTGCGCGGCCCGCGGTCACTCGCAACCGCTGTCCCCAGTGCGGCAGCCCGCGCCTTATTGCCCACCCGGAACTCGACACGCTGACCATCGCCCATATCGACTGCGACGCCTTTTATGCCGCCGTGGAAAAACGCGACAATCCGGAGCTGCGTGACCTTCCGGTGATCGTCGGCGGCGGTCAGCGGGGCGTGGTCTCCACCTGCTGCTACATCGCCCGAATCTACGGTGTGCGTTCCGCCATGCCCATGTTCAAGGCGATGGAAGCCTGCCCGGACGCGGTGGTCATCAAGCCGAACATGCGCAAATACGAAGCCGTCGGCCGGGAAATTCGCGAACGCATGCGCGCGCTCACGCCGCTGGTCGAGCCGATATCCATCGATGAAGCCTTTCTGGACCTGACCGGTACAGAACGTCTGCACCATGCGAGTGCCGCGGAAACGCTCGCAGCCTTTGTCCGCGCCCTTGAGGAGGAGATCGGCATCACCGCCTCCGTCGGTCTGGCGCCGAACAAGTTCCTCGCCAAACTTTCCTCGGACCTGGAAAAACCACGCGGGTTCTCCGTCGTCGGCCGGGCGGAGGCGAAGGCCTTCCTGGCGGAGAAGCCGGTCAGCATGATCTGGGGTGTGGGCAAGGTGTTCCAGCAGAAACTCGCCTCGGAAGGGATCAAGACCATCGGCCAGCTCCAGCTCATGGAGCCCACGGACCTCGCCCGCCGCTACGGTGCCATGGGCCTGCGCCTTGCCCGGCTCTGTCAGGGGGAGGACGACCGCAAGGTAACGCCCCATCGCGGGGCAAAAAGCGTCAGTGCGGAAACGACTTTCAACACCGACATCGCGAAAATCGATACCCTGCGGCCGATCCTGCGCGACCTGTCCGAAAAGGTCTCCCGCAGACTGAAGAAAGCGGATCTTGCCGGACGCACAGTCTCGCTGAAACTGAAGACGGAAGATTTCAGGACCATCACCCGGGCGCGCCAACTATCCGATCCGACCCAACTGGCCGACCGGATCTACCGGGCCGGCGAGGATCTACTGAAAAAGGAAACCGACGGCCGCCGGTTCCGCCTGATCGGCATCGGCGTCAGCGAGTTCTCCGACCCGCGCCAGGCCGACCCTCAGGACCTGCTCGACGAGGGCGCGGGACGTCGGAAGAAGGCGGAAATCGCCATGGACACGCTCCGCGAAAAATTCGGCCGGGACAGCGTCGAACTCGGCCTCGTGCATGCAGCTCGCCCGCCCAAGCGCGACAAGAGCTGAGGCACACGCCTAATTGGTGCAGCCGGTTTCCTCGTGCAGCTCGAGCTGACGCAGCTTGCCGCGGAGGCTGAACTGGCCGTAATCCATCTTGAGCTGCCGGCTGATACCGTTGTCATAGAGCAGGAACGTCATCTGATAGACCGGCGTTTGCTCGCCATTCTGCTCCTGCGCCGGATCGAAATAAGCGATGGTGACCGGCCAGGCCTCGGCCTGTTTGATGCGGGAGATGGCAGCCTCCGGTTCGTCGCTCAGCGGCACATCCTCCGTGATCGGCGCGCCTATCACGGCGGTCGTGGCATAGACCTTGTCGCCCGTTTCCGAACCATCATAGACATCGGCGCCAAGGAAGCTCTTGCCCGCACGCGCGGCCTCGATGACCTTGCTCAGATGCTCGGTCGGATAGAGAGTTTTTCCGGAAATCGTCAGCGCCCGCTCTCCGGGCTCCTGAAGCTCGACGGTCTTTGTGTCCTCGTCCTGCCGCGCCGTCCCCCGGGTCTTTTCCACCAGCTTCTGGTCAACGTAGGTCTGGCTGAAGAACTGGAAAGATGCGTCCTTCGGATTTTCATAGGTCGAGGAGCGCAGGTCCGTCACCTGGGACCCTCCGGATACATCCTGAAACTCGGTCACGAACCGAAAGGACACGCTGTAGCCTTCGCAGGCGCTGCCACTGAATTCATAAACCATACGACCGTTGAGCGCGGAAATCCCCGTGCCGTCTTCCGCCCTGTCCAGCTCCATGTCGTAGATTGCCCGGTGGGGCACCAGTCCGGCAGCGAACGCCTGCCCGACCGGAACAAGAGAGACGAGGCCAGCCACACACAAGACCGCGCTTCTCGCCAGGACAAATCCTGTCACGCGCTGCATCTCTATCTCCCCTTGCACATCCGCCAGGTTACACACCTGCCCTGAATACCAGCCTCGAACATTATGCGCTTACAGACCGCTTCGCTAGACTGTTCCCGCTACAAATTCCTTTTCCTGGTAAATTCGCGCAAGCACCCCTTCAACCTTTTGGTTTCAGCCTCACGACACCCGGCAGGACCCCGTCCGGTGATTTGCCCTTGCGAGCGGCAGGTATTTGTTCCAGAAAAACGCCACGTGTCCGATCCTGCCCATTCCCTCAAGGAGTCCTGTCCGCATGTCTGAAACCACAGAAGCCCGCCTTGCCGAACTCGGTGTGGAACTGCCCTCCCCCGCTGCGCCGGCCGCCAATTATGTGCCGTATGTTGTCTCGGGAAATCAGCTCTTCATTTCCGGCCAGCTTCCCATGGGGTCAGATGGCCTGGAGCATGTGGGCAAGCTGGGCGACGACCTTTCCGTTGGCGAAGGCAAGGCGGCGGCGAAACTCTGCGCCATCAACCTGCTGGCCCAGGCGAAGGCGGCCACCGGTGATCTGGAGAAAGTCGCACGGCTGGTGAAGATCGTCGGTTTCGTCAATTCCACCGCGGATTTCACCCAGCAGCCGCAGGTCATAAACGGCGCGTCGGACTTCCTGGTCCAGGCGATGGGCGACAAGGGCCGCCACGCCCGCTCCGCCGTCAGCGCCGCATCCCTCCCCTTCGGCGCGGCGGTGGAAATCGAAGCCGTCTTCGAAATCGCCTAGATCATGACGGACGTTGGCCAGATGATGGCACGCCCGATCGCGCATCGGGGCTTTCACAATTCGGACGCAGGCATCATCGAGAACACGCCGACGGCGATTTCGGCCGCGGTCGACAGGACTTTCGCCATCGAGGTCGATGTTCAGGAAACGGCGGACGGCGACCCGCTGGTCTTTCACGATGACACTCTCGACCGGCTGACGGAAGCGACCGGACGGGTGATCGAGCGGCCGACCGCGTCCCTCACCGGCATCGCCATGAAGGAAGGCGGCGACCGGCTCTGGCTGCTGCAGGATCTGTTCGCCCTTGTGAACGGCAAGGTACCACTCGTTATCGAGATCAAATCCCTGATGCGCCCGGGCGCCCAGGCGGAGTTCGTCCGTAATGTTGTCGATCAGGTCGCAGCCTACAAGGGGCCTGCCGCCGTGAAGTCCTTCGACCCGGACATGCTCTCCATAGCGAAGGCACACAGACCTCACGTCCTGCGCGGCATCGTCTCCGAAGCCATGCGACCGGAGGGTGAGTATCGGCGCATGACGCGGATGGAACGCTTCATCCTGAGCAACATGCTGCATCTGCCCAGAACCCGCCCCCATTTCATCTCCTACGGCATCCGCAGCCTGCCCGGCACCGCCCCGTTTTTTTGCCGAAAGGTACTGGGCCTGCCCGTCATGACCTGGACCGTGCGCACCCGGGACCAACGCGACCGGGCGGCCCGTTACGCCGACCAGATCGTCTTCGAGGGCTTCGACCCGGACGCGGGTTAGGACGTGCCGACGGAGATTGTATAACATTGAATAGGTAAAATCCCTTGCAGTGCAGCATCGAGATCCTACACTAAAGGGCATGAGCATTCCCATCGAGCAGGGTTGAGGTCATGTCCGAACAGGAACACGCGGACGAACAGGCCGCGACACTGCGGATCCTCTCCGGCATGGAAGACGTCTCGGCGGACGACTGGAACAGCGTCGCCAATCCGGGCTGGCTGCTTGGGCCTGGTGGACGCCTTACGCGTGACCCTGCCTTTGAATCGGATTATCAGCTCCTTGAATCACTGTCTGAACGGCAAGAATCAGTTTCTGAAGAGACGTCCTTCAACCCCTTCATTTCACACGAGTTTCTCTCGAGCCTCGAAGAGACCGGCTGCGCCACCGGCGACACCGGATGGCTGCCCCGCCACCTGCTTCTCCAGTCCGCGACAGGAGACATCTGGGGCGCGGTTCCCGCCTATCTGAAGTCCCATTCCCAGGGCGAATATGTCTTCGACCATGGCTGGGCGGACGCCTTTTACCGGGCAGGCGGAGAGTATTATCCCAAACTCCAGATCTCCGTCCCCTTCACGCCTGCAACCGGCAGGCGGCTGTTCGTCTCGCCCCGGATCGACTGGGAGACCGGCATGCAGGCGCTTGCCTCGGGCCTCGTCCAGATCTGCGAGCGCAGCGGCGCCTCGTCCACCCACATCACCTTTCTGACCGAGCGCGAATGGGACGCCCTCGGCGACATGGGCTACCTGCAGCGCACCGACCAGCAGTTTCACTGGGAGAACCGCGACTATGAACATTTCGACGACTTCCTGACCGACCTCGCCTCCCGCAAGCGCAAGGCGATCAAGAAAGAACGGCGCGAGGCAGTCAGCGCCGGGATCGAGATCGAATGGGTCACCGGCGCCGACCTGACCGAGGCCCATTGGGACGCTTTCTTCCACTTCTATCAGGACACCGGCGCACGCAAATGGGGCCGCCCCTACCTGAACCGGAAGTTCTTTTCCCTCGTGAGCGAGCGGTTGGCGGAACGCATCCTTTTGGTCATGGCCAAGCGCGAGGGCCGCTATATTGCCGGCGCACTGAACCTCATCGGCTCCGACACCCTGTTCGGCCGCAACTGGGGCTGCACGGAACATCACCCGTTCCTGCATTTCGAACTCTGCTACTATCAGGCCATCGACTTCGCCATCCAAACCGGCCTGAAGCGGGTCGAGGCCGGGGCACAAGGTGCTCACAAGCTCGCCCGCGGCTACCTCCCTGTCACCACCCGCTCCGCCCATTGGATCGTCCACCCGGGCCTGCGCGATGCGGTCGCCGACTACCTGGAACACGAGCGCGAAGCCGTGGAACGGGAGAACGAGGCCCTGACCGAACACGGGCCGTTCCGCAAGGGAGATTAAGGGACGGCCCGCCCTCCGCGCGTTTACCTTCCCGGCGGAAAAGTTGCATTTCGCCGGAACAAAACCGGCACACGAATCTTGGCAAAAGCGACGCCATAACAATAGAGTAGACCCAGCCCGATGAATTCCAGGTCCGCCCATGCGTCTGCTCTTGCTCCTGCCCGTTATTTTGCTCTGCCTTTTCCGCCCAGCATTCGCCTATGAGGTAAGCGAACTGAAAGCGGCCGGGCTTTACGAGGAATTCGACCCCGACCGGCTCACGACACTGGAAAAGAAGTTTCTGCAGACCGGCCTTGCGATGGAAGGGCTGTACAAGTCGCCTATTGACGGCTTGTGGGGACGCGGCAGCCAGCAGGCCCTCAAACTCTATGCGGTCCGGCACGGACACAACGACACCATTCCGATATTCGAAGTGTTCGCCCTTGCAATGAAAACGGGAAACAGATTCGCCGAACAGAGATTAGAAGTATTTTATTTGTCATTCATGAAGATGTCCCTTCTAATTCCATTCATCGGGATAGAAAGAGATGAAAGAGAGGATGATTTCTTTAGCCTCAAAAGTAAAAAATCAAGTATAAGATATTTTTTCTACAGAACGAACTCCGGTTTCGTCTCTCAATTCCATCAGCAGGCATTAGCAGATAAAAACATCACAACAAAACCTCGGGTCATCCGGAGAAACAATCTCCGGATTTCATCCTTCAAACTCGCCAATGGTCGGAATGTCTATATCCGCTCCGACTATGTCGCCGGACAATGGTCTTCCATCGTGTTGACCGCACAGGAACGGGATAAAGGTCTTCTTACGGCCGTAGCCTGGAGCATCACGAAAGGAAAAGCGCCGAACATATACCTCCCGGAGGGGTATGTGCGCGATGGCGTTGAAAAAACGGCGACTTTCGTCTTGGACAAAAAGAAGAACGCGAAAAATCCGGCACGGCATCCGCAGATGCGGACGCCCTCTGTGGAAGACGAAAGCAATCCGGCCCCGAAGAAAAACAGAGTGGCGCGTCGCGACGAAGGAGCCCGCGAGCCTGACGCTGACTTTGTCATGCCGTCGCCGGAAGATCTGCGCAAACCCTTCTATCCGCTTCGCTTTTCGAAAGCCGACCGCAAATACCTACAGCTGGGCCTCACTCTGCTGGGATACTTTAGCGGCACGATCGATGGCACATGGGACCGGGATAGCGAGGCCGCGCTTGCGCGTTACGCGAAGAAAAACCCGAAATACCCTCCTCGCATCCCCCTGTTCCAGGCCTACACGCTCGGGCTGGCAACACTGGTCAAGATGGATGAAAGCCAACTGGTCTATTACCCGGTCCCACATATGGGGATGTCCATTCTGATGCCCTATGGAACGATAGGGAAAGAACAGGATAGAACCATAGCTTTCCGCGATAAAAACTCCTCCCTCAGCTATCAGCTTTTCAAGAAAATCACGGATTCGCCTAACATCACCCACCAAGAATTTTTGGCCGGAGCCGTATCTAAGGAAAAACCTCAAACCATTCGAAAGGGAAAACTCTGGGTAACCACAATCAAGGCTACGACTGGCTGGATCACATATCTGCGCTCTGACTATGTACAGGGCTCGTGGGCAACGATTTCGGTGACGGCCGACGAAAAGGATGCCGCCCTCTTCGCCGCTGTAACCGGGAGCATCACACCCGGCGAGCCCGCCCCCGACCCCTATCCGTATGGAGGCGATCTGGATGACGGGATCATCGCGATGCGGATCATAATGGGCGAAGGAGACGCAAGAAGGAGGACCCCAGATACTCCTTCTTCACCATCCAATCCCTTCGCCGATGAGGGAAGCGATTCACTTCCGCCGAAAAATAGCCCCGCCCCCGGGAAGAGGACAGATCCTGAAGCGTCTTCCTCAGGAACCGGCTTCGCCGTGTCCGCAAACGGCGACCTGCTGACCAACAATCATGTCGGCGGCGATTGCAGCCGCCTGACGGTCGACGGTCATGACGCGGCCCTGACGGCGACGGACGAGACCTTCGACCTGGCGCTGCTGAATGTTCCCGCCCTCCGGGATGAAGAATTCGCCACGTTTGCCGCAAACCCCGCACCGCTCAATTCGGACGTCACGGTCGCAGGCTATCCGCTGTCGGGCCTGTTGGGCGGACTGAACGTCACCCGGGGATCGGTCACCTCCATGAAGGGCCTTCACGGCGACAGCACCCGGATGCAGATTTCCGCGCCCGTTCAGCCGGGCAATTCCGGCGGCCCGGCCATGAACGCCCAGGGGCAGGTCGTTGGCGTCGTGGTTGCCAAACTGGACGCCCAACGGGTCGCTGATGCGATCGGCGACATCCCCCAGAACGTGAACTTCGCGGTGCGCGGATCGATGGCCAAACTGTTCCTTGCCCAGAACGGTATCAGCCCTAAAACAGCCCCTCGGGGAGAGCGGTTCCCTCCGGAAGTCATCGCAACCCGACTGAGCGCCATCACCCATTTCATCGAGTGTTATTAGATCCCAAACACAAAGCCACAATGCGGCCCAAGAAACGGGATGAAGCGGACCACGAATAAATCACCGCTTCAACGGATACGCCCAACCGATTCTTTTGAATCGGCTTTTCACCAACACCTGAATCGACACGTGAACTGGCGGACCCCGAACTTGAATCGGTTTCTGAAGACCGCGTTGACTCGATTTGCGAGCTTTCCTTGAAGCACCACTTGAGCACCCTCAACCAACGGCAATTGCCCCTTGCAGCAGGACCGTCCCAGTCGCTAGTCTCCGCTTCAACGATTTCTATTTGGGGGACGGAAATGTCTGCACCTGCCTACGACGACCAGAATGTTTTTGCGAAAATCCTGCGTGGCGAGCTGCCGAGCCACAAGATCTACGAGGATGCCAAGACCCTGGTGATCATGGACATCATGCCCCGCGGCGACGGTCATGTCCTGGTCGTCCCGAAGGCCCCCTCGCGCAATATCTTCGACATCGCCGAGGACGACCTGTTCGCCGTCATGGCGACGGTGAAGAAGATGGCCGCCGCCGTGGTCAAGGCCTTCGATGCGGACGGCACCACCATCCAGCAGTTCTCCGAACCCGCCGGCGGCCAGGTGGTGTTCCACACCCACGTCCACGTGATCCCCCGTTTCGACGGCGTCAAACTGCGCGCCCACACCGGCGAAATGGCCGACAACGATGTGCTTGCCGCCAATGCGGAAAAAATCCGGGCGGTGCTGGGTTAAATCGGCATCACCTCTGAGATCGGGTTCAAGTGACGAACATCAGCCACGCGCAGAATTACCTCTCCCATTGGGAGGGGTCGGAACGAAGCTCCGGGTGAGGAGGGCATACTCTCGGTATTTTACTGAGGCTATATCCCCTCACCCTACCCCTCGTCCCCATGGGAGGGGGGAGCCTACTCCGAACTTGGATTCAAACCTCACCCTTTCCCAGCCACCTCGGCCTCATGCTCGGCCGCGATCGCCGCATCCTTTTCCGCTGCGCGTTTGAAGGCGGGCCGCTCGCTCATGCGGGCGGCATAGTCCTTGAATTCCGGATAGTCCGGAACAATGCCGAATTGCAGCGTCCAGTAGAGGGCCGTTCCCCACAAGACATCCGCCACCGTGAACCTGTCGCCGAGCATGTAAGGCCCCTTCGCGAGTTGGGCCCGAAGCATGTCCATCACCTGGTCATCGGTGCCATAGGGCGACTGCGTTTCCGGCGCGGGGTCACGCTTCATGAAACGGTCGACGACCGCCGGCTCGAAGCAGGCCGCGTAATAGACCAGCCAGCGCAGATAAGGTCCGCGCAGCGGATCGTCAATCGCCGGTGTCAGCCCCGCTTCGGCAAAGAGATCGCCGAGATAGATGTGAATCGCGACTTGCTCCGTCACGACGGCCTCGCCGTGGCGGATGGTCGGCACCTTGCCGAGCGGATTGATATCTAGAAATTCCGGCTGCCTCTGCTCGCCTGCCTTCATGTTCAGGATGTGCAGATCGTGCGGCGCGTTCAGTTCGTCCAGAAGAACCATGACACTGCGTGCGCGGGTCTGCGGTGCATAATAGAAGGTGATCTTGTCCTGCATGATGTCCTTTTCTCCAGGTTTAGGGCGCATGAACCGGCGCCTGACGCAACCTACGGCGACATACCTGTCAATTTTTGTCAGGTTGGATTATAGTTTTTTCATGCGAGCCAGCCGCCTTCTTTCCATCCTCCTCACCCTGCAGGCGAAAGGCCGGGTCACAGCCGGAATGCTTGCCGACGAATTCGAAGTCTCCGAACGCACGATCTACCGGGACATCGATTCCCTGAGCGAGGCCGGCATCCCGGTCTACAGCGAACGGGGATCGGAGGGCGGCTACCGGCTGCTGGGCGGTTACCGCACCCGTCTGAACGGCCTGTCGGCGCAAGAAGCCGACGCTCTGTTCCTCACCGGCCTTCCGGGGCCGGCTGCCGATCTTGGACTCGGCGCGGTCATGGCGGGCGCAAAAACCAAGCTGCTGACCGCCCTCCCCGAAGGTCTGCGCAAAAGCGCGGAGCAGATGCAGAACCGGTTTTTCCTCGACGCCCCGGCCTGGTTTACCGAAGCCGAACAGCCGACGCATCTGCAGGAGGTGGCGAAAGCCGTCTGGGACCAGCGCTTCATCGACATCCACTACCGGACCTGGAAGGAAGAAAAACGGCGGCGCGTGGCTCCACTCGGCATCGTCCTGAAAAGCGGCTCCTGGTATCTGGCGGGCGCCGTTGACGGCAGCCCGCGCACCTACCGCATTTCCCGGATCCTGGAATTCTCCCTGAGCGATACGCATTTCGAACGCCCGGCGGATTTCGATCTTGCCGCCTATTGGCACGAGAACACCCGCCGCCTTGAAGCCGAACTCCACCCGAACCTTGCCACCCTGCGCCTGTCCCCTTGGGGACGAAAGATGTTCGAGGCCTTCCTGCCACCCTACGTCTGCGCCCATGCGGATTTCGACGATGCGCCGGATGAGACCGGCTGGATCACCGTCACCCTGCCTATCGGCTCCATCCGCCAGACCTGTGTCGACCTGTTGCGCTTCGGAGCGGAAGCGGAAGTTCTCTCCCCTCCCGATCTGCGTGAGGCGATGGCCGAGATTGCCGGGGCACTGGGGGAGATTTATGGTGGCAAGAGATAGACTAGGAAGACTGGTCTCGTGCACGATACCGGCCTGCCCCGAACATCCGAGACAGGTCGCGAATCCACGGCCCTCCGCTTCGCTGCGGCCGCGATAACGGTCGATAGTCAGAAAAGGCTTTGCGCGCCCCTACCCCGACACCCCGCCGAGCAGCAGCCAGCCGCAGATCAGCACCGCCACCCCGACGAGTACGCCGACGATCACCATCTGACGAACGGCCAGAAAGGCCGCAAAGCCGGCACCCGCCGCCACGAGGCGCAGCCACATGGGGGTTTCGGCCAGAATACCGTTGGGAAACAGGATCAGCTTGGAGATGACTCCTGCGACCAGGGCGGTGGCCACACAACGCACCCAGATGAAGAGCTCGCTGTCCTCGCGCAGGCGTCCGCCCGCGAACACGCCGAGCCAGCGCCACATGTCCGTAGCGATCCAGCCGGCCACCACGATCATCACATAGGGCCACCACCAGGCAACCTCGTTCATGACAGCCTCCTGCGCATGACGCGGTGGATCAGATAGGCCGCCGTGCCGCCGACAAGGCCGGTCCAAAGCAGGTCGAGCCCGGGCACGTAGACGAAAAATACCGGCCCGAGCGCCAGACCGGTCGCCAGGGCCAGTTTGTCGGCCATGAGTCGCGAGGCGCCCCAGAGCGAACACAGGAAATAGACCGGCGTCAGCAAAAGCAGGCTGCCTGCCAGAATCGGCGGCAGACGCTCCACCAGCAAATAGGCGATCCCGGTCACGCTGAAGACGAAACTGGTGATCGCAAAGCCGAAGCCGAGGAAAAACGGCAATCGGGCCTCGCGTGGCATGTCCGGCAGGTTGCGCATGGCATAGACCCAGGCGGTCACGGCCACGAAATGAGAGGCGATCAGAAGCTGCCAGCGCTTCGTCTTCCCCTCCACCTTGAGCATCGGCATCAGTGCCATGGTCATGGGCATCAGACGCACGGAGGCGAGCGCGACTGCGATCGCTGCAGGAACAAGGCCCATCCCGGAATTGAGCGCACCGGTCAGCACCACGATCGACGGCAGCGCCCAGATCAGGCCGGTCATCGCCAGCGTCTCTGTCAGGGACAAACCGGTCTCACGCGCCAGGCCCGCATAACCGACAAAGGCCGCGGAAAGAATCAGCGCCGGAATGGACATCGCCGCACGCGCGCCGCGCAGGGCCCAGACGCGGGAAGGAAGAATGGAACCGGATTCGCCGGTCGGATCGATTTCGTTACTGGAAGCCATCACTACCGGATCAGGAAAGCAGGATCTGGAAACGGGGATTAGGAAGGTTTCCTTATAAAAACGGATCGCGACAATTTGTCAATTCGGGGATCCGGGATGCACCGGCCGCGCCATCTTCGCCAGCACCCAGGAGAAAACCTTCTTCAATCTCACCGCTCCTGAAGCGCCAGGCGCAGGCCGAGGGCGCAGTAGATGGTGCCGATCACCTTGCCCTGCCAGCGCATGACCGTTTCGCTGCGGCGGAGCAAGCGGCCAATACCGCCGGCGAAGACGGCAACAGTCAGGGTGCTCAAAAGCCCCATGGCGACGAACAGTACACCGAGCACGGACAGTTGCAGCGCGACCGAACCGTTTTCCGGCCGAACGAATTGCGGCAGGAAGGCCAGGAAGAACATGGCGGATTTCGGGTTCAAAACCTCCGCCAGAACCGCCTGTCGGAACGCCTGCAGGGGAGAGACCCCGCCGTCACCGGTACGGACACGCACCGGCGTCCGGTCTCGGAAGGCCTTGATGCCGATATAAACCAGATAAGCGGCGCCGAGATACTTAATCACGCTGAATAGCGTGGCGGAGGTCAGGATCATCGCCGACAGGCCCAGCACCGTGAATGCGGTGTGGACAAGATCCCCCGCCGCAATGCCGAGTGCCGTTGCCAGTCCGGCCTGGGTTCCCGAGCCCGAAGCGCGGGCAAGCGTCAGCAGAACCGCCGGTCCTGGAATCAAAACAAAACCGAGCAGAATGGCCAGATAGGTCATCAGGGTCGTTTGATCGATCATGCGCTTTCCTCCCGACTTTTCCGCACGCTTCGTTCAATAAAAAGGCCGGGACGCAGTCCGCATCCCGGCCTTTTGTCTTGTTTCGGATATGGGCCTCAGTCGGCCAGCGGCACTTTGGGTACCAGGCTCTTCTTGGCGCCGCCGCCTTTGCCGCTTTCCGGCTTCGACGTTTTGGACGAAGAGGCCTTGGCTGCCGGTTTCTTACGACGCTTCGGCTTCGGCTTGGATGCGGCAGCGGCTTTCGGCTTCGACGGCGGCGTCGCCCGCTCCTCGATCGATTCCAGAAGCAGCCCGGCCTTATCCTCGGAGACGGAGACCTTGACCATGCCGCCCTTCTTGAGCTTGCCGAACAGCACCTCGTCGGCCAGAGGCCGCTTGATGTGTTCCTGGATGATCCGGCCAAGTGGGCGCGCGCCCATCTGACTGTCGTACCCCTTGTCGGCGAGCCACTTGACCGCGCCTTCGGTGAGTTCGAAGGTCACGCCGCGATCTGCGAGCTGAACTTCGAGCTGCATGACGAACTTCTCGACCACCTTGTAGACCACTTCCATCGGCAGGTTGCCGAAGGGAATGACCGCGTCGAGGCGGTTGCGGAATTCCGGCGTGAACAGCTTGTTGATCGCTTCCGCGTCGTCGCCTTCCCGCTTCACCCGGTTGAAGCCCACCGGCGCCTTGGCCATATCGGAGGCCCCGGCATTGGTGGTCATGATCAGGATGACATTGCGGAAATCGACCTGCTTGCCGTTGTGATCGGTCAGTTTGCCATGGTCCATCACCTGCAACAGGATGTTGAACAGGTCCGGATGGGCCTTCTCGATCTCGTCGAGCAGCAGCACGCAATGCGGATGCTGGTCGACACCGTCGGTCAGAAGACCGCCCTGGTCGAAGCCGACATAGCCCGGAGGGGCGCCGATCAGGCGCGACACCGTATGCCGCTCCATGTATTCCGACATGTCGAAGCGGATCAGTTCCACACCAAGCGAGGATGCCAACTGGCGCGCCACTTCCGTCTTGCCGACGCCGGTCGGGCCGGAGAACAGGTAGCTGCCGATCGGCTTGTCCGGCTCGCGCAGGCCGGCCCGAGCCAGCTTGATCGCCGAGGCAAGTGTCTCGATCGCATCGTCCTGTCCATAGACGACCCGCTTCAGGTCCGGCCCCAGGTTGGACAGCACTTCCGCGTCGTCCTTGGACACCGACTTCGGCGGGATCCGCGCCATTGTGGCAATGGTGTTCTCGATATCCTTGACGCCGACCGTCTTGCGCCGGCGGGATTCGGGAACCAGCATCTGCGACGCCCCGGTCTCGTCGAGCACGTCGATCGCCTTGTCCGGCAGCTTCCTGTCGGAAATATATTTCGCCGACAGCTCCACCGCCGCCTTGATGGCGTCATTGGTGTAGCGGACCTTGTGGAAATCCTCGAAATAGGGCTTCAGGCCCTTCAGGATATCGATGGCGTCCGGGATCGTCGGCTCGTTCACGTCGATCTTCTGGAACCGGCGCACCAGCGCCCGGTCCTTTTCGAAGAACTGCCGGTATTCCTTGTAGGTGGTCGAACCGACGCAGCGGATTGCGCCGGAGGCCAGCGCCGGCTTCAACAGGTTCGAGGCATCCATCGCCCCGCCCGAGGTCGCGCCGGCACCGATCACCGTATGGATCTCGTCGATGAACATCACCGCGCCCGGATAGTCCTCGATCTCCTTGACCACCTGCTTCAGGCGCTCCTCGAAATCGCCCCGATAGCGGGTACCGGCCAGCAACGCGCCCATGTCGAGCGCAAAGATGGTGGCGTCCTTCAACACGTCCGGCACGTCTTCGTTGACGATCCGTCGCGCCAGGCCCTCGGCGATCGCAGTCTTGCCCACGCCTGGATCGCCCACGAACAGCGGATTGTTCTTGGACCGCCGGCACAGGATCTGGATGGTGCGGGAAATCTCGTCGTCACGGCCGATCAGCGGATCGATCTTGCCCTTCTCCGCCTTGTCGTTGAGGTTGACGCAATAGGCTTCAAGCGCATCGGTCTTGGCCTTCGGCGTCTTCTCGCTGGGATTGCCCGACAGGGCTTCCTCTTCTTCTTCCGCGCCTTCGACGGGGCGGGCCTCGGCCATGCCTGGCCGCTTGGCGATGCCGTGGGAAATGTAATTGACCGCATCGTAGCGGGTCATGTCCTGATCCTGCAGGAAATAGGCCGCATGGCTTTCACGCTCGGCAAAGATGGCCACCAGCACATTGGCCCCGGTCACCTCTTCCCGGCCGGAAGACTGGACATGGATCACCGCGCGCTGGATCACCCGCTGGAAACCAGCGGTCGGCTTTGAGTCCTCGTCGCTGTCGGTCACCAGGTTGTCCAGCTCCGTCTCGATATAGTCGAGCAGATTCCGCCGGATCACATCCAGATCCACATTACAGGCCCGCATGACCGCGGCCGCGTCCTGGTCGTCCAGGAGCGCAAGCAACAGATGCTCGAGCGTCGCGTATTCCTGCTGGCGCTCGTTGGCGAAAGCCAATGCCTGATGGAGCGCTTTTTCGAGACTACGAGAGAATGACGGCACGTGTGATATCCTTCACTTTTTCTCCATGACGCACTGCAATGGATGCTGGTGTTTCCGGGCAAAATCCATGACCTGCGTCACTTTTGTCTCCGCGACTTCGTAGGAAAAGATCCCGCATTCCCCGACGCCGTGATGGTGAACATGGAGCATGATGCGCGTGGCCTCTTCCCGGTTCTTCTGGAAGAAATTCTCCACCACGTGAATCACGAATTCCATGGGGGTGTAATCGTCGTTCAGCAGCAGCACCCGATAAAGGTTCGGGCGCTTGGTATTCGTTCTGGTCCTGGTGACAACAACAGTTCCGGCGTCGCCGTCACCATCTTCAAAGTCAGCCCCGCCTGCCATACTTCAGTCTACTGCCCTTCAAACGATGACCTACCGAGTCTATCAGCAGCAAACCCGGAGTAAAGGCCTTCAATCCTGTTTGGCCCTGAAGCCGCCCGGTTTCCCGTGCCGCCCGTGTCCATTCCCGGTTCGCTCATTTTTCCAACCAATCCTGCCGCGCAAGTCGCGCCTGCGCAATGGCCGATTTGATCGGGAGGCTGCGGTTTATTGTCGGCCTGAACCGGCACCGCCCTTCAACAGGTATGTAGGATAGGAAAAAACTTTTAAAAGATCAGAAGCAAAGACGGTGTCACACGACAAGAACCGTCGAAAAAGGATGGAAAGCCGAAGGTTGGGGATAGAGGCCAATTCCTGGCTTTCATAGGCCACAGGGCCATCTCGACCGCCCGAAACCGGACGTTTGCGCGAAATCCGAGCATTTCACGAGAAAACGAGAACGCAAAAAACCCGGCTCTTTCGAACCGGGTTCAAATTCTCTTGTACCCACACGTGTCCCGGGGAAGACCCGGGATCCGGCTCAGATGCGCATAACCGCAGACTGCCCAGAGCCTGGATTATTTGCCCATCTTGCCGAGCATGCCTTCGTAAGGCTTGTAGGCTTCCTTGGACAGGTCGGTGTACATTTCACCGAGCTTAGTCATTTCGCCGACGAAGCCCTCATAGGCCGTCTTGAAATAATCGCTCTGTGCTTCGAAAGCCTTGTCGAGGGACTTGCAGGAAACAACCTTCTCGACCGCTGCAGAGCCTTCTTCGAAGGACTTCTTCTGGTAGTCAGCCATCTCGGCGGCAATGGCCTGCATGGCCTTGGACATGGTGTTGAGCGACTCCATGGCCATATCCATGTTGTCCTTGCCCAGCTTCTGCACTTCGTCGAAATTGTTCATCATTCTTCCAACCCTTGATCCTGGAGCCACTGCGCTTTCGAGCGTCGCCCCCTTCGCGCCACCTCTAAAGGCGACTGGTTACCCTGCGACACGATATTATGCGCCGCACAAATTTTGTCAAGATTTTTTTGCGCTGCAGCATCAACCTGGAATACGTAAAACCCCGAAGCACCCTCACTGCATCGTCGATATCAAGCCAGAGCGCAAGGTAGGTCGCGGCAAGCTCCACGCAAGCAAGTTGGCAGACAATAAAGAATCCGAAAACTCTAAACTTTAAAACAACAACGAAGATTCGGGAATAATTCCAAATACGAATATTAATACTTATTATTCCGAAAAATATAATTAATATAATTCTATAAATACATTGCCTTACTCCTTAATGGCAAATTAGAAGAAATTAAGAAGCTGTTAATACTAATTTTAATCTAAAATTTTTTCGGCTTTCTCGCATTTATATTTACTCATTCGTAACTGCGTTTCCATCAAATGAATCGCAAAGAATATGGGAAACCGCTTGATTGTCGCCGGCTACCGGACTGGTTAGGTTTGGAGCCATGACGGAAGTGCGTGACCCAGAATGGGAACTGTCGGTGTTTGGTATGCGTTTGTATCGCAGTGCACGAAATCTGGGTTTGTTCGTAAAGTTCGGCATCGCGGCGGCAGTCGTTCTGTCCGCTCCCCTGCCGGCGTCGGCAAACTCTAAATATGCGGGGATCGTCGTCGACGCAAAGACCGGAAAGACGCTCTATTCGTCTTCCGCCGATGCGCGCCGCTACCCCGCTTCCCTCACCAAGATCATGACCCTTTACCTGGTCTTCGAGGAACTGGAAGCCGGGCGCCTTTCGCTCAACTCGAAGTTCAAGGTCTCCAAATACGCCTCCGGCCGCCCGCCTTCGAAGCTCGGCCTGAAGCCGGGATCAACGATCAAGGTCAAGGATGCGATCCTGGCGCTGGTAACCAAGTCGGCCAACGACGTTGCCACCACCATTGCCGAGAACATCGCCGGTTCGGAAACCAAATTCGCCGCGCGCATGACCCGCACCGCCCATCAACTGGGCATGAAGCGGACTGTTTTCCGCAATCCGCACGGCCTGCCGAATTCCAAGCAATACACGACCGCCCGGGACATGGCGACGCTCGGCCGTGCCATTCAGGAGCGGTTCCCCCAATACTACGGTTACTTCAAGACCCGGGTTTACACTTATCGTGGACGCCGCTACGGCAACCACAACCGCCTGCTCGGCCGGGTGAAGGGCGTTGACGGCATCAAGACCGGTTACATACGCGCGTCCGGTTTCAATCTGGTCACCTCCGTCAAGCGAAAAGGCCGCCACATCGTCGCGGTGGTCATGGGCGGCAGGACCGGCCGCTCCCGCAATGCCCAGATGGTGAAGCTGATCAACAACTATCTGCCGCGTGCCAGCAAGGGGCCGGTGACCGACAAGATCATCGCATCCGCCGGACGCACGCCGACCTTCGTCGCCGCCAAGCTGGACGAGGTACCCAAGCCGTTCCGGAAACCGGGACCCGCGACGAAAGCACCGTCTAACCTGCTTGCCCTGGCCGCTCCGCCAAGCAAGGCGGAACGCGAAGCCCCGATTCTTGTTACCGGAGCAATCCCTGTCCCGCCGAAGGTGGTCAAGGCGCGCATGACGAATGCCTTCGAGGCTGCCGGTCTCCCGCCGATACCGCCCGAAGCACCCGCGCGCCCGGAAAAGACGACGGTCACGGTGGCCACCAGCGACACCAAGGACCAGGAACCGGGGTGGCAGGTCCAGATCGCCGCGACCGAAACGGAAAGCGATGCAGTGGAAATGCTGAAACGGGCATCGACCGCGGCCGGGGCCAAACTTCACCGCCGTGTACCCTACACCGAACCGGTCAAGGCCAACGGCCAGACCCTCTACCGCGCGCGCTTCGTCGGCTTCAAAACGAAAACCGCAGCCTTAAGCGCCTGCAAGACCCTGAAACGGGCGAAATTCGCCTGCTATGCCATCTACCAGTAATCGCGTAACGGATGTCGTCAATGTCTTCTGAGAAGAGTGTCTTTAGCCTCGTTGAGTTTCGCCGCCAGGAAAGTGCTTCCGCCATGGTCGGGATGCAGTCTCTGCATCAACCGTCGGTGCGCCGCTCGGATTTCCGCGTCCCCGGCGCCGGGCGAAAGCCCCAGGATCTGGTAGGCCTCCTCATCTGTCATGGCGCCCGCGCTCGCAGGGCTGCCTTGCCGCTCTGCTCCATCCGCCTCGAAGTGTTCACGCCAGCCGGCAAGCCGGCGGTCGAGATAAGCTTCGACTAAGGCCCGGCTCTGCGCATCCGTCGCGGTCTCTTCCCAAAGAGCCTTCAGATCTGCGTCGCCGAGGTCAGCCAGCGATGCGCCGGTGAACCGCCCGGCAAGCACGGTTCCGGTCATATCACCGCTGTCATGGTCCAGTTCCATCTCGACCATGGCCGTCCGCACCCGGGATGTCTGCCCCGGGGTCGCCTGCCCGCTTCCTCCGCCGAACACTCCGCCCAGACGCTTCCAGCCGAGCAGCGACAGCCCGACACCTGCCAGGGGCACGGCAAAGGCGAACCTTCCCCCAACGGCAAAAATCGCGGCAACCGCCAAAAGGGCGATGCCCGCCCCCTGTCTGAGGGTCCGCGCCAGATCGGCCGGATTGGCCTGAACGAAATGCTGGGCTGCGTATAGCAGCATGATCAGCAGCAGGATTCCCAGAAGAAGATAGAACATTCGGCCTATTTCAATTGATCAAGCAGAAGCCGGGCACCCTGCCCTCCGGATGCCTCGAGCTTTTTCAGCGCGCCATGGCCGCCGGCGGCATAGGCGGCAACGGCCTTGAGAAGGTCCGCAAGCTGGCGCGCGGACCCCGCATCGAAAGAACAAAAGGCACCGCGGGTCAGCCGGGCAATCTCCCGGAACGCCCGCTCGGCGACCGGATCCCGGCCTTCCTGAAACACAAAGATCGGCACACCCAGAAGACCGAGCTCTCCGGCACGGGCGCACAGATCGTCGACGTTCTCCTCCATGCAGTCGCCCACGTAGACGAGGCCGGCGATCTTGTCGTCCTTCGCCGCTGCCAGGGCTGCGGACAGCACTTTGCGGATCTGCGTGTGCCCGCCCCTGCAATCGATTCGCGACATGGCTTTCGCCAAGTCGTCGCTGCCGGAAAACCAGCGCGACGCGCGGCATTCGCCGAAGCCGCGGAAATAGACCAGCTTGATCTCCAAACCGGAGATCTTTCCCGCTTCCTTGAACATATCCGCCTGAATCTGACAGGCCTGGTCCCAGGTTGGCTGGCGGCTCATGGTCGCGTCGAGGCCGAACACCAGCCTCCCGCGCGCCCCTGGCGGCACAGCCATATCCGCCGCCTTGTCCAGAAACGCCTGAACATCGGCGGCGGAAGACCGGCTTGCGGCCTCGGGCGTTTTGAATTCGCTTTTGACGGGAGGCCGTTCGGCCATGCATTTCTCCAGCAGACATTGGAATCTGTCCTTCGAAACTTGGGGGCCTCCGCCTCTAATGGCAAGTCCTTTGAGATTTCAACCGGCATTCATCCGTTCATGCGGCTGCCATTCGCTTCCGGTCAAAAGTTCCGCGCCGGCGCAGGTAAAGTTCCATGACAACGGCGTTCGGGACCCAGCAGAGCCAGGCGATTGCCGGATAGAAAATCTCGAAGGGCAGCCCCATGGACATGACGGCACCTAGGTAAAGGCGCAGGGTCACCGCTGCGAAGGTCAATGCGACAGATCGGAGCATCCAGGCCCGGTGCTGTACAAAATTGCGCCGGATTCCGTGGACAAGACCCATGGTCGTCACCCCAAGCCAGATCACCCCAAGCAGGGCGAAGCCGCTTGCGGCCACAGGCCCGGCTGCCGTGTTGAACGCGATCCTGAAACCGGCGATCCCTGACAGGAAAATGACGAACACATAAAGACGCCCGACCCAGCGGTGCACAGCCGGCAGCTTCCGCCGCAGTCTTGACGAGAGCTGAAACGGCACGATTGCCAAAGCCACCGGGGCAAGCGCGATGTGGGCGTAGAACAGAACCCGGCCGGTTTCCAGGTGATGCGCCATATAGGCCATCGACTCCTGAACACCGAATAGCGCGAAACGATAGGACAACAGAGCAATCGCCACGCAGGCGACGGCTGCGCCCCATCTGCCGACACGGTTCAAACGGATGTTCCGGGCCATTCAGGTCTCCTTCGCCACCAAACTTGACACTGTAAAGTTATCGAGAAACTTGACGCTGTCAAGTTAAGTATGCAAGGTCCGCGCATGACCGACAAAGCGATACCGCCACGCAAGCGCGACGGCACACTTCGGGACAGCCTCATCGAGGTCGGAATTACCTTGTTGCGGGAAAAGGGCGCCGACGGGCTCTCCCTGAGAGCATGTGCGGCGCGTGCAGGTGTTTCCCATGCTGCACCGACCTATCACTTCAAGAATCTAAAAGGCTTGTCGACAGCAATCGTGGCACGGGCCTTCAACCTTTTCGCCCGGTCCATGGAAACAAGCATTGCGGACGCGCCTGACACCCCCCGCGCCAGGCTGGCGGCAATCTGCGAGGGATATCTCGCCTTCGCCAAGGCCCATCGGGAACTGTTCCTGTTCATGTTTTCAGGACTGGAACTGAACGGCGACGATCCGGAGTTCAAGGCCGCCTCGTCGCGGGCCTACGCGGTTTTGAGCGAGATCTCCGCGCCTTTCGCCGGCCCGGGCGACGATCCGGAGGAAATCGAGCTCCTGATCTGGTCTCTCGTCCATGGCTATTCACATCTTGCGATGATCAACAAGAAGCGCCCACGCAGCAAAGGCAACGATTTGCCGCCTCTTGCGAATATCCTCCGGCACATGGATATCAAGCCATCCGGAACCTGATCAGATCAGGCAAAGCTCCGAAAGATCCCGACGCATATCCTCCGGCATGGCTGCCGCTTCGGCGGCGGAGCGGATGTCGGCAGGTGCGTCTTCCGGCTTAAGGTAGCGCCACCCCTGGAACGGTCGCTTCGGCTGATACTGCGTCAGGATCAGCCGCGGTTCGAGCACAAGGTCGCAACGCTTGACCCCGGACTTGTCGGTAAACGGACGGATATCGACGAGATGCTGGCGCACCTGGATCCGGCCCTTGATCACCCAATAGAGGGAACCGCCGTCCAGGAGTTCGTCCCTGCGGGTGGGCACCATGCGTGTGGTGTGGGTCTGCTCGAGTGGCTCTCCGGCCTGGCGCTTTTGATCCATGCGGAAATCAAGCCACGCCTGCAGGCTTTCCACGCTGTCCGCGCCAACACACAATTTTACCAGATGCAGGGTCATACCCCGATGAGGTATCAGCAAACCGCCCAAGGTCAAGCATCCGGACGGGTCGACGGATCTTTTGCACAGGTCGTGGGATGGAGCGGACTTTGTCCGGTCAAGGGAGTTCCGCAAACAAAAAGGGCGCGGAAATCCGCGCCCGTTTCGTATACTGGTTGCTTGTCAGTTCACGACAGCGACCGCCTGTTGAGCGGTATCCGGATCCTGAAAAAGCATGAACAATGCCAGCGCGCCTCCCAGAGCGAGTACTGTCCAGACAGTGACGCCCCAGCAGGACTTTTGCACGTTTTCGTCCATGAAAACCCTTTAGACCTTTTCTGCCCATTGCCGCGGAAGCGGGAGGTGCCCCGTGGCGAAATGTGGCCTTATTGCGGCGTGGAGTTAAGGGATCCCTAACGACTTCGCAAGTGCAAAAAACAGGCATCAGGAATGCATTCCACACCGAGCTAACTTTTTATCTTTTAATTCAAAATCTTAAGTGGCTGTAGCCAGAGAAAAAAAGCTGCGCTAAACACGGGGGAGACGCCCCTTGCGGACCCGGAAACAGTCCGAAACAGAACCGGAATGAATCAAAGAGGCCGGCCATGATGAACGTGCTATCGCTTACCGATCTGATCGCCGCCGGCTGGTTCCTCTTCGCCTGGTTCGGATTCAATCTGCTGATCGACATCAGCCCCTTGCGTCACAAGACCCTGTCCCATGCCATGGACAACTACCGCCGCGCGTGGATGATGTCCATGACCCGACGGCCGGTTCGCATCATGGATACGGCGATCACATCAGGCCTGCAGCAGGGCACTGCTTTTTTCGCCTCCACCTCACTGATTGCCGTCGGCGGCGGTTTCGCGCTACTGAACTCCACCGACGTCATTCTTCAGGTGGCAACGGACCTGTCCCTGCCGGTCGAAAGCAGCCGGGCTCTGTGGGAGGTCAAGGTTCTCGGACTGATGCTGATTTTCGCCTACGGCTTCTTCAAGTTCGGCTGGGCTTATCGGCTTTTCAACTATTCAAGCATCGTGCTGGGAGCTGTGCCGGAGGCGGGCTCGTCGGAAACGGAGGCGATTCGCAAGCTCGCCGGGACCGCGGCTGAACTCAATGTTCTCGCCGGCCGCCATTTCAACAGCGGCCAGCGGGCCTTTTTCTTTTCCATCGGCTTCATGGGCTGGTTCGGCGGCCCGGCCGCCTTCGCCGTGATGACGCTGGCGGTCCTGATCGTCCTGCTGCGCCGTCAGTTTGCCTCCAGAGCGCGCATGGCAGTGCTTTCCGGGCACAAGCTGGCACTCTCTCTCAGCGCGGACGCTGACGAGTACACACGCACCGGCTCGTCGAACCCCTTCACCTGATATTCCCCGAACAGACCGCACCGACAATCCATGATGTCGGCAATGTCCTCGGAAACCAGGATTTCCAGGTCCAGGTCCTTGGCGAGTTCCGCAATCCGGGCGGCCATGTTGACCACCGGTCCGATCACTGTGAAATCGAGCCGGGTCTCGCTGCCGACATTACCGAAGAAGACGTCGCCGGCGTGAAGTGCGATGCCGACACTCAGGTCCGGCGTCTCCAGGCAGATGTTGGCCTGGTTGATTTCCTCAATGCTCCGGATCGTCTGCCGGGCTGCAAGCAACGCGCGCTTCGCCGCGTCCTCCGCCTCGTCCGCGTTGGAATAGGGGAAGATCGCCATGACCTCGTCGCCGATGTATTTGAGCACCTCGCCGCCGTGGGCTTCCACCGCCACCGTCATGGCGCCGAAATACTGGTTCAGGAACTTGATCAGCTTGTCTGCCGGCAGCGTATTCGAAATGCGGGTGAAGCCGCGCAGGTCCGCGAAACTCACAACCGCTGAAATCCACTCGCCATCGCCGCGCTTGACCGTGCCGTTGAGCACCTTGCCGCCGGCACGAACGCCCACATAGGTGTCGAGCAGCGTTTCCGCCGTCCGCTTCAAGGTTGCGAGTTCGCATACGATTCCCAGCGGCCGGATGATCGATTCCAGCACGCCGATCTGCGCGCCCGAAAAACCGGACGGCGCCTTGGTCGCGAAGGTCACAGCCTTGGTCGATCCGTCCGAAAACGGCATGGGCAGAGCGATGTAATCCGTGTACCCGTCGACCCTGAGGTCCGGAATGACGGTGAATTCATCCGGTTCCGGCTCCGCCGCGATCCGGCAGCGAACCGGCCGGCTTTCGGTAAAGACGGCCTTCAGCGGGCTGTTGTGATAACGCTCGTCGTGTTCTTCGGACTCAAGGTAACGGCGCAACTCGCGCGTTCCGCTGCTTTCCCACACAGCCGCCTCGGCCCGCACATTCGGGTGCAGCAGCATGATCGCGGTTGTAATCCGGTCGACCGGGAGCCCGCCTTCGCGCAAATGCAAAGCCAGTTCCTCCACCAGTTCCAGACTGTCCTGCCGCCCGATGGCTTCCGAATAGAGCCATTGAACGACGTTCGCGGCAAGCAGCGGCGCTTCAAGGACCATGGGCCCAGTTCCTTCAAGATTAAGACGGTCCCGCCCGTTCAGGGTCGCGAACACCTCCTATATGGGGCTCCGTCCGATTTTCGCAAAGGGCCGTCCGACTGAACGGATTGTTTCAACCTGAAAAGTGCCCTTGGGTTAGAATCTGAACTCACAATAGCAGATTCAGGACATCAACGGCCATGCACGTTTCCCTGATCAGGCATTTGGGATAGGTTCGGGACTCACCTGCCCGAATCCGAATGACACCCAAGATGCTGCCTCCCTTCTACCTGATCGTGGACGATCCCGCCTGGCTCACACGCCTGTGTCCCGTCGGCCTGACCTTCGCCCAACTCAGGATCAAGGACAAAAGCCTTCCTGAAACGGAAAAGGCGATTCGGAACGCATTGAAGATCGCAGGCGCGAACGACTGCATTCTGGTGATCAACGACTATTGGCAACACGCCATCGATGCCGGGGCAGACTGGGTCCATCTCGGACAGGAAGACCTCGACACTGCCGACATTTCCGCCCTGAAAGCCGCCGGGATCCGCATCGGCATTTCGACGCATACCCCAGCCGAGTTGGACCGGGCACTTACGCTCGCCCCCGATTACGTTGCACTCGGACCGATCTACGAGCCGCGTGGGAAAATGGTCGATCACGCCCCACAGGGACTGGATCGGATCAGGGAGTGGAAAACCCGGATCGCCTGCCCTCTGGTCGCCATTGGCGGAATACGTCTGGAACAGGCATCCGGCGTCTATGCCGCCGGCGCCGACAGCATCTGCGTGATTACCGATGTTCTGAAGGCGGCAGATCCGGAACAGAGGTGCCGGGACTGGCTGTTCGAAGCCGGGGAAAAGGCCTGAGCTCCGATCGGCACACCCCGTAGCATTATCAGTTCTTCACCAGCCCCTTTGAATTTCTTGCGGTTTTTCACCTTGCGACAAGTCGCGAGGCCCAAAGGCGCATTCCGTGACCGAAGTCACAGGCATCGGTACACGCCTGATGCATTTTGCTCCCATCGGATCAACGATGCAATTGAGGGCAAAGGAATGACCTTGTATCTGAAACTCGGCGGACGTCCGGCTTTCCAGGAAGCCATGAAAACGCTCGAAAACAAACTGTATCAGGACGGCGCGTTCAGACCGTCTCAGGATGGCCGCATCCTGAGGCACTCTGACGAGCTTTGCGAGTTCCTGGTGTTTTTGTTCGGAGGCGCCCCCTTCTACGACGGCATGCCCATCGGCACGGTGCTGCAACCGCTTCGTCTCGACGACAACCGATACGACCGGTTTGTCGACCATGTCGTTAACGCACTGGGCGGCGACCGTTCCTCGGTCAGCAACGAAGCCCAGATGCGGGTCGTAATGGAGCATATTCGCCCTCACGTCGTGAATACCCCGGAATTGCAAACGGGGTCTGCGTCTCGGGCCTCGATCGGCATCCCGGCCTGATCCGCAGCATCCACAACGAAAAAGCGCCGGCAGGTTTTCCGCCGGCGCTTTTCCTTTTTTCGATTGACGGTTATGGATCAGCTGATTTCGCTGACCGAAGTCACGACCTTGCCGACCAGACCGTACGTGATGCCCTCTTCCGGGCTCATCCAGTAGTCTCGGTCCGTATCCTTTTCGATGCGTTCCAACGGCTGTCCGGTGGCATCTGAGAAGATCTTGTTGAGGCGGTCGCGCATCTTGATGATTTCGCGTGCCTGGATCTCAATGTCGGTCGCCATGCCGCCGGCACCTCCGGACGGTTGGTGCAACAGGAACCGGGTGTTCGGCGTGCAGAAGCGTTTGTCTTGCGGAACCGACACATAGATCAGCGCGCCGGCGCTCGCCACCCAGCCCATGCCGAGAATGCGCACTTCCGGCGAAATGAACTTGATGGTGTCATGGATCATGTCGCCGGATTCCACATGGCCGCCGGGAGACGACACGATCACGGTGATCGGATCGTTGGAAACCTGGGCAAGCGCCAGAAGGCGTGCGCAGATGTCCCGGGCCATCTCCTGGTTGACCGGACCCGTGATCAGAACGGTGCGGGCCTCGAACAGATGCTTGTCGACCTGGATGGACGGTTGGCTCTTTGCCTTTTCCTCTTCCTCGTCATCGAGACGGGCGGGCACCATTGTCGAATAGTTTTTCATGCGCGGGATGGGCTCCGTTGGCGTTTTGCCGGCTCAGGCGCCGGACGTTCGGTGTCTCAATGTGTATGCGAACCGGGCGCGGCTCGCAAATCCTCAGCCGAGGCATATCCTGAAAGAGTTATCAGAACCGAAACATAAGGGGTTTTTGGCAAGGATCAATCGGCTTGATGCGATCCGTCACGGAATTTTCGGTCGCCCTTCCCCAGGAAAAGACGCCACATCATGGCCACGAAAAACGGCAGGGAAGGCCAGACGAACCAAAGCGGCGACAGCCCGGTTGTCAGCAGGTTGAGCACGAAGAAAAAACCGATCATGAAGACGCACCTGCGGACCATCCGCGGCTGACGCCTGAGCCAGGCGCGCGCCTGCTCGAACCCGTTGGCGAGAGCGGCCGCATCCCGGTCTCCGGCCGGACCGCCTGCATGTACCGGTCCGGCATCGCCAACGCGATCCCTGTGATGCGCCTGCGCCACTTGCTCAGCCGGTGCGTTCCGCCCGCCGAGACGAACGGCATAGGTTGCCACCGGTTCGCTGACATTCTTGACGCGCTGCGGCCCCAGCGGTTCAAAGCCAAGGGCCAGTTTGCTGTGCACCTGGTCATAGACGGACTGGGACAACAGGATACCACCCCGCGGCGCCAATTCCTGCAGCCGGGCTGCGACATTAACGCCATCGCCGTAGATATCGTCGCCTTCCACCATCAGGTCGCCCATGTTCAACCCGATCCGGAATTCCATCTTGCGCGCATCCGGCAGGTCCGCGTTGCGCAGCAACAACTCCGTCTGGATCTCAACCCCGCACTGCACGGCCTCCACCACGCTGGAAAACTCGATGATGACCGCATCGCCCCAGGTGTTGACGATCCGCCCGTTGTGCCTTTCCGCCAGGTGCGACATGATTTCCCGGTAGGATTTCAGCCGGTCCAGCGTCCCGTCCTCATCCACTTCCATCAACCGCGCGTAATGGGCGACATCGGCACACATCACGGCAGCCAGGCGACGTTTGGCACGCATGGCGCTTCCCCTGCTCAACTCCTCTTAGGAATGGGACTGCCGGATTGAAATTGCAACCGCCATGCCCGAAATGATGGGCTGCGGTGCCACTGAAAGCAGTACCGACGCGAGCGCCTACTTTTCGGGCGAAGATACCCTTTCGGCGGCCGGCACCAACCCGATTCCTCCGCCCGCCGCATGCGCCTGATCTTCGGAGCAACCGCAGACACTGTCGCGACCGCCAAGCTTTGCCGCATAGAGCGCTGAATCCGCCCTCCGCATCATCTCTCTGAAACCATGCCCCTCGCCGACGTCTTCCGCCACGCCGATGCTGACAGTGACGGACAGATCACCTTGATCGGTCGATATCGCCATGGATCGCACGGCCTTGCGGATCTTCTCGGCAACCATCATCGCGTCGTCCGGTGCAACGACCTTGAGAAGAGCGGCGAATTCCTCTCCGCCCAGGCGCCCGAACAGGTCGGTCCGGCGGATCATGCCCGTCACCCGGGCACAGACCTGCTTCAACACCTGATCGCCTGCCAGATGGCCATGGGAATCGTTGACCGTCTTGAAGTGGTCGAGATCAAGCATCAGGAGTGCAACGGTCACCCCGTCCTGCCGACCCTCGCGCAAAATGCCCTCGGCGCGGGAGAAAAAGGCGCGACGGTTGAGAACATTGGTCAGCGGATCGTGGGAAGCGTCGTACCGCAGCGTGTCCAGGTGCTCTTCCCGGTACATGGCCATGGCAATCAGGGTGCCGATCACGACCAGCACCAGCGGCACGAACACGGATACAGCCATGACGTCATGCCGTTCAAAAAGACCTTCCTCAAAATTGATGACAAGCCCATAGACGGCGCGCACCGCATGAGCGGTCCCGTTGACGACAAACAAGGCGGCCAGCCCCTTTTTCAGCCGGTGTCCCGACAGGACCGCATCGCGCCAGAATTCGAAGGCAATCGCAAAGCTGTAAAGGCCAGTCAGCGTGGAAAAGACCAAAATCCGGTGGCCGGTCTCGGCGTAAACAACCGGCATCTGGCAGGCGAGAAACCAGATCGCCATCGGCGCGGCCGCAATCGGGATGCTCACCTTGCGCCCGGCGATCATCCGGGTTCCGACCCAACCGAGCCCGAGACCGGCAAGCAGCAATCCGGGCCCAAGCTCGATCGACAGCCTGTCGGCGATCTGCCCGCGCGCCATCATGAGCGGCAGAGCGGGAACACGAACGAAGAAACTGATGGCCCAATAGAGCAGACCCTGTTCGGTTCGGCTCGGCCACCACACGATCAGCAGCGCCGTTCCGACCAGGAACATCAACGTTCCCAGCAAGAAGAAAAGCGTAAACATATCCAAATGCATGAAATGGAGCCCACTTCCGATCCGAGGACCGGTTACCACAACCTGCCTGCAACTTTTAACTATGGCATGAAGTTATTCGGACTTCGTTAAATGAGAGACGCCAAATGTCAATTTTGCCCAGGTTCGCCGGCGCCTTCTTCGGAAAGACAGGTCAAAAGTCTCAAGGCTTCCTCCGCCTGCGGCGCCGGCACGAACACATGGTCATGGAAAAAGGCGGCTACGACATTCGCCGGGATACCCGCGCGGGCAAGCGCCGTCGAAACCGCAGCGGTCAGGCCGACCGCCTCCAGGCTGGAATGCACCGTCAGCGTGATCCGGCGGAACCATTCCGCCTCCGCAAGCCCGAGTTCTCGGGCCTTTTCCACCGGCAGGATCGCACTCATGCCCTCGGTTTCGGCGAACAGCCCCACCGGCTCACAGGCCGCCAGCTCCGCCACCGTCTTCTCCGCGAAAGTGCAGAACACGTATGGCTCCGGATCGAGCATCGGCCGCATCTGGGAAATAAGGTGGTCGAGATCGGTTTCGCCGGTCATGGGCAATCCTCCTGTCGCCTCCTTCAGAAGATTGCCAAAGCATCCGGAGTGTCAAGCGATACGGCGTCCCGTGACCGGAGGAATGCAAAATCACATAGCCGCGTAAGCTGAAAACGATTCGCCAGAATGCATCGCCTGTCGAACGCCGTAACGCTTTCCGGTCGGAACGTCAGCTACGACGACCGAACTGTGTGCGCCGAAGGCCTGTCGAACTGCCTGCCGCACGACCTGAAAGGCTGCCTGGCGGCGAAGCGACCCTCGAAAGGGGCGACGGCCGGGCCTTAACATCCAGACCATCGTCAGGTGGCCTGAGTTCTCTCGCTATTCCGCGAACACCGACGACCACGAACAGGATGCGCCACAGGAAAAACCAGAGGTATCCGAGCGGACTCCGCACCCAGCGTGCAATGGTCATGTTCTGCGGGTCATTGGGAACATAGGCAATCCGGATTTCAGGATCCTGCTTCAATTCCACTGCGACGATCGAATCGACCTGCATTTCCTTGCTGTAGGTCCGACCATCGGCCGTGGTGTAGCGAAGCACGGCATAGTAGGAGGGCCTTGCGCCTTCGCGTTCGGATGGAACCGACCATTGTTTTTCTGCCGTTGCTTTCCCGGGCACGCTGGTAAAGGTCAAGGGAACATTGGTGGGCACATATAGAATACCGAACACCAGCCCCTTTCCCGCAATCAGAATGCCGAAAAGATAAATGGCGACATGCCCCCAGCGGCCGACGGCCGTCTCGGCGCGGCCTTCATCCTCTTTCGGCAGTCCTGCCATCAAGCGCCGAATAAAGCTCCTGCCGCCAATCACCAGCAGAAATGTCCCTGCGCATAACGCAAGCAGCGCCAGAAGCGCGGGTTGGATCAACTTATCGAGGTCGAGCTTGACCCCTTTCAGTTTTTCCTCGGCCACTCTCAGTTCATGGATCAGTCCGGACTCCGCCGTGGCGTATTGGTAGACACCCCAGATCAGAATGGAGTTGGCAATCGCCATCCAGATGAGAAGGCCGCCGGCAACAACGCCGATCAGGCCGACCAAAAGAGATAAAAAATACCGTAAAACGCGTTCCACAGGTCGCCTCCCCTAACCGGAAAGGCAACCTATGCGTGAAAAATTACACAGCCGTTAATCAGGACAGAACACCCCGATTAGAGCATCGGGCCATGAAAAAGATCGAAAACCCTCACCCCGTCTTGTTGAAGATTTCCCTGCCAATCAGCATGCGGCGGATTTCGCTGGTGCCGGCGCCGATTTCATAGAGCTTGGCGTCGCGCAGCAGGCGACCGGTCGGGTATTCGTTGATGTAGCCATTACCGCCAAGGAGCTGGATCGCATCAAGGGCGATCTTGGTGGCGTTTTCAGCCGCGTAGAGGATCGCGCCGGCGGCGTCCTCGCGGGTGGTCTCGCCCCGGTCACAGGCCTGGGCAACCGCATAGACGTAGGCCTTTGTCGCGTTCATGGTGACATACATGTCCGCCACCTTGCCCTGAACGAGCTGGAAGGTGCCGATCGGCTGGCCGAACTGCTGGCGTTCGTGCACGTAGGGGATCACCACGTCCATGGCTGCCTGCATGATGCCGATGGAGCCCGCGGCCAGCACCGTGCGCTCGTAATCGAGCCCGGACATGAGCACATTGACGCCCTTGCCCACCTGGCCGAGCACGTTTTCCTCCGGCACCTCGCAGTCCTGGAACACCAGTTCGCCGGTTTCCGAACCGCGCATGCCCAACTTGTCGAGCTTCTGGGCGACGGAGAAGCCCTTGAAGCCTTTCTCCACCAGGAAAGCCGTGATGCCCTTCGGACCTGCATCCAGATCGGTCTTGGCGTAGATGATCAGCGTATCGGCCTGCGGGCCGTTGGTGATCCACATCTTCGAGCCGTTGAGAACGTACCGGTCGCCCTTCTTCTCTGCCTTGAGCTTCATGGAAACGACGTCGGAGCCCGCTCCCGGTTCGGACATGGCAAGCGCGCCCAGATGTTCACCGGTAATCAACTTGCCCAGATAGCGCTTCTTCTGGTCGTCATTGCCCCAGCGACGCATCTGGTTGACGCACAGATTGGAGTGCGCCCCGTAGCTGAGACCGATGGAGGCGGATGCCCGGCTGACCTCTTCCATGGCGATGCAGTGTTCCAGATAACCAAGACCGGAACCGCCCCATTCCTCCTCCACGGTGATGCCGTGCAAGCCGAGTTCCCCCATTTCCGGCCACAGTTCCTTCGGGAACCAGTCCTCCCGGTCGATGCGGTCGGCAAGCGGCGCGATCCGGTCCTGGGAATAGGAGCGCACGCTGTCGCGCAGCATGTCAGCGGTTTCACCGAGGTTGAAGTTGAAGGACGGAAAGTCGTTGCGGATCATGTGTCGTTCCTCCCGAGAACGTTTGGTCGGGTCCGCTCAGCGGACGTATTTGACGAAATTGGTAAGATGCCCGATACGGTCGTAAAGCTGCCGCGCGCGGATATTGTCGTCATGGGTGTGCCAGTAGACCTTCGAGCAGCCGAGCCTGTCGGCCGCGGCGTAAACCGCCTCGATCAGTTTGCGACCGGCCCCACTCCCCCTGCAGGCGCCATCGACGAAAAGGTCTTCCAGGTAACAGGTCGGCTCAATCGCCCAGGTGCTGTCATGGGGCAACGCGTGGACCAGCCCGACGAGCCGGCCGTCCTGCTCCGCAACCATGCCGAAATGCCGGCCTTCGCCGAGCAGGCGCTGGAACAGCGTCTCGGTCACCTCCGGTGCAAGCTCCTGTTCGTAGAAGGCCAGATAGTCCTGCCACAGCCTATCCCATTCTGGTCTGTCCCGTGCCTCCAGCGGCCGGATCCGGATTTCGCTCATTGTTGCCTCTAATCTTCCATGCCCTGCAGGCAAATCATGGAGAAGAGCCCGGTCGCCACATGCGCCTGCTCGGTATCACCCAGCCCGTAGACATCAGCCCGGCAGATGGTCAGCGTCTTTCCGGGCTTCAGAACCCGTCCCCGCGCCACGAGCTTTTGCTGGCGCGCGGGATTGAGCAGATTGACCTTGAACTCCGTGGTCAGCACACCGGTCCCGGCCGGAAAGAGCGACAATGCGGCATAACCAGCCGCGCTGTCGGCAATGGTCGACGTGCTGCCGGCATGGAAAAACCCATGCTGCTGGGTCAGTTCCAGCTTGAAGGCCAGTTCGATATCCACCGCGCCCGGCGACACATGGGTGAGTTCAGCGCCGAGAAAAGACATAAACGGCTGCCGGGAAAAGCTTGTCCTGACTCGCGTTTCCCATTCCGGGTCTCTCGGTTCCAGTCTCATTGAACCGCTCCTTCCCCGCCGCTTGCGAACGCCGCTTCGGCGCAGGCAGCGATTTCGGGTGCAAAGGCAGCAGCCTTACGCAACTGGGTGTCCAGATGCACCGCCGTCAGCTCGGTCGAGGCGGTGAGCGTTCCAGTCTCCCCATTGAACATGTCATGGGCAAAGCGCACGGCCTTCGTCTTAAGTTCGATGAGCCGGCTGCGCACCTCGATGAGGTCGCCAGGCATCATCTCGCTCTTGTAGGAAAGCTGCTGTTCGACTGCCGCCATACCGCGGCCGGATTGCCTCAGGAACGACGGCGTCAGCCCGAGCATGGCAAAGAAGTTCCAGGTGGCCTCGTCGAACTTTGAAACGTACCAGGCCACGTTCATATGGCCCATGTGATCGCAATGCTGGGGATAGACGACACCCTTGTAGGTTACGGTTGAACGTCTCATGCCTTCTCCCCGGCCATCACGTCTTCCTCATTCATATCGAGTTCCGACATGCGCTGCCGGCACCCTTCCTCCACATCGTCGAGTTCCTTCAGGGAGAGTTCTATATCCTGGCGCTTTTCCATAAGTTCCGCGCGGCGAGCCTCGATCTTCTGCATCATCACCCGAAGCTGGCCGGCCTCGCCCGGCGCCTTGCCGTACATCTGGATGATTTCGCTGATTTCCGCGAGGGAGAAACCGAGGCGCTTGCCGCGCAGGATAAGCTTGAGACGCGTCCGGTCGGCCGGCGTATAAAGCCGCTGACGTCCACGCCTCTGCGGCGAGAGCAGGCCCTGTGCCTCATAGAATCGCAAGGTGCGCGTCGTCACCTCGAATTCCTGGGTGAGTTGTGTAATCGTGTAGAGCCGTTGCATGAGTCCTCTCAGCTTGATCAAGGACACTCAGCGCTTTTTACGTTAAAGTCAACAGGTAGTAATTTCCATAAATTTATAAGGATCTTACGAACTATTTTTTCAACCCGCTCAAAGGCAGATCGCTGGCCAGGACGTTCAGGTCCACGTCACCGTTGATACCTGCGACCTTGCCGCGCATGTGATATTGCCACAGGCTCCATTTCTTGACGTAACCGGGAGAACGCCAGATCGAACGCGCCCAGATTCGACGGTTCACGCTCTCGCCTTTCATGTAAACCTCATAAAACGGCTTGGGGACATAGAGGATGACCCCCTGCCCGGTCGCCTGTTCCACAAGCGTCACGAAATGGGCGATCTCCCGGACCACATCCTTTTGAGGTGGCCTTCGGGCGCAGTTTCCCTTGAACTCCAGATCGAGCACCGGCGCCAGCATCGGCAAATCGCCCGGAAGGGCGTTGAGGAAATTCGCGGCCTGCGCCGCCCCTGTCTTGCACAGGCTGAAGAAATGATAAGCGCCCCAGGGCAGTCCGACACCGGTCGCGCCCCGATAGTTGGTCTCAAAGGCCGTGTCCCTGAAGTCTCCGCCTTCGCTCGCCTTGATGTAAGCGAACGCCACGTCGTCGCCAGCGACCTGCTGCCAGTTGATCTCCCCCTGGTGATGGGACACGTCGATGCCGCGAAGCGGATGTTTTTCCCGGTCCGGTTCCCAGTGCATGAAGAAGAACGCCGCTCCCGCGATTGAAATGACACCGCCCACGGCGATGTAGAACAGCACCCGCAATACCGCCTGCAAGAATTTCATACTGCCCCCGCAAGGCCCTGCCCTGCCACAAACTACGCCCCGAAATTAGGCCAAAGCGGCGGCGCCGCGATTTCCAGAACATTGCCGTCCGGATCGTGAAAGTAAAGGCTGTGTCCACCGGCCGGCCAGTCGACTTCGCTGATGATGTCAACGCCAGTGGCCTTGAGATACGTTCGCCAGTCATCCAGCGCGTCACGGCCGGTACGGAACGCGAAGTGGGACGGACCGGTGGTATCATGTCCGGGAACGACACCTCCCGACGTTTGAACGTCTTCACCCGTATGGCCACGATGGAAGACAAGCAGCGTCTGAGCCGGGCCGGCGTCATAGGCGTAAAGACGATCGCCGGAGACCATCCGCGTCAGGCCGAGGACACCTGAATAAAACCCGTGAGCGGCCTCCATATCGTCCACGTAAACGGCCGTCTCCAGAATGCCATCCAGTCGGGGTGGTATGTTGGTCATGAGGTCCGGACCTTGTGATTGTGAGGGAACCTGAATCCTAAAAGCGAAAGGGGCATGCAATCAAGCACGCCCCTTCCCGAGTCACCTGATAACGACCGTCTTCAGACCACGGTCAGCTTGACATCGATGTTGTTGCGGGTCGCGTTGGAATAGGGGCAGACCTGATGCGCCTTAGCGACCAGATCCTCAGCCTGAGCCTTGTCCACACCCGGTATTGATACGTGGAGCGAAACCGTCAGGCCGAAACCGCCTTCGGACCGCGGCCCGATGCCGACTTCCGACGTGATCGAGGTGTCCGCCGGAATGGCTACCTTTTCCTGGCCTCCAACGAATTTCAGCGCCCCGATGAAACAGGCCGCATAGCCGACGGCAAAAAGCTGTTCCGGGTTGTTGCCCGTCCCCCCGGCGCCGCCCAGTTCCTTCGGCGTCGCCAGCTTGACGGCCAAGCTGCCGTCGAGGGTTTCCGCCGTACCATCGCGTCCGCCGGTGACCTTCGCCTTGGCGGTGTACTTAACGTCAACTGTCATTTTCCCGTCTCCTTCTTTCCGCCATGCCAAGCTTGCAGGCGCACTCGAAATTCGAACACGATTAAATCGTGTACGATCTATATAAGCCACCAATCCGTAAAATCAAGCGGTTGCGATTATATCGTGCGCGAATTATTTTAGAGGCAATCGACAAGAAAGCGCATCCAATGAACGACACACATGCCGCGGACGCCTCGAAACGCTCGGATATCGGAGATATTCCGCTCAGCCAGTTCCTGTGTTTCTCGCTCTATTCGGCAAACCACGCCATGCACCGGGTCTACAAGCCGCTGCTGCAAAAGCTCGGCCTGACCTATCCGCAATATCTCGCCATGGTCGCCCTGTGGGAACAGGACGGCCAGCTCGTTGGCGAGATCGGTGCCCGGCTGCACCTGGAGTCGAACACGGTCACGCCGCTCCTGAAACGGCTGGAGAGCCTGGGTTTCGTCGCCCGTGGGCGCGACGACAAGGACGAGCGGCAGGTGCGCATCCGGCTGACGGAAAAGGGCAAGGCTCTGAAACAGGAGACAACCGACTTCGCCAGCTGCATCCTCGCCGCCTCCGGGACTTCCCTGGACGAACTGAGAGACCTTCAGCTCCGGATCGCCACCCTGCGCGACAACCTGCTGGAAAGCGCAGCCACCGCTTAAGGCCTATTGCCCCTTATGGACACGGGGCAAATAGGCCCTAATGCGCTATATCATGAGAAGCTTCATGTCCTCATAGCCGACCACCTCACCGGCATTCAGCTTTTGTTTCACGTTCTGCCGGGCGTCTTCATAGGCCACCTTGAAGGCATCGTCAGGTTCCAGGGCAAAGGCCTCCCCGCTATCGAAGACGACATTCACCGGCTTGTCGGGCACCATCTGGACTTCAAACATGTCGTCGCTGCCGTTGAAGATCACGGTCGCCACATTGCCTTCGACCTTCACCTGAACGTCCTCGGCGTTCAGACCGGCGCCAAGCCGGATCGTCCCGCCGCTCCCCAGCACCATGCGGTCGTGGCCGTCTCCGGCGTTGAAGCGGATCGTGCCGCCCTCTCCGATCACCTTGATCTGATCGTCGCCGGCGCCGCCGCTGATGTCGGAACCACCCCACGCTATGATGGTGTCGGACCCGGTCCCGCCGGTCACGACGGAATCCGAACCGACCCGGATCGTGTCGTCGCCACTTCCGCCATCTACACGGCTGTCGCCATGCGCATTGATAGTATCGTTGCCGCTGCCACCGCTGACAGCAGAATTGGAATGAGCAGTGATCACGTCATCCCCAGCGCCGCCATCGGCATAGGAATCGGACCAGATGTCGATCCGGTCATTCCCGGCTCCGCCCGAAACCCGGGTTTCGCTCCAGGCGTGGATGACATCGTCCCCGGCACCGCCGTCGGCCTGCGAATTCGACCAGATGTCGATGCGGTCGTTCCCCTCGCCCCCGGAAACGTAAGAATCGCTCCATGCGCGGACGGTGTCGTCGCCTGCACCCGCATCGACGGCACTACCGGACCACACATCGACCATATCGTTGCCGGCACCCGCATCGACCACGCTGTCGGACCAGGCCTTGATGACGTCGTCACCGTTGCCGGCGACAATGGCACTGCTTGTCCATCCGGACAGCTTGTCGTCGCCGTCGGTCCCCAGGATCGTCTCGATTCCCATCTCCTGAATGGCCGTCAGAAACGCCAGGACCGTCTCCGACAGCGTCTCGCTCACCGACGCCGCCGCCGGCTGCTCCCCCGTTTCGGGATCGGCACCGGCAGTCTCAAACGTTTCATCCGCAAACTCGGTATGCCGGCCGGCACGGTCGGGAAAACTGTCTCTGAAATCGGGCGGTGCCGGCGACTCGAAAGCCGTTCTCGCGCCAGTGCCAGTGCCATCAAACAAAGTCCTGTAGGCAACATCGGTTTGCATTTCAATTCCCCCGGATTGGATCAGCCATTAAAAGACACGCGAACGGGGAATCAGGCAGCAAAAGCCATGCCACCACCGATTGAAAAAAATCCGCGCAAACACGGATTCAGACCTTAAGAGACTGTTAACAGACCGACAGAGCCCGGTAAAAAATACCAATGCGAGGCAAATTCTACCGCTGCTATCGCGAACGATTAGGATGCGGGATCATAAAGGCAGATTGAACCAAAGGGCGGCGATGCCGAGGAAGGCGAAGAAGCCGACCACATCGGTCACCGTGGTCACGAACACGCTGGACGCGATCGCGGGATCCACGTTCATCTTGTCGAGGGCGATCGGAATGAGCAGGCCGGACAGGCCGGCAAACAGCATGTTGATGACGATCGCGCTGCCGATCACGATGCCGAGCCCGGCATTGGAAAACCAAAGGTAGGCGGTAAAGCCGATCAATACCGCCAGCGCGATCCCGTTCACGAAACTCACCAGCACTTCGCGGTTCAGCACGCGCAACAGGTTACGCGCGCTCAGTTCCTGAGTGGCAATACCGCGTACGGCGACCGTCATGGTCTGTGTGCCCGCATTGCCGCCCATGGAGGCGACGATCGGCATCAGCACCGCCAGGGCCACCATAGCCTCAATGGTATCCTCAAACATCGCGATCACGACGGAGGCGAGCACCGCGGTGCCCAGATTGACCACGAGCCAGGTCAGCCGCGACCGGGCAATGGTCACCACGCTGTCGGAGATCTCTTCATCGCCCACGCCGGCGAGCGCGCGCAGGTCTTCTTCCGCCTCTTCCTGAATGACGTCGACGATGTCGTCGACCATCATCACGCCGACCAGCCGGTCGGCATCGTCGACGACGGCACAGGAGACCAGGTTGTAACGCTCGAACATGCGGGCGACCTCTTCCTGGTCGTCCGTGGCCAGCACCCAATGACGGGTTTCGGTCATGATCGAGGTGACTTTTTCGTCCCGCTTGGTGCGCAGCACCTTGTCGAGCGCCACCGCCCCCAGCAAGCGGAACGCCGGGTCGACCACGTAGATCTCGTAGAAGCTGTCGGGCAGGTCGCGCGCCTCGCGCATATAGTCAATGGTCTGGCCGACGGTCCAGAACGGGGCGACCGCGATGAACTCGGTCTGCATCCGCCGCCCGGCGGATTCTTCCGGATAGTCCAGCGACTTCTGCAGCTGCGCCCGGTCCGCATAAGGCAGTTCGCCCAGGATCGCCGCCTGGTCTTCCTCATCCAGGTCCTCAAGGATGTAGACCGCATCGTCGGAATCGAGGTCGCCCAGACCCTCGGCGATTTCAGCGTTGGGCAGCGCTTCCAGCAACTGACGGCGGATCGCCTCGTCGGTTTCCGTCAGCGCCGTATAGTCGAAGGCGTCGCCCAAAAGCCGGACATAGGCCGAGCGTTCGTCCTCGTTGAGCGCTTCCAGCAGATCACCGGTGTCGGCTTCGTGCAGATCGCCAGCCAGTTCGACCAGGGTCGGTCCGTCTTCCGCCTCGATCGCCGCTTCGACGGCGGCGATAAACTCCGGATTAAGGCGACCTTCCTCGTCGCGAACGGTCAGGTCTTCCGCCTCGGGGGGAGTCGGGTCTTCAAGCATGTCGGCCTGTGTCATAGCTCCCTCCTCGTTCCCATTCGCGCCACCGGCGCACCCGTCCCGTCAAAGGCACGCCCGCCACAGGAGTATCCTTGCCGGGGTTGCTTTGCCACCGGAAAACCGCTGGAACTCCACAAGCTTCGGCAAATTCTTCTTAAAAAGGCTGAAGATAGGAGAGAGACCTCTCCTCAATGCCAGGAAACCACTTCCCGAACCTCGAATTTCATCAACTAGCGAGCCACTGCCGGAGCCTCACCCTACCGGTCTCGCGGCAAGGGGCGACGGGAGACTACCGGTTACACTGTTTGGAGAATTCTATGATCGCGGCGGACCCGGAAGCCCCATTCAGGCGCGCCTCCGGTTGCCCGGCGACACCGACGCTGAACTGCGGCGATGCCGCAATCGCGCTCCAGACCGGGTCGCTCTTCGGGATAGTGAATCGAGACCCCGCGTATTCATCGTTCTCGATGAAGGTCGTCCCCTTATACGAGGACGAGCCGAACGCATGCGTAAACGCGATCGTCACGGAACTTCCCGGCGGCAGATCGCCGAAGCTTGTGTAAAGCTCCACAGCCGTTCCCTGAGGCCCGGCTTCCTCACAGCTGGCATAAAATGCCATGGCGTCCGTTTCAGGAATCCCGTACCGCAAGGACTTGGGAGAGCCATTGCCGAACCCATCACCGGTGAACCAGAAAGCGCCATTCGCATCGGCCTGCGCGGGCGTCGGCGCGAGCACGGTCTGGCTGTAAGGCGGCACACCCGTTTGCGGCTGCCCAGCGTCCGGCGCTTGCTGCCGTGTCTGCGGCGTTGGAATAACCGGAACATCGTCCCGGACGGGCGGGCTCGCCGCGCCGGCCCGCGCCAGGTTCTGCTGGTATCCTTGCGGCGTCCAGCCGCAATGCGCCTTGAAGATATTCAGGGCGGAACGCGACCCCTTAAGGCCGATCCTGCTTTGCTGTCCGTTGAAGACAACGAAAGCCTCCCGCCCGGACTGAAGCGCCTGGATCAGCGGATCGCTATCGCCGACCATAAACTCCGGTGTGAAACCGATCAGGCCGTACTCAACTGTTTTAGCCTGGTAGGTAAAAGTCTGGCCATCAATGGAAAAAGTGACCGGGGAAAACGCACCGTCCTGGCCCGTCGGCGCCGCCACCGCATTGACCGTCACCCGGGCCGGTAGTCCGTTGCCCGTGCAGGCGATGAGAATACCGATATCCTCCTCGCAATCCCGGCAGTCGGCGGCAACGATCTGTTCGTAGAGACCGGTCGCGGACCAAATGGGGGTATACGCGTTTGCTTGCGTGACGATGCCAAGTGAAATGGCGGTTCCCGATGCCATCACGGCAACCGCAAAGCAGAATTCTCTAAACACTGAAAAGCCCTTGTCAAAAAAATCAAAAATCACGATCGACCGCCATCTTTCCTTGCGGAAGGCGGAGAGTCCAACGCTATTTGGCCAAAAATACCGGTTGCATCAGGTTCGGGCCGAACCCGAACGGCGGATGTTATGACTTTCGCGCGCTTGAGAGCAAAGCATTGCGGCTGGAACAGATCCGCTCCACATCCACGGAGGCCAGGACCTCCCGACCAAGGAGCCGGAGCAGGTTCAGCCGCACGTCATCCAGCGGAATCTCCCACATATCCTCGATCTGTATTCCGGTTACATACCCTCCGTCGGCGAGGTCCCCGAGCTTATATCTGGTCTCTTTCTCCGGCAGGCGGCCATCATCGAATTTAAACAGGACAAGTCCCGCAGTCATGTCAGCGAGGTCATCTGGAAATTTTGCCACAAGCCAGTCCACGTGATCGAAAGTCACCACGTCCCAGGCGGGCACATCGGAGGAAGCCCGCAGGTTCAAATCGATCAGCCAATATTGAGGTGCTTCGATCGCTGCGATGATCCTGTCGGCCCAGGCCCCGATCTCGGATTTGCTCCAATACCCGCTGTCGGCCAGCGCATAAAGCGCGCCGATCAGATCGCCGATGCCGGATATTTCCCACGAAGGACGGGTCATGCGCCGGTTTCCAAAATGCCTTTAATCCCGCCCGGTATGTAGCGTTAAAATTGCGCACTCGACCAGACGGCAAACGACTAATGCCTGCCCGGCATATTCATCAGTTCGGGTTTCGGGCATTTGAATTTCCGGCAGGCAGCTTCAACGATGCGCGTCGAATCTTCATCCCAATCGGCGAAATCCAGACCATAGGGGTCGTCGAGATCGGACTTAAATTCGAGTATTACTGCCAAGGCATCACGCGCGGACGAGCGGCAGCTGTCTTCGAAGTCGCAGAGAATTCGCACCAGCTTGCAGCCGAGTTCGTCATCGTCGAAGCCGACAAAATATTCTTCTGCCAGATGGATGGCGGTCATTCGTCGGGGGCTAATCTCATCGGGCGGATCCAGGATCAATGACCTGATCAAAGGGCGATATTGATCGATCAAGCCGAGAAAACGGCACAATGCTTTGAGGGCCACCTCGACATGAACGTCATTTTCACTGCCATGGAGGTAACGCTCGATCAACGGCGCGTCCGCAGGTTTCCCACATAGCCCGACAACGTAAAGCGCTCCGTAGGCATCGCCCGACCGCTCCCGCAGAAGATTTCTCGCATACTCTACTTCTTCCGGAAGCACTGGCCCATCCCCAAGACCTTTGGCGCGATGAACCATATCGGTAATGTCGTATTTCTTGCGGTCGATCATTGCCGCTCTCCCGCTTTCCCTCACCGGAAACACCCCTTCTTCGCCGCCGCCTTGCGCAGTTCCGCCAGATAGTCACGCACCCGCCGCGGCAGGATCCTCTCGTCGTCGGAAATACACGGCTTCGCCCTCTTGAACGCCCGCCGCGCCCGATCCGACTTCAGGCACACCCTGCCCTCCGCCAGGATCTTGTTCTCCAGGTACCAGAACTGGCGGCACAGCATGGTGCCGAAGGTCGAGGGACTGCGCTGCATGTTCCGCGCCTGCTCGGGGGAAATGAAGGCGGTGAGCAGCAGGAAGGCGGAAAGCCCGACGGCGATGCGTTTGTTGAATGCGGCACCCATGCCGACAAACCCTACCAAAACACGCCCGAATTACCAGCTCCGCGAAACCTTACCGCAAGGCCTATCCCCCGAACATCGCCAACCCGACCGATGCGATCAGAAGAAGGGCGAAGACGATACTGACCGGCCTTCCGATCACGGGATTGGTCAGGAACCGGGCGAAACTGGCACCGAACACCAGCCATGCGGTGTTCACGATGGCAATGACCAGCGTGAGGGCTGCCACCTTGGCCGCCGCATCCAGGGCCGGACTGTCGGGAAAGATCACATGTCCGGAATAAACAGCCCCGATCGCGGCAAACGCCTTCGGATTGGCGATCGCCAGGCCGAAGCCGGCAACAAAAGAGACCAGCGCCATCTTCTGCCCGCCTTCGACCTGCGCGCCGAGATCGCCGAACCGGGCCGTGCCGATCTTCCAGGCGAGATAGACGATATAGGCCGCAGCGGCGATCTGGAGCGCGCTCAGCACGACCGGGTCGGCGGCAAGAACGGCCGTAACGCCTGTGGCGATGATCACGAGGACAGCTGTCGTCCCGGCGATGATCCCGCCAAGGTACCGCACGCTCGTCCGGACCCCGAAGGTCGCCCCCAGACTGGCCATGCTTAGTGTCGCCGGCCCGGGACTGCCCATCAAAGGGAACGCTGCGAGCCACAGGAGGAGGACCTTGCCCAACATGGCTCAGGCCGGCACGGAGGCCGGGCGCTCCTGGACCATGAGATGGATGACAGCGGAGGCAAGCCCCAGGATAATCGCCACATACCAGACCATGTCGTAACTCCCGTAGCGGTCGAACCAGACCCCACCCAGCCAGGCGCCTGCGAAGCTTCCGAGCTGGTGGCTGAGAAAGACGAAGCCAAACAGGGTGCCCATGGCCCTCGGTCCGAACATGCCAAGCACCAGCGCGCTGGTCAGCGGCACGGTGGACAGCCAGAGCCCGCCCATCACGAACCCGAACACCAGCACCGACGTCGGGGTAACGGGAAAGGAAATGAAGCCAAGGATGACCACCGCCCGTAGCGCGTAGATCACGGCCAGAACATAAGGCTTGGGAAACTGTCCCCCAAGCCGGGAGGCATAGAGCGTTCCGAAGATATTGGCAAAGCCCGCCAGGGCAAGCGCCCGGAGCCCCAACCCGCGCAGCTCCTCTGGCGACAGGCTCGTGCCCGTACAGAAGTTCTGAACGAAATTCGGCAGGTGCGCCGTGATGAAGGCCAGATGAAAGCCGCAGACGAAGAACCCCGCGCTGAGCATGAGGAAGCTGGTGTGCCCGAAGGCAGCGCGCACGGTCCGTCCAAGGTCGACCGGATCGTCTTCGGCGACGCCATGTCCGCCCGCACGCAGGAAAGGAATGCATAAAGCCATCGGCGCGAGCAGCCCGGTCACGATGAGAAGCGTCATCCTCCAGTCGAACCACGCAATCAGCCAGGATACCAGCAAAGGCAGCAACGCCTGTCCGGCCGAGCCCATGGCGGATGCCACGCCGAGGTAGAAGCTGCGCTTGTCCGGCGGAGCAACACGCCCGACCACCGCCAGCACCGTTCCGAAGGCCGTGCCGGAAATGCCCATGCCGACCAGCACGCCCGCGCCCAGATGCTGGGCGAGCGGTGTTGTTCCCAGAACGCAGACGCCCATGCCCGCGACATAGCACACGAAGCCCAGCCACAACGCCGGCCGATCTCCGTATCTGTCCGCAATCATCCCGAAACCGGGCTGCGCCAGCCCCCAGACAAGGTTCTGGATCGCGATCGACAGGGAAAAGATCTCGATCCGACCGCCGAACAAATCGTCTGAGAGCGGCTGCACGACACCGCCGAAGACCGCCCTGACGCCGAAAGCCAGCGCCAGCACGATGCTTCCGGCCGTAACAATGACGATCATGTCGCTGCTTCTGCTTTCAGTCGCCGTTGTTCCCGCTGTCATTCCTCACCCGTCCGCTGTTGCCATTCGACACCCGGAAGCATCCGCGAACACGAGCCGCAACCAAGCTTGATCCGGACGGTAGCAGGGGGCTATACTTAAGAATATCGAATATTATTGAAGTCCGAATTCCGGTTATATGAAGTGAAGCCAACTTTCGACATCGATGCCTTGCGCGCCGTCGTGGCCGGAACCGACCTCGGCAGCTTCGCCCGGGCGGCGATCCAGCTCGGCCGCTCGCAATCGGCGATCAGCATGCAGCTCAAGAAACTGGAACAGCAGGCGGGGACGCAACTCTTTGTCCGCAAGGGCCGCGGGCTGGTCCCGACCGAAGCAGGCGAGGCCTTGGTCGCCTATGCCCGCCGTATCGTGGCACTTAACGACGAAGCGGCCCTGGCACTTGGCTCCACGACAACAACGGCTGCCGTGCGCCTCGGCCTTCCCCAGGATTTCTTCGACGATGTGATGCCGGCGACCCTGACGGCGTTTGCCGCTACGCATGAGCACGTCCACGTGGAAGTGCGCGCCGGCGAGAACCACAATCTCGCCGAAGAAGTGCGCAGCGGTCGTCTCGATGTCGCCATCGCCTTCTTCAAGTCCGGCGCCAATGACGAAGGCGAAGTCCTCTGCGACCTGCCCATGCAATGGCTCGCCTGCGAGACCTTCCTCGAGACATTGGCCGAAACCCCGGTCCCTCTGGTGCTCTTCAGCCATCCCTGTCTGTTTCGCCAGGCGGCACTTGCGACGCTCGACCAGGAAGAAAAGCGCTGGCGCGCGGCCCTGACCACACCCAGTCTGCAGGGTGTCTGGTCCGGCCTGCGCTCCGGCCTCGGTGTCGGCGTACGCACCGACCACGGCAGACCGGAAGACATCGCCTGTATCGGCCGCTCGCTGAAGCTTCCCGTTCTGCCCCCCATCGAGGTGCGCCTGCTCATCGCACCGAATGCGTCACCTCTCGCCCATGACCTGAGCCGGGTCCTGCGGCAGGAGACACTCGCTCATATCGGCGGGACCGCCCGCTAAACCCGCTCAGTCCCGACAGGATTCCCAACACCGTGACGACATCAACCGCAAAAACGCACTCTCCACTCCCGCCACGACCGATTCCGGCCACCATTGCCGCCGTCATCAGGGACAGCCAAGTGCTGCTGGTCCGGCGGGCCAATCCCCCGGATGCAGGCCGCTGGGGATTTCCCGGCGGCAAGATCGAACAGGGCGAAACGATCAAGGACGCCGCAATCCGCGAGCTTCTGGAAGAAACAGGCGTGCGAGCGGACCCGTTAAGCGTCTTCACCGCCGTCGACGTCTTCGACAGGAGAGACGATGGAACGTTGCGCCGGCACTTCATCCTGGTCGCGGTCCTGTGCCGCTGGATATCGGGCGAACCGGTCGCCGGCGACGATGCGCTTGAAGCCCGCTGGTTCCGCCTCGAAGACCTGAAACAACCGGACCTTGCGCTGAGCCTCGATGTCGCCGAGGTCGCGGCCGAAGCAGCAGAACTCATGGAGCAGGAACCGAGGTCTAAAACCTGAAGAAAGCCTCGTTGAACGCGCCCAAGGCTTTGCCCCGACTCCCGGATCTCTTATGGATGCGCCCGCCCGGGCAAACCGGCGCTGAAGCAGAACTCATTATCGATTGGCCGCAACCGCGCTGCTCGACCGGCTCACCCACCACTGCCACATACTTGAAACCGGAAACGACAGCTTCCGCTTCAAGAACAGTTCGGCTCGTGAACCCAAAACGATGAAGGAGAAAGCTAAGAACTTGACCGAACCCGCAGACCCGAAACATACCTAAAAGACGGGTCAATTCTCGGTGGAAATGCTGGGTCACTTCTCAATGGAAATCAACAGTGATCGGCGAAGCGTTGCTTCAGGTCGCTGGTGAAGCCGATGCAGGTCTTGCCTGGTGAAGAAATACTACGGGAGCAAATAGCCCCCCTTCGCTTTCAGCTTCGGGCGACAGCCTTTGCATTTTATCCGGGTAGCTTTTCTATCCCAAACCAAATGCCGTTTGGGTGGCTCGCCACCCGAAGCTCCATGAGCAAGGGGTGGTGCGGTCGAGAAGACTCGAACTTCCACGGGTTTTACCCCACAGCGACCTCAACGCTGCGCGTCTACCAATTCCGCCACGACCGCAATTTTTTCCCGGCGCCGGTCGGCGTCGAGGCGCCTCATGTAGCAAATCGGATTCTGCTTAGCAAGTACGCTTTTCAGAATAATTCACAACAGCTAATGAGCCGCTCAAAGCGGCCCCTCGGTCCGCATGGGGCGGACCTCGGGACTGCGCATCAAGACCTCGGTGATGGAGATCCCGACCCGCTCTCCGAGCAGGACCACCTGCCCTTTTGCCACCAGCGTGTTGTTGGCGTAGATCGACACGTCATCGTCTTCGCGCACGTCGAGATCGATCACCGCGCCGCGGCCCATGCGCAGGAGCTGGTGCACCGGCATTTCCGAGGATCCGAGAACGACCGAGATGTCGACATTGATTTCATCGAAGGTGGCCATGACAGCCTTCCGCCTATATGAGAGTGATGCTGAGCGCGAACAGGCATCTTAACGAAACCTTAAGATCCCATTCACAGCTCAAATCGTTAACAAAAGCTTAAAGCACCCCATGTCCCATCCGGAACGCGAAAGCCTCGCCCACGACTTTCATCCCCAGGTTTCCAGCCCGTCGGTCGAGTGCCCCCCTGTCGACTGGATCGTTTCCGACAACCTCGTCGGTTACGAGGAAGCCGTGGCGAAAATGGAAGCCCATGTGGCCCGGATAAGCGCGGGCACCGGCAACGAGCGGGTCTGGCTGCTGGAGCATCCCCCGCTTTATACCGCCGGCACCAGCGCGGACGCGGGCGACCTGGTCGCGCCCGATCGGTTCCCGGTCTTCAAGACTGGACGCGGCGGCCAGTTCACCTATCACGGCCCCGGCCAGCGGGTCGCCTACGTGATGCTGGACCTGAAGCGCCGCCGCCAGGACATCCGCGCCTTCGTGGCAGCCCTGGAGGCCTGGCTCATCAACACACTCTGGCAATACCACATCCGCGGCGAACGCCGGGAAGACCGGGTCGGCGTCTGGGTGCGCCGGCCGGACCGGGGCGCCAACGTGGAAGACAAGATCGCCGCCATCGGCATCCGGGTGCGCAAATGGGTCACCTTCCACGGCATCAGCTTCAACGTGGACCCGGAACTGGAGCACTTCTCCGGCATCGTCCCCTGCGGCGTCCAGGACCACGGCGTCACCAGCCTCGTGGATCTAGGCATCCCGGTCTCCATGGCCGAAAACGACACGGTCCTGCGCGCGGAGTTCGAAAAGATTTTTGGAGAGACGCGGGCGGTGGCGTGAGAGATACGGGAAAGGGGACAGTACTTCTCCACTCATACGACCATCATCTCCGACTTGATCGGGGATGACAGCCACGTGCTGGGCAAAGCCTTGCCTGATTCCCTCGACTGTTCCCTCTAGCTCACCTTGGCCGCCACTGCTTCCACAAACTCCCGCAGCTTTCCCATACCTCCCGGCGCCCATCCAAGCACCTTCAGTTTGCCCGGCTCCATGACACCGACCGGTCCGGCAGCGCGGAGCGGCAGCGGGGTCTCGCAGCCGGTGGCCTCGACATAAAGCTTCAACAGATCCTGCCGGTCGAGCAGCAGGTCGGAGACGTTGTAGACCTGATAGGGCTCTGACCGCTCGCCCACCTTTTCCAGCACGAGCAGCACGGAGGACGCCAGATCCTCGCCATGCACTTCCGTTCCCACGCGCGGCAGGACCGTCGCACCATTCGCGAAATTGAAAAAAAGCTCCGACCACTTGTGAGTGGTCGCTCCCGGCGGCAGGCCGTAGATGCCGGTTGCGCGCAAGCTGGTTCCGCAAAAGTGCTCCGTGCACAGGGCCCGCAGCGCCTCTTCGCCCGCCAGCTTCACCTGACCGTAGAGCGTATCCGGCCGCAACTGGGCCGCCTCCGTCAGGACTTCCCATTGGCCGTTGTCCGCATAAACCGCCCGGCTCGACAGGAAGACGCAGTGACGCACTCCGGCCGCCTTCGCCGCCTGGAACAACTTGCGCGTGCCGTCCACATTGGCAAGCAGGAAACCCGCCGGATCATCCCCTTCCCCGCCGCGGTAGCGGCCCGGCACATGCGCCAGCGCGCAATGCACCAGCGCGTCGGCGGCAGGCAGATCGATATCGGGGGCAGACAGGTCCCAGGACAGGAAGCCGACACGGTCATCCTCCGGCTTTGTACGGCCGAGAAACGTCACCTCGTGTCCGGCCTCAAGCAGGCCGGCGGCGATAAACCGCCCGAGGGCGCCGGTCCCGCCAGTCAGAAGCACATGCATCACGCGGGTTCTTTCACAGAGGCGGCAGGTCCCGGCAGCGAACCGATGTTATCGGGAATGCCTTCACCGGAATAAAATGCCTGCCAGAGATCGATCAACGGTTGCAGGCGCTCCGCCTTGGGATTGTCCGCCTGCCAGGGTTTTTCGTACTGATAATGCAACACACGGATCTCCGACCAGTCCCAGAGATCGGGCAGGTTGAACCAGACGTATTGCAGCATGTTGCAGAAGACCGGCAGGCCGTGCCAGTCGGGAAAGAAGCTTTGCAGGAAGGTCTGGTCGGTCCGGCGCCAGAACACGTCCGGCTGGTCCAGCATGGCCATCATCCGCGCGAAAGTCGCCTTTGACGGCCGCGCGGTGAAGACGCCGCTGTTCATCCGGTGAAAGTCGGCAAGTGCCTCATAGACATTGGGGGCAGCACAGAATTCCGGATAGCCGAACAGTTTGTCGCAACTCTTCAACACGATGGCATCGGCATCGATGAAGACCACGCTGCTGTAGTCCTCCAGCTGCCATAGCCTGAGCTTGACGAAATTGTCGAGCGGCGTATGGAACACCGGCTTGCCGCCCTTGGTGAAGGGAGCAGCCGTATGCAGCCGACCACGTTCGTGGCGCTCGTTGAAGTCCGCCGACGTGGGCAGGCGTTCACAGGCGCCACACCGCGGCGAGAACGCCCGCAAGGCGTCCAGATCCTCATTGCTCACTCCGGGCGTGTAAAGCACCACCAGATCGGCTTCGGTCTCCGTCCGGCGCAGAGAGCGCAGCAGGGCAACCGCTCCGGTCACATAGTCCGGATTGGTCACCAGGGTCACATAGGCATGGGTGCTTCGGGCCGGTTCTTCGAACACCGGCCCGATATCGTCGAAAGGCATGACCTTAAGAGACCGACCGCAAACGCGGATGTTCCGGGTCGGTTTCCACCTCTTTGGCGATGTCCTTGGTCCAGGCGGACACCGCCGGAACCCGGCTGCGGTCGACCCGATAGGCGTATTTCTTCGCCACATCGACCACCTCCGAAAGCAGCCCTTCGGCTAGCGTGATCGGCTCCAGACCAAGTTCCAGGAACTGGTCGTTCTTCACCACCAGATCGTTTTCCGGCGCTTCCTTGCGCGGATTTGGCAGCCAGGCGATTTTCGCACCGGTCATCTTCGAAATAAGTTCCGCCAGGTCTCGCACCCGGTGGGTTTCCGTCATCTGGTTGAACACCTTGACCCGATCGCCGTGCGCAGGCGGATTGTTCAGGGCCAGCTCGATGCAGCGCACCGAATCCTGAATATGGATGAAGGCCCGCGTCTGGCCGCCGGTGCCGTGCACCGTCAGCGGATAGTCGATCGCCGCCTGGATCAGGAACCGGTTCAGCACCGTACCGTAATCGCCGTCATAGTCGAACCGGTTGATCAGCTGCTCGTGACGCCGGGTCTGCTCGGTGTGGGTGCCCCAGACAATGCCCTGATGCAGGTCGGTGATCCTGAGGCCGTCGTTCTTTGCGTAGAACTGGAACAGGAGCTGATCCAGACACTTGGTCATGTGATAGATCGAGCCCGGATTGGACGGGTAGAGGATTTCCTGGGACACCGTCTCCCCGTCCATGGTCTCGATTCCGACCGGTAGATAGCCTTCCGGGATTGCCGCGCCCACGGTCGAATAGCCGTAGACGCCCATGGTTCCAAGGTGGATGAGATGTGCGTCGAGATCGAGCTCCACCATGGCGTTCAGCAGGTGGTGCGTCGCATTGACGTTGTTGTTGACCGTATAGTTCTTGTGCCTGTCCGATTTCATCGAATAGGGCGCGGCCCGCTGTTCGGCGAAATGGATGATCGCGTCCGGCCGGGTGTCCGCCAGCCATGTCTTGAAGACCTGATAGTCGGAAGCGATATCGATCAGGTGGAAATGGATCCTGTTGCCCGTCTCCTGCTTCCAGATCCGGGTACGTTCCTGAATGGAATCCATCGGCGTGAGAGATTGAACGCCAAGCTCGGTATCGATCCAGCGCCGACTCAGATTGTCGACGATGTGAACTGCATGGCCCCGATCGGACAGATGCAGCGACGTTGGCCAGCCGATAAACCCATCTCCGCCAAGAACAGCAATCTTCACGATCATCTCCTTTGATCAAACACCTGCGCACGGGCAAGCCGGCTTATAATTCGAGTCCCACCGTAAACGCCATTTGCATGTGAATAACATGACAAGGGAATCTCGCTCGAAGAAAAGCTTAGGAAAAATAACGAGACGCCGCCAGAGGCGAACCTTTCGGCTCTGGAAAACCTCCTGGAAAGGTGCCCAGCGCGCAGATGATGGCGCGCCCTGCGAACGGAGCGAGCTTCAAACGGTTCCCCGGATCTCGAACCCCTCGCCCGGGACAGTCGCCTCGCTGTTGACTTCCACCTCGAGCACCCTTGCAAACCGGGGCCCCTCCCACACGGCGGCAAGCATGGTATCGACCATCTTTTCCTCGCCGCTGAACAAGGCCTCGACCTCACCGGAGCGGCAGTTGCGGACCCAGCCGGATAGGCCGCGGGCACTCGCCGCCTGTGCGCACCACGCGCGATAACCGACACCCTGCACCCGGCCGCGGATGATCGCCCGAACACATTTGCCTGTAGCTGTCATGGGTATCCCTTCCCGCCCTTGACCGGCGGAAACAATCAGAATGCGACCGAACGATTTCAGATTACCATGAAACGCCGGCACGCGCAGGCCTCAGGCCACGAAGACCCGGTTCCGGCCGACTTCCTTGGCCCGGTAGAGCGCCTTGTCGGCTCGCATCAATGCCGAAGAGACCGTCTCATCCTGTTCGAGCGCCGCAACGCCGATGCTGACATGATAGGAAAGCACCACGCCGCTTTCGCTGAAGATACTGGTCTCGATTCTGCGCCGAATGGATTCCGCAATTTCGGCAGCCTGGTCGACATCGCAATCCTTGAGCAGGGCAAAGAACTCTTCGCCCCCGGCCCGGGCGAAAAAATGCCCTTCTCTCAAGTGCTCGCCCAGTTGTTCCACCAGATGACACAACGCGCCGTCACCGATCGCATGGCCATGCCGGTCGTTGATGCTCTTGAAATTATCCACGTCGATGACGAGAACCGCCAGACCGGCGCCGTTTTCCCGTGCCTCCGCCTCGGCCTCTCCGGCCGACTTGAAGAACTTTCGCCGGTTGTATGCTCCGGTCAGGTGGTCGAACTCGGCCGCGCGCCGGAGCTGTTCTTCCAGTTCCTTGCGGTCGGTGATATCCAGCATCGCGCCCGCCAGGCCGTTCACCTCTCCGGTGGACGGATCACGCGTCACGGCCTTGCTGAACATCACGTGACGTTCCTCACCGTTCGCATAACACACTTCGGCTTCGTAGAACTGGGACCCGCCTTTTTGCATCAGCTTTTCGTCAGCTTCCTTATACACCTTCGCAAGATGCTCCGGCGCGACGTCATAGACGCTCGCCCCCTTCACCTGATCCGCGGGAAGACCGATGAAGCGGGAAAAGGCCGTGTTGCAGCCGCTGTAAATTCCCTGCCTGTTCTTGAAGAATATCGGCGACGGCAGATTGTCGATCGCAGCCTGCAGAATGTTCCGTTCGGTTTCCAAACGGCTCAAGCTCTGCTGCATTAGCTTCCGGAAATCGGCCGCTTTCTCGGCCTTCTTGAGCACAAGGCCAAGCTGATCCGCGGTCGTTTCGCTCAAGACATCGTCCGCACCAAGCTCCACCAGACGCGGCATCCAATCCACGCCCAGGCCGTCACGGACATAGGCAATCACGAAACACATGTCGCCAACGGCCGCACGAACCCTGCGCAGCCCGGTACCGGCATCGTCCGGCGTCACGGAAACAATACAGACCTCAAGGCCATCGGCGGGAGAAGTCGAGGCAACGTCGATAGGCTGGAGATGGTAGCCTGCCGGAACATTCGGGCGCGGTTCTTTCGGGTTCCCGAAGTAACCGACCGTCACGGAGGCAGATCCCTCACATCTTCGTTCCGTTGCAATGCTCACCATTAATGCACCGATTCCAATCGCGCCTAGCGCTTTTACGTAAGAAAAACTCAATAATTTTTTCTTACGTCCCCGGGCGAATTTCGGGAGGCTCCGGGGAAAACGGGGAATTCAGGCAAACAGCGCCGCACAAGAAGCTGCCGATAGAATGCAACCCAAATCCGCTTCAACCGGTGATAACCCAGCTTCCCAGATCCTGCGGACGGTCGAAAATCGCTTCCGGATGCTCCGCCTCCAGTTCCTCGCGGCTGCCGTAACCCCAGGTAACGCCCAGCGCGCCGACTTTGTTGGCCTTGGCCCCGATCAGGTCGTGCTTTCGGTCTCCGACCATGATGCAGTCGGTTGCGGCAATGCTTTCCTGCTCCAGGATATAGGCGATCAGGTCCGTCTTCGCGGAGCGGGTCCCATCCAGTTCCGAGCCGTAGACTTTGCCGAAATGCGGTAGCAGGCCGAAATGCTCGATGATCCTGGCCGCATAGGTATGGGGTTTCGAAGTCGCCACGAACATCCTGCGGCCACTGGCCTCCAGATCGGCGACGAGGCGCTCGACACCTTCGATGATCGTGTTCTCGAAAAGCCCCTCGGTGGTGTAGCGCTCCCGGTAAAAAGCGACCGCCCGGTCCTGGACCGCCCGGTCGTCGCTATCCAGCAGAACGCCGAAACTCTCCCACAATGGAGGGCCGATGCACCAACGCAGGTCTTCCGCTTCGGGAATGCGGGAGACCCCCATCTTCTCCAGCGCATGCTGGATGGATCGGGTGATACCGACGAACGGGTCTGTCAGCGTCCCGTCGAGATCGAACAGAAGTGTGGAATAGGTCATGTAAGCCCGATAGACGACAGAATTGAAGAAACCGTTCAGGCCACTCTGTAAACCGCAGCGTCGATCAAGAAAAGCGCAAACGAAGAGAGGCGGCACACACGTTTAGATGCGCGCCCTTCTTGCCTTTGCCGTCCTGCCCTTGAAAGGCAGAGTGTCAGCTGAATTCCATGATCACCGCGTCGACGGCGAGACTGTCGCCCGCCTTGGCCTTGATCGCGGAGACCGTGCAGTCGCGTTCTGCCCTGAGCACGTTTTCCATTTTCATGGCTTCGACGATGGCAAGCTGCTCCCCGGCCTTGACCTCCTGGCCTTCTTCCACGGCAATGGAAACAACCAGACCCGGCATCGGGCAAAGCAGCATCTTGGACGTATCCGGCGGCAGTTTTTCCGGCATCAGGGCGTCGAGTTCCGCCACACGTGGCGTCATCACCTTCGCAATCACCGAAAAGCCCTGCCAGTCGAGGCGATACCCGCCCAGAACGGGACGGACCTGGACGACGACGGAGCGGCCGCCGACAGACCCGATCCAGAGCGACTGTCCCGGCGACCAGTCCGATTCCACGGTGGTAACGGGACCGTCCCCGATCGCCACATCGATCTCGACCGGCGTGCCCGGATAGCCGGCCGCTAGGCGGATAGGTACGTAGGTCTTGTCGATCCGGACAACCCAATCCTCGCGGGTCGCACCGGAATGGGGCCGCAGCCGGCCCGGCAAATGATCGAGCCGCTCCCGGTTGAGCGCGCCCATGGACAGGGCAACGGCCGCCAGGACACTGCAGGCCGCCTCATCCGGCTCGGAAGGGAAGAACCCATCCGGATATTCCTCGGCAATGAATCCCGTCGCCAGTTCGCCGGAGCGCCAGCGCGGATGGTTCATCAGCGCGGTCAGGAACGGCACATTGTGCTGGATGCCGTCCACATAGAAGGCGTCCAGCGCTTCGCTCATGGCATCGATCGCCTCGCCGCGGGTCGGTGCATGGGTGATCAGCTTGGCGATCATCGGGTCGTAGAACATGGAGATTTCCGATCCCTCGACCACGCCGGTGTCGTTTCGGACAGTCACGCCATCTCTGGTGCTCTCCTCCGGCGGCGCATAGCGCACCAGCCGTCCGATGGAAGGCAGGAAATTGCGGTAAGGGTCTTCGGCGTAAATCCGGCTTTCAACGGCCCAGCCGTTCAGCTTGACGTCCTTCTGCGCAATCTCCAGCTTTTCGCCGGCGGCGACCCGGATCATCTGCTCGACAAGATCGATGCCGGTGATCAGTTCGGTAACCGGATGTTCCACCTGCAGGCGCGTGTTCATTTCCAGGAAATAGAAGCTCTTGTCCTGGCCCGCGACGAATTCCACGGTCCCCGCGCTATCGTAATCCACGGCCTTGGCCAGGGCGACGGCCTGCTCGCCCATTTTCCGGCGCGTTTCCTCGTCGAGCAGCGGTGACGGCGCTTCCTCGATCACCTTCTGGTTTCGGCGCTGAATGGAACATTCGCGCTCGCCCAGATAAATCGCGTTGCCGTGCTTGTCGCCGAGCACCTGGATTTCGATGTGGCGCGGGTTTTCGATGAATTTCTCGATAAACACCCGGTCATCGCCGAAGGAGGATGCGGCCTCCGACTTGGAGCGGGTGTAGCCGTCGCGCGCCTCTTCCGCATTCCAGGCGATGCGCATGCCTTTGCCGCCACCGCCGGCGGAGGCCTTGATCATCACCGGATAGCCAATGTCCGCGGCGATCTCGACCGCCTGGTCCGGTGATTCGATCACGCCGAGATACCCCGGCACCGTGCTGACCTTGGCCTCATTGGCGAATTTCTTGGATTCGATCTTGTCGCCCATCGCCGTGATGGCGCGCGGGTTCGGACCGATGAAGACGATCCCCTCCTTGGCGAGCATCTCCGGAAAACTGGCCCGTTCTGACAGGAAGCCGTAGCCTGGATGCACCGCCTCCGCACCGGTTTCCTTGCACGCCGCGATGATCTTTTCCGGGAGGAGATAGGATTCGGCTGCCGCCGCCGGTCCGATGTGGACAGCTTCGTCCGCCATCTCCACATGCAGCGCATCCCGGTCGGCATCGGAATAGACCGCAACGGTCTTGATGCCCATGCGCCGCGCGGTCTTGATGACCCGGCATGCGATTTCACCACGGTTGGCAATCAGGATCTTGGAAAACATGCACACTCAGCCCGTTTTTCTATTGTGAACCGTTTGTATGTTCAGGTCGCGCCCGGCGCAACATATCCAAAAGACGGGCCGAACGGTCTCGCGTGCCGGAAAAATCGGCGGCCATACCGAGACCAACCTGTATTTTTACCGCCGGAATTCTCTACCTACGAAAGGTCATATAGTCATTTTTAACAGATTTCGGTTCTCTTATTCTGATCTTTAGAGGGAAACCTATGACCGGCCTGCGAAAACTCGCCATCGTTTTAATAATCGCCATGATACCGGCATCCGCTACTGCGGCACAAATCGGAGAATGGCACAGCGGAACCGTTCAGGGCTATACGCAATACTGGACAACCAACAGCGACGGCTCTCATTTCACGATCTGGTGCAAGGCCCAGAAGAACCACCTGATCAGCCTGATCAGCATCGACATCGCGGGCCAGCCTGCTCCGCCCAGCAAGAGGGTTAAAATCGTCGTCGGGCGCACCCTCGTCAAACTGACAGCTGACAGCAACGGTTACCTGCCGATGGATTGCCCGACATGCGGGGACAGTTTCGTCTACCTGTGGAATCGCCTCCGATCCTCAAACTACCTCTCGGTTCTGTTTGACGACGACCGCCAGGCCGGTTTCTCCCTTGATGGGGCCATGGACATTTTGCCGGGAGCCGCCTGTACGCCGGCGAGTGGCGGATAGACACGGCCTCCCCCGATACAATCTAAGTTTTTTTGACAGTGGACTCGCTTTTCGCAAGCGGAGCCTCTAAGCCCGTCGCAGCGCCTCGTAGCGAGGCCCAATGACGGAAGTTCAGCGCCATGGATGCGATCCATCTCGAAGACCTCGCCTTTTTTGCCTATCACGGCCTCTATGAGGAAGAGGCCAAGCTCGGCCAGAGGTTTCATGTCGACCTGACCTGCTGGGTCGACTTGCAGAAGGTCTGTGAAACCGATGAATACGCAGACACGGTTTGCTACGCCTCCCTGCTCAAGACGGTGGAAACCGCCGTTACCGAAACTCGCTTCAAGATGATCGAACGACTGGCCGCCCGGGTGATCGAGGCCGTCTTCGATGCCGACGTCCGCATCCAACGTGTGCGGATCCGGATTCACAAGCCCAGCGCACCGCTTCCCGTCCCGACCGGCAAGGTCAGCGTGGAACTGCTGAGAGACCGCCTGCCGCAAAGTTGACGCTCACTTATTCGTCATCGCCTTCTTTTTGCCGTCCTGCTTCATTGCACTATTTCAGGTATGATCTGGAGTAATTGGCACTTTCTGTGGAGGCACACATGCGGTCCCTGACAAAAATCATTTCAATCACTATTCTCATTGTCCTGTCGTTCAGCCAGTTTGCGCAGGCTCGCCCGGATCTGAGGCGCATGACCTGTCTGCAGGCACAACAGATGGTCCAGCGCAACGGCGCGGTGGTGTTCACAACGGGGCAATATACATTCTCCCGTTTTGTCGCCGATGCCCGCTTCTGCGACAGAGGACAGGCCGCCTACCCCCAACTCGGCCCGACCCGTGATAATCCGAGATGCCTCGTCGGTTATGAGTGCCGGGAGCCTCTGTTTTCACCCTGGGATCGCTAGAGCACGTCGCGAAAAAGTGGATACCGGTTTTTCGCAACAAGACGTGCGTCAGTAACGGAGAAGGCATGTCACGTGAATTCGAATGAACGCGACATGCTCCACCCCCCATCCCGGTCGGCACCCCTGATAGATTTTGGGTGTCCGACAGGCATAGTAATTTTCGGGAGCCCCCCATGAAATCCATGACGAAAATCGCTTCGATCGCTGTTCTCATTGTCCTTGCATCGGGTCAGTTCGCCGCAGCCCGCCCCGACCTGCGACTCATGACCTGCCTTGAGGCCCAGCATATGGTGAAACGAAACGGTTCGGTCGTCGTCACGACCGGGCCCTACACTTTCTCCCGCTATGTTTCGGACAGACGCTACTGCGACAGGGGCCAGGCCGCGTTTCCCCAACTCGGACCGACTCGTGACAATCCGAAATGCCTCGTCGGGCTGGAATGCCGCCAGCCGCTGTTCAGCAACTGAAACCACCGGTAAGCGGTTTTGCTAGAGCGAAATCGCGTGTCCCAAGCCCAGTTCGAACCGCACCGCCCGAAATTTGCTTTTCCGATTTCATCTGCTCCAAACGGTAAAGTTTTCTTCACTATAGAAATGACATCGGCAATATATAATATAGCAGCCAATCATCAAATTTACTCTTCCTACACGTCAATGACTTATACCTAAACTCGACAATATTCAGTTGAGTTCGGACGAATGATAAACTTCTTCAATTTGATTGGTGAACGTTCTGCCAGAACTCTCTCGTTTGCCCTGATCACAACAACTGTGCTTTTCCTTGCCTCATACGCATACGCAGATGACGCGAATACAGAGTTGGTCATCGGCGGCACCGGAACCGCGCTCGGCGGCATGCAATTGCTGGCCAAGGCATTTTCCGAAGATCATCCCGAGATCAAGACGGTCGTTCTGCCGAGCCTTGGCTCCGGCGGCGGCATCAAGGCACTCGGCGCGGGGAAGATCGATCTGTCCCTCAGCGCCAGACCGCTTAAGGACAAGGAAAGCGCGACAGGTCTGACCGCCACGCTTTACGCCCGCACCCCGATCGTTTTTGCGACCCACAGGCAAACGGCAGTGGATAGCCTCGTCATCGCGGAACTGCCGGACATCTATTCAGGCGCGACCAATAAATGGCCGGACGGTACGACACTGCGCCTGATCCTCCGCCCTGAAGAGGAAAGCGACACCAAACTTTTGCGTGGTCTTTCGGACGAAATGAACAAGGCGGTTTCCATTGCCCTCACCCGCAGTGAACTGTTCGTCGCTGTGAATGATCAGGATAATGCATCGGCCCTGGAAACGGTGCCCGGGTCGCTGGGCCTGACCACGCTTGCCCAGATCCTGAGCGAAAACCGTAACCTCAAGCCGCTCAGATTCAACGGGCAAACCGCTTCGCTCGACGGACTTGGAACTGGAACCTACCCTTATTTCAAGTCTCTCTATCTGGTGGTCGGCAAAGAGCCCTCCGAAAACACCCAAGCCTTTGTTTCTTATATTTTTTCACAAACCGGACGGGACATCCTTAGCGCGACCGGCCATTACGTCACAGAACCGAACTGGTAATCGCGGATGGGATTTTACAGAATGACCCAGGGCGATGGACCTTTCATCAGACTAATCCGATGGATCGCGATCTTCACCGCGGTCGTGATTGCCGTCGGGCCGCCTGCGCTCTACCTGTATTTCGGCTATTTGAGGGCCAATGGCGAATTGACCGGCGAGGCCAAGTTCAAGGCCCGCCAGATCGTTCGGCTGATCCAAACCAATCCCGACTACTGGCAATTCGAATCGACCCGGATCGGCGCAATGATCGAGGACGGCGATGAGCATGCTCCCGATGACTTTCATCGTGTGGTCCTCAATGACGGCACGGTTGTCGTTCAGCGCCCCTCGGTTCAGCCCGAATACCTATGGCCGAAGGTCCATGTCGTCCGGGAACTGACCGACTACGGTAAACCCGTCGCACGATTGGAGATCGTTCACACACTCGAACCCCTGGTCAAGCAAAGCGCGATCGTCGCCGCCTTTTCGCTGCTGTCGAGCATTTTCGTTTACTGGGCTTTCCGAATGGTACCCATGCGCATGCTGAGCGGGGCCTGGGAACGCATCACCTACCTGGCAACCCACGACGTACTGACGGACCTGCCCAATCGAACCCTGTTCATCGAGCGGCTCGGCAAGGTGCTGCGCAAGGGACGCAGACCGTCGAATGCCGTGGCCGTTTACGCCTTCGACCTTGATTTCTTCAAAGACATCAACGACACCTTGGGCCATGCGGCCGGCGACCAGCTTCTGCACCAGGCCGCGCGCCGGATGAAGGAATGCCTGCGCGAGGAAGATCTGTTGGCCCGCCTGGGCGGCGACGAATTTGCCGCCTGCCAGATCGGCGTCCATGACCCGCGACAAGCGGCCGCAACGGCCGAACGCTTGATCGCGGCCTTCAAGAAACCCTTCGACCTGGCGGGAACCGAAGCCTTTGTCGGGGTCAGCATCGGTATTGCCATCTGCACGAAAGACTGCCAGGTCCGCCCCTCTCTCCTGCTCAACAGCGCCGATCTTGCCCTTTACAAATCCAAGCAGAACGGACGAAACACGTTCCATTTCTTCGAAGAGGAGATGAACACCGAGCTGCGCCGCCGCAAGTCGCTGGAGGCCGGCCTGCGCAAGGCCCTGACCAATGAGGATCTCCGGCTGGAATACCAGCCGCAGGTGGAACTCTCGACGCAGAAGATCACCGGTTTCGAGGCGCTGGCGCGCTGGCAGCACCCGGACATGGGGGAAATCCCGCCGTCCCAATTCATCCCGATCGCCGAAGCCAGCGGCATGATGCGGCCCCTGACAGAATGGATCCTGCACAAGGCCTGTCATGACGCCGCCAGTTGGGGCGACCTGAGGATTGCCGTCAACCTGGCGCCCAGCCTGTTCCAGCAGACCGGACTGACAGGCATTGTCTCCAAAGCACTGGAGGAATCCGGGCTGCCGCCAGAACGGCTGGAAGTGGAAATAACGGAAGACAATCTGATCGGCGATACCGAACGCACGCTCACAATCTTGCGGGAACTGAAGGAGATGGGCGTCCAGATTGCCATGGACGACTTCGGGACAGGCTTTTCAAGCCTTGGCTATCTGCGCCAGTTTCCATTCGACAAGATCAAGATCGACCGTTCCTTCATCCACGACATCGGCGACGAGGCCGATGCGGACGCCATCGTTCGCGCCATCATCAGCATGGGCCATGCACTGAAGATGGGCGTTATCGCCGAAGGTGTCGAAACGCTGGAACAGGCCAGTATCCTGCTGGCCGAAGGCTGCGAACAGGTCCAAGGCTTCCTTTACGGCCGCCCGATGCCGAAACGCGACATCGAAACCCTGCTCACCGCGCTTCACACAATCCGCGGCGACGCGGACCAGTCCAAGCGTAACGCTGGATAGCGGTACGCCCGTGCCTCAAAATCTCGCCGTCAAAGCGGGATGTTGTCGTGCTTCTTCCAGGGGTTCTGCAGATTTTTGGACCTCAGCATGGCCAGCGCCCGCGCCACCCGGCGACGCGTGGAATGAGGCAGGATCACTTCGTCGATATAGCCGCGCTCGGCGGCCACAAACGGATTGGCGAACCGTTCCTCGTAATCCTTGGTCCGCTTCGCGATCTTGTCCGCATCGCCCAGTTCCGAGCGATACAGGATCTCGACCGCGCCCTTGGCGCCCATAACCGCGATTTCCGCGGTCGGCCAGGCGTAGTTGACGTCGCCGCGGATGTGCTTGGAGCTCATCACGTCATAGGCACCGCCATAGGCCTTGCGGGTGATCACCGTCACCTTCGGCACCGTGGCCTCCGCATAGGCGAACAGAAGCTTGGCGCCGTGCTTGATCAGCCCGCCGTATTCCTGGGCCGTGCCCGGCAGGAAGCCCGGCACGTCGACGAAGGTCACCAGCGGAATATTGAAGCAGTCGCAGAAGCGCACGAACCGGGCCGCCTTCCGGCTAGCATCGGAATCGAGAACGCCCGCCAGCACCATTGGCTGGTTGGCGACGATGCCCACGGTCCGTCCCTCCATCCGGCCGAAACCGGTGATGATGTTGCCGGCGAACCTTTCCTGGATTTCGTAGAAATCGCCCTCGTCCACCGTCTTCAGAATAAGCTCCTTCATGTCGTAGGGCTTGTTCGGGTTGTTCGGGATCAGGGTATCCAGGCTGTCGTCGATCCGTTCCGGATCGTCGTGGCAGGTCAGTTCCGGGAGCTCAGCCTGGTTGTTCATCGGCAGGAAATCGATCAACCGGCGCATTTCGGAAAGCGCTTCGACGTCGTTGTCGAAGCCGCCGTCCGCGATGGAGGATTTCGTCGTGTGGATGGAAGCCCCGCCCAGTTCCTCAGCGGTCACCGTCTCGTTGGTCACGGTCTTCACCACATCCGGGCCGGTGACGAACATGTAGGAGGTGTCGCGCACCATGAAGATGAAATCGGTCATGGCGGGCGAATAAACGTCGCCGCCCGCACACGGGCCCATGATCAGCGAAATCTGCGGGATCACACCGGAGGCGAGCACGTTGCGCTGAAACACTTCACCATAACCGCCGAGTGCCGCGACCCCTTCCTGGATACGCGCGCCGCCCGCATCGAACAGGCCGATGATCGGCGCGCGGTTCTGCAGGGCCATGTCCTGAATCTTGATGATCTTTTGGGCATGGGTCTCCGAAAGCGACCCGCCGAAGACGGTGAAATCCTTGGAAAAAACATAAACGGTACGGCCGTTGACGGTCCCCCACCCGGTCACCACGCCGTCGCCCGGAATATGCTGTTCATCCATGCCGAAATCGGTACAGCGATGGGTCTTGAACATGTCGAATTCCTCGAAGGACCCTTCGTCCAGCAGGAGTTCGATCCGTTCCCGGGCCGTCAGCTTGCCTTTCTTGTGCTGGGCCTCAATCCGCCGTTCACCACCCCCAAGGCGCGCGGTACCGCGGCGCTCTTCCAGTTCGGCAAGGATTTCCTTCATGGCTGTCTCCGAAACACTTAAATTTATGTGGTCCTAGCATGTGCACCGACGCACGCCTAGTCAGCACATGGGCGGAGTTGCCAGACCCGATGAGACCGCGGATTATAGACCCACTGCACAATCCGTAATCACGACCGCCTCAATAATACACTTTGACACCGTGGCGTGATTTGCCATGATTGCCTAACAACGCAGCAGCGACGAACGGGGAGGTAATGGCCGAAGAGCGTTCATATTTTAACGAGATGCTGGACAGCGCGGGCAACCCGCGGGCGGCCTATGCAAGGCTGTCCGAGTGGCTGGATGCCAAGCCGCCCAACTATCTGACGCGGAAGACCCGCGAAGCGGAAACGATCTTCCGCAGGCTCGGCATCACCTTTGCCGTCTATGGGGCCGACCAGGCCACGGAGCGGCTGATCCCCTTCGACCCGATCCCCCGGATCATCTCGGCCGCCGAATGGCGACGCCTGTCCGCCGGCATCGATCAGCGGGTCCGGGCCCTGAACGCCTTCCTCCACGACATCTATCACCGTCAGGAGATCCTACGCGCCGGACGCATTCCGGAAAGCCTGATCCTCCAGAACGAGGCTTTCCTGCCGGAAATGGTCGGCTTCACGCCGGCACAAAAGGTCTACGCCCACATCATCGGCACCGACCTCGTGCGCGTTTCGGAGAACGAATTCTACGTGCTGGAGGACAACACCCGCACGCCGTCCGGTGTCTCCTACATGATGGAAAACCGGGAAACCATGATGCGCATGTTCCCGGACCTGTTCGAGATGCACCGCATCGCGCCCGTGGAAAACTATCCGGCGAACCTGCGCGAGACGCTGGAAAGCGTGGGGCCCGATCTCTCCAAATCAAAGCAGACCATCTGCGTGCTGACGCCTGGCATCTATAACTCGGCCTATTTCGAGCACGCGTTCCTCGCCGATTCCATGGGTGTGGAACTGGTGGAAGGCCGCGACCTGTTCGTGGACGACGGCAAGGTGTTCATGCGCACCACGCGCGAGCCGCAGCAGGTGGACGTGATCTACCGGCGGATCGATGACGCTTTCCTCGATCCCCTCACCTTCAATCCGGACAGCATGCTGGGCGTGCCCGGGCTGTTCGACGCCTACCGCGCCGGCAACGTCACCATCTGCAACGCGCCGGGAACGGGGATTGCCGACGACAAGGCGATCTATGCCTATGTCCCGGACATCATCGAGTTCTATACCGGACAGAAACCGATCCTGAACAACGTGCCGACCTGGAACTGTTCGCGCGAGGAAGATCTGGCCTATGTTCTCGACCATCTGGAAGAGATCGTCGTCAAGGAAGTCCACGGGTCCGGCGGCTACGGCATGCTGATCGGTCCGACAGCCTCCAAGCGCCAGATCGCGGAGTTCCGCAAGATCCTGATTTCCAACCCTTCCAACTATATCGCCCAGCCTACGCTGGCGCTGTCGGCCTGCCCGACCCATGTTGCCTCGGGCGTCGCCCCGCGCCATGTGGACCTGCGCCCCTTCGTTCTGATCGGCGATCAGGTGCGTATCACTCCCGGCGGACTGACCCGCGTTGCCCTGAAAAAAGGCTCGCTCGTGGTCAACTCGAGCCAGGGCGGCGGCACCAAGGACACCTGGGTACTGGAGGACTGACCTGATGCTAGGACGTACAGCCTCCTCACTGTTCTGGATGTCGCGCTATCAGGAACGCGCCCAGAACACTGCCAAGCTGCTGCAGGCTGCCTACCGCACGGCCATGGTGAACCATACCGGACAGTCAGACGGCGAAAACTGGCGCTTTGCGTTGGCAAGTTCGGGCAGTGAGTTCGGATATACGGAAAAGATCGGAGAACTGACCCCCAAGGGAGTCATTTCCTACATGGTCTTCGACAAGACCAATCCGTCCAGCGTCCGCGTCTGCCTGGAAACGGCCCGCAACAATGCCCGCGCGGTCAGGACCGGCATCACCGCCGAACTCTGGGAAGCGATCAACACGACCTGGATCGAGTTTGCGGATGTCAATCCCCAGTCGATCACCCAGGAAAGGCTGCCCGATTTCCTGGCCTGGATCAGCCAGCGGTCGCATCTTTTCCGCGGCGCGCTTCTGAACACGATCCTCCGCGATGACGGCTACTACTTCAGCCAGCTCGGCAATTTCGTGGAACGGGCAGAAAACACGGCCCGCATTCTGGACACCCAGTACTGGGTGCTTCTGCCCGACAATGACGTCGCCGGCGGCGCGTCGGGTGAGCGCTACCAGTGGATCTTGATCCTCAGGGCGCTTTCGGGCCTCAGGAGCTACCGGTTTGCCTATGAAGATGCAAAGCTGAAGGCGGGCAATATCGCCACCTTCCTGATCCTGCGGGAGGAAATGCCCCGCTCGCTCGCCCATTGCTACAACTGGATCGACGATACGGTCGAAGATCTCGGCGAGTTTTACGGTTCGGTCCAGCCAAGTCTGGAAATGGGTTCAAAGATCTGGAAGGATCTGAAATCCACGAATATGGACGCGATTTACAACAACGGGCTGCACGAGTTTTTGAACGACTTCATCGGGCGCAACAACGCTTTTGCCCACCAGTTGTCGATCGACTACAACTTCGCCTGAGGAAACGGGAGCCGGTATTCGATATGCGACTGACCGTTCGGCACAAGACCCATTACCGATACGACACGCCGCTTGCCAACGCGATGCAGCAGATCCGCCTGACGCCGAAGACCGGCCGGGGCCAGACGGTCGTTGACTGGAAGATCGAAGCCCCCGGCATGGACCGGGCCACGACCTACGAGGACGCCTTCGGTAATCTGGTTCACATGGTCTCTGCTCAGGGACTGTCGGAAGAGGTCGAGATCACCGCGTCTGGAACGGTCGACACCTTTGATATTAACGGCGTGATCGGCTTTGAAAACGGGACGTCTCCGCCGCCGCGAGTTTTTACCCGGTTCACGCCTCAGACCAAAGCCAACCAGGCGATCCGGCGCCTCGCCGCCCACGCAGAAAAGGACGATCTGATCGCCGGCCTGCACGAACTGATGCATGCGATCCGGGAAAAGGTCGACTACAAGGTCGGCGTCACCGATACCAATGCCACGGCCGTCTCAGCGCTGGCGAACGGCGAAGGAGTATGCCAGGACCACGCCCATATCTTCATTTCCGCCTGTCGTTCGATCGAGGTGCCTGCGCGCTACGTTTCCGGCTATCTCCTCCTTGAGGACGAGCAGTCGTCAGAGGCCCATCACGCCTGGGCGGAAGCCTTCGTTCCCGACCTCGGCTGGGTTGGCTTCGACATATCCAACGCTATCTGCCCCACGGATCGCTATATCCGCTTGACCGTTGGCCTGGATTCGCGTTCCGCTGCACCTATACGCGGCATCCGGTTCGGCGGTCATGAAGAGAACATGGATGTCGAGGTAGACGTGGAACAGGCGACAAGCCAGCAACAGCAGCAGCAGTAGGGAAACCGGGGCTGTCTGCCGGGTCCTGTGAGAACCGAAAATGACCTACTGCGTTGGACTGAAACTCGACCGAGGCCTTGTGTTTGCCGCTGACACGCGCACCAATGCCGGTCTCGACAATATCTCCACCTTCAAGAAGCTCCACGTCTGGGAAAAGCCGGGCGAGCGGGTGATCACCCTGTTGTCGGCCGGCAATCTCGCCGTGACCCAGGCGGTGGTGTCGATCCTGACCGAACATATCGCCGGCGGCCATGACGGCAACCGGGCGACCCTGATGAACGTGGACACCATGTTCCAGGCTGCCCGGCTCGTCGGCAGCGCCGTGCGCGAGGTGCGCGCGATCGACGGCGAGGCGCTGGAGGCGAGCGCGGAAAATTTCTCGGTCACTTTCATTCTGGGTGGTCAGATCAAGGGCGAGGACCCCCGCCTGTTTCAGGTCTATTCCGCAGGCAATTTCATCGAGGTGAGCGACGACACGCCCTACCTGCAGGTCGGCGAACACAAATACGGCAAGCCGATCCTGGATCGCGTGACCCATGCCGACATGCGCCTGGGCGAAGGCGCGAAGATGATCCTGCTGTCCTTCGATTCCACCCTGCGCTCCAACCTCTCCGTCGGGCTGCCGATCGACCTTCTGCTCTACAACAAGGACAGCTTCTCGTCCGAGCGCCAGCTCCGGATCGAGAAGGACGATCCCTATTTCAGCAAGCTTTCCAAGGCCTGGTCCGACGCGCTTCGTGACGCCTTCGCCGACATCGAGGAACTGGAAGTCTGATCTGGCGGAACGCCGCCTTGCTTTCGGCACGGCCTTAAGCGAACTGTCATGACCAATCGATAAAAGCCGGCAAGAAACAGACCTGGAGCGTGCGATGACGGTCACCGATGAGCTCGAATCCCTCGTCTGGCATCGTGAGCCGGCACAGGAGCCGCTTGACGCCAATGACGAAACGCTGGCCAGGATCCGGCAGATGATCAAGGCCGGCGAGCGTCTCACCCTCGTCGATCTGATGAAGCGCTGGGATCCGATTGACGTCATGCAGCTGCTGGTTCGCCTGCGGTTGAAGCAGGCGCGCAAGCTGTTCAGATGGCTGCCATCCAATCCGTCCATCAAGGTGATTGCCGAACTGAGGCCGGAATTCCGCTCCATCCTGATGGAGGAATCCACCCTTGATCAGTTCCGCGACATCCTGGCCGGCCTCGATCCGGACGACGCCGCGGAAATGCTCAACGACTTTCCCGACGAGGTCGCCGAGACGCTGGCCGAGCGCCTGCCCGACGTGGAAGCGGTCGCCGGCTTCGAATCCTACGCGGACGACAGCGCCGGCCGGATCATGGCCCGCAAGTTCGTCGCCCTGCCCGAAAACTGCAGTGTGGAGGATGCGGCCGCCCTGATCCGCGCCGAGGCGGATCGAATCCGCAAGATCTACACCGTCTACGTGTTGGACGACGATGGCCGGCTGATCGGCACGATTGCGGTTGGCAAGCTTCTGCTGTCACCGCCGGAAGCCACGCTGGCGGAAATCATGAACCGGGATTTCCTGGCCGTTTCCGCCGAAACCGACCAGGAAGAAGTACTTCGACTGGCCCGCAAGCGGGACATGCACACCGTGCCCGTCCTCAATGCGGACGGCCAGTTGATCGGCCGGATCACGCCCAAGCAGATGGCCCGCATCGCCTCCGAAGAGGCGAACGAAGACATGCTCCTGATGAGCGGTGTGTCGTCGGAGGCCAAGGCCGATGACACGGTGCTGAAAATCATGCGCGGCCGCCTGCCCTGGCTGCTTGCCGGCCTGATCGGCTCGAGTATTGCCGCCACCGTGGTCGGCTCCTTCGAGCAGCAGCTTTCCACTGCCGCCATTCTCGCCGCCTTCATTCCGGTTACCATGTCCATGGCCGGCAACGCAGGGCTTCAGGCCTCTGCCGTCGCTGTCCAGGGGATTGCGACCGGCGCGCTATGGTCCGGCGACATCGCCTTCCGGCTGCTGAAGGAATTGATCGCGGCGCTCGCAAACGGCGCCGTCGCCGGCTGCATCCTCGCCACACTGGTCCTGATCGTATCGAGGGTGATCCCCATCGCCGACCCGGTTCACCTGGCGCTTGCCACATCACTCTCATTGCTGTGCGTCACGACACTCGCCGCCATGGTCGGCGCCACCATCCCAATCGTGCTCGACAAGTTCGGCATCGACCCGGCCATGGCCACCGGCGTCTTCATCACTTCCACCAATGACGTCCTCGGCGTGCTGGTGTTCTTCCTGATGGCAACGACGTTTTATCTGGGGTGAGGCGCGTCCGGCACAGCCGGCAAAAAGCAAACGATTTTGCTTTTTGAGCGCCGAACGGCCCGGAGCCTTAGCGAAGGGCCGAGCAGGCAAAATTTAAACTCTCATGGTCCCGAATTGGTGATCATCACCCCTTCAGAATCAGCACGGCTGCGTCGAACTCCCTGCGCTTGTAGGCGCGGATGGCCGCGGCTTCCGCGTCTTCGCCCCAGCGTTCGATGTTGAAGTCCTCTTCCACATGAGCGGCCTGCCAGGCGTCGTCTGCCGTCAAACGTCCTTCGAGGACGGCAAGCGCCAGAACGGCGGAACCGGAGAGCGTGGTCGCGGTATGAAGGGCCGCAAGCTGCAGCGGCGTCAGATCATCGAGCCGAGCCCGGAAGGCCGTCAGCAATGGCTCCGGCTGGTCCTGATGGATGATGCCGCCGATCAGGATGAACCGGTTGCCGAGCAGCTCTTCCGCCCAGGCGAGCACCGGATCCCACAGTTCGGTCTGCCGCTGGACCAGTGATTCCGGATCGTCGGCGCGGTAGCAAAGCGCATCCGTACCGCAGAACCGGGCGATCTCGTCCGCCACCTCGGCGAACCGGGCACCGACCGCATCGATCGCCGAATTCGAAATCCGCGTCAGCGGCATGTTGGCCGGATTGATTTCCTTTTCCTGCGCCGCCCATTCCGCGGCCACCGCCCGTGCAAGCGTTTCCGTCGGCAGAACGAGCAAAGTCTTGCCCGGCGTCTTTACCGGCCGGCCGTCGAGATGAATCGCAAAACCGCCCTCGGTTTCAGCATGGTCCGCGCGTTCATAGAATCGTTTCGGCAACTGGCGCCGAGACAATTCCTGCGCCCGCTTTTCCGGATCCGCCCCCTGCGTTTCAATTCGATCGCGCATCACGTCGTTTCCCTGTCAAAACCGAAAAGCTGCTCCAATACCCCGTCGAGCTCGTCGAAATGATCGATCACGCGGGCAGCACCCGCCCCTTCCAGCCGGGACCGGTCGTGATAGCCCCAGGTGACGCCGATGCCGCGCACGTTTGCGGCAACCGCCATTTCCATGTCGAAGGACGTATCGCCGATCATGACCGTGTTGGCGGCTTCCGCTCCCGTCTCGCCAAGCGCCTGCAGAATCATATCCGGATGGGGCTTGGAGGGCGAGGTATCGGCCGTCTGGACGGTAACGAACCGGCCGTGCAGCCCGTGCACCTCCACCATGTGGTCGACACCCCTGCGCGCCTTGCCGGTCGCAATGCCTAAGAGGACATCCTCGCGCGCCGACAGCCGGTCGAGCACGCCCATGGTCCCGGGGTAAAGCGGGTCGAGGTCCAGCCCCTGCCCGCGCCGTTCCACTTTGGAGTTCCGATAGGCATCGGCCATCGTCGCCACATGATGGCTATTCTCAGCTCCCACCAGCGTCAGGAACGCCCGTTCCAGCGACAGGCCGACGATGGACAGCGCCGTGCGCCGGTCCGGCATTGGCAACCCGGCCGCGGCAAAGCCGACCTCCAGCCCGTGCAGGATGGTTTCCTGACTGTCCACCAGAGTGCCGTCGCAATCGAAGATGACAAGATACATGGGAATTGAATGCTCTTCGGGGCCTTAGTTTCAGGCCCCGCATGTGGCGGGTTTTCGGAGCCGGGTCAAGTCTTCTGTCCACGATATGCCAAAGCGTGGGCAGCGCCGGCAGGCACTTGGTTGTTCCCGTAAATCGATGAAGCCGGACAAACAATTTATTGACACTCAAGCACCGGTCCCTACCCTATCTTGTGTTCAAGGTCCTTCGATTCGAAAGAGTCGAGGGCTAAGAGGGAAGCCGGTGAAACCGATATTCGGCCGAGTCCGGCGCTGCCCCCGCAACTGTGAGCGGCGAGCCCCTGTCCGTATGAGCCACTGGGAGATCCCGGGAAGGCGGACGGAAGGCGAAGACCCGCAAGCCAGGAGACCTGCCTTGTTCGAAAAACGTCATCGGGCGGCGGGCCCGGGAGGCGGGGACAAGGCCTTTTCCGTGCCGTCCCTTGCGTCTTTCCCCCTGCCGTCCATTCAGAGCGATCTTCGGGGTGAAAGAAGACATGACCATTACCGTTTACTCCAAGCCGGCCTGCGTCCAGTGCCTGGCCACAACCCGCGCCCTCAAGCAGCGCGGAATTCCGTTCGACCTGATCGACCTCACCGAAGACGATACGGCGCTGGAGCACGTCCAGTCGCTGGGCTATCGCCAGGCGCCTGTGGTCGTCGCCGACGAAGATCACTGGTCCGGTTTCCGGCCGGACAAGATCAGCGAACTGGTCCGAAACGTGGCGTAACCCCGCAGAGCTGAACCGATGGGCAGCCTCGTTTACTTCTCGAGCGCTTCCGGCAACACGCATCGTCTGATCTCACGGCTTGGCCTGCCGGCCTGGCGCATCCCGGTGCGCGCGTCGGAGCAGATGCCGTCGGTGCGCGTGCCGTTCGTCCTGGTCGTGCCGACCTACGCGGACGGTCAAGGCCGGGGCGCGGTGCACAAACAGGTGATCCGGTTCCTGAACGACCCGGAAAACCGCAAGCTCCTGAAAGGCGTGATCGCCTCGGGAAACAGAAACTTCGGCCGTTATTTCGCCTATGCCGGCGATGTCATCTCCGCCAAGTGCCAGGTGCCCGTTCTCTACAGGTTCGAGCTTTCCGGCACGCAGACCGACGTCACCCGTATTCGCCAGGGGATGGAACGATTTTGGAAACCGCAGTCTTAGATCGCCCCGAAGGGGCGCGCACCGAAACGGCGACCGCCGCGCTCGACTATCACGCGCTGAACGCCATGCTGAACCTTTACGATTCGGACGGCAATATCCGCTTCGACGCCGACCGCAAGGCGGCGCGACAGTATTTCCTGCAGCACGTGAACCAGAACACGGTGTTCTTCCACTCGCTGGAGGAAAAGCTCGGCTATCTGGTGCGCGAGGGCTATTACGAGAACGAGGTTCTGGAAGCCTACGATCCGGACTTCGTAAAGACGATTTTCGAGGCGGCCTACGCCCGCAAGTTCCGCTTTCCGACCTTCCTCGGCGCCTTCAAATACTACACCTCCTATACGCTGAAGACCTTCGACGGCAAACGCTACCTGGAGCGGTTCGAAGACCGGGTGGTAATGGTCGCGCTTGCCTTGGCGCAAGGCGACGAGGAGCTTGCCATCCGGCTGATGGACGAGATCATTTCCGGCCGGTTCCAGCCGGCAACGCCGACGTTCCTCAACGCGGGCAAGAAGCAGCGGGGCGAGCTGATCTCCTGTTTCCTGCTCCGGATCGAGGACAACATGGAATCCATCGGCCGCGCGATCAATTCCGCTCTACAACTCTCCAAGCGCGGCGGCGGCGTGGCACTGCTTTTGACCAACCTGCGCGAGGCCGGTGCCCCGATCAAGGGCATCGAAAACCAGTCCTCCGGCGTCATTCCGGTGATGAAGCTGCTGGAGGACAGTTTCTCCTACGCCAACCAGCTCGGCGCGCGCCAGGGTGCCGGTGCGGTCTATCTCAACGCCCACCATCCGGACATCCTGCGCTTCCTCGATACCAAGCGGGAGAACGCGGACGAGAAGATCCGCATCAAGACCCTGTCGCTCGGCGTCGTCATTCCGGACATCACCTTCGAGCTCGCCAAGGACAACGAGGACATGTACCTGTTCTCGCCCCATGATGTGGAAAAGGTCTATGGCCTGCCGTTTTCGGAAATTTCCGTGACCGAGAAGTACCGGGAGATGGTCGACGATCCGCGTATCCGCAAGAAAAAGATCCGGGCACGCGAGTTCTTCCAGATCATTGCCGAGATCCAGTTCGAAAGCGGCTACCCCTATATCCTGTTCGAGGACACCGCCAACCGGGCCAACCCTGTGGCAGGCCGGATCAACATGTCCAACCTGTGCTCGGAGATCCTGCAGGTCAACGAGGCCTCCGAATTCAACGACGACCTGTCCTACGCCCATCTGGGCACGGACATCTCCTGCAATCTCGGCTCGCTGAACATCGCGGCCGCCATGGACGGCGGCAATCTCGCGGCGACCGTGGAGACGGCAGTGCGAGCGCTGACGGCGGTCTCCGACATGAGCGCCATCGACAGCGTGCCGTCCGTGCGCCGGGGCAACGACGAAAGCCACGCCATCGGCCTCGGCCAGATGAACCTGCACGGTTTCCTCGCCCGTGAGCGGATCCACTACGGCTCCGACGAAGGCATCGACTTCACCGGGACTTACTTTTGCGCCGTTGCGTTCCATGCGATCCGGGCGTCGAACAGGATCGCGCGGGAACGGGGGGAAAGCTTCAAGGGGTTCGAGCAGAGCCGCTATGCCGACGGCGGTTTCTTCGACATGTACACGGATCGGGACTGGCAGCCGGAGACGGAAACGGTCAAGGCGCTGTTCGAGAAATTCGGCATCCCCGTTCCGACCCGCCAGGATTGGGAAGAGCTGAAACGCGACGTGATGGAACACGGTCTCTACAACCGCAATCTTCAGGCCGTGCCACCAACCGGCTCGATCAGCTACATCAACAACTCCACCTCGTCGATCCACCCGATCGTCTCGAAGATCGAGATCCGCAAGGAAGGCAAGATCGGCCGAGTCTATTATCCAGCACCGTTCATGACCAACGACAATCTGGACTACTACCGCGACGCCTACGAGATCGGCCCGGAAAAGATCATCGATACCTACGCGGCCGCAACCCGGCATGTGGACCAGGGCCTGTCGCTGACGCTGTTCTTCCGCGACAGCGCCACCACCCGCGACATCAACCGCGCCCAGATCCATGCCTGGAAGAAGGGCATCAAGACCATCTACTACATCCGCCTTCGCCAGATGGCCCTTGAGGGGACCGAGGTGCAAGGCTGCGTGTCCTGTTCTCTGTGAGGCCCGCCATGAATGTGCATTCGAAAATCCAGACCGTGCCCCGCGCCATCAACTGGAACCGGCTTCAGGACGACAAGGACCTGGAGATCTGGAACCGGCTGACGGTGAACTTCTGGCTCCCGGAAAAGGTTCCGCTGTCCAACGACATTCAGAGCTGGGCGACGCTGACACCGGACGAGCAGCAGCTCACCATCCGGGTGTTCACCGGACTGACCCTGCTCGACACCATCCAGAACACGGTCGGTGCGCCGTCCCTGATGCCGGACGCCATCACGCCCCATGAGGAAGCGGTCCTGACCAACATCGCCTTCATGGAGGCCGTCCACGCCAGAAGCTATTCCAGCGTGTTTTCCACCCTGTGCCACACGGCGGAGGTGGACGACGCCTTCCGCTGGTCGGAGGAAAACCCGTTTCTCCAGGAAAAGTCGCAGCTGATTCTCGGCGAATACAACGCCGCCGGCAATCCGCTGAAAAAGAAGATCGCCAGCGTGTTTCTGGAAAGTTTCCTGTTCTATTCCGGCTTCTATCTGCCGATGCACTGGTCGAGCCGGGCCAAGCTGACCAACACCGCCGATCTCATCCGCCTGATCATCCGCGACGAGGCGGTGCACGGCTATTACATTGGTTACAAGTTCCAGCGCGGCCTTGAAAGCTTAAGCGAGGCGGAGCGGCAGGAGGTCAAGGACTTCGCGTTCGCGCTGATGTTCGACCTTTACGCCATCGAGGCGAAATACACCGAAAGCCTCTACGACGGCGTCGGCCTGACCGAAGACGTGAAGCACTTCCTGCACTACAACGCCAACAAGGCGCTGATGAACCTCGGCTATGAGCCGCTTTTTCCCGAACAGGTCTGCGAGGTCAACCCGGCGATCATGGCGGCCCTGTCGCCCAATGCCGACGAAAACCACGACTTCTTCTCCGGATCAGGCTCGTCCTACGTCATCGGCAAGGCGGTCGCCACCGAGGACGAAGACTGGGATTTCTGACGCGTCCGGAATGCCGGTCGACAACTCCAGAAGATGTCATGTCGGCTCGTTTTGGTGTCGTTACGGCGCATTTTGTTTGCCCTGATCTGAGATTGACATTCCCTCATCGATCAGTGCATGTGAAGACCTTCAACGGTTTCCGATCGCTGAACAGCGGTCGGGATTAAAAGGGAACACGGTGAGGCGTACCCATCAGGGACCGAGACCGTGGCTGCCCCCGCAACTGTAAGCGGAGAGCACAACCTGAAAATGCCACTGGCGCCTGTCCGGCGCTGGGAAGGCCAGGTTCTGCAATGACCCGCAAGCCAGGAGACCTGCCGCTGATCGCCGTGGCCGTCCATCAGGACGGAAACGGCACCGTAACCGGACGCCGGGGTGAGCGTCGGGCGGTAAGATAAGCGGACGATATCCAGGTTCCGTCGGTCTTCACGCCACACTCCCCGTTTGTCCTTTCAGTCGACTCTTTCGGCGCAGACACACCTGCCCGAAGGCCTATTGAGAGAGACGTTTGATGACTTTCCGCAAGTTTGGCCTTGCCGCCTTTTGCACGGCAGCACTTTTAACCCCCTCAATCTCGGAAGCGCATTTCCAGCTGGTCTATACGCCGGACGTGAACCTGGAGAAGGCAGGCGACGTCCCCGTCAAGCTGATCTTCTGGCACCCGTTCGAAAACGGCCATGTCATGGACATGGGCGACCCGGTCGAATTCTACGCCGTCAATCGCGGCAAGAAGATCGACCTGAAAGACACGCTCAAGCCGATCACCTTCAACGGTTCGGAAAACACCGCCGCCGCCTACGATGCAACTCTCCCGGCCAAGAGAAGCGGCGACTATGTGATGGTGCTGGTTCCGTCTCCTTATTATGAGGAGAGCGAGGACATCTTCATCCAGCAGATCACGAAGAGCTACGTCAACCGCAGCGAACTGCCGACCGACTGGATGGAACCGCAGGGCCTTGTCACCGAGATCCTTCCCCTCAACCGTCCGACCAACATCGTCGCCGGGTCCACCTTCACCGGACGGGTGCTGTCCGAAGGCAAGCCGGTCGCCGGCGCGGAAATCGAGATCGAGTACATGGCCGCCGAACCGGACATGGCTGAGAACAAGCCGGCGGAACCGACAGCCTCTCCGATGCCCGGCGGTGCCGTCGTCGCGATTTCCGACGAGAACGGCTACTTCACCTTCGGCATCCCAAAGGCCGGTTTCTGGGGGTTTGCCGCACTCGGCTCCGGTCCCGTCAAAGAGCATGACGGCAAGGAACTCAGCCAGGACGCCGTGCTGTGGATCCGTGCTTACGACGTGAAGTAAGCCGACGCTAAATCAGAAGGGATCAGGTCATGCATATTGTTGACGGTGCACTGTCGAATCCGGTCGTCATAGGCGGCTCGGTGTTGGCGGTCGGAGGGATCGCTCTGGGACTGAAAAACCTGCCAATGGAGAAAATTCCCGCGGCCGGTGTCTTGAGCGCGACCTTTTTCGTGGCTTCGCTCGTCCATGTGCCCATCGGACCTTCCAGCGTGCACCTGATCCTGAACGGCCTGGCCGGACTCGTGCTCGGCTGGGCCGCATTTCCCGCCCTGTTCGTCGGATTGCTGCTTCAGGCAATCTTCTTCGGTTTCGGCGGGGTCACCGTATTGGGTGTCAATACGTTGAACATCGCCTTGCCGGCGGTGATCGTCTACTACATCTGCCGCCAGGGCCTTGCCGCGAAATCACCGGCCGTCGCTGCTGTTTGGGGCGGAGTCGGCGGAGGGCTCGCAATTGCGCTCACGACGGTTTTCGTCGGCGCGGCGCTCGCCTTCAGCGGCGACGAGTTCATCCCTGCGGCCAAGCTCGTCTTTTTCGCCCATATTCCGGTGATGGTCATCGAAGCGCTTCTGACCGCAGCCGCCGTGTATCTCGCTCGGCGCGTCAAGCCGGAACTCTTTTCGGTCGTCACCAGAACCAGTTGAGGCCAGTCATGAAACATCTGCTTTTGAAAGTCCTCGTGAGCATCTTCGTCGTGGCGGCTCTCGGCCAGCCGGCCTGGGCGCACAAGGTCATTGCCTCGGTCTATGCCAGCGGAGATATGATCGAGGGTGAAATCGGCTTTTCCAACGGCGATATGGCGAAAGACACCACTGTCGAGGTGTTCGACGAAAACGGAACCAAGATCGGCGAAGCGCAAACGGACGACGACGGCTTCTTCACCTACAAACCGACGGCGAAGGTCGTGCATGTCTTTCGTGCCAACCTGGGCGCCGGCCACGTTGCGGAAATTCGCATGGAGGTTGATGAATTGCCCGACGCCATTTCCGGATCGGAAACCGCGGACAGTGGAGCCATGACGGCCCAGGCTGCCGGCGGTGGCTCAGCGGCGGCATCGGAGCCTGCCGGTACGCCTGCTCCGGTCGGCATCAGCGACGATGTCCTGAAGGAAAACAGGGAAGCCTTCCGCAAGATGCTGCACAAGGAAGTCAATCCGCTGCGCCGGGAAATCGCCGCCTATAAAGAAAAGAATAATCTGCAGACGATTCTGGGCGGGATCGGATATATCGTCGGTCTGTTCGGCATAGGCTTCTATATCGCCGCCCGGCGCAGACTCGCGAAGGCCTGATCCATGGGGCACATTCTCTCTACAGGACAAAGGGCACTGACAAGTGTCGGGACAGGCCCCGGACCTTTGGAGAGCCTTGATCCGAGAGGACGTGTCGTCGCGGCAGCTGCCTTTGCGGTGGCCGTCGTTGCACTCCATGCCTTGCCCGCCATCGCGACCGCTCTCGGGTTTTCCCTGCTCGCCCTTTCCATAACCCGCCTGCCCTGGCGCCAGACCCTAAGAAGGATGGCGGCAATGGACGGGTTTATCATCTTCATGCTGGCGCTGCTGCCGTTCACCGTACCGGGAACACCCCTGTTCCATATCTTCGGCTTCGGCTTCAGCCTGGAAGGTTTGCTGCAAGCAGCCGAGATAGGTCTGAAAGCGAATGCGATCATTCTGATGCTCATGGTGCTCGTTGGAACGATGGAACCGGTTACCGTCGGCCACGCGCTGCACCGTCTGCGCGCGCCCGTGACCCTTGTGCACCTGCTCATGTTCACGGTGCGCTACATCGCCGTGTTGCAACAGGAATACTTCCGACTGCGTGCCGCCATGAAGGCCCGCGGGTTCCGCATGCGCAATTCCCTGCATACTTACAAGTCCGTCGGGTATCTGGTCGGCATGATGCTGGTGCGATCCGTCGACCGGTCGGAACGGATTCTGGCGGCGATGAAATGCCGGGGTTTCAATGGGTCGATCCCCCTTATGGACGACATGAAGTTCCGCACGGCGGACCTGGTCTTCCTGATCATCGGTCTGCTGGTCCTCGGCTTGCTGATCGGCTTGGAGGCAACGCTTGGCACCGCTTATTGAACTCTCCGATATTCATTTCGCCTATCCCGGAACCGAACCGGTCCTGACCGGAGCAAGCCTGTCCCTGTCGCCCGGAGAACGGCTGTGCATCAGCGGTCACAACGGCGCCGGAAAAAGCACGTTGCTGCGTCTCGTCGTCGGCCTGTTGTTTCCCACTCAGGGGCGTATCCTGGCATTCGGCAAAGAACGCCGGGCGGAAGCGGACTTCCACGACGTTCGCCGTCAGGCCGGGTTCGTTTTCCAGGATCCGGACGATCAATTGTTCTGTCCCACGGTCGCCGAGGATATCGCCTTCGGCCCGCTCAACCTCGGTAAAAGCCGAGGGGAAGCCGCCGAGATCGTCGACAGGGTCCTTCGCCAGCTCGACCTGATGTTTTTGAAGGACCGGATCACCTACAAGCTGTCCGGTGGCGAAAAACGGCTCGTCAGCCTTGCCACGGTGCTGGCGATGGAACCGGAGGTGTTGCTGCTCGACGAGCCGACCAACGCGCTCGATGAAAAGAACGAGGCCCGACTGATCGAGATTCTTCTCGATCTGCCTCAGGCGATGATCATCGTCTCCCACGATGCCGCCTTCAGAGCACGGCTTGGAACACGCGCCCTGCACATGAACGGTGGTGCGCTGGCACCGCTCGACTGAGCGCCCGCGATACTTTCCTGAAAACAGAATCCCGGAAAAGAATGTCGCATACATAGCGGAATTCTGCGTATTATACATCCCCACCTGGAGGATAGGATATGTCACACACCCACACCTCGCATGCCGATGTCGTCAAACGGCTCAAACGGGCGGACGGACATCTGCAGAAAACCATTTCGATGATCGAGGACGGCAGGCCCTGCGTCGACGTCGCCCAGCAGCTTCATGCCGTCAGCCGCGCGATCGAGCAGGCGAAACGGGTCTTTATTCATGACCACATCGACCATTGCCTGGAAGGCAGCACCGGCGCGAAAGACGATCGGGCGCAACTGGTTGCCGAGTTCCGGGAAATCTCGAAATACCTTTAAGGGAGTTGTCCCGTGAACCTGACCGAAGCGATTGCCCACGGATCGGCGAATCCCGTCCTGCTGTTTGCCATGGCGCTGCTCTTGGGCGCGCTGCACGGTCTGGAGCCGGGCCACAGCAAGACGATGATGGCCGCCTATATCATCGCGATCAAAGGCACCGTCTTCCAAGCGGTCCTGCTCGGCGTGTCGGCGGCGGCCTCCCATGTGGTGATCGTCTGGGTTCTGGCCATTCTGGGCCTCAAGTACGGCAACGAACTGATCGGAGAAGACCTCGAGCCTGTCCTGATGATGGTATCAGGCGCCATCATCGTCGGGATTGCCATCTGGGTGTTCACGCAGGCCTGGCGTGACAGCCGCAAAAAAGCGGCGCGCGGTCATGGCCATGAGCACCACAATCACGACCATTCTCATGCCCATGAGCACGCTCACAGCCATCATGACGCTTCCCATGCCCACAATCACAGTCATGATCATCACAACCACGACTTCGACGGAATGGATGCCCATGCGCGTGCCCATGCGCGCGACATCGAGAAGCGGGTCGGATCGGACCGTACCTCCACGGTTCAGACCATCCTGTTCGGCCTCTCCGGCGGCCTGATCCCCTGCCCGGCCGCAATCACCGTCCTGTTGTTGTGCCTGCAGCTCAAGAAAATGGCCCTTGGCCTGACGCTCGTGACCGCCTTCAGCATCGGCCTGGCCGCGACCCTTGTGGCCGTCGGTGTGGTGGCAGCGGTCGGCATCCGCTACGCGGCCCACAGGACACCCTGGCTCGACCGGGCCCTCGCCAGGGCGCCGTTCATATCCGCAGTCCTAATCGGGCTGTTGGGCCTGATCATGATTATCTCCGGCGCGACGCACGGCCCGCACAATTAGAGCGTTTCCCGATCGATTTTGATCATTTGACCGGCGCGCTTTTGTCTGCTGACAAGGCGGGGCGCGCCTCGTGGAGTTTCCCACCACAAGCGCGAGCCAACACAGTCAGCGGGCAAGAACGCCTGACCCTGCGGGCGCCAGAAAGCAAACCATCGGCTGCGTCAGGCCGCTTGCCCAATGCTCCGGGGTACGCTTCCTTAAATTCAACGTTCAGGCTTTGCGCATCAAGCCAAATCTGCCGGGAATGCGGACGGGCAATCGGTGTCCTCAGCTTTCGGCCTCGGACGTGTCCGCATCTTTCTTGCGGACATAAAGCTCCATGCGGTGATGGACGATCTCATAGCCCATCTCCGCAGCGATTTCCACCTGGAGGCGCTCGATCCGGTCGGAGCAGAATTCGATGACCTTGCCGGTATCCACATCGATCATGTGGTCGTGGTGTTCCGTCTCCGCGTGTTCGAACCGGGCTGCATCGCCCTCGAACTGATGGCGCTGGATGACCCCCTGGTCTTCCAGAGCACTTAGCGTGCGATAGACGGTTGAAAGGGAAATTCCGGGGACCTGCTCCTCGCTGCGCCGGTGTAGCTCCACCGCGTCCGGATGGTCCTCTGCTGCCGCCAGAACATTTAAAAGCGCCGTCCGCTGGCGCGTTATCCGAACGCCCGCATCGCGCAGGGCCCGGGTCAGCCGCTCGGCTCTTTCCTGCGTTTTCGTCATGCTTTTTCTTCGCATAGCGAATCGGCTCACGCAAGTATTTTTGCAAATCATTCGCAACTAGGATTGACAATTGCAAATCATTCCCAGATGCATATTCTTATTGCAAATCATTCCGAACTGCATTTAATAAACGAAACAGGAGTTTTGTATGCTCGTCAAACGCGCCCTCTTGGGTCTCGCAGTCGCGTTGTTTGTCCTTGGCGCCGCTCCATCTCAGGCAGCGGACAAGCTCAAGGTGGTCACGACCTTCACCGTTATCGCCGACATGGCGCGGAACGTGGCGGGCGACGCTGCCGAGATCGTTTCGATCACCAAGCCTGGAGCGGAGATCCACGGCTACTCGCCGACACCGCGGGATCTGCTCAAGGCGCAGGATGCCGATCTGGTCCTGTGGAACGGAATGAACCTGGAACGCTGGTTCGAGCAATTCTTCTCCAACCTGCGGGATGTGCCGGCGGCCGTGGTTTCCGACGGGATCGTTCCCATGGCGATCTCAGGTGGAGAATATGACGGCAAGCCCAATCCCCATGCCTGGATGGCACTCTCGTCCGCCGAGATCTATGTCGACAACATCGCCAGGGTGATGAGTGAAGCCGATCCGGCCAACGCGGACATCTACGCCGCCAATGCCGAGGCCTACAAGAAGCAGATCGCCGACGTCATCGGCCCGCTGCGGGACGCCGCACGCGCGCTTCCGGAAAGCCGCCGCTGGCTGGTGACGTCCGAGGGGGCCTTCTCTTATCTGGCCCGCGATTTCGGACTTCAGGAAGTCTATCTGTGGCCGATCAATGCCGACCAGCAAGGCACCCCGAAGCAGGTCAAGGCGGTGATCGACGCCGTGCGCGAGCATGATATTCCGACAGTCTTTTCGGAATCGACCGTTTCGGACAAGCCGGCCAGGCAAGTTGCACGCGAGACGGGCGCGCACTACGGCGGCGTTCTTTATGTGGACAGCCTCAGCGAAGCGGATGGCGCGGTACCGACCTATCTGGACCTCCTGCGTGTCACGTCCGAGACCATCGTAAAAGGACTGTCTCATGAATGAAGGCATCCGCGCTGAAGGGCTGACCGTGACCTACAGGAATGGTCATACGGCCCTGCGCGAGGCCTCTTTTGCCATTCCCACCGGCACGATTACCGCGCTGGTGGGGGTCAATGGGGCAGGCAAATCGACGCTGTTCAAGGCGCTGATGAATTTCGTGCCCGTTTCAACGGGACAGGTCGAGATCCTGGGTCAACCGGTCAAGCAGGCCCTGAAGGCTCAGGCGGTCGCCTATGTCCCGCAGGCCGAAGAGGTCGACTGGTCGTTTCCCGTCCTTGTCGAAGACGTGGTGATGATGGGCCGCTACGGCCATATGGGCTTTCTGCGCCGCCCCCGTGCGGCGGATCGTCAGGCGGTCGATGCCGCCCTTGCCCGGGTCAACATGACCGACTTCCGCCACCGCCAGATCGGCGAATTGTCGGGCGGACAGAAGAAGCGTGTGTTCCTGGCGAGAGCCCTGGCGCAGGATGCCAAGGTCATTCTGCTCGACGAACCGTTCACCGGTGTTGACGTCAAGACCGAGGAACAGATCATCGCCCTGCTTCGGACCCTGCGCGAGGAAGGTCGGGTGATGCTGGTTGCAACCCACAATCTCGGTTCGGTGCCCGAATTCTGCGACCGGGTCGTGCTGGTCAAGGGCACTGTCCTGGCCTATGGCCCCACCGCCGAAATCTTCACGCCGGAAAACCTGCGCACGGCCTTCGGCGGCGTGCTGCGTCACTTCGTTCTCGGCGGCGAGACCCTGCACGACGACGCGGACGCCCGCCGGGTCGAGGTTTTCACCGACGACGAACGCGCGGCGATCTTCTACGACGACCGGCACCAAACGACAGAGGAAAAGGTTCAGTGATCGACACTTTGCTCGAGCCCTTCTCCTACGGCTACATGACCAATGCGATCTGGGTGTCCGCCCTGGTTGGCGCCGTGTGTGCCTTTCTGTCGGCCTATCTGATGCTCAAGGGGTGGTCTCTGATCGGCGACGCGCTCTCTCATTCCATCGTACCCGGCGTCGCCGGTGCCTACATGCTCGGGCTGCCCTTTTCCATCGGTGCCTTCCTCTCCGGCGGGCTTGCCGCCCTGTCGATGCTGTTCCTGCGGTCCCGATCGGGTCTCAAGGAGGACGCGGTGATCGGACTGATCTTCACCTCCTTCTTCGGGCTTGGACTGTTCATGGTTTCGCTCAAGCCCATGGCCGTTTCGATCCAGACCATCACCATGGGCAACATCCTGGCCATCACCCCGTCCGATACGCTGCAACTGGTCCTGATCGGCGGCGTGTCGCTTGTGGTTCTTCTGGCCAAGTGGCGCGACCTGATGGCCGTCTTCTTCGATGAGGGCCATGCCCGCTCCATCGGGCTGAATCCGGAGGCGCTTCAAATCGTCTTCTTCACGCTTCTGGCCGCCTCCACGGTGGCCGCGATGCAGACGGTCGGCGCGTTTCTCGTCATCGCTCTCGTCGTCACACCGGGTGCGACGGCCTATCTTCTGACAGACCGGTTTCCGCGCCTCATCGCCCTGTCGGTGACCATCGGCGCGGCGACCTGCGCGGTCGGAGCCTATCTCAGCTATTTTCTCGACGGTGCCACGGGCGGCGTCATCGTCTGCCTGCAGACCGCGCTGTTTGTTTTTGCCTTCTTCTTCGCCCCCAAGCACGGAACCCTCGCCGCCCGCCGCCGCGCCCGCGCGGCGCTGAAGGAGACGGCCTGATGGGAGACACCCTGTTTGAACTGGTTCTGTTGCCCCTTCAGTTCCCCTTCATGCAGAAGGCCCTGCTGATCACCGTCATCATCGCACCGGCGGCGGCGATGCTGTCCTGTTTTCTCGTTCTAAAGGGCTGGTCGCTCATGGGGGACGCGGTCAGCCATGCGGTCCTGCCCGGCGTGGTCCTTGCCTATGTGGCCGGCATACCCCTGGTTTTCGGTGCTTTTCTCGCCGGGCTCTTCACCGCTCTTGCAACCGGCTTTATCAAGGATCATTCCCGGGTCAAGCAGGACACGGTCATGGGTGTGGTCTTTTCCGGCATGTTCGGCCTGGGCATCGTGATCTACACCCGGATCGAGAGCGGACTGCATCTCGACCACATCCTGTTTGGCAACATGCTCGGTGTCGGAAGTGAAGATCTCTGGACGACCGGCCTGATCGCCGTCCCGGTTGCCCTGATCCTGCTGGTGAAATGGCGTGATATCCTGGCCCATGCCTTCGATCCGGTACAGGCGCAGATGGTCGGATTGCCGGTCAAGGTGATCCACTACGGGCTCTTAATGATCCTGTCGGCAACGATCGTGGCCATGCTCTCCTCTGTGGGGATCATCCTGTCGGTCGCCTTCCTGATAGCACCTGGTGCCGTCGCCTTCCTTTTGACCCGACGCTTCGGCCCGATGCTTTTTACAGCCGTGGCCGTGGCCCTGATCTCCGGGGTCTCGGGTATCTTTGCCAGCTTCTGGATCGACAGCGCCCCCGCTCCAACCATTGTCCTGATCCTGACGGCTCTCTTCATCGCCGCCCTGGCATGGCGCACCCGCCTGACGGCCCGCAACACCGCCAGAGCCGCAACAGCTCCGCCAACCGAGGATCAACCGCAAGGCGGGATGCAGAAACAGTCGTGAATTTATCCGAGACGCCGTATCTCAACCGGTCTTCGCGGTGGGAGCGGCACCCCGCCTGACCTCGCCGAAATCCGCTCGAAACGCGACCGGACGAAATTTCTGCAGCAGGTCCTGGTCGATCTTGCCGCCCATTTCCAGAAGCATCGCAAAGGCCTGGCGAGACCCGAACGCCTTCTTGTACGCCCGTTCTTCCGTTAGCGCGGAATAGATGTCGCAGATGGTGAGCATGCGCACGTGCCGGTTGATCTGGTCTGCGGACAGCCCGTCCGGATAGCCGCTACCGTCCAGATATTCATGGTGGTGAAGAGCCAGGTCGAGAACATCGGGGCCGATTTCCGGCCGGCCGCTCAGGATCATCCGGGAATAGACCGGGTGTTTCTTCACCAGGTCGAACTCTTCCGGTGTCAGTTTGCCGGGCTTGTCCAGGATGGACAGTGGAATGCGCACCTTGCCGATGTCATGGACAATAGCGCCGATGCCCAGCACCGCGTGCTCTTCCGCCGAAGCACCGAGCTGTCTGGCGAAGGCGACCGCATATCCGGTCACCATCAGCGAGTGGCGGAAGGTGTGGCTGTGATGGCCCTGCACGGCCGACATCCATTCGCGAAGCCCATCAGACTTTATCGCGCTCAACGTCAACTGGACCGCTTCCGCCATCTGCGTGACCGGCAGTTGATCGTCCGTCATGACTGACAGGGCGATCTTGTCGAAGGTTGCGCAAAGCCGGTCGACCGAAACCCGTGTCGCGTCGGGCGTGTCGGATGGCAGGTTTGGAGCGGAATACGTTCCGATCAGCGGCCGCATCTGCTCCAGCGCGTCCTGAAGGGAAAGCGCCTCATCCCAGAGTTCGGCGAAACCGAGTGCCTTGGCCTGGACCTGCTCCTGTCGTTTCTCGATATTGATCAGCCCGATCCTCGGACTGTCGCCTGCCTTATCGAGTATGGCACGCAGGTTCGCAACCGCCACCGGGTCTGAGGTTCGGACATCCGCCAGGATAAATTCCACCGGTTCCGCCATAATGGGAGCTTCGCCTGCGTAATCGATAAGGACGGTATCGAAGAACTGGGCCAATTGACGAAAGAGAACCGGACATTTTTTGCGCTCAGGCACCAACAGCAGTATTCTCATCTCTGCGATCCCCTCCGAATAATGTATTCATTAAAAACCATAGAAACACCCCAACGAAAGCACCCTGATTATTACGGGTTAAAATACGGTTTCTGCCGATATTTTATACGCAATTATCCCGGTGAGGGGTTTTACGCAAAGAAGAAAAAAAGGTTTCTTGGGAAGACCAGATCCTCAACCGAAGCGAGAAGTGACGAGCCATTCTCTGAAGCGATGAAATACCCGCTCCGGCAAAACCCATTGGGGCTTTCCGTCCTAGCTCCACCGTCATTCGGAGCAATACCGATCCTTGCGGATTTGGAGTGGTATAAGATCCCTCCTAGAACCGGCCGCCCCCTGGGCAACCGGTCCGGGAGCCGAATTCAGTCAGAGAAACCATAAACATGTCCGAAAATCCTGAAACGCCGATCTGCAAACCGTCCCCCGCGCAACCCGAATGTCGTCAGACCGATCTGCCCTGGAAAACGCCCAAGCCGAGCCACGAGGATCCGAAGGCTCCCGAACTTGTCGCTGCCATCATGCGCAGCCCGAACTATCGTCAAGCGGATGAGGATGTGAACTTCCTGAACCGGGATGAAAATCGCGGCATCCGCCTTCAGCTCGATTACACCAAGGCCGAAACCCTGTTTCAGGAACACGGCATCACCCATTCCATCGTCGTTTTCGGCAGCACCCGCGTACCCGAACCGGTCGCCGCGCGCCGCAGGGTGGAGAACCTGCAGGCCGCGTTGGAGCGGGACCCGGACAACGCCGATCTCGCCCAGCGCCTCGCGATTGCCCGCAGAGTGCTCGACAAGAGCCGCTATTACGACATCGCCCGGGAATTCGGGCGACTGGTCGGACAAGCGGAAGAAAAGGTCGGCGACCATCTGGCCGTCGTCACCGGCGGCGGTCCGGGCATGATGGAGGCGGCCAACCGCGGGGCCGCCGATGTTGGCGCGCGCACGGTCGGGCTCAACATCACTCTGCCGCACGAGCAATATCCCAACCCCTATGTCACGCCGGACCTGTGCTTCCGCTTCCACTATTTCGGACTGCGCAAGCTGCACTTCGTCATGCGGGCCCGCGCGCTCGTGGTCTTCCCCGGCGGTTACGGCACCCTCGACGAACTGTTCGAGACCCTGACCCTGATCCAGACCCGCAAGATCGCCCCGGTGCCAGTGATCCTCGTCGGCGAGGCCTACTGGCGCAAGGTGTTCGATCCGGACTTCATGGTGGCCGAGGGCGTGATCGACCCCGAAGACCGGGACCTGTTCTGGTACGCCGAAACGGCCGAGGAAATCTGGGCAGACATTCTGCGCTGGTATGAGCTTGCCGGGAAGCCGCTCACGGAATAGCGTCTGCACACCCAAACAATCGACAATTCAAGGAGATGCCGGACATGGAGATTTCGTTTCACGGAGCGGCGGAAGGCGTGACCGGCTCCTGCCACATGATCACCTGCGCCGGCAAGAAGATCCTGGTCGATTGCGGCATGTTCCAGGGGGGGCACGAATTGAACGAGGACAATGCCGCACCCTTCGGTTTCGATCCACGCCAGATCGATGTTCTGCTCCTGACCCACGCCCATCTCGATCACTGCGGCCGAATTCCGCTGCTGGTGAAACAGGGTTTCCGGGGCGAAATCATCTGCACCGCCGCTACCCGCGACCTGGCCCGCCTGGTCATGCTCGATTCGGCTCACCTGCACGAGGAAGAGGCTAAACGGCGGCGGCGCCACGGCAACCACAGCAAGGACAGCGAACCGCTCTACGACACCATGGACGCCTTCGATGCCATGGATCGGTTCGGCCGCGACGCCCATTACGACAAGCCGATCCACCTGGGCCGCCACATCACTGCCACCTTCGTCGATGCCGGCCATATCCTCGGCTCGGCCAGCATTCTCCTGGAACTGGAGGAAGAGGGCCACAAGAGACCCGTTCTCTTTTCCGGCGACCTCGGTCCGGACGAAAGGCCGTTGCTAAGCGACAACCAGGCACCGTCCAATGTCGATATCGTGGTCATGGAAACCACCTATGGCGACCGTGACCACCGCCCGCTGAAGGCGTCCGTCGACGAGTTCTACGACGCCGTGCGAGATGCCCAGGAGCGCGGCGGCAATGTAATCATCCCCACCTTCGCCCTGGAGCGTGCTCAGGAACTCCTGTTCTACCTGCGCGAAGGCATGGAACGGAAGGAAATCCCAGACTGGCTGCATGTGTTCCTGGATTCGCCCATGGCAATTTCCGCGACCCAGATCTTCCGCCGCCATCCGGAAGCCATGCGCACCGATGTCGCAAGAATGCTGAACAGCGGCCAGGACCCGTTCAAGCTTCCCAACCTGCGCTTCACCCGCGAGACGTCTGAATCGATGGCGCTCAACCGGGTTCGTTCCGGCGCGATCCTCATGGCCGGTTCCGGCATGTGCACCGGCGGCCGCGTCCGCCACCACCTGCGCCACAATCTCGCCCATTCTGACTGCAGCGTCATCTTCGTCGGCTTCGCCGCACAAGGCACACTGGCCCGCATCATCGTTGACGGCGCCCGTTCCGTCCGCCTGTGGGGCAAGGAGATCCCGGTCAAGGCCAAGATCCACACCATCAACGGCTTCTCCGCCCACGCCGGGCGCTCCGAACTGCTCGCCTGGCACCGCCAGGCCGGCAAGCCGGAGATTACCTTCCTGGTTCACGGCGAACAGGAAAAAAAGGAAAGCTTCGCCAAGGCCCTCAAACACACCCGCGTGGAAATGCCGAAACTGCACCAGAGTTACAAGATTTAAGAGGCCCCGGAACCAATACGCTATCCGCCATGCCGGGAGGATGCCTGCCCGACCTGCCTGTTTTCCAAGATGTCCAGCAGGCTCGATCCCTTGGACCAGTGGATCGCCTGCCAACCCGCTTCAAGAGCCGCCTCCACATTGGCTTTCGTGTCATCCACCAGAACAATATCTTCTGGAGATGAACCGCTGCTCATCGCGGCCGCGTCGAAAAACGCCCGCTGAGGTTTTTGCGCGGCAACCTGAGCCGAATACACCATCCCGTCGACGTGTTTTCCAAGCGCGAGACGATCCATGAGATGGCGCGCCCTCATGTGCTCCTGGTTGGTTGCGAGAAAAATGCGCAGGCCCCGCCGTCGAAGCTCATCGCATTCCGCCAGAAGGGCTTCATCCACGCAGGAATCCCTCTCAAACCAATAATCGATAAATGCCTGTGCGGTAACGGTCGGCGAAAGCGCCGGCAGGCAAGCTTCGAGCACGTCGAGGAGGTTCTTTCGGCCCGTCACGATATCGGCCCAATGGGGAGCAAAGAAGACAGCCTGCAGCCGATCCGGAGCCACGCCTAGATCCCGTTCGATGTCGGTGGCCCAGGACCGCCCGTCCTCCGGGCGACCGTTGACGATGACCCCGTCGACATCCAGCATTAGACACCGTTTCATAAATCGCTCCCACGCAGCCGGACAATACTTTCTGCGGACTTGTATGCAATGCAGGCAGGCGCTTCGTCTCCGGCGGCAAGGAGGAAAAGGAAGATTCCAAAGCCCTCAAGCACCCCCGCTTGGAAATACGGAAACCGCACCAGAGGCTCGAGTTTCAGACCGGAAAGGGGCGACCATTCGAAACCGGCAGGGCGCTACAGTCTCGGATCCACCGGCTCGCTTTCCAGCGCCAGGACGGCAAGCGCGCAGGCATGAACCTTTGACAGGGGCTGCCTCTCCACAAACCGATACAGCCCCTCCAGGCCGAGTTTGAACTCGCGCTCGGCCAGCGAGAACTTTCGGCCCAGCCCGCGCTCGCGAAGGCGTTCGATATTGGCCGGCATGTCGTAATCAGGTCCGTAAATAATCCGAAGGTAGTCCCTGCCACGGACCTTCATTGCAGGCTGAAGGAGACCCCGTCCACCATAGGCGAGAAAACCGGTCGGTTTGATCACCATTCCTTCGCCTCCCGCCCCCGTGTGATCCAGCCACCAGTCACATATGGACGCCCGATCCGACGCATTTGATCCGTCAAAGCGCCGCCAGCCTGTCGCCTGCAGGAGCGTCTCCTGCTCCGCCAGACGACCGAGCGTCTCCATGTGCCAGGTGTGGGGCTTGTTTGTAAACACCTGCCCCTCTGAGGCGAGAATATGGAACGGCGCGATTTTATAGTCTTCGATCGTTGCCGCATCCCAGCAATACCCGTCGATGGTCTTGCCCATTGCCGCTGCATTGGAAAGCTGGATTGCGGACATGTCCTCAAGCGTCTCCAGACCTTCGATACCCGGTGCCTTGTTAATGGCTTCCATCAAGGCGGTCGCCGAATGGGAGGCGGCTGCGACCATCGGCAGATATTGGCTCCTGAGCAGATCCTGAGCCTTCGCGGACCAGGGCATGAGTTCCGCATCGAGAAGAACCCAGTCTGTCTGGAGATCGCTCCATAGTCCGGACGCGTCCATCGCCTGGCTGATGCGGGTGACAATGGCTGCTTCCTGCTCGTCATCCTTGAAGAACGGCCGGCCGGTTCTGGTGTAAATTACCCCCGCCTTGCCGTCTTCGACACCGAACCGGCGCGCGGCAGCATCACGATCCCTGGCAATGACCAGGAGGGCTCGAGAACCCATGTGTTTTTCTTCCGCAACGAGATCTACCGCTCCGCGGTCGACATAATGCATTATCGCCTGTTCCGGGTGCTCCAAAAACGGCCCCTCGGGCGTGGTCGGGCACGCGGCCATGGTGGGCGGCAGATAGATCAACCACCTGGGGTCGATGGCAAACCGACTCATTACCTCCAGCGCCGCGAGACTGTTTTCCTCCGGGATCTGGATCGTCGATTTAAACCGGGTTTCGATCCGCATCTTGGTGGCGTAATCATCGAAATAAAGCAGCCGGTCATGATCCTGCTGGGCAGAACGCTGCTGGCTACCGTCGAGAGGCTTTGCCGGAACGGCATACTGCTGCCGCGCGGCAACCGATACTGTCTCGCGTTCCGGCCAGCGCAAGGCTGTCAACTTGCCGCCGAATACGCAGCCGGTATCGATACAAAGCGTGTTGTTGAGCCATTCCGCTTCCGCCGTGGGCGTATGACCGAAAACGACATCGGCCTTCCCCCGGTAGTCCCGCGCCCATTCCAGGCGCACGGGCAAGCCGAATTCATCGACCTCACCGGTCGTCTCGCCAAACATGGCAAAGGTACGGACCGCGCCGGACCCGCGCCCGTGCATCTCTTCCTTCAGACCGGCATGGGCGACAACCAGCCTGCCGTCGGCAAGCCAGAAATGGGATCTGAGATCCCAGATGAAGTCGCTGACCTTTTTTCGGAATTCAGGAGATGTCTGTTCCAGTTCCGCCACGGTCAGGTCGAGGCCATGGGTCAGTTTGACGTCGCGCCCCTTGAGCCATTTGTTCAGCTTGAAATCATGATTGCCGACAACGCAGTGAGCCGCGCCGTCCTCGACCATCCCCATGACCAGCCGCAGGCAATTCAGGTTCTTCGGCCCCCGGTCGGTGATGTCGCCGACGAAAAAGGCCATCCGTCCTTCGGGCGGGCGGACATGGATCAACTCTTCCGCTCCTTCTTCGAACGGATCGATGACATATCCGAGCCGGGTCAACAGCTCGGTCAGTTCATCGAAACAGCCGTGGATGTCGCCGATGATGTCGAAAGGACCCTGTTCCGAACGCCGATCGGTCCAAAGCGGCTCCCGGCGGATCTCCAGCCTGTCGACCTCTTCCGGCGATTTCATGATCTGAATCTGTCGGAAGCCTTCCTTTTGCAGCCCCCGCAGACCTTTCCGTAGAGCCCTGGAGTGATTGCGGGAAATATGCTCGCCGAAAGCCCGATTTGGCCGGTTCTCATTGCGCGCGTGGCAAATTCCCGGATCGATATCCAGGACCAGGGCGACAGGCAGGGCGTGGTACTTCCTAGCAAGCGCCACCAATCCGGCCCTGTCTTCCCGCTTGACCGACGTCGCATCAATGACCGTCAACAGGCGCCGCTTGAGCCTCAGCCCAGCTGTGTAGCTCAGAAGGTCGAAGGCATCGGCCGTGGCTCCCTGGTCCGTTTCATCATCCGAAACCAGCGCACGGCAGTGGTCGGACGACACGATCTCTGTCTCCAGAAAATGTTTGCGGGCAAAGCTGGATTTACCCGCGCCGGTCGGCCCGATCAGAACGACCAGGGAGAAGTCGGGAATGGTAATCGCCGTCACTGATCCGCTCCCCTTGTGAAAATCGCCATCTGCGAGGGTCCGCCCAGCGCCTCGTCCACCGGTCCCAGCGGCGAAAACGACACCTCATAACCGTAGTCCGCGGCAACCGCCTCGCCCCAATCCGTAAACTCCGCACGCGTCCACTCGAAACGGTGGTCAGGATGGCGGAGCCGTCCCGGTTCCAGATCCGGAAACAAGGCGTTGTATTCGCGGTTAGGCGTGGTCACGACAACCAGGCCGGGCCGTGCATCTCCAAACAGCGAAAGCGACAGCGATGACAGCCTGTGCGGCTCGATATGCTCGATGACTTCAACCAGCGTCGCCGCATCGAACCCTTTCCATCGCCTGTCGCCGTAAGTCAGGCTCCCCATCTGCAAGGTAACCCGTTCCTGCAGCGCATCGCCGGCCTGATCCAGGCGCAACTTGCGACGCGCTTTGGCCAGCGTCTGTACAGAAGGATCGACACCGACAATCCGGCTGAATCCCCGCTTCCTGACGAGATGGGACAGGAGCTTCCCCTCACCGCAACCGAGATCGAGAACCGTAGCAGCCCGGTGGGCTTCCAATATCTCCACGACTGCGTTCAGCCGAAGGTCATGCAGGCGGATCGGTTCTTCCAGGCGCTCTTCCGGCTCTGGCACCGGTTCGTCTTCCGCTTCCGCAGCTGCCAGGGTTTCGTCCAGGCGCGCCAGCGTCATATTCATCAGCGCCCGCCTGTGTTTCAGGGCCCGTCGCGTAATCAGGTCCCGCTTGGGGTGTTCAGCAAGCCAGCCTTCGCCCTTGGCCAACAGCTTGTCCACTTCGTCCTTATCCACCCAATAGTGCTTGGCATTATCAAGCACCGGAATCAGCACATAGAGATGGCTCAGCAGGGACGAAAGCCGCATCGCGCCTTTCAGCGTCAGATCGACGATCCCCGCGTCCTGATCAAGAACCGTTATGTCGACTTCATAGCCCAATGGGTCGAAAACGGCATGGATCAGGTCGGTGTCGCCGGCTAGAGAAACCGGGACGATCCGTGCCTCAAAGGGAAGCGTGCGATCCGCCAGGTCCTGCCGCTCCTTCGACTTGCCCGACAGGGATTGACCGAGCGACCTGGCCAGCGCCACCGACAGAAAGGAATTGGCGGCATAAGGCCGGTCGTTGACATACTGGGTCAGCAAGCCGTCGCTCTGCTGGCTTCGGCCCCGGACGAGGCCGACTGGGTCGACCGCCAGATGGACCACGGCGGTTGTCCGGGTATCGGAAACTTCCGGATAGAAAATCGACACTTCGCCCGTTGCCACCTCCCGCTTGTGCAGGTGATCGGGATGCTTATGGAGGAGAAATCCGAGGTCGCGGGCACTGTAGTCCGCACCGGCTTTCGCCAGCAATGTAAGTTCGATCTGCATAAAGGAACCAATCAGAAAACAAGTTTGCAAGTGTTATCAGCACCTTGCCAACTCAACAACCCCTGAGGGAAACCGAAGAGCGGCACCTTGGCATCTTCGCTGGCGAAGCCCCCTCGACTCCCCCGCCCATCCCCTCTATTGATCCTCCTCGCACCAGCCGCCCCGTCCCGGAGCTTCCGTTGACCAAGATCATCGTCATCTTTCTGCTTGCCCTGGCTCTGATCCAGATCATCAAGCCGCTCGGCTGGCCGGGGCTGAAGAAGCGATCGGATGCATGGAAGCTGGCGCTTGGCGGGTTGATGGTGATCGTATTCTCCATCGGGCTGATCGCGCTCTACCAATAGAGGTGGATGCGGCTGTGACAGATTTCCCAGATACCGGTATCGCAATCACGACGGCTGACCAGCTTTCTACCGCGGCCCTACATGCGGCAATGCTGGAGGCGTTTTCCGACTATGTCGTGCCCATGCGCCCCACTCTGGCACAATTTACGGCGATGCTGTGCCAGAGGTCCTTTGATCCGAAACTCACGTCCGTTGCCCTTGAAAACGGTGGACTTATCGCCCTGTGGCTGATCGGCTGCCGGGAAAGCACCGGCTATCTCATTTCCAGCGGCACCCTGCCTGGCTGGCGCGGCAAAGGGCTGGCGCAAAGGCTGGCGAGCAACAGCGAAGCGCTGTTGAAACGGGCCGGAGTGACGAGCCTTCAGCTGGAAGTAATCAGCACCAACGCACAGGCGATCCGCGTTTATGAAAAGCTTGGGTTTCAAGCGATACGCGACCTTCAATGCTACGCTTGGCATGGCATCCCGGAAGCTCCCCGCCAAGCGCATGCCGTCACCGAGCAGGACTGGCAAGCGATGAAACCGGCTGTGTCAGATTTCCGGGACTGGCGGCCGAGCTGGCAGAACGCGGATGAGGCCGTCGCCAATCTCGGCGACCGCCTTGTCAGTCTCACGGTCGAAACGGAAGGCAAAATCGCAGGCTATGCCGTGGTTGAACCGGAAAGCGGCACCCTGTTCCAGATCGCTGTTCATCCGGAATACCGGGGTAAAGGCATTGGCTCGATGTTGATCGCCTCGGCAGCGACACGCTGCGCCGAGGTAAAACTCAGGCTCCTCAACGCCGACGCCGCCGACAAGGGTTTCGCGGCCTTTCTGGAGCGCCTCGGAGCGAAAAAGAGCGTGCTGCAGTTCGAGATGAGGAAAGAGCTGGGTTAGAGCGGTTCGATCTCCGCAGGCGGGAAAGCAGTGCCGCCACCCAAGTGCAGCCCAACGCCCCTGCCATTGGCGATGGCTCCGGGCGTTCGTCGTTCAAAAAGCAAAACCGTTTGCTTTTTGTCGGCTCCGCCGACCGCCATTGCGCTGCGCTACGGCTCCGCGCGTTCGGCATTCCAATCGACAAATCGTTGTCGATTGGCCGACCCAAAGGGCCGAACATGCCTCACTCCTCCGGGTCGTTCATGTCCGGGTCGTAGTCGGAGGCGTCGAAGCCGAGCAGGTTCCAGGTCTGCTGCATGTGCGGCGGCAGGGGGGCGGAGACGTCGATGACGCCGTGGCCCGAAGGATGGGGAATGACGATCCGGCGGGCAAGCAGGTGCAGCCGGTTCTGGATGCCGCCGGGCAGCTCCCAGTTCTCGATGTTGAAATACTTGTCGTCGCCGATGATCGGATGGCCGATATGGGCGGCATGGGCCCTGAGCTGGTGGGTCCGGCCGGTAACAGGACGCATGGAAACCCAGGAAAGCTTCTGTGCCGACTGCTCCACCACCGAATAGAGCGAAACCGCGTGCTGGGCATCGTCCTCGCCCTGGCGCGCCACGCGCATGCGCTCCATTTCCTCCGAACGAGCAAGGAAGGTGGAGATGCGCCCCTGTTTGGGCTTGGGCACGCCCGCCAGCATCGCCCAGTAGATCTTGCGGGTGTTGCGGTGGCGGAATGCCTTGGTGAGTTCCTGGGCCGCTTTGCGCGTTTTGGCGACCAGAATGATGCCGGAGGTTTCCCGGTCGAGCCGGTGCACCAGCTTCGGCTTGTTGCCCTTGCGGTCGGTGAACGCGTCCAGCATGCCGTCCAGATGGCGCTTCAACCCGGACCCGCCCTGCACGGCAAGTCCCACCGGCTTGTTGAGAACCATCACATGATCGTCCTCGAACAGCATCATGTCTTCGACCGCATTGCGGTCGTCGGCGATGAGCTTGGTGGATTTGGGCCTTTTATTCTTGGTGTCGTCCGCGGACAGCTCCACGCCGAGCGGCGGAATACGGACGATCTGCCCCTTGGCGATCCGGGTCGAGCTTTCCGCCCGTTTGCCGTCGACGCGCACCTGTCCGGTCCGCAACAGCTTCTGTAGCCGGCCGAAGCCGAGTCCCGGATAATGTGCCTTGAACCAGCGGTCGAGGCGCATGCCCGCCTCGTCTGCGGTCACTTTTTTCTGGTCGATTTCGGACATTTCGTTCTCTTTGGCGCAAGCGGCCATCAGGCCGGCGCGGATAGGCCAGCCTCAGGCCAGCGTGTCGTTGGCCCTGCGTATAGGCGGTTTCAGGGAATATTGAAAGCCCTGCAGCGGCATGAGCCTGGACGACAGTCCTCTCAGGCGGTCAGCTGGCGCATCACGAACAGGCCGGCGAAAACGGCGGCGATGGAAAGTGCCACGGAAAGGAGTACATAGGCGACCGCCGCCTGGGTGGCGCCGCGCTCCCACATCAGCGCCACATCGAGCGAAAAGGCGGAAAAGGTGGTGAAGCCACCGAGCATGCCCGTGGCCACGAAGTAGCGCAGCGATTGCGAGCCGCCGACACCATGGCGAACGAGCCAGCCGATGAACAGCCCCATGATCAGTGAGCCCACGATGTTCACCGTGATCGTGCCGTAGGGAAAGTCGGGACCGAAGGCCTTCAGCGTCCAAAGACCGACCAAATGGCGCAGGCCCGCGCCGATGCCGCCGCCCAGCGCGACAAGGAGGAAATGGTTCATGAGCCCCTCTAGATCAACCTGCTTTCATGTGCTCGCACATGGAAGCAGAAAAGTTGATCGGTTTCAAAGTGCTAGAGCATCTTGTCTGCGTTCGCCTGAACGCAGGATGCTCTGGAAAAACCTTAGAACGCGCCCGTCTGCCGCATTCGGATCAATTTCAGGATAACAAGCACGATCGGCCATGTGTGCCAGAAAAGATCGAAGATATCGATGGGCTTTTTCAGCTGTCCATGTGCCAGCATGCGCAGCTTTTCAACCAGATGAGGCTCGGGGAAGAACGGGGCAAGGCCGAGGACGACCGCAAACAGCAGCAGGCCGGCAAAAGGAATCTTGTCGAGAAATTCAAGCATTGGCAGCAAGAGTGTGAGGGCGTGAGAGATCGGGCACCACGAGCGGCCTATTCTGCCGCGACCTGCTTTTCACCGTCCTTGCCCATCGCCTCGAACTTCTTCACCTGCTCATCGTATTTCGGGTCGATGGTTCCGCACATCCGGTCCCAGACCGAGAAGAAATTGGCGAAATTGTACTTGAAGCGCGAATGGTGCTGGTCGTGGAACGTGACGCAGACCATGGGCGACGGCATCCGCGACATCGGCGAGGCGTAGAATTCGAAACCCGAATGGCCGATGGTGCCGTTGAAATGGTCCCACAGCCGGTGGGCGACGAGGACCACGGCGGGGATCGGCAGGAACAGCACCGCCCACAGGTAATAGCTCTGCATGACGAAGGCATCGACCAGATCGTCGGAATAGGTGCTCCAGACCGTCGGTGCCACAGAGCGGTGATGCTCGGCGTGGAAACGGTAGAGCCACTTGGTGTGCATCATCCGGTGGCCCCAGTAGAACCAGGCGTCGAAAGCAACAATCGAGATGATGAACATCAGCGGCACGGACCACCAGGTCAGCGGCAGCGGATCCACGAAGGTGTAACCGCGCACGGAGAGGAAGACCCCGCCCGCCAGGCAGCCGGAGGTCGCCGTCAGCGACCAAACGCTCTGGCGGATTTCTTTCCACATACGCTTTTCACCACGCCTGTGGGCCTGGATCCGGTGTTCCGGATACCGGTTCTGGATCTTCACCAGAACCCAGCCGGTGGCGAAATACAGGAACACATTGACCGCATAGGCCACTGCCCAGAAAGGCAGGAAGTCAAGAAAGATGTCGAGGGCCTGTTTCAGCATGTTCCATTCCGATTTGTGCCAACGTACCTCGAAAAGCCGTGGCAGGATCCGCGCAAATCAGCGCACCTTTTCAAGAGCCGTATCGGGGATCTCGCCCGTCGTCTCCATTTCCTTGACCATCGCGTCATAGCCCGGATGAACCGTTCCCATCATCCGGTCCCAGATGGAGAAGAAGTTGCCATAGTTATAGTGGAACTGGGAATGATGCAGGTCATGAAAGGTTGTGCAGATCATCGGCGACGGCCAGCGCGAGGACTTCGAGGCGAAATATTCAAAGCCGGAGTGGCCGACCATGCCGGTGATCTGGTCGAACAGGCGGAGTGCAAACACTGACAGCGCCGGAACCGGCAACACGAACCAGACGACCAGATAGAACCCGTGCTCGATCAGCGTGTCGACAATCGCGGAGCTGTCGTTGCTCCAGACCGTCGGCGCCACCGAACGGTGATGCGGCAGGTGCCACTTGTAGAGCGACGGCCAATGAAGGATCCGGTGCCCCCAGTAGAACCAGCCGTCGAACAAAACCATGCAGATCACGAGCATCAGCGGGAACGACCACCAGGAAAGCGGTAAAGGCGCGACCAGGGTCCAGCCCTGCGTCTGTGCGAAATAACCCACCGAAAGGAGTACCGAGGACGTTGCCAGCGCAGACAGCGAGGCGAGGATTTCCTTCCTCACCCGCTTCATGCCGTCCCGGTGCTTCTGGATTCGCCGGTCCGGATGGCGCCTGTTGATCGCCATCATGGTCAGACCGGTCGCGAAATAGACGGCCAGCATGGCCGCATAAATCGCGGCGAAGACGATCAGGTAATCCAGCAGGAGTTGCATGATCTAGTTCCGCTGCTCCGCGTAAATATGCTCGAACTCCGAGACCCTTTGGTCGTAGGTCGGGTGGACCGTACCGCACAACCGGTCCCAAAAGGAGAAGTAATTCGCGTAGTTGTAGACGAAGTACTGGTGATGCTGGTCGTGATAGAGCGTGCACAGCAGCGGCCAGGGACGGCGCGCCGTCGGGCTGGCGAAATGCTCATAGCCGCAATGGCCGATAGCCGCCGACACCTGGTCGAACACCCGGTGGGCGAGAAACACCGCCGCCGGCATGGGCACGACGAACAGCACCAGCGCGTAATAGGAATGGGCGAACAGCGTGTCCACAGACGATCCGGCATCGTTCGACCAGACCGTCGGTGTGATCGTCATGTGATGCGGCTTGTGAAACCGGTAGAACGCCTTGGTGTGAAGGATCCGGTGGCCCCAGTAGAACCAGGTGTCGTGCAGGAACAGCGACAGCACGAAGAACAGCGGTGCCGACCACCACGACAGCGCCACCGGCTGCACCAGGGTCCAGCCGTTGAACTGGGCGTAGAGCCCGATCGCCAGGCAGGTGCTGGTGATGGAAAGCTGCCTCATCGACGACTTGATGTCGCGGAGCGGCTTATGGGACGGATCGCGCTTCTGAATGCGCCGCTCCGGATGGCGGGCATTGAGCGCGGTCATGGTCAAACCGACGGAAAACAGGATGACGAGGCTTGCCAGATAAAGCGCGGCAAAAAGCAGAATGAATTCCAGAATACCGTTCAGGAACGGATTTTCCACCAATGCCATGAACACGCCTCGCGTGGGAATGAAGAACGGCCGGGCCGATCCACACGGCCATCCGGCTTCGAGAAACTGAATGGTCTCTTTATAAAAACACCCGGCGCTGCAATGCAAACCGTGGTGAATGCTTAGATACAGAAATCGGCCGTTTCCCCGGCCAATGCGGCAATTTGCTTCCGGATCTGCCGGACAAGATCGGCATCGGCCTTCAACACCGGTTCTTCCTCGTCCAGAATGGCGTTGAAGATCGCATGGCGAAAGGCCTGCTCTTCCTCCGGCGAAAGAGCCTGCGTCCCCGCTGCGGACAGCACGATGCTGATCAACCGGTCCGCGGCATTCAGGCGCCCCCACAGATAATCATGCTCGCGCCAGCGCCGGTTGAAGAATGCTCCGAACATATTGAGGTTTTCGCCCTTGAGCTCGAAACCGTCCGCGCCGAAACTGCCGGCGTCGCGCGGGCTGATGCGGTCGACCAGGATCTCGCTGACCTCGGAAAAGTCGTTGCTCTGCAGCAGCGGAAAGGTCACCAGGTCATAGAAGGCAAAGCCGACATAGCGCTCCGTCAGCTCACGACCGACGATATCCGCAAGCAGCGGATCCTGTGTGAGTTCCGCAAAGACCTCATCCTGCATCCGGTCGAGATCCTGCAATCCCATGAGCTGGGCGAGATGTTCCAGAAGCTCCTTCAGCAGGACACCCCTGTGCGCCGCCGCTTCAGCCGGTTGCGCCAGGGTCTGGCACAGGTCCCTCGCCAGTTTCCCGCTGTCCGCACCGTAGAAGTCTTCGCGCCAGCGCCAACGGAGATTATCGATCTGCTGATAAAGCCGGCTCTTGAGGCGGTCCAGGCCGGCAATCGCCTCACCGCCCGTATCGGTTTCCCGGACACTGGGATAAAGGCCGTTGAGCTTGCGGATGGCAAAGCGCAGACGCCGGACACGATAATCCACATCGAGGCCGCGCAGAAGCGCAACCACCTCCGTATCCGGTTCAGGTGGTCCCTCCCCGCTTTCCTTGGCGAGATTGGTAAAATGGCCACCGATCAGCCACAGGAGTGCATCCTTGCGTTCGGCCCGACCGGTCGGTCCCGCCATGGCCGCGATCAGGTCCGAAAGCCGTTCACAGACCGCACGCAGCTTGAGCGATTGATAGTTCAAGAAGGCATAACCGGCCTGGGCATGGGCATCCGCGTTGGCGAGCATCCGGTATCCCGTCAACGCATCTGCCTTGATCCGCGTCCGCCCGCGCAGGATATTGCGGACGGCCTTGTCCACGACCGGATCGGCCGCGGCAATCGTCTCCGCCAGCCAACGGCCCCGACGGTTGCGGGCTTCAATGTCGCGCAGTTCGTCACCGATGGGCTCGTTGCGCGGGATATGAGCGAGCGAGGCCAGGATGGTCCGGAAGAAACTCGGCATCTGTTGCCCGTTGTCATCCGCCGCCTCCACGCCACCCGGCGAAGGATCCACATAGATCAGCCGGCGCGCCACCTCGCGCGATGCCGGACGCTGCTTGATGACGTCGATCACAGGTCCGAATGGCTTGTTCATGACCACGCTGCCGTCGACGAAACACCGATTGCCGGGCTGCTCGGGATCCAGTTCCAACCCCTTTGCCAGGAAGGCCGTCCTGTTCGTCCAGGGAAGACCGGCCTTTTTCAGGACGTGATCCATTTCCGAAACTGTCGCCGGGGCAAAGGCGCCGGGAAAGGAGGACGTTGAGCGGGCGGCGAACACCAGTTCGGGAATGCAGTCCGGACCGAACTGGCTCTGCAGATCGCCCGGCATCCTGTGCATGGCATGGAAATTCAGGATACGTCGATGATCCAGCTCCTCGATGAAATTAGGGTCGTCGATGCGGATGCGCCGGCGCTGGCCGTAATAGTCCGTCAAGGTCACGAACAGGTCCAGCGTTTGCCCGCGCGGGATCAGGGTCTTGCCCTCTTCCATGTGGCTATCCATGCGCGCACAGGCGTCCAGCATCCAGCCGATGTAGCGGGAGCCGGAAAACGGCGGCTTGAACCAGCGCGACAGCATGAAGGTGCGCAGCTTGTCCCGTGTCTCGGGATCCTTGATCCGGGCCTTCAACTGGCGCGAGATCAGCCGGTCGAGCACCGGACTCACGCCAGACTTGAGATAGCGGGAGAACCCGTTCTGGGGCCGTGCCAGTTCGGTCACGTCCGCATTCTTGAGCCAAAGGTCCCGGTGACTGTCGAGAGGAAGATCATGCGCCAGCGCGCGGGCAAGCATGATGCCGTTGACCCCACCGGCGGATGCGCCCGCGATCGCATCGGCAACGACGCGGATATCGACCGTTCCCGCGATCCGGTCGAGAAGGTCCCGGTAGACCTTTTCGCTGGGGGATGCAGGCCGGTCCATTGACGGCGCCACGTAGAGACGCCCGTTGCCGACGGCCCGCGAAGCGGAAGCGCGGACAAGATTGAGAACTTCCCGGCTGACACCGTGCATGTAGATGGCCAGCGACACACCGCCGTAAAACACAAAAGCCAGCCGGAGCTCGAGTTCCTTCATCCCGTTTGCGCCTACACCCGCAGAATATGCGGTGAATTTACCCCAAGCCTCCTTAAGAGCGGCTTGACGTCATGAGCGAATGATGGGGTGCTGCGAGCCAGGCCGCAACGCGCCTACGCATCACGATATGTTGCATCCCGACGGCCTGCGTAATCCTAAGCCCCGCCCCGTTCCCGGCGCAGTTTGCTCCAGTAGTCCAGCCGCTTGCGCAATTCGCGCTCGAACCCGCGTTCGGGCGGGTCGTAATAGGTCTGGCGGCCGAGACCTTCGGGGAAATAGTCCTGCCCCGAAAACCCGTCCGGCGCGTCGTGATCGTACTGATAGCCGTCCCCGTAGCCTTCCTCTTTCATCAGCTTCGTCGGCGCATTGAGGATGTGCTTGGGCGGCAGTAGGGAACCGCTGTTCTTGGCGCTGCGGGTCGCCGCCTTGTAGGCCACATAGACACCATTCGATTTCGGCGCGGTCGCCAGATAGACCACCGTCTGCGCGAGCGCCAGCTCGCCTTCCGGCGAACCCAGCATCTGATAGGCGTCCCGCGCCGCATTGGCCTGCACCAGGGCATGAGGGTCGGCCAGGCCGATATCCTCCACCGCCATGCGGATCAGGCGGCGGGCGAGATAAAGCGGGTCCTCGCCGCCGTCGAGCATGCGGCAGAACCAGTAAAGTGCGGCATCCGGATCGGACCCGCGCACCGACTTGTGGAGTGCGGAAATCAGATTGTAGTGCCCGTCCGCGCTCTTGTCGTAGATGGGCGCCCGGCGCTGGACGATCTCCTGCAGGCGCTCCGCGTCGAACACCTCGCCTTCGTCCGCGGCCCGCCAGACATCCTCCGCCAGGGTCAGCGCCGATCGGCCATCTCCGTCGGCCATGCGCACCAGCACCGCGCGGGCCTCCTGGTCGAGCGGCAGCGGTTTGTCCTCCACCTCTTCGGCGCGATCCAGCAACCGGTTGAGCGCCTCAAGATTGAGGGAATGGAACGTCATCACATGGGAGCGCGACAGCAGCGCGGCGTTGAGTTCAAACGACGGGTTTTCCGTCGTCGCCCCCACCAGCGTGATCGTGCCGTCTTCCATGACCGGCAGAAAACTGTCCTGCTGAGCCCGGTTGAAACGATGGATCTCATCCACGAAGAGCAGGGTCGACCGTCCGCTCATCCGCCGCGCTCGGGCGGTCTCGAAAACCTTCTTCAAATCGGCAACACCGGAGAAGATCGCCGAAATCTGTTCAAAGGCGAGATCGGTTTCCGCTGCCAGAAGCCTGGCAACGGTGGTCTTGCCCGTCCCCGGCGGTCCCCAGAAGATAAGCGAACCCAGTGTCCGGCTCTTGAGCATGCGCGACAGCGTGCCTTCGGGCCCGAGCAGATGCTCCTGCCCGACAACATCGGCAAGCTTCTGCGGCCGCAGCCGGTCGGCCAGCGGACGGGCCACGTCCGCTGCCAATCCCGAAGCTTCGAAAAGATCGCTCACAGCCGCGCCAACTCCTGAAACGTTTCCCTTATGGGGAAAACAAACGGTCTCATTGCCTTTCCCCTTGCGCCCCTCTCCCCCCTCAAGGGGGAGATGTCCGTTAAAACGGACAGAGGGGGGTATCAGCCGCTCGGCAGATCGTAGCACCGGAGTGTAACCCCACCGTCGTCACCCCCCTCTGTCACCTGCGATGACATCTCCCCCTCAAGGGGGGAGGCAAACCCGCTTCAAAACCCAATATCTCCAAAACGCACATTAACCGCGCAAGACGATCCGGTTGACCTTGCCGTTGCGTTCGATATCAAGCTGCCACAAACGCGGCGACGACCGGGTGATCGCTTCCAGCATCCGGGTGCTCTGCACCTCCTGCTCATTGACCGCGCGCACGATATCTCCAATCCGCAGTCCGATGCGAGCCGCTGCGCTGTTCGGTGCGATCGCGGACACGACCACGCCTTCCGGATCACCATCGAGGCGCAACTCATCGGCAACCGCCGGCGACAGGTTCATCACCGTGGCGCCTTCAAAGGGCGAATATTCCGTCAGGTTGCGGGTGTCCCGGGGCACGGTTTCGGGAGCCGGTCTCAGCACGACAGCCACATCGATCTGTTTCTGATCGCGCTCGATGGTGAATGTCGCCGTTCCACCCAGAGTCTTGGTAGCGAAGCGATAGCCGAAGGAATCCGGATCGGAGACTTCCTTGCCGTCGATGGCAATAACCAGGTCGCCGACCTGCAACTGCGCCTCTTGCGCAGGAGATCCGTCATACACATTGGTCACCAGCACGCCGCGCGGCCGGTCGAGCGCCATGGCATCGGCGATTTCCGCGTTCACCAGCTGCACCGTTGCGCCGAGCCAGGGCCGCTTGATCTTGTCGCCCTGCCCCGCCTGAGAGGCGACGAACTGGACCATGTGGGCCGGAATGGCGAAGCCGATGCCGTTGGAACCGCCGGAGCGGGTGAAAATCGCAGAGTTGATACCGACCAGCCTGCCGTGCATGTCGACCAGCGCTCCGCCGGAGTTCCCCGGATTGATCGCCGCGTCCGTCTGAATGAAGAACTGGTAGTCGGTGACGCCGACCTGGGTGCGCGCCAGCGCGGATACAATCCCCTGGGTCACGGTCTGACCGACACCGAACGGATTGCCGATGGCGAGCACGATATCCCCCACCTCGAGACTGTCGGAATCGGCAAACGGAACGGAATCGAACGGACCATCGCCCTTGATCTTCAACACCGCCAGATCCGTGCGTTCGTCCTTGAGGATGATATCCGCGTCGAACTCGCGACGATCGTTCAGGGCAACTCGGACCTCGTCCGCATCCTTAATCACATGGTGGTTGGTGATGACGATACCGTCTGAGGAAATGATCACGCCCGACCCGAGCGCCCGCTGCACCCGTTCCCGGGGCTGGCCGAACCCGGAGCCGTTATCGCCGAAGAACCGGCGGAAAAAGGGATCGTTGAAAAACGGCGAAACCGAGCGCCGTTCGACCACTTTCCGGGTGGCATAGACGTTCACGACGGCAGGAGCGACCTGTTTGACGATCGGCGCGAAGGAGAGCTTGACCTCCGTTGCCGACGCCGGCACCTGCCGATTGTCCTGTTGCGCTTGGGCTGCGCCCGCAAAACCGATGACCACCCCGAACAAGACAGCGATTGAAACACGAAAGGCACCTCTGGACATTGCCCTTGTCATGAAACTTTCTCCAAATATGAGCGAATCCGCACCGGTCGCCGGTCCTGATACATGCCAGATGGGGACAAAAAGAGGCAATGCCAATGCACAAAGAAAAACGGCCGCCGAAAGAAACGGCGACCGTTGATCTTGACTGGTTCCGCGGTGCGGATCAGGCAGAGCGAACCTGTGCCAGGAACCCGCGGACTTCGTCGTCCAGATGGGTGGCCTGTTCGGAAAGCTCTGCCACCTTTTCCGAGAAGACATTGGCGGATTCGTTGGTCTTCTGGGACATCTCGCTGACGTTGGAAATGTCTTCCGAGACCCGCGATGTGCCTTCGGCTGCCCGCTGGGTGTTTTCGGCAATGCCCCGCGTCGCGAAGCTCTGCTCCGTTACCGCGGCCGAAACATCGGTCACCGACTGGGTAATCTCGCCGATCGTCTCCTGGATTTCGCCGATCGCGGACACCGCTTCGTCGGTCGCCTGGCGGATCGCGTCGATCTGCTGCTGGATCTCGCCGGTGGCCTTGCCCGTCTGGGAGGCCAGTTCCTTTACCTCGGAGGCAACGACGGCAAAGCCCTTGCCTGCCTCGCCGGCACGCGCCGCCTCGATCGTGGCATTCAGCGCAAGCAGGTTGGTCTGGTCGGCGATATCGCTGATCAGGGTGACCACCTCGCCGATGCGGTTCGCGGCTTCGGCCAGCGACCGCACCGTGCCGTTGGTGGATTCCGCCCGCACCGTCGCCGTCTGAGCAACCGACGAAGACCGCTCGATCAGCGCCGAGATTTCTTGAATGGAGCTCGACAACTGGTCGGAGGCGGTCGCGATCGACTGCACCTCGTTCATGGCGTCGGCGGAAACCTGGGCGGCCCGGGTCGAAATGTCGCCGGATTCTTCGGTCATCTGACGCATCTCGTCGGCGGCATCCCGCAAGGTCTTGGCGGAATGGGTCACATGCTCGACGACCTTGCCGACGCTGGCCTCGAACTCGGCAGCAAGCCCGCCGAGCATTTCCTTGCGCTGTTCGGCCTGGGTCCGCGCATTCTGCGCTTCCAGTTGCGCCCTCTGTTCCTGCTCTTCGGCCGCATTCTCGCGGATCTTGACGACCGCACGGCCAATGTCGCCGATTTCGTCGCCGCGGCGGGCGGCGGAGATATCGGCGCTGTGGTTGCCGCGTGCGATATCTTCCAGCGCGGTCACCAGCGTTCCGAGCGGATTGGTGATCGAGCGGGAGAAGAACAGCGCAATGACCGCCGCGATGCCGACCGTGATCAGCGTCGAAAGGATCATGGAATTGCGCATTTCATCGACGCTCGACATCGCCTCGGCAACCGAGCGTTCCGCAACCATCGCCCAGCTGGCGTCACCAAAGGTGACAGGCTCCGCGACCATCATGCGGTCGACGCCGTCCTGGCCGGTCATTTCCCCCTTGGTTTCAGCACCGTTGGCCGCCTTGATGACCAGATCGGACGTCATGGTCTTGGTCAGCGCGGTCGGATCGGCCGACAGCGGCTGGTTGGTAATCAGGGTACCGTCCTGATTGACCATATAGACCTGCCCCGTTTCACCCAGGCCCTGGCGGTCGTTGGTCACGGCTTCAAGATATCCGGAGTCGATTCGGATAACCACAACGCCACCCAGCTCTTCGCCGGTGAAGGAGGTCAGATAGGCCGGTGAGCCGATGAACATGGAGGCTTCGCCGCCGGCAGGACCGTATTTCTCGAATTTGGAAAAGAACTGCTGCCCCTTTTCCCCGGCCATTGCCTGCTGATAGATCGACGCGAGCGCGGTATCCTTCAGCATATCGCCGTCTACCTTTTCAAGGAAGTCTGCCGACTTGGTAACCGTATAGATCACCCGGCCTTCCTTGTTGAGGACGTAGATATCGGCGTAGTTGCCGTTCTTCCATTCGGAATAGAAGCTGCCGTGGACGTCTGTGTGACGCCAGGCATACATTGTCTTGTTGTCCTTACCGGTCTTCTGCGACCGTTCCTCAGGCGTTGATCCCTCTGCCTGGAAATATTCCTTCAGCGAAGCCCGGTCATTTTCCAGGTTCACCAGGGCGGAGTTCATGTCATTAAGCGCCAGCGACGCCCCGGCGCCGGAGGAAACGTTCGACAGCGACCCGGACAAACCTTCCAGCCGCATTCCAACCAGAGCCTGGCGCGCCTTGGCCACCATGGACAATTCGCCCTGGGCCGCCTTTTGCAGGCCCGAACGCGCGTTCAGGTAGCCGCCAATGCCAACTGCTACGCACGATGCGAAAGTGACACCCACCATAAGAACCGGCACAATGACCTTAAGCCTTAAAAACCGGTTCTTCTTGTAATTCTCAGCGGATGATTGCTGTTCCGCGGACATTCGACCCTCCCACCAGCGATACTACTTAGGACTGGAGGGGACTTTCGTCTAAGCCGGTTAAAATAACGATAATTGGAAAAAATACATAGTATCCAAAACTCATCTTATTGAAAACAAAACCGATATCCAAAAATCACAATTCGAGACAAAATAAAAGGCGGGTTAAGACCCGCCTTTTACAATCTATTAACTTGAGACTTTGTTTACGCAGCGGTTTCTGCCATTTCTGCAGCTTCCGCGCGAGCCCGGTCTTCAGAACCACGGGCTTCCAGGTCGCGATCGACCAGTTCGATGACAGCCATAGGCGCGCTGTCGCCGTGACGAAAACCGGCCTTCAGAACACGGCTGTAGCCGCCCTGGCGGTCCTTGTAGCGCTCGCCGAGCGTCTCGAACAGCTTGCGCACCATGGCAACATCGCGGATCTGCGAAATCGCCTGACGGCGTGCATGCAGATCACCGCGCTTGCCGAGGGTGATCAGCTTGTCGATGATCGGCTTCATTTCTTTGGCCTTCGGCAGGGTCGTGACGATCTGCTCGTGCTTGATCAGCGACGCCGCCATGTTTGCGAACATAGCCTTGCGGTGGCTAGAGGTCCGGTTGAGCTTGCGGCCGGTTTTACCGTGGCGCATGGCCCTCTCCTTCTTAAATCGGGCGGCTGATGTGGTGCCCTACCCGGTTGATCCTACAGGGACGCTTACGTCCCTCAATACTGATGGTCTTCGTAACGCTTGGCGAGGTCTTCGATGTTCTCAGGCGGCCAGTTGGCCACTTCCATGCCCAGATGCAGACCCATCTGTGCGAGAACTTCCTTGATCTCGTTGAGCGATTTGCGGCCGAAATTCGGCGTGCGCAGCATTTCCGCTTCGGTCTTCTGAATGAGATCGCCAATATACACGATATTGTCGTTCTTCAGGCAGTTGGCCGAACGGACCGACAGTTCCAGCTCGTCGACCTTCTTCAGAAGCGCCGGGTTGAAGGCGAGTTCCGGGACGGTCTCCTCGGCAGTTTCGCGCTTCGGCTCTTCGAAATTTACGAAGATGGACAGCTGGTCCTGGAGGATGCGCGCCGCGAAAGCCACAGCGTCATCCGGCTTCACCGAACCATCGGTTTCGACGGTCAGGGTAAGCTTGTCATAGTCGAGGACCTGGCCCTCACGGGTGTTCTCGACCTTGTAGGAAACCTTCTTCACCGGGGAATAGAGGCTATCGACCGGGATCAGACCGATCGGAGCGTCTTCCGGGCGGTTACGGTCGGAAGACACGTAGCCCTTGCCGGTGTTGACGGTGAATTCCATGCGGATTTCCGCACCTTCGTCCAGCGTGCACAGGACGAGGTCCGGGTTGAGCACTTCGACGTCGCCGACGGTCTGGATATCACCGGCGGTCACAACACCCGGGCCCTGCTTGCGCACGACCATGCGCTTGGGACCTTCGCCTTCCATGCGGATGGCGATTTCCTTGATGTTGAGAACGATGTCGGTGACGTCTTCGCGGACGCCAGGGATCGACGAGAACTCGTGAAGCACGCCGTCGATCTGAACCGCCGTCACAGCCGCCCCCTGCAGAGAGGACAGAAGGATGCGGCGCAGGGCGTTGCCCAGCGTCAGGCCATATCCGCGCTCGAGCGGCTCGGCGACAACCGTCGCCAGAAACCGGGGATCATCACCCGGCTTGACTTCGAGCTTGGTCGGCTTGATCAGTTCTTGCCAGTTCTTTTGAATGGTCACGTTCTTGCCCCTTCGGCTATCCCGTCCGGCCTTGTACCGGCCGGACTATTCTTTGCCATTGGAGAAACATTTGCGTCAGGCTGTAAGGCCTTAGACGCGGCGACGCTTGCGCGGGCGGCAGCCGTTGTGCGGAATCGGCGTCACGTCCCGAATGGACGTGATCAGGAAACCGGCAGCCTGAAGGGCGCGAAGGGCAGACTCACGTCCCGACCCCGGACCACGAACTTCCACTTCCAGCGTCCGCATGCCGTGTTCGGATGCCTTCTTGGCAGCGTCTTCAGCAGCAACCTGGGCAGCGTAAGGAGTAGACTTACGCGAACCCTTGAAGCCGAGTGCACCGGCGGAGGACCAGGAAATCGTATTGCCCTGGGCATCCGTGATCGTGATCATGGTATTGTTGAATGTGGAATTCACATGCGCAACGCCGGACGAGATGTTCTTCCGCTCGCGGCGACGCACGCGTGTCGTGTCTTTAGCCATTCTTGTTCCTTACTTCGATCTCTACACTGCCGTAATGCCGGCAGCTCCACCGCCAATCGCTGGTGGTTTACTTCTTCTTGCCTGCGATCGGCTTAGCCGGACCCTTGCGGGTACGGGCGTTCGTGTGCGTCCGCTGACCGCGAACCGGGAGGCCACGGCGATGGCGCAGGCCACGGTAGCAGCCGAGGTCCATCAGACGCTTGATGTTCATTGCGGTGTCACGGCGCAGATCACCTTCGACCATGTAATCGCGGTCGATGGTTTCGCGGATCTGCAGGACTTCTGCGTCGGAAAGCTCATTCACGCGACGCTCAGGAGCAATGTTCACCTTCGTGGTGATTTCCTGCGCGAGCTTCGGGCCAATGCCGTGAATGTACTGAAGCGCGATAACGACGCGCTTGTTCGTCGGGATGTTAACGCCAGCAATACGTGCCACGTTCGTCTCCATTTCTGGCGACCGCAAAAACGGCCGCGTCCACTATTATTCCCCGCGTCCGGTGGAGGCCGGCCCTTGCGGAGCGCTTGTTTTTGCGAGGTCTCCCAACGGAAGCTGGTTCACCAAGCACAGAATGTGCCGGTCCCGCGAAAGACGGGAGCGACACCACTCATTTCAGATTGAGCGCGTCGTTTAACGGCTCTAAACGTTTTCGTCAAGACCAGACAACACGGCTTCGATCGCCGCCGTCACCTCGTCGATTGACTGCATTCCGTCAACAACGGTCAAAAGGCCGTTCTTGTCGTAATAAGGCACGACCACCGCAGTGTCCCGGTTATAGGCTTCAAGGCGCTGCTTGAAGACATCCGGATCGTCGTCCTTGCGGACCGCTTCGCCCCGCGCCTTGGCTTCCTCGGCGCGGTTGATGATTCGGCCAACGAGCTTTTCCTGATCGACCCGGAGTTCGAGAACGCAGTCCAGCTTGATGCCTTTTTCGGTCAGCATCTCATCCAGGGCTTCCGCCTGGGCAAGCGTGCGCGGAAAGCCATCGAGGATGAAACCCTTTTGCGCATCCTCTTCGCCGATCCGGTCCCGGATGATACCGACGACGATCTCGTCGGACACCAGGCCGCCAGTATCCATGACTTCCTTGGCCTTCAGGCCGATCGGCGTCTGCGCGGCAACGGCTGCCCGCAGCATGTCACCCGTAGACAGTTGGGGAATGCCATGTTTGGCGACCAGGCGCGTAGCCTGCGTTCCCTTCCCCGCCCCCGGCGGTCCGACCAGTATGAGCCTCATCGACGTCTCCCCCTAAGTTTCGCTTTCTTCACAAGGCCCTCGTACTGATGAGCGAGCAGATGGCCCTGGATCTGGGATACAGTATCCATGGTCACGCTGACCACAATCAAAAGCGAGGTTCCCCCGAAATAGAACGGAACGCCGGTCGCCGAAATGAGGAATTCGGGTAATAGACAAACGAGGGTGATGTAGATTGCACCCACCACGGTGATGCGAGTCAGCACATAATCGATGTACTGCGCAGTCCGCTCACCCGGACGAATACCCGGTATAAAGCCGCCGTGCTTCTTCAGATTGTCGGCCGTATCGCTCGGGTTGAACACGATTGCCGTATAGAAGAAGCAGAAGAAGATGATCATGCTCGCGTAGAAGATCATGTAGAGCGGCTGGCCGTGACCCAGCAGGGCCGTGATGGTGGTCACCCATTCATTCTGCCCGCCCTGTCCAGCAAAGCCGGAAATCGTGGCCGGAACCAGCAGCAGCGAAGACGCGAAGATTGGCGGAATAACACCGGCGGTATTCAGCTTCAAAGGCAGGAACGACGTGTTGCCCTCAAACATCCGATTGCCCATCTGGCGCTTCGGATACTGGATCAGCAGACGCCGCTGCGCCCGTTCCATGAAGACGATCACACCGATAACCGCAACCGCCACCACGATCACCAGCAGGATGATCCAGGTAGCGAGCGCGCCCTGACGGCCCAACTCCAGGGTCGAAACGACAGCAGACGGCAGCCCGGCAACGATACCGGCGAAAATGATGAGGGAAATACCGTTGCCGATGCCGCGCGAGGTGATCTGTTCACCCAGCCACATCAGGAACATGGTGCCGCCGACCAGTGTGATCACCGTTGAAGCACGGAAGAACCAGCCCGGATCGGAAACAACGTTGGTTGCGCCTTCAAGCCCGACAGCGATGCCGTAGGCCTGGAACGCAGCCAGGATCACCGTGCCGTAGCGGGTGTACTGATTGATGACCTTACGTCCCTGCTCCCCTTCCTTCTTCATCTGCTCCAGCGACGGCACGACGGTCGTCATCAGCTGCATGATGATGGAGGCGGAGATATACGGCATGATGCCGAGCGCGAAAATCGCCATACGCTGAACCGCGCCACCGGAGAACATGTTGAACATGCCGATGATGCCGGACTGCGCCTGGTTGAAGGCGTTCGCGAAGGCTTCCGGATTGATGCCCGGAAGCGGGATGTAAGTCCCCAGTCGATAAACCAAAAGCGCCCCCAGCGTGAACCAGATGCGCTTCTTGAGTTCTTCAGCCTTGGCGAAAGCTGAGAAATTGAGATTTGACGCCAGTTGTTCGGCGGCGGATGCCATGCCCTACTCCGGTCAGTTTTGTGCCGACAAACGGGAAAAGCCCAGGCCTGTTAGGCCTGAGCTCCCAGAACGACAACCTTGCCGCCAGCCTTTTCAACCGCTTCAGCAGCCGCCTTGGAGGCACCGGCGATTTCAAAGGTGACAGCGGCCTTGAGTTCGCCATCGCTTACCAGACGGACACCGTCCTTGACGCGCTTGACTATACCGGCGGCCTTGAGTGCTTCGACCGTAACGGCCGCTGCTGCATCGAGCTTGCCGGCATCAATCGCCTGCTGAACACGGCCAAGGGAAACAACATTGTATTCCTTGGCGAAAATGTTCGTAAAGCCGCGCTTCGGCAGACGGCGGTGAAGCGGCATCTGACCGCCTTCAAAGCCTTTGATCGCAACGCCGGAACGGGACTTCTGCCCCTTCACGCCACGGCCACCGGTCTTGCCCTTGCCCGAACCGATGCCGCGTCCGACGCGGGTGCGGCTCGAATTAGAACCGGGATTGTCCCTGAGTTCGTTGAGCTTCATCTTTTTATCTCCCGATCCCGGTTACGCGTCTTCGACGACGCGAACGAGATGCTGGACCTTATTGATCATGCCGCGCACTTCCGGAGTGTCCTTCAGTGTGGAACGGCGGTGCATCTTGTTCAGGCCGAGACCGATGAGCGTCGCGCGCTGGTCCTTAGGACGGCGCAGCGGGCTGCCGATCTGTTCGACCGTGACAGTGTTTTCGGTGTTCGCCATGGAACTAACCCTTATTCAGCTGGGTACCGGAGCGGCCGAGGTCAAGCCTCGGCAGCCGCCGGAGCCGCATCATCTTTATCACGACGGCGCGATTGCAGCACCGAGACCTTCAGGCCACGGCGTGCCGCGACCGAACGCGGGCTGTCTTCCTTGGTCAGCGCTGCAAAAGTAGCGCGAACCATGTTGTAGGGGTTGGAGGTCCCCAGGGACTTCGCCACCACGTCCTGCACGCCGAGCGTTTCGAAAACCGCACGCATCGGACCACCGGCAATTATACCGGTACCGGCCGGAGCCGCACGCAGCAGAACCTTGCCGGCACCGTGACGACCTTCCACATCGTGGTGGAGGGTCCGGCCTTCCCGTAGGGGAACGCGGATCATGGTGCGCTTGGCAGCTTCCGTTGCCTTGCGGATGGCTTCCGGCACTTCACGTGCCTTGCCATGACCGAAGCCGACACGGCCCTTCTGATCGCCGACGACGACCAGCGCTGCGAAGCCGAAACGGCGGCCACCCTTGACCACCTTGGCGACGCGGTTGATGTGGACCAGCTTGTCGACGAATTCGCTGTCTCGCTCGTCGCGATCGCGATTATCCTGTCTCGCCATTTTTTACGTCTTCCGTTCTTAGGAGCGCCAACGGGCGCTGGTCAGAATTCCAGTCCGCCTTCGCGGGCTGCATCGGCAAGCGCCTTGATGCGCCCATGATACATGTATCCGCCCCGGTCGAACACGACCTGCTTGACGCCGGCAGCCAGAGCGCGCTCGGCAACAAGCTTGCCGACGGCTGCGGCAGCAGCGGTATCGGCGCCCGTCTTCAGGTTGCCCTTCAGATCCTTTTCGATCGTCGAGGCAGAGGCAATGGTCTGTCCTTTGCCGTCGTCGATGATCTGAGCATAGATCTGCTTCGACGAGCGGAAGATAGAAAGCCGCGGACGTCCGTTCGCCACCTTCTTGATAGAACGGCGCACGCGATCGCGGCGGCGTTCGAAAGCAATTTTGCTGTTCGCCATGATCTGGGTCCGTTACTTCTTCTTGCCTTCTTTGCGGACGATGAACTCGTCCGCATAACGAACGCCCTTGCCCTTGTAGGGCTCCGGCGGGCGGAATTTGCGGATTTCGGCCGCAACCTGGCCTACTGTCTGCTTATCGATGCCGGAGATAACGATCTCCGTCGGCTTCGGGCACTTGATGTCGATCCCTGTCGGGATCGGATACAGGACATCGTGCGAGAAACCCAGCGCCAGCTGAAGGTTCGAACCCTGGACCTGTGCACGGTAACCGACACCGGTGATTTCCAGCTTCCGTTCGAAGCCGTCACTCACGCCCGTGACGATGTTCTGCACCATGGTCCGGCTCATGCCCCACATGGAGCGAGCCATCTTGGTGTTACCGCGCGGATCAACCTTGATACCGTCGTCCGTCATTTCGACCAGCACGTTGTCATTGAGCATGAAGGAGAGTTCCCCCTTCGGCCCTTTGACCTCAACCGTCTGGCCGTTGATCGTTGCCGTTACCCCGCTTGGCACGGGGACTGGCTTTTTGCCAATTCGAGACATCTGACCAACCTTGTCGTTTCAGTTAAGGCGAGTGCACCGCGTCAGAAGACGCGGCACAGAACCTCGCCGCCTACGTTTTCGTCCCGCGCCTGATGGTCGCTCATGACGCCGCGCGGAGTCGAAAGGATCGACACGCCCAGGCCATTGGAGACATGCGGGATGTTCTTTACCGAAGAATAAACCCGGCGGCCCGGCTTGGAGACCCGCTCAATCGTGCGGATGACCGGTTCGCCATCGAAATACTTCAGTTCGATTTCCAACTCGGACTTGCCGCCCTCGTATTCAACCGTCGTGTAGCCACGGATGTAGCCTTCCTTTGCGAGCACATCAAGCACATGTGCACGCAATTTGGAACTTGGTGAGCTGACCTTGCCCTTGCGACGCATCTGTGCGTTGCGGATCCGGGTCAGCATATCCCCCAACGGATCGGAAATTGCCATCGGAGTTTCTCCTTACCAGCTCGACTTGACCAGGCCCGGGATCTTGCCCAGGGAACCCAGTTCACGAAGCGCGATACGCGACATCTTCAGCTTACGATAGTAGCCGCGCGGCCGGCCCGAGACTTCGCAACGGTTGCGAACCCGGTTCGGCGCGGAATTCCGCGGCAGTTTCGCCAGCTTGAGACGTGCATTGAACCGCTCTTCAAGGGACAGGCTCTCGTCCTTGGCCATTGCCTTGAGGGCAGCGCGCTTCTCAGCGTATTTCTCGACAAGCCTCTCGCGACGCTTGTTTTTTTCGACCGCGCTCTTCTTCGCCATCGTCGTTCCTCGTTCCTTTCCCGCGCCGCTTACTTGCTGAACGGGAAGTTGAACGCGCGCAGAAGCTCGCGCGCCTCGTCATCATTCGGAGCCGTGGTGCAGACGATCACGTCCATACCCCAGATCTGGTCGACCTTGTCGTACTCGATTTCCGGGAACACGATATGTTCCTTGATGCCCATGGCGTAGTTGCCGCGGCCGTCGAAGGACTTCGGGTTCAAACCGCGGAAGTCACGAACGCGCGGAAGCGCGATGGTGATCAGGCGGTCCAGGAATTCGTACATCTGCTGGCGGCGAAGGGTCACCTTCGCACCCAGCGGCATGTCTTCGCGAACCTTGAAGGTCGCGATCGACTTTTTCGCCTTGGTGATCACCGGCTTCTGACCTGCGATCAGAGCCAGATCCTCAGCGGCGATACGCGCCTTCTTGGAATCGGCAACGGCTTCGCCGACACCGATATTCAAGACGATTTTATCCAGAGCCGGCACCTGCATGGGGTTCTTGTAATTGAACTTTTCCTGCAGCTGTTGCCGGATGACGCTGTCATACTGCTGACGCAGACGCGGCATGGTATTGGTCTCAGCCATCGATCAGATCTCCCGAACGCTTGGCCACACGGACCTTGGTGCCGTCTTCCTGCACCTTGAAACCGACGCGCGTTGCCTTGCCGTCCTTCGGATCGGCAATCGCGATGTTCGACAGGTGGATCGGCGCTTCCTTAGCGACGATCCCGCCTTCCTGCGTCTGGGTCTGGCGCTGGTGACGACGCACCATGTTTACGCCGCGAACCAGGGCCTTGTTGTCGTCCGGCATCATCTTGATGACTTCGCCGGTCTTGCCCTTGTCGCGACCCGTCAGCACGATAACCGTGTCGCCTGATTTAATTTTCGCAGCCATCAGAGCACCTCCGGCGCGAGCGAGATGATTTTCATATGGTTCTTTGCACGGAGTTCGCGCGGCACCGGACCGAAGATACGGGTGCCGACCGGTTCCTTGTTGTTGTTCACCAGAACGGCCGCATTGCGGTCGAACCGGATCACGCTGCCGTCGGGGCGGCGAATATCTTTCGCCGTGCGCACGACGACAGCCTTCATCACGTCGCCCTTCTTGACGCGGCCCCGCGGAATAGCCTCTTTCACGCTGACGACGATGATGTCCCCAACCTGGGCGTATTTGCGCTTTGAGCCGCCGAGCACTTTGATGCACATGACACGACGGGCGCCGGAATTGTCGGCCACGTCGAGGTTTGTTTGCATCTGAATCATGACTGGCTGCCTTGTTCTCTGTCCGGCGCACCTGCCACGGGCGCCTGATGCTCAACCTTTAGAGCATGGTCAATTGACCACGGTCCAACGCTTGTTTTTGGAGATCGGCGCGCATTCTTCGATCTGAACAATGTCGCCAACCTGATACTTGTTTGCTTCGTCATGCGCGCGGTACTTTTTGGACCGGCGCACGGTCTTCTTGAGCAGCGGGTGTGTGAAGCGACGCTCCACCTTCACCGTCACCGATTTGTCATTCGCGTTGCTGACAACGGTGCCCTGCAAAATGCGCTTCGGCATATCCGTCTCCTTACGCGCTTGCCGTCACGCGCTTTTCGCGCATGATCGTCTGAATTTGCGCGATCTGCCGGCGAACCTGCCGAACGCGCCCCGTGTTTTCGAGCTGACCGGTCGCCTTCTGGAAGCGCAGGTTGAACTGCTCTTTCTTCAGGCCTTCGAGTTCCGTGCGGAGCTCGTCCAGGGTCTTTGCCCTTACGTCTGTCGCCTTCATGGCTTTAACTCCTCGACTGCCTTATTCGCCGATACGCTGAATGAACCGGCACTTGATCGGCAGCTTGGCAGCGGCAAGACGCATTGCTTCGCGCGCAACATCTTCCGGCACACCATCGATCTCGAACATGACCCGGCCGGGCTTGACGCGGCACGCCCAGTAATCCGGAGACCCCTTACCCTTACCCATCCGGACTTCAGCCGGCTTGGTGGAGACCGGCACATCCGGGAAGATGCGGATCCAAACACGGCCCGCACGCTTCATGTGACGGGTCATGGCACGACGGGCTGCCTCGATCTGACGAGCGGTAACCCGCTCCGGCTCCAACGCCTTCAGACCGTAGTTGCCGAAGTTGAGGTCGGTGCCTCCCTTCGACAGACCGTGGATGCGGCCCTTGTGCTGCTTGCGGAACTTCGTTCGCTTCGGTTGCAGCATCGTTCTTCTCTCGTTCCTAGTGTTTGACGAACGTCGTGCAGCTTAATTTAAGCTGCGCGCTCGCGACCACGATCCCGGCGTCCGCCGCGATCACCCTGGTTTGAATCCGAGCCGGACGTCGCACGGCGTTCAGACGCCATCGGGTCGTGCTCGAGGATCTCACCCTTGAAGATCCACACCTTCACGCCGCAGACACCGTAAGCGGTGTGAGCGGATGCGACACCGTAGTCGATGTCGGCGCGCAGGGTGTGCAGCGGCACGCGGCCTTCGCGGTACCACTCGATACGCGCGATTTCAGCGCCACCGAGACGGCCACCGCAGTTGATCCGGATGCCCTGAGCGCCCAGACGCATAGCCGACTGAACGGCCCGCTTCATGGCGCGGCGGAAGGCAACACGGCGTTCCAGCTGCTGTGCGATCGAAGCGGCGACCAGCGTCGCATCGATTTCCGGCTTGCGCACTTCAACGATGTTGATGTGCACTTCCGAATTGGTGATCTCGGCGATCTTCTTGCGAAGACGCTCGATGTCCGCACCCTTCTTGCCGATAACCACACCCGGACGACCGGAGTGGATGGTAACGCGGCACTTGCGGTGCGGGCGCTCGATAACGACCTTGGAAACAGCTGCCTGCTTCAGTTCGTTGAGCAGAAATTCACGGATGCGGAAATCTTCGTGCAGAAGATCGCCATACTCACCCTTGTTGGCGTACCAACGCGAATCCCAGGTGCGGTTGATCCCGAGGCGCATGCCGATCGGGTTGACTTTGTGTCCCATCAGGCACTCTCCTCGACTTCACGGACAACGATGGTCAGGTTCGAGAACGGCTTCTCGATCCGGCCAACACGACCGCGTGCACGGGGCTGGAAACGCTTGATGACAAAAGCCTTGCCAACATGAGCTTCGGCAACCACCAGGTTGTCGATATCCAGGTCGTGGTTGTTTTCCGCATTCGCAATCGCAGACATCAGGGTCTTCTTGACATCCTGAGCGATACGCTTGCGGGAGAACGTCAGGTCCGCAATCGCGGTTCCGACCTTCTTGCCGCGGATAGCAGCAGCAACGAGGTTCAGCTTGCGCGGAGAAACGCGCAGCATGCGGGTCATTGCCCGGGCCTCGTTGTCAGCGAGCGTCCGCTCACCCTTCGGCTTGCCCATCGTTACTTCCTCTTCGCCTTCTTGTCAGCGCCGTGTCCATAATAGGTCCGGGTCGGCGAGAACTCGCCGAACTTGTGACCAATCATCTCTTCAGACACCAGCACCGGAACGTGCTTCTGACCGTTGTAGACACCGAAGGTGAGACCGACGAACTGCGGCAGAATCGTCGAGCGGCGGCTCCAGGTCTTGATGACCTCGTTGCGGCCGGATTCACGAACCTTGTCCGCTTTCTTCAGCAGATACCCGTCAACAAACGGACCTTTCCAGATCGAACGTGCCACGATCCTTGTCCTTTACTTCTTGCGCGCGTGACGGCTACGGACAATGTACTTGTCCGTCGACTTGTTACGACGCGTGCGCTTACCTTTGGTCGGTTTACCCCAAGGGGTAACCGGATGACGGCCACCGGAAGTCCGGCCTTCACCACCGCCGTGCGGGTGGTCGACCGGGTTCATGACAACACCGCGGGTGTGCGGGCGAATGCCCAGCCAACGGGAACGGCCGGCCTTGCCGTAGTTGATGTTGCTGTGATCCGGGTTGGACACTGCGCCGATGGAAGCCATGCAGGTGCCGAGAACACGGCGCTGCTCGCCAGACATCAGACGCAGGGTGGTGTAACCCTGGTCACGGCCAACGACCTGAACGAAAGCACCGGCGGAACGAGCAATCTGCGCACCCTTGCCCGGCTTCAGTTCAATGTTGTGAACGATCGTACCCACCGGAATGGACGACAGCGGCATCGCGTTGCCCGGTTTCACGTCGACCGCCTGTCCGGCGACGACGGTGTCGCCGACGGACAGGCGCTGCGGCGCCAGGATGTAGCTCAGCTCACCGTCTTCATAGCGGATCAGCGCGATGAATGCGGTCCGGTTCGGATCGTATTCCAGACGCTCGACCTTGGCCGGCACGTCGAACTTGCGACGCTTGAAGTCGACCAGACGGTAAGAGCGCTTGTGACCGCCACCGACGTTGCGAGACGTCAGGCGGCCCATGTTGTTGCGACCACCGGTCTTGGACAGACCTTCGGTCAGGGTCTTGACCGGCTTGCCTTTCCAAAGATCGGACCGATCAACCTGGACCAGCTGGCGGCGGCCCGGCGAGGTCGGATTGAATGTCTTAAGTGCCATTTTCTATCGTCCCCGCCTTAGAGCCCGGTGGTCACGTCGATGGCGTGACCTTCCTGAAGCGTTACGACGGCCTTCTTGAAGTCGGACTGACGGCCGAGACGGCCCTTGAACCGCTTCACCTTGCCCTTGCGGACGAGGGTGTTGACGGCTGCGACCTTGACGCCGAACAGTGCTTCCACCGCTGCTTTGATTTCCGGCTTCGTCGCGTCATTCGCGACCTTGAAGACAACCTTGTTCTCTTCGGAAGCCATGGTCGCCTTCTCGGTGATCACCGGGCCGACGATCTTGTCGTAGTGAGGAAGTTTGCTCATTTGAAGCGCTCCTCAAGTGCGGACACCGCAGCCTTCGTCAGCACCAGAGTGCCAGCGCGCATGATGTCGTAAACGTTGATGCCCTGAACCGGCAGCACATCCACATGCGGAATGTTGCGCGAGGCGAGAGCGAAGTTCCGGTCGAGCTCGGCACCGTCGACGATCAGGGCGTTCGACAGGCCCATCTTGGAGAACTGAACCTTGAGCGCCTTGGTCTTGGCTTCGGCTGCCTTGGCATCTTCTACGACGATCAGGCTATCGGCCTTTGCCTTGGCGGACAGAACGTGCTTCAGCCCGAGCGCGCGCACCTTCTTCGGCAGGTCATGACCATGGTCGCGAACGACCGGGCCGAATGCCTTACCACCGCCGCGGAACTGCGGGGCCTTCCTGTTGCCGTGACGGGCGCCGCCGGAGCCTTTCTGACGAACGAACTTCTTCGTCGTGCCGGAAACTTCCGAACGGGCCAGTGTCTTGTGTGTACCGGCCTGGCGCTTGGCAAGCTGCCAGCGCACCACGCGGTGGATCAGATCGGTGCGCGGCTCGAGACCGAAGATCTCGTCAGACACCGTGATCGAACCGGCCGCCCCGCCTTCGAGGGTCTTGACCTGGAGTTCCATCACTCACTCTCCTTCCCGGCGGCGGCAGCAGCCTCGGGAGCCCGGAATGCACCCGGCATCGGAACCCCATCCGGCAGCGCCTTCTTGATCGCGTCGCGAACCATGATCCAGCCGCCCTTGGCGCCCGGAACAGAGCCCTCGACCATGATCAGGCCGCGTTCAACATCAGTCCGCACAACCTTCAGGTTCTGCGTGGTCACGCGGACATCGCCCATGTGACCGGCCATCTTCTTGCCCTTGAACACGCGGCCCGGATCCTGACACTGACCGGTCGAACCGTGGGAACGGTGCGAGATCGAGTTACCGTGGGATGCACGGCCACCACCGAAGTTGTGGCGCTTCATCACACCGGCAAAACCCTTACCGATCGAGGTGCCGGTCACGTCGACGAACTGGCCTTCGACGTAATGGTCGGCGGTGATTTCCGCGCCAACGTCGATGAGGTTGTCAGACGACACCCGGAACTCGACGAGCGTGCGCTTCGGCTCGACCTTTGCAACCGCAAAGTGGCCACGCATCGCCTTCGGCGTGTTCTTTACCTTGGCGATACCTGCACCGACCTGCAGCGCGGTATAGCCGTTCTTTTCTTCAGTCCGGTGGGCAACCACCTGGCAGCCGTCCAGTTTCAGAACTGTTACCGGCACATGTTCTCCCGCATCATTGTAGATACGGGTCATGCCCACTTTCTGAGCGATCACTCCAGAACGCATTGACGTGTCCCCTTCGATCCGCCTCAGAGCTTGATCTCGACGTCGACACCAGCGGCAAGATCGAGCTTCATGAGCGCGTCAACCGTCTGGGGCGTCGGATCAACGATGTCGAGCAAGCGCTTATGCGTGCGCATCTCGAACTGATCGCGGCTTTTCTTATCGATGTGCGGTCCGCGAAGCACGGTGTACTTCTCGATCCGCGTCGGCAGCGGTACGGGTCCCCGCACCTGCGCACCGGTCCGCTTTGCCGTATTGACGATCTCCTTGGTGGAGGCGTCGAGAATACGGTGGTCAAATGCCTTGAGGCGGATCCGGATATTCTGACCGTTCATTTTTGGTTTCCCGATAAGACAGGCTGGCCTGCCGGCGTTTCAAAAGAAGCGACAGGCCTTGCCGTCAATTACTCGATGATGGAAGCGACGACGCCTGCACCGACGGTGCGGCCACCTTCGCGGATAGCGAAGCGCAGGCCTTCTTCCATGGCGATCGGCACGATCAGCTCGACGTCAACAGACACGTTGTCGCCCGGCATCACCATTTCCGTGCCTTCCGGCAGCGTCACAACACCCGTCACATCCGTCGTACGGAAGTAGAACTGCGGACGGTAGTTCGTGAAGAACGGCGTATGACGGCCGCCTTCTTCCTTCGTCAGGATGTAGGCCTCGGCCTTGAACTTCGTGTGCGGGGTTACAGAACCCGGCTTGCAAAGAACCTGGCCGCGCTCAACGTCCTCACGACCGACACCGCGGATCAGGGCGCCGATGTTGTCGCCCGCTTCACCGCTGTCCAGCAGCTTGCGGAACATTTCAACGCCGGTAACCGTCGTCTTCTGCGTGTCCTTGATGCCGACGATCTCGACTTCTTCACCAACCTTGATGATGCCACGCTCGACACGGCCGGTCACAACCGTACCGCGGCCGGAGATCGAGAACACGTCTTCGATCGGCATCAGGAACGGCAGATCCTTCGGACGTTCCGGGGTCGGGATGTAAGCGTCAACTTCAGCCATCAGCTGCCTGATCGCTTCACGGCCGATTTCCGGATCGCGGTTTTCAACGGCTGCCAGAGCGGAGCCCTTGACGATCGGAATGTCGTCGCCCGGGAACTCGTACGAAGACAGAAGTTCGCGGATTTCCATTTCGACGAGCTCCAGGAGCTCTTCGTCGTCGACCTGGTCAACCTTGTTCATGAACACCACCAGGGCCGGAACGCCGACCTGACGGGCAAGCAGGATGTGCTCGCGGGTCTGCGGCATCGGGCCATCGGCAGCCGAAACCACCAGGATCGCGCCGTCCATCTGCGCCGCACCGGTGATCATGTTCTTCACGTAGTCGGCGTGACCAGGGCAGTCAACGTGAGCGTAGTGACGGTTTTCCGTCTCGTACTCAACGTGGGCCGTGGAGATCGTGATGCCGCGGGCCTTTTCTTCAGGCGCTGCGTCGATCTGGTCATAGGCCTTGGCTTCCGCGCCGCCGGCTTCAGCCAGCGTCATCGTGATTGCAGCGGTCAGCGTCGTCTTGCCGTGGTCAACGTGGCCAATCGTGCCAATGTTGACGTGCGGCTTGTTACGCTCAAATTTTTCCTTCGCCATCGGATTACTCCGCTTTCTCTAAATTCTTATTCAAGTTCCAGGAGGGGCTCAGGCGAATTTCGCCTGAACCTCTTCGGCAACGGCCTGAGGCACCTGCTCGTAGTGGTCGAACACCATCGAGTACTGCGCACGGCCCTGAGACATGGAACGCAGGTTGTTCACGTAGCCAAACATGTTGGCCAGCGGCACCATTGCGGTGATGACCGTAACGATCCCGCGGTTTTCGGTACCTGCGATCTGGCCACGACGGGAGTTCAGGTCACCAATGACGTCGCCCATGTAATCTTCCGGGGTGACGACCTCGACCTTCATGATCGGCTCGAGGAGCTTGGGACCTGCCTTCTGGATGCCTTCGCGGAAACCGGCACGGCCGGCGATTTCGAAGGCAAGGACCGAGGAGTCCACGTCATGGTAGGCACCGTCCGTCAGGGTCACTTTGACGTCGAGGATCGGGAAGCCTGCCAGCGGACCGGAAGACATCACGCTCTCAATACCCTTGGTGACACCCGGGATGTATTCCTTGGGGATGGAACCACCGACGATCTTGCTTTCGAAGACGTAGCCTTCGTTCGGCTCGGCCGGCTCAAGAGTAAACTTGACCCGAGCGAACTGACCCGAACCACCGGACTGCTTCTTGTGGGTGTAATCCACTTCGGCCGCCTTGGTGATGGTTTCGCGGTAGGCAACCTGCGGTGCACCGATGTTCGCCTCGACCTTGAACTCGCGCTTCATGCGGTCGACGATGATGTCGAGGTGAAGCTCGCCCATGCCGGCGATGATGGTCTGACCGGATTCCTCATCCGTCTTCACGCGGAAGGACGGATCTTCGGCGGCCAGGCGGTTCAGGGCAAGGCCCATCTTTTCCTGGTCGGCCTTGGTCTTCGGTTCCACGGCGATCTCGATCACCGGCTCCGGGAATTCCATGCGCTCCAGGATCACCGGCTTCAGCGGATCACACAGGGTGTCGCCCGTTGTGGTGTCCTTCAGACCCGCGATGGCCACGATGTCGCCGGCATAGGCCACATCGATATCTTCACGGGAGTTGGAGTGCATCTGCATCATCCGGCCAACACGCTCACGCTTGTCCTTGACCGTGTTCAGCAGCGTGACGCCCTTGTTCAGCACACCGGAATAGATCCGGCAGAAGGTCAGCGAACCGACGAACGGATCGTTGGCGATCTTGAATGCCAGCAGGCCGAGAGGCTCTTCATCCGAAGCCTTGCGGACGGTTTCTTCCTCGGTCTTCGGATCGATACCCTTGATGGCCGGAACTTCGACCGGGCTCGGCAGGTAATCCACGACAGCGTCGAGAAGAGGCTGAACGCCCTTGTTCTTGAAAGCGGAACCGCAGAAGACCGGAACGAATTCGCCGGCAATGGTGCCCTTGCGGATCAGTTCCTTCAGCTTTTCCATGGAGGGCTCTTCGCCTTCCAGGTAAGCTTCCATGGCTTCTTCGTCGATTTCGACCGCAGTCTCGATCAACTGGTCGCGCATTTCCTGAGCGCGGTCAGCAAGATCGGCAGGAATGTCGGTTTCGTCCCAGGCAGCGCCCAGATTTTCAGCCTGCCAGATCAGAGCCTTCATCTTGAGAAGGTCGACACAGCCGGCGAATTCGTTTTCGGCACCGACGTTAAGCTGCATGACAAGCGGCTTCGCACCGAGACGGGTCTTGATCATTTCGACGCAGCGATCGAAATCGGCGCCGAGCTTGTCCATCTTGTTCACGAAGATCATGCGCGGGACATGATACTTGTCGGCCTGACGCCAAACAGTCTCGGTCTGCGGCTCGACACCGGCGTTGGCATCGAGAAGAGCAACCGCACCGTCGAGCACGCGCAGGCTGCGCTCAACTTCAATGGTGAAGTCCACGTGGCCCGGGGTGTCGATGATGTTCAGGCGCTTTTCGTTCCAGAACGCGGTGGTGGCAGCAGAGGTGATGGTGATGCCACGCTCCTGCTCCTGCTCCATCCAGTCCATGGTGGCAGCACCGTCGTGAACTTCGCCGATCTTGTGGCTCTTGCCGGTGTAGTAGAGGATCCGCTCAGTGGTCGTCGTCTTGCCGGCATCGATGTGAGCCATGATGCCGAAGTTACGGTAGTCCTCGATTTTATGCGTGCGCGACATAGCGTCAGCCCTTCGAAGTCAAATTACCAGCGATAGTGCGAGAACGCGCGGTTGGCGTCGGCCATCCGGTGCGTGTCTTCGCGCTTCTTAACTGCGGTACCACGGTTGTTTGCTGCATCGAGCATCTCGCCGGAAAGACGATCAACCATCGTGGTTTCGTTGCGGTTGCGCGCGGCGGTGATCAACCAACGGATCGCCAGCGCCTGACGGCGGTCGGAACGCACTTCAACCGGAACCTGGTAGGTGGCACCACCAACGCGGCGGGAGCGCACTTCCACTTGCGGCATGACGTTCTCAAGCGCTGCGTGGAACACCTCGATCGGGTTCTCGCGCGTCTTGTTTTCGATCACATCGAAGGCACCGTAAACGATGCGCTCGGCGGTCGACTTCTTGCCGTCGAACATGATCGAATTCATGAACTTGGTGACGACAATGTCCCCGAACTTCGGGTCCGGGTTGATTTCGCGTTTTTCTGCGCGGTGACGACGGGACATCTGATGTGCTCCTTACTTCGGCCGCTTCGCGCCGTACTTGGACCGGCGCTGTTTACGGTCCTTAACGCCCTGGGTATCCAGCACACCACGGATGATGTGATAGCGGACACCGGGAAGGTCCTTCACGCGACCGCCGCGGATCATCACCACCGAGTGTTCCTGAAGGTTGTGGCCTTCACCCGGGATGTAACCGATGACTTCAAAGCCGTTGGTCAGGCGGATCTTGGCCACCTTACGCAGAGCCGAGTTCGGCTTCTTCGGCGTCGTCGTATAAACGCGCGTGCAAACGCCACGTTTCTGCGGGCAGGCCTCCATGGCCGGCACCTTGTTCCGCTTCGGCGGGTCCTTCCGCGGCTTGCGGATCAGCTGGTTGATGGTCGGCATTCTGTGCCCTTTACCTCGTCCATCCAAAAATTCGTATGCAACTGCAGTCTTCGCAGGCTCTGCGCAAGCAGAATCGCACCAGCGCGTCTCTTAGCGAGACGGCCGGCGCTGCGAAAAACCAGAGGACCACCGGTCGCCCAGCGGTCATGCAATCGACGCTTATTCGCCTATATGAACCCGGCAGCGTTTAAGACCATTTTGTCCGGCGCTTGGTGCGCTTGGACACTTAAAGGACTTACCGCCTGCCTTCGGGATGGGCGGAAACTACTCACCCGACCCCTCCCCGTCAAGTCATTTGTCCAAAAATCCGCATTTCTCCGGAATCCGCGCATTTCCGGCAATTCTCGGAGCTCTTCGGGGTGATTTTTGTAATTTTCGGAAATGATCACCCATCTTCCGCGCAATCTGCTAACGCATCCATCAGGGGGTCTTGGCCCGATATATGAATCACCCGTTAAACGACTGATTCAATATCCGACAAAAGGGGCTTGCTGTCTGCTCGCCAACCATGCCCCGTCGCAGGACCGCCTTCTCAGCTGTTGAACGCTACGACAGCCACATTGCCGGCAAGCGCATCCTGGTAGGCCTCTTCATAAAGTGGCTCGTCGGGCTCGCCCTCGATCACCCCGATCTGGTCGAGCTCGGCTTCCACATACCCCTGCCCGGACAGCGCCTCCAGGGTCTTGCGCACCGCATCGTCGTCATCGGCCGCCTTGAGCAACGCATGTACCGGAATCGCCGCATCCGGCCGTCCGCCTTCTTCCGCCCAGACCCTGCCTATGATGACGTAGACGGTCGCTTCCATAAAGTCGTCGTTGTCGTTCATCTTCATCTCCTTAAAGCATGTCGCGTTCATTGCCATTCACACCACATGCTCTCTTTAATTGTTTAGCCGCATGTCTTTATCCCAAAACCGGTAGCCATTTTTGGGAGACATGCTCAAGGGTCAGGCCCCTACGCAGAAAGGCCGCCCGGAGGCGGCCTTTCGTCAACTTTCCGAAATCACGACGGCAGGCTTATTCGGCCGCGCCGCTCAGATCTTCCAGGAGGCCTTCGGCAGCACTTTCGGAAGATTCCTTGCGCTGCTGTTCCTGGATCAGATCGTCGCGATGGGTCGCGATCTTACGGATGCGCTTCATGACACCGCCGGTACCGGCCGGAATCAGACGTCCGACGATCACGTTCTCCTTCAGGCCGACCAGCGGATCGACCTTGCCGTTGACCGCGGCATCGGTGAGGACGCGCGTGGTCTCCTGGAAGGAGGCCGCGGAGAAGAACGAGCGGGTCTGCAGGCTTGCCTTGGTGATACCCAGGAGAACCGGGTTGCCCTTGGCCGGCTGCTTCGCTTCGTTGATCGCCCTTTCGTTGGCTTCTTCGAAGTCGATCCGGTCGATCTGTTCGCCCGGGAAGAACTCCGTGTCGCCCGCATCCGTGATCTCGATCTTCTGCAGCATCTGGCGAACGATCACCTCGATGTGCTTGTCGTTGATCGTCACACCCTGCAACCGGTAGACCTCCTGGATCTCGTTGACGAGATAGGCTGCGAGCGCTTCCACGCCCTTGACCGCCAGAATGTCGTGCGGTGCCGGGTTGCCGTCGAGGATGTATTCCCCCTTCTCGATGGCGTCGCCTTCCTGAAGATGGAAGTGCTTGCCCTTCGGGATGAGGTATTCCACGGGCTCCATGCCCTCCTCGGCCGGATCGATGATGACACGGCGCTTGTTCTTGTAGTCGCGGCCGAAGCGGATCGTCCCGGTGATTTCCGCGATGATCGCATGGTCCTTCGGACGGCGAGCCTCGAACAATTCGGCAACGCGCGGCAGACCACCGGTGATGTCCTTGGTCTTGGCGCTTTCCAGCGGGATACGGGCCAGAACGTCACCGGCCTTGACCTTGGCACCGAGCTGAACCGACAGGATCGCATCCACCGACAGCATCAGACGGGCATCGCTGCCGCGCATGGTCTTTTCGATCTCGCCCTTGTCGTTCTTGATGACGATGGCAGGCTTGAGATCCTGACTGCGTTGCGACGAACGCCAGTCGATGACGACACGCTTGGTGATACCGGTCGCCTCGTCGGCGGTTTCCTGAACCGAAGCCCCATCGATGAGGTCCTCGAAATCCACGACGCCGTCGACTTCGGCAAGCATCGGACGGGTATAGGGATCCCATTCCGCGATCCGCTGTCCGCGCTTGACGGTATCGCCGTCATCCACGTGCAGCTTGGAGCCGTAGGTGATCCGGTGAACCGCGCGCTCGTTGCCGTCACTGTCGACGACCACGATGGACATGTTGCGGACCATGGCAATGAGATTGCCTTCCGAGTCGCGCTGGACGTTCCGATTGCGGATCTTGACCGACCCATCAACATTGGATTCGATGAACGAGGAATCCACCACCTGGGCCGTCCCACCGATGTGGAAGGTACGCATGGTGAGCTGCGTTCCCGGCTCACCGATCGACTGGGCCGCGATCACGCCGACCGCTTCACCCAGGTTGACCGGGGTACCACGCGCCAGATCGCGGCCGTAGCAGGTCGCGCAAACGCCGGTTTCGGTTTCACAGGTCAGCACCGAGCGGATCTTGATCTGCTGGACCTTGGCAGCCTCGATGACCTCCACGTCCTTCTCGTCGATCAGCTTGCCCTTCGGAACGATGATCTCGCCGGTGGCATGGTTGAAGACATCTTCCGCCGTGGTCCGGCCGAGGACGCGCATGCCGAGCGATGCGATGACGTTACCGGCATCGACGATCGCCTGAACGGTGATGCCGCGTTCCGATCCGCAATCCGGTTCGAGGATAATCGAATCCTGCGCGACGTCCACCAGACGGCGGGTCAGGTAACCGGAGTTCGCCGTCTTCAGGGCGGTGTCTGCGAGACCCTTACGGGCACCGTGGGTGGAGTTGAAGTACTCCAGAACCGACAGACCTTCCTTGAAGTTGGAGATAATCGGGTTTTCGATGATCTCACCGGACGGCTTTGCCATCAGGCCGCGCATACCGGCCAGCTGCTTCATCTGCTGGGGCGAACCACGGGCACCGGAGTGGGACATCATGTAGACCGAGTTGATCGGCTTCTGACGACCGTTCTCCTCGTCGATCTGAACCGAGGAAATGCGCTTCATCATCTCGTCGGCGACACGATCGGTACACTTGGCCCATGCATCGACGACCTTGTTGTACTTCTCACCCTGGGTGATCAGGCCGTCGTTGTACTGCTGCTCGTATTCGGTCGCCATGGCCGACGTGTCAGCAACAAGCTTGGCCTTGGTGTCCGGAATCACCATGTCGTCCATGCCGAAGGAAATCCCGGCGCGGCAGGCATTGGTGAACCCGAGCTGCATGATGCGGTCACAGAAGATAACCGTCTCCTTCTGACCGCAAGCGCGGTAGACGGTGTCGATCATCTTGGAGATTTCCTTCTTCGTCATCAGCTTGTTGCAGGTGTCGAAGGGAACCTCGTGATGCTTCGGCAGAAGCTCTGCGATCAGCATGCGGCCAGGCGTGGTTTCGAAGATATCGCTGGTCGGGTTGCCGTCGGCATCGACGCCCTTGTAGCGGCCGCGAATCTTGGTGTGCAGCGTGATGACCTTGTTGGCCAGCGCATGGTGGATCTCACCGATGTCGCCGAAGGCCATGCCCTCGCCCGGCTCTTTCTCCGCCATGATCGACAGATAGTAGAGACCCAGCACGATATCCTGAGACGGCACGATGATCGGGCCGCCGTTCGCCGGATGCAGGATGTTGTTGGTCGACATCATCAGCGTGCGTGCTTCCAGCTGGGCTTCCAGCGAAAGCGGGACGTGCACGGCCATCTGGTCACCATCGAAGTCGGCGTTGAAGGCCGAGCAGACGAGCGGGTGCAACTGGATTGCCTTGCCTTCGATCAGGGTCGGCTCGAAGGCCTGGATGCCGAGACGGTGCAGCGTTGGCGCGCGGTTCAGGAGAACCGGGTGCTCGCGGATCACCTCGTCAAGGATATCCCAGACTTCCGGACGTTCCTTTTCCACCAGCTTCTTGGCCTGCTTCACCGTGGAGGAGAAGCCCTTGGCGTCGAGGCGGGAGTAGATGAACGGCTTGAACAGCTCCAGCGCCATCTTCTTCGGCAGGCCGCACTGATGCAGCTTGAGTTCCGGACCCACGGTGATCACCGAACGGCCGGAATAGTCGACGCGCTTGCCGAGCAGGTTCTGGCGGAACCGGCCCTGCTTGCCCTTGAGCATGTCGGACAGCGACTTCAGCGGACGCTTGTTGGCGCCGGTGATGACGCGGCCGCGACGGCCGTTGTCGAACAGGGCGTCGACGGATTCCTGCAGCATGCGCTTTTCGTTCCGGATGATGATATCCGGAGCGCGCAGTTCCATCAGGCGGCGCAGACGGTTGTTCCGGTTGATCACACGCCGGTACAGGTCGTTCAGGTCCGACGTGGCGAACCGGCCGCCATCGAGCGGAACCAGAGGACGCAGATCCGGCGGAATGACCGGCACAACGGTCATGATCATCCATTCCGGACGGTTGCCGGATTCCATAAAGGCTTCGATGACCTTCAGACGCTTGGCGAGCTTCTTCGGCTTCAGTTCCGTCGTCGCTTCCGCGATCTCGACGCGCAGCTTCTCGCTTTCGCGCTCCAGATCGAGGCTCATCAGGATCTCGCGGATCGCCTCGGCGCCGATCATGGCGGTAAAGGCGTCCTCGCCGTATTCGTCCTGGGCAGCCACATAGTCTTCTTCAGACAGAAGCTGATGCTGCTTGAGCGGGGTCAGGCCCGGCTCCAGAACGACGTAGTTCTCAAAGTATAGAACCCGCTCCAGATCCTTCAGCGTCATGTCCAGCAGCAGGCCGATGCGCGACGGCAGGGACTTCAGGAACCAGATATGCGCAACCGGCGCCGCCAGTTCGATATGGCCCATCCGTTCGCGGCGCACCCGGGAAAGCGTGACTTCAACGCCGCACTTTTCACAAATGACGCCCTTGTACTTCATGCGCTTGTACTTGCCGCAAAGACATTCGTAGTCCTTGATCGGGCCAAAGATACGCGCACAGAACAGACCGTCCCGTTCCGGCTTGAACGTACGGTAATTGATCGTTTCCGGCTTTTTGATTTCGCCGAATGACCAGGACATGATCTTCTCCGGGCTCGCAAGCGAGATCCGGATATTGTCGAAGGTCTGTGTCGGAGCCTGTTGGTTAAACAGGTTCATGACCTCATGATTCATGGTCTATCTCCTTCGATGCACGGCGGGGGAGCGATTCCGCCTTCGCGCTCCCCTTTGCCTGCATTCCAAGTCCAAAATCGGTCTTTTTAATGCCCATCCGGTTATTCGGCTGCGTCGGCCGCCGGCTCTTCCGTAATCATGGGCTGGTCGTTACGCTGCAATTCAACGTTCAGACCCAAAGACCGCATTTCCTTAACAAGCACGTTGAAGCTTTCCGGAATGCCCGCCTCGAAGGTGTCGTCACCGCGGACGATGGCCTCGTAGACCTTCGTACGCCCGGCAACGTCATCCGACTTGACGGTAAGCATTTCCTGCAGCGTGTAGGCTGCACCGTAGGCTTCAAGCGCCCAGACCTCCATTTCCCCGAAGCGCTGGCCGCCGAACTGCGCCTTACCACCCAGCGGCTGCTGCGTGACGAGCGAGTACGGGCCGATCGAACGGGCGTGGATCTTGTCGTCGACCAGGTGGTGGAGCTTCAGCATGTAGATGTAGCCCACAGTCACCTGGCGGTCGAACTCTTCCCCGGTCCGGCCGTCGTAGAGGGTCGACTGACCCGACGGCTTCAGGCCGGCGATATTGAGTGCCTCGACCACATCCGGCTCGCGCGCACCGTCAAAGACCGGCGTTGCGATGGAGACCCCCTTCCTGAGCTGCTCCGCCAGGCGCTCGATGCCCTCGTCATCGTAGTCCTTGACGTTGTCGCCCTTCAGGTTGTCGCCGTAGATCTCGACGACCTTGCCACGAAGCTGATCGATCTCGCCGGATTTGCGGTACTCGTCGTAGAGTTCGCCGATCCGCTTGCCCATGCCGGAACAGGCCCAGCCCAGGTGCGTTTCGAGAATCTGTCCGACGTTCATGCGCGACGGCACGCCCAGCGGGTTCAACACGATATCGACGTGAGTGCCATCTTCCAGGAACGGCATGTCCTCGCAGGGATTGATCTTGGAGACCACGCCTTTGTTGCCGTGACGGCCGGCCATCTTGTCGCCCGGCTGAAGCTTGCGCTTCACGGCTACGAAGACCTTGACCATCTTCATGACGCCCGGCGGCAGTTCATCACCGCGCTGCAGCTTCTCCACCTTGTCGATGAAGCGCTGCTCGAGACGCTTGCGGCTGTCGTCGTACTGACCGCGCAGAGCCTCGATTTCGCTCATGAACTTCTCGTCGTCGACGGCAAACTGCCACCACTGCGACCGCGGGAACTCGTTCAGGGCGTCGCCGTCCAGAACGGTGTCCTTCTTGAAGCCCTTCGGACCGCCGATGGCGGTCTTGCCGAGCAGCATCTCGGCCAGACGGCCATAGACGTTGCGGTCGAGGATCGCCTGTTCGTCGTCCCGGTCCTTGGCGAGACGCTCGATTTCCTCGCGCTCGATCGCCATGGCCCGCTCGTCCTTTTCCACCCCGTGGCGGTTGAAGACGCGCACTTCCACGACCGTACCGGAAACCCCCGGCGGCAGACGCAGGGAGGTATCGCGGACGTCGGACGCCTTTTCGCCGAAGATGGCGCGCAGGAGCTTTTCTTCCGGCGTCATCGGGCTTTCGCCCTTCGGCGTGATCTTGCCGACGAGGATATCGCCCGGATGCAGTTCCGCACCGATATAGACGATCCCGGCTTCATCGAGGTTCTTCAGCGCTTCTTCCGAAACGTTCGGAATGTCGCGGGTGATTTCTTCCGGGCCGAGCTTGGTATCACGGGCCATCACCTCGAATTCCTCAAGGTGGATGGAGGTGAACACGTCATCGGAGACGATGCGCTCGGACAGGAGGATGGAATCCTCGAAGTTGTAGCCGTTCCATGGCATGAACGCGACGAGCACGTTCCGGCCGAGTGCCAGATCGCCGAGATCCGTGGACGGACCGTCGGCAATGATGTCACCCTTGCCGACCACGTCACCGACACGCACCAACGGACGCTGGTTGATGCAGGTGTTCTGGTTGGAACGCTGGAACTTCATCAGCCGGTAGATGTCAACGCCGGATTTGCCCGGATCGAGATCTTCCGTCGCCCGGATGACGATACGAGTCGCATCGACCTGATCGACCACACCTGTCCGGCGGGCGCCAATGGCGGCCCCGGAGTCGCGTGCCACGACGGCTTCCATGCCGGTACCAACGAACGGTGCCTCGGCGCGGACCAGCGGCACGGCCTGACGCTGCATGTTCGAGCCCATGAGGGCGCGGTTGGCGTCATCGTTTTCCAGGAACGGAATCAGAGCGGCGGCGACCGACACGAGCTGCTTCGGCGACACGTCCATGAGATCGACGCGTTCCGACGGCACCATCATGTTTTCGCCAGCGTGACGGCAGGTGATCAACTCTTCGGTGAATTGACCCTTGTCATCATAGACCGCGTTGGACTGGGCCACATAGTGCTTGGCCTCTTCCATGGCGGACAGATAAACGACCTCGTTGGTCACCACGCCGTCCTTGACCTTGCGGTACGGGCTTTCGATGAAGCCGTACTTGTTGACCCGGGCAAAGGTGGCGAGCGAGTTGATCAGACCGATGTTCGGGCCTTCCGGCGTTTCAATCGGACAGATACGGCCGTAGTGGGTCGGGTGCACGTCGCGCACCTCGAAGCCCGCGCGCTCGCGGGTCAGACCGCCCGGACCCAGCGCCGACAGGCGCCGCTTGTGGGTGACTTCCGACAGCGGGTTGGTCTGGTCCATGAACTGGGACAGCTGCGAGGAACCGAAGAACTCCCGCACGGCTGCGGCAGCCGGCTTGGCGTTGATCAGGTCCTGCGGCATGACCGTGTCGATCTCGACGGAGCTCATGCGTTCCTTGATGGCGCGTTCCATGCGAAGCAGGCCGACACGATACTGGTTTTCCATCAGCTCGCCGACCGAGCGCACCCGGCGGTTGCCGAGGTTGTCGATGTCGTCGATCTCGCCCTTGCCGTCGCGCAGTTCCAGGAGAACCTTGATGACGGACAGGATGTCTTCCTTGCGCAGCACGCGGACCGTGTCCTCGCACTCCAGATCGAGACGCATGTTCATCTTCACGCGGCCGACCGCGGACAGATCGTAGCGCTCGTCGTCGAAGAACAGCGACTGGAACATGGCTTCGGCGGTGTCGATCGTGGGCGGCTCGCCCGGACGCATCACCCGGTAGATGTCGAACAGCGCGTCCTCGCGGGACTCGTTCTTGTCGGCGGCCAGGGTGTTGCGGATATAGGCACCGGTGTTGACATGGTCGATGTCGAGGATCGGCAGCTCGTCATAGCCGCGTTCCTTCAGCTCTTCCAGGGTCTTGCCGGTGATCTCCTCGCCAGCCTCGGCGAAAATCTCGCCGGACGAAGGATCAACGATATCCTCGGCCAGGTACTGGCCGTGCAGGTCCTCGTCGGTCACCTTCAGGGCGGTCACACCCTTTTCGGAGAGCTGCTTGATGGTACGCGCAGTGATCTTGCGACCGGCTTCCACGACCACTTCGCCGCTGTCGGCGTCAACCAGGTCATAGGAAGCCTTGGAGCCCTTCAGACGGTTGCCGTCGAATGGCATGCGCCAGGTGTTCTCGGCATTCCGGGTGTAGTCGATCCGGTTGTAGAACGTGTTGAGGATCTCCTCGCCGTCCAGGCCGAGGGCCATGAGCAGAGAGGTGACCGGAATCTTGCGCCGGCGGTCGATGCGCGCATGGACGATGTCCTTCGCGTCGAATTCAATATCGAGCCAGGACCCGCGATAGGGGATCACGCGAGCGGCGAACAGAAGCTTGCCGGACGAATGGGTCTTGCCCTTGTCGTGGTCGAAGAACACGCCGGGCGACCGGTGCATCTGGGAAACGATGACGCGCTCGGTGCCGTTGACGACGAAGGTGCCGTTGTCCGTCATGAACGGCATGTCGCCCATGTAGACATCCTGTTCCTTGATGTCCTTGACGGATTTCGCGCCGGTGTCCTCGTCGACATCGAACACGATCAGACGCAGGGTGACCTTCAGCGGAGCGGAAAACGTCATGCCGCGCTGACGGCACTCGTCCACGTCGTATTTCGGCGTCTCGAATTCGTAGGACACGAATTCCAGCAGAGAGGTACCCGCAAAATCCGAAATCGGGAAAACGGATTGGAAAACCGCTTCCAGACCGTCGTTGATCCGGCCGCCGCCTGGCAGCTCGTCAACTTGCAGGAACTGGTCGTATGATGCCTTCTGAACCTCGATGAGGTTGGGCATTTCCGCAACATCGCGGATGGATCCGAAGAATTTCCGGACCTTTTTGCGACCGTTGAACGTTTGGGTCATTGTCGCTCCTCGTATCGGCCGGGTAACGGCTGGCCGAAACGCCCCTTTTCCAATCGGGCCTGAGCCCGGGCGCTTCGGAAAACCGTCCCCCTAGTGGGACTTTTGCCCCGGACACGGGAATTCCCGCCGGGGCCAGAAAACGGTCCCGGATGGCTCCGGGACCGTGGTGGGCAATAAGCCCGATTACTTCAGCTCGACAGAAGCGCCGGCTTCTTCCAGCTTCTTCTTCAGCTCTTCGGCTTCGTCCTTGGAAACGCCTTCCTTGACAGCCTTCGGAGCGGACTCGACGAGTTCCTTTGCTTCCTTCAGGCCAAGACCGGTGATTGCGCGGACTTCCTTGATCACGTTGATCTTCTTGTCGCCTGCGGACGCCAGAACGACGTCGAACTCGGTCTTTTCTTCTGCAGCGGCAGCGCCATCGCCACCACCAGGAGCAGCAGCAACTGCGACCGGAGCAGCAGCGGAAACGCCCCACTTTTCTTCCAGAAGCTTGGACAGTTCAGCAGCTTCCATAACGGTCAGTGCGGACAGTTCGTCTACGAGCTTTTCAAGATCAGCCATTTTATTTCTACCTTAAAGTTCGAACCAGTATTGGTTACAGACAGTGTTTGTTTGGGTCGCCTTATGCGGCCTCGTCCTTCTTGGCATACGCGCCGAAGACGCGGGCAAGCTGCCCGGCCGGAGCGTTGACAACCTGGGCGATACGGGTCGCCGGGGTCTGGATCATGCCAACCAGCTTTGCACGCAGCTCGTCGAGCGACGGCATGGTAGCCAGAGACTTGACCCCTTCCGGGTTCAGGTTGGTGGAGCCAAGAGCACCGCCGAGGATCACGAGTTGCTCGTGTGCCTTGGCAAAATTCGCGACAGCTTTCGGGGCTGCGACCGGATCTTCCGAATAGGCGATCAGGGTCGGGCCGGAAAACAGGTCGGAGATATGCTCCAGTTCCGTGCCTTGAAGGGCAAGTTTCACAAGGCGGTTTTTTGCGACTTTCACAGAACCGCCGGCTTCACGCACCGATGCCCGGAGGGCCGTCATCTGCGCAACCGAAAGGCCTGCATAGTGCGCGACAACCACAACGCCGGTATCACCCAGCTCGCTGTTGAGGGCCGTCACGAACTCGTGCTTTTCCGCTCTTTCCACTTGCCTTCTCCATTTGGCGGCGTTTCCGCCGCCGGTTTGCCTTTGCCGCCTGCTTAGGCTCCCGAACCCGGGACCGTCTGCAAACGACGCTCAAGGGTCCTGTCCCCTCGACACATGCGAAACGCAAGCGGCAAGGCCTGGTTCGAACCTTCTGCCCGTTTCCGGGAATTCGGTTCTCACCCATCTATGCAGGCCCGTGTGGCTTAAACCGGTTTCCCGGCACCTGCAGTCTCGGACAGGGCGACCCGGCTATCCGCCGGATCTATCCAGCCGGTCGCCCGGCTGGAATTCTGTTGATGCGCCGGCCTCGGACCGGCGCATTAAAATCACTCGGCGATGCTCGCCAGATCGATCTTGACGCCCGGGCCCATGGTGGAGGACACGGCAATACGCTTCAGATACGACCCCTTGGAGCCGCTCGGCTTAGCTTTCTGAACGGCATCCAGAAGCGCCTTGACGTTCTGCTCCAGCGCTTCCTGCGAGAACGAGACCTTGCCGACGCCGGCATGAACGATACCGGCCTTTTCCACGCGGAACTGGACCGCACCGCCCTTGGCGTCATTGACAGCAGCCGTCACGTCCGGGGTCACGGTTCCGACCTTCGGGTTCGGCATCAGACCGCGCGGGCCGAGCACCTTGCCGAGACGACCGACCAGCGGCATCATGTCCGGCGTTGCAATGCAGCGGTCGAACTCGATCTTGCCGGACTGGACTTCCTGGACCAGTTCCTCGGCACCGACGATATCGGCGCCAGCGGCCTTGGCTTCTTCAGCCTTGTCGCCACGGGCGAACACGGCGACCTTGACGGTCTTACCGGTGCCGTTCGGCAGAATACAAACGCCGCGGACCATCTGGTCTGCGTGGCGCGGATCAACACCCAGATTGATGGCCACTTCGACCGTTTCGTCAAACTTGGCCTTGCCGCGCTCCTTGACCATGCCGAGCGCTTCGCTGAGAGCATAGGTCTTGTTGCGGTCGATCCCTTCGCGGGCAGCGCGAACTCGTTTTCCTACCTTCGCCATGACCTTACTCCTTAACCTCAAGGCCCATGGAACGGGCGGAGCCTTCGACCATCAGCATTGCTGCCTCGACGTCGTTGGCGTTCAGATCCTTCATCTTGGCTTCGGCGATTTCACGCACCTGAGCCTTGTTGACGGAACCGGCGATGCCGCGGCCCGGGGTCTGCGAGCCTTTCTGCAGCTTGGCAGCCTTCTTCAGGAAAAAGCTAACCGGAGCGGTCTTCACCTCGAACGTAAAGGACTTGTCGGTGAAGTAGGTAATGACTGTCGGGCACGGTGCGCCCTTTTCGACATCCTGGGTCTGCGCGTTGAACGCCTTGCAGAATTCCATGATGTTCAGACCGCGCTGACCGAGTGCCGGACCGATGGGGGGCGACGGCGTCGCAGACCCGGCCGGCACCTGCAGCTTCAGGTAACCTTCAATTTTCTTCGCCATTTCTCTCTCCAATTACCGGAGTTCGACGATTATTCCCCGAACTCCTGGGGAGTTGGTGGTCCGGCCCTCATGAGCACCCGGCGAAGAGCGCTCGAACCTGCCACCGACCTTCTTTACCCGACACTTCCCGCTGGGACATTTGCCGGGCCACTCACACGCCGCCACAGCGGCGCAACACGATCAGATCTTGTCGACCTGACCGAATTCCAGTTCCACGGGCGTTGCCCGGCCGAAGATGGACACCGCGACCTTGAGGCGCGCGCGCTCGTCGTCGACCTCTTCCACCAGCCCGGAGAAAGACGCAAACGGTCCGTCGGAAACGCGAACCTGCTCGCCGACCTCGAAGCTGACGGACGGCTTCGGCCGGTCGACACCTTCCTGCACCTGATGCAGGATCTGCATGGCTTCCCGTTCCGGGATCGGCATCGGCTTCTGGTCGGATCCCAGAAAACCGGTCACCTTCGGCGTATTCTTGATCAGGTGATACGCATCGTTGGTCATTTCCATTTTCACCAGCACGTAGCCGGGGAAAAACTTGCGCTCGGTATCGACCTTGCGGCCGCGGCGCACTTCAACGACCTTTTCCATCGGAACGAGGATTTCCTCGAAAAGATCGGACAGCCCCTGCTGCTCGGCCTTTTCGCGGATAGCCTCAGCCACCTTCTTCTCGAAATTCGAATAGGCGTGCACAATGTACCAGCGCTTGGCCATGACCCTCAGATCCGTTCTTTTTCTTCTAAACTGTTCCGCCGCTCAACCAGTGGGCCTTTAACCGCCCAAGCCCAGAAGCAGGCTCACGCCCCAACCCATAAGCTGATCGGCGACGAGGAAAAAAATCGACGCGATCGCCACCATGATGAACACCATCACGGTCGTAACCCCGGTTTCGCGCCGTGTCGGCCACGTTACCTTGGATACTTCGGAGCGCACTTGCTGAACGAATGTAAAGGGATTGGTCTTCGCCATTCCGATTCCGGTCTGTTAAATGCGAGTGGGCGCGCGAAAATACTTCGCGCGCCTCACCCGAGAAACCTATTTAAGCCCTCAGGAGCCGATGATCAAGAGCAAAATGGCAGGGGCGGAGGGTCTCGAACCCCCGACCTACGGTTTTGGAGACCGTCGCTCTACCAACTGAGCTACACCCCTTCAAGATCGGCCGGCCCGATATCATCCTGGCCAACCCTGCTCCTGATAGTCCTTATCCCCTGCCTTGGCAAGGTGTCCGGACAAGTGAATACCGGGCAGATGTGCTGCCCGGTATTCGAATTCATCTTACTCGATGATGGAAGCGACGACGCCTGCACCGACGGTGCGGCCACCTTCGCGGATAGCGAAGCGCAGGCCTTCTTCCATGGCGATCGGCACGATCAGCTCGACGTCAACAGACACGTTGTCGCCCGGCATCACCATTTCCGTGCCTTCCGGCAGCGTCACAACACCCGTCACATCCGTCGTACGGAAGTAGAACTGCGGACGGTAGTTCGTGAAGAACGGCGTATGACGGCCGCCTTCTTCCTTCGTCAGGATGTAGGCCTCGGCCTTGAACTTCGTGTGCGGGGTTACAGAACCCGGCTTGCAAAGAACCTGGCCGCGCTCAACGTCCTCACGACCGACACCGCGGATCAGGGCGCCGATGTTGTCGCCCGCTTCACCGCTGTCCAGCAGCTTGCGGAACATTTCAACGCCGGTAACCGTCGTCTTCTGCGTGTCCTTGATGCCGACGATCTCGACTTCTTCACCAACCTTGATGATGCCACGCTCGACACGGCCGGTCACAACCGTACCGCGGCCGGAGATCGAGAACACGTCTTCGATCGGCATCAGGAACGGCAGATCCTTCGGACGTTCCGGGGTCGGGATGTAAGCGTCAACTTCAGCCATCAGCTGCCTGATCGCTTCACGGCCGATTTCCGGATCGCGGTTTTCAACGGCTGCCAGAGCGGAGCCCTTGACGATCGGAATGTCGTCGCCCGGGAACTCGTACGAAGACAGAAGTTCGCGGATTTCCATTTCGACGAGCTCCAGGAGCTCTTCGTCGTCGACCTGGTCAACCTTGTTCATGAACACCACCAGGGCCGGAACGCCGACCTGACGGGCAAGCAGGATGTGCTCGCGGGTCTGCGGCATCGGGCCATCGGCAGCCGAAACCACCAGGATCGCGCCGTCCATCTGCGCCGCACCGGTGATCATGTTCTTCACGTAGTCGGCGTGACCAGGGCAGTCAACGTGAGCGTAGTGACGGTTTTCCGTCTCGTACTCAACGTGGGCCGTGGAGATCGTGATGCCGCGGGCCTTTTCTTCAGGCGCTGCGTCGATCTGGTCATAGGCCTTGGCTTCCGCGCCGCCGGCTTCAGCCAGCGTCATCGTGATTGCAGCGGTCAGCGTCGTCTTGCCGTGGTCAACGTGGCCAATCGTGCCAATGTTGACGTGCGGCTTGTTACGCTCAAATTTTTCCTTCGCCATCGGCGTCGCTCTCTGTCCAATACGTTAAATCGTTAAAGGCTCGAGGCGGGACGCTTTCCGGCGCTTTGGACGTATCCGCGGACGACGAATTGCTTCCCGTATGTTCTGTCAGGATTTCCGGGCGAAAGCAGCTTCCGTTCCGGACACTCCGATCAGCACCCATGATGGAGCGGGTGAAGGGAATCGAACCCTCGTCATCAGCTTGGAAGGCTGCTGCTCTACCATTGAGCTACACCCGCGCACCGGTGATCGGCCGGACGATGGTGGAGGAGGTTGGATTCGAACCAACGTAGGCATAGCCAACGGATTTACAGTCCGTCCCCTTTAGCCACTCGGGCACTCCTCCATCTCGTCCTGCTTCGCGCCGAAGCGGTCAGGATGGCTTCACGAAGAGCCCGCCCGGAGGGGCGAGCAATCCCGTGGCGCGTGTTATGCAGATGACGGGTAGTGGTGTCAACGCCGATTTGCAGATCATTTGGAAAATTTCCCAACTTTACCCTCAGACGCGCCACCTCACGCGGCTCAGGAACACCTCATGCGCCGGATTTATGTTTATTTGCAGTCAATTGCCGGCAATCGATCCCTATCCGTGCCTGAACGATCGATCGGGATAACGGCCACTTTCATGCCCAACGGCCGCCTTGGCGGCGAAAATAAGTCCGGCATTCAGGTAAAAAGGCTCCACGCACGGACCAGCCGCGATTGTTTTCCAGCCTCCTTCGAGCGCAGACGCCACTGCTGCATTATATATATCCGGCTCGAACGTGACCTGCGCCAGATATGCCAATTGCGACGCGTCGGGGGCCTCGCCCTTTTTAAAAGGCGCCGCCATGAGACGTCGGTATCTGCAACCGGGCTCAAGCAGAGGAATTAATATGTTGTACCTACAACTATTTTTGTTGCATATACAACATAGTCGATCATCGGAGCCCAAGACCGGATGGATATCGAATGGATGGGGCGCGTTTGCCTGGCCCACGCCGCCAGGAGAACGGCCAATCTGGTAACCCGCCATTATAATCGCTATTTGGCGCCGCTTGGCCTGGAGGTCACCCAGGCCGTTCTGCTCGGCGTGATCGGCTCCGGCAAGGCGGAGTCGTTAAGCGCGCTCGCCCGGCTGATGGGCATCGAACGCTCCACCCTCCAGCGTAACCTGCTTCCGCTGGAGCAGGCGGATCTCGTCCGCCGATACAAAAAGGGGCCGAAGCAGGTCGTTCCGGAACTGACCGCACAAGGCGAGGAACGACTGGCGGAAGCCTATGAGGCCTGGCAGCAAGCCCAGAACAGTCTGACCGGCACGCTTGACGATCCGGATGCAGATGCGATCCGAATGCATCTGTCGGCTCTGCGCAAGGCTGTCCACCGCCTGGAAACATCAAACACCAACGATTGAACCCGATGACAAGGCAAACAGGGACCCATCCGTCATGAGCGACACACAGACAACCGACAGCACAACGAATCTGGGCGCCCTGCCCCGCGAAACCATCGCCCGCATGAGCGGTGTGGAAATCTTTGAGGAAATGCTGGCCGGTCGCCTGCCCGCACCGCCGATCATGGTCACCATGGAAATGAAGCTGCAGGAAGCGGAACGGGGCCGCGCCGTCTTCACCGGCACGCCGTCCGCCGCGCACATGAATCCGCAGGGCACCGTCCACGGCGGCTGGATCTCGACGATCCTCGATTCGGCCCTGACATGCGCGGTCCATACCGACCTCGAGGCCGGCGAACTCTGCACGACCACGTCGCTCACGGTAAACATGGTCCGCCCGTTGTTGCCCGACGCCGGAGAGGTCCGTTGTGAGGGCCGGCTCGTTCATCGGGGCCGGAGACTGGCAACAGCGGAAGGTAGCCTGTTGGATGCCAGCGGCAAGCTGATCGCGCACGCGACGGTCAATTGCATGATCTTCGGGATCGGCCAGTAGACTGGCCGATCGCCTCGGAATACCCAGTCACAGCACTTACTGACAGAAGCGCTTCCGACCGCTGTAGGTCGTGTAATAGCCCGTTCTCGGGTTGAACGACCGGTATTTCCGACCGCAATAGTCGTACCACTGCGGCGTCCATGGCTCCAGGCCGCGGCCGCGACCGCGCGGTGCCGACCGTGCGTTCTGCCTGGCCACACAGTCATTATAGGCCCGTTTGTAGGCGCGGTTCCAGTCGACCGACGATTTCCCCGCACCGGCCGCGGCACCGACGCCGCCGCCGATAGCGGCCCCCCGGCCCCAGCTGCCCGTAACCGAGCCAATCACACCGCCGACAACGGCGCCGCCGACCGCACCGCCAACCACATTGTTCCCGGTCCGGGTTGTCCGGTTGGCGTAATCGCGAGCGTAACTGTCGCATGATTGTGCGGAAGCCTGCGCGGCCATCACGACCGATCCGCTCAGTCCCAGAACGATCGCCAGCGCCGCATTCCGAATAAATCTGGTCATGATATCACCTCGCTTAAGGGTCCCTGGCATTAACGAAAGTCTATCGCCAATGGTTCCATCTGCCCTTGATATCGCGCAAATGCGACGAAATCCCGCCGATGCGGCAAAAGGCGAGTTGGTTGGTATCCGACCGGATCTCCCATATATAAGAAAATCTGAATTTAATCCGGCTGCATGCCGGAACCCGGAGACGGTCCAGAGCAAATGACAGACATCCTGCTCGCGAACGAACCTTTGATTCGCATCGCCTTCTTCCTCGGCGTTCTGATCGTCATGGCGCTGTGGGAAGCAGCCTGTCCCCGCCGGCGGCGGGAAATCCCCCGTCTGATTCGCTGGACCAACAACATCGGCGTGGTGTTCCTCGACAGTTTCCTCGTCCGGCTGACCTTTCCGATCGTGGCGGTGGGACTGGCGCTCCTGGCTGAAGAGCGCGGCTGGGGCCTGTTCAACGTCTTCCAGGTTCCTGGCTGGCTCGCCATCGTGGTGTCCGTCGCCGCTCTCGATCTGGCGATCTACCTTCAGCATGTCATGTTCCATGCGGTTCCAGCCCTATGGCGGCTGCACCGGATGCATCATGCGGATCTGGAAATCGACGTGACCACGGGCCTGCGCTTTCACCCGGTGGAAATCCTCCTGTCCATGGGGATCAAGCTGGCCGTCGTCGCCGTCCTTGGCCCACCCGCCGTTGCGGTTCTGATCTTCGAGGTGCTTTTAAACGCGACCGCCATGTTCAACCATTCCAACGTGAAGCTTCCCGACGGCATCGACCGGATCCTGCGCCTCTTCGTCGTGACGCCGGACATGCACCGGGTTCATCACTCCATCCACCCGGCGGAAACCAACAGCAACTTCGGCTTCAATCTGCCCTGGTGGGACCGGCTGCTCGGCACCTACACCCCCCAACCGCGCGACGGCCACGAGGGCATGACCATCGGCATCGAACAGTTTCGTGACCGACGCGACCTGTGGCTCGACCGCATGCTGGTACAGCCTGTACGTGGACCGGCCAGCGGCTACGCGATCAACCGGGAACAGACCTACAAGAAAGAAGAACAGGAATGACCGGCCCAGGCCTGACCCTTGCGCGCAAGCCCCTCTCCAAACTCGCGCTGATCGGATTTCTCGTCGCGCTTGCCGGCATGGGACTGTTCTCCGCATCGGTGTTCGGCTATCGCAGCGGCACCTGGTTCGTGGCCGAGGTCATGCACCTTGCGGAATGGGCCGTCTACGCATCCGGCGTCGGCTGTCTGTTGTCGCTTGCCGGCCTTGTCGTCTCTCGCCCCGGAGGCGGCCGGCGCGGTCTGATCATCAGCCTCCTGGGGCTCGTCCTCAGCGCCCCGCTGCTCGGCATGACCGCCCGCTTCGATGACGCGGCACAGGCCTATCCGCCGATTAACGACATCAGTACCGATACGGAAAACCCGCCGGTTTTCTGGGATATGCCCAGCCCGATCGACTATCCAGGCGGTGCAACAGCCGAGTTGCAGCAGGCTGCCTATCCGGATCTGGTGCCTCTGACGCTCGCGACGTCACTTGAAAAGACCTATGCGCACGCCCTCGATATCGTGAAAGGCCGGGGCTGGGAAATTGTCGCCGATGCGCCCGACGAGGGACGGATCGAGGCCGTTGCCAGTTCCATGATCTTTGGGTTCAAGGACGAAATTGCCATCCGCATTCAGGAGGACGATAACGGTTCCCTCGTCGACATGCGCTCCCGCTCCCGGGTCGGCCAGATCGACCGTGGCGTCAACGCAAAACGCATCCGCGCGTTCCTGAAGGATCTGAAACGGGTGACCGAAGGCTAGAATTGCTTTCCTGTCACTCGTTTTGGCTCTAAGAGTGCGCCATGACCGACGACACTCCCAACCGGCGCCCCGGGCGCCCAACGGCCAAGGGCGGACGTATCCCCTTTGCCAAGAAGAAGCCCGCACCGCGCCGGCCCGGCCTGCCGCCGGAAGGCCCGATCCTGCTTTACGGCATGCACACGGTGGAAGCCGCCTTCGCCAATCCGGACCGCAAGCGGCGCAAGCTCTTTGCAACGGAAAACGCCCAGCGTCGCCTGGCCGAACGGGACGTCAAGATCGATGTGCCGATCGAGACTCTGCAGCCGCGCCAGCTCGATCACATGGTCACAAGGGATGCCGTCCATCAGGGGGTGATCCTGGAGGCGGATCCCCTGCCCGCCTACGGCGTAAAGGAACTGAAAGGCGCCCGGCTGGTGCTCGCCCTCGACCAGGTCACAGATCCGCACAATGTCGGCGCCATCCTGCGCTCCGCCGTCGCGCTCGATGCCGACGCCGTGGTCACCACCGAACGCCATGCGCCCGAGGAAGGCCCGGTGCTGGCCAAATCCGCCAGCGGCGCGCTCGACATGATCAGGCATGTGCGGGTGAAGAACATGGCCCGTTTCATCACCGAAATGGGCGAACAGAGCTTCTTCTGCGTCGCGCTCGACAGCGACGGCGAAGCCACGCTGGAAGAAACGGAGTTCGGCCCGAAGACGGTGCTGGTGCTCGGCTCGGAGGGAAAAGGCGTGCGCCAGGGTGTCCGCGAGGCCTGCGACAAGCTCGCCCGCCTCGACATGCCCGGCAAGATCCGGTCGCTCAACGTCTCCAACGCCGCCGTGCTTGCCCTTTACATGGCGCGGACAAAAATGGGGCTCTGAGGACGCCGAGATCCGAATTTTCCCGTCATCCCGGCCGAAGCGCAGCGGAGAGCCGGGACCTACTCGCAGTGCCGCTTGCCGCAGGTTTGATCGTGGGTGCAACGGCTCGGGAAACGAGTTGGCCCCCGGGTCTCACTGCGTTCGCCCGGGGTGACGGCTTTTTGGGGGTGGGCCGTCGGAAAGAACGCCCTTACCGGAACACCATCCGCTTCGACGGCTGTGCTTTTGAGAACAGCAATCCGGCCAAACGGTCCGTCTCCTGAAGCAACGGCTGCGGATTGGCCCCCTCGCACAGGATCAGAGCTCCCGCCTGGGCCCCTTCGGACCGGCCCTGCCTTGCCAGGCCGAGAAGCTGCACGAACCGCCGTTCATCCGTTGTCAGGCGGTTTCGGCAGCACCGGCAGAAGGGATTGTTGAAACCGATCGCCGTTGTCCGCGACCGGCGCAGGACCGTCAACACACGCAGCACGCATCGCGCGATCGCCCAGCCCTGCAAGGGGCCGAACGATCGCTCAGCCGTCTCCATCGCCAGTTCCCAGGTCTGATTTTCAGGCCTGGCGTAGCTGAAGCAGAACAACCGCAGGACCTCCAGAACAGCCGAGATCTCGTTCGGAAGGCGGGCCCCCTCGGGGCCGCCCGGCTCAGTGCTCATGCGCCCCACCCTCTTCTTCCGGAGGAATGCGGCCGAAGCTCAACAGGTTGCCATGGGGATCCAGCAGATGAAATTCCTTCATCCTCCAGGGCCGCACCTCATAGGCGCTGAGCCCCGGTACGCCCTTGCCGCGAAATTCCTCGTAGAGGACATCGATCCCGCCACCGCGAATATAGCAACTGCTGTTTTCGCAGAACTCCCTGCGGTCGGTCAGCCAGAAATGAAGTTCAATCGGCCCGCGCCGCAGAATGATCCGCCCGTCTCCTTCATAGATACTCGAGAACCCGAGCAGCCCTTCGTAAAAGCGCTTCGTATCGGCGAAATCGAGCGAGGGCAGTACCGGGACCGCCTCGACCTCGGCCACAGCATTCACGCCCCCTCGATGGCCTCGAAGCCCTCGAACTGGGGCGGACCGGCATAAAGATGCTTGTTGCTGCCCGCGTTCTTGTGGGCATTTCTAAAATGTTCCGACTTGGTCCAGGCGATGAAATCGTCCTTGCTGGCCCAGATCGTGTGCGAGGCATAAAGCACGGTCGATCCGTCTTCCGCTTCCGGGCCCTTCATCAGGTGAAAGCTCTTGAAGCCCGGCAGCTTGTCCAGCTGGGAATCCCGGTTCTTCCAGACCTCCTCAAACGCACTTTCCTGGCCCTTGTTCACCCGGAACCTGTTCATCGCAAGAAACATTCGGCACTTCCTTTATTGCTGGATTCGAATCGACCGCCGCCGGATCTCCCGTTCAATCGGTCCGATTGCGGCGCATCTTAATAACTTGACTAACATATTCAAGTTTATTTCGAACTGGAATCGGACAGAACCGCGCACGGCACTGTGCCGCGCCTGAGCAGACGGGATACAGCGGGAAAGAGAGGGTTCCAGCAAAGCCGCACGTCCCGAATATCCACAATCCACATGGCAGCAGCGCCCGGATTTCCGCCGTTCTTCGGCCTGAGGACCGGTTTTCCCGTCCCCTCATGCGAAAAGCATGCACAAGCCGAAATTTTCTGCTAGAAGGCGGCTCATAAGCCGGTATAGCTCAGCTGGTAGAGCATCTGATTTGTAATCAGGGGGTCGCGGGTTCGAATCCTGCTGCCGGCACCAGATATTTCAATGACTTGACAGCCACACTTGACTGGCCAAAATAATCCAGAGAGCACATAGTAAGCACTGTGAGCCTCCGTGTTTAAACCACGAGGGCGATGTCGACCTACACGGCACGCAACTTCACTTGACTTCCTAGTTAAACTCAAACTGCTGGCAGCTTTCCGACCTGCGCCGGCATTGGACGTCTCCCGGCCCAACGACAGCTTTGCGCCCCATCTCGTCCATAGGGTAGGATCTACCGTTCGGCGTCCTGAATAAGGACACGGTAGCGAATTCGGGAGATGTTGGGGGACTGATCACGAATGCGGGAAAATCCGTTTTGGCTGCCGTCTCACAAGCGGACGGTAGGAAGATATGAATTCGACTGGTTTCAGGAGCTTGCTCAAACAGAGCTAAAGCGCCACACCAAAGATTTCGAGCGGTTTAAAATCCTCGAAGACGCCTACGGTGTCACGACAAGTTTCAGCGATGAAGACTGCTTTCAGATCAGCTTTATGAAGCGTAAAATGGGCCGCCGGGACTTTGAGGGCAACCAGGCGGTCGAGAATGGCGCAGATCTACTCTATAGCCTTGGTCCCCAAGGCCAGGTTGCGACGGTACTTTACGGTGCTACATCCAATTTCGCGAGCATGAACGAGAAACTAATCTATCTCAGGATCGGCCACTATTCTGCTCACCAGTTGAAGCGCCGCCTACGACGCGACATTCATGACCTCGTCGCATATGCCTATTGCTCTAGTATCGACCTCGAACCGACGTTCCGAGAGCGGGCTCGAGTATGGTTCCTACGGCGCTTCCATCCGCTGGACATCGACGACAAATTTTCCCAGGCTTCGGGCAACAAATGGGTCAGCTTCGCCATCGATTTCACTCTGAGAACGTTACTTATGGTGCTCCTGAAGCCGATTGGAATTGCAGTAGCCATCGCGTTCCTCGCGCTGTTCGGCTTTGATTATCTGGCTCAACTGATCTCCCACTGAGGACTCACCATGTTTCACCAGATCGAAGTGCGTAACGAGAAGGGACAGGTAATCGCTGGACTGCTCGTCTTCGCGTTCTTTTTCTGGCTCACCTATTCGATGTTCGGGAAGCTCGGAGCTGAACTGGACAGGGTATGCGAGATCGTCGAAAAGGCGCACGATAGCTGTAAAATCGGAGCCGACCTCTCGATGCTATTCTACATCGCCTTCGCGGGATGCATCTTCTTAGGATACATCGGATTCCGTTTCTCCAATTTCATGTTTCAACCAAAAAAAGAAACCCCGCCGAGTTGAGCGGGGTCTTGGATATCGAGGCATACGAAGTGTCAGTCGAAGGAGAAGGGACAACCTTGAGCCAGATGCAGTACAGGACACCAAGACGGACTTGCTGCGGTACAGAGAACGGCCGTTCCGTGTCCCCTACGCACGCGCACCGTCGACATTATTCAAAACGCAGTCCCATCACCGGTGCTGTCACAGTGTTTGCGGTATAGACGCGCAACAGCCAGATAAAAAAATACTTAACTGTGCTCGGTATTAAAGACGGACAAGCACGTAAAGTATTGTACGCCCCCTACCGATTCATCGCCGCCTGGCGGGCCTTTTCCTTGTCGGCGAGCTTTTTCTTGATCTCCGACAGGTCGCCGCGCGGGGTTGCCGGGTTGCCCGGATTGACCGGCACCATCTCGATCACGACCGGATTGGGATAGTGGCTGAGCATTGCACCCGAAGCCAGGTCCACGCCTGCCCCGATCACGCCGCCGATGAGCACGTTGCCGGCAAGCCCGGCGGCGCCGCCCGGTGCCGTCTTGGACTTGACCTCAACCGTTTGCGGCTTGTACCCGGCCAGTTCCGCCTTGACGGTGAAGTCCTTTTTCCGGGACACCTTCAGGCTGCACGGGCTGATATCGCAGGTAAAGCCGATATTGGTCGAGACCTTGGTCTTCGGAGGATCGTAATAGACTTCGACGTTTTCCGATGTGCCGCGTGTAACCGTTCCGCACCCGGCAAGAACCAGCCCGCTCAGCGCGAGCGCCATAAACTTATGCATGTTGTTTCCCAGCCCTTAACAACCGCAACTTGTTCGATATGGACCAAGACGTCAAGGCGCTAAGATGCCTGCTCTGTCAAATAGACTGGCGGACCTGCGAGAATCCCTTAACCCAATCATTTCAAGTGCATGGAAGAATGTCGCTTCAGCAGAAAAGCTGATGCCAAGGCACTTCACAGCCCCGCCCTACCCCCGGCCGACCTCCGCCAGATCGTTCCAGACCATCTGCCGGGCGATCAGGTCGCCGGCGAATTCGAACCGGTCGATGAAGCGGATGCCGGAGAAGGCTTCGCCGTTGGGCCACTCGCCGGAAAGCGTGCCGTAGCAATAGACGATGCCGCCGTCCTCGCCCGCGCAGGTGTCGAAGCGCTCATAGGTCTTGGTCACGAAACGGTAGCGCGGTTTTGCCCAGGCGATCAGGTCTTCCAGCGTGGTGAACTCGGCGGCACCCGGAAAAGTCATTCGGAAGTCCGGCGCCAGGAAACTCTTCGCTTCTTCCAGGTTGCGCGCCTCCATCGTTTCCAGGAAGTCGCGGATACGGGCGGCCGGATCAGGTGCCGCCTTGCCGGGGACCCGCGACTGGCCGCCACGCATGTAGTTCGTCGGCTTCAGTTCCTCGATAGCAACCGTGATGCCGTCGAGCGGCGCGGCGATGGTGGTGCGCACCGCGTCGGTCAGCGCCTTGCCGAGCCGCTGGCGGGTGTCGTCGGAATAACCCTCGATCAGGGTGACGCGAATGACCGGCATGACCTTTTCTCCCTTGAAATGCTTCAACCCCGATTCAATCGGGTTGACATAATGATATAATGACATACCATTTAACAAATTCAATCGCCCGGAGGACATGCGGTGAGCGCGAAAGCGGAGCAGATGGACAAGGCGACGGAGCCGGAACGCCGCTCCATGGGACGTCTTAACCCGTCCGGCCACGTCCCGCTTTATCACCAGATCTTCCTGATCCTGAGAAACCGCATCTACGGCGGCGACCTGTCGGAAGGTGACCTCGTTCCGGGCGAGCAGGACCTGACCACCGAATTCGGCGTGTCCCGCATCACTGCCAAGCGGGCGCTCAACGAGCTGGCTGATGCCGGCCTCGTGGTGCGCGAGCGTGGCCGCGGTACCCGTGTGGTCAAGCGCCCTCCGGCCCCGGCAGTGACCTCCTCCATCGACGGCTGGCTGGAAAACATCTCCCTGATGGGCCTTGCGACGAAGGCCCAGGTGCTCGAATTCGAATACGGGCCGGCCAGCGACGACATCGCTCAGGCGCTGGAGCTGGAGCCCGGTACGGAAGTCCAGCGCGCCGTCCGTGTCCGCTGGCTCGACGAGCAGCCCATGTCCTATCTGGTCACCTACGTGCCTGCAGACATCGGCCGCCAGTTCGAGCGCTCCGATCTGGACGTGAAACCGCTGCTGCACCTGATCGAGCGCACCGGGGTCGACGTCAGTTCCGCCCGCCAGACGATTTCCGCAACGCTTGCGGATTCCGAAGTTGCCGGCGCGCTGTCCATTCACGCCGGCGCGCCCCTCATCGAGGTCCGCCGTGTGGTCTGTGACAGCCGGGAACGCCCTGTGGAATACATCCGGGTGCTTTACCGCCCCGATCTCTATCACTTCGAAATGTCCATGCGCCGGGTCCGCGAGGAAAGCGGCCCGCGCTGGACGGCGACAACGACGCCATCGGTCCCGGCCGAGGGCGGATAACAATATCCAGACGCGTAACCGGGAAACCACGACCTGATAAGGTCCAGAAGGGGAGGTCTTTATGACCGAAGACAAGAAGTCGGCTGGTATCGTCCGCCGCGATTTTCTCAAAACAACCGGTGCTGCGGCACTCGGACTTGGTATTACCGGATTTCCGGCGGTGCTGCGCGCCCAGCCGGCACCCGTCAAGGTCGGCCTGATCCATCCGGTCTCCGGCTTCATCGCCTTTTCCGGCACCCAGTGCCGCCAAGGCGCACAGATGGCGATTGAAGACATCAATGCGGCCGGCGGCATCAAGTCCATGGGCGGCGCAATGCTTGAAGCCGTGCTCGCCGACAGCCAGGGTAAGCCCGACATCGGCGCCGCCGAAGTCGCCAAGATGGCCGAAGCCGGCGTCAACGGCATCGTCGCCGGCTATGCCTCGTCGATTTCGCTCGCAACGTCCCAGGAAGCGGCCAAGACCAACACGCCGCACGTGGTTGACGTCGGTGTTTCCGACAAGATCGTCAGCCGTGGCCTGCCCAACACCTTCCGCTTCGGCCCGGGCTACGGCAAGATCGCCGAGTTTGCCGTCGACAATCTGGATACGATCAACAAGGCCGCCGGCTCGCCGGCAAAGACGGCCATGATCATCCACGAAGAGTCCCTCTTCGGGACCGGCACCGCCAACCTGCTGTCGCAGAAGCTGCCGGAGAAGGGGATCGAGGTCGTCGAGGTCATCAAGCACGCCAACCCGACCCGCGACTTCACCAACATCGTTCTGCAGATCAAGGCGAAGAAGCCCGACCTGATCATTCCGGCAAACTACTACAACGAATACGTCCTGCTCGCCCGCACCATGCGCCAGCAGCGCATTGAGGCCAAGGGTATCTATTCGGTGCTCGGCGGCGCCGCGTCGAACTACAAGTTCGTCAAGGAGTTCCCGGAAGCGGCCGAATACATCATGGATTGTAACCACTGGTACAATCCGAAGTCCGAAGTGGCGTTGCAGCGCAAGGCAGCCGCGGAAGCCAGAGGCCTCATCTACACCTACGAAGTGTTCCTGGCCTACAACGCCGTGCTTGGCCTGGCCGATGCCTTCGAACGGGCAGAATCGACCGACAAGGACGCGGTCAACAACGCCCTGTCGACCTCGACCATGGACATGTCCTACATGCCCTACGGCCCGACCAAGATGGAAGGCGGCCAGAACCAGGGTGCCCAGCCGGTCAACACCCAGGTGCTCAACGGCGACATCGAGGTGGTCCTGCCGAAGGAATTCGCGTCCGCCGACCCGGTGTTCCCGATGAAATAAGAAGCATAAAACCTTCGACCTGGCGCCGGGCTCCCACCGCCCGGCGCATTTTCTCATAAGTTTCGAGCGGTCTTATGCCTGACCTGGCCATTCTCATACCGTCGGTGTTGAACGGACTGACCACGGGAGCACTTTACGCCCTGGTCGCCCTCGGACTGACCCTGATCTACGGCGTTCTGCACATCATCAACTTCGCCCATGGCGCACTTTTGATGATCGGGCTCTATGCGGTCTATTTCCTCAACGTCCAGTTCGGCGTCGATCCTTATGTCTCGCTGCTGATCGTTCCCCCGCTGATGTTCGCGCTCGGCTACGCCTTGCAGCGCGGCATCATCACCCGGGCCAGCCACGGCCGAGACGAAAACATCCTGCTCGTCACCCTCGGTCTTTCGATCGTGATCGAGAACCTGTCCCTGTTCGTCTTCAAGTCGGACACGCGGGTGATCGACACCCCCTATTCCTTCGAGGTGGTCGAATTCCTCGGCGCCTTCCTGCCCCTGCCCAAGGTGGTCGCCTTCTTCGGAGCCTTCGTCACCGCCGGCATCCTCTGGGTGCTGATGGCCAAAACCGATCTCGGCAAGGCGATCCGCGCGCTTGCCAAGGAACGCAAGGGCGCAAAGCTGGTCGGTATCAACACCGAGCATGTCTATGCCATGAGCTTCGGCCTCGGCATCTCCTGCCTCGGCGTTGCCGCCTGCCTGCTCCTGCCCAGCTACTACGTCAGCCCCCAGGTCGGCCACGGCTTCGTGCTGATCGCCTTCACCATCGTCGTGCTCGGCGGCATGGGCTCCTTCGTCGGCGCCCTGATCGGCGGATTGATCATCGGCGTCGTGGAAGCCCTCGGCGGATTGTTCCTGGGCGAAAGCCTCGGTCAGATCGGCATCTTCGTGATCTTCATTCTCGTGTTGATCTTCCGGCCGACCGGCCTGCTCGGACACAAGGTGTAAGACGATGAGACAATTAGCGCTTCTCGGCATCGTCTTCGCCCTCATCGGCCTCGCCCCCTTCGTGATCGCTTCGGAGTTCTGGCTGAACCTGGTGATCATGACGCTTTACGCAGCCCTTCTTGGCCAGGCCTGGAACATTCTGGGCGGCTACGGCGGCCAGTTCTCCTTCGGCCACGCCGCCTATTTCGGCACCGGCGCCTATACGGTCGCCGTGCTCCAGGTGCAGCTCGGCGTCAATCCTTGGTTCGGTCTCGTCGCCGGCGGACTGATGGCCATGGTCGTGGCAGCCATCATCGGCTTTTTAACCTTCCGCTACGGCTTGCGCGGCTCCTATTTCGCACTGGTGACGCTCGCCTTCGCAGAAGTGCTGCGCATCCTGTCCAACTCGGTAGACTTCACCGGGGCCGGCGTGGGCATCCTGATCCCGCTCGACCAGGGTGCCGCCAACTTCCAGTTCGTCTCCAAGCAGGGTTTCTTCTGGATCATCTGGCTGATGACGCTTGCCGCCTTTGCCGTCGTCTGGTGGATCGGCAATTCCCGTTTCGGCGCACAGCTCATGGCCGTGCGCGACAATGAGGACGCCGCCCGCGCCCTCGGCGTCAGCGCCTTCAAGGTCAAGATGGGTGCGATCATGCTTTCCGGGCTGTTCTCCGGTCTCGCCGGTGTCTTCTATGCCCAGTATTTCCTTTATCTCGATCCCTATATCGCCTACGGCCCGGCCATCTCGATCGAAAGCCTGCTGGTGCCGATCATCGGCGGCATGGGCACCCTGTTCGGCCCGTTGCTCGGTGCCGTCGGTCTCCACATGCTGTCCGAATTCACGCGAGAACTGATCGGCGATTTGCCGGGTATCAGCCTGGTTCTCTACGGCATCGTTCTGGTGCTCATGGTCCTGTTCATGCCGCGCGGCCTTGCCGGGCTCGTCAATCGCCTGCGGCCGAAATCGACCGCGACAGGAGCCCGCCATGCCTGAAGTCCCTATGCTTGAGATCCGGGGTCTCGTCAAATCCTTCGGCGGCGTGAAGGCGTCCAACAACGTCAGCCTGACCGTACCGGAAGGCAAGATCACCTCGCTGATCGGCCCGAACGGCGCCGGCAAGACCACCTTGTTCGCCCTGATCACCGGCTTTCACAAGCCGGACGCGGGTACGGTCAGGTTCCTCGGCGAAGACATCACCGGCCATGCGCCGGAGGAAATCGCCCAACGCGGCATGGTCCGCACCTTCCAGATCGTCCAGCCCTTTGCCGGCCAGACGGTTCGCGAGAACATCGCCGTCGGCGCCCATCTGCGCATCCGCTCCCGAGCAGACGCGCTTGAAAAGGCGGAGGCAGTGGCAAAACAGGTCGGGCTCGGCGACCGGCTCGACCAGGACGCCTCGTCCCTCACCGTTGCCGGCCGCAAGCGGCTGGAGGTGGCGCGCGCGCTTGCGACCGATCCCAAGCTGATCCTCTTCGACGAGGTGCTGGCCGGGCTCAATCCCTCCGAAATCCGGGACGTCATTCCGGTGATCCGCGCCGTCCGCGAGGCCGGTGTCACCATTCTTCTGATCGAACATGTGATGCAGGCGGTGATGAGCCTTTCCGAATACACCTGGGTGCTGAACCAGGGCGAACTGATCGCCGAGGGCGTGCCCGCCGATGTGGTCAGCGATCCACTGGTTGTCGAAGCCTATCTCGGCAAGGGCATGGCGGCGCGCATGGCGCGCCGGGAGGCAAGCCATGCTTGAGGTCACGTCCCTCAAAAGCGGTTACGGAGCGGTCGAAGTCCTGCGCGGCATCGATCTGGATATCGCCGAGGGCGAGATCGTCGCCCTGCTCGGCTCCAACGGCGTCGGCAAGACGACTTTCTCCTCCGTTCTTTCCGGACTGGTCAAACCCTGGGCGGGCACCATCCGCTTCAAGGGCGAAGAGATCCAGGGTCTCGGCGAACAGGCGATCGTCGACCGCGGCCTGATCCATGTGCCGGAAGGCCGGCATGTGTTTCCGAACCTGAGCGTGCGCGAGAACCTGGAACTCGGTTCCTACCGGCGCGGCCGCGCCAACCGGGCCCGCAATCTCGATCATGTGGTCGATATCTTCCCCCGGCTGAAGGAACGCTTTGCCCAGAAGGCAGGCACTTTATCGGGCGGCGAGCAGCAGATGCTGGCTATCGGCCGCGGCATGATGGCCGAACCGGACCTTCTGATCCTCGATGAACCCTCCATCGGCCTGTCTCCCCTTCTCGTGGAGGAGATGTTCGACCTGATCCAGCGCCTGAACAAAGACGGCCTGACCATCCTGCTGGTGGAGCAGAACGTGCTCCAGTCCATGGAAATCGCCGCCCGCGCCTTCGTCATGGAAAACGGCGAGATCCGCCTGTCCGGCGTCGCCTCCGTGCTGATGGACGACCCCGAGCTGCAGCGCTCCTATCTGGGACTGGCGTGATGGCGACCACGGCAAAAACGACACTGGCACAGAAAATCATCGCACGGGCGGCAGGCCGGGACACGGTGACGCCGGGCGAGATCGTCACGGCAAAGGTGGATCTCGCCATGATCCACGATTCCGGCGGGCCCCGCCGTGTCGAGCCGATCCTGCAAGATCTGGGCGTCGGCCTGTGGGACACGGACAAGGTGGTGCTGATTTCCGACCACTTCGTTCCCGGCGACACGGACGAAGGCGCCCGCATTCTCGAACTTACCAGGCAGTGGGCGAAAGAGCGCAAGGTTGCCTTCCATGACGGTCAAGGCATCTGCCATGTGGTCCTGCCCGAACGTGGCCATCTGAAGCCGGGCATGTTCGTTGTCGGCGGCGACAGCCACTCGCCGACCGGCGGGGCCTTCGGCGCCTATATGTTCGGCGTCGGCGCGACCGAAATGGCCGGTGTGCTCGCAACCGGCGAGATCTGGATCAAGGTGCCCGGCACCATCCTGATTGAATGGAAAAACCGGCTGTCGGACGCCGTCACTGCCAAGGACATCATGCTGGCGCTCTGCGGCCGGCTTGGCATGGACGGCGGGCAATATCAGGCCGTGGAATATACCGGCGAAGCGATTGCGGCCCTTTCCATGCAGGAACGCATGACGCTCTCCAACATGGCTGCCGAACTCGGTGCCCAGGCGGGTCTGATCGCGCCGGACGAAACCACGGCCGCCTATCTGTCCGGCGTCGGCGGCGATGCCGGTAGCTGGCAGGGCCTGCGCACCGACCCGGACGCCGACCTGCTTGCCCATCACATTTTCGACGCAGCAGCGCTGGAACCCCAGGTAGCCGCGCCCCACTCCCCGGCAAATGCGGCCCCCGTGACCGAAGTGCCGGAAACGAAGGTCGACGTCGCCTATATCGGCGCCTGCACCGGGGCTAAATATGAAGACCTGAAGCGGGCGGCCCGGATCCTGAAAGGCCGCAAGCTCGCCACAGAGCTGATGGTCGCCCCGGCCTCAAAGCGCGATCAGGACCGTGCGGCCGCCGACGGCATTATGAAAGTGTTCGAGGACGCGGGCGCCGAGATCCTGGCCAATGCCTGCGGCATCTGCGCCGGTTACGGATCAAACCGCCTCGGCGAGGACGTCACCTGCATTTCCTCCACCGCGCGCAACTTCCAGGGCCGCATGGGCGCTGCATCTTCAAAGGTCTGGCTCGGCTCGCCGCTGACCGTCGCCGCCTCCGCGGTCACCGGCCGGATCACCGACCCGCGTGAATTCTTGGAAAGCGGGGGGAGCGAGGCATGAGCGGACGCGCCTTTCTCTTCGGCGATGACATCGACACCGACCAGCTCGCGCCGGGCGAATACATGAAGGGCGGCATCGAGATGCTTGCCGCCCATTGCCTGGAAGCCGCCCGGCCGGAGTTCGCAGGGTCCGTGCGCCCCGGCGACGTGGTGGTGGCCGGCAAGAACTTCGGCATGGGCTCGTCGCGCGAACAGGCCGCCGAGGCGCTGAAGCATTTGGGCGTTGCCGCCGTGATCGCGCGTTCCTTCGCCGGCATCTTCTATCGCAACGCCATCAACCTCGGCCTGCCGGTTCTGATGTCCGACGACCTCGACGGCATTGCAGACGGCGATGCTGTCGACCTCGATCTCGACACCGGCGAACTGCGCCTGTCGTCGAAAAACCAGACTGTGCAGCTGGAACCGCTGCCCGACAACCTGAAGCGGATGCTCGCCGACGGCGGGCTGGTGCCGCATCTGAAAAAACGCTTCGCAGCAGAGCGGAAAAGGGAGACAGGCCAATGAGCCTGAAACAAAGACTGGGCGGGCAGCGTATCCTGCTCGCACCGGGTGTCTATGATGCGCTGTCCGGCCTGATCGCCGAACAATCGGGTGCCGAGGCCGTCTATCTGTCCGGCGCCTCCATCGCCTATACCCGCTTCGGCAGCCCCGACATCGGGCTCGTCTCCATGAGCGAGGTCGCCGACACCATCGCGAGCGTGCGCGACCGGATCGGCCTCCCCATCGTGGTTGATGCGGACAACGGCTTCGGCAATGCGCTCAACGTCCAGCGTACGGTCCGCACCTTTGAGCGCATGGGCGCCAATGCCCTGCAGCTGGAAGACCAGACCCTGCCCAAGCGCTGCGGCCACCTCGACGGCAAGTCGCTCGTCTCCAAGACCGAGATGGCCGGCAAGATCCGCGCCGCCTGCGATGCCCGCGCCTCGGAAGACACCCTGATCATCGGCCGCACCGACGCCATTGCCGTCGAAGGTTTCGAGGCAGCGCTCGATCGTGCCGAAGCCTATGTGGAGGCCGGCGCCGACATGCTCTTCATCGAGGCGCCGCAGTCGCTGGAGCAGATGCAGGAGATCGTCTCCCGCTTCGCCGGCCGCCTGCCGCTGATGGCGAACATGGTCGAGGGCGGCAAGACGCCGATCGTCAACGCCGCCGGCCTCGAAGGTCTCGGCTTCAGCTTCGTGATCTTCCCCGGCGGAATCGTGCGCGCCATCGCCGCCACCGCCCGTGACTATTACGCAAATCTCATCGCCAACGGATCGAACGAGGCCTTCCGCAGCCGCATGTTCGACTTTGCCGGGTTGAATGGCCTGATCGGCACGCCCGGCATCCTGGCAGACGCCAAGAAATACGACGAGGAAGCCGACTGATGGCAATAGATCCGGTCACGCTCGCAATCCTGAAGGGCCGTCTGGAGCAGATCGCAGACGAAATGGACGCGACCCTGTTCCGCTCCGCCTTCAACCCCATCATCGCCGAGGCTCATGACGCCTCCCACGGCATTTACGATGCGGTCACCGGCGAGACCCTGGTGCAGGGCAAATCCGGCCTGCCGATCTTCGTCGGCGTCATGGCCTTTGCCGTGAAGGCGGTGATCGACAAGGCCGCCAAACAGGGCGGCATCAACGAGGGTGATGTCTGGATCTTCAACGATCCTTACGACGGCGGCACCCACCTGTCCGACTTCCGGCTCGTCAAACCGGTGTTCCGGGACGGCAAGGTCTTCTGCTTCCTGGCCTCCGTCGGCCACTGGCATGATGTCGGGGGCAACGTGCCCGGCAACTACAATCCGGCCGCGACCGAATGCTTCCAGGAAGGCATGCTGATCCCGCCGGTCAAGCTTTACGACAAGGGCGAGTTCCGCCAGGACGTGGTCGATATCCTGTCGGCCAACTCCCGCCTGCCGCTGTCGCTCTATGGCGATCTCAACGGCCAGATCAACGCCCTGGAGCTGGGCGAGCGGCGCATGAACGCACTGCTCGACGAATACACGGACGCGACCGTCGCCGACTGTCTGGTCGAGCTGAAGGCCCGCGCGGCGCAGATGATGCGCGCGCAGATTTCGGAACTGCCGTCCGGTACCGTTTCCGCCGAGGATTTCCTCGACAATGACGGCATCAACGACGAGCCGCTGAAGATCGCCCTCGATCTCACCATCGAAGGCGACCGTATGGTGCTCGACTTCACCCGGTCCTCGCCGGCCTGCGCCGGCCCGGTCAACATCTCCCGCTCCACCACCGTCGCCGCCTGCTACGTCGCCCTGAAGCATATCTTCGGCGATGTGCCCGCCAATGCCGGCGTGCTGGAGCCGGTCGAGTTCCGCATTGACGAGGACTCACTCCTGTCGGTGAAGGCGCCCAAGCCCGTCGGCGGCTACACGGAAACCATCCTGCGGCTGATTGACGTGGTTTTCGAGGCGGTCGCCCAGATCGCGCCGAAAGAGGCCATGGCCTGTGCTTACGGCACCATCAACGCCCTGTCGCTCGCCGGCCACCGCGCCAATGGCCAGCGCTGGGTGATGTTCTCCTTCTTCGGCGGTGGCCACGGCGCCCATGCCGGCGGTGATGGCCTCAATCACGGCAACGCCCCGATTTCCACCGCGACCATTCCACCGCTGGAAATCCTCGAAGCCGCCTACCCGGTCCGCTTCACCCAGTGGGCGCTCCGGCCCGACTCCGGCGGCGCCGGAGAATACCGAGGCGGCCTTGGGGCGATCTACGAGATCGAGCTCCTGGAAAAGCAGGCCGACGTCTTCCTGTTCGGCGAACGCGGCAAATTCGCGCCGGCAGGTGTCGTCGGCGGCCATCAGGCAGCGACCAACCGCTTCCAGTTCGAACAGACCGGCGGCTTCAAGGAGCCGCCCATGGTCTCCAAGATCGTCGGCGTCAGCATCCTGCGCGGCCAGAAGCTCAAGCTCGAAACCCCGGGTGGTGGCGGCTATGGCAATCCGCGCGATCGGGCCCCGGAAAGCGTCGCCCGCGATGTCCGACTGGGCTTCGTCAGCCCGGAGTGTGCAAAGAACGAATACAGCGTCGCGCTTGCGCCGGACGGCTCAATCGACAGCGCCGCAACCAGTAACCTGCGTTCCACAGAGGCAGCGGAATGACCAACCCGAAATATGTCATCGGCGTCGACGTCGGCGGAACCTTCACCGACGTGTTCATCCTGGACGAGGCGAACGGTACGGTGACCACCACCAAGGTGCCGTCCACGCGCGGCGACCAGTCAAAGGGCTTCGTGGAAGGCATCGGCCAGAAGGTCGCCGATTTCGGCCTGATCTCCACCGTTGTCCACGGCACCACCGTCGGAACCAATGCGCTTCTGGAGCGCAAAGGGGCCCGCACCGGTATCATCACCACCGAAGGCTTCCGTGACGTTCTGGAAATGCGCCGCCGCGACCGGCCGACCACCTGGGGCCTGAAGGGCAGCTTCACGCCTGTGGTCGAGCGCCCCGATCGGGTCGAGGTCGGCGAACGGGTGCTTGCCGACGGCTCCGTTCTGCAGGCGGTGGACGAAGCCCAGGTCAAGCAGCAAGCCCAGGCGCTGGCCGAGGCAGGCTGCGAGGCCGTCTGCGTCTTCTTCATCAACGGCTATGCCAACAACGACAACGAACGCATCGCCGTCGAGGCGGTCCGGTCCGTCTGGCCGAATGCCTATGTCACCGCGGCCACGGAAATCCTGCCCGAGATCCGCGAGTTCGAACGCCTGTCGACGGCAACGCTCAATGCCTACCTGCAGCCGGTGGTCTCCTCTTATCTGGACCGGCTGGAAAAGGGCCTCGCCGACAAGGGCTTTAAAGGCGACATCCTGATCGTGCAATCGAACGGTGGCGTCATGTCCATCGACACAGCCAAGCGCTATCCCGTCCGCACCGCGCTCTCCGGCCCGGCGGCCGGCGTGATCGCGGCAACGGAAATCGCCAAAGCGGCAGGTTTTGAAAACATCATCACCTGCGACATGGGCGGCACTTCCTTCGACGTGTCGCTGGTGGCGGAAAGCGAGGCGGCCCTGGCGGCGCAAACGGCGATCGACTTCGGTATGGTCGTGCGCACGCCGATGATCGAGATCACCACCATCGGTGCCGGCGGCGGCTCCATTGCCTCCGTCGACAAGTCCGGTCTGTTGCAGGTCGGCCCGGAATCCGCCGGCTCCGATCCGGGCCCGGTCTGCTACGGCCTCGGCAACGACCGGCCGACCGTGACCGACGCCAATGTGGTGCTCGGCCGCATCAATCCGGACCGGCCCATCGGCGGCAAGCTGTCCCGTCTCGACATCGACGCCTCGCGTCAGGCGATCAAGTCCCATATCGCCGATCCACTCGGCCTCGGCATCGAAGAAGCCGCGGAAGCGATCCTGAAGCTCGCCAATGCCAAGATGGCCGGCGCCATCCGCCTGGTCTCCATCGAGAAAGGCCATGACCCTGCGAAATTCGCGGCCATGCCCTTCGGCGGCGGCGGGTCCCTGCACACCGGCGCCCTGATCAAGGACGTCGGCCTCGGATCGGCTCTTGTACCGCGCTTCCCGGGCGTGACCTCGGCGCTCGGCTGCGTTGTCGCCGACATGCGCCACGACCGGGTGCAGACCGTCAACCGCCTGCTCGACCAGATCGATGCTGCAAACCTTGGCCGCGAGATGGAGACGATCGCCGACGAGACCGAAAAGCTGCTCGCCGGCGCGGGCGTCGCCTTTGCCGCCGTCGACCGGGTCTATGAGTTCGACATGCTCTACCTGGGCCAGACCCACACGGTCAGCGTACCGGTGACCATTGCCGCCTCTGGCCTGACAACCGATGCGATCCGCGATGCCTTCGAAGCTGCCTACAAGGACGCCTACGGCCGCCTGCTGGAAGGCATCCCCATGCGGGTGATGAACTACCGCATCGCCGTCATCGGTCGCAGGCCGCAGCTTGACATGGCCGTGTTCGCACCGACCTCCGGCAAGCCGGAGCAGGACTGCCGCATCGGCAAGCGCTCGGTCTTCTGCGACGGCGCGTGGCACGAGGCCATCGTCTACGAGCGGCTCGACCTGGAAGTCCGCGCGGAGATTGCCGGCCCTGCCCTGCTGGAACAGTCGGACACGACCATCTTCGTCGATCCGGGCCTGCGTGGACGCGTCGATGCCTATGGCAACCTGGTGATCGACCGCATGGACGGCTCTGATGTCTGATATCACTCTCGATCCTGCTCGTACCGGGCTTGTCATCGTCGATCTGCAGAACGACTTCCTGCATCCGGACGGTGCCTATGCCCGTGGCGGCCAGAAGAACGCCGATATCGCGGCCCTTCCCGCCCGTGTGCTGCCTTTGGCCGAGGCTCTGCGGGCCAAGGGCGGCTGGATCGTCTCCACCCATTTCACCCTGGTTCCCGGCAAGGGCGGTGAGCCTTTCATCTCGCCGCACCTCAAAGAACTGCGCCCGTTTCTGACCAAGGGCGACTTCGCGCCTGGAAGCTGGGGCCATGCCTTGGTCGACGAGTTGCAGCCGGCGGATCTCACGGTCGAAAAGGTCGCCTATTCCGCCTTCTACATGACCCGACTGGAATGGGTGCTGCGCAAGGCCGGCATCGACACGCTGATCTTCTCCGGCATCGTCACCAATGGCGGCGTTGCCTCCACGGTGCGCGATGCCCATGTGCGTGACTTCAAGACCATGGTGCTCTCCGACGGTTGCGCGGCCTTCTCGCGTGAAACTCACGAACGGTCTATCGGCGACCTCGGCACCGTCTCCAAGGTCATGACCTGCACCGAGGCGCTGACGCTTATCTCGGGGCTCTGACATGGCGGCCGGTGGCATCTCAAGGGACACTCCGCCGCGCATCGACGCGGAGGTGGAGGTCGTCGTCATCGGCGCGGGTGCCTGTGGTCTGGTCGCAGCCCTCAGGGCGAAGGCCGCCGGAGCGGATGTCCTGGTGCTGGAGCGCGACGCGTCCCCTTCCGGCTCGACCTCCATGTCCTCCGGTTTCGTGCCGGCCCCGGCCACCCGGTTCCAACGCGCCATCGGCGTTGAGGACGACAGCCCGGAGCTGTTCGAGACTGACCTTCTCGCCAAGTCCAAGGGCAAATCCGACGAGCGCCTTGCCCGGCTGGCCAGCCGCACCATCGGCCCGGCCCTGGAATGGCTTGCCGATACCCACGGCCTCGACTGGATCGTGCTCGACGATTTCCTTTATCCCGGCCATTCGCGCCACCGCATGCATGCGGTCCCGGAAAAGACCGGCACCGCCCTGCTCGCCCGCCTGCTGGCTGCCGCCGAGCAAGCCGACATCCCGATCGTGACGGAAGCGCCGGTCACAAGACTTTATGCGAACACGGACAACCGCATCACCGCGGTCGAAATCTCCCGCCCGGACGGGCAATCCGAGATCCTGGGCTGCAAAACGCTGATCCTCGCCTGCAACGGCTATGGAGGCAACCGGGAGCTGGTCACCCGGCATATCCCGGAAATCGCAGAAGGCATGTACTACGGCCACGAAGGCAACAAGGGCGACGCGCTCCTGTGGGGCGAGGAACTCGGCGCGGAGCTGAAACACCTCTCCGGCTATCAGGGCCACGGCTCGCTCGCCCATCCGCACGGCATCCTGATTTCCTGGGCGCTGATGATGGAAGGCGGCATTCAGGTGAACACGGATGGCCGCCGCTTTTCCAACGAGCATGGCGGCTATTCGGAACAGGCCGTCCATGTGCTCGGCCAGCCGGACGGCATCGCCTGGGACATCTATGATGCCCGCATCCACGACTTCGCCCTTGGCTTTCCCGACTACGCGGAAGCCGTCAAGGCCGGTGCAATCCGCGAGGCTTCAGATGTCGCGGAGCTGGCAAAGGTGACCGGCCTGCCCGAGGCCGCCCTGGCGGAAACGTTGAGAGATGTTGCCGGGCATCAGGCCGGGACGGCGGATGATCCGTTCGGTCGGGACTTTACAGGCAAGCCCGACCTCGACCCGCCCTATTACGCGGTCAAGGTGACCGGCGCCCTGTTTCACACCCAGGGCGGGCTGATGATCGATGACGAAGCCCGTGTCCTTGATCACGCCGGGAACCCGTTCCCGAACCTCTTCGCCGGAGGCGGGGCTGCGTGCGGTGTCTCCGGGCCGGATGTCTCCGGCTATCTCTCCGGCAACGGCCTGCTCACCGCGATCGCTTTCGGCTATCTCGCCGGCGGCTTCTGCCACGCCTGAACCGGTTCTTGAAAAGAAAAAGGCGAAGCCGTTTCCGCGGCTTCGCCTTTGTTTCGTTTTAGCTGGCTGAGCCTCGCTAACGCCCCATCAGGGATGGCAACAGGAAGGTAATCGAGGGCACCAGGATCAAGAGGGTCAGTCGAAAGATGTCGGCGATCCAGAACGGTCCGACGCCCCTGAAGATTGTTCCCGTCTTGACGTCCGGAAGCACACCGCGCAACACGAAAACATTGAGGCCAACCGGAGGCGTGATCAGGCTGATTTCGGTGACCACAACAACGACGATCCCGAACCAGATCAGGATCATTTCCGGCGGTACGCCGGGGAAGCTCAGTTCCGAGATCAGCGGGTAGAAGACCGGCACGGTCAGCAGGATCATGGACAGGCTTTCCAGGATACAGCCCAGCACCAGATAGACCGCCATGATCAGCAGCATGACGCCGATCGGCGGCAGACCGGAATTGGCCACCCAGTCGGTCAGGATCGTCGGCAGGTCGGCATAGTTGATGAAGTTGGAGAAGATCAGGGCACCGATCAGCACGCTGAAGATCATCGCCGTGGACCGCACACTCTGAAGAAGAACGTCGAACAGGATAGGCCATGTCAGCTTGCGCCGCGCAAGAGCGAACAGGAACGCTCCGGAGGCGCCGATGCCGGCTGCTTCCGTCGGCGTGAAGATACCGCCATAGATCCCGCCCATCACCAGGATGAACAGCATCATCACGCCCCAGACGCCGCGCAATGCCTTGAAGCGCTCGCCCCAGGGCAGTCGCTCACCCGGAGGTCCGGATTTCGGATTGAGCCAGATGGTGGCCCGCACGGCGCCCAGATAGAACAGGATGCCCAGAAGCCCCGGCAGAATGCCCGCCATGAACAGCTGGCCGATATCCTGTTCGGTCATGATGCCGTAGAGAACGAGAATGACGCTCGGCGGGATCAGAATGCCGAGCGTACCGCCGGCGGCAATGGACCCGGCCGCAAGGCTGTCGGAATATCCGTACCGGCGCATGGACGGCATGGAGACACGCGCCATGGTCGCGGCCGTGGCAAGGCTCGAGCCGCAAACCGCGCTGAAACCGCCGCAGGCAACCACGGTCGCCATTGCCAGTCCGCCTTTGCGGTGGCCGAGAAAGGCGTTGGCGGCCATGTAGAGTTCATCTGAAAGTCCGGCCCGGGTGACGAAGTTGCCCATCAGAATGAACAGAGGCACCACGGACAGGTCATAGGCAAGGCCTGTCTCGTATGTGACCGACGAGATCATGGCCAGGGCGGCGTTCCAGTTGACCAGATAGGCAAAACCGACCGTTCCGACCAGGCCCATGGCAAAGGCAATGGGCAGGCGCAAGAGGATCAGGACAAGGAGGATGGCAAAGCCGACAAGCGATTCCTGCACGGGGGTACCTTGTTCGTTGAAGTGTTTGTTTCAAACCGCGTCGGCCATCGGCGGCCGTCTGCCGTTAATGCGCGCTCGAAGCCGGGACTTTCCGTGTTCCGAAGACCTGCTGGAATGCCAGAACCACAAGCACCAGACTTGTAAGGGCAGCGGTAAAGCACATGAAGAAAGTCACCGGATAGACCGGAATGTGAAGAACAGCGGTTTCGTCGCCGTAGCCCAGTTGCTCGATCGCCTTGAGCCACATCCGGTAGCTGAGGACGCCGGTCATGAAGGCACAGACGAGACTGACCACGCCTTCTCGAACGCGCTCCAGTGTCGGAGACACGCTGAATTCGATAAGGTCGACGGTGATATGCTCGCCGCCAATGGTCACCAAAGGCAGGCCGGCGAAGATCAGCGTCGCCAACATGAGCTCGGTCAACTCAAAGCCGCCGGGAACAGGTGAATTGAAGATATAGCGGCCCCAGACGTCAACGAAGGTGAGAACCATCATCGAAATCAGAAGAAATGCGGCCAGGACACTCAGTGTCCGGGTCGTCCAGAGGACGACCCGGTCGCTTGCCTTGCCACTATTGGCAAAAGCAACTGTCACTGTTCGGCGTCCACCTTGGCGATTTCAGCCCGCAGGTCGGACATGACCTGTGCACCGTCGAGGCCCTTTTCCTTGACCTCGGCGATCCAGGCTTCTTCGATCGGAGACGTCTTGTCCTTGATCGCGGAAACGAGGTCATCGGAAGCAGTGATGATCTGCACACCGTCGGTTTCCATCGTGGCGACACCGGCCTTGTCGGCTTCATCCCAGCCCTTGCCGGCGATGCGGGCAAAGTTCTCGCCGGACACCGACATGATGGCGTCCTGGTCTTCCTTGGACAGCTTGTTGAAGGAAGCCGGGTTCATCACCAGGAAGAAGCTGGTGTTGTACAGGCCGCCGGGTACCATCGTTGCGTAACGGACCAGCTTGCTCAGCTTGAACGAAGCGATCGATTCCTTGGGGAAGAAGACGCCATCGGCAACACCGTTGGACATCAGCTCGTAGGAGCTGGAAGCCGGCTTCAGCAGGCTGGTCACGCCCAGCGCCTTGGTGACCTCGTTGACGACACCGCCACCGACGCGGATCTTCAGGCCATCGAGATCCGAAAGCTTTTCGATCGGACGCACGGCGTTGAACATTTCGCCCGGGCCGTGGGTAAACACGCCCAGAACAACCGTGCCCTTATGCTCGTCGAACTTTTCCAGGTACTTCTTGTAGATGCGCCAGTAAGCAACCGAAGAGGCCGTTGCGCTGTCGCCCAGGAACGGCATTTCCACCGCCTTGGTCATCAGGAAGCGGCCCGGCTGATAGCCGTGCACGCCGTAGCTGATGTCGGCGAGGCCATCCTTGGCAATGTCGAAGTGTGCCGGGGGCTTGCCCATCGCTTTCGGCAGGATCTTGACCTTGACGTTGCCGTTGGTGGCTTTTTCCACTTCGGCAGCCCAAGGCACGATCATCTTTTCGACGATCGGATGTTTCGGCGGCAGCCAGGACGACAGCGTCAGGGTCGTCTCGGCGCTCGCGGCACCTGAAAGGCCCATCGCTCCCAGAGCGACTGCACCCAGTGCCAGATATTTCAACTTTGCAAACATTCAACCTCCTCCTGCCGTTTGTTCGGCATCGTTGGGATTTAATACCCGATTTTTTGTCGGACGACCGGATCCAAGCTCCGCAAGCTCAAGTCCTGTCAGACAAACCTCCTCGTTCAGGGTTAAACTAAGTGCGTTTTGGTTTCATATGCAACCTTTTTCGCTGGTCCTTTAGGCTATTTAACAGGGTGAATTTCATTCACGTGTGTGCGGAGCGTGAATTTCTGGATTTTGCCCATGACATTTGTCGGCATGGCATCCATGAATACTACATCCTTGGGATGTTTAAACCTTGCCAGCACACCGTTAAATCGGTCGAGGATGGTCTGTTTGTCTATGCTTGCGCCGTCGGCACACACCACGACGGCGACCGGGACCTGCCCCCATTTCTCGTCATCGCGGCCAACGACGGCAGCCTGCTTGACCTCCGCCATGCCGTTCAACACCACTTCCAGCTCGGCCGGATAAATGTTCTCGCCCCCGGAAATCACCACGTCCTTCTTTCGGTCGTTGATGAAGTAATAGCCGTTATCACCACGGTAACCGATATCGCCGGTGAAAAACCAGCCGTCGCGCAGGGATTGTTCCGTCGCCGCCTCGTTGCCCCAGTATTCGTACATCACACTCGGGCCGCGCACGAGAATCTCGCCTGACACGCCCGCCGGCACATCCATCCCCTCCTCATCGACGACACGAACCTCGCAATGAAGCGCCGGTTTGCCGGTCGAGCCGACCGTATCAAACGCATCCTCCGCCCTTTGATAGATCGCGATCGGGCAGGTTTCCGTGGAGCCGTACACCTGCAGGACCGGGATGCCGCGCGCATGGATCGCCTCGATCAACGGCACGGGCACGTACGAAGACCCGGTGCTCAGGGATCGCAAGCTGGAGACATCCGCCTCCGGCCATTCGGGACGGGACAGGACCGCATCGAGGGTGGCCGGAACCAGGACGATCAGGCTCGGCCGCCTTGAGACGATATCGGTCAGAACCGCGCGCGGATCGAACTTCCGGTGCAGCGTCACCGTGGCACCCGCATAAAGCGCCGGCGTGGTCTGGATGTTAAGCCCGCCCACATGGAACATGGGCAGGGCCGTCAGGACGTGATCGGCGGCGGTCATGCCGTGCATGTGCAGGCTGTTCAACGCGTTCCACTGCACGGCCTCCTGGGTCAGCACCGCGCCTTTGGGATGTCCGGTGGTGCCGGAGGTATAGACGAGCAACAGTGGCGTCTTCAGATCCACATGGGGGTTGCGGTCGTCCCCCTCCGCAGAAGCCAGCGCCTCCGCCAGAGGCTGCCAGCCCTCGCCTTCGAAGCCGCAGGAGACGAAGTCGCAATCGGGCAACTCGCTGCGCATGCTGTCCGCATGCTCCCGGAATTCCGCTTCACAAAACAGAGCCTTGGCATGGGCATCCTTCAGGATAAACACATGCTCTGGCGCCACCAGACGCCAGTTGAGCGGAATGAACAGCGCGCCGAGCCGGGCGCAGGCGAACATCAGCGCCAGGAACTCCGGACTGTTGAGCCCGAGATAGGCCACCCGGTCTCCACGCCCGATGCCGTAGACGCCCTTGAGCGCCCGAGCATGGGCATGGATCATCGCAGCGAAGTCGCCGTAGCTGATGGACCGACCCTCGTAGTGGAGGGCCGGCTTGTCCGGCGTGAAGTCGGCGTGCCGGTCAATCCAGGCGGAAAGCTCCATCAGTCGTCGCTCTCACCCTTTTCGTAAAGCGCCTCGCGGCCGATGCGGTCGACGCACAGTTCCGCCGTCCAGGGGAGCATCAGCGAGCCGCAGCGGCTGTCGCGGTAAAGCCGTTCCAGCGGCAGGCTCTTCAGCATGGACTGACCGCCGCAGGTGCGGATGGCGAGCTGGCACAGCTCGTTGGCGTTTTCCATCACCGTGTGCTGTGCCGCATAGGCGCGAAGCACCTGTTCCTTGGTCGGATTGGGGCGGGCTTCGCTGATGACCTGGAACCAGAGCGCCTTGGTCATTTCCAGCATGATGCGCATGTCGGCGACCGCGTGCTGCTTGGTCGGGTACATGCGCCGCTTGACCGGCGGCATGCCCGGGATCTCGCCGCGCAGATACTGCACCGTAAAATCATAGGCCGCCTGGGCAATGCCCATATAGGTCGGCGTCAGGGTCATGAACATGTGCGGCCAGGAAGTCGCCGCCTCGAAATAAACGCCCTTGGGCATCAGCGAGGCGTCATCCGGCACGAACACGTCCTTGAACAGCAGGTTGCGCGAGACGGTGCCGCGCATACCGAGCGGATCCCAGTCGCCGTAGACCTCGACACCTTCCGCATCCGCCGGCACGGCCACATACATGGTGTCCTTGCGGCTCAGTTTTTCCTTCTTCTCCGTGCACAGCACGCCGTAATAGTCGGCAGAGCCGGAGAGCGAAGCGAAGATCTTCTTGCCGTTGATCAGCCAGCCGCCGTCGACGCGGGTGGCCGTGGTGCCGAACGGCTGGAAGCCGGCTGCGGCCGCACCGCCCTCGGAGAACGGCTGTGCGTAGATCTTGCCTTCCTTGACGATGCGCTCGTAATGCACCGCCCGGTTCTTTTCATGGTCGGCGCGCTGCGCGTCCGTCATGGTCAGATCGTCGGCCAGCGGACCAGTCCACAGGCACGAACACACATGCATGTTCCAGGTCAGCGACGTGGTTCCGCAGAACCGGCCGATTTCGGCGGCCGTCATCATGTAGGTCTTGTAGTCGGCGCCGAAGCCACCGTTTTCTTCCGGAACGCAGATGCCGAGCAGGCCGACCTCGTGCATGTCCTTGTAGTTTTCCATCGGGAAGATGGCTTCCCGGTCCCACTTTTCGGCACGGGGCGCGAACTTCTCCTCGCCGATCTTGCGGGCAAGGGCGGTCAGCTTCGCCTGCTTTTCTGTCAGCCGGAAGGCCTCGGGGTCGAAAATCGGAGCGTAACGCTCGTTATCGGATACGGACATATCCAGCTCTCCTCAGACTAGATCTAAAAATTCTTCAACGGCGGCGTCGAAACGTGCCGGGCATTCCATGTTGGCCAGATGACCCGCCCCCTCCAGGCAGGCATACCGGGCGCCGGGGACACGGGCGGCCATGCGCTCCATCATCGGCGCCGGCGCATTGGTGTCCTTCTCGCCGGCCAGCACCAGGGTCGGCACGGCGATCTGCTTGAGCGTGTCGCGCCGATCAAACGTCACAAGGCACTGCATGGTCGCGCGGTAGGTTTCGTTCGGCACCCGCGACATGCACTGGCGCGCAAGCGCCACCCCGTCCGGATCGGCGTCATCGCCGATCAGCTCGGGCACCACCTCTTCGGCCACATCGGCCATGGTCTTGCCCGCATCGAGCGGACCGAGCCGGGCGGCCACGAACTTCTTCTGGAAATCCCCGTCCGGACTGCCAAAGGCCGGGCTGGTCGCGGACAGCACCAGCTTGCGCACGCGGTCGGGATGAAGCGCAATGAACTCCTGCGCCACCATGCCACCGATGGAATGGCCAACGAGGTCAGCCTTTTCCAGGCCGAGATGATCCATCAGGCGCAGGAGCGCATCGGCGAGCCCTGAGAAGGTTGTGGTTTCAAGCAGCTTCGAGCCGCCGTAGCCCGGCATGTCCCAGGCAATGGCACGCCGGGTTCGGCCGAAATGGTCGAGCTGGAACTTCCAGCTTGCGGCCCCACCACCGACCCCATGCAGGAAGATCACCGGATCGCCGCTCCCCGCTTCTTCCCAGGCAATGGGAAAGGAGGCCGCGCTCACGCCAGCTCTCCAAGAAGCTTGCCGTCTTCGATCACCAGCTTGCCGTCGAGAGCAATGTCGCAATGGCCTACGGGTAAGTCGAAATGGCCGAGCGTGTAGCGCTTGGCGAATTCGTTGGCGCCGGTGGAATAAAGGAAGTTACCCGCATAGGCGCGCACTTCCGTGCCGTTGGTCTCGCGCTGGTCATACATGGTCAGCGCCTCGTAGCGGGCACCTGGGTTCATGCCCCAGCCGACATGGGAGGTGGCATAGGCGTTCTTGTCGTTCCAGGCTGCGAAGTAGCGGCGCAGCAGCTCCGCGTCGGTGCCCCGGCCCTCGATATCGACCACGAAATCGTTTTCAAGCGTGAGCTTGACCGGGTCCTGCAGATAGCGCTTGAAGGTGAGATTGATGTCGCCGGCGTCGAGCACCAGCGTTCCGTTGACCGTGCCCGCGCCGGGGAAGCTGACCACGACGCCGCCCGGCCAGTGAGCGACGGTCCCCGGCCGGTCGCAATAGCCCCAGACACCGGCGGTCGGCGCATCGCGCAGGTCGACCTTCAGATCGGTACCGGCTTTCGAAAGCACCGTCATGTTCTCCGCCGCGCGCAGCATCTTGACCGCTGCCTTGACCTTGGGCGTCAGCGCCGGATCCGGCAGCAGACGTTCCAGCGCGTCCGGGTGTTCGTTGCTGATCATGAACAGACGCGCGCCGTCGGAGATGATTTCCGGAAGTTCCGGCGCATGCAGCATGCCTTCCACGGTCAGGTCGACGACCATGGAGCTCGACTTGAGCGCCTTGATCACGGGACCCAGGCCGCGCACGCTGTCGCTGGCGCCGGTGGAGCGCACCGGAACCGGGCTGCGCTGCGGTGGGGTCGGCAGGACCACATGGAACGGCCGCGCGCCGAGGCGTAAAAGCGCCAGTTCGGTCAGATGGACGTTGAGATCGCGGGACTGGGTCTCCGATAGGATCGCCACCTCCTCGCCTTCGGCGACCTTGCAGAATTCAAGCGCCTTGGTGAAAGTGTCGATCCACTTGCCTTCAATACGATCCGAAAGCATCGTTCCTCCCTGCCGCCTCCTACCGCACAATGGGCGTCACGGGATCCCGCTCGCCCTGGAGGACACGGAGCCATGGCGGCAATATCCTGTCTCCTCCACATTCACTGTGTAGCAAGCATTTGAAATTATATCAATTGGAATATATTTATGCTTAAACTAAATTTGGAGCTGGCCGATGGAAAGGGCCGGCAAACAGAAGGGGGGAACGCCTCATGACGGTCAGGATCGATCAGAAAAAATTCCGCCAGGCCCTTGGCCGCTTCACAACCGGCATCGCCATTGCGACCACCTGCAGGGAAGATGGTTCGCCCGTGGGGCTGACGATCAATTCCTTCAACTCCGTCTCGCTGGATCCTCCCATGGTGTTGTGGTCCATCGGCAGGAATTCCCCCAGCCGGGCGGATTTCGAAGATGCCGGCCATTTCACCATCAATGTGCTCGGCTCGGATCAGGTCACCCTGTCCAACAGCTTTGCTCGCCCCGGCGACAAGTTTTCCGAAGTGACCTGGGAAAGCGGAAAGACCGGTGCCCCGGTCATCCCCGGTTGCATCGCCACGTTCCATTGCAAGACCGCATTCCGCCACGAAGGCGGTGACCACATCATTTTCGTCGGCGAGGTGGAAACCTTCGACCTGAACGAGGGCGAGCCCCTGCTGTATTTGGACGGGCGCTACGGCATCGCCCATCCGCATCCGGACACGGTCTGAGCCATGGCCCGAACCCTTGACCAGGTGAAAAACAGGACCGAGGCGACCGAGGCCTCCTTCATCTCAGATTACCTGCCCTATCTGCTCGCCCACGCCAGCCACCTGATCAGCGGCCAGTTCCACGACCATCTGCGCGCGCGCGGCATCAGCGTCTCCACCTGGCGCCTGCTGGCAACGCTTTCGGGCGGAGACGGGATGACGATTGGCGATCTCGCCCGCATCGGCCTCTACAATCAGCCGACGACCACCAAGATCATCGACCGGCTGGAGGAAACCGGCGTGGTCGAGCGCCGTCAGGACGCGAATGACCGGCGCAAGGCGCTGGTCTTCATTACGGCAGAGGGCCGGTCCATGGTCGACGATCTGCTCGGCGCGGCGAAGGCCCATGAAGCCCGTGTCAGCGGCTCCTATTCGGCGGAGGAAATGGCCACCCTCAAACACGTTCTGCGCACCCTGATCTCCCGGCTCGAAGACGAGGCCTGACGCCGGCGTCGGACAATATCTCCTGTCGCGCGGCCACAAACCCTGTTCTTCCAACACCCCGGGAGCTATGAATGCCCAACACTGGAGAACGAAACCGGCGTTGGGCATGGCCAGAAAAGCATGGCAAAAAAACCGATCAGCAAGCTGAGTCTGAGCCAGTTGCGGGCGCTGGAAGCCGTGGCCCGCACGGGAAGTTTTTCGGCCGCGGCCAAGGAACTCGGCGTCTCCCAGCCATCGATTTCCAACCACGTTCAGGCGCTTGAAAGCCGGTTCAAGACCCGGCTGATTGCCAAGGCCGGCTATACGACCAGCCCGACCCCGGCCCTTGCCGCCCTCCTGCCCCCCGTCCGCGCGATCCTGGCGCTTTGCTCCGATCTCGAAGCCGATCTGGACGAACAGAAGAAGCTGGCGGCCGGAGAACTGCGCATCGGCTATTCGACCTTCCAGCTCGCGATCCCGCTGATTTCCGATTTCATGACGAAATATCCGGATATCTCCATCGAAGCGCGTGCCCTTGCCACCCAGGATCTTCTGCGCCTGCTCGACGACGGCAAGGTCGATGTCTGCTTCATAACAGGCACGGAAATTCCGGCCGGTCTGGAGGGCTTCCGCCTCGTGACGACCCGGGTCGTGCTTGCCGTTCCACCGGGCCATCCGCTGATCGACAAGGGAACGGTTTCTTGGTCTGAAATCAAGGACTTGCCGCTAATTCAGCGCGAAGGTTCATCGGGAACACGCAAGATCTTCGAGGCTGCGGCCACTCTTGCCAACATCAAACCGAAGACACTGCTGGCCCTCGGGTCATGGGGCTCGATCGCCAGCCTGATACGTGCCGGTGTCGGCATTGGCGTCTGTATGGAGGCCGAAGTCACCGCGCAGGACGGCTTCGTGCCGGTCTATATCGACGACCCGGCCCTGGTCGCCTCCCATTTCGTGGTCTGGCACAAGGACATGGCCAAGGTGGCGGTCATCCAGGCCTTTCTGGAAACCGTGAAATCGCAAATTTGACAGTTCTGTGACGGTTGTTAATTTATAATTAAAAGCTATAGTTTTCGGAATTTCATAAAACTGTAATCGGAAATCCCTCTATAGGCGGCGCTTTCATTCCATTCTTGGAGCTCCGTCATGAAATTCAAATCCATTCTCCTGTCCGGTGCGGCACTCGCCGTCCTCGGCGCCCCTGCCTTCGCCGCCTGTCCGGCCGTCACCGTCGCCGACATGAAAGGTCTGACCTCTACCTATCCGGAACAGTTCGAACTGGCCGAATTCGAGGAAAAGGGCGCCTGCAAGCTCGGTTTCGCCGAAAACCCCTCCATCGCCGATCTGAACAAGAAGATCCTTGGCAACAAGGACCTGCCGGCGCTTGCCGAACGTCTTCCGGCCGAGCCGCTCGTTGTCGCCCCTTATGACAAGATCGGCCACTACGGCGGCGTGATCACCGGCATCTCCAAAGGCACCGAATCCGGCACCTCCGACCTGCTCTCCGTGCGCCACGTCAATTTCGTTCGCTACGCCGACGATCTCCAGACCGTTGTTCCGAACATTGCCAAGGGCTGGTCCTGGAACGACGACTTCACGGTCCTGACCATCAACCTGCGCGAAGGTCACAAATGGTCCGACGGCGAGCCCTTCACCGCCGACGATGTCGTCTTCTGGTACAACGACCTGATCATGAACCCGGACGTCTACGAAAAGACCCCGGGCCGCTGGCTGTTCGCCGGCAAGCCGGTCAAGGTCGAAGCGGTCGACCCGACCACCGTCACCTTCACCTTCCCGGTTCCGACCCCGGGCATCCTGAACCGCTTCGCCGTCGACTACGGCCAGCCGTTCCAGCCGAAGCATTTCCTGTCGCAGTTCATGCCGAAGTACAACCCGAAGGCCGAGGACCTGGCCAAGGAATACGGCTTTGAAAGCGCAAAGGCCGCCGTCGACTTCTACTACGGCGGATCCGACTGGAAGGACGTCCCCTCCCCGCTCCTGAAGGACAGCGACAAGGCCGCCAGGATCGGACGCGCCGTCGTTCCTACGCTGGAAAGCCACATCGTGGTCGAGGAGAACTCCGAAGGCCGCAAGCTCGTCGCCAACCCGTACTTCCACATGGTCGACACGGCCGGCAACCAGCTTCCCTACATTCCGGAAATCTCCGAGAGCTACATCGGCGACAAGGAAGTCCAGAACCTGAAGATCATGAACGGCGACGTCGTCTGGAAGCAGCAGGCGCTCTTCCTGGAAGACTTCCCGCTCCTGAAGGAAAACGAAGCCAAGGGCAACTACACCGTCAGCTTCGCCCCGACCTTCGGCGAAAACGTGTTCTTCTCTTTCAACCGGACCCACAAGGATCCGGTCCTGGCCGACATCTTCAACGACATCCGTTTCGAAAAGGCCATGTCGATCGCCCTGAACCGCGACGAGATCAACGAGATCGTCTACCTCGGCCAGGGCAAGCCGATGCAGGGTGTTCCGGCGGAACCGAAGACCGTGTCCTTCGTCTCCGACGAGATTCTGAACACCGACATCGCCTATGACGTCGACGGCGCCAAGGCCCTGCTCGCCGAAATGGGCCTGAAGGACAGCGACGGTGACGGCACCCTGGAACGCCCGGACGGCAAGCCGCTGGTCATCCGCATGATCTACTCGACCCAGGGCGTTCCGGTGAAGATCATGGAACTGGTGCGCGACTACTGGTCCGCCGTCGGTGTCCGCGTCGACCTGAAGGAAGTGACCTCCGACGAATACCGTGCCGCGGGCAACAACAACGACCTCGACATCACATCCTGGAAATATGACGGCACATCCGGGCCGGCCATTTCCCAGGATGTGACCGCCTTCATCCCGCCGTTCGGCGATTACTTCAACCCGGGCACCGGCTTCGGCTGGGCCGCCTGGAAGGAATCGGGCGGCAAGGAAGGCACTGAGCCGCCGGCGGATATCAAGAAGCTCTGGGACCTGTCGGAGAAGTTCCTCCAGGTCGAAATGGGCTCCGATGAAAGCAACAGGCTGGGTGCCGAGATCGTCAAGATCCATGTCGACAACCTGCTGAAGATCGGCACGGTCGGCGACATCGTTGCCCCCTTCATGTACCGCAACGACCTGAAGAACATGAAGCCGATCAAAGCCAAGAGCTACGACTTCTACTGGACCTATCCGTACCGCCCGCAGCAGTGGTTCCTGGACCAGTAAGTCCTGCCTGAGCAAGCCGACCGGGGCGGACCGATCCGCCCCGGCCATTTTGAAGGAGAGGTCAAGATGCTTCGGTTCACCCTGGAACGACTGGTGGGCATGATCGTCACCATGGCGCTGGTATCGATCATGGTGTTCGTCATCATGGAAATTCCGCCCGGCGATTACGCGGACCGCTATGCCTTCCGGAAGTTCTCCGGCACCGGCATCAGCGTGACCGACGCCGACGTCCAGGCGATCCGCCACGATCTCGGCCTCGATAAGCCGATGGTTCTGCGCTATTTCGACTGGGTCGGTGGCATCGTGCTCCACGGCGACTTTGGCCAGGCCTTTGCCTTCGAAACCTCCGTGACCAAGGTGATCGGCGACAAGGCGTGGCTGACCCTCGGCCTCCTGTTGACGACACTCCTCCTCACCTATGTGATTTCCATCCCAATCGGCATCTACGCCGCTATCAGGCGTGGCTCCGCGGTCGATTACAGCCTGACGATCTTTTCCTATCTCGGCCTGGCGCTGCCGAACTTCCTGCTGGCGCTGATCATGCTCTATTTCGCCAACAGCTGGTTCGGCGTCGATATCGGCGGCCTGTTCTCTTCCCGATATGCCGATGCTCCCTGGTCGCTGGCCAAGGTCTGGGATCTAATCAAGCACCTCTGGCTGCCGTCCGTGGTGCTCGCCTGGTCGGCGGTCGCCTATCAGATCCAAACCATGCGCGCGACCATGTCCGACGAACTGAACCGACTGTCGGTGACTGCAGCACGCGCCCGCGGCGTGCCGGAAACGAAGCTGCTTCTGAAATACCCGGCGCGGCTTGCGATCAACCCGATCGTCTCCACCATCGGCTTCGACGTGAACCGGATCTTCTCGGAGCTGCCGATCGTGGCCGCCGTGCTCGGCCTGACCGAACTCGGCGAACTGCTGCTCAAGGCCTATCTCGACCTCGATATGTATGTGGCCGGCGCGATCCTGCTGCTGCTCACCTTCATCATCGTGTTCATGAACTTCGTGTCCGACATTCTGCTTGCGTGGCTCGACCCGCGCATCAAGCTGGGAGCCTGAGCCATGGTCGACGCAACCTCTGACGTCTTGAGCGCTGCCGAGGAAAAGGAACGTGAGAGACGGCTGAAATATTACTCGGCCTCACAGTGGACGCTGATCTGGTGGCGCTTCCGCCGGCACAAGGCGGCGATCGTCGCCGGCAGTTTCCTCGCCCTGATGGCCGTGCTCGGCCTGTTCGCCGAGTTCGTCGCTCCTTACGGACCGACCAGCCGCGATACCAGCTATATTGACGGTGCGCCGCAGATGCCCATGTTCTGCGACCGGAACGGCTGTTCGTTCCAGCCCTTCATCCACGGTGTCTCGACCAAGCGCGATCCGATCACGCTCAGGGCGATTTCCGTGTCCGATCCGGACAAGCGCGTCTATGTCCGCTTCTTTGCCAAGGGCGAGGCGACCGACCTGCTCGGATTCATTCCGATCGATCGGCACCTGTTCGGTCTGGACGATGAAAAAGCGAAACTGCACCTGTGGGGCACCGACGATCTCGGCCGCGACGTGTTCTCCCGCACCATGTACGCCACAAGGACGTCCCTCTCCATCGGTGTGATGGGCGTTCTGATTTCCTTCGTCCTGGCGCTGCTGATCGGCGGCATTGCCGGCTATGCCGGCGGCATGACCGACAATGTCATTCAGCGCGTCACCGAGGTCGTGCGCGTCGTGCCGATCATCCCGCTCTACATGGGGCTGGCCGCCGCCATGCCGAAGGAATGGTCCACAACCCAGGTCTATTTCGCCATGACCCTGATCCTTGGCCTGTTCGGCTGGCCGACGCTGGCGCGACGCATCCGGTCCCAGCTCCTCGCCATCCGGAACGAGGACTTTGTGGTTGCCGCACGGCTGGCCGGTGCCCGGCCGGGCCGGATCATCGGCCAGCACATGCTGCCGAGCTTCACCAGCTTCATCATCGTCGATCTGGTGATTTCCTTCCCCTACATGATCCTGTCTGAAACCGCATTGAGCTTCGTCGGCCTCGGCCTGCGCCCGCCGACCGTGTCCTGGGGTGTGCTGTTGCAGCAGGCCCAGTCGGTCCGGGTGATCGAACAGACGCCCTGGCTCTTCATTCCCGCCATTTTCGTGGTTGGCGCCGTGCTCGCCTTCACCGTCATTGGCGACGGTCTGCGCGATGCGGCCGATCCCTACAGCGAAGCCAGTTAGGAAACGGTCATGCTTACAGTCGAAAACCTGTCGATTTCCTTCCGCACCGACGAAGGTCTGATCACACCGGTACAGGGCGTCAGCTTCTCGGTCGAAAAAGGCAAGACCCTCGGCCTGGTGGGCGAAAGCGGTTCCGGCAAGTCGATCTCCACCAAGGCGCTGATGCGTCTCCTGCCGGGCAGCTCGACACTCTCGCCGGAAACCCGCATCCGCTACACAGCCAAGGACGGTCGCGAGATTAAAATCGATGAGATCAAGCCGGGGGCCCGCGCTCTGCGCAATCTGCGCGGTGGCGAGATCGGCATGATCTTCCAGGAGCCGATGGCGAGTTTCAGCCCGGTCTATACTGTCGGCAACCAGATGATCGAGACCATCCGCCTGCACCGGGGCGTCGGCAAGCGGGAAGCCCGCGAACTGGCTGTCGAAATGCTCGACAAGGTCGGCATCTCCAACGCTCCGGAACGGATCGATCAGTTTCCCCACGAACTGTCCGGCGGCATGCGCCAGCGCGCCATGATCGCGCTCGCCCTGTCGGCGGGTCCGGCACTCCTGATCGCCGACGAGCCGACCACCGCGCTCGACGTCACCATCCAGGCCCAGGTGCTGGAGCTGATGCGCGACCTGCAGCGCGATCTTGGCATGGCGATGATCTTCATCACCCATGATCTCGGCGTCATTGCCCAGATCGCCGACGAGGTGGCGGTGATGTATCTCGGCACCATCGTCGAGCGCGGCCCGACCCGCGACGTGATCCGCGCGCCGCGCCACCCCTATACGCAAGGCCTGCTCAAGGCGATCCCGAGCGTCGACAAGCTCCACGACCGGCTGAGCCCGGTGCCCGGCGATATCCCGAGCCCGACGGAACGCCCGTCCGGCTGTCCGTTCCATACCCGTTGCAGCGAGACAGTGGCCGGCCTGTGCGATCGGACCGCTCCCGATGAGATTTCACCGGCACCCGGGCGCGCGGTGCGCTGCTGGCTGCATACCGAACAAGGAAGGTCCGCCGCATGAACCAGGATGTTCTGATCGAGGTCAAGAACCTCGAAGTGCGCTTTCCGATCCGCAAGAAGAAGCTGTTCAGCTCGGAGGTCCGGCAGCTGCGGGCGGTCGACGACGTCTCCTTCGACATCAAACGCGGCGAGACCGTCGGTCTGGTCGGCGAGAGCGGTTCCGGCAAGACCACCGTCGGCCGCGCCATCTTGCGGGCGATCGATCCGACCGGCGGAGAGGTCATCTTCCACAGCAACGGCAAGGACACGGACCTCGCCCACGCTGAAGGCGAAGAGCTGCGCAAGTTCCGCCAGCACATGAACATGGTGTTTTCCGAAGGTGCCGTGAAACTGTCCACCATGACGCCGGACCGGTTGCGCCTGTTCCGCTCGAAGATGAGCCTGGTGTTTCAGGACCCCTATTCCTCGCTCAATCCGCGCATGACCGTACGCGATATCATCGCCGAGCCGCTGGTCGCCTCCGGCATGATGAAGAACCGCGATGCCATCGATGCCCGGGTGCGCGACATCGCAGGACGCTGCAAGCTGAACCTTGAACACCTGCGTCGGTTCCCGCATGCCTTTTCCGGTGGCCAGCGCCAGCGCATCTGTATCGCCAGGGCGCTGGTCTCCCGTCCGGATTTCGTCGTCTGCGACGAAAGCGTCTCCGCCCTCGACGTTTCCATCCAGGCGGAGATCGTCAATCTCCTGAAAGACCTTCAGGAGGAAATGGGTGTTGCCTTCCTGTTCATCGCCCATGACCTGTCCGTGGTCGCCCAGATGAGCCACCGGGTCGCGGTGATGTATGTGGGAAAATTCGTCGAATACGCGCCGACGGAACGCTTGTTCTTCCATCCCCGCCATCCCTATACCCACGCCCTGCTGTCCGCGATCCCGCAAGCCGATCCGGATGTGGAATTCGATCCGATCAGGCTGGAAGGCGAGATCCCCAATCCGCTGAACGCCCCCTCCGGATGCCGTTTCCACAGCCGCTGTCCGTTTGCCCGGGAACGCTGTTCTAAAGATGCACCCGAATGGCGTGAGATCGCCCCCGATCATCACGTCGCCTGCCATTTTGCCGAAGAATTCGATTTTTCACGTCCGCACTCCTAATGCTCTCTGGAATATCAATGACAAAAGAAAAACCCGCCCTGCCCCGTCCGAAACTCGGAGAACCCTATCTCCTCACCCCCGGTCCGCTGACCACATCGATCGAAACCAAGGAAGCCATGCTGCGCGACTGGGGTAGCTGGGACGGCGATTTCCGCGCCATGACCGCCGAAATGCGCACCGGTCTGGTCGAGCTCCTAGGCGACGGCAAAGAGTGCTATGACTGCGTCCCGATGCAGGGCAGCGGCACCTTTGCCGTGGAAGCCATGCTGGCAAGCTTCACGCCCAAGAACAAAAAGACCCTGATCCTGAGCAACGGCGCCTATGGCAAACGGGCCGTTGAGACCATGCAGTATCTCGGCCGGCCCGTGGCCGTGCTCGACAAGGGCGACTACCTGCCGCCGCGTGGCGATGAAGTCGCAAGGCTCCTGGCCGAAGACCCGGAGATTTCCCACGTGGTCGTCGTCCATTGCGAGACCAGCTCCGGCATTCTCAATCCGGTCGAGGAGATCTCCGAGGCGGTTGCCGCCGCCGACCGCACGCTGCTGATCGATTCCATGTCCGCCTTCGGCGCCGTGCCGCTGGAGCCGGGGAGACTGCGGTTCGACGCCATGGTGTCATCGGCCAACAAGTGCATCGAAGGCGTGCCGGGTTTCGGCTTCATCCTTGCGAAAAGGTCCGCCCTGGAAGCGGCCAAAGGCAACAGCCATTCCATGAGCCTCGATGTCCATGCCCAATGGGCGCATATGGAAAAGACCGGTCAATGGCGCTTTACACCGCCGACCCATGTCGTCGCGGCCTTTCTGGAAGCCCTGCGCGCCCACAAGGCGGAAGGCGGTGTCGCCGGCCGCGGTGCGCGTTACGAAAACAACCGCGATGTCATGGTCGCCGGCATGCGCGAGCTCGGTTTCGAGACCCTGCTTGATGCCCAATGGCTGTCGCCGATCATCGTCACTTTCTTCTGTCCGGCCGATCCGGCATTCGAATTCGCCCGCTTCTACGACCTGATGAAGGCCCGCGGCTTCATTCTCTATCCGGGCAAGCTCACGGTGGTGGAAAGCTTCCGCGTTGGCTGCATCGGCCAGATGGACGCTCATGTCATGCGTGAAGTGGTCGCCGCCGCCCGCGACGTTCTGGCGGAAATGGGCGTGGAAAGTGCCGCCCCGCCGGCCGAAGCCCTGATCGAACGCGCCCGCCTCGCCGCCTAAAAAGGAAACTCATTATGTCCAAGTTCAAGGCCGTCGTGTTCGACTGGGCCGGCACCATGATCGACTTCGGCTCCTTCGCGCCCATGGGCGTCTTCGTGAAGGCGTTCGAGAAATTCGGCATCACCGCCAGCATCGAACAGGCACGCGCGCCGATGGGCGCACCGAAGTGGAACCACATCCGCGCCATGATGGACGATCCGGATATCGCCGCCCAATGGCAGAAAAAATACGGCCATGCGCCGACCGATGCGGACGTGGACAAGGTCTATGAGGTCTTCGTTCCCATGAACGAGGAGGTCGTCGCCGACTATGCGGATCTGGTTCCGGGTGCGATCGATGTGGTCAAGTACCTGCGCAAAAAAGGCATCAGGATCGGTTCCACCACCGGCTACACCCGCTCCATCATGGAGCGTGTCCTGCCGGTCGCCGCAAAACAAGGCTATGCGCCGGACAATCTGATCTGTGCCGACGACCTGCCCGAGGGCCGTCCCGGCCCGCTCGGCATGTATCAGTGTTTCGTCGATCTGGTCGCCTATCCGCCCGCTGCCGTGATCAAGGTGGACGACACCGAGCCCGGCATCGCCGAAGGCGTTGCTGCCGGATGCCTCACCGTCGGGTTGGCCCTTTCGGGCAATTTCGCCGGCAAGACGCCGGAGGAACTGGCAGCCTTGTCGGCAGAGGAAGTGGACGCCTTGCGCGCTCACGCGACGGAAAAACTCAAGGAAGCCGGCGCCGACTACGTCATCGATACGGTTGCCGATCTCCCGGCCCTGATGGATAAACTGGAAACGGAATGAGGTCCCGGCCGAACATCCTGCTGATCACTGTGGACCAGTGGCGCGGCGATTGCCTCGGCACGATCGGACATCCGGTGGTGAAGACACCGAACCTCGACGCCTTCGCCGAGCAGGCAACCGTGTTCGAACGCCACTACGCCACCTGCGCGCCGTGTTCCCCGGCCCGGGCTTCGCTCTACACCGGTCTCTACCAGATGAACCATCGGGTTGTCTGGAACGGCGCGCCGCTGGACAACCGCTTCGACAACATTGCCCGCGCCGCGCGCCGGGCCGGCTATGTTCCGACCCTGTTCGGCTACACAGACACCACGCCCGATCCGCGTGTCCACGATCCGAACGATCCGGCGCTATCGACATACGAAGGCGTGCTGCCCGGCTTTGCCGTGCGTCAGATGCTGCCGGAAGACGACAAGCCCTGGCTCTCCTGGCTTGCCTCCAGGGGCCACGATCCGGCGACCTTCCGGACGATCCACCACGTCGCGCCGGAACAAGGCGAGCGCATTTCCCGAAATGCGACCGCCTACAGCGCGGAGGAAACCCAGACCGCGTTCCTGACCGACGCTTTCCTGTCCTGGCTCGGCGAACAGGAGGCGGAACAGCCCTGGTTTGCCCATATCTCCTACCTGCGACCGCATCCGCCGATTGCGGTGCCGGAACCCTATAACCGGATGTATGATCCCGAAGACGGTCCGGACTTCCTGGGCGCTGCGACCCCAGACGAGGAAGCAAGCCTCCATCCACTGGTAAAGGCGGCACTCGCCACCCAGAAACTCTCCAGCCATATTCCAGGCGCGGACGGCCAGGTAAAGGACCTGACCCGCAACGACTTCCGTCGCATCCGAGCGCTTTATTACGGCATGATTTCGGAAGTCGACGCCCAGATTGGGCGCCTCCTTTCCGGCCTAAGCGCTGCCGATGCGGACAAGGACACACTGGTGATCTTCACCTCCGACCACGCGGAGATGATGGGCGACCACTGGATGCTCGGAAAAGGCGGCTTCTTCGAGCAGAGCTATCATATCCCGCTCATGATCCGCGCGCCGGGCAGGGCAAGCGCCAATCGGGTGACGGCCTTCACTTCTGCGGCCGATATCTTTCCGACCCTCGTCGACCTGATCGGCGTGGAACCGGGACACGCTCCCGACGGCGCCTCGCTGCGCCCGTTCCTCGATGCGCAGACGCCGGCCCGCTGGCGCAAGGCCGCAATCTTCGAATTCGACTATCGCAACGTCGCGGCCGTCAACGCGTTCCTGCCCGAAGAGGCAGATGGGCGCGATCGTGCGTTGTTGTCCATGCGCGGGACGGAATGGCAATACGTCCACTTCGCCGAATTGCCGCCTCTCCTCCTCAAGCACGACGAATCTGGAAGAGCGTTGAAGGACCTGTCCAACGATCCTGAGATGCTGCCGATCCTGCGGGATTGCCTGTCCGACCTCCTGTCCCTGCGCATGCGTCACAATGACGACACGCTGGCCCGGAAACCGGTGTGGGACTATTATTCCTGAAAAATCAAAGAGCACGGCTTAAGGCAAAAACCAGCGCCTTCGGCCTGAATCGGCCTTGGCGACCGATCACTTCCTGCTATTAAGGAGAAGTGAGGAGCCTGATGCCCGGACGGGGCCGGGACAATCGGGAAACGCCTGCGAGTTCACGATGACCATTGCGACGCCTTCGGACAAGGCCTCCGGCAACGCGCCTGAAAAGGTCGAAAAGCTTTATTTCGTCGCCAGCGACACGCCGGAAGCGCAGGAGGCTCGGGGGCTTCTGGCGGTCCGCTACGGCGAAGTCAGCGCCGAAGACGCCGATGTGATCGTCGCGCTCGGCGGCGACGGCCTGATGCTGCAGACGCTCCACAGGTTCATGGGCTCGGGCAAACCGATCTATGGCATGAACCGCGGCTCGGTCGGATTTCTCATGAACGAATACCGTGAGGACGACCTGCTCCAAAGGGTCGCCGAGGCCGACGCCAACCCGATCCACCCGCTGTCGATGGAAGTGGTGGACCAGTCGGGAAAGATCTCCACGGCCCAGGCGATCAACGAGGTCTCCCTGCTCCGCCAGACGTCCCAGGCCGCCCGCTTGCGCATTTCGATCGATGGCCGTGTGCGTCTGGAGGAGCTGATCTGCGACGGCATCATCATCTCCACCCCGGCCGGCAGCACAGCCTATAACCTGTCCGCCCACGGGCCGATCCTGCCGATATCCTCGCCGCTTCTGGCGCTGACCCCAATCAGCGCCTTCCGGCCGAGACGCTGGCGCGGCGCCCTTCTGCCCAATCACGCCCGCGTGGACATCGACATCCTCGAGCCGGAAAAACGCCCCGTGAGCGCATCTGCCGATCACAGGGAAATCAGGGATGTGGCCAGGGTCTCCGTCCACGAGGACGGCAACGTGGAGGGCCTGATCATGTTCGACCGCGAACACGGCTGGGACGAGCGCATCCTGACGGAGATGTTCCGCTATTGAGGGCGGCTCGCACCGCAGGCTTCACTAACAGACTGTTAAGCAGATCTCCGCATACTGACACGCGAACTCAGGCCCCTGGCCCAGACACCAGTAAGGGCACCAGGAGACACTCCCGGCCGTTGCGGACAACACCTGCGAAAAGCGGGAAGGCAAAGGTATCACCATGGCTGAAGCCCCCCTTGAGGAAGAAGAGCGGGAAATCCTCTCGCCGCCGACGGACCTCCGGAAAAAGGTACGTGTCTTGAGCAAGCGCGAGACAAAAAACTTCGATCCGGTGAAGGCCGCGGAACAGGCTCTTGAACGGCTTTCGGGGAAATTCGACGGCTGGATGAGCAATGAGACAAATGAGCTGACGGACGCCTATGACACGATCCGCGCCGAAGGGCTCACCAAGGCGAACCTGGAAACGCTCTATCAGGCGGTTCACAACATGAAGGGTCAGGCACTCACGCTGGGCTACCCGCTTGTGGGGTCCGTTGCCTCCAGCTTCTGCCGCCTGCTGGAACATGTTCCCAGCCCGGACAAGCTGCCGCTTTCCCTGACCGAACAATATGTCGAAGCGATCCGGGCCATGGTCGCCGAAGGCGCCCGCGACACGGACAACTCGACCGGCGCGGCCCTTGCCGACAGGCTTTCGGAAGTGACCGAAGACTATCTCGCTCAGTTCCCGTCGAAGGGTGAAGACGACGAACTGATGATCGGCTGAACGACCTCATCGGCCATCCGTCGCTGCCGGGCTTGTTTCCTCAGGCGGCCTTCAGGGCTTTCTGCATCCGGCCTTTCACGAAGGCCCTCGCTTCCAGCCGCGCCACGTCGACGGCGAACCGGCGCAGGAACGCGGCAATATCCTCGTCCGCTCCCAGCGCCCCATCCTGGATTTCCGACAACAGGGCTTCGGTCAGCGTGCGCGCCTGCTCCAGGCTCATGTCCCGGGTGAAATCCGCCTCGGCACTGCGGGCAATCTCGATGGCCAGCAAAAAGGCCTGGTGAGACCGGAGCGGTAGCCCCGCTTTGCGCAGGACCGCTTGCAGCGCCGGCAGGCGGACCGAGATCAGAAGCTGCCTCAGCCGGTCCGGCGGCACGTTCCCCAGAAGCGAAAGCGCGGTCGCAAACAGGCGCAACCGGCCGCAGCAGACAGCCCGCAGCAGAAATTTCGTCGTCAGCAATGCCTCGGACCGCAGGTGTTCCACAAAGTCCGGCATCTCCGTGTCGGAGGCTTCCAGCGCGAGGTGCAGGGTCACCTTGTCGGCCGCGTCCGCCAGGAACTCCTCTTTCAGGTGATCCGGCACTTTTTCGGCAAACATGGGATGGCTCTCCAGCCGCTCCGCGAACCGGCTCAGCAGCTTGTGGCGCAAGGTCAGGGACAAGCCGGGCCGGTTCAGGAGCGCCTCGCTCACCGGCATGACGGCTTCGTGGCGCTCGGCAATGCGAATAAGGCTGGACTTGAGAATTTCGGCCGACCGGTTTTCCAGCATCACCTGGCACGCCCGCGCACAACCGACCTCGGCAAGGGCCGCCGCGACGACCGGCTGAAGCCCCTTCCTGCCGGCGATCGCGCACTGGATCCGGTCCGACCCTTGCGCAAGGGCATCGACGAGTTCGACCTCGGTAAAGACCGGTGAGGACTTGAGGACAATCTCGGCCACGGTCTCGACGTCCTCGGCAAGGCTGAGAATAACGTGCCGCGGGGCATCGCTGTGGTCCGCCAGGCTTCGCGCCATAGCCTCCCTCACCTGCGGACAGGGATCGTCCAGAAGAAACGTGAGGGCCGCAGCAGCCCCCCTGCGATCTTCCTCGCTCAGGTCGGAATAAAGCCAGGCACGGGCAAGCGCGCCAGCGGCGTCCGCGCGGGGCGCGTCCGGAGCACTCTCAACCCAATTCAGAAACTCTCGTATGATCATGGTGACGCACAACTGGTCTTCGGTTCAGGTTCAAGCCTGACATCAAAGACTTAACGATCGGTTCACCATAAATATGACAAGCCGCATCCGTGGACCGGCTCAGAGATCCATTCACGCCGGCGGCAGCAGATCCTTCTGATCGTCGTCTTCATTGAAGCGCAGGAAACGTGTCAGATCCAGCGGGCGCTGCCGTTCTGCCGCAGCCAGTTCCTGAGCGGCCACCTGCGAGGATGCGCTGCTGGTATAACGGCTGTCGGAAACGGCCGTGAAAGCCGAAGTATAGGCGGTGTTGACCCCGGTCGCCGCCGAAGCGGGATCATTGCGGAACAGGGCCTCGAACGGGTTCCGCGTTTCCGCGGCCCGGAATGCGTTCATGACACGTTGCGTCGCCTCATCCAGGTTTTCCGGCAGGCTCTCTGGCAGGTTTTCCGGCATTCCTTTACCGGGCACCGGCTGGGCACTGGCGACCTGCGTTCCGGCTCCCGGCTTGGCAGTCGGGACTGCGGTGGAACCGGAAAGGCTGGCGATCATGGTGACGGCATCGTGTTTGGAAACGATGGCGTCATAGACTTCCGAGGCCGTCCGGGGCGAGCCGTTCTGATCGTAGAAGATCGACCGGTTGGCCCGCGCCTGGGTCGGGAACAGCTTGTCGGCGCGCATGTCCGCATTGTCCTGGGTCGCGCTGATCAGTCGGTTTGCGCCCGATGCCCCAAGGAAATGCGCCATGTACAATTCGCCGTGCGTCGGGTTGCGTCCGAGCTTCCGGCTCAGTTGAGCAGCATTTTTCTGGGTCAGTTCCCCGGCCAGAACAGAGGCGATTGCCGGGTCCTTGCGCAGGTCGAGAATCTCCTGGCGCATGTCCGGATCGCTCACCCGGTACTTGCCGCTCCTGGTTTGCTCGATCTGGTCTGCATATTTGGCCAGTCCATGTTCCGGCCCGGCCTGCTTCATGGTCTCAAGCCAGGTGGATTCGATGAACTGGAAAAGCCCGGTCGCGCTCGATGTGCTGGCCTTGGCCTGCGGATTGAACGACGATTCTCGTGCCGCCGTCTTCACCAGGTACTCAAAGGAGGTACCTGTCGATGTACTCGCGGACTGAAATGCTTGCTCGATCCGAGACGCGATCGAGGCGGAGTCAGCTACACGCATGATCCCTTCTCCCCGATGGAACCGTTACTAGTTGGTTAACTTCGCGCCTCAATGGTTAACAAAACCTTAACAGGCAACATCCTGGGAGATATTCGGGAGGGAAGTCATCCGTTTCACACGAATGACTTGTCAATTCTTCCTAAAACAACATCTTGCGGCTGTGAACAAGTCTGACAATGATGACCGGGAAAACCCTGATGACGCACCCGGACGACTCAGCAAACGGGTGGCGGTTTTCGCAATTTGCGAAAATCAGTCTTGCGGACGTGTCATCTCAAAGACTTCGTCGGTGACCGCATAATCCTTGTATCCGAGGCGGGTCAGCGGCCGGACACGGGTAATGTCCATACGGCCATCGACGATGACGCTATCATCGATGTAAACCGCGACCACCTGGCCCAGCACCATCCAGTTATCGGCGTCCTTGCCGTCGACATCCTGCAGGCGAATGGTCCTCAGATGTTTGCACTCCAATGCGGTGTAGGCCTTTGCGACGCGCGGTGCCTTGACCAGGCGCGAAGGTGCCATTTCAAGACCGGCCCGTTCGAATTCCGACTCGCCGTGCGGCAACGGGGCGGAGGACACGTTCATGGCATCCTTCAGGTCGTAGCTCACCATGTTGCAGACGAACTCTCCGGTCTCATCGATGTTGGACACGCTGTCCTTGTAGCCATTCGACGAAAACATCACGATCGGCGGTGTGTCGGCGACTGCGTTGAAGAAGCTGTAAGGCGCCAGGTTCGAACGCCCCTCCTTGTCCAGGGAGGAAATCCAGCCGATCGGCCGGGGAGAAACGATCGCCTTGAAAGGATTGAACGGCAATCCGTGATCGTTCTTGGACGTTTCATAAAACATGAGGTTCAGCTCTCCGACCAGTCAGTGCAAATCTGCGCCAGTTCCGGGCGCGGGCGTTCGAACGGCGCCTGGGTCGGCGTCCCGATATGGATGAAGCCGGCAAAGCGTTCTCCCTCCCTCGCACCGAGGAACCGGCTCGCTTCCTCATCGAAGGCATACCATTCTGATATCCACTGGGCGGCATAGCCCGATGCGGTCGCGGCGCTGACGAGGTTCATGCAAACCGCGCCTGCAGACAATTCCTGTTCCCAGACCGGGATCTTCGGATGGACGGCCGCACAACTCAGGACACCGACCACCAGCGGTCCGCGGGTAAAACGGGTCAGTTCCTGCTGCCGGCGCGCTTCGTCCAGCGACGCCCCTTCTTTCGCCACTGCGATTTCCAGGAGCTTCGCGCCAATCCGCTCGCCCTGTTCGGCGCGATAGATCACGAAGCGCCAGGGGGCGAGCTTGCCATGGTCCGGCACACGGGCCGCAACGGTCAGAATATCCGCCAGTTCCGATTCCGAGGGTCCGGGAGCCGTCATGGTGACGGAAGGATGCGAGCGGCGCCTGAGGAGGAAATCGAGAGCCTCCTGGCAACGGGGCGCAAAATTCGACATGTCGGGGATCGCCTGTCTTTGGGGGTGAGTTGTGGAAGTCTCTGCCGCATTGAGGTAATTCATCGAACGCGGTTGTCAACTTTTAACGAATAGGTCTTGAATTTGCCCGATTTTTCGGCACACAAGACAAGGGTAAAAAAAGTGTATGCATGACATCGTAGTCATGAGAAGAAACCGCCGTAGGGTATCGGGGTAAGAATGAGCAAGTTCGGAATCGTGAGGCGATCTTGCAAAACGGCAGTTATCGGCCTGGCAGTGATTGCGGGCCTCGTTTTCGCACCTGCGACCGTGGATCTGCCCGGCTTCACAGGCGAAGCGCACGCCCAGACCGCGCCGATGCCCCCTCGGGCAAAACCCGATCCCAACACACCGTCCGCCGCGCAGGAAAACCCGATCGAAAACCTGCTGGACCGAGAACCGGAACCGCTTTTCAGTGATGCTCTGGTTCCCTATGCGCCGACCCAGTTGCCCGGCGATGCTTTCCCTGCCGGGACCAAGCAGGGCGCGCTCTACCTGATGGCAAAGCTTACCCGCGACAGCAAGCCGCTCGAAAACGGCCTGATCTGGCGCATCTACAGCGAAACCACCAATGAGGACGGCCGGCTGGAACTGGTCGCCACCTCCCGCGGCGGGGACGCCGAGTTCCGCCTCGATCCGGGCGCCTATCTGATCCACACCGCCTATGGCCATGCAACGGCCACCAACCGGATCGTCATCGGCCGGGACGTCATGTCGAAGATGGTGATCCTGAACGCCGGCGGCGTAAAACTCGATGCGATGCTGACCCAGGACCTGCCGATCAAGAACGGCTCGGTCGAGTTCGATATCTACGGAACCGAATACAACGAACGCGGCGAACGCAATCTCGTAGCCCAGGACATCAAACCGGGAACGATCGTCCGGCTGAATTCCGACACCTACCATGTGGTCAGCCGTTACGGCGGCGCCAATGCGGTCGTGCGGGCCGACATTCAGGTGCTTCCGGGCAAACTGACCGAAGCGACCATGTATCATCAGGCCGCCGACATCACGTTGAAGCTCGTCAACGACCCGGGCGGTGAAGCGATCGCCAACACCTCCTGGTCCGTGCTGAGCCCGGGCGGCGACGTGGTCGTGGAGGCAAACGGCGCGTTTCCGGCCTTCGTCTTGTCCGCCGGCGAATACGAGGTGGTGGCCCGGAACAACGGCAAGCTGTTCCAGCGTAAGTTCAAGGTCGCATCGGGCGATGACAAGGAAGTGGAAGTCCTGGCCAACGCGAGCGACGCGGCTCCCGCCAGCATGACCCAGTAGAACCGGCGCTCACGCCCGGTTCGGCGGTCTCTTTCAGCGTAATCACAGACATGGCAATACGAGGAACTCGCGCTCGATGAGCGCGAGTTCCTCTTGATCAGCTTGGGTCTTACTTGAGATCCGGCGCGACCGCTTCTTCGGCGAAGGCCGCGATGGCCTCGTCCAGCCCCATGGAGGTCTGGTCCTTGGAGCCGAGGCGACGGACATTCACGGTCCGCTCTTCCGCTTCCCGCTTGCCGCAGACGACAATCGCCGGAATCTTGGCCAGCGAATGCTCGCGGACCTTGTAGTTGATCTTCTCGTTGCGGAAATCGGTTTCCACCTTGAGACCGGCCGCACGCAGCTTCTCGGCGACCTCCTGGCCGTAATCGTCCGCATCGGAGGTGATCGTCGCCACGACCACCTGCAGCGGCGCCAGCCACAGCGGGAAATGCCCGGCGTAATTCTCGATCAGGATGCCGAGGAACCGCTCCATGGAGCCGCAGATGGCCCGGTGGATCATCACCGGGGTCTTCTTTTCCCCGTCCCTGTCCACATAGAAGGCACCGAACCGTTCGGGCAGGTTGAAGTCCACCTGGGTGGTGCCGCACTGCCATTCACGGCCGATGGCATCCTTCAGGGTATATTCGAACTTCGGCCCGTAGAAGGCGCCCTCGCCCGGCAGGATGTCGGTCTTGATGCGGCCGCCGGACTGATCGGCGATCTGCTTCAGGACCTTTTCCATCACCGCTTCGGCATGATCCCACAGCTCGTCGGAACCGACGCGCTTTTCCGGCCGGGTCGACAGCTTGACGACGATCTCGTCGAAGCCGAAGTCCTTGTAGACCGACAGGATCAGGTCGTTGATCTTCAGGCACTCCGCCGCCATCTGCTCTTCGGTACAGAAGATATGCGCATCGTCCTGGGTGAAGCCGCGCACGCGCATCAGCCCGTGCATGGCACCCGACGGCTCGTAGCGGTGGACCGCGCCGAACTCGGCAAGCCGAAGCGGCAGATCGCGGTAGGACTTCAGCCCGTGCTTGAAGATCTGAACGTGTCCCGGACAGTTCATCGGCTTCAGCGCGAACACCCGGTCATCCTCGGCCTCGGTGTCGGCGCAATGCACGGAGAACATGTTCTCCTTGTACCAGCCCCAGTGACCGGAGGTTTCCCACAGCGAGGTATGCAGCACCTGGGGCGCGTTCACCTCGTCATAGTCGGCGTCCAGCCGACGGCGCATGTAAGACACCAGCTTCTGGAACAGGCTCCAGCCCTTGGCGTGCCAGAAGACGACGCCCGGCCCCTCTTCCTGGAAATGGTACAGGTCCATTTCCCGGCCGAGCTTGCGGTGGTCGCGCTTTTCGGCTTCCTCCAGCATGTGGAGGTAGTTTTTCAGGTCGCTGTCACTCGCCCAGGCGGTGCCGTAGATTCGGGTCAGCATCGGCTTGTTGGAATCGCCGCGCCAATAGGCGCCGGCAACCGTCATCAGCTTGAAGGCATTGCCGATCTTGCCGGTGGAATCCATATGCGGTCCGCGGCACAGGTCGAACCACTTGCCCTGGCGGTAGATTTTCAGATCCTGGTCTTCCGGGATCGCGTCGACCAGTTCCACCTTGTAGGCCTCGCCCATGTCGGCAAAGACGTCACGCGCCTTGTCCCGGCTCCAGATTTCCTTGGTGAACGGCTCGTTGCGCGCGATGATCTCGCGCATCTTCTTTTCGATGACGGTGAGATCTTCCGGCGTAAACGGCCAGTCCTCGCGGGTGTCCGGATGGACGCGCTTGAAGTCGTAGTAGAAACCGTTCTCGATCACCGGGCCGATGGTCACCTGGGTACCCGGCCACAATTCCTGCACGGCCTCGGCCATGACATGGGCCGCATCGTGGCGGATCAGTTCCAGCGCGCGCGGTTCGTCGCGGGTGACGATTTCGATGCTGGCATTTTCAGTGATCGGATCGGAGAGATCCCTCAGCTCGCCGTCGATGGAGACGGCCACGGCCTTCTTGCGCAAGGACTTGGAAATTCCCAAGGCGACCTCGGCACCGCTGATGCCGGGTTCGAATTCGCGCACGGAATTGTCGGGGAAAGTCAGGCTGATCATATCTTTTCTCCAGCTCACTCCTGCAGACAAGGCAGGTAAGCGTTTCTCGTTTGATTGATGCGCCTTCACATAAGCGATTTGGGCGGGAGGGGCAACCGTCCTGAGTTTGCACCTCCCCCTCCTGCGTCATCCCGGCCAAGCGCAGCGCGAGCCGGGACCGGAGAGCCACGACAACACCGATAGACACTGGCTCGCCGATCCCGCATCTTCGCGCTGCTCCGTGCGGGATGACTAGTGTGAAGTTATCCTTGGTGATAGCACCGTGACGAAACGCTGTATGTGCCTCACCTGTTCTCCAGCCGCTTCAGGTACCAGCGGATCAACTGATCCCAGACGATGTCCTTTTCCGCTGAATCCTCGCAGCCGTGGTCGAGGTTGGGATTGTCGTTGACCTCGATGACCACGACCCGGTCGCCGATCTGCTTCAGGTCGACGCCATAAAGTCCGTCGCCGATCAGTCGCGCGGCGCGGACGGCGGTTTCCACGACCGCGGGCGGAGCCTCGGCGAGCGAGGTGGACCGGAAGCTGCCTTCCACCGACTTCTTGCCGTCCTCGTGGCGGACAATCTGCCAGTGTTTCTTCGCCATCAGGTACTGGACGGCAAACAGCGGCTCGCCGTCGAGCACGCCGATGCGCCAGTCGAATTCGGTCGGGCAGTATTCCTGGGCCAGGATGATGTCGCTGTCCTCGAACAGCTCTTTCAGCTTGTCCCGGATCGCCTCTTCGCCCGTCACCTTGAACACGCCCCGGCTGAAGGACCCGTCCGGGATTTTCAGCACCACCGGCGAGCCGAGCCGCTCCTCCAGCTGGTCGGCCTCCTTCAGCGAGGACAGGATAACCGTCTTCGGGGTCGGCACCCCGTGCGCCTCCAGGAGCTCGGCCAGATAGACCTTGTTTGTGCAGCGGATCATGGAGACCGGATCGTCGATCACCGGCATGCGCTCCTGCACCGCGCGGCGTGCGAAGCGGTAGGTGTGATTGTCGATATTGGTGGTCTCGCGAATAAACAGCCCGTCGTACTGGGCCAGCCGGTCCAGGTCGCCCTTGCCGATCGGCACCAGTTCCACGCCGTGGCGGGCTGCGACCTTCGCCATGTATTTCAGCGACGAGAGGCTCGAAGGCGGCAGTTCCTCCTTCGGATCGGAGAGTACGGCGAGCGCGTATTTCATCACCGCGCGCTGCTTCGGCGCCCGCCACGGACGGTGGGTGTAGCGCTCCAGCGCCTCGATGAGGAAGGTGCGGCGGGCGGCGTCCAGTTCGGTGATCGCCAGAGGCCGGATCCTGCGGATCGCGCGCCATACGCCGGGCTCGACTGTCACCTCCAGGATCGGCGTCCGGTACCAGTCGAACAACAGCCGCGCGAACGGCTCCAGCAGGTCGTTGCCGGTCTGCCCGAGGCAGACGGTTATCCTGGAAATCGCCTCGCCCCCCTCGCCCATCTTACGAACGCACTGGTTCAGGCTGTTTTCCAGCTCCGGCAGGGCGTGATTGTAGAGCTGTTTGCGCGACAGCTCGATCATGGTCTCCACGCTCGGTAGCACCCGATGCTGGCGTGCTTCGGCCAAGAGCGAGGCGTAGTAGCCCGCACCCTGGTAGGCATAGGAACGGGAGAAGTTCAGAATATTCGGATTGATGCCGGTAAACAGCTTCGGCCGCATCAGGTAGTCCCTGACGGTCATGACCTTGTGCGGCGTATCCGCGTTGGAGATGTCTTTCAGATTGTCGACGAGAATGACCCAGGTCGGCATCAGCAGTTATACCTTCTTAAGAAGAACCTGGGCGCGGACACCTGTCCGGCCCCAACGCGCCATGCGCTCGAATTCCGCATCCGGGATCGGCAGGTTCCCCGCATCCGCCGGGCTTTCGTGGCGCTCATGTTCCAGCCATGGATCATGAATGATCAGATGGCGTTCGTCCTGATCGTGCACAAGGATCCAGTGCGGGACCTTCTGGCCGAACATGCGGTAGCCGGAGATGAGCACAATCGCCACGGCCCCCTTGCCGACCTCCGCCGCGAGTTCCCGAGCGCTCAGTGGCTGATCGGACGCCACCACGCCCAGCGCCAGCCCGTCGCGACGATAGCCCTCCTGGACCAGCCGCATGACCTCCCTCTTTTCCGGATCGCGCACGGAGGACAGGAACAGCGGCTCGTCCGGCGACAGCCGCACTTCCGCCTTCAGCCCCTTGCGCGCCGCCGCCGTCGCCAGGCCGAAAGGCCCGCAACCGCCGTGTCCGGAAGCAAGATAGATCGTGGTCGCCTCGCGCCACAGCGAGAGTTCGGTCAGAGTATCTGTCGGAAAGTCGCTGTCGAACTGCTTCGCCGCCATGATCAGGCAGGCCGGACCGCAGGTGAAGTCCGTGGTCTGCGCGTAATAAGGCGCACGGCCTCGGCCCAACTCAGGATCATCACCGGGGCCATGCAGCAGCTTCTCCATGCGAAGTGCCGTGCAACCATCCTCGTAATACTCGGGAACCCGTCCGCAAGGGCGGTAACCGGACGCTCGGTAAAGGCCGATCGCAGCCGCGTTGTCCTCGCGCACCTCAAGCCGGAGCACGATCCGGTCCTCCTCGAAGGCGACCCGCCCGCTGGCGGCCAGCAGACGTCTGGCGAGCCCCGTTCCGCGACAGTCCGGATCGACCGCCAGAGAATAAAGTCGGGCCAGTGCCGTGCCGCTTCGAAGCAGGATCAGCGCGTAGCCGGCAATCCCGCCGGCAGTCTCGGCAATGAGAAGTCGCGCGGTGGGCCGTTCCAGAAACCGCCGGAAACTGCGCCGCGAAACGCGGTCAGTCTCAAAACAGCGGTTTTCCAGTACGACCAGACCGTCCAGATCCTTCGGATCGGCTTCCCGGATTATGATTGGATCAGCAACATCGTCGGGCAATCATGCAGCCCCGAAAGCCCGGCGGACAAGCGCCGGGAAAATTGAACCTTCGCACCGACGAAAAGCGGTCGGAAAAAGACGCGCCCGCTGCCGTCGGCAGCAACAGTCTCAATACTCCTATCGCGAGATCCTGTCTTGCGAAAAACGCAAGATCCGCAGCGTCACGGATGATTTCGAAACGTCAGCTCGCCGCCTTCGCCCGATCCTTGCCGGTCTGGCGCAATTCGGCGTCCCGCTTGGCCCTGGCGACCGCTTCCTGACCCCCACGGGTCTCCGTCATCATCGACAGGTCGTTCTGGTTGTCCTGATCGACCGGCGTCAGGGCAAGATCCGTATAGGTCTTGCGATCCGGCGCCCGCTTGATCGCCTTGTAGCGCCAGTAGAACCTGGCGACGTTGCTCACGATCGCCCAGTGCTTGGTCACGATCTCGGTGAGATAGCGAGGATAGAAAGTCAGCGGATTTTCGATCGGCATGCCGGAGCGGCGGTCGGTACGCACCTTGATCCGGAAATAGCCGCCTTCCAGCGGGTGGACGCCTTCGTAGCGGACCATCAGCCAGAACCACATCATCAGGAACAGCTTGTTGCCCGGACGCCCTCTCGGGTGGGCCGCGGCCCGGCGCAGCACCGTCGTGACGTGATCCATGCTGTAATAGCTGTCCCAGGCGGCGCGGTAGGCGTCCTCCCACTCTTCATCCGACATCGTCGGATGGTGGTTGACCCGGTGATTGAGATCGTACTTGTTGAGGTCCGGATCCATCCAGATGCCCTTTTCCAGCAGCACCTTGTGGTCCTCCGATCCGGGCAGCGGCGTCAGGAAGAAGAACTCCAGGAGGTCGAGCGGCAGTTCCTTCTTGATGATCTCGATGTCCCGCAGGACCGATTCCTTGGTGTCGTTCGGGAAGCCGATGATGTAACCGGCATAGGTGGTCGCACCATGATCGCGCCAGGCGAGCAGCATCTCGCGGTATTCGGTGATCTTGTTCTGGCGCTTCTTGGCGGCCATCAGGTTGTCCGGGTTGATGTTCTCAAGCCCGATGAACACCCGGTTGACCCCAGCCCGCGTCGCCTTCTCGATGAAGTTCTTGATCCGGTGACACAGCGTATCGACCTGGATGATGAACTTGATGTCGAAGCCTTCTTCCTCGCGCAGGTAGATCAGCCGGTCGAACAGTTCTTCCCAGTGGCGGTTGCGGGCGAAATTGTCGTCGGTGATGAAAAAGCGATTGATCTTCTGGGCGTAATTGTCCCGGATGATCCGCTCCAGGTCGTCAGACGAACGGAACCGGCTCTTGCGTCCCTGCACGTTGATGATCGTGCAGAAGGAGCACTGGAACGGACAGCCCCGCCCCAGATCGAAACTGGAATGGGATCCGGCGGTGAACTGGACGTGCTTCGACGGCAGGATCGGCGTCGGCTCGCCGTCGAGCGACGGCAGGTCCGACATGAAATTGTAGATCGGCTTCAGTTCGCCCGCATAGGCGTGGCGGAAGACGTCATCCAGACGCAGATCCTCCGCCTCCCCGGCGAAGAAGGAGATCCCCATCTTCTGCGCGTCGACCATCTCCTGCGGCATTTCCTTGAGCATGGACATGCATCCGGAGACGTGGAAGCCGCCGATGGCGACCGGCAGGTCCGCCTTGAGGAACTTTTGCGCCAGATCGACAGCCCGGGGAAACTGGTTGGACTGTACCCCGACCAGCCCGATCAGGGCTTTGCCGCCGGACTGCTGGATCATGCGGATGATCTTTGCCGGCTTCACCCGTGTATTGGTCTCGTCATAGGTATGCAGATGGATCCGGACATCGGGTCCGAGCGCCTTCCGCTCGATCGCGGCTTCGGCAAGGCCGTTCAGGCAGGCGAGCGTGTTGGAGGGAATTGCGGAGCGCAGCCATTGGATCGGATAACCGTCGTCATCGTAATGCGTCGGCTTGATCATAATGAAATGGAAGTCTTCCACGTGCCGCTCTCCACCCTCTCGGGATTGTTGTATTTTATTCCGGTGACCCTCGCACCCGACTGCCGCAGGGTCAATGAATAAAACAGACTTCCACCGTTCGAGCGGCCGTTTCCGAGCGCGTCTAGTCCAGGCGATGCTCTTCTTTTATGTGAGCTCCCGTCCAGTGGCCGTAGCGCCAGGGGCGGTACCAGTTCCGCCCCTCCGGCAGGTGATCCGGAACGGGATCGTATCCGGATGCCCCCCAGGGATTGCACCTCAGGATCCGGGACAGGCCCATCCAACCGCCCGCCCACAGCCCGTAGGTGCGGATCGCCTCCTCGGTGTAGTCCGAACAGGTCGGCGCATAGCGGCATCCACGTCCCATGAAGGACGAAAGCGTATAGCGGTAGAGCCGGATCAGGCCGATACCGACGAGTTTCGGCAGGTTTGTCAAAATGTTCATCGCGAAGATGTTACGCCATTCCCGCCTGAGATCCGCTTCTCCTCTTTGTCACAGCCTATTTGCCTGACAAAGCCATGGTCTTCTCATCCGAGCCGGCCTGCCCTGCCTCGATCTGGTCGAGCGCGTCGACGATCGCGTCGAACACCAGCATGGTCGAGGCATGGCGCGCCTTGTACTCGCGTACAGGCTCCAGGAATTTCAGGTCCTCGAACCGACCCGTGGGCGGCTCGCCGCCCTCTTTCAGCATTGTACGCATGGTCTTTTGAACTTCGCGCAACTCTTCCGGCGTGGCCCCGATGACGTGGCTGGCGACGATCGACGAGGAGGCCTGACCGAGCGCGCAGGCCTTCACGTCATGGGCATAGTCGGACACGACCCCGTCTTCCAGGCAAAGATCCACAATCACTGTGGAGCCGCATAACTTGGAATGGGCTTTCGCCGTCGCCTGAGGATGCTCCAGGCGCCCGATCCGCGGGATGTTTCCCGCGAATTCCAGGATCCTGGCGTTGTAGATATCGTCAAGCATTCTCGCCTCTTCGTGAAACCGGGTGATCACCGTCTGCATTGCAGCGCGCGCAACTTTCCCTATATAGATCAGTCGTTGTCGGTTTTCTGCAAGAGCCTGAGTTAATCGCCCTGTAAGTCGGAAAGGCGTATCATCCACTTCGGAACACTGAGACACAAGCCGGACGAGGTCAATTCAAACGTGGGTTAGCTCCAAAAGGAGCCTCCATCGTCGGATGACCGATTAATAACAGGTACGGTGGAGTGATCTGCTCTGTCGGGAAAAGCGTATGACGAGTAACCAGGGCAAATTAGCGGGGATCGAAATGGACGCAGTCCTCAAGCAAGTCGGCAAGAAATTCGAGCGCAAGGCTCCCGATCAGCTCGAGCGTCCGAGCCGTGAGGAAGCCGAAGCGGCCGTGCGCACGCTTCTCGCCTGGACCGGCGACGATCCCGAGCGCGAAGGGCTCGTGGACACGCCCAAGCGGGTCGTCAAGGCGTTCGAACAGCTCTATTCCGGCTATTTCGAAGACCCCTTCGCCCATCTGGAACGGGTGTTCGAGGATGTGGGCGGCTATCAGGACATTGTCATGGTCCGCAACATCCCCTTCAACTCCTTCTGCGAACACCACATGCTGCCGTTCATCGGCGAAGCCCATATCGCCTATTATCCGGCGGACGGCGTCGTCGGCCTGTCCAAGCTGGCCCGCGTGGTCGACATCTTCGCCAAACGACTGCAGACTCAGGAACACTTGACCTCGCAAATCGCTTCCGCCATTGACGACACGATCGCGCCGCGCGGGATTGCCGTCATGCTCGAGGCCGAGCATCAGTGCATGACCATGCGCGGGGTACAGAAGCAGGGTGTGTCCACCATCACCACCCAGTTCACCGGAATTTTCCAGGACGAACCGGCCGAACAGGCCAAGTTCATGAGCCTGGTCCGCGGCGGGAGCCGGTAAAGCCCCCGCCTTTGAAAAAGGCCAAGGGGTTACACGTGACAGCGACGTCCATTTTCGCCGAGCGCGGCGACAAGACCGAAATCGAGACCGGCGCGGTTCTCCAGCCGAAATTCGACGGCGACGGCCTGATCGCCGCAGTGGTGACCGACCACATTTCGGGCGACGTTCTGATGGTCGGTTACATGAACGCCGAAGCCCTGCGCCGGACCATCGAAACCGGCGAAGCATGGTATTGGAGCCGCTCTCGCCAGGCCTACTGGAAAAAGGGCGAAACCTCAGGCCAGGTCCAGCATGTGAAAGAAATCCGCACCGACTGTGACCAGGATGCCATCTGGCTCAAGGTCGAAGTCGCCGGAAACGGCGCCACCTGCCACACCGGCTTCAACTCCTGCTTCTTCCGCAAGATCGTTCAGGAAGCGGACGGCGGCTTTCGCCTGGAACGTGTGGAAAAGGAAAAGGTCTACGACCCGAAGGACGTCTACGGCGCCTAAGGCACCAAAAAAAACACGGCCACACGAGCGGCCGTGTTGAATGCACGTCAGCGATCTAACCTGGATCGGACCTGAATTGGCCTGCCGCCCCTACGCCATGGTGATGTAGGTCCGCATCTGCTCGGCTTCCATCTCGACCTGGGCGATCCTGTATTTCACCGCATCCCCGATGGAAATCAGACCGACGACCTTGCCGCTCCTGAGAACGGGCACGTGGCGGAACCGGCCGGAAGTCATCTTGGACATGACGTCCATGATCGCGTCCTCTTCCCCGCAGGTAACGACTGAGGTGGTCATGACACTCGAAGCCGGCATGTCGAGGGAATCCGGCCCCTTGGCTGCCAGCGTCTTGACGATGTCACGCTCGGAAATAATACCTTCGATGTGATCGGCCGCATCGGTCACCAGGATGGCGCCGATTCCCTTTTGCGCCAGGGTGGAACAAATATCGCGCAGCGGTGTCGTTCCGCGCGCCGTAATCACGTCGTATCCTTTGCCTTGCAAGATTATGCCAACGGTCATTTGCCAACTCCTCCCGTTTCGTCGAGGGGACACCGACGCACGGCATCCGGTTGGGCATCATGGCAAATTAATCGAACGAGGCAAAGTGTCGCAGTGCATGATTGTTAATATCGCCGCCTCGGAACGGGATCGATCAGGGGAAACAGGAGCAACCCGGCCAGGAAACCGCCGATGTGCGCCTCCCACGCGATCGAGCCCGCGCCACCGGCCATGGGTATATTGATCTGGCCGAACAGAAAGTTCATTCCGAACCAGACCCCCAGGAAGGCAACCACGGACCTGTTGGAGAAGGATTGCAGCAACGGGGCCGCAGGCACCCGGAAGGCCGCATCGTCCGTCCTCCGCATCACGCCTACGGGGCCGCCCAGCTCGAACACGAAGCGCGCCGCGGCTGCCATGTGGCCGGAAATCGCGGCCGAAGCCCCGATCATCGGCGCCTGTCCGTCGAAATGGGTGGCCAGATGCATCGCTGCGCCACCCGCGGCGCAAAGCGCCGAGAAGACCAGGAACCGCAAGGCCCCGAACCGACGGGCGACAGCACTTCCGAAAACGATCATCCACAGCATGTTGAAGGCGATGTGGGTGATCCCGCCGTGCAAAAAAGCATAGGTGACGAATGTCCAGACATCGGCGGCGAGTCCTCCCGGAGCCGCTCCGGTCGCCAACACATCCGCCTGGTAGCGCAGCGGCCAGAAGGCGAAATAGATGATGATGTCGTTGTTCAGCAGTGTGGAGAACACGTAAGCCTGCAGCACGAACAGGACGATCATGATCCCGGCGAGCCAGACCACCACCTTGGGCAGGTTAAAGACCGGCTCGGGTCTTCGTTCTTCGGGTTCTTCCCGTCCGTGTTCGAAAACGTGATGGTTCATTTCGGGCCTTCTCTGTGACGCGGCCAAAATGTACGTCAAATGAAGGCGATGGCAAGGCATGCGGAAACAATCCGTTCCGCGGGGCGGCCGTCCCAAAAGAAAACGCCTGCCACCGATAGTGGTGACAGGCGTTTGTGCCAACATGACGATGGCTGGTCGCGTCCCCACGCTCCCCCGGAGCAACCTCTATGGAAACTCCGCTGGTCAGGCCCTCGAAGGGGCCAGCCCCCCAGTCAGCCCCGATTGCCTAACGCAACATTAAGGTGCCGCAGGCCCGCCCCCTTGGCAACGACAAGCAATCGTTAACCTTAATTAAGCGTAACGGCTGACCGTCTCGCCGGTTTTCCGCTATTTGGCACGCCCTCTGCTTAACAGGACCCAAACACGGAGACAGAAGCAAAGGTGTCCCGATTTCGGACAAGTGGCCATAACCCGCCCGATTTCGGCACCGCTCTTTAAAACAGGGGCATAATCAGATGAAGAACGGCGTATCCAAAACACTCTACAAGTACTGGGATGATCTGCGCGGAGCGCGTCCTGCCCCCAACCGCAGCGAAATCGATCCCGGCCGGATTCGCTCGCTCCTGGGCGATACCTTCATCCTCGAAGTGAATTCGCCTCATGACGTGCGTTACCGGCTCGCCGGGACCCGTCTGTGCTCGGCACACTGCCGGGAGCTGAAAGGCCGCAATTTCCTGCGCGGCTGGAGCGAGAAGGATCGCGAGGCTCTCGCCAGCCTGATTGCCGCCATCTCCGAGGATGCGGCCGCGGCTGTTATCGGAGTGGCCGGCCACACCGAACGCGAGCAGCACCTGAACATGGAAATGCTGCTTCTTCCGCTGAATGTTCCCGGCGAGGGCCGCATCCGGATCCTGGGCTCCTCCACCCCGATGGAACGCCCCTACTGGCTCGGTCTGCATCCCATTTTGAACCAGTCGATCACCAGCCTGCGTCTTGTCTGGCCGGATGAGCGGCCGTATTTCCTCAAGCCCGGCGAAGGGGTCAATCCGATCCTTCCGCGCTTTACGGCGGAAGGCATGAACCTGCCGCATTCCGGCCTTCCCCAAGGCGCGGAACGCCAGGTCGGACACCTGACGGTCTATTCGGGCGGAAAATCATAAGCGGAAGTGCCGACGCCTTACATATCGTTAACCCCACGCCCGTAAACTGCGAGTCCTTGGGACGTGTGCGATGGAGCCCGTTCCCGGAATACGTGTCAGGCGTAGGGGCAAACGGGTATTAGACGCATGGGCGCCGGATTGGCTACAGCAACCGATGGAAGCAGAACGCTTCACGCAGCGGACCGGCGTCGGCATCAGCGTGTATCCGTAAATATCCTCGGCCGTTTCATGCTCGAAGACCGGCGCGAATATCCGTGCCAGGTCATCGATATGTCGCCCGGCGGCATGGCCATGATCACCCCCGTATCCGGCCGCGTCGGCGAACGGGTAGTTGCCTATCTCGATCACCTGAGCCGCGTGGAAGGCCGGATCGCCCGCCTCTTCGATGGCGGCTTCGCGGTCGAACTGCGCAACACGCCGCGCAAGCGCGACAAGATCGCCAACGTGCTGACCTGGCTCGCCAACCGCGACGAACTCAATCTGCCCGAAGACCGCCGGCATGACCGCTTCGTTCCGAAAAATCCGATCACCAAGATCGTCTTGCCGGACGGCTCGGAACACATGTGCCGGATCATCGACGTGTCCCTTTCCGGTGCGGCTCTTGCCACCGACGTCCAGCCGGAACCCGGCGACAGCATCGCGCTCGGCAAGATGCGCGCCCGTGTCGTTCGCCGCATCGAAGGCGGCATTGCAGTCGAATTCGCGGCGATCCAGAACCGGGAACTGCTGGAACATCATATTTCCAGTAGCGACTGACCGGTCCGGACCATTCCTCTTTCTTTCATTGTGAGCGGCACAGCAGCCGAACCACCAGCGGGGCCGCTCCGGTTTCCGCCATGCCTGCACCTATAAATCTGCCGCAAAGGAACCCGGAAGGGTATTCCCTTTGGGATTTGGTAACCTTGCGCGCGCCTGGCAGCGAATTTTCTCTCAAAAAAATATCCCGAAAAACACCCTGTTTCACCCAAGCGGAACAGCTGAATACTGCCGCCCGGGGCATCGCATTGATGGTCCGAGGCGAGACCTCCACCTACATGTTTCCGATGTTTCCCTCTTCTTTTCAGAGGGTTGCAGAAGATAGAGACAATTTTACTCAACTAAGAGGCAAATTAATTTTAAAGTCGAATACACTTTTATTAAAGTAATGATCAATTCCATCTAAAGTTTTATTCTTGATTTATATTTTAAATTCTCAAGAAGTAAAATCGCATCTGTCATTGTTACGCCAGCCTTGGGGAGGGCGTTACAATGAAACTACATCAGAAGTACACTTATTTACCTGCAGTTCTTCTTTTGACCGCAGTCACCTCATGGACAGCAGAGGCTTCGCCAAGCCGTTTCATGGCCATGGACACCGTCGTCAAACCGCCAGTGGGGCATGTGCAGTTCTGTAGGGAGAACCGCAGTGAATGCCGGGGCGGCACCAATGCGCCGGTTGTGGTCAAGCTGACGGAAGAAAGATGGAACGAGTTGATCGCGCTGAACCACAAGGTCAACAGCCAGATCACGCCGGTGACCGATGAAGAGAATTTCGGAAAGCCGGAATACTGGACCTATCCGGTGAACGGTTTGGGCGATTGCGAGGAATATGTCCTCGAAAAGCAGCGCGAACTCATTGCCGCAGGCTGGCCGAGAAGCGCGCTTCTGATCACGGTCGCCAAGGATGTTAAGAATGCCGGCCATGCGGTTCTGACCGTGCGCACCGATCAGGGGGACATGATCCTCGACAACCAGATCGAAGCGGTCCTGCCCTGGTATTCGACACCGTACAGGTACATCAAGCGCCAGTCCACGCGCGCTCCGGCAAAATGGACAGGTATCGCGGACACACGGGTCACGGCAGTGAGCAGCGTCTCCGAATAGTTCTGGCGCTTCGGCCCGACGGGCCGGCGCAACGCCAGGAAATGGAAATTGGAGGATTGCCCTTCGGGGCAACGGGAAGATCCGGTCGCGTCCCCACCCTCCCCATCCCTACCACGACCGGATCCAGGGAGTCGGCTAGCCCCCGCAAGCCGGCTCCCGTCCTTTTCTAGGTCGCATCAGGGCTAATGTCCGGGGTATCGCCGGTCAGACCGGCGTTAATCCCGCCTTGAACCGCTGCCAGTTGCGCACATAGCCTGCGGCGGATTTCGTGATGCCATCGGCCGCCTCCGCATCCAGCTGGCGGATCACTTTGCCCGGCATGCCGACGACCAGGGAATTGTCAGGGATCACCTTGCCTTCGGCGATCAGCGCATTTGCCCCGACTATGCAATTTTCGCCGATTACCGCCCCATTCAGGATCGTGGCCCCCATGCCCACCAGCGAGTTCCGCTTGATGGTGCAGCCGTGCAGAATCGCCTTGTGGCCGATCGTGCAATCGGGTCCGATGGTCAGCGGGTAGCCCATGTCGGTGTGAAACACGCTGCCGTCCTGGACATTCGAGCGTTCCCCGATATGGATCAGCTCATTGTCGCCGCGCAACACCGCGCCGAACCAGACGCTTGCATCCCGGTCGAGCCGGACACGTCCGATCACGTCTGCATCCGGAGCGACCCAGTAGCAATCGTCGTCGGGAAATTCCGGTTGAACGCCGTCCAGGCTGTAAATCGGCATGCGCTTCCCTTCCCACTCACATCGTGTCGGTTAGAACTTGCCGGCAATACTCAAGGCGCACTGCATGACCAGAAGGCCGGAGCAGATGCTCCACATGCCGGCGATCGTCGACGAGGCGACCAGCCAGCCGATCGGCCTGCCTTCGATTCGGCGACCGCGAATGGCATTGCGCATGATGATGAAGGGACCGGCGAGCACACACACACCGATGGCGGTGATCGTGCCGATCACGCTATCCACGGCAAAATTGAAACGCGGCGGCTGATCGGTCACCAACTGGTAAAAGCTGCCAATTATGCCTGCTGAGACAAACCCCGCACAACCAATGTACAGCGCGACGAAAAGCTGGAACAACACAACATTAACCCTTTGTTAACTTTTACAAGCTGAAGCTGCTTTAGAATTTGTTAAGGGTCAAGTGCAAGCGCCGTGCCGTTTTGAGTCCCGGCCAGCCCTCCTGCCAATTCGGACAGAAATCCTGGCCCATGCTGGAAATGATGAGCGATACCCCATCCCGTTTCGGGACAGCCGTCTCCCATCGAGACGGTTCATGCACATGGCCCGGCCAATATGAAACGCCGGGAGCCGGTCGTTGACCGTGCTTGTGCTCCCCGCCTCGAGCGGCATCAGCCCGAGGTATTTCACCTATTTGACAGCCGCCATGGCAGTGCTGACCCTGGTGTATGTGCTGTATCTGGCTGCACGTTGGACAGGATACTGGAATGGGGAAATGGAATGGGCAGACGAGCCCGGAAGCCGGACCGTTTTCGTCGGCGGCCAGGCCTTCGAAGTCCCCGTGAACATGATCCGGACCCCTGCCCATCGGCTCGGCGTCAAGCAACCTGGAGAACACCTGTCGACCCTGCATCTGGGCGTTCTGTGGCCCTCCATGTCCGGCTTCGAAAAGAACAAAGCGGACCAGTTCGCAGCCTTCGGTGAAGGCTCCAACGTGGTGCTTCTGGATATCGGCAGGAATGCGCGCGGCGAAACCATGCGCGACAGGCTTGATCCGGTCTACAGGCGTCTGGCCAGGGGAAAAGAGGGAACCGGTCCTGCAGGCCTCAAAGTTTTAACGCTTTCAAGCCCGATCGGCGCCCGGGATCAGATCGTCTACGAGCCGGGCAGCGAGACAGGCTTCATCGCCCGTTGCCGTCAATCCCTGAGCAGTACGATCGCCATCTGCACGGCACAGCGGGAGCTGTCCGACGGACTGCTTTTGACTTACCGTTTCGAAGAGGCGCTTCTCGCCAATTGGGGAAGACTGGAGCGGCGGGCCGTTGAACTGGTCCGCACGCTCGAAATCGGGAAAAATTAAAGGTCTGGACCCAAAAGGCCTCAGACCTCGTCCAGATCGATCTCAAGGATGGCCATCTGGAAATTCCAGCTCAGGTCCTCGTCCTCATCGTCACGGAAGATGACGCCGACGAATTCTTCGCCAATATAGACTTCAGCGGAATCGTCCTTGCGCGGACGGGCTTTGACCTGAATGCGATCCAGCTCGAATTTCTGTTTCAGATAGGCTTCGAGCTTTCGGATTTCATCGGGTTTCACGTCGCTTCTCCTGCGCAATCAATGAGTGGGTTCTGACGCGGACCCTACAGGACTTTTGCCTCAAGCCAACCGTCTTCGTCAGCTTTCCCCGTCTTCCTTGACGGCAGCCTTGCCGACCATCTCGTCGCGGATGAGCTGATCCATGGAGCGCGAGGGTTCCGCACAGCCCGCCTTGCCGACGATCTTTGCCGGCACGCCGGCGACCGTGGTGTTGGGCGGAACCGGGCTGAGAACGACCGACCCGGCGGCAATGCGCGAGCAATGGCCGATTTCCAGATTGCCGAGCACCTTGGCCCCGGCACCGATCAGGACACCATTCTGGATCTTCGGATGACGGTCGCCGCCTTCCTTGCCCGTTCCGCCGAGGGTGACGCCCTGCAGGATCGAGACATCGTCGCCAATGGACGCGGTCCCGCCGACGACAACGCCTGTACCGTGGTCGATGAAGATCCCGCGGCCGACGGGAACCGCCGGATGGATATCCACCTGAAACACTTCGGAAGACCGGCTTTGGAGATAGAGAGCAAAATCCTCACGGCCCTGCCGCCACAGCCAGTTGGCCAGCCGGTGGGTCTGAAGCGCATGAAAGCCCTTGAAATAGAGCACCGGCTCCAGAAGCCGGTGGCATGCCGGATCGCGGTCATAGACGGAGACGATGTCGACCCGGAAGATTTCCGCAAGCTCCGGCTCAGAGGCCAGCGCTTCCAGATAGGTCTGCCGGATCAGGGAGGCGGACACGATATCGCGTCCCAGCCGGTCACCGAGACGATGGACGACCGCTTCCTCGAGCGTTTCGTGGTTCAGCACGGTCTCATAGACGAACGATGACAAAGCCGGCTCGCAGGCAACCATCGCCTGGGCTTCTTCCCGGAGCTGACGCCAGACCGGGTCGTGAAGCGCCAGATTGGCTGCATTCTGCCGAGGGGACGGATTCGACATGGCTTGTCTCCTTTTCAAGCCGTGAAACGTGGTTGGCCTAAGATAGGTCGTTCGGAGCTAATTCCAAAGTCAAACTTGCCGGAGCACCGTCGGGCTGGTTTCTTTGAGCTTAATTTTCCCATCGAGAAAGTCCTCCCAATGACCATGCCGACCGCTGAAACCACCCCGAAATCATCTGGCTCCCTAAGGATCGAGGTAACCGGATCGACGGGGTGGCTGATCATCGACAACCCGCCGAGGCGCAACGCCATGAGCCTGGCCATGTGGCGGGACATGCCGGCCGCCGTCGATGAACTCGTCCGGAACGATCAAGTCCGCGCGATTGTCGTTCGCGGAGCGGGCGGCACCAGCTTCTGCGCCGGGGCGGACATTTCCGAATTCGCCGAGACCCGATCTGACGGCACCAAGGCGCAAAGCTACGACGCCATCAACGTCGCCGCCTTCAAGGCGCTCAAACACGCGGAGAAACCGGTCGTTGCGATGATCCGGGGCCATTGCCTCGGCGGCGGCCTGGGCATCGCTCTTGCCTGCGATCTGCGCATCGCGGCGGAAGGCGCCCTGTTCGGGATCCCCGCCGCCCGCCTCGGCATTGCCTATCCGCTTGAGGCCATCGCCGACATTCTCGAACCCATCGGCCCATCGGCGGCCAAGCGGCTGCTCTTTACTGCGGAACGCATCGACACAGAGACGGCTTTTCGTATCGGCCTGGTGGATGAAGCCGTTGCCGAAGATGCCCTTGAGACCCGCATCGAAAGCCTTGCCCGAACGCTTGGCGACAATGCGCCGCTCACCCTGCGCGCGGCCAAGCGCGCGATCAATGCCTTCGCTGCCGGTCGCGACAAAGACGCCCTCGCCCGAGCGAAAGAAGAGGCTCTGACCTGTTTCGAAAGTGCGGACGTCATCGAAGGCCGGGACGCCTTTCTGGAGAAACGGCCGCCGGTATTTACCGGAAGCTGAACCCGTTTCTCAACGGCACCTGAATCGAGCATCGAGAGACGGGAATCAAGACCTCAACCGATGCGCGTTGCCCCCTGAAAAGAGCCGTACTTTTCCATACGAACACAACAAACCGGACGCGCATCCGCGTTGAATCAATTTCTGAAGGAATTTTCAAAAATACGGATGAAAAGGAAGCGAAAGTAAGTCGGATCCTCTGTCCGGCGGAGCCCGCCACATCCGGCTCCGAACTTCCAAAACACCTCACAAGTCCCTGATTTCAAGCCGCTTCAAGACGCTTCGGCGTTCCTGAAGAGCTTGTCCATGAACGACTGGACGGCCTCGGCAAAAATATCGTTCCGGTCACCGGCAACCATGTGTCCGGCATTCTTGATGTCGGTGAAATGCGCATGGGGAACCAGCTCGATGAATTCCTTGACATGTTCCTCGGAGACAAGCTCGGAATTCTGTCCGCGCACCAGAAGGACCGGCAGCTTCAGGTTGGCCGCCGCCTTCAGCATGATCTGCTGGGTCTCGATTGCGTGCCCGTTGTCATTGCCATGTTTTGAAGCAATGAACTTCGGATCCCAGTGCCAACGATAACGGCCGTCGTCATGCAAACGCAGGTTCTTCGACAGGCCGGAAAGGTCCTTCGGCCGCTTGCGGTTGGGCAGATAAAGTTCGATGGCATCGGCGGCTTCCTCCACCGTTGCGAAGCCTTCCTCGACCCGCTCGGCCATGAAACCCAGAATCCGACTGACCCCACCCAGATCCATCCGCGGAGTGACATCCACCAGAACAAGAGCAGCCAGGGCCCCGGTCTTGAGCTCTCCCTCCGCCATCATGCCGGCCAGTCCGCCGAGGGAAGCCCCGACCAGGACCGGTCGCGCGCCGTGAAGCCCCGCCACCCGGTCTGCAACCGCGATCAGGTCCATGGCGTAGTCCTGAAATTCATAGTTTCCGGACGGCACCCAATCGCTTTCCCCATGACCGCGCTGGTCCAGGCAGTAAACCACATGCCCCTGACGGGCGATGCTTTCAGCCGCCGCGTCCCAGGAGTGTCGGGTCTGACCGCCGCCATGAAGCAGGATAACCGGCTGGCCGCTGTCTCCATACCGGTCTGCAATCAGCTTGTTGTTTTCATTCCCCGTGAATTCAACGCGCTCGCCCGTCATGCCTCACTCCCGTCCAGAAAATCCAGAACGCCCTGCTTGTAGACCTTGTCGCCGACCGCGACCATGTGGTCCCGGTTCGGGATTTCCAGGACCCGCGCATCCTGCATAAGGTCGGCCAGCCGTTGGGGCGAACCTGCGATATCGTCCTTGGTTCCGACCGCAATCAGAGCCGGACGCGTGATCCCCGCCACATCGGCTTCGGAAATTTTCTGCCGAGAAGAGCGTATGCAGGCAGCCAACGCCAGCCGGTCGGATTGGGTCTGGTCCGCAAAGGCCCGGAACGCCCGGCCCGTTCGATCAGATACGTCCTGGAGCCGCTCCGCCTCCAGGGCCGTCGCGATCGGCTCCGGATCGCCGACACCCGATATCATGCCGTAGCCCAGTCCGCCGAAAATCACCCGGTTGACCCGGTCCGGATGATTGAGCGTCAGGAAGGCGGAAATGCGGGCCCCCATGGAATAGCCCATGACATCCGTGCGCTCTATCCGCAAATGATCGAGCAGCTTGCGAGCATCCTCCGCCATGATCGGCGCGCCATAGGCGGCCGGATCGTAGAACTTGCTGCTTTCGCCGTGACCACGGTTATCGACGGCGATCACCCGCCGGCCCGATTTCACCAGGAGATCCACCCAGCCCGGATAGACCCAGTTGATGGTCTTGTTGGAGGCAAACCCGTGAATGAGCAGGATCGGATCGCCTGCGCCCTCGTCCAGATAGGCGATATCGAGTCCGTCTAGGTGAAAGTGCGGCATTGTATGAATTTACTCTTACGTAAAGGGAACCTTGTTGCCCGATAGCTTATGTCCAATGAGGCCGTCCGGTAAAGCCTTCTTCCCATCGCGCCTCGGTGAATGCTCTATTGCCAAGGCCGCGTTCCAGAGACGGGACAATCGATAATTCCCCGCCCTGCCCCTCTACCCTTTTGCCAAACAAACCAGTATGGTCCGCAACGAATTGCCTACTCACGAATGGAATGGATTGACCCCATGGCGGATCATGTCGTCCCGCACTTCCAGAACACCAGCGGTCACGATTCGATTGCGATCGGCGCACGTGAATTCATGTGCATCGGCGCGAATCCCCCCTTCGATCATCCGCATGTCTTCCTCGACATGGGAGACAGCGACGAAGTCGTCTGCCCGTATTGCTCCACGCTCTACAAGTACGACGCGACCCTGAAACCCACCGAATCCTCTCCGAACGACTGCATCTGGACCCCGGAAGCAGCCTGACCGGAAACCTCCGGCATCCGATATGGACCTTCCAGTTGTCATCGCCGGTGCAGGGATCGGCGGACTAAGCGCGGCCCTGGCGCTCGGCGCCAGAGGGCATGATGTGCTCGTCGTCGAAAGGGCCGGCGAACTGGCCGAGGTCGGCGCGGGACTGCAGCTGTCGCCCAATGCCTGCCGTGTTCTGAAGGAACTTGGTGTCCTGGACCGTCTGATGCCTCATGCGGTCGCGCCCCGCGCCATCCGCATCGCTTCCGGCAGAACGGGTCGCGAAATCGCCAGTATCGAACTCGGCGACCGGATCGCGACGCGCCATGGTGCCCCCTACCTCGTTGTCCACCGTGCCGATCTGCAAAGGACCCTGTTCGACCACGCCCTGGACCAGGGCAGGATCGAAATCCGGCTGGGAAGCGAGATTATCGAGATCAGCGACACGCCCGACGGGATCGTGCAATGCCATGTCCAGACCGGGGATATCCTCGCCCAGATTTCGGCCAAGGCCCTGATCGGTGCCGACGGTGTCTGGTCGAGTATCCGCAATCGGGTTCCCGGCCACAGAGAGGCGGACTACACCGGCCTGACGGCCTATCGGGCCACCCTGCCCGCGGAACGCGTCGATGACGACTTGCTCACCCGCACCGGCCTCTGGCTTGGCCCGAACGCCCATCTCGTACACTATCCGATCTGCGCGGGCCGGGAATTCAACCTGGTGGCTCTCGTACCTGAAAGATGGACCGAGGAAGGCTGGTCGGCAACAGCGGACCGCACCGCCCTGCTCGACCACTTCGGCAATTGGGCCGCCGGCGTCAAGACGCTGCTGGAAAAGCCAGACACCTGGCTCAAATGGGCGCTGTGCGGCGTTGATGCAAACGGCCCCTGGAGCGACGGCAAGATCGCGCTCCTGGGAGATGCCGCTCACGCCATGCTGCCCTTTGCCGCCCAGGGCGCGGCCATGGCGATCGAGGACGCAGCCGTCCTTGCCCACCACTTCCCCCCTACCGCAACAAATGTCCGGACCGTTTTGAAGGCCTATGAGGCAGACCGCAGGAAGCGGGTGAAGAAAGTACAGGAGACGGCCGTCGAGAACGGTCGCATCTATCACTTGAGCGGCCCGATGGCTGTCGGCCGCAATACGGTGATGAAACTCATGCCCCCTGACCGGCTGTCCGCCCGCCAGGACTGGATCTACGGCTGGACACCGCCCCTCTAGAGCAAACAGACACTCTGCGCAGGGTTTCCCCAAGCGAAACCTTGAGCCGCGCCTCAGTCTGGGCTAAAGGCTTCCCCCAACCAAATTCCGGCCAACGATTTCCGGCCAACAATTTCCGGGAGGTCTGCCATGACGGCGGATAAGGCAGAGGAAGAAGTCACAGCCGGGTTTCTCGTCATCGGCGACGAAATCTTATCCGGTCGGACCAAGGACAAGAACATCGGCTTTCTGGCCGACTATCTGACCGCGATCGGCATCGACCTGTGCGAGGTCCGCATCGTTCCAGATATAACGGAGCGGATCGTCGAGGCCGTCAACGCGCTGCGCAGCCGATACACCTATGTATTCACCTCCGGCGGCATCGGCCCGACCCATGACGACATCACCGCCGACAGCATCGCCGAAGCCTTCGGCGTCGGCATCGACGTCGACCCGAGGGCCCAGGCAATCCTCGAAGCGCATTTTCCTCCGGGCCAGCTCACGCCTGCTCGACTGCGGATGGCACGGATCCCCGACGGCGCGGATCTGATTGCCAACGCCGTTTCCAAGGCGCCGGGTTTCCGGATCGAAAACGTCCACGTAATGGCCGGTGTCCCCTCCATCATGCAGGCGATGCTCGATGCGATCGCGCCGACCCTGAAAACCGGCCGGAAGATGCTGTCGCGCACCGTCGACGCGGACCTGCCCGAAAGCCGGATCGCCGAACGCCTGCGCGACATCCAGAACGAATTTCCCGAAACGCTGATCGGCTCCTATCCGCGAGCGACCGACGGCCGTTTTACCACCCAGATCGTCGTCCGTTCACGGGACGAAACCGTTATGAACCGGGCAGCCGATGCCGTGGCGGACGCGGTCCGCGAGGCTGCCGGACAATAGTTGAAGGAAAGCCCATGGAATCCAACCAACAGAACAAAGCCTTCCCGGTCTCCTGGGACATGTTCCACCGGGACGCTCGGGCGCTGGCCTGGCGCCTGTCGGGCCAGGGCGACTGGAAGGCCATCGTGTGCATCACCCGCGGCGGCCTGGTACCGGCCGCCATCGTTGCCCGCGAACTCGGCATCCGCACCATCGAAACCGTGTGCATCGCCTCTTATCACGACTATGAAAACCAGGGCGAACTCGAGGTGATCAAGCCGGTCGACCCCAAGGTGGTCGATCTGGAGGAAGGCCAGGGCAGCGGCGTCCTGGTGATCGACGATCTGGTTGACACGGGGAAGACGGCCAAGGTCGTTCGCGAGATGCTGCCCAAGGCGCATTTCGCCACCGTCTACGCCAAGCCGATCGGCTGCCCGATGGTCGATACGTTTGTCACCGAAGTGTCCCAGGACACCTGGATCTATTTCCCGTGGGACATGGGCTGGCAGTTCCAGCCGCCGCTTGCAAAGGACTCGGCAGGCTAAATATCACGCGGATGTGATCGGGGCCGATACACAGACTGGCCACAATTGCAGGTCATGCAGACAGCATGCATCGGTCAGGAATCTTCAGTATCGGCAGAATGATAGCGCGGGCACTCACGCTGGCCGCGCTCATTGTCATGGCCTGCGGTCCTTCCCTGGCCGGTACGCGTTCGCTTGAAAACGCGGGCACCGCCTCGCTTGTCCAGAACATGCCGTCCTCCGGCGCACTTCATCAAGCCCTGGCTGACGCCCAGAAAAACCATTCCGACAAGACCGCCTCAAGCCGGTGCAAGGGACGAAACTGCCTCCAGCCGGCCCTTCATGCTGCATTTTTGCCGGATACAAACGGTCCGATTGCACAAGCCCCGGCACGAGAACACGACAACAAAGCCGTCAGCGGTGTGACCGTTCGCGTCGCCTCACCGCCTCCAAAGAATGCCGTCTCCTGAACCCGTTCGCGCTTCGTGCGTTGAATCATTCAGCAAAGCTACGGGAAAGTTTCAAAGGCGAAACTTCCGCAGCGCCCCCTGACGTTTTTGGAAACAGGCTTGAAGATGCAATTTACCCGACGTTCGTTCCTGATCGGAGCCGGAAGCTCCATCCTCGCCGGCTGCTCCACCGCCAACCGGCAACGGATTCCCTATCCGACGCCCGAGCAAATGGCCCGGTATCCGTCCGAGTACGGCACCTATCCGGCACAAGGGGCCTATCCGGCGAACCCGCGGACCGCCCCCGGCACCGTCCGGCGATATCCGCCCGATGTCCTGCGCATGTACCGCGCCATGCCGGAAGAACGCTTTCCGATACCGGCCGTCGATCTCAGCAAGATCGACCCGCGTTATTATCGGCAGATCGTCAACTACACCAGTCCGGAAACGATCGGCACGATCATCGTCGATACGCCGAACCGCTTTCTCTACCTGACCATGGAAAACGGCAAGGCGATGCGCTACGGCGTCGGTATCGGGCGGGACGGCTTCAGGTGGGGCGGAAAGGCACGAATCGCGCGCAAGAAGGAATGGCCGACCTGGACGCCGCCTTCGGAAATGATCGCCCGCGAGCCGGATCTGGAGAAGTATCGCAATGGCATGCCACCGGGGCTCGGTAATCCGCTCGGAGCCCGTGCGCTTTATATCTTCGAGGGCAACCGCGACACGCTGTACCGTATCCACGGGACGGCGGAGGCCTGGTCCATCGGCAATGCGGTCTCTTCCGGCTGCGTCCGCCTGCTCAACCAGGACATCATCGACCTTTACAGCCGCGTTCCCGTCGGCACCAAGATCGTCGTGCGTCAAGCCTGACCGGAAACGACCTTAAATGACGCCCGTCCGTGCTCAGTCCAGAAGCCGGACGGGCTTGTCGACCTCGATGCCTTCGACCGTCACCGAACAGCCGACCGCATAGGCCTCCACACCCGCCTTGCGGGCGGCGTCGAAGGCTTGACCGTAATTCGGGTCGATATCGCGAGCCAGTGACATCCGCTCACAATCGGGCCGCTGCACCAGGAACACCATCGCTGCCCGGTGGCCTTCGGCGACCATGTCCGACATTTCGGCCAGATGCTTGGCGCCTCGGGCCGTCACCGAATCGGGGAATTCCGCAAGGCCCGGCTCCCGCATCAGGTGAACGTTCTTCACCTCCACATAGGTAAGGCCGCCGTCCCCGCCTTCCAGCAGGATATCGATCCGGGAATTCTTGCCGTATTTCACTTCCCGGCGCAGGCCCGCAAAGCCGTTGAGCTCCGGCACCATGCCGGCCTTCAGCGCGTCTTCCACCAGGCCGTTGGGATGGGCGGTGTTGATCCCGACCAGCGCCCCGTCCGCCTCGATCACTTCCCAGGAATATTTGAGCTTGCGGTTGGGGTTGTCCGATTGCGACAGCCACACCCGGGAACCGGGCTCCTTCAGGCCGAGCATCGACCCCGGATTGGCGCAATGGGCTGTGATTTCCGTACCGTCTTCATCGAGAATGACATCGGCCAGGAAGCGCTTGTATCGTTTGACCAGACGGCCGCTGACAAGGGGAACTGTGAATTTCATGGCACCTGAATAGCGCGGGAACAAAAGGTAAACAAGCCCGATTTACGGAGCTTGATCGAAATTCTGTCGGGACGTGGCGATAAGGGTGTTTTGCGAGCACCGAAGCGCAGCCTACTTGAAGTACGTGAGCATCGGAGCGCAGGAAAATGACATTTGCTGACCGCTCTGGCGGAATTGCGGTCAAGCTGTCAGCGTGACCAGAAATCCGGATCGAACAGAACCAAAACCGTGAACAGTTCCAAGCGACCAAAGAGCATGGCCACACACAGAAGCCACTTCGCATTGTCCGGCAGCGGGGCATAATTGCCGGACGGGCCGATAACGGAGCCAAGCCCGGGCCCGACGTTGCCGACCGAAGAGGCCGCCGCCGACAGCGCCGTCGTCAGGTCGAGTCCGAAGAGGGACAGACCCAGGGTAACCGCGCCGACGGCCCCCATGTAGACGACCAGAAAGGCCAGAACGGAAAAGGACAGTTCCGATGTCAGCCGGGTTCCGCCGTATTCCTCCGACATCACCCGGTTCGGCCGGACCATGCGGCGAAAATGGGCCCTCACCGTTCCGAAAAAGACCAGGAAGCGGAACATCTTGATACCGCCGGTGGTGGATCCGGTGCAACCACCGACGAAGCTAAGGATGAGTACGATTCCGACGACCGGCCCACCCCATTCGGTATAGTCGCCGAGCGAATAACCGGTCCCGGTCACGATCGAAACCACATTGAAGGTCGCCCGCAGCAGAGCCTCGCCGAACGAAAACTCCATGGTCGCGCCGAGATAGACCGTCATCACCAGGGAGACGATCCCAAGAAAGCCAACAAGGGCCCGCACCTGGGGATCCCGCCACAACAGAAGCGGCTGGCCCCGTAGGGCCTGTACGATCAGCACGAACGGTAGGGCACCCACCACCATGAAGAAAATACCGACCCAGCCGGACGCCGGGTAGGCGTAATAGCCGAAGGACATGTCATGGGTGGAAAAGCCACCGGTGGAAATCGTCGTCAGCGCGTGATTGAACGCGTCGAAAAGCTCAAACCCGGTCGCCAGATAGGCGATCAGGCACAGAGCCGTCAAAAGCACATAGGCCAGTCCAAGCAGCCGGATCAGCTCCATGGACCGGCTGACGATCTTTTCCGACCGATCCGAGGCCTCGGTCTGGAACAGCTGCATGCCGCCGATCCTGAGGAACGGCAGGAGCACGATCGCCATGACGATGATGCCGATGCCGCCGATCCATTGCAGCAAAGAGCGCCACACGAGAAGCCCCGGCGGCAGCCCGTCCAGACCCGACAGCACCGTCGAGCCCGTTGTCGTGACACCGGATACGGCCTCGAACACCGCATCCGCATAACCGATCCCGAGCCACATGAACGGCAGGGCGCCGAGGGCGGGCAGTGTTGCCCAGGCAAGCGCCGTCAGCAGGAAGGTCTGGCGGATATTGAGCCCCTCTTTGAGCGACCCGCCGACGGCGATCGACAGGAGCATGCCCACAAGGCCGGTAAACAGGGCGGAAAACACGAACGCCCGCCAGTCGGCGTTCCTGGACGCCACATCGACGATGGCAGGCACCAGCATAGCGGTCGCCAGACCGACATAGAGGAACCCGAGCACATTGAGGACTGGGCGCAGCGAGATCAAATAACGTTCCTACCTGTCCTGCGCACGGCCCGAGATACCGGCCGCCAATGCGCCTTCCGATTCCTGAAACTTCCTAGACTGTTTCTGAGACGATGCCAATGCCGGCTTCAGGAGGGATGATCTGAAGACGATAAGCCTTAGGGACAAATAGCGATGGCTCTCGGTCTTACACCCTCGACCCCAAAGGGTTCGCAAGCGCGACCGCGCGCCGGCCTCTTCTGGCCGCCCTCTCTGGAGAGCATCGATCGAAGGTCGCGATTGCGTAAAGAGAGAAAATCGCGCTCAAGTAGACCGAAGGCCGGTAGCGCAGGGCACCCCACGCTCAAGTAGCCCGAAGGGCGATAGCGCAAACAAGAATGGTGCCCTCAACGAGAGCAAAGTCGAACGGAAATTATCAAGAATCCGAAAGTATGTCTAGAAGTTATTATTCCGATATTTTGTCGGAATTGAGAAAATGGGAAGACATACTGAGAAGTGTTGATGATCTGGATGACAGCATCCCGCCTCCGTCCGAATAACCAAACCAGACTTTCCTGAATTAAACAATCGTGTCGCTCGTGAGCGCTGCGTTCAACATTCAGGAAAAATCATGACACGTAATAAAACTGTGCGGAGCAAAAGCTCCGCGCCTATTTCCCTGCGCCTAACATCGGAAGAACGTAGCCTTCTGGAACAATTCGCTCAAGGTCAATCGCTCAGCAGCTACATTCGAGGTCGTTTGTTCTGTGAAAGCGGTTCGGATGACGCCACCGTCGAACAGCCTCGTGTGTCAAAGCAAACCCGCGAGCAGCAGCTCGCCCAGATTCTGGGATTGTTGGGAAAATCGGACATTGCCGCGTCCATGAGAGACCTTGCCGAAGCCGCACGCATCGGCGTTCTGCCGCTCACCCCGGATGTGCTGGCAGACATTCAAGATGGCTGTTCCCACGTTCTTGAAATCCGGGACCTACTTTTACGTGCCTTGGGCTTTAAGCCGGAGGGCAACGAATGATCCTCAAGGGAAATCAGCGCGGAGGTGCTCTGAACCTTGCCAATCATCTGATGAATGAGCACGACAACGAGCATGTCGAAGTTCGGTCTGTCGAGGGTTTCATGTCGACGGACGTGCATGAAGCCTTCCGGGAAATGCATGCCGTTGCCAAGGGAACCAAGGCGAAGCAGTTCATTTTCAGCTTGTCTCTTTCCCCACCGAAGGACGCAAATGTTTCGACAGCGGATTTCGATGCCGCAATTGAAAAGGCGGCGGCGCGCCTGGGGCTGGCGGGCCAGCCAAAGATCGTGATCCTGCATCAAAAAAACGCGCGGCTGCACTACCATGTCGCCTTTTCGCGCGTTGACACTGCTGAAATGAAGGCGATCAATCTTCCTTATTTCAAGGAGCGATTGAACAATGTCTCAAGGGAATTGTTCCTTAAGCATGGCTGGACGCTGCCAAACGGCTTTAAAGACCGGGCCTTCTCCGATCCGGAAAATTATTCGCTGGAGGAGTATCAGGTCGCCTTGCGCAGCAAGCGCGCCCCCAAGGAAGTCAAACAAGTGCTCAAAGACTGTTGGCAGCAGTCCGACAGCCAAATCTCACTGATGGCCGCCTTGCAGGAAAACGGCTTTCAATTCTGCAAGGGGGATCGGCGCGGCTATGTCGCGATCCACTGGAGTGCGCCGGATACGATCTATTCGCTCAGCCGCTGGTGCGATTTGAAAACCAAAGAACTGCGTCAGCGCATCAGTGACCCGGACACGGTTCCCTCTCTGGAAGAGGCTCGGCTGATCATCGAGCAGCAGCTCACGGCAAAGCAGCAAGTGCATTGGCAACAGATTCAGGCGGAGCATGAAGCCAAAATCCGCGAGTTAAAGAAACACAAAACCCGCATCCTCGCCCGGCAACGTCAGGAGCGCGCCGACCTGGAGACCAAACAACAAGTCCGCCGCGAGCAAGAAACCCTTGAACGAGCGCTGAGGTTTCGGAAGGGCTTGCGCGGCCTATGGGATTGGATGACCGGCAAACGACGGGAAATCGAACGGCAACTTCGCCTTGAAGCCGAGCAGACGCGATTGCACGATGGGAATGAGGCTGACCTGCTTCGAAACAAACATCGGCAGGAACTCTCAGGGCTCAACCGTCAAATCACCGCACAGGAAGAACATAAGCAAAAAGCGTTGGTAACGTTGGGCCAGAAGTCCAGCAATATCCGGGCGGCACAGCCCCACATCTTTCAAAAATCTACATCAAAGCAGACATCCCAAATGCAGGAAGCCCATCAGAACATCATCGCACATGAGAACGAGTTGGAACCAGATTAAAGCTCTTCAGCTCGTTTAGCCCCGGCAGTGCGGAGAATGTCTGCGAGATCAGTATTTTCTGCGGCAATTGCATAGTCCAAGGCCGTAAGTTTGTCCCGCAAACTCTTGAGGTCGAGATTGCATCGGCCATCGTCTATAAGAAGCTGCACGACCTCTGTCCGATCCATTTCAGAAGCCAGCATCAGCGGTGTAAATCCGGCAGGCAGTTTTTGGGCATTCAGATCGAGACGCGGCAAGGTGAGCAAGTGCCGAATAATATCCAAGTGAGCATGTCCGCATGCCATGTGGATCGGAGAAAATCCGTCTTCTCCGATCCAGTTGATATCAGCGCCATATTTTAACGCAATTTTGACTGCGCCCAGTTGACCCAGATTACAGGCTTTCCAAAGCAGCCGTCTGGTGTCCCCGGCATCCGCCGCCTTGCGCCACCACTCAAGCGCCTGCGCCCGGTCCTGTTCAACGCCATCGCCGGTCTCATAGGCCACGCCGAGAGCGAACATGGCACGGCCGTCCCCGGCATCCGCCGCCTTGCGCCACCACTCAAGCGCCTGCGCCCGGTCCTGTTCAACGTCATCGCCGGTCCCATAGGCCACGCCGAGAACGAACATGGCACTACCGTTCCCGGCATCCGCCGCCTTGCGCCACCACTCAAGCGCCTGCGCCCGGTCCCGTTCAACGCCATCGCCGGTGTTATAGGCCACGCCGAGGTTGAACATGGCACGGCCGTCCCCGGCATCCGCCGCCTTACGGTACCACTCAAGCGCCTGCGCCCGGTCCTGTTCAACGCCATCGCCGGTGTTATAGGCCACGCCGAGGTTGAACATGGCACTACCGTTCCCGGCATCCGCCGCCTTGCGCCACCACTCAAGCGCCTGCGCCCGGTCCTGTTCAACGCCATCGCCGCTGTCATAGGCCACGCCGAGAGCGAACATGGCACGGCCGTCCCCGGCATCCGCCGCCTTGCGCCACCACTCAAGCGCCTGCGCCCGGTCCCGTTCAACGCCATCGCCGGTGTTATAGGCCACGCCGAGAGCCAACATGGCACTACCGTTCCCGGCATCCGCCGCCTTACGGTACCACTCAAGCGCCTGCGCCCGGTCCCGTTCAACGCCATCGCCACTGTCATAGGCCACGCCGAGAACGAACATGGCACGGCCGTCCCCGGCATCCGCCGCCTTGCGCCACCACTCAAACGCCTGCGCCCGGTCCTGTTCAACGCCATCGCCGCTGTCATAGGCCACGCCGAGAGCGAACATGGCACGGCCGTCCCCGGCATCCGCCGCCTTGCGCCACCACTCAAGCGCCTGCGCCCGGTCCTGTTCAACGTCATCGCCGGTCTCATAGGCCACGCCGAGAACGAACATGGCACTACCGTTCCCGGCATCCGCCGCCTTGCGCCACCACTCAAGCGCCTGCGCCCGGTCCTGTTCAACGCCATCGCCGCTGTCATAGGCCACGCCGAGAGCGAACATGGCACTACCGTTCCCGGCATCCGCCGCCTTACGGTACCACTCAAGCGCCTGCGCCCGGTCCTGTTCAACGCCATCGCCGGTGTTATAGGCCACGCCGAGGTTGAACATGGCACGGCCGTCCCCGGCATCCGCCGCCTTACGGTACCACTCAAGCGCCTGCGCCCGGTCCTGTTCAACGCCATCGCCGGTGTTATAGGCCACGCCGAGGTTGAACATGGCACTACCGTTCCCGGCATCCGCCGCCTTGCGCCACCACTCAAGCGCCTGCGCCCGGTCCTGTTCAACGCCATCGCCGCTGTCATAGGCTACGCCGAGAGCGAACATGGCACTACCGTCCCCGGCATCCGCCGCCTTGCGCCACCACTCAAACGCCTGCGCCCGGTCCTGTTCAACGCCATCGCCGCTGTCATAGGCCACGCCGAGAGCGAACATGGCACGGCCGTCCCCGGCATCCGCCGCCTTGCGCCACCACTCAAGCGCCTGCGCCCGGTCCCGTTCAACGCCATCGCCGGTGTTATAGGCCACGCCGAGAGCCAACATGGCACTACCGTTCCCGGCATCCGCCGCCTTACGGTACCACTCAAGCGCCTGCGCCCGGTCCTGTTCAACGCCATCGCCGCTGTCATAGGCCACGCCGAGAGCGAACATGGCACTACCGTTCCCGGCATCCGCCGCCTTACGGTACCACTCAAGCGCCTGCGCCCGGTCCTGTTCAACGCCATCGCCGCTGTTATAGGCCACGCCGAGGTTGAACATGGCACGGCCGTCCCCGGCATCCGCCGCCTTACGGTACCACTCAAGCGCCTGCGCCCGGTCCTGTTCAACGCCATCGCCGCTGTCATAGGCCACGCCGAGAGCGAACATGGCACGGCCGTCCCCGGCATCCGCCGCCTTACGGTACCACTCAAACGCCTGCGCCCGGTCCTGTTCAACGCCATCGCCGGTGTTATAGGCCACGCCGAGAGCGAACATGGCACGGCCGTCCCCGGCATCCGCCGCCTTACGGTACCACTCAAGCGCCTGCGCCCGGTCCCGTTCAACGCCATCGCCGCTGTCATAGGCCACGCCGAGAGCGAACATGGCACGGCCGTCCCCGGCATCCGCCGCCTTACGGTACCACTCAAGCGCCTGCGCCCGGTCCCGTTCAACGCCATCGCCGCTGTTATAGGCCACGCCGAGGTTGAACATGGCACGGCCGTCCCCGGCATCCGCCGCCTTACGGTACCACTCAAACGCCTGCGCCCGGTCCCGTTCAACGCCATCGCCGCTGTTATAGGCCACGCCGAGAGCGAACATGGCACTGCCGTCCCCGGCATCCGCCGCCTTGCGCCACCACTCAAACGCCTGCGCCCGGTCCCGTTCAACGCCATCGCCGGTCTCATAGGCCACGCCGAGAGCGAACATGGCACGGCCGTCCCCGGCATCCGCCGCCTTGCGCCACCACTCAAGCGCCTGCGCCCGGTCCCGTTCAACGCCATCGCCACTGTCATAGGCCACGCCGAGAACGAACATGGCACGGCCGTCCCCGGCATCCGCCGCCTTGCGCCACCACTCAAGCGGCTGCGCCCGGTCCCGTTCAACGCCATCGCCACTGTCATAGGCCACGCCGAGAGCGAACATGGCACTACCGTTCCCGGCATCCGCCGCCTTACGGTACCACTCAAGCGCCTGCGCCCGGTCCTGTTCAACGCCATCGCCGCTGTTATAGGCCACGCCGAGAGCGAACATGGCACTGCCGTCCCCGGCATCCGCCGCCTTGCGCCACCACTCAAACGCCTGCGCCCGGTCCCGTTCAACGCCATCGCCGGTCTCATAGGCCACGCCGAGAGCGAACATGGCACGGCCGTCCCCGGCATCCGCCGCCTTGCGCCACCACTCAAGCGCCTGCGCCCGGTCCCGTTCAACGCCATCGCCGCTGTCATAGGCCACGCCGAGAGCGAACATGGCACTGCCGTCCCCGGCATCCGCCGCCTTGCGCCACCACTCAAGCGCCTGCGCCCGGTCCCGTTCAACGCCATCGCCGCTGTTATAGGCCACGCCGAGAGCCAACATGGCACTGCCGTCCCCGGCATCCGCCGCCTTGCGCCACCACTCAAGCGCCTCAACCAAATTTGTTTCAGTTCCAATTCCTTGACTGTAGCAAATACCCAAATTTTTCTGTGAACCAGAATGACCGAGCAACGCTGCCTCCTGCCATAGATCGAAGGCAATCTTTTCATCTTTTTCAAAATTCACGCCCGCGTAGTGGCAGTAGGCGATTGCGCCAATCGCTGGACCGTCCTGCAGTGACTTCCCCAATTCCAGTGCCGTAAAAAGCGTTTCTGGATAAACCTTGCCTTCTCTTATTCCCAAAGCGCCGAGCACTGCTGACGATACGAACGCATAGGCTTTTTGCGCAGCTTCCTGCTCAGGCCAATGATCCAACAATTCAAACGTTTTTTGGTGCTCCGGAAAGTCCCGTGCACACCGTTCTAAAAAAGCCGCCATCTGTTTCGGAGCTAGTTGCCAAGCCAGACCCGCAAACCTCGCCAGATGGATAAAGCCGCTCAGGCTTTCCAGGACAAACCATTCCCCCAAAATGTCCGGCTGCAACGACGGAACCGCGCTTGCAACGGAGACCCTCTCGCCACGCGGTCCATCGTTCAACACAGTGGCAGCCAGGACAGCGGATTCATTGACATCGTCCCACCCGGGATGCTCGACCAGCGCACCGCAATCCAATCCGTCGATCATCGTCGCCAATGTGGCAAGCCGCATCGGTAGGGTGTTCTCTCCTATGCCCGGATATCCAAGTTTGGAGGGATGATCTTCGAATGCGGCCTTCCAACGGTGCATCTGATCGCGCTTGATGGTCTCTCGGAGTAAATCATCTCGCGTCCAACCTTCCTTAAACGCCCCTTCAGCTAGGGCCACTCCTAGCAGGTGGGCAAAGAGGGGGCGGCCCGACCTGTCGATCCGCTCCAGATGTTCTTTGATTTTGCCGTCGCCCAGAGAAATGGAACCATGCTCCAAATTGGCCACCTGGCGTACAACCTTCACGAGATCATCGGAGGAGAGGTTCGTCAGCTCCCTTACCCGTTTTGAAAAACAGGTTTGCGACAGACGTTCTTCTTCCCCCTCATTTTCGAAGAGGGCCAGGAACCATTCGGCACGGCCTTCGCCTGCCGAAATCTCCAGGTTAAAGTCCTCCCCGTCGCGATATTTGTTCTTCCTCACCCCGCCCCGGTCCCAGCGTTGCCGCTCTACTATTAACAAGCGGACCGAGTGATCGAGATCGTCACGCCTTCCAAGCGTTTGTAACGCAGCTTTCAGTGGTTCCAATGCAGCCCAGACATAATCGACGATGATCAGCGTCGGCTTGTTGGGCTGCCAGTGCTCCCAATGCGCGCTGAAGGCATTCAGATCGCCCGCATTGATAAACCCCGCTTTCCAGTCCGCTCCGCATGACTTGGCAAGATCATATGCGAGGCGGCTTTTTCCTTGGCCGCCAGCACCGGCAATCTGGAACCAGCAGAATCTTTTTTCGCACTCCAAGAATGCCTTCAACTCTGCTTGTTCAGCCTGGCGCCCTAGAACATCGATCTGGGTCTGGGAATAGTGGAAACGGCGGTCGGCGGTTCGAAGACTGAGTTTAGGCTGAGGGATTTCCAGGCAGACAGTTTCTCCTTTATCATCCGTCGCCGGATCGCTTTCACGAGCAGCGGGTGGGTGTTCGGACGGAGAAGGCGTCGTATTTCGCGCAATATTTTCTAGGCGATCAACGATCTGAGCGAAAGTTTCGCTGTGGTCTGTCCTCTCACTCGGCCTTTCGACAAAGACCCGTTGTCCGGTTTCCTGCTCAAAAATTGTCTTTTCGACCTTGCCGCCTGCTTCTTCGGCATCGTCTACATCACCTTTGGCAAAAACGACCCGGTCGACGTTATTCGCAAATGAGAGATCGTCCGTATGGCAATGCAGACGAAAATAAATTGCAATTGCAAGATCGGGATCTCCGCTCCCCTTGGATTTCAGATCGGAAATCCAAGGGCTATCGATTTTTTTCCCAAATCTCTCCTTATCTTCCTTTGAGAATGGGGCTTTTTTCAACCAATACTTCCAATTTCCCTTTCGGCAACCAAGTGCCATCGCTTGGGTGCCGACTGCGATCTTGAAATCTGTTTCGCAGTCATTTCTGTAAATTTGACGCTTAATCTCTTTTCTAAATTCGGTAAACGAAACTCCCCCACCTGTCATAAAGGGGCTCCCCAAGACACTGATCACAATCAGCCTTAGGTTGTTACATCTTCGGAGCTAAATCAACTGCAGCATTCAAATTTTTACGGGTTTCAGCTTTGTTCAGTTTCTTGCCATTTATATAATATAAGGCTTCGAGGATTTCCCCGCTGTCGGGATCACGGCGGATGAGAGAAGCGGCGCCAATACGATGTAAATTTTCGTCTTGATACCAGCATTCAAGATGCGGGTATTTCTTCCCCGGTGTGAACTTGAGCACTGCCGGGCCGTTTAACCTATGGGGACGGTTTTGGTCCCTCCATTGCATTTCAATCACATTCCCCTGCCGATCATAATGCACGATTGCCGGTTGGTCGTCGAAGCTGTGCAAGTTATCGAACGCGCGCGATAGATCGACGCCATGAGCACCAGGCTTGGCTGCATAGGTGAACTTGCTCTTGATTTGCCCACTGTCCTTAAACTTGAACGCTTTCGTATAACTAAAAAGTATTTCTTCAATATCGTTATTATTCATACGTAACTTAATAACATAACAAATACGTAAAATACAAGAAAAATACGTATAAATACTTATTTCTGCTATCTCCCCAGACAATCCAGACGCCATTCCAGATCATCCAGATGCTTTTCCAGATCGATCTGGATTACTCGCGGAATACCCCATGGCACCGTCAGCTCATCTCGAAGAAAGGAGCTGACTGCTATGTCGAACTCAGACGATTTCCAAACCTTCCACACCAAGCTGTGCAGCATGTGCCTCAACCGCGTCGAGGCGGAAGCAGGTGCTGCCTCCGATGTCGTGGCGACTGGCGAACTGGCCGTGCCCTTCCGGCTCAGCGGCAACACCCTGCTGCTCGCTCTCCCCATCGACCAACTGCGGACTGTGTTCGCCGCCACCGACGAAGCCGAGCGGCAAGCTGCTCGCGAGCAGGCGGAAGCCCATTTTTCCCAGGCCACCACCGACGACACCGACACTTCTAACATGTGAGGAAGACCAATCATGACCAACCCAATCACCAATGATATGGGACGCTTTTCAACAAGCGTCCTGACCGTAAAGAACCGGCACTCCGGCCTGAGGATTGACAGCTTCGATCCTATCCGGGACGTGGACAGCCTTGAGGAAGCCGTCAAGGGCCTGAGGGTGTTCGAGAGGGTTCTGAACACCGAACCCGGCCAAAAGTATCTCTGGGAGTTTCGTCCCAGCGATATGATCGAGCGGGACGTGATGATGGTGACCGTCAGGCACGACGATCTGACCATCGGCACCATGCAGTTCAACCGGGACGAGGAGAACGCTCTGTGGTTCCGCGCGGCGGCGGTCCTGCCGGAGTATGGCGGCATGCAATTGGCTACCGCCATGGGCAGCGTGGGGCTTTGCCACGACGCCATGATGCATCTTGTTCCGCCGAAGGAAATCGATGCCGCGATCCGGCAGATGCCTGATGGGTCCTTGAACGAAGCCAGCAAGCGCTCCTTCGTAAAACTCGGCTTCCTGCTTGAAGTCGAGCCGGGGCAGACCTATCTCTCAGGGCGTTGGCCTGATCGCCACCTTTTCTCTTCGGCGGAATTTAACGAAGAAGGCGAAGCCTTCATCCGCTACCGCCGCATGATCGGCGAGCCGGATGTGGCCCTTCAAGAGGCCAAGGCCTTCCTGACCGGATGGACCGAGAAGGTCCTGCCATTTCCCAAGCGGGCTCTGCTGACCTGAGACAGGTCTTTTCCCAACGCCTGATGGCGCGGCGGCCCTGTCGCCGCGCGTCACCCTCCTGCAATCAAGCTCTCTTCCAATCTAATTCGGTAACCTGTTCCGGGCCGCTTCATGCGCGTCCAGAAGCTCGGCCTGGTCCAGCAGGATCGCGCCGACCTGCCGATTGAAGCGGGCGATCTCTTCCGGGGTCAGCGTGGCGTATTGGTGCGTCGCCAGCGCCTTCATCACCATCAGTCCCAGATCGTTGCCAAGCAATCCGTAATTGACACCCCAGGCGGTGAGAGCCTGTTCGATATCGGCCAGCACCAGATCGTCATAACGACCTTCGGTTCCGTGCTTTGCACCTGCGCCGCCAGCACGGCTTTGCCCATCCGGGCTTCGATGATCCGTCATCTTCAAATTCCTTCCTAAAAAACATGGAGTTAGCAATGTCCAATGATACCACCTATGGCCAGAATCCGTCCAGTTTCCCGGAAAAAGGGAAAGTAACTGAAGCCTTTAGGGAGGCCGATGGCCGCCGGGCGGAGATCGCCCAGCTCTCCCCCGGCGCACAGCAGGAATACGAGCAACTCGCCCAACATAATGAGGCCGAACTGGACAAGATGCGCAAGACGCAGCAGCGCACGCGGCCCTACCGGGAGATCAAGAAGGAGCGCGACCTCTTAAGAAGCCAGCACCGCAATCCGGCCCCGCATCCGAAGGGCGTCGTCCCCGATCGGGCAAAGGAACTGCGGGCTATTGAGGACCATGCCAAACGGTTGATCCAGTCCCACGACGAGAACGAGCTGAACTTCCTAAACGAGCGTCATCAGATGCAGCTCGACCAGCTTCTGGAACGGGACCGGAGCGCGCGGGAACGCACGGGCCAGGAGCGCAATCACACATCGTCTCAGCCTATCCAGTCCACGGAGCCCACGCAAAGCAGCCCGGATCACGGAACCCATGATCGGGAACACGGCGACTGATGGCCGGGCGGCAAGACCCGAGCGCCGCGAAGGCGGCGGTCCTTACCTTTCTGACCTTCCTGGGCTATCGGCTCACGGTCAACATGCACCTGCCACCGATTATTCAATGGCTTCCTCTTGCCTTGCTTGGTGTCGGTGCCTTCAAGACCGCACAGATGCTCTACCGGGATTGGAGGGCCGCAAGAGTGGTTCTTGCCATGCGCATGCCACTTGGGATCGAGGGCAGCACGCATGTTCCTACCGTCAACGATCTTGTCGTTGCCGGTCTCATGATCTCCAATCCGGATGGCCAGGGGTTTCCGCTTGGGGCCGTCGATGGCCGGATGCTGTTTTACGATGGGCCGGGGCATATCAGTATCCGGGCCGCAACAAACGCTGGCAAAACGGAGTCGAGTGCGGCTCTGGCGTGTTTCGCACTTGGCAAGGATCGCAACCTCGTCGTCACCGCCAAGGGGCCGGAACTGGTCTATCTGGCGGCCCGGCACCGCATGAATATCGGCCAGGACGTGATCATCATCGATCCGTTTCGCCTCACCAAAGGCTCCGGCCTTTCGACACACGATTTCAACGAGATCGGTCATCTGGTCCGTTACGCGGACCAAAACAGCCCAGAGCTTCTCGACAAGGCGCGGAAGATAGCACTGCTGCGCATTCCCGAACCGCCGGGGGCTTCTGGCGAGAACAAGTTCTTTCGAGATAGCGCCCAAAGCCTCCTGGCTGGATGTATGAGCTATGCCGCATGTCTGGAAGCGGAAACCGGGGAACTCATCTGCAATCTTCCGGCCCTTCGAACCAGGCTCTGCGGTTCCGATGAGGCACTGGAGAGTTTCCTTCTGGAGATGAGCCGGTGCGAGCGCTACGAGGGCTCGATTGCCGATACGGCCAAGCGGTTCCTGGGCCGGTTGAAGCGTGCGCCGAAAACCGCCGAAGCGATCCTCACCGAGATCGAAAACGCCCTCGCACTCTACGACAAGGGGTCCGTACTCGGTCAGAGGACCGAATATTCCGATTTTGACCCGGCGGATATCAAGAAAAAGCCGATGACCGTGTTCATCGTCACCGATCCGGGCAAGAGCGAGACCCACGGCAGCTATGCCGGGGCGGTGATCGAAGTCCTGATGGATATGGCCATCGACGCGGACAGTTTCGAGCCACGCGTAACGTTCCTGCTGGATGAATTCGCAAACCTCTCGAAAGGTCCCATCCCCTCCGTGCTTCCGGCATTGTTCATCGGAAGATCGCGAGGCGCCCAGCTCATCTCGTACGTCCAGGACACCATGAGCTATCAGTCCCGCTACGGCGACGAAGCCAGCGCGTTTACCACCCAGTCTGAAGTGATCATGGCCTGGTCGATCCGCTCGGTAAAGGACGCGGAGGAATACTCCAAGCGCGCTGGAAAACGCGCCGTCGTCACCGAAAACTACAACTTGCCAGACGGCGGAATTCGCAATTACGCAGACAGATTTTCCCTTAGCGTCAGCGAGAAGGCCATAGACCTGCGCCGTCCGGACGATTTTCTCCAGCTTGCCGACTTCAAAGCAGTCTTGTTCTTCAAGCAGCAAGCGCCCCAGTTTCTCGACCTCGTATCCTATCGCATGATCGAGCCCTGGGTACATCAGGCCGGTACCGTTCCCGGTGCGCCGCCGCTTAACGATCTCCCCATCACCTTCAAGCTCTAACCTAAGCTGACGGAGGCATCCATGCGCCGTTTTTTGCGCAGGCCAAGGCCTGCGAACACTCTTCCCATATTCGCGGGCACGTCCGGCAATCCGTTCACCCGCAGCCTTTCAAGAGTTTTGCTGGTTCCGGTGATCGGTTTCACCGCGCTGTTTCTCATCGGCTCACCGGCCATGCTCATTTCCTACAGCTACGACCGGGGAAGTCCAAAAACCCGCTACGATTGCGTCTATTTCAGTGCGCTTCACGGTTGGCGGCAAGCCAACAACCGCAACGGGTTTGGACGCCGTTGTCCGGTTTTCACAACGCATCCCATCACCCTCTCCGATTTCATCAACCCCTGAAAGGAGGTTCGCCATGAACCCTTCGCAATTTGCCGCGCCGCTGATGATCCTGGCCCTGATCAGTGCGGTCCTGAACTTTGCGGGCTTTAGCAGTATCGTCGGCGGCGACTGGTGGCATCTGTCGCTATGTGCGCTGACCTCGGTCGGGGTCTTCGTCGCCCTCTACATGTTCTGGAAGGTCGCTTTCGACGTTCTGCCGACGCTCGACAACCCCGTCATTCGGGCCATTGGCTGGGTGACGGTCGCAAGCGGCATCGCAATCGTGCTGTCGATCTCCGCCTATTGGAATCTGGTGGCCCTTGCCCAGTCGGAAGTCCAGCTCCTGGCCCTGAAGGACCGAACCGTTCAAGCGGAAACCCGGCTCAACGAAGCCATTGGCGAGGGCGGCAAGTTCAAGGGGCTGTCCGGCCAACTGACCGCCTTTGCCGCCAACATTGAAAGCTTGGCCGCAAGCGAGGAGCAAAGTGGCGCGATCTCCGGCTCGCCGGGCAAAGGCGCCGTCTCCAAGCTGCTGCGCCAAATCACAGCCAAGATCGATGCCAGGGCATCCATGGTGGCAAAAGCCGGAGATGATGTATCCGCGCTTGGCGCCGATGGCCAATTGTGTCTTGGCAACTTGCGCGGCACCCTGGAAAACGGGGGCACGGACCTGGAGCAAAAGGCGGCAGGGTCCGTCGATTGCGTCAACGCGGTAATTGCCGGTCTCGGCAGCCAGTCAGTGGCAGATCAGGTCCGGCAAGACATGGCGGCCCTGACCGCGGGGATCGTGATCCCGGCCTCGGTCCGCACGAAGGCCCAGAAGGAAGCTATCGGCAACATCCTTGCCGGTGTTCAGGAGCAGGCAAACGCCATTGCTGACACGGCAGCCGGTCTCGTATCGCGCACGGTCGAGACCGTCTCCAACAGCCGTCCCAATGCCATGCTCGGTGTGCTTGTCTACTGGCGCTCGCTCATACCGGCAATTGCCACGGCGGTTGCAATCGATCTTCTGCCGCTGGTGCTCCTCGCTTTCCTCATGCTGCGCGTCCGGGATCTGAACCGTCAGGGTAAGCCGACGAGCACGACCACCCTTGGCGAGGTTGAACGCATCCACGACGAGCTTAATCGCCTGGACCGCAAACGCGGTGCCCCGTTGCGCATTGGAGGCGGCCAATGAAACGGGTGTTTTCAAATCTGACCTGGGGAACGGCCATCGTTGCCGTTCTCGGCTTCAGCCTGTTTCTGGTCGCCTTCTCCATACTGAACGCGGCAGGGTTTTCGACCGGAGATTTTTTCCCTGACCTTCGCAAACCCGCAACGCCGCCGCCCATCGCGGAAAACTCGCACCGGAAGGATGAGGTTGTCGCCTATACGCTCTTCACCACCGTTCGCTATAGCTCCTTCCCGGTTGTGACGGGCACGCAATATGCCTCAACCTCTAATCCTGTCATTGAGGCAGAGTGGTGTTACATCAGCACCGAGGCGGACAGCGGCGAGGTCACCGAAAAGCTGGTGCTGGCCAATGTGGACGGCACGGGTATCTTGAGCGTTCCCACATTTTCCACAAAAGCCCTGAAGACCTTCAATCTCACGCGTAACAGTGCGTTATCTCTGATGGGCACCCATTGCCGGTTTCGAAGCCGGATTACGGGCGGGAACCCAATCCAGCCACAGAAAAGCCAACCGAACCGCCGCCCTCGTCTCAGCGGGAAGCGGGAGCGTGAAGCCTGAGCGGACGCGGCCTGTCCCGACTGCCCCCCCCCTCAAATCCCTTTCAACTAAACAATGGAGATACCCTCATGTTGTCCATGATCAGGGACATTCCCTTCATCGATGCGATTGCCCCGGTGGTGATCGCCGCCATGCTCTGGACCGGCGCTAATGTTTTTGTCATCGGCCCGGATTTCATCGCCCCACGCCTTGCGGACAAAACCTGGCGCCCGCAATGCAACGCAACGGTCGAAAACGCCAAGACGACCGCCGTTCAGCAATGGCAGGACGAAATTGACCGGGCCCGTCAGCAACAGCGCTCTGAGCAAGATCAGATGAACGCTCTGACCGGCGCGCTCCTCGGCCAGTTCTTCGGTGAGGATTTTAACCGCGCGTTCGGCAAGGACCTTTCAGGTGCCATGACCGCTCTGTCGGAACTGGAAACCCGCAAAGCCCTGCAAGAGCGTTTCGGACACTCCGGCCCGGTTATTCCTGTCACCGGAGATTATTGCGGCTGCGTCATTGCCGAGGCCTTGGAAGACCGGGTGTCCCTTGGCTTGTTTTCAGCAAGTTTCCGTATCTGGCGCCCTGCCAACATCCAGCGTCTCGACCAGCTTTCCACCCGTCTTGTCGCCTCGCCGCGCTGCGGCGGACCGAAACACTCTTGAAGGAGGAGCTCAATGACCACACTCACCCCGAAATTCCAATCCGGCCCGCTTTCGGTGACCGAGACGATGCTGCGGTTCCGGGGACGGCGCTACAAGCTCTCCCATATCGAGAACCTGATCCTGAAACGCCCCCTGTTTCTGATGGGAGCAGGGATCGGCGCTCTCATAGGTGCTTTCGGTCTGTTCAATGCCGATCTGCTTTATTGGCACGAACAGGCGGTTCTCGCCGGACTGGCATTAACGCTCCCTATGGCCGCATGGCCGTTTGGAACGCTTTATATTCATTCCCGCACACTTTCGACGGGCGAGGGATCAATCACCTGGTTCCATTCCGATCTGGCTAAGGCTCAAGGGGCCATCGAAGATCTGATGGTCACATCTTCCGAGATCAGACACCCCGCCGATTGAACGGCCCTCACCCTTGCGGATCTGGAATCCAGTCCTCACGCGCATGGCGAATACGGACGATCAGAATGTCTCCGTTCTCCTCAATGCGATAAAGAATGAGATGAGAGCCGTGCGGATGAACCCGCATCGGGGGACGAAGTTCCTGCCGCGCACGGGCAAGTCGGGGATTGTCGGATAGAGTTTCGAAAGTCTCGATCAGATCGCGCTGGTAACGTTCTGCTTGAGCGACGCCAAAATCCCGAACCCCGGTAACGTAAATTGAGATAAAATCGTCTTCGGCCTTGCCGGTGAGCCTATAGGTCATTGCCTGTTGCGCTGACACCGGCTTTTTTGCGGGCCGCGTCCAGAAGCTCATCCATGCCGCGCGTGCCGATCCCGCTTTCAAGGCCTTCATCGACCAGCCTTTGCATTTCCGCGATCTTGGAAACCCGCTCCTGATCGTGCCGGATCAGGTCGCGCACATAGTCGCTTGCATTGCTGTATTGCCCGGTCTCAAGCCGGGATTCGACCCATTCCTTCATGGGATCGGGCAGAGAAACATTCATGGTTGCCATAACAAGCACCTCCTACGAGTCCATTATGGCATATTTTGACAAACTTTGCCAAAGATATCGATAGTCATGCCAATTTGCAATTCAATCTCCAGAAATGGTATAATGGAGGTGTATTTTAAAGCATTATAATAATTAAAGAATTTTTCTTATGGCAGATTATTTGGGGGAATTTAACGAAATTGTTCGAGCGCAGAACGAAAGAGCGCGCCAGCAGGATATCGCCGATCTCAATGCCGAAATCGGCGGCTATGACAATGGCCGGATGAAGCGTTTTCTCAGCCCCGAAGCGCGGGACGCCGCCCGTGGAAACGGGCGGTCCGGTAATAAGCATTCCAGTGCCCTTTCGGCTTTGGACATCCTGCTTCTGAGCGATCCCGAATATGCGCAGCTTTACAAGGCAACTGTCAGCGAAAACCGTCAGGCGCAAGTAGCAGTGACGGACCTCCAGGACCACATTGCCCGCGCAATGAAGACCGTCGAGACCCGGATTAATCAGGTGCTCGACAAGGCCGTGACCCTGCCCGATGGGCGTAAGGCGTTTATGGGCAAGGATGGCAAGGCGTATACGACCGACATGGAACTGGTCGATCCGGCCCTTGCCGAGGGAATTGACTGGACTGACACCCCACCACCTGAAACATATCTATCGCTGATCGAAGACCGTGAGCGGTTGAAAGAGCTGCAAGGCGAAAGCGAGCAACACGGCCTGCGTCTCGGGGAAATCCTTGACTGTCTGGAGAGCCGGGACGATCCGGCTGCAAAAGACGAGGTTCAATCCTTGCGTGATGAGCAGGACGATATCGTGGACCGCGTAAAAGAGATGGCTGGTGAAACACATGCAATAGCCACGCGTCACGAAGCACCAACTGCCTCGACCGAACAGGCTCCCGATCAGCCTTTAATTGCCACCAAGTTTGATTTTGGCTCTTAAGTCACTGGTACTTGAAGGGACCGCATTTCTTTTCAAGGACGGCAATGATCACCCCCATTGGATGAAAATCGAGAGCTTTCCCCATCACGTCATAGATGTATTGTTCCCGGCCCCTGCGATCTTCGGCATACCAGTCGCTAATGCATTGGGATTGCTGCTTGTCGTTCTCATTGGCAATCATATTCGCCATCATGAGAGATGATTGAATATACGATCTGCGACTAACCTCATTCCATTCCAGAAACTCTTTCGCCGTAAAACGCTCTTCTGCATACGAAGGCATGCAGAACGCGGGAAATAGTGCAATTAAACTTGCAATGAGTGCTCGATTTATGCCGAACATAAGGGAACGGTTTTGTTATTTTTATTTTAGACAAGAAATATGGAAAAATTACAGCGAAGAACGGCACAAAGCCGTCATTTTAGACTTAGCTCCAGATCGGCGAACTGCCTCCCTCTCAAACGCGCAAAAGGGTTCCCTTTTGTCGACAGCGGAAGGCGGTTGTCATGACCATCCGGCCCCACATCGAATGCCCCGGTCGGCGCATAGGCTATGCGCGGGTATCCACCACCGATCAGAAACTGCGCATGCAGCTCGACGTGCTCAAGGCCGTGAACTGCCACCCGATTTTCACCGACCACGGCGTGTCGGGGGCGAAGTCGAGCAGGCCAGGTCTCGACAGGATGCTGAAAGCGTTGAAGCCGGGGGATACCGTTGTCGTGTTCAAGCTGGACCGATTGGGCCGGTCCGTGCTGCACCTCTCCGACCTTCTGGTGCGCTTCCAGCAGGAGGGGATTCATTTCTGCTCGATTTCCGAAGCGATTAACACCACCACGCCCGGCGGCAAGCTCGTCTATCACATGTTCTCCGCCTTTGCCGAATTCCAACGCGACATCATTATTGAGAACACCATCGCCGGGATGGAAGCCGCCCGGCGGCGCGGCAAGCATATCGGACGGCCCTACAGGCTGTGCCCGCGAAAAGTCCTTGGAGCGCATGCCGCCATTCATCAGCGCGGCCAGAAGACTGCAGATGTCGCTCGGCGTTACGGCGTTTCCCGCATGACCCTCAGCCGGGCGTTCAGGCGGCTGGAACTGGTGTCGTGAAACTCTGCCTTTTTCCTATGAGATGCCCGTCCGCCGCATCCCCAATCGGCCAGGCGGGCGTCTCACCAGCGGGAACCGGTACTTAACACCATCAATATCGGAGGGACGAAATGCGGGAAGATTTGGAAAAATACCTGCCCACGCTTGAAGGACTGGACCTGACAGAGGAGGAGAAATTCAAAGTGCTGGAAGAGACATGGGCTGTAACTGAAGCGCTGGTTGATCTGGTCATGCAAATTCCGGACAACCCGGAAGCTCAGAAACACCACGAAGAGATCGTTCCAGAGGGCTGGGACGATCTGATTAACCGCCTGATGGAACGAAAACCGCTCACTGACGAAAATCTGCATACCTTGTCGACCTATATCGAAACGCTCAGGAATGGCACGGACAGCCAGACATAAAGAGATTTTATCCTCTGTGAAGCCCCGTGCGGTGCGAGCACCACGCGGGGCTGGTTTTGGGGGGCTACACAGCGTCAAACAAGCTTTTGACCTTCGCCCACTGCTCTATAGCCACTAGGCCGTTGCGCTTGGTGTAGCCCTGCATCGGAAAGGCCATATAGCGGGGCTGCCAGTCTGGGTTTCCTTCCTTGCGCTCTCCTGTAAGGCTCTTGCGGATGACATCCTTCTGCACCTTGGCGGTGGCCGTGACATGCGCCTTGGCTGCGTTCTTGCCCGCACACACCTTCACGGCTGCGTTGATCGCTTCCTTGTCCTTGAAAAGATCGAAGAAGGTATCGTCCGGTTGCCAGACCGTCTTCATGTCCACCTTGAGCAGAACGCCGAGCACTTCCACCATGGCGGAACCTGCCGGAAGGGTTTCGGCGGCAACGAAGGTCAGGATGCGCATCACGGCGGCATCGTCGAGTTTCAGCAGCTTGGCAAAAAGCTGGTACGGATCGGGACGGTGATCCCAATCGTCCTTGCGTGGCACAAGCGTGGTATTCCCGCTCTCTTCCATGCCGAGCAACGCGCGAACCTCCTTGCGCTCGGCCTCGAACGGGTCCTCTGCCTTGTTGGTTTTCAGGCTTTCGGCAATGGCGTCCGTATCCGCTTTTTGCGGATCGGCATGGGACCCTGCGATGAACTGCGCCACCAATAGCCGCAACGCAACGCCCTGATCCTTGAGAAGTTCGGTTCGCACCGCGCTGTGACGATGCAAAGCCAGATAGTTTTGCATCGCTTTGGTCAGCTCGGGTTTTGATGGGCCTTTGTCTTCTCCTGCTTCTTCGGCCTTTAGACGTTTGCGGTAGGCCTTTTCCTCCAGATAGCCTTCATGGATCGTCACTTCCCCATCGGACGCACAGGTGATGTGCACTTCGCCGCCATCCTCTTTAGGAACCTTGACGTAATCCCATTTGCGCCAGTATTCGCCCACGTCATGCAGGATGACGGTTTGCCAGCCCTCGGCGCGGTGGTCTTCCATGATGTCGGCAATGGCCTTGCCCTGATGCTCCCAGAAGAGTGCACTGTCGGCAAAATACCGCTCTTCGCCAAAGAGATCGGAGACAATCGCCCCCTTGTAGGCGGGGAGATCGAACAGGGCATTGGAGACCGGGATTTCATCCCCGCCAAAGAGCCATTTGCGCAGCCCGTGACCTTGGGGCGCGTAATCTTCCTTGGAATTGTAGCGCTTCCACCACGTTTTCTGCTGTTTCAGGCTGGCCATGGTGAGATTGCGCAAATCGGTGGCATTGATCTCCTTGCGGCGGTAGGCATTGAGGATCGGCGGATGAAGACCCGCAAGCGCGAGGCGCTGCTGCACCAGCCGCTCCGTCACCCCAAAATGATCCGCGATTTCAGCCACACTCCTTCCCTGACTGGAAAGGGTCCGGAACGCCTCGTATTGGTCGATCTCATCCATGGGCAGACGCTCGACATTTTCTGCCAGAGAAGCCTCGACGGCCTTGGTATCGTCTCCGTCTTCCATGATCAGGCACGGGATTGGTTCAAGGCCGGTGTCTTTGGCAATCTCGGTGCAGGCATGGTAGCGCCGCTGCCCGGCCACCACTTCAAAGCCCTCGCAATTGGGCCGCACCAGCAGCGGCTGCAAGATGCCAAGGGCGCGGATGCTCGGGATCAGGTCCTCGCCGCCGATCTCTCCGTGCTTGCGCACGTTGAGGGGGAGATTTTCAGATTTTTGATATCGATAAAGTCAAGTTTCATGGGATTTTCTCCTTTTAAAAGTAATGAAAAATGATGTTGGTTCCATCGATCTCCACCTCGGAGTAATCGACGGAGAGGTCCCGCGCGATCGCGTCATAATCGAGATAGCAGCGCAGGTTTTCCGGCACTTCCGCGCCAAACAGGCCTTCGTCAACGAAGTATTCTGCCAGTTCGCGCATGGTGCCGAATTCGTAGTACATGAGGTCGAGAGAGGCCGGATCGCTTGCCGCCTCGTCATGGTCGTGACCGCATTCGCCCACCGCGATGATGAAGCGGATTTTCTGATCCCGGTCCCAATCTTCCGCAGCCTCTAAAAAGGCGGGGAAGTTCGCCTGATTGATCTGCCATGCCTTGGCGAGATCGGCATCGATGGTTTCGCCGTCGATGAACTGGATTTCAAATTCCTCGACCGGAGCGCCGGAGCTGTTTTTGAGGGCTTCGGCCTTGGCCGAATATTCCTTGCTGGTTTCGAAATAAAAGCCCGTGGCCGTTATGTCGTAGGGTTGTGCGTAAAGCCGGATCATGGTTGCCTCGCTTGGGTTCGGTTGCTTTCACGCGAAGCGCTTTCAAAAAAGAAAAGACCCCGCGCATGCTCCCTTGCCCAGCGGCGAGCGTCCGGAAAAACGAGGCAAAGACTTGCCCGCGGACCAAAGGGCCGCGGGCGCAAAAACGGACGTTCGATCAAAATCCGGGGATCAGTCCAATTCTTCTCGGGAGACCGTTAGAAGCCCTTGCCGGCACAGGTTCCCTGGGCCGGCTTTACGGGCGCCTTACGGCGGAAGGATTTGACTGACAGCCAAAGCGTCCCCGGTTTTGATGTAAGCTGGAAAGATGGGAGCCATGCCGGGGAACCCGGCATGAAAGACAAAGCCCGCCTGACAAATCAGGCGGACCGAACAGTCTGCATCAGGGATCGATGCCGAACGGCCAAAACCGCGGCAAGCGGGTTTGGTTCACGAGAGCCCGCCCGGATGCGCGGGAAACAGAACGGCTCCGATATCAGCGACTAGAAAGGGCGCGAAGTTGATCCGCAGCTATTTGATTCAACAGCCAGATTGGGGCTGGGAGCGGACTGGCGGCTTTTAGGCAGTAAATCGCTATTTCCAGTCATTCGCCGAAACCGGCAAGGCTGGCGCTTCCGGCCCATAGCCGACCTTGAACACATACTGCCAATGCCACGGCGCGGCCCGTCGAACCGGCCATTTGCTGCGAGCGCAAAAGTTGCAGTCTTCGGAAGGTCAGGACTACGGCATAAAGTGGGCTTTCGTTGCATCTGACCAGCAATCTCTTTTGCAGGCCAGAGCGTCATGGCGCGCACAACATTGTCCCTTTGCGACACCAAACTTGCATTGACTGCACCCAACTAGCTTGATGATCTAAGGCTCCTTAATCCGGAGAGATTGAAGATAAACAGCATCAGCGCGGTTTGGCCACTTCACGGTGCAATAATCGCGGGCTTCTCGTGGAATATGAAGAGTGCCAGACCCGGTTTCGAACGCAGTTTCTAAGTTGGCAATTTTCAGCCAAATACTCATCGAATCTAATTCGGAATGTGCTTCACGAAATCGACTATACCAACTCAACTCATAGAGTCCCAACTCGTCGAAACGACGTGCCAAATCAAGCGACTTCGCATAGTCAGGAAAACCATCATACAGGCCCAGCAAACCATCGAGACCGGCTAGCGAGTAGGTGTCACCTCTAACTACCATCTTCAGGATTTGCTCAACATCCAACCTGTCGCCAAATCGGCGCGCAAGGTCAGCCAGAACTTTTCCGAATTCTTGTGAGTCCACCCGAGAAAGGTGGGGACCTCGCTTGATCAGTTTGTCGATGGCTCCATTGAAAATCGCGACGTGACCATCCTCGCCAAGGTGCTCTAGCAGGTCCGAAGCCAGCCCCAGTGCCTTAGAATCATACTTGGCGGAAAACACCTCGAACAGTTTTTGGACGGCCATAAACTGAGAGGCCTTGCCCACACCGAGTGCAATCTCTGGTAAGGCGTGTTGGAGCGATTGCATAAGCTCATTTTCTTCAGGAACTTTTAGCAGAACGCTTCTGGCACCATAGATAATGTCCTCTCTTCCGATAAGGTATTCTTGCAGCCACAGATAATAGATTTCGTTGCTCCGCACATTCACCAATAGAAGGAGAACCGGGATCCGGAACTGGTTTGCGTACTTCAGATAGTCGGTTTTCAGTCGAACGTAATAACCACGGTTTCTATAGATGGGCTTTAGCGTTCCCTTGACTTGAATTTTCACCAGGGCGCCAGACAGTTCTTCGATGCCTTGCGTGATGTCGATAAGCTCTGCTTCGAGATCAATTCCGAAATCATGCGACTGAGTTCGACAAACCCAATTCGGTGCGTCCAGGAAGACTCCTTGAGCAAGATGTTCGGCCTGATCACCGATCCTCTGAGAAACAGATCTCTTGGGCAATTCTCTACTCCAAGATGTATTTGCAAGCGAGTTTTGTTGCCGTCACTGTGGAGCAAGCTTTTGCACGAAGTAACAAACCAGTGGCAGCATACCCCCGGCAGGCGATCTTAAAACTACTCATCAACCACATGCCCGACTTGCTCACGTCCCCAATACATCTGATAGTTCGGGCCGTGGCTTTCTGGTTGCTGACCTTTTTCTGGTCTGCTCATCTTGATCGGCAAAGGTGCAGGCAGATCTGGGCCAACGATAATCGCCTCGCCCTGTGACAACGATGGGATGAAAGCAGCGGCGCTGCGATCAAGGTCACCGCATGCCCTCTCAATAGTTTCTCGGTCGCGGTCATTGGTAAGCCGATGAACAAACATAGTTCCAAGCTGGCTGAGAACATCCTGCGGTACATCTCTGGGGCGCTGAGTCGCGATAACGGTGGTCAGCCCGTATTTCCTGCCTTCCTTGGCGATAAGGCCAAAGGCATCGAGGTTAACGCCATTCTGTTCATCGCCCACAGATCGGCCAATAAATTGGTGAGCTTCATCCAGTAGGCAAACAAGCGGATTTTGTCGGAAACGCCCTTGCCGCGCGATACTGAGTAGGTAGCGCCCGAGAGCGTTAAGAAGCAGCTCACGTGCATTGTGCTTGAAGCTCACGTTTTCGAATGAAAGCACCAAAGCCCTTGCATGCGGATCATCAAGAAACGCCTCGATTTCTGCACATATGTCCGCCCCTTCTTGAGAAAAGAAGCATGACATATCGGGTGAGTTCAAAAGTGTCTCGATGCGAATGACCAAGGTATTATTGTAGCCTACTTGCTTCGGATCCACCCCGCCAAATGTACCATCCGCGTTCGCCGGGAACAGGCACTCTTTGCCAATTTGATTAGAAAGCACTTTGAGATCGAAGTCACAGTTATCTGCAGCTAACTCTTCAGCAAGCATCAGTTGAGCGCGACCGAGTGGTTTCCTCGGCTGGTTTGCTTTCGAAATAGTTCTGTTCGCGTCAAGGTGAATGAAACCGACCGTTTGGCTGTTGTGTTGCACCCCAACCCGAAAGGCATCGCTGCCATCGACCGCCTGCTGTGGAAATCGCTCCGGGTCTGCCAGCAACAGACGGGCCAGTCTTAAGCTGATTATCGCACTCCGAAGAGTTGGGCCTTGGCTTTGACCGGTTGGTCTGAGTAAGGCGTTCAAATCAAGCTCAGACAACTTCTCACTAGGAAATCTTACCAGGCGTCCTTCAGCGGCTTGGTCATTGGAAAACTCAAACTCCCGCGCGTTGGCCACCTTTCCAGCGAACTCTCCTGTGGGGTCGAACAGAATGCACTTCCCACCGATACGCACGATCTCATTGACGAGTCGGGATACTGTCCAGCTCTTCCCCCCGCCAGTCGCACCAAACACCCCGCAATGACGACCGAACAATTTTTCAGGCGGAATACTAAGGGCGGCATCGTCCAGCCCGGATAGGTACCCCAACTCAACGAGCAACGGCGCACGCTCTCCCTTCAAGTCACCTTCCAAGGCATCCTTGATGGAATTAGACAGCGCCCCGCCTTCTGCGAGAAAGACCCCGTCGCCCACCCTTGGCTGGGTGTTAATACCACGCGTAACCTTCCGAGTGATCTTACTCACGGTCGCCAATAACTGCACGCGCCCTTGCGGCTCTACAGTGGGATCGGTTTCGATCTGGTGTTCAAGGAGATTTCGTTGTCTGTCTGGAATGCCAACCTCGGTTACCCGACCTAAGATCGCAGCGCGGTCGCAATCGACAAACACGAAATCGCCTACAGAGCCTTTGGCCAGCCCACGCCGACCGAGGGCTGCGAGAGCATTCGGCAAGGTGAGTTCCACAGCACTGGCACTCACCCGAGTCACCGTTCCAATGCGCTTAGACGGGTCGATCAGGGAGGTAAGCTCGGTCATGCGCTATCGCCCTCGCGCAACTTTTCAAGCCGGTCCTGCAAAAGCTGGCGATCTGACTTGCCCGATATCATCGGCAAAGCATCGGCAAGGTCTTCGAAACGACCATTCAGCATAGTGATGCGCGTGTCGCCCTGTTTCACAAGGCGCGCGATCTTGCTCTGGTAGGGGCGTTGCCCCCCAAGTTCGAGGGCGATTTCCTGCGCCTCTTTATCGAAAAGCTTTTGATGTTCTATGAACCCGCGATCACAAAGCACGAGGCGCAGCGAAAGGTTCGTTTCAATGGCTGACCAGATCGGGGCGCTGATATGATCATCAGCGAAACCAAACCCAGAGACGATCAGCGTCGTGTCGGGTTCTCGAAGCGCTGCCTGCAAGGCCGCAAACATGTCGAGATATGGACTTTCAAACGCCTCCTGATATTTGGAAGAACGCGGATAAATCAGGACTGGCTTTCGGCAGTCGCGGGGCTCTTCGATACTACGGATAACTACCTCATCGGACCGTCGTCGCCAATCGACTGAGCCGTGCAGCTTGTAAAGGTGAAACACGCCGTCCAGATAATCGGTCTTCGTGCCGGATGCGGCTCGCCGCACGATCTCATGGTCGAAGTGGTCACGGTTGAACCGCTGTTCAGCACTGTGAGAAAAACCATCAATCAGTACGATACCTAGGCGGAGCCCCGCCGTCTCGATGCACAGATCATAATTCGTTGTGAACAGCTTCACCCGGGGCTTTTCAGGCGATCGGCGCGCGAACTTCTTCAAGAATGCCCAGTGCGCGGGCAAGTCCGTTTCCGCACCTACGAAATTCACTTTGCCCAAGATCGTGTTTTCAGCGACGCGAACAAACTCGATCAGCTCTTTCAACCAAGGCATTTCAGCGAATTTAGGGTCGTTTTTTGCCCGAATGCTAAGCAGCTCGATTTGCATTTTGCAGAGGCTCAACAGGCTTTCGATATCTCCTGCCGTCTGCTTTCCCTCGCTGTCGTTCTCCGGTAGGCCACCCATTATTTTCTTTGCGAGATCGTCAAATTCTTTATGGTCAACCAAATTATCTTCCGAAACGGCGTCTCGCACGGCATGCCATAGATCACCCATCCCCGGCGCGTTCGGCCCGCCTTCGTTCTTGGCCGAGAAGGATGCGCCAGACCCCAACAGCACAACCACATTAGTCGAGTGCAACGCCGCCAACATGGCCGCATCGACCTGATCCTTGCAGCCGGCCTTTGGTTTCCTGCTGGGGTCGTCTGGGTCTTCCCTCTCACCCTCCCAGCGCAGCCACTTTCCCTCGCGCGTTAAGAGACGCAACAGTTCTTTCTTGCCTGTCGGCTCTCCATCCCAAAAGTTTTTCAATTCTACCACCCAAAAATACAATTCTAGGGTGAAGCTAGTTTGGTTGAGCAGCCAAGTAAATCGTCTATAAATGAGGATGCGCAAATGGGTTTAGCACATTAGGTTCCCACGCGGATCGATGGCAGCTTTTCAAGCGATTTTTTCTCAGCTTGCACCCGCAGCGAATGACCGCTTTCCGCCCTCTATGGACCTTCGTTTATCGCGCAACGAACGGCAGTTTACAGGAACCGAGTCGAATGCCGCGGAACATCCGCCTTGGGAACGCAAAGCGGCCGTTGAACAAGGAATGATTCCGTGATCGCTTTGATCTGTTCGCGATGATACCCGCATCGTCCTCGCGTTGACCATGGGGGTGTCGGGGGAGCCTGGAAGCTCACATGACTGGGGATGCAACGGGCCAAACGGTGCGAGAGGGTTTCAAGGGGATGCGACAATCCCTTTGATCGATGGTGTGCAGAGGAGAAAGAATTCTCCTTTGCGGGGGATCAATCGGCGATACGATTGGATGATCAGGTGCATGCTCGATGCATGAACCGGGTCAAGCGCCGGGGGGATGCAACGGGGGCGCGCCAGCGGGCCCCCTTGCCAAGATGGTACGGGTAATACGCCCGTACACATCTTGCGAACGCCAGTTCGTTTCGCTGCGTCAGCAGATACCTTACACCCGTTTAAAAAAGTCATTCCCTTGCGACAGTAGGGTCCTCAAAATCAATTCTTGATTTCTAAACTATCTTAAGTGTATTCGATATTCTCCAACATCTGCAGTGCTTTGCCCGCGATTTCCATTTGGCCCTTCCTGGTATGCAAACCGAATGTTCCCAGTAATACAACAATCATTTATATGCTTAATATTGTCCCGAGATATAGGGATGGCTACTTCCGCAAATTTATTACCATCTTGGGTGCCATGCACCTGATCTAAGGAAACGTTGCAGAAGAACTCCTGTGGTAGATCTTTCGGCTGAAAATCAAATTCGCATACCCCCTTGTCTGAATTACCAGAAATATTGACATACATTGGCACTTCCTTCTGAATTTTTATCGCCAACGCGTGAACAGGGACGGAATTATCATTGATCTCGGCTAGACAATCTAAAGGCCTTTGCTCATCAGCACGAACAAGTGCAATATATTCAGCACCCGCAGCCTTGCTTGCGTATCCCTTAAAGATATGCCTTCCGCTACATTCCGTTTTCCACTTTTCCCAAATTTCTGGGTCAAGATTCGAAATCATTACCGATTACCGTGGTCTAGTGTTGGGCTGGTACATGCGACAGAAAAACTAAATTAGAAGCATCAGAGCATTTTGTAATGGTTGTATCTGCAGCAGTAGATCTAAGTGGAAAGCTAAGTCCGAGGAAATTATCAAACATATCCCTCAAGTCAAATTCCACCTGCGTTTGAGTCAAGGCACCCGCCATAACACCATCATAAGATACGGAGAATATCGGAGAATCGAAGCGACAATATAGAGAATCGTTAGCTGTCAAATTGAGTTTTGCAACTACTTTTTTAAAATCAGGAAGGTCACCCATAGGCAAGTGCGAAGTTATTGCACAGCCTTCCCGGGACAAAAAATGCCAGCTAGCATCTTGGAAAAAGACTTCCGCATCTTCGCTTGTAAGGCCCTCAAGGCTGTATATATCATTGTAAAATTTATGGCGAATATTTCTTGAAGTATGCGTCACATCATCGATAAATTTCTTCATCGGCATTTCCACGCGTCCCCAAATCCGAAACCCACTTTCCCCACCAGTGATATTCACTGCCTGCTCTTTAGAAAAAATTTCAAATGCCTTTTGCAACCCGGTTTCTGTAGAAATAGTAAACTCGGAAATTTCCGCCTTCTCATCAGTCAATTTATTATTCATAATAATATTATAGTATTTAGTGTTTTTTATACTCGAAAATATATTATCAGAAATGTCAATCATAAATTTTTTATGATCGGAAAATTGATATGTTTTTCGAAACGCATGCAATTCTCTTCTTTGCTTATGTCTTAAATTTGAGAACTCCTTTTGAAGGCTTTCAAACATCCACATTGTATCTATCAATTGATCATTGTTAACGATTTCGTTTGAGAACACCGATCGATCAGAGCTAGAGGAAACCAACTCAGATATTTTATATTTAACAAGGTTAACATTTTTAATCCATGTTCTACATATCAACTCCGCTGCATTATTATCATCCTCGGATATCCGGCGAATTAAGTGATAAATACAAGCTTGCCTCGCAGTAGAAACATGATTTCCCTCACTATAAAATAATGAGCTTACATTATCACTACTAACAGCTGGAGCAGGCAAATTAAGAAGAGACTTGGAGTTGGAAACAATTGTATGATGACGCTGATGGTCAAGCTCGTTATAATAGGCACATATTGCAAAATTCATCGCATCAACTCTATTGTTAATATACTGATCTCGACGCGAAGAAATCGACCGTAGATATGTGTAAGCACTTTGGAAAATATCTCGATCAAATTGATACCCTTTGTAAAAATGATGAAAAATTGCATTTTGAGAGAAAATTTTATTCAAAATAAAATAGGTCTTTTCTCCAAACTGAATTCTTTTTAATGTATTAACAGTATCCAAAAAAGTTCTGGATTTTGAAAATTCACTTTTATTTTGAAATTCATGTAAAAATACCTCAGCAATTTGGGATGATTCTATCTTTCTTTGCAATGCCGTTTGCTTACGTGCAAATTGTACAATTTCAAATACGGTTCCAGGTAAAACATACATTTTAGTCGATAACAAATTTATCGCTAGAGATGACCAAAAGCTATCACGAGATACGAAACTCTCTTCTTTTGCCAATGGTCCGATCCAGTTAATTGCCGAATAAATCACATCGAAGTCCAAATAGTAGATTTCTTCAACATTGTTCCTTGCGACATCCCTAAATCTCGGGAGCAATTTATTTAATTCACTCTCAAGATTACTTAAATTCGATATGATAGTGTCAAGTTCTTCTGGTTGAAGCGGTCGCTCGTGAGCGTCTTCAAATTCAGCTAGATTGAAAATCTTGTATATGTCTGGGCTGAGCATCACTTAGTTTCCGATTATCCAATCTCTGATCAACCTGTAATTTTCATCTTGCGCACCCGAGATAGTCCTATGCCAAGTATGAGGTTGATAAAGTCGAATCTTGTGATCAAACTGCAAACTCTTATCATCCACCACCAAATCATCATGTTCTGAGAATATATGAGTAACGAACGTACAGGGCTCTTCCGAACGCAGTTCAGAAACTCGATTCTTAATATTAAATGTGAGTTCTTTAGAGTTGGAGAGGGTTTTCGTATGTTTGTGGCGCCGGAAAGACGCGTAATAATGGAATCTCGCTTGCCAAGGAGCTTTATTCGGCGCCGCAATTAGGCAAAGCTTATTTACAAAGAATTTTGAAGTCCTCTTTGCTTCCGCAGCTGCAACAAGAGCTATGTGACATCCGAAGCTATGCGCAATTATATTTATAGAACTGTAATTCTTTTTTCGAGACAACTGAGTTATATTACTAATTAGCCTATCCGAAATATCATTATAGTCCGCAATTTCCTTATATCCGCGAACCAAATTAAGTGGATTAAAAAGTATTTTCTTGTTTGATGCATAGGTAAAGTATTGAATATCGTATTCAGATACCTTTTCTTCTGACCCCAATAGTTTCGGAAGAGGGTCCCAGTAAACAGGTTCTTTATTGGGAGCTGTATGGCCAAAGCCGTGCACAAATACCAGCAGATGTTTCGAATTTTGGGTCCAAGAAAACTCTCCAGAATCTCCGATATCTGAATACCGCTCCATAATAAATGTTGCCCCCAAGCGATTTCGCATGATTAGACTGAAACCTAAGGTTCCAAACCAAGTGTCGAGCCAACCATGCTAGTCCAACACGTTTTGATAACTAAATTAAAAATAATCGCGAATTAGCTGCATCTGCAAGTCCTTCGATCCTTTCAGTTTACGATTTTGGATAACTTGGGCCTTATTCCCGTTAAAGCTCAAACGCGCTGGCGGAAAGGAGATGTTTGTTCTTGATATGTTCTTGTTTTTGGTGTAAAATGCTTTTGTAGACGGGATAATTGTATCCTCAACGTTTGAAACAGCAATAGATAGTCCCCACATCCATAGTGTAGGCGAAGTGCGCGATACGTGCGTCCTCCGATGTCGAGACTATCTCCATCGCCCCCGTTTCCCAATATCCAACAACCAAGACACCGCAGACGGCCTGTGCCCCTGCGAGAGAGGAGGCATGCCATGAGCCCAGACATGGAAACGCTCCGCAGATATGTGGAGGGGTTTGATCTGCCCGAGGACAAAAAGATCGATTTGATCCACACCGTTTGGCGGATCGCCGAAAGCTTTGTGGATCGCGCCTTTGGCGACGATCCGGTCCAGCATTGCCTGGAATTGAAGGCGGAAAAACGTGCAAATCCGCCGAAAGACATGGTACGATTTGAGAACAAACAGCCCGAAACTTGAATGATTTTTGCGCGGTACGTTTCACCGCGAGAGGGAAGAGTCCGTATGAAACAGAGAAAGGAAATCAAGGCCACCATCTATTGCCGTGTCTCTGGCACCAAGCAGGTGCGGGACGGCGATGGTTTGGCCTCACAGGAAACCAGATGCCGCGAGTATGCCAAATACAAAGGGTACGAGATCGCTGCTGTTTTCAAGGATGACATGACCGGCAAGGTCGCGGAGCGGCCTGCCATGCAGGAAATGCTGACCATGCTGCGCCGGTCCCGCTCTCAGGAGTGGGTGGTCATCATCGATGACATCAGCCGTCTGGCCCGTGGTCTGGAAGCCCACCTGGCCTTGAGGGCATCGCTTGCCGACGCAGGCGCCAAGCTGGAAAGCCCGTCCATCGAATTCGGTGAGGATTCGGATTCTATCCTCGTTGAGAACCTGCTGGCGAGTGTCGCCCAACACCACCGCCAGAAGAACGGCGAGCAGACCAAGAACCGCATGCGGGCGCGGATGATGAACGGCTATTGGGTGTTTCAGGCGCCTATCGGCTACCGCTATAAAAAAGTCTCCGGCCACGGAAAGCTGCTGGTTCCGGACGAGCCCCATGCCGCGATCATTACCGAAGCGCTGGAAGGCTATGCCTCTGGCCGCTTCCAGTCTCAGGTCGAGGTGAAACGCTTTCTGGAGAACCAGCCTGCCTTTCCCAAGACCAAGGCTGGAGAGGTTCTCCAGCAGAAGGTCACGAACATTCTCACCCAGCCGCTTTATGCAGGCTATTACACCCACGAGAATTGGGGCTTGCGCCTGATCCGAGGCAAACACGAGCCGTTGATCGACTTCGAGACCTGGCAGACCATCCAGACGCGCCGGAAGGGTGTTGCCAAAGCGCCCGCCCGCAAGAGCCTCAACGAGGATTTCCCGCTGCGTGGCTTCGTGAGTTGCGGCCACTGCGGAGAACCGTACACGGCCTGCTGGTCGAAAGGCAGCAACGCGCACTATCCGTATTATCTGTGCGATACGAAGGGCTGTAAGGCCTATCGGAAATCGATCCGCAGGGAACAGATCGAAGGCGACTTCGAAGCGCTCCTAAAAGATTTAAGACCCGCCCCGGCCTTGTTCGCCATGCTGTTCGAGGCGATGCGCATCCTCTGGGACAGGCGGGTGCAAGATTCGCAGGCGCAGGTCACCATCATGCGCCGCGATCTCAATCGCATAGAACACAAAAGCAATCAGTTTCTGGATCGGATTGTCGAGACCGACAGTTCGTCCCTCGCGACCGCTTACGAAAACAAGGTCCGCGAGCTGGAAACGCAAAAGGCTCTCTTGACGGAAAAAATCGAAAAATGCGGGCGACCCGTCATGAGCTTCGAGGAGACTTATCGAACAGCGTTCTCGTTCCTCGAAAACCCGCAAAAACTCTGGTTTTCTGAAAAGCTAGAAGACCGGAGAGCCGTCCTCAAACTGGTTTTCGCCGACCGATTATCCTACCTCAAGGGCGAGGGTTATCGAACGGCTGAAACCACTATGCCTTTCAAGGCATTAGAGGACTTTCGCCTGGGAAAGTCTGATTTGGTGCGGGCGACGGGACTCGAACCCGTACAGCCTAGGGCCGAGGGATTTTAAGTCCCTTGTGTCTACCAGTTCCACCACGCCCGCATGTTTCCAAATGCCTATCCGCTGGCGGAAAACTGCGCAAGCCGGTTTCGGGCACATATTAAGCAGTTTTACCCCGGGTCTGGAAAAATCCCGCCGACAAGGGTATGTGATGCGCAAGACATGAAACGAAAGCCGCGTTAACCTGCGCGCTACACCATAATCTCAAGAGCACACGCCGCCCATGGTCACCTATATCGACGCCGCAGACGCCCCTTTGAAGAACACCGGACAGGTCCGCCTTTACGGACCGGAGGATTTCGAAGGCATGCGCAAGGCCGGCCAGCTGACCGCCCGGTGCCTGGATGAACTGGCAGCCATCGTTAAGCCCGGCGTGACCACCCAGGAAATCGACGATTTCGTCTTCGAGTTCGGCGAAGCCAACGGCGCGTTGCCGGCCACGCTCAACTACCGTGGCTACACCAAGTCCACCTGCACCTCGGTCAACCATGTGGTCTGCCACGGCATCCCGAACGACAAGCCGCTGCGCGACGGCGACATCGTCAACATCGACGTCACCTACATTCTGGACGGCTGGCACGGCGATTCCAGCCGCATGTATCCGGTCGGCAAGATCAAGCGCGCCGCCGAGCGGCTGATCGAGGTGACGTATGAATCGCTGCTGCTCGGCATTGCCGCTGCCAAGCCCGGCAACACCACCGGCGACATCGGCCACGCCATTCAGACCTATGTGGAAGGTGAGCGCTGCTCGGTGGTGCGCGATTTCTGCGGCCACGGTGTCGGCCGGCTGTTCCACGACACGCCGAACATCCTGCATTACGGCCGCCCGGGCGAAGGCATCGAGCTGAAGCCCGGCATGATCTTCACCATCGAACCGATGGTGAATTTGGGGCGTCCCCACGTGAAGGTGCTCAGCGACGGCTGGACGGCGGTGACGCGGGACCGCTCGCTCTCCGCCCAGTTCGAACATGCCATCGGCATCACGCCGGAAGGCTGCGAAATCTTCACCACCTCGCCGGGCGGGCTGGACAAGCCCGGCATGACGCCGGCCTGACGACCGGACCATGGCAGACGGTCGCAAAGACCCTGCGGACAAGGCGGCGCCATCGGACCATTCCGGTCACCGGGACCGTCTGCGAAACCGCTTCCGCAAGACCGGAGAATCCGGCTTCGAGGACTACGAGCTCCTTGAACTCCTGCTGTTTGCCGCCGTGCCGCGACAGGACACCAAGCCGATCGCAAAGGCCCTGCTCCGACGTTTCGGCTCCTTTGCCGGCGTGCTTGCGGCTCCGCCCAAGCTCCTGACGGAAATCCCCGGCGTTGGAGAGCGGGTCGCCGAGCATCTGAAGGTCGTTCAGGCAAGCGCCGTCCGTTACACCAAAGGCCAGGTCAATGAACGGGCCGTTCTGTCATCGTGGTCGCAAGTCGTCGCCTATGTGAAATCGGCCATGGCGCATTCGGACATCGAGGAATTCAGGATCCTGTTTCTCGACAAGAAGAACGGGTTGATCGCCGACGAGGTTCAGCAGAGGGGAACGGTCGACCACACCCCGGTCTACCCGCGTGAAGTGATCCGGCGGGCACTCGAGCTGTCCGCAACCGCGCTCGTGCTCGTCCATAACCACCCTTCGGGCGACCCCACGCCGTCCCGCGCCGACATTCAGATGACGAAGCAGATCATCGACATCGCCAAGCCGCTGGGTGTAGAGATCCACGACCACATCATCGTCGGCAGGTTCGGTGAGACGAGTTTCAGAGGTTTGCAACTTATCTAAGACAAGTCAGCTCTTGCCTCGCAATTTCAACGTACACATTAAATGAAACTTGAAGATAATTCGGACGTCCGAAAAACGTTCAAGACAGTCAGCACAAGTATTTTATTAACTAACTTGATTCTGCATTCATTAGCAGCTTTCAGCGATATTATTACGGATATTTCCTGGAGCTCAGATGACCGCTTCGAAAGAAAGGCACGGCAGCCGGATTGCGAATGCAATCATCATTCCGATGTTTGCGGTCGTGCTGATTGCCGTGGCCATCACGTTCGGGCTTCTCATCTGGTCTGCCCATATTTCCGACCAGGCAGCGGAAAAGAGCCAGCATCAGCTCCTCAACGGCACCCTGCAGCTGACCCGGGACCAGTTTGCCAGACAGCAGGCGAGCGTCCTGAACAAGGATCCGATCTATTATATCACCACCGGGCCCATCTACGACACCGCCTGGCTCTACCATAACGTCGCTCTCTGGCTTAAGCAGCGCTACGGTTTCTCCAGGACGATACTGCTCGATCAGGATCGCAAGGCCCGCTTCGTCGACGGCCCGAACGTCTATGAGAAATGGGTCACGCGGGATCTGCTCAGCCGCCTTGGCCCTGCGGTCGAAACCGTTCAGAAGCGCTATCTTGCCTCCCTCAAGGAGCTGCCGAGCGGGCTTTACTTTTTCGATCCCAATTACCGGGTCAATGAACATGACCTGTCCGAAACCGGCCTGGTTTCCATCAAGGGAACCATCTACCTGTTTTCCGCAACGGCCATCACGCCGGAACTCGTCAAGCTGGTTTCCCGGCGTGAACCACCGGCCATGCTGATCAGCTTCAAGCAGCTCAACGGCGAATTGCTCGCTGAAATTGGAAGGATCTCCGCACTGGAGGGCCTGGTTCTGGATTCAATTCCCGCGCCGGACGCCGGCGGACCATTGATCGACCTGAAAGCGCCGGACGGTCATAGCATCGGCCACATCCATTGGCAGGCGGACCAACCCGGCCTGGAAATGCAGAGCCGGATCACGCCGGTCCTGACCGTCCTCGCCCTGGCCCTGGTCGGGCTTTCCATCGTCGTCATGACGTTCATCCGGCAATCGACAAGGCACCTGGCCTCCAGCCGTGCAGATGCGGTTCGCGCATCGCTGCACGATCCGCTGTCGGGCCTGCCGAACCGGAGGCAATTCGAGCAATTGCTCGACCGGACAATGAACGATACCCAAATCGCAGACAAAGGCGCGGCGGTTCTTTATTTCGACCTAGACCGCTTCAAGGACATCAACGACACGCTCGGACACGCAGCCGGAGACCATGTGATCTGTGCGATTGCCGAACGCGTGCAGAGGATCCTACCCGAAAACGGCATTGTCGCACGCATCAGCGGCGACGAATTCGCCCTGCTGCTGCCCGATTGCCCGGACGAGACCCAGGCGGAACGGTTCATGAGCCGGCTCCAGGACATGATGGGTCTGCCGGTGTCCTACGGCCCCGACGAAATCCATGTCACCGTTTCCATGGGCGCGGCCCTTGCCCCCCGTGACGGGCTGGAGGCGGAGGACCTTCTGCGCAAGGCGGATATCGCCCTTTATGACGCCAAGTCGAACGGCCGGAACCGGTGGTCCTTCTTCGAGGCGTCCATGCAGGAACACGTGCAAACCAAGGACGAGATTGCGCGAGAATTGCGCAAGGCCATCGACAGAGATCTCCTGGACGTCGCCTACCAGCCGCAATGCGACAGCGGGTCCGACACGATCGTGGCGATCGAGGCGCTTGCCCGGTGGAACCGGCCGAACACCGGACCGGTTCCACCCACGAGTTTCATCCCCGTCGCCGAGGAAACCGGCCTGATCAACGACCTGGGCCTGTGGATCCTGCGCAAAGCCTGCCAGGATGCACATCGCTGGCCCGGCGTCGTCGTTTCGGTGAACGTCTCGCCGACCCAGTTCAAGCATCCTCGCTTTGTACAGAATGTCATCTCCACCCTGGAGGAGCTCGACCTGGATCCAGCCCGTCTGGAAATCGAGGTGACGGAAACCGTCTTTGCCGGACGCGACAAGAAGACCCTGCAGTCGTTGTGGTGCCTGAAGGACCTTGGCATCAAGATCGCACTGGATGATTTCGGCTCCGGCTATTCCAGCCTGAGCTACCTGCGTCATTTCCCCTTCGATACCCTGAAGATCGATCGGGAGTTCATTTCCGCCATGAACGACAGCCCGGAAGCCCGTGCCATCGTGCGCACGATCATCCGCCTGGGGCAGGCACTGGGCATGACCATCGTGGCAGAAGGCATCGAGGAAAAACAGCAGGCGGATTATCTGACGGCCAATGGCTGTCACAGGTTGCAGGGCTATTTCATTTCCCATCCGCTACCCGCACGCGATCTGGACGAGTTCCTCGCCGACCATGATATGCAGGCGGAAATGCAAAGCCCGGAACCGGCACCTCTCAGGCACGCTGAATGTTAGAAATCCAGACTTAGAGCGAGTCGGGTTTGAATTGCGTCATCGGACCGCAACACGCGCTAGGCGCCGGACAAACCAAGCCGTTCCGACAGCTCGTCGGAAACCGCGCGAAAAGCCGAAAACGGGGCCACCGAGGGATCTGCTTCCGCGCCCCGACTTGCTGCTGCCTCAAGCCCTGCCGTTCCGAACCGGGTGTGGATCATGTCCTGATACCATTGCCGGTGCTGCCCGGCCCGTTTTGCCTCAAGTCTGCCGCTTCCCGCCAAATGGGTCCGGTGGGCGGCAACGCCATCGATCAGCTCGCCCAGGCCGCTTCCCGAGCGCGCGGAGACTTCGAAAACCGGGACCTTCCAGCCATCCTTGTCCGGCCGTGTCAGGGACAGGGCACCTGTCACGTCGGAGGCCGCCCGGCGCGCGGCCGGTCCCATGTCCGCCTTGGTGACAACGACCAGGTCCGGCAGTTCCATCACCCCCGCCTTCATGAATTGAAGGCTGTCGCCCGATCCGGGCTGGATGCACAGCACCATGGTATCTGCCGCCTGTACCAGATCGCTTTCCGACTGGCCGATACCGACCGATTCCACGATCACCCTATCGCTGACCGCCCGCAAAAGGGCAATGGCCGCAATGGCATGGTCCGACAGGCCGCCGAGCCGGTCCCGGGCTGCCATGGAGCGGACAAAAACCTGTTGGTCTTCCGGATCTGTATGCAGCCGCGTCCGATCGCCCAGAAGCGCGCCACCGGTAAAGCGGGAGGACGGATCGATCGCCAGGACGGACACGCTTTCGCCCTGCCCGCGAAACGCCTTGATCAGGGCATCCGTCAGCGTCGACTTGCCGACGCCCGGTGGACCGGTCAGGCCGAGAACATGCCCGCCTGGAACCTGACTGGCCTTATCGAGAAACCGCGCTGTTTCCCCCGACCCGGCCTCGGTTTCAAGCCGGGTGAGCATGCGCGCCAGGGCAAGCTTGCCGCCCTGGCGAAGATCGTTCAGCTCAGGAAAGGGCCGGCTCACCGCCCCCTCCCTCAGGTCCTTGCCTTGAGGGCCGCCTGGGCTGCCGCCAGGCGCGCGATCGGCACGCGGAACGGCGAACAGGACACATAGTCGAGACCGACGGTTTCGCAGAACCCGATCGATGCCGGATCGCCGCCGTGCTCCCCGCAGATGCCGAGCTTCATGTCGGGCCGGGTCGCGCGGCCGCGTTCCGCGCCGATCTTCACCAGTTCGCCCACACCGGTCTGGTCGAGGGAAACGAACGGATCCTGTTCCAGCAGGCCCTTGGCCTGATAAGTGCCGAGGAAGGAGGCCGCATCGTCACGCGAGATGCCGAATGTGGTCTGCGTCAGGTCGTTGGTACCGAAGGAGAAGAACTCCGCCGACTTGGCGATCTCGCCCGCCTGCAGGGCGGCACGCGGCAGTTCCACCATCGTCCCGATCTGGTAGGTCAGGCTCTCGCCGGTTTCCTTTTGCACCGCTTCGGCCATGGCCTCGATGCTGGCGCGAACCATATCCAGTTCACCCTTCAGACCGACCAGCGGCACCATGATTTCCGGCACCACCGGTGCTCCGGTCGCCTTGCCCGCCTGGATCGCAGCCTCGAAAATGGCCCGCGCCTGCATTTCCGCAATTTCCGGATAGGAAACCAGCAGGCGGCAGCCGCGGTGGCCGAGCATCGGGTTGAATTCCTCAAGCGTATGCGCCCGTTCGCGCAGCTTGTCGGCCGAAACGCCCATAGCGGCGGCCACTTCAGCGACTTCCTCATCCGACTTCGGCAGGAACTCGTGCAGCGGCGGATCGAGCAGGCGGATGGTGACCGGAAGCCCCTTCATGATCTCGAAGATCTCGGCGAAATCCTGACGCTGCATCGGCAGCAGCTTTGCCAGCGCAGCCCGGCGGCCCTCTTCGGTCTCCGACAGGATCATCTCGCGCACCGCAATGATGCGCTCGCCCTCGAAGAACATGTGCTCGGTCCGGCACAGGCCGATACCTTCGGCGCCAAAGTCGCGCGCCACCTTGGCGTCGGCCGGCGTTTCCGCATTGGTGCGCACCTTCATCCGGCGCACGCCGTCCGCCCAGCCCATGAGCGTTCCGAAATCGCCGGAAAGCGCGGGCTGCAGCATGTCGACCTCCCCGACCAGGATCTGACCGGTCGCGCCATCGATGGTGATGATATCACCCTTGTTCAGCGTCCGTCCGCTGGCGCTGATCGTCCCCGCGCGGTAGTCAATCCGGACCATTCCGGCACCGGCCACACAGGGCTTGCCCATGCCGCGGGCGACCACGGCCGCATGGCTGGTCATGCCGCCGCGGCTGGTGAGAATGCCTTCGGACGCATGCATGCCGTGAATGTCTTCCGGGCTGGTTTCCACCCGGACAAGAATGACCTTGCGCCCGGCCGCCTTCGCCTCTTCCGCCTCGTCGGAGGTAAACACGATTTCGCCGGAAGCAGCTCCCGGAGACGCCGGCAGACCGCTTGCGATAATGTCCCGCTCCGCCTTCGGATCGATGGTCGGGTGCAGCAACTGGTCGAGTGCGCCCGGCTCGACCCGGGTCACCGCTTCCTCTTCGCTCAACAGACCTTCAGCGGCCATGTCGACCGCGATCTTCAGCGCCGCTTTGGCAGTGCGCTTGCCCGAGCGCGTCTGGAGCATCCAGAGCTTGCCCTTCTCGATAGTGAATTCCAGGTCCTGCATGTCCCTGTAATGGGCTTCGAGCCGGTCGCAGATGGCCTGGAACTCGGCAAAGGCTTCCGGCATCAGGTTTTCCAGGGACGGCCGGGTCGAGCCGGCCTCGATGCGTGCCTTTTCGGTAATGTCCTGCGGGGTCCGGATACCGGCGACCACGTCCTCACCCTGGGCATTGACCAGAAACTCGCCGTAGAGCGCCTGTTCGCCCGTCGACGGGTTGCGGGTAAAGGCAACGCCGGTGGCCGACGTTTCGCCCATATTGCCGAACACCATGGCCTGAACGTTGACGGCCGTTCCCCAGCTGCTTGGAATGTCATGCAGGCGGCGGTAGGTCTGCGCCCGGTGGGTCATCCACGAGCCGAAGACAGCGCCGATCGCGCCCCAGAGCTGCTCGTGCGGATCCTGCGGGAACGGCTTGCCGAGATCGTTTTCGACCAGTCCCTTGAACTTGTCGATGATGCCGACCCAATCCTCGGCAGTGATTTCCGTATCCAGGCTGAGATCATTCCGGGATTTGTGCTCTTCCAAGATCTCTTCGAATTCTTGGTGATCGACGCCCAGAACGACGTCGGAATACATCTGGATGAACCGGCGGTAGCTGTCATAGGCAAAGCGCATGTCGCCGGCTTCCTCGCCGATCGCCTTCACCGTCTCGTCGTTCAGACCCAGGTTCAGGACCGTGTCCATCATGCCCGGCATGGAGACGCGGGCGCCGGAGCGGACGGAGACCAGAAGCGGGTTCTTCAGGTCGCCGAACGTGCGGTCCGTTGCCGCGCCGACCTGCGTCAGGGCTTCCTCGACCTGCGCCTTCAAATCGCCCGGATAGGACTGGTCGTGATCGTAATACCAGGTGCAGACTTCCGTGGTGATCGTGAAGCCGGGCGGCACCGGCAAGCCCAGATTGCTCATCTCGGCGAGGTTGGCCCCCTTGCCGCCGAGCAGATTTCTCATATCTGCGGCGCCATCTGCCGTTCCGTTGCCGAAATTGTAGACCCATCTGGTCATCAGTCGTTCTCCGTCTCGAGTCGTGCCTCGGAGGCTTGTGCACCGGGCTTTTTGCGCCGCACATTCCTGCTATGCCGCGGTTTCTGACTCAAGTTTTTTTTTAAGTAAGACGGCAAACATCCAAAGGCTGCGGCAACAAGACCCAACACGGATAAGGGTCAGGGCCCTGGCAAATTTAGGCCATGCCATGGACTTTCCGGGGACTTTCCGGCCTTACCCTTGCCCGGGGGCCTTAAAGGGGCCATTGTCGGGCCTATACTATGTGCGGAAGTAACTATGACGTCCGCAAGCATGCGAGGTTCCATGACTGAAATCACCGGCGCGAAGCTGACAATTCGGAAGAAGCCGTTCCGCATTCTTTTTCTTGCGCTGATGGGCACTGCCGCTTTGGGCAGCTTGACGCCAATGGCGTACGCTGAAACCGGTGGAGAGCCCAAGATAGAGGACGGCACGCCGAAGGATTTGCCGGTCACCCTGTCTGGCAGCTATCTCTCAGGCCGACTCGCCGGCGTCGAAAAAGATTTTTCCCAGGCCGCCGCATTTTACGAAGAAGCGCTCGCAGCCGACCCCACGAACCCGGTCCTGCTTGAGCGCACCTTCCTCCTGAAACTCGCAAACGGGGATATCGAGGATGCCGCCCGCTACGCCGGCAATCTCGAAAAGCTCGGCTCGCGGAATTTCCTGGGACAACTCACGCTTGCCGCCGAAGCCATGCGCAATGGTTCCTATGACGACGCCGTGGCGCTTCTCGACTCCACCGCGGGCGGACCGCTTGCCGACCTCTCGATCGGCATCGCAAAAGGCTGGGCCCAATATGGCGCCGGCGATGTGGACCAGGCGCTCGCGACCATTGCCGCGTTGAAGGGACCGGATTGGTTCGAAGTCTTCAAGGCCGATCACAGTGCCCTGATCCTGTTGGCGGCCGGACGGAACGACGAAGCACTCGAACAGATCCAGATCGCCTACAAAGCCGACCAGGGTGCCATTCGCGTGGTAGACGCCTATGCGCGGATACTGGCCGCCAACGGCAAGAAGGACGAAGCCCTGAAGGCGTTGGAAGACTACGACCGGTTGCTCAAGGGACACCCCCTTCTGACTCAGACGCGCGATCTGATTGAGTCCGGAGCGCCGATCGCGCCGATCGTGTCCGTCCCTGCCGAAGGCATGTCGGAAATTCTCTACGGGCTCGGGGCCGCCATCGGCCGCGACAGCGCGGAGGAACTTGCAACCGCATTCCTGCAGCTGTCCCTCTACCTCGACCCGAAGGCACAGTTCGCCGCCGTCAGCCTGGGCGGCCTCCTGGAGCGTATGGGGCAGCCGGAACGGGCCATTGAGGTTCTGAAAATGGTTCCGGAAGACGCTGCGCTCAAGCGCGATGCGGAAATCCAGATCGGACTGAACTACAATTCGATGGATCGCGTGGACGAGGCCCGCAAGCATTTGTCCGCACTGATCGAGCAGGATCCGACCGAACTGGAAGCGATTGTTTCCCTCGGCAATGTCCTGCGCGGTCACAAGATCTTCGACGAGGCCGAGGCGGTTTACACGAAGGGAATCGATTCCCTTGACGGCAACCTGCAAAAGGAACACTGGCTGCTGCTGTATTTCCGCGGCATCTGCCGCGAACGCCAGGACAAGTGGGATCTGGCCGAAGCCGACTTCCGCGAAGCACTCGAACTCTTCGAGGACCAACCGCTGGTTCTCAACTACCTTGGCTATTCCCTGGTCGACCAGGGGCTGAAGCTGGACGAGGCCCTCGGCATGATCAAGAAGGCCGTCAAACTCCGTCCGACGGACGGCTATATCGTCGACAGCCTCGGCTGGGTCTACTACCGCCTCGGAAAATATGAGGAGGCCGTCAAGGAACTGGAGCGCGCGATCGAATTGCGCCCGTCCGACCCGGTCATCAACGATCACCTGGGCGACGCCTATTGGAAGGTCGGACGCAAGAACGAAGCCCGGTTCCAGTGGAACCATGCGCGCGACCTGGGCCCGGAACCGGAAAACCTGCCGAAGATCCTCAAAAAAATCGCAAGCGGCCTCGATGACGCACAGGCCGACGAAGCCAAGGCCGACGGCAACAAGAACGGCGGCTGACCGGCCTGATGCAGCATGACGAAACCGGCGGCGCCTTGTCAGAAGCCGCCCGGGCCAAGATCAATCTTGCGCTTCACGTAACCGGGCGGCGCGGAGACGGCTATCACCTGCTCGATTCGCTGGTGGTCTTTCCCGACATCGCCGACCGGCTGTCGCTTGAACCGGCGACGGTTTCGGAGCTGCGCCTGGAAGGCCCGTTTGCCTCCATGCTCGAGGGACCCGCACAGGAAAACCTGGTGCTCAAGGCCATCCATCGTTTCGCCGAAACATCGGGTACATCGCCTGATGTCCGACTGACACTGGAAAAAAATCTCCCGGTGGCTTCGGGAATCGGCGGAGGATCGGCCGATGCGGCAGCCGCACTCCGTCTCATGGAGCGCTTCACCAGACGATCGCTGCCTCGACAGCAGCGCCTTCACCTTGCACTCGCGCTCGGCGCCGACGTTCCGGTGTGCCTCTTGCAGAAACCTGCGCGCATGAGCGGTATTGGTGACCTGCTGACACCGGCTCCGGCCATGCCTCCCGCTGGGATCGTCCTGGTCAACCCGATGGAAGCCGTCTCCACACCCGCCGTCTTCAAAACGATGACAAAGCGAGACAATCCGCCCCTTCCGAACCTTCCGGAGGACTTCCCTGACCTGGCCGGCCTTTGTGGCTATCTGGAGCAGACCCGCAACGACATGCAGGCCGCAGCGGAAGCCCTGTGCCCCGCAATCGCCGACGTGATCGCGACCCTGAGCGCTCTGCCGGACGTCCTGTTCGCCCGCATGTCCGGATCCGGCGCCACCTGCTTTGCCCTTTGCGCCCCGGGCAAGGAATCCGGGATCGCCGAAGCCGTCGCTTCGAGACACCCGGACTGGTGGATTGCGTCCGGAAGGCTATAAAGGGTGTCCATCCGATAGCGGATCACTCGATCGCTGATAGAAATCACAAAGAGGGAAAGGAGGCCCGCCGATGGAGACCATCCTGCTGACGGGGTTTGAAGCCTATGGCAACACGGCGGTCAATCCGGCGGAACATGTGGCTCGGCTGCTCGATGGCGAGACTATCGGCAACGCATCGATCATCTCCCGGATCATTCCCAACACGTTTTTCGTCTGTATCGACACGGTGCGCGACGCCATGGCCGAAACCGGGGCATCTACCGTTGTCATGATGGGGGAGTTTGGCGGACGGGCGATGGTCACGGTGGAAAGAATCGCACAGAACCTGAACGATTCCAGCCGTTACGGCCTGAAGGACAATGCCGGCGTAACCCTCCAGGATGCCCCGACCGCTCCGGACGGGCCGGTCGCCTATCACAGCAATCTGCCGATCCGGGCCATGGTCCATGCCATGCGCGAGGGCGGCATCCCGGCCGATATTTCCGATGCGCCCGGCACGTTCTGTTGCAATCACCTCTTCTACGGCATCATGCACCACATCGCCTCGGCGAGACTTCCGGTGCGCGCGGGCTGGATTCACCTGCCGCACCTGCCCCAGATTGCCGCCCTGCCGGAAAATCTCGGTGCGCCGAGCATGTCGGCGGAAACCGCTGCCCAGGGCGTCCGTCTGGCGCTTGAGGCAATCGTCACGCACCCACAGGACATCGACACCCCGCTGGCCTCGCGCCTGCAGGTCTAGGTTCAGGCCGGGCGATACGGCTGTAGCCGGGTCAATCGGCTTAGCTTACCCGGGAAATGCAGAAAGCGACGGCTTCCGCCAGGGCGGTCTGGTGGGTACCGGCAGGGAGCCGGTCCAGTGCCTTCAAGGCGCTGTCGCCGTAGCTGCGTGCGCGTTCGACCGTATCGGCGATGGCGTCGTATCTGGTCATCAGCTCGATGGCATGGTCCAGGTCGCCATCCTCGATGCCGTCGGTTTCCAGGCAACGCTTCCAGAACGCTGCGTCCTCGTCGCCGCCACGCTGAATGGCGAAGACGACGGGCAAGGTGATCTTGCCTTCACGGAAATCGTCGCCGATGTCCTTGCCGAGATCCGCGCTGGAGCCGCCGTAGTCGAGAGCGTCGTCGACCAGCTGAAAGGCCAGGCCCAGTTCCATGCCGTAGCTTCGCGCCGCCTGTTTCATCTCGGCACTTTCGCCGGCCACCACCGGGCCGACTTCGGCGGCTGCCGCAAACAGCGCCGCCGTCTTGGCCTCGATCACCTTCAGATACTGGGCTTCGGTCGTACCGATATCCTTGGCCGCGCCGAGCTGCATCACCTCGCCCTCCGCGATGATCGCAGAGGCCTCCGACAGGATGCGCAGGGCTTCGAGCGAGCCTACGTCGACCATCATCTTGAAGGCCTGGCCGAGCAGGTAATCTCCAACCAGCACGCTGGCCTGATTGCCCCATAACTTGCGCGCTGCCAGCTTGCCGCGGCGCATGTCGCTTTCGTCGACCACATCATCGTGAAGCAGCGTCGCGGTGTGCATGAACTCCACGCTGGCCGCGAGGGTCACGTGGCCGTCGCCCTGATACCCGAACATGTCGGCGCAAGCCAGCGTCAGCATGGGGCGCAGCCGCTTTCCACCGGAAGAAATCAGATGCTTGGCGATCTCCGGGATCAGGTCCACATTGGACCCGGCCTTCGACAGGATGATCTGATTCACCTGGTCCATGCCCCCCGAAACCAGGTCGACGAGTGACTGAATTCCGGGCTGAACGGATTTAGGGTCGGTCATAGATGCGACAACGGCCACCAAAGGCACTCCTGTTTTCTTGTTGTGCGGACAATATGGCGGCGATAAGCCTTGGGCAAGGGAGCAATCGGTCGCCGGGGCTTGAAAAGCGGCTGCTAGTAGGTTTTGCTGGTTTTTAACAGCGTTTCGGCCTGCGGCAAATTCACAAACTGACAAGGTCTGCATGGAAGAACTGCTGCGAACCAACGACCCGGTGCTCATTTCCTTCCTGGAATCGCTGCTCGGCGAGGCCGGCATCCGGTATTTCGTTGCAGACAACAATATGAGCACTCTGGAAGGGTCTATCCTCATGATCCCGCGCCGGCTGCTGGTGGACAGCGACCAGATCGCGGTCGCACGACAACTGATCATCGACGCGGGCCTTGCCCACGAATTGCGCTCCGATAACCCTTCCGCCTTCTGATGACCGATACTCCCGACGATCCGGACGCAACCGGTCTTGCCCAGGAAACCACCCGCGACGCCTTCCTCGGCGGCCTCGTTCACGTGCATCAGCCGAAAAAGGGACGGCACCGGGCCGGACTGGATGCGGTCTATCTGGCCGCCGCCCTGCCCGACGGCACCAAAGGCCATGTCGTGGACCTGGGGGCGGGTGTAGGCACTGCCGGCCTTTGCGCTGCTGCCCGGTTGGCCGATATCAACGTGACCCTGGTCGAACTCGATCCGCTGGTGCTCAGCCTTGCTCGCGAGGCCCTGGCCGACCCGGCCAATTCGGCCTTCGCCGACAGGGTGAGGGTGCTGGAGGCGGACATCACCGCCAAAGGCAGCGAACGCCATGCGGCCGGGCTGACACCGGGCATGGCCGACCATGTCATAATGAACCCGCCCTATTATCCGCCGGGAGCCTTCAGGGCCTCTCCGGCCCTGGCCCGGGCGAGCGCGCATATGCTGGACGACCGCGGCCTGGAACCCTGGGCAAAGACGGCGACCGACATCCTGCGAGAAGGCGGCAGCCTGACGGTGATCTTCAGGGCTGACGGATTGCGCGAACTGCTCGACGTCCTGACCGGCCGGTTCGGCGCCGTTGATGTGATCCCCTTGCGCCCGCGTCCCGACGCCCCGGCAACCCGCATCCTGATCCGCGCCATCCGCGCCAGCAAGGCTGCGCTGCAGCTTCAGCCGGGTTTCGTGCTGCACAAGGGCGACGGCTCGGATTTTACCGACCAGTCCCGCGCTGTCATGCGCGACGGCGAAGGTCTCGGACTCACCAATCGCAGCTAATCTGCCATCTAATGAACCATGATTTCGCCGTTGGCATAGCGATAGTCGACCGGTTCGAGAAGGTCCTGATGCGCGATCCGGACCGAATGGATCCGGCCCTCGATTTCCTTCTCCCAGAAGCCCAGAAACTTCTTCAATTCGGGAAAATGCGGGGCAAGGTCTTCCGTTTGCCACAGGAAGCTTTGCAGGAACTTGGGATGATCGGGAAGCCGGTAGAGGATCTCGGCTGTGAGCAGTCCGTAGCCGAGGATACGTTTTTGAAAATCCGAACCAACCTTCATGATTGCCTCACTTTCATTCACGATGAAAAAGTGTCCACGCAATCAGGTTAACGCACTCTTAATTAATGTCAATTTAACGAATTATATCAGAGGCTTAGCAGCATATACCAAAGAGTGCTACCAGTCCGCTATTTACTCTGGATCGACGTCAGATAGCCCAGAAAAGCGTCGATATCCTCGGAACTGAAGGAAAATTCCGGCATGCCTTCGTGGCCGGTGACGATCCCTTCGGCGAGGCTCTCTTCCAGATCCTCCAGTGGATAACGTTTGGACAGATCCCGGAAGGCGGGCGCCCCCTCGATCTTGCTTTCGTCGTCCTTTTCGACCGCATGGCAAGTCGCGCAATAAATTTCAGCCAGTTCCAGGCCCGTTGCGACCGAGACCGGATCGGTCGGATAGGTCTCAGCCGATGCTGTCTGTGCCGCCAGAATCATCATTACGCCTATTGCAGCGGTCAAAAGCCTGCGGTGCATGGTTCCCTCCCCGGATCGTGTCGGAGCCCTTTATAGAAAGAGAGGTATAACAGAACCATAAGGACGATTACGAGTTCTCCTGCCTCCCAATCATCCGGTGATCGAGCCCGGTTCCCGACCCGTGGCAAAAGGCAGCCCCTCGTCGTCCCAGCCGGTCAGGCCGCCGATCATGATTTTCACAGGCCGGCCGAGCTTGGCCAACTGCAGCGCAGCCTTGTCGGCGCCGTTGCAGTGGGGACCGGCACAATAGGCGACGAACAGCGTCTCTTGCGGCCACTGCGCCATCCGCGCCTTGTCGATCTCCTTGTGGGGCAGATGCAGGGCGCCGGGAACGTGACGCCGTTCATAGGCTTCCGGAGACCCGACCACATGCAGGAGCACGAAGTCCTGTTCGCCCGACCGCAGCGCCGAGGCGACGTCATCGCAATCGGTTTCGACGGAAAGCCGATGGCTGAAGTGATCAATGGCTTGCTGCGGCTTCGCGGCCGGTATCGCGCTGACGACACTCATGAAACGTCTCCTTGAAACAGATGGTGCGATCGCTGTCGTCAGTCCTATCCGGTCAATCGGCGATTGACCGCTGGCAAGATTGCCATCTATCGTAAAATTCATGCCAAACACGCAACAGCCCAAACCGCCTTCCAATCCGCTTGTTGCCGCCCTCGCCTACGACGGCCTGTGCCTCTTCGAATTTGGCGTGGCCTACGAGGTTTTCGGCCTGCCCCGACCGGAGATGGGCGACGGCTGGTACGACTATGCAGTCGCGTCCGCAGATGCGGGCGACATACGCGCGCCCGGAGGCCTTCGGATCACCGTCGATGGCGGTCTTGAGGTGCTCCAACAAGCCGGCACCATTATCGTGCCCGGTTGGCGTTCGGCGGATGCGGAAGTGCCGAAGGATCTGGTAGAGGCGCTGAGAACCGCCCATTCAAAAGGCGCCCGGCTGCTGTCGATCTGCTCCGGCGTCTTCGTCCTCGCCGCCACCGGCTTGCTTCACGGCAAAAAGGTCACGACTCACTGGCGCTACACCGAGGCCCTGCGAGAGCGCCATCCGGAACTGGAGGTGGTGCCCGACGTGCTTTATGTTGACGAAGGCCGGATCCTCACTTCCGCCGGAAGTGCCGCCGGTATCGACCTCTGCCTGCATCTGGTCCGCCGCGACCATGGCACGGCAGCCGCCAATTCCGTCGCCCGGCGTCTCGTCGTGCCGCCCCACCGAGACGGCGGACAAGCGCAATATTCTGAAGTGAGCGTTCCCTTGCCCCACGAGGGATCGCGCCTCAGTCCACTTTTCGACGAGTTGCGGACGAACCTTCAAGCGCCCTGGACCATTTACGACCTGGCCCGTCGCGCGGGCATGAGCGAACGCACGTTCCTGCGCCGGTTTCAGGCGGCGACCGGCACCACGCCCGCCCGCTGGCTGCTTGCCGAAAGGCTTCGCCGCGCCCGCCAGCTTCTGGAGGAGACGACAGAGACCGTCGACCGCATCGCCGACCGGTGCGGCTTCGGCAGCGCCACCAATCTGCGCCATCATTTCGGGCGGGAACTCGGCATCACGCCGACCAGCTACCGCAAACAGTTCCGCAGTCTGGCTCACGCGTGAGACAGATCGGCCACCGCAAAGATGGCGTCTTGCCTTTCGGGCCTGCCGCAGAACGTGTACATAGCCTATTCTGAAAAGAATCCGGAAAGCCAGACGAGCGATACCCGATGACCCAACATCCCCTGCCCGCTTCCATCGACGAAACCCTGACGCTTCTGGAAAGCGCCGGCTATGTTGCCGACCGGTCGCTGGCAACCGTGCTGCATCTTTCCCTGCGCATGAAACGCCCGCTGTTTCTTGAAGGCGAGGCCGGCGTCGGCAAGACGGAAATTGCCAAGGTTCTGTCCGAGACCCTGGGTCGCGACCTGATCCGGCTGCAGTGCTACGAGGGTCTCGATGTGGCCTCCGCCGTCTACGAGTGGAACTACCCCGCCCAGATGGTGGAGATCCGCGTTTCTGAGGCCTCCGGCGACACCGACCATACGGAACTGTCCAAGTCGATCTTCGACGAACGTTTCCTGATCAAGCGCCCGGTGCTGCAGGCGCTGGAACCGCATATCAACGGTGCGCCGGTGTTCCTGATCGATGAACTCGACCGGGCGGACGAGGCCTTCGAAGCCTTCCTGCTCGAAGTGCTGGCCGACAACCAGGTGACCATTCCCGAACTCGGCACGATCAAGGCAGCCGAACCGCCGATCGTTATCATCACCACCAACCGGACTCGCGAAATCCATGACGCCCTGAAGCGCCGCTGCCTCTATCACTGGGTCGATTACCCGGATGCGGAGCGCGAGCTGGAAATCGTGCGCCGTAAGGTGCCCGGTGCCGCCGACCGCCTCAGCCAGGAGGTCGTCGCCTTCGTCCAGAAGCTGCGCGCCGACGAGGACCTGTTCAAGCAGCCGGGCGTTGCCGAGACCCTCGACTGGGCCACGGCGCTGAGCGAACTCGACGCCATGGCGCTCGATCCGGATCTCGCCTCCGACACCCTCGGCGTTCTCCTGAAATACCAGGACGACATCGAACGCGTCCGTGGTTCGAAGACCCGCCAGATGATCGAGGCCATCCGCAAGGACGAGCCGAAATCTCCGGCCATGCCGGCAGTTTGAGCGGGCACGTAATGCGCGAACGATCAAGCCACATGCACCCGTCTCCCCCCTTGAGCGGGAGATGTCCGCATCTGCGGACAGAGGGGGGTGTGCGGCTTCTCGGCCTAAGGCAACGTCGGCATATGGGGCAAACTTCGTCACCCCCCTCTGTCACCTTTGGTGACATCTCCCCCTCAAGGGGGGAGACGGGAGTAAAGGGCAAGGCTCTGCCCCAATTTAGACCATCATTTGGGGGGCGATAGCTTCATGACCAACCTGTCCCCCGAAGCCGAAGGCCGCATCGTCGATAATATCGTCCATTTTGCACGCACACTCCGCAAGGCCGGCATGCCGGCGGGGCCCGCGACGGTGGTCGATGCGGTGCGGGCCGTGGAGATCGCAGGCATTTCCAGTCGCGAGGATCTGTATTGGACCCTGCATGCGGTGTTCGTGCGCAAACGCGAGCATCGGGTGCTGTTCGACGAGGCGTTCCGTATCTACTGGCAAAGCCGCGGGCTTGTCGAAAAGATGCTGGCGATCCTCTCTCCGGTTGCCCCCCCGCGGGGCGCCCCGGAAAAGCCCAAGGCCGGCCAGACCCGCGTCTCACAGGCCTTCCAGGCGGCCCAGGATCGAGCGAGCGAGGAGACCCGGCCGCAGGTGGAGGTCGACGCCAAGTTCACCGTCTCCGGCAAGGAACTGCTTCAGACCAAGGACTTCGCCCAGATGACGGCGGACGAGATCGCGGCCGCCAAGCAGGCGCTGCGAGACCTCGCGATCCCCTTGGACAAGATCCGCCAGCGGCGACTCAAGCCGGCATCCCGCGGGCGGATCGACCCGCGCCGCACGCTTCGTGCTTCCATGCGCGCCGGCGGCGATATCATCGACCTGAAGTACCGTCGCGCCCATGAGAAGCGCCCGCCGCTGGTCGCGCTGTGCGACATTTCCGGCTCCATGAGCCAGTACACCCGCCTGCTCCTGCATTTCCTGCACGCCATGACCGAGGAACGGCGCGACGTGCATACGTTTCTGTTCGGCACACGGCTGACCAATGTCACCCGCCAGCTTCGCATGAAGGATCCGGACGAGGCGCTGGAAGCCTGCAGCGACGGCGTCGACGACTGGTCCGGCGGCACGCGGATTGCCACCGCGCTGCGCGAGTTCAACCGGGTCTGGTCGCGCCGGGTGCTCTCCGGCAGCCCGACCGTGCTGCTCATCACCGACGGGCTGGAACGGGACACGGACGAGGATCTGGAGCGCGAAATGGACCGGCTGCACCGCTCCTGCCGCCGACTGATCTGGCTTAATCCCCTGCTCCGTTTCGACGGATTTCAGGCAAAAGCCAAAGGCATCCGCGCCATGCTGCCCCACGTAGACGAGTTCCGCGCCGCCCATTCGCTCGATGCCGTTGCCGATCTGGTCAAGGCGCTCAGCGGAAATAAAGGCGCCTCGTTCGAGACCGATCCACGCCGCTGGCTGAAGGCCGGTTAGCCCACCCGGGGGTGGGGGGGGGCGATTTCAGTTACTTAATCGAAAAACTTGCGCATATATGTGGATTTACAACTATTGATAGGGCCTTCCTATGCGCACGACAATTAGCTTTCTTGTATTTGGATTAGTTTTTACATATTTGGCTACCCCGGCTTTTGCATTCAATTTTGGATTTGTGAGAGTGCCGGATTGGATGGATCTCTACATAGTATGGCTCCTAGCTGCTACGGTCGCGGGCTGGATAGGGCTGTGGATCACAAAACCAAGCGGTGTCCCGTTTAATCAACTACCGCATGTAAAGATTTCTCTGATTGCAAATATTCTAAGATTTGCGACGCTGATTACCCTCTCGCTCCTGATGATAATGGTATTTGTAGGAATGGGGCTGCAGCGATATCAGGAATTCCAGCAACCCTAAAACAGCCAGTTCCACAACAGCGGCAGCAGAACAGCGGTTGCCAGCGCATTCAGCCCCATGGCGAGACCGGAAAAGGCACCGGCCACCTCGCTGACCTGCAGCGCCCGTGCGGTGCCGATGCCGTGGGATGCAGTCCCGATGGCAAGCCCGCGCGCGGCCATGTCCTTCACCCTGAGGAGATTGAGCAGCAGCGGTCCGAGCGCCGCACCCAGGATCCCGGTCAGGATCACCAGAACGGCGGTGAGCGACGGCAGGCCGCCGAGCTGTTCGCTGATCCCCATGGCAACCGGAGCCGTCACCGATTTCGGCGCCAGCGACACCAGGATTTCATCACTCGCGCCGAAGGCCCAGGCAATGCCCACCGCACTGATAATGGCCGTGAGCGAACCGGCAAGCAGGCTGACCGTGATCGCAAGCGCCGATTTCCGCACCCGTTCAATCTGACGGTAAAGCGGCAAGGCAAGCGCCACCGTTGCCGGACCAAGCAGGAAATGGACGAATTGTGCGCCTTCGAAATAGGTCGCATAGGACGTGTCCGTCACTGTCAGGATCGCGACCAGAACGATGACGGCAATCAGCACCGGATTGAGCAGCGGATTGAGCTTGCCCTTCCGATAGATCCAGAAGCCTACCTGGTAGGCTGCCAGCGTCAGGGTCAGCGCCAGCAGAGGACTGGCGGCGAGATAGACCCAGATGTCGCGCAAGCCCTCACCCATCGGTCTTCTCCGCGCTTTCCTGCCCGCCCCTGCCCAGAAAACTCATCACCAGGGCCGTCACAGCAATGGTCGCCAGCGTGCTGCCGACAAGGGCGAGTGTGATAGCAAGCGCCTGTTCGCCGATCAGGGCGATATGCAGCATGACGCCGACGCCGGCAGGCACGAACAGCAGCGAGAGATTGCCGAGGAACGCATCACCGACCTTTGCCAACTCCTCAGGAATGCCGCCCTTGACCACAAGTCCGACAAACAGGAGCACCATGCCGATCACCGGCCCTGGAACCGGCAAGTCCAACGCGGCTTTCAGGAGTTCGCCCGCGAGCTGGCAGGCAAAGATCAGGGTGAGATAGAAAATCATGGCCGCTCCCCGGGAATCTGCTTTCACGAAGAGTGAAACGGCCAGCGGCCCAAGGCAAGCGCGGGAAAACGCTCAGACCGAAAAGACGAAAGTCCGCCCTCACCGGGCTTGGGGGCACCCGGTAAAAGCGGACCTTCCACACCCGGAAAGACCCGGTTGTCTGTCTTGGTCGGTCCGTTCGCGCACGCGTAAAGCGTAGCCAACCAACGCGACCCTTACGTTCAAGATAGAGAAATAAGAGCGCGGAACAACACGCCCTCCCCGCGTCAAATTGTTTCGCCTCGTGGGCCAAGAGGCTGTCGCTCCAATCGGCCTACAGAAACCAGTTCCCGACGGAAACTACAGCTTGAACACCGTCATCCATGACGTTCCGGTCACGGAATAGCGATGCTCTCCGGTGAGCGCCTTCAATACCGCACGCATGTGTCTCGCCCCATAGACGACCGCAATCCGGCTTGGTTCCGATCCGCAGGAGTCCATCGTTTCCAGCAAACGGACAACAAGCCGCTCGTCCCGCGCATCTCTAATCGCATGGTGAAACAGAGCCAGGTTTTCATCGTAGCTCAGCCGCTCATCCCGGCTGGTCAAATAGGAAAATTCCAGTCGGGATGCCAAGGTTTCCCGTGTTGCGAAAAATCGCCGGTGCAAGCCAATCGCCGGAGCAAGAACATAGACCAGCGCTCTCAGCCGGAGCGGAACCTCCTTCCAGACTTTTTCAAATTCCTTCTGGTCAAGATCCGCATGAACCATCTGGGCACGCAATCCCTCGAGGTAGCTCATTGCGTCCCGACCAAAATAACGGCTCTGAAGCACGAGGTTCAGACGATTTGAGCTTTCTAGCCACCTGTAGCTTCGGGTCAAAGCGGTTACGACGGGGGATCTTACGCCTTCGAACAGAACATAATCGAATGACCATGCATCGCGCCGTACCGTCTCGTAGAACTGCGGCTCACCGATATGGATCATTGGGAACAAGGTGATTTCGACTGGATTGCTGTTGGATTTCAGTTCGATCCTGGCAGATCTCACCCCAAGGACCGAACTCTCGACTATCTGCATTCACCGCACCCGATCGACGCCAACGAGGAAACTAAACAAGATTCCCGGCACAATCAAAAGCTGCAAATGCAGGTCAAGGCACAGCAATCACCGGCGTTCTGAGCCCGACCCGCTGAAACAGGTCGGTGATGTCGGAATTAGCCATGCGGATGCAGCCGTAGGAAACGGCACGGCCGATGGATCCGGGCCGGTTGGTGCCGTGGATGGCGTATTTGCCGCCGTTGAGCGTCAGGGCGGCAACCCCCATCGGGTTGTTCGGCGCACCGCCCGCGATCACGTCCGGCAGGTTCGGATGGTCGCGATGCACTTCCGCCGAGGGCGACCAGGCCGGCTTGATGTACTTGGCGTCGATAAAAGTCTGGCCGGTCCAGACCTTTCCCCGTTTGCCGACCGCCACCTTGTAGCGGATTGCCCGGCCGCCGCCGAGAACCAGATAAAGCCGCTTTTCCGAATTCTTGATGATGATCGTGCCGGGCCGGACGCTGCGATTATGAAAACCGACCAGTTCCGCAGCATCGGAAACATTTGGAACAAGGCTGACAAGCAGAGCCAGAATGGCTGAAAACACCAGAGCAATACGCATGACAAATCCATCCCCGGAGTGAGGGGGAAAATTCTATTGCGCATACGAGCAAAGAAAAGAGGCGTTCCCGAAATTCTTTCCAAAAGGTTAAGATCAACACCCGCGACAAAAGCGGCCGACGAAACGGTTACTTGTAACCGTATTTGCCATTGTTCCATTCGTACCAGACATAGCCCGGCAGAGAGGAATCGCCCTTGGCATCGAATGACACAGGGCCGAGGATCGTGGAAAACTTGCCTTCATCGAGCGCACCGACAAGCGCGTTAAAGTCTGTCGAACCGGCGGCCTCGGCAGCCTGGGCGAAGATCTGGATCGCCGCGTAGGTGACAAGTGCGTAGCGCTCCGACGGTTTGCCGGCCTCTTCCAGCTCCGCAATCACAGGTCGGGCTGTCTCGCTCTTGCGCGGATCGGGATAATAGGTCACCAGCGTGCCCTCGCCCGCTGGCCCTGCGATCGCCCAGTATTCATCGGAAAGCAGCGCCTCGCCGGAGACCAGCACCGCATCCATCCCCTGCTCCACCATCTGACGCTTGATCAGACCGGCTTCTGCGGGAAAGCCGCCGATGAACAGCGCGTCGACGGCCTCCCCCTTCAGCTTGGAAACCAGCCGGGAATAGTCCTTTTCGCCGGGCGGATAGGCTTCATAGAGAGTTTCGAACACGCCCGCGTCGTTCATGACCGCCTTGGCTGCATCCGCCAGTCCTTTGCCGTAGACCGAACTGTCATGCAGAATGGCGATGTTCCTGCCCTTGTAGGTTTCGGCAAGAAAAGCCCCGACCGTCTTTCCCTGCTGATCCTCCCGGGCGCCCAACCGGTAGATACCGGGACCGGGGCGCTCGTCGGTATATTTTGGGTTGCCCGCTCCGGGCGACATTTCGACGATGCCTTCCTTGGCATAGACGGCGCTCGCCGCAATCGAGGGTTCCGAGCAGAAATGACCCGCCATGAAGACCGCTCCCTTGCCGACCATCTGGTTGGCGATGGCAACGGCCTTTTCCGCGTCGCATTCGTCATCGGCGATTTCCAGAACCAGCTTCTCGCCGTTGACGCCGCCTGCCTTGTTGATGTCGGCCACCGCCTGTTCTGCCCCCGCCTTCATCAACTCTCCGAAAAGGGCGTACTGGCCGGACATAGGACCTGCGGTCGCGATCACGATATCGGCGCGGGCCGCTCCGGTGAGAACCAGGCCGGCTACCGCTGCCGCACCTGCCAAAATCCATGTCTTCATCATCTGGCGCTTCAGCTTTTCCTGTCGGTCACACCCAATTGGTACACGATGCCAGGCTGTAGTTACAAATTAACGATTGGCATCGCCACAGGGAAAATGGGCCAGTTTTAGGAGTGAGAAGAAGGACATGCGGGGCATATTCGACGACGAACGACGCGGAAATGGCCCATTTTCCCTGTGGCCCCTCCGGGGTTGGGCAAAAATCGCCCCTGCAGACGTCGAAAATGCTCGAAAGTGGGCCACACTTTCTTGCGCTTTTCTCCTGTTCAGGAACGATTTTAGCCCAACGCTGCCAATCTTTAATTCGTAACTACAGCCTGGGCGCGGTTTTGAATATATTTTCTGTCATCTTCGGGATTTGTCTTCCGATGGCCGCCAGGCACGGGGTATCTGCGAAGACATGCATCCTGTCGTTTTTTCGGATATTTTGCCTCCGCAAAAACGTGTCCTTCACCAATTCCCACCTATATTCTTGGAAAAGGTTCCTTCACGCGACACCGAGCGTCAGGGAACCAGCAGAAAGGAAGGTTCTTTTTGACCTCGAAGACTGCCGCCACGACCAAAGCCGCTGGCACCGGAAACGCTCCCCAGAAGCCGGGCGCTCCCGGCGACAGCTATGCGCCGCTCGACAGCGCCCATTTCCGCGAGGCCATGAGCCGGATCGTCACCGCGGTTCATATCCTGACGACCGATGGCGCGGCGGGACGGCTCGGTGCGACGGTCTCCGCGGTTTGTTCGGTCACCGACGATCCGTGCAGCATTCTGGTCTGCGTCAACAGGGCAAGCCGGGTGCATGCGGCGATCCTCAAAAACCGGGTCTTTTGCGTCAACACGTTACAGCCGAACCACCAGCCCCTCTCCGACGCCTTCGCCGGACGCGGTAATCTCGACATGGACGACCGGTTCGCCATGGCCGAGTGGACCCCGCTTGCCACCGGATGTCCCGGCCTGAAGGACGCAAGCCTCAGCATCGATTGCGAGGTCTTCAGCGTCAGCGAGATGGGCACCCATTCGGTGATCATCGGCACCGTCGCCGATGTGCGCATGAGCGATGAGGACCACTCGCTGGTCTATATCCGCCGCGGCTATCACAGCGTCTCGAAATAAATCCCAACATTCGCCGCGGACTAAGTTAGACTGGTTTCCCAACAACCAGTTTCGAAAAGAAACCCGCCATGCCCGGCCCCCGAAACCTGATCACCGACGTCCCCGGCCTGAAGGTCGGCAATGCCGAAGACCGGGCCTTGAAATCCGGCGCAACGGTACTCCTGCCCGACGAATCCGCTGTCGTCTCCGTCGCCATTCACGGCGGCGCGCCCGGCACGCGGGAGATCGCCCTGCTGGAACCGGAACAGACTGTCGACAAGGTCGATGCCATCGTCCTGGCCGGAGGGTCCGCCTTCGGCCTTGATGCCGGAGCCGGCGTCCAGGGCCGGCTGGCCGAACTCGGACGCGGCTTCGCCGTCGGCCCGGTGCGCGTCCCCATAGTTCCGACCGCCATCCTGTTCGATCTGCTCAACGGCGGCGACAAGGGCTGGGGCGAGGCCGCACCCTACCGGGACCTCGGCCGCGCCGCCCTCGACAACGTCGGCGAGGACTTCGCCTTAGGCTCTGTCGGCGCCGGGGCCGGTGCCACAACGGCAAACCTGAAAGGCGGGCTCGGTTCGGCCTCCAAGGTCCTCGACAACGGCGTCACGGTCGGAGCGCTCGTCGCCGTCAATGCCCTCGGCCGGGCAACCGTAGGCGACACGGCCCATTTCTGGGCGTCTCCCTTCGAGATCGGCGACGAATTCGGCGGCCTCGGCCTGCCCCGGCCGCTGCCTCCCGAAGCCGTTTCCGTCAGAACCAAGCTCGACGGGCTGAAGGCCGGCGCCAATACCACCATCGCGGCGGTGGCGACCGACGCTGTACTGACCAAATCCGAGGCCAAGCGGTTGGCCGTCATGGCCCATGACGGCCTGGCCCGTGCCCTGTGGCCGGCCCACACACCGCTCGACGGTGATTTGGTTTTTGCCATGTCGACCGGCCAAAAAAAACTGGAACGCGGCCTGGAGGACATGGTCCAGATCGGCGCGGCGGCGGCCTCGTGTCTCGCCCGCGCGATTGCCCGCGGCATCTATCATGCGCAGGCCGCCCCGGACGATCCGGTCCCGACCTGGCAGACGCGGTTCAAGCGGTAATCCGCCGACAGCAAGTCAACTGCCGGCCTGAATTTCAATTGCGCGAGACCGCAAGCCCTACTCCACTGGCCACGAACAATCCGCCGGTCGCCTTGTAAACGGCGTTCATCACCTTTCGCGAAAAATCGAGCCTGCGAAGCCAGGCACCGGCGTAGCCATAGAGGGCGGCCACGACAAAGGCGACCACGCCAATGACCGCAACCATGGCCGTCATCTGTGCCAGAGTGTTGTAGCCGGCGGTCAGGAACTGCGGAAACAAGGCCGTGAAGAACACGACCGCCTTGGGATTGCTTGCCGCGACCAGAAAGCCACCACTGAAAAGCCTCCTCCAGGCGAAACGCACGTCGTCCGTTTCCGAAGCAAAGGCCAGCCTGTGCGCTGCCGTGCGCCAGATCTGCACCCCCATATAAATCAGATAGAGAGCGCCGGCATATTTGATCAGCAGAAACAGAAACGCCGAAGTGGTAATCACCAGGCCGAGCCCGGCGGACGCAGCCGTTGCCTGCAGCATGGAAGCCGCGCTGTTGCCGGCAGCGGTGATCAAAGTCCGGCTCCCGCCATGATGCGCGCCGTGGGCAAAGGCAATCAGTGTGCTTGGCCCGGGGATGATAGACACGCCGACGACGACCAGGAAGAAAACAACTAAAACACTGAAATCCATGTCTTGCCGCCGAAGTGTTTGGAAAGGGAAACGCTCAACGCCAAGCCTTTCACGGTTGCCGTTTCCGCGCAACCGTGATGGCAACTGTGCCCCGATAACCGTTACTCTGCGGCTTCCAGATAATCCTTGGTCGCGTTATCGCCGTCATTGCCGCCGCCGGAGCCGCGTTCGAGCTGGTCGAGCAGGGTTGCCCGCTTTTCGGCAGCCTTCGCCATATTGGCATCCTTGACCGGTCCGAAGCCCCGGATCATGTCCGGCACGCGGGCAAGTTCGACCAGCAGGCCGTAATTCGCCGTTTCAAGCCGGTTCGTGATCGTGGCCAGATCTTCGGTGTATTGCTGCACGAGCTGGCGTTCGGCCTTGCGCTCCGCAGTCCGCCCGAACGGGTCGAACCACTTGCCGCGAATGCCCTTGAACGCAGACATCAGCTTGAAGGCGGTAAAGATCCACGGGCCGAAGGCGATCTTTTCCGGACGGCCGGTCCGCGCGTCCTTTTGGTGCGCGATCAGCGGCGGCGCAAGATGGACCTTGAGCTTGCGCGGGTTCTCGAACCGTTCGGCGATCTTCCGCTTGAAGGCCGGATCGGAGTAGAGCCGCGCGACCTCGTATTCGTCCTTGTAGGCCATCACCTTGTAGAGCATGTCGACCGCCGTTGCGGTCAGCCGCAACGTGCCCGGGCCCTTGGCGTCGTCGGCTTCCCGGATCTTCGAGATAACGCTCTTGAAACGCTGCGCGTAGCCGGCATCCTGATAGGCGGTCAGCTCCTTGGCATAGGCTTCGATCTGTTCGTCGAGGCTCAGCTTGGGGACTTCCACGTCCTTGGGCAGGTGATCGAGAACAAGGTCCGGCGATGCGGCCAGGATACGCCCGGCCCGGAAGGCCTGGATATTGGCGTCCACCGCGGCCCTGTTCAGATGCAGCGCGCCCTCGATGGCCTGAGCCGAAATCGGCAGTGCGCCGGACTGGTAGGCCATGCCGACCAGGATCATGTTGGCGTAGATCGCATCGCCCAGAAGCTTTTCGGCGATCCCGGCTGCATCCATTCCGAGATACGCTTTGGAAGCTTCCTTCAGCGCCTTGTCCATGCGGATCTCATCGAAGGAGAGCGTCTGGCGCATGACGAATTCCGCCGTCGGAGCAACCCGGCTGTTGGCGAAGGCTCTGGTCACCTCGCGGTTGGCCATGCCGAGTTGTTCCGCATTGGTCGCAACGACCATGTCGCTTGCCAGCAGCACATCGAGGCTTGCCGTAGGTACCCGCGGTCCCTCGATGGTCTTGTCGCCGGCCGCAAACCGGACGTGAGAGGTCACCGGTCCGCCCTTCTGTGCCAGGCCGGTCATGTCCAGCGTAGAGGCATGCTTGCCGTCCAAGTGGGCCGCCATGGCGAGAATGGCGCTGACGGTGGTCACGCCCATGCCGCCGATACCGGCGACCAGCAGATTGACCGTGCGCTCCAGGCCGGCCAGGTCCGGTTCCGGCAGCGTTTCCAGGATCCTGTCGATATCGACATCGGCCTTTTCCGCCTTGCGCAGGGCCGCGCCTTCGATTTCGACGAAGGATGGGCAGAAGCCCTTCACGCAGGAAAAGTCCTTGTTGCAGCTCGACTGGTTGATCTGGCGCTTTTCGCCGTAAGGCGTTGCCATCGGCTCGACCGACAGACAGTTCGACTGAACCGAGCAATCACCGCAGCCTTCGCAGACACGGTCGTTGATGAACAGCCGCTTGTCCGGATCTTCCATCAGGCCACGCTTGCGCCGACGGCGCTTTTCCGCAGCACATGTCTGGTCATAGATGATGACGGACACGCCCGGATAGGTCTGCAGATCCTTCTGGATCTCCATCAGATGGTCGCGATGGTTCACGCCCGTACCCGGCGCAAGATCACTCCAGGACCCGTAGCGATCGGGGTCTTCACTGACCACCTCGATGCGCTGTACCCCTTCCGCCGCCATCTGTCGTGCGAGCTGCGGCACGGTCAGCTGTCCGTCTACCGCCTGTCCGCCGGTCATCGCAACGGCGTCGTTGAACAGGATCTTGTAGGTGATCGGGGCCTTTGCGGCGACCGCCTGGCGGATCGCCATTATACCGGAGTGGAAATAGGTGCCGTCGCCCATATTGGCAAAGACATGCTTGTCGTCGGAGAAGTCCTTCTGTCCGATCCAGAGAATGCCTTCCGCCCCCATGGCGATCTGGCCTTCCAGGGTGCGACCGGCAATTTCCACCATGGCGTGACAGCCGATTCCCGGCATGACGCGCGCGCCTTCCGGCGCGACCGTGGAGGTCGAATGCGGACAACCGGAACAGAAATAGGGCGACCGGACGGCCCGTTCCGCATGGCCCTGCGCCCACATGACCTGCTTGTTCATGCGCTCGGCCACCTGGTGCATCTGGTCCGTGACCACCTCTTTCGGCAGCCAGGAAATCAGGGCCTGAATGATTTCGGCAATGGAGAGTTCCAGAACGTCGGACAGGAACGGTGCACCGTTCGGACGGCGCTTGCCCCAGACCTCCGGACGCTCCGATGAGGGCCAGTGATACATGGCTTCCTTGAGCTGGGGCTCGAGAAAGGCCCGCTTGTGTTCCACGATCAGAAGGCGCTCCGCGCCTCGGGCAAATTCGCTCAGGCCTTCCGGCTCCAGCGGCCAGGGCATGGCAACCTTGTAGACGGCAAGCCCGATTTCACGCGCCTGAGCCTCGCTCACGCCCATCAGGTCCAGAGCCTGACGCATGTCCCGGTAGGCCTTGCCGGTGGCGACCAGCCCGAGCCGCACGCGCGACGTGGGGCCGAAGGTCGCCCGGTCAAGCCGGTTGGCGCGCACATAGGCCTGTGCCGCGGGCAAGCGCAACTCGCGCTGCAGCCGTTCGGTTTCCAGGCGGTTGGCCAGCAGAAGATCACGGTTCTGGTGATAATCCTTGCGCGGATCGGCCTCTTCCGGAAACACGAAATTCAGTCGGTCATCGGAGACATTGATCGTCGCCGAGGCGTCCATCGTATCGGCCACACAGATCAGCGCGGACCACAGCGCGGAGAACCGCGACATAGCAAGGCCGTGGAGACCGAAATCGAGAACATCCTGAATGTCGGACGGATTGAGCACCGGCATTTCCATGTGCTCGAACATGAACTCGCTCTGTCCGGGAAGGACGGAGGATTTTGCGAGATGGTCATCACCGGCCAGCGCCAGGACCCCGCCGTGGCGGTGTGTGCCCGCCGCATTGGCCTGCTTCAGCGCATCGCCCGCCCGATCGACACCGGGCGCCTTGCCGTACCAGATCCCGAAAACGCCGTCATAGCCGGAATGCCGGCCCGGCCCATGAAGCTTCTGGCTGCCGAAGACGGCCGTCGCGCCGAGTTCCTCGTTCACGCCCGGCTGAAAGACAATGTTGTTAGGTTTCAGGAGACGGTGTGCACGCTCCAGTTCGGTGTCATATCCACCCAGAGGCGAGCCGCGATAACCGGAGATGAAACCACCGGTTTTCAGCCCCGCCACCTTGTCGAACCGCGCCTGATCCAGTGGGAGACGGACCAGTGCTTGTATGCCTGTCAGATAAACCTGACCAGTCGTGGCGACATATTTGTCGTCCAGCGTGACAGTCGGCACATAAACATTCATCCGTTTCCCTCCTAACCGGTAATCGAGTCCGTGGCCCGTTCGGGCCTCATCATCGCTGAGGATAATATCATCCTTTTCGATGACAATTTCTGTGCTATCGTGACCTTCAATCCACGAAGAAACGCGTAATTATTCCCCAAAGCGCCGATGACCGAACATTATCTTCTCGATCCATCCGATATCCGGGTTCTCAAGGCCCTTCAACGCGACGCCTCTCTGTCCATCGCCGAGATCGCGAAGGAAGCGGGCATGAGTCAGACACCATGTTGGCGTCGAATCAAGAAGTTAAAGGAACAAGGCATCATTCGGCAAATCACGGCAATTATCGACCGGGAGTCGGTCGGTTTGGGATTTGTCGCCTATTCCTTCGTAAAACTGGCGGTGCCCAGCCGGGAGAACATGGAGACGTTTGACCGCCTGGTTCACAACTGGCCGGAAGTGGTCACCTGCGAACGCATCACGGGTGCCGTTGACTATCTTATCAAGGTCATTACCGACGATATCAAGACCTACGACAATTTCCTGCGTCTCAAACTGCTCGACAACACGCTCGTCTCCGACGTTCAGTCGAGGATCGTGGTCAGCACCGTCAAGGAAACGGTCGCCCTGCCTCTGCGCGAGAGCTGAACCTGCGCCCCCCCCCCCCGCAAAGTCGGGGCGACGACCGGTTCACAGCAGAAAGGCAAGCGTGAAGACGGACGCGACCGTCGACAGCAGGATGGCCTTCATGATGACCGTGGGATCGATGCCATAGCGCAATGCCAGAACAAACGGCATGGCGCCGCAAGGCCCGGCGGCGACCAGAAGCACGGAGTTCTGCCAGATCGGGTCGCTTCCGCCGGCAAGGCCCACCAACGCGAAATAGACAAGCGGATGCACCAGAACCTTCAGGAGAGCGGTCGTTGCGACGGCGCCTTCGACCCGTTTGAGCGGGACCGCCGACAGCATCACGCCCAGCGCGAACAAGGCTGACGGGGCCGTGGCGGCTCCGACGAAATCGACGTACTGGATCAGTCCCGCATGGAGCTCCAATCCGGAGAAATTCACCAGGACACCGGCGGCCAGGGAAATAATCAGTGGATTGCTGCCGATCTGTTTCGCAATCTTGACCAGAGACCCGCTGCCGACACTGACCACATCCAAAAGCAGGATTGTCGTGCCGTAAAGCACGACCGCATCGATGGCCATAACCGCGGCAACGGGCAGAGCCGCCTCCGGACCAATGGCTTCCTGGGCGATGGGGAAGACGAAGAAAACATGGTTGGCGAAACAACACGCCATGCCGATCAGCAAGGCTTCCAGCACCGGACGTTTGAAAAAACGCCAGGCGACAACAAAGCCGAGCCCGTACATCAGGACTTCGCTCAGGAAATAGATCAGAACGATCTTGAGATCGAATTCGGCGAGCGGCGCCCGGGCCACTAGGCCGAACAGAAGAGCCGGAAGCGCTGCCAGAATGACGAACTTGTTGATCGAGGTGGCGTCGGCCCGCGTGAGAACGCCGCGCCAGCCAAGCCCCAGACCGAGCGCAAGTGCTGCAAAGACCGGAAGGATCGCGGTCTGCAGCGCAGCCAGAACCAGGCTCATGCAATGAACCTCAGAGGCGAAAGCGGGCTTGCGTCCGCGCAAGGCTTCGCGCCCGTCATCAGTTCCGCCAGGATCCGCGCCGTCACGGGTCCCAGGGTGAACCCTTCATGCCCATGACCGAAATTATACCAAACGCCCGGATTTTCCGGCGAGGCGCCGACGACGGGCAGGGAATCCGGCAGGCAGAGCCGGCTGCCGAGCCAGGGTTCGTTGTCGATCTGGCGGCCAAGGGAAAAGATTTCCTCCGCCCGCTTGCGCGCCATCTTGATCAGCCCTTGCGATGGCGGTGCATCGCGGTCGGCAAACTCGACTCCCGTCGTCAACCGGATCCCCCGTTCCATCGGGGTCAGGACAAAGCCGTGCTCCACATCGACGACCGGCCGGGACAGGGATGCGCCGGAGGCCGGACGGAAATGGGAGTGATAACCGCGCTTGACCGCAAGCGGATAGGTTTCGCCCATTTTCTTCAGGAAATCGCCGGCCCAGGGGCCAAGGGCGACCACCACCTGTTTTGCCTTGATATCGCTGCGCTCCGCGCGCAGATGCCAGCCGTTCCGCTTGCGCTCCAGCCCGAGGGCGTTTCCGGTGAAGAACCGTCCCCCCTCCTGAATGAAGCTGCGCCAGATGGCATCGGTCACCGCAGCCGGATTGGACACCGATTCGCTTTCCGGCCAGTAGACACCGAACAATCCATCGGTGATCAGGCCCGGCTCCACGGTATTGATGTCCCCGCCGGTGTATTCCCGATACTCCACACCGTAGATCCGGGCGAAATGCCGCTCCACTTCGCCGGCCGCGGCCCCTTTGGCCGAACGGTAGACATGCAGCCAACCGCTCTTGCGGTAGAAGCGCTCCGCATTTGCCCATTTTGCCAGAGCCTTGTGCTCGCCCGGGGCGAGTGCCTTGAGCGGCGCCATGGCCTTGGCATAGTCCTGCACGGCCTGGGGCGTATTGGAAAAACGGCGATAGCGATAGAGCCAGGGAACCAGGCGGATCAGGGTTGCGAAATCGTAAGTGACGGCTGTGGACTGTTTCAGCGCAATGTCGAACAGAACCGCCGGATCGGTCGGAAACGGAAACGGGCAGAAGCCGCTGCGCTGGACAATGCCGGCATTGCCGAAAGACGTTTCCTCACCCGGATGCCGCCGGTCGATCAGGGCCACATCAAGGCCGCGCTGGCGCAGATGAGCCGCAGTTGACACACCCGCAATCCCGGCACCGAGCACAATGACATCGACCTGATGCAAAACCGCCTCTTGGATTTTTCTTCCTTTCCGCTCATACCTTAAAAACAATAAAATCCATATACTTTGAGTATGGGGACCAGGATTTTCGATCCGGTCCCGCAAAGGACGGTCCCTTAATGCTGAACCTGCCTCTGGCGGCCCTCGGATGGCTTGGACGACGCGGAACCGTGGCCGTCGCGGCCAGCCTGTTCGTCGGGATGGCGCTGCCATCCTGGTCCGCCTATGCCCGGCCATGGCTCTCCCATACCGTTTTCGTGCTGCTTGTCCTCGCCTTCCTGCGGGTCGATCCGGTAGCCGTCCGCAGCCGGTTGAAACGTCCCGTCCTTCTGGTCGGCGCCGGGACCTGGATGATGTTTGGACTGCCAGCGATCGCCGTACTGCTTCTGCATGTCTTCGGGCTGACCGACATCGGACCGGAATTCACGCTCGCCATCTTCATCGTGACCGCCGCCCCTTCCGTCATGTCCGCGCCAGCCTTCATCTATCTGATGGGCCTCGACGGCGCCCTCAGTCTCACGGTCCTGATCGCATGCGTGTTGCTGACACCTGTCTCAGCCCCCCTGATGGGCGGCCTGATCCTGAACGGTGTGCTGCCGATCAGCGCGCCGGACCTTGCCCTGCGCCTGTTCCTCCTGCTCGGCGGGGCGTACCTGGTCGCCTCGCTCATCCGCCTCGTTACCGGCCGGGCGCGGATCGTCGGCTACAAGTCCCAGATCGACGGGCTTAACGTCTTGATCCTGTTCTTTTTCGCCGTCGCGGCCATGGACAACGTGGCAGCCACTTTCGTGGACCGGCCCCTCTACACCGTCGCGATCGCGGGCCTCACCTTCGTCGTCGCCTTTGCGCAGATCGGCCTCACCCTGCTGGTGTTCCGGCCCGCCTCGCGTGCGGATGCCTTCGTGATCGCTCATTCCGCCGGCAACCGGAACCTGGGGCTGATGGTTGCGGCCCTGGGCGGCACGGTTCCCGAATTCACCTGGCTCTGGTTCGCGCTCGGCCAGTTGCCGATCTACATGCTGCCGCTGATGCTCAAACCGTTCGGGCAATGGTATTCGAAGACCGAAGCTGAGAAAGCCACCTGACATTCCGGGAAATAATGCGTAACGTGCGCCCGTCCTGGGCACACAGGAGTTTGATTTATGAGAATTTTCAGTCGGGCCTGCGCCGTCGTTTCCGGCGCCTTGCTGGCCGCTGTCCTTGCGTCTTCGGTCCAGGCCGGCGATTTCGCCGATGTCGACATTATCGGCTTTTCCAAGGACGGAAGACGTTTCGCATTCGAACAATACGGCATCCAGGACGGATCCGGTTTTCCCTATTCGGAAGTCTTCGTGATCGACGTCCAGAAGGACAGCTGGGTGAAGCCCTCTCCCTTCAAGTTCGTCGAACAGAATGTGCCCGACGGCGTCGATCAGGACGCGATCCTTGGAGACACCAGACACGTTTCGATCCAGGCCGCACACGATTCCGGCCTGCTGGACGGCATTGACTATCCCGGCCAGACGGTCGGCGCCAATCCGGTGACCGAAGTGAGTGCGGATCCACATCTCATGGTCGTCAATCCGCGCAATGTTGTCCCCGCATTTGACGATCCGATGGAGTTTTCCATCGAGGAATACCCGCTGGCCTCGGACAAATGCGCAAGCTACGGCACGCAGACCAGGGGTTTCCGGCTGACCATGCTCTACCGGGGAATGGCCAGGGTCCTGAACGATGACAAGGACCTTCCCGACAGCCGAGGCTGTCCGCTGTCCTACCGGATCGAACGGGTGATCACGCGTTACCCGGATGCGGGACCGCCGGTCTTTGTTGCCCTGATTCTCATGCAGACCCATGGCTTTGAGGGCCCTGACGGCCGTTATCTGGCGATAACCGGCCGGTTTTGACCCGATCTCCGGCGTCTCGCCGGGCCTGGCACTTGCCCCTGCCGGGATAGCGTGATAGCCGCCCGGCTGAGCCAAATTGCTACGGGCGCCGGATCAGGCGCCCGGCCTTTTCCTGGAGCCGGAAATGACCCGTCAAATCACCATCGCCCCCTCGATCCTCGCCTCCGACTTTTCCAAGCTCGGACAGGAAGTCCGCGACGTTGTCGAGGCCGGCGCGGACTGGATCCATCTGGATGTGATGGACGGCCATTTCGTACCCAACATCACCTTCGGTCCGGACGTGATCAAGGCGCTGCGCCCGCATACGGACAAGGTGTTCGACACCCATCTGATGATCGAGCCGTGCGACCCCTACCTGGAAGCCTTCGCCAAGGCCGGATCCGACATCATCACCGTTCATGCCGAAGCAACCACCCATCTCGACCGATCGCTTCAGGCGATCCGTGCGCTCGGCAAGAAGGCGGGCGTGTCCCTCAACCCGGCAACGCCTGAAACCGTCCTGGAATACGTGCTCGACCGGCTCGACCTGATCCTGATCATGACCGTCAACCCGGGGTTCGGCGGTCAGAAGTTCATTCAGGCCATGGTGGAAAAGACCGCCCGGATCAAGGCGATGATCGGCGACCGGCCGATCGACATCGAAATCGACGGCGGCATCACCCCGGAAACCGCGCCACTGGTCTCCGCTGCCGGTGCCAATGTGCTCGTCGCCGGCTCCGCCGTTTTCAAGGGCGGCTCGGTGGAAAGCTACGCCACCAACATCTCCGCCATCCGCAAGGCCGCGGAAGAGGCCTGACCGCGACCGTCTATCCGAACCGTGCGCGCCTCATGCACGGGCAGCTCCCGGCATGAGGCGGAAGATGTGTTTCACGGCAGGTAGCTCAGGCTTTCCAGTGACGGCTCGCCTTCGAGAAACATGAATTTTGCAATGACGCTCTTGTCGTAGAGCTCATCGCCCTCTTCCCAGTCGGGATCGAACTGGCAGGCCACGAACAGGTGATCGGTGTTCTCCCTGTCCAGCGACTCGTCATAGGCATAGCCCCAGGACAGAGGCGTATCGCAATGCCCCAGACCGGCGACGGCCGCGGCGATGCCCGAGGCCCCGGCGGGCGTTGCCAGAAAACGGGTAAAATCGACATCGGCCGCCTGCGCGTGGCCAACAATCATGGACAGTAGAAAGCTCCCCGCCGCAGCGGTCATCTTGAACGTCATAAAGTCGATATCCTTTTGAAGATCGGAGGACCTGAGCGGTTGGAGCCCACAGGCTTCAGAAAACGGGTTTGCCCTCCTTCAAACACGGCGGCCCCAAACATCCCGTAAACAGGCTCTGAGAAATCTTGCGTTACGTAATGCCAAGGCTTTCTCAATCTTTTGCTGGCACGGTCCGGTCAAACGTCAAGAGAAAGAAAGACCGTGGTCAGTTCGACCTCACTGAAATTCGGCAACCAGACCCGAGCGGGAACCCAGTGGCTCCCTATCAGGGCCCTCGGCTTCTCGATGATCTGGTCGCTGCTGATCACCGGTCTCGTCACGATCCAGCTTGCCCTGTCCTATCAGGGCGTGACCAGCCGAACGATCGACGTCGTCGTCCTGTTCGCCCTCGGGTCTTTCGCCGGCGCCCTGTTCGCCCGGACTCTAGCCTCCGTTGCCGGTCGCTTCCGGCCGCAGCCGAGCGCGCGCTTCGCCGCCATGTTTCTCGGTCTGATTACCGGCACCGTCGGCATGACCGCCCTTTTCCATTTCCTGCAATTCCGCAGCTACTACGCCGCGTCCCATGACAACATCCTGTCGATACACGGGGTCGTGGAAGTGCTCATGACCGGCGCGAGTTCCGGCTACATCTTCATGGTCGAAAGCGCGATGCTTCTGCTCCCCTGGGGCTTGCCGCTTGCACTCGCCGCCGCCTGGGACTACGCGACGTCCCCGATCGAGCGCAAACGGCAATAATTCACGGCTCTCCATTGAGGGATCACGAGGCGTCTGGTAAACGGCAGCCAGATTTTCTCAAAACGAGGACGCTCGATGATCCCGCGCTACTCGCGGCCGGACATGGTCGCTATCTGGTCGCCTGAATCCAAATTCCGCATCTGGTTCGAAATCGAGGCGCATGCCTGCGACGCACTTGCCGAACTGGGCGTGATCCCGAAAGAGGCCGCCAAGACCATCTGGGACAAGGGCGGTCCGGCCACCTTCGACATCGACCGGATCGACGAGATCGAGCGCGAAACCAAGCACGACGTCATCGCCTTCCTGACACATCTGGCGGAAATCGTCGGACCGGACGCCCGCTTCGTTCACCAGGGCATGACCTCTTCCGACGTGCTCGACACCTGTTTCAATGTCCAGCTCGTCAAGGCGACCGACATCCTGCTTGCCGACATGGACGCGCTGCTGGCCGCCATCAAGCGCCGGGCCTTCGAGCACAAGGATACGGTCACCATCGGCCGCTCTCACGGCATCCACGCCGAACCGGTCACCTTCGGCCTGAAAATGGCCGAAGCCTATGCCGAATTCGACCGCTGCCGCACCCGCCTGCAGAATGCCCGCGAGGAAATTGCCACCTGCGCTATTTCCGGCGCCGTCGGCACCTTTGCCAACATCGACCCGCGTGTGGAAGAACACGTCGCCAAGGCGATGGGCCTGACGGCGGAACCGGTTTCCACCCAGGTCATCCCGCGTGACCGCCATGCCATGTATTTCGCGACCCTTGGCGTGATCGCTTCGTCGATCGAGCGCGTCGCCGTCGAAATCCGCCATCTGCAGCGCACCGAGGTTCTGGAAGCCGAAGAGTACTTCTCTCCCGGCCAGAAAGGCTCGTCCGCGATGCCGCACAAGCGCAACCCGGTGCTGACGGAAAACCTGACCGGCTTGTCCCGTCTGGTCCGCATGGCGGTGACCCCGGCGATGGAAAACGTGGCGCTGTGGCACGAGCGCGATATCTCGCACTCCTCCGTGGAACGCATGATCGGCCCGGACACGACCGTTACCCTCGACTTCGCCCTCGCCCGCCTCACCGGTGTCATCGACAAGCTGCTGGTCTATCCGGAACGCATGATCGGCAACATGGACCGTCTCGGCGGCCTTGTGCACTCCCAGCGCATCCTGCTGGCGCTGACCCAGGCCGGCTGCTCGCGCGAGGACGCGTACCGTCTCGTCCAGCGCAATGCCATGAAAGTCTGGGAAAGCTACCAGGTTTCCGGCTCCGCCGGCGTCGACTTCCTGAGCGAGCTTCTGAACGACGCGGACGTGCGCAAGTATCTGTCGGAAGACGACATCCGCGACCGCTTCGACCTTGGCTACCACACCAAGAACGTCGACGTGATCTTCAAGCGGGTCTTCGGCGAAAGCTGAGCCCATGAAGATCGCCGTGATCGCCGATATTCACGGGAATGCCCTCGCGCTTGAGGCGGTTTTGGCCGACCTGAGGCACGAGGCGCCCGACAGGGTCGTGAACCTCGGCGATTGCGTCTCCGGTCCGCTGTGGCCGGAAGAAACGGCTCTGATCCTGCGCGAAACCGGCTGGGTGACGGTGCGCGGCAACCATGACCGGGTGGTGGCAGCCGGAAATATCCCGCCGGGAAACCGCACGGACAGTTTCACCTACGCCCATCTGTCCCTGGAAAGCCTGACATGGCTTGAAGGTCTGTCACCCGTCATCCGTCTCACCGACGACATCCTGCTTTGCCACGGCACGCCGGAGGACGATAACACCTACCTGACCGAGCGGATCGACGGCGACGGCATCCGCATGGCCGACGACGATGACATAACGGCCCGTCTTTACGGCGAAACCGCTCCCGTCATCTGCTGCGGCCACACCCACATCCCGCGGCTTATCCATCTAGCGGGCACAGGACAGACCATTCTCAATCCGGGCAGCGTCGGCCTTCCAGGCTATTTCGACGATGCTCCAACCCCGCACAAGTCCGAGGCCGGCAGTCCTCATGCGCGTTATGCGACGATGACGAAGACGGCAGCCGGCTGGCAATTTGGAGCGAAGATAGTGCCTTATGACTGGGGCAAGGCCGCCCGGGAGGCAGAGCTAAACGGACGGCCCGACTGGGCCCGCCCGCTGCGCACCGGCTTTTACGGTCCGCTGCCCTGAACAAGGCTTTTGTTCCAGGTCAAAGACAGGCGTGCCTCATTTCCCACAACAATGTCCTCTAAATGCTCGGTCTGTGGGGCCCCATGACAGGAGGACAGTTATGCTTCAAAAGATCCTGAAAACCGGCTTTGCCGGCTGTCTCGCCGTTGCGACCGCGTGCACCGGATTTGCCGGCCCGGCGCAGGCCCTGCCGCTTTTGCAGTCGAGCCCGATTGTTGACGGTTCTGCCCGCGGTAATGTCACAACCGTTCAATACCTCGGCAACCGCCGGACCCAAGGGCCGCAAATCCACGGCAACCGTCCGTCCCAAAGGCAGTTTCTCGGACAAAACCCTCCCCCGAGGACGAACCGCCCCCAAAGAATTGATCGCTCCCAAAGGCATCACCGCTCGAACAGAGGGTTTTACAGGCACAACGGCCGTGCTTATTACAACGGCCACCGCGGCTACCGGCACCAGAGGCGCGGATATCGCCGGTATAACGGCTGGTGGTTCCCGCTCGCGGCGTTCACTCTCGGCACGATCATCGGCCCGGGTTACAACTACCCGTCTTACCCTTCCTACCCCAATTACCGGCCCCGCGGCCTGAGCCAGGCGCATTACAACTGGTGCCATCGCAAGTACCGGTCCTATCGGGCTTACGACAACACGTTCCAGCCCTATCACGGACCGCGCAAGGCCTGCCGGTCGCCGTACTAGCCGTAAAACACCTACCGGGGTGGCGGTCTCAAGCCGCCATTCTTTTTGGGTTGGCGACAACGCTGCTCCTCGCGGTTGACACGCCTTTTCCACTTGCGCAAAGACAGCAGGAGACACAAACGGAGCGGCTCGTCCCTTGAAAATTTCCGATACCGATATCCTGCTCGTCCCGGGCTACGGCGACACGCCCTCCGGGCACTGGATGATGCGCTGGCAGGCCAAGATGGCCAATGCCTGGGTCGTGGAACAGAAAGACTGGTTCCAGCCGGTCCGCACGGTGTGGCAAGAAGCACTGGAAAAACGCCTTGAGAAAACCTCGCGCCCCGTGGTCCTGGTGGGTCATTCCCTCGGCTGCATCCTGATCGCCCACGCGGCCCACACCCTGCCGAAGGACAAGGTCCGCGGCGCCTTTCTGGTCGCCCTGACCGATCTGGAACGGGACGCCCCGAAACCGGCCTTCGACACCGGCAACTTCGTACCCCTGCCCCATGCCCCGCTGCCGTTTCCGGCGCATGTGGTCGCCAGCCGCAACGATCCGCACTGCGCTTATGAGCGGGCGGAAAGCTTCGCCAAAGACTGGGGCGCCACCTTCCAGGATGCCGGCGAAGCCGGCCACATCAACCTGGAAAGCGGCCGCGGCCCCTGGCCGGAAGGCATGATGTCGTTTGCCTATTTCATGAAGCGGCTGGGATAACAAACACAACAACGACCGAAACGGGTAGGCCCTTTACTACGAATGAATTTATATAAGGAAATCATGGTCTGGCGACCTCTCAACGATCAGACGGCCATCCGGTACAGATGTCTTCACGATTTGGAAAGCGGCAAATACGCAGTGAGCAATGCCGACGGTTTTCGGGTCGGAGACAACGAACAGCACCATATGTATCTCGAAAACCTCTTTGTGGAATTGCTGATCGAAGACCCCGCATCAGAACGATGCGACTGGTTCGACGATATTGGCGAAGCCATCGCACATCACGATCGGGAGTTCGATTTATTCCAGACGGACGTACGTTCCAACCAATAACTGCGTTGAGCACAATCGGACGTAATTCCGCCCCCCTCCTAAAAAGCAGCTCCAATCCTCGATTTTTCGGGAATGACCGGCGTCACAAAAAAATAAAAGGCCGCACGGATTACCATCCGCACGACCGAATTTCTTGTCAGAACGCCGAATCCCGTCTCAGGCGGTCACACCGCCCTTCGACGAGATCAGATCGTTGATCTTCTTGCCGAGGAACAGGCTGACGGGGATAGCGATCACCGCGCCGACGACCGCAGCCCCGGTCAGGAACATCGGGTTGATCTGGTTCACGCCGCTCATTGCCAGCGGGATCAGAGCCCCGATGCCCGCAAGTGTCGGTCCGACGATGATGAAAAGAATAATGCCAAGTTTCCACATGAAGCTGTCTCCATTTGCTTACCGAATGGAAATCAGCGGCTCCGTAACCCGTTCAGGCGCCCCAGCCTGTTCTTTGCCGCAATGTCTGCGGATACTTGCAAATAGCGTAACGTCTGGCTTTGACCGAAATCAACGCGACGCGTCAATTGCCGCCGTCGCCGCGCCCATGAACAGGGAAAGGTCGGAACCGTAAGCCATCAGCCTGTAACCCTGCTTGCGCGATTCGTGCACACGCTCCGGGCTCATGCAGAAAATGCCCGGGATCTTGCCCTTGGCCCGGGTACGCTCGGCCAGATCCGCACAGACCTCGATGGTCTTTTCGCCGTTCGGATCCAGCTTCGCCCCGTTCGACAGGGTCAGGGACATATCGCTCGGTCCGACAAAGATGCCGTCGATGCCCGGCACGTCCAGGATATCTTCCAGCGCGGCAATCGCTTCCGGCGTTTCGATCATCGCCAGCGCCACAGTCTCGTCATTGGCCGTTGCCAGGTAATCCGGCAGGGCCTGGCCTTTCAGCATGGCGGCACGTTGCGGGCCCCAGCTGCGCTTGCCGACCGGCGGATATTTCATCGCATCGGCAAAGGCCTGCGCATCCTCCACGGAGTTGATCATCGGCGCGATCACGCATTCCGCACCGATATCCAGCGCCCGGCTCGCGGTCGACATTTCACCGACGGGGATGCGCACGATCTTGTGAGCATCGGTCAGGGAGAGAAAGGAAAGCCCCTCGCGCACGGCGCCGAAATCGTGCTGGCCGTGCTGCATGTCGAAGGTCACGGCCGGAAAGCCGCTTCGGCCGAGCAACTCCCCCAGGATCGGCACGGCGAGCGACGCCCATGCGGTCACGATGCTCTCATCGGCGCGGAGTTTGGCGGCAAGGCTCTTGGGAGATGTCATCGGACGATCCTTTTGCGGTCTGAAATTCGGCCACATGAAATCCCCGGCCTCGCTTTCGCGCAAGACCGGATTTCGGGAAAATCGTCCTCTTCCGGACCGAAATTGCCGAAAGCAGCCATCGCAAAAAAGAAAGCCCCCGCCAAACCGGCGGGGGCTTCCTGAAAACCGTTGATAAGACCGAAATCAGCCCTGGGTTCTGATCTGCTCGACAGCCTTTTGCATCAATTCATCCATGGTGCGGCGAATCTGATGGTCGGACTGGTCAACGTTGGCCGCGTCAAAATCCGCGCGGATCTTGCGGAAAACGTCCTCGTCTCCCGGCTCCTCGAAGTCGGCTCGGACCACTTCCTTGGCGTATTCCTGCGCCTTGTCGCCTTCCAAACCGAGGGCTTCGGCAGCCCAAAGGCCAAGCAGCTTGTTGCGTCGAGCGCTTGCCTTGAACCTCAGCTCCTCGTCATGCGCGAACTTGCTTTCAAAACCTTCTTCGCGCTTGTCGAATGTGCTCATCCTGGTGTCTCCTGAACTGCGGATCGCCTCTACGACCTGAATATAGGATCAAACTTGCCTTTTCCATATCCTCGCAAGCAGCCCAAATCAACGCAAGATCGGCCCTCTGCCCCAAATGGATGAGCACCCCCTCGAAAAGCTTCGCTGTCTTCGATTGTACTTTCGCCTCCGTTCGGTTAAGTTCCGCGCCGCTAATGCGGGGCTAAGGACGCTTTCTCTCGACACGGATCAACCGCTGAAGCTCGGGAGGAATAACACAAACGTGAGTAACACCCCGTTCAATGGATTTTCTAAACACACGGTACCTGCCAATGAACCGCCGCCGCCGAATCTATGAAGGCAAGGCCAAGATCCTGTACGAAGGCCCCGAGCCCGGAACGCTGATCCAGCATTTCAAGGATGATGCCACCGCCTTCAACGCCAAGAAGCACGAAGTTGTCGATGGCAAGGGCGTGTTGAACAACCGGATTTCCGAGTACATCTTCAACAACCTGAACGCAATCGGCATTCCGACTCACTTCATCCGCCGGCTCAACATGCGCGAACAGTTGATCCGCGAGGTGGAAATCATTCCTCTGGAAGTCGTGGTGCGCAACGTCGCCGCGGGCTCCATCTCCAAGCGCCTCGGCCTTGAAGAAGGCACCCAGCTGCCGCGGTCGATCATCGAGTTCTACTACAAGAACGACGAGCTCGACGACCCGATGGTGTCGGAAGAACACATCACCGCCTTCGGCTGGGCCACCCCGCAGGAGCTTGATGACATGATGGCGCTGGCCATCCGCGTCAACGACTTCCTCTGCGGCCTGTTCCTGGGTGTCGGCATCCGTCTGGTCGACTTCAAGATCGAGTGCGGACGCCTGTTCGAAGGCGACATGATGCGCATCGTCGTCGCCGACGAGATCTCGCCCGACAGCTGCCGGCTTTGGGACACTGCGACCAACGACAAGATGGACAAGGACCGGTTCCGCCGCGACCTGGGCGGTATGCTGGAAGCCTACCAGGAAGTCGCCAAGCGCCTCGGAATCCTGAACGGAAACGAGGAACGCCCTGCCCCTTCCGGCCCGACGCTGGTGAAGTAATCCTTTGCTCCGGCGTTGAAAAACGCCGGAGCGATATTCTCCTGCCGCCATCGGCCCTTTCCCGCCGGACGCAGCTGGTGTATTGAGCGGCCGGAACGAACAAACGGGGTCTGACCCCGGCTGGCGCAAGAGAGTGGATCCAAATGAAAGCACGCGTGACCGTCACCTTGAAGAACGGCGTTCTCGATCCTCAGGGAAAAGCCATCGAAGGCGCCCTCGGCGGCCTCGGCTTCGGCGGCATCGGCTCGGTCCGTCAGGGCAAGGTGTTCGACATCGAACTGACCGGCTCCGACAAGAACGCCGCGCAGGACGATCTTGCGCAGATGTGCGAGAAGCTGCTCGCCAACACAGTGATCGAAAACTACGCCATCGAGATCATCGAATGAACGTAAGACAGCGTCCCGCGAACGACGATACGGTCAGGATCGTGCGCTTCGTCGCCATCAAGGCGGGTATCTTTATCGTTCTGCCGATGGCGCTGTCCGCACTTGCCGTCTACCTGATGCTCTGAAACCCAACCGGGACTGAAAGTCTGATGAAAACCGCCGTTATCGTCTTTCCGGGATCCAACCGCGACCGCGACATGTTCCATGCTCTGGAACTGATCACCGGGACCCGGCCCCAGTCCGTCTGGCATACGGAAACGACACTTCCCGATGTAGACCTCGTCATCGTTCCGGGCGGCTTTTCCTATGGCGATTACCTGCGTTCCGGCGCGATTGCCGCCCGCTCGCCGATCCTGAAGGACATGGTCGCCCGGGCAAACGCCGGCGTCTCCATTCTTGGTGTTTGCAACGGGTTCCAGATCCTGACGGAAGCCGGTCTTCTGCCGGGCGCCCTGATGCGCAATGCCGGTCTGAATTTCGTCTGCAAGGAAGTCCTGCTGGAAACGGTCAACAACACGACCCGCTTTTCCAATGCCTTCGAAAAAGGCCAGGTGTGGCGCTGCCCGACGGCCCACCACGACGGCAATTACTTCGCCGATGCCGAGACGCTGATGGCCATTGAGGATAACGGCCAGGTTGTTTTCCGCTACGCCAACGGCACCAATCCGAACGGCTCCATCAACGACATCGCCGGCATCGTCAATGAAAAGGGCAATGTGCTCGGCATGATGCCGCATCCGGAAAACCTGGTCGAACCGCTTCAGGGCGGAACCGACGGACGCGCTCTTTTCGAAAGTCTGATTTCAGCGCTCGAGACCGTGTGAGCCGGTAAGATGATCGGCGTCCTCGCCATCGCTGTTACCCTGATCGCCGCCGCCATTCTGCTTCACCCGCGTCTGGTCGCCTCCCCGCACTGGCGCGCCATATCCACCCCGCTCGCCTCGATCATCGGCAGCGGTTTTCTCGTTTCCGTTCCGATCCTGCGCGACCTGTCCGGCTCCTGGGCCACCGCGCTGATGGCCGGGCTTCTCCTGATGGCCTATTTCGTCGGCGCAGCAGTCCGGCACAACATCCTTCATGTGGAGCCCCTTCTCAATGACGGCCAGGCCGGACGACCGATCCTGTCGCTTGAGCGGATGTCCCACGTCGCCCTCGCCTTCGCCTATTTCGTCTCCGTCGCCTATTACCTGGTGCTGTTTTCGACCTTCCTCCTGAAGCCGCTCGGCATCGCAAACGGCACAGACATCAAGCTGATCGTCTCCGTCTGCCTGGCGCTGATCGCCGCCGTCGGCCTGCTGCGCGGCTTCGGCGCGGAGGAAAAGCTGGAAATCTATGCCGTGTCAGTGAAGCTTGCGGTCATCGGCGGCCTCTTGGCCGCGCTGATTGTCTATGCCCTGTCCCATGCCTTCAACGGCGGGGTCTCGACCCTGCCGGGGCATTTCGAAGCCAAGAATGTGCCTATTCTCCTCGGCCTGCTGATCGTGGTGCAGGGCTTCGAGACCTCCCGCTTTCTCGGCGATGCCTATCCGGCGGAGCTTCGGGTCAAGACCATGAAGCAGGCGCAGCTTCTTTCCGCGGCCATCTATCTGGCCTTCTTCCTGGCCATGACACCCCTGTTCACCATCGATACCAGCCTGGACGGCGTCGCGGCCATTGTCGACATGCTGGCGCCGGTCGCAGCCGTCTTGCCGATCATGATCATCATCGGAGCGCTCGCAAGCCAGTCGAGTGCGGCCATCGCCGATACGCTTGGTGCAGGCGGTCTCGTGCGCGACGTCAGCGCCAAGCGGATCAACATTCGTCATGCCTATCTATTGACTGCCGTCATCGCCGCGCTCGTGACCTGGGAAACCGATATCTACGCCCTGATCACCCTCGCCTCCCGCTGTTTTGCCTTCTACTACGCCCTCCAGTGCCTCGTTGCCGCAATCAGCGCCTACCGGCTGAAACAGACGAAGCAGGCCGCCGGCTTTCTCCTGCTTTCGGTGATCTGCGCGATCATCGTCGTCTTCGGCGCCCCCGTGGAAGGCGAATAGGCGCGTTCTTGCGACCTGCCTTCTCCCTCTCCCCGACAAACCGAAACCCGGAGGTCCCATGTCCGACATCAAGCTGTCCAAGGAAGACCATGCCTGGCTTGCCGAACGCATTCAGGGCTATTTCAGCTCCGAACTGGATCAGGAGATCGGCAACATGGATGCCGGCTTCCTGATCGACTTCTTCGCCGAAACGGCCGGTCCCGTCTTTTACAATCAGGGCCTGCGCGACGCCCAGACCCTGCTGGGCCGTAAGCTGGAAGACCTCTGCGACGAACTGTCAGCCATGGAAAAGCTGTTACCGTCCCGACGTTAAACATTCTCTTGATGCGCTCAGATGAGCCTTGTCCGGAGCCGAAAGGCCGGGATCAAGAAATCTTTGCACCTGATTACACCGAACAGGCATCACTACTACGTCATTTTGGATTTATTGAAATAACAAGAATGAAATTAGGCATTTAGGGAAAAACAACTTATTATTAAACGAATATTCAACATTGTGAAAAATACTTGAAAACAAAGCATATTTACTCCCGATCTCTGGAGACGCCACCAGATGCTTGCCTTGAATCTTTTCGACCGGTTCACCCTGCGCAAACGGGTAACGGCACTCGCGGCATGCGCGATACTCGGCTTCGCCACAATCGGCATCGTTCAGTTCTGGTCTGATCGAAAAATCGAACAGACATCCTCCGATTATGCGGCTACCGATGCGGCCCATGAGAAGCTGAACCAGCTTGAGCGTCTCCTTCTCACGCTCAGGGTTGCGGAACAGAACCTGCGCGCCGAACGGTATGCGGGAGCGCTTCCGGCGGTTACGTCCGCCGTTGGGAACGTGAACCGACAGCTTGCCCGGGTCCAGGCCGATCCGACCCTGAGCGCCGTCGCACCGAAACTCGCATCGACCCTGAAAACTTATCTTGGCGCTCTTGAGACCTATTCCGGAATCCTGGCGCAACTCGGCTACCGCGACCGGCAAAGTGTCCAGGTGACCGAAGAAGGGCAGGCGGGAATCGACAGTCCGACCGGGTTTTCCGTCGACTTGAGCAATGCTGTGGCCAAACTCGCAACCCGGATTGCGGAAGAACTGGAATTCGACGACCAGGCCGCTGTCTTTCAAGTCAACGCGGCCTTTGACGGGATCCGCCGCGATATCCTGATGCTCGTCAACCAGGCGGAAAGCTCCTACGTCACCCTGATCGAACAGAAATTCGCCGAGATGCGGGACCTGCTCAAGAATGAGGATCTCGATCCCGATTTCGCCGAAACCTCCAACAGCCTGATCGACGACCTTCAGGCTAAGCTTGACAATCTGGGCCAGGCAGAACTCGCGCTTGCAGACGCCGGCGACACCATCAACACCAGCTACGACCGGCTCAATCAGGATCTTTTGGAGATGCTGACCGGAACCAACGAGCAGGCGAACCGCATTCGCAGTGTCATGAACGGCGAACGCGCCTTTCTGTCCGGCCTGATCTTCGCCGTCGTCATCCTGACCCTTGTGGCCGTGATCGCGGCCAGCGTGCTGATCGTGCGCAGTGTCAGCCGTAACCTCTCCGAAATCACTGGCGCGACCTCCGAGCTGGCGGATGGCAACGTCGATTGCGCCATTCCCTATACCGAACACAAGACGGAGATCGGCGCCCTGGCCAGAGCCTTGATGATATTCCAGGAAAACGCGCGGCAAAGGATGCGCCTGGAGAGCGAGGCAGATGCGGAAGATGCCGCGAAAGCCGCCCGCCAGCAGGAAATCGAGACATCGATCGCGGACTTCAAGAGCGACATCCTGCAACTTCTGTCCACCGCAAGCGAAACCGTCTCCGGCGCGCGCCGCACGGCCAACGATCTCCTGGAAGCCAACGACCGCAACGACGAGCAGGCCGGCGCCGCCAACGAAGCCTCCCAGCAAGCCTCGACCAACGTGGAAACCGTGGCCTCCGCAAGTCAGCAGCTGAGTTCGTCCATTCAGGAGATTTCCGCACAGATTGCCGCGACCTCCGCTCAGGTGGACAAGGTCAGCGCGAGCGCCCAGGACACGAACCGGGATGTGGATGAACTGGCCCGGGCCGCGACCAAGATCGACGAAATCATCCTGCTGATTCAGGCAATCGCCGAACAGACCAACCTTCTCGCACTCAACGCCACGATTGAAGCCGCCCGGGCCGGCGAACACGGCAAGGGCTTTTCCATCGTGGCCAGCGAGGTAAAATCACTGGCCAACCAGACCGCCGGCGCGACCGAGGAAATTTCCAACCAGATCAAGGCGATCCAGCAGTCAAGCCGCTCCACCGTCTCGGCCATGACGGACATTGCCGGCATTATCGGCGAAGTTCAGAACAACACAGTTGCTATTGCCGGTGCGATCGAGGAACAGACAACCGCAACCAGTGAGATCAGCCGCAATGTCGGTGAAGCGGCGGAACGCACACGCCTGGTGGCAGATACCATTTCCAGCCTTCAGGCAACCGCCGCGGCCGCCAAGACATCCGCAGGTCACATTCGCGACGCCTCTGAAGGCATCGACGACATCAACGGCCAGGTAAAATCGCGCATCGACGCCTTCCTGCGGAAGGTCGCGGCGGCCTGATCAACGTCCTGTCGATTTACGCCACCTTGCGGCGTTCCAGCTTGGGGGCATGGCCAAAGCGGCGCGAAAAGGCCCTGGAAAAGGCGGCGGCGCTTGAAAAGCCGCACATGCGGGCGACGATTTTGACCGGACTGCCTGCCTCAAGCTCGGCCCGGGCGATTTCCAGCCGCCAGTTGGACAGATAGCCCCCTGGCGTCGTTCCCACGACTTCCTTGAATGTCAACGCGAACTGCGTCCGTGACATCCCACCGATCTCCGCCATTTTTTCCAGGGTCCACTGTCCGTCCGGTTCCTCGTGAAGCGCAACCAGAACGGAGGCAAGGCGAGGATGAGCAAGGCCTGCCAAGAGTCCTACGTTCGCCGCCCCCGTTTCAAGGGCATGACGCAGGAGACGGATCACCACCACCTCGCACAGGCGATGAAACACGGCCTGCCCGCCGCACCGCGGATCGGTGACTTCCTCAATCAGCGGCACGACCACCGCCTCCAGATAGGGAGCGTCCGCAAGCGGAACGGAAATGCAGTTCGGCAGCGCTTCGACCAGATGATCTCCCGCTCCGCTGATCCCGATATAGGCAGCGACATCCGCCACCTCGCCCTCGCCACGCATTTCGGCACGGCAACAGGGATCCGTTTCGCTCCGTTTCGGGACAAAGACCAGGCGCCGGGTTTCGGCGCCGGTCCGGAATACGAAAAAATTCGCCGTCGGGACCTGGGATACTCCACCAGGCGCAATCACAGCGGTGACGCGAAACCGTTCAATCAAGGACGACAACCGATCGAGGCCACCGTCAAATCGCACACGTGCAACGCTTCCCATTCCGTACTCCAAATCACAAAATACGAACAAACGATCTCCGTCCGTTCAATATTCTCTTATTCGAGCCCATTGAAGCTTATTTTGACCAATTGGTCCACAACAGGAGTTGAGACATGCTCATTCCCCGTCAGACTGTCCCTGAACTGGTTGTTGAAACCGTTGCCGATGGCACGTTCGATCTGGCCAGAGACAACCCGGAATTCGGCACGCTCGTCGTCTTCTACCGCGGCCTCCACTGCCCGATCTGCGCCACCTACCTGAAGGAACTGGAGCGCCTGACGCCTGAGTTCGAACAGCGCGGCGTGAAGACCGTCGCCATATCCTCCGACACCGAAGACAGGGCTCGACAGATGGCCGAGAAGGTCGGTGCCAAGTCCTTGCGCTTCGGCTACGGCCTGGCTCTGTCCAGGGCGAAGGATTGGGGGCTCTTTATCTCCACCAGCCGGGGAGCCACATCCATCGGCATCGATGAACCGGAGCTTTTTTCCGAACCCGGCATCTTCCTCGTTCGCCCGGACAAGACGCTCTATTTCTCGGCAATCCAGACCATGCCGTTCAGCCGGCCGCATTTCCAGGAAATGGTCGGCGCGCTGGATTTCGTCCAGAAAAATGACTACCCGGCCCGAGGCGAGTACACCGGCGCCGTGTGATTGTCCCGCGTTTGCATGCTGTCATCCGCGATCCGGTTACCGGGGCGCGGATGACGGCTTTTTTAGAGCATCGGTCGGGTCGGCGGAGCGCGACACAATCGGTCGGCGGCATCGACCCAGCCCTACTGTGCGCCGTTGGCACAGGCATCGGCACCGGCCGCGTGGGAAATGGCGATCAGCTCAGGACGGTATTCGAAATGCATGGTGTCGTAATGATACCAGCGCCCGCCCCAGATAAAGCCATGGCGCTCGAAGATCTCGACGATCTCCATGGGCACCCGATTCTTATAGACCGGGACATTGCCGGGCTTCCCGCCAGACCAGCGCCAGTAGTCCGCGTAAGACGTATCAAGGTCGATCGCCGCCCCGAAACTGTGGACCGACAAGCGGTCCGTTCCGGCAATATTGCGCCAGTTGAAAGTGCCTGCGCTCTTCAGCGCCGGGCGGCGCAGGTTTTCCGGCAAAGCCTTCAGTTCATCCCGAACCGCGATCAGCGCCTTGTCCACATCGAAGGCCGTCGTGACTTGCAGTCGGTTTCCGAACCAGTCGATCGTCGTCAACCGGTCCGCCACTTGCCGGCGGCTTTCGCCGTAAAGCCGCATCATCAGGTCCTGCGAGCGGACGCGTCCGGGATCAAAATCGACGGCGGGACGGGTCTCGCACGGCGCGTGCGGATAGACCTGGCGAAGCATGTCCTCCACATCCGCGTCGACGAGAGCCTCCGCATGGCTCTTGGTCCGGCCGTCGTCGATGACGATCGCAGGTCCGCCGTCCTTGAGAATGAGCCGGTTGCCCTCCACACGCGAAAGCACATCCGGATAACTGGCAATCAGCATATCCAGCCGCTCGCTCAAGCCGACATCCGCGGCCAGAACAGCAACAGACCAGAGGGCGGTTTGGCCCAGCGCCAGCAGTAAAATCAGAAAAGAGCGGATCAATTGACCGTCACATTCACCGAATTCTCGTAGACCTCGACCCGGATCCAGACATTGTTGTTGACGATGCGCCAGGCGGCATTCGGATCGATATAGCCGTTCAGGATCATCCGCTCCATGCGCCCCCGGTTTGCGACCGAGGAAAAGAACCGGTCGCTTTCGTCGCCCTGATCGCGGATCCCGAACTTGTGAAAATTCGCCCGGTCCTGCCGGATGATCTGCCACGGCTCGCTCAACCGTGCACCGCGGGAATTGTAGTGATCGGCCGGCCCGAGATAGGCGACGTAGGTTTCAAGCAGCGGCCCCTGGGCGAGCGCGTCCGAGAGGAATGCTCCGGCCAGACCTGTCGCCAGAACAGCGGTCGCCGTCAGATTTCTCAATACACCTTTCATGGGTCGCTCCCTTTCAGAAAACTTTGAAATCAAAGGTACACCGCATGGCACGACGTCCCGTTGATCCGGATCAACGGGACGTCGTGAAGTATGGGATTTTCGAAACGCGATCAGCCGATCAGCGCATCCAGCTTCAGCAGGACATCCTCCGAGGCTTCCTCCATCCGGCGGGCCGCATCGATTGCGCCCTCCTGGTCGCCCTTCTCGTACAATTGCGCGGCCAGCTTGCCGAGCGTATGGACTTCCTCGTGAACCGGCAAAAGATCCGCGAAGGCCGGATTTTTCGCGATCGCGGTGTCCTTGACAGAATTGTACCATTTGCCGAGACGGCACTGATGGTGATCGGACAGCTCATCCGCCTTGAGGGCATTGATTCCGACCAGCATTTCCGAAAGATGCTTCTTCCACAGAAGGTGGTCGGACTTGGCCCGGTGCAGCACGTAGTTGGGAATTTCGAGCTGTTCCAGATAAGCAAACTGTTCGTCGATGATCGCTTCGGACCCGCCTACAGCCGAAATGACTTCCTCCGTATAGGCATTTGCGGTCTTGGAATGGGCCGCAATGGCATGCATTCCCTCGGCAATCTCCTGAACCGCAGCGCTTTGGCCTTCCAGGAGCCCTGCGATTTCCGTCATATGCCCGGAACTGGTTCCGATATCGCCGAGGACTTCGGTAATTTCCCGGGCGGCCTGTTCGGAATGTTCCGCGCTCACCGTCACAAGATTGTGCACATTCTCCACCGAAGAGACGACGTCCTTCACATAGGCCTGGAGCCGTTCAATCCGGTCACGAATATCGTCTGTTGCCTTCTGGGTCTGGCCCGAAAGAACCTTGACCTCCGATGCCACGACCGCAAAGCCCTTCCCGGCTTCACCCGCACGGGCCGCCTCGATGGTCGCATTCAGGGCGAGCAGGTTCGTCTGCTGTGCCAGCCCATCGATCGTAACCACGAACGCGCCGATCTGCTCGGCCGCCTCGGCCAGTTGCACGGCCCCTTCGTTCATCTGTTCCATGGAAACGCCGATCTTCCGATTGGAAGCGGCGGTTTCCTGGGTTGCCTGTTCACCGGACTGCAAGGCGCCGTGAACGCCTTCCATGGCATTCGCCACATTGTGCGCCGTCTCGGAAATCTGTTCGATCGAGGCATTCAACTCATCGACACCGGCAGCCATGGCATTCGCGCGCATGTCGGTTTCGCGGATTTCTCCTGTAATCCGCGCCGTCGCCGCCATGGCCCGGCTGGCTTGGACGGAAAAGTCGACGGTCTGGCGAAGGGCGGTCTCGTTTCTGCCGCACAGGTTGTCTCGTAACTCCAATAGGGCGCCGGCAACCTCGCCCGGCAAGGCATCAAGCATGTCCAGATCCCGGCAGTCCCTGAGGGCATGCAGCGCCTCGAGGAGATCAGCACTCGAACAAGAGGCGTCCGCAGACCGCTCGTGGTCCGCATGAGCGGGTTGAACATTCACTTTTCTGCGAAACATGTGACCTCTCCGGCAAGACTCGGAGGCACACTAGGAACCGTATGGTAAACCAATACTTAAGTAGAAAACCGATTGTCGGATTTTACGTGTCAGGGGTTGAAATTCCCCTAGGACAAAACAATCAGAACGGAAATAATCTATTTATAATATATAGTTATCAGGTTTTGGAAAATAGAATCAAACCTGAAACGGGCACCGGCCCGTTCACTTGAACACAGGGCCGGTGCCTGAGGTGGATGTCCTTGAAAACCAGGACCAGCGTGACCGGTCGAGCCTATGAACCACGCTCCGTATCCTACCGGTCAACGGACGTGTTTCCGCGGCATGGTCTGACTGTCCCAGAACGGCCGTTCCGCTTCCCGCAAAGCCATGTCGCGGCTCAATCCGATATCGGCCAGTGCGTTGTCCGGCAGTTCAGCCAGTTGTTTCCGGGTCCGCGCCGCATGACGCCACATGATCGCCTTCCGGAAAACATATGTGGCAAGTGCGGTTAGAACCGCGTTTCTGGAGGAATTGCCCCTCCAAATGATATCAATCGAACTCATATTGCACCTTTTTTTGCTACAATTTGAAGAATTGGACTTATTGTCTCGGTTCAATCGTATGAATTGACTCTGAAATTGATGCAAGATAGAAAATTGTCACCATGACAACTTGGGTTCCAGATATCCCGGCCGGCAAAGGGCCGATGTATGCGCGTCTGGCGAACCGGATCGCCGACGACATTGTCACCGGCGCACTGCCCGTCGGTGCCAAACTGCCGCCGCAACGTGATCTAGCCTATGACCTGGGAATTACGGTCGGCACGGTCGGGCGCGCTTACGCGCTGGTGCGCGAGCGGGGGCTCGTCAGCGGTGAAGTCGGCAGAGGCACCTATGTTTTGGGCAGCACCCCGGACAAGGGACTCGTCGAGGAACCGAGGCCTGACCTCAACAGGGCTTCGGCCGCGATACCGGCCGACCAGAATGCATCAAATACCGCTTCCTGGACACAGGCAGCAGCGACCGCCACCGATCCGGGATTTGCCGGCACCCGCATCCCCGTTCCCGCCGCCGGCGCGATCCGCCTGGATTCCACATCCGCGCCGGAAATCGGCCAGGCCAATGCCATCCGCGAGCTGACGCTTCGCATCACCGCCGATTCACCGTACGAGATCGCCAGTTACACCCGTATTGTCCCCGACAGCTGGCGTCAGGCTGGCCGGGAATGGCTGGCGCGCTCCGGCTGGCAACCGCCCGAAGCGACGATTGTACCGACCACCGGTGCCCAGGCCGCCATCATGGCAATCATCGCCGCCACCACCAATCCGGGCGACCGGGTCGTCTTCGAGGAATTGACCTACAGCTCCATCGCTCGCGGCGCGGCGCTGTCCGGCCGCCAGGTGGTCCAGGTTCCGCGCGATGACGAGGGGCCGCTGCCCGACGAGCTCGACAAGGTCTGCGCCCAGAAGCATCCGAAAATCCTGTTCGTGATGCCGACCATGCACAATCCGACACTCGGGACCATGTCCGAGGAACGGCGCAAGGCGATTGTCGCCGTGGCGCGGCAGCACAATCTGTGGCTCATCGAAGACGAGGTCTACGGCTCCTTGCGCGAAACCACGCTCACGCCGCTGGCAGCGCTGGCTCCGGAACGCACGTTCCACGTCGGCTCGCTTTCCAAGTCGGTCACAGCCGGTGTCCGCGGGGGCTGGGTGTCCAGCCCGCTCTCCCACGCCCAGCGCGTCTATACCGCACACAAGATGCTGACCGGCGGCATTTCCTTTCTACTGGCCGAACTCTCTAGCCGTCTGGTGCTCTCGGGCGCTGCCGTGGATTTCCGCCAGAAGGTTCTGGCGGAGATTGCAGCACGGTACGATCTGGTGCGGACCTATCTTCCCGGATACGACCTGAATGCCGCCGCCGACGCACCGTTTTTCTGGCTGAAACTGCCCGCCCCCTGGCTTGCCGGCAATTTCAAGACCGCCGCGGCTGCGGCACATGTCCTCATCGACGACGAGGACGAATTCAAGCCCGGCCGCACCGGCAACGTCTACCATCGGGTTCGCATCGGCATCAGCAACCCCCGCACCCGCGAGGAAACAACCCAGGCGCTGGGAATCATCCGCCAGCTTCTGGAGGACTCCGGCGCCTGCTACGACAGCTTTGAATAAAGTCGCCATCTCCCCGGTGACTGACGGCAAAAAGCGGCCGATTGTCTGCGCATTGACCCGTTTTGCCCCTCCCCTTCCCCGGTCCGATCTGCTAAAGCCTTGGCAAAACCGCCCCGGCGCGAGAGCATCGGGCGATAACTTGGAAGCATTTGATGTCTGAAAGCAGTTCACTCGGCTAGGCGCGTCGCGAAGTGCGATGCGGTGCATCGTGCTAGCGACGCAACGCAGCCGATGGGCTGCTTTCTGACACCCGAAGGGCCGGGCTCTTTTGCCCGCTGACTGCGTTGGCTCGCGCTTGTGGTGGGAAACACCACGGCGCGCAATCCGCCTTGTCAGCAGACAAAAGTGCTCCGGTCAAATGTTTCAAAGTTATCGCCCGATGCTCTTACCGCCGCAAAGATCCGGACCGACATGATCCCCAACGACATCAAGATCACGCCCGAACTCGTCGCTTCCCATGGCCTGAAGCCCGATGAATACGATCGCATCCTTGAGCTGATCGGACGCGAACCGACCTTCACCGAACTCGGTATCTTTTCCGCCATGTGGAATGAGCACTGTTCCTACAAGTCCTCCAAGAAGTGGCTGAAGACCCTGCCGACCACCGGACCGCGCGTGCTGGTCGGACCGGGCGAGAACGCCGGCGTGGTGGATATCGGCGACGGCCAGGCGGTGGTCTTCAAGATGGAAAGCCACAACCACCCGTCCTATATCGAGCCCTATCAGGGCGCCGCGACGGGTGTCGGCGGCATCCTGCGCGATGTCTTTACCATGGGCGCACGTCCCGTGGCGGCCATGAATGCGCTGCGCTTCGGCGCACCGGACCATCCGCGCACCCGCCATCTGGTCTCCGGTGTCGTTTCCGGCGTCGGCGGCTACGGCAATTCCTTCGGCGTGCCGACCGTCGGCGGCGAAGTGGAATTCCATGCCCGTTATAATGGCAATTGCCTGGTCAACGCCTTTGCCGCCGGTCTTGCCAAGTCCGATGCGATCTTCCTGGCCAAGGCGGAAGGCGTCGGCCTGCCGGTCGTCTATCTCGGCGCCAAGACCGGCCGTGACGGCGTCGGCGGCGCCACCATGGCATCGGCCGAATTTGACGACACCATCGAGGAAAAGCGCCCCACCGTTCAGGTCGGCGATCCGTTCACCGAAAAATGCCTGCTGGAAGCCTGCCTGGAACTGATGGGCACCGGCGCCGTCATCGCCATTCAGGACATGGGCGCGGCCGGCCTCACCTGCTCGGCCGTCGAAATGGGCGCCAGCGGCAACCTCGGCATCGAACTGGACCTGGACAAGGTACCGGTGCGCGAAGAACGGATGTCGCCTTACGAAATGATGCTGTCGGAAAGCCAGGAGCGCATGCTCATGGTGCTGCGCCCGGAAAAGGAAGCGGAAGCCGAGGCCATCTTTAAAAAATGGGGCCTCGACTTTGCCATCGTCGGCCAGACCACCGACACCCTGCGCTTCATCGTCAAACACCAGGGTGACGTGGTCGCCGATCTGCCGATCAAGGAACTCGGCGACGAGGCACCCGAATATGACCGCCCCTGGGTGGAGTGGCAGAAGCGTCCGGTTCTGGCAGCAGGTGACATTCCCGAGCCGGACAGCTACGAGGACGCGCTCTTGAAGCTCGTCGGCGGCGCAAACGGCGCTTCCCGCCGCTGGGTCTATGAGCAGTATGACACGCTGATCCAGGGCAACAGTGCAGCCACACCCGGCGGCGACGCCGGCGTCATCCGCGTGGACAGCACCCGCAAAGGCCTGGCCTTCTCCGTCGACGTCACCCCCCGCTATTGCGAGGCCGACCCGTTCGAGGGCGGCAAGCAGGCGGTCGCGGAAGTCTGGCGCAACCTGACCGCCGTCGGCTCCGAGCCGCTGGCTGCCACCGACAACCTGAACTTCGGCAATCCGGAAAAGCCGGAGATCATGGGCCAGTTCGTCGGCTGCATCAAAGGCATCGGCGAAGCCTGCCGGGAACTCCACTTCCCGATCGTCTCCGGCAACGTGTCGCTCTACAACGAAACCCACGGCGAGGCGATCCTGCCCACGCCTGCCATCGGCGGCGTCGGCCTGCTGCCCGACGTTTCGGTGCGCGCAGGCGCGGCCTTCGCGAACGAGGGTGACGCCATCGTCGTGATCGGTGGCAAGGGAACCCATCTTGGCGCCACTCAGTACCTGGCCGACGTTCTCGGCCGCGAAGACGGCGCACCACCCCCGGTCGATCTGGCAGCCGAAAAGCGCAACGGCGACCTCGTCCGTCAGTTGATCGGCGGCGCCCGTGTCACCGGCGTGCACGACATATCTTCGGGTGGCCTCGGCGTCGCTCTGGCCGAAATGGCCATGACCGGCGGCATCGGCGCAACCGTCAAGCTGGAAGGCCCGGCCCACGCCGCGCTTTTCGGCGAGGACCAGGGACGCTACGTCGTCACCGTGGCGGCCGACAAGCTCGACGACCTGCTGGCAGACGCCGCTGAACAGGAGATCCCGGCAGACCGCATCGGCACAACAGGCGGTGAGGGTTTGACTGTTGAGGGCACCCTCACCATATCCATTGCAAAGCTGAAGGAAGCGCACGAGAATTGGTTCCCGAATTACATGGCCGCTTCGTAACGGCCATGAACGGGAAGAGAGTGCGGGAAGGAAAATAACAGATGCCCATGGACGCGAATGAGATCGAAGCCCTGATCAAGGCGGCTTTGCCCGATGCAAAGATCGAGATCCGCGATCTGGCCGGCGACGGCGACCACTACGCGGCCAACGTCATCTCGGAAAGTTTCCGGGGCATCAGCCGCGTGCAACAGCACCAGCTTGTCTACAAGGCCCTGAAAGGCAATATGGGTGGCGAACTTCATGCGCTCGCCCTGCAGACATCAGCGCCAGATTGAGCTTTCGGTTAGTTCGCATAAAGGGAGACTATCGTGCACCGAGGCGGACCGTGCGGAGAGTTGGAGGATCAAGGCGTCCCGACCGGTTTTGAAGTGTTCTTCATACCTTCACTTTTTGCCTGGCTGTACGAGACAGAACAACGGAACGGCACAATCCGGACCGAAGTCGAGTTTACCGAGGCCAGACGCCAGTGTCCGTCAGTGTTGATGGAGTGTGCTGACGTTCGTACCATGGAAGCCGAGCGTGGCGGTCAGCCAAACGACTTTACATTCGGGCAATGGACTGAATGGCGGCAAGACAGCGACATGGAATGAGTGCGCTCCCCGACCGGGAGTTGTCGGTGCCAGGACTGGCTAAAAGCTCCGACGATTACTAACTGTGGTGACAGCCATGGAAATTCCGGGCAGACAGCCCGAAGCCAAAAGGACGGAACATCATGAGCATCCAGGACTGGATCAAGAACGAAGTCGAAACCAACGATGTCGTGCTCTTCATGAAGGGCACGCCGAATTTCCCGCAGTGCGGGTTCTCCGGACAAGTCGTGCAGATCCTCGATTATGTCGGTGTGCCTTACAAGGGCATCAACGTTCTCGAAGACGCCGATCTGCGCCAGGGCATCAAGGAATTCGCGAGCTGGCCGACCATTCCGCAGCTCTACATCAAGGGCGAATTCGTCGGCGGCTGCGACATCATTCGCGAGATGTTCCAGAACCAAGAACTTCAGGCAGCCTTCACCGAAAAAGGCATCGAAGTTCAGCAGAGCGCCTGAGAAAACGGCGCACCACAATTCGTTCAGTACAAAGGGCGGACATCTTGTCCGCCCTTTTGTTTTTCGCTCCGTCCACATTTCTCCACACGGGGATCGGACGCCAATACCCGGCAATTTTTGCCGATTACCTCGAATCGTCTATGATGAACCCTAGGTGAATGCCGGATTCAGGGTCAGTTCAGTCGTGTACCGCCATTCTCCGTTCATGACGTAGAGGTCGATTGCCGGGTTAGCGGCAGATCGCCAAAGACAGGGGAACGGGGACTATGAGGATTGTCACAGTTGCAGTGGCGGCGGCCGCTCTGGCCGGAGCGGTCTACGGCTCGGCCTCCGGCCAGCAGAAAGACACAGACCTGAGACGTATCGACTGTTCGCGCATGACGGTGTTTGCGCCCAAGGGCGGAATTTCCGCAGACGACCTGTGCCGCAGCTATGGCGGCGTGGCCCAAATCGGCGCGACACCCTCCGAGGATGGCCTGGTCATCCTCGTCCGCAACCAGCCCATGGGCGGCTTTGACGGCCAAACCACCACCGTACGATAGGCGAGCGTGCGATAAACGGCCCGCACGCTAAACGCCGCAAACCTCATTCATTCAGCAGCGAACAGCTTGGCTGTCATTGCCAGGCTTGCGCCGCAAGGCTCTTCCGCCTCCCCCTCTTCAGGGGCTTTTGTTCCATCGGCCGGCCGCAGATTGATGAAGTCATAAAGCGACCGGTCCAGCAGGTGCGACGGCCGCGTGTGGGCGAGCGCACGTGCCATGACCCCGAGGCGGCCCGGCGACTGCTTTTCCCAGCCCTGCAGCATCTGCTTGACTTCTTCCCGCTGCAGCCCGTCCTGCGAGCCGCACAGATTGCACGGGATGATCGGGAATGCCATTCCCTTGGCGAATTTCTCGATATCGCTTTCCGCCGAATAGGCCAGCGGACGTAGAACCAGCAGGTCGCCTTCGTCATTCACCAGCTTCGGCGGCATGGAGGCAAGTCGCCCGCCGTGGAACAGGTTCATGAAGAAGGTTTCCAGGATGTCCTCCCGGTGGTGACCGAGCACGATGGCCTCGCAGCCCTGTTCGCGGGCAATCCGGTAGAGAATGCCGCGCCGAAGACGGGAACACAACGAACAGTACGTGCGGTGGGCCGGGATCTTGTCCGTTACGATCGAATAGGTATCCTCGCGCGCGATGATGTGCTCGATGCCGTTGTCCTCGAAGAACTGCGGCAGGATATGAGCCGGAAAGCCGGGCTGCGCCTGGTCCAGATTGCAGGCGATCAGCTCGACCGGCAAAAGCCCCCGCCACTTCAGCTCCATCAGCACCGCCAGCAGCGTGTAGCTGTCCTTGCCGCCCGACAGGCAGACCAGCCATTTGGCGGGTTTGTTTCCTGTGTCCTTCGGAAGCATGGCGAAATCGTCGATCGCCTGGCGGGCCTGGCGCAACAGCCGCTTGCGCAGTTTCTTGAACTCGACGCTTGCAGGCGCATTGCGGAACAGGGCCGGAATGTCCGTATCCGTTGCGACCTGCTCCACGCGCGGACTGTCGTCGATCTCAGCTTCGGGCAAGGACGTCTGCTTTTCCATATCTTGTCTCGGGCGTCGGAATCCGTCTTCGCCGCTGAATATCGGAATGGCGGAACCGGGGCAAATTTTCTTTTGCTCCGGCCACGTGTGATTGTCTGGGCCTCCGATAGCGCGAGCGGCAGCCATCAACTCCGTTTCAGGCCAGGGACCGACCCACAGAGACCGCCCTCACTCCGTCAAGCCGAAGGAGGACAGCTTTGGAGTGAGGCACAGCCGCCCTTCCCGGCAGTCGTGCCTATTTCAGCGTTTCGCCGAAAACCTCCAGCATCGCCGCCCAGGACCGTTTGTCCGCGGTTTCGTTGTACTGGATATTCTCCATGCCGTAGTCGCCCGCATTCGGATTGGTGAAGGCGTGGCGCGCCCCGGAAAAGATCATCATTTCCCAATTGGCCTTGGCCCGGTCGAGCCCCTTCTGGAAAGCATCGATCCGGTCCGCGGGAATGAAGGCATCGTCCCGCCCGTGGGCGACCAGCACCTGCGGCTTGATCTCCGTCACCGTTTCGGGTGCCGGCGGCAGCGAACCGTGAAAGCTGACAACCGTCTTCACATCAGCCCCCGCATAGGCCATCTGCATAACGGTCGCCCCACCGAAGCAATAGCCGATCGCGGCCACCTTGGCGTCGTCCACGTTGTCCTGGGCCTTCAACACATCGAGCCCTGCCTGCGCGCGGGCCTGCCATGCCTCGATGTTGGCGGTGATCTGCTTCATCCATTCGCCGGCTTCCTTGCCGTGCGCGGTGACCTTGTCGCCGCCGTACATATCGAGGGCGAAGGCCACATAGCCTTCCTTCGCCAGCGCCTCGGCGCGCGACTTGGCATAGTCGTTCAGTCCCCACCATTCGTGAACGACCAGGACACCGGGCTGCTTGCCAGACATCGCATCGTCCCAGGCGAGAACACCCTTCAGCACCGTATCGCCGTCCTTGTATTCGATCGTCTTCGTCTGCACCTCAGCCTGTGCGCCGAAGGCGGAAAGCCCCGCACCGCCCGCGAGAATCAAAGCCACGGCAAACCGGAATATCTTCTGCATCTGTCGTCCCTCCATTTTTCGATGTACCCGACCATTGCGGTCACGCGGCACGTCAAACAGGAAAAACATAGGCTTGGCGCCGGTGGGCATAAAGGGCCTAAGCCCCCGACGGCAGTAACGGTTCCGTTACGGCAACGTCCGGACAAACAAAAACCCCGCCGGAGATCGGCGGGGTTTTCGATTCGATAAAGGCTTTTTCGAAACGGTAGCCCGTTTCTCTCGCCTGATCAGCGCGAGTAGAACTCGACCACCAGGTTCGGTTCCATCTGCACCGGATACGGCACATCGGAGAAGGCCGGAACGCGGCTGTAGGTCGCAGTCATCTTGCTGTGATCGACATCGATGTAATCCGGCACGTCACGCTCTGCGGACTGCACGGCTTCCAGAACCAGAGCCATCTGCTTGGAACGGTCGCGAACTTCGATCACATCGCCCGGACGAACGCGGTAGGAAGGGATGTTGACCCGCTTGCCGTTCACCTTCACGTGGCCGTGGTTGATGAACTGGCGCGACGCGAAGACGGTCGGCACGAACTTGGCACGGTAGATAATGGCATCCAGACGGCGCTCCAGGAGACCGATCAGGTTTTCCGACGTATCGCCGCGCATACGGGATGCTTCGTCATAAACCTTGCGGAACTGCTTTTCGGAGATGTTGCCGTAATAGCCCTTCAGCTTCTGCTTGGCGCGCAGCTGAACACCGAAGTCGGACAGCTTGCCCTTGCGGCGCTGGCCGTGCTGGCCGGGGCCGTATTCGCGCTTGTTGGCCGGGCTCTTCGGACGGCCCCAGATGTTTTCGCCCATCCGGCGGTCGATTTTGTACTTCACACTATGGCGCTTGGACATCGCGGTTTCCTTTTTTATCGCGTTGTTTTTACATCAAGGAAACGCGCCCTCCTTTGTCTTGCTCCCGGAAAAAGCCCGGAAACGAGACCGACAGGGATCCGGCTAGACTGCGCCGGCCGAATGCCCACGGGTGCGTATAATCCGAAAGCATTACGCCCGCGGACCGCGGCGTGTTACCCAAAGCAGGCCTGAATGTCAATCACCGCTGCGGATTGACAGGGCAATCCCGCCGCTTTTTTACATCCCCGCCATTAAGAAACGGAGTTCAACCTACGCACAACCGAAGATTCGTGCACGCAGTGCGCTTATTGCACTGCGCAGTGGAGCGAATGCGCAGAAATCTGCGAAACAGCCATTCAGAAATCAACTACCAGCGGTAGAATTAATGCATTCATTTAGAAATTTTTAAGTGCATATCCGCAGTATCGCCACAATTATCACACTGTCAAAATTCGGGAGGTTGACGGTCGCATAGATTGTGACTGAATTCTTCGCGGATTTCGTCCGGAGGCACCACATTGAGCCCCGCCGTTCAACATACGCTGAATAATTTTGAGCAACTGCGCGAGATAGCTGCCCGTGGCCTGGCGGTAAATCATATTGTCGACAATGTAAAATACGCATTCCAGCCCATCGTCGATCTGGGCAGCGGCGTTGTCTATGCCTATGAAGCCCTTGTAGGGAATCTCGATGAACTCGGTCTCAAGTATCCGGAGCAGCTGTTCGATTTCGCGTTTAACGCCGGTGTCCTCTCCGAACTGGAATACCGCCTCTTTGAAAAGGCATTGACCAGCTTCTCCCATCTGCCAATGGCTCGAGGCACAAAGCTCTTCTTCAACATCGATGGTCGTGGCCTGGGCCACGGCGACGATCTCCGGATGAAGCTGGACGACGCCCTTCCCCAGTTCGGCCTGTCGCCCAGCCAGATCTGCCTGGAACTTTCCGAACGCCACAAGGACGCCTACAGCGACATCACCGATCATGCGCTGAGCAACCTGCGCCAGAGGGGATTTCTCCTCGCGATCGACGATTTCGGCCGCGGTTTCTCCGACCTGCGCCTGCTGCACGACGTCTCACCGGATCACGTCAAGATCGACCGCTTCTTCCTGAGCGGCATCGATGCCGATCCCCGGCGGAAGATGTTCGTCACCACCGTCGCCAATCTGGCCCATGTGCTCGGCGCGCGCGTGGTTGCCGAAGGTATCGAAACCGAACGGGAGTACAAGGCCTGCCGCGATGCCGGCTGCGACATGATCCAGGGCTATTATGTCGCCAGGCCTTTTATCGAAAAGACCGAAGCCAAACTGTTCTACGACCATATCCGGGGACCTGTCTCCAGCGGAAAACGCCAGGAAGAGGAAACCCGGATCAAGAACGAGCTTCTGGAACTTCCGACCGTTCCCTTCGATGCGTCCATGCGCGACCTGCTCGATCTTTTCGTCAGCGGTCAGGACATCAGCGTCATTCCGGTGGTCGATTCCAGCAACGAGCCGCGTGGCCTGATCCACGAACGCGATCTCAAGGCCTATCTTTATGCCGGCGGCTCGGACGAGGAAGACTACGACGCCGCACTGGACCTGCCGCTCAGAAGCTTCGTCCGGTCCTGCCCGATCGCCGACATCGATTCGAACGCGGACATGCTTTTGGTCACTTTCGCCTCGTCGCTGAATTCCGACGGGATTCTGATCACCCAGAATTTCCGCTACGTCGGCTTTCTCTCCGCCACATCGCTTTTGAAGATCATTCACGAAAAACGTCTGGAGGAAGCCCAGGACCAGAACCCGCTGACCCGACTTCCGGGCAACGGCGCCGTCAACCGCTTCATCATCGATGCCGCCCGGCCCCGGAGCACCCCGCGACACCTGTGCTATTTCGACTTCGACAACTTCAAGCCCTTCAACGACACCTACGGCTATCGCCAGGGCGACCGGGCCATCATACTGTTCGGCGAGCTTTTGCAGCGCCATGTGAGCGGATCGGGCACCTTCCGCGGCCATATCGGCGGCGATGATTTTTTTGCCGGTTTCCTCTCCGGCGACCAGACCGAGATCGCCGCGCGCATGCTGTCTCTGAAGCGGGCCTTCAAGTCGGACGTTGAAAGTTTCTACGAGCCCGAACACCGCGAACAGGGATATATCGAGGCCGTCGACCGCTTCGGTTCCAACCGCCTGTTCTCGCTTCTGGACTGCTCGATCTCGATCATCTCTCTGCCGCCGAACACAGCGATGCATCCCGATCAGCTCAACGACGCCATGGCAGCGCTGAAGCGGGAGGCCAAGCGGTCCGACGACGGCCTTGCGGTCAGGACGCTCGACGCCTACGAAACCGTCGCCATCTCAAAGGGATAACCCGAAGCCTGCGAGAAAACGGCTGAGGTCCGGTGTGCTTGTGCCGGACGTGAAGATCGCCCTATCCGGATTCTGGGACGGCGCAGCGTTCATATCCTCTTCCAGCACCCGGTAGACCTGACGGGCGATCGCCTCGGCCGGATCGAGCCAGTCGACCGGCCAGGGCGCAATCCGCCGAAACCGGTTGGCGAGAAACGGATAGTGGGTGCAGGCAAGCACGACGATATCGGTTCGCCGGCCCTCTCGCTCCAGAAAGCACTCCCCGATTTCAGCGAGCAGGTCGTCGTCGCCGATGACCTGCCGGCGCATGTACCGTTCCGCCAGCTCCGCCAGCCGGTCGGCCCCGACCAGACGGACGTGGCATTGGCTGGCGAAGGTCTCGATTAAAGTTCTGGTATAGGCCCGCTTGACGGTTCCCGGCGTCGCCAGCACCGAAATGAGGCCCGAACGCGTCTGTTCGGCCGCCGGCTTGATCGCAGGCACCGTGCCGACGAAGCGGGTGTCCGGGTAGGCTGCTCGAAGGGCAGCCCCGGCGAGCGTGAACGCCGTGTTGCAGGCAATGACGATTGCCTTCGGATCGTGTTCGACGATCAGGCGTCCGAACAGCTCCAGAAGCCGGGCCTTCAGCGGCTCTTCTTCCCACGCCCCATAGGGAAAGCCTGTGTCGTCGACCACATAGAGTAGCCGTTCATAGGGCAATGCCAGACGAACTTCCCGCAAAACGGTCAGCCCTCCGATCCCTGAATCGAAAACGAGAACCGGCCGGTCTGCCTCAGTCATCTGGTTAGTCTTCCTGTTGGTCGTCCGTTTCTTCGGGCCGCGGACGCGTCTGGCGTTTCTCCAGAGCGGCCACGACGCCTCGCAGGGCACGAACTTCCTGATCGGAAAGCTGCGCCTTCTGGAAGATATTGCGCAAGGTTCTGACCATATGAGGGCGTCTTTCGGGCGGTCTGAAGAAAGTTACGCCGTCGAGCGCCTTTTCGAGATGCTCGAAGAAGCGGAACAGGTCGTCCTTGGAGGCTGGCGGGTTTTCCTCTTCGCTCAGCCGGAAAGGCAGCGCCCCGGAGGTTGCCGTCTTGCGCCATTCATAGGCGCAGACCAGAACCGCCTGGGCGATATTAAGCGAGGCGAACTCCGGATCGACCGGCAGGGTCACGATTTCGTCGGCAAGTGCGACCTCGTCGTTGTTGAGCCCCCACCGTTCCCGGCCGAACAGATAGCCGGTCGCCAGACCGTCGGCGCCGAGCCCGACCACCTTGGCCGCCGCCTCGTCCGGCCCGCGCACGGGCTTGGCCACTTCTCGCGAACGGGCTGTTGTCGCATAGACGAAAGTCAGGTCGGCAATGGCCGCCTCGACGCTGTCGAACACCTGTACATGATCGATAACATGGTCCGCCCGGCTGGCCGCCGCCCGTGCCTTTTCGCTCGGCCAACCGTCACGCGGATTGACGATCCGAAGATCGGTCAGGCCGAAATTCGCCATGGCGCGTGCTGCCGTGCCGATGTTCTCGCCAAGCTGCGGTTCGCACAGGATGACCGCCGGCGGCTTCACCGCCACCTGCCGCGCCTCGTCCCGGATATTTGCGTTTCTGCTCATGGAAGGGGCATGTAACCGAAGGCTGCCGGAATGGAAAGAGGGTTCGCCCGCCGATACCGTTTCTCACGACCCTCATCCTCCAGCCCCTCACCCGAGTTGCTTGTAGAACACCGTCGTCGCATCCAGTCCGCCCCGGGCCGCTTGCGCATAGCCGGGGATGACACCGACGCGGCTGTAGCCCGCTTTCGGATAAACGCTTTCCGCCGTATCGCCCGTCACCGTGTCGAGAACCAACAATGTGCGTGCAAGCGACAGCGCCAGGTCCTCGACGGCGGCCAGCAGCTTGCCAGCAAGGCCTTGCCTTCTTGCCTCCGGATGCACCATCAGCTTGGCGACCTCCGCGCGGTGGCGGCCGTTGTCCTGGGGCGCCAGCTCCAGCATCACCGTGCCGACGATCCTGCCATCAACGCGGGCGACCAGAAGATGGCGCTCTCCGGCACCAAGACCGGCAAGACGACTACGCCAAAAGGCCACTGCTTCCTGTTTCTCGAACGGCAGCACGAAACCGATCCCGGCACCACCCTGGACGCAGGCCCACAGCACCTCGCCCAGCGCGGCAAGTTCCGCTTCGGCCTGATCGGCGGACAGAGTTTCGATTTGGGTCAGGACGGAAAGATCTGATTTGGTCATGGCGTGATCACACACAGAATATAATGCGCATCCTCCGGGCCGAGTGCCCGGTAGCTGTTGCCGGTTGTCAGCTTGAACCGAAGACAATCTCCGGCCTCCAGCAGATGGGAGACCTCGCCAAGCACCACCTCCAGACGACCGGACCGGAGCAGAAGATGATGTTCCAGGCCCGGGATCGGCGCATCCGAATAGGTGACCTCACGGCCCGCCGGAAGCCTGCCCTCGATCAGCGACCCCTTGTAGCCGGTCCTGGCCGGAGAGACATTCCGGCGGCGAAAACCGGTCTGCGGATCGGACCATTCCTGTTGATCGGAGCGGGACACAAGGTCCTCTCCCGGATCCTCCAACCCTGAAAAGAAGGCTGCCATCGGCATCTGATAAGCTGCCGCAAGCTGGCCGAGCGCATGGGCGGTCGGGCTGGTTTCGCCACGCTCTATGCGCGACAGGCTCGCCCGGCTGATGCCGCTCTGTTCGGCAAGCTCTTCCAGTGACCAACCCCGTGCTTGCCGCAGGCGGGTCAGCCGTGCGGCCAGAGCCGCATCAGGGGGAACCGGTTTACCGTCATCATTTCTCATATTCAGGAATTAATCCCGAATATGAGAAATTTGCAAGTCCGAATCTGCGTCCGCGCGGGCCGAGGTCAGATGCGGGAGAACACCGCGCTGGCGTTTACCCCGCCAAAGCCGAAGCCGTTGGTGAGGATATGGTCGACCTTGCGCGTTATCGCCTTTCCCGGGATCAGCTCGAACCGGGAGAGCGCCCCGTCCGGCGTCTCGAGATTGCGCGACGGCGGCAACAGTCCGGAGGTGAGCGCCTTGACGCAGGCGATCGCCTCGACGCCACCGGCCGCGCCAAGCAAATGACCGAACATGGATTTGCTGGAGGAAACGGCCAGATCCTTGGCCCGTCCGGCAAACAGGGTGGTCAAAGCGGCAATTTCCGCCGCATCGCCCACAGGCGTCGAGGTGGAATGGGCGTTGACGTAGCCGATGTCCTTGGGGTCCAGTTTTGCCATCTGAAGCGCCTTGCGCATGGCCCGCAGTCCACCCTCTCCATCGGGCGGTGATGCCGTCACGTGATAGGCGTCCGCCGATGTACCGTAACCGGCGACCTCGGCCAGTGGTTCGGCGCCGCGTGCCCGCGCATGCTCCTCGCTTTCCAGCACCAGGATGCCGGCCCCTTCTCCCATGACGAACCCGTCCCGATCCTGATCGAACGGCCGCGAGGCATGAGCGGGGTCGTCATTGCGTTTGGTCGACATCGCCTTGGCCGCGGAGAACCCCGCCATGGAGACTGGATCCAGGCAGGCCTCGGTTCCACCGGCAACCATCACCTCCGCCTCACCGCTGCGGATCATGCGCACCGCATCGCCGATCGCCTGCAGGCTGGCGGCACAGGCCGTAACCGGCGCACCGAGCGGACCTTTCAGACCGTGGCGCATGGATACCTGGCCGCTTGCCAGATTGGCAAGAAACGACGGCACCAGGAAGGGAGAGACCCGGCGCGGGCCGCGTTCGGCCACCAGCCGGGCCGCCGCAGTCATCGCCGGAAAACCGCCGACACCTGTTGCGATGATGGTCCCCGTCACTTCCTGATCCTCGGCCTTTTTCGGAAACCAGCCTGCCTGGGCAAGGGCCTCGTCGGCGGCGGCAATCGCATAGTGGATGAACCGGTCCATGCGCTTCTGCTCGCGCGGCTCCAGGAACTTGTCGACATCGAACCCGTCCGGATCTTCCGCAGCAGTCGGCACTTCACCGGCGATCTTGCACGCCAGCTCGTCCGCATCGAAGCGGGTGATCTGCCGGATCCCGTTCGCCCCGTCGCAGACGCGCCGCCAGAAGGCGTCCAGTCCCACCCCAAGCGGCGACACCACACCCATTCCCGTCACAACGATCTTTCTCATGAGTTCTCCTGACTGTGTAGATACACATTTCAAATAGGCCTTTACCCACCTGCGGCAATGGCAAAAAGCTTCCTGCTCTATACTTTGGACAGAACCTTCAGGGATTTGATGGTGTCGTGAAAGGCCTCGACACCCATTTCTTCCGCAAGGTCGGCCTGCGCCTTGCGCCAGAACGGCAGGGCTTCCTCGACGAGCGCTTCACCTTTGTCGGTGAGTTCATAGACCTTGCCGTTGCCCCGGTCCGCTTCCAGCACGCGAACCAGCCCCTTCTTCTGCAAGAGCGCGATGTTGCGCACAAGCGTGGTCCGCTCCATCGAACCGAGTTCGGCCAGTTCGCCCGTCGTCTTGCCTTTGCCTTCACGGATATGCGTCAGGGCGGAAAACTGAGCCGCCGTCATACCCAGCTTGCGGGCCTCCCTGTCATAACGCCGACTGACCGCCCGCGCCGCACGGCGGGCGTTGGCCAGCATACAGAGAGAAAAATCGTCCTTGATCATGACCTTCTTTATCTGTGCATATACACAGTTCGGTCAAGAGCCTGTCTGCCGGCATTCGCAATCCACCGGTGGAGGAACCTGAACAAACGTGTCATTTTCCCACCTGTCCGATATAGTGGCACCTATCTGGCAGCTTTCCCAATCTGCCCTTGCCCAACATGACCGCGGAGACTTCCATGACCGATATGTCCAATGACATTCAGAACCTTAAGCAGAAAATCGAACACAATTGGGGATGGATTCTCGCCCTCGGTATCCTTCTGGTTCTCGGTGGCATCGTTCTGATCGCCGCACCTCTCGCTTCCTCGATCGCGGTCACCCTGCTGATCGCGGCGGTTCTCGTGGTCGGAGGCGTGTTCCAGATCATCCAGGCCTTCCGGACCCAGAACTGGTCCGGCTTTCTCTGGAGCCTGATCGTCGGCATCATCGCCGTCATCGGCGGCATCGTGATCTACACCGATCCGATGGCCGGCACCTTTGCGCTCACCCTCGTGATCGCAGCCGTCTTCATCGCGCAGGGTGTCAGCCAGGTGTTGCTGGCCTTCAAGATCAAACCGCATTCCGGCTGGGGATGGGTCGCCTTTGCAGGTGTGATCGCCATTCTGGCAGGCTTCATGATCTGGTCGGAACTGCCCTCCTCCGCCGCCTGGGCGCTGGGGCTGATTGCCGGCATTTCCGTCATGCTCAACGGCTGGAGCTACATCGCGATCGCTCTCGCGGCGAAGGCAATGAAATCGTCCTGACCGGAGGGCCGGGCATCCTCGGCTACGGATAGATTTGGGACTGGCAGTTCGGGAAGGTGGCTCTATTTCTCTCACCTGCCTGAACTGCCGATTGCCAACACGACAGGCTTTGTTAGCCTTTGTGCAAATCCTCCCTTGATGGGGGGTGGTATTTAATTGCGTACATCGGTATACAAAAGTCGAAACGTGCCTCCCAAGGCCCGCATTCTCCTATCCCGAAGCACAAGGTCTCAGCAAATCATGGCGAAGATCAAGGTAGACAACCCGGTCGTCGAGCTCGACGGCGACGAGATGACCCGGATCATGTGGCAGTTCATCAAGGACAAGCTGATCCACCCCTATCTCGACATCGATCTGAAATACTACGACCTCTCCATCCAGGAGCGCGACCGCACCGACGATCAGATCACCGTCGACGCAGCCAATGCCATCAAGGAACACGGCGTCGGCGTCAAATGCGCGACCATCACGCCGGACGAGGCCCGGGTCGAGGAATTCGGCCTGAAGCGCATGTACCGTTCGCCCAACGGCACGATCCGCAACATTCTCGGCGGCGTGATCTTCCGAGAGCCGATCATCATGCGCAACGTACCGCGCCTGGTGCCCGGCTGGACCCAGCCGATCATCGTCGGCCGCCACGCTTTCGGCGATCAGTACAAGGCCACCGACTTCCATTTTCCGGGCAAGGGCAAGCTGACCATCAAGTTCGTCGGCGACGACGGCACCGAGATCGAGCACGATGTCTTCGACGCGCCGTCTGCCGGTGTTGCAATGGCGATGTACAATCTGGACGAGTCCATCCGCGATTTCGCCCACGCTTCGTTCAACTACGCGCTCCAGCGCAAGGTGCCCTGCTATCTCTCCACCAAGAACACCATCCTGAAAACCTATGACGGCCGTTTCAAGGATCTGTTCCAGGAGATCTACGACGCGGAATTCAAGGCCAAGTTCGCCGAGGCCGGGATCTGGTACGAACATCGCCTGATCGACGACATGGTGGCCTCCTCGCTCAAGTGGTCCGGCGGCTATGTCTGGGCCTGCAAGAACTATGACGGCGACGTCCAGTCCGACACGGTGGCCCAGGGCTTCGGCTCCCTCGGCCTGATGACCTCCGTCCTGATGAGCCCGGACGGCAAGACGGTCGAGGCGGAAGCTGCCCACGGCACGGTAACCCGCCACTACCGCATGCACCAGCAGGGCGAGCAGACCTCGACCAACCCGATCGCCTCGATCTTCGCCTGGACCCGCGCGCTGGCGCACCGGGCCAAGCTCGACGGCAACGACCGACTGGCACGATTTGCCAAGACCCTGGAAACGGTCTGCATCGACACGGTCGAAAGCGGCTACATGACCAAGGACTTGTCGCTTCTGGTCGGCCCGGATCAGGGCTGGCTGACCACCAACGGATTCCTCGACAAGATCGACGAGAACCTGCAGAAAGTAATGGCGGCGTAACCCGCCTTTTTGGCCCCCTTCTGCGGATTGCATCGACGGGCGGAGATAGTGTCCCCGCCCGTCTGGCGCATCGAAGCTCCCCCGCTTGCGACATCTTGTCCAATCCTCCAGACGTGCCTTGAACACGCCAAAAAACCTGCCTTTAGTCCTCAAGTTAAATTCGACGGCCTTCGGCCCGGAACGTTACCGCTCTGCGCTGAAGCCGTTTTAATTCGCAAAAGAGGGCTTCCGAAAAATGAGCCGGACACGTTCCAGGACTGGCGCGATTGGCGCCGCCGTCGCCGCATTTGCTTTTTCCCTTCCAGCACACGCGATCGAATATCCGATCGGGGTTCCCCAGGAAGGCGGCGGGCTTGAAGTTGCAGCCGTTTATCTCCAGGCGGTCACGATGGAACCGGAGGGCATGATGCACCCCGCGGACCAGTCCGATATCCATCTGGAGGCAGATATCCACGCCCTGGCGAATAACAAGAACGGTTTCGCCGAAGGCGAATGGGTCCCTTACCTCAACATCAAATACACGCTGACCAAGGAAAACGACGGAGAGACGCAATCCGGGATGCTGATGGCGATGGTAGCCAGCGACGGCCCGCATTACGGCGACAACGTCAAGCTTATGGGCGTCGGCAAGTATAAGCTGACCTTCGACGTCGCACCTCCCGGCCCTGAATTCGGCCGCCACGTGGACAAGGAAACCGGCGTCGCGCCATGGTTCAAGCCCTTCACCACGACCTATGAATTCGTCTTCTCCGGCGTCGGCAAGAAAGGCGCCTACTGACTTCGACAGGAATTTCCCGGCTCGGCGCCGACAAGGCTCCGGGCCTCACTTCGGCAGACACCTCATGTCCACCCAACGCTTTTTCCAGACCGCCTCTCTCCTCGGTGCAGCCCTGACCCTTTCCATGTCCGTTGGCGCTGCCTTTGCCGAAGAGTTGAAAACCTACGACCTGGAACTGAAGGACGGCGTCGTCACGCCGAACCGGCTCGAAGTCGAAGCCGGCACGACCTTCAAGATCGTCATCCGTAACGCCGGTACCAAACCCGCCGAATTCGAAAGCCTGCGCTTGCGCAAGGAAAAGGTGCTCGGACCCGGTGTCACGTCCTTCGTTGTCATCCGTCGGCTTTCTCCCGGCACCTATGAATTCTATGACGAATTCAGCATCGACAAGGAGACCGCCCACGGCGTGATCGTCGCCAAGTAGAGATCGCGCAGAAGGCCCGGAACAACCCAATGACCACGCAAATCATCTTCATCGTCTGGCGGGAAAGCGTCGAAGCGCTTCTTGTGATCGGCATCCTGAACGCCTGGATCGGCCACGACGCCGCTTACGCGCGCGGTCGGCGGTACCTGTGGGGCGGAGTCCTGGCGGGCCTCGCCGCCGCCGTCGCCCTCGGCTTCGGTCTGCTGGAAGCCTCCACCGTTCTGACCGGACCGGGGCTTGAGTATTTCCAGACCGGTCTGGTCTTTCTCGCCGGTCTCCTGATCGTCCAGATGGTTTTCTGGATGCGCCGGCACGGACGCACGTTGAAACATAATCTGGAACAGGGTCTCGGCGAAGCCGCCCGGGACGGGCGTTGGTGGACGATTTCCCTTCTGGCCCTGATTGCCGTTGCGCGTGAGGGCAGCGAAACCGTCGTCTTTCTCTATGGCATGTTCGCGGCCGGTCCCGCCGTCGGCACCTGGTCCGTCATCGGCGGCCTGACGGTCGGCATTGCGTTGGCGGCCCTGACTTATGGCATCCTGCAGCTCGGCGGCCGGGTCTTGTCCTGGCGCCTGTTCTTCAAGGTCACCGAGGTGCTTCTTCTTCTCCTGGCCTGCGGCCTGTTCACCACCGGTGTCGGCAACCTCGTCTCTCTCGGCCTCATTCCCTACATGGATCCGCTATGGGATACGACCTGGCTGCTCGACGACGCAAGCCGTCTGGGCGGTGTCGTTGCCTCGTTGACCGGTTACCGTGCCTTTCCCGATCCGGCAACAGTGGGCACTTGGATCGTCTACTGGGGGCTGATCGCAATTGTTCTGCGCCGCCAGATACGTAGAGCCAGCGCAATGACGGCAGTGTCGGTATCATGACCTTCATACCGTCCGCCCGCGCCTATGCCCGCGCAAAGCCTCTGCGACACAAGCAGGTTCTCGCCGCCGCCGGCGATTGGATGCGCCGACATCAGCGGCTGATCAGGGGAGCGCAATGGGGCGTGGTGGCCGTTTACGCCGTGCTGTTGATCGTCCCGAACCTGTTGCCCCTGCCGGATCGGACCGCCCATGTCTGGAACAACATCACCGTCTTCGCCCAGTTCGTCTTCTGGGGCATCTGGTGGCCGGGCGTGCTTCTGTCGATGCTCATCTTTGGCCGGCTGTGGTGCGGCGTTCTGTGCCCGGAAGGGTCCCTGTCGGAATTCGCCAGCCGCCACGGCCGCCAGCGGGCGATCCCCCGCTGGGTTCGATGGCCCGGCTGGCCATTCGCCGCCTTCCTGCTGACCACGGTCTACGGGCAGCTGGTCAGCGTCTACCAGTATCCCGCACCGGCCTTGCTGATCCTCGGCGGCTCGACCGTTGCGGCGATCGGCATAGGCTTTCTCTATGGCCGAGAAAAGCGGGTCTGGTGTCGCTACCTGTGTCCGGTCAACGGCGTCTTCGGATTGCTGTCGAAACTGGCGCCGATGCACTATGCGGTCGATCGCGAGGCCTGGGAGGCAAACCCGCCGGAAAGTGCCGCGCGTGAAGCCTTCAATTGCGCACCGCTTGTCCCGGTCCGGACGATGGAAAGCTGCTCCGCCTGCCACATGTGCGGCCGGTGCAGCGACTTCCGCTCTGCCGTTCATCTGGAAGCCCGCGCGCCCAACAGCGAAATCGTCAACGTATCCAGCAGGACCGCGACCATATGGGACAGCGCGCTCATCATCGTCGGTCTACTCGGCACGGCGACCGCTGCTTTCCAGTGGTCCTCAAGCCCCTGGTTCGTCACCCTGAAGCAGTTCTTCGCCGGCTGGCTGATCGAACACGATGTCATCTGGCCGCTTGAAACCTCCGCGCCCTGGTGGCTGCTGACGCATTATGCCGGCCACAACGACGTGATGACCGTCCTCGATGGTGCGGTCTGCCTGCTCTATATCGGCCTGATGACCGCCGCGATCACCGTGGCCGTCAGCCTGCCGCTCGCCCTGTCGGCGCGCCTCGCCGGTCCCTGGCGCCTGAAAAACTTCAACCATCTGAGCCATGCGTTGATCCCGCTTGCCGCCTGCGGAGTCATCCTCGGCCTGTCCGCGACCACCGTCACCCTGCTGAGGGCGGACGGCTTCGACCTGACATGGCTGCCCCAAATCCGTGTTGTCGCGATTACCGGGGCTCTTGCGTGGTCGGTCTGGCTCGCCGGCCGTATCTCTTACCGGCAGAGCACCTCCTGGACGCGCACGGCGCTAGCAACTGTCGCCTTCGCCGTCGCCACCCTTGCGCCGGTCACAGCCTGGGTGCTTATGTTCTGGATCTGGTAAGCCTTAACGGCCGATACGAGCGCAGAAGCAGGGGGTGAGGAAATCCACTATGGTCCGTCTCTTCGGCGCCGATTATAGCGTTTATGTCCGTATCTGCCGGCTAGTTCTGGAAGAAAAACAGGTCGGCTACGAGCTGATGCCTGTCGATGTTTTCGCCGAGAACGGGCCACCGAACTGGTATGCGGAGAAACATCCCTTCGGCAAGATACCGACTCTCGAACACGGCGACCTGGCCCTTTTTGAAACCGGGGCGATCACCCGCTACGTGGACGAGGCTTTTGAAGGGCCGGCCCTGCAACCGGACGGACCGGTCAGCCGCGCACGCATGAACCAGATCCTGTCCATTCTCGACAACTACGCCTATCCGTCGCTGGTCTGGGGCCTCTACGTGGAGCAGGTGTCGAAGCCAACGAGGGGCGGCCTCACCGACGAGACGCGCGTGGCGGAGGCCCTGCCGCTCGCCCTCACCTGCCTGAAGACGCTCGAAGCCCTGAAACACCCCGGCCCCTGGCTGCTGGGAGATCGTTTGACGCTCGCCGACCTATATGCCGCGCCCATGTTTGCGTGCTTCATTCAGGCTCCGGCGAGCGCGGCCCTCATGGCCGACTGCCCGTCGATCACAGACTGGTGGCTGCGCATTCGGGAACGGGATAGCCTGAGAAAAACCTAGAGCATGTCTCCCAGAAGTGGATACCGGTTTTGGGATAAGGACATGCGGCAAAACAATTTGAAGAGAGCATGTGGCGCGAATGCGGATGAACGCGACAGGCTAAAAGGCGGGTCGTGTTTGATTTGAACCATTTGACGGCGGTTCGTTTCAAATAAGGCTTAGAGCATCGACAAACGGGGTTAGAGGAAGTGGAATCCGAAGCCGTGACCTTGGCGGAACTTTCCGCACTGGACTACTATGACAGCCAGACCATGGATGTTCCTCGAACCGTCACCGCACTTGAAGCCTGGAACATCATAACCGAGCGGACCGGACCGTTCATGCGTCTGGCGTTCAAGGTGCGGGACGCCGTCTCGGCGCCATTCGGAGTTGAGCCCATTGGAGGGTTCTCAGGGCGACAAAAGGACAATGTGACGGTTGGCGATCATTTGGACTTCTTTCTGGTCGAGCGCATCGAGCCCGATATTCTCGTTTTGACGGTACGAGACAGCCATCTCGATGTAATGACCTGCGTGACCGCCGGTCAGGGACGCGTGTCGATCACGGCGTCCGTGCTGACAAAGAACCGTTTCGGTCGCCTTTACATGCTGCCCGTCGGCATCGCGCATCGACGGATCGTGCAAAACGCGCTTCGAACGATGAAGCAGGCCTTGAGCGACAACCGTTGACGATGCCCCCCGCCTAATCGGGAGAGCTCGCCAGCGGCAAACCCGGTCAGCGCTCGTCCTCGCGCGCTTTTTTCTCGTCCTGAAAGAGTTCCGGCTCGCTGGCGGCTTCTTCCTGGTCGGTCGGATAGACATCCGCCATTTCCAGTTCTTCCTCAGCCAGATCTCCCAGGACACGACGGCCTTCTTCCACCCGTCGTTCCGCTTCCGCAAGGATCTTGGCCGCAAGCGACGGATGCCGGTCCATCAGTTGCTGCAAGGCAAAGGCCTCGAGAACCAGAAGGTCGCAATCGTGATAGGCGGTAACCGTCGATTCCCTCTGCCGCTGATGGATCAGGGCGAGTTCGCCGAAAAACTCGCCTTCCCCGAGATAGACCGTTTTCGCTTCCAGCTGGATTTCCACGTCGCCGTCGGAAATGAAGTACATCTTGTCGGCGACGTCCCCCCTTTGGGCAATGACGGTACCGGCAGGGATTTTCTGGGCTTTGAGTAGCTTCGCCACTTCCGCGATCTGCGTCGCCTTCAGATCCTCAAACAGCGGCACCCGCGCCACCATAGACCAGGTGACGACGAAGTCCCGGCTGTGGATCTCACGGGCAAATGCGGAGGCAATGATCCCGACCGGCAGAGCGATCAGGCCGTACCCCATGAGCATGACGACGCCGCCGATGACTTTGCCGATATCGGTGACCGGCACGACATCGCCATAGCCGACGGTCGTCACCGTCGCCAGCGCCCACCACATTGCTTCGGGGATACTGCTCAGTTTCTCGGGCTGAATGTCATGTTCGACCAGATAGAGCATGGTGGCGGCGAGCAGAACCACGCCGAAAATGATAACGGTCGAGCCCATCAGCGCCTGCCGCTCGGAAGCGATGGCCGAAAGCAGGGACCGGAGCGCGGGCGAATAGCGCGCCAGCTTCAGGAACCGGAGCAGGCGGAGAATAACCAGGGTGGTGACGGCCGTATTCGTTTCGAACAGAAGAAGCAGCAAAGGCAGAACGGCGATCAGGTCGACAATGGCATCGACGTGAAGTGCATAACGCAATCGCGCGAAGACCGGCCCGTAGCGGCGGAGCGGAGGGTGGAGATCGGCCACATAGAGCCGAAGCACATACTCCACCAGGAAGATCTGCCCCGAAATGAGCTGGAACGCCTTCAAAGGTCCATTGAAGGTGTCCTGTATTTTGGGAACCGTCTCGACCACCGAAAGGGCCACGTTCACGACAATGAGAAACACCAGGAACTGCCGGACCGCGCGCGCCGCCGTGCGCTCCTTTCCCGTATCCTCAAAAATATTGTAAAGCGTTTGTTTGAATTCTGCTCTTTTCACGCTTACCGGTCTTTCTCGGCCCAATTATTATTGCGGCAAATGAAGTTTCTGCCCGCCGCAACATAATTCTTGACCCAAGAATACCCTAAGGTTTGCAAAGTGACTCTTAATCACAATGAAAAAGGCAGGCCGCAAAGCCCGCCCTTTCTGTCATTTTCACCTAATACCAACCGCAACGAATAGGAACCTATCTAAGGGTTGGTATTAGCTCAGAGCCCGGCGAGATAGGCCTCGATCGCGGAGACGGCCGCTTCCGCCTTGGCACCGTCCGGTCCACCAGCCTGTGCCATATCCGGCCGTCCGCCGCCGCCCCGGCCACCAAGCGCTTCGGAGCCCAGTTTCACCAGATCGACCGCGCTGACCTTGTCCGTCAGGTCCTTGGTGACGCCGGTGACGATCGCAGCCTTGCCGTCGTCCGCGACGTTGATCAGCACCACCACACCGGAGCCGAGCTGGGCCTTGGCATCGTCGGCCAGACCCTTCAGATCCTTCGGATTGATGCCTTCCACCACACGTGCCATCAGCTTGAAGGCGCCGGCCTGCTTGACGGCGTTGCCGGCCTCGCCCGATCCACCGCCACCCATGGCGAGCTTCTTCTTCGCGTCAGCCAGTTCCTTTTCCAGCCGCCTGCGGTCTTCCACCAGCTGGGTGACCCGTGCCGTTACATCGCCGGCGCCGACCTTCAAGAGGGCTGCCAGTTCGCGGACCCGCTTGTCCTGCTCGTCCAGATAAGCCCGGGCCTCGGCACCGGTCAGAGCCTCGATCCGGCGCACGCCGGCGGCAACTGCGCTTTCTGAGACGAGCGTCACCAGGCCGATATCACCGGTCCGGCTGACATGGGTCCCACCGCAAAGCTCAACCGAATAGGCCTTGCCGGCCTTCTCGCCGTGAAGGGCCGTCCCCATGGTGACCACACGGACCTCTTCCCCGTATTTTTCGCCGAACAGCGCCATCGCGCCACTCTCGATCGCATCGTCAACCGCCATCAGGCGGGTTTCAACGGCCGCGTTCTGCAGCACGATCTCGTTGGCATAGCCTTCGACGACCGCCAGCTCCTCATCCGACATGGGCTTGGGATGAGAGAAGTCGAACCGCAGACGTTCGGGAGAAACCAGCGACCCCTTCTGCGCCACATGGGTGCCCAGAACCTCGCGCAGAGCCTCATGAACCAGGTGGGTCGCCGAGTGGTTGGACCGCACGGCACCGCGGCGCGTGTGATCGACCAAAAGCTCAAGGGCGAGCCCCACCGTCAGCGCGCCCTCTTCGACGGTCACCGAGTGGACGAACAGCCCGTCAGCCTTCTTCTGGACATCGGTCACCAGAACCTGGAGGCCGGATGCCGTCATCAGGCCCGTATCGCCGACCTGGCCACCGGATTCACCGTAGAACGGCGTCTGGTTCAGGATCACGAAGCCCGACTGGCCGGCGGCGATTTCCTGCGTCTCGGCCCCATCGGCAACAAGACCGGTGACGACCCCTTCCGCCTTCTCGGTCTCGTAGCCGAGGAATTCCGTAGCGCCCAGCTTGTCCTTCAGTGCGAACCAGACGGTTTCTTCCGCCGCCCCGCCGGACCCGGACCAGGCCGCGCGGGCCTCCGCCTTCTGCCGTTCCATCGCCGCATCAAAGGCATTGGTATCCACGGTAATGCCGCGGGCGCGCAACGCATCCTGGGTCAGATCGAGCGGAAAACCGTAGGTGTCGTAAAGCTTGAAAGCCGTCTCCCCGTCCAGCTCACCACCCTCGCCAAGATCGGCGGTTGCGGTGTCCAGAAGGCCCAGACCGCGTTCCAGCGTCTTGCGGAACCGGGTTTCTTCCAGCCGCAGGGTTTCGGTGATCAGCGCTTCGGCGCGTCCCAGTTCCGGATAGGCCCGACCCATTTCGCGGATCAGCGCCGGCACTAGCTTCCACATCAGCGGCTCGCGTGCGCCAAGCAGATGGGCGTGACGCATGCCCCGGCGCATGATCCGGCGCAGCACATAACCGCGCCCCTCGTTCGACGGCAGCACGCCATCGGCAATCAGGAAGCTCGTAGAGCGCAGGTGGTCGGCAATAACCCGGTGACTGTTTGCGGCCGCCCCTTCCGCGTCGACGCCGGTGGCGTTTTCCGATGCAGCGATCAAAGCCCGGAACAGGTCGATATCATAGTTGTCGTGCACGCCCTGCAGGACGGCGGCAATGCGTTCGATCCCCATGCCTGTATCGATTGACGGCCGCGGCAGGTCATGACGCTCGTCCGCGGTCTGCTCGTACTGCATGAAGACAAGGTTCCAGATCTCGATGAACCGGTCGCCGTCTTCTTCCGGTGATCCCGGAGGGCCGCCCCAGATATGCTCGCCATGATCGTAGAAGATTTCCGAGCACGGTCCGCAGGGTCCGGTGTCGCCCATGGTCCAGAAGTTGTCCGACGTCGGGATCTTGATGATCTTGTCTTCCGACAGGCCGGCAATCTTCTTCCACAGGTCGAAGGCCTGCTGGTCTTCCGAATAGACGGTGACCAGGAGCTTGTCCTTCGGTAGGCCGAATTCTTTCGTGATCAGGTTCCAGGCAAGTTCGATCGCCCGATCCTTGAAATAGTCGCCGAAGGAAAAATTGCCCAGCATCTCGAAGAAGGTGTGGTGGCGCGCGGTATAGCCGACGTTGTCCAGGTCGTTGTGCTTGCCGCCGGCGCGCACCACCTTCTGCGCGGTCGCGGCTCGGGAATAGTCGCGCTTTTCCAGGCCGGTGAAGACGTTCTTGAACTGGTTCATACCGGCATTGGCGAACATCAGGGTCGGGTCGTTGCGCGGCACCAGCGGACCGGATTCGACAATCGCGTGATCGTTCTTCTCGAAATAGTCCAAAAATGCTGATCTGATTTCGTTTACGCCGGTCATTCGGTGTCTTGCCTCGATCGTAGCTCGGTTCTGGCGGAGCGGCCCCTGGATGTTCTTAACCCCGGCTTGATCCTTGATCGCCGGGTCGAAGCAGCCTTTTAGCTTTCGGCTTTGCGACTGTCCAGAAAAGCCAGCTAATGAAAGGCCATTCGCAATGAAATTCTCATGACAAACGGAAAAACCTCCGAAGAGGATCTCCGGAGGTTTTAAGTCTTCGATAAACTGGCGTCGGTCGCGAGCGCGGCTTATTCCTGACCCTGACCGGCGTCGTCACCTTCCTCGGCACCGTTCGGATCGATGATCGCTTCTGCAATCAGACCGGCGTTCTGGCGGATTGCCAGTTCGATTTCCGCTGCCACTTCCGGATTATCACGCAGAAACTGCTTGGAATTCTCCCGGCCCTGTCCGAGCCGCTGGCTGTTGTAGGAGAACCAGGCGCCGGATTTCTCGACGATGCCGCCTTTGACGCCAAGATCGATCAGCTCGCCCATCTTGGACACGCCCTCGCCGTAGATGATGTCGAATTCCACCTGACGGAAGGGAGGCGCCAGCTTGTTCTTGACCACCTTGACGCGGGTCTGGTTGCCGACAACCTCGTCCCGATCCTTGATGGACCCGATCCGGCGGATATCGAGACGGACCGAGGCATAGAACTTCAGCGCATTGCCGCCCGTGGTCGTTTCCGGCGACCCGAACATCACACCGATCTTCATGCGGATCTGGTTGATGAAGATCACCATGCACTTCGATTTGGAGATCGACGCGGTCAGCTTGCGCAGGGCCTGGCTCATCAGCCGCGCCTGCATACCCGGCAGGCTGTCGCCCATCTCGCCTTCAAGCTCCGCCTTCGGCGTCAGGGCGGCAACGGAGTCGACCACCAGCACATCGATAGCACCGGAGCGAACCAGCGTATCGGCGATTTCAAGCGCCTGCTCGCCCGCATCCGGCTGGGAAATCAGAAGGTCGTCGATATTGACGCCGAGCTTGCGGGCATAAATCGGATCGAGCGCGTGTTCCGCATCGACGAAGGCGCAGATACCACCCTCCTTCTGCGCTTCGGCAATCGTATGCAGCGCAAGGGTGGTCTTGCCCGACGATTCCGGGCCGTAAATCTCCACGACACGACCGCGCGGCAGACCGCCAATACCGAGCGCGATATCAAGCCCGAGCGATCCTGTAGAAACGGACTGGACCTCCACGACCTGGCCCTGCCCCATCCGCATGATGGACCCCTTGCCGAAGGCCCGTTCAATTTGCGATAGCGCCGCATCGAGCGCTTTGGTCTTATCCATCTGGTTGCTTTCTACGAGACGAAGTGAACTTTGTGACATGGTTCCAGCTCCTTATTCCACGATGGACCCGCCGTTTCAAACTTTGCCTTTGTACCAGTTTTGTTCTCATTATGCAAGCTCGTCGAAATATCTGGAAATTATGATGAATTTTCAGTTTGTTCGCCAGATGTTCCGACTTTTTATAAAATAAAGTAACGTTACGTCATTTTTGAATCAATTTCCGTTATATAGAGAATCGCTCACATTGCCGTTGGCCCATGATGTAGTCAGGTCTGGCGACGACGATCGCCCCCTTTGCAACCGTCCACGCAGCCTCCGGAGATGAAATGCCTGTTCCCCCTTCCCGTTCCGTCAGCCCAGTCCTGTGTATCGGCGCGGTTCACTGGGACAGTCTGGCCCGGGCCCGTCGTCCGATCACGCCGGACACGTCCACCCCCTCCGATATCATACAGAGCCCCGGCGGCGTCGCGACGAATGTTGCACGGGCCCTCGTCCGGCTCGGCGTCCCCACGACCCTGTGCGGTGTCGTTGGCGACGATATGCCCGGCCGATCCATCAGGGAACAATTGGACCGGGAAGGTCTTTCTCTTCGCCTGTTGGAACGAAGGGGAGAGGTTACAGGCCAGTACCTTGCGCTCCACGACCCGGACGGCGCTCTGGTTGCGGCCTGTGTCGACGATTCCATCCTCGGGAAAACGTCTCCAGAGATCTTGCGGGCCACACTGGCATTACTGGCAACCGAAATGCCGGCTCCCGCCCTCTGGTTCGCCGATGCCAATCTGCCGCCAGACATATTGAATGCGGTCGCCGACCAGGCTCCGCAAAGCCGCCTCGCCGCCGACGCGGTATCTTTCGCAAAAGCCCGCCGGCTCGACGGGATTATGAATAGGCTGCAGCTCCTGTTTGCAAACCGGGCGGAGGCCGCAGCCCTTGCGGGCTGCCCGCAATCGGCCCCTTTAGCCGAAATCGCTGCAAACCTGCACGACCGGGGCGTGTCTGAGGTCGTCATCACCGACGGGACCGGGCTGGCTCTGGCTTCCGTAGGCGCGATTGTCAGGGAATATGCGCCGAAACCGGCAACCGTTCGCGACGTGACCGGAGCCGGCGATGCCCTGATTGCCGGAACATTGGCCGCCCTGGCACGGGGAGAGGACCTTTTCGGCGCTGTTCCCTTAGGGCTGGCGGCCGCGCACCTGACCGTTCAATCCGCCGGAGCCGTTCCGGCGGACCTGTCGTGGTCGGTCGTTTCAGGCAAACGTGACAGCGATCCCACTTGATCAACAGCCCCCTGATGGATCATACCCCGTCAGCCAGTACATCCGGACAACAAGAGGTCCACCGTGAACCGTTTCGAGATGATCACCCTTGCCGAGGACGTCCAGATGGCTCTTGCCGAGGGGCGTCCCGTCGTGGCCCTGGAATCCACCATCATCACGCATGGCATGCCTTATCCGGCGAATATCGAGACGGCCCGGCAGGTTGAGGACGATGTCCGCTCGGCCGGCGCGACACCCGCCACGATCGCCGTCATGGACGGCCGGATCCGGATCGGACTGAACGATACGGATCTCGACCGCCTGGCCAATGCCGACGACGTCATGAAATGCTCGCGCGCGGATCTGGCCTTAGCGATGTCCCAAGGTCGGATGGGGTCCACCACCGTGGCCGCGACAATGATGGCCGCCCATGCGGAAGGCATTCGTGTCTTTGCCACCGGCGGCATCGGCGGCGTACACAAGGGCGCGGAGGAAAGCTTCGATATTTCCGCAGACCTTGACGAACTGAACCGCACACCGGTCTGCGTCGTCGCTGCCGGTGCCAAGGCCCTGCTTGATCTACCTAAGACGCTGGAAGTGCTGGAGACCCGGGGCGTCCCGGTGATCGGCTACCGAACCGACGAGTTGCCCGCCTTCTGGTCGCGGGAAAGCGGCCTCGCCGCCCCCTATCGGATGGATACTCCTGAGGAGATCGCCCGTCTGTTGAACACAAGGCAGCTCTTCGGCAACCACGGCGGCGTCCTGATTGCAAATCCGGTGCCTGCCGAACATGAAATTCCGCGCGCGGAAACAGCGGCTTACATCGACGAGGCCATCGCACGAGCGGACCGGGACAACATCCGGGGCAAGGCGGTAACGCCCTATGTTCTGTCCGCGATCCTGGAACTGACCGGCGGCCGCAGCCTGCAGACCAACATCGGACTTGTCCGCAATAACGCGCGGCTTGCCGCTCAAATTGCCGCCGCTCTTTAGCAGCCTTCTCTGCCAGACTGTCGTAACCGGGTAACAGGCCTGCGCGGAAGGGTGCATTCGGCCGGTTAAGTCGTTGACACTCCGCACCAAGCCTGCCCTATTTGACGCGCTGCGGCATGGTATCGCTTTCATTGATGCAGGATTATAGGCCATGGCTTGCAGCCAGCGAAGGAGGCTTGCAAATGGTTGACACGCCGACAACGGACTCAAGCACCACAATGGAAACGACCTCGGGGGCCATCACGCCGCTCCAGTATCTCGACCGCGCACTGGCTTCCCTGCGCGACCTCGGCATCAAGCCGGAAACGGAAACCGACGCGCCGATCAATGCGCTTCTGGAACAGATCTCGGAACTGTCGCCAGACAAGATCCTGATCATCACGCGCACCCTCGGCCAGGCCTCCCACTTCAACGAAGTGGTCCGCACCCAGGTCCAGCAGATGGACATCGGCGAGCGCTACGAGGAAATCACTGAAAGCTTCAATTCCATCCGGGATGACGCCAAGGCCCTGGTCGACCAGCTGGCCGACGGCAGGATTTCCTTTACCGAAAACCTCGCCAACAAATGGCGCGACATGCGCCGCGGCACGATTTCCGACCGCTTCGACGATATTCGCGACACCTACAAGGAGGTCGCCCGCGCCACCAAGGATCAGATCGAGCGCGAACAGACGATCCTGAACGCCTATCAGGATTTCCGAGGCGCCCTGAAGCAGGCCGAGGTCTATGCGCTGGAAGTTCTGAAGGTCGCCACGGAAAAGCTGGAGACCGCGAAAGCCACCCTGGAAGCCGCCTCAAACGCGGTCGCCGCGTTCACCGGCGACGATGCAGCCGCCAAGGCGAAGCTGGAACTTGCCCGGGACGAGAAGCTGCGCGAGATGCAGGATGAGGAGAAGCGCTATCAGGTCGCCAAGGATCTCTCCGACAACCTGACCATCGGCTACAACACATCCGAAATCATCATGGCGCGTCTGATGCAGACGACCAACGCCAAGGAACGGGTCTATGCCCAGTCGGTCAGCTTCTTCTCCACCAATGAATCGGTACTGACGGCGCTGAACGCTTCCTTCACCGGCCTCAAGGGACTGCATGAATCCACCGAAACCCTGAACGCCATGAAGGAAGGGGTCAACAAGAGCCTGGAGACCCTTGCCGAGATCGGCGATACGGTTCAAAAGGAAGCCCTGAAGGCGGGTTACGGCCCGACGGTACAGGCGGCATCGGTGAAGAAACTCGTTGATTCCGTTATCAATTTCCAGGTTCAGTCGCGCGAGATCATCAACGAGATGCGTGACATGTCGACGAAGAACTCCGAAGAGATCCGGACCGCCGTCGAAGACGGAAAGCGCCGGCTTGCGAAGCTTGCCGCCGAAGGAAACGCCCTGAAGCACTGATTGAACGGCTTGCCGGTCCCTAAGTTCCGGCAACCGCCCAACGGAGAATATGGCTGAATGGCGGAAAAGGCCGACGCACCGCTCGACGATCTGATGATGGCGATGGATGTCGTGGACACCCTGCGCCACGATGAGCAGCTCGTTGCCAAGGAGCTGAGTGCGGACGACCGGGATGAGCGGATGATTGCGCGCCTGCGCGAGGTCTATGCGTCCCAGGGCATCGAGGTTCCCGATCATATCCTGCAGGCCGGCGTGGAAGGGCTGAAGGAAGACCGCTTCGTCTATGCGCCGCCGTCCGCCGGCGCCATGCGCCTGCTGGCCCGTCTCTATGTCACCCGCATGACCTGGTCCAAATGGCTGGGTGGCCTGGTTCTGGCCTGTGTCATTCTGGTCGTTGGCTGGCAATTCATGGTCGTCGCTCCCCGGGAACGGGCAGCGGCAGCCCTTCAGGTCGAATTGACACAGGAAATTCCGGAGACCCTGAATTCGCTTTCGCAGCGGATTGCCGGTCTGAACCCGGAAAAATCCGCCCTCGACAAAGCCCAAAGGCTTTTGGACGCCGGACGAACGGCAGCGGAAGACAAGAATATCGAGGCCGCGCGCAAGGCTGTTGTCGATCTGCGCACCCTCGCAATTGAACTTGCCGCCGTCTATGACGTGCGCATCGTCTCCCGCCCCGGAACGCCCACCGGCGTGACCCGAATACCGGACGCCAATCCCGATGCGAAGAACTACTATCTCGTCGTGGAGGCCATTGGGCCGGACGGAAAGTTGGTGGAACGCACGGTCAAGTCGGAAGAAGACGGCAAAGAAAAAGCTGTCACCATCTGGGCCCAGCGTGTTCCTGAATCGACCTTCGAACGCGTGCGCAAAGACAAGGAAAAGGACGGGATCGTCCAGGACAGTCTGCTTGGCAAAAAGGTCCGCGGCAAGCTCGGGATCGACTGGAAGGCTTCGGTTGAAACGGGAGCCATCACGACATGGTAGGGTCTTTGCGCGCTGACATCACGAGGAGCTTCGCGACATGCCGTTGACCGGACGCCAGGCTCTCGGGTCGATCGAGCAGGCCCTCACCGATCTGAGACGTGAGGAGGCCGAACTGGTCAGCCGCATCGACCGCGCGACCCGTTCCCTGACCGACCTGCAGACCCGACAAGGCGAAGCCTACCGGGAACTGGCCCGCTTTCGACTGGACAATCAGGCGGCCGACACGCTCGACAGCCGGCTGGACAAGGCCGCCCGCGAGGCGAAACGCCTTTTGGAAAAACGGGCCGCGGACCACAAGGTCCTCGCCGACCAGCTGCGCGAGAAGGAAACCGCGCGCTCCGAAAAGCAGAAAGCCCGTGAAGCTCTGGCACAGGAACGCGAAGAAGCAGCCTCGCGCATGGACGAGCTGATGGAAACCGTCGATACGCGGCTGGAAACCGACGCGGAGTTTCTCAAACAGAAACAGATTGCCGAACAGGCAGCACGCACGGCCGAGGCCGCCGCATCCAAGGCGGAAACATCCGAGCAGGACCGCCAGGAAAAGAGCAAGGCTTACGAAGCCGATACCCTGTTCATGTATTTGTGGAACCGCGGATACGGCACACCGGATTATGACCGGCGCGGCATCATCCGATCACTGGATGGGTGGGTCGCCGGCCTGATCCGCTTCCACGACGCCAGGGCCAATTACGCCATGCTGACCGGCATACCGGAACGAATGGCAAAGCATGCCGAACGGTGCGCCGAGACGGCCAGGCGGGAAGAGGAAAAACTCGCCATGCTCAGCCGGAAGGCCATGTCGGACGAAGCCGGCGAGGACCTGGCCGGCAGGATCGATCACCTGTCCGACAGGATCGCCGAGTTCGACAAGGACTTGCAGGCGGCGGACCAGTCCATCGACACCCTGTCCAGGGCGCTTCAGGAATATGCCGAAGGCGAGGATGAGAATTACAAGAAGGCGGCGGATGAACTTTCAACGTCCCTGAGGACCGATGAACTGGAGGACCTGTGGCGGCACGCGCTCGACACCCCCTCCCCGGAAGACGAAAAAATCGTGCGCCGGATCGAAGACCTGCTTGAGCGCATGGAGGAGATCTCCCGGGAGATGCGCCAGGACCGCGAATTGCAGCGCGACATTTCCCGGCGGCGGGCAGAGATGATCGAAGTCACGCAGAAATTCCGCCGCAGCGGCTACGACGACTGGGATTCCACCTTCTCCGACAATTCCCTGACCACGGTTCTGTTGGGCGAACTCGTCAAGGGAGCGATCAGCGGCGCCGAGTACTGGGCGCGGGCGAAGAAAAGCCACAAGCGCCGCAAGCCGCGCGGCGGCCGGATCGGTTTCCGGCACGGCACGGGCCTGCCCCGGTCCATGGGCGGCGGCTTTTCCGGCCGGGGTATGGATGGTTCCGGCTCCGGCGGCGGTTCGGGCGGCTTCGGCGGCGGCGGTTTCAGCTCCGGCGGCAGCTTCGGCGGCGGCGGCTTCAAGACCGGGGACACGTTTTAAAACGCTTCAAACTCCGATCCAGGAAGGACCCATGATCGATCCGACGCCCTACCGGAAATTCGCTGCCTACAACGCTACAATGACGGCCAGGCTCTACGACACCTGTGCGCAGATGTCCGATGAGGACAGGAAGGCCGACCGTGGCGCGTTCTTCAAATCGGTCCATTCCACGCTCAATCACCTGCTGTTCGCCGACCGTGTCTGGATGAGCCGCTTTACAGGCAAGACTTACGAATACGGCGCGATGGGCGTCGATATTTACGACGATTTTTCCGTGCTGAGAAACGCCCATCTGGATATGGCCGGCGACATCGAAGTCTGGACCCGGACCCTAACACCGGAGTGGCTTTCCGGCGATCTGCGCTGGACGAATACCGCGGGAACGGTTACCAGCGAACGCCCGCGTTGGCTGCTGGTCTCCCACCTCTTCAATCACCAGACACATCACAGGGGACAGATCACGACACTCCTGTCCCAGACGGGTCTGGACATCGGCGTGACCGATCTGCTCTTCGTTCCCTGAGGTCCTGACCTTGGTTCCAACCCTGAATGGCGGTCGTTACAACTGCTGGTGTAACAAAATTTCAACCATGTTTGTGGTTAGCTTATAGCGAGCCGCTTTTAATTGGAAACGAAGGACAGCGTAATGCGTAAGCTGGTCATCCCCGCCATCCTGATGGCTCTTTCGGCCTGCCAGTCGTCCACACAGAGCCCATCTCAACCCCAGCCGACGCTCGACGTTCCGGCCGGCGCGCAGAGTGTGACAATCGCTGCCGCTCCGATGGCTGTCCATGCCGCCCTGGTGGCAAGTGCCGCGGAAAAGGGAACGCCCATCGTTCAGGACCAGCCGAACATGGTGGTCATGGAACGCCAGATGACCGGCGAGAACCCGGCTCTTGATGCGGAATTCGGTCCCTCCGACAACGGCCAACGCGTCGTGCGCGGATCCGGGTGCGCTTTACAGGGGGCGCCTGCAAGACCGTCGCCGTCCAGGACCTGGCGGTGATCAACAACACCCATACGGCGCTTGAACAGAGTTTCGTGCTTCCCGGCAATCCGAACACGATGGAAAGCCTGCAGGGACTGAAAACCCGCGCCGAACAAAACAGCACCTGTCCGCCGGTCAATTAAAGGTTCAGGCCGGCCCGCCGGGCTCAGCTCGACAGGACTTCCTTCACCGTGGTGGCCAGCTGTTTCAGCGTGAACGGCTTCGGCAAGAAGAAGAACTTCTCGTTTTCCGGCAGGTTTTCCTCAAAGGCGTCTTCCGCATAGCCGGAAACGAAGATGATCTTCAGGTCGGGCCGCGTCTTGCGCAGTTCCACAAGCAGTGTCGGCCCGTCCATTTCCGGCATGACCACGTCCGAAACCACGAGATCGATCTCCCCGTCGGTTTCTTCCATCACTTCCAGCGCTTCCGTGCCTGAACTGGCCTCGTGCACGGTATAGCCGCGCGAGGCGAGCGCCCGGGCGGCAAAGGCGCGGACAGCCTCCTCGTCCTCCACCAGCAGGATCGACGCCGAACCGGTAAGATCGGCAACCTTTTCCGGCTCCGCCAGCGGTTCCGGCTTGGTTTCTTCCTCGATCGCGGGAATGTATCGGGGCAGGAACAGGCGGAAGGTCGTGCCTGAACCGACCTCACTGGTGCAGAAAATGAAGCCGCCGGTCTGCTTGACGATCCCGTAGACGGTGGAAAGCCCGAGGCCGGTTCCCTTGCCCACTTCCTTGGTGGAGAAGAACGGATCGAAGATCTTTTCCATGACTTCCGACGGCATGCCGGTCCCGGTGTCTTCTACCTCGACCAGGGTATATTCGCCCGGCGGCATGCCACGGGTGTTCTCGAACTGGGTGGATTCGGCGTCCGAAACATTCTTGGTGGTAATGGTCAGGCGCCCGCCGTCCGGCATGGCGTCTCCCGCGTTGACCGCCAGGTTGACGATCACCTGTTCCAGCTGATTGAGGTCGGCCATGACCGGCCACAGGTCCCGGCCGTGAATGACCTTCAGTTCGACCTTCTCGCCCAGAAGCCGGTCGAGCAGGATCGAAAGGTCGGCCAGCACATCATTGAGTTCCAGCCTCTGCGGTCGCAGCGTCTGGCGGCGCGAGAACGCCAAGAGCTGGCGCACCAGGCCCGCGGCCCGGTTCGCGTTCTGCTTGATGTTCATGATATCCTGGAACGACGGATCGGTCGGCCGATGACTTGCCAGCAGCAGATCGGAGAAGCCGATGATGGCGGTCAGGACGTTGTTGAAGTCATGGGCCACACCACCTGCGAGCTGCCCGATCGCCTGCATCTTCTGGCTCTGGGCGAACTGCGCTTCCAGCGCCCGCTGTTGCGTGGTTTCCAGCGCATAGACGATGGCCGCCTCGCCGTCGCCCTCGCCTTCCTGAACCGCCGAGACATAAAAGGTCGCCGATCTCGGATCGTTCCCGGCCGACAACGGAATATCGATCGGCGAGATTTCCCCGATACCGTTCGCGGCTGCCTTGAGCGACTTGGAGAGTTCCTCCCGGCCGCTTTCGGCCACATAGGCTTCGAGCTTTGGGGATTCCTCATTAAGATCGATCGCGCCGAACAGACGCAGGAACGGCGCATTGGTGCGCAACACCCGGCCTTCCTTGTCGAGCGAGGCAATCGCGATCGGCGTGTTGTTGAAGAAACGGGCGAAACGCACTTCCGCCGCCCGGAGCGCTTCCGACGCTTCTTCCCCGCGCGAGCGGTTCAGAACCAGCGTCCGGCTGTCTCCCGGCTGGCCGTTTTCACCGAAAGGCACGCGATGCAGCAGGCGGACCGGCAATCCCCGCCCCTGCCGGGTCATGAAGTCGAGATCGAAGGTCTCGCTCTTGACCTCGCCGGCCTGTCCCTTGATCGACCGGATCAATTGAGCCCCGTCGCCGCTGACGATGGCATCGAGATCCAGTTCGCCGACTTCAAACTGTGCCAGGTCGTAGCCGAGCCAGTCGGCCAGTGTCGCGTTGAGATAGACGATCCGGCCCCGGCCGTCGCTTGAAAAGAAGCCCGCCGGCGCATGGTCCAGAAAATTGATGACCCGCTGAAGTTCCTGGAACGAGTTCTCCTGTTCCGCCCGGTCCCGGGTGATGTCCGCCAGTTGCCAGACAGTCAGACGCCTGCCGCTCCCGCCCTCTTTCGGGCTGACCGAAAGGGGCCTGATGGTGACCCGGTACCAACGCGCACCGCCTTCGCTCCGCCCGAGCGGAAACGGCATGCGGATTTCTTCCTGGGCCCGTCGCCCGTCGCGCATGGCCTGGGTCAGGCGGAAAATGGCATCTGCGGCATCCGGATCGCTGGAAAAGACCCGCTCCAGCGCCCGCACGTCCGCCGCCGTTGCCGCGCCGGTCAGGTCCGCATAGGCCTGGTTGGCATAGATCAACCGGCCTTCGGTGTCAGTGATCAGCGCGCCGTCGCCGAGCGTGTTGAGAAAGGCAGACGCAATCGGATTGCCGCTCTGCCGGGAAGACAGTTTCAGAAAGCCGATTGCACCGGCAAACAGACAGAAGACGCCGACAACGGCCAGAATGCCGAGCAAACCAAGAACAAATGGCTGTGCCTGCGCCTTGTCCATGACGGCAAAGCCGACCGCGGCACCGACCAGCACAAGCGCCAGCACAATCAGCAGCCAAATGTTGCCGGAACGTTCCGGCCTGTCGATCATCGGCTCGCGCGGCGTGCCGTCCACGTCATTCATTCTGTTACTCCCTGGCCCGAATCGTCCTGCCGAGCCCAGTTCAGCATTCTGCGCATTTCAGCCAATTTCAACCGCCCTCAGGCCCCGGAACCGAACCAAAGCCCATCAATCCCCTGCCTGCGGGTACTTACCGACATTATTTTGCCCGCCAGCCGGCCTTCTTGCGCATCCGGAAGACGAAACCGATGACCTCCGCAACGGCCTTGTAATGGTCTTCCGGAACCATCTGGTCGATGTCTACGGTGGCATAAAGGGCGCGTGCGAGAGGCGGGTTCTCGACAATCGGGATATCGTTTTCCTTCGCGACTGCCCGGATCTTCAGGGCGACCGCGTCCGTTCCCTTGGCAAGGCACAAGGGTGCGCCCATGCCTTCCTCGTACTTCAGGGCGACGGCATAGTGCGTCGGGTTGGTTACCACGACTGTAGCCTGGGGAACGGCCGCCATCATGCGTTTGCGGCTGCGTTCCATACGCAACTGACGGATCTTGCCCTTGATCTGCGGGTCACCTTCCGTCTGCTTGTATTCTTCCTTCACCTCGCGCATCGACATGCGCTGTTTCTTGAACCACTTGTTCCGCTGATAGAGGAAATCCGCGCCGGCCACCACGGTCATCACCGCCAGAACGGCCGCAAGCAACTGCAACACCAGTATCCGCGCCTCTTCCAGCATCACCGTGGGGTCGGAAAAGATCATGACCTCGGCTTCTTCCTTATGAGGCCACAGGACCGCCCCCATCAGAGCGCCGACGATCGAGATTTTCGCCATGCCCTTGGCGAAGTTGACCAGGCTGTCTGCCGAAAACAGCCGCTTGAAACCGGACAGCGGCGAGATCTTCGACAGCTTCGGCTTGATCGTCTCCGCCGTGAACACCAGCTGATGCTGAACCAGGTTGCCGGCAACCGCCATCAGCACCAGGGCAAGCAGGGGCAGGCCGATGATCAGCGCGACCGACTGGCCCGTGTCCCGCCACAGCGATTTCAGGGCAAGGCCGTCGACCGGGATCTGATAGGCGTGTTCCATGTAGCCTTTCATCAGGCCGCCCAGGGAAGACACGATGTCCGGCGAGAAAATGCCGATCATCATCGTGGTTCCGGCCAGGGCGAACCAGGTACTGACTTCCTGCGATTTGGGAACGTCCCCCTTGTCATGCGCTTCCTTCAAGCGCTTTTGCGTGGGGTCCTCGGTTTTCTCCGAATCGTCGGTATCGTCGGCCATAACGTGCCCTTACCCTGCCGTGAACATGCCGAGCGCCGACTGGAAATGATCCATGTAGAAGGTCATCAGCGCACCCAGCAGAACCAGAAGAAGGGCCAGCCCGATCGCGATGTTCACGGGCATGGCGATAAAGAAGATCTGCATCTGCGGCATCAGCTTGTTGAGCAAGCCGAGGCCGAAATAAAACACGATGCCGACCACGATGAACGGTGCGGACATACGCACCGCGACGGAAAACACATCGGCGACCGTCTGGGTCGCCATGGCGGCGAAATCCCCCAGAGGCAGCCACTGCCCCGGCGGGAACATCGTGAAACTGTCATGCAGCGCCGCAATCACCAGGTAGTGGCTGTTTGTGACGAAGACCAGGGTCACGCCGAGAATGGAAAGGTAGTTGCCGAAAAGAGCACCCTGCTGGCCGGCATTGCTGATGTCCGTGCCGAGCGCGAAGGCCATTCCGGACTGACTGGCAATGATCACCCCCGCCGTCTGCAAAGTGAAGGTTACCAGTTTCGCGCACAGTCCGACCCCGATGCCGACGGCGAATTCTCCTCCAAACAGGAGCAGAAGCTGCATGAAGTTGTCGGTCAGATTGTCCGGATAGGCTGGAGCGCCCGTCGGATAAAGGACGAGCGTGAGCGCGAGCGCAATGCTCAGCCGGATCCGCGACGGAACGGAGGTCTCGCCCAGCGCCGGCATGATCATGATCATGGTGCCGAGACGCGCGAACATGAGCATGAACACCGCTGCAATCTCAGGCAGAAAGGACAGCTGCAGCGTCATGCCAACACCTTATGCCGCTAGGACGTCGTCAGGATCAGCTCGCTGATCCGCGCCATGAACGCGGCGAGTATCTGACCCATGAACGGCAAGGTGATCAGGAGGGTGACGAAAATCGCGAGAATTTTCGGTACGAAAACCAGCGTCATTTCCTGAATCTGCGTGAGCGCCTGAAACAGGGCAATGACCACACCCACGACAAGACCGACGACCATCACCGGGCCGGCCACCAGGATCATGGTCCAGACGCCTTCACGGGCGATATCGAGCACCTCTCCGCCGGTCATGTGGCCATTCCCCCTCCGTCAAAGGTCAATGGACCGGTCAGATCGGCATCCGCATGATTTCCTCATAGGCCGAAATCACCCGGTTCCGGACCGTCACCATCGTTTCAAGCGCCATCTCGGTTTCCGAGATTGCCGTGACCACGTCAACAACGTCCGTCTTGCCTTCCACAAGTCCGATGGACTTCTGATCTGCGTCCCGGCCCTTGTCGACGACGGTTTCTACAGCGTTTTGAACCATTTGCCCGAAATCCGGGCTGTCGCGGTTCGGGTTGAGGTCTTCCGTCCCCGCCGTCGGCTGTGCCAGCCGCGCAGCCATCTGGTAGGCATTACTTGCAATGGTCGGTGTGGACATTGCGTTTCAATCCTTTTGTTGAGTCGCTGATGGCACGGGAGGGTCGTCCGGGCTTACGCGCGCAGAATATCGATCGTCCTTTGCACCATCCGGCGGGTCGCCTGGATGACGTTGAGATTCGCCTCGTAGGACCGTTGCGCCTGTCGCATGTCCACCGTCTCCACGAGCGTGTTGACGTTCGGCCGGCGCACGAAACCCTGTTCATTGGCCGCTGGATGGCCCGGCTCGTAGCGCTCGACGAAATCCGACTGGTCCTCAGCAATCCGGCCCAGTTCGACCACCTCGGCACCGATCTCCTTGTCGAAATGACTCTTGAAGGTCGGGATCTTGCGCCGATACGGCTCCTCGTCGGGCGTCCGCCCGGTCGAATCGGCGTTCGCGATATTTTCAGCGATGACCTGCATCCGGTTGTTCTGCGCCTTGAGGCCCGACGCCGAAACGAACAGTGATTTAATCAGATCCATTTGGGTTCTCCTGTACGTTCACTCGGCTCATGCATTCTTGGAAAGCGCGGTGCGGATCAATCCGAGGCTGCGTGTGTAAATGGCGGAAGCCGCCTGGAAATCCATCTGGTTTTCCGTAACCTTCATCATCTGCTCTTCAAGCACGACGTTGTTGCCGTTTGGAGTGACTTCGAACATGTCCCGTTCCTCAACCTTGGAGGAATCAGGCGATGTCATCGCGCCCGACAGATGCCCGGCCTTGGTCCGCACGGTTTGCAGGCCGAAATTCTCCCGACCGAGATGATCGGCGAAGTCGTAATCCTTCAATTCCTTGGCTTTGTAATCGGGCGTGTCCGCGTTCGCGACGTTCTCTGCCAGCACCGACTGACGGACCTGATGCCATTGCATTTTCGATTTCAGAGCCTGAAACAGGGGGAGATCGGTTAAGGCCATGCGAGTCACCATTCGTTAACGGATTAGGCAAACATTGCCGGGTAGAAGGTTAACGAAAGGTTAACGCATCACCCGAACCCAACGCCAACAACAGCAGAAAACCGTGGAAGATCAGCGCCAGCCTTTGCAATTTGCAAAATTTAAGCCCTTCATGACAGGCAGAATTTACCCACTTCTGTTAACTTTAAAGGCATGAGGGATTCGATAGCGCCCGCTGCTGCGGAGGGTGCAAACCCGGTGGATCAACACGACAGTCGGTAAGACAAGACTGCATAGGGAAGTGCGGCCGGTTTCAAAGGCCCGCTTGGCGAGCCTTAATTCGAGGGAAGTATGTACACTTGGATTGAAACTACTTTTGGCTTCAGCGACGGCTTGGCGCGAGGTCTGGTCTTCGCAATGGCACTCGCGGTCGTCCTGGCCCTGTTTGCCCTCTTTGTCTTCATCATCAAGTGGGCGGCCGGGGCGCGCAATCCTTCGGTCAGAAGCAGACAGCCACGACTGGCCATCATGGACAGCGCCAGCGTCGATACCAGGCGCCGCCTCGTCCTGATCCGCCGTGACAATATCGAGCATCTGATCCTGATCGGTGGGCCGAGCGACGTGGTCGTGGAACAGGGGATTATCCGCGGCACGCCTCTTGCGGCCGGGCATCCCCGCCAGCAACCGCATCTGACGAACGGAAATACCCAGATGCCGAACATGGACGGTCTGGCCGCATCCGTTCCCCCACCTGTCGCAACGCCGGCCAGCACACCTTATCCGGAACCGGCAGCCCCTGTGTCCCCACCTGCCACCGCAACCAGTCCGGTCGAGGCTCCACAGCGCAGCGCACCGATCCCCAGCAGCCCGGGGCCAAGCAGCCCAGGTCCCAGCACCCCGGTCGCCAGCACCCCGGTCGCCAGTACCCCGCTTCCCAGTACCCCGCTTCCCAGTGCTCCGGCCCCCAATGCCTCTGGCCCAACGCCCCCTCAACCTGCACCTGCACAGACTCCGACGTCCCCTGCTGCGCAAGCGGCACCCGAAGCATCGACGGCGAGAGCGGCGGTAAACAGTGGCGCCGCCACCGTTTCCTCCCTGCGCTCAAGGCTCGGCGACCTGACGAAATCCGCAGGCCCGTCAACCGGAAAGCCTCAAACGCCACCCTCGAGGGAACAACCGTCAAGGACTGGCGCCGCGGTCTCCGCATTCTCCAGGACCCTGTCCGCCATCAAACCGCAGGAAACCGGAAAGAAGGAAGAGGGAGACAAACCGGGACAACCGGAGCGCCGGGAACCTCAGGTTCCGCAGGCCTCCGCGGCGAAGACGCCCCCTGCTCCCCAAGTCCCTCAACCGCCCCGGGCTTCGGAGCGGCGGGCGGCGCCGGCCTCCTCGGGTGAACCCCCGGCGACCGGCTTTGCCCGCACGCTGGCCAAACCGCTGCAGAGCCGACCGGCTGCGCCGAAGCCCGTCGGGCCGACCAGAACCGTTTCTCCCCCCTCCTCCGGTCCGGCCGCCAAGGCCCTGACCGCCTTTCCGAAAGGTCCTCTGGAGGAACGTAAGGAACCGGTGATGGAAGCCGAACCGGCACCCGCCGTTGAAGACGCTTCTGAGGCCAAGGCTTCTCCGCCACTGCAAAGTGTGGAAACAAAACCCGCCGAACCGGCCGTAAAGATGGAAGCACCCGCGGTCGAAACACCGGCCGCTCCGGCTCGACCGGCAGAGGCGAAAGCCGAACCGGCGTTATCCCCGCCTCCATCCGACGAAGTATCTGTCGAAGCGCCTGCAATGGAACAGCCGGCGGCTCCGGAGATAACGGACAAGCCGGAGCCCGCGCAGGTGGTCAACAGGCAGGACGACGTCGCAAAGGAAACAGCCGTCACCGAGAAGGCCAAGACCGAAGCGGCGGCAGCCGCCGAAGACGCACGTTCCGAACAAAGCTCTGCTGCGCAAGAAACCGTGCCGGCAGAAACCAAACCGAAAGCCGACGCGGGCGGAGAGCCAGCCCCGGACACCGGCACGGCCGCAGACGAAGACAAGACCTCGGAAGGCGGCGACCGGAGCCCCCCGGCAGAGGCCCAAACGGCTGAGGTCCAAACGGCTGAGGTCCAATCAGCTAAGGCCGAGACAAAGGCCGCTGATCAGGACACCAACTCGGAAGACAAGAAACCGGAAAATGGGCAACCGAGTCCGGATGCGAAAGCCAATCCGATCGAGGATGAAATGGCAAAGCTTCTGGATGAAATCCACGGAAATCAAAAAGCATGATCCCCCGTATCGGCCGTCCATCCCGACGGCTGACGCTTTTATCGCTCCTTCTGGGGTTGCCGGTCCTCGCGCTGCTCGCCGGTCCGGCAGTGGCGCAGGACATTACGGTCGGGTTCGGAGCCGATTCCAGCCTGACGGAGCGGGCCGTCCAGCTTGTCGCCCTGCTGACCGTCCTGTCGCTCGCGCCGTCGATCCTCGTCATGGTGACGAGTTTCACCCGGATCGTGGTCGTCCTGTCGCTTTTGCGTTCCGCGATTGGCCTGCAGACGGCGCCGCCGAACATGGTCATGGTCAGCCTCGCACTGTTTCTCAGCGCCTTCATCATGGCTCCGACCCTGCAAACGGCCTACAACGAAGGCGTTGAGCCGCTCGTCAACGGCGACATCGAATTCAACCAGGCCTTCGAACGCGGCTCGGCCCCGTTCAGGACCTTCATGCTGTCCCAGGTGCGCGAACAGGACCTGAGCCTGTTCCAGGAACTCTCCGGGCAACCTGCCCCGCAGACGCCGGACGATCTGGCCATGAGCACGCTTATACCGGCCTTCATGATCAGCGAATTACGTCGGGCCTTCGAAATTGGCTTCCTGCTGTATCTGCCCTTCCTGATCATCGACCTCGTGATCGCGTCGGTCCTCATGTCCATGGGCATGATGATGCTGCCACCGGTGGTGATCTCACTGCCGTTCAAGCTGATCTTCTTCGTGCTGGTGGACGGCTGGAATCTGGTGGCCGGATCTCTGGTCAAGAGTTTCGGCGCGGGATAGGCCCGCCCGCGTTCCCTCTTGCGAACCCAATCGGACTAACCGGTCGGCGCTGTCGCGGCGACCTGATCGCCGTTGCTCTTCTGCGGCGTCATGTACTGGCGCCGGTACTCGTCCAGGAAGGTTTCAAGCGTGTCGGTATCGGCCAGCTTGTTGGCGACTTCCAGGAATTCCACACCCTGTGCGTCGATCGGGCGGGTGACCACTTCGAAGGCCGCCGCCTCGGGGCTGTCGGCCATCTTGGCAATATATTTGGTCTGCAGGCGGTTGAGGCTGAGCTGGTCACTGGCCAGAGAATAGGCAATGCCTGCCCGCAGGATGTCGCGCCGCTCGATCTCGTCGAGCGGGATCGTGTCGGACCAGCGTGACCCGTGCATGGCTTCCAGCTGTTCACCGGCTTCACGCCAGCTCTGCGCCGCCCAGAACGTGTCGGCCCGCAGGCGGTCAACGTCGCTGCCGCGCATGTTGCGCACCAGTTCCAGAGCCAGGTCCGGACGTCCACTGGCCGTAAGCGCCCGCGCCTCGACGATGTTCCTCTGGCGCTCCAGCGTGGACGGCAGGCTCGCCTGCCGGGTCAGGTTGAGAACACGCAGCGCTTCATCCGGCCTGCGATCGGCAAGATAGAGTGCGGAAAGGTCCGCTGCGATCTGCGCCCGCGCCGCTCCTTTCAGGCGATTGTCCACCTGATGGCGCAGAAGGCCGATAGCCTGATCCAGGAGATCCACCTCGACCAGCCGCTTGGCCAGCAGGCGGACCATTTCGTCGCCCTGGCGCCCGATCGGGGTCATTTCCCGGAAATCATAAAACAGCGCCAGCGCCTTGACCGGATCCATCTCGTCCGCCTTGCCGTCCAGGAACAGAGATGCGAACAAACCGTTCATTTCCTCCTGCAGCAGCCGGGTCGTATCGGAATCCGGATTTGCCTGGACCGCGGACTTCATGGCCTCGAAAGCCTCCCGGTACTGCCCCTTTTCCGCATAAAGCTGCGACAGGAAACGAAGGGTCTTGAGTTCGATTTCATCCCCGCGCCAGGAGGTGGCAAGGCCGGCGAGCTGATCGATCGCCTCGTCGATATCGATCTCCCCGTCCCGGTAGCGGATCCGCAGGGCCCGATATTCGGCCTCCGCCGCCCGCGGCCGGTCTTCCGATTTCGCGACGAAATCGAAGGCAGAGAGCGCTTCCTGGGAGCGGCCCGAGGCATCCGCGACACGGCCGCGCAGAATATCGTAACGCGCGGCCTGCGAACTGGTCACCTCGCTGGGTTCGATTTCCGCCAGCACCGAGTTCGCGACACCGAAGTCATTCGCCTCGACCATGGCTTGCGCCGCCGCGAGATTGAATTCCGCCTGTATGGTCTTGGGATAGTTGCCGACAACAGCCCGCCCGCGCGGCATGGCGATCCTCGCTTCGGTCCATTCGTGCAGTGCGACCGCGACAATGGTCTGCCACACGGCGGCATCCGGACTGTTTTTCAGATCCGGCCGGTTCAGATGATCGTAGGCATCCTTGAAGTGATGCGCCATTGTTTGGGCCGCGCCCATCATGAGGTTGTAGGAGCTGTCCTGGGCCAGCGCCGGATCCTCTTCAATAGCAAGGCGCATGAGGCCGAGCGCCTCCTGGGCGAACTGGTGCGCCAGATAGAACCGGGCAAGGTCCATCAGAGCCTTCCGCCGCTGCCCTTCCGGCGTCTTGCTCAAGTTGTCCTGAAGCATATGCAGACGTTCGGAATAGGTCGCCGGCCCCTCCGTCGTCAGCGACACGAACTCCACATACCCCGGTTCGTTCGGATCGACGATGGAATTGAATGCCGCCGTGCCGCCGCGCAGATGGCGATTGGACAGGGAGAGACCGCCTGTCTTCTCGATGATCACATCATCGCCGAGCAGCTTCATGCTGACACCGTCGGAATGCGACACGATGGCAATGCCCTGCGCCGAGCTCAGAACGTTCAGGTCGACGAATTTCTGCGGCTTGAGCAGCCCACGGGGCGGCCCGAAGCCGGTCACGATGGAGATCTTGTCGCCGACGAACGGATCCTCGATCTCTCGGATATTCTGCGGATCCTTATAGAGAACCCTCAGGACAGACCCACCGTCGCCACGGACATTGCGCTCCATCTTCAGCGGAATGGACGGCTCCAGGATCATGTCTCCGATGACGAGGCTCCAGGCGTTGCCATCCAGTCCGACCGTTGCCAGCACGGGATCGTTCATGTCCATGCGCAGGATCTGATAGCCGTCGCGCTGCTCCACCTCGATGTTGGAGGCCGTATCGGACAAGGCCGAGACCATGCCCCTGATATCGATGGTCGCGTCCGTATCGAAAATCATCCAGATGCTGTTGTTGCGCCGGAAGACGGCGCTGGACACCGGCTCCACGAACGGAAACACGACCCGAACTGTCTTACCGATGCGCCGCGCTTCGGCCGAAACGAAATTGCGCACTTCTTCTGCGAAATCATCGGGCGGGGTTTCGGGGGAATTGGGAATCTCCGCACCGCCATGCGCCCGCCAGACACTCTCACTGCCTGGCCTGTCGTTGAGCACCACGGCAGGGGGAACGGCCTCACCCGGATTTGCATCAGGCTCGGCAGGGGCGACCTCGACCGGTTCCGGCGCTGCCATTTCCAGTTGCTCCGTCCCTTCCGGTCGGCTCCCGGTTTCGGTGCCGGGTACTGGGCCCTGTACTGGGCCCGGTACTGGGCCGGCTACGGGCTGGGGAGCGGCTTCCGGCTCGGCTGCCGCAGGCGGGACCTGAGTTGCGTCTGCCACGGCAGGTGCCGGCTCGTCCGTGCTCCCGGCCAGCGCAGGGTCGGCGGATTGCGGAGCCGGCATAACTTCGGCCTGTGGAGCGGCCGGTTCTGTTTCCGGCGCGCCGGCCGTCGCGTTCGGCGGAGCGGTCTCCGCCGCTGCCGTGTCCTCGGCCATGGCCGGCTTCGGCTTCGGCGTTGCCGGGACAGGCTCCGCAGCCGCTGCCGATGCAGGTTTTGCCGCGGCTTCGTCGGTTTTCGGCCCGGCCGCGTCCTGCGTACCCTGAACCGGAGCCGGGTTCGCCGGAACGTCGCCGGTCGTCTCGTTTTTCGGCGGGACCGGCGTCGACGGAACAGTCTCCGCCGGCGGAGACGATGCGGCTGGCTCGGCTCCGGCCGCTCCCGGCTCAACATTGAAAGGAACCATCGCCAGCGCGGTTTCATCCTGAACCGGCCCGGTCTGTGCCTCCGGTGGTGCCGTAACGTCCGCGGAGGTTTCCGGCCCGGAGGCTTCATTCGTATTGCGGACGCCGGGCGCAGTAATCATTTGCTGTCCCGTACCGCCGGTGCCCGAGTTCAATTCCGCATTGATCAGCTCATTGGCCGGATCTCGCGGTTCCATCCGTTCCGGCGTGACGTCGATGACATAGGTCTGGTCTTCCCGGAAGGCGCGGATATCCACCGAAGGATCAATCCGCATCAGGAACTTCAGCTTTCCTTTGTCCAGGAAAGACGTGGCATCCACGACCCCTTGAGGCAAATGCGCGCGCAGGTCGGAGACATCGAGCTGGGCGGGATGGTTAAACGTCACCTTGACGATATCGTCCTCGCGCACGAAGGCGGTATCGAAACGCACCGTCCAGTCGAACACCAGCCGGGTGAAGGTCGGATGCTCACCGATGTGAAGGGTAACCTGAGGCCCCTCCTTCACTTTCAACCGGGCCTGCTCCAGAGCGCGAACCTTGCGCATGGCCGCTTCCGCACGCTTGGCGAGTTCACGCACCACGTCATCGGGAAGTCCCGGCGGAAGGCCCTGCCAGTTGGAGGGCAGAATGTCCACGAACAGCTTCTCACCCGCTTCCAGCGTATTGATCTGAAACTGGCCCTTAAGAGCAAAGCGGATCGCACTGCCATCCGGATCCCGGCGGGCAATCGTGATGTAATCGCTGAGGTCGAGCGGCACGTCGTCGACATTGATATCGATCGGATCTTCAAAGGAAATCCTCAACACACCGCCGGTGATGACGGCATCGTAGACCGGAAGAAGGGTCCGATCCTTGAAGGTAAGGACCATGCGGCCATAGCCTTGCTTGGCCTGGACCTGGAGATCCACCGGCTCCAGGGACTGTGCCTTGGCGGCCGGGGAAACGGCGAGTTGAACCGACATCGAAAATGCACACAGGAACGCGGACATCAGGCAGATTGCCAGACGTCTCGGGCGCTGGGGTTCTCCCCGCGTCTTACCGCGTTTCCATATGTGCTTCAGCACGGAGTTTTTCCTTCGGATGCCACCTGTTTTACGTTATTTTGGCCGGATTAACGCGGCCTTACGCCGACTGCCGAAAAGCGCCGATTCGACTAGTTTGAGCGGATTTTCGGCAATTCTGCCTGCATCTGCTTCGTTTCCGAGACCGGTTCATCCGCACTGCTCGCGATAGCGACGGTCAGGCGCTCCGCCGCTTCCGAGGACATTTTGCCGAGAATATCGGCCATTTTGCGCGGCTTCATCTGGCGCACCACCTTCAGCAACACCGGCATGCTCAAACGGTCGAAAATACGCGCGGCGTCCTTGGGCTTCATGCTCTCATACATGGTCACGAGACCCGCGATCTCGCTTTCATCCTGCTTGCGTTTCTCCTCGACCGCGCCCTCGATCTGCTTTTCAAGCTTTTTCAGCTCTTCCACACGCTTCTGGATGCGCTCCTCCGTCGCCTGCAGGAGCTTTTCCCTGAGATCCAGCTGTCCCCGCTGTTTCTCGAGGTCCTGCCGGCGTTTTCCGAGGCTCTCCAGGACGGCGCGCTCCGCCGCCGATCCACCGATTTCCAACGATTCAGGCAACACCGGCACATCTTCGGCCGGCGCATTGCCATCCGCACCATCGGCTGGCATGGCCACCGTCGCTTCGCCATCGGGCGGCGTCCCTTGCGGGGTTTCGGGCGCCGCCTGCTGGCCGGGCGTCGATTCCTGAGCGACCGCTCCCTCGATCGGAACCACATTGGCTACCGGGCCGATCACCAGGCCAAGCAGCTTCAGCGCCAAAAGGGCGCTGGCTGAGATTCCAACCACAGGAAGCAGGCGGATGTTCATGCAGCAGTGCCTCCGGAACGCCTTCGGAACTGCTCAAGCCGGGCCGTCGCCTCAGCTGCGGCGCTTCGGATATCGTCCGCTCGCGGTGCGCGGCCCCGCGGGGCCGGGTCTTGCATGGTCGGAGCGGACATTTGCGGCATTTGCGGCATTTGCACGGGCATGGGAGCCGGCTGCGGCGCATGCGCATAGGCCTCCCGCTGCACGGACGACCTGTTGGCCGCTTCGGCGATCTGACTGATACGGGTGAAGACTTCCTCACCCTTCACGACCTGAGCCGCAAGTGCGTTCGACATTTTCTCAGCCTGGTTCAAACGGTTCCCAAGGGACTGGTCGGCTTCGCTCGCCGTCGCTTTCAGTCCGAGGATGGCGCGTTCGGCAATTTCGGTTGCCGTCATCAACTCGGAGATCGTCGCCCTGAGAGTTTCTTCATCGGCACGTAATCTCTGCAGCCGCGAGTTCAAGATCCAGCAATACGCGATGGTTACCAAAAGCAGAATCGCAACCAGGCCTTCTATAATCATTCCGACCGGTGGGGTGCTCATGATACCTCCATCTCGTTTTGCATAGCGCGCTCGAAAGCAGCCAGGGTCATTTTGGGTTTGCGAAGGTTCTTGGCGACACGGATCGCAATCGAATCATCGACTTTCCCAAGCGTTCCTTCGGTCAGTGGAACGTTGCCGCATTTTATCGTGACCGGGTCCGCCGGGTCGACGTCGAAAACCAATGTTTGCCCAACATCCAGACTGAGAACCCGTCCGAGCGGCAGATAGGTCTCGTAAAGGACCGCATCCACCTCAACTTCCGCTGAGTGAATCTCGGTTGCGAGGTGCCCTTCCCAGATCGGATCGCGGCCGAACTTCTCGCCCATGAACATCTGGAGCAGCAGATCGCGAATCGGCTCCAGCGTTGCATAGGGCATCATGATCTCGACGGTGCCGCCGCGATCTTCCATGTCGATCCGCAGTTCGACCAGGATGGCGGCGTTCGCCGGGCGCGAAATCGCCGCGAACCTCGGATTGGTTTCAAGCCGTTCGAGGTTGAAGTGAACCGGCGACAGCGGCGCGAATGCCTGCTCCGCATCCTGCAGGATCAGAGCCACCATCTGCTGCACGAGGTTGGTTTCGATAGTGGTATAGGGCCTGCCTTCCACGCGCACCGCACTCGTGCCGCGCCCCCCGCCCAGAAGCACGTCGATGATCGAATAAATCAGGCTCGATTCGACCGTGACCATCCCGAACCCGTCCCATTCCTCCGCCTTGAAGACGCCGAGAATGGCGGGCAGCGGAATGGAATTCAGGTAATCGCCGAAACGCACCGAACTGATGGAATCGAGCGACACCTCGACGTTGTCGGAGGTAAAGTTTCTCAATGAGGTGGTCGTCAGGCGCACAAGCCTGTCGAACACGATTTCAAGCATCGGCAGGCGTTCGTAGGACACCATTGCCGAGTTGATCAGGGCGCGGATACCGCTCTGGTCGCCGGCGATCGTGTCCTCGATATTGAACCCCAGGAGGTTGTCGATTTCCTCCTGGTTGAGAACACGGTCGGCACCGCGGGTCGCGTTTTCGAGATCCGGCTCGCTGTCGTCGATCATGGCCGCCCATTGCGCAGCCATATCGTCGGAGCTTCCCGCCCCCTGCTCTTCCAGCGCCGCCCCCCAGGCGGCCGCTAGATCGTCGTCTTCGTCGCCGCCTGCGCCCTGTTCGGCAAGTGCCGCACCCCAGGCATCGGCCATATCTTCTTCGGACAGATCGTCGTCTTCGTCAGCCATTTCGCACCATTACTGAACAAGGATTTCCTTGAATAGGACCCCGTCGACATGCGCCGGATATACGGACAGATTGATGCGCCTGAGCAATTCTTCCTTCAGACGAAACAAACCGGCGGATCCTTCTAGATCCGCGGGACGGAGCTCTCGCAGATAGATCTGGAAAGCATCGAGAATACGGGGCAGATACGGCTGGATCTGATCGATCATTGCCCGGTTTTCGACCTCAAGGGCAATACGCACCTTCAGATACGTGGTCCGCCCTTCGGTCGCCAGGTTCACGGTCATTTCCGGCAGATCGTAGAACACCACCGGTTTCTGGGCTTCCTGTTCCCCCGGCTGCCCTCCGGACGCATCCGACCTGGGCGCATCGCCGCCTGACATGAAGAAGAAATATCCTCCTGCCCCAGCAGCCAGGAGCACGACAAGACCGATACCGCCGAAGAGGATCAGCTTTTTCTTCTTGCCGCCGCCGGCCCCCTCATCGGCGCCCTCGTCTTCGTCGACCTGGGCATTTTCGTCGGCCATTCAGTTCCCCGAGTCCTCTACACGCTCACGCGCGTTATAAGTTTCTAAAGAGTTAATGGTTAACCAGTGGTTACCAAAAGGTTAACGGCCGCAACCCGGCAAAAATTGCCAATTGGTTAATTTCTGCCGGAAACCTTTACCGGTCAGCCCCCCTCTCCGCTTTCTATATTCATATATTTCAATAACTTATAAACTGGCACACTCCCTGCAAAGAGGTAAACGGGCCGACGTTCTGGGGAGTTCGAAGGTCCACCGGGGAGCAAAGGGAACTGTTAATATGGAGAATGCGCAGCTTATTGCCCTGTCGCGCCAGTCCGCTTTGCGGAATCAGCTCGACGTGGTCGCCAACAACATGGCGAACATCAACACGACGGGCTTCAAGTCGCAGAGAATGCTGTTCGAGGAGTACATTATGCCCGTCGCCGAGGCGTCGGAGTTTCAACGCCCGGACCGCTCTCTCTCTTACGTTCACGACTATGGCACGCGGACCAACTTCGAGGCCGGCAGCATCAAGATGACCGGCAACGACCTTGATGTGGCCGTCAAGGGAGAAGGCTTTTTCGTCGTGCAGATGGGCGACGGGTCCGAAGCCTATACGCGCAACGGCGCCTTCCATCTGGACAACACCGGACGCCTGGTCACATCCGAAGGCCGACCGGTCCTGACCGAAGGCGGCCCGGTCTCATTCACTCAGCAAGACGGCAAGATCGAAATTGCAGAGGACGGCACGATTTCCACCGAACAGGGGAACCGGGGCGCCATCCGACTGGTCAATTTCGAAAATCCGCAGGAACTCGTCCAGGTCGGAGATTCGCTGTTCACCGGCGAAGCGCCCCTGCAGATGACCAACGGAAAAGTCATCCAGGGCGCCATTGAGCAATCGAACGTGCAGGGCGTTGAGGAAATCAGCCGGGTGATCGAGATCACCCGCGCCTACGAAACCATCAGCAAGCTGATGAAAGACACGGACGACCTGCGCCAGAACGCAATCTCCACCCTTGGCCGTCTTGAAGCCTGATAACGCCGGAGGACTACTCAAATGAAGGCACTGCATATCGCAGCCACCGGCATGAAGGCTCAGGAGCTGAATGTCGAGGTCATCTCGAACAACGTCGCCAACATGCGCACGACCGGCTACAAGCGCCAGCGTGCGGATTTTCAGGATCTGCTTTACCAGAACCTGCGCCGCATGGGCGCGGAAACGTCGGATGCCGGCACGATCGTCCCGACCGGCGTTCAGGTCGGATCCGGCGTGAAGACCGCGGCAACCGCCCGCATCATGTCGCAAGGCTCCCTCGAAGAGACCAACAAGGAACTGGACGTCGCGATCCGTGGCGAAGGATTTTTCCAGATCCAGCTGCCGGACGGAACGACGGCTTACACCCGCGACGGCTCATTTGAACGCGACGCGGACGGTACCCTGGTGACCGTCGACGGTTATAGCGTCCTGCCGGAAATCACCATCCCCGACGATTCCCGGGACATCACCATTTCCGCAGACGGCAATGTGCAGGTGATCGACGGCGCCGGCGCCACCGTCAACCTGGGCCAGATCGAACTTGCCCGCTTCGTGAACAAGTCGGGACTTGAAGCCATCGGCGACAACCTGTTCCTCGAAACCGAAGCCAGCGGACAGCCTCAGACCGACACCCCCGGCAACGACGGATTCGGCGATCTGCAGCAAAATTTCCTGGAAATGGCGAATGTGGACGCGGTGACCGAAATCGCCGATCTGATCGCCGCCCAGCGCGCCTACGAAATGAACTCGCGCATCATCCAGGCGGCCGATGAAATGTACTCCACCACCTCCAACCTCCGGTAGGGAGTAACGACAATGATCCGCACTTTCGCCCTCGCCGGGCTCGCAATCGGAACCCTGCTCTGGTCCTTGCCGACCTCTGCAGCCGACGCTCCGGTCCTGCAGCCGGAGGTCCATACGCTTTCGGACATCGTCACCATCGGCGATTTCTACCGCAACGCCGGCGACTACGCCGGAATTCCGCTGTTCCGCTCGCCGGACATGGGAACCTCGGGCGACGTGCCTGCAGAACAGGTTGCCAAGCGGGCTCAGGCTGCCGGCCTGACCGCGGCCGGCACCAACGGGCTGACAAAGGTCGTCGTGTACCGCCGGGCGGAAACCATCGGCCAGAGGGAACTGAAAACCATCGTGGCAAAGGCCTTGGCCGAACGGGACGCCTCGCTGTCCGTCGAAGATCTCGACATCACCCTGTTTCAGGCGCCCTCGGCCGTCCATGCCGATCCGGGTGCGGAAAACCCCGTCACCGTGGATCAGGTTCTGTGGTCCCGGACCGACGGACATTTCACCCTACGGCTGAACATCGCGGGTCTCAACGGCCGCCATCCGCTGAACCTGACCGGCGTGGCCCGCGAAATGATGGAAGTCTCGGCCCTGATCCAGCCGCTCAGCCGCGGCGCCATCGTCAAGCCGGAAGATCTCACGACCGTCCGGTTGGCCCGTGGCAGTGTTCCGGCACGGGCGCTCACCGACGCGGATGAAATCTTAGGCTTGGCCGCCCGTTCGAATCTACGCGCCAATTCACCGCTGACGCGCAACGATTTCGAACGTCCGACGGTCATTCCCCGCGGCGAAAAGGTGACCGTTACCTACCAGCTCCCGGGCATGAAGCTCACGACCCGTGGGCAGGCTCTGGAAGATGGCGCCGCCGGCGACGTGATCGACATCATGAACCTTCAATCCCGTCGGAAAATCTCCGCAACGGTCGTCTCCCGCGGGCAGGTCCGGGTCGAACCGTCCGTCCCGGTCGCCAGCCTCAACGAAAGGGCGCAGCAATGATTTCGAAATCGAGGGTCGCACTTCTCGCCAGCTGCGCGCTCGCAGCTGCGGCAGGTGGTTGCGGAACGGCGGACAGACTGTCCCAGATCGGCCAGCCACCGGCACTGAATGCCATCCAGGATCCGACGACGACGGCCGGTTACCGACCGGTACAGATGCCGATGCCGGAACCCCAGCAGGCTCACTATAATCCGAACTCGCTGTGGCGGTCGGGGAACCGGGCTTTCTTCGAGGATCAGCGCGCGAAACAGGTCGGCGACATCCTGACTGTCGTCGTGACGATCAAGGACAAGGCCCAGTTCGACAACACCACCGAACGCTCGCGCCAGGACGCCAGCTCTGCCGGAGCCGGCGGCGCACTCGGTAACGCAATCGATACGATCTTCCTGCCCGCAAGCAGCAACGCTTCCGACCTGGCCAGCGTGGACAGCTCATCCGACTTTAAAGGAAAGGGCAAGGTCGACCGGGAGGAAACGCTGGAAACGGCGGTCGCCGCCGTGGTTCTCCAGGTCCTGCCCAACGGCAATCTCGTGATCGAGGGACGCCAGGAGGTTCGTGTGAATTTCGAGGTTCGCGAACTCGTCGTGGCCGGTATCGTACGCCCGGAGGACATTTCTTCCGAAAACACGATCGTCAGCGAGAAGATCGCCGAAGCCCGGATCGGCTATGGAGGCCGAGGCCAGATCACCGATGTCCAGCAGCCCCGCTACGGCAGCCAGGTCATGGATGTGCTGCTGCCGTTCTGATCACTCCGGACATCATCCGCCAAACACGGAAACAAGCTCCCCCGGCGGTCGGGACAGGTGTTCTAGAAGCCTGACCTGACCGCTGACAACGGGCACGGTGCCTCGCTCCCCGAGCACCGTGCCCGTTTTCTTCTGAACCCGCCGACCGGCCCCAGATGCAATTGAAACAAGAAAGGCTCCCCCGAACCGGAGGAGCCTTTGTCTTTATTCAATTGCGGGAACGGCCGGTCAGCGTATCCGTTCAGTCGTCCCGGTAAACTTTCTCGCGCCGCTCATGGGCTTCCTGCGCTTCGATCGACAGGGTCGCGATCGGCCGAGCCTCCAGCCGCCGCAAACTGATCGGCTCTCCGGTTTCTTCGCAGTAGCCGTAGCTCCCGTCCGAAATCCGCTCCAACGCCGCGTCGATTTTCGAAATCAGCTTGCGCTGGCGATCCCGGGCGCGCAACTCGATCGAGCGATCGGTCTCCGAAGAGGCTCGGTCGGCGAAATCGGGATGGTTCTGGCTTTCCTCCTGAAGGTTGGTGAGCGTTTCCTTGCTCTCTTTCAGGATATCGTCTTTCCATGCAAGCAGCTTGTTCTTGAAATATTCCCGCTGCCTGTCATTCATGAACGGCTCGTTTTCCGAGGGTCGATATTCAGACTCTAGTTCAACCGTCATCGATAGCTCCGGATTACCGTTAGGTCGCGGGCAATATATCCTCGACCTTGTAAACCGACAACGGTGCATTTTTCAAAAATAACAACGCAAAAAACATTGTTCGGTCAATTATTTAGGAAAATTGGAGCATTTTGCAGGCTAACCCGACGTCAATGCCGTCCGCCCTCAGTCGGGGAATCGACCGAGCTTCGCAAGCTCCACCTTGACCCTGAGTTCGATCTCGTCGAGGACGGAATCGACCTCCGGATCGCCGCTCGTTTCCCGCTCCGAAACCTCTTTTGCGAGCCCTTCCAGGCGCTCTTCGGAAACATGTCCGGCAAGCAGATCGGTCCGGATCAGTTCAAGTCCATCCAGGAGCGCATGCCCGCGTCGCGTCGCTCTGGATTTGCGGTCAGGTTTCTCGCCCACCTCCTGCAACGCCAGCAAGGCATCCATTCCCTGGATCGTTGAACCGCCCGAAAGCGCGCCTGTCTGCGGAGACTCGTCACCAAGTTCAGGCGTAAAGGAACCGCTGCTCGACGATGTGCCCTTCTTGGCGCCGCGCCCCTGCACTCCCGATATTGGCTTATTTCCTGTTATGCGCATCTTTCCAACTCAGCTCTCAGCCGACCGCGTCACCCCGATACCAAAGGGCCCATGGGAATTTGCCGACACAGGGTAATTGAGTCCGGGCACGCTCGGCAATATTTGCCCGCAACTTCACACCATTCATTTTAGCACAAATACAATTCGCCTGCTCTCCACCACCAAAACTTAAGGAAATCCGCCCATTCTGACACCAGATTAGATCGAACGCGCGCGTCCCTGAAAACTGGCACAACATTCGCAATACAAGTTTCGAAACCGGCCAGGCGCCCCACGGACCATTCTCCGGAGACAGCCAGCAGGTCAGACGACTGGAAGCAAAAGACGCCGTTCAAGTCATGCGGTGCGAATGAGCGAACGACAAACGATGAAACTGTTTACGAGACTCTGTTTTCTGCTCTTTGGCCTTGCGGTCCTTTCCGCTCAGGCGTCAGCTGCATCGCGTATCAAGGACATCGCCGATTTCGAAGGCATCCGCGAAAACCAGCTGATCGGCTACGGTCTCGTTGTCGGTCTCAACGGCACCGGCGACACGCTCCGCAATGCACCGTTCACCCGGCAAAGTCTGCAGGCGATGCTGGAACGCCTCGGCGTCAACACCCGCGATGTCGACCTCAATACCAATACGGTTGCCGCGGTCATGGTCACGGCAAACCTGCCGCCCTTCGCCACCCAGGGTACCCGCATCGACGTGAGTGTGAGCGCGCTGGGCAACTCCGAGTCCCTGCAGGGCGGAACCCTTCTGGTAACTCCGCTGGTCGGTGCGGACGGCGAAGTTTATGCGATCGCGCAAGGGTCGGTCGCAATCGGCGGCTTCTCCGCACAGGGCGATGCGGCATCCATTGTGCGTGGCGTACCGACGTCGGGACGGATCGCCAACGGCGGTCTCGTCGAGCGCGAGCTTGAGTTCAAGCTCGCCTCCCTGACCACCCTGAGGCTTGCGCTGCGCAATCCGGACCTCACCACGGCCCGGCGCGTGGCTCTATCCATCAACGAACTGATCGGCCTGCCGACGGCCGAGCCGCTCGATCCGGGTACGGTCCGCGTCGACCTGCCCAGGGAGTACGACGGCAATATCGTCGACCTCCTGACCGATATCGAGCAGTTGCTCGTCGAGCCGGACCTCGCCGCCCGCGTCGTGATCGATGAAAACTCCGGCATCATCGTCATGGGTCAGGACGTCAAGGTCTCGACCGTTGCCGTGGCCCAGGGCAATCTGACGGTCACGATTGCCGAAACGCCGCAAGTGTCTCAACCCCAACCCTTCGCCAACGGCCAGACCGTCGTGGTGCCGCGCTCCGAGGTCGAGGTCAACACCGACGCGGAAGCCAAGCTCGCGATCGTCTCCGAAACGGTCACCCTCAAGCAGCTGGTCGACGGACTGAACGCTTTGGGCATCGGTCCGCGGGACATGATCTCCATCCTTCAGGCGATCAAGGCCGCCGGCGCACTCCAGGCAGAAATCGAGGTGCTGTGATGATGTTAGATCCGGCAAAGAGCATAACCACCCCCACCAATCCGCTGTCGGTCCTGTCCGCTGCAGCAGGCACCTCGGACAAATCCAGGATCCGCGACACCGCAGAAGGCTTCGAGGCGACGTTTCTCAACAACATGCTCCAGTCCATGTTCACCGGCCTGGAAGAAGGTGGCACCTGGGGCACGGGCGATGGTGCTGAAGCCTGGCGCGGCATGCTGATCAACGAATACGCACAGTCGATTTCCAAAAGCGGAGGCATCGGAATTGCCGACGCCGTGGAACGCGAACTTTTGGCACTTCAGGAGGTCAGCCAATGAATGCCCAGACAGAACCGGCAAAACTGCCCTTTTCGGTAGAACGCCCCACCAGCCCGGTCGAGGCGGAGCAGTTCTGCAATGCCCTCACCCGGACCATGGACGAACTCCTGAACCTGATCGAAACCGAGACGGAACTGGTCAGAGGCGGCAAACTGAGGGACGCAAGCACCCTTCAGCCGGAAAAAGCGCGCCTGATCCACGAGTACACCCGCGGAATGATGTCGGCCAAGGATCATGCGGTTGCGCTCGGCAATCTGGCCCCGGCGGCCACACAGACCCTGCGCCGCAAGCATGCCGAGTTCCAGCCGGTGTTGCGCATCAACCTGGCCGTCCTGTCCACAGCGCGCGAAGTTGCAAGCGATATCGTTTCGACAGTCGCCAAGGCCGTCGGCGCCCAGCAGCCGAACCGGACGACCACATACGGTCCGACCGGCAACTCTCCGACAGGACCGCAAACGGCACATGGCATTGCGATCAACCGCTCACTTTAACGCGGCTCGATGCCGGTCGCGCAAAGCCGGTAAAAAACCTTCGATAACAGGAAAAGGCGCCCGAGGCACCTTTTCGTCATTTGAGGTAGAAATCGATCCGCCCGATCAGGCCGCGGCCACATCTTCCAGGAATTTCCGGATCTCTTCCTGGAACAGGTCGGCGGTCTCGGATGCTTCGCTGGTCTTGCTGAAAAGCTCCTCCGCGGAGTGTTTCGTTTCGACAACGGCGGCATCGAGCTGACTGATGTTTTCGACAACCGATCTGGTCCGGCTTGCCGTGTTTTGAATATTGGCGCTTATCTCCGATGTCGCAGCTCCCTGCTGGACGACGGCAGTCGCAATCGCACCGGTATATTCATTCACCTGCTCCATCGTCCCGGCAATCTTCCCGATCGCGGTGACCGCCTCATCCGTCGACGCCTGGATTTCCGAGATTTGGCTGGAAATCTCTTCCGTCGCCTTGGAGGTCTGGGTAGCAAGCTCCTTGACCTCGGCGGCCACCACCGCGAAGCCCTTGCCTGCTTCACCGGCCCGGGCCGCCTCGATCGTCGCATTCAACGCAAGCAGGTTGGTCTGTTCGGCAATCGCCTGAATGAGCGTGATCACCTCACCGATTTTCGAGGCTGCGGAGGCCAGACCGGCCACTTTTGCGTTGGTGGCCTGCACACCTTCCGTGGCTTCGGCAACGATGGTCGAGGTCCGGTTGACCTGCTCGGAGATCTCGTGGGTCGATGAAGTCAGTTCCTCGGTCGCGCTCGCAACCGATTGTGCGTTGTCCGATGCCGCCCGCGAGGAGGACGCTGCACCGCTGGCCTGTTCCGCGCTGGTGGAGGCAACATTTTCCAGAACGCCTGCCGTATCGAGCAGGCTCCGGTTTGCATCCGTCATTTTCGTCAGAAGTTCGGCGGACATCGCCCGGAAGCCGTCAATCAGCGAGGAGACGCGTTCCGCGCGCTGATGTCGGGCGACCTGTTCCTCACCCTGCTGCTGCTCCAGCCGTATCTGATCTTTCCTGTTGTCGCAGCACACGGCAACGGCGCGCGCGATGTCGCCCAATTCATCCTTGCGCCCGACGCCCTTGATCAACTGGTCGGGGTTGCCCTCAGCCAGTTCCATGATCTGGGAGGTGACCCCCTTCAAAGGCACGAAGATGCAGCACTTGGCGTAATAAAGAACGCCGCCGGCAATGAGCAGCAACAGCACCCCGGCGCCAATACCGACCATCCGGGCGAAAGTGGCGATCGACTGATAGGCCCGTTGATCGACGGCAATGATTGCAGTGGCGATCGGATCGCCAGAGAAATCATTCACAGCAACCTGCTCCAGATAATAAGTTCCGGATCCGTCGGTGATACCTCCCCCCGCCGTTTCGGCCTGCAAGGCAACCGGGTCCATCCCGTCGGGCAACTGATTGCCGATCACCTCAGCCCCCTTCGCTCCATCACGAAGAATGGCCAGCGGGTATCCGGTCTGTTGCGTGAACTCCTCAACGAAAAGGTCATGAAAACCGAGGCCGAATTCCACGGAACCGACATGCTCACCCTTGTGGAAGACGGGAACCACACCCCGGTTGCCGATACCGGCGACGCCTTTCTCCAGACCGGAGATCGATTTCTTTCCGGTATTGGTTTCCACCACGGTCTTTCGGAAGCCCGAGAGATCATCGCCGAATTTCTCCGGCTTGTGCACGCGCAGGAAGCTTTCCGCCGGGGGCAGATGGAACTGGAACTGGCGAATACCGAAATCGGATTTCAAGGCAGCGAACTCGGAAACGAACTCTGCGGCAAGTCCCTCGCGATCCTTTGCCGCGAATTTTTCCTGAACTCCGGTCTGCCCGGCAACCAGATTCGCAAGAACCAGTGCCTGTCCGCTGTCGCTTGCGACCCGGGCTCTGAGCTGCTCTTTGGCAGCAGAAACTTCCCGGTTCAAGGCAACACTGATCAGGTCCGAAGAAACCCACTCGGAAATAACGACAGCCAGGACCGACCCCAACAAGGCGAGACCGACAATCACGAGACTCAATTGTGCTCTGATCGATTTCATGGATGCATGCCCAATTCATTATGTGTGAATGTTTAACGTAATTGGATAGATATACTTCCTTTACAGGCCTTTAAGGACATCCCGCCTTTTCGGCAAAAAACCCTTCATTCTTGCCAGTATTATGGAGATAATAGTCTCCTCAAGAAGTCTGATAAGTATAGTTTCGTATATTCATAATTTTAGAATTTACAAAGAGCCATCCGCCAGGCCGCCAAACGAATCACCCTCAGAAGCAGCAGATTTGGCAATCTGTCCAAATCTAACCTTTCCGTTAACGCAAGATTCATTCCCTTACGTTATGGTTCGAACGCTAACGGGTATTAGTAGCGAACAACCCGGAAGGATAGGACGATGGAAACGGCATTAGTCCGGCCACCATTGCCGTCATACACGGCGATCACGCCGGCAACACGCGCTCCAGAGCGGACAGAACCGGCCACCAAGACGGATTTGCCGGCCTCAAACACGGTCACGCCGTCGGCGGAAGGCGAGCAAAATCGGCCCACCGCCGAAAATGAGAAGCGTGGCGAGACCCGCCTTGACGCGGTTCGGCCGCAGATCGAGCGCAAGAACATTGTCGATGCGGAGAGCGACAGCCTTATTTATGTCGCGACCGACAGCGACTCCGGCGAGGTCGTTCGACAGGTTCCAAGTGAGACCCTGCTCAAACTGCGCGCCTATGCCAAAACGGTCTCGGACCAGTCGAACGAAACGGCGAACCAGGGCGTGGAACGCACTGTCTGACCCCCCCTGCAAGCCCTTGGCCCGCAACCTGGATTATACCGACCCATAGAGCCCGCTTCGATCCGTTGAAGCGGGTTTTTCTTTGTCTATCCCAAGCGCCTCGACGTCACTAACAAAAAGCAAAAAATCTTGATTAACAAATAATATATCGATATTCAAAACAATTAACCATTACCATTAAGCATAATTATTCAAAGAGCTTTAAACTTAAAATCCGATAACCAAGTTAATTAGGATTCGATACAAATTTTACTGACAGAGTTTGCTTGCCACTCAGGAAGAATGGCGAATAAATCAGAAGGAACTCTGTTATGGGTAGCATTACTATTTCGAGTGCCGTGCGCACCAACCTCAACTCTCTTCAGGCAACTTCGTCCCTGATGAGCTCTGTCCAGGAAAAGCTGTCGACCGGTAAGAAGGTCAATTCCGCTCTGGACAATCCGAACTCCTTCTTCACGGCAAAGGGCCTGGAAAACCGCGCAAGCGATCTCTCCACCCTGCTCGACGACATGGGCCAGTCGGTCCAGACCCTGAAGGCGGCCGACAAGGGCATCACCGCCATTTCCGATCTGGTGGACTCCGCCAAGGCAAAGGCCAACCAGGCCCTGCAGACCTCCAGCCAGTCTGAGCGCAATCAGTATGCCAAGGAGTACAATGAACTCCTGACGCAGATCGAGGATCTCGCCAAGGACTCCGGCTACAAGGGCAAGAACCTGCTCGGCGGTTCCGGTAACGACCTCTCGGTGACCTTCAACGAGGACGGTACGTCTTCGCTGGCGATCTCCGCAGTCGATTTTACCGACACCACCAGCTCGACCGGTCTGAACCTGTCCGACCTGGCAACGGCCTCGACCGGTACGGCAGCCCTGACGATTACCGGCACGGCGGGGACCACGTTGGCCTCCACGTCCGACTTCAGCAGCGGTGATGTCATCACCCTGTCCGATGCCAACGGCTCCGAGCTCGGCTCGCTCACCATCGATGACACGACGACCATTGCCGATCTGGAAGCAGTGTACGATGGCATCGACGGTGCAAGTGCAGCCTTCACAAGCAATACGCTGACGGTGACGTCCGAGTTCGTTCTGAAGACATCGTCCAGCAACTCCACGCCGGCCGATTTCGAGACCAACGGCACCGACTCCGGCTTCGCGACAGACGCCAACATCGACGCAGCGATTACCAAGCTGAAAAGCGCACAGGACACCCTGCGGGCTCAGGCGTCGACCTTCGGTACCAACCTGTCGATCGTGGAAGGTCGCCAGGACTTCACCAAGGCCATGATCAACACGCTGGAAGAAGGTGCGGGCAAGCTGACGCTGGCCGACACCAACGAGGAAGGCGCGAACCTGCTGGCTCTGCAGACCCAGCAGACCCTCGCCTCCACCTCGCTGTCCCTGGCAGCACAGGCCGACCAGAACGTCCTGCGGCTCTTCTAAACCACAGTCAATAAGATCAAATAGATGGCGGGGAATACCCCGCCATTTATGCATTCGATTTCAATCTGCATTAAGGTTATAAACTTCGTAACCAAACTTCTTTACGTTTGTTTACTTTTCGCCGTGCAATCTCCGCTTCGTCCGACCCAGGAAGGGTCTGTATTGCGTACTCCTAGAAAGGAAACACCATGGCGAGTAACGTCACCATTTCGAGCGCCGTGCGCTCGAACCTGAATGCTCTTCAGTCCACCTCCAAGCTCATGACCTCGGTGCAGGAAAAACTTGCAACCGGTAAGAAGGTCAATTCCGCTCTGGACAATCCGAACTCCTTCTTCACGGCAAAGGGCCTGGAAAACCGTGCAAGCGATCTCTCCACCCTGCTCGACGACATGGGCCAGTCGGTCCAGACCCTGAAGGCAGCCGACAAGGGTATCACTGCCATTTCCGATCTGGTCGACGCCGCCAAGGCGAAGGCTAACCAGGCTTCCCAGACCTCAAGCCAGACCGAGCGCGCTCAGTATGCTACGGAGTACAACGAACTCCTGACGCAGATCGAGGATCTCGCCAAGGACTCCGGCTACAAGGGCAAGAACCTGCTCGGCGGTACCGGTAACGACCTCTCGGTGACCTTCAACGAGGACGGTACGTCTTCGCTGGCGATCTCCGCAGTCGACTTTACCGACACCACCAGTTCGACCGGCCTGAATCTGTCCGACCTGGCAACGGCCTCGACCGGTACGGCAGCCCTGACGATTACCGGCACGGCGGGGACCACGTTGGCCTCCACGTCCGACTTCAGCAGCGGTGATGTCATCACCCTGACCGATGCCAACGGTTCCGAGGTCGGCTCGCTCACCATCGATGACACGACGACGATTTCCGATCTGGAAGCATTGTACGATGGCGTCGACGGTGCGAGCGCAGCCTTCGCAAGCAATACGCTGACGGTGACGTCAGAGTTCAAGCTGACCACGTCGTCCAGCAACTCCACTCCGGCCGATTTCACCACCAACGGCACCGACTCCGGCTTCGCCACCGACGCCAACATCGATGCAGCACTGACAAAGCTGAAAAAGGCTCAGGACACTCTGCGGTCCCAGGCGTCGACCTTCGGTACCAACCTGTCGATCGTGCAGAACCGCCAGGACTTCACCAACAGCATGATCAACACGCTGGAAGAAGGTGCGGGCAAGCTGACGCTGGCCGACACCAACGAGGAAGGCGCGAACCTGCTGGCTCTGCAGACCCAGCAGTCCCTCGCCTCCACCTCGCTGTCCCTGGCAGCCCAGGCCGACCAGAACGTCCTGCGGCTCTTCTAAGACGTCGTCAGACCGACAAGACAAGAAGTGGCGGACTGATGTCCGCCACCTTTTTGATCGAAACACTTCGTTAAGGTTAACCACCGCTAACCATATATTTTTACAAGTTGTTTTCCTGAATAAAGCTTTGATCTCACCCGAGGCCCAGGACGGGTCTTTGTTTTGCGTACTCCTAGAAAGGAAGTAAAAATGGGTGACATTACGATTTCCAGTGCCGTTCGTTCCAACCTGAACGCACTGCAGGCCACCTCCACTCTGATGAGTTCTGTCCAGGAAAAGCTGTCGACCGGCAAGAAGGTCAATTCCGCTCTGGACAATCCGAACTCCTTCTTCACGGCAAAGGGCCTGGAAAACCGCGCAAGCGATCTCTCCACCCTGCTCGACGACATGGGCCAGTCGGTCCAGACCCTGAAAGCGGCCGACAAGGGGATTACCGCCATTTCCGATCTGGTCGATGCCGCCAAGGCAAAGGCCAACCAGGCTTCTCAGACCTCCAGCCAGGCCGAACGGGCCCAGTATGCCAAGGAGTACAATGAACTCCTGACGCAGATCGAGGATCTCGCCAAGGACTCCGGCTACAAGGGCAAGAACCTGCTCGGCGGTTCCGGTAACGACCTCTCGGTGACCTTCAACGAAGACGGCACGTCTTCGCTGTCGATCTCCGCGGTCGATTTTACCGACACCACCAGTTCGACCGGTCTGAACCTGTCCGACCTGGCAACGGCCTCGACCGGTACGGCAGCCCTGACGATTACCGGCACGGCGGGGACCACGTTGGCCTCCACGTCCGACTTCAGCAGCGGTGATGTCATCACCCTGTCCGATGCCAACGGCTCCGAGCTCGGCTCGCTCACCATCGATGACACGACGACCATTGCCGATCTGGAAGCAGTGTACGATGGCATCGACGGTGCAAGTGCAGCCTTCACAAGCAATACGCTGACGGTGACGTCCGAGTTCGTTCTGAAGACATCGTCCAGCAACTCCACGCCGGCCGATTTCGAGACCAACGGCACCGACTCCGGCTTCGCGACAGACGCCAACATCGATGCAGCGCTTTCCAAACTGAAAAGCGCACAGGACACCCTGCGGGCTCAGGCGTCGACCTTCGGTACCAACCTGTCGATCGTGCAGAGCCGCCAGGACTTCACCACCCAGATGATTAACACGCTGGAAGAAGGTGCGGGCAAGCTGACGCTGGCCGACACCAACGAGGAAGGCGCGAACCTGCTGGCCCTGCAGACCCAGCAGTCCCTCGCCTCCACCTCGCTGTCCCTGGCAGCCCAGGCCGACCAGAACGTCCTGCGGCTCTTCTAAGCCACCTGACACAGTCGACAAAAAACAGAAGCGGCGGGCATTTTGCCCGCCGTTTTTTTATGCGTAGTTTTTCGCTGATTTCTGCGGCGCCCGGCTTCGCGCCCCTGCCTCACTCCCTTTCCAGAACCTGCTTGAGTTTCAACGCGTTAACCGTCCGTTAACCGTAAATTGCGACGAGTTAACCATTGATTAGGGTTAACAAACCATGATCCTAAGCAACCTGCTCAGGAAGAGCAGCAGAACATGGGACCCAGGAAAGGGAAACACAGATGGCTGACAACATTACTCTGTCGGCTGCCGTCAGGCAGAATCTCCTCACGCTCCAATCCACAGCTGACCTGATGTCGGGCGTCCAGAACAAGCTGGCGACCGGGCTCAAGGTGAATTCGGCCCTCGATAATCCGAATTCCTTCTTTACCGCCTCCGGCCTGGGCAGCCGCGCGAACGACCTTTCGACCCTGCTCGACGACATGGGCCAGTCGCTCCAGACACTGAAGGCGGCCGACGAAGGCATTCAGACGATTACGGATCTGGTCGAAACCGCCAAGGCGAAAGCCAACCAGGCGCTGCAAACCCAGAGCCAGTATGAGCGCAAGACCTATGCGGCTCAGTACAACGACCTGCTGAAGCAGATCGAGGACGTTGCCAAGGACTCCTCCTACAAGGGCAAGAACCTGCTCGGCGGCGACGGCAACGATCTCACGACGATCTTCAACGAAGACGCGACGTCCAAGCTGAAAATTTCCGCGGTTGACTATACCAATGCAGCGCTGTCCACCGGCCTCAACTTGTCAGATCTCGTCGAAGGCCAGGGCGGCGCGACGTCCTTCCAGCTCGAGGGCGGTAAAGCAATAGCTACACTTAAGGAATCGACCAACGGCCCGACCCTGAACTCCAGTTCGCTGCTCAGCTCGGCGCTGGACGTCAAATCCGGCGATGTTCTTCAATTCGACACCGGCGTATCGACGACGTCGACGATTGGCGTCACCGCCTTCACCGTCGGCGCGTCCACGACCGTTCAGGATCTGATTGACAAGGTCGACGGGATCCCGGGCGTTCGGGCCGAGTTCGATGAAAGCAACGGCCAGCTGACGATCGTCTCCAACGAGGATTTCCGGATCCATAACAACGGTTCGGCTGGCTCCGGCACGGCAGGACTGGTTACGGTGAACGCGACGGCCCTTACCACTTTGTCCGCCACCCTTTCTGGTTCCGGCTCCTACAAGGTGGGCGACGTCATCACCCTGACCGACGGCAACAATTACGAGATCGGCTCCCTGGAAGTCGAAGACAACACCACCATTGAAGATCTGAAGGATTTCCTGAACGACTTCAACGGCGTGTCGGCAAGCTTCAACACCACCACCGGCAAGCTCGCGCTTACAAGTGAAACCGACCTCGGGCTGACCAGTACCAACACCGATTTCAACGCCTCGTCCTTCACAACCGATACCGACGGGGTCACGATCGCCGCCTTGTCGGACTCAGGCTTCGCCACGGACAACGCAATCAACAAGGTAGTCGATAGGCTGAATAACGCCTTGTCGAACCTCAGATCCCAGGCCTCGGAATTCGGTACCAACCTTTCGACCGTCGAAATCAGGCAGGACTACACCAAGTCCTTGATCAACACGCTTCAGGAAGGTGCCGGCAAGCTGACCTTGGCCGATACCAACGAGGAAGGCGCGAACCTTCTGGCCCTTCAGACCCGCCAGCAGCTCGCCTCCACATCGCTGTCCTTCGCGTCGCAGGCGGACCAGACAGTGCTGTCGCTTTTCTAAGCGGCGTAGAATCAGTCAGACGCACGACTCACAACCTGACAACCAGAAACGGCGGGAGAAATCCCGCCGTTTTTACGTTTTCAGGCTTGAAAAGGCTTTTTACCCTTCAAAAAATTCCAAGGATTCTCAATCACTTAAAAGAAAGTTTTTGGTAACTTTCATTTCCAAAACATTAACACGTGCATCGCCCGTTAACTTTCCATTTACACTTAGGTCAAACTACCTTCCCAGCGAAGGTTAATCCTGAAGTGTCTTGAATGAACGCGGTGAGCCCTCATGAGCGATATTGTCCTTTCCAGTGCTGTTCGGGATAATCTTCTGTCGCTGAAAAGCACTGCCAAGCTGCAGTCCACCACCCAGAACCGGCTGGCAACGGGGCTGAAGGTCAATTCGGCACTCGACAACCCGAATTCCTACTTCACCGCAGCCTCCCTGAACTCCCGCGCCGGCGATCTGAGCAACCTGCTGGACAACATGGGCCAGGCGGTTCAGACGATCAGGGCGGCGGAAGACGGCATCAACGGCATCACCAAGCTCGTTGAATCCGCAAAGGCAATCGCCAACCAGGCCCTTCAGAACCAGAGCGAATACCAGCGCAAGGTCTTCGCGAAACAATACAACAACGTACTGGAGCAGATCGAGGATCTCGCACGGGACTCCGACTACAAGGGCAAGAACCTGCTGGCAGGCGTTGGCAACGCGCTGGAAGTGATCTTTAACGAGAACAGCTCTTCGAACCTGACGGTCGAGCCGGTTGATTTCACCGACACCACCCTGGAAACCGGCCTGAACCTCCAGGATCTGGAGCAAGGCGCCGGAGCGACGTCCTCCTTTGCCGTTGCCGCAGGTTCGGCGGTCCTCGACCTGACAGGCTTGCAGGCCTCTTCCAACCTGAGCGACATGGCCAATTGGGCCGACGGCAACATCATCTCCATCTCCGACGGGACGACGACCAAGACCTACACAGTTGGTGTCACGCTTACGACGGTCCAGGATTATGTCAACGCAATCGATGACCTGGGCGGACTGAAAGCCTCCTTCGACGAAGACACGGACCAGATCAGCGTCATATCCGGTCTCGGCACCGGCGTGACCTTGAGCATCTCCAAGGATGCGACCGGTGGCGGCTCGGCAACCGACGGCGGTGTAACGGCGACAGCCGCTCCGACCACCCTGACCACGACCGCCATGAGCTCGACCGCCACCCTGCTCAGTTCGGGCAGTTTCGAGGCGGGCGACATCCTTTATATTGCCGACGGCAACGGGTTCGAGGCCGCATCGCTTGAAATCGACGCGAACACGACCGTTGACGATCTCATGGACCTGATCAATACGGTCAAGGGCCTGGACGGGTCGTTCTCCTCGGGCAGCATCAGCTTGATCGGCGAGGTCTCATTCAAGATCACGAGCACGAATTCGGACTTCAACATCGGGGCGCTGGCAACGACAGACGGAACGGTCAACCTGACCGCCACGGGCTCCGGCTTCAAGGACGATACGGATATCGAGCGGACGTTGCAGGCGGTCAATGCCGCTCTCGACGAACTCCGATCATCGGCCAGTTCCTTCGGCGCGAGTCTGTCGACAGTCGAAATCCGAACCGATTTCACGGAAGAGTTGATCAACACGCTCGAGGTCGGGGCCGGCAACCTGACGATCGCGGACATGAACGAGGAAGGCGCGAACATGCTGGCACTCCAGACACGCCAGCAGCTTTCTTCGACAGCCCTCTCGCTCGCCAACCAGGCTCAGCAGAGCGTCCTCAGCCTCTTCGGCTGATCAACAAGGTTAAAAACGTTAAGGTTTTGCTGGCAGCAATTTACCTTTTGGTTAACGTTTCAACGCCATACTTTTGGTTGGAGGTCACGGAATGGCGCTCAAGGTCGAGCTGAAACCGGGCGAACGCATTATTATTGGTGACAGCGTGATTACCAATGATAATCAGCGCACCCGACTTTTTATCGAAGGCCAGGCGCCAATCCTCAGGGAAAAGGACATTCTCACGCCGGCCACCGCGGATACTCCGGCTAAACGCGTCTATCTGGCGGTTCAGCTCATGTATCTGTCAAATGCAGTGGAGAAGATTCAGGAGAATTACTTCACTCTCGTGAATGACATTGTGAAGGCCGCACCGAGTACGATCCCCTATATAACCAGGATCAGTAATTCAATCCTAACCGGCGCCTTCTATAAAGCACTGAAAGAAGCACGTAAGCTTATTGAGTACGAGAGGACGCTGATAGGCCATGTACAAACAGGCAGCGCAGGCTTACCAGAAGACGAGTCAGGTGGCGGTGTCGCCGAGGGAGCTGGAAGCGAACCTTCTGATGAAGGCGGCCGCCCGGCTTCAACTGATTAAGGACGAATGGGACGAATCGTCGTTTGCGGAAAAGGACGAAGCCCTCGCCTATAATCGCAAACTCTGGACCGTCCTGGTGACCTCGGCAACGAGTGCGGAAAGCGAACTTCCCCAGGACATCAAAAACAATCTCGCATCGCTTGCAGTTTTCATCTTCAAGCAGACCATGAATGTTCTCGCCAATCCCGAGCCTGAAAAACTCAACGTGATGATTTCGATCAACCGCAGCATCGCGGAAGGATTGCGAGCCCGGCCCGAATAATTATCCGACAGGGACCGACAAAAAAACCGGGGCATCCGATGCCCCGGTTTTTTGCTGTCTGGCGCTTTGCTATCTGGCGCGGATCCCGCTGCGGGAACGGGCTTTAGATATAGTTGACCAGGCTCAACTGGAACACGATCGAAGAGGCCCGGTAGGACGTCTCCATATTGGTCTGAAGCTGCAGAATTTCCAGCGCAAGGGTGTCCTTGTCCACCCCTTCGATCTCACCGACCGTCGTCAGATAGCTGGACTTCATCTGCGTATGGCGGTCATCCGTCATCTCCAGGGTCCGGTAGGCAATGGCAACATCGGTCGCAATGTTCGAAATGCCCGACTGGCTGTCCGCATTCGGCGAAATCACCGTCCGCATGTTCTGCGAGAGCGTATTGTAATATTTCTCATCGGCCGTGGTTCCGCCTGAGAAATCTGCTGCCACAAAGGTGGCCAGCGACTTCATCAGGTCCGTGATGCCCTGTTCGTTGGCCCGCGCGCCGTAGTTGAGCGTCAGATTGGTGTCGATGACAGCTCTTTTGTCTTCGCGCGGATTGGTGGTGGCGGAGTTTTCGCCGGTGTACCAGGCGACCGTTGTCGCGCTCCCGTCGACCACGCCGGTTGCCGTGTCGTAGGGAGGACCATCGACCCGCATCGTGGTTCCGCCGTTATAGGTGTCGAAAAACTCGTCCGCGGCCCACTGATTGGCGATCGCTTTCAGGTTGGTCTGGGCTTCTTCCTCCAGCGCCGAAGAGATCACGTCGCGCAGGTTCTGGGTTGTTTCCTCAAGATCTGCGCCGATCAGAAACTCGTTCTCGCCGGCCTGGCCGTCCGCTGCCGTCAATTCCAGGGTATAGGTGTCGGTATGATTGGGCGGCAGGGTGAACTCGATCGAGATGGTTTCACCCTGGTTCGGTTGGCCGGTCAGGGTCACGTCGAAACTGTCTGGGTCACCACCACCGGGACCGGTGATGGTCGTGTTGCTCAGTCCGTTGGTGACCGACGAGATATCGAAACCGAAGTCATGGGCGCCGTCTTCGGCGATCGTGAAGGTGGAATCCGTCGGGACAGGACCCGCATAGTTGGTCGTCAGCGTTGAAATATCCAGCCGGCCGTTGTTGTTCGCGCCGAGGTTGGCCTGAACATATTCGTCCGAAACCGTCCGGAAACCGGCAAGCGCGCCGGATCCGTTCATGATCGCGTCAACATCCGCCACCGGATTGCTGGTCGTGTCGGTGCCGCCGAAGAGATAGTACCCGGCAACCTCGGTATTAAGCAGATTGGCAGTTTCATGAAACAGCAGTTCGGCGGTCGACTGTGTCTGCGTCTGGCCGTCAGCTTCCAGCTCGAAATCGTTGGGATCGTAGGCCGATTTCGCATCCAGCCGGAGACCTTCCAGACGTTCCAGAGTCAGGTTCAAGGTTTTGAGGTGCAGGTTCGCCCGGGTGGTCGTTTCCTGGTAAGATTCGATCTGGCCGACCTTCTGGGTGAGCTGCAGGTCGAGGAGCCGATTGTCTCCCAGCCCTCCATAGGTGTTCGACACCTTGCCGGTCGAAAACTGGACCGACTTTTCGGAGATCGCCCGGTGGATGCTCGTCAGCTGTTTAGACAGATATGACCGCGACGTTACCAGAGTACCAACAGACATGACGCACCTATATGCTGTTCAGTAGGGTTTCGTAGAGTTCGTTGACCGTCTGCATCACCCGAGCACTGGCTGCATAGGCGTTCTGGAGCTCAATCAGAAAGGCCAGCTCGGCGTCGACATCAACGGCGTAGCTCTCCTCGTAGCGAGAGGCGAAATTGGTTGTGACCGTTTCCCGGGCATTGCTGTAGGTCTCGGCGTCTTCCGCCTGATTGCCCTGATAGGCCGTCACCTGGTTGATGTATTGCAACACGCTGCCCTCGTAGGGGCTCGCCGCATTCCCGATTCCCGCTCCGGAATCGAAAGCAACCTTGTCATTGGTCAGGGCATTCAGCAGATATTGCGCCCGCGCCGGATCCTGCGGCGAATTCGTCGTAGGGGTAGTCTGATAATTGACCAGCTGGGAGCTGTCGGCCACCACCTCCGGATTGACGGCAATTCCCCAAGCGTACCCAACCCGTTGGCCACCATCCTCCAGGTGATCCGTAAAGGCCCTGACCCCTTCGGTCTTGTCGACGAACAGCGCCAGTCCAAGGCCCTGGTCGGTCGAACCGGTTACGGTGACATCTGCCGTCAGGCTGTCGACGACCGTATTCGTGCCGGTGTCGCCCAGAACCTGCAGATTACCCGATCCGTCATCGCTGACGTTCAGGTTGGTCCCACCCAACGCGGCAATCATTTGGGTCACGTAGTCGGCGGTGTTTCCGCTCGAGATGTCGATCCCGTAGACGGTGTCGTCCGTGCGGGCGGTCGCGGAGTTGTCCAGTGGCAGCAATGTCGCGTCGTCTACCGCGATAAAGGTGACTTCGTGGGTATCTCCGGCAGTGTCCTGATAAGTCAGGGAAACCGTGTTGCCTGCCTGCAGGGCCGACAGGTCGAGCGTATATCCGCTATCCAGACCAACCGTCGTCGCCGTGCTGTCCACGGTCACGTTCGAAAATGCGAGCGATACCTCGGCTGCGACCGTGTCCAGCTGCGCCTGGGCCTCCACCAGAATTTCATCGCGAAGTTCCGCCAGAGCGCCGATGCTGCCGGAGTCGATGTTCTCCAGAAGGTCGAACGTTGTGCCGCCGGGCGTGGTTACCGCGATCGTCCCACCCGCTTTCCCGGGCTGCAAGGCGGCAGTTGCATTAAAGGCAACGGTGGATGCCTTGCCGTTGGCGTAGAGCTGTTGACCGTTCGCGGTCCGGATCAGGAGGTTGCCCTCCCCCTGGTCGGTGATCTTGATTTCGACCAAGCCTGAAAGTTGTTCGATATAGCGGTCGCGTTCGTCGAGCAGATCGGCGGTCGAAAGGCCGGCCGCACGGGCTTCGCCAAGCGCTTCGTCAATGTCTTCCATGCTTTGCAGCAGGTCGCCCAGTTTATCGGCCTGCTGCGAGAGGGCGTCATCGGCCTGCTGACGCATTTCGTTGATTTGGGCATAGGAGGAATTGAGTTCCCGGGCGAACCCCTGCGCAGCCGAAACGACTTCCTGCTGAGCCACATAGCTGCTCGGATCGTTCACCATCGCCGACAGCTTGTTCGAGATTTCCGTCGCAAGCGACGTCATGCTGGAACCGTCATCGATGGTCCCGATGATTTCGTCGAGCCGGCCGGTGTAATCCGCGATCTGATAGGCGTAGTTGGTTTCGGCGAGCGAACCGAAATAGGCAGCCTGGATCCGCTCGTCGATGATCCGGGTAACCTGGGTCGACTGAATGCCGGAAACGTTGCCCTGACCGTCGAAGAACACATCGACGGAAACCGTCTTGGCCGTATAGCCAACCTTGTCCGCATTCGCGATATTGGCGGCGGTGATCTCAATCTGTTTCTGATTGTAGTCGATCCCGAACCGCGCCGTATTCAAGGCGGATGTAAGACCCATGGCTACGCCCCTTTAAAATCAATACTCAGGAACTTCCGGCGGAGCCCTCAGGCTCCGCCGAAGCGCTTGTTGGCGTTAACGGATCATGTTCAGGGCATCGTCGAGCATGCCCTGGGCGGACGTAACGACACGCGAGTTCGCCGAATAGGCCTGCTGCGTGACGATGAGCTTGGAGAACTCCGAAGCGATATCGGCGTTGGACAGCTCAAGCGACTTCGCACTGATCGTGCCGCCCCCGGTCAGGTCCGCCTCGCCGGAGTCCGGTGTCGCCGCGAAAGCCGCACCATCAACCCGCTTCAGGTTCTGTTCGGCATCGAATGTGGCGAGCGGGATCTTGTAGAGGCTTCGAGTCTGGTTGTTCGAGTAGCTGGCGTTGATCCGACCGGATTCATCGATCGAAATGCCTTCCAGCTCACCGGCGGCGTAGCCGTCCTGCTCGACATCGACCGAAGTCGCGACGCCCGTCGGGTCGGAGAACTGGGTCAGCGACCCTCCCGCCAGGGAAAATTCGATGTTGGTCGCGGTCACGTCACCGACGGTCAGCGAGGCGATATCGAACCCTTTGCCGCCGGTAGTCACCGTACCGTTGGCACCGGCCGTCAGGTTCTGCATGACACCGGAACTGGTGAAGTCGGCTGTACCGACCTCCAGCCACGCCGGATCGTTGCCACCACTGCTGATGTAAAGCGCCCAGGTATCGTCCTGCGCCGGCGTAGTGGACGAATTCAACGTCTTGGCCCAGCGGACTTCCACGTTCATCGCCGTACCGTTCTGGTTGTAGACCGTCGTGGAACCACCGGTGATGGACTGATTGAGGAAGGTGCTTTCGTTTGCGGACGAAATGTTCCCGCCGGCCAAGGCTGCGCTCAGCAGCGCGGTATCTTCATCAGAATCGTCGTAATCCGTCGTATCCGGAACACGCGGCAGGTTCGCCTGATAGTCGATCTGGGTCGTTGCAGAAGCTGCCAGCGGCTGATCGCTGATCTGGATAACGGTCGGGGAATCGCCGACCGCGTTACCGGTCGTGGGATCAAGCTTGAACCCCTTCAGGTAGTATCCGGACGCGTTGACCAAAAAATTACTGTCGTCCAGCTCGAAATCGCCGGCACGCGTGTAGTAGGAGGCATCCTGGAACGTCGTCTGGCCATCAACCACATCGGCCGCGGAGGTCACGACGAAATAACCGTCGCCGCTGATGGCCATGTATGTATCGACATCCGACCCCGAGATATCGCCCTGCACCGTGTTGGTCGCGCGCGATGTCGCGTAGGTGGTGCCGGACACCTGACTCGCCTGACGGGTTCCGCCACCGGCGACGAGATCGGAAAAACTCGTGTCCAGGCGCTTGTAACCCGTCGTTTGCGAGTTCGAGACATTACCGGAAATGTTTTCCAAGGCCTGTGCCTGTGCCGTGAGGCCGGACACCGCCGAATTGATAGCCCCGTAGATACCCATTTTACTTCCTCATAAAGCTATAGGGCATACGCCCAGTTGTTCGACACATCATCCGCAAACGGCGTGCCACAATGCCTTCCGAGAAAAATAACTCCGATGATTCAGAGACTTATAAAAAAACATCAAATACGGACGGAAGTCTTCCGACCCGGCATAAATGGCGAAATCGGCAATTTCTTCCCGGCAGACACGGCAAATCCGGCCATGCAACGAACCTTCTGCCCCTGTTGAAAAGGCCTGCTTGCGCGGGTTTCATCCGGCGCATACTGTTCCCACACCAAATCAACGATGGACATGCTGATGCGTTTCGAAGGTACCGACAGCTACATAGCCACCGAAGACCTGCGCGTTGCCGTGAATGCGGCCGTTGCGCTTGAACGTCCCCTGCTTGTGAAGGGCGAACCGGGAACGGGAAAGACCGTGCTCGCCCAGCAGGTCGCCCAGGCGCTTGGCGCTCCGCTGATCGAGTGGCATGTGAAATCGACCACCAAGGCGCAGCAGGGCCTTTATGAATATGACGCCGTCTCCCGCCTGCGCGACAGCCAGCTCGGCGACGAGCGCGTCAAGGACATCAACAACTATATCCGCAAGGGCAAACTCTGGGAGGCGTTCACGGCCCCGGTTCGCCCGGTTCTGCTGATCGACGAGATCGACAAGGCCGACATCGAGTTTCCCAACGACCTGCTGCTGGAACTCGACCGGATGGAGTTCTTCGTCTACGAGACCGGAGAGGTCGTAAAGGCCAACCAGCGCCCGATCGTGATCATCACCTCCAACAACGAAAAAGACCTGCCGGACGCCTTTCTGCGTCGCTGCTTCTTCCACTTCATCAAGTTCCCCGATCGGGAAACCATGACGGAAATCGTCGGGGTGCATTTCCCGGGACTGAAGCAGCGCCTGCTGCGCGAGGCCTTGACCCTCTTCTATGATGTCCGTGATGTTCCGGGACTGAAAAAGAAACCGTCGACTTCGGAACTGATCGACTGGATCAAGCTCCTTCTCAATGAGGACGTGGACCCCGAAACCCTGCGCCAGGGCGACACGGGCAAGCTCATCCCCCCGCTGCATGGCGCCCTTTTGAAAAACGAACAGGACGTGCATCTGTTCGAACGCCTGGCCTTCATGGCGCGGCGGGAACGAACCTGACGACGGGACGGCCGCCATGTTTGGAATTCCGCTTTTCCGGGCACGGACTCCACCCGCCGCCGTGATGATGCTCTGCATGGCCCTCGCGGCCGTCCCCGACCCGGCCAAAGCCCAGGACGACGAGGACGGCTGGGTCAGCGACTTTGAAGGCCTGAGGCATTTTTCCGGCATGCGCTGCCCCGACGTCGTGGGCGGGTTCCTCCGGTCCAAGGCTCTGGGTGCCGATTCCGACCGTATGGCCGGGTGCATCTATTCGGGCGAGGACGGCATGACGGCCGTCCTTCGCCAGCACCTTTTGGGAACCGGAACCGCCGAGGCACGGAAATACATGAAGAACTACAAGGCCTCCGGCTTTCGGGAGATTGCGCTGACGGGTGTGGCCCAGAGCGGCATCTCGTTCGTCACCCGGGACTGGACCCAGGCGACCCAGTGCGAAACCCTCTGGCACTTCTCGGGCAAGAAAGCCGACTACACCTTGTGGCTCACCTATTCCCTGCCCGGCCAGGAAACCATCGTCGGCCCGGCGGTGGCGGCCTTCACCAAGACACTCAACCGCCAGAACTGAATTTGATCCGACCCGCTGGCCCTTTTGAAGCGCTTCCCATAATCTCCTCCCAGACAACGGGAGAACACACGTGCTTCGTCTCATGCTGCTCAGACATGCCAAATCGGATTGGGGGGATCGCTCCTTGGACGACATCGACAGGCCGTTGAATGCCCGCGGTCGGGCGGCCGCCCGCACCATGGCCGCCTATTTCGCCGCCGAGGATCTCCTGCCGGATCTGATCCTGTGTTCGAGTGCCCAGAGAACCCGCGAAACACTGGCTCATCTCCTGCCGTGTCTGGACGGCGAGTATGATATCCGGGTCCAAGCCGATCTCTATTATCAGAACGAAAACACTTACATGCCGATCCTGCGGAAGGACGGCGGAACTGCACGCAACCTTCTCCTGATCGGCCACAATCCGGCGACAGAAGAAACCGCCCTGTCCCTGGCCGGCTCCGGGCCGGCGGATGCGATTGAGGATATGGGCCTGAAGTTCCCGACCGGCGCCCTCGCCATTCTAGATTTCAAATTCGAAACCTGGGCGAAGCTCGAACCGGAAAGCGGACATCTCGACCGTTTTGTCAAACCCCGCGACCTCGAAATTCCTGACGAATAAGGGCATTTTGCGTGTTCGCCTGATTGCGAACGACCATGGGCGCGCCTACATCAGCGGCGGAGATATTGCATTGACACGACTTCAGTCGCTCACAGAAGAAGCCCGCCTGACACTGGCCAATCTCGCAGACACCGCGGGAGACTTGGCCGTTCCGAGCCTGCGTCTGGGCGTGACCGGCCTTGCTCGTGCCGGCAAAACCGTCTTCATCACCGCGCTGGTGCATAACCTTATTCACGGGGGGCGTCTACCTGTCTTCCGGGCCGCCGCGGGAGGACGCCTGTCCAGGGCGACCCTGCAGCCCCAGCCGGACGATGCGGTTCCCAGGTTCGACTACGAAAGCCACGTCGCGGCCCTCGTCAACGAGCGTCTCTGGCCGCAATCGACCCGGCAGGTTTCCGAACTGCGCCTGACACTCGAATTCGAAAGCGCCTCCTTTTTTGCGCGCAAGTTCGGCCGGGGCAAGCTGCATCTCGACCTGATCGACTATCCCGGCGAATGGCTGCTGGACCTGCCCCTCCTGTCCAAGTCCTACGCCGAATTCTCCGCCGAGGCTCTCCGACTGGCGCGCGCTCCAGGCCGCGCGAAAATCGCCGTGCCCTGGCTGTCGATGCTTGGAGAAACGGATCCGGACGGCGCCGAAACGGAAACCGATGCGCAGAAACTGTCGGAGGCGTTCAAGGGTTATCTCGCAGCCTGCCGGAACGACGCCCATGCCCTGTCCATGCTGCCGCCGGGACGGTTTCTCATGCCTGGCGATCTGGACGGATCGCCCGCGCTGACCTTTGCACCGCTCGACATCCCCGCCGACGCGCCGCCCGCCCGCAACGGCACCTTTCGCGCCATGATGGAGCGGCGGTATGAAGCCTATAAATCCCATGTCGTCCGCCCCTTCTTCCGCGAGCATTTCGCGCGCCTCGACCGGCAGATCGTACTGGTCGATGTCCTTCATGCTCTGAATGCGGGTCCGTCGGCGATGAACGATCTGGAGGTCGCGCTCGGCGAAGTCCTGAAGGCGTTCCGGCCGGGCCGCAGAAGCTGGCTGGCATCCATCCTGAGCCGGCGGATCGACCGGATCCTGTTTGCCGCCACAAAGGCCGATCACCTGCACCGGGAAGACCACGACCGGCTCGAGGCGATCCTGGAACGCCTGGTCGGCCGCGGCATCGAACACGCCCGTTTCAAGGGCGCCGAAGTCGAGGTGCTGGCCATGGCCGCGGTTCGCGCAACGCGTGAAGCCACGGTCAAGCACAAGGGCGAGGAACTGCCGGCCATTCTGGGCACCCCCCTGCCCGGCGAAACCGTGAGCGGGGAGAGTTATGACGGCAACACTGAAATCGCCATGTTTCCCGGGGACTTGCCGGAAGATCCCGACTCTGTCTTTGCAGGGCTTGAATCAGGCTTGCAAGCTCCTGACGCCCAAAGGCAGGTTCGCCCTGATTCAGAACATGAAGGTGTTGATTCAACCCTTCAGTATCTGCGTTTCCGGCCGCCGAAGCTCGACACCACAGCCGAAGGCCTGACCTTGTCCCTGCCGCATATCCGCCTCGACCGGGCCCTTGAATTCCTTCTCGGAGACCGTCTCGCGTGACCGACAAACCCTCGACATCTTCCGCCTCCCCGCGTGCCGGACGCAAGCCAACCGCCTTTCGCCTGGACGACAGAAACGTCCGGCTGACCGAAGATCCCGCAGACCAGCCCGACAACGATGAAGCGCTGATCGCAGCCCTCAAGGAGGATACCGAGACCCCGCGCCTGCCGGCAACCGCAAGCGCGCCGAAGGCGACCTTCGGCTTCGGCAAATGGATCGCCATCGGTTTCGGCGGCCTGGTCAGCCTGGCTGTCGGCCTTGCCGTCGATGCGCTGATCCGCGACCTGTTTTCGAAGACCGAGTGGCTCGGCTGGGTGGGCATCGGGCTCGCCGCCCTGGCTGTCCTTGGCCTCGTCGGCTTTATCCTGCGCGAACTTCTTGGCCTGCTGCGCCTGGGCAAGATCGACCACCTGCGCGCGGCCCTCGCAAAGGCCGCGGAGGAGGACGATGCCCGTGCAGCCGGTCATCACCTGAAGGAGTTGATCGCGCTCTATCAGGACCGTCCGGAGACGGCCCGAGGCCGCAAGGAACTGGCCGGACACATGCGCGAAATCATCGATGGCCGCGATCTGGTCGTCCTCGCCGAACGCGATCTTCTGCATCCACTCGATCTGGAAGCCAAGCGCATCGTCATGAACAGCGCCAAGCGGGTCTCGCTGGTCACGGCCGTCAGCCCGCGCGCCCTTATCGACCTTCTTGCCGTCCTGATCGAGAACATGCGCACCATCCGCCGGGTCGCGGCCCTTTACGGCGGCCGCCCCGGCACGCTCGGCTTCCTCCGGTTGGCCAGACACATCGCCACCCATCTGGCGCTCACCGGCGGCATGGCGGCCGGCGACAGCCTTGCGTCTCAGGTTCTTGGCCACGGTCTTGCCGCCCGTCTCTCGGCACGGCTTGGCGAAGGTGTCATCAACGGCCTTTTGACATCCCGCATCGGCATTGCCGCCATCGCCGTCTGCCGTCCGGCTCCGTTTATCGGCACCAAAGGGCCTACAGTAACGGAATTTTTGAGTGAAATAGTCAAAACTACTGAGAAAGAAAACCGGTAACTTCATTCAAAGAGACGGTATTTCGGAATAACAAAGCAAATATTGATCCATCTAAATGATTTGGTTTCATTCTTTTGCTAAAGGCTTCTCGGAACATATTGGGGAGCACCATACATGGCATCTGAGCGACTTGACGCAAATACTGCAAAGGAAACCGCCACAGAAGCCAAGGCTTCTCCGGCCAGAGCCAGACGCAAGACAGTGAAAGCTGCGCCGGCTACGGAACCGCCTGCCGAAACGGCTTCCAATGCGGATGCCACTGAGACCGCAGGATTGGTTCGACACCATCTGGCGGAAATGCGTCATGATCCTGCCGCCATTCGCCATGTCTTCGAAACCGGAGAATATCCCTATTCGACGAAGATGCGCCGCACCGCCTATGAAAAGCAAAAGGCGAAGCTGCAGGCGGAACTGCTGAAGGCCCAGAAGTGGATCCAGGAAACCGGACAGCGGATCGTCATCCTTTTCGAGGGCCGGGATGCCGCCGGCAAGGGCGGAACCATCAAGCGGTTCATGGAACACCTCAACCCGCGCGGTGCCAGCGTCATCGCTTTGCAGAAACCGACCGAACGCGAGCGCTACCAATGGTATTTCCAGCGCTACATCGAGCATCTTCCATCCGCCGGAGAAATGGTGCTGTTCGACCGTTCCTGGTACAACCGCGCCGGCGTCGAGCGGGTGATGGGATTTTGCAAGCCGAACGACTACCTGGAATTCATGCGCCAGTGCCCGGATTTCGAGCGCATGCTGGTCCGCGATGGTGTCCTGATGTTCAAGTACTGGTTTTCGGTTACCCGCGAGGAGCAAAAGCGCCGTTTCAAACAGCGCAAGACCGACCCCCTGAAGCAATGGAAACTGTCGCCGATCGACGTTGCCTCCCTCGACAAGTGGGACGACTATACCGAAGCCAAGGAAGCGATGTTCTTTTACACGGACACCGCCGATGCCCCTTGGACAATCGTGAAGTCGGATGACAAGAAGCGCGCGCGTCTCAACTGCATGGAACATTTTCTGAGTTGTCTGCCCTATCCGGACAAGGACCGTCGGGTGGTCAACATGGCCGACCCCCTGATCGTCGGTTCCAGCCAGCACGTCATTGACCGGGATACGCATATTCTGGGAAAGACCCTCCATCCGGACATCAAGGGTAGACGCAACGGAGAAGGCCAAGCCTAGAGCGAGTGAACCGCCTTTCTCTGACAAATGGCGCGATTTAAACGCAAATCTCTCCAGGAACACCGCCTTGCACCTCTGGGCGGTGTTTCGACACCTGACGCACCGCCATCCACGACATAGGTCAAAAGGCGCTTGCGATCTGCCCGGTCATAACGGGCAAGGCTGGCGCGTCTTTTTCTATGGCTTCCTTGTCAAAAATGACGAGCTTCCCAAGCAATCCCTGAAGGACCGCCTGCAAGCGCTTCAGATATTTATTATTTTAAAAAATCCGAATATACAGAAGAAGATTACAATATAAAAAGCCTCGATATAGGCGTTGTGCATTCAAAAATACCTGTTATAGCTTCAGGATAGGTTCTTCTGAAATATATTATTGAGAATTATTCTAAAGAGCAGCCATGGATCATCCGGGAATAGAAATCAAAGGCGTAAAACCAATAGATCTAGCGCCCCACACAGATGTTCGTGGAACATTTATGGAAGTCTATCGAGACGAATGGGTGGATGAAACACAACCGATCCAATGGAATGTCGTTCATAGCAGCGCGAATACCCTTCGCGGCGTCCATGTGCACGTCGACCATCATGACTATCTGACCGTGCTTTCCGGCTTAATGCTTCTGGGTCTTCATGATATCCGACCCGAGAGCCCGACATATGGCAGGTCGAGCACGATCGAATTGAGCACCGAGCCGTCGCGGGCAATCCTGATCCCTCCGGGCGTCTGCCATGGATTTTATTATCTTCAGCCGTCCATCCACCTGTACGCGGTCTCTCAATATTTTAATCCCGCGGACGAACTCGGTTGCCGTTTCGACTGCCCGGAACTCAATCTCGACTGGCCGGCAACATCTCCCCTGCTATCCCAACGGGATCAAACCGCCGATAGTTACAGGACGATGTGCGAGAAATACCTCTCGGGACACAAGAGCGTCGGCTGACACAAGACCCGCGAACCAGTCCAACGCGCTTGTTCTGAGTGGATGATTTATCAGATATAGGGAATGACATGCTCGAAATAGGTCTGATCGGCTTCGGACGCTGGGGCAAGCTCATCTTTCGCGATCTCCGCGCCCTGGACGTCAGTGTTCACGTGGCGGTTCCGGGCGAACAGAGCCGGACCGCTGCCATGGCGGCAGGAGCGGCAAGTGTCTGTACGCAGGCGTCCGAATTGCCCGATGTTGATGGCTATGTCGTCGCTGCCCCGACCATTCTTCATGCGCAATGCATCACCCCGCTCATGGGACGCGGGAAACCTATTTTTGTCGAAAAGCCTCTGACCTGCGACCCGGTTTCGGCCAGCCGGATCGCAGAAGAAATCCCGGACCGAATCTTCGTCATGGACAAGTGGCGGTATCACCCGGGTATTCTGAAACTGTCGGAACTGGCCGGTTCGGGCGCCCTTGGCGAAATTCGCGCTGTGCGGTCCTATCGGCTCGGCTGGGGCAATCCTCATAAGGATGTGGATGCCGCCTGGATCCTGCTTCCTCACGATTTTTCCATCGCCCAGGACATCCTGGGATACCTTCCCGAACTGGAGACGGTTCTCGTCCAGCACAAGGACCTGGAAGGCCAGGACCTGACGGTCCGTTTGAAAGACAAATCGACCGGCGTCTCCGTGACCTGCGAAATTTCGGCCCTGCATCCGGGCAACAGACGCTCCGTGGTGGTCATTGGCAGCACTGCCGTCGCCCAGCTCGCCGATTCCTATGACGACCGGGTTCTTTTTGCGGCGACCGGCGATGACGAGAGCCCGCGGGAAATCAGGGTCGATACCAAAATGCCCCTCCTTGCGGAGCTAGAGGCATTCATCGCTCACGTAAAGGGCGGTCCGCCGCCCAAATCATCGGCACGGGAAGGAGCGGTCACGGTTCAACGCGTCGCCGAAGCGCGCGCCATGGCCGGCTGGACATGACCGCCCCGCTGTTCACAATCATTCTGGCGGTCCACCGCCCTCCCCTGCTGCTACCGTTCGCCATTGAAAGCGCCTTGAGGCAAACCGTTCAGGATTTCGAACTGTTCATCGTGTGCGACGGTGCCCCGGACGAAACGGTCAAGCTTGCGGAGACCTATGCCGCCGGGGATGCCCGGATAACGGTCTATCCTTTTCCCAAGGGACAACGGCACGGGGAAGCCCACAGGGACACGGCCCTGAAAGACGCCCGGTCCATCTATGTCGCGCATCTGGCAGACGACGACATCTGGCTGCCCAATCATCTGTCCGAGCTCGAACTGCTTTTGAAAACCTGCGATTTCGGCAATCTCCTGCATGCGGATGTTCATCCGGACGGCCGGATCAACGTCCATACCGGATCGCTTGGCGATACGGCGACGCGGGACAGGATGATCAGGGAAAGGTGGAATTTCTTCGGCCCCTCCTCCGCCGGCTACAGGCTCGATGCCTATCGGGCGCTCCCCGTGGGATGGAGCCCGGCCCCGGAGGATGTCTGGACGGATCTTCACATGTGGAGGAAGTTTCTCAGCCGCGACGGGCTCACCTCCGATACGCGGTATTCGGTGCAATGCATCAAGCTTCCCGATTCCATCCGCCAGAAGATGACCCTTGCGGAGAGACTTGAAGAGACGAAAAGTCTTGTAGAGAAATACGCCTCTGTTCGGGCCCAACAGGAATTCCAGACCGTTTGCTTCAGCCTGATCCTCGACGCTGAACGCGACCGGGTGACAGGACAAATCCAACGCGAGCTTCACGCCACGAAAAAATCAGCCCGAAAGCTGTTCAAGGAGCTATCGAGGCAGAAAAAAGTGAATGCTCTCAGGAACGAAGACATTCGCGTACTGAAAAAGGAACTCAAGAAAGTCGGCAAGCTGGAAGCGAAGGTGCAGAAGGCGAACGACTTGAAGAAGGCGAAAGCGTTGCAACTCGCAGCGAAAACCGCAGAACTCAAATCCATGCGTGCGTCCATGTCATGGCGGCTGACTGCTCCGTTCCGGACCATTGCCGACCTCTTCGGATCCAGGGTCAGCTGACCTGGCGGCGCGAACTTGCCTCTTCCACGCCCCTCTCTTTCCCGCTAACGTCCCCTCATGTTCATCACCTTTTTTACAGAGCTGAAATCCGCCGGTGTTCCGGTTTCCTTGCGCGAATATCTCTCGCTGATGGAAGCCCTTGAACTGGACCTGGCCGAACGCAAGGTCGAGGATTTCTACTATCTCGCCCGTACGGCTCTGGTGAAGGACGAGAGCAACCTGGACCGCTTCGACCGGGTCTTCGGTCATGTCTTCAAGGGGCTCGATCTTCTGAGCGAGGCGCCTGCCGGTGACATTCCGGAAGAGTGGCTGCGCAAGCTCGCCGAAAAGCACCTCACCGAAGAAGAAAAGGCGCAGATCGAAGCGCTCGGCGGCTTTGAGAAGCTGATGGAAACCCTGCGCGAGCGGCTGAAGGAACAGGAAAAACGCCACCAGGGCGGCAGCAAATGGATCGGCACCGCCGGCACCTCCCCCTTCGGCGCCTATGGTTACAATCCCGAAGGCGTGCGCATCGGCCAGAAGGAAAGCCGGCACCGGCGCGCGGTCAAGGTCTGGGACAAGCGCGAGTTCAAGGATCTCGACGACACGCTCGCGCTCGGCACCCGCAACATTCAGGTGGCCCTCAAGCGCCTGCGCAATTTCGCGCGCACCGGGGCAGCCGAAGAGCTGGATCTCGACAACACCATCCGCTCAACCGCCCATAAAGGTCTTCTGGACGTGAAGATGCGTCCGGAACGGCGCAATGCGGTCAAGGTGTTGCTGTTCTTCGATATCGGCGGTTCCATGGACGACCATATCCGCGTCTGCGAGGAGCTGTTCTCAGCCGCCCGGACCGAATTCAAGGTCATGGAGCATTTCTACTTCCACAACTGCCTTTACGAATATGTGTGGAAGGAAAACAGGCGACGCCACGCCGAGCGCATCGACACCATGGACGTGCTCCACAAATACCCGTCGGATTACAAGGTGATCTTCGTCGGCGACGCGTCCATGAGTCCCTACGAGATCGCCTATGCGGGCGGATCGGTGGAGCACTGGAACGAGGAACCGGGCAGCGAATGGATCAAGCGGGTCACCGACCTCTACAAGAGCGCCGTCTGGCTCAATCCCGTGCGCGAGGAGCACTGGGGCTACACCCATTCCATCAAGATGCTGCACGAATTGATGGAAGGCCGCATGTATCCGCTGACCGTGGAAGGCCTCACCGAGGCCATGAAGGAACTGGCGCGCTGAACGGCCGCGCGCCAGTCAAGGCAATCAGTCCCGCAGCACCATCACGGAGCACGGCGCATGACGCACGATATGTGCGGCATTGGAGCCGATGAAATAGGTCGCAAAACCGGGCTTGTGCGAATGCAGCAGCACGAGATCCGAGCCACTGTCGTTCGCCGCTTCGATCACTTCGTGATAGACCGTACCGACGCGGATTTCCGAAGTGACGTCTTCTTTCGGCAGGTCCAGTTTCCCGACGATACCGTCGAGGATCGCCTGGGTTTCAGAGACTTCCTTCGCCTGAAAGTCCTCCGGCAGCTGGCTTGCGACGAAGCTCTGCACTTCCGGACAGACGGCAAGCAGATGGACCTTTGCGCCGTAGTCCTTGGCGAACTGTGCCGCTTTGGCCAATGCGTCATCGGCAAAGCTGGTTTCGGCCGGATCGATCGGCAGGAGTATTTTCTTGAACATATTCCACCCCAAGGTTTTGAGTGCGTTGATATTCGGATTTTTGCCTATCGGCACGCCATGAGCCAGATCAATCTGGCAGCTTGTCGGAAAAATAACGTCCCGGCGTGACGCCGAAAGCTTTCCTGAACGTGGAAACAAAGGCGCTCGGCCCTTCATAGCCCAGCTTGTGGGAAACATCCGATACCGGCCGGCCGGCCGACAGCAGTTCCAGCGCGCGGAACAGTTTCACCTGCCGACACCACGTCCGGTAGTTCATGTTGGTCTCGTCCCGGATCCGCCGCTCGAACGAGCGCACCGACATGGCGCAAGCCGCCGCAGCGGCGGCAAGGGCGGGAACCTCGGCCGGACAGCGCACGATCCCCTCGCACAGCGCCCGCAGTTTTGCATCCTGCGGCATCGGCAGCTGCAGGGGCGAAACCGGAAGCATCTTGAGTTGATCCAGGATCACCTCACCGATCCGGGCCGCCGGCCCGTCTGCCGTTTGCGCGCGCGGATAGGACATGAATTCCAGGATCAGCTCCCGCAGCAGCCTTGTCACCTGCAGCACCTGAGGCTCCTGCGGTAGATCCATTGCCGCGTCGGTTTGTATGTAAAGATAGCGGATTTCCGTGTCCGACAGGTACTGGGTCTCATGGGACAACCGGGACGGCAGCCAGACGGCCCGTTCCGGCGGTGCGAAAAAGGTGCCGCGTTCCGTGCGGATTGCCAGCGATCCCTTGACCACATGAAACAGCTGAGCGGTTTCATGGGAATGCCATTCGGTCACCGAACCGCGTGGTTGGGAGGAGGCTAACCCAATGATCTTTGCAGCGATCCGTTCTGTCGGAAGTTGCGAAAGCTCAGGATGAATCGACACGAGGCGCTCCGGAATCCACTGTTTGGCGAATTGCCGACATATGATGACAAAACAGCGCTAACACGCAAGGGCGGAACATCTTAAAACGTCAACACACCTGACGTATCAACTTCGAGTTCGCCAAGATGAGCTTCTTCACCCGCAGCGCCGCTCCCACCGCCCTCACCGGGTGGCGCTCTCCGGCCGTTCTTCTCATGATCATGGCCGGCGCCATGCAGCTGTCCTTTGCCGGCTGGTGGAACCTGATGAACAATTTCGCGGTTCAGGAACTCGCCTTCACCGGCCGGGAAATCGGCATTCAGCAGTCGATCCGGGAAATCCCGGGTTTCCTGAGCTTTGCCGCGGTCTTCCTGCTCTTGATCATGCGTGAGCAGACGCTCGCCTATGTCTCGCTGGCCTTGCTCGGCATCGGCGTTGCGGCCACCGGTTATTTTCCGAGCGAGATCGGCTTCTATGCCACCACGCTGATCATGTCGATCGGGTTCCACTATTACGAGACCATGGCCCAATCCCTGTCCCTGCAATGGCTGCCCAAGGCCACCGCGGCAGCCAGTATGGGTAAGATCATCGCGGTCGGCGCTTTCGCCCAGCTTATCGCCTATGGCCTGATCTTCATCGGCTGGAAAATGTTCGACCTGTCCTTCACCAGTGTCTTTATGGTGTCGGGCTGTCTCACCCTGGTGGTCCTGGCCTTCCTGCTCGTCGCCTATCCGAAGTTCAAGGAAGGCGTGCCCCAGCGCAAGAAGCTCGTCCTGCGCAAGCGCTACTGGCTGTTTTATGCTCTGACCTTCATGGCCGGCGCCCGCCGGCAGATCTTCACTGTCTTCGCCGGCTTCCTCATGGTCGAACGTTTCGGATATGACGTTCATGAGGTCGCGGGGCTTTTCCTGCTGAACGGCCTGTTCAACATGGCCCTGGCGCCCAAGATCGGCCAGTTGATCGTCCGTTTCGGTGAACGCAAGGCGTTGATGCTGGAATATATCGGCCTGATCGTGGTGTTCCTGAGCTATGCCTTTGTCACCAATGAGCATGTCGCGGCCGGGCTCTATGTGATCGACCACGCCTTCTTTGCGATTGCGATCGCAATCAAGACCTATTTCCAGAAAATCGCCGATCCGGGCGACATTGCCCCGACCTCGGGCGTCGCCTTCACGATCAACCACATCGCCGCGGTGTTCATTCCCGTCACCTTCGGCCTGATCTGGCTGTACTCGCCCGCCGCCGTGTTTCTGGCAGGGGCAGCCATGGCCGGCGCCAGCCTGTTCCTGGCCAGTATCATTCCGGGCAATCCCTCTACCGGCAACGAGGTCGACTTCTGGTTCCGCCAGCCTGCGCCACAAGCCGCGGAATAATGACCGCAAGCGATCCGTATGGAAGTGTCCGTCTCGACCCTACTCCGGTCAGATAACAATGTTACCCGGCTGGCGTATCTCGATCTGACGGTGTCCCGGCGCAAAGCTCTCCAACGAAGTCTGTCGTTTTAAGAGCGTGTCCGCGGCCTCCAACGGACCGAAATCCATATGCACGAGATCGCCCAGCTCGGAAACCGGGATCTGAAAGACGCCGAATTCCTCGGGCAGGATTCTTTCGAGCGGAATGTCCACGAGCAGTTCTTCCTGCCCCAGCCGGAACGCCAACGCATGGAGCGTGCCGTCCATCGCGCAGGCTACGAGTTTCCAGAAGCCCGCCGGGATCTTTACTCCGCGATGAGGTCTGTCGTTCTTACCGAAGATCGGCCCGTTGAAGACGGAAAACCGGGTCTGCGTCGCGGTTGCCTGCCGCATGACCGAGTTTTCCAGCTCTCCCCATACCCCTTTGAGCTTCGACTGATTGAAGGCCTTGTGCTGCGGCGTGATATTGGTCCAGAAATAGGTGTCGTGATCGGCGCGAACGGCCGCCAGCTTGCTGAATCCCCAGGAACCATCGACCCTGCGCAACAAATGCCCCCGGTCCAGATCATTGTTCTTGTAGAGATCATTTCCCGCTTGCTCGTTCTCCGAAAGCCTCGGATCGAAGCTCCAGGGTTCCTTGCCACGCGCGGGCTTGAAGGGCGCGGCGGGATCGTGGTTGCCGGCGGAGACATAGGCCATGCGCCGGTCAGCGTTCATCACGACGCTGTAATGATCGTAATCAAGCAGTGTCTTGCCGTTGTCGAGCCTTTGCGCAGGATGCCCCGGGGCGGTCTCGCGAAGGCTGGGGAACGGAACCGTGACACCTAGAAACTCCGTGTCATACCCTGTTCGGTCGGCTAGGTCGGCGACTTTATAGCGCCGTTCCTCTGCGAATTCTCCTGCACCATCCAGACCGAAGGCACCCGGACCGCCCATGAGCAGAGAAGGCGATGGCATGTCGCCGGTCTGTGCCGAAAGCGTCGGCGAACCGGCCTGCCCGAGCGATAACTGGACGGTGAGTGGAACGGTGATCGCAATACCGCCTGGCGTCCGGACCACCGGGAAACCAGCCGCCGAGCCTTGCTCCATGTGGGATTGCCTGATTTCCTGATCGGGCTCGATGTCCGGGACGGCTTCCTGTTGAACTCCCGGTTCGCGGACGTCTTCGATGACAGAGAATATCCGGCGCGGCATCGGCCGGTTGAACGCGCCATTCGAGGTGGCCTTGTCGCCGACTGCAAAGACCCGCTGAATGAGTTCCAAGCTCTTCCCCTGGAACACGCCGTCATTTTTCAGTCCTCGCAAGTGTTTCATGATCCTGGAAACGCGGATGCCTTCGTTTGCGACCCATTTAATGTCGTCACCGTCGAGGATGTCCGCCGGCAGCTTCATGCTGCCGTCCTTCATCCGCATGCGTCCCTGGGCATCCATCTCGGCAACGGCGCTGTGATGCAGGGCAACGACTTCCCATGTGTCGTTGAAGACCGGACTGCCTGAGGAGCCGGGCTTGGTGTCACCGGAATAATGAGCAGCGGTGTCGATGGACTTGCCGGAATAGGAATTGCCGGGATCGAGTTCGGACGGGAGCGGGAAGATCTTGCTGCTGCGGAACACCACCTGCTTCAGACCGGCCTGCGGATGCTGGATAATGTTCACCGGCGCTTCCGCGCGGATCTTGCCGACCTTTTCATCGAGCGGCAGATAGCCGTAGTCGTTCAGGGAATACCCTTGGTCCAGGCCGGTTTCCGCCACGGCGACAAGCGCGAAATCGAGCGACCGGTCGGAGAAGAAGAGATCCTGCGGTCGGAACTCGAACGTCTCCGAACCCAGCTGCCTGTAGCGGGCGTTCAGCTCGTAGTCGAATTGCACCGCCGCATTCCGCGCATCCGACTCAGTGCCCAGGACATGGTGATTGGTGATCAGCACGCCCGGTGCGACGAGGAAACCGGTGCCGAAACCCTGGCGCGTTCCACGCGCAACGATACGGCCGACGGACTTGTTGACGATCGCCGCGCGCTTCACAAACAGTACCGAGAGGAATTCCTCGGCTTCATTGAGAACGCGCTCGTTGAGCAGCGCGTCGACCGCCTCGGCCGGGTTGCGCTCCGCCATGGCCAGGACGCGTTCGAGCGAGGCAGGCATCGAGACCGCCCCGACTGTTTCCGCCGCGATCTGGATCAGCTGACTGACCTTGCGCTTGGCGTAAATCGGCCGGCGTACATCGCTTTCCGCCTGGAAAGCTTCGCCGGCCGCCACCGCGGCCTTGCCTTTCGCCCGCAATGGGGCCGCCTTTTCCCAGTTCTCGGTCGCTTGCAGGATCAAGTTGGCCGGATAACCGCCGATCATTCGGATTTCCGGAGCGGCAGCCTCTGAAAAGACCCTCCCCACTGCAGGAGCAGGCCCGCTCGGCGCGCCGAGGAATTCTTCGGCGAAATCCTGCACGCGCGCCGTTTCGTCGACCTGTGGCATCGGGCACGCGCGCAGCTTCTCCTCCGACACCACTTCCGCGGCGACGGTTTCGAAGAGCACATTCGACACGTACCGATCCCGCTCGGCGAGCGTACGCGGCGGCTTCCCTTCCAGAAGCCTTTCCAGGGTGGACAACACCGACCGGTTTTTCACCAGCCCGCCGTGGCTTTCCTCAACGAAGGTCTTCGGCAGACCTTCCATTTCCGCCAGATCGCGCGGCACCGTGCCGTCGCCGTCGAGCGAATAGCGGAACTGCAATTCGTTGCCCGTCTTTTCAGCCGAGACGATGGTCTTCTCGCCGATGCCTATGATCTGGTAAAACCGCTCATCTGGAAGCGGCAGGTCGTTATGCGCCTCAAGGGCAGCGTCCAGCACCTTCTGCACCGGCCGCGTTCCGGAATTGGGCCAGCTTGCGTGATCGAAATAGTTCTCCGAAGGTCGCAGCTTCGGGTCCGGCATCATTTCCACCAGTCCCGGGAAGTCCCGCAGGACGTCCTGAATGATGTCCTCCGCGGAGTGGAGCGGATCGAGCCTGTCGAGCTTCGTGACCATCGAATGCACGTTCCGGAACACCTGCACGGGCGAGTAGGAGCCGTTATTGGGCGTGCCGAGGGTTATGATCCGGTTGATCTTTTTGGCACTCGCGTCCAGTTTGGCGATCTGCCGGGCCACGAGCCCCCCCATGGAATGGGCGATCAGCGTGACGTCGCTGTCGCCGTCTGCCAAGATCTGCTTGTAGAGGGCATCGCCGAGTTCAAGGGTGGGGGACCGCCAGTCAAAGGGCAGGAAGCGGGTCTTGTATCCGGCAACGGTGAGTTTCAGCCGCAGCCAGCCATAGGCCGCCCAGAACACGCCTGATGCAAAGACATTGTCCTTGCCGGGCCTGTATTTGAGTTTTTCCACCTGTCCGAGGGCGATGCTCGCCGGGTCGAACCAGATGAGATTATCGCGAAGATCGGATCTGACCGATAGCTTCGAGCCCATAATGCCCGGCAGAATATAAATAGCCTTCCGTGGCTTTCCAAACCCGAACACTTCCTGGGGCGAGACACCGGGAAGAGTGGCCGGGACCGGAGAACCGGCACCTACCTCGGCACCGAGACCGCGCAGTTCCTCATAGGTCGCATCCCCAAGCTCTTTGCGCAGTTCGATTTCATGAGAGCCGGAAAGCAGAGCGGCTTCGATAGTCTCGTCGGAAAGGTACATGATTATCCCCCCACTCGCTTAAATGCGTGATTTTAAATAAGTAAATAAAATATACTGAAAGTTGTCTTTTTGAATAATACACTAAAATACAACCAATTGCCAACGCGACGTTAGGTGACGGCAAAGCAGGCGGAACTGACCGCTGTGACCGGAGAGTGATCTGCTGAACTGGAAGAGAGGCGGGTGGTCGCCGCTGTATTGAACAGGCGACTGTCAACTACGATCCGGAAGGGCGACCGGAAGCCGCGCCGTCGAAAAACGCTCCGGATGCGGCTATCGGCTCATCTGTCCGCCGCCAGATTACTTTGGATTGTCGGAAACTGTCGGGCCTGCCAGGTGGGCCACATGCACAAGGGGTTTTCGTGCACCTGTCCAACCGAGAGCGCATGCCAGATTTTGCAGCAGTCAGCCGGATCGCGGTGACTGGCAACGCGCCTTCACAAAGCAATCAGGTGATTGCCCCGGACCGCAGCTATCGATTCATAAGAAGGTTTAAAGGCCGGTCTGTAAGCAACCGGGCTTGATGCCGACGCTGGAAAAATCGGCGAAGCTTTAAATCAGATCAGACCAGCCGCCGGAGGTCCGCCGGCCGGTTCATGTCGTCAAATCAGGCTTGGCGCTCGGGAACATGAACGACAAGGCCATCCAGATCGGCGGTCACCTTGATCTGGCAGGACAGGCGCGACGAGGGCTTCACGTCATAGGCGAAGTCCAGCATGTCCTCTTCCATCGGTTCCGGCTTGCCGACCTTGTCCGTCCAGGCGTCGTCCACATAGACATGACAGGTTGCGCAGGCACAGGCACCGCCGCATTCGGCCTCGATGCCCTGAACCATGTTCTTGATGGCATTTTCCATAACGGTGGAGCCTTCGGCGGCTTCGACCTCGGTCTGTGCGCCATCGGCGGTAATATAAGTGATTTTCGGCATGATCCGCGTCTGATCAGGTAATTACGGGAGGGGTTAGACGATAACTCAGCCCCGACATATACGTTCGCAGGCAAACGTCAAGGTTTCTGATTATTGAAACCGCACAAATTCCGGTCGCCGAATGCCTAAAATGGCATCTAAAAAGACGCCCGGAACGACGCCTCTATGGCCCCTGTCCGGCAAACCGATTTCCGTCTCAGTCCGTCAGCAGGTCGGCGATATAGCCATTCGCCTCGTCCACCGCCTGGAACAAGGCTGAAAAATCCGGAGCTCCGGTCGCATCCAGACCCTGCTCAAGTTCTTCGCACCGCTCCGCGACGGCGCTGGCGCCCACAGCGCGGGCCGAACCCTTCAGCGTATGCACCAGATCGTGCACGACACCGGTGTCCGTTTCTTCGGACAGTCTCTTCATCGCCGAGGTACTTTGGGTCAAGAACAGGCGCAGAACCTGGATTTCGAGATCCCGATTGCCCAGCGTGTTGGCGGCAAGGCTCACGAGATCGATCGGAGCCTGGAAGTGAAGCCGGCTCTGCTGCCGGGATATGGAAGTCATGGCCATTGAGTTGCCCTCGCATGAAGCGTTCGTTCCGACCCCCTCCTCCCCGGGTCAGCCGGTTATGACAAAAACATCATGGCGCTCGATGGCCGAACAACTCGTTAAGACCGTGGCGAACGGATCGACTGACGGCAAGATCCCCAAAAAACTGAAAAAATGGTTAACGGATGTTTAGGCAGCTTTTGAGGGGCCGCTGTCAAAACTCCTTTGCCGGTGCGGCTTTTGCCTTCCCGAACGGCATTCGCGAGCCGGAAGCGACGTTAACTCTTTTTCGATTTTCCGGTTGCCCGAAGCGCCGCTGCACCACTTGTCGTCAGCTTGCAGACGAGCCAGTCAGGCTTGATTGGGTTGGAAAACCAAGGCTCTGCCCACCCTGCGGCGATACAGGCGCGAATTGTGCGCGCCGGGACTTGGCGTCCGGCGTCATCGAAAAGCGGCAATTTTCCACCCGGCTGGTTCAGCCCTTTTGACAACCAGAGCCTTTGCGCGGATGTCGGCACAACCGTTTTCGAACGTCCTTTCGCAGCCCCTTTTTCATTTCTTCCAGGGCCTTCGTCAGTGCTCTTAATCGACATTGTCAGCCGTTCCTAGGTCATTAACAGCATTGCTGTTTCTTGTTCATTAGGAGAGAGTGTGCCATTAGGTAAAGCGATGCGGCAAGGTGGGGAAAAGGCTGTGCGGTATAATAAGCCGCCGGCCGGTCAGCGGCGGCCCCCCAACCAGCCAGGCCACGGAAGCATCGATCGAGGAAAGCGCCTGTCGCTTCCCCCTGCTGTTTCCGGGGTCAAAGCGTTCGGTAGACCACTCGGCCAGCCGAGATTACCGAAGTGTATTGAGTACGGACGTGAGGCGATCCAAATATGGCAAATCCCCCGAAGGTTAAAGACCCGGCGGAAGCAGCTCTGTCTGCTGTCGAAGAGGCCCTGAAGCTCGATTTTGGCGGACCGGAATTCGCGGACGAGGTGGCGGCTGAAAAAGCCAACGCTTCGGCAAGCGATGACGCTGCGGCTCGCTCCGGACCCGAAACACCCGAGGGACAGGACGCCAAGACCGTCCGCGACGACGGGCGCGCGTCGCGTCGGCGCGGTGGCCGCGGCAGTCGCCCGCCTGCTGCCAACGACGACCGCCGGAATATCGGCAACCTCATTTTCGCGCTTCAGCGCCGCCCTTCCTCGACTCCCTTCTGGGGCGCGCTCGCACTGAGCGTGCTGTGGATCGGCGTCGGCAGCAGCCTGTTCGCGTCGTCCTTCGGCGACCAGCTTTCCACGATCACCGACTTTGGCTCCATTGCGAATTCGCCAGCCTTGATTCTGGCCAGCATCGGCATCGTCGTCCCGGTCATCTTCTTCTTCGTCATGGCCATGATGATCTGGCGCGCGCAGGAAATGCGCATCGTCGCCCGCGGCATGACCGAGGTCGCCCTGCGCCTCGCGGAGCCGGAAAGCATGGCCAAGGAGTCCATCCTGAGCGTTGGACAGGCCATCCGCCGGGAAGTTTCCGCCATGGGGGACGGGATCGAACGCGCGATCGCCCGGGCCAGCGAACTGGAAGTCCTCGTCCACAACGAGGTCTCGTCTCTGGAACGGTCCTACAACGAGAACGAACTGAAGATCCGCTCGCTGATCGAGGAACTGGTCAGCCAGCGTGAATCCATCGCCATCAATGCGGAACGGGTTCGCGAAACCATTTCCGGGGCGCATGAAAGCTTCGCAGCCCAGCTTTCCACCACGTCCGATCAATTCGGTACAACGGTCGATTCTGCGACCGAACGGATGATCGAAGCCCTGTCCGTTCGCGCGGACGACTACGTCACGCAACTGAATGCGACCGGAAACGAGATGGTCGACTCGTTGTCCACACGCGCCGAAAATTACGTGACCCAGCTCAGCTCCACCGGCAACGACCTGGTCGAAAACCTGTCGTCGACCGGTACCCAGCTTTGGGAAACACTGACCACCCGCGGCACCGACATTAACGAAAAGTTTGCGCAAACCGCGGCCAGCTTCGTCGAAACCCTGTCGGCAAAGGGAACCGACATCAACGAAACCCTTTCGGCTTCCAGCAACCAGGTCGTCCAGACGCTGAGCGAAAAGACGGAGGAATTCCGCACCTCGATGGAAACCACCGGGGGCAGCGTCGGCGAGGCGATCACGCAACGCGGCGAAGAAATCAACGCCAATCTGTCTCTGACCAGCGGCCGCCTGATCGACACGATCACGTCGCGTACCGAAGAGCTGATCAACACGGTCGATTCCCGCGTCACGAGCCTGGATACGTCGCTTGCCGAAACGGGCGATCGCGTCGTGGAAAGCATTTCCGAACGCGGCCAGGAAGTCACCAACGCCATTTCCGTCAAGGGCGCGGAAATCGTCGACACCCTGTCCGACCGCAGCACCGAAGTCGCCGAGATCCTGCGCGGCACGGGCGAGTCGATCGTTGTCGACCTGTCCCTGCGTGGCGGCGAAATCGCCTCCAAGCTCGACGAGACCGCAGGTTCCCTCACTGAGACGATTACAGTGCATGGCGGCGAGCTGGCTGAAAAGCTCGACGGCATTTCCGACCGCATCTACACGGCAATTTCCGTGAACGGTGTCGAACTGGACGAGCGTCTGTCCGAACGCGGACGTGAAATCGCGGCCACCATGGAAGAGCAGAGCAATCTGTTCCGCGAAACGATGAGTTCGGTCACCAGCGAACTCTCCGCGTCCCTCGGATACGAGACGTCGGCGATCACCCAGAAACTGGCCGACACCGGCACGCAGCTTGCCGAACTCGTCAGCAGCCGCGGCGAGCGGTTCACCGCGGATTTCGCCGAAGTGGGCAACAGCATCACGCAGACCATCGAAATCCAGGGCCAGCAGCTGCAGGAAGGCCTGTCAGGCCGCCTGAGCGAACTGGAAAGCCTGGTAACCGAGCGCGGCGGCCAACTGGTCGATGCCTTCGATGCCAAGACCCAGGTCCTGTCCGAAACGCTCGACACACGCCTTGGCAGCCTGGATGCATCGCTGGACAGCCGTATCAACACGATCGATCTCACGCTGGACCAGCGGACCAGTTCCTTCGAAGCAGCCCTCGACAGCCGTATCAACACCCTGGATACGTCGTTCGACAGCCGTATCAGCACGATCGATCTGACCCTTGAACAGCGAACCAGTTCCTTCGAAGCAGCCGTCGACAGCCTCATCGGCACCCTGGACGCGTCGCTCGGCAGCCGCATCAACACGATCGATCTGACCCTCGACAAGCGGACCAATTCCTTCGAAGCAGCCGTCGACAACCGCATCAGCACCCTGGATGCGTCTCTCGACAGCCGTATCAACACGATCGATCTCACGCTGGACCAGCGCACCGCCTCCTTCGAGGCTGCGCTTGAGACGCGGACCGCGCTCCTCTCCGATGCGATCGATCAACGGACCGCCAGCATCAGTGAGGCCTTGGAAGACAAGACGCGCAACATCACCGATATTCTTGCCGACCGGTCCGATGCGATCACGCTGCAGCTTGGTCAGCGCGTCGAGGCGGCGGGGAACACCCTGGCCGAACGGGCCGAGGAAATCGGCCGTATCCTCACCGAACACGTCGATGTGGCATCCGGCGCCATCTCCGAAAAGGCGGAACATCTGGCAACCACGATGACCGCCGGCACCGAACGGATCGACGAGACCCTCGACAGCCGCGCCCGCCAGATCAGCGAAACCCTGATCAGCCGGACCAAGGAAATCGCCAAGGCCTTCGTCGACGGCCAGGACGAAATGACCTCCGCGCTCGACAACCGTCTTGCCGAGGCCGGTACCGTCCTTGCCCGTCAGAGCGAAGAACTGACCGAGTCCCTGTCCGAGCGCATCGCGGAAATCAATGTTTCGCTCGGCGCGAAGGTCTTTGAAGTTGCAGAGACCCTGGACACCCGTGCCAACCAGCTCGAAACGGTGCTCAACGATCGTCTCGAAAGCATTTCCGGCGCCCTGAGCACGGAAAGCGAAAAGGCTCGCGATCTGCTCACCCAGATCATTTCGGAAGCCGGCAGCACGCTGTCCACCGAAAGCACCCGGATGCACGACATCATTCAGGAAGCCCTCAACGGCGCTTCGGAAAAGATGTCCGGCGAAGGGGAAAAGGTCCGCGGACTGCTTCTGTCAGCCGTTGCCGACGCAGCGCGCACATTGACGGCCGAGAGCGAAAAGGCCCGCGCGCTCTATGCCGGCACGATCGCCGAATTCTCCGGCTCCCTGACCGGCGAGAGCGAGAAGGTCCGCAGCGACCTGTCCCGCACCATCGCCGAAATCTCCGGCAACCTGTCCGCGGAAAGCGAGCAGGCGCGTCTCACCCTGAACAAGACCCTGGAAGACATGCGGGGCCGCATGTCCGGCGAGGCCGACACGGTTCGCGCCCGCGTCCACAGCGCGGTCAACGAAGCGGCCGAACTTCTGGTTCAGCGCGGCAATGCGGTTGCCACCGAAATGCTCGAAAAGGCCTCGACCCTCAACCAGGCCTTCGGCGAGCGGTCCGGAGAGTTCTCCAAGCTGATCGGCACCGACGGCAACGCCCTGATTACCGCCATCGAGGCCCGGGCGACCGACCTGACCGGCCGCATCGGCGAGATCCACACCGCGATCCTCGATGCCATCAACGTCAAGGGCAAGGAAGTCGCGGATACCTTTGCCCAGAACGGTCTCAACGCCACGCGCTCCCTTGTGGACGCCGGCGAGCGGATCGTTGCCAGCATCGACGAGCGGAGCAGCCTGGCGACCAAATCCCTGCTCTCCACCAAGCAGCAGCTTGAAGCCGATGTCACGGACATCCTTACCAAGCTGGAGGATACGAACAACAACCTGCAGACGGTCATCACCACTGCCGGAACGAACCTCAACGACGTCGAGGTGAGCCTCGGCCGTCGCGTGAGCGAATTCCGGGGCGCCGTGGATCGGGCGGTGACCGATACCACCAGCACGACCGGCCTGATCGGCGAACAGACGGATGCGCTACGCGATGTGGTCATGACCACGCTCGCCGACATCCGCAACCTGACCGAAAAGTTCGGCAGCCAGACGGAAGAACTGACCTCCGCGGCCCGCTATCTGGAAGACACCAACCGCTCCGTCGAGGGCCGTGTCTCCGAACGCAAGACCGCCATCGAGGAGGTCGCCGACACGCTGCTGACCAAGACGGAAGCCGTCGACAAGCTCATGCGGTCCTTCACCGAGACCCTGTCGCAGACGCTGGAGACAGCCGACGACAAGGCCCGCGAAGCCGCAGGCATGTTGAGCGCGGCGGCTGAAGCGGCCACCAAGCAGGTCACCGAGCAGTTCGAATCCATGCGCCTCACCGCCGGCATGGAAGGCCAGAAGGCGCGCGATGCGATCCGCTCCGCTCAGGACGACATCATGTCGGAGATGTCACGCACGGTTTCCGATGCGTCCGAACGCTTCAACGAGGCCGCGATGCGCATGCGCGACACGGCCCGCGACGTCCACCGCGAACTCGAAGCCACCCGCAACGAGCTCAAACAGGGCGTCCTGAACCTGCCGGACGAAGCGGAAGAATCCACCGCGGCCCTGCGCAAGGTCGTCAACGAGCAGATCCGGGCGCTGACCGAACTGTCCGACATCGTCGCAAGACAGTCCAATGCGCTCGACATCTCGCGGCCGCAGGAACGCACCGCTTCGGCCACCGCTTCGGCGGCACCCGCCCCGCAAGCCGCAACACCCGCTCCCGCCTTCCAGGTTCCGAGCCGGTCCCAGGCTCCGAGCCAGCCGGCTCCGCGGCCCTCCGCGCCGTCGCGGCAGAGCGAAGCGCCGCGCCGGCCGTCGCAGGCAAGCGAACCGCAGGGTGCCGGCAAGGGCTGGGTGTCCGACCTGCTGCGCCGTGCCTCGCGCGATGAGGAAAATGCCTCTCCGACCCAGGAACGCGCATCCCTGAACACGGTGGAAAGCCTGAACTCGCTGTCCGTGGACATTGCCCGGGCCATTGATCACGAAACCTTCGTCGACCTGTGGGACCGCTACAAGCGGGGCGAGCGGCACGTCTTTACCCGCCGCCTCTACACCCTGCAGGGTCAGCAGACCTTCGATGAAATCAGTCAGAAATATTCCCGCGATCCGGAATTCCGCACCGCCGTGGAACGTTACGTGGCCGACTTCGAACAGCTGCTCGCCCAGGTTTCGCGCAACGATCGGGACAACATGCTGGGCCAGACCTACCTGACGTCGGATACCGGCAAGGTCTACACCATGCTGGCCCACGCCAGCGGACGTCTCGATTAAGACGGAAAAAATCACCAAACACGGAAAAGGCGGCCCCATGGCCGCCTTTTTTATGCCCTGATCACCCCCTCATCCTGTCTCGGCACCTTTCAGCCGGAGCAGGGATACCGGCGGGCTCGTTTTCCAATTTTCCGAAAACAGCGGAACCATGAGGACAGGTCGCTCCGGGCATGCGGACTCTGGCGCTCTTCGATGAGGACAGGACGATCTGGCTTTGGGCTGGCATCGCTCTGATTGTTCATGTCCTCGCCGCAACAGCGCTTGGCCTGAACCCCTTGAAGCAGCTCCCCCGACCGGAGGTCGTCAAGGGTATAGCGGTCGAAATCATCCCCCCTGCCCCCTTGCCTGTCATCCCGCCCCCGAACCTCGAAGCCATGCCGGAAGACATGACACCGGCAGAACGGACAGAAGCTGCACCTCCCTCAACCGCCTCTTCGGACAATACCGGAGCGCAAACCCGAACCGCTCGGCTGGAGACGCCGGATGGTATGATCCCCGCCACGCAGCTCTATGCCGCCGCCATCCTGGACAATCCCAAGAGCCGGAAGGCGAAAATGCGCCTGCGTCAGCTTGTGAGCGAGGATCGGATCATCCAGTTGTGCAATCTCGAAGCCATGGAACAGGTCCATCGCTGGAATCCCCGCTTCAAGCCGAATTTTCTGGTTGCCTACGCAAAGTCCGACGTGCGGCTGACCGGCCGCCAGGCGATCGAAGCCGACGGCGGCGCCTTTCACGACGGCAACAGCTGGTTTGAAATCCGCTTCAGATGCCAGACCGCGCCCGACATGAAATCCGTGATCGCGTTCGAATTTGCGGTCGGATCGGAAATCCCGCGAAGCAAATGGGAGGCCTATTCCCTCCCCGAACGGGTAGAAAGCGTCGACTGAACCTCAAGGCACGGACACTACGCCTTTTGCAGGTTCTTGCGCACCTTTGCCATGATCGCGACGAAGGCGGAAATCTCCTCCTCGCTCACCCCGTCGAACATGCGTGCCTCCGCGGCCAGCATCTTGGGCACGAGATCGAAATAGATGGCCCGGCCCTTTTCGGAAAGACTGAGCAACGAACTCCGCCCGTCTTCGGCATTGTTGGTCTTTTCCAGAAGACCCCGTTCGTGCATTTTCTTCACGGCCCGGCTGACGGACACCTTGTCCATACTGGAGCGTTCAACGATTTCCGTTGCCGGCATTCTGCCGGTCGCGCCGACGATAGCCATGGAGCGCCATTCTGAAGGTGTTAGCCCGTGGTCGCGAATGTAGATTTCCGACAGCGTGCTCGTCACATCGGTGTAGAAAACGCGGATCCGGTACGGTAGAAATGACTGAAGATCGAACCGGACCTCCTCAGAAACCGATACCTGTCCGTTCATGTCCGCCCTCGCCCCACTGGAAGCACTCCCTCCTGTTCCAGGTCGTTCCGCCGGCCGGGTCCGCGAATCCGCAGTCCGCAACGCCAGGACGTCGCCTGTTAGTTACATTTGGAACTAAGTGTCGCTTGAGCCGGGCGGTTAGGCAACAAAAGAATGCATGAATTGCCTGTCTTTGGATAAAAAACCATCCCTCGGATACGAAATCTGAGACGGTTATTCCTCCGACCGGGAAACCGGACCGTGTTTGCGACCATACAATCGCCGGATCGACGATGAAGGTCCTCCGCTCAACAATTGCCGCGCCCGGAAATGGCTATTGCATGACCGGTCACCTGAAGCGGCCTTTCATAAATTCACACTTGAATTAGAGCACAGGGCGATAACCTATTGTCTGAGGACAAGCAGATGAAGACGAATGGAACCTCCAGCCGACATGTCATCCTGTCGGGATATTCGGGTGGAGGAAAATCCACGCTGACAGCGGAACTGAAACGACGAGGTTTTGAGACAGTCGAAGAGCCCGGCCGCAGGATCGTTTCGCAGGAAATGCGCGGCGACGGCGGCGCGCTTCCCTGGGTCGACCTGGAAGCCTTCGCTCGACGCGCCATCGACATGGCCTCCAAGGACCGTGAGAGCGCGAAGGACGTCGATGGATGGGTCTTCTTTGACCGTAGCCTTATCGATGCGGCAGTCGCTCTGGAACATGCGACAGGCATAGCCGCGGCCAACACCCTGGGAAAAACGGATCGCTATCACCGGCAAGTCTTTTTGACGCCACCCTGGCCGGAAATCTTCGTCACGGATAGCGAAAGACGGAACGGTTTGGATGAAGCCGTCGAGGAATACGAAAGGCTGTACGTCGCCTATAAGGATCTCGGATATGAGGTTATCGTTTTGCCCAGGACCGATGTTCATGCCCGCGCGGACTTCCTTTTGAACCGCCTTCTCTGACAGTCGGCCACGAAATGGATAATCCGCTACAACGACCGCAAAAGGCGCGTCCGTACGTATCGCTTCCATGCCGCCCTGCCGCGGATGCTCCACCAAGTTGCCATGACCGTGAATAATCCGACGAACCTTCTACGGCAAAGCATATAGATCGGCATCTCCGGCGCGTCGTCAGGCTCTACGAGTTTGGCTCCAGGAGAAACAGCCATATCCCGAAGCCCCCTCTCGGCCTTGCCTAGACAGAGGGCGAAGCGTCAGACTATTGCGCCGCTCCTACATTCATGGATATGCCTGCTTGTAAGATCCCGGCCGTTCCCGTTCGAAGAAAACGACGGTGTGACGCCTACACCAAAGCCTGTTGTTGAAGAGGGCGTCTGCCCGGTCATTCCGCCGAAGGCAAACCGCTCAGACCCGTGTCAGGATCCAAAGCGCCATTTCGGAGAAAACCCTGTCGGCGGCGCTGTTCATTGCGGCAACTGCCTGATCGACACCGGTTCCTCCCGAGGTGACTTCCGCGCGGAAAACCTTGTTGGCGATCGTGCGGCCGTTCCGGTCATTGACCAGCTTGGCGGCGATCACAACGACGCCCCTGTCGGTGCCGTCGATATGAAATTCGAAGGCCCTGAGATCCGTCTGCAACTGATAGTCGATCAGCAAGCCTTCGCCCGGGAACCCGACGCCGCGCAGGCGATTGGTGTTTTCCAGGGTCTGGACGATCTTTGATTGAACCACGCTGGGCAGGGTATCGGCCCATGCGACCTTCGGGAAGTAACTGTAGACAGGGCCTTTGTCGACCACGGCGATATATTCGGTATCCAGCGCCTTCAGAGCCCGCGGCCGTGGCACCAGAACCTGCTTGCTCTTCTGGCGCTTCCCGCCTGTCGGGACATTGGCCGCGTCGATGCCGTAAAGCGCGGTAGGGCCTGAGCTGGCGCAGCCGGCAACCGTCAGACCGGCCCCGCAAACGCCCAGGAACCGCCTTCGGCTGATATGTGCCGATCCGCTACTCATGCCTTCAATAGCCCCCTACGCCATTCTGCAGCCTTACACCGTGTGTCCGGCCACCGTTTATCTTCTGTGTCCGCCGCCCGTGTAGGTCGGCACTGCTTCACCGCCGAAGAGTATCCGGTTCGGATTCCGGTCGAAACTTTCCACCGCGCGCTGGATCGAGACAAGTGTCCGATTGACCTGCGACATCGCAGCGACAAAGTCCGCGGAGCCCTGGTTGGCAAACTTCGACAAGCCTCCGGCAATCGAATCGGCTCGCGATTCAAAGGCTTCGGCCACCTTGCGAATGGCCGTTGCCGCCTTTGTCGCCTCCACAATCAGGCCTTCGCCGTCACCCTCGACCATGGTTCCGACCTGATCCACTATCCCCTGGATACGTGTGGATGTCGCATTCAGCGTCGCGGTCATTTGCTTTGCGTCGGTAATGATCTGGTCGACATCAGGCGTGCGCTGCGACAGGTCGTTCGTCATCTTTTCCACATTGGCCGCGGCGGTTCGGGCCGAGGCGATCATGGCGTCGATACTTTCCTTATTCTCCGACAGACCGCCCGTGACATTGGCAACAGAGCCGACGATAGTCGACACCTGATCCGGGTCCACGGCTTTCAGGATACCGTCAGCGTCGGTGAGCGTTTGCGTGAACGCATTGGCGGCGGCGCGCACATCATCGACCAGCCCCACGATTCGATCGTCCTCACCCCGCACGGTAGCCGAGAAAGCCTCGAAATTCTGGATCGTGGATTTCGTCGAAGCGATGATCTCGTTGATCTGCTCTTTCTGCGCGTTGATGTTGGACACCACCGCAGCGGCTCCGTCGACCGCCTCACCCACCTTTTGCGGATCGATATTCGCGACGATCTGGTCGACGTTGCCAAGCGTGCTGTTCAGCCCCGTGCTGAACGTATCCACATTGGCCACGATGTTCGACACCCGGTCCGGATCGATTGCCTGGGCAAGCTCGTTGCCACGCGTCACGAACGTGTCGACCTTGCCTATCACCCTGTTGGTGCTCTTGATAACCTCGGAGATCGCTTCCTTGCGGTCTCGGATGGTTCCCGATATTTCGCTGATGTTATCCATGGTCGACGACGTGGACGCAATCAGGCTGTCGATCTCCGGGCTGCGCTTTTCAAGCAGTTCCCCGATCGCCGCAGCCCCCTGCACCGTCTTCCTGATGTCCTCCGGATCGACCGCCCTGACGATTTTCTGAACGTCTTCCAGGCTGCTGTTCAAGCCGCCGGTGAAGGTTTTCAGGTCCTTTGCCGCCGTCTCGGCTTCCGCCATGATCGTTTCGATGCTCTGGCGCGCATTGGCCAGGCTGTCGGAAAACGACGAGACATTCTGGACGATATTGGTGACATCGTCGGAGGGAACCGCGGCCAGGATCCGTTCACCCTGATCGACCAGCTTCTCCATACGCCCGGAAAGTCCGGTCAAAGCCTTGGAAACCGATGACAGATTTGCCATGAAGTCGGACACGCCTGCGGAATTGGCGGCCAGTGCGGAGGAGAATTCCTCCACGTTCTTCAATGTTTTCGTCACCGTCGGACTGTTTTCCTTCAGGAACCCGTCAATGCTGCTCAGTGCCGAATCGGCTTCCTTCAGCACATCCCGCGCCCCGCTGACGATATCGTCGAACAGGGATCGTTCGGCATGCATGACCGGGACCTCATCCGAATCCCGCTTGATCAGCAACGGCGCATCCAGGCTGCCGCCGTTCAGATCCACATAGGCAACACCCGTCAAGCCGGTGAAATTAAGCGAAGCCGTCGTGTCGGTCCTGAGCGGCGTGTTCGGTTTCACACGCACGGTCGCAACGACGACTTTCGGATTCTGCGGATCGAAATCCAGCGCGCTGACATTCCCGATCGGTATCCCGTTGAAAAGCACCTGCCCGCCGATGGGCAGGCCGGTGACGGGCGCCGGAAAGATGATCCTCACGAAGACGTTTTCCCGGGATTCCGCGGTGACGGCGAGCCAATAGACGAACAGGAAAGAGCCCAGGAGCACCGCCATCATGAAGCTGCCGATCAGGATATAGTTCGCCCGGGTTTCCATGATACGGCCCTCAGATTCGGCGCAAGGCGCGCGTGCCCTGGAAATAGGATTTGATCCAGGGATGGTCGTTTTTCATCATGTCGTCCAGAGTTCCGATCGCCAAAACCTTTTTGTCCGCCAGAACGGCTATCCGGTCGCAGATGGAATGCAGGCTGTCCAGATCGTGCGTTACCATATAGACTGTCAAACCGAGCGTATCGCTGAGATTCTTAATCAATTCATCAAATGCAGCCGCACCGATCGGGTCAAGACCCGAAGTCGGCTCGTCCAGAAACACCAAATCCGGATCAAGTGCAAGCGCACGCGCCAAACTTGCCCTCTTGATCATGCCGCCCGAGAGCTCCGACGGCAACTTGTCGGCCGCGTCCTGAGACAAACCGACCAGTTCGAGCTTCAAAAGCGCCAGCTCGTCCATCAGCTGCGGCGACAGCCTGAGGTGCTCGCGCATGGGCACCTGGATATTCTGTTTCACCGTGAGAGCCGAAAACAGGGCGCCTTGCTGAAACAACACCCCCCAGCGCCTTTCGATGGACTTGCGGATCGCAGGCGTAACACTCGTCAGATTATGACCGAAAACACTGATCGTACCGGCCTGCTTGGGCGTCAGGCCGAGAATCGCCCGCATCAGGACCGACTTGCCCGTTCCCGAACCGCCGACGAATCCTAAGATTTCGCCGCGCCGGACATCGAGGTCGACATCCTGAAGGATGATCTTGCTGCCGAAACCGACGGTCACACCCTTGGCGGACAGGATGATGTCATCGCCGCTGCCTGGCTCCTGATCGGCGGTGTCGTCTATGGTTTCTTCGGCAAGGGACATGAAAACCCGCTCTAAACACCAATGGCTGCGAAAAAGATGGCGAAAATGCCGTCCACCACGATAACCAGAAAAATGGCTTTCACAACCGACATGGTCGTGTGACGGCCGAGCGATTCCGACGAACCTTCGACCTTCAATCCTTCCACACAGGCGATCAGACCGACGATCAGCGCCATGAACGGCGCTTTGACGAGGCCGATCATCAGGGTTTTTGTCGAGATCGCCGCCTGAAGCTGAACGAGAAAGGCCTGCGGCGGTATGTCCAGATAGGCCCATGTAACCAGGCCGGAACCGATCAGGGCCGCGATGTCCGAAATGAAGGTGAGGATCGGCAGCGCGATCATCAGCGCGAGAATGCGCGGCAGGACCAGAACTTCGGTCACGCTCATGCCGATCACATGCAGGGCGTCGACCTCCTCCTGCATGCGCATTGCACCCAGTTCCGCAGTAAAGGCGGAACCGGACCGGCCGGCCACCATAATCGCCGTCAGGATTACGCCCATCTCCCGCAGGATCAGAATACCGGCCAGATCCACCACATAAACGTCAGCCCCGAACTGTTTCAGATAGAAGCCACCCTGCTGCGAGATAATCGCACCGATCAGGAAGCTCATGAGGGCAACGATCGGAACGCCGCCGATGCAGGATCGGTCGAACTGCACCGCGACCGATATGCTCCGCAGGCGTTTCGGATGTGGCAGAACCGTTGCGAGAACGGCGCCGAGCGTGCCGAGGATGTTCAGCATCGCCAGCGAGTCCTTGACGACATCGACCCCGACACGACCGGTCGCCTCGAGAAAACCGATGACCGAGAACCGCGAGCGCTCCGGCTTCCAACGCGGCGGATGATGCTTTTCCAGTTCGTGGAACAGGGATTTGCGCTTTTCGTCCAGGCCGATCAACTCGGTGCGCTTGCCGCCGAATTCAAGCGCGCCGCGAAAACGGTGCACCAGCCACGCGCCGCTGGTGTCGAGGCTACCGATCCTGGAAATGTCGATACAAACGAACTGCTCCGGAGCAAGATCAATGGATCCGAGAAGTTTTTCAGCACTTTCTGCCGAATTGACCGTCCAGTCGCCGGTCAGCGCCAAGGTCTTCCGACCGGGAACCGACCCGTCGAGACTGAACGCCGGAGGGATAATTTTATCCAGGAATGCCATTGAGGCTGCATGACCCCCTTGTCGCTCGGATGCACTCCCTCCTATACCTGAGAGCAGAGTTCATCGTCCAGACATGGGCCCCCTGAACCGGACGACAATCGGAAATTGGCACGCGAGCGTGATCAAAATACCCGATTACCGGACGGTTCCGCCCCAAAACCGGAAATATACACCATGGAAATCAAGCATCCTTATCTTTTGTTTCTCGGAGACGTTCCCGATGCGCTGGCGGCCAAGACGGCCACCGGCATCGTCGACTGGAGGAAGGACTGGTGCCTGGGCCAGAATCGTCTGGACGGCTGCGTAGCGGACACGGGCCTGCCCGACATAACCATCGCCGATGCGGCCGAAAAAGGGGCAAAGACGATGATCGTCGGCGCCGTGAATGCAGGCGGACGCCTGCCCGAACACTGGGTCTCGTCGATCGTTGAGGCGCTTGAAGCCGGCATGGATGTCGCCAGCGGTCTGCATGTCCGCCTCGCAAGCGTCGATGCCATCCGCGAAGCCGCGGAACGGACCGGCCGGAACCTTTACGATGCCCGCCACTCCAACGAGACCTTTGCCACCGGCAAGGGCACCAAGCGCAGCGGCAAGCGGATCCTGGCGGTCGGAACCGACTGCTCGGTCGGCAAGAAATACACCGCCCTTGCCATGGACAAGGCAATGGTCGAGCGCGGCTACAAGAGCAGCTTCTGCGCCACCGGCCAGACCGGTGTCTTCATCTCCGGCCGTGGCGTGGCGCTGGACGCAGTCGTCGCCGATTTCATCTCCGGAGCGGCCGAATGGATTTCGCCCGCAACCGATGACGACCACTGGCAGATCATCGAGGGTCAGGGATCCCTGTTCCACCCCTCCTTTGCCGGCGTGACGCTGGGTCTTCTGCACGGGTCCCAGCCCGATGCCTTCATCGTCTGCCATGAACCCACCCGGACCAACATGCGCGGCGTGCAGACGCCCCTGCCGAGCATTCAGCAGGTTATCGACCTGACCATCCAATGCGGCAAGCTGACCAATCCGGACATCCATTGCATCGGAATCGCGGTGAATACCGCCGCCATGGGCGAATCAGAAGCCTGGGGCTATCTGGCCAAGATTGGCGAGGAACACGGACTGCCGGCCACCGATCCGGTCCGCTTCGGCATGGACGCAATCGTCGATCAGATCGTATCGGAATACGGTGCCCCATGAGCATCTCCGTCAGCCTGGAAACCGAACGTTTCGAGATCGCGGGCGGGTTCGCCATTTCCCGCGGCAGCCGCACCCACGCCGAAGTCCTCGTCGTTATCCTGAGCGACGGCTCCGTCCGGGCTCACGGCGAATGCGTTCCCTACGCCCGCTACGGCGAAAGCCTCGATACCGTGGCCGACCAGATCAGGGCGATCGCCCCCGACATTGAAGCCGGACTGACCCGGGCGGAGCTGCAGGACGCAATGCCCGCAGGTGCGGCCCGCAACGCGGTCGACTGCGCCTTCTGGGATCTTGAAGCGAAGAAGTCGGGGAAAACGGCAGCGGATCTCGCAGGCCTGGCCGCGCTGAAGCCGGTCACGACCGCCTACACCATCAGCGTCGGCACGCCCGAGACCATGGCGGAGGCGGCCCGCAAGGCGGCCTCCCGGCCTTTGTTGAAAGTCAAGCTCGCCGGATCCGGCGATCCGGAACGCATCCGCGCCGTGCGCGCCAATGCCCCCGATGCACGTCTGATCATCGATGCCAACGAAGCCTGGAACGAAAGCTGCTTTGCCGAAAACATGGCCGCCTGCCTGGAAACCGGCGTCGAACTCATCGAACAGCCGCTGCCGGCGAACGATGACGGCGCCCTGGAGCGCCTGGAGCGCCCGGTCACCGTCTGTGCGGATGAAAGCCTGCATACCCGCAAGGATCTAGCCACCCTGCGCAAGCGCTATGACGCGGTGAACATCAAGCTCGACAAGGCCGGAGGGCTGACCGAAGCCCTCCTGCTTCTGGAGGACGCACGGGCACACGGGTTCAAGACCATGATTGGCTGCATGCTCGGCACGTCGCTTGCCATGGCACCCGCCATGCTGCTGGCACAGACTGCAGACTACGTGGATCTCGACGGCCCGCTGCTGTTAACGCAGGACCGTGAACCGGGACTGAAATTCGAAGGCAGCCTGCTTTACCCGCCCGAACCGGCTCTCTGGGGCTGAGCCGGTCGGGCAATCCTTTTTACCGACAAATCAGGCCCGCTCTGCCGCCTGCAGTTTTTCAGCAAGCAGAGGCCGCAGGATCAGAAGCGCAGCAAGCGCCACACCCGCGGCCAGGGCCATGACCCAGAACGGATAGCCGGGATTGAGATTGTAGAGCGGTCCGCAAATGGCCAGACCGATCGCAAGCTGCAGCCCGCTGGACGTCGACAAAAGCCCCTGTCCTGTGGCGGACCATTTCCGCGGCACGACCTTCGACAGAAGGCTGACCGCACCAAGATGGGCCGCCCCAAAGGAAATCGCGTGCAGGATCTGGAGAACCGCAATCGCCGCCAGATCCTCGGCGAAGGGAAACAGGCCCCAGCGAACGATGGAGCCACCCGCCGCGATCATCAGGAACTGGAGAGGGCCGAAGTGCGGGTTCAGGCGCTTGGCGGCAAAAAACAGGGCAATCTCGGCCACGACCCCGATCGCCCACAAAAAGCCGATCGACAGTTTGTCGATGCCGGCATTTACCCAGTAGAGCGTACTAAAGCCGTAATAGGCGGCGTGGGTTGCCTGCAGCAACCCGCCGATCCACAGGACTGCCACAAACCAGGGTGATCTGAACACGGCTACCGGTTTGTCCGGCTCGGCTTGCTCCTCTTCGTGGCGGGACGTCTGTCCGGGCAGGCAGATGGCAACGACCCCGGTCGACAGGACACTCACAGCAAGACCGGCAACCAGGAGCAGCGGGCTCCCCACAGAAACCAGCCAGCCGCCACCCAGGTTGGCGACCACGAAGGCGACTGATCCCCATAGCCGCATACGCGCATAGTCCGCCCCTGTGTTGCGGGCGACATCCAGGGCATAGGCGTCGCACAACGGAACGATGGGCGACCAGAAGGCCATCAGGCCGGCAACCATCACCCAGGCGCTGGTGATGCCGCTGGTGGCGGCAAATCCGCCAAGGAACAGTCCGCTCAAAACGGAATAGGCAAAAATGGAGATCCGGCGCCGACCACTCCTGTCGGACAGGTTCGTCAGGACCGGATTGGCCGCAATCCGGACAACGGTGCTGAGGCCAAGGACAAAACCAATTTCATCGACAGTTAAACCGCGCGCCTCCAAGACAAGCGGAAAGAACGGCAGAAAAAGGCCGAATCCGAGAAAATGGCTGGCAAATAAAGCGCCGACCCATCCCGGAAGGCCTGTCTTTGTTTCTGGCATAATTCTTCAATCCGTCGGACCGCCTAAAGCAATGTTAACGATTGTGCCTTTAGGCTGATCGGGAAGTCGTCCGAGTTACGGCTATTTGTGACCCATGGCAAGCTGAGAAAAGATTCAGATGCAGACTCAGGAAGCACAGACGGAGCCGGAATCAATCGGAGAGCTCGAGTACCGGACCCTTGAGCAGACGCTTATGGAGTCCGATCGGGGCAGACGGTTCCTGGCCGAGTTTGTAAAGCGCAACCAGACGCCGGAAACGCAGGAAATTCTCGCAGCGATTCACCGCCTTGAGAATAGCATGACCCGGCAGCGGAAGGTTCCGGACCTGGACCGGATCCGGCTGGATATTGCCGAAATGCATGACGCGATCGAGCGCACCAAGCTCGAAATCGCCAATATCAAGCAGGAAGGCGAGCACACCAACCGCTTTACCGACGCCTCGCACGAACTCGACGCGATCGTAACCCAGACCGAAGGCGCGACCCAGTCGATCCTGGAAGCGGCCGAGCAGATCCAGGAAAAAGCCTGGACGCTCCGCGAACAGGGGGCCGAAGACAGCGTCTGCGACGATATCGATGCCAAGGCAACCGAGATCTTCATGGCCTGCTCGTTCCAGGACCTGACCGGCCAGCGGACCACGAAGGTGGTGCAGGTTCTGCGTTACCTGGAAAGCCGCATCAACCTGATGATCAGCATCTGGGGGATCGAGGATCACGAAGCCGACGACACCGCCGGCCCGGAAGACACCCGACCCGACGCCCATCTGCTGAACGGGCCGCAGATGGAAGGCAAGGGCGTCAGCCAGACCAACGTCGACGAACTGATGGCCGTTTCCGGAGACGTTCTGGACGCCGCCATGGAGGAAACGCGCAAGGCTCATTCCGCGCCCTCCGAAGCCGACATCCAGCCGGATGCTGGCCACGCGAACGAATCGGTTGCCAGCGAAGCCGACATCGAAGCCCTCATGGCTGCGGACGACGGCGCCGACGACGTGATGGACGCCGCCGCGATCGACGACATGTTCGGACCGGACGCCTCAGACGACGGCGAAGACGTTTCGATGGCGGAAGCGGCAGCAGACGACGATATTCCGCCTGTCGAAACGTCCGAAGCGGAGTCCGATTTGGATGCCGAAGTCCTCGACGAAGAGGCAATCGACAAGCTGTTCGACGCGGAAGCGACCGAAGCCGCCGCCGATGCAGATTGGGAGCAGGCCGAAGAAGAAGGCGCCAAAGCGGAAGCCAAGGATCCGCTGGAAGATCTGTCAGAGGCCGAACGGCAAGCGTTGTTCAACTGATCTGACTTCGTTCCGAACACCAAAAAGGCGCCGAAACCAAGGCGCCTTTTTTTGTGTCGTTGTCGACCGAGGATTGCCCGTTCGGGTTACCGGGCCTGGACCTTGCTGAAGAAGGACCTGGCTTCCAGCTCCAGGCGCTCGGCATGGCTTTTCAAATGGCCGGACATTTCCGACACATTACCGGCGGAGTGTTCCGATTCACCCAAAGTGCTCCGCACGGCCATGATTTCCTGGGAGAAGTCCCGGGCACCGGACGCTGCAATCTGAACATTCTGCGAGATCTCGGAAGCCGCCGCCGTCTGCTCTTCGACGGCAGACGCGATATTGGTCGCGATCTCCGAAACCTGGTTGATGGTTTCCGTGATTTCCTCGATATCGCGCGCCGATTGCCGCGTCGCGCGCTGAATCGCGGCAATCTGGTCGGTAATCTCTTCGGTCGCCTTGGTCGTTTGCCCGGCGAGGTCCTTCACTTCCGCGGCGACGACGGCAAATCCCCTGCCCATCTCGCCGGCCCGGGCAGCTTCAATGGTGGCATTCAAGGCCAGAAGATTGGTCTGTTCCGCGATTTCCGAAATCAAACCGATCACAGAGCCGACCTTCTCGGCAACGGTTGCCAGTTCCTGAACCGACTGATTGGTTTTTTGCGCACCGTCGACCGCCTTCTGGGCCACGCTGCTGGACATGGCCGCCTGGCGTCCGATTTCCTCGATTGAACTGGTCATTTCTTCCGTAGCGGCGGCGCCCGACTGAACCCCGTTTGCCGTCTCCCCGGAGGAATGCTCCATTCTGGACATGCGCTGGTTGATGTCGGTTGCCGCTGACAGAAGTTTTTCCGACGTCTGGGCCATATCGTTCGAAGCGGATCCGAAGGATGACATCGCCTCAGTCATGACGCCGTCGAAATCGTGGATCGCCTGCCGGATGCCCTCTTCGCGGGCTTCCGCGTCCGCGATCATCTTGTCGTGGTAGGTGGAGATGGCGACATCCATATCCAGCATGATGAGCCTGGTAATCGACTGCAGCACCTTGGCCGACTTGCTGGAAGAAAAGCGGTATTTCCGCTGAAAAAGGCTAATCAGATTACTCAGGAAGAAGGAATAGCCGCCGATATACCAGGTCGGATCCAGACCAATGCGCACATGGGCAAGCCCGATACGCTGTGCGCTCTCCATGTATTCAGCGCTGACGCCGGAGGTAAACAGGTTTTCCCAGTGCCGCTCCTGCGCCGCCATAAGCCGCGAATGGTCCTTGCCCACGAGACCGGCCAGATGGGGAACCGTTTCCACATGGGCGTAAAAAGCCTCGAGAACCGGCTTCAGATTGCTCTTCACAAACGGCCAGACTGAGCGGGCGATCTCATAGTCCTCACTGGAGAGTTTTAAAAACCTGACGCGATCATGAATGCCTTGGTCCGACATCACTTCCTCATAAAAATACGTGCAACTAAGCCAGGGGGTAGGTCAGCCTGGCCGATTTCCGATATCCGCGATCGCCGGCCAGATCAAAGACGGGAAATATCTGTAAAGAACCCGACAAGCCGACCGACCATTGCTGCAGGGCTTTAGCTCATCAATATTTATTCTTTAGTTAATTTCAGCGAATGAATTGCGAAGCAAAAAGAAAATCAAAGGATATACAGTCGGGAAAAGCCACTGAAATGAAGATAAAAAATTGGATTAATCCCTACATATTAATAATATACATATCTTCACTTTGAAATTACGCAAAGTGATAAAAATCATATTTATGAAATATCTTCAAAAACGGAAAACAAAACTTTTTTGCGATGTATTTTACAAGAAACCCTTATTATCAAGCGCCCTCTGCATCATGGAAGGATCTATATTCCCGCCGGTAAGCACCACGGCGATAACCTTTCCCGCTGTGGAGATCTTCCCGGACAAGACCGCGGCGAGTGCCGCCGCTCCGCCCGGCTCGACCACAAGCTTCAGTTCCGTGAAGGCAAACGCTACGGCGGCAAGGACATCGTCATCCGAAACCGTCAGCCCCTGAACACCAAGACGCTTCAGAATTGCAAAACCGTTTTCCCCCGGCATAGCCGACATGAGGGCATCGCAGACCGATCCTGACAGCCTGTCATTGGCAATCCGCGTTCCACAGGCAAGCGAGCGCGCGTAATCGTCAAAGCCTTCCGGCTCGACCGTCTGAAACACGGCATCGGGCAGATCGCTTTCCAGGGCCAGCGCAATCCCGCTCGACAGACCGCCGCCGCCGGTACAGGCCAGCACCACATTCGGCAGAACGCCCAGGTCCCTTGCCTGTTCCGCGATTTCGGCTCCGACCGTTCCCTGTCCGGCAATCACCTGCGGGTCATTGTAAGGATGCACCAGAACGGCACCGGTCCTGGTGCAGATTTCGGTGGCAATCGCGTCCCTGTCCTCGCTCGACCGGTCATAGGTGACGATGGTCGCCCCGTAATCCCGCGTCCGCTGCAGTTTGATCGCCGGCGCATCCTCCGGCATGACGATCGTCGCCGGAATTCCGAGAATCTTGGCACTGGCAGCCACGCCCTGTGCATGATTGCCCGACGAACAGGCCACAACGCCCCTGGACCTGTCGGATTCCGGGATCTGACTGATCCGGTTGAAGGCCCCGCGAAACTTGAAGGATCCCGTTCTCTGCAGGCTTTCCGGCTTGACCAGGACCGTTGCGCCGACCGCTTCGTCCAGGACCGGAAACCGCAGCAAGGGTGTCTTGACGGCATGGGGTTCCAGGCGCTTCCGGGCAGCATCGATATCGGCGCGCGACACGCAGTCGGTCATGATCGCTTTTCCTGAACAGATGAGAGAATCCCCCGGCCAGAAAGACCGGCTACATCAAGATCTAGCACCATTCAGGCGATTGGAAAACCGACGGGCTTAAGCCGCAGCGGCGACAGCGTCCCTGTCCCGGGCAAGCCGGGCATTGTCGAGAAACTGCTGGGCGCTTGCGGCCCATGTGTAGTTCAAAGCCATTTTTCGGCAATGGTCTCTGGGAACGTCCAGCGCGGCAAGCGCCGCTTCCTGCAGGTTGTCGGAAAGCACCCCTGCCCCGGTATCGCCGATCACATCGAGCGGGCCCATCACCGGATAGGCCGCAACCGGCACCCCGCAGGCCAATGCCTCCAGGAGCACGTTGCCGAAGGTGTCCGTCAGAGACGGGAACACGAAGACATCGGCCGAGGCATAGTGGCGCGCCAGATCTTCTCCAACTTTCGGTCCGGTGAAATGGGTTTCCGGATAGTCGCGCTTCAAGGATTCGAGCTGAGGCCCTGCGCCCACCACCACCTTGGTGCCCGGCAGATCGAGATCCAGAAAAGCCTTGATGTTTTTTTCAACGGCGACCCGGCCGACATTCATGAAGATCGGCCTCGGCAGATCAGCAGGCAGCACGGAGTCGCCATAGGGTTTGAAGATCGTCTCATCGACCCCGCGCGACCAGCGCATCAGGTTGTTGAAACCCCGCGCGCGCAGATCGTCTTCCAGCGACCGGGTCGCGACCATGCAGCCAACCCCGGCATTATGGAACCTCCGGAGCCAGCTATAGGACCAGGAAAGCGGGACCGGCAGCCGAGCGGAGACATATTCGGGAAAGCGGGTGTGATAGCTGGTCGTGAACGGCTGACCGAGCTTGCGTGCGGCGGATGCCGCCATCAGGCCAAGAGGTCCCTCGGTTGCGATATGCAGATGATCGCAGGCATGTTCGATGATCATCCGCCGCACCGTGCCGGTATGGGTCAGGGACAGGCGGATTTCGGGATAGGTCGGACATGGCAGGGTACGGAAATCCTGCGGAGTCAGAAACGCGACCCGGACCCCCATGGCGACCAGTTCCTCTGCCGTGCGCTCCAGCGAGCGCACCACGCCATTGATTTGCGGATGCCAGGCATCCGTAACAATCAGAATGGATGTCATGCAGCGACCGGGCGTTCCTTGGCCGGAGCCGGAACCGCTTCGGCTTGCGCCGGATTGACCCATCTGATCACCTCGAAGGTTCCATCATGGTGCTCGGCCACGGCAGTACAGCTCTCGACCCAGTCACCTGTATTGATATAGTGGATGCCATTAAAGTCCCGGTCCGCGGCATGGTGAATATGCCCGCAGATCACGCCATGGACCCCTTGACGCCGAGCTTCGTCCGACAGGGCTTCCTCGAACCGTCCGATGAAATTCACCGCGTTCTTCACCTTGAGCTTCGCCCAGGCGGACAGGGACCAGTAGGTCAGCCCGATACGTCTGCGCAGGACATTGACCCAGGTGTTCAGGCCTAGCGCGGTCACATAGGCCTTGTCGCCGAAGAAGGCGAGCCATTTGGCATGCCGGATCACCACGTCGAACTGGTCACCGTGAATGACCAGGTAATTGCGCCCGTCCGCGGTCTCGTGGATGATGCTGTCGGTCACCTCGACTCCACCGAAATGGGTTCCGAGGAAATCGCGCAGGAACTCGTCGTGATTGCCGGGAATGTAGACGATGCGGGCTCCTTTGCGGCCCTTGCGCAGGATCTTCTGCACCACGTCATTGTGCGGCTGCGGCCAATACCAGGAGCGCTTCAGACGCCATCCGTCCACGATGTCGCCGACGAGATAGACTGTCTCGGCATCGTTCACCTTCAGGAAATCGAGAAGCAGATCCGCCTGGCAACCGCGGGTTCCCAGGTGAACATCCGAAATAAACAGTGCCCGGTAATGTCGCGACTTGTCTGGCGCTGACATGACTTCCACTCCAATTCGTTCATTGGAGGGCCTTAGACTTGATTCAGGTATCACTATTATGACACTTCGCCGGATGCCTGAATTGACGCTCAGCCGCAACCGGGTAGATCCCGGTTAACTTGGCCTGCACCGCGCGCAGACTTCGCCGTCGCCTCCTAACCTTAGGTCAGACCGCCGCAGAACCGATCCAGGTGACCTGCCCCTTGCAATCCGTCTCCGCAAAAGACACTGTGCCGTCCCGGAAATCCTGGCACGAACCGAATATGCGAAGGGAACGGAGATGGATCTTGGAATTGCCGGCCGCAAGGCAATCGTGTGCGCATCCAGCCGCGGACTGGGACGCGGATGCGCGTTCGCGCTGGCGGAAGCCGGCTGCGATGTCGTTCTGAACGGACGCAACGAGGAAACCCTGGCTAAAACCGCGGCAGACATAAAGGCGCGCTTCAACGTCGGCGTGACCAGCGTCGCTGCCGATGTCTCCACCAGCGACGGCCAGAAGGCCCTTCTGGACGCCTGCCCCGACGCGGATATCCTCGTCAACAACAATGGCGGCCCGCCCCGCAAGGATTTTTCCGAGCTGACCCGCGAGGCGATGCTGGACGGCGTGGTCCAGAACATGGTCACGCCGATCGAGCTGATCCAGGCGCTGGTACCGGGCATGCAGGAACGTGGCTTCGGACGAGTGGTCAACATCACCTCCATGTCGGTCCGCATGCCGATCGAAGGCCTGGACCTGTCGAGCGGCGCCCGCGCCGGCCTGACTGCCTTTTTGGCAGGCGTCTGCCGCCAGATCGCCGGAACCGGCGTGACCATCAACAACATCCTGCCCGGCAAGATGGACACCGACCGCCTGCGCGGCGGCTTCGAACGAGCCGCCCAGATGAGCGGCAAGAGCATCGAGGATGTCCGCGCCTCCCAGGCCGCCGAAATCCCCATGGGCCGCTTCGGCAACGCGGAGGAATTCGGCCAGACCTGCGCCTTCCTGTGCTCGGTCCATGCCGGCTACATCACCGGTCAGAACATCCTTCTGGACGGCGGCCTTTATCCGGCCGCCTTCTGAGTGGGCAGTTCCTGCCGCGGCATCACGCCCGTTCAGAACCTGATTGAGAGACAGACATGAAACTTGTTCGCTACGGAGAAGCCGGCACCGAAAAGCCCGGCCTGATCGATGGCACCGGCCAGTTGCGAGACCTTTCGGCCCACATTGCCGATCTGGATGCCGCCGCCTATGAAAGCGGGACCCTGGAGCGGTTGAAACAGATCGACCCGGCAAGCCTGCCCGCTGTGGAAGGTTCGCCGCGCCTCGGCGCACCGATTTCCCGGACCGGCCATTTCATCGCCATCGGCCTGAACTACGCCGACCATGCCAAGGAGTCCGGACTGCCGATCCCGGCGGAACCGGTCGTCTTCTCCAAGGCCCCGAGCAGCCTGAACGGCCCGAACGACGACATCGTCTATCCGATGGGCGCGTCGAAACTCGACTGGGAAGTCGAGCTCGCATTCATCATCTCAAAGAAGGTCTGGCAGGTCTCAGAGGCAAATGCGCTCGGCCATGTTGCCGGCTACACCGTCTGCAATGACGTGTCCGAACGCGCCTGGCAGATCGACGGCACGGGCCAGTGGATCAAGGGCAAGAGCGCGCCGACCTTCGGCCCGCTCGGTCCCGTTCTGGTCACCAGCGACGAGATCGCCGACCCGCAGAACCTGGACATGTTCCTGGATGTCAACGGCGAACGCCGCCAGACCGGCAACACCTCGACCATGATCTTCTCCGTGAAGACGCTGATTGCCTATCTCTCGACGATCATGATGCTGGAGCCCGGCGATGTGGTCACCACGGGCACGCCTCCCGGCGTTGGCATGGGCATGAAGCCGCAGCAGTTCCTGACCCCCGGCGACGACATCCGCCTCGGCATCGCCGGCATCGGCGAGCAGACCCAGAAGGTCGTAGCCGAATAGAAAGACGAAAACCTGCGCCGGGCGGTTCATCCTGCTCGGCGCACATCTCCTACGCTTCCTCGCCGTCCCGTGCGCTCAGGAAGCGGCGGATGGACACGTTTGACCAGGGCGCAAGCTGCGCCAGCGCCGCCTTGTAGCTTTCGTAGATCTTCCCGCTCAGCGCATCCCTCGCGGCGAACTCGTCAAGAACCTCGGCCGATGTGGTCCGCAGCGCGTCGAGGACGTCGTCAGGATAGAACGTGACGGTCACGCCGTCCTGTTCCTGCAACGCCTGAAGATTGGCCGCGTTTTCCCATTCGCTCTCGGCCAGCGCACGGCCGTTTTCCGCCTTGCAGGCCTCCAGCACGATGGCCTGCAGGTCCTCAGGCAGCCCTTCGAGCGCGGTCTTGCTCAAAAGCGCCTCCCCGGTGCCATTCGGCTCGTGAAAGCCCGGTGCATAATAATTCTTGGTCACCTTCTGGAACCCCATGGCACGGTCGCTCCACGGTCCGAGGAATTCGGTCGCATCAATCACACCGCTCTGCAACGCCTGGAACAACTCGCCCGGCGGCAGACTGACCGGCGTCGCACCGAGGCGGCGCATGACCTCGCCGCCCAGCCCCGGCATCCGGATTTTCAGGCCCTTCAGGTCCGCCAGCGAATTGATGTCTCGCTTGAACCAGCCCCCCATCTGAACGCCCGTGTTTCCGGCCATCACCGGCTTGATGTTGAACGGCGCGTAAAGCTCGTCCCAGAGCGCCTGACCGCCGCCTTGCTCAATCCAGGTGATATGCTCCAGGGGCAGCAGCCCGAAGGGGATGGCGGTAAAGAACACGGCCGCCGGCAGTTTGCCCTGCCAAAAGAACGAGGCTGTATGGCCCATGTGGGCCGTGTTGGACGACACCGCGTCGAACACGCCGAGCGCCGGCACCAGTTCGCCGGCCGCATAGAGCCGGACGCGCAGACGGCCGCCCGACATCAGTGTGATCCGGTCGCAGATCCGCTGGGCGGTCACGCCCGGCCCGGGCAGGTTCTTCGGCCAGGAGGTGACCATCTTCCATTCAATGGTTGCCGCTCCGTCTGCGGCAAGAGCCGGAGCCGCCAGAACAGACCCCGCGGCGGCTCCCGCCAATCCCAGCGCAGACCGGCGGGACAACGTCCTGGTGTTTGCCTGTTCCGTCATCCTATTTCTCCCAGAACTCGAAGAAGTGATGCACCGGGCCGTGGCCGGCACCGATGTGAAGGTTGTCTGCTGCAGAAATGGCCACGGTGATATAAGCCTTGGCCAACCGGACCGCCTCTTCCATCGGCTCGCCCTTCGCCAGGCCTGCGGCAATCGCCGACGACAGCGTGCAGCCGGTCCCGTGGGTGTTGAGCGTCTCGTGGCGCGGCGCCCGCAGCCAGGTTTCGCCGTCGTCGGTCAACAACAGGTCGACGCTCTCTGCGCCGCTGCCATGACCGCCTTTCAAGAGCACGGCTTTCGCTCCGAGCATTTTCAGCTTCGCCGCCTGCCGGCTCATCTCCGCCTCGTCGTCGGCGACGGCGCCGTCGAGCATCCGGGCCGCCTCATGCAGATTGGGCGTGATCAGGTCCACCTTCGGGACAAGGACATCGATCAGAACGGAAACCGCGTCATCGGCAACGAGCGGATCTCCCGATGCTGCGACCATCACCGGGTCGAACACCACCGGCCCCGTCTCATGAGCACCGAGCCTTTCGGTAACCGCACGGATCACCTCCGGCTGCGACAGCATGCCGATCTTGGTCCCATTCACCTTCAGGTCGGAATAGACCGCGTCCATTTGAGCCCGGATGAAATCCGCGGGCACATCGTGGATCGCGGTTACCCCAAGCGTATTCTGCGCGGTCAGCGCGGTCAGCACGCTTGCCCCATAGACGCCATTGGCAGAAAAGCTTTTCAGATCGGCCTGGATACCGGCCCCGCCCCCGGAGTCGGAGCCCGCGATGGTTACCGCAATGGCGGTCATGGTTTTCTCCTGCATTATTCGGTCGGTCAGATCCGTTTCAGCCTGTCGGCGATTTGGGGTGCATCGATCAGGTAGAGCGCGTCCAGAAGCTCAGGCACCAGGGTGCCCGGCCCCCTCGCCCGTTCCGCCGCCATTTCGCCGGCCACATTGAAAACGGTGAGCGCAGCGGCCGCGGCCTGTACCGGATCGTCGGATACGGAAAGAAACGCAGCGATCACCGCCCCTCCCGCACAGCCGGTCGCCGTCACCCTGGCAAGCAGCGGATGACCATTGGCAAGACGCAAGGTTCCGCCCGGCCCGGCAACCATATCTTCCGCGCCCGTCATCGCCAGCGTCACGGAAGTCCCGGCAAAGGCTTCAAACGAATCCTGTCCGGGATAAAGCGCAGCCAGTTCGTCGCGGTTCGCCCTGAGCACAGTCGGAGACGCCGTCAACAACTCCTGCGCATAGGAACAGCGCACCGGAGACCGGTTGACGAAGACCGGATCCAGAACGAATGGCTTTACGGCCGCCTTTGCCGCCTCGACAGCCTTCGGAATGGCGGCCCTTCGGGTGTCGTCGAGCATTCCAAGATTGACCAGCAGCGCATCGGCGCCCGCCGCGAAGGCCGCGACCTCTTCCGGCGCAATCGTCATGGAAGGGATGGCGCCCAGCGCCAAAAGAACATTGGCCGTGAAATGCTGGGCGACCGCGTTGGTGATGCAGTGAACCCTGGGCGCCTTTCGCCGCAATCGCTCAAGCAGGTCCGCCGCGATGCCTGAATCGAAGGCCGGCATCGGAGTCGTCATGAGAGATCCTCCGCGAAACACGGATCGGAAATCGAAAAATCATGTGGTGATGACAGGGTGGCCGCAGCCGTCAGAACAGTCATCTCAAATCCCTCCGCCGGTTCAAACCGGATCAGGTTCAAGGAGTTGGCCGTATGCCTCTCAGCCCGGTCAGACACGCCGGGCACCCCCATGAGACGTTTTGAGAGCTAACAACTCGGAACATGAATTGCAAGCATCGGAAATTTGGCCGTGCGATTGACTGCGCCATTCAGATGGGCCATGTCCAAGGTCAGAGAGATTTCGGGCCAACTCCTGGAGGGTTCCATGATTCCGTTTTTCGTGATGATCAAATGCAAGCTCGGCGAGACCTACAAGGTCGCCAACGGGATTGCGGATGCGGAAATCGCCAGCGAGATCTACTCGACCAGCGGCGACTACGATCTTCTCGTCAAGTTCTATGTCGACGACGCCACGGACATCGGCCATTTCGTCAATGAAAAGGTCCACCCGGTCGACGGCATCCAGGACACGAAAACAATCATTACATTCAAGGCTTTCTGAGAGCCGTCTAATTCTGGCGGCATAAATCCGGAAAGCCCGGAGACATCTTATGCCAACACCCGTCTGGAGACCGGAACGTCGGAACCGGAACATCGGCACGGCGCTATCGGGGCACGGCCAGTCCAACAGGATGCGGATTCCAGAAAGCTGGCAGGACAGCAATGGTAACTTCAGCTGTTACTACGAACGCATCCGGCCGGACTTCGTCAAGGATTACCAGATTGGCGACGACACCATCAAAATCCTTTACGAAAGGCCCAGCGAAGGATTCAGCTACGGTTGCTCGCCCGAGGATGTTATCCATCTTTTATCGATGCTCCCGGACAATGAACATCGTTTGCTGGACTATGTCATTTTCCGGCAACCTACCCGCAAACAGCGCCAGCAATGCCCGGTGTGGGGCCGCCTTATCTATCACGCAGAAATCGGTGATCTTCGCGGACCCGCCATTTTCCTGGAAGCTCAGGAACTCGGTGCGAAATTGCGTTGGAGCCACAAGCTGGACGTAGAAGACAGAGCCGAGTTTGAACGTCTTAAGGAAGACGGTCATGAGTTTGAAAAGACAAAACGGCATTCGACCAGCCGACTCACGGAAACGGCACTCAGAAACACGGTTCTCCATCGCACCCTGCTTCATGAACTGGGTCACTGGCAACACTACGAAAACGATGTATTGGCTCAGGAGGACTTGGATCTGGCGGCAGATTTGTACTTCGCCAAACCCAATGTTGAAAAGGAACAATACGCGCACAGCTATGCTGAAAAATGGGCAAAGGCGCTTCGCTCTAAAAACCTGATCCCCTTCGCGCCGAGGGACTTCGAATTCCCCGCCTCAGCATAACAGGCATGTGATGCGACGCGCGGGAAAACCCGCGCCATCAGCCAATCAAACCAATCACGATCTCGATGGCGTCGACGCCCGACGGGCCTTTGTCCGGTCAAGGCCCAGGCGATGCTCCCGGAAGATCACGAAGATCCCCGCCGCGATGACGATCGCCGCGCCGACCAGGACTTGCCACACAGGGATTTCCGAAAACACGAAGTATCCCAGGATCACGGCCCAGATCATGTTGGCGTAGTCGAAGGGTGCGATCGTCGAGGCATCGGCGAAGCGATAGCTCTGGGTGAGGAGGATCTGGCCGACGCCGCCGGCAAGCCCGACCATCATCAGGATGAAGGCTGTATCTCCGTCCGGCATCACCCAGGCCTGGTCCGGGAAAACGAACCCGAGCGGAATCGTCAGCAGGGCAAGCAGCGTGGCCGAGCCGGAGAACCAGGTCACGATGGTCGTGGTCCGCTCGGTCTCGCACAGCCTGCGCACGAAGATCATCGCAAGGGCGGCGCAGACCGCGGCCAGGGCCGAGCAGGCCGCCCCGATCATCTGGCTGCTGCCAAGGTCGCCTTGTCCCAGGTGGGGCGACAGGATGATCAGGATACCGAAAAATCCCACGATAACCGCGCTCCAGCGGTAGAGCCGGACGGTTTCGTGCAGCACCAGCCAGGCGAGCACCACCACGAACAGCGGCGTAGCGAAGCCGATCGCCGTCGCATCAGGCAAAGGCAGAAGGGAGAAGCCCGTGAACGACAGGATCATGGCGGAGATACCGACCGACGAACGCCCGAGATGGCTGAGCGGACGGGACGTCCTGAGTGCGATCGCCAGTTCTCCCCGAAACGCGACCATGAACAGCACCGGAAACATGCCGAAGAAATTGCGGGCAAAGACGATCTCGCCGATCGGCACGGTTTCGGCAGCGATCTTGAGCATCGCCACCATGATGGCGAACAGCAGCGTCGAGCCGAGTTTCAGGGATATTCCAAGCACCGGGGCGGTGCGGGTCAATCCAGAGGGCGTCTGCTGTACCGATGATTTGGCGGAAGCGCCGGGAAGCGCCATGGATCACGTCCTAAGGGGCCGGCGCTGATAGGAAAAGACAGAGCGGGGCGCCGGGCCCTGACAAGCCGCTCTGTCGTTTGAGAATACCGGAAACCAGCCCGGGAACAGGCCGTTCAGAAGTCCCATCATTGGGGGACGGCAAGGCGAATACGGGTGGAAAGCGGCAAAATATGGTTACAAGGGCGACAATAGGCCCGATTCCAGAAAAATCAACGCACGCCTGCCTTGGTCGCAAATGCCAGCGGGAGGGACAGTCGTCCCTGCATTTCCTCCCGGATCAGGTCCTCGCACTGCTCACGCCGGAGCGGCCGACCGAACAGAAACCCCTGGACCGACTGGCAACCCTCGGCGTCCAGGAAGGACAGCTGGTCCTCCGTCTCCACCCCCTCGGCGAGAACCGGAATATTCAGGCTGGAACCGAGCAGAAGCGTCGACTTGACGATCGCGATTGCCTGCGGGTTCGACGTCAGGCTTCTGACGAATTCCCGGTCGATCTTGATCTTGTCGAACGGAAAATTCTGCAGGGTCGAAAGCGAGGAATAACCGGTACCGAAGTCATCCATGGCAACACTGACGCCAAGCTCCTTGAGCGCCTGAACGATCTTGAGCGCATGTTCCTGATCCGCGATCAGCCCGCTTTCCGTCAGTTCGATCTCAAGACGACCGGGAAACAACCCGGTTCGCGCCAGCACGCCCGCAACCTGATGCGGCAGGGTCTCCTGGGCCAACTGGCGGGCTGAGACGTTGACAGCGACAGTAAATTCCCCGGGCCAGGTCGCGGCCGTCCGGCAGGCGGTTTCCAGAACCCATGCGCCGATATCCAGGATGAGGTCGGTTTCCTCCGCGACCGGGATGAAATCCGAGGGAGGAATGAGCCCCTTCTTCGGATGGTTCCAGCGGACCAGCGCCTCGAAGCCCTTCAACCGGCGTGTCCTGGTATCGTTCTGGGGCTGATAGTAAAGTTCCAGCTCCCGGTTTGCGATTGCAGACTTCAGATCCATGGCGATCGACGCGCGAATTCTGCACGTTTGCTCCATGGTCGTTTCATAAAAAACGACCCGGTCGCCGCCGTTCATCTTGGCGCGATAAGCGGCCTGCCCGGCGCGCGCGATGAGATCATGTGCGTCGCATCCGTCACGCGGGGCCAGGGAAATGCCGGTGCTGCTGGCGATACTGATCGTCTCGCCATTCCAATAGAAAGGCGAATCCAGCTGGCGCCGGACCCGACTGGCGAATTCCATCGCCTGCCGGTCATCGTCCGCAATCCGTTTGACTGCCACGAATTCATCGCCGTCATTGCGGGCCATGAATTCGTCTTCGGCCAAAGCGGCCTGCAACCGTCCGGAGATGTTTTGCAGGAGAGTGTCTCCCGCCATCTGTCCGTGGAGATCGTTGATATCCTTGAAACGATCCAGATCAATGGAAACCACGGCAAGCCGGGTTGAGCCGCCACTGATAGCCTCGAGGCCTTCCTCTATCCTTTTTTTCAGGAAGGAACGATTCGGCATCCCGGTCATCGGATCATGCAGCGCAAGGTGTCGATAGGTGGTCGCGGCCTCAGCCATGCTCCGCTGGTCGATGAGGAACGCCGTTCCGACGACCACGATAATGATCGTGGTCATGCCGACGACGGCCGCCAGCATGACATCGTCCGAGACGGCCTGGGGCGGCACGTCTATGCCACTGAGTGGCACGAAAGTCATTGCTGCCATGCCGATGAAATGCAGGGCAACGATGCCAAGAACCATCATCGCCGTCGCGGCCCATAATCCTATGCGCTTACCGTATTCCGCAAGAACCAGGGTTGTTGCCGCTCCAAACAGGCCACCGACAACCACCGAAGCCACAACGAAGCTCGTGTCCCACTGGATAAATCCCGGAACCAGATAAGCCGATATGCCGATGTAGTGCATGGCGGCCGAGCCGAGACCGAACAGAAGTCCCCCAAGCCCGATCATCAACCGACTGTCCGACCGGCTGGCGACGAAGAAGCTGAAGCTTGTGGATCCGATGGCGGCCGCCAGGGACAACAGGGTCAGAACCGGTTCGAACGTCCGCTCGAACGGCGCGTGATAGCCGAGCATGGCCGCAAAGTGAGTGGTCCAGATGGTGCAGCCGCCCACCAGCCCGGCCAGCAGCAGCCAAAGATACCGGCGGAATCCGGCGCATCTTCTGGTCCTGGAAAAAATGCTCAGGGTGAGGAAAGAACCGATGACGCAGACAAACGCAGCAAAACCGATAAAACGATACTCGTGCTCAACCGCAATGCTTGAAAACAAAGAAAACATACGACTTTCCAGCCGGATCCGGATTACTCGATTTTGTGCCCCCCCGCACGCATTCCGGATTTTCTAGCACATTTGTCCTAACAGACCGTATGTGCCTTACGGGCACTGTCTTCCGACGCGCTGTCTCCATTCTCCACGAGGATATGGCTGGTTGGCGTTTTCGGTCTTTCAATCCATCTGCCGGGCAAAAAAAGGGCGGCACCAGGCCGCCCTTGGAGCATTGTCGGAAAAACGACGATCAGCCTTTCGCAGCCTGAATCGCTTCCCAGATGCGCAGCGGCGTTGCCGGCATGTCGATATGCGCAACTCCGGCACCGTCGCGAAGCGCCATCTGCAGTGCATTCATGACCGATGCGCAGCCGCCGATGGTGCCGGCCTCGCCCGCACCCTTGATGCCAAGTGCGTTGGTGGTCGACGGCACGTTCTTTGTCTGGAAGTTGAAATTGGGCAGATCGGCGGCCCGGATCAGCTTGTAGTCCATGAGCGAGGCCGACAGCAGCTGACCATCCTCGTCATAGACCGTGTTTTCGCAGAGCGCCTGGCTGATGGCCTGGGCTGCGCCGCCATGGACCTGCCCTTCCAGAAGGATCGGGTTCACCGTCACGCCGAAATCGTCGACAATGACGTAGTTTTCGAGGGTCACATCGCCGGTTTCCGGATCGACTTCCAGTTCGGCGATATGGGTGCCGTTGGGATAGGTCGCTTCCACCTGCTTCACCTCGTCGCGCCCGGACAGCTTTTCCGGTGCCTGGGCGGCGACTTCCGCCAGGGTGACCTGACGATCCGTGCCGACGACCCGCACATTGCCGTCGACGAGCTCAAGGTCATCCGTGCCCGTTTCGAGCTGCTGCGCGGCCTGTTCCTTGATCTTCTGGACCAGGATCTTGGATGCCCCGTTGACCGAAGGCATACCGAGCGGAATGGAGCGCGAGCCGCCCGTTCCACCGCCCTTGCGGACGCGGTCGGTGTCGCCCTGGATCACTTCGATATGCTCCAGGTCGAGGCCGAGCTGGTCGGCGATCACCTGGCCGTAGGCGGTCGCATGTCCCTGGCCGTTGGTCTGGGTGCCGATCAGAAGCGTGACCGTACCGTTGTCGTTGAGTTCGACCGTGGCTTCCTCGCTGCCCGGGAAGGCGCAGGCCTCGATGTAGCTGCACATGCCGATGCCGCGGTACTTGCCTTCGGCAGCGCTTTTTTCCTGGCGCGCCTTGAAGCCGTCCCAGTCGGCTTCCGCCATCGCCTTGTCCATGTGTCCGGCGAAGTCGCCGGTGTCGTACAGCCGGCCCGTCGCGGTGGTATAGGGCAGGTTTTCCGACGGCACGAAGTTGCGGCGCCGGATTTCCGCCGAGCCGAGACCGGTTTCAATCCCGGCCTTTTCGATCAGCCGCTCGATCAGATAGGCGGCTTCCGGCCGACCCGCGCCTCGGTAAGCATCGGTCGGAACCGTGTTGTCATAGACCCCGGTCGCCGTCACGGCGAGCGCCGGCACATCGTAGAGCCCGGTCGACATGGACGTACCCACGTACGGGATATAGGGCCCGAACTGGTGCAGATAAGCGCCCATGGAGGCAAGCACATCGATCTTGAGACCAAGGATCTTATGGTTCTCGTCCATCGCCAGCTCAGCGGTGGTGACATTGTCCCGGCCGTGGGCATCGGTGACGAAATGCTCCGTGCGTTCGCCTATCCATTTCACCGGCTTGCCAAGGCGCTCGGCGGCCACAAGGCAGAGCGGATACTCGCGGTAGACGAACATCTTGGTGCCAAAACCGCCGCCCACATCCGGCGTCACCACGCGAAGACGCGACGGATCGATCCCGAGGATGTCGCCGCAGATCACGTCACGTGTGCCGTGACCGCCCTGGGTTCCCGATGTCAGCGTATAGCGTTCCGTCTCCGCATCGTATTCGCAGATGCAGCCACGGGGTTCCATATAGTTGGCAACGAGCCTGTTGTTGACGACCTTGATTGTGGTGACATGGGCCGCCTTCTCGAAGGCCGCGGCGCATTTGTCCGCATCGCCATGGCCGAGCGTGAAGGCCTTGTTGGTGCCGAACTCCGGCCAGACCAGCGGCGCACCATCGGCAAGGGCTTCCTCGATCCCGACAACGACGTCGAGCGGCTCGTAATCGACCTCGATCAGTTCGGCGGCGGATTTCGCCGTCTCGGCGCTGTCGGCAACGACGAAGGCAATCGCATCGCCCACGAAACGGACCTCGTCGCCGCACAGCACCGGCTGAGGCGGGCACTTGTGCATGGTCCCGTCGATCTGCTTCATCACCGCCTTTGTCGGCATGGTCTTCAGATCCTGAATATCTTCAGCTGTCAGGATCAGCGAACCCCCCGGAAACGCGCGGGCGTCATCCAGCCCCGACAGGGAAATCTTCGCATGCGCCATGGCCGAGCGCAGCACATAGGCATGTTGGCAGCCCTCCGGCGCAAAGTCGTCGGTGAAATGGCCATGGCCGGTGATCAGGGTTGCATCTTCCTTACGCCGGACCGGCGCACCGATACCGAACTTGGCTGGGACCATCTGGTTCATCTGGCTACGTCCTTGATAACGTGATCTGGGCCGCCCTGGAAAGGAGGTGCTCGGGAGAGACGGGCGACGATTTGGGCGGAGCTTAACGGCTCTGACCGTTCAGTTCCAGAGGGGTGAAGCAAAGGAGTTTCAAACCTTTGGAACAAAATTTCCAAAGCCTGAAAATCATATGATTTCATCCTCGTCGAAAAGTGGATCGGCTATGTGTTGGGAGGCAAGACTGTCAACGGTTCCGGCCGGATCATGGTGCTTTCGGATCTCGGCAATGTGAAACAGGCCATCGCCTTCATAGATCGTCGGCAAGTTGGTGCGTCCGATGATCAAGCCGCCGTCCGGAGCGACAATTTCCTTTTCCACCTCGCCGAAAGGATCGGAGACGATGCCCAGAAGCTCGTCGCGTTCGACCACGTCCCCGATCGACTTGAACGGCCGGAGCAAACCGCCGGCCGACGCCCTCACCCAGGAACTGGACGACGTCCGTATCGACGCCACCTTGGGCTTGGTGAGGCCCTTTGCCGAGATCATGCCAAGCTTGCGCAGCACGCGCAAAGTGCCCGAAACGCCGGCCCGGATCGCCATTTCATCGAACCGAAGCCCCTCGCCCGCCTCATAGAGCAGAATATCGACTCCCTTTTTCTGGGCGGTTTCGCGCAAGGAGCCTTCACGAAGCTTCGACGTCAAGATGACCGGTGCTCCGAACGCTTCGGCCAGGTCCATGGTTTCATCCCTGGACGGAGAAACGCGGATCTGCGGCAGATTGGTCCGGTGAATGGCCGCCGAATGCAGATCGATACCGAGATCGGCCCTGCACACGACCTCGGTCATGAACAGATTTGCCAGACGGCTTGCCAGGGATCCCCGTTCGCTGCCGGGAAAAGAACGGTTGAGATCGCGCCTGTCGGGCAGATACCTGGAGCGGTTGTGAAACCCGAAGGCATTCACGATCGGAATAACCAGCAAGGTGCCTTTGAGCGTATCGAGGTTCGGCGCGCGCAAAACCCGGCGGGCGATTTCAACACCGATCACCTCGTCGCCATGGATCGCGGCACTGACGAAAACCACCGGTCCCGGACGCCGTCCATGGATGACGTGAACCGACATCGTCACCGGCGTGTGGTCCGACAGGACACTGACCGGGAGATCCACGGTCTTGCGGGCGCCCGGCGCAACCTTGAAACGGCCGATCTCGAAGGCTCTGCGATCGTCCACGGTCCTAACCCTTGCCCTTGGTTTTCGTCTTTCCGGCCGTGGCGTGTTTCATCAGAAATTCGATGATCTTGCCCGCGACATCGATTCCCGTCGCGTTCTCCACGCCTTCCAGACCCGGAGAGGAATTCACTTCCATCACCACCGGCCCGTGATTGGACCGCAGCATGTCGACCCCGCAAACGTTCAGCCCCATGGCTTTCGCCGCCCGGATCGCGGTCGAGCGTTCCTCAGGGGAAATCCGGATCGCTGCCGCGCTGCCGCCACGGTGCAGATTGGAGCGGAATTCGCCCTCCGCGCCGGTCCGCTTCATGGATGCGATGACCTTGCCGCCCACGACGAGGGCGCGAATATCGGTACCGCCCGCCTCCTTGATGAACTCCTGGACGAGGATGTTCACATTGGCGCCGCGGAAGGCCTCGATCACCGACTTGGCTGAGCGTTCCGTATCCGCCAGAACGACACCGATACCCTGGGTGCCCTCCAGGAGCTTGATCACCACCGGAGCACCGCCGGCCACCTTCAGGACCTCTTCCGTCATCTTCGGATCATGGGCGAAGGTCGTCACCGGCAGGCCGATCCCGTCACGCGCCAGAAGCTGCAGGGACCGCAACTTGTCGCGCGACCGGCCGATGGCGACGGACTCGTTGAGCGGATAGACGCCCATCATTTCGAACTGACGGAGAATGGCCAGGCCGTAAAAGGTGATCGAAGCGCCGATACGCGGAATAACCGCATCATAACCAACGAGCTTCTCCCCGTTGTAATAGATCTCCGGTCGACGCGAGGCGATGTTCATGTAACACCGCAAGGTATTGATGATGTCGAGCTGCAGGCCCCGATCCTCGGCGGCTTGCTTCAGACGTTTGTGAGAATACAGATCCGCATTCCGCGCCAGCATTGCGATTTTCATGAGTTACCTCCGATCGGGATGAATTGCGGCCGGTCTACCGGCCATATGGCTGCCGAAACGCCGTCTTCGACGTCAGGACCCGAAGCTGTGACGCAAAGTCATTTTTGCGTCGATGACCCGGGCAACACCGGATCGCCGGCCAGAAAGGACCGGCCCGGATCGACCAGGACATTGCGGCGGCGGATTGCTGTTCGCCCCAGGATCATGTCGAAGCCCATGTTCTCCCGGTTGGCCAGGGAGACTTCCACATGCCAGTGATGGTGCCCGAGAATCAGCAAAGTTTCTATGACAAGCCGCTGTTCGGGCACACCGCTCGTGTTCTTGATGTCCCGCGTATCCAAAACGGGAACGTCCACCTGCATATCGCGGTGATAACGCGAACCGGGCAGACGGAACCGCACCCAGGTCTTTCCGGCCCTATCGTAAAGCTCCTGATCCTCCGCATGCAAGGCGGATGTACGGGCGCCTGTATCGATCTTCGCCCGGATCAGAGGCAAATCGAGGTCCGGCAGGGCGACGACTTCACGCCAGCCGATCACATCCGCGGGTGGCCGAGACGATTTGCTTTCAGCGGATTTCATGCCTTCCCGTTCCCGTTGACCAAGTCACATCGAGCGCCCGGTTCTGGCCGGCCACTCCGCAGACCTGAATCATAAATACGTAATCGAGCCGCTTGGAAAGCGCAAAAACGGTTTGTGAACCGGCTCCGCGTCGGGGACGTTTCCAGCCGGTTCGAACATCTGAAAAAAAGAGCCCCGGAACACGCACAAAACCTTTCCGTTTCGTACATGAACCAAGGCAGGTTGGGCTGCGGGGGAGGTTCAAATCCTGTGGATCAGACCATCAGGGCCAAAGGAGCAGACCCTACTTAGCCTTTTCGATCTTAAGCTTGATCCCGGAGTACCATTCGGCAAGCGTCCGGATGTCGTCGTCGCTGAGATCGGCCGCGATGTCCGACATGATTTCATGGGTGCGTTTACCGCCTCTGAACGCCTTGAGCTGGGTATCGAGATACATCACCGTTTCGCCGGCGAGATTGGGCGCATCCTCCATGGTCGCGATACCCTCTGCCCCGTGGCAGGCGACACAGGTTTCCGGCGCTTGCGCGTCCGTCTTGCCCGCGGGCAGGCTTGCGGCTGCCTTCTGCAACGCATACCAGGCCGCGACGTCGGCGATCGTCTGGTCGTCGAGGGACTTGGCAACGACGCTCATCATTTCGTGGGTGCGTGCGCCTGAGCGGAAGGCAATGAGTTGTCGGGTGATATAGGATGCAGGCTCGCCGCCGATGTTCGGCGCGATCGGGATCTTGGCCAGTCCCTCGATCCCGTGACAGGTCCGGCACATGTTCGCCTTCTTGCGACCCGCAGCCGGGTCGCCGGCCGGCATCTGAGCAAAAGCGCCCTGATTAAAGGCGCTCTGGGCGAGGAAAACCCCGCCCAGAGCCAGTATCACGCCACGCAGCATCAATTGCCCTCGTACCAGATCCGGTAGATGGCACCCGCCAGATCGTCGGACACCAGGATCGATCCGTCACGCAGTTCGGTCACATCGACCGGACGGCCAAGATATTCGCCGTTCTCGTCGATCCAACCCTCGGCAAAAGGCTCGCTGGTCGCGGTTCCGTCCTCGTTAACGTAGGTCACCATCACCCGGGCACCGACCGGGGTTGTGCGGTTCCACGAGCCGTGCTGGGCGGAGAAGATAGCACCCTGGTATTTGGCCGGGAACATCTTGCCGGTGTAGAACTTCATGCCGAGATCGGCGGCATGGGCGACCTGCTCGGCGGCCGGGAACACCACATCCGCGGGCGGCTCTTCGTTCTGATACTCGTTGGTCCGGGTATGACCGCCGCCGTACCACGGGAAGCCGAAGTTCTGGCCGGCTGCGGTCGCATGGTTGATTTCACCCGGAGGGATATCGTCCCCCATGCCGTCGACCTGGTTGTCAGTGAACCAGAGATCGCCAGTCTTCGGATCGAAATCCATGCCCACGGAGTTGCGGATGCCGGTCGCGAAGACCTCCCGGCCCGTGCCATCCGTATTCAGGCGGATGATGCCGCCGAGACCCCACTTCTTGTAGAGGTCCAGCTTCTCCGGAGCCGGAACGTTGAACGGCTGCCCGAGCGTGATGTAGAGCTTGCCGTCCGGCCCGATGTCACAGACGCGGGCGGTGTGGTTGTAGCTTTCTTCCGCCGGCGGGATCAGCTCGCCCTGCTTGACCACGTTGAAGGCAGCCACATCCGGGCTTTCATAGAAGAACTCGGCCGCCGGATAGACCAGCACCCGGTTCTGCTCGGCGATGTAAAGGAACCCGTCCTTGGAAAAGCACGGCCCGTTCGGGATTGCAAACTTCAGCGACGGCGCGAAATCCTTCACCTCGTCGGCCACGCGGTCCTTGTTGCGGTCGGTCACCGACCAGACCTTGTCCTTTCGGGTTCCGACGAACGTCACGATCCCCTGCGGTCCGACCGCCATGTGGCGTGCATCCGGCACCACCGCATAAAGGCCGATCTTGAAACCGTCCGGCAGCTTGATCCGTTCCAGGGTCTTCTTGATGCCGTCCGCATAATCGCCGGTCTGCTCGACGAAGGTGAATTCCGACGTCCCGGTCGTCTGGAAATTCGACAGTTTCTCCAGATTTTCCGGCACCGGCGCCTGGGCATGTGCCAGGGCCGTTACCGCGAGCAGGCTCGCTGTTCCCAAAAGCAGTCTTTTCATTATTTCCTCCCGAGTTTACGCACGAAACGTGCGTTCGGGGCGGCCTTCGCAAAGACCACCCCTGGTTCAAGCAACTGCAATAAACGGGTCGCCGGGAACTGTTCCCCCTGCCCTAGAGATTGCCCTTGCTCATTTCCCCCGCGATGTGATCGGCCTGCCGGATGGCGAGCGCGACGATCGTCAGCGTGGGATTCTCCGCCGCACCCGTCGTGAACTGGCTGCCGTCGGAAATGAAAAGGTTCGGAATATCGTGCGTCTGCCCCCATTTGTTGACCACCCCGTCACGCGGATTCGCCGACATCCGGTTGGTTCCGAGATTGTGTGTCGACGGATAGGGGGGCGTCGGAAACGTCCGGGTAGCTCCCACCGCATCGTAGATCGCCTGGCCTCGGGCGTAGGCATGATTGCGCATTGCGATGTCATTCGGGTGATCGTCGAAATGCACATCGGCAACCGGAAGCCCTTGGCTGTCCTTCACATCGTGGTTCAGCGTGATCCGGTTGGTTTCCTGGGGCATGTCCTCGCCCACGATCCAAAGCCCGGCCATGTTTTCGTAAGAATCGAGCGCGGTCGTAAACTCGCGTCCCCAGGCGCCCGGATCCAGGAAGGCAGCCATGAAGGGAAGGCCCAGGGACAGGGTCTCGAATTCGTAGCCGCCGACGAAACCGCGCGACGGATCGAAGCGGGCCTCGTCCTGAATGACGCCGGCCATGGTCGTGCCGCGCCACATGCGCACGGGCTTGTCGAAAGCGGCATAGACCGATCCGGTCATGTGACGCATGTAGTTGCGCCCGACCTGGCCTGAGGAATTGGCAAGGCCGTCCGGGAACAGGGTGGACGCGGAATTCAGAAGCAGCCGCGGGCTTTCGATGGAATTGCCCGCCACGCAGACGAGCCGCGCCTTCTGCATCTGCTGATTGCCGTCCTTGTCGGCATAGACGACACCGGTCACCTTGCCGGACGCATCATGCTCGATTTTCAGGACATGACAGCGGTCGCGGACTTCCAGGTTACCGGTGGCTTCGCCGCGCGGAATATCCGTATAGGCGGAGGACCACTTCGCGCCCCATTTGCAGCCCTGGAAGCAGAAGCCGGTCTGCTGGCAGGAAACGCGGTCGTCGTAATCCTCGCTGTTGATGGCCATCCGGCCGGTATGGACTTCCTTGTAACCCAGCTTTCTGGCGCCGGCTTCGAAGACCTTGAAGTTGTTGTTGCCGGGAAGCCCGGGACGCCCGCCTGTGCGGGTTACGCCGAGTTTGGCCTCGGCCTTATCGTACCAGGGCTCCATTTCGGCAAGATCGATGGGCCAGTCGAGGAGGTTCGCGCCCTGAACGTCCCCGTATGTTGTCTTCGTCTTGAATTCGTGGGGCTGGAAGCGCAGCGAGGCGCCCGCCCAGTGGATCGTCGTGCCGCCGACGGCCTTCACGATCCAGGCCGGCAGGCCGGAGAAATCCTTGGCGACGCGCCAGTCCCCGGAGGTCGTGCGCGGCTCGGTCCAGGCAAGCTGGCCAAAGCTTTCCCACTCGTCGTTGATGTAGTCGTCGGGGAGATAACGCCCGCCCGCCTCCAGGGCGACGACCTTCACGCCCTTTTGCGCCAGTTCGTTGGAAAGAACGCCACCGCCTGCGCCGGTGCCGATGACGACGACGACGCTGTCGTCGTTGAGATCAAATGTTGCAGCCATGTTCGCGCCCTCCCTCAGATCCAGTCGATGTCGTTGAAGCCGCGGTCGATGTAGCCACCCTTGGAATAGCTTTCGCCCTCATAGCCGAACAAAGGCCACAGAGCCTTCTGGTTATAGAGCCCGGTCACAAGACCGCCGCGGATGGTCTGGAAGAACGGGCTGTCCTCCTGGGCGCGCAGAATGTCCACCCGGTCCCGCTCCCATCCCGCCGCCAGGTAGCCGGCATATCCCTTACCGGCGGCTGCCGCGTTGAGGGCCGCGATGCCCGTCTCGATCATCTGGGACTGATCGGCATTGTCATAGCCCTTCACGGCGGCCGCATAGAACCGGTCCGCGACATGATCGTGAGGATAGATATCCCGAGCCATCTGGATCAGCGCCGCCATGGTGTCGGGCTTGATATATTCGACCTCCATGGCCCAGGCGGCCGTCGGCGCAGCGACGAACCCCGATCCGATCACGAAGGCCCCACCGATCGCCGCGCTACGGGCGAGCAGATCCCTCCTCGTCAACTTGTGACGATCCAGAGCAGTTTTCATGTTTTCCTCCCTCATTCCGCGCGATGGCGGTTACCGGTAGCGGCCGTGCCGCTGCAGCACCTCGATCTGATATCCGTCCGGGTCCTGGACGAAGAAGAAGCGCGCCAGCAGCGAACCATCACGTTCAAATTCTACGATCTTGCGGGGAGAAAGGCCTTCGGCTTCGAACCGGGCATGTTCGCTGTCGAGATCCTCGACACAGAAAGCCACGTGTCCGTAGCCATCTCCGAGGTCATAAGGCTCCTCACGTCCTTTGTTGACGGTGAGCTCAATCTCGAAATCAGCGGAAGCGTTTTTCAGATAAACAAGGGTAAAGCTGTCGAAATCCAGACGCTCGGAAACTTCCAGACCAAAGGCCTTCTTGTAGAAGTCAACAGAGCGCACCTCATCGAGCACGCGAAACATCGCATGTATTACTTTAGCCAACTTTTCCTCCCAAAAGACCGTCTTTGCGATCCTGAAGGGAGGATGCCCGAATATTTCAAAGGGTGGGTAGTATCAAAGTACTACACGTAATTATTCTGCAGCGATTGTTTCGATCGGCGCCATGGTCTGGCGGACACGCACGATACAGGCGCACCGCAAAAGCGACGTGAAGTTCCGCGCTTCTCCATGCAATTCGAGCACTTCCGAATGCAGTTTCGAAACGAACGCCGGTGTGCTCACTCCCTCGGCAGCGGCGATTTCATCGACAATCTGCCAGAAGGACCGCTCCAGTCTGATGCTGGTGCTTTGTCCGTTTAGCCTGAGACGGCGTGTTTCCGGTTCATAGTCGGCCGGGTCTTGCCCGGCAAAAATCTGACACATGTTCAGTCCTCCCCGGTATTTCAACGCCATTAGCTTCCGCCGCCTGAATAAAAAACTCAAGAAAAATCAATACGAGGGACTGTTGACTACAGCGAGCTCCCGCGAAAAACACCCTTTTGTTTAGTTGTTTCAACATATTGCAATCGACCGAAAAACACATGTTCCTTCAGCGATAAAATCTTCATTTCAATGTGACGCAACACCTCGGCGATAGACATGAAATGACCATCTGCCGAGACTTCAGCCCTCAAACGTTGCCATAGGGATTCTTGGGCGATCGGTCGTCGGACAGGCTGCGCCGCGTCGAGCGTGTCAGGTTTTCGATCGCGTCGGCGAGATGGATCTCGGCGATATTGTAATCCCCACGCGCGACCCGCACGTTATGCGCCTCGATCATCACCTCCCCGTAGGAAACCCCGGCCGGCGGTTCGAAACGATAGGACGCAAGCTCGATCAGAAACCCGAGCGGGTCCTCAAAATAGATGGAATCCATAAAGCCGCGATCTTTCGGCCCGCTATGACGAATCCCGCGTTCATCGAGCCGCTCGACCGTCTGTTTGAAAGTCGCCTGTGAAACGGAAAGCGCCAGGTGATGCACACACCCGATGTCAGTCGGCGTTCTTTTGGGATCGGGTTTGCGGTCTTCGTTGGTGAAAATCGTGATCAGCCGGCCATCGCCCGGATCGAAATAAAGATGGCTCTCATTGGGATTGTCGAGGTTGGGTTGTTCGAACACGAAGGGCATGCCGAGCAACCCTTCCCAGAAATCAATCGACGTCTGCCTGTCCGCGCCCACAAGCGTGATGTGATGGACACCCTGGCTCTGGATTTTTCTCATGGAACTCTCCCTCTCCTGCATTGCCCGGCCGTTTGCCGATCGTTCCGCGATGGTCTCACGGTCAGATAGCTCCGCCGACGGATAGATCCATACTCCGAAGCTGAAGGCCATTTGGCCAGCCCGATCATCGATAGCTTTTGCCCGATGCCGCAGATCGATCAGGCACGCCTGTGCATGCTTGTCCGAAACAATCCGAAAATGATTCTTTTCGTCCACTACAGTACAAAGAAATATGATCCACGGTTCAACTTGCCTTTTAAATCGGCTCAAAAGAGCTCTTTCTCGGAAAATAATAAAAAATTTTATCTCCGCCGCGAAACATCAACAGGAACACAATCACCAGTTTATAAATAAGTTCTTATACGTACAAATATCCCGAGCCGATTGACTCGACAAAAATTGATTTGTGAAAATTTCATCAGAAAAAACAACAATATACATATTATCTGACTGAATAGCGTCAACTCACATCCGGCCGGTATCAGCGGTTGAATATCAAATCCAAATAGTTTCATATCATATGTAAGATATTGAAATTTAAGAAGAAATAACGTTGCGTCAAGTCGAGTATGCGATTCATAATTAATAATTCGTTAGGACTGTAGGCCCCGAAATTATTGCGTGAAGCCGCACTGAAAGCAGGCGGATCGTGCCGGATTTGGTCTCGCAGGTCGCACCACCAAGACATCCATCGCGCACGATCGAAGACCGTTTCTTTGCCGCTCCCGAGATAACAATGGTTCTGAAGGGCAGCTAAGGCCATGCTTAAACATATCAGCATTTCATCGAAGATTTTCGGAGGCTTCGGCATTGTCCTGATCCTCCTTCTGATTATCAGTGCCACAGGCGGGTTGAACCTGAGCAACGGCAACGACGACTTTTCCCGCTACCGGGCAATCGCTCTGCAGACCAATCAGGCAGGCCGCGTTCAGGCCAACCTCCTGGAAGCTCGCCTGGCGGTCAAGAATTTCGTCATCAACGCCACGGACGAGACCATCTCGGCCGTCAACGATCGCGTTTCCAGGACGCTCCAGCTCAACGAGGAACTCGATGGCCTGGTGAACAGCCCGCAAAAGAAAGCCGTGGTGGCGAGCACCGGGGAAAACCTGAGCAAGTACCTTGCCGGTTTCACGGAGGTGACCAAGCTGCAGGCGAAGCGCGACGATCTTGTCACCAACACGCTCGATGTCATCGGCCCGCAGATCGAGCAGAAGCTGACTGAGATCATGAAGGGGGCGAACAATGAGGGGGATACCAATGCCGCCTTCAGGGCCGGAGTGGTCCAGCGCAATCTCCTCCTGATGCGTCTCTATGCAACCAAATTCCTGGTTACCAATCAGGACTCTGCCTACGAAAGGGTGCTCGAGGAATCGGCGGCATTGGCTGACAATCAGCGCAGCCTCGCAACTGCGGTGCGAAATTCCCGCTTCGGAAAGGTCTCCGATGAAGTGCTCACCCTGCATCAAACCTACGAGGACGCCTTCAAAGCGGTTCACGACACAATCAACACGCGCAACGAGATCATTTCCAGTACGCTGGATACCATCGGCCCCAAGGTTGCGACCGAGCTTGAGAACCTGAAACTGGCGATCAAGAAGGAACAGGACACCCTCGGACCCGAGGCCAGTGCCGCGATGCAGCTGGCCGTCACCATGACCTACAGCGTCGCCGCCATTGCCGTTGTGCTGGGGTGCCTAGCGGCCTGGTTCATCGGAATGGGCATCTCCCGTCCGATCAAGGCAATCACCGGGGCCATGAAGACTCTTGCCGGCGGCGACAAAACCGTCGACATCCCGGGACAGACCCACAGGGACGAAATCGGCGCCATGGCGGATGCCGTCCAGGTCTTCAAGGATAACATGATCAAGGCGGATGAAATGGCGGCCCGGGAAGCCGAGGAAACCAAGGCGCGTGAAGAACGGGCCCGCCGCATCGAGCAGCTCACCCAGGATTTCGACACCAAGGTATCGGAGATGCTCAACACCGTTGCCGGTGCCGCAACGGAGATGGAAAGCACGGCAGCGTCCATGTCCAACATTGCCAACGACACCAACAGCCGCGCAACCACGGTCGCCAGCGCTGCGCAGCAAGCGTCCTCGAACGTCCAGACGGTCGCGACCGCGACCGAGGAACTGTCCAGTTCCATCCAGGAAATCTCCCGGCAAGTCACCCAGTCTTCGGAATTCGCGGCCCGCGCGGTCGAACAGGCGAGCACCACCGATACCCAGGTCCAGGGGCTTTCCATGGCCGCCCAGCGGATCGGTGAGGTTATCAGCCTGATTTCCGACATTGCCGAGCAAACCAATCTGCTCGCCCTGAACGCCACGATCGAAGCCGCGAGAGCGGGCGATGCCGGCAAGGGCTTCGCGGTCGTTGCCGCGGAGGTGAAGGAGCTGGCCAGCCAGACGGCGAAGGCCACCGAGGACATCAGCCAGCAGATCGGCAATATCCAGACCGAAACCGACGGCGCCGTTACGGCAATCCAGTCGATCGGGGCGACCATCGCGGAAATCAACGAAGTCGCAGCCGGCATCGCATCCGCGGTCGAGGAACAGACTGCGGCGACGAGCGAAATCGCCCGCAACGTGGAGCAGGCAGCGACCGGCACCGAGGAGGTCACCACCAACATCATAGAGGTGACCCGGGCAGCGAGCGAAACCGGAACGGCGGCCACCCAGGTGACCTCAACCGCCGGCGAACTCTCCAGCAAGGCGGAACAGCTCAAGAGCCAGGTGGAAACATTCCTGAGCGACGTCCGCTCGGCATAATTCGGCGAAAAACCTGATAGCTAAACAGGCGGCGGGCCCGGTTTCCGGGCCCGCCTTTGTTTCGTCTCTCGGAAGCCCCCTCTTTCGGAACCGGTGAAAACCGCTATGATCGGGTCACTCCCGCCCTCCTGTCGCGCCACGTCAACAACAAGGACTCAAATGATGGACAAGGCGCCAGACAAAGCGCCCGCGGACAGTTCCGCCCCCGATTCAGCCGACAGCCAGGGTCACGGCTCCCGGTTCCGCCTGCCGATCTGGGACGACCTGCCGCCCAATACCATCGGCGCCTTGTGGATCTTGGCGGCAGCCTTCCTGTTCACCATCATGGCGACCTTCATCAAGATGGCCGGGGAGAATATCTCGGTGTTCCAGATCCTGGTTATTCGCCAGCTGGTAATGGTGCTTATCGTCGCGCCGAAGATCCTTCGCGGTCTGCCGACATCGCTCAAGACCCACCGGCCAGACCTGCAGATCGCGCGCGTGATCTTTGCCACCATCGCCATGCTCTGCGGCTTTACCGCGATCATCAAGCTGCCGCTGGCCGACGCGACCGCCCTGGGTTTTTCGAAAACCTTCTTCATAACGGTCTTCGCGATCTTTTTTCTGGACGAGAAGGTCGGCATTCACCGCTGGGGCGCGACCATTGTCGGCTTCATCGGCGTGCTTTTGATGCTTCGGCCGGAAGGGACCGGTTTCGTCGACCCCTATGCCGCGCTCGCCATCCTCGGCGCGGCAGGCGCCGGCATCGTCATGATCATCCTGCGCATCCTGACACGAACGGATTCGCCGACAACCATCCTGACCTACCAGGCGCTGCTGGTCGGCCTGCTGATGATCGGTCCGGCAATCTACACCTGGCACACGCCCACCCTTGAACAATGGGGCATCCTGATCATGGTCGGGATCGTCGCCTGGGCCTCTCAAATGTGCAACATCAAGGCCTTCCGGGCCGGAGAGGCCACGGCCATCGCCTCGCTGGATTATACGAGGCTTCTTTATGCCGCGATTATCGGCATCGTCATTTTCGGGACTTGGCCAAGCATCGGAACGCTGTTCGGCGCGGCGATCATCATCGGCGCCTCGCTCTACACCGTCCGCCGCGAAGCCAAGCGCGGACGCCAACTCGCCCGCGCCGCCGAAGGGCGAGGCTATAACAACTAAAGTCCGTCGCCTATGAGGTCAGGGCATATCCGCGATCGAATGCCACCAGATGCGCACCTCTTCGGCACGGCCGTCGGGCGCGAAGTCGGCTTTCAGCAAGCCGTCCAGCGTCAGTCGCGGCAGCGGGTCGCCGGGCTTTCGGTCCGGCAGCCCAGTCCCCGTGGAAGCAGCCCAGATCTGGAACAGTTCCTCCGAAGCGACCTGATAGCTGACATGCCAATGGGCAATCCCGCCATGCGGCGTCTCGGCAAGGACTTCGTAGGTCAGGGCAATATCGCGTTGCAACTCGATGCGGGCCCAGTAGGCAGCCAGTTCCTCTGCCCCGGTCTGCACCTGGAAAGGCGTATTCCAATAGCGCCCGCCGTCGACGAATAGCGCGGCAAACCCTTGCTTGTCCTGACCTTCCCAGACCCGTTTATATGCCGCCATGAAATCATGGATGCCCATGCCGTCTCCCATCCCGATTGTTTCTCTAAGCCGCGTCAGTAGCCGTTGAAGTGCACCTTGCCGAGGTCGGAGATGTCGTAGCCGCCAAGTTGCCCGGCCTTGTTCGCGAAGGCCTCGCTCCGCGCAAAGCCCAGCAGTTTCTGGAACGCCGGTTCGAAATACTCCCGCCTCAGGACGACAAGGTCGAACCGCTCGATGCAGACCGGAACGAAGTCCAGCCGGCTCTGGTGCGCGGCGCTTTCAAGCCCGAAGGCAACATCCGCCTCGCCGCCGAACACGGCCTGGGCAGCTTCCCGTTCGTCACGCACGAGCGGCCCGTCAATAAGAGCGGCCTCGAGATTGTTGCCGGCTTCTGCGACCAGTTTCTGCAACAGGACATATGTACCCGCCGCCTGCTGCCGCCGCGCCAGGCGCTTGCCTGCAAGATCGGCAACGCTCGAGATCCGCGCCGGATTGCCCGCCGGAACGATGAACCCCCTGTTGCGCTTTGCCCACTCGATCAGAACGACCGACTTGAAGGCGAACTGGCTTGCGACCGCCTCGATGTTCCAGTCGTCGTCTTCGTTATCGGGAACATGGACACCGGCCGCCACCCCTTCTCTGCGGGCAAGACGCTCGATGCCGTCCAGCGACCCGTCGAACAGGCTGGCAAGTCCGCAACCGGATTCACGCAGCGCCCATTCAAGCAGGAGGTCATGGCTGCCGAGAACGACGGCGGGGCGTTCCTGCCCCTCGTCCGCCGCATCTCCCGCCCGGTCGATCCAGGCAAGCACGGCATCGCGTGGAAACAGCAGCTTCCCTGTGGCCCGGCTGTGCGGCACCTCGCCGGCCGCCGCCAGGTCGTAAACCTTGCGTTCCTTGACCCGGATAAGGTCAGCGAGTTCACGGGTCGTCAGATAGGGGGGCAGATCCTGCAACATTTTTTTTCGCTCACAGTGTTTTGATAATCGGTAGCGACAAGCCGCACGGAAAACAACCCAATTGAGGCAAGCTGCCGCGGGTCAGCTTGCGTTCCCTTCCCGCTTTGCCATTTCCTCTTCCACGAGTTCCTTCTTCGACAATTTGCCAACCATCGTTTTCGGCAACTCGCGCCTGAATTCATAAGCACGAGGAAGCTCGATCGCAGAGAGCTGGGTTTTCAGAAACGCCGCCAGTTGCTCCTGCGTCAGGTCGTACCCCTCCTTGAGTTTGATAAACGCCTTCGGCGACTGGCCCCGATATTCATCCGGGATACCAATCACGATCGCTTCCTCCACAGCCTCGTGCTGGTAGATCGCCTCTTCGACGACACGGGGGTAAACGTTGAAACCGGAACACAGGATCAGATCCTTGATCCGGTCGACCAGGTAAATATACCCGTCCGGATCGATGTAACCGACGTCGCCGGTATGAAGAAAACCGTCCGCATCGATGGAGTCTTCGGTGGCTTCGGGCCGCTTCCAATAGCCTTTCATGACTTGCGGCCCCTGCAGGCAAAGCTCCCCCTTCTCTCCAGCTGGCATAACCGTACGAAGGTCCTCGATGTTGCAGAAACGTCCGGTCGTTCCCGGCAGCAACGTCCCGATGGAACCGGTCTTGCCAGATCCGTCGAGCGGATTGACCGCGGCGACTGGCGACGTTTCGGTAAGCCCGTAGCCTTCCACCAGGACGCACCCGGTCAGCGCCTCGAACTTCTTTTTGACTTCGACCGGCAATGGCGCGCCGCCGGAAATGCACAAGTTGACGCTACTGAGATCATACTTAGGCGTCAGCGGCGAATTGTTGATCGCCGTGTAGAGGGTCGGCACGCCGGGAAACAGGGTCACTTTCTTTCGCTTGATCGCAGTCAACAGCGATTTCATGTCGAACCTGGGCTGCATCACCATTTCCGCGCCCAGGATAACCGCGAGATTCTGCGCCACGGTCATGGCGAACACATGGAAAAACGGCAGGACGCAGAGCAGCTTTTCCTCCCCCGTCTTCGCCATCTGAAAGACGCAGCGCATCTGCTCGATATTGGCCGACAGATTGCGGTGGGTGAGCATCGCGCCCTTGGGAACCCCGGTCGTGCCGCCGGTATATTGCAGAACCGCGACGTCCGTTTCCGGATCGATCTCCACCGGCTCGGGCCGGTCCGCCGTCTTTGTCAGCGCCTCGAAACGGATATGCGCCGGCCCGTCGGGGATGCGCGCGACCTCGTTGCGCTTCAGGAGGCTGAACGCAATCCCCTTGACCCTCGGCAGGCAGGCGGACATGGAGCAGACGATAAGGCGGTCGAGGGCGCCTTCCCTGCGCACGGTCTCGACCGTGTCGAAGATCATTTTCAGGTCGAGCGTGACCATGATCTTCACATCCGCGTCCCGGACCTGGGCCTCGATCTCCCGCTTGACATAGAGCGGATTGAAATTGACCACCGTGCCGCCGGCCTTCAAAATCGCGAAATAGAAGATGGTGTAGTAGGGCGTGTTGGGAAGACACAGGCCGACATGAACGCCCGGCTTCACGCCGATCGCCTGCAGACCGGCGGCCGTCTTGTCGACCAGCCTGCCGAGTTCGGCGTAGTTCCACAGGCGTCCCAGGAAATCGATCGCCGGACGATCTCCCAGATCTCTGACCGTGTCCTCCAGATAGTCATGCACCGGACGAGCCGTAAACGCGCTCCTCCACTCCTCCGCAGTCGACATTACCTACTCCAGATCTTTCTTCTTTTTTACACCCGCAGGACTGCGAAGGACATATGCGAACGGTCGCCTCCAGCGGAATTGAACCGGGATGTCAAATTTCACGGGACGATGAAGCAGATCGGCCTTTCCGGCGTTCGCGCCCTGCCCCCCGTTATCTCTTCGGCCAGTTCCAGGCCGGCTCCTCCGCCACGTCCGTAACCGTTTCACCCAATTCCTTGCGCAACTCGTAACGCAGGCAACCGGCCAGTCCGGAGATCGGTTCAACCAGGTCGCGGGCATGGGACACCAGAATGATCTGGGTTTTTTCCGCAGCTTTGCCAATCAGGCGTCCGAGCGGTTCCAGCAGTTTCGGATGCAGGCTGGTTTCCGGCTCGTTGAGCACCAGAAGCGGCGGCGGGCGCGGTGTCAGCAGCAGGGCGATCAGGAGCAGATAGCGCAGCGTCCCGTCCGAAAGTTCGCTGGTTCGTAGCGGCCTGAGCAGACCGCGCTGATACATCAGCACCTCGAACAGCCCGTCGCTCACCTGGATCTCGATTTCGGAGCCCGGAAAGGCATCGTCGACGGATTCGGCGAGCAGCTCCGCATCGCCGATTTCCTGGATGGTGCGCAGGGCGGCCGCAAGATCGCCGCCGTCGGGGCCGAGCGCCGTCGTCCGTGTACCGATCCGCGGCATCCGCGCCGGCGCCTCCACATCGGTGCGCAAGTGATCGTAAAACCGCCAGCCGCGCATGCGGTCGCGCATGACGAGCAGTTCCAGCGCATTCTGCGGATCCGCCGCATGGGTCATCATGCTGTCGAAGCTTGCCAGGTTCTGGAGGACAGGGATCCGGTGCCCGCTCTGGTTCAGAACACGCACCGAAGGTCCGGAGCGGGCCGCAATCTCGTTGGACCGCCTCAGGGCCTCCCCGGCCCAAAGCACTTCCGCCTTGATTTCCGGATCATGATTGAAGAACGACGTCTTGTCGGCAACGGGCAGGCCGAGGTCGATCGCATAGCCGTAATCCTCGTCGGCAAAGCCGAGTTTCAGGCTGACCACATCCTGGCGGCGCGCGCCTTGAACGGGCACCTCTCCAAGCTTCATGGCCCGTGAGATGGTTTCCGGTCCGGCCCAGAGCGTCGATTGCAACCCGCCTTCTCTCGCCAGCGAGGCGATCGCCTGTCCCTGGGCCACCTCGCCCAGAAGGCGGATGGCGCGGTAAAGGCTCGACTTTCCGCTACCGTTCGGGCCCGTGATCACCGTGATCCGATCCAGCGGCAAAACCAGATTGCGCAGCGACCGGTATCCGGAAACGGCAAGGGTCAGGATCATGCGGTCAGGGCCTAATCGATGAGTTCAAACCGATCCACGTCGAACATCCCGAAATCGGTAATCTTGAGGTGGGGGATGACCGGAAGCGGCAGGAAAGCGACCTGGAGGAAGGGCTCCGGCAGGGTACAGCCGAGATCCTTCGCCGCCTGGCGCAGGTCTTCCAGGGCATGGCGAACCGTCTCGAACGGTTCGAGGCTCATCAGACCGGCAAGCGGCAGCGCCAGTTCGGCGCGAACGCCGTCATCATCGGCAACGACGAAACCGCCGTGGAGTTCGATGACCCGGTTGACGGCATGGGCCATCGCCGCTTCGCTCGCACCGACCACGCAGATATTGTGACTGTCATGGCCGACCGAGGAGGCAATCGCGCCCGCCGTCATGCCGAATCCCTTGACGAAACCCTTGCCGATATTGCCGGTCCTCTTATGCCGCTCGACGACCGCGACCTTCAGCACATCCGCATCGAGATCGATCTGCGCCTGTCCGTTTTCGACCGGCAGCACGTGCTTGAGATGTTCGGTGATGATCCGCCCGGGCACCACGCCGATGACGTCGCCCTCGCGGTTTGCCGCCTTGATCTCGAAAGAGGCCGCCTGCACCTTGTCGGCCCTGACGCTCATCAGCCCGACCGGGGGAATGATCGTCCGCTGATCGTAGAGTTCATCGGTCACCGGCCGACCGCCGCTGACGACCGACGCCACCCGGCAATCCTCGAAATCGTCAAGCAATACCAGGTCGGCGCGCCGACCCGGAGCAATCAGACCGCGGTCCTTCAGCCCGAACGCATTGGCCGCCGACCAGCTCGCCGCCCGGTAGGCATCGAGCGGCCGAATGCCCTTGGCGATGAGCCGCCGGATCATGCTGTCGAGATGGCCTTCCTCGGCAATATCGAGCGGATTGCGGTCGTCGGTGCAAAGCGCGATGAAAGCGGACACATCCGGCTGCAGGATCGGATAAAGCGCTTCCAAATCCTTGGAGACGGAGCCTTCGCGGATCAGGATATGCATGCCCTTGGAAAGCTTTTCCAAAGCCTCTTCGGCCGTCGTCGCTTCGTGGTCGGTACGAATGCCGGCCGCCAGATAACCGTTGAGCGCAAGCCCTGAAAGAAGCGGCGCGTGGCCGTCGATATGACCGTCCTGAAAGGCGGCGAGCTTTGCCAGAACCTTCGGGTCGCGTGCCAGAACGCCGGGGAAATTCATAAATTCCGCAAGACCGATCACCTTGGGATGATCCTTGAAGGGCAGCAAGTCCTCGATTTCCAGGCAGGCCCCGGAGGTCTCGAAAGCGGTTGCGGGGACGCAGGAGGACAGGTTGACCCTGAGATCCATCACCGTTTCCAGGGAGCTGTCCAGAAAATAGCGGATGCCTTCGCTGCCGAGCACATTGGCGATCTCGTGCGGATCGCAGATCGCCGTGGTCACTCCGTGAGGCAGAACGCACCGGTCGAACTCGAACGGCGTGACCAGGGAAGATTCCACGTGCAGATGGGTATCGATGAACCCCGGCACGACGACACGCCCCTCCGCATCGACCGTTCGGGCTGCCTCGTAAGAGCCAAGGGTCCCGACGATGCGGTCGCCGACAACAGCGATATCGCTCTCGATGAGCGAGCCGTCCAGGACGCTGAAGATCCGGGCATTCTTGATGACGAGATCGGCAGGTTCTTCGCCCGATCCCGCGGCAATCGCCCGTGCCAGAAAGTCGATTGAGTGCTCCGTACCGGCAGCCATGAGGGTCTCCAAAGAATCGGGAAGCCGCAGCTTCGTTTCGCAGCAGTCTATCGGAGGACACGCTGCGCCGACAATGCCGCCACGCACCTTGGGACCGCTTTGAAGAATGCGCCCTCAGCCGGCCCCAAACGTCGCCTTGGAGGCGTTTCTCCTGTCCGGACACTGGATTTCAATCAAAATCGCTATAAATTCTGACGCAGCGAAAACAATATTTTACAATAGCTTATCGCATTGCATTAAAAAGAACTGAAGGCGTGTCAGCGTTTTGATTTGACAGAAAACAGCCGATTACAAATAATTAAATCAAGAATAATTAATAACATGAACTGAAGTTGACCGCCGACAGGCGGCGTCCGGGAGGAACAGGCCTTGAACAAGCGCAGTCAAAACGGGCGCGGATCGAACTCCGCGCAGCTGCGCCAGTACAACGAGCGCATCGTTCTGCTGATGCTTCGTCGCGCCGGCAGCGCGTCCAAAGCCGATCTTGCCCGTGCCACGAAACTGACCAATGCGGCGGTCGGCGGCATTATCCAGACCCTGGCCGATGACGGACTGATCACCGAAAGCGGCAAGCGCCATGACGGCGGCCGCGGTCAGCCGGCAACCCTTCTGAAACTCGCTCCGCGCGGCGCCTTCGGCTTCGGCGTACGGATCGACCGCACCAATCTGGAAGTCGTCCTGCTCGATTTCGAGGGCAAGGTCATCGGCCGTCGCGGCCACGACATGATCCTGCCACAGCCCGCCAAGGCCCTGGAAATCATCCGCGATGACCTGCAAAACCTGGCATCCCTGCTGAGTGACGAAGAACAGGACCGCATTGCCGGGATCGGGATCGCCCAGCCCTTCAACCTGGGCGCCTGGCTCCACGAACTGGGCCTGCCGCCGGCCAGTTTTCGCGCGTGGGACGACTTCGACATCACCAAAGCCTTGCGGGACGCCACGGACCTGCCGGTGTTCCGTGAGAACGACGGCACGGCGGCGGCCGTCGCGGAACTCTTTTACGGCCATGGCCGCGACCACGACAACTTCCTCTACCTCTTTCTCGGTCCGGCAATCGGCGGCGGCCTGATCCTGTCCGGCGACGTCGTGCGCGGCGTCACCGGCAATGCGGGCGATGTGGCCATGATGCCGGTGCCGCCGAGCCGGCTGTCGACGGCGCCGGAGCCGAAGAAGCAATGGGATCTGCTTCTGACCCGCGCCTCGCTGGTTTCGCTTGCACGTCACCTGTCGCCGGAGAATTTTGCGTCGCTCAGCCGCCTCGACCTTCAGGACGCAGTCGAGCGCGACGACCCGGCGGTCACCGAGTGGATGGCTGACTGCATCGACGCGCTCTCCCCGTCGCTCGGCGCCGCCTATGCCCTGCTCGACATGCCGCTCGTCATCATCGACAGCGATCTCGACGGCGCATTCGCCGAGCGGTTGACGAAAGGGCTGGCCGCGGCACTGACGGAAGCCGCTCCCGAAGCCCGCAACACACCCGATCTGCTGTTCGGCAACTTCCATCAGGATGCGGGCGCGATCGGCGCCGCGAGTCTGCCGATGTTTTTCAACTTTTCGCCGCGCGCGGCGATTTTGACCGGAAACCGGCCTGGGGGATCCGCCGGGGCCGCGATCCGTGAGGAAAACGGCGTAGCGGTTTAAAAGGTACGGTTCGGGTCAGGACTGGCCAAATCCGAACCGTCAACTCAAGACACGGCCAGGGAGGAAACGAAATGATCCGTAAGCTACTCGCAACAGGCTCCGTCCTGGCGGTCATGGCGGCTGCACCCGCTGCGGCAGCAGACATCTCCGCCTGCCTGATCACCAAGACCGACACCAATCCCTTCTTCGTCAAGATGAAGGAAGGCGCATCGGCCAAGGCCGAGGAACTCGGCATCGACCTGAAGACCTATGCCGGCAAGATCGACGGCGACCATGAAACCCAGGTCGCGGCCATCGAAACCTGCATCGCCGACGGCGCGAAGGGCATTCTGCTAACCGCCTCCGACACGTCCTCGATCGTCTCTTCGGTGCAGCAGGCGCGCGACGCGGGCCTTCTGGTGATTGCGCTCGACACGCCACTCGATCCGATCGACGCTGCGGACGCGACTTTCGCCACCGACAACTTCAAGGCCGGCGAACTGATCGGAGAATGGGCAGCCGCCACGCTCGGCGCCGACGCGGCCAATGCCAAGATCGCCATGCTTGATCTTGGTGTGAGCCAGCCGACCGTAGGCGTGCTGCGCGACCAGGGGTTCCTGCAGGGTTTCGGCATCGATCTCGGCGATCCGAACAAGTGGGGAGACGAAACCGATCCGCGCATCGTCGGCAACGACGTAACCGCCGGCAACGAGGAGGGCGGCCGCAAGGCCATGGAAAACCTTCTCGCCAAGGATCCCATGATCAACGTGGTCTACACGATCAACGAACCGGCCGCCGCCGGCGCCTATGAAGCGCTCAAGTCCATCGGCCGCGAAAACGACGTTCTGATCGTTTCCGTGGACGGCGGTTGCCCCGGTGTCGCCAACGTCAAGGACGGCGTGATCGGCGCCACCTCGCAACAATACCCGTTGCTGATGGCCTCCAAGGGCATCGAGGCGATTGCCGAATACGCCAAGAGCGGCGCCAAGCCGGAGCCGAGCCCGGGCAAGAACTTCTTCGACACAGGCGTGGCGCTTGTGACCGACAAGCCGGCCGAAGGCGTGCCGTCCATCGACACGGCCGAAGGTACCAAGCTCTGCTGGGGTTGATTGCCCCCTCAAGCAGACGGCAAGCTCTCCTTGGGGGCGGTTCCACCGCCCCCAAGTCCAGGAAGCCGGGAAAGGCTCCAAAGTCCGTGGGAGGATAAAGGGATGACTTCAAGCAACCAGACCGCCGCCAATCCGGCTTCCTATGAAGCCGCGGCCACGGCAAGCCCGCAGCAGGTGGCCGCCTTCGACGACCATCATAACGGCCTGATGCACAAGGTTCAGCACGCTCTGCACATGACCCCGTCGCTGGTTCCGCTGATCGTGCTGCTTTTGTCCATGCTCGTTTTCGGCATCCTGCTCGGCTCGAAGTTTTTCTCGCCCTTCGCCCTGACGCTGATCCTGCAGCAGGTTCAGATCGTCGGCATTGTCGCCGCGGCCCAGAGCCTCGTCATCCTGACGGCCGGGATCGACCTGTCGGTCGGCGCCATCATGGTCCTGTCGTCGGTGGTCATGGGGCAGTTTGCCTTCCGCTACGGGGTACCGGTGCCGTTCGCGGTCCTCGCCGGCCTGCTCTGCGGCTCGATCTGCGGCTATATCAACGGCTGGCTCGTCGCCGCGATGAAGCTGCCGCCGTTCATCGTCACCCTCGGCATGTGGCAGATCGTGCTGGCGACCAATTTTCTCTATTCCGCCAACGAGACCATTCGCGCCCAGGAGATCGCGGACCAGGCGCCCCTGCTCCAGTTCTTCGGCAACAAGGTCAATATCGGCGGTGCGATCTTCACCTATGGCGTGATCTTCATGGTGCTCTTGGTCATTGTGCTCGCCTATTGCCTGCGCCACACCGCCTGGGGCCGCCATGTCTATGCCGTCGGCGACGATCCGGAAGCCGCCGCCCTCTCCGGCGTTCAGGTCAAGAAGACCCTGATCTCGGTCTACGTCCTGTCCGGCCTGATCTGCGCCTTTGCCGGCTGGGCCCTGATCGGGCGTATCGGCTCCGTTTCACCGACCTCCGGTCAGTTGGCGAACATTGAATCCATTACCGCAGTCGTGATCGGCGGCATCTCTCTCTTCGGCGGGCGCGGCTCGATCCTTGGAACCCTGTTCGGCGCCCTGATCGTTGGCGTTTTCACCCTTGGCCTGCGTCTGCTCGGCGCCGACGCGCAATGGACCTATCTCCTCATCGGCGTGCTCATCATCGCCGCCGTTGCCGTGGATCAGTGGATCAGAAAGGTGGCAGTCTGATGGAACCTCTTCTCAAAGGCCGCAATCTCGTCAAGCGCTACGGCCGCGTGACCGCGCTCGATCATTGCGATTTCGATCTGATGCCGGGAGAGATCCTTGCCGTGATCGGCGACAACGGTGCGGGCAAGAGTACCCTGATCAAGGCGATATCAGGCGCCGTCATTCCGGATGAAGGCGAAATCCACCTAGACGGCAAACCCATCCACTTCACCTCGCCGATCCAGGCGCGCGAAGCCGGCATCGAAACCGTGTATCAGACCCTTGCCATGTCGCCGGCGCTTTCCATCGCCGACAATATGTTCATGGGCCGCGAAATCCGCAAACCTGGGTTCAGAGGCAAGTGGCTGCGCCAGCTCGACCGCCGCAAGATGGAAGAACTCGCACGCGAAAAGCTCTCCGAACTCGGCCTGATGACCATCCAGAACATCAACCAGGCGGTGGAAACCCTATCCGGCGGCCAGCGCCAGGGCGTCGCCGTCGCACGCGCGGCCGCCTTCGGCTCGAAAGTGGTCATCATGGACGAACCGACCGCGGCACTCGGCGTCAAGGAAAGCCGGCGCGTGCTCGAACTGATCAAGGACGTGAAAGCACGCGGGCTCCCCATCATCCTCATCAGCCATAATATGCCCCACGTCTTTGAGGTGGCCGACCGCATCCATATCCACCGGCTCGGAAAACGGGCGGCGGTCATCAAGCCGCAGGATTTCTCCATGGCAGATGCGGTCGCCATCATGACCGGAGCCATGGCTCCACCCGAAGGGCTTGCGGCATAACACGGCTGAAAGCCCCCTCCCGACGGGTCGGTATCTTCAAACGATCGCCGGCCCGCAATTCTGGAAGAACCCATGATACTGATTTGCGGCGAAGCCCTCTTCGACATGTTCGCCTCCGACCTTGCCAAGGATCCGGTGAACTTCGAGGCCTATGTGGGCGGCTCCCCGTTCAACGTAGCCATCGGCCTTGCCCGTCTCGGCGAGGATGTGGGTTTCTTCGGGGGCATATCGACGGATCTGCTCGGCGAAAAGCTGATCGGCCGGCTGCGCTCTGAGGGTGTGAAGACCGATCACGTCTGCCGCCCTGCAGCCCTGACCACCCTGAGTGTCGTCCAAAAGGATGCGAACGGTATTCCCGCCTACACCTTTTATGGCGAGGGCGCCGCTGACCGGACGGTCACCGAGGCCGACCTGCCGACAGAGCTCGGCGACCTTTCCATCCTGCATGTCGGCTCCTATTCCGCCGTCGTCGAACCGGTGGCCTCGGCCCTGAAGGTGCTTGTCGGTCGGGAAAAACCGAATTGCCTGATCTCCTTCGATCCGAACATCCGGCCGACGGTCGTCGCCGATCTCGACCTCTGGCGGAAAAACACCGAAGAGATTGCCGCCCTTGCCGACATCATCAAGGTCAGCGACGAGGACCTCGCCCTGATTTACCCGGACAGGGAGCCGGTCGAGGTCGCCCGGCACTGGCTTGAGCTGGGCGCGGGGCTGGTCATCGTCACCGCCGGCGCCAAAGGTGCGGAAGCCTTTACCCGGGATCTTCACGTGGAAGTGTCCGGCAGGGCCGTCACCGTCATAGACACCGTTGGCGCGGGAGATACCTTCCAGGCAGCAATGCTGTCCGGGCTTGTCTCGCGCAATATCGCCACCCGGAATTCCCTGGAGGGTCTTGACCATGCTGCACTGCATGAGATTGTCTTGAAGGCGGTCACCGCTTCGGCGCTGACCTGCACCAGACAGGGCGCGGACCTGCCTTCTCGGGACGACGTGCTTCGGTTTGAAAACAGTTGCTGACAAGCAAATTAAATCGATTTAAAACCCGATCGAACGACCAGTTCTGAGGATCATTTCATGGCAGCACGTTTCCTGGAAGTCGACGATTTCGACCTCGTGGTCTTCGGAGCCTCGGGCGATCTTGCGCACCGCAAACTGATCCCGGCCCTCTATCACCGCGACTGCGACGGCCAGATGCCGGAGAACGCGCGTATCGTCTGTAGCGCCCGCCGCGACTATTCCCATGAAGACTACCGCGAATGGGCCAGTCTGGCGTTGAAGGAACACGTATCCGACATCGACAAGGCCCACCTCGACCGCTTCCTGAACCGCATCCACTACGTGAAGATCGACATCGGCAGCGGTAAGGGGTTCGACGACCTGAAGGCGATCCTGAACGAACGCCCCGATGTGATCCGCGCCTTCTACCTCGCCGTCGGTCCGGATCTTTTCGGAACCATCTGCGAAAAGATCGGCAAGGCGGGGCTCGTCACCGACCAGACGCGCGTCGTAATCGAAAAGCCGATCGGCAAGGACGGCGCCTCCGCCAAGGTCCTGAACGACACCGTCGGCGCCGTTTTCGACGAACATCAGATCTTCCGTATCGATCATTATCTGGGCAAGGAAACCGTGCAGAACCTGATGGCGTTGCGCTTCGCTAATGCCCTGTTCGAACCGCTGTGGAACGCCGCCCATATTGATCATGTCCAGATCACCGTGGCCGAATCTCTCGGCGTCGGCGGACGGGCCGGCTATTATGACACCGCTGGCGCCCTGCGCGACATGGTCCAGAACCACATTCTCCAGTTGCTCTGCCTCGTGGCCATGGAGCCGCCGGAATCCATGGATGCCGACAGCGTCCGTGACGAAAAGCTGAAGGTCCTGAAGGCGCTTGCACCGATCAGCGAGCAGAATATGGACAAGGTCACCGTCCGCGGCCAGTATCGCGCGGGGGCTTCCGCGGGCGGCGCCGTTCCGGGCTATCTGGAAGAACTCGGCGATGAGGCCAGCACCACCGAAACCTTCGTCGCGCTGAAGGCGGAAATCGCCAACTGGCGCTGGGCGGGTGTTCCGTTCTATTTGCGAACGGGCAAGCGGCTTGCCCAGCGGGTCTCGGAGATCGTCGTCCAGTTCAGGCCGATCCCCCACTCCATTTTCGACGCGGAAGCAGGCACCATATCCGCCAACCGCTTGATCATCCGCCTGCAACCGGACGAAGGGGTCCAGATGAAGGTCATGATCAAGGACCCGGGCCCGGGCGGCATGCGCCTGCGCCAGGTTCCCCTCGACATGAGCTTTGCCGAAGCCTTCAAGATCCGCAATCCGGATGCCTATGAACGGCTGATCATGGATGTGATCCGCGGCAACCAGACCCTGTTCATGCGCCGCGATGAGGTCGATGCAGCCTGGGGCTGGGTCGATCCGATCCTGGAGGCCTGGGCGAATTCCAAGGACAAACCGCGCGGCTATACCGCCGGCACCTGGGGGCCATCGGCTTCCATCGCCCTGGTGGAACGCGACGGCCGCACATGGGCCGAGGACGGACTTTAGGCCTCCGGGCTTACCCTTTTGAAACCGCGATCGAGGAACCAGCCATGACGACCATTCAAGCCCGCGTCGGCGAAGTCACCGAACGCATTGCCAAGCGCAGCCATGACGACCGGTCCCGCTATCTGGACCGGATCCGTGCCGCCGCCGACAAGGGACCGCAGCGCTCCCGTCTGTCCTGCGGCAACCTCGCCCACGGCTTTGCTGCCTGCGGTGTATCCGACAAGCAGGCGTTGTCTGGCGACGTGGTGCCGAACCTCGGCATCATCACCGCCTATAACGACATGCTGTCGGCCCATCAGCCCTACGAGCATTTTCCAAACCTGATCCGCCAGGCAGCACACGAAGCGGGCGCTGTCGCCCAGGTAGCCGGCGGGGTACCGGCCATGTGCGACGGCGTCACCCAAGGTCAGGACGGTATGGAACTGTCCCTGTTTTCCCGCGACGTGATCGCCATGGCGGCCGCCGTCGGCCTGTCTCACCAGATGTTCGACGCAGCGGTGTTCTTAGGCATCTGCGACAAGATCGTGCCCGGACTGGTGATTGCCGCGCTCTCCTTCGGCCATATGCCGGTGGTCTTCATCCCGGCCGGCCCGATGACGACCGGCATTTCCAACGACGAGAAGGCCAAGATCCGTCAGCTCTACGCCGAAGGCAAAGTCGGCCGGGACGCCCTTCTGGAATCGGAGTCCAAGGCTTATCACGGACCCGGCACCTGTACCTTCTACGGCACCGCCAATTCCAACCAGATGCTGATGGAGATCATGGGGCTGCACATGCCCGGCGCCTCCTTCGTCAATCCGGGCACGCCTCTGCGCGATGCGCTGACGAAGGAAGCGGCCAAACGGGCGCTCGCCATCACGGCTCTCGGCAACGAGTTCACCCCCGTCGGCGAGGTGATCGACGAAAAGGCCATCGTCAACGGCGTGGTCGGCCTTCATGCCACCGGCGGCTCCACCAACCACACCATGCATCTGGTCGCCATGGCGGCAACCGCCGGCATCCGGCTGACATGGGATGATATTTCCGACCTCTCCGACGTGGTCCCGCTTCTGGCCCGCGTCTATCCGAACGGAAAGTCGGACGTGAACCATTTTCAGGCCGCCGGCGGTCTGGGCTTTCTGATCCGGGAACTGCTTTCCGACGGTTATCTGCATCAGGACGTCAAAACGGTCCACGGCACGGATCTCTCCGGCTACACGGTCGAAGCCAAACTCGAAACGGATGGCTCCGTCCGGCGCGAGCCGGTGCCGGACGCCTCCGGCGACGAAACCGTCCTGGCCCCGCTTGCCAAGGCCTTCCAGCCGACGGGCGGGCTGAAGATGTTGACCGGCAATATCGGCAAGGCGGTGATCAAGATATCTGCGGTCGCCAAGGAACGCCACGTGATCGAGGCGCCCGCCCGCGTGTTCCATTCCCAGGAAGACTTCCTCGCCGCCTTTTCGCGCAAGGAACTCAACGGCGATGTCGCCGCCGTAGTCCGCTTCATGGGACCGAAAGCCTGCGGCATGCCGGAACTGCACAAGCTGACCCCGTCCCTGGGCATCCTGCAGGACCGCGGCCACAAGGTGGCGCTGATTACCGACGGGCGCATGTCCGGCGCCTCCGGCAAGGTTCCGGCGGCCATCCATGTTACACCTGAAGCCGCCGATGGCGGACCGATCGCGAAGATCCGCGACGGCGACATGATCCGTATCAACGCGGTCACCGGCGCCCTGGAGGTTCTGGTCGAGGCGGCGGAATTTGCCGCCCGCGAACCGGTAACCCAGGATCTGAGCGCGCATCAAACCGGTGTCGGCCGCGACCTGTTCGCCGCCTTCCGCGCCAATGTCGGCACGGCGGACGCGGGCGCACATGTTTTCGGCGCATGACCATTACAACGAACATGGGCTGAGCGGCCCTTTGAGGAGATCCGATTAATGTCCCAGAACACCGAACGGCTGGATGCGATCATGACAGCGGCTCCGGTCATTCCGGTCCTGATCATTGAAGACCCGAAAAGAGCCGTCCCCATGGCCAAGGCGCTGGTGCGCGGCGGATTGAAGGTCCTGGAAATCACGCTCCGGACGGCACATGCGCTCGAAGCCATCGATGCCATCCGGGAACACGTCAGCGATGCGATCGTCGGCGCAGGTACGGTTCTGAACGCGGGCCAATATGCGGACGTGGTTGCCGCCGGTTCCCAGTTCGTCGTTTCACCCGGCGCAACCGATGCCCTGATCGACGCAGCAGCGCATTACGACGTGCCGCTTCTGCCGGGAGCAGCCACCGCCTCGGAAGTGATGCGTCTGATGGAGCGTGGATACAGCCGGCTGAAATTCTTCCCGGCCGAGCAGGCCGGTGGCGCTGCCTATCTGAAGTCCCTGTCCTCGCCGTTGAGCGCAATCAAATTCTGCCCGACCGGCGGCATCACGCCGGAAAAGGCGAAGACCTATCTCGGCCTGCCGAACGTGGTCTGTGTCGGCGGGTCCTGGGTCGCGACGGCTGACATGATCATGGCCGAGGAGTGGGAGGAAATCGAACGGCTGGCCCGCGCTGCGGCAGCACTCGAAAGGTAAGCGGCCTAACTCGCCGCTTCCACGGTTTCCCATAGGAGACGAAGGCCAGCGGAATTGTCGTTGCGCCAGACGAACTCGCCTGCAACCGGCTTGTCGAACTTCTTGATGGTGAGCATGACTTCCTCGGGCAGGGCTTTGAGCCCCGATGCGCTCACCCGGCAGCCGTTCTGGCCTGCGTCCACAATGGTCCCGGAAATTTCGGTGATGCCTTCCTTGTCGGCGATCTTGACCGGAATAGACACCTTGTTGCGTCGCTCCCGGCGCTTGTCCTGAACCGTGCCGGTATCTCCGCGCGGAAAGACGACCGCAGCCTCCTTGCCCTTGACCGCCGTTACCTGAGCCTTGGTCAGCTTGCCGGTATTGCCGACGCGGATTCCGATGTTTTTCCGCAGCTCGTTCACATCGTCGGCAATAAGCTTGCAGCCCCATTCGCTCACATTTGAAACGATGGCCTTGATGCAGACGAGATTGTCGAAGTCAATGACGAGGACTTCTTCCGTAATATCGTCCTGATCCTGAAGGTGCGCGAGGCCGTGCATTTCTCGTCTCCGAAGTCTACCGGAATTGAAACTATCGAAAAACGGTTGCCGATCACTTAAGAGAAACTCGCAATTCTACGGTTAATTCCTTTAGTCTTCAGCAGTTTTGACAATTCCGGGATGGCCTGACCTTGGTTCAGGTGCCTATAGTTCCGCAAAGGCCGCAAGCGCGACAACGCCCAGCATCGACACGGCCATCAGCACGTTGATGGCGAAATGCGCCCGTTCGCTCAGGTCCAGTCGATGGAGATAAATCCCGGCGGCCAGCCAGAGAAAATGGACCGGAATCCAGATGGCATTGATTGCCAGGAATTTCAGGACTGTTTCCGTGGCAAGGCTGTCCGGATAGAAATTGAACCCGGAGAAGAAAGTCGTGTTGACCGCATAGGCCTTGGGATTGATCGCCTGAAGCGCCAGGCCGCCCATGATCCCGGGAGGACGTTCGGAATGAATGAAAGCGATCCGCGTTCCTGACAGGGCAATCTTGAGCGCGAGATAAAAGAGATAAGCGGCCGAGGCGTAGAACAGCACGTTCTTGACGATCGGAACCGACAGGATGACGGCCGCCAGACCGCTGACTACCGCAAGGGCAACCATGTTGGTACCGATGAAAAGCCCGGCGACGTAGCGAAATCCCGCTTTGGCACCAAACCCGGATCCGACCCCGGCGGTCGACAACACGCCTGGACCCGGCGTGATCAGAAGCAAAAAGACGGCACCAAGAAAGATCAGCATGAGGGGATCGGAAAAACGTGGGGTTGAAGGGACGGTTTGATTCTATTTACTGATATCGCAAGGATAAAGGGACCGAACGGATATAACAGTGTTAACTTACCGTGCGAAATTTCGCTTGGGAGCCCTTTTCATGAGACCTGCAACGAAACAGATATTTGCCCTTCTGGTCACGGGTTGTCTTTCTACCGTCCCTGTAACGGCTGAGACGCTTTGCACCGGCTATGGCCCGCAAACACCGCGCGACATAACGAACAAGGCCGGAACGAATGCCCGGACGTTCACGCTTGCGCCCGACGTTTCGGAATTGAACCTGTGCGACATCCACACCCACACAAATGCAGAACACAAAGGCCCGGGCTTTTCGATTTTCGCCGGCGAGGGTGAACATGGCGGGTTCAAGTGCAACGAAACCGATCAGCTGACCGCAGCGGAACTGAAGGATCCGGGCGAACTTGCCTATCACGGTGTCAAACCCGGCGACACGATCGAAGTTCACTGGGTTTATACGTCCTGCGATGCGGGGCCCGGCCCGGGTCTCGGTTCCTGCCTGACCGATGCCTGCGCCAATCCGCAATTGCGTGTGGAATCCCAAGTGTTTCTGGTCGTTAACGATCCGAAGGCACTCGACTTCACGGATTTCGCCTATGAAGGCAATATCGTCAACGGGCTTTATCAGGCCAAGGCGCTTCCGACCGGAACCGGCGAGCCCGTACGCTTCGCCGGATCGACCACCGGCCCCAGTTACACCCAGAAGGCCTGCTCCCCACTACAGGTGACCTGGAGCGTCCGTCCGCAATGCGCGAAGCTGGACATCAATTCTCTGAACAGATGGGCTGAAAACGGCAACGCGTTCAAAGAGGATCATTCCCATGGCGTTCGCCAGCTCGTAACCGCACCGGAACTTCTGGCACCGATCGACTAGACACGGCACCCATCCACATTTGAACGCCTGTCTCCTTTCCGCCGGTAACTCGTGGTAAGACCCCTACCGGCGGAACCGATCCCCGGATATCGTCTCGTTTTAATTATTTTAAGTCCCGATTCCAGGAGGCCTTTTGCATGGCTGCAGCGGACATATTCCAAAACCTGTCAACCCATGCCCGGACGTTTGAAGGACGGCCTTTACGGCAGCTGTTTGAAGCCGACCCGTCCCGCTTCGACACCCTGTCGTTCTGCCTCGACGACCTGCTGATCGATTTCTCCAAATGCATCCTGGACGAAAAGGCCCTTGGGATGCTTATCGATCTCGCCCATGAGACCGGCGTGGAAACCCGCCGGGACGCCATGTTCTCCGGTGAGAGGATCAACGAAACAGAAGATCGCGCGGTTCTCCACACCGCATTGAGGAACAGCTCCGACAATCCCGTTCTTGTCGATGGCAAGAATGTCATGCCGGAAATCCGCTCCGTGCTGACTGAGATGGCCGATTTTGCAGAAGCCATCCGCTCCGGTGATCTCACGGCGCAGAACGGCCAACCTTTCACCGACGTGGTCAATATCGGCATTGGCGGGTCCGACCTGGGACCGCTGATGACCACCCTCGCACTGGCGCCTTATCACGATGGCCCAGCGGTCCATTACGTCTCCAACGTTGACGGCGCCCATATTGCCGACACGCTGAAGGCGCTCGATCCGGCAACGACCCTGATCCTGGTGGCCTCGAAAACCTTCACCACCATCGAAACCATGACCAATGCGCAAACGGCGCGCAAATGGATTGTGGAGGCGCTCGGTGAGGACGCCGTCTCAGCGCATTTCGCGGCCATTTCCACGGCCCTCGACAAGGTCGCGGCTTTCGGGATCGCGGAAGACAGGATCTTCGGCTTCTGGGACTGGGTCGGCGGACGTTATTCCATCTGGTCGGCCATCGGCCTGCCGCTGATGATCGCCATCGGCCCCGACGCCTTTGCCGATTTCCTGGAGGGCGCCCATGCCATGGACCGCCATTTCACGGAAGCGCCCCTGGAGACCAACCTGCCGGTCCTTCTAGGTCTCGTCGGCATCTGGAACCGGGACGTGCTGGGGCATTCCGCCCGGGCGGTTCTGCCTTATGACCAGCGCCTGTCCCGCCTGCCCGCCTATCTGCAGCAGCTCGACATGGAATCCAACGGCAAGCGGGTGAAGCTCGACGGCACGCCGGTCGACGTCGATACGGGGCCTCTGGTCTGGGGCGAACCCGGCACCAACGGCCAACACGCCTTCTACCAGTTGCTTCATCAGGGAACGACGGTCATTCCTTGCGAGTTCATCGTTGCCACCAAGGGACATGAAGAAGATCTCGTTCACCACCACGAGATGCTGGTTGCCAATTGCCTGGCCCAGTCGGAAGCCTTGATGGTCGGGCGAACGCTCGATGAAGCCAAAGCCCTGCTGAAGGCATCGGGAAAATCGGACGAGGAAACGGACCGCCTCGCTCCGCACAAGGTTTTCCCAGGCAATCGTCCGTCCCTGACCATTGCCTACGAGAAACTGACCCCCTTCGCGCTTGGGCGGCTGATCGCCCTTTATGAGCACCGGGTGTTCGTCGAAGGGGCCATCTGGGGGATCAATTCCTTCGACCAGTGGGGCGTGGAACTCGGCAAGGAACTGGCGACCGCCCTGCTGCCGATGGTCCGGGGAGAAAAGGAAGCAGACGGCAAGGACAGTTCCACGAAAGGCCTGCTCGCAAAACTTTGTTAGCGGTCCCCGTGATAGGATGCGATCGAAGATGCCCCTCGACAGACCGATTGCCGTCGCGAAGAAACCCGATTACCTTTGGGCATCTACAAGGGAAAAATATGGACTGAAATGACATATCTCATTATTGCCAATACAATATGATGTGTTCATTTTCGTACTCATTGATGGAATCTGGAGACCAGTGAAATGAAGAAGTTGATTGTTCTCGCGGCTGCCGGCCTGCTTTTGGCGGCCTGCCAGTCGGACAGCCAGCGTGACCGCGCGCTCGTCGGCGGCGGCCTCGGTGCTGCAACCGGGGCAGTCATCGGTTCGGCCATTGATGGTGGCGGCGCTGGTGGCGCACTTGCCGGTGCAGCAATCGGTGCAGTTGGTGGCGCAGTCGTCGGTGGGGCAACCACGCCGAAGAACTGCGTAGCTTACGACCGCTACGGCCGTCCGTACCGGGTTGCATGCCCGTAAAATAGACAAGACCGACATTTGGCCGGAACCGTTGTAAAATAAGGGTGATTCGATTCCTTGAAACGTCGGGAGGCGTGGATGAAACCCTTACTTGCCGTAGCGGTTCTGGCCGTTTTCCTTGCCGGTTGTGTCAATAGCGAAAGCCAGCGGGACCGTATGCTGATCGGCGGGGGTCTCGGTGCGGCGACGGGTGCCGCCGTGGGTGCTGCCGTTGGTTCGGGTGGAGGAGCCACTCTTGCCGGGGCTGCGATCGGCGCCATGGGCGGCGGTATCATCGGTGTGATGACCACACCGAGAAACTGCATCGCCCGCGACCAGAACGGCGTCCCCTACAAGGTGCGCTGCCCCTGATCCGGCAGAGGGTCTATCCGGTCTTCAGAAATGACAAAAGGCAGAAGCGAAAGCCTCTGCCTTTTTCTTTATTGTCCTGAAAGACGGCCTCAGGCAGCCTGCGACACCTTGGTTTCCAGCGCCGTCTTCGGATCCACGTAGTCATAACCGAGTGCGCCGGCAACGGCCTCGCAGGTGACCATGCCGCCGTGAACGTTGAGACCCGGCATGAACAGCGGATCATCCAGCAGTGCCTGTTTTGCGCCCTTGTCGGCGAGCGCCAGCGTGAACGGCAGGGTGGCGTTGTTGAGCGCATAGGCGGATGTCCGCGGAACGGCACCCGGCATGTTGGCCACACAGTAGTGAACGACCTCGTCGACAATATAGGTCGGCTCGGAATGGGTCGTCGGTTTGGAGGTGGCGAAACAGCCGCCCTGGTCGATGGCCACGTCCACGAGGACCGATCCCGGCTTCATGCGCTTGACCATGTCTGCGCTCACCAGCTTGGGCGCTGCGGCACCCGGAACCAGAACCGCGCCGACCACCATGTCGGTATCCATGACATACTGTTCCAGAGCTGCCTTCGTGGAATACACGGTCTTTAGCGCCGGACCGAAGGCCTGGGACAGATGGGCCAGAACGGTGACGTTGCGGTCGAGCACCGTCACGTCCGCGCCGAGGCCCAGCGCCATGGTGATACAGTTGGAGCCGACAACACCGCCGCCGATGACGACGACCTTGGCCGGAGCAACCCCCGGCACACCGCCGATGAGAATCCCCACGCCGCCGTTTGCGCGCTCCAGCGCGGTCGCACCCGCGGTCACGGCCAGTCGGCCGGCGACCTGGGACATCGGCGCCAGCAGCGGAAGGCCTCCGTCCACGCCCTCGACCGTTTCATACGCGATACAGGTCGCGCCGGACTTCACAAGATCCGCCGTCTGGGCCGCATCGGGTGCGAGGTGGAGATAGGTGAAGAGGATATGGTCCGGACGCAGCATAGCCCGTTCCACGGCCTGCGGTTCCTTGACCTTGACGATCATTTCCGCGGTGTCAAAGACCTCTGCCGCCGATCCGAGGATCGTGGCGCCCGCTGCTTCATAAACAGCGTCGTCCGCGCGGATCCCCGCGCCGGCCTGGGTTTCAACGAAAACCTCGTGGCCGCGTGCCACGATTTCCTGAACGCTGTCCGGCGTCAGACCAACCCGATATTCCTGATTCTTGATTTCCTTCGGCACACCGATGCGCATGTTTTTATTCCCTCTGGTAGGGTTCAAGTAGGAGAATATTTTTACGCCCTCATCACTCGAATTTCCTTTCATTTGAGGCAAAAAAAACACCATTCTTGCAATAAATGAATAAATATTTCTCTATTATTCGAATATTCTGCCAAGGAGGTAATCATGAAGCTCGACCGGCTCGATCATCGCATCCTCGAAGAACTGCAACGCGACGGACGGATCGCAAACGCGGATCTCGCCGAAAAGGTCGGCCTGTCGCCGTCGACCTGCCTGCGCCGCGTACGCGCCCTGGAAGAGGTCGGGATCATCGACAAGTATGTCGCACTTCTTGATCAGCGCAAGCTCGGCCGGCGGATGGATGTCTTCGTCGAAATCGCTCTGACCGGCCAGTCGAACGAAGTGCTGGAAAATTTCGAAAAGGCAGTCGCCCGATCAGGCGAGATCATGGAATGCTACCTGATGGCCGGCGACGCTGATTACATGCTGCGCGTGACCGCTGCCGACCCGACGGATTTCGAGCGCATTCACCGCGAGGAACTGACCCGCCTGCCCGGTGTTCTCAGGATGAAATCCTCCTTCGCGATCCGTCCGATTGTCCGCAAGACCGCTTTCCCGATGGCCGGAAACCGCGATTGATCGGCCGGTGCACTTCGGTGGACAATCCGTATCGACGCCTTCCAAGACGCAAGTTATAGTCGCGACAGCACAACAAGCTGCACCAAGGGAGAACCAGCAGGGTGTCCTATACGGTAACCCGGCTCATCGATCCGACCTATCAACTGGCCGAATGCCCCACCTGGGACGATAAAACCGGCCGCTTGCTGTGGGCGGATATACAGGGCCAAACCATCCAGTCCATGGACTGGGCCACCAAATCCATCACATCGTGGCAATTCGAAAACGAGGTCGGATCCTTCGGCCTGGCGGATGACGGCCGGCTTGTCGTCAGCGTCTGGGACAAGGTCATCCTGTTCGATCCGGACAGCGGCGAAAGAACGGTTCTGGCGGAGATCGAGACCGATCTGCCCCAGACCCGCCTGAACGACGGCAAGGTCGGCCCGGACGGCGCCTTCTGGGTCGGCACCATGGACACGTCCAACCCGCGCGAACCGATCGCCGGGTTTTACCGGGTCGATGCGGGCGGCGACGTCTGGCAGATCCGCGATGGGCTCAAGGTTTCCAACGGTCTCGCCTGGTCCCCGGACGGCACCCTCATGTACCATTCCGACAGTTCGCCGGGATGGATCGAGGCTTATGTCTTCGATCCAGCAACCGGCTCACTTGGTGCAAAAATGCTCTTCGCCCAGCAGACGGACGAGACCGGACGGCCGGACGGCGCGACCGTGGATGCGCAGGGCAACTACTGGAGCGCGGGCGTCTCCGCCGGCGTGCTCAACTGCTTTTCGCCCGACGGCGACCTGAAACACGCCATTCCCATGCCCTGCCCGAAACCCACCATGCCCTGTTTCTGCGGCCCCGATCTCGACCAGCTGGTCGTTACCAGCCTCAAGGCGTCACCGGAGATCGACGACGGGGTGTCAGGCGGGCTTTATCTGGTGGAAGGGCACGGATTGAAGGGCTTGCCCGCAGCCCGTTTCAGGACCGCAGACACGTAGAGCTGTTCGCCGGTTCCGTTAATACCTGCAGCCGCTGCGCACCCGAACCGGCTTCCACACGGTCTGTGCGTCGCGGACCTTCACCCTGCGGGTCACGGTCCTGTAGACCGCCGGTTCGCGCACGACGTGTTGAGATGCCGGCTGAACCAGAACCTTTTCCTTGACCGAGCCGTAGATCGCCGGCTGGCGAACGGGAACCCGACCGCCAGGCTTTACCAGGACGCGTTCCTGAACTGTGGAATAGGCGGCCGGATAGGCGACCTTGCACAGGATGCGGCGCCCCTTCCGCATCCGATATTCCCAGCCATAACTTGCCGGCCGGACCTGTACCCGGCGGGACTGGAGGGAATAGACCGGAGCGACGGTGCGGTAGCTGACCCGTTCCGGCTGAAGCACCACCCGCCGTGCCTGATAGGCATAGACGGCCGGCTGGCGCACCACGTGGCTGGAAGCCGGTCTGACCAGAACCTGTTCCTGAACGGTTTGATAAACGGCCGGAACGACGGCCTGTTCATAACAGGCGAGCGCCCTGCCGCCGGCAAAAACCGATTGAGTTTGGGATAGAGCCAGCAAGAGGCCCAAACTGGCGCTGACAATGGTTCGACGCATGACACTTCCCCCTGTCCCGAGCCTGTGAAATGACAGGCTGCACGGGGAAGTCTAGGAAAAATTAACGAAGTGTTAAAGTCTTAAAAAGCCACAGGGTCCGGTTCGAGTATACGGTGCACTACCCGTTGTCGTAATCCGTATCCTCGTTGATCACGTGCCGGGCTTCCTCCGGCACCCATTCGCCCCAGCGCGGCTCGAGCTTGTGATCGACCGACACCCGGTCGTCGAAGACGAAACACTCGCCCTTCCAGAGGCTTTTGTCCTCCGGTACCTTTTCCAGATAGTTCAGGATGCCGCCCTGGAGGTGGTAGACCTCCTCGAAGCCTTCCCGCAGCATGAGCGAGGTGGCCTTCTCGCAGCGGATGCCGCCGGTGCAGAACATGGCAACCTTGGGCTTGTTCTCCAGTTCTACCGCCTTCTGCACCCAGTCCGGAAACTCGCGGAACGACTGGGTGTTCGGATTGAGCGCACGCTCGAAGGTGCCGAAGGCATATTCGTAGTCGTTGCGGGTATCGATGACGACCACATCCGGATCGCTGATCAGCTCGTTCCAGTCTTCCGGCTTCACATAGGTGCCGACCAGCTCGTTCGGGTCGATCCCGTCGACCGCCAGACGCACGATCTCCTGCTTCAGACGCACCTTCATGCGCTTGAACACATGCCGGTGGCTCCAGGCCTCCTTGTGCTCCAGATCGGCCAGACGCGGATCGGCGCGCAGGTGCTCCAGAAGTTCCCGCACACCGTATTGCGGACCGCACACCGTGCCGTTGATACCCTCGCGCGCGAGCAGCAGGCTGCCGCGCACGTCCCTGTCCACGCAGAATTTCTTCAGCGCGTCGCGCATCTCCTCGTAGTCCTCGAGGGGAGCGAACTTGTAGAGGGCGGCAATCAGGTACTGGTTCGACATGGTGTTCGGTTTCAGGCAGGTTCGGTGCTTTGCGGTGAAAATGATTGCCCGCTTATACAGCCATGGCCGCCCGAAAGAGAAGTCCGCATTTCATCGGACCCCGATCCGCCATTTACCCTCGAGCCAGATCCTTCCTGCAGTCGGCAATCAACGCCAAAGCCCTTTCGCCATCTCCGATCTCGCGACCGAAGGCGAGACAAAGCTTCGCCAGGAACACTTCCGTATAGTCCGGGGCAATGGTATCGATCGCCTCCGCCATTGCCTCATAGAAGGCCTCGAACTCCTCTGAAGTCATTGGTCCCCTCCTTAAGTTTGAAGAATGTGGCGCAGGGCCCTTTTGATCCCGTCCAGATCACCCTGACGCCACCTGGCCGCCACGTACATGTCGGGGCGGACCAGATAGAGCGTTCCGTCGTCCGCGTCATAGGCGCGGGCGGCTTCCGTCTCCAATCCAATACGTAGGACGGTTGTGCCCCCAGTCGAGTCCAATCCACCCGGGTCCACCCCGTCGCCGAAGGAAAGGACCGTGAAACCCTCGAGTCTTTCGGACAGATACCCTTCATCCAGCGGCAAATCGGCAGCGACCGATCCGGGAGCCGGCCCGGACGAAAAAGCGGGATCATCCTCAAGGGTCAGCGGACTGTCGGCATAGGTATAGGGAACCATTTGACGGGGGTTCGCCAGCGCACCCGCGTAAGGGTGTGTCAGGGCAAGCGAGAGGGCCGCGTCGCGCATCACCTGCCAGCCACGGCTCGGCGGCGTCATGAACCGTGTGCTCTTCGAGGCATTGGCAAAGACGTCCAGCGTCGCCCCTCGACGTTCCGGCGTGTAGCTGTCGAGCAGCCCCTCCCCGGCACGACCGTTCAGCACCCAGCCCAGTTTCCAGCCGATGTTCTGGGCATCGGCCAGCCCGTTGTTCAACCCGCGCACGCCGAAAATCGGCACGATGTGTGCGCTGTCACCGATGAAGAAGACCCGCCCGTCCCGGTAATCGTGGAGCGCCAGCGTGTTCGCGGAATAGACGCTCCACCATTCCAGGTCGTAACCGCTGGTATGACCGAGATCCTTCAGCACCGCTTCCACATTGCGGCGAACTTCCGCCTCCTGCGTCGCCTCTTCAGCCGATTCGCCGTCGCGCAGTTGGTAGTCGATCCGCCAGATGTTGTCCGGCTGGCGGTGCACCAGAACGGTTCCGCCCGGCCGGCTTTCCGGATCGAACAGAGCCCGGCGAATGGTGGGATAGTCGTGCTCCATGCGCACGTCGGCGATCACGTAGCGGCCTTCGTAATTCTCGCCCTGAAGCCGAAGTCCACGCATTTTCCGCACAGGACTGTGGGCGCCGTCGGCAGCCAGAACCCAGTCCGCCCTGAAGGCATAGCCCCCGCCCGGATCGGAAACGGAGAGCCGCACTCCGTCCTCTTCGTCGGCAGCACCCGTCACCGCGCTTTGCCAGCGGATCTCGATCAGCGGCGAGGCGGCGGCCGCCTCCCACAGAAACTGCTCAATATACTGCTGCTGGAGATTGTACATCGGCCGGAACCGCTCGGCCTCGCTATCCGGCATCTCGAACTCCAGGATCTGCTTGCCGCGATAGAAGGTCCGGCCTGTGGTCCAGCCGAGCGACTTCTCAAGGAAAGGGTGCAGCGCGCCGATCCGGTCGAGGATGTAATAGCTCTGGCGCGCGATGCAGATCGCCCGGCTGCCGTCGTTGAAGGTCGCCTTCTTTTCCAGAACCACCGACCGCACGCCTTCGCTGGCCAGGGTGAGCGCCGCCGTCAGTCCGACAGGACCCGCGCCGACAATCGCCACCGGGACATCATCGCCCAGATGGCCGCGGTCCGACGGACTGTCAAAATGCGGATAGGTGAAATAGAGCGAATCGAGCTCCGATCGGCCGGCGGGGCGCATGGGGGTCTCCTCCCTTTCTGGAACAGGCGGGGCCTGTCTTTCCCCTGCTATACATCGCTGGCGCCATGGAATATGTCCTCTTTTATGGAGGACACGGACCATAGCCCCGCTGATGGAAACAGCCTGGCGCACGTCTCGCAATGCCTGGGCACGCTCGGCAAGCCGGCGTTTCTGGAGCCTTTCTTCGACCTTCTGAGATCCATGACGATCGCCCAGATCATGGTCTTCAGCTATAGCGAAAACCACGCCCAGTGCCTCCTGTCGCGCAACTTCATCGAAGGCGGCATCGGCAAGCGCCTGGCCGCGGATTATCTGGACGACTGGTTCCTGCAGGATCCGCTCTACACCCGGATCATGGCCCTTGACGAAGGACGTTTCGAGACCTGCCGGCTGAAGGACGTTCTGCCCGACGTCTCGGACGAGTACCGACGCCGGTTCTTCGCCGACCCGGACATCGAAGACAAGACCACCTTTCTCGCCGTCGGCCGGCACCGGCTGGCGATCAGCTTCTACTGGCAGGAGCGGTGTGACACCTCACCGGAGCTTCGGAACATCGCCGCCCGCCTTGTCCAGCTCCATTTCGATGCCCTTGCGCCTTCGTCCGAACCGCCCGCCCTGCAGGTCCTATCGGCTCGCGAGCGCGAAATCTGTCTTGGGATGTTGGCCGGCAAAAAGGCGGAACTGATCGGCCACGAACTCGGCATCAAGCCGACAAGCGTCGCCACCTACCGCCAGAGGGCCTACGAGAAGCTTGGCATCAACTCCCGCGGGGAATTGTTCGCCATCTGCCGGGACTAGAACGGCTCAGTTTTTCAGCCGGACATTCTCATTGGCTGCCTGCGGGGCCAGCGCCTTGACCGTTTCGATCATGCCGCGCGACGTGTCCCGGGTGCGCCTGGTCTCATGACCGAAGGGAGAATTCGCAAGCAGCCGCATCATTGCCGCCGCACCTTCATGGAACCCGCCGGTCAGGCCCAGCGCTTCGTAAGTGTCGCGGATTTCCTCCATTTCCCGCACCCAGCGCCCGGCATCCGCAGGTAAGCGCGGAATGTTGGTCTCCGCCTTGGAGAGAAAGCCCGGCTGGCTGTACTTCAACTCCGCGACAAAAGCCTCCAGCAGGCCCATCCGTTCCGCCGCCACGAACCCGGCCGTGAGCAGCGCGTTGTGCCCCTTGGTCTGGGACGCGTAGACCATTTTGAAGCCGGAAGCGTCGCCGATGGTGTCGCCCAGATGAACGATTTCGAACGCCGGACCGTTAAACACATCGAGCGCTGCACTCCCCGGCCCGGAGAGATAAAGCCGCGGCACCTTGCCGTCTTTCGGCGGTTGCCCGATGATACCGCCATCGACGAACGTGACCGGCGTGCCGTCGAACAGGTCAGCAATCTCCCGGACGAGCACCGGCGAAATCGCATTGCCTTCGACGAAGACAAGCGGCTTGGGGACGTCGCGCAGACACTCCGCCACGGTGCGGGCTTCTTCCTCGGCAACGGACGGCGGCAGGACGGAAAACAGGATATCGCAGGCGGCAACGAGACTTTTCAGGTCGGCGCTATCTTCAATCCGTGCCTCTTTCGCCCGCGCGACACTCTCCGCACTGCGGCCCTTCAGCACGGACACGACCCGAAATCCGGTCCCGGTCAGTTCTCGGGCCATATTGCCTCCCATCTCGCCAATGCCGAGAAGGCCGATAACGGGTTTTTCAGTGCTCATTGCGCCTCTCCGAAGCAGTCATGGTAAGGGACTATGTGTCGGGCGGAAGCTCAGACGCAAGCAAGAAACTTTGCTGGAAGGGCGCTCCTTGGTCGGAACGCACAATATACCGGACAGACACATCGAGCACGGTCTTACGGCCCCGGATCCAATCTCAGGAAGGCAACCGCCAAGCCCCAACACCTGGCCTTTCCTGCCCTATCCGGCCGCCCGTTGCCTTCTAGTTCACGACATCACAGGGAATCCGGCTGACCGTGTAAGGCCCGATGACCCCGTACACGCCGACAGCGTTAAAAGCCGCTCTTTTCAGCTTTCTGGCACAAACCCATTTCATCATTTCTTTTTGCGTGGGAAATGCGCCGAGCACGATGGCTCCGTCTTTGATGGCTCTGCGTCGTGAAGCATGAAACGCGTAGGGAAGCGTGCCGCCGCCGGTATCCTTGCAACAGGTCCTGTCGGCTTCGTGAACCCAAACCAGAAAATCGTCCGGCGATTGCGACGCCACCTTGGGCTTGTCCCGCGAATTGTCTTTTGTCTGCGCTGGGGGCTGGACGAGACCTTTGTCAAAGGAATCGATCCTCGCCAGGGTGCTCTTGCATTTCGCCCGGCCGCGCGCTTCCTCCAATTTTACTCTGGCCGTTTTCACCAACCCCTTCTCCTTCAGGGTCATCGCGGTTTTGAGCAGACGCCGAGCGTCGATTTCGGCATTTCGGGACCGGTTCCATAAGCTGACCAGCTCCGCCCGGCGCGCGCTTTCGGGAAGCGTCTTGATCAGGGACCGGCTTTCCTCGAACTTGCAGGCCTTGACCAACTCCCGGATCCGGACCGCTTCCTTATCGCTGATCCGGCTGTCGGCCTTTGCGATGGCACTGGCCAGTTTCGTGCGCGTTCCGGCGCAATAGGGCGGAACGCCTTGCGCCTCGTGCAGCTTCGCTACCGCCGCCGTCAACTGTCCGTTCTTGTTGAGCGCGATGGCTTGCCTGATCAGGGCACGGGCAGCGCGTTCATGCGCATAGGCATTTTTCCATTGGTCCGCCAGGGCGTCCCTCTTGGCGGTGGGCGGCAGCGCAAGGATCCTCTCGCGGATGGCGCTTTTCAGGTCGCAGGTCTCAAGCGCGGCCCGGCCTTGTGCGATCAGCCGGTCTGAGAGCTCCGCAATCCTTGTCCGGCTCGTGGCGACCAGCGGGTCCAGGTCGGGACAGGCAGTGACATCAATGCCGTTGAGCGCGCTGTAGGCGCCGGCAAGGTCGTCCGCATCGACCCGTGCTGAGGCGGCCTCCAGCTCGGATTTTTCCGCCTGGCAATCCGGTGCCTGCACCTGCGCCTTGCCAGGATCGGCCGGCTGCTCGGAACCGCCGGCCGCTTTCGGATCCGCTGCCTTTGCTTCAATGGCGCGAAGGCATTTCTCCGCCTCTATCGCTGCATAGTAGACCAAGCCGAAAGCACCGTCGGCCTTCGACTTTGAACCATTGACGAGGTCCAACTGGTGACGGCGTTTTTCGAGGGCTTCCTGGTAACGGCGCCCGAATTCCAGACTGATCTGTTCGCTGAGCACGTTCAGGTTCTCTGCCATACCCGAGCACAGCTTCTCGAAATCCTTGGCGCTTGACCGGCACTCACTCACGATATCGCGAATGTGCCTGGACTTTTCGAACCGGGCAGAAAGCGCCTCGTAGCGAACTCGGTAGACATCGGCATGTTCGTAGCCGGCCTTTTCGGCATCTTCCAGGAGTTGGAGCGCCTGTGCCTTCTTGGCGTTGATTTCAGCGGCCTTGTCATTTGCGTCCGCCCGGTCAGAGGCACGTAGCATCTGAAAGACCGGTTCCGAGCACTGATCTCCCAGGGCCAGGATCTGTTCCACGTTATGCGTGATCACCTGTTCCAACGCCGCATCCAGACTCGGCAAGTCCTCGTTGCTGGAAAGCGAAACGGTCACATCGTCAAAAAGTTGCTTCGCTTGACCGTAAAGCTCCCTGGCGTTCACGGCAGCTTCCCTGGTAGCCGCCGCATCGGCTTTTGCCACGTCGAGCCGGGGTGGGTCCTGCGCGAACTCCTTGCAGACATTTTCCGACTGCACGGTTGCCGTTCGCGAAAGCCCATCGATTTTCGCGATCAGCGTCTCCAGTCTTTGCAGTTTCAACTGCTCGGCTTCCAGCGCGGGCGCAAAGGAAATGTCGGGCTTGAACCCCGTGGCTTCCATCTCCCGGGTCCAGGAAAGAAATTCGTTCCACGTCCCCGCTGCATGGCAAGCGTCATCAAGGGCTTGTTTCTGCGCATGCTGCGCGTCGACCATCGCCTCAAGAGAATAAAAAACTTCCTGAAGATCACGCGGGTCAAACGCCTCTCCTGACACTGGCGGTTCGCCAGCCTGCGCGGTGGCATCCTGCGGCTTGGATCCATCCGGGTTTCGAAGAAAGCGGTCCAGTTCCGCGATGTGCGCCTCGGTAAAGCAGTCCGTAGCACCCTTGAACTGTTCCTCGACGGCTTCCGGTACGTTTTCCTTGAATGGATTGAGATTGTGGAGGACGGAATTGCGGTAAAAGCTGGCATGAACCAGTTCGTGCAGCATGGTGGAGGCGATCTTGTGGGGCGGATAAAACCCATCAGTAAGACCGAGATCGGACGCGAATGCTGCATGATGGAGCTGGATCGTATCGCCATCAAGCGTCTGTCCCGCGGCGGTATACGGGTTGATTATGGAGTTGTTCGCCTTGCCCGTGTAGATGAACCGCGCTTTCGGGTCATCCAGAACGGCAATGAGTCCGTCCCGTTCAGACTTGCCGACGCTCCAGTACCTTCCGGTTGCCAGCTCGTATTTGATCTGCGCCAGCAATGCTCGGGCGCGGACCTGTTCGAACATTTTCTGGTCCGGCGCATCAGGTTCGACGACCAACTGGATCTGCGGCGGTGTCTGATCGTTGTCGCGGTACCAGTCGATGACATCCTGACAGGAACCCTCGGCTTGGGCCGAGGATGCAATCGCAAGCAAGAGAAAAAACAGAAATGGGAAGACATATGCGCAATGAAAATTACCGTATCGGGCCATCCGACATCCCCCGCTGACTAATCAAATCCTTCACAAAACCAGGCACGGCACAAATCAGGATAAACACGAGGCGTTTTGCGGATTGCCGTCAGCTGTCCCGAACCCGCCGCTACGGCAATTCAGTCCAGCTTGTCGAGCGATTCAAGCTCATCGAGCCCGAGATCATCCGCGGGGGCATCGGACGGCCGACGCCCCGCCAATATGTCGTCATACCTGCGCTTCCATTCCGCGGCCTTGGCCGGGTCTTTGGGAACACCCCTGCCCCCCGCATACATTTCCGCCAAATGACGCATCGCAGCGGCTTCATCCAATTCTGCCGCCTTGAGGTACCACTGGGCAGCCTCTGTCTCATTCTTGGCAACACCCTCGCCTTTAGCAAACATGTCTCCCAGGCGGGTCATGGAATCGGCTTCCCCCAAGTCCGCAGCCTTGCGATACCACCTGACGGCTTCCGTCAGGTCCTTCGCCACGCCCTCACCAGTCTCGTAGGACAAACCGAGACCGAGCATGGCATAGGGTTCTCCCAGGCTTGCGGCCCTGCGATACCACTTGATGGCCTCGATCTCGTCTTTGGCAATCCCGTCCCCCATCATCAGCACATCGCCCAGACCGGTCATGGCTTCGGGTTCCCCCTCGTCGATCGCCTTGCGAAACCATCTGGCCGCCTCCGCTCCGTCTTTCGCCACGCCATCGCCGTAGGCCAGCATGAAAGCCATATTGACCATGGCCATCGGATAACCGGCCTCCGCAGCGGTGTGATAAGCTTCATACGCCTCGGCGAGTTGTTTCTTCTGTTCCAGGGCCCTGCCGAGCTGAAAAAGAAAACGAGGCGTTCCCGGATAGCTCTCAAGCGCTTTCCGGCATGCCGCGATGGCGGCGTCGATGCGAATTCTTGTATATCGAACACCCTCGGCAACCTTGCGCGGATCCGAAGGTTGCGCGGCAAGACGATCGCATTCGGTCACAGGCGGCTGATCGGCAGTGAGATCCGAATTACTAGCCGCACTTGCCGGCTGCCCGGGGCTCAGCGGTTCGGCTCCGACTTTGAGCTTGTTGATGCGGATGCGCGCCAGTACGGAAAATTTGCCTTCCGGATATGCCTGCAGATAGGCCTCCAGTTCGGCGGGATCCTTGCTGTCCTGCACGCTCTGCCAGAAGGTGATCTCGCCCTGATCCGATTGCGCGTGAGCAAAGCTCCCGAAAGCCGTCATTGCCAGAACGACCAGTAAAGCACGCAGAAGCATCCGTTTTCTCCCCCCGACCCCTCATCCCCGTCGTCAAAACATCCAAGCCAGCAAGGCTGATGCCCGACAGACCCTGTCATAGCCGGTCCGCCACGCAACTTCGTAAGAATAACTATTTGGAGAGTACAACCCGGAATAAATCCGCGAAGGTGGCGTCCGCGTCACGCTGAGCGAGACCGGTCGGGCTTCGCAGGATTGATTCACAGGCCGAAAGACATCAACGCCTGCTCCCGCACCTGTTTGGCGCATCGGATCGGTTTGCGGCCTGAAATCGGTACTGAAGGGGAAATGGTGGGTGCACAGGGATTCGAACCCGGGACCGTCTGATTAAGAGTCAGATGCTCTACCAACTGAGCTATACACCCGTCGCGGCCGCGCCAGTGGCGCACCGGATGGCGGGTATATATCGCTGTGACCGGCTGGGCACAATCCCTTTCGTGACATTTTTTTGGCATTTCCAGAATGATGACCTGGAACGGGCAAAGCTGCGCTGGCTCTCACGGCCGTCATCCCTGTCTATCGGGGCACCCGGCTTGTTTAGTTTGGTGAGTTGGGTCTGAATGGGAGCGAGCGGAGCGCCGAGTCATCCCCGGTTGGTAAGAACCGTCGGCCAGCGTGGCGTCCGCTGGCCGTAGCGAAGCGGCGAGCCGGGACTCACTCGCGGAGCCATCTGCCGCAGTTTCAATCGGCTGCACGACCGCTCTGGAAGGGAGTGGGCTCCGAGTCTCACTGCGTTCGCCCGGGGTGACGGCCTGAGGGTGAGGCGCCGCCATGCCCCTTACAGCCTCCTCATGCCAACCCACTCCTGTAATTTTCAAAAAGCCCTGCCACCATAAACGCAATAAATGGAATTTTGCACTTGACCCTGCCTGCCCCCCTGACTAGGGTGCGGCGCATCAAGAAGGAGGTCTGTTCCTTCCTGATCTCCGGTTCGGGATCCCGTGCCGGGGTATCATCACAATCTTCGGGTTCGAATTCGGGAAGACCGCATCATGGCGTCTCTCATTCTAGTAGTAGGAAAGCGCGCCGCCGGAACGGGATGACCCGTTCGGAACAGGTTGGCGCGCGCTGAGGTCCCGATGGGGCCTTTTTTTATGCCTGACCGTTCCGACCGAACACACCGTCCCGGTTTCACGAAGCCGACACCTGAAAATTCAATACACAGACACGACGAGCCACATGCCGACAGGCCAAACGCAAGGAAATCGAGAATGACACGGGAGATGACCGGCGCCAACATGGTGATCCAGGCGCTGCAGGACCAGGGAGTTGACACCGTCTTCGGCTACCCGGGCGGCGCTGTGCTTCCGATCTATGACGAGATCATTCAGCAGGATTCGATCCAGCATGTCCTTGTGCGCCACGAACAGGGCGCCGGCCACGCGGCCGAAGGCTATGCGCGGTCCACCGGCAGGCCGGGCGTCGTGCTGGTCACCTCCGGTCCCGGCGCCACCAACATGGTCACCGCGCTGACCGACGCGATGATGGACTCAATTCCGCTGGTCTGCATCACCGGTCAGACCGCGACCCACCTCATCGGAACCGACGCCTTCCAGGAATGCGACACGGTCGGCATCACTCGCCCCTGCACCAAGCATAACTGGCTGGTTCGCGACGTCGACGATCTCGCCCGCGTCCTGCACGAGGCGTTTTATGTCGCCACTTCCGGCCGTCCGGGCCCGGTCGTCGTCGACATTCCGAAGGACGTCCAGTTCGCCACCGGCACCTATCAGGGCCCGAGCGTCAACCCGGCCGCGGCACACAAGAGCTACCGGCCCCAGATCAAGGGCGACGCCCAGTCGATCCGGGCAGCCGCCGAGCTGATGGCCCATGCGAAAAAGCCGGTGCTCTATACCGGTGGCGGCGTCATCAACTCCGGACCCCAGGCGGCCCAGCTGCTGCGCGAACTGGTAGACCTGACCGGCTTCCCGATCACCTCGACCCTGATGGGCCTCGGCGCCTATCCGGCGAGCGGCAAGAACTGGCTCGGCATGCTCGGCATGCACGGCACCTACGAAGCCAATATGACCATGCACGACTGTGACGTCATGGTCTGCATCGGCGCGCGCTTCGACGACCGCATCACCGGCCGCGTCGACGCCTTCGCGCCGGACGCCAAGATCATCCACATCGACATCGACCCGTCGTCGATCAACAAGAACGTCAAGGTCGACCTGCCGATCATCGGCGATGTCGGCCACGTTCTGGAAGATCTGGTGCGCATTTGGCGTTCGTCGTCGCTGAAGGCCGATCCTGCCGCGATGAAGGCCTGGTGGGACCAGATCGAAAAGTGGCGGGGCCGCAACTCCCTCGCCTACAAGTCCAACAAGGACGTCATCATGCCGCAATACGCCATTCAGCGGCTGTATGAGGCGACCAAGGACCGCAACACCTACATCTCGACCGAAGTCGGTCAGCACCAGATGTGGGCGGCTCAGTTCTATGGCTTCGAGGCACCGAACCGCTGGCTCACCTCCGGCGGCCTCGGCACCATGGGGTATGGCCTGCCGGCCTGTATCGGCGCCCAGACCGCCCATCGCGACGCGCTGTGCATCGACATTGCCGGCGACGCCTCGGTGCTGATGAACATTCAGGAGATGTCGACGGCGGTTCAATACGGCCTGCCGGTCAAGGTCTTCATCCTGAACAACCAGTACATGGGCATGGTGCGCCAGTGGCAACAGCTGCTGCACGGCAACCGCCTGTCCCACTCCTACACGGACAGCCTGCCCGACTTCGTCAAGCTGGCAGAAGCCTATGGCGGCGTCGGCTTCCGCGTCGACAAGCCGGGCGATCTGGACGGCGCCATCGAGGAGATGATTGCCGTCGACAAGCCGGTTCTGTTCGACTGCCGGGTGGCGAACCTGGCCAACTGCTTCCCGATGATCCCCTCGGGCAAGGCCCATAACGAAATGCTGCTTCCGGACGAAGCGACCGACGAGGCTGTCGCCAACGCCATCGACGCTGCCGGCAAGGTTCTGGTGTAAGGACGCGAGATGGCGGGTTTGGTCACAACGATAGCGGTGACGGTCGCGTTGGCTGTTTCCTGGATCCTACAGCTTCTCGGTACCTTCACCGGAACCTGTACCCAGGGAGACAACGGACCAGCTGTCACCGGGGCAGTCTTCAGCGCCGCCCCGCTCGCTATCTCTGTGGCCGGCAGCGCCTTTTTCTTTCGCACGGCGAAACGTTTCGAAACCGGACAGCCGGTTTTCCTGGGTCTGCTGCCGTTGTTCCTTGCGACGGCGATGCTCATAACGACACGCGAAACATGGCTCAACGTCATGCGTTTCGGGACCCCGTGCGGAGCCGATTACCAGTCCTACGGCACCTCTCTGGTCGCTCAGGAGAACGCCTTGATCCTCATTTCCTATTTCCTGGTTCCCGTTTTGATTTGCGCGCTCTTGCTGGCCGCGTTGGCAAAATCGAAGCTTGAACCGGCGTCAAAAAGAAAGCCAAGCTCATGAACGCACAGCTAAACCCGACCGCCCCGTCCATCTATTTCATGGCCGAGGTCAGCGACAAGATCGAGACCCATACGCTCTCCGTTCTCGTCGATAACGAACCGGGCGTTCTCGCCCGGGTCATCGGCCTGTTCTCCGGCCGCGGCTACAACATCGACAGCCTGACGGTTTCCGAAACCGAGCACGAACGGCACCTGTCGCGGATCACCATCGTCACCACCGGCACACCCATGGTGATCGAGCAGATCCGCAACCAGCTCGACCGGCTGGTGCCCGTCCACCGGGTGACCGATCTCACGGTTGAGGCGCAGATGGCCAACCAGGAAAAGCCGCTGGAGCGGGAGCTGGCTCTGGTGAAGGTCGCCGGCACCGGCGAGAAGCGCCTTGAGGCCCTGCGCCTGGGTGACGCCTTCCGCGCACGGGTCATCGACGCGACGACGGAACATTTCGTCTTCGAGATCACCGGCCGCAGCTCCAAGATCGAGCAATTCGTCGCCATCATGAAACCGCTCGGCCTGGTGGAAGTCTCCCGCACCGGTGTCGCCGCCGTCCAGCGCGGCGCCGAAGGGCTTTGATCACCGATTGCCCGCCGCTTGTGAAATCGGGCGGCGGGCGCTAAGCGTCTGACATGACATTCGATCTCCAAACCTACCTCCGCCGCATTGGCCTCACCGGCTGCGAACCCACGCTGGACGGCCTGCGCGCCCTGCAGTCCCACCACATGGCGGCCATTCCGTTTGAAAACGTGCTGCCGTTCCTGGGGCAGATCCCGGACGTCCGTTCCGAAGCGGTCTGGAAAAAGATCGTCGAGAACCGGCTTGGCGGCTATTGCTTCGAGCAGAACACGCTGTTCGGCGAAGCGCTTACCGCGATCGGCTTTTCCGCCCGGCCGGTGCTGGCCCGTGTGCGCAAGGGACCGCCGGAAGGACGCAACAGAAGCCATCTGGCCTTCGTTGTGACCATAGACAGCAAGGAATGGCTAACCGATTGCGGTTTCGGCGGACCTGCTCCGGCCGAACCGATCAGCCTGGAGACAACGGAGCCGCAGACCATTCGCGGCCAGGGTTTCCGCATCCGCTTCGATGACGAGGCGCAGGAACAGGTTCTGGAACGGGACATGCCGGACGGCTGGTTCGAGCTCTACAGCTTCGACCGGATGCTGCCCACCTTCCCCGACATTGTGGCCGCGAACTACATCTGCGCCACCTGGATCCAGAAGCCTTTCGTCGAAAACCTGATCTTCTTCCGTCTGACGGACGGCGGCCGCTTCAGTTTCCTGAACGGCACGGCCCGTCGCAAGGACGACGGCACCGGCGAGGCCTGGCAGATAACGGATCGCGACGCGTTTCACAGCTATGTCACCGGCGTTCTGGGTCTTGGCTATGACGTGGACACCATCGACGCGCTCTGGTCACGGATGAACGAGCTTCACCCGCCCCTCACCTGACGGATTCCCGTGTTTTTATGTCGCAATCGCGAATGACAGGGGTGTGAGCGGTAGACGCCTCCCTGAGTCTTTGCGTATATGTGCGCGCCCGGACGGCCGCGATCGGCCCTCCGGCTTCAGACAGGTTCCTGCCAAATCCCATCAGGAAGGCCCTCGCCATGATCCACGGTCTCTCCCGACCGAAAAACCAGATTCGCTGGCTGCTGCTGGAGGGGATTTCCCCGACCGCGCACGCAATTCTGGAAAAAGCCGGCTACACCAATGTCGAGCTGCTTTCGACCGCCCTCGACAAGGACGCCCTGATTGAAAAGATCCAGAACGTCCATGTGGTCGGCATCCGGTCGCGTACCCAGCTGACCGAAGAGGTGCTGGAAGCGGCGAAAACGCTGGTGGCCGTCGGCTGCTTTTCCGTCGGCACAAACCAGGTCGATCTGGACGCCACACTGATCCGCGGCATTCCGGTCTTCAACGCGCCGTTCTCCAACACCCGCTCCGTCGCCGAGCTGACGATTGCCGAAACCGTCATGCTGATGCGCGGTATCTTCCCCAAATCCACCGCCGCCCATCAGGGCAAGTGGATGAAGAGTGCCGTCGGCTCCCACGAGGTGCGCGGCAAGACGCTGGGTATCGTCGGCTACGGCAACATCGGCACCCAGCTCGCCAATCTGGGCGAAGCCATGGGCATGCGGGTGATCTTCTTCGACCTGACCGACAAGCTGCAGCACGGCAACGTCTTGCCGTCCGAAAGCCTCGATGAGCTGCTGGAACAGTCGGACGTGGTGTCGTTGCACGTGCCGGACACGCCCGCGACCCGCAACATGATCACCGCGACGGAAATCGCGAAGATGAAGAAGGGCGCCTTCCTCATCAACAACGCCCGCGGCAAGGTGGTCGACATCGACGCCCTGGCAGCGGCGCTGAAGAACGATCACCTGGCCGGCGCGGCCATCGACGTCTTCCCCGTGGAACCGAAGTCCAACAAGGACGAATTCGTCAGCCCGCTGCGCGCCCTCGACAACGTGATCCTGACCCCCCATGTCGGAGGCTCGACCGAAGAGGCCCAGGATCGGATCGGCGAGGAAGTCTCCAAGCGGCTGGTGGAATATTCGGACGTCGGCTCCACCATCGGCGCGGTCAACTTCCCGGCCGTGCAACTGCCCAAGGGCACCGACGCCACCCGCTTCATCCAGGTGCACCACAACGCGCCCGGCGCCATGCGCACCCTCAACGACCTGTTCGCCCGGCACGAGCTCAACATCTGCGCCCAGTATCTGCAGTCCTACCGGGATATCGGCTATGTGGTGGTCGACGTGGACAGCCCCGTCGAAAACTCCGAGAACATCCTGGAGGAAATCCGCGCCTTGCCGAATACCATCCGGGCCCGGCTGCTGAACCGGGTGTAAGCCCAATAAAAAACCCCTCTCCGCCCGGAGAGGGGTTTACCGCATTCGATCCGGATGACGACGGACTAGGCCGCGGCGACATCCTCCAGGAAGGTGTTGATCGCCTCCTGCAGCGCCTGGGCCTGAACGGCCATGTCACCGGAGACGATACGGACGTCTTCCGCGGAGGCGGTCGCCCTGGACGCCGCCCCCGTCACGCCGGCGATATTGTCGGTCGCATGCTGAGTGCCCACGGCAGCCTGGTTGACGTTTTCCGAAATCTCGCCGGTCGCATCGCCCTGTTGGCGCACGGCGGCGGCGATCGTGGTCGTGAACGCGTTGACGCTCTCGATCTTTTCCGCAATAGCGCCAATCGCTTCCACCGCCTGATCGGTCGATCCCTGGATCGACGAAATCTGCTGGCTGATATCTTCTGTCGCCTTGGACGTCTGCGTCGCAAGTTCCTTGACCTCCGCAGCAACGACCGCGAACCCCTTGCCGGCATCGCCCGCCCGGGCGGCCTCGATGGTCGCGTTCAGCGCCAGCAGGTTGGTCTGCTCGGCAATGGCCTGAATGAGGGAAACGACATCGCCGATCTTCTGGGCCGCACTTGCAAGGCTCGCCACCTTGTCATTGGTCTCCTGGGCGGAGCCCGTGGCTTCACCGACAATTTTTGTGGTCTGTTCCACCTGTCGTTCGATTTCGGAAATCGAGGCTGAAAGTTCCTCAGCTGCGGCAGCCACCGTCTGGACATTGCTCGAAGCCTGCTGGGAAGCGGCAGATGCATCGCTGGCCTGCTGATTGGTCGCATTGGCGACCTCCGTCAGCGCGGCGGCTGTCTCTTCCATTTTCTCGGTATTGGCCCCGACCGTGCTCAAACGCTCCAGCACATTGGTGCGGAAGGCGGCGATCAAACCGTCGACCCGCTCCTGCCGCTGCGCCTTCTGCAACTGCTCGGCTTCGCTTGCCAGCGATAGCCTGGACTGCTCGCGGGCATTATCGCGGAAGACCTCGACGGCGCGAGCCATATGACCGATCTCGTCTCTCCGGCCGGCATCGACAATATCGATTTCAAGCTCTCCATCGGCGAGCTGGACCATGTTTTCCCGAAGCCGGGTCAGCGGTGTGGTAATGGAGCGGACTACGAACAGCATGGCGGGTGCAATCAGCAGGATCGCCAGAAGGGCCGTGCCGATCTGCGCAAACCGGGCCATCGCCGCTGTCGAATTCGCACTTGCAATGGTTTCCTTCAAGACCTCCCCGCCCTTTTCCGAAATGGTCGACAGAGCACCGATCATGTTTTCTCCGCCGCCATCAATGGCATCGTCGAGCTTGGTGAATTCTTCGCTCGAGGCATTTGCCTCGATCATCGCCTTGAGGTCGACCTGGATTGCCTTGGCGACCGTGGCAAGGTCCGTTTCGAACGTGGCCATCAGGTCCGGCTGACCGATTGCGTCAGCGGTCTTCCTGGCAGTTTCGATGCCGTCCCGGATCTTCTCGATCGCATCCTCGATGGCCTGAGCGCGCTCGGGCAGAACCTTACCTTCGTCCTTGTCAACGATGGTGTCCATGGCTGCCAGAACGAGTTCGACATTCGCCAGGCGCATGCGCTCAACCACCGAGAGACTGGCGCTGAGCCTTTCCACGTCCTCCATGGCCTGCTCGCTCTTGCGCGCCGAAACCCACGCGACTGCAACCATGACACAGAAACCAAAAACAACACCTGCCGTTACAAGAAGCAGACGTCCGCGCACACTTGATAAATTAAACATGAATTCCCCCAGATCAATATTTAGTAAAAACATCCAAAAAGAAAAATAATCACCAGTTAACAACAAAATATATATTTAATTTATATCGTATTATTAGAGCGAATACTGAAGATTAATTATTCATAATTACAATCGCCAAACTTACAGAAAGCAAGGAATGCCAAAATAAAAATGAAAAACCTTACGTAATCTAATACTTAAATTTTGCCTCACGATGTTTATTAAAAGTATTCACCCATGGTCATTAATACTTGTTTCCTAATTTTTGGACGGTATTTTCAAGAAAAAAAGGCGATCTTCATTTTATATTCTTGAATATTAGATTAATTGTTATACATATACTTGCTCTCGCATGACTCTGCGTGATAGAAGATAAATACATAAAAACCAGAATCTGCGCCGGGATCATTGTAAATATTGAAGCACCGTTCGTTATCCCCTTCACACCATACCGCTTAAGACCCAGCAGAAAACGGACAACATCATGAACAGTAGTGGAATTAAAATACTTCTCGCGAGCGACAGTGACTATGAGCAATTGACTGCGGACATTTACTGGAACGGCGACCTTGTATGCAAGCTGAACCAGGACAACGGGATATCGGATATTCTTCTCGAAATATTTCCTGCGGCTATCCATAAGGACAAGCTAAGCGTCCCGTTGGATCAGCTGTTAACGGCAATTCAATCGGCCAAGGAAGCGCTCCGGTCTAAGGTCAGAGTCTAAGTCGGAATCTTGGACAGCCATTGTCCCTAGGGACAATTTCCCGTTTGACATCAACGGTCTTCCGTCTGATTCCTTATAAAAACCGGCCCAAAGGCCGTCCGAAATCCACTTGACACATCCAGAAGACCCCGATGACCGCCTCCCGCCTTTCCGTCAATGTTAATGCCGTCGCCATGCTCCGCAATCGGCGCGATCTACCCTGGCCGAGCGTGACCGGGCTGTCAGCGATTGCCATGGAGGCCGGCGCCAAGGGGATCACGGTTCATCCGCGCCCAGACGAGCGCCATATCCGCAAGACGGACGTCTACGAGCTCGCCGAACTGATCGAGGAGCGTTATCCGAACAAGGAACTCTGCCTGGAGGGCTATCCGTCCGCCGACTTTTTGAAGCTCGTCGAGGAGGCCCGACCGGAACAGGTGCTGTTCGTGCCCGACGATCCGGAACAGCAGACCTCCGACCACGGCTGGCAGTTCGATCGCGACACGTCCGCGCTTGCGGCGGCGATCACGGCGGCCAAGAACTGGGCGGTCACGGTGTCCCTGTTCTGCGATCCGGACCCGTCCGCCCCGGAACATGCCGCCCGCCTCGGCGCGGAGCGGATCGAAATCTACACCGGCCCCTATGGCGCCTGCTACGACGACCCGGACCGGGCGGAAAAGGAACTCGACAAGGTGGTCGCCACCGCGGAAGCGGCAAGAGACTGCGGCCTAGGCGTCAACGCCGGCCATGATCTCACCGTCGCCAACATCCCACCCCTGCTCGCCCGCGCCCCCTTCATCCGCGAAATGTCCATCGGCCATGGCTTCACGGCAGATGCCCTGATCTACGGCTTTGCGGAGAGTGTGCGTCGGTTTCGAAAGGCGATGGGGGAGGTGTGAGGGAGCAGAAGCACCGCGCGTCTACCTCATGCGGTCATATACCTGTGTGACAGTGGAGCTTTCCACTCGTGCCTGCCCTGCAGGCCTCGAGGAAGTCTGCATCATGTTAGAAGACTGCGTGAAGTGTAGAAAATGACAAAATATAAAAATTACACAGCCAGCTGACCAACCATAAACTCTCTGTATGATTTCGGCTTATATCCAAAAAGAAGATAATCTACCTTATAATAATCGACGAGTGAATAATACATATCTTCAGAAAGATCTACAAACTTCTTGTTCTTTCCAGCATTCTTGACAGGGAATTGTTCTTTCATACCCAAGTGTTTTGCGAGTTCACTCGTATCCATGGTTTCGAAATGAAAAAGATAATCGGGTCTTTTATTGGATTGCAAATGCATAGTATATTTGTACTGACACGCTAACACATAGATCTGATTGTTTATCATTTCTACAAACCATTTATTCGGATCCCATGATCTTAAATCCGGGTATCTAAGCAAGTAGCTTCCATTATAATTTTCGTCTGTATGGAATCGGTAAGCAGATAAAGCCCTTTCGATAGGGTCCCGAACCACAACTATAGAAGTATAGCTATGCCATATTTCCAATGGAATGTTGATTGTTGGGAATCCATGATTATGTGGACCTGAAATGCCAAACCAATGGCGGAAGCTAGTACCTGCAGCCTTGGGATTGTGAATAAAGGCAACTTTCCTATCGTGACAAATATTGGGATTCATTTCCCCAACCACATCCTCTACCTGTAAATTATGATAGGTACATTTTTCTGATTCGAAGCATTTTTCAACCCTAGGAAGCAATATTATCATTAAAATACTATTACTCTGCGTCATGTTGGCTCAATTATTCATACGAATACTTTATTTTAAAAAAAATTCTTATTATTCTTTCGAATTAAGTGGAATATGGCGGATCGAAAAATAAAAATTCCCAAGCATATCGATTCCGCGCATTTGAGACGTCACGGCTTTACGGAAAGCACCGGACAGTTCTGGCTCATGATGACTGATGTTTGAGACTGTGTGGCAACCCATTCCGGCACGAATATGCTAAGCTGAACAGATCCGGCGCAGACCGCGCCGTCAGCCGGAACCTGCCATGCCGATCAATCTCCTTGCCCTGTGCGGCAGCCTGCGCGCCGGGTCCTCCAACAACGCCCTGCTGGAAGCCACTCGAAAGGTTCAACCGGACGGGATCTCGATTTCCATCTACGATGGCATCGGTGCCCTGCCGCATTTCTCGCCTGATCTGGATGATGACGCGCGTTTACCCGACGCCGCGAGGGACTTGCGGCAACAGGTGGAGGACGCCGACGGGCTCGTCATTTCCTGCCCGGAATACATGCATTGCCTGCCCGGCAGCTTCAAGAATGCGCTCGACTGGATGGTCGGCAGTGAGACATTTCCCGGAAAGCCGGTCGCTCTGTTTCAGGCGACATCCCGCCATGAATATGTTCCGGCGCTGTTACGGGATGTCCTGAAGACAATGGCCGCCGATGAGGTCGAAGAAGCGGGTTTCGTCCTGCCGGCCACCACCAACCGGATCGATGTCGATGCATTGGCTTGCGACGCGGAAATCGCGGCCGCCATTACGGACCGTCTGCGGCACTTCGCCGATACCATCCGGCAGAACCGTTAGTGCATCCGGCCCCGTTCGGCCTGCAGGATATCCTCGGCATCAAGGCCGGCGATCGGCAGGCGCTTGTCGGTCGGAACGTCGCCGGACAGCTGCAGCGCCAGATAGCGCCCGCAGCAGACGCGCAGGAACGAGGTGAAATTGCCGAGATCATGCCCGGCGTCGATGGACTCGTGATGCAGCTTGGTGATGAGCTGGACCACATTCATGCCGTCGCGTGCACCGATCTCTTCCAGCGTCGTCCAGAAGAAGTTCTCCAGCCGTACACTGGTGACCATGCCGTCAATCCTGAGCGACCGGGTCGTGCTTTCCCAAAGGGTCGCGTCCGCTTCAATGAACAGTTTGCACATCGGATCCTCCTCGGACTTGTCTGAAAGTAACGGTCGGACGGCCCGCTGCCAAGACAGGGACCGTCCGAAACAGAGCTGACGCCTAAGCCGGTATCAGGCAGCCAGGGAGCCCGTCGCCTCACCGGACAGCACCGCCATGAACTGTCTGAGCCACGCCGGGTGGGCCGGCCAGGCGGGTGCTGTCACCAGATTGCCGTCGGTGACGGCCGCGTCGATCGCGATTTCCGCGTAAGTGCCGCCGGCGAGTTCCACTTCCGGCCGGCAGGCCGGATAGGCCGACACCGTCCGGCCTTCGATCACCCTTGCGGCGGCAAGAAGCTGGGCGCCGTGACAGATGGCGGCCACCGGCTTCCCCGCGTCGAAGAAATGCTTCACCGCCGCAATCACATCCGCGTCGAGGCGCAGGTATTCCGGCGCCCGGCCGCCCGGAATGACCAGGGCGTCATAATCGGCCGGATCGATGTCGGCGAATGTCGCATTCAACGCGAAATTGTGGCCGCGCTTTTCCGAATAGGTCTGGTCGCCCTCGAAATCGTGGATCGAGGTAGCCACCGTCTCGCCGGCCTTCTTGCCGGGACAGACCGCATCCACCGTGTGGCCGACCGCCAGAAGCGTCTGGAACGGCACCATGGTTTCGTAATCTTCGGTGAAGTCACCGGTAATCATCAGGATCTTCTTCGCGCTCATCGCATCCTCCCGTAAGCAAGCTTGAACGGGAAGAACGCTAGCAGGCACATGGCTTCAACGGGTATTAGGCCGTTACTACAGGTCGTTTTCTCATGCGGGCCGCCCCACGGAGGACCTGAACTCAAGGTTCCATATAGCGAATTTTCACCTGCGCAGGATAGAAAAGCCCTGTTTTCAGGAGTTACCGTATGGCTTTTCTTTTCAATCCATTTCAAGGGCAGATGACCCGGCTCCAGTGGTGGCTCGCCCAGCTCGGAATATTCGCCGCCGCTTTTGCCGGGTTGTTTCTGACCGCATTCCTCTTGTCAGACCGCTCCGAACCGGTCAGCACACGCACCTCCGGCGAGACCTTGGCCCTCACCGGACTACTCCTTTCGGTCCTGTTCGCGAATTTCTCGACATGCCTCAACAGGCTGCGGGACAGCGGCCGGAGCGGGTTCTGGTATCTCACCTTCCTGCTTCCAACGGCTGGAACCGGCCTGATGATCTATTTTTGCGGCATAGAGCGGGGAAGAGACGTTTCAATGAAGCCGCCCGTCACCACGGATACCCCGCCTTCGCAGGCCAACCCGACTCCACCACCGCTACCGACCGTATTGCGAAGCGGTCGGCGGACATTCGGTCGTCGCCGGGCGTGACGTCCGCCGGGCGACGGCCTGTCGGCGACTATCGACCGGAGGAACGGAGCATGCCCGTGTCCGGATGACAGTTGCGATACTCGAAGAACTGTTCGTCCTCGGCCGCCACCGTTACCTCGTGATAGAGGCGCAGTTTGGCGGCGGGCCCGATTGTCGTCAGATAGCGCATGGCGGCCCCGAAGATCGCCACATGGGTCGGGTGCGATTCCGACCAGCGTTCCAGCGCGTCGAGGCTCTTCCACCAGCTCATGGCAAAGCTCTTTCCCGTGGGGGACCCGTCCTTGCCGACAACCATCATGTAACGATTGTCGAAGCAACCGCAGGACATCCCCTCCCGAGCAAGAAAATCCATGCCGGAGCGAAGCGCCGGTTCGACATCCTCGAAATACATCTGCCGTTCCTCGTCATCCGCATCGGTCCAGTCCTGGCCGGAGCGGATCAGGCACAGGTTGTGATGGGGGACGACACGGCGCAGACCGCCGCTTTCGCTCACCGCAGGCGAGCCGGAGGGCGCCATGGCATCGGTCTGGGACAGCGGAATACGATCGCGCATGCCGCCCCAATAGGCATGCTCGCGTACCATGTCGCTGAAGCCGCCGGCCAGCGCCGCTATTCCCTCCGGCCGCCCGGTCGCCGAAAACAGGGTCTCGTAACGCTCCACCGCAGGGCGCAGGATTTCGGTGAACGTGCCGACGGGAGCGGCCTTCTCCTCGCCCGTCCAGCCGGAACCATTGCGCGAGAACCACCGGTCGAACGACGCCGGATCGTCCCAATAGGCAATCGAAACCAGTGTGACAAAGCCAGCCCCGTCGACGTAACGGGCCCGGTCCCAATGCCCCGGTCCGTCCGGGGCATCGAACGCCGCTGAAAGCTGCGCCAGCGGCCCGACAGTGTGGCCCTCGTTTTCCGGGCGCGCCTGAATGCCGAAGTACGCCATCACGACCTTGCGCACGGAGCTGTCATAGCGGGCGACGAAAGAGGGGTAGGGCGGCTCATAATCCTCCCGGACGCGCGCGGGACGCGTCCGGACCGTCTTCAGATGTTCGGGGATCGCATCTTCCATCAGGCGACCTCCCCCTCTCCGGATGCGTCTTCAGGCCCTTCCGGCTCAGACGCGACTGCCGGTGTTGCCATCTGCCTTTCGCCGCGATCTTGCAGCACCACCCGGTCTCCCGGCGTCCGGTTCAAAAGGAGCCGCGTGACGTCCGGGCGGGAGTAGTGGCCGGCGGGATCGGCGGCGGCCTTGGCAAGCGAGATCATGCCGAGATCGATGTCGGCATAGACGAGCCCTTCCTCGTCTTCCGGCAGCGTGGTGCCGATCTGCTGTCCGTCCGGCGCGTAGATCTGCGCGAAACCGCCGCCTGGAAGCAGCAGGTTCTTTTTCATCTCGTCCGTGCACAGCAGATCGATCATCTCCTGCGAGACCGTGGCGCAGGGCGCGATGACATAACAGCCGCCTTCGACCGCATAGATCCGGCTCGCCGCATTGTTGACTTCCGCCCCAAGAGCATAGGCGCCGCCCCGGTAGAGCGAAAAGCTTGGCCAGGCGGCAACGTGGATCTGTTCGTCCTGGGCGTACATGGCATATTTCGACAAGGGCTGAAGATGCTCCCAGCAGCACAGCGCGCCGACCCGCCCGAGCGGCGTGTCATGAACGGCAAGATCGGTGCCGTCGCCCTCGCCGTAGACCGTCCGCTCCACGTGTGTCGGCTTCAGCTTGCGACGCTGGGCGATCGTGGCGCCGTCCGCTCCGATGATCCACTGACCCATGTAAAGGCTGCCACCCTTGCGTTCCGACAGGCCCATGACGACCATGATGGAATTGTCCTTCGCCGCCTTCGACAGGCGCTCGGCCGCAGGCGATCCATAGGCCAGCGAATTGTCGAAATAGCGCTGCACGAACTGCATGCTCCAGGCAGGCGCATCCAGCCAGATGTACCACGGGTAGCCGGGAATAAAGGTTTCCGGAAAGGCGATCAGCTCCGCCCCTGCCCCGGCTGCCTCCTCGATCAGCCTGACACATTTGTCGACGGTGGCGTCGAGATCGAGAAAGACCGGTGACGCCTGGACGGCGGCGGCCTTGAATTTCGGATGTGTGACGGACATGTTGTTTCCCTCTGCTTGGTTTTTGATCCTGTCCAGAGGTTGATCATATGCAACAGGCGCCCGCCCGCTTGTCTCAGCCGCGCAGGTCTCTTGCTCCAGCGTTTCACTCTCCGCTTTTCAATGGACAGAAACGGCAGCTTTGCTAAGCTTTTCCGATGGAGAGGCTTTGGTCGACAGATACCGTCGTCGCAAAGGACCGGCTTTCCTACTGGGTCGATCTTGTTTGCGACACGTTCGTTCAGCTTGACTGCGATGCGCCGGACAACGGCGCCTCGTTTCGGGGAGAGATCGCCTGCGGCCGGCTCGCGACCCTCACCCTGTCCCAGGTCACCGCCACACCGCAATGGGTCCGGCGTACCCCCACCAAGATCGCCAGGGCAAGCGAGGACTATTTCCTCGTCAGTCTGCAGTCCGCCGGACGGGGCGTCGTAATCCAGGACGGGCGTTCGGCGGAACTGAAACCGGGCGACTTCGCGCTTTACGATTCAACCCGCCCTTACGAGCTGGTCTTTGACGGTGAGTTCCGCCAGTTCGTGATGCAGCTCCCCGGCTCGGTCCTCCGCTCGCGCATGCAAAATACCGAAACGCTCACGGCGCGCACGGTCGACGGCCGGCGCGGTGCGGGGCATCTCGTCAACAGCATGATCAATTCGCTCGTCCGCGATATGGAGAGCCTCGAACCGGCGTCACTGACCGCCGTTGCCGAAAGCATGGAGAATATCCTGGTGGCCGGACTGTCAACGCTCGAGGGTGCTCATGCTCCACAGCCGTCGGGTCTGACAGCCTTCCACCGCGACCAGATCAAGGCCTATGTGTCCACGCATCTGCGAGATCCGAACCTGTCGGTCGGCGCGATTGCCCAAGCCTTGAAAATATCGGCCAGCACCCTCCACCGGGCTTTCTCCGGCGAAGCGGTCTCGCTCAATTCCTGGATCTGGGGGCAGCGGCTCGACGCGGCCCGGCGCGACATGTCCGACCCGGCCATTGCCCGACGCAGCATAAGCGAGATCGCCTTCAGCTGGGGCTTCAACGATGCCGCCCATTTCAGCCGCGCCTTCCGCGCCCGCTTCGGCTGCACGCCCCGCGATCTGAGAGCGGCCTGTCTGACCGATACGACGGCTCCCTCCCGACCAGAGGCATAGGTCAAGGCCCCGGAAGCCCCTGTAATCCCCCGGAATCCTCTGCCTGGTGGCACCTATCCGGCAGCCCCTGTCCGCTTGGCTTCCTGATGCTGGTCCTCGACCAGCCCGATCTTCCAGTAGCCGGAGATATAGGCGTCGGCCTTGCCGATACCGCGCTCGGTCTGAACCAGCATGCGCAACGCACGGATCACCCCGCTTTCGCCGGCAATGCAGGTCTGGATCCGGCCTTCCGGAAACTCAAGATCGCGGATGAAGTCGATCTGCGCCGAGGACGGCAGATGCGGATCGTCCTGAACCAGCCAATGGGCCTCGATACCTGCCGGCATGTCGATGTCCTGCCGGTCGTCCTGCGAGTGGATCTCGAAGATTGCCACACCCCTGGCCGTCTCCGGCAGGGCTTCCAGCGTCGCGGCTGCAACCGGAAGGGCCGACATATCGGCGGCCACCAGATACCAGTCCGCATAAAACTCCGTCAGCTTCACCGGCCCCGGCCCCATGAAGGCCAGGAAATCGCCGGGCTTTGCTCTTTGAGCCCACAGCGTCGCCGGTCCCTCGTCCCCATGGGCGACGAAGTCGATATCCATTTCCAGGCCCTCGGGCCGAAACGCACGCACCGTGTAGGTGCGCATCGGATGAAGACGCTCCTGCGGCCGGCCTTCCGCATAGAAAGCGGAGAACGCCTCAAGGCTCTCATCGGCACGCGGAAACAGAAGCTTGCAATGCGCGCCTTCCTGCCCTTCGGGAAAATCGGCAAGATCCTCGCCGGTCAGCGTGACACGGATCATGTGGGGGGTGAGATAACGGGATGACTTGACGGTCAGGATGCGGGGTTTGCGTTTCTGGGGAGCAGCCATTGGAATTCCTAAACATGAGTTCTTTACTCATATTTATATCCGCCAACGCTGTTTGAAAAGGGGGCTTCGAAGTCCGGCTGTCGAAGGCAGTCCACTTCCTCCCCCGATTTCCCCCTTGACCTTGCTCCCCACCTCCTTCATAACTTCCGAACCGTACCGTACGGTACAAACAGATTTTAGTAACCGTCATGTCCATGTCCGCACCAACCGTCGACCCCGAGTTCGAAGACATCGCCTTCACGCCGCGCCAGGAAGCGGTGCTGGAGCATGCGCTGGCGCTGCTCGTCGGCGGGGGTGAAAAGGCACTGACAACGGCGGGGCTGGCACGCACCGCCAATTGCTCCAAGGAAAGTCTCTACAAGTGGTTCGGCGACCGGGACGGCCTGCTTGCCGCCGTCGTCGCCTATCAGGCGAGCAAGGTGCATTTTCCGCCCGAAAGCGGCGCCACGGCGGATGTGGAAACGTTCCGGACCCATCTGGTGGCCTTCGCCACGGAACTGCTTGCGGTCCTGTTCGGCGAGACCTCGCTGGCGCTCAATCGCCTCGCCATCGGCCAGTCGAACCGGGACGACAGCCGCCTCGGACGCCTGCTGCTGGTGCGCGGCAAGCACATGATCTCCGCCCGCGCCCGCTCTCTGCTGGAAGCCGGACGTCACCGCGGACTGATCAAGTTCAACGACGCGGAAGAGGCCTATCAGGTGCTCTACGGCCTTGCCGTCCGCGACGTCCACATCCGCCTGCTGCTCGGCGATACGCCAAGCGATGCGGAACGCGACCTGGAAGCCCAGGCGAAGGTCGCGGTCGACAGGTTTTACCAGCTCTTCGGGGCCTGAGCGGCACCGGAAAGCCAAAAACAACGGAATACGTTCGACAAATCGGGACACCGGAAACAAGGCCGGGTCCCCATGAGTAACGGGAGAAAGGAAGACCCATGCGTGTTTATTACGATCGCGATGCCGATCTGAACCTGATCAAGTCCAAGAAAGTCCTCGTCATCGGCTACGGTTCCCAGGGCCGTGCCCATGCCATGAACCTGAAGGACAGCGGCTGCACCGAAATCGCCGTTGCGCTGCGCGAAGGCTCCACCACCGCGCTGAAGGCCGAAGCCGACGGCTTCAAGGTCATGAACGTGGCCGAGGGTGCGGCCTGGGCCGACCTGATGATGATGGCCACCCCGGACGAACTCCAGGCCGACATCTACAAGGATCATATCGCGGACAACATCCGCGACGGCGCGGCCATCGCTTTCGCTCACGGCCTCAACGTCCACTTCGGCCTGATCGAGCCGAAGGACACCGTCGACGTTCTCATGGTCGCGCCGAAGGGCCCGGGCCACACCGTGCGCTCCGAATACGAGCGTGGCGGCGGCGTGCCCTGCCTGATCGCCGTCCACCACGACGCCTCCGGCAACGCCCATGACCTCGGCCTGTCCTACGCCTGCGGCGTCGGCGGCGGCCGCTCCGGCATCATCGAGACCTCCTTCAAGGAAGAGTGCGAAACCGACCTCTTCGGCGAACAGGCCGTTCTGTGCGGCGGTCTCGTGGAACTGATCCGCGCCGGTTTCGAAACCCTGGTCGAAGCCGGCTACGCTCCGGAAATGGCCTATTTCGAGTGCCTGCACGAAGTGAAGCTGATCGTGGACCTGATCTACGAAGGCGGCATCGCCAACATGAACTACTCCATCTCCAACACGGCTGAATGGGGTGAATACGTCACCGGCCCGCGCATCGTCACCGCCGAAACCAAAGCTGAAATGAAGCGCGTCCTCACCGATATCCAGACCGGCAAGTTCACCTCCGACTGGATGCAGGAGTACCGGGCAGGTGCTGCCAAGTTCAAGGCGACCCGCCGTCTGAACGACGCGCACCAGATCGAGGAAGTCGGCGAGCGCCTGCGCGGCATGATGCCGTGGATCAAGTCCAACGCCCTGGTCGACAAGACCAAGAACTAAGTTTCGGTATTATCCGGCTTGCAGCGGCTCGCCCTTCGGCGGGCCGTTTTGCGTTTCATGGAAGCGTTAGGGTCATGACCTCATAACCAACAGCACTGAACTTGCCCCGAATGCACACTAGCGTGCTCTTCCGGCGTGGCGTCGCGGACGGTCTGGAAGTGATCTTGGGTACAATGCGTGTATGACCTGAAATTATTCGGATCCGTCTTTGGACCCCGTGGATTTCTTCAGGTCTTCCGCATGTGTCAGGTCTTTTTTCCGCATCATACACGCCATCAACAAGAAACTCCGCCGGACGGTCTTTGCCGGAGTGATACGTTCCGGATTTGACGCCAAAGCGAAGGATGCCAAGCTTGGCCAAAAGATCGAGTATTTTCATTATTATTTTCTCCTGATCGGCGCGCTAACTAAAAACAGACAAGCATATCAGTCGGCACCTCACTCATTTGAACTGTAACCGTTAAGAACCCGCAGTGAATTGAGAATAATCAAGGCGGAAAAATAATTTAGCTGCGCTTGATGCCCGGCAGAAAGTCATCAAAATTCACAGGCAGGAGATTTTCCGATGGGCGCCCGCGTCGTAATTCTTACACTTGCCCTCCTGATTTTCTGGGCAGGGTCTCCGCAATTCGCGGGGGCTCAGGAAGGCGCAAGCCGCCAGGAAGTCATAAACGAAGTTTCGCGGGTGACGGGACTTTCATCAGACATTGTCGCTCAGACGTTGGGCGACAATCCGGCCTGGATGCAAAAGCTTGGCAGTGCGGTTACCGCAGCTCAACTGATCGACAAGCTTTTGCAGGGAAAAGACTCCGAGGTTGTCGTAGATCTCGTGACCGGAACGGCGACAGGCGCTGCCGATACGTTTGTCAGCAAGGCGTTGCCACCTCCCGTGGCGGCCTTCATTGCCGCCGTAAAAACATATAAAGCCTCGCTCGAACTGATCCGCGATTACGCATTCGTGCCGGCGCTCAACGCTGCTGTCTATGGAGAATACAAACGTGCCCGCGGAGGACGTCTCGATCACAGTTACGCTTCGCCGGACGAGGCATTCGAACAGGCCATCTTCAACCTCCAGAGGGCAAGTGGCGGCCTCAGCTTTAAGGGCTACTGGCCCCAATACGACGCACAATATCAAACCTTTTTGAAGGCGAAGGATTACAATCCGGACCTGGTCGGCAAACGCCTTGAAAAACACCTGAAAGGAAAACTTGACGAATTCTGGACCGGACGGATGGAGGTGGCCTACCAGCAGGAGATCCTGGCAGGACAGAAACAAAGCTTGATAGACGCTGTCTGGGCAAATGTTCAGGGAATTCTCGATCAACTCGCGACACCGGCAAAGATCAATGCGTCTCTGTTTTTGGACCCGGCGTCGGATCTGCCAGCCGGTTGGTGGTGGGTCCAGGATGGCACTGAAGCTTTCACCGAAACTCCGGTCGCCAATCAAACCGGTGGATCCCCTTATGACATATGGCGTCAGTCCTTCACGATGAGCACCGGAAAAGGCTTTTCGGTGGATAAAAACGGCAGCTGGTGCAGACCAGGCAGTGGAGCTACGCGGGACTGCAATTTCCCTTACATGAACGTGCGGGTATTCATAATGGTTGCCAAGCCGGAAAGAGATGCCGGCTATTCCGCAAGCGTACAGGACATTCTCGATTATGACGTTTCCAACAATGGCTACACGTCCTTGAGTACAGAAGCCGCCTGGAGAATGGCCAACGATACTCTTGATTTGGAGTTTGTTGTCGGAAAATACTTGGGAAAGGTGTCAATGCGTGCACCGAAAGGCCCTCAAGCCTCCATTAAAATTGCCAGGCCGCTTGCTCGTATGATCGCACAAAAACTAAAACGGCAAACGGTTGGCGCGAGGCCGCAATCCCGCAATTAAGCCCATTTCTGCTAACCACGCGAAGCCTCAACGCAATTACGAACCTTTCAGCAGCCGTTCTCCGCCTGGATCGACTGGATGAAATAGCGCCCCTGGCGCCGGACAGTCTCCACCATGGCGCGCCCGTCGCAGGCACCCGCAGCACTGCGAAAGTGGTAGCGCGCGACAAAGCGGTTTGGCCCCGCCCGCTCGACCGACAGCAATTTGAGCGGTTCAGGCAGCGTACCGTAGAAGCGCGAAAGTTCCTGTGGCGAAAATGGACCCTTGGACCGCTTTTCGGAAACGACGAAACGCGAGGCCAGCGCCCCATCCCCGGTCCCAAGAGCGAGATAAAAGGCTTCGACCGTCGTCGCGGCGGTGCCGAAGGTGTCCGTCGGGTCACTCAGGAGATCGACCGTCGTCACCCATGCGACCAGCGGACGATGGTGATGGCCGGTCATTGCCGGCATGGGATTCTCCAACCCGACCCTGATACGGCTCTCACGGACCGCCCGCATCAGGTCATCGACGGTTTCCCCGGACGGCACGACCTGCACCTCGTCGAAGAAAAAGGACGGATCCGCAAAGTCAGCGTCCCCCTCGATACAGATCGGCCGATCAAGCTTGAGCACATATCCGGGCTCGGGCTGGTCGCCCTTCTGAACATCCTGAAAATTCGGCGGACCGGGAAAAATGCGGAAGGACAGAAAACCCTCCAAAGACTTCGGTTCGCCTTTACTGACATCGAAGCAATCCGACAACGCAGCGTTTGACGACCACAGAACAATCAGGATCACGATACTGAAGAGTTTATGCGGCACGACCGACCTCCCCGGTTCTGTCCAAAGGAATGATTGCGTTGGCTTGAAAATCCTAAACCTCCACCACCCGCCCCAGCGCGTCCAGCAGGTCTACCGTTCCGGCCTCGCGCATCCGCGGATCGTCGTGATCATCGAAAAAGGCCCCCTGCTCGGTGAATTTCAGCCGGGTACCTCCCGGCACGTCGAACAGTTCGACGGTGGTCAGCGATGCGGACACATGCCGACCGTCCGCATCCATGTCATAGGCATAGATGATGCGTTCGTCCTGGACGATATCCAGATAGATGGAATCGAACCGGTAGGAATGGCTATGGTCATGATAGTTCACGACACCGTGGCTGTGTTCGCGCCCGCCGATGCGAAAGTCCATTGATGCGGCCGAGGTCGCCTCCCTGTTTTCGAACCATTGCCGTTTCTTCTCGAAATCGGCAAAGGCATCGAAAACCCGGTCCCTCGACGCTCTGTAGACCCGTTCCAATGTAAACATGGCATGGACAACACCGCGTTCGCTCATGGCCCCCTCCGTTCCATCGTGTTGCCTCCGATCGGGTCATTTGCCTGACGCCCATAGTCCCCGGGTTAAGCCTGCGCGTACCTGCCCACACGCCGGTTCACCTTGCCCCTACGGCCGGACACCGTGGAGGCCCGAAGGACCTCAGTGTGAATTCGCCGCCTTCGATTTGCCGTGCGCCACTCTGGTCCCGGCCTGGGTACACAGTTCCACTTCCACCGCCGCCTGTTCGTCACCCGCCTGGACGGCTTTCAGGAAATAGTCGCACGCAAGCGCAGCATCCGCCTTGTCGAGTTTCCCGCTCTTGTAGAGATAGCCGATATCCGTCAGCGCATGCGGTTCCCCGAACCGGGCGGCCTTTTCAAACCAGTGAAGCGCCAGATCGAAGCGTGGCTGGTCGGCCCGATAGGCATGGTAAGTGCCCAGAACCGCCGCGGCCGCAGCATTTCCGGTTTCGGCCTCATCCTCCAGAAAACTCACCGCTTTTTCCCGCTCGTCCGCATCCGCTTTGGTGTCGAGAACGAAGTCCGCCGCAGCAACCCGCGCCTTGACGGATTTCTTTCCGGCAAGCTGCCACCAGAATGCGGCCTTGTCCGTATCACGGGCCGTCCCTGTTCCGTTGAAATAGGCATCTCCCAGCCGCTTCTGAGCAATCGTCAGACCGCGATTGGCCGCGATTTCCAGGTTTCTAAACGCCTCTTCCTTTGCGCCTGGACGGTCTGCCACCTGTGTCAGCAGAAAGTCCGCCAGGGCATAACGGGCTGAAGGGAGATGATCCGCATCCTCGGCCGCCTGCCTCAGATGCTGTTCCGCTTTTGCCGGGTTGATCGGCAGTGCGATCCCGTGTTGATAGGCCAGACCGAGAAACAGGTTCCGGTTCCGCTCCCCCTGCTTCCGCCATTTACCGGTTTCGGTGTTGCGGACCAGACCGGAAAGCGGCCCAAGGCTCGCAAGGGGATCGGATTTCGAGACCCTGAGCAGTCGATTGACGGCGCCGTGAAAATCCGGTTCGGAAACCTCTTCCAGGATCTGCCCCCGGCTCCATTTGACCGTCGCCTCCAGGTTTCCGTCGTCCGCAGCCACCTTATAGAGATCCAGCGCCGTCTGCTTGTCGCCCGGCAGGCCACTGCGTGACAACGCCTCCGCCGCTTCGAGAGCCAGCGTGAGGTCCCCGCCCTTTCCAAGCTTGATCTGCCAGTAAAGCGCTTTTTTCCGATCCCTCAGAGCACCCCGGCTGTTGGTATAGATGTCGACAAGACGGCGGGCCGAATAGGCGTTGTTCCCTTGAGCGGCCTTTTCATACCACTCGACCGCGACCTTGATGTCCTTTTTGGTCGCAAGCCCCCTCTCCGCCATGTTGCCGAGATAGGCCATGGCAAGAGCGTTGTCGTGATCGGCCCCTTTCCGGAAAAGCTCCGCGGCACGCTTGTAGTCCCGCCTTGTGCCTTCGCCCTTGAAATAGGCTTCGCCCAGCATCACGGTCCCGTCGATATCGCCGCCTTCATGGCCCTGCCGGTAATAATCGAATGCGCGCTGCGGATTGTAGAAGTCTCCGTCCTTGTCGCCGTAGATGTCGCCGAGCCCGGTTGCCGCATCGGCGGCGTCGGAGGCGACTTCCAGATAAATCGCGCGAGCCTTTCCGACATCCTGTTCAACGCCGACACCGTACTGATAGCACTGGGCGAGAGCGAAGGCGCCGGCTGCGGGATCGTTTTCGTAGGCCTTCGTGAACCAGTCGAACGCCTCCTTGTCGTCTTCCGCAACCCCGTTGCCCCAGTAGTACATATTCCCCAGCAGCACCTGCGCATAGGACCGCCCATCCTCAGCCGCCGCGCGGATATATCTGCGCGCCCGTTGCGGTCGCGCATCACCGCCCAGCCCGTAGAGCAACATCCGGCCGGCCTCATACTGGGCGTAAACGTAGCCTTTGTCCGCCGCCTCGATGAAAAGAGCGCGTGCCTTTTCCAGGTCCTTTTGCGTCCCGAGACCACGGTCCATCAGGGACGCCATATAGGCGACCGCCTGCGGATCCCGGTTATAATCCACCATTGCCTTGTAGTGCTTGAACGCGGCCGTGGCATCCTCGGTCACCCCCTTGCCGGTTTCATAAGCGACACCGAGGGAGATATTGGCGCGCTCCCGACCCAGTTCGATAGACCGCCGGAAAAGCTCTGCTGCTTTTGCATAGTCCTGCGCCACACCCGACCCGGCCCAGTACATTTCCCCCAGATAGTGGGTCGATCGGGGATCGTCGCGAGCCGTCCCCAGCCGGTACAGCTCTACTGCCTTCTCAGCGCCCCCGGGCTCCAGCATGCCATCCTCGTACAGCAAACCGAGTGAGGCATAACTGTCGGTGTAGCCGTCCTCGATCGCCTGGCTGTAGTACTTCGCCGCGGTTTCGTAACTCTGCTCGACGCCCCAGCCGTTCTCGTAAAGCCAGCCCAACCAGTCGGTCGCCTGCAGCACACCATTGTCGGACGCCCACTTGATCCAGAAATAGGCACGACCATGGTCCTTGCGCACACCCAGACCATTCAGGTACATGGCCCCGAGACGCATTCCGCTCCAGTAATGGCCGTAATCGGCGGCATCCTGATAGAGCCAAACGGCCTTTTTCAGATCCCGCTCCGTGCCCAGACCAAGCTGGTAATATTGCCCCAAAGCGCCCTTGGCGTCTGGATAACCCGCATCCGCCGCCGCCTTGAAATGAGCGAAGGCCTTGTCGTAGTCCGGCCTCCAAAACCGGTCGTTCTCATAGGCCAACCCCAAGCGGAAATGCGCCTCCGGGTCTCCTTCCCCAGCCGCGGCCCGCAAGGTGTCCAGTTCCAGAAATTCAGGCTCGAGCCCTTCATCCAGACTGCCGCGTCCACGGGATGACAGACTGTCTTCGATCATCCCCCGATTCAGGGATTTGAGCGCATCGCCATGACTTTCGACCGCGCCGGCAGGCGATGCCGCCGCCGAAAGCCAAAAGGCACAGAGCAAAATCGCTGACGTCTTCCTGTTCATATAGCCCGAGACCCGACACCAATCGCATTTGATAATGACCCATCCTGCGGATCATATTCAATCCCGACACCTCAAAACCGGCCGCACCTCATAATTGTAGCCGCCAAAGATCCATATGCCACTACAAGATATTGTTTGTGCAGGCAAAAACACCGTTACCCCGGGTCAAAAGGTGTTAACACTTGCCGGCCGGCGATCCGATCGGCGAGGTATCGGGTTCGGATTTGTTAACTCCAAGACCTCCCGCTGAATATCGGGAAACCGGACCGTTACCCGGCAATGTCAAAAAAATATTGGAAAAAATGACAATGTTTAAAAGCGCGGTTTTGTCGCATTTTCGAGTGTTTCAGCCCTTGATCAAGCCGAACTTTCAAAGGCTTAGGATCAAGCTCTTTTCGTCTCGACATCCGCCCGAAACAAAATACTGCCTGGATCGATAAAATTTTACCGAGTGCGTTAAACACGCTGCAAGAGGCTCTGCCTAGGGTCCGCGACATCATCGATACGCCTTTTGCCTTGTCAGTCACATTCGAAGGCTTTCCTGCCGTGGACAAATTTAGTCTTTTTACCGCCAACGCAGTTATTTTGGTCGTTTTTTCAATAGCTTTCCTGGCCGCATTCCACGACATGAAGCGTGCTCGCTACTGGCGAACCTGGACCGTTGCAAACCTTGTCCTGGCAACCGCCCTGGTTTTCTACGTTGTAGAAGCACACCTGCCGGCTGCCATCGTGTTTCTGGTCCCGAACGGCCTTCTCCTGTTGGGCTTTGCCCTGCATTGGAACGCCGCGCGCCAGTTTGCCGGCTGCAAGCTCTGCAACTTCAGAATCTGGGCCCCTCTTGTGATCCTGATCGCAGCTACCCTGCCCGCGCTCGCCATGAACACCTACGGGCTGACCTACACCGTGACCAATGTCCTGCTGTCAGGGCTCGCCTTCGGGACGGCGCGGGAATACTCCAGCATGAAGGCCACCCGTCTTTCATCGCGTCACGGCCTGACCCTGGCCTATGTTCTGGTTGGCATCTCGTTTCTGGTGCGCGTGTTTCAGGGGATTGCCGAATGGCAGCACATGGGCGTCGGTCTGCCGGACGACGTCATCCTGACGTTCCATTTGCTGATCGGCCTGATCTATGTGAGCGCGAACGGAGCGTTTTCCCTTGCCATTGCCTTTGAACAGGCCATTGCCGAACAGCGCGACGCGGCCCATCGCGATCCGTTGACCGGCGTCTACAACCGGCGCGAATTCGAACTCCGGTTGAAGGCCCTGCTGTCAGATGAGGCCCGGGAGGCCTTCGCCGTCCTGCAGTTCGATCTCGATCACTTCAAGCAGGTCAACGACCGTTTCGGCCATGTCGCCGGTGACGAGGCGCTCCAATACTGCGCCGACCTGATCAAATGGCACCTGCGCGAGGAAGATTGCCTCGCCCGCCTCGGCGGAGAGGAGTTCGCCGCGATCCTGCCCGAAATTTCCCAGGAGGAGGCTGTCCGGATCGCCGAGGCAATCCGCAAGAGCGTCGCCGAGGCCAGGCTGGACTTCGCCCCGGCCGAATTCCGGCTGACCCTGTCGGCCGGCGTCTATCACGGCACGGGCGGCGATCTCGGACACAAGGGTCTGATGCGCCGTGTCGACCAGGGCCTTTATCAATCGAAGAACACCGGCCGCAACCGGGTCTGCCTGGCTGACGCCGCCTGAGCGCCCGCCTCTAACCGGCGTGTCAGAAAGACGCCTCAAGGAGGCGGGTAACTTCCTTGTCGCGGGCGCCTTCGCTCTTGCTGCCCATGACCACGACGAGACGTCGTTCGCCACCCCGGTGCGCCGTCGCCACCAGATTGTAGCCCGCCGCGTTGGTATGCCCCGTCTTCAGTCCGTCGACGCCGGGCACCTTTCCAAGCAGGTTGTTGGTCGTCTTGTAGGTCCGGTCGTTGTAGGTGAAGGACTTCGCCTGGAAAAACCCGGCATACTGGGGAAAACGGGTCTTCAGCGCCCGACCGAGCCGGGCCATGTCCCGCGCAGTCGACACATGGTTCGGATCCGGTAGTCCGCTGGCATTGGCGAAGTGGGTTCGGGTAAGGCCCAGAGCCCGCGCTTGCGCGTTCATTTTCGCGGCAAAGGCGTCTTCGCTGCCGGAAATGTTCTCCGCAATCGCCACCGCCACGTCGTTTGCCGACTTCACCGCAAGCGCCCGGGCTGCCTGCTCCACCGTGATCGTCGAGCCCGGTTTCAGGCCGAGTTTGGCCGGCGGCTGGCTTGCCGCCCTGGCCGAGACGGTCAAGGGACTTGAAAGCGAATACCGCCCGGACCCGACCTCATCGAACAGCAGATAGAGCGTCATCATCTTGGTGAGAGAGGCCGGATAGCGGGTCTTGTCGGCATCGTGGGCGTAAAGCTCGGATCCGGTTGCCATGTCGAGCACGTATTCCGAATAGCTGGCGGCCGAGGCCGGTGCCGTCTCCGTATAGGCGACCGCCTTGACCTGTGGTGGCGATGCCGCCTGCGAAACGACAGGCGTCGGTGTAGGTGCCACCGCTCCGCCGGCTGTCTGACAGGCAGCCAGCGCAAGCGCCATGGCCACGGCAAGCAACGGCCTTCCCGAAATCCCCGTCATGATCCGTTTCACCTCGTCTGCCTCGACACTTTCACATCTTCGCCAGTCAGGCCTTCAATTTGTACCCTGTTTTGAATATCCAGCGAATGATTGCAAGACAGATCACGAGGAACAGAAGCGTCATGCTCAGCGACAGCGCGAGGCTGACATCGGCCTTGCCATAGAAGCTCCAGCGGAAGCCGGAGATGAGATAGACGACCGGATTGGCGAGCGTCACCTTCTGCCAGATTTCCGGCAACATGCTGATGGAATAAAAACTACCGCCGAGAAAGGCGAGCGGTGTGACGATCAGAAGCGGTACGAACTGCAGCTTCTCGAACGTATCGGCCCAGATCCCGATGATGAAGCCGAGCAGAGCGAAGGTCGTGGCGGTCAGCAGGAAGAACGTGACCATCCAGGCGGGATGTTGCACCTCGATCGGCACGAAGAACATGGCGGTCACGAAAATGATCGAGCCGACAAACACCGCCTTTGTCGCCGCCGCGCCGACATAGGCGACAGTTATTTCGAAAAAGGACACGGGCGCGGACAGGATCTCGTAGATCGTGCCGGTGAATTTCGGGAAATAGATCCCGAAGGCCGCATTCGACAGGCTCTGGGTCATCAGCGACAGCATGATGAGCCCCGGCACGATGAAGGCCCCGTAGGAAACACCGTCCACTTCGCTGATCCGCGACCCGATCGCCGCGCCGAACACGACGAAGTAGAGCGTCGTGGAAATCACCGGCGAGATGACCGACTGCATCAGCGTGCGACCCGTACGGGCCATTTCATAAAAATAGATCGCCTTGATCGCCTGAAAATTCATGCGTCCGGCCTCCGTCCCGGCTCGTCGGTATTCAGTTCCATGTAAGGAAGGCTCCTGCCCGGAATGGAACCGGACGGCACCTGTCCGGTCACCTCGAACCCGAGCGATTGATAAAAGGGAACCGCCGACGGATCGGCATCCAGATGCACCTTTGAGAGCTGCTGTTCCAGGATCGTCTGCGACAGCGCTTGCCAGAGCTGCCTGCCGACGCCCTGGCGTTTCCAATCGGGATCGACGAAAAACGTCTTCACTTCGCCGGTCGTCCCGTCTTCTTCGATATTCAGGCTGGCGCAGCCGCAAATCCCACCGCCTTCGGCCTCGCTCACCAGGAAGAGATCGTCGCGCAACCGTTTTTCGGTCACGCGAAGCTCCTCCACGCATAGGGCCATGAAGGCATCGTCATAGCCATTGGACTGTTTCGAGCGCATGCACAGGTCCGTCAGGAGTTCCGCGTCGTCCGGCCTGGCCTGTCTTATCGTAAACCTCATGACTTTTCCTTCACCAGATCGACAAAGATGTCTTCCAGCGAACTCTGTCTCGTGTTCAGGTCGTAGAAGCGAACACCCGTCTTGGACAGGTCGTTCAGCAGAGAGGTAATTCCGGTCCGCTCGCTTTTCGTGTCGTAGGAATAGGTCAGCGACTTGCCCTCGTCGCCGATGGTCAGGTCATGCGCCTCAAGACCAGCGGGCAGTTCGCTGATCGGGTTTTGCAGATGCAGGGTCAGCTCCTTGCGGCCAAGCTTGCGCATGAGCTCGTTTTTTTCCTCCACCAGGATGATCTCACCCTTGTTGATCACCCCGACGCGGTCGGCCATTTCCTCCGCCTCTTCGATGTAATGGGTGGTCAGGATGATCGTCACGCCACGGTTCTGCAGGCTTTCGACGATGCGCCACATGTCGCGGCGCAATTCCACATCCACGCCCGCGGTCGGTTCGTCCAGGAAAAGCACCCTCGGCTCATGGGCCAGCGCCTTTGCGACCAGGAGCCGCCGCTTCATACCGCCGGAGAGCGCCATGATCGGCGCCCGCCGCTTGTCCCACAGGCTCAGATCCGTCAGGATCTCCTCCACCAGGGCCGGGTTACTCTGGAGACCGAAAAGCCCGCGGCTGAAGGACACCATGTCGATGACCTTCTCGAAGTGGGAGACCGGCATTTCCTGTGGCACCAGGCCGATCAGCTTGCGCGCGTCGCGATACTGGCGAATGGCGTCGAACCCGCCGACGGTGATAGTGCCCGACGTGGGCTGGATCAGCCCGCAGATCGTGCTGATCAGCGTCGTCTTGCCGGCGCCGTTGGGTCCGAGCAGCGCAAAGACCTCGCCCTCGGCGATATCGAGCGAAACCGACTTCAGCGCCTCAAAGCCGCCGTCATAGGTTTTCGTCAGGGATTGGACAGAAATGATCGGGGACATAAATCGATTAGATCTCGATGAGTTTGCAAGAACAAGAACCGGCCGGTCGAAGGAGTTCCCCTCTGTGGCGACAGCCACAAGGTATCGCCCTCTCAGGTCCGGTGCTCAAGACATAGGCATAACGTTGAACCGTGCCAAGGCCTGACGGCATTGTTTCATCACGGTGAACAGATTGTTTGTCAGATGCCGATGGGAACCTGTTTTCGGTCAACTATCTTTGAAAAAACACGTATTGGAGCAAGGATCAATGTCCATTCGGCCCGTTACCCATATCGGCACCACCCAGTCGACCCTGGAAGGGGCCGGCGTCAAGCTGGAACGCGCATTCGGATTCCAGGATCCGGAGATGCTTGATCCGTTTCTGCTTCTCGATGATTTCCGAAACGAACGGCCGGAAGACTATCTGGCCGGCTTTCCCTGGCATCCTCACCGCGGCATCGAGACGATCACCTACGTTCTTGCGGGCACGGTCGATCACGGCGACAGCCTTGGCAATTCGGGAAATCTCGGCGCCGGTGACGTTCAGTGGATGACCGCCGGGCGCGGCATCATGCATCAGGAAATGCCCAAGGGCGACGACAAGGGTCGTATGCACGGCTTCCAGCTCTGGGCCAATCTGCCCTCGTCGCTGAAGATGTCCGAACCGCGCTACCAGGACGTCAGCGCCGCAGACATACCTGTCGCCGTCGACGACGATGGCACCTCGGTACGCGTCATCTGCGGCGACTTCTGGGGTAAATCCGGCCCGGTCGACGGAATTGCCGCCGATCCGCAATATCTGGATGTCCACGTGCCCGCCGGGGTGAAGAAACGATTGAAGGTCGATACCTACAAGCAGACCTTCGCCTATGTCTTCGAAGGCTCCGGCGCCTTTACGGACGCTTCCGATCCGGTCGGTGTTCTGACCGAAAAGGAACTGGACGGAACGGAGCTGCATGTGCGCGACCAGACAGGAAACCGGACCCTGGTCATGTTCGGTTCCGGTGACGAGATCGTCGTCCAGGCCGGGGAAGAAGGCATCCGCTTCCTTCTCGTCTCCGGCGCCCCGATCAAGGAGCCCGTCGCCTGGCACGGCCCCATCGTCATGAACACGCGGGAAGAACTGATACAGGCCGTCAACGAACTGCGCAGCGGCACGTTCATCCGCTAGAGGGTTTTCGGATCCTGATCTCCCGGTTTTTCGTTCCCACCAAGCAACCACTGGCGGCATCCCCCGATGGATGCCGCTTTTTTCTTAGTCCAACAGCCTCCGGCTTGCCGGAAATCCGCTGGCAGGATACCCCTGACTGGAGACAACGGAACGGGCCAAAGACTGCGGATGACCTTGAAACTCCGCCCTGCACATGCGGGCGATACCGACATACTCACCGATATCCTGCACCGGTCCAAGGCCTCCTGGGGATACGCACCGGAGCGGATTGAGGCGTTTCGAAACGAATACCGCATCACCCATGCAACGCTCGCGTCCCTCGACATGGTCGTTGCCGAGAAGAACGGCCGGCCCGTTGCCTTTGCCGGGGGCAAGATGCGCGAGGACTGCCTCTATCTTGAATTTCTGTTCGTTGTGCCCGAGGCAATGCGGCAGGGGATTGGCAGTCTGCTGCTGCAACGCATGGCCGATCGGGCCCGGACCTTCGGCAAAAACCGGATCTTGCTCGAAAGCGATTACTTCGCGCGCCCTTTTTATGAAAACCGGGGCTTCACCACACTGTCGGAACGGCCGGGTCAGATGTCTCCCGACGGCGTCATTCCGATGATGGAAAAACCGCTTCACGCCGAGATCTTTCCCCTGAAGTCGGTAAAGCTCACCATGGACCGCAACGCACCATGGGCGTTTGAACGCCGGCACGCCGGGGAGATCGAGACCCATTGGACCGAACTTTGCCGGAAGAACCCCACCCTGTGGAACGGACGGACGCTGAAGCTCGCCGGATATACGCTCACCGACGGCCATTTCACCGGCACCTGCCGGGAATGCTCCTATGCCGCCTTTCTGACCTGGCGCGACTGGGGCGCTCCGGACCTCGACACGTACAATATTTTCGGCTCGGCCGTTTTGAGGTCGTCGGACGGCGCCCTTCTTTACGGGGTCATGTCGGAAAATACGGCCAATGCCGGCCGGATTTATCCGCCGGGCGGCAATCTGGATCCGTCGGATATTCGGGCGGACGGAAACGTGGATATTCTCGGCGCCATTTTCCGTGAACTCGAGGAAGAAACAGGCCTGTGCGTGGACGATATCACCACCGGACCGCTTTACGCGATCATGGACGGCCCCCGGATCTCCATTGCCCGCGTCCTTGACGTGCCGCTTGCGTCGGAGCCTTTGCGCGAGCGGATCTTGACGCATTCGATGGAAAGTGAGGAACAGGAACTCTCCGATATCCGGATCCTGCGTCATCCACAGGATCTGGTGTCTCCGAATTTCGTGCCGTTTGCCCGGGACATCGCGAAAATGCTTCTTCCGGCCGCCGCACCGGCCTGATGCAAGGTCCCGGGCCAGGATGCTTCAAAAGTATCGCCCGATGTTCCAAAGCCGGTTAATCCTTTATTGTCCAATGCGCAAAGCTACGGGGTGGCAGTCGGATGTCTTCCGTGCAACAGTCCGGTCTCGTTCGATGCCTTTGGAAATTCATGGAGAAACTGCCGATGGGCCGTCGCTACGCCGTCCTCGATGTCTTTACCAACAAATCACTCGCCGGAAATCCGCTTGCCGTGGTGCTCGATGCGGAAGGCTTGAGTGACGAGCAAATGCAGGCGATAGCCAAGGAATTCAACCTCTCCGAGACGGTGTTCGTGTTTCCGTCGGAAAATCCCGGACACACGGCCAACATCCGCATTTTCACGCCTGCGCTGGAACTGCCCTTCGCCGGCCATCCGACCGTCGGGACGGCGATCCTGATGGCGATGGAGCGCTTCGGCGACATCAGCGGCGAACAGGATGCGGTCGTCGTTCTGAAAGAACAGATCGGCGCCGTGCGCTGCGCCGTGGTCTTGCGGGAAAATGCGGCCGCCTTCGCCGAGTTCGACGTGCCCAAGCTGCCCGAACCTGCCGGGCCGACCCGTGACAAGGCTCTGATCGCTGCCGCCCTCAGCCTCGACCCGGTCGATATCAGTTTCGAAAACCACGCTCCATCCCGGTATCAGGTTGGCGCGCCGTTCAATTTCATTCCGGTTCGCGACCTCGGCGCCCTGGCCCGCGCCAAACCGGATCTCGCCGTCTGGAACGATGCCTTCGGCAACGACACCCACACGGACGCCTATGTCTATTGCCGCGAGACCCGCGCCCATGAAAGCGCGTTTCATGCACGCATGTTCGCACCGGCCATGGGCATTACCGAAGATCCCGCGACAGGGTCCGCTGCTGCGGCCTTTGCCGGTGCCATCCACTTCTTTGACGACCTGCCGAGCGGCACCCATCACATCCGCATCGAGCAGGGGTTCGAAATGGGCCGCCCGTCGCTGATCGACCTGGAAATCGACATCGAGAACGGCGCCATGCATGCCATCCGGATCGGCGGTCAGGCCACCCTCGTGGCGCGTGGCGAGCTCTTCGTCTAAATGAGCGCTTCGGCCGGCGTCTTCGCCCGGTCGCTTCTTGGCGAAGCGCCGAAATGGCGAGCGTATTCCCGGCTGAACTGGGTCGGGCTCTCATAGCCGACTTGAAAGGCGGTGCTTGCAACCGTGAGTTTTTCCGCCTGCATCAGCCGCCGCGCCTCCATCAACCGCAATTGCTTCTGGAATTGAAGCGGCGTGGTTCCCGTGATCGCCTTGAAATGGGCATGAAAGGCCGACCCGCTCATGCCCGCCGCTCTTGCCAGATCCTCTATCCGGAGCGATGAGGCATAGCCCCGCCTGATAACGGCAATCGCCTGGGCGATCCGGGCGGCGTGACTGTCCTTTTCCACCAGCTCGCGCAAGATCCCGCCGTGGCGGGCGGTCAGCAGCCAATAGTGAATTTCCTTCCGGATCAGGGGTTCCAGAACCCTGGCGGCGTCAGGTTTGTCGTGAAGCGCAAACAGACGCCCCATGGCGTCGAGCACCGCTTCGTCGGCCTCCCCCGACACGACCGCCTCGACAGGCTCTCTCCCGAAGGACCGGGCATCCGTCTCCGCGGCAAGGTCCCTGATCAGCGCCATATCGAGCGCAAGCGCCAGCGCAACGTAGGGTTTCTGCCGGCTTGCCTCAACCACGCGGGCCAGCGCCGGCAGATCCAGGCCGACAATCAGAGATTCCATTCTGGCAAAGCGGACTGTCCTGCTGCCGAGATAGGTTTCCTTCGCACCCTGGAGAACCAGGCAGAAAATCGGCTGGTAGACCACCGGATAGATCTCTGACGGCGCCCGCTGGCGCACCAGATCGAGACCGGCGACCCCGGTCGGCATAGGTTCGTCGCCGGCCTTTCGATTATCCGCGAATTCCAGTACCTTTCGGGCCAGATCTTCCGCCAGCATCGTTTTCACCCTTCTGTCTGCATCGGAGTTACATCCGGCTCGCGACCGGTTCAAGCTCCGCGTCCGGTCCTTTTGGAGGATCGGGCAGATCTTGAAGAGGATACGGCAGGTTCAATCGCTTCGCTTCGCCTATTTCGGAACTATCGCCAACCACACGATCCGAATGGAGAGACGATATGACCGACACAAGAAAAATTGCCCTGATCACAGGTGGCAGCCGTGGCCTCGGCCGCAGCACCGCCCTTCATCTCGCCCGCAAGGGCATCGACACGGTCCTGACCTGGCATTCCGGCAAGAGGGAAGCTGACAGCGCTGTTGCAGAAATCGAAGGCCTCGGCGGCAAAGCCGCCGCCCTGCAGCTCGACACGTCCTGCACCGGCGGATTTGAGGACTTTGCCGAACGCCTGAAGACAGTCCTGAAAGAGACCTGGGACCGGGACAGCTTCGACTGCCTCGTCAACAATGCCGGCACGGGGGTGTTCAAATCCTTCGCGGAAACCACCGAGGACGAGTTCGACCAACTGGTGAACATCCACTTCAAGGGCGTGTTCTTCCTGACACAGCGCCTGCTGCCACTGATCGAGGATGGCGGCCGCATCGTCAACATTTCGTCCGGTCTCGCCCGCTTCGCCTTGCCGGGCTATGCCGCCTACGGGGCCATGAAGGGCGCGATCGAGGTCCTGACCCGCTATCAGGCAAAAGAGCTTGGATCCCGGCAGATTACCGTCAACGCAGTTGCTCCCGGTGCTGTCGAAACGGATTTCGGAGGTGGTGTGGTCCGCGACAATGCAGACGTCAACCGCCACATCGCCGCCGCGACGGCCATGGGCCGGGTTGGCCTGCCGGACGACATCGGCGGGGCGATCTCCAGCCTGCTTGCCGGCGACTTCGACTGGATGACCGCCCAGAGGATCGAGGTGTCCGGAGGCCAGAACCTATAGGGCATCTCGCGTTAAGTTGCCTTCCGGCGGTCCAACGCCGCCGGAAGGCAATTCCCCATGGCCCCGCCCGTTTCTATCGTCTAGCCTGTGCGCCATCCGGCCGACCCGGCGGCCGACAGGAGGGACGACGACGCCATGATTACGCTTTTGAAATTGCTGCATGTTCTGGCCTTTACCGCAGGCGTCGGCGGCGGGTTAGCCAATCTTCTGGTCCTGCGCGCGGCCATGGCCGCCGATGCGGATGCCGCCAAGATTCTGCGCGGGATCATGCCGCGCATCGCCACCATGAGCTTCCATGCGGTCATCCTCCTGTGGATTACCGGACCGCTGCTGTTGTGGCTTGCCTATAATGGCGGCGTCGGTCTCGGCCCCATGTTTCATCTGAAAATGCTGTCCGTCGTGCTGTTGACCGTCGTCTCCGTGACCGGCCGGATCACCATCAGCCGGCTCAAGGCTGGCAAGCCCGCCCGCTTCGCTCCGCACATGCCGAAGATTGCCATGCTCAGCTCACTCTTCGGCGTTAGCACCATCGTGCTGGCGGTCCTGGCATTCTCTTAAGCAGCTCCGCAGTAAGCAATTTCAGCAGGAAAATTCCAATGAGTTTGGCTCCGAAAACGATTCTCACCCGCCTGTTCCTGGCCAGCGCACTCACTCTTGCAGGCTCGCTTACAGCCCTTGCCCAACAGGCGGCCGATACGGTCGCTCCGGAAAGCGGAAATACGGTCGCGCAAGGCTTCGATACCCTGTCGCCAAAGGCCCTGTCTGCGATCGAGGCGAAGACCCTCGGCAAGCCCGTCGAGGCGAAAAACTGGATGATCGCCGCCGCCAATCCGCTGGCGGTGGAAGCAGGCGCCAGGGTTCTGAGATCCGGCGGCAGCGCGGCCGACGCCCTTGTCGCCGTACAGAGCGTGCTCGGCCTCGTCGAACCGCAATCCTCCGGCCTCGGCGGCGGGGCCTTTCTGGTCTGGTACGACGCGGCAACCGGCAAGCTGACCACGCTCGACGGCCGCGAGACCGCGCCTCTTGCCGCGCGTCCGACCGCCTTCCTGAACGACGAGGGCGAACCACTGAAATTCTTCGATGCGGTTGTCGGCGGTCTGTCTGTCGGCACGCCCGGCACGCCGAAGCTCCTGGAAGAAGCCCACAAGCGCTGGGGCAAGCTCGACTGGGCGCCCCTGTTCCAGGATGCGATCGACCTGGCGGACAAGGGGTTCACCGTCTCCCCGCGCCTTGCCTCGCTGGTCGCCGGAGATCCCGAACGCTTGCAGCGTTTCCGTGCCAACCGCGCCTATTTCTTCCCCAATGGCGCGCCGATCAAGGCCGGCGAAACGCTCCGGAATCCGGACTATGCCGCGACCCTTCAGGCCATAGCGGCAAACGGCACCAAGGCCTTCTACTACGGCGAGATCGCGCGCGACATCGTCAAGACCGTGCAGACTGCGCCGGGAAATCCCGGCTTTCTATCCGACAAGGACCTGTCGCTTTATGAGGTGATCGAGCGGGAACCTGTCTGCGTCGACTATCGCGACCACGACGTCTGCGGCATGGGCCCTCCCTCTTCCGGCGCGCTCACCGTTGGCCAGATCCTCGGCATGCTGGACCACTACGGCCTGGCGCCCCTCGGACCCCTCGATCCGCAAAGCTGGCGGCTCATCGGCGATGCCTCCCGCCTCGCCTTCGCCGACCGCGGCCGCTACATGGCCGACGTAGACTTCGTGCCGATGCCGCTGAAGGGCCTCGTTGACGAGGATTATCTGGATGACCGCGCGGACCTTCTTGAAGGCGACGTCGCCTTGCCGGAAGTTACTCCCGGCACGCCGCCGTGGGATCATGCCATGTTGCTCTCCGACGACGAGGCCATCGAGTTTCCCTCCACGTCCCACATTTCCATCGTGGATGCGGACGGAAATGCGCTGTCCATGACCACCACCATCGAGAACGGTTTCGGCTCGCGCCTGTTCGTGCGCGGTTTCCTGCTCAACAACGAACTGACCGATTTCTCCTTCCGCACCCACAAGGACGGCGTGCCGATCGCCAACCGGCTGGAGCCGGGCAAACGGCCGCGCTCGTCCATGGCGCCGACCATCGTCATGAAGGACGGCAAGCCGAAACTGGTCATCGGCAGTCCGGGCGGCAGCCGGATCATCGGCTATGTGGCGGAAGCGATCATCGCCCACCTCGACTGGGGCATGAACGTCCAGCAGGCCGTCTCCCTGCCCCATATGATCAACCGCTTCGGCACCTATGACCTGGAAGCCGGCACAAAAGCGGAAACCCTTGCAGCACCGCTGGAAGCGCTCGGCTACAAGGTCAACATCCGAGACCTCAACTCCGGCCTCCACGCGATTGCGATCGGCGAAACTCTCCAGGGCGGTGCGGATCCGCGACGGGAAGGCATTGCGCTTGGGGAGTGAGAGCTCTTATCCACGATTGCCGGCAGGAAGCGGATCAATCCTATCGGCAATCCCGGCGGCTGACCGCTCCGCCCGGCAGGACGGTGTCGCATAACACCGCCTCGTTCAACGCGGACACATCGAGATCGATCTTCGAAAGGTCCAGGTCGGACAGATCGGTTTCCTTTAGATCGCAAATGGCGGCACCCGGAAGGTTTTCGAAAACCGCGTAGATGTCGCCATTGGCAAGACGGAAGGCGTGCCCCTTCTCGATCAGGTCACGTACCATCTTGCCGGTGAAGGCATCCGCCATCTGCGGTGCCGAATAACAGGATCCGCTTTCAGCGCGTGCCGTCACCCCGATAAAAAGGAAAAGCAGTCCAGAGAATAGAATTTTGGGGATGGTCATCATGGCAGGATGATAGCACGCTCCGGTCAAGGTGCAGGTCAGCCGCTCATTCCAACCGGGGCCGCCAGCAGGAACAGGATCAGGACAGCCAGAACCCACATCTTCCGGACCTTTCGAAACAGGGCCGAGGGCTGGGACAAATTCATCGCTTCGGTTCGAATTGGTACAGGGAAATCTTTTCGCTCGAGAAATTCCCGCCTACCGGATGGCCCATTCCCTCTTGCCAATTTTTTCCCGATCCCCTAGAAACCAGATCAAAGATTAACGTCCCGGTCACACTTCTGCGGCAGGCTTGACGGCCAAAGATCGTAAGTGACCCGAAAAAGGCCCTGAAACACCGATGATCGCAACCCGCGACATGACCGGTTCTTTCAACGACGCGCTTCCCCCGCGCGGCGGCCTCATTCTACTTGGCGACCTCCTTCTGCTTAGCTGCCCCTGAGCGTCGGCTGATCCGTATCCTGCGGACGGGCACTTAGGGGAGACAAAGCGCATTCACCAGTTAGAGACAGACTGATCGCGCGCCGGAGCACCATCCGAATATCGCTCTCAAGGCCGCCGATCCACGGGAAGGAACAAACCGATGACCACCGCCCAAAACGGATCTGAAAAAGACCACGTTCGCATTTTCGACACCACCTTGCGTGACGGCGAACAATCGCCCGGCGCCTCCATGACGCTGGAAGAAAAGCTGCAGATCGCCGAGATCCTCGACGACATGGGCGTCGACATCATCGAGGCCGGTTTTCCGATAGCCTCCAATGGCGACTTCGAGGCCGTCAGCGAGATCGCCAGGCAATCGAAGAATTCAGTGATCGCAGGCCTCGCCCGCGCGATCCACGCCGACATCGACCGCTGCGGCGAAGCCGTGAAGCACGCCGGCAAAGGCCGGATCCACACCTTCGTCTCCACCTCGCCGATCCACCTGCAGTTCCAGATGAACAAGAACGAGGACCAGGTTCTCGACATCATCACCGACACGGTGGCCCGCTCGCGTAACCTGATCGACGATGTGGAATGGTCCGCCATGGACGCGACCCGCACACCGATCGACTATCTGTGCCGCTGCGTGGAAGCCGCCATCAAGTGCGGCGCGACCACCATCAACCTGCCGGACACGGTCGGCTACGCCACGCCGGACGAGTACAAGCAGATGTTCATGGACATCCGCAACCGGGTGCCGAACGCCGACAAGGCGATCTTTTCCGTTCATTGTCACGATGACTTAGGCTTGGCCGTCGCCAACTCCCTGGCCGGTGTGGCCGGCGGGGCGCGCCAGATCGAATGCACCATCAATGGCCTGGGCGAACGCGCCGGCAACGCGGCTTTGGAAGAAATCGTCATGGCGATCCGCACCCGCGGCGACGTGCTGCCCTATGCGTGCGGCGTCGACCCGCAGTACATGACCCGCGCGTCCAAGCTGGTCGCAGGCGCCTCCGGCTTCGCGGTCCAGTACAACAAGGCGATCGTCGGCAAGAACGCCTTCGCCCACGAAAGCGGCATCCACCAGGACGGCATGCTGAAGAACGCCGAAACCTATGAAATCATGCGGCCCGAGGACGTTGGCGTGAAGGCCACGTCCCTGGTCATGGGCAAGCATTCCGGCCGCCATGCTTTCAAGGACAAGCTGAAGGAACTGGGCTACGAACTGGGCGACAACGCCCTGCAGGACGCCTTCCGCCGGTTCAAGGATCTGGCCGACCGCAAGAAGCACGTCTATGACGAGGACATCGAGGCCCTGGTCGAGGACGAAATCTCCATCGCCAGCGAGAACACAAGGGTCATCGCCCTGACCGTGATCGCCGGCACCGGCGGCCCGCAGAAGGCGATCCTGACCATGGACGTCAACGGCCATCACGAAACCCGCGAATGCACCGGCGACGGCCCGGTCGACGCGACCTTCAACGCCATCAAGGCGATTATCCCCCACGACGCCACCCTGCAGCTCTATCAGGTGCATGCGGTGACCGAGGGCACCGACGCCCAGGCCGAAGTCTCGGTCCGTCTGGAATCGGGTGGCCGGATCGCAACCGGCAAGGGCGCGGACACCGACACCCTGGTCGCCTCCGCCCGCGCCTATGTCTCTGCCCTCAACAAGCTGGCCCTGCGCCAGCAGGGCAGCAATCCGGGCGCGCTGAAGGCGAGCTGACCGGTTCTTCGGAGTTCTTCATGAAATCGGAACGGGGAGCCGCAAGCTCCCCGTTTTTTCTTTACCTGCAGAACCGGCTCAAGCGCTCATTACATAGGTCTGCATGGCCGGTTCAGCCCTTTGGGAACAGCTCGTAGAGCGTGGAATGGAGAAGTTGCACCCGTTCTCCAAAACGCACGACGACGGCGTCCTGATTGGGCAACAGATAAACCATCTGGCCATCCAGACCCATGAAATAGGCAAACGGTCCTTGGGCCGGCTCGCCCGGACGGTCGAGCACATCGTGGCGAAGCTGATCGCCATAGGCACCCTGCCGCCTGACCTGCACATCGAGATTCGGCAAGAGGAAGTCGCGCCAGAGCACCTGCGGAAGAAACGGCTTTTCCGGGGCGCCATTGTCGAGCAGAAAGCGCCCCACCCGGATCCAGTCCAGGGGCCGTGCATAAAGGCAGCAATACGCCGAGACGCCCTGCCCCGCGGGATAACGCCGCCAATGAGCATCCGCCGCGCCGGCTGGCTTCCAGATCAGCGAGGACAGAAGATCCGGCAGCGATTGATTATAAACCCGCTCGAGCGCCAGACCGAGAAGCGCGGTATTGGCGCTCTGATAATGGAAATGGCCTTCCAACTTCCTGTCGACCCGCATTTCCGGCATCACCGTCTCGATCCCATAGGCATGGATCCGAGCGAGCGGCCCGAACGGCGAAAACGAGTGGTCGTCGGCGGACGTATCCTCGGTCTTTGGCGGCTCCGGGGCCATCACCAGACCGCTCGACATGGTGAGCACTTCACCGACGGTCACTTCCGGCGCATCAGCGCCCAGTATCTGCCTGAGCCGCGTGTCGAGGCTTTTGATACGTCCGTCAGCGACCGCCCGTAGAACCAGTGCGCCGACCAGGCTCTTGACCAGGGAATAGGAGTTAAGCCGTGTGTCGCGGGTAATGCCGTCGCCATAGATTTCGGCTTGGAGAGCACCTCCGCGCTCCATCAGCAATGCCCGACCCCCGCTTGCTTCGAAACGCTTCCGCACCGTGCCGCCAGGCTGTTGAGCTGGCATCGGGTCTTTTTGAATCGCCGCGCCCTGGACGGTCGCATAGCATCCGGGTGCTGGCCATGTCGGGCCGGGAAACCCTTCTCCCGCAAGCACGAATAACTGTGGCGCACGCCATGCCGTCAGCACCAGTGCCAATAAGACGAGCAAAAGAAAAACGGCCATGCCGACCCATAACCGGCGTGACGCGAAGAAACTCGGTAAAATGGAGAGCATATGCGGGCGTTCAGGCGCTCAACACGTAGGTCTGCATCGCCGGGCTCAGCATCTGGAAGACGTCGCAGGGATACCCCGCGATGCGCCGGCTTTCCCGGTAGGCGAAACCTGTTTCAAGCAGACATTCCCGAGCCGCCTTGTTGTCGGTTCGCACCATGGCGACCAGATGGGAGAAATAGGTATTGTCGAAAAACCAGTCGGCCAGCGCCCGGCACATCCGGGACGGAAGCCCGGGGTCCTTCGAAAGCGCTGCTTCGGTGAAGCAGTAGCTCAATTCGATCTCGGACGTTTCCTCGAATGCGGCAAATCCCGCCCAGCCGAGAAACCTGCCTTCGGCGGACAGGACTTTCCACCGGCTGAAGCCATGTCTGTCCCGGCTTTTTTCGGCCTCGGCGAGAAACCGCTCGGCATCTTCCGCCGTCCTGACCGCCGGATCGGGCGAGGAAGTGCGGTCCAAACCGGCATTACAGTGAAGATCCTGCACGAGACTCAAATCGGAACGGGAAAAAGGCACGAGGCGGACAGCCCCGCACTTCAGAACAACCTCCTGCACTGTGGCCTCCCTGCGCACGTCAGCATCGTCGAGAAGTAGATAACCCCTCATTCGACAACCCAGCTTAGGTAGTCTGAAAATGTGCCGTTACAAAGGCAAAAGAATCTTAATCCAGACAAAAAATCGATTACATCGGTTTATGCATAAAATTATTCAGAACCTTTCCACAGTGCGCCGCACAATGGGCATTGCATGCTGTCACGTTATCAATCAGAAAACATCCGGTTAATACTTGATATCAAAACCTTAGCCGGCGCGAAACGAACCCGGCAGACATTCAAGACTTTCAGACACCTTCAGGAAAGGCCTCGCTGCCAAGCAACTGGCTTATCAGGATTTCGAATCCCGGTTATGTCGCAAGGAGAAGGAGATGCGCCGGACAGATCCGGCAATCCGAGGATCCGAAGCCCGGGACCGGAGCCTGCGCATTCAACAAGGCCGATGCTTTCTGCCGGAGGCTGCATTCGGTTGTCTCCGGCACCACGAACCCTGCGATTTCCTCCGCGATGCAGCTCAGATAGTCGACATGCCAGCGCACGGCCTTGTCCGGGCGCAGATGGCGCCCGAGCCGGGCCCGCACCCCGCCCGGGCCATTGGCACTGCCGCAGTAAAGATAAAGCCCCGGCGCCAGCACCGGGTTTCCCAGCCGGGCGAGCTCAAGGGTGACAGGCTGCAGGAGCCGCAACAGCAGACCGTAAGTTCCAGGCCCCACAGGCAGCCTGTCCGCTTCTCCCTCCCCGGCAAGACCGCTTGCACCGAGCCGTCGGGCGATGTCCGCCGCCTCTGCGGGCACCGGCCGGATCACCGGACGAACCTTTCCGCGATCCCTCTCGCCATCTCGTCCGCCCTCTTGGTGGACGGGTCCAGACGCTCCCAATCCGCCATCTGGTTGCGGAACCAGGTTTCCTGACGCTTTGCATATTGGCGAGTCGCCACCGTCAGACGACGTTCCGCCTCTTCGCGATCGATCTCTCCCTCAAGCAGGGCCTTGATCTCTTTCACGCCGATGGCGCGCATCGCCGGCAGGCTTGTCGGCAGATCAAGCTGCAGGAGCGTCCGAACCTCGTCGACGCCGCCGCAGTCGAGCATCTGCCTTGCCCGCAGGGCGATCCGCTCGTGCAACCACGCGCGCGGCGGCGCGAGAACCAACCGCAGGCAACTCGCGGCCGGCAGCAGCGGTTCGCCATGGGCTTCCCTTTGCCAGTCTGCCAGCGTCCTGCCGGTGGAAAGGACGACTTCCAGGGCCCGCGTGAGCCTTTGAAGGTCTTTCAACTCATCCGCTGCGTCAGGATCCTTCTCCCGCAGGGCCTGTCGAACGGCTTCGATCCCGCCCTCCTCGGCGAGGCTCCGGCACCGGCTCCTCACCCCGGGATCGATGTCCGGAAGCTCCGCAAACCCTTCCGTGAGCGCCTTGAAATAAAGACCGGTGCCACCGACGAAGATAGGCTGCTTGCCGAGCGCCGTGATGTCCTGAAGCTCCCGCTCCACCAGCCGCAGCCAGTCGCCGGTCGAAAACGGATCAGAAGCTGGCAAATTGCCATAAAAACGGTGCGGTGCCCGGACTAGATCTTCCGCCGGCGGACGGGCCGTCACGATCGAGAGGTCGCGGTAGAGCTGCATGGAATCCGCGTTCACGATCACGCCATCCAGGGCGTCGGCGAGCGCGAGCGCCAATGCCGACTTGCCGCTGGCCGTCGGTCCGGCTATCAGAACTGCATCAAATCCGGATTGCCTCCGTCCCTGCCTGTCGTCCAAGGTCGCGCTCATGTCCTTCGTTGCCACTCTCGTTTCCAATCCGAACAATCCAGCCGTCGACGACGACACCCTGGCGCACGTCGCAAGGGCCGTCAGCGCCTCGTCCCCGCCGGTCATGCTGAATCCGGGCGTTGCCGGTGAAGTCGTCTTCGACACATCCGACGAAAAGCAATCCGAGGCCGCAGTCCGCGAGACCCTGGCCGGTGCTCCGGTCGACGTCTTTGTGCAGCCCATCGACGGCCGGCGCAAGCGTCTGCTGATCGCCGACATGGATTCCACCATGATCCGCCAGGAATGCATCGACGAGCTGGCCGCCGAACTCGGGCTCAAGGAGCACATCGCCGCCATCACCGAACGGGCCATGCGCGGCGAGATCGAATTCGAACCGGCCCTGCGCGAACGGGTAGCGCTCCTGAAGGGTCTTGCGGTCTCCGCGATCGAAACCGTTCTCAACACGCGCATCCAGCTCATGCCCGGCGGCCGGACGCTGGTGCAGACCATGAAAGCCAACGGCGCCTACTGCGCCCTCGTCTCCGGCGGCTTTACCCATTTTACCGGCGCGGTCGCCGCCATGATCGGCTTCGACGAAAACCAGGCCAACGTGCTGATCGAGGAAGACGGCACCCTCGCTGGCCTCGTTCAGGAACCGATTCTCGGCAAGGATGCCAAACGCCGGCGCCTGGAAGAGCTGGTCGCGGAAAAGAACCTCGGCTTTTCCGAGACACTGGCAGTGGGCGACGGAGCAAACGATCTGGCGATGATCGAGCGTGCCGGTGTCGGTGTCGCCTATCGCGCTAAGCCCGCCGTCGGTGCTGCCGCCGACATGCGCGTCGATCACGGCGACCTGACCGCTCTTCTGTATCTGCAGGGCTACGCGGCAAGCGACTTCGTCCTGTCCTGAACGCCCCGGCAAAGGCTTAAACAAAAAGGGCGCCCGAGTGAGGCGCCCTTTTCAATTCCTGGCGTCGTTGCTTCAGTCGTCGATCCGCACCGGAACGAAACGCAGTTCGCCGTTGGGGTTGGACAGAAGCAGAAGTGCGGAGCGGCGCCCGTCTTCCTTCAGCTTCTTAACCTGGGCGATGACATCGCCCGGCGTTGACACCGGCTCCTGGGCCACTTCCTTGATCACGTCGCCTGCCTGGACGCGCTTTTCTTCCGCGGAGCTTCCCGGTGCGACCTGCTTGACCAGCACACCGGAAACTTCCGTGTCGATCTTGAATTCTTCCCGACCGGCATCATCCAGTTCGGAAAGGATCATGCCGAGCACTTCCGTTTCGGCCGGCTTGTCGGCGGGCTTGTCCGTATCCTGGTCGCCGGTCTTGTCTTCCTCCGCGGAGGCTTCCTCGAGCCGGCCAAGGTCCACCTGAAGCGTGACCTTCTCACCGCGTCGTAGAACCACCACATCGACGGTCTTGCCGATGGGTGTCTCCGCGACCATGCGCGGCAGTTCGCGCATATGTTCGACCGGATTGCCATCGAATTCCAGGATCACGTCGCCCGGCTCAATCTCCGCTTTCTTGGCGGGACCGCCTTCCGTCACCCCGGCGACCAGAGCGCCCACCGCCTCGTCCATGTTCAGGCTCTCGGCGATCTCGTCGGTAACTTCCTGGATCCGCACCCCGAGCCAGCCGCGGCGGGTCTCGCCGAATTCGCGGAGCTGGGCGATCACCCGCTTTGCAGTTTTTGCCGGAATGGCGAAGCCGATGCCGATCGAACCGCCCGACGGCGAGATGATCGCCGTGTTGATTCCGACCACTTCACCGTCCATGTTGAACAGCGGACCGCCCGAGTTACCCCGGTTGATCGATGCATCTGTCTGGATGAAGTTGTCGTAAGGCCCGGAGTTGATGTCCCGGTTGCGGGCCGAGACGATCCCCACCGTCACGGTACCGCCGAGGCCGAACGGGTTACCGATGGCCATCACCCAGTCGCCGACGCGGATCTTGTCAGAATCGCCCAGGCTGACATCCGTCAACGGCTTTTCCGGATTGACCTTCAGGACGGCGAGATCGGTTTTTTCGTCCGTGCCGATCAGTTCGGCCTTCAACTTCGTGCCGTCATTGAAATTCGCGGTGATTTCGTCCGCGCCTTCGATGACGTGGTTGTTCGTGACGATAATGCCTTCCTTACCGTCGATCACGAAGCCGGAACCGAGCGACTGCACCTTGCGCGGCCGATCCTCTTCGCGATTCTGACGATTGAAGAATTCCTCGAAGAACTCCTGAAAGGGAGATCCCTCAGGCACCTTGGGCAGCGGAACGGACCGCCGTCCCTGAACCGTCTGGGAGGTGGAAATATTGACGACCGCGTCGGCAAGGCCTTCGGCCAGATCCGCGACGGAAGCCGGTCCCTGTGCCTGCACGGCAGCCAGAGGCTGCAGGGCGATCAGGCCGCCAAGTGCAGCACTTGCGGCCAGCGATTTCATGGTTTTGAGACTGCGTTGGTAGAAACCAGGAGCCATTTGGGCTTCTCCTCCATCCTTTTCGGATCGGTGACCGGTCCCGGACCGGCTCGAAGATACAAACATATACGAGAATGGAACGGGCGGGAGAACAGAAGATCCCCCGCCCTGCAAAATTGTGTTATCCGCGGATAAACCAGACAATAAGAACGCCGAGCGCCAGTCCGACGAGACCTGCAATCCGCAGGCTCTGGTCGGACATGTTCAACGCGGCGCGCATGACATTCTTCATTCCGCCCGGAGCCAGGGCATAGAGCGTGCCCTCAAGGGCGAGCACCAGCCCCATGGCGGTCAGGAAGTCCGTCATTGTCCGGTTTCAGCCGCGTTTCCCTGTCCGCCTTTTCCCATCGGATCATTGAAATAACGGAAGAAGTTGGAATCCGGCGACAGAACCAGGCTGGTATCCCCTGCACGCAGCCCGGCCTCATAGGCCTGCATCGACCGGTAGAAGGCAAAGAAGCCCGGATCCTTGCTGTAGGCTTCCGCGAAGATGCGGTTGCGTTCCGCGTCGCCCTCACCACGGGTGATGTCCGCGTCACGATTTGCTTCCGCAACCACGACCGTCACCTCGCGATCCGCACGGGAGCGGATACGGCGGGCCTGTTCCTCACCCTGTGCACGCAGCTCCGAAGCTTCGCGCTGACGCTCGGTCTGCATCCGCCGGAAGATCGCCTGAGAGTTGGCCTCCGGCAGATCCGCACGGCGGATCTTCACGTCGACCACTTCGATCCCCAGGTCCGCGGCACTCGCGCTGACGTTCTTGCGGATGTTCTCCATCAAGCCGTCACGATCGTCGCGCACGACGGCAATGAAGGAGGCCCTACCCAATTCGGACCGCAGGGACGACTGCAGGAAGGTCGAAAGCCGGCGGTTCGCCTGGTTGATGTTGTTCACACGCTGGTAGAACAGAACCGGATCAGAAATCCGGTAGCGTGCGAAGGCATCCACCACGAGACGCTTCTTGTCCGACGCGATCACTTCCTGCGGCGGCATGTTCAGATCGAGAATACGCTTGTCCAGATAGACGACGTTCTGAATGAACGGGTATTTGAACTGAAGGCCAGGCTCCTGCACCACCTTCTCGACACGGCCGAGCTGCAGGACCAGCGCCTGCTGCGCCGGATTGACGACAAACACCGACATGTAGGCGAGGAACGCTACGACGGCGACCAGAATTCCAAGGAGTCCGCTACGCATTACTGGTTCCCTCCCGTCTTTCCGGTCTGTTGTGCGCCGCCCGAGGGCAGCTGGTTGAGCGGCAGATAGGGCAGGACGCCCTGACCTGAAGCCTTGTTGTCGATGATGATCTTGGAGTTAGCGCCCAGAACCTTTTCCAGCGTCTCCAGATAGAGACGTTCCCGGGTCACGTCAGGCGCCTTCTTGTATTGCTCGTAGATCTTGTCGAAACGCTGGGACTGACCGGTCGCCTCGGCAATGGCCTGTTCGCGGTAGCCGTTCGCCTTTTCCAGGACACGGGCGGCTTCACCGCGGGCTTCCGGAACGACCTTGTTCGCGTAGGCCTGCGCTTCGTTCTGGATCCGCTCCTGGTCGGCACGAGCCGCCTGAACGTCGCGGAAGGCATCGATCACCTGCTGCGGCGGGTCCACCCTCTGCATCTGCACTTCGGTGATCTCGATCCCGGCCTTGTAGTCGTCGAGCGTCTTCTGCATCAGTTCGTCGACCGAACGCTCGGTCTCCACACGGCTTTCGGTCAGGATCGCGTCGATCTTGGACCGTCCGACCACTTCGCGCATGGAGCTTTCGGCAACCGCCTTCACGGTTCCTTCGGGATTCTGGATGTTGAACAGGTAGTTGTCGATCCCCTCGCGGGTGTTCTTGATACGCCACTGCACCTTGAAGCCGACATCGACGATGTTCTCGTCACCGGTCAGCATCAGGCTTTCCTCAGGAACTTCCCGGGACGTGATCGACGTACCGCGAACGCTTTCATTGACGCCCACGGTCATTTCGCGCTGCAGCTCGACCTGCGGCTTGTAGACCTCGCCGATCGGATAGGGCCAGTTGTAGTTGAAACCAGCGCCGGTCTGGTCGGTCACCTTGCCGAGCACGAGCTCGACGCCGACTTCACCCTTACCTTCGTCGACGATGTAAATGCCGGTTGCAAGCCAGCCGACAACGGCCAGCCCGACAACGATCGCAATGCCCAGAGCACCGAAACCGCCGCCGCCACCAGGCAGGACGTTCTTCATCCGGTCCTGGGTCCGTTTCAGGAGCTCTTCAAGATCGGGCGGTTGGCCGCCTCCGCCGCGGTTCGGACCGCCACCCCATGGGCCGCCGTTGTTTCCGCCTCCGCCGCCCCATGGGCCGCCGTTATTTCCTCCGCCGCCCTTCCAGGGCCCGCCGCCGCCTGATTGATTGCTCCAAGGCATCAAGACTTCCTTTTTCCCAGCTCCCGGGCTTCTGCGCCTTCCTTGTCAAAGGCGTCCCGGAACTACATTCGGCCTGTTGTCACTCACCGCAGGTTATAGGGAGGTTACCAGGCGCTTTCAACGCATAGGCATGTTTCAAGCCGGCCCGACCCCCTTTTTTCCGCAATTGCCACTTGGTGGCCGTTTACAAGGCTTTCAAGGGTAGTTTCGGCTTATCGGTGCGCTATTAGAGCGCAAGGCAACATTTACGGATGGTTTGACGGCATAAGGTTCGGCCGCTCTACAGGGTTTTCGATCCTAAACGCCGAGAACCATATCGATATGCGGAATATCGTCTTCCAGATAGACCTCGGAAACGGTTCTAAAACCGAATTCGCCGTAAAACCGCTCCAGATGGGCCTGTGCCGACAGATGGATCGGTGCCTCCGGCGCAAGCTCGCGCGCCTTTGCGACACCGTCCCGCATGAGCCTTTGCCCGAGTTTCAGCCCGCGATACGCAGGCGCGATCACCACCCGGCCGATCCGTGACGGCCGATCCACACCGCTGCCGGCGAACAGACGCAATGCCCCGGCAATTTCCCCCGATGGGGAAAGCAGAAAATAATGCAGGGCGACAGGGTCCTTGCCGTCGATCTCCCCAAAGGCACAAGCCTGTTCGACCACGAACACATCCTGGCGCAGCTTCAGAAGATCATGCACCTCCCGGCCGCCAAGCGCGTCGAAGTCGGACCATTTTCCAGTGATGTTCGGGGATCCGCCCGTTTGTTCAACCGACATCGCCGCCCTTCAGTGCGCCAGGAGAAGCGGGACTTTTGATGTTTCCAGCATGTCCCGGGTCGTCCCGCCGATAATATTTTCCCGAATGCGCATATGACCATAAGCGCCCATGACCACGAGATCGGCGCCAAAGGCGACCGCTTCGTCCTGGAGAACCTGCGAAACCGGCCGGTCGCCGGAAGCAACCGAGCGGACCTCGACCTCCACTCCGTGGCGGGCCAGAACCACCGCCATATCGGCACCGGGCACCTCGCCGTGATCATCCGGCCCCGTCACCGGATCGATCACGATCAGGGTCACCTTGTCCGCCGCCTTCAGAAGAGGCAGCGCATCGGAGACGGCTTCCGCCGCCTGGGCACGGGAATTCCAGGCAATCATCACATTCGTTCCGATGCTCTCCGGCGCCTTGCCGGCAGGCAGGAACAAGAGCGGCCTGCCGGAATCGAAAAGGGCGCCATCGATCACCTGGCGTTCGACAGTGCTCAAATCGTCCTCGCCGCTCCTTTGCATGATCGTCAGGTCGGCATAGATCGCATGGCGGGCGACCAGGTTGTCCTCCCGCGCAACGATCGTCTGATGGGCGCGAACCTCGAAGGACAGGCCTTCGCGGGCAAGCAGCGCTTCCACAGTCTCCGCGGCCTGCTTCAAAGCCGCGGCCCGCTCCTCGCTCTCCTTCACCCAGATTTCCGTGTAGCCGACACTGCCGTAGCCGTAGAACGGCAGGGACTCCACCTCGCCGACCAGAAGCACGGCCAGATGGGCGTCGAACCACCTTGCGATCCGAATGGAGCTTTGCAGGCCTTCCGGCAGATCGGACCTGTAATCCACAACGGCCAGCACGGTTTTGAAGGACATAGGAGCCTCATCCATCTTCCGGAACTTGCCGCGCGGCAGGTTCCAAGTCACTTACGCCGCCAGACGCGGCCACTCGACAGTCAGGGTCAAGCCATATCAGACGGCTTGCGCCCGGCGATAGGTGACAAATTCGAAATCAGCCGAATCCCGTTCACTCCGCTCTCCCTTGATCCGGGCCGTTTCCCGCCAAACCGCCGGATCGATGTCGGGAAAATGCGTGTCCGCCTCCGGATCCGCCTGCACCTCGGTGATTTCCAACCGGTCGGCCCGGCCCATGGCCTGATCGTAGATCTGGCCGCCGCCCATGACGATAATATCGTCGACGGCAAGATCGGCGGCAAGCGCGGACGCCCGCTCCAGCGCATCGTCCAGCGATGACACAACGTCGGCACCTTCGGCACGATAACCATTCCTGGAAATCACGATATTCGGCCGTCCGGGCAGCGGCCGTCCGAGCGATTCAAACGTCTTGCGGCCCATGACGACCGGCTTGCCGAGGGTGATCGCCTTGAAATGCTTCAGGTCCGACGGCAGCCGCCAGGGCATGTCGTTGTCCAGTCCGATTGCACCATTGCGGGCCACCGCCGCGATCAGAACGATTTGGGGCATGTCTTCTCCCGTGTTTCGCTTTCCACTCATAGGCATGCACAAGGGTGTGATCAATTCGGGAGCGCAGTCCGCTATAATAAGGTGTTGAAGGATGGCCGGAGATTACAGAGGAAGCATCCCGAATGACCGAGATGGACAAGCAACTGCTGGCGGAGCGGGTCCGATCCGTCCTTCCGGACGAGAACGTCACCCACAGGCCGATGTTCGGCAACATCGGCTTCATGCTGAACGGCAATCTCCTGTGCGGCGCCAGCAGGAAAGGCCTGATGATCCGGACCGACCCGGTGCGCGAGACGGACATTTTGACATCGCCTCATGTCACGCCGATCCGCATGTCGGCCCGCAAAATGCCCGGTTTCCTGCGCGTTGATCCCGACGGGCTCGCCAGCGATGAGGATCTGGAACACTGGATCGGCCTTGCGATGGAGTATGTGAGCGAGATGCCGAAGAAGGAAAAGAAATAGCGGCAGCCTTTGTCGAACTTCCCTGCCCGGCTTTAGGACGCGACTTTATAGATGTCGCTCGACGTCCATTCTCTGATGCAAGATCCGTACGACAACCAGTGCTTCATCGGTCAGGCGATAGAAAAGGATATGCCCGCCACAAGCCGCCTTACGGTAGCCGTGCCTGATATCTTCCGCCGATCGACCTGACTGCCGACCTTCGGCAAGAGCTTTACAGGTTGCCTGGAGATCACGGACGTAACGTACGGCCTGAGCCTGTCCCCAGCGTTCAACAGAATATTCCCAGATCTGGTCCAGATCCGCCTGAGCCGCTGGCGTGAACTGCAGACGTCGCATCCGTCAGGCTTCGGACTTCCGTTCGATAAAGTCGTCGAAATCGAAGTCTTGCGGCTTTCCGGACGCCTCGCCCGCTTCCAGCGCGGACCGGAGCGTATCGATCCGAGTTTCCTGTTCCTCAAGCAACCGCAACCCTGCGCGGATAACATCGCTCGCACTGGCATAGCGGCCGGTCTTCACACGATTGTCGATAAATCCGGCAAAGTGGTCGCCGAGGGAAAGAGAAGTGTTTCGGGCCATGACGATCTCCTACACGTGGCAGAATACCAAAAATTGGTATCAGCGACAACAATGGCTCAAATCTCGCTGCCCTCACACCGCAATCGGCGCCGAAATATGCGGATGCGGATCGTAGTCCGACAAGGTAAAGTCCTCGTATTTGAACGCAAACAGATCTGTCACGTCCGGATTGACCGTCATCGTCGGCAGCGATCTGGGCGTGCGGGTCAGCTGCTCGTGGGCCTGGTCGAAGTGATTGTGATAAAGATGCGCATCGCCGAAGGTGTGGACGAAATCGCCCGGTTTCAGGCCCGTTGCCTGCGCGATCATCATGGTCAAGAGCGCATAGGAGGCGATGTTGAACGGCACACCAAGGAAAACATCCGCCGAGCGCTGGTAGAGCTGACAGGAGAGCTTTCCATCCGCCACGTAGAACTGGAACAGGGAATGGCACGGCGGCAGGGCCATGTCGTCGACCAGCGCCGGGTTCCAGGCGGACACGATCAGGCGGCGGGAATTCGGCGTCTCCCGGATCATGTGCAGCAGATTTGAGATCTGGTCGATCGAGCGCCCGTCCGGAGCCGGCCAGGAACGCCACTGATAGCCGTAGACCGGGCCAAGCTCACCGTTCTCGTCCGCCCAGTCGTCCCAGATCTTCACCCCGTTCTCCTGCAGGTAGCGGACGTTGGTATCGCCGGCGAGGAACCACAAAAGCTCATGGATGATCGATTTCAGGTGCAGTTTCTTGGTCGTGACCAACGGGAACCCTGCCGACAGATCAAATCGCATCTGATGGCCGAAAACGGACCGGGTACCGGTGCCCGTCCGGTCGCCCCGGTCGACGCCCTTGTCCAGGATGAGCTGCATGAGGTCGAGATATTGCTGCAAGTCGCTGTTCCCGTGTTGCTTCGGCTTTTGCCCATGTTTGGCTATTTTCCGGATACCGACAAAGTGCCAGATTCGCGAGCTTTCACGCGATTTCCACCGGTCATATCCCCACCCTTCGGCATTGCGTCGGCAAGACAGAATTTCAACAGGCGAACCTGCCTCCCCCTTTCATTTGCCGACACAAGACCTTATATCAGGCGTGCCGGTTCTCCGGCTACGGCAATAAATGGCCAGTGCAATAAACCTATCGGACCCGGGGGCGGTACCCGGCGCCTCCACCCAAGCACAACGAAGACAGACACGGGTCTGCGGTGTGTTTCGGCGGGGGCGAAATAGGATCGACGAGGGCGTAAAGACTGTGTTTTTGCTCGGCATGGTACCACCGACATCGGGCCATCCTAATAGTTGCAAATGACAACTATGCTTCGGACATGGCTGTTGCTGCGTAACGCAGTACCGGTAGTCCACTAAAGCCCTGGCGGGTAGCACCGTCAGGCGGGGTTCGGAGGCACCTGGCAACAGAAGCCTCCACTTTCTTTAAGGCAATCGACAAAAAACCCCGTGAGGCGACGAATTGGGGCCTTTTCTTTTCGTGCTCCAGCCGTCAAATTGCATAAAGCCCCTAACCAGTGACGACTCGGAAGCCAACGAAGACAAGATGTCCGAAGACCTACTCAGATACGACATCCTCATCCAGGACGCGCTGCGCGGCGCCGTGAAGAAAATTCTTGCCGAGGTGGGTCGCACTGGTCTTCCGGGCGAGCATCATTTCTATATCGCCTTCGACACGAGAGCGCCGGGTGTGCGGATCTCCCAGCGCCTGAAAGAGCGCTACCCGCAGGAGATGACCATCGTCCTCCAGCATCAGTTCTGGGATCTCGCCATCGGCGAACACGCCTTCGAGGTCGGTCTGTCCTTCGGCGGTGTCGCCGAAAAGCTTCTGGTGCCTTATTCCGCCATCAAGGGCTTTTTCGACCCGTCTGTCCAGTTTGCCCTTGAATTCGATCCCGGCAAGACAGCCGAAGAGCTGCCCGAGGAACTTCTGGAAGCCGTTGAGGAACTCGCCAGGGCCGAACAGGCAGAGGCGGAAGAAGCTGCCGGAAACGACGAGAAGCCGCTGGCTGAAACCGCGTCTTCGGAGACCGGCGACAAGGCGAAAACCTCAGACACGGACAAGGGTGACGCCAGCGGACAGGTCGTCTCTCTCGATGCCTTCCGGAAAAAACCCTGACCTTAAACGGGCAAGCTGATGAGCGCCGAGATCGTCAATCTGCGCCAGGCAAGGAAACGCAAGGCCCGCTCTGACCGTGAGGCCCGGGCAGAGGACAACCGCGTGAAATTCGGCCGGACAAAGGCGGAGAAGCAGGCTTCGAAATACGAAAGAGCCGTCCTGGAAAAGACCGTGGACGGTCACCGACTGTCCGCGTCCGACGACGAAACGCCCGACGCTCCTACCTCTTCCGCTGAATAGGCCCGGCTGGCATGCCGCTGGTCAAAAGATCCATATCCCTGCACGGCCACCGCACCAGCCTGGCGCTGGAACCGGAATTCTGGCAGGTGGTGGACGAAGCGGCCAGAGCCCGGAAAATGGCTCTTGCCGCGCTCATTGCCGAAATCGATGACAACCGCGACCCGGAAGATGCCCTGTCGTCTTCCGTCCGCGTCTGGGCGCTCGGAAGAGCGCTTGAAGGTCTTCCGGAAAGCTAATTCGCTCCGCCGTTGATCAGCGGATCCGGCGGCCTGTTCAGTTCGGACGCAGGGATACCGATTTCCCGGGCGATAAGATCGTCGATCACCTGCGGCGGCTCGAGAGGCGGCAGTGTCCCGGTCGCCTCTTCTTCCGGAGCCGCCAGGCCGCCGGGCTGAAGGATCATGGGGCCGCCAGCCCCGTTGCCCTGGGCGCCGATGACGGAACGGATACGATTGGCGAAGTCCGCCGGGTCGGTCACGGCCTCACGGCGCGGCTTTTCTTCGGGAGCAACCGTTATGTTATTCCGGCTCTGATCCTGCGGGGAACCGGTTTCGGCTCCCGTCGCCGGAGCTTCGCCGCTCGTCCCGTCTGGTTTTCGGTTCGGATCTGTAGCGTCCGTTCCAGCAGCAGCAGCTTCTGCCGCACGTGCCGCTTCTTCCGCTTCCTTCTGGCGTCGTACCCGCTCGTGCTTGATCCGCTTCATTTCGCGCAGCAAGCGGTCCCTTTCCAGGATTTCAGCCTGCAGTTTTTCGACTCTCTGCACTTCCTGTTCAAACGCACGAAGGGTCAGGAACGCGGTGAAGGGAGAGATATCCACCGTTCGCACGGGAGCTTCGACCGGACCGCTGAAGATCATACCGACCTGCGGCTCCGCCCCTGTGACGGCGTTCTCGCCCGGATCCACCTTCACGGAGAAGTCTCCGTTCAGGGTCCAGTCGTTCAGATTGATCTCCGAAGAGCCGAAAATATCCGCCCGGCTGGAATCGACCACGACATTGCGTGCGCTCATTCGGCCGCCGATCAGCGTGACCGTGCCTTCGATCCGCTTGAAGCCGAGGCTTCCGGCCGCCATGTGGTTCAGGAAGACCTCACGGATCTTGTCATCATGCAGGTCCAGCCCCGCGTCGACCGCCCGGATCACCAAAGGAAACGCCTGCGGATTGATGCCCCTGAGTTCACCGTCGGTCACGGCGAATGTCCCACCGCCGGTCAAACCGGACACAATCCCTGAAATCGTCCGGCCGCTGCCCTGGTATTCCAGGAAGAGATCGAAAGACCCCGTTGCCACCGGCCGGTCGTTATGGACCCACACCAGATCACGCACAGAGCCGCCGGTCAGCCTGATGGTACCTGAGACCGCCCCTTCCGCCCCGGACCGACGAATGGCGAGTGTGCCATCCAGCTTTCCATTGGCGTAAGTGCCGTTCAGTCCGTCGAGACGCATCATCGTTGGCGTCAGCCGCAACTCTGCCTTCGCGCCGTGAATCGTGTCCGTATCCGTGTCATCAAAGATCAGGCGGTCGGCGGAAAGCTGAAGCGTCAGGTCCGTTTGCGATAGAAGCGGCGCCCCGAAAGCCCCGTTCGGCCAGATGCTGGAGCCGTCGCCGGCGGAAAACCACTGATCGCTCCCCAGGATCGCTTCCGACAGGAACCTCAGATCGAGCGCACTCAGGTTCAAGCTGCCCTTGAACCGGCGATTGCTTTCACCCTGAAGAGGCTCCAGATCCCCGGCCAGGTCGCCCTCGACGGCCACTCCGGCGACCTTGCCTGTCAGCTTCGATACCTCAATCCTGCTGCCCGTTCCCACGACATCGAAATCGACGACGGCATCGATGTCGCCCCCCATGACAGGAAGCACCCGCCCGAACAGAAGGGCATAGGGCGCAATATCGGGCGCGGATGCCGAGACGGAGAGCCGATAGTCGGGTTCCCGGTCTTTCTGCAGGGTTGCCCGCCCTTCCAGTCCCAGAACCGCCTCACCGGCGGAAGCGCTCAAGGAAACCGTCATGCCGTCTTTCGGGCGTCCGATGGCGCTCAGACGAACTTCGCCGGCGCCAAGGCTGCCGACCGGCAGAACCGCAAATCCCAACTGCCTCAGGATCTGGTCTCCGGTCGGGCCGGAAAGGCCGACACCCAACCCGATCTCCGCCGAATGCCATTCATCGACCCGGCCATTGAAATTCATGCTGATGTCGGTTTTCGCGCCGCCGGCATCGCCGTTCAGCTTGAAATCGATCTGGCTGACCCCATCCTGCGCCGACGCCTGCAGGTTCGCCTGGAAACTGGCCGGGACCAGATACCCGGAGGCCTGCTCAAGACGTCCGACCAGCGCATTGTCCGGCAGCACGCTGCCCAAGACTGCCGTCACGCCGGTCAGGTCGGTCGCGTTCAGTGTACCGGTCAGCTGCCCTTCCGGCGCAGTCAGGATATCGTCGACACGACCGCTGACATTCACTTCGGCCCCGGCCAGATCTTCCGCAAACAGGCGGTCGATCCGTAACCCGTTATCCGAATACTGCGCCTCCAGCGACAGACCCTTGCCGTCCACCCCCCGCACGCTGACTTCGCGTGCCTGTACCCGCAGAGACACATCCAGGTCTTTTGGCCCGTCTTCGGGCCGTTCGAACAGACCTGCAAGTGTCTCGACCTGATCGATGTCGAGCTTGTCCGCATCAAGACTGAGCGAAAAGACCGCATTGCCCGATCGCGGTTTCTGATAGGACAGTCCGCCGGTCGCCTGCGAACCGGCGATGTTAAGGCGCAGATTGTCGAGCGCGACCCCGTCGGGAACGAGACTGAGCAGTCCTTCCATCGAGATCGGCTGGATGGCGGATGCCCCCTTGCCCGCCTGCCGCCACCAGGCGGCAAAGGCACCGGGCTGTTCGGAGGAAACAGACACGCTGCCGCGATAGGTGAGATCCGGATCCAGTCCGAGATCGCCCTGTGTCGCGATGATCGTTCGTCCCGGCAACCGTCCGGCAAATCGCGCGACACGCCATCCGCTCAACGTGGTCTCAAGGTCGAGTTTCACGTCCTGAACCAATCCGCCGCCGAGAACGACGGCCGGAACGTCCAGCGCGATCACCCCGTCCATATCCGGGATCGGAACCGTCTTGACGGCGGCAATCAGCCTGGAGGCGGCATCATCCACCGAAACCGGAGACTGGGGACCTCCGCCGAAGATCCGGTCCAGATCGACCTGCTTCGAGCGTCCGCGGATTTCAAAACGCCTGCTTCCGGAATAGGCAAGCTCGGCGCTGCCATCCAATCCCAGGATCCGGTCCTCCGGACCATAGCGAAATTCAAAGGAGGGAACCTGCAACCCGTCGACATTGGCCGAAAATGCGCCTTCCACCCGCCACGCATTGTCTATCCGGTCCTCGTCCTGAATCGAGGCGAGCGAAAAATTCCCCTCAAATTCCGGCACTCCGTCCTCCTGGGACAGCGTGCCGTCGACCGCAAGGTCGATTGGCCATGCGGAAGGCGTAAGCTGTCCCTTGACCCGTATGGTGCCGTTGTCCAGTTCCTTTCCGGTCGCAAGCCGAAGGCTGTAGGGCTTGCCGTTATATGTGGCACTGCCGTCGATCTTGAACGGGCCTGCAAGGGTTCGGGCGCTGATCAGCAGGTTGCCGTTGTCGAACCGGTGTGTCTCGCCGCTACGCGCATCGATCACCGAAACAGCCCCATCAACGATGGAAACCCGTTCGAAGGCGACGTCCTCTGCCGGCAGATCGCCGAGAACGCCATCGGACGTTTGCGCCGTCAACCAGTCCAGACGGCCGCTTTCGTCAAGCGACAGGGTCAGATGGGGACGGTCCAACTCCATGTCGAGCACCCGAACCTCTCCCTTGAGGAGGGGCGGCAACTCGATGCGCATCTGGAAACGGGAAACGACGAGGAGCGGGTCTTCGGCCTCACCGACGCGCACATCGGTAAAGGTCACCGCCGGAGACGGCAGGAGACGGATGTCCGCATCGCCCAGAACCGTGACCTTATGGCCCAGGGCCTGCTCCGCATATTTTTCAAAGGTGGAGCGGTAAACGGTCCAATCGACCAAAAAGGGCCCGACCAGTGCCGTTACCAGCACCAGAATGATTGCAACTCCAATCGTGATATAGACCGAATTCAGGCCCTGCTCTCCTTGCTTGCCGGCTCAAAAACCCCGACGTTTCCGGCGATTCGGAAGTCTATCATGACATGGGCACGATCTTGCCCGGATTCAGGATGTTATCGGGATCAAGTGCCCGTTTGATGGTAGCCATCATATCGACACCGCCGCCATGCTCTTTTCGTAGATATTTCATCTTGCCCTGTCCGACACCGTGCTCGCCTGTACAGGTGCCTTCCATTTCGATCGCCCGCCAGTTGAGGCGTTCCACGAAACCTTCCGCCTTGGCCACTTCTTCGTCGTCCTCTTCATCGACAAGCACCAGAACGTGGAAATTGCCGTCGCCCACGTGACCGACCACGGTCGCCAGCAAGCCCTGAGCTTCAATGTCCTTCTTGGACTCCGTCACACATTCCGCAAGACGCGAAATCGGAACGCAAACATCGGTCGCAACCCCCTTCGACCCCGGGCGAAGCGTGAAAGACGCCCAGTAGGCATCGTGGCGCGCCGTCCAAAGATTGGTTCGATCCTCAGCCTTTGTCGCCCAGTCGAAGGGACCGCCGCCGTATTCCTCGGCAATGGCGCCAAACAGTTCCGACTGTTCCTTGACCCCGGCCTCGCTGCCGTGGAATTCCAGGAACAGGGTCGGCGTTTCCTTCAAGGTCAGTTTCGAATAGATGTTGCAGGCCTTCACCTGCTGCTCGTCCAGAAGCTCGATCCGAGCGACCGGAATCCCGCACTGGATCGTGGCAATGACCGCCTGGCAGGCCGCCTCGATGGTCGGGAACGGGCAGACCCCGCCGGAAATCGCCTCCGGCTGTCCATGGAGCCGGACCGTCAGTTCGGTGATGACGCCGAGCGTACCTTCAGAGCCGACCATCAGCCGGGTCAGGTCATAGCCGGCCGATGACTTGCGTGCCCGCCCGCCGGTCTTGATGATCTCGCCGGAGGCCGTGACCACCGTCAGCCCAAGAACCGCATCCTTCATGGTGCCATAGCGCACCGCATTGGTGCCCGATGCCCGGGTCGCCGCCATGCCGCCGAGGCTTGCGTCCGCACCCGGATCAATCGGGAAGAACAGGCCCGTATCGCGCAGATAGCTGTTCAGTTCCTTACGGGTGACGCCGGCTTCGATGCGGCAGTCGAGATCTTCCGCGTTTACCGCCAGGATCCGGTTCATGCGGGAGACGTCGATCGAGATGCCGCCACCCGGCGCATTCACATGGCCTTCGAGCGAGGAGCCCGTGCCGAAGGGAATGACCGGAACCTTGTGCTCGGCGCAGATCCGCACCACGTCGGCGACCTCTTCCGTGCTCTCGGCGAAGACCACCGCGTCGGGCGCCTGGTTGGGCAACCATGTCGTTGTATGGCCATGCTGCTCCCGCACGGCCTGCGACCGGGAACAGCGCTCGCCGAACTTCTGGGTCAGAATATCGGCGACAAGAGCAGCATTCGCCTCGTTGCGCTCGACCGGAGCCTGCAAAGCAGTCAAGGACATGGTTCGACTTCCCTTATCTGTTTTTGAACAAGAGCGTTTCCGCTTCCCATAGCAAATATGTTAGGCCAGCTTGCGAAGGTGAAAGTCAAGCGCCCTTGGCGCCACACAGAAGGAGGAATTATGTCCGTTACCTGGCCGACACAGATGGTCGAAAGTTCCACGATGACCGTCCAGGACGACTGGATCGATTACAACGGCCATCTCAACATGGCCTATTATGTGGTCCTGTTCGACAAGGCCTGCGACGAGGTCTTCGAAAAACTGGGGCTCGGCGAAAGCTATCTGAAAGAGCGGAACGCCTCCTATTTCACGGCCGAGACCCACATCTGCTACGTCCGTGAACTGGCGGCAGGAATGCCGGTAAAGGTTCGTCTCCAACTGGTCGACCATGACGCGAAGCGCTGCCATTTCTACCAGGAAATCCACCACGCGGACGAAGGCTGGCTTTCGGCCACCAACGAGCAGATCAGCCTGCATGTGGACATGGGCGCACGCAAGGTCGTTCCCTGGCCGGAAGACATCGCCGAAAACATCCAGGCCCTCGCTGACGCCCAGTCCGGTCTGGTGCGGCCCGAACGGGCCGGCCGCCACATTGAAATCAAGCGCAAGCCGGCCTGAGCCGAAAATCATGTTCCGGGCCCGGCAGCAGAGCGGGGTCCGGAACGATTGAGTTGCCTAGCCGTAGTGGTTGGCCACGACCACTTCGGCGATTTCCTTAGAGTCCACCACCCCGACAACATCATCCGGACGCGGAATCCGGCCGTCGCCGCCAACGATGATGGCGTAGCTGCGGCTGCGGTTGTTCATTCGGGTGATGACCGCGTTCAGGATGTTCGGTGCCGGAGCGATCACGTAGTCGCTCGACAAGACCTCACGCAAGGTCTGGCCGGAATAACGGTCCGCCTGATAGGGAATGGTGCCGAAGCGGACGAAGCCGGCAATTCGGGCTCCGTCGGAGACGATGATATGAGCGTCTCCCGACTCCACGATCGCGGCGATGGCTTCCTGGATCGGCGTGTCGATCGGCAGGATCTTGAAATTGGTGGCCATTACTTCCTTGATCGGCTTCACCAGATACATGTTGGTATGCCGGTTGGTCGGGATCGGCCTCCCGCGGTGGCGCAGCTTGATGGTGTAGATGTTGTCCACGATCAACCAGCGGCGCACACCGACCGCGATCGCCACCGCAAGAACCAGCGGCACGATGACGTTATAGTCCCGCGTCATCTCGAAGATCATCACAATGGCCGTCATCGAGGCGCCGGTGGCCCCGCCAACCAGCGCGCCCATGCCGACAAGGGCGAATTCCGCGGCGATGAACCCATGCTCGGGAAACAGCCAGCTGCCAATCACGCCGACAACGCCACCCAGCGTGGCCCCGATAAACAGGGAGGGCGAAAAGACGCCGCCGGACGCGCCCGCCCCGAGGCTGATCGATGTCGCCACGATCTTGGCGATGAGCAGCGCCCCAAGCAGGACGATCGTGTAGGGCGTCGCATTCAGAATATCCTGAATGGTCGCGTAACCGACGCCGGAGGTATGATAGTTGCCGGTCATGAGAAAGAACGCATAGCTCATGCAGCCGATGATCAGCATGCCGATAATATTCTGCGTGTATTCGTTGCCGGGCAGCGCCGGAAAGAAATCCTCGCACCAGGCCAGCGTGCGAATGAAGGCCCAGGAGGCGACCCCTGCCGCGGCACCGAGAAACGCATAGGCGATAAGCTGGACCGGATCGATGGCTTCAATCGCCGTCACATTGGCCACCGGCACAATGAAGGCCGGGTCGAGACCGAAGGCGATACGGCCGGCATAGGTTGCGGTCGCCGTCGCGACGACGACCGGAAGAAACGTCCTGCTGCTGACTTCCGGCAGAAGCATCTCCACCGCGAACAGCACACCGCCGAGCGGCGTGTTGAAGGTGGCCGCGATCCCCGCCCCGGCACCGGCCGAAAGCAGTGTGATCTTCTGCCAACGCACCAGGCGCAGTTTTCGGGCGATCGTGGATCCGAACGAAGCCCCGATCTGAATGATCGGTCCTTCGCGGCCGACCGACGCGCCACTACCGATGGAAATGGCCGACGCGAACGACTTGACCACCGCAACGACGCCGCGCACGTCCCCCTTGTTGTGGTAGATCGCGTACATCACTTCCGGAACACCGTGCCCCTTGGCCTCCGGCGCGAACGTCCTGACCAGAAAGACAACGATCAGGCCGCCGACGACGGGAACCAGAATGACCAGCGCTCCGAGCGGACTTGGCGCATCGAAGAAGTTGGCGTCATAGACCGTCGAAAACGTTCCGTAATAAAAGAAATTGTGAACGAGAGAGATCAGGTATCGGAAGACAACCGCACCCGCAGCGGCGACGATGCCGATGGCAAAGGCGATGATGCAAAGCGTCGGCACGGAAAAGACGCGGTCTTGAACTTCGGATGAGGCGACGGTTTCGGCGGCGGGAGAATTCGACTGATCAGCGACGGACATGAATAGCCAACATTTATGGGCAGCAGGTGACGGTCTTGGGCGAGTTCAAACCTGGGCACGGCCCGAAAGGACCCTTCGAACGGCAGGAAGCCTGCCTGGGAGCCAAGGAATGCTCCTGTCCTGAACCTGCAGCGTCCGAAAATCAAGGGAAAAGCTAAGAGATATTATATTTGGCTGCGCAATTTTCCGGCAAATCCCTAATATTCGTCCGATACTGGAATGATACCGCCGTACCTGGGTAACACCAATCGTGATTGATCATGCCTGATTGGCTTCTCTCCGTAATTCGCCGCTTCGGCCTGATCAACGTCGGCCTGAAGACGATCCCTGCGGGCATCCGGCTGAACTTCAATGAATTCTTGGCGCAAAAGCGGCCGTTGGTCTGGCTGCTTGCGCTGTGCATCGGCGCAATCGTGTCGTGGGCTGCGATCCTGTTCCGCGAAGCTATCGGCCTGGTGCAATTTGTATGGCTCGGCACATCAAGCGAGAACGTCATCACCGCGCTCGCCGACCTGCCCTGGTATGTGGTCGTCGCTGCCCCCACCGTCGGCGGACTGCTGGTCGGACTGCTGTTGCAGTATGTCCAGCCGACGCAGCGCACCTACAGCGTCGCCGATGTGATCGAAGCCCGGGCCAGGGGCGTCGAGGGAATGATGTTCAAACCGGGCATTTCCTCCGCCTTTATCACGGCCCTTTCCCTCGGATCCGGGGCAAGTGCCGGCCGTGAAGGGCCCGTGGTCCATCTGGGCGCGACCATCGGCGCTTCCCTCAGCCGGCTGTTTCAGTTGCCAGCGTCCGCACGGCGCATCCTGCTAGCCTGCGGCGTTGCCAGCGCGGTGTCGGCATCCTTCAACGCCCCGATTGCCGGGGTGCTCTTTGCCCACGAGGTCATTCTCGGGCACTACGCCCTGTCGGCCATCTCCCCGATCGCGATTGCCGCCGTCACCGGCACCGTGTTTTCAAGGCTGTGGTTCGGAGATGTGGCGGCCTTCGTCATCCCCGGACACCAGATCAGCTCCTACTGGGAGTTTCCGGCCTTTGCCCTTCTGGGCGTGACCTGCGCGGTGGTGGCCATCTGCTTCCAGTTCGCGCTGATCGGCACCGATTGGGTCGCCCGGAATATTCCCATGGCCCTTTGGGTCCGACCCGTGGTCGGCGGCTGTGCGGTCGGCACCATCGCCTTGGCCTTCCCGGCCGTCGTCGGCGTCGGCTACGAGGCGACCGACGCAGCCCTCAAGGACCAGTTTTCGATCTCCATGCTGCTGTCCCTGCTGGTCGCCAAGACGGCAGCGACCTCCATCACCCTGGCGTCCAGGTTCGGCGGCGGCATCTTCTCGCCATCGCTGTATCTCGGCGCGATGGCCGGCGGCGCCTTCGGACTGATCGCTGCCTCCGTCTTCCCGGAAATGGCCTCCAGCGAAGGCCTTTATTCCATCCTCGGAATGGGCGCCGTGGCTGCGGCGGTTCTCGGCGCTCCGGTCTCCACAACCATGATCGTGTTCGAACTGACCGGCGGCTACACGCTGTCAATCGCCCTGCTTCTGACCGTCTCCATCGCCACCGGCATCACCCAGGCCTTCCACGGAAGGTCCTATTTCCAGTGGCAGCTCGCGACCCACGGGGTTCTCGCCACCGAAGGCCCGCACCGGTTCCTGAGCACATCCGTCAAGGTTCGCGATTTCATGGACCCGCCCCCGGACGCGGAAGAAGACCGGACATTCAGCATCGAAACCGGCGGTCCCTACCTGCATGCGACCGCCTCGCTTGAAAGCGCCTTGAAAGTGTTCAAAGAGACAGGTCGCGACACCCTGCCGGTTGTCGACGTCAACGACCTGGAGTCGATCATCGGCATCGCCCACCACGTCCATGCGCTCACCTATTTCAATTCGGCGCTGATCGAGGCGGCGGAGGAAGAACACCGCTAAGGCGGAACTCCGCTCACTGCCACCGGCGCGGCGGATCCAGCGGCTTCACGTCGCCCACATTCGGCTGGCCGGTAAACCGGCCCGTGCGCATCTTCCAGTTGTTGACGGCGTCATGGATTTCCGCCTGCCGCCAACGCAGCCCCGGCAGTGAGAACGGATCGAGCCCGGCCCAGGGCAGGAAGGGATTGCGCCGCAAGGAGCCATAGATGCCGAGCCGTACGGTCGGTTTCGTGCTGATAGCGCGCGCGTGGAACCCGTGGGTGTCGGCAACCACCAGCGTATTGGCCGGAACCGCAACCTTGACCGGTTGTCCGTACCCCAGACGGGCCAGATCCTCGTCGGTGACCCGGAACGAGCCGAGCGTGTGCATGGACCTTTTCTGGGAACAGGCGGCGATCGCCTGCTCGCGCTCCCAGGCAAGCCGTTCCGGCGTCAGACGATGGGATCCGGGCACATAGGTGAAGGGCCCGCCATCCTCCGCAACATCGGTTAGGAAATACCAGCACTTGGCCGTCGGCTGAAACGTGTCGGAATGAAATACGGTCTGCGGGTCCCGCTTGCCCCGATCCGGTTCAGCGAAAACCGTATGAATGAAAGTGATCGGGTCCGCATTGCTGGAAGCGACATAGCGCAACAATCCCTGGAACAGCGGCCCGGTGACGAACGACCCGAACTCCGGAAGCTCATGCAGCATCTTGCGTGTGATCGGCGTGAACCGGGTGACCGTATGGCCTTGCAGCATCTCTTGTGCGGAAAACGCGTTGTCCTCGACTTCATGCTTGAGCCGCTCGAACGCGTCCTGCGGAAGCGCATTGCGGCAGATGACAAAGCCGTCTCGCGCATAAGCCTCCGCGTGTTCCGGAGAGACCAGATGCCTCATCTGACGGCGGCGGAAATCCGCCATGCGCTCCGCCAGCTGCAGCCGTTTTTCATGCAGACCGTGCTCGTTCAGCCAACGGCTGCCGATGACAGGATTGGTCACGAACGACTTCGCGCCCGTTGCCAGCTCTGCTGTCCAGAGCGGCATTCTCAACAGATCGATCGCCCTCATCAGACCCCCTGAATGATAGCGTTCAAATATTAGTTCCCCGGAGACCGACCAGACGTCAAGCGGCAAACGCCCGCTAAATGGGCTTTGTCACACTTTCCAGCCAGGCTCGCGTATCCTCGTCCAGAAGAGGGCCGACCATTTCAAAGACCCGCTTGTGATAGGCGTTCAACCAGTCCCGCTCGCCGGAGGTCAGGAGCGATACATCCACCAGCCTTGTGTCGATCGGCGCCAGGGTCAGGGTTTCGAACCCGAGCATATTGCGCTCGCCCCCCTCGACGGGCGCTGCTTCGGTCACAAGTTCCAGGTTTTCGATCCGGATGCCGTATTCGCCGGCCGGGTAATAGCCCGGCTCGTTGGACAGGATCATGCCCGGCTTAAGCGGCACGGTCCCGGTCTTGGCGATCCTTTGCGGACCTTCGTGAACCGAGAGGTAGGACCCGACCCCGTGCCCGGTGCCGTGATCGAAATCGAGACCGGCCTTCCACAGATCGATCCGCGCCAGCGTGTCGAGCTGCGCACCTGTCGTCCCTTCCGGAAAGCGTGCGGATGAAATGGCGATATGGCCCTTGAGTACCAGGGTATTGTTCCGCTTCATCTCAGCGGACATGGTCCCCACCGCAATTGTGCGGGTAATATCCGTCGTGCCGTCCTCGTATTGGGCGCCGCTGTCGATCAGGAACGGCTTTCCGACCGGGATCGGCAGGTTGCTCTTTTCGCTGACCCGGTAATGGCAAATCGCACCGTTGGGACCGGCACCGGAAATGGTATCGAAGGAAATATCCTTGAGCGCCCCGGTCCCGGCCCTGAATTCCTCCAGTTTCCGCGCCGCGCCGATCTCATCGAGCTGTCCCGTCGGCGCAACCTCGTCGAACCAGCACAGGAACCGCGCATAGGCGACCGCATCGCGCAGATGCGCAGCCCGCATCCCGGCGATTTCCGTCTGGTTCTTGATCGCCTTGGGCAGAAGCACAGGGTCCGTCGCCTCGATCAGGGACCCACCCGCATTGGTGATGGTCGTCGCGATCGCTTCACCGGCAAGGCCCGGATCGATCAGAACTTTCTTTCCCGCAGTCCCCAGATCCGCAAGTCCGATCTTGAAACCCGAAGGTTCCGCAATGTCCGTCAATCCGTCCAGCGCGTCGCGCACCGAATTGGACAGCTTGCGGCCATCGATATAGAGGGTCGGACGGCCATCCACGGGCACGGTGGCGAAGGACAGCGGCAGCGGCGTATGCGGCACATCGGCTCCGCGGATATTGAACAGCCAGGCGATCGAATCCGGCTGTGTCAGAACGCAAGCATCCGCCTTCTTCTTCAGAATCTCGGCCTGGATTTCGCTAATCTTGGCGTTTGCGGATTTTCCGGCCAGCGCTTCCGGGTGAAGCGTGACCTGACCGAGCGGCGCCTCCGGCCGGTGTTCCCAGACCGCATCCAGCGGGTTGTCGTCGAGCGCAACCAGCTCCGCCCCGGCCTCGGCGCAGACTTCGCGCAGCTTCCGGACCTCGCGCACCGTATGCAGCATCGGATCGAAGCCCAGTTTCTGGCCCGGTCTCAACAGCCCGGCGAGCCAGTCGGTCAACGGTTCGTTGATGAGGTGGCGCGCCGGAAAGACGCCCATATCCACCTGCTCGCGCACCTGGATGGTGTAGCGTCCATCGACGAAGATCGCCGCCTCCTCACCCAGAACCGCGGCAAGACCCGCCGAGCCGGAAAAACCGGTCAGCCACTGCAGCCTGCAGTCGGATTCGGGCACATATTCGCCCTGATGCGCATCGGCCCGCGGGACAAGAAAGCCATCCAGGCCACAGCGCTTGAGTTCTGCCCTGAGAAGAGCCGCATGCGGCGCTCCGCAGGAGGGATCGGCGAGATCGTCAAAGTTCTGGAACATGCCGGAAAGCTAATTCCTCACCGGGAACCGATCAAGCTGGATATTTCTTGCCAGGAGAGAGAATGCGGGAAAACCGACCGTATGATTTTGCAGCGCACCATTTATCTCGCATATGCGAAAAACGCAGAACTGACATGCAGGATTGCATCTACCTCATACCGGATCCAAAGCCCATATTCAGGCCAACAAGACAAAGGTAGCGAATCCCCTGGAGGATGCGCCCGTTCACTAGAAGCATGGAGAACTCCCATGGCAATGACCACCACCTTCAGCGGCGCAGGCCGCTCCACCTCCACCGGTTTCATGCGCCGCGCATTTGACCGCATGATTGACGCCCGCTCCAAGCAGGCTCGCCGCTACGTCAACGGCTATCTTCTGTCGCTCGACGATGCAACGCTTGCCGCTCACGGTTTCGACCGCAACGAGCTGGAACGCGAAGGCTCCTCGCCGATCGTCTTCTAAGCAGGACTTCAGGCGTCACGACAAAAAGAAGCGCGATGGCACAGCCACCGCGCTCTTTTTTTGTCCGGATTTCGGAAGAGCCAGCCGTTCAGGCGTCCTTCCGGCCGCGCACCAACGTCAATGTCAGCCAGCCATCCTTCTGGCGCGAACGGACCAGATGAAATCCCTGGCAGCGGTAGGCGAACAGGATCCGCGGGCCGTCCTCGATCCTCAGCCCCGACAGCACAAGCGTTGCCGTCCGCGCACAGTGTGCACCGATGGATTTGGCCATCTGCATCAAAGGACGCGCCAGAATATTCGCGATGACCAGGTCGAACGGCCCGTATTCACCGAAACGCCGGTCTTCCATGCCATTGGCCGTGAATGTCTTCACAAGCGGCCCCACGCCATTCAGGCGGGCATTTTCCGCCGCGGTCCGGGTCGCAACCGGGTCGATATCCGTTGCCAGTACCGGCTGACGCGCCAGATGGGCGGCTGCGATCGCAAGCACCCCCGTTCCCGTCCCCAGATCCAGAATGCAGTCATAGGAGCGCATGGACAAAAGACGGTCGAGTTCCTCCAGACAACCGGCCGTGGTGCCGTGATGGCCGGTTCCGAAGGCCAGTGCCGCCTCGATCTCAAGACCGATGGCAACCGGCGGCACCTTGTCCCGGTCATGGGAGCCGTGCACCACGAAGCGGCCGGCCCGGACCGGCGCCAGTCCCTCCAGGCTCTTTTCCACCCAGTTGATGTCCGGCAGCTCTTCCGCTTCCAGCGGGGCGGCGAAGGCGTCCGCCCCCACCCGGTCGCGCACCAGGGCTTCCGCCTCATCCGGTTCCATATCGAACAGCAGGATTTCGGCCGACCACGTCTTGCCGTCGGCCGACGCTTCATAGATGGACACCGGATTGCCATCGTCCTCGAATGCCCGCTCCAGCACATCGGCAATACGTTTGGCTTCCGTCTCGGCGGCCGTGATCCGGACCCTGATCGTCTTCATGACGCACCCCTTGTCGCGCGCTTCGCGCTGCTTCGCTTTGCAAACTGAAGCCGGGGTATAACGGGGGACGGCGGCAATCGCCAGTTCAAACCGCCCGATAACATTCGGGCTCCGACAGGGTTCCCAAGGCTCGCCTTCGGCTCCATGCGCCCTAATTCTCCTCGTGACCTGTTTGCGAAAGTTCGTCTTCCGGGGGAACAAGAAATGCCGGGACTGGCCTTCATACACCAACCATCGTCAATAGCCCTGCCGCGAACGAGCCTCCTCGGCTTCATCGCAGCCGCTTTTCTCGCCCTTCTGGCTTCAGCCGGACCCAGCCTTGCCTCCGACGACAAGGACGCCCTGTTCGATGCCCTCAAGTCGGCGAAAACGGAAGCGGAAGCACGCCTGATCGAGGACAGCATCTGGTGGTTTTGGCTCGATGAGGCGCCCGATACGGAAACACGCCATCTTGTCGACGAGGCCATGCGCAAGCGCGACGGTTACGACTTCGAGGGCGCCCGCCTGCTGCTCAACGACGCCATCGAACGCGCGCCCGATTACGCAGAAGTCTGGAACCAGCGGGCCTTCATTCTGTTCCTGCAGGACAAACTCGATGAGGCCCTGGAAGACGCCGACCGGGCGCTGGAACTGGAACCGCGCCATTTCGGCGCCCTCTCGGGAAAGGCCCACATCCTGATGCGTCAGGGCCGGGTCGACCTCGGGCAACAAGCCCTGCGCCAGGCGATCGAGATCTACCCCTTCATCAAGGAAAGGCACATGCTGATCGAGCCGAAAGGCGATGAGCTCTGAGGACAGGAGCCGCCACGTTGCACTTTCGGCTAGAACTGCAACGTGAAATGACCGCCGGCGCCGACCTCGTGCCCATGAGGGCTCATGCTGCCGGCAAGACCGACGCGCCACGCCGCCCTTTCAGAAAATGCACCCATGACACCGAAGCCCCCGGTCAGAGTGTGAGGACCGCGGTTTTGACCCGACTGGGTGAAGGTTCCGAACAAGTTGCTGGTGACAGTGACGTCATGGCTGGAATCGGCCGCGGCACTCCAGTCATGATCGTAACGGAGAAATCCCCCAATCTGCGCCTTGCTCCGCTTCACATTGAAGATATCGGCCGTCCAGTCCAGGCCGATGCCGGTGACAATCGCCTCGGCCGTCGCGCCATGGACGTCATAGGAAAAATCGCCCCCGCCCGTTTCGTTGGCTTCTCCTTGCCAGATTCGGGAATAGGAGGCCGAGACGAACGGCGTAAGCGAGAGGATTTCCGCCACCGAAGTGGCGTAACCGAATTTTCCGGCCACGAATGCCGAATGAGACGTGAAATCGGACTCGGCGCGCCCGCCCGTGAACAGGCCGACATCCGGGTTCTCTCGCATGCCGGTGTTGGCGCTGTAGGCATATCCGCCGGACAAGGCCAAACGCCAGTCTCCGGGCAACAGGGTCAGGTAGGCGCCGCCATAACCGGTGTGAGCGGAGAAGGATTGATCGATGATGTCGTGCTCTCTCATCTGATGAAAACCGTAACCTGCGAAGACACCAGCCGACCCGGCATCAGACGCAAGGACGTCCGCGCCGACGATCAGATTGACGAGCGAATAGCCGAAGGTCCCGAGCCCGTCCTGGCCTTCGACATGACCAAGCGTGCCTGAGCTGTCCATCCAGATCGCCCGGCCTTGAGAATCCCGTGTGGTTTTCGCCCTGTCCAGAACGTCGTGACCACCGGAAATCCGGATCATAACGGACGAGGCGATCTGATCCACCTGCTCCAGGGCAACGGTCAGATTGGAGGAATAGGGTTCGGCATGGACCATGTTCAGCTGAAGGAGCTGCGCGTTCGTCAGGGACAGCCAGGCATTGCCGAGCGTGTTTCCATTCGCGAGTTGCTGGCCGCTGCCACCGCTGCCGCCCGACACGCCATTCACCGTCGAGCCGTTGTGGGTCGCGGAAATGGCAGAAGTCAGACTGGTCCACGGACTGGATGACGTCACTTTCTTGCCCGAGGACAGCGTCAGGATCTTGGAAGGCAAATGTGTCGCGACGGCGGAATTGTCGGTGAACCGGACCTCCATCTTTCCGGCTGCCGAAGGACTGGCAACCAGGCTCGCACCAAGATGGGCATTCAACGACGTGCCTTCGACAAGTGTCACACCGTCGCTGTCGATGCTGGCTGCGTCCAGCACCACATAGGTCGAACCGGCGAAATCCGCGATTTCACCCGCCCCAGTGGCGACATAGCCGGCGTCCTTTTCCAGAGTAACCGTAAGGTTACCGGCACCGGTGACGGAGCCGCTTACTTCCAGGAGATCCGCATTCTGGGCGGCATTCGGGTCGAGTTCGGAGATCAACGCCGTCGCTCCTTGAAAGGACAGATCACCGTTGATCGTCAGGGTTCCAATGGAATTGCCCGGACTGAGCACAGAACCAACGGCCGTCAGAAAAGTTGTGGAGCTGCCTGCGCCGGATTTTCCGTTGATCGTTCCATTCCCCGACAAGGTCCCATCGAGCCTGAAAATGGAGGTGTCGATTGTCGTTGCGTCCAGGCTTAAAGAGGAGCCGTCGGCCACGGAAACAAGATTGGCGCCGGTGATACTGCTGTTTGACAGGGTCAAGTCCGTGGGCTTGCTGAGATTCTGCCCAATGATGTTGTATTCGCCGACCGCGAAAAGGCTCGGATTGGAGACCGTGAACCGGTCATAGGTCCGCGCCTGATCGCTGGCGACATAGACGTAAGGATTTTGAAAGTTCGACGCCGATACCGAAGCAACATCGATCGAGCGGTTTTCGCCTATGGCTACATTGATCAGGTTAATACGGGTTGCCGCAAGCTGCGTTGTCCCTGGCAGGGGCAGCATTTCAAGAAAAGGCGTATTAGCCGTCGTCGAGCCGGCAATGGTCGTGCCCACGAACAATATGGAATCGATGGAGTCCGTCGCGGCCGAATTCCCGGAAGAATAAAAATAATTCGTATAGTAGGAATACTTCCCGCTGGCAGAAATTGTTCCGGGCAAGATTGTTATCGAGGAACGAGCGGTTGCGCAGACGACCCTTGCAGGTGTGAAACTGCTTGGCGCGTAAGTCTGCGACCCGGACGTCAGATATGTCCCGGCACCGAGTGAACTGCACGTGGCAGAAGCAGAGGGAACATGGGTGAATTCCCCGATTGCAACCAATGCCGGGATCGCAAGAAAATTCCCTTGAAGAACTCCAACACGGCCGTGTTTTTTTGTACCTCGCATGCGCTCCTCCAAATCGAACGCGACGAGATACAAACACGCTTCAGACCTGGAACAACCTAACAAGCGAGCAGGTTAAGGAAATACTAACCTAAGGTTAGGTTAAAACAAATTTCTCATTTATAATAGTTACTTATGACAATATTCAATGACGCTCGACAAAACTGTCAATAACCTTTTTGACTCCGGCCTTTTCGAAATCGATGGTCAGCTTGTTGCCTTCAATCGACTTGATCGCGCCATAGCCGAACTTGATGTGGAACACGCGCTCGCCGAGGGAAAACTCCGACGGCGTGTCGCTCACCGACTTGGCGACCAGCTCGCCTTCGATGGTGAGCGGCCCCTGGCGCTTGGTCCGGGCGGAGCGATAATCGTTCCGGCTTTCGCCGAAGCCGCCACCACCGGACTGGGATGCCCGCTGCGCGCGCTGCCAGCCCGGCGTCGAATAGGAGCCGGACTGGAACGGATCGCGGTTGTCGAAACGCGAAGCGCCATAGCCGCCGCCGCCATAACCGCCATAGCTGGACGAGGGTTCGGTGATTTCGACGTGATCTTCCGGCAACTCATCAAGAAAGCGCGACGGCACGGTGGATTGCCAAAGCCCGTGAATGCGCCGGTTGGAGGCGAAATAGATCTTCGCGCGCTTCTTCGCCCGGGTGATGCCGACATAGGCCAAGCGGCGTTCTTCCTCCAGGCCCGCACGGCCGCTCTCGTCGAGCGCGCGCTGATGCGGGAACAGGCCCTCCTCCCAGCCAGGCAGGAACACCGTGTCGAACTCCAGCCCCTTGGCGGAGTGCAGCGTCATGATGGAGACCGCGTCATTGCTCTCCGCATTGTCCCGATCCATCACCAGCGAAACGTGCTCCAGGAACCCTTGCATGGATTCAAAGTCTTCCATGGAGCGGATGAGTTCCTTGAGGTTGTCGAGCCGGCCCGGCGCTTCCGCCGAGCGATCGGCGCGCCACATCGCCGTGTAGCCGCTTTCGTCCAGAATGATTTCCGCCATTTCCGTGTGTGAAACCGCATTGATCTCTGATCGCCATCGATCCATGTCGGCCAGCAGACTGCTCAGCGCATTGCGGGCCTTGGGCCGGAGTTCCTCCGTCTGGCACAGCTGGCTTGCCGCCTGCATCAGCGGCATGCGTTCAGCGCGGGCCAGCCCGTGCACCAGCTTCAGCGTCGCTTCCCCGAGACCGCGCTTGGGCGTGTTGACGATACGCTCGAACGCCAGATCGTCCGCCGGCTGCACGACACAGCGGAAATAGGCCATGGCATCGCGGATTTCCATGCGCTCGTAGAAGCGCGGACCGCCGATGACGCGGTAATTCAGCCCCAGTGTGACGAAGCGATCTTCGAACTCGCGCATCTGGAACGAGGCCCGCACCAGAATGGCGATGTCGTTCAGCGCATGGCCCTTGGCCTGCAGCGCCTCGATCTCGTCGCCGATGGACCGCGCCTCTTCTTCGGAATCCCAGCAGGAGGCGACGCTGACCAGATCGTGGTCCGGTTCCTCGAAATCGGTGAACAGCGTTTTACCCAGCCGGCCCTCGTTATGGGCAATCAGATGCGAGGCCGCCGCCAGAATGTGGCTGGTGGAGCGGTAATTGCGCTCCAGTCGGATGACGGTCGCACCTTTGAAGTCGTGCTCGAAGCGCAGGATGTTGTCCACTTCCGCGCCGCGCCAGCCGTAGATCGACTGATCGTCGTCACCCACGCAGCAGACGTTTGGATTGCCCTGGGCCAGCAGACGCAGCCACAGGTACTGGGCGATGTTGGTGTCCTGATACTCGTCCACCAGCATGTAGCGGAACCGGCGCTGATAGTCCTTGAGGATATCAGGCTGGGTCTTGAACAGGGTGATCACATGCAAAAGCAAATCGCCGAAGTCACAGGCGTTCAGGACCGACAGGCGGTCCTGGTATTCCTCGTAGAGCTTGCGGCCGTTTCCATTCGCGAAAGCCCGCGCCTCGCCTTCCGGAACGTCCTTTGGCGTCAGCGCCCGGTTCTTCCAGCCGTCGAGCATCGAGGCGAAAGCACGCGCGGTCCAGCGCTTGTCGTCGAGGCCCTCCGCCTGGATGATCTGCTTGATCAGCCGGAGCTGGTCGTCGGTATCGAGAATCGAAAAGCCGGATTTCAGCCCGACCAGTTCCGCATGGCGGCGCAGGATCTTGACGCAGATGGAGTGGAACGTGCCGAGCCAGGCCATACCCTCCACATTGCCGCCGATGAAGGTGGAGATCCGCTCCTTCATCTCGCGTGCGGCCTTGTTGGTGAAGGTCACCGCCAGGATTTCCGACGGCCGTGCAGCTCCGGTCGCAAGAATATGCGCGATGCGGGTGGTCAGGACCCGGGTCTTGCCGGTGCCGGCTCCGGCAAGCACCAGAACCGGGCCGTTAATGGTCTCCACCGCCAGCCGCTGTTCCGGGTTCAATCCGTCGAGATAATCAGGCGCCCGCCGCGCCGCCATCGCCCGCGCGGCAATCCCGCCGCCGGAACTGCCAGTCGGGCGCGCCGACGGCGCCGGCTCGAAGCTTGGCTCGATCCGTTCCCAATCATCCGAATACCCGTTCGGGTCTGCCATACCATTCTTTCGCGAATCTGTGAGATCTCAAGAGAACAATATAGCAACGAACGGCCTGAGAGCGAGGCTTGAAGTGAGAGAATTTGCAGGAAAAGATCGCTCTGGCTCGACTTTCCGAAACTCTCTTTACGTTGCGAAGGCAAGGATATGACAATTACGCGGATCTACTGCCTACCGATATGCCGGGGCTACTGGATCCCAGCCTTCGCTGGGATGACAAACCGGGATAGGTTGAGATCATTGAACTGCGCCATGAAGGCGGTGCCATGCACCTGGATCAACAGTATTATGTCTATATTCTCGCCAGCAGTCTGGGCGGCACCCTTTATATCGGAATGACGAATGATCTTTTGCGCCGGGTTCAAGAGCACCGGGAAGGACTGGTGCCTGGCTTTACCTCGCAGCACGGAGTTCATCGCTTGGTTTATTTTGAGATTTTAGAAGATGTGGAAGCCGCAATTCAGCGAGAGAAACGCTTGAAAGCATGGAACCGAGCTTGGAAAATCCGTTTGATCGAAGAGAGCAATCCCAATTGGGACGACCTCTACATCAGCTTGGTTTGACGTTCACCTCTCCCTTGTCATCCCAGCGAAGGCTGGGATCCAGTAACCGCAGGCGCCTGTGGGTTGACTTCAAAACGCCTGCACCGCTCCAGGTCGCAGCCAAGCAGATGCCAAATGGTCTTTCACCCCCCGACCAGATCAAACCAGTCATCCTCGGAAATAACGTCCACGTCCAGTTCCTGCGCCTTGGTCAGTTTCGAGCCCGCGCCCGGTCCCGCGACGACGAGATCGGTCTTTTTCGACACCGAGCCTGAGACCTTGGCGCCGAAGCGTTCGGCCATGGCCTTGGCTTCGTCGCGGGTCATGCGTTCCAGCGAGCCGGTGAATACGATGGTCTTGCCGGCGACCGGGCTGTCGCCGGCGTCGATCTTTTCCGCGTCCTTGGGCGTCACCTGGTCCAGGAGCGCTGTGAGCTGGTCCCGGTTGTGGCTTTCGGCGAAGAATTCGGTCACCGCCTCGGCGACAATCGAGCCAATGCCGTCGATGTCGTTCAGTTCCGCCCAGGCGTCGCTGTCGTGGTCATGCGCCTTTTGCATTGCCTGGTAGAACGCATCCCAGGAACCATAATAACGCGCCAGAAGCTTGGCGTTGCCCTCGCCGACATGGCGAATGCCGAGCGCGAAGATGAAGCGGTGAAGATCGATCTCCCGCCGGGCGTTGATCGCCTCGAACAGGTTGCGGGCCGAGACCGCGCCCCAGCCGTCCCGGTTACGCAGCTTGGTCAGCGCCTGCCGGTCACGCTCTTCCAGCGTGAAAATGTCGGCCGGTGCCTTCACCAGTTCGTCTGCATAAAAGGCATCCACCTGCTTGTCGCCGAAGCCTTCGATGTCGAAGGCATTGCGCGAGACGAAATGCTTGAGTTTCTCCGTCGCCTGCGCCGGACAGATAAGCCCGCCGGTACAACGGCGCACCGCATCCTGACGCCCGGTCTTCGGATGGATTTCGCGCACCGCATGGCTACCGCAAGCCGGACACACTGTGGGAAACTCGAAGGGTTCGGCATCCGCAGGACGTTTGTCGAGATCCACATCGATCACCTGCGGGATCACGTCTCCGGCGCGCTGGATCTTTACCGTGTCGCCTTTCCGCAAATCCTTGCCACCACGAAGCGGCTCTCCGTCCTGACCGATGCCCTTGATGTAGTCCTCGTTGTGCAGCGTCGCATTGGACACGACCACACCGCCGACGGTCACCGGTTCCAGCTTGGCGACCGGCGTCAGCGCCCCCGTCCGCCCGACCTGGATCTCGATCTCGTTCAGGATGGTGAAGGCCTGTTCGGCCGGGAACTTGTGCGCGATCGCCCAGCGAGGCGACCGGGACACGAAGCCGAGCCGCTCCTGCAGGTCCAGCCGGTCGACCTTGTAGACGACCCCGTCGATATCGTAGTCGAGCGTTGCCCGCTCTTCCTCGATCCCGTGATAGACGGCGATCAGCTCCTCGACGCTTTCGCAAAGCTGCATCTTCGGATTGATGGCAAATCCCCAGGCCCCCATGGCCTCGACCATTCCCATCTGGGTATCGGCCGGAAGCGCTGTCATCTCGCCCCACGCATAGGCAAAGAAGCGCAGAGGCCGAGAGGCGGTAATCTCCGGTTTGAGCTGGCGCAGAGAGCCGGCGGCGGCATTTCGCGGGTTCGCGAAGACCTTGCCGCCATTGGCCGCCATGCGCTCGTTGAGTGACTGGAAATCCGCATGCGCCATGTAGACCTCGCCGCGGATCTCGGCCACGTCCGGCGCCTTGCCCTTCAGCTCTGTCGGAATATCGGCAATGGTGCGGGCATTGGCGGTGACGTTCTCACCGACCGTCCCGTCGCCGCGGGTGGCCGCGCTCACCAGCTTGCCGCCTTCATAGCGAAGTGACAGGGACAACCCGTCGATCTTGGGTTCGGCGGTCACACCGAGTGCACCCATCAGCGGATCGAATTTCAGAAAACGCCGGACACGGCCGACGAAATCGCGTACGTCCTCGTCGTCGAAGGCGTTGTCCAGCGACAGCATCGGGATGCTGTGCGTGATCTTGCCGAACCCGGATGTCGGCTCGACCCCGACGCGCTGGGACGGGCTGTCTGCCCGGATCAGCTCCGGAAACCGGGCCTCGATCGCATTGTTACGCTTCCGCAGCGCGTCATACTCGGCATCGGAGACGGTGGGCGCGTCTTCATCGAAGTAGTGCTTGTCATGCTCCGCGATTTCCGCCGCCAGGCGTATCAGCTCGGCTTCCGCCTGTTCCAGCGTCAGCGCCTCCACGGCAATCGCGGCAGCGGAATCGGATTTTTCGGTCATTGTGGCCCCATTCACCCAAACAGATATCGCCGGCAGAAATCGGCGGAAGCACTCAGCCGGCCGCTTCCGTGATCAGCTTGCCGGCCGCGGCACGCGCTTCCTCGGTTATCACGCTGCCGGCCAGCATGCGGGCGATTTCCTCGCGCCGGTGGTCTTCATCGATCCGGCGGACCCGGGTCGCCACCCGCTCCGGATGGGCCTCTTCCTTGGCGATCAGGAAATGACCGGCGGCGCGTGCGGCCACCTGCGGCGCATGGGTCACCGTCAGCACCTGGACATTGGCGGCGAGCCGGGCAAGGCGCACACCGATCGCTTCCGCTACGGCACCGCCAACCCCCGTATCGATTTCGTCGAACACCAGCGTCGGCGCCGATCCCTTGTCGGCCAGCGACACTTTCAGCGCGAGCAGGAAGCGGGACAGCTCGCCCCCGGAGGCCACTTTCATCATCGGACCGGGCTTCGTTCCCGGGTTGGTCTGAACGTAAAACTCCAGTTGATCGAAACCGGTCCGCGACCGATTTTCCGGATCGCTCGTCATTTCGACGATGAACCGCGCCCGTTCCAGTTTCAGCGCCGGCAGTTCCTGGCCCACGGCCTGTTCAAGCTGCCGCGCCGCCTTTTCCCGAGCCTTTGAAAGCGCCTTTGCCTTCTTGTCGTAGGCGTCTCGGGTCTTCACTGCGGCTGCCTTCAGCGCTGCCAGCTTGTCCTCACCCGCATCCAGATCGGCCAGATCCTCGCTCATACGGGCGCAAAGGCTGCCCAGTTCGTCAGCCGGAACGGCAAATTTGCGCGATGCCGCACGCAGGGCGAATAGTCGTTCCTCGACACTCTCCAATTCGCGCGGATCGAAATCCGTCTCGCGCACGGCGGTTTCCAGCCCACTGCGGGCCTCTTCCAGATTGTCGAGCGCGTTGGCGAGCGCAGTCACCGGTCCGGTCAGCAGCGCTGGCGCCTGCTCCGTCTTGCGTTCCATACGCCGAAGCAGGCTGGCCAGTTCCGGAATCGGTGACGCCGTACCGTTGAGCGTCTCGAACGCCTCGTTCAGATCGCCGGCGATTTTCTCCACCTGCATCATGGTGGTCCGCCGAGCGGCGAGTTCTTCCTCTTCACCGGCCTGTGGGGCAAGGGCCGTCAATTCACTGACCGCGCTTTTCAGGTAATCGGCTTCCTGACGTGCCGTTTCGATCCGCGCTTCATGATCCCGGACGGCTTTCTCCGCGGCTTTGAACGCCTTGTATGCCTCGCCGACTGCCTCCGCGTCCTCGCTCAATCCACCGAAGGAATCGATCAGAAGCCGGTGGCTGTCCGGATCGACCAGAGCCCGATCGTCGTGCTGGCCGTGGATTTCGACGAGAAGCGTGCCCGCCTGGCGCATCAGACCGACGCTGACGGGTTGGTCGTTGATGAAGGCCCGGGTTCGGCCGTCCGACGTCTGGATACGCCTCAGGATGAGATCGCCATCGTCATCGACATCGTTTTCCCGCAGGAGGGCCCGAGCCGCATGATCGCCGGGCACATCGAAGACGGCCGTCACCTGCCCCTGGGTTTCACCATGGCGCACCAGATCCGCATCGCCCCGCCCGCCAATGGCAAGCGACAGGGCATCCAGCAGAATGGATTTGCCGGCCCCGGTTTCACCGGTCAGCACCGACATGCCCGCGGCGAAGTCGAGATCGAGACGGTCTATCAATACGATGTCGCGAATGGACAGCGTAACCAGCATGGACGGAAAGCTCCGAATCAAAACAGAGAACTTATACCTATCATGTATGCGAATGGTATGAGCCGATCAGACCGGTTACAAGCGGCAAAACGAATGCCGGACGCATCGCCCCCGACACGCGCGCTCGCCATTTAAAAGACGTTAATGCCCTTGAACGCCTTACTGATCCAGCTGCCGGTATCTTCAGACGGCTCGTAACCGCCCTTGGTCAGCAGCGAATAGGCGTCCTTGTACCACTGGCTGTCCGGATAGTTGTGTCCCAGAACGGCCGCCGCGGTCTGCGCTTCGTTGACAACGCCGAGCGCATAGTAGGACTCGGTCAGGCGGAACAGGGCTTCTTCGACATGGCGCGTGGTCTGATAGTTGATCACCACGGTCTTGAACCGGTTGATGGCCGCGATGTAGTTGCGTTTCTTCAGATAGAAACGGCCAATCTGCATCTCCTTGCCGGCAAGCTGGTCCTGCGTGATCAGCAGCTTCTTTTCGGCATCGGAGGTATATTCGGAATCAGGATAGCGCTGGATCAGTTCCCTGAACGCGGACATCGCCTTTTCCGTCATTTCCTGGTCACGGGTAATATCCGGCATCTGTCGGAAATAGCACTGGCCGATGATGTAAAGCGCGTAGGCAGCGTCATTGCTGCCCGGATAGAGCGTCAGGAACCGCTTGGCCGCAGAGATCGCCTCGGTGTACTTCCCTCTTGTGAAGTTCAGATAGGCAAGGTTGACCAGCGACTTCTTGGCGTATTCGGAATAGGGATAAAGCTTGTCGAGTTCCTCGAACTTGTCGCCGGCATCGCGCAGCTTGCCCTGCGCGCGCAAGGAAAGCCCCTCGTTATAGAGAACATCGGGCGGCGTGTCGTTGAGAGCGAGATCGTCGACATCGTCCTTCGAAGTACAGGCACCCAGCGTCAGGGAAAGTCCGAGAACAGCGACATTCAAGAATGCGGTGGTTCGATTGCCGCCCCGTTTAACCGGACGCAGGTCCTTAAGCTTCACCCTTGCACTCCTTCCCCGGGATCCGCCCTGGCTGATATCAGGGACCAGGCAGATCCTAAACGGTCATTTACATTGTTCGACGGGGGATGTTTAGCGGAAACAAAAGGCCGCCGTCACGCCCCAAGAGCGTCATGTGTCGCTTTTTTTAAGCTTTTTTGTGGCGGAGCGTAAATTTCAGCCGCATTGCCGGCGTTGCGGACCGGAATTTCCCGGCTCAGGAGACGTCCGGACCGAACGCAGCGGCTGCAAGCCCGGCGTTTTCAGCATGTCCGATTTCGCGGAACGCGGGCGCTTCGACGATCTCGTAAGCGCTCTTGTCTTCGAACAGCTTGGCAAGAATCGCGTTGTTCATCTTGTGCCCGCCCTTGTAGGAGCGGTAGAGGCCGAGGATCGGCAGACCGGCAAGCGACAGGTCACCGACCGCGTCCAGTGCCTTGTGACGGGCAAATTCGTCCGGCCAGCGGGTTCCTTCCGGATTGAGCACCTTGTCCTCGGCAATCGCCACCGAATTCTCAAGGGACGATCCAAGAGCAAAGCCCATCTTCCAGAGCTTCTCGACGTCCTTCACGTAACCGAAGGTGCGCGCACGGGACAGGTCTTCACGGAACACCTGCGGCGTCAGGTCGGAAGCAAACGTCTGACGGCCGATCAGCGGGGTGTCGAAATCAATGGTGATTTCGAAGCGCGTGCCGTCATGGGGCTTGAGTTCACACCATGCACTGCCATTGTCGACCCGCACCGCCTTCCTGATTTTCAGGTAGCGGCGGCCGCGATCCAGATATTTCACGCCGACCTGGTCGATAACGTCCACGAACGCGGCGCTCGAGCCGTCCATGATCGGCATTTCCGGACCGTCGATCTCGACGATCAGATTATCGATCCCCATGCCGGACAGCGCCGCCATAAGATGTTCGACGGTCGACATGCCGTTGTCGGACGGATCGCCGAGCACGGTCTGCAGGGAGGTCTGGGTCACCCGGTTCCAGAGCGCCGGCATTTCTGCCGCGTCATCCTTGTCCGAGCGCTGAAACACGATACCGGTGCCCGCATCCGCGGGAAGGAGCGTGATACTTGCCGGTTTTCCGGAATGAACACCAATGCCGGTAAGCGTTACCTGATCTGCAAGAGTTGTCTGGCGATCAATGTGGTTTGTCATTCTGCCCCGGCCTTTCGATTTCGCATCTGGAAACCTGCTCTAAATGTGCAAACGCGCATTACGAACTGTTAACGATTGCGTCTTGGTCAGGAACATACTCGAGTCCCCCCCGGGACATGAAATAAAGCTTTATTACGGTTTGTAACGCAGCGCAGCATCGCAACGCCTTGAATTTAATCGACAAATTTTGACGTAACGGAAACAGCCCGGAGCGGTGCTCCGGGCTGTCCACAGGGGAAGAAGATTAAGCCGCGAATCAGTTCGACTGTCTGCGCAGGAAGGCCGGGATTTCCAGCTGTTCGTCATCCGTTGCAGACATCGGCTTCGGCGCCGCCCGTCCGGTTGCGTCGAGCTGGCCGGAAGCACCTTCCGAACTCTGACGCGGCGCGGGAGCCCTCGGAGCAGCCGGACGTGCGGCGGCGACCGGAGCGGGCTGCTGAACCTGCGGTTCCGCATGATGCTCGTGATAGCCCTCATCGTCCTCATGCTCATCCCGGCGACCCAGACCGCTGGCCAGACGGCGCAGCAGGCCCATTGGACGGCGTTCCTCATCATACTCGTCGTGATGCATCTCACGCGGTGCAGGAGCGGAAGCAGGAGCAGGATGTTCCGCGGCCGCCGGCTTTGCAGCGGTCGGCGCTGCCGCAACCTGTCTGGCCTGGATTTCCCGCTGTGCGATCGGCGGAAAGTCCTCGACCCGCGGCATGCGCGGCGACGGGCTGTGCTGTTCGGCAACCGGCGGAATATACGGCTTGTTGACCGGTTCATCCGCTGCAGCGGCAACCGGTGCTTCCTCATCCAGGTCGACAGTCGGCGTCTTGTCGCTGAGCATGTCCGGAGCCGGACGGAACGGCTTGATTTCCACGTCCGGATCGGACGCGGCGGTCACACTGGCAGTGTTCGGCAGCGCAAGTTCGCGCTCAAGGCTGGCAACCGCCTTCTTGGCCGCTTCGTCCAGCGAAGTCTGCGGCTTTGCGGGAGCCGGCGCCGGTTCCGCCTTCGGCTTACTCGAAATGACCGGAGCAGCCATCTGGTAGGAAGCATCTTCCGCGCCCGCTTCCCGGTCGATCCCGGTTGCGACGACGGAAACCCGGATAATGCCGTCAAGGCTTTCATCGAAGGTCGCCCCGAGGATGATGTTGGCGTCCGCATCCACTTCTTCGCGGATACGGGTTGCCGCTTCATCCACCTCGAACAGCGTCAGATCGTTGCCGCCGGTGATGGAAATCAGAAGGCCTCTGGCCCCCTTCATCGAAGATTCGTCGAGCAGCGGATTGGCGATCGCCGCCTCGGCTGCCTGCTGGGCGCGTTTTTCGCCGCTGGCTTCGCCCGTCCCCATCATCGCCTTGCCCATGCCGCGCATGACGGAGCGGACATCGGCGAAGTCCAGGTTGATCAGGCCTTCCTTGACCATCAGGTCGGTGATGCAGGCAACACCGGAGTAGAGCACCTGATCGGCCATCGCGAAGGCGTCGGCGAAGGTCGTCTGCGCATTTGCGATCCGGAACAGGTTCTGGTTCGGAATGACGATCAGCGTATCGACGTTTTTCTGCAGGTCTTCGATGCCGGAATCCGCAATGCGCATCCGTCGGGCACCTTCGAACTGGAACGGTTTGGTGACCACACCTACCGTCAGTATACCCTGCTCGCGGGCGGCCCGGGCGATGACCGGTGCGGCCCCCGTTCCGGTTCCGCCGCCCATGCCGGCAGTGATGAACACCATGTGCGAACCGCTCAGGTGGTCGTTGATCTCGTCGATCACTTCCTCGGCCGCCGCACTGCCCACTTCGGGCTGAGAACCGGCACCAAGACCCTCCGTGACCGCGACGCCCATCTGGACGAGCCGTTCGGAATGGTTCATGGCAAGCGCCTGGGCATCCGTGTTGGCCACGACGAAGTCGCAACCCTGGAGGCCGGCAGTGATCATGTTATTGACGGCGTTTCCGCCCGCGCCGCCTACGCCGAAGACCGTAATTCTCGGCTTCAGCTCCTGAATGTCGGGCATCTTCAGGTTGATGGTCATAGTATCCTCGCGACCCACTGGGGCACCCGAAACGGGGGCTCCCTCTTCTTCCCTAATCTTGTCAGCCGTCACCGGCGGTTCCTGTCCTTGGCTCATATCGTCAGAAACTTTCCCTGATCCACTGGCCCACGCGGGCCAGATAACCAGATTGTCCCCCCCAGCCAGTACGGCGGTTCTTGTGCTCGAACTGCTCGATCTGTGAGACCTGGGGATAGATGAGAAGACCGACCGCCGTAGCGAATGCCGGTCCTTTCGCGGCTTCAGGAAGGCCGGCGACGCCGAGTGGCCGGCCCAGACGAACGTTACGCCCCAGGACCCGGCGCGCAACTTCACTCAAACCCGTGAGCTGACTGGCTCCGCCGGTCAGCACGATCTGTTTGCCGACACGTCCGGCAAAGCCGGAGGCCGTCAGACGATCACGCACGAGTTCGAGGATTTCCTCCACCCGCGGGCGAATGACACGTGTCAGCGCCGAGCGGGGGATCTGATTTGGCAGATCGCCGTCGCCTTCCAGCGGCGGGACCGTGAGCATGTCCCGGTCGTCAGAGCTGCTGACGATCGGCGATCCATGCAGGGTCTTCAGCCGCTCCGCATCCTGCAGGCGCGTGGCGAAAGCCCTAGCGATATCCGTGGTCACGTGATGCCCGCCGACGGCGATCGCATCCAGGTGAACCATCTGCCCCTCGACGAACACCGAAAGCGTCGTCGTTCCGCCACCCATGTCGATACAGGCGACGCCAAGTTCGGTTTCATCGTCGACGAGCGTCGACAGGCCGCTGGCGAACGGTGTGGCGACCAACGTCTCCACATGCAGGTGCCCGCGGTTGATACACAGTTCCAGATTGCGCACGGGCGGCACCTCGGCGGTGACCACCTGCATATCGACACCGAGCTTGTGCCCCATCATGCCGCGCGGATCGCGCATGCCCCGGTTGCCGTCGAGCGAATAGGAGATCGGAAGGGCGTGGGTCACGGCCCGGCCCTCGGTCACCGAATGGGACGATCCGGCCGACAGCACCCGCTGGATATCGGCTTCCGTGACCGATTCACCGGCAAGCGGCACCTCGGCGGAGAAGATCTCGCTCTTCAGCCTGCCGCAGCTCACGTTGGCGATCAGCGATTCGACGGTGACGCCGGCCATGCGCTCAGCTGAATCCACGGCCAGTCGGATGGCATGTTCGGCGGCATCCATGTCGACGACGACACCGGACTTGATCCCGCGCGAGCGCTGGTAACCGTAGCCGAGCACCTCGACCGCATGGGACCGGCCGGACAGGATCGACCCCTCATCGCGCGGCGTCAGCTTGGCGATCAGGCAGCAGATCTTGGTCGAGCCGACGTCGAGAACGGACATCACGACGGCGCGGCGGCCCGGCAGGGGGCGCATACGCGGCAGATAAAGGTTGGACCGGGACTTCTTCATGTGTTGTGCCCCCGGGCCGAAGCCACCTGACCGCGTCCCTTGCCCTGTTCCTTGCGCCGTTCCAGGGCCTCGTCGGAAAGCCGGACGACGACCCGGTCCGCCAGTCGCACATCCACCGCGATGATGTCGCGGGACAGCAGACCGTTCTGCTCATCCATGGCCACGACGTCGGCGAGAGCCACATCCATGTGTTCTTCCGGCAAACGGATGGAAATGCCGTTTTCCAGCATCAGGTCCCAACGTCTTTCACCGACCAGAAAGGCCGCCCGGACCCGCGAGCGCAGTCCCGGCACGTCTTCCAGGGCGGTTATGATTTCCTTGGCACGGTGCTGAGCACCGTGGTTCACGACCAGCAGCAGATTGGCATAGCGGCCGTCGACATCATCGGTGATCACGTCCCCGGCCTCGTTGATGATCGAGACCACATCGCCGCGCTGCCACAGCGCGTAAGGGACGCGTTCCTCCAGGTTGACCTGGATCGTTCCCGGATAGAGCTTCATCACCGAAGCGTTCTTCACCCAGGCGATATCGCTCAGGCGCTTCCTGGCGGCATCCGCATCGAACAGGGCCAGCGAGGAGCCTTCCTGGATTTCCAGCGCTTCCAGGATCTGGAATTCGTTGGTTTCGCGCTGACCGGACAACTTGACCGCCTCGATTTCGAAACCGACAGCCGACAGAAGCGCATCGGACACCTCCCGGCCGTAGCCGCCGAGGATGATGCCGTAGGTAATGGTGAGGCTTAGGAAGCCCAGAGCCGCCGCGGACCCGGTCCAGCGCGGCAATTCCGCAAGGCGGCCGGCGGCCCGCCACACGGGCTGGCGATGCAGGCGTGCGACGCCACGCCCCCGCGGAGCCAACTCGGCTTCCATCGGGGTCAGGTCGTCCTGCCTGTTTTTTCGCCTTAACGACAGCAACTTGCGTCCTCTACCATCCAACTGACCAGGTCCTTGAAACTCATCCCCTCATGGGCCGCCATATCGGGCACAAGAGAGGTCGGCGTCATGCCTGGCTGCGTGTTCACTTCGAGGCAAATCAGTTCGCCGGTACCGTCTTCTCGTTCATCGAAGCGGAAATCCGCGCGGGACACACCGCGACAGCCGAGAGACTGATGAGCCTCGAGTGTCAGTGTCTGTATTTTTTGGTAAACAATCGGTGAAATTTTTGCAGGAAGGATGTGTTTCGAGCCTCCTTCCAGATATTTCGCATCATAATCGTAAAAACCGTGACCGACCGGAACGATGTCGATGACCCCCAAGGCCCGGTCGCCCATGACCGCGCAGGTCAGTTCCCGCCCCGCGATGAACCGTTCACACATCAAAACGTCCGGATAGGGCCAATCGTCGCGGGTCAGCTCCTGCGGCGGATAGTCCTGGTCCTCCTTCACGATCAGCACGCCGAAACTCGACCCCTCGTTGATCGGCTTGATTACGTAAGGCGGCTTCATCGGATGTTCGCGGCCAACCTCGTGCCGGTTCACAATGCAGTGTTCGGTCACAGGAACTCCGGCGGCCGCCATCACTGCCTTCGCCTTGACCTTGTTCATGGCAAGCGCGGAGGCCATCACGCCCGAATGGGTATAAGGAATACCCATCACCTCCAGAATGCCCTGGATACAGCCGTCTTCGCCGAAAGGCCCGTGCAGCGCGTTGAAGGCGACATCGGGCGCGACCTCTTTCAGAACGGCAGCCACATTGCGGTCGATATCGATCTCGGTGACCTTGTAGCCCGCCTCTTTCAGGGCCTTGACGCATTCGCGTCCTGTCGAAAGGCTGACCGGCCGTTCGCTGACCCAGCCGCCCATGAGAACCGCAACGTGTTTTTGTGCCATCAGCAGGCCTCCTCAAGTTTGCCCAGGAACGGCGCGATCACGCCTTCGGGACCGAATTCCCCAAGTCGCTTGATTTCCCATTCCAGCCGGACGCCGGAATGCTCCAGAACCCGCGCCCGGACCGTTTCGCCCAGAAGCTCAAGATCGTGTCCCGTGGCGTTGCTGGTGTTGATCATGAAATTGCAGTGCAGTTCCGACATCTGCGCACCACCGATGGTCAATCCTCGGCAGCCGGCGGCATCTATCACCTTCCATGCGGAAGAGCCTTCCGGGTTCTTGAAGGTGGAGCCGCCCGTCTTTTCCCGGATCGGCTGCGCCCGTTCGCGGTGCGCAACGACGTCTTCCATATCCTTGCGGATGTCCGCCTCGTCGGCGGGCGTGCCCTCGAACACCGCTTCGGTGAAGATCAGGTCTTTCGAAGCGGAAGAATTGCGATAGGCGTAGCCCATATCCGCATTCGTCAGGACATGGCGGTTGCCCTGACGGTCAATGGCGATCAGTTCCACCATGCGCTCGCGGGTTTCCGTGCCGTGTGCGCCGGCATTCATGCGCAGTGCCCCGCCCAGACCACCAGGGATCCCGGTGTAAAATGCAAATCCGCCCAGTCCCGCCTTCGCCGCGGCTTCCGCCAGACGCTTGTCGGGCACCGCCGCACCGGCACGAAGTCGGTTGTCGCCGATTTCCTCGACTGTTCCGAAACCCTTGGCACTCAGACGGATAACCACGCCTTTGAGTCCGCCGTCCCGGATCAGCAGATTGGAACCGAGGCCAACCGGCAGCACCGGAACGTCGTCTGGAAGCTTCTTCAGAAAGGCGGCCAAATCGTCTTCGTCGGCCGGCTGGAACATCAGCTGGGCCGGACCGCCGACCCGGAACCAGGTGACAGCCGAAAGCGGCTGATTCGCCGTCAGCTTGCCGCGTATGCCCTCCGCCAGATCCGGATGGATTTCCAGGAGATCGGGAAAACTCACACCGAACCTCCGAGCTGCTGCTTCAGCTGATCGGGGAGTGCATAGGCCCATTGCGTGATGTTGCCCGCCCCCAGGAACACGACATAGTCGCCCGGCTCGGCGATTTCCGCGACCAGCTTCGCCAGCTCGTCCGGATTGTCGATCGCCCGTGCGGACCGGTGACCACGGGTTTTCAGGCCGGACACCAGGTCCAGATGGCTGGCCCCTTCGATCGGCTGTTCACCGGCCGGATAGACCGGCGCCACGATGACGCTGTCGGCATCGTTGAAGCAGCTGGAAAACTCGTCGAACAGGCTCTTCAGCCGGGTATAGCGGTGCGGCTGAACGATCGCGACGACCTTGCCCTTGGTGGATTCGCGGGCGGCATGAAGCACGGCGCGGATTTCCACCGGGTGATGACCGTAATCGTCGAAGATCTCGATGCCGTTGACCGAACCGGTATGGGTGAAGCGGCGCTTGACCCCGCCGAAGGCGGCGAGACCCTTGCGCAGGTCTTCCGGCTTGACGCCTAATTGCGAGGCCACGGCGATCGCCGCCGTCGCATTGGAAACGTTGTGCAGGCCGGGCATGGGCAGCACCAGACCGTCGAGTTCCGTCACGCTGTCGCTCCTGCGGTCACGGATCGCGACGGAAAACGTCGATTTGCCGCCGCCCATATCGACATCGCTGAAACGGACATCGGCCTGCGGATTGGAACCGTAAGTCACGATCCGCCTGTCCTCGATCTGGCCGATCAGCGTCTGTACTTCCGGATGGTCGAGACACATGACCGCAAAACCGTAAAAGGGAACGTTTTCCACGAACTGGCGGAAAGCGGCACGCACGCCGGCGAAGTCGCCATAATGATCGAGATGTTCCGGATCGATGTTCGTCACCACGGCGATATCGGCGGGCAGCTTGACGAAGGTGCCGTCGCTCTCGTCCGCCTCCACGACCATCCAATCGCCCTGCCCCATGCGTGCATTGGTGCCGTAAGCGTTGATGATGCCGCCATTGATGACGGTCGGATCGAGATTGCCGGCATCGAGCAGGGCCGCAATCATCGATGTGGTCGTCGTCTTGCCGTGGGTTCCGCCGACCGCAATCGCCTGCTTGAAACGCATCAGTTCGGCCAGCATCTCGGCACGCCGGACCACCGGGATCAGTTTTTCACGCGCAGCGACCAGTTCCGGATTATCCGGTTTGATCGCAGAGGACACCACGAGCACTTCCGCATCACCCAGGTTTTCCGCCGCATGTCCGACGCTCACCTTGATACCGTGGTCGCGCAGACGCTTCACATTGGCGTTGTCGGCCATGTCGGAACCCTGGACCTCATAGCCGAGCGTCTTCAACACCTCCGCGATGCCGCTCATCCCGATCCCTCCGATGCCGACGAAATGCACCGGGCCGATATCCTGCGGCATCTTCATGCGCCGTCTCCTGCTTCAAGTTTTTTCTTTTCGGCGATCCGTTCCACCAGGTCCGCAAGCCGTGCGACAGCATCCGGCTTGCCCTGCCCGAGCGCGCCCGATGCCGCACGCGCCAGCATCTCCGGCGCGCGGGACAGCCGCTCCAGTTCCTGTGCCATGCGTTCCGGCGTCAGCTCGATCTGGGGGATCGGCCAGGCCCCTCCGGCGGCTTCCAGCCCCCGGGCATTGGCGCTTTGATCCTGATCGAGCGCATGCGGCAAAGGAACCAGAATGGATGGCCGCCCCAGAACCGTCAGTTCGCTGACGGACGATGCGCCCGCGCGGCAGACCACCAGATGCGATGCCGCGATCCGCTCCGGCATGTCCTGGAAGAACGCATGGAGCTCGGCATCGATCCCGAGGGCCTGATAAGCGGTTTCGACCCGCTCCAGATCCTCCGGCCGGCATTGCTGGACCAATTTGAGCCGTCCGCGCAGCTCATCGGACACATGCTTCAGGGCTTCCGGCATCAGATCGGAGAAAAACCGCGCGCCCTGCGACCCGCCGAAAACGAGCAGATGAAAAGGCCCATCCGGCGCTGGCGGCTCGTAAGGCCGGCCGGCGGCTTCGATCACCGCATCGCGCACGGGATTGCCGGTCTCGACCACCTTGGCGGCGAGATCGGCCGGCAATCCGCTCAGCGGGACGCTGGTGGCAATCGCGGTCGCGCCCTTGGCGAGCATCCTGTTCGCCCGCCCCATGACACCATTGGCCTCGTGCAGGATGGACGGCGTCCCGGTCAGCCGCGCGGCAAACATAGGCGGAAACGTCGGATAGCCCCCGAACCCGATCACGGCGGCCGGCTTGAGTTGCTTGATGACACCGCGGGCCTGCAGGGTACCGCGCAGCAGGCTGAAGGCGGTTTTCGCAAGCGCCACCGGCGACTTCCCGCGCACAGTTTCGGACGCGATGATGTGAACCTTGCGAGCCGGGAAGGCCTGGCCATAGCGATCGGCCCGCTCGTCGGTGGCAAGTTCCACCGTCCAGCCGCGCCGACCGAGTTCGCTCGCCAGCGCCTGGGCCGGGAACAAATGCCCGCCCGTACCGCCTGCCGTAAGAAGAATGGTTTTACTCATAACGCTAAAGGCTCGATCCTCACATGAGGCTGGAAGGCGAAAGGCGGCTGACCGTCACGGGCTCGCCACGGGTTGGCCGCGGTCTGCGCCGTGTCAGCGCCAGCAATGCGCCCGCGGTCAAGGCCGACGACAGCAGCGACGAGCCGCCATAGGAAATGAACGGCAAGGTCATCCCCTTCGGCGGCATCAGGTTGAGGTTCACCGCCAGATTGATCGACGCCTGCAGCCCGAACAGGACCGTAAGCCCGGCCGTTGCCAGCCGGCCGAAGGCATCCTGGTCCTTGCTGGCGTGATTGAGCCCGCGAATGACGATAAAGGCGAAGACCGCGACCATCGCCAGACAGACGATGATGCCGAATTCCTCGGCCACCACGGCGAAGACGAAATCCGTATGACTATCGGGCAGGATCCGTTTCACGGTCCCTTCCCCGGGGCCCCGACCGAACCAGCCGCCGGACAGGAACGAATCCATTGCCGTGTCGATCTGGTAGGTGTCACCGGAAGTGGGGTCCATGAACCGGTCCACGCGGGCGGTCACATGCGGCAGGAACACATAGGCCGCCGCAAGACCCATGACGCCGATCACGCCGAGCCCGGCAATCAGAAACCACGGCAGGCCGTTCAGAAAGAACAGACCGGCCCAGACCGCTCCCAGCAGCATGGTCTGACCGAAATCCGGCTGGGCGATCAGAAGCGCCGCGCAGATAACGTAAAGCAGAATGGCGAACAGAACGCCCGGAACCTCCCGCCTGCGCCCACTTTCCGACAACAGGAAGGAGACAAGGACGACGAATGCCGGCTTAAGGAACTCCGATGGCTGGATCGAAAAGCCAAGAAACGAAATCCAGCGCCTCGACCCTTTGACCTCAAGACCGATAAACAACGTGGCGATCAACATCACCACCGAGGCGATAAAGATCAGAAGCGCCGCCCGACGGACCATGCGCGGCGACATCAGCGACGCGGCCAGCATGATGGCAAGTGCCGGCCCCAGGAACAGCGCCTGACGCTTGACGAAAAAGAAGGTCTCGACGCCGATCCGCTCCGCCACCGGCGGGCTTGCCGCAAAGGACAGGACCACACCACCAACCATGAGCAGAAAAAAGGCGGCAAGCAGATAGTGATCCACGGTCCAGAACCATTCCGCGAAGCGGCTGCGATCCGCACGGCTGACCATCAGGCGACCTCCTGGCTGGTGACGACCATTTCCAGGGCGCGAACCGCCTTGGCAAAGGCATCGCCCCGGATTTCGAAATTGCGATACTGGTCAAACGACGCGCAGGCCGGCGACAGCAGCACGGCCATCTCGGGCGCTGCGTCCTTTGCGGCATCCGCGGCAGCCTGCTTGACGGCCACATCAAGGGTTCCGCTGATCTCGTAGGGAACCTTATTGCCTATGGTCTTTGCGAAGTCGTCTGCGGCCTCGCCGATCAGATAGGCCTTGGCAATGCGTGGGAAGAATTCCTCCAGCGGGGCGATCCCGCCGGCCTTGGCGCGTCCGCCGGCAATCCAGTAGATCCGTTCAAAGCTGGCGAGCGCACGTGCCGCCGCATCGGCATTGGTCGCCTTGGAATCATTGACGAACAGGATCCGGCCGGAGCGGGCGATCACCTCCATACGGTGATGCAGTCCGGGGAAACTCTTGAGCGCTTCGGCAATCTTTCCGGCCGGAATGCCGAGCGTCCGCAACGCAGCGAAGGCCGCCGCCGCGTTCTGACCGTTGTGGTCGCCACGCAGGCTGTCGATCCCGGCAAGGGTCGCGACCTGAACCTGGGCCCCGTCATGAGCCTCGATCAGGCATCCGTGCCGCGCATAGACGCCTTCCGTCAGCTCCCGTTCCCCGGCAATGCGCCACAGCGGCTTTTCGGACATCTCCCGCCGATCGGCAATCGCCGCCGATAGCCGGTCGTCGACACCGACGACAGCCGTCTCACTGCCCTGAACGACCCGCTCCTTGATGGCCCCGTACCGTTCCAGGGTGCCGTGCCGATCCAGATGATCCGGCGACAGATTCATGTGAATGCCCACTGTCGGATCGAGGGTGGGCGCCAGGTCGATCTGATAGGAGGAGCATTCAACCACATAGTGCCGTCCGGGCGCCGGCGGTTCCAGCTCCAGCACCGGAATGCCGATATTGCCGCCCATCTGCGTGTCATAACCGAGCACCTTCAGGAGATGAGCGATCAGAGCGGTGGTGGTCGATTTGCCGTTCGTGCCGGTAATGGCGATCAAAGGTGCCTCGGGACACTGCTTGCGCCGCTCCCGGCAGAACAGTTCCACATCACCGATCACGTCGATACCGGCGTCGCGCGCCCGATCCACCGTCCAGTGCGGCAACGGATGGGTCAACGGTACACCGGGCGCCAGCACGAGGGCTGCGAAATCGTTCCAGTCGGCCGCCCGCAAGTCCTGCGCGCGCAGACCCTCCGACACGGCCGCCTCAACCCGCGCAGGCGCGTCGTCCCACACCGTTACCTGCGCTCCACCCGCCACAAGCGCACGCGCCGTCGCCATCCCGGAACCGCCGAGACCGAACAGCGCCACATGCCTGCCGTGGAACGAGGTAACCGTGATCATCCCGCCTACCTCAGCTTCAGGGTTGCAAGGCCGATCAGGGCCAGGACGACGGAGATGATCCAGAACCGGATCACGACCTGGGACTCCGTCCAGCCCATCAATTCGAAATGATGGTGGATCGGCGCCATGCGGAAGACCCGCTTGCCGGTCAGCTTGAAGGAAATCACCTGTGCGATCACGGAAACCGCTTCCAGAACGAACAGGCCACCGACGATGGCAAGAACGATCTCGTGCTTGGTGGCAACGGCAATGGCACCGATCATGCCGCCGAGCGCCAGCGATCCGGTATCGCCCATGAAGATGGCCGCCGGCGGCGCGTTGAACCACAGGAAGCCGAGGCCTGCCCCGATCACCGCGCCACATATGACCGCCAGTTCGCCGGTCCCCGGCACATGGTGGATCTGCAGGTATTCGGCAAAGACCGCATTGCCCGAGAGATAGGCGATCAGCGCGAAGGACGCACAGGCTATCATCACCGGAACGATCGCAAGCCCGTCGAGCCCGTCGGTCAGATTGACCGCGTTGCCCGCACCGACCATCACGAAGGCTGCAAAGGGAATGAAGAAAAGGCCGAGATTGAAGGTCACCGCCTTGAGGAAGGGAAAGCCGATGGAGGTTGAAAACGGCTCGTTGTCGAGAAGGGTGACCGCATAGGCGGCCGCGGCCGCGATCAGAAACTCCAGCCCGAGCCGGGCCTTGCCGCCAAACCCCTTGGCGCTGGATTTCGTCACCTTCAGATAATCGTCGTAAAACCCGATCAGGCCGAAGCCGACCGTCACCCCGATCACGATCCAGACGTAAGGATTAGACAGATCCGTCCACAAAAGCGCCGCGACAAGCGCGCCGGACAGGATCATCAGCCCGCCCATGGTCGGCGTGCCCTGCTTCAACAGATGGCCTTCCGGCCCATCCGCGCGGATCGGCTGCCCGTGTCCCTGGCGCAGGCGCAGACTGTTGATGATCCTTGGCCCGAACAGGAACACGAAGAACAGGGCCGTCATGATCGCCCCGCCGGTCCGGAACGTAATGTACCGGAACACATTCAAGGCAGAAATCTGGTCGGCGAATTCGCCGAGAAAATAAAACATCCGAAGGTCCTCAAGCCGCCACGGTTTCGTCCGCAGGCGGATATTCCTTTTTCAGGGCCTCAACAAGAGGCCCCATCTTCGATCCGAGCGACCCCTTGATCATGATCACATCGCCGGAGCGCACATCTTCCAGCAGGTGGTTGCGGAGTCCGGCCGCCTCTTCCGCATAGGCCGCGCGCTGATGTTTGGGCAGCAGCTCCCAAAGCGCATGCATATGCGGTCCCGAGCAATAGACCGTGTCGATCGCCGCGTTATTGATATGGGCGAGAAGACCCGCATGCAGCTGATCCGCCTGTTCTCCGAGCTCTCGCATGTCTCCAAGCACGGCGATACGCCGGCCCGGTCGGGAAACAGGAGCCTCGCTCAGAACTTCCAGAGCGGCCTTCATCGATGCCGGATTGGCGTTGTAGCTCTCGTCGATGACGTCGAAATAGCCTTCCGGCAGCTTCAATCGGATCACTTCGCCACGCCCCTTCGGCGCGTGCATCTCCGCCAGCGCCAGTCCGGCCAGTGCCAGATCGGCGCCCAACTCGACGACGGCGGTGAGAACAGCCAGGCTGTTCTTCACATGATGATGTCCCGGCGCGCCGATCTTGTAGGTGATCTCGCTGCCGAGGATCGTCGCCTGAACGCTGGAACTGCCCGGCTGGCGCGATACCTTTTCAATCACCGAATCCGCACCGGCGGTTTCGCCGAACGTATCGATGCGCGGGACACCGGCGGCGGTTGCCAGGAATTTCAGAAGGTCGAACTGGTTGTTGTCCCGGTTCAGGATGGCGACACCGTCCGGCTCAAGCCCTGCGAAGATTTCCGCCTTCGCCTGGGCGATCTTTTCGACGGACCCGAAGAATTCCAGATGAACCGGCTGCACGGTGGTGATGATCGCTACGTGCGGCCGGACCATCTTGACCAGGGGCGTGATTTCGCCGGCATGGTTCATGCCGATTTCGAACACCCCGTATTCGGTATCAGCCGGCATGCGCGCCAGCGTCAGGGGAACCCCCCAGTGGTTGTTGAAGGAGGCAACGGAGGCATGCACTTTGCCGGACCGCTCCAGCGTCAGCCGGAGCGCTTCCTTTGTCCCGGTCTTGCCGACGGATCCGGTGACTGCAACGATCCGGGCGTCCGTCCGCGCCCGGGCGGCGATGCCGAGCTGGCGGAGAGCTTCGAGCGGATCTTCGACGATCACGTACCGGCCGCCTTCGGGCAAGTCGGCCATACGCTCCCTGGCCACAAGCGCCAGCGAGGCACCGGCTTCAAGAGCGGCGTTGACGAAATCGTGGCCGTCGAAACGATCACCCTTGATGGCGACAAAGGCCTCGCCCGGCTGCAGCGTCCGGCTGTCTATGGAAATGCCCGTAATCGCGTCGGGAACCTCGCCGGAGAGTTCTCCGCCGGTCGCTTCGACAAAAGCTTCTCGGGTCCACAACGGTTCGGTCATCGGGCATCTCCCTGGGCGATGGCTTCGGCCACGGCTTCGTGGTCGGAAAAGGGGTGTACCGTGTTGCCGACAATCTGGCCCGTTTCATGACCTTTTCCGGCCACGCACAGAATATCGCCCGGCCCGAGCCGCCGGACACCCTCGCGAATAGCCTCGCGCCGATCGCCGATTTCCAGCGCATCGGGCACTGCCTCAAGGATCGCTTTCCTGATGGCCGCGGGATCTTCGCTGCGCGGATTGTCGTCGGTCACGATGACGATATCCGCCCTGTCCGCCGCGATCTTTCCCATCAGGGGCCTTTTTCCGGGATCACGGTCACCGCCAGCTCCGATCACAGCGATAAGCTTGCCGTCCGCAAACGGGCGCAGCGCCGCGAGCACGTTTTCAAGCGCGTCGGGCTTGTGAGCATAGTCGATGACGACCGTACCGCCGTTCGACGTCCGGCCGGCGAATTCCAGTCGTCCGGGCGCGCCTTTCAGACTTTCCAACGATCTGAGCGCCTTGCCGGTTTCGATCCCCGCGGCAATCGCCAGGCCTGCTGCGATCAAGGCATTGGAAACCTGGAACCGCCCGATCATCGGCAGGGTCACCGTATAGTCTCCGCGCGCCGTCTGGACGGTCAGGACCTGTCCCGAGGTCGTCTGCCGAAGCCCGCTCAACCTCAGGTCCTTGCCGGTTTCGCCGACACTGATGACCGGCAGGTTCCGATCCGCCGCGACCGCAAGGACCCGGTCCGCATAGGCCTCGCCCGGATCGACGACGACGGTCCCACCGGAGGGCAGAAGATCGCGGAACAGGCGCAGTTTCGCATTGAGATAGTCCTCGACCGTCGCATGGTAATCCATGTGATCGCGGCCGAGATTGGTGAAGCCGGCGGCCGTCAGGCGCACTCCGTCGAGGCGGAACTGGTCGAGACCGTGGCTGGACGCCTCGAGCGCGGCATGGGTGACCTTGTCCCTGGCCAGCCGCGCAAGTTCCTTGTGGAGCGCCACCGGGTCCGGCGTCGTCAGCCCGCCGTAGATGCGGCCGTCCGCGGTCACCGTTCCGATGGTCCCGAGGCTTGCGGCCGAATGGCCGGCGGCCTGAAAGATCTGACGCACGAAATGGGCGACGGAGGTCTTGCCGCTGGTCCCGGTCACCGCCACGATGGTTTCAGGTTGATCGCCGTAAAAGGCCGCCGCCATTAAGGCGAATGTCCGCCGAGGCTCGGAACTCGTCAGGACGACAGCACGTCCGGCCGCATTGGTCCGCACCTGGTCGGCTGCCTCTGGCGCGCAAAGGATCGCAACCGCGCCCGCATCCCCCGCACTGGAGACAAAACGCGCGCCGTCCGTGCTTGCGCCCTTCAGGGCAGCAAACAGAAAACCCGGCTCCACAGCACGGCTGTCGGCGGTCAGACCGGAAATATCGACAGTCCCCGCCCCTTCCGGCAGGTCCAGTTCGCGCGCTAATTTTTCAAGATGCATTTCATACGGTCGTCCGGTTGGTGCGTCGTCATCTACCATTCACGTACCGGATTTCGGCTGCGACCCCGCCGGTACTCGAATGTTCTAATATTTTATTTCGATCGGTTTTTCTCCATCGCCGAAGCGCGGCATCACGCCCAGCATCGGTGCGGCACGGCGAATGATGGCGCCAACGGTCGGCGCCGCATTCATCCCGGCGGTCGCGTAGCTCTTGCCTTTTTCCGGCTTCGGCTCATCGACAACCACCAGCACCACGTAACGCGGGTCGTCCATCGGGAAAGCCGACAGGAAGGAATTCCGGCGCTTGTCGGAAACATAAACGCCATTCTCGACCTTTTCCGCCGTCCCGGTCTTGCCGCCGACCGTATAGCCCGGCACATCGGCATTCCGTCCGGAACCGGACAGGACGTTCAGGCGGAACAGATAGCGCATGATCCGGCTGGTCTTTTCCGAAACCACCCGTTTTCCCAAAGCCTTGACCTTATCGCTGCTGCGCGGGAAGAAGGTCGGCGGCAACAACGTTCCGCCATTGACCAGGGCAGCAGCGGCGACCGCGGTCTGCATCGGCGTCACCGAAATGCCGTGCCCGAAGGAAATGGTCATGGCCGCAAGCTCGGTCCATTTCGGCGGCAGCAGCGGAGCCGCATTTTCCGGCAACTCGGTGTGCGGCCGCTCCAGGAAACCGAGCCGGCCGAGGAACTCCTGCTGCCGGTCGATCCCGGTGGCCAGCATCATCTTCGCGGTGCCGATATTAGACGAATAGATGAAGATTTCCGGCACGGAGAGGATCCGGTTTTTGCCGTGGAAATCGTGGATCGTACGGCCCGCGGCCCGGATCGGACGCGAGGCATCGAAGCTGTCGTTGATCGAAACCTTCCCCGAATCAAGCGCCATGGCCGCGGTGAAGGTCTTGAACACCGACCCCATTTCATAGACCCCGCCGGTCGCCCGGTTGAGCCGGTTCTTGTCCAGAGCCTCGGACCGGTCATTGGGATCGTAGTCCGGCAGTGATGACATGGCGACGACCTCGCCGGTCTTGGCGTCGAGCACGATACCGATTGCGGCGATGGCCCGATAGCGCTCCATGGCCTTGACCAGTTCGTCGCGAACCACGTGCTGAACCCTGAGATCGACGGAGAGCCGAACCGGTTCCATCGGCCTGTCGGAAGCAAAGCCGAATTTCTGCAGATCGGCCAGCCATTCGTCATCGACGTATTTCTCGATCCCGCTGAGGCCCTGGTTGTCCACATTGACCGAACCGACGATATGGCCGGCGGCAGGGCCGCCCGGATAAAACCGCTTGTTTTCCGGAAGGAACTTGATGCCCGGCAGACCGAGGTTATGGATCCTGTTTGCCTGGTCCGGCGTGAGTTCGCGCTTCAGCCAGGCAAACCCGGCCCGGCTTTCCAGACGGCGGCGAACCACGGCGGCGTCCAGATCGGGCAGAACGCTCGTCAGGCCTTCGACGGTCTCGTCCACATCCTGCACACGACGCGGCTCGGCGTAGAGCGAGGCGGTCTTGATATCGGTCGCAAGGATCTCACCGTTGCGGTCCAGCAGATCGGGCCGCGAGGCGGCAACGGAATCCTGCGCCGACATCAGGGCCGGTGACTGGGTTTCGTCCATCTCTGCCAGAAGCACGAGGCGACCGCCGATCATCAGATAGACAAAGGCAAACGCCATCATCGCCAGATAGACACGGGATTTGACCGCGCTGGAAGACACCGAGCCATGCACCGGGCGCGGTTTGGCGCGGCGAACCTGAAGAATGGAACCGGTTTCGTGGGTTACTGCCATACCGCCGCCCTCACCTGATGACCCGGGAGTTGCCGGCATAACCGCCCATCGGGTCGGATCCGCCGACCGGCTTCAACTGCACCGGACGGACAGGAAGGTCTTCCGGCGATATGATCTGTTTCACATCCAGCGGCTGGAGGTGAAGATAGGAGTTGTACCGTTCGACAAGATGCTGCAGTCGATCGGGCTGATTGAGCGCGCTCCATTCCGCCTTGAGGAGGCGGATACTCTCCCGCTCCTCGTCGATCTGCTGCTGCAATGCCGCAACCCGCGACGCCGATTTCTTGGCCGCAAGCTTCATGTCATAGACCGCGGCCGCACCGATCACGACGGCCAGTACGAAGAGAATATTGAGATAACGTCCCATCTCAGCCCCCTAATCCGTCAAATTCGGCAAGTCGCGGAACGCCTGCCTTGTGAATGTCCAGGTCGCGCGCCGGCGCCTCGGTCCGGCGGCCGGCACGAAGCCGCGCGGAGCGGGCACGCGGATTGGTGTCCGTTTCCGCCTCCTCCGCTTCCACCGCCTTGCGCGTCAGCAATTCGAATGTCGGTGGCGGCACGTCTTCTTCCGGCATGTGCCGGGAGCCGCCGCCACGGGTTTTGGTGCGGTCCTGGAAGAACCGCTTCACGATCCGGTCTTCCAGGCTATGGAAGCTGACCAGAACCAACCTCCCGCCGGGCTTCAGGAACCTCTCGGCGGCGCCAAGCGCCCTGGCCGCCTGATGCAGTTCGCCGTTGACGTAGATGCGCAGCGCCTGGAACGTCCGGGTTGCCGGATGGATCTGCGCCTTTTTCGGCGACCGTCCGAGCACCTTTTCGATCAGGGCGGACAGTTCCGCAGTCCGATCGAACGGCTTTTCCTTGCGCGCATTATCGATGGCATGGGCAACGGTCGTCGCCCGCTTTTCCTCGCCGAGCAGGCCGATGACGCGGATCAGGTCCTTCACCGGCATCCGGTTGACCACGTCGGCCGCTGACGGACCGGCCTGCTCCATGCGCATGTCGAGCGGTCCGTCGCGCAGGAAGGAAAATCCCCGCTCCGCCTGATCGAGCTGCATCGACGACACACCGAGGTCCAGAACCACGCCGTCGACATGTTCGAAACCGGCAGCACGCGCATGAGTGTCCAGATCGGCGAACTGGCCGGGAACGAGTGTCAGCCGACCCTTGGCCTCATCGACCAGGGATTGACCGCCTGCAATCGCATCCGGATCGCGGTCGATGCCGACGACGGATGCACCGGCATCCAGAAGCGCGCGGCTGTAGCCGCCGGCCCCGAAGGTTCCGTCGACGATCACCTCGCCGGATTTCGGATCGAGATACTCGAGAACCTCTTTCAGGAGAACCGGCACATGACGCACAGGTCCGCCGGCATCCGAAGCAGGGCTTCTTTCGCTCAGCGCCATCATGCCGGCCCTCCTGGCAAGGGTGTCGGGACCACCTGCCCCGACAACATCGCAAGCGCGCGCTTTTGGGCCTCCGCGCGATGCTCGCGAAACTTTTCCGGCTCCCAGATCTGAAACTTGTAACCCAGACCGGCAAAGGTGACCTGATCGGTGACCCCGGCGTGGTCCCGCACCATGTCGGAAATCATGATCCGGCCATCGCCGTCGATCTTCGGCGTCTCGCTGGCGCCGAAAAGGGCAACGGCCAGGGCATCGTGATCCGGCGACAGCTTGGCAAAGGCGTCGAGCCGGGTCTGGATTTCGCTCAGAAGGTCGTTGCCGCCCGCATCGATGGCGGGACAATGGGGAGAGGCAATGCAGTAGAGGCCTTCAAAACCGTCGCGCGCAAGAACCGCACGGAAGGGTGCCGGGATCGACACGCGACCCTTGGCATCCAGCCGGTTGGTAAAATGCGACACAAAACCGGCCATAACACCCCTCTAAGCAGGCAAAAATGCCTGACCAAGCCCAAGTTTCCCCCTGAATGAAAGAAGACGGCCGGTTTCCGACCTGGATCGACACCAAATATGAGCCGCCGTGACCGCCCTGATATGGGCCGCCAATCCCCATTCTGGGTTTTTATGGGATACCATGGGATCTCATGGGACGTCAATGGAATCCCATGGTCGTAGACCTGCTTACGGACAAGTGTCAGCAATCAAAGCGATTTTGATCCTGTTAAGATTAACGAAGCCTTGACAGAAGTCGGGAATCGGAGTCCGGAAGCCCGAAATCGGGGGAGAAGCCGGCCGAAACAGCCGACGGTCAGCCTTGAAAACAGGGGCTGTTGAGGCTCAAAAGGCGTTCGCGTTTTGAAGGGTCTGCCTTGGATGTTCGCCGTAACGCTGCCTGTAGCCGCTTGAGAACCGCCCGAAATGCCTATGGCCGGAAAGATGAGCCGCATCCCCGACGCTTCTTTGCCCCTCATCTGAAATAAGCAAATGCCTTGCGAAACACAGCCTGCGGTCCTGCAGGCATTCCATCGGGGACTTTCCCAATTCCTTCCTGAAGACCAGCTGCAACGTCCTCGGAGTTGTTCCCGCGGCCGTTGCGATATCAAGCAGGGTCAGGGGATCCGCGAACCGCTCGTTGATAATGGCAAGCGCCCGTTTCAACACCGCCGGAGCGGAACTGCAGATCGGGCGCTCCAGAAGGGGCGAAATGCCGCTGGGCTGCGTGTCGAGCAAATGCACGATGAGATTTTCTTCGACCAGCCGTTGCTGCAATCCGTCACGGCCGGTAAAGACCGCACCGGCCTCGGCGGCACGCACCACGGCCCGCAGCTTGGCGAACCAGTCACGCGTCCCCGTCTTTTCAAAATCCAGTCGGGGCGAGAACCGGACACCGCGGTCGAGGGGCGCCCCCGCCATCCGTTCGGCAACGTCGCAAACGAAGTCGCGGTCGATCTGCAGCAGCAGCTGTTCGCATCCGGCATGCCACCGCATGGCGGTGTGCCGGTCCGGATTGAGGATCGAGGCAATGCGCGTGTTAGAGGAGACGGTCGTCCGGCCGTTGCGGATAGTGGCATGTCCGGCAATCGGTATCTGGATCAGGAAGAAACTGTCGAGCTCGCCCGGCTCGATCTCCACATCCGCACCGTAGCGGATGTAATTCAGCGAGATCGACCGGCCCTCCACCCGGTTCTGACAGGCATCGAAGCGACCGCCGCCCGAAGCCCTATCAAGGCGATGGGCGCAAAAGTTCCGCGCGACGATTTCGCGTGCCTCATCGAGATCGGCCGTCTGAAACCGGCAAAACCTGCTGAGCGGCACGGTCCTTTGATCTTCAGCCAACATCGGAAAAGCTTAGATGCCGCAAAGTCAGGCTGCAAGCGGGCCGACAAGATGCAAGGTGGCAATTTGCCGCCACCCCTCAAGTAATTTCGCAATCTGGATAAAAGAATGCGTCGCGGCAGACTTAGGCTCACGGCTGTCAAACCATAAAAAAGGGGACAGCTATGAAACATGGAGCAGGAATAACCGGCGCGGATGCCGGTCTGGACAACCTCGCCTGGAACGTCGTCGGCCACACCTACACGCCGAAACTCCTCAGCACCAATGCCTTCGTCTGGCACGCCGTGATCCCGGTGGACACCTTTGTCCCGCCGCATATCCACCCGACGCAGGACGAATGGATCGTCATGCTGGACGGCAACCTGGAAGTCGAAATGGGCGGCCAGGTCCACAAGGCCGGCCCGGGGGATACCATACGCATGCCGATGGGCGAGGCCCATGGCATCTTCAATCGCTCGGGCAAAACCGCGACCTGCGTGTTCGGGGTAGCCCCTTCGCGCAAGCTCTTCGACTTGTTCATCGCGCTCGACGGCGTGACCGACCCGGCCGAACTCGTGCGCCTGTCCGCGTTGCACGAAGTCGACTTCCTGCCGCCGCCCGATCAGGCCTGATACCTCCCGGCGTCACGCGAAAGGAACATGAGCATGATCAACAGAAAGACTGTCGCCGTCATCGGCGGCGGCGTGAGCGGTCTTGCGGCTGCCAAGGCTTTCGACGAACGCGGCCACCGCGTCATCGGTTTTGAACGCAGTCACGATTTCGGCGGCGTCTGGGAACTGTCGCGGTCCTATCCGGACGTGCAGACCCAGTCGCCGAAGGAATTGTACTGCTATACGGACCTGCCCATGCCGGACGACTATCCGGAATGGCCCAAGGGACCGCAGGTCCACAAGTACCTGCATTCCTACGCCGACAAACACAAGCTCGCGCGGCTGTTCCAGTTGAACACCAACGTCTTGTCGATGGACCGCCGCGCGGACGGGAAACCCGGCTGGACACTGACGCTGGAAGCAGCGGGCAAGACCTGGGAGCAGAATTTCGACTTTGTCGCGGTCTGCACGGGCCAGTTTTCCGACAAGAACATCATCACCCATCCCGGTCAGGACGAATTCACCGCGGCCGGAGGCTCGGTCATTCACAGCTCCGAATACACCGACAGCACGATGGCGGAAGGCAAGAATGTGGTGGTGCTGGGTGGTTCGAAATCGGCCACGGATATCGCGGTGAATGCCGCAAAGAACGGCGCGAAGTCGGTCACGCTCGTCTATCGGGAACCGGTTTGGCGGATCCCCTACTTCGTCGGCGGCATCAATTTCAAACGCCTGCTCTACATGCGCGCGCAGGAACAGCAGTTCAATTCGTGGGGACGCTCGGCGCTCGCACGGGTCATCGCCGCCGTGTTCAAGCCCCTGATCTGGGCGAATTTCCGCGGTCTGGAGATGCTGCTCAAGACCCAGCTCAGGCTGAAGAAATGGGACATGGTGCCCGATGTGCCGATCGAAAAGGATGTCTCCTGCTCGGTGCCCATCGTGACCCCCGGCCTCTTCGAGAGCTTCAACGACGGTTCGATCAAACCGGTTCGCGGCACCATCGACCACTACGAACCCGGACACGCGGTTCTGACCAACGGCGACAAGGTGCCTTGCGACCTCTCCATCCTGGCTGTCGGCTGGAAGCTCGGCGTGCCGTATCTTTCTAAAGAGTACCAGGACAAGCTGATCGAACCGGACGGGCAGTACCGGGTCTACCGACTATCCGTAAACCCCGACCTGCCCGACATGGGCTTCGTCGGCTTCAATTCCAGCTTCTGCACGGTCTTGTCGGCCGAAATGATCGCGAACTGGCTAGTCCGGTACTGTGACGGCCAGTTGGCTCACCAGCCGACCGACAAAGAGATGCGCGACAACATCGAGATGATGCTGAACTGGAGACGCAACGAACGCCCCGCCGCGCAGATCTACGGCGGCCTGTGCTCGGCGCCGTTCCACTTCAAGCATTTCGACGAGCTGTTGGCGGATATCGGTGCGCGAAAACACAAACGCTCCAATCCCCTCGCCGAACAGTTCTCCTACCCGAACGCCAAGGCCTACGGCACCTACCTGGCCAGCGCCCCGCAATATCAGGCGGGCTGAACGGCAGAACATGGATCGGCGGGTGCATCAAGTCGCCCGAACGGAGACGGAGAAGACCGAAGTTCGGCCAGAAAAACCGTCTCAAACTGGAAAAGCGCTCGGATGGGCGCTTTTTCTTTTCGCCGCGAAACCGAACCGCCCCGAAAAAGCGAAAAAAGGACCAGTCGGCCTGTAAGCCGGGTTCTGTATGGCCCGCTTGCGCGGACGTGACAGCCATTCATCTGGGACGGCCGTTACCGGACGCCTCTAGCAACCAACCCGGGCAGCGAGCCTGGAAACCGGCCGGGCTTGCGCCCATGCTGCCCCTATTCGGTTTTGCTCCCGGTGGGGTTTGCCGTGCCGCCCCCGTTACCGGCGGCGCGGTGGGCTCTTACCCCACCCTTTCACCCTTACCGCGAACAGGGCCGCGGCGGTTTGCTTTCTGTGGCACTTTCCCTGAGGTCGCCCTCGCCGGGCGTTACCCGGCACCGTGTCTCCGTGGAGCCCGGACTTTCCTCCGCCACGGCCTTTCGGCACTTGCGGCAGCGGCTGTCCGGCCGACTGGTTCTGCTGCCATATTTGGGATTGCACACCAGGTCAAGCAAGGCGGATCAAATGTCCGCCGCTTCGGCCGCTTTGTCCCTGGAACCTTCCGAAGGCCGTAACAACATTCGCTGGTAGAGATAACCGATGCCGATCAGCGTCAGGCCGAGCCCGATGAACGAGAGCGCCCGCAGGACGCCTTCCAGCGCCGACATGTCGACAAGAAACACCTTGAGCACCACCAGGCCGATCACCACGCCGGAGACCTGACGCAGGAAAAGAGAAGTCCTGATCAGTCCGGCAAGAAGACAGGCGACACCGATCACGAGCCAGACAATGGAATAGACGTAATTTTCCAGGTCTGAAACAGGTTCGGCAAGCAGATAGTCCGGACTGAAAATGTTGCGGATGGTGAGATTGACGAAGGCAAACCCCATCGCGGCCGAAAAGATGGCAACGGCCAGAACATAAGGCTTCGGTCGCACCCGCCACGCCTGCCGGGCGAGGATGCCGAACAGCAGGAACGGCAGGCCGTAGGCAAAGCTCACCCAGTTGACGACGATCCCCGCTCCGACTGGAGCGCCGGTCAAAAGCGGATTGAACTCGACGAACAGCGTGAATGCGCCATAGACCATGCCGGCCGCGCTGATCCAGATCGGCGCTTGCTCCAGCACGGTCCCGCGTTCCCCCGGCAGAAATCGCGTAAGACCGAGCGAGACCGCGCCGCCGATAATGACCAGCATCGCCGCCGCCTGAAATTTCGCCTGCCACGCGTCGAAGCGGAAATGCGGATCCACCCAGTGCAGGGCCAGCATGGCCAGGGTGACCACCACCGAGACGATGGCAACGGCCTGCATCCGCCCCGCGGACCTGTCGTGTCCCCTGGAGGTGAGGAGGAATGCGGAGAAGACGAAGCCGAGACAGGGAACGCCGTAGCCGTAAAGCAGCGCGTTGAAGACCGGCGTCGTGCCCAGCGCTTCGCCGACGATGAACGGATCCCAGATCAGGCGCAGCACATAGGGTATCGCGGCAAAGGCAGTCAGAAATCTCAGCGCGGGTTCCGGATAGCGCCGGTAAACGAGGGCGAAGGATGGCACCAGGAGACCGAGCGCAACTGTCAGAGCGGCTTCCTCCAGGGCGAAACAGGCCGCAAGCGTGAGCGCCGAAAGAGCGCCGACCAGCCAGGCGGCAACACAGGCGCCCACGTTCTCCGATAGGCCCGCATCGCGTTTCAACCGGTCCGCGATCAGGAAGAATACGACGCAAAGTGCCAGTGCCAGACCGGCGAAGCTCCAGGAGACCTGCCAGCTCTCGACCCGCAGATAGGCGATCGATACCAGACCCAGCGCACCCAGCACCGCGCCGCTGGCAAGGTAAGTCCTGGCTGCGGAACGCCAGGAACCGATGGAGGCCAGCGCAATCATGGCGACGGCCGCGCAGGCGCCGAAAAGCGAAAACGCGGACAATGCCTCCCGGTATTCTGCCGGCAGTGGCGTGATGATCCCCGGCCAGGAACCATAGCCGGGGCCAACGAGAACGTCGGAGACATTGAGAGGCACGCCCATGCGATAATAGGACCAAAGAGCGGCGAGCAGCGGCGCGAACAGGACGTAACGCAAGGCCGAATGAAAATAAACGGCAGCAAACGGCAGAACGATCAGAAGGACGGCTTCCACCAGATAGGCGCCGCCCGCATGGGGGAACTGAACATGGGCAGCCAGCGGCAGGGCAAATAGCGACAGGACGATCGTCGCCGCATGGTCGACCGGTTCCGCGTGTTGCGGTTCGGCTGGATACAGTTTCCAGACGAAGCCGAAATAGGCAATCGCAATGCCGCCCGCCGCATAGAGGATCAGCAACAGCCGATCGCCGTCGGAGGCTCCGATTTCAAACAGGACCGCATAGGCCAGAAGCCCTGCGATCGCACTGCCGGCGAGCCAGAGCCACAGGCGGAACCTGCCGATCGCAACGCCCGCCGCCGACACGGCGAGAACATACAAGACCACCGGGAAAAGCGCACTGTTTGGCGAATTGATCATGAACGGCACGGCATAGCTGCCGAGGATACCGAGTGCCGCGAGGGCCGCTCCATGAAGCAGGGCGGCCAGCATTGTCATCAGCGCCAAAGCCCCGAGCAGCAGAAAGGCCGGTCCGGGGCCGATAAACCCGTAAAGACCATGGGCCGCAAAAGTGACCGCGAACAACGCCACCGTGCCGGCTGCGGTCAGGGTTGCCGGTATGTTTGCGACCTCGAAACCGGGAAAGGAAAACTGGCCCGGTTTACGCCGGCTCCACTCCCCGGCAGCGAGCAGAACAAGGCCGAACAGAGCACCCAGAACAAGCCGGGCTCCGGGACCGAGAATGCTGTTTTCGATCGCGTATTTCACCAGGAACACGCCGCCCAGGGCCAGCGTGACACCCCCGGCCCAAACGGTCCATTTGCCCCCGATGATGGTTTCCCGGACTGGCGCTCCGGGGCTGGGGATCGAAGTTTCCGGCACCTCGGCACGGGGTTCGACGTCAGCACTGGCACCGGCGCGGACATCGGCACTGGCTTCGGATTGTTCGGGTTGCGCTGCCGTTTGCGGTTTTTCATCCGGTGACGCTGCCCCCTCGTCCGGGCTGGTCGCCCGGTCCGAACTCGGGTCGCGTTCGGCTCTCGGCCGATCGCCGCGGACCTCGGCTTTCAGACCATTCAACTCCGCCTGAAGCCTGCCGAGCTTCCTGTTCAAGCCGGAGATCTGGAATGCAAGTATAAAGGGCAAAACGACAAGGATCAGAGCAACGATAACCGCCAGCCCGAAAACAGTCTCCAAAACCCATCTCCCTTACGGTTCGACCAGATGCATTGGAACCGGTTAACTGGTTTTGAAGCCACTTATCCTTCGCCGCGGAACTATCGCAACCGTCAGTCCGACCCTCAAGCGAAATCTCCACTGCTACAACCGGTCCGGACCGCTACTCAATTCGGAGAAATGAATTAAAACGGCAATATCTCGCAGTTTATATATTCGCTTGCAGAAATTTTGAGATTCTCCTTTCAAAAACACCCCGACGACCACAGCCAAACCCTCACCGAAGTGTGAGTAGGCCTAGGTATTGATACGATGTGATATTGGTTCGGACTGATACAACATGCCAGAAACCGACACCTGTAAATCCGGAGTCATGCGTCGCCCAATGGAGTAACAATGGTAGGCCGCCCGAAAAGTTTCGACAACGACACCGCAATCGATGCCTTCGTCGAAGAGTTCTGGAGCCGTGGCTACGAGGCGACCTCCATCGACCACCTCCAGGCGGCCATCGGCATCAAACGCGGCAGCTTCTATGCTGCCTTCGGCAACAAGGAGAGCGCCTTCATCGCGGCCATGGAGCGCTATGTCGATGACGTTACGAAGCTGGTCGTAGGCGAATTGGAACAGAACCCGGATCCGCGCGCCGGCCTCTCCGGCATGCTGCGCCAGGTTGGAGCTTTTATGACCAGCAACAACGGACGGGGCTGCCTGCTTCTGTCCGCCCTTGCCGCGCCTCCCGAACTCTGTCCGGATCATGCGAAAAAGCTGCAGTCGATGGCCGAATACGTCATGCTTCGCATCGCGGACAAGGCAACCCTGCTCGTGGAACAGGCCGGCCGCCCCATGCGGATGGACGCGGATGCGATCCACGCCTACATGACCTCAGTCCTGTTCGGCCTCAACGCCATGGCGACAGCAGAGGTCGATAATGATTCCATTCTGCTTGCGGCGGAAACCGCGGCCGTTTTTCTTGAAACGGCCTGAACACAGTTTCTTACACCGTCTAGCCGCCGACTGAGTGACGAACAGGTCGAGGTCGGCCGATCGTCGGAAAAGCGCGCGCCTGACGTCTCCTCCGAAAACGAAAACAGCCTGCGCGGCAAGTGTGCCGGCAGGCTGAAAACGTATCGCTGAAGGATGGCTGTATCAGGTGGAAGCGAGGATCGCCTTGATCTTGCGGCAGTACCGGCTGCTCACCGGATTCATGCGCTTTGCGAAATGTCCGGCGTTGTAACGCAGGATCGTCCCGCACAGATCACCGGACGCCCTCTTGTGGGCGCCGGCAAGATAGCGCATGCCCCATTCGAGATTGGTCTGCGGGTCGTAGAGGGCCTTGGAAGCGCCCCGGAATCCCAACCCACGCGCGGTCGCAGGCTTGATCTGCATCAGCCCGATCTCGCCCGCGCGGCCGCGCGCCCGCGGGTTGAAATTGCTTTCGACCTGAACCACAGCCAATGCGACGCGCTCCGGCACCCCGTGTTTCTTGGCAGCCTTGCGGATCAACCGGGCATAATTCTTGGTCCGCGCGGCGCTCTTGCCGCGCTCATACGCATTTCGGCTTTTCTTCGCACCGGGGGTCTTGTCTGCGGCATCGGTTCCGAATTTTCCGGAAATGAAGGCTTTCAGGCCAGAGCTGGGGACCTCATCCGCATGCGCGGAAAGCGAGAAGGCGGAGGCAAAAAGGCAGAGCGCTCCGACAAGTGTTTTCATAGACCGCAACATTCGTTGTGTCCTTATTCTTGTTGGGTAGTTGAGGAATTCATTCGAGGCGCAGAGACATGACGGCTCTATGGGACGAAAATCGGCCCGCTCAATTCACGAAATATTTCAAAATATTACGGATTCTCGCAGTGTTTTAGGGAGGTTTTTACGCAATTTGCGCGGAACGTGCCCCCTTTCGGGCAAAGACAGGGCAGAATAAGGCAGGGATCCGGCAAAAGGCGAACCCGCCGAAAACCGAATTTACACGTTCAGTGACGGCAATGACGCCAGCAGGCCATGAAGGGTCTCCACGGTCGACTGGTCGACGATCCCGTCGACTTTCTCCTGGCGGAAATGCCGCTGAAAGGCGATCACCGCATTCCTGGTCCGCTCGTCGAAAACGCCGTTGATTCTGACATCGTAGCCGTAGATGGCAAACATGGACTGGATCGCTTCGACCGGCTGCCCGCTGTCCCCTTCCTGCATGAAAATACCGCCGGACGCGTGAACCGGCTCCACGTAGTGGCCGAGGCCCTGCTGCGCGAGGAGGCCCCACGGAAACTTCTCACCCGGATCCGACTTCCGGTCGGGCGCGACATCCGAATGCGCCAGCACCCGCCAGGGCGGAATGGAATGGCGGGAGCAGATATCCCGGACCAGTTCGATCACCGCATCGATCTGGGCTTGCGGAAAATCAGGATAGCCGCCGTCGTGGCCCGGATTGACGATCTCGATGCCAATGGAGCGGGAATTGATATCGGTTTCGCCCTTCCAGAAGCTTTTTCCCGCATGCCAGGCCCGCCGGGCTTCCGGTACGCACTGGACGATGGCACCGTCCTCGTAGACCAGGTAGTGGGCCGACACCTCCGCGCGCGGATCGCACAGCCGCCGCAAGGCGCCTTCCGCATCCGGCATGCCGGTATAATGCAGGATCAGCATGTCGATCGGCCCGCCGCCGGCGCGGTCGTTGTGATTGGGGGACGGATGAACTCTGGCCTTCACGCCAGTATCGGTGGCTATGCTCATAGGCCTCTCTCCGCACAGATCTGGGCCCAGGCCGCATTCAGCGCCGCCAACCGATCATTGGCAATCTGGACGAACTCTTCCGGAACACCGCGCGCGATCAGCCGGTCCGGATGGGTATCGCGCACCTCACTCCGGTATTTCGTCTTCAAGTCTTGGTCGCTGGCTTCCGGCCCGAGCCCGAGCACTTCGTAAGGGTTGCTGTTTTCCCGCACATGGCGTGCCAGCACCCTGGAAAACTCACGATCGTCCAGGCCGAACACCTCGGCAACCCGTGCAAGGTAGCTGATCTCGTCCTGATGAACGACACCGTCGGCCTTGGCGATGTAAAACAGGCCGTCGAGAATATCGAGCAGGGTCTTGCGATCGTAAGGAAACAGATCAGCCAGCTTCTTGGCATAGACCTCAAATCCGGCAACATCCTGCTGCGCCAGGTTGAACAGGCGGATCACATTCCGTTCCTCGCCCGGCGGCACATGAAACAGGTCACGGAAGGCGAGCACTTCGTCGGTCGTGACCACACCGTCGGCCTTCGCCATCTTGGCCGAGAGCGCGATCATTGCAACGGTAAAGGCCACCCGGTTGGTTCCTTCCGGTCTGGAGAGCACCAGTTGCACCAGGCGGTCGACAACCTGCGCCCCGCCGGTCTGAATGGCGGCAACGATCGTCTCCAAACTGCTCCAAACGCTCACATACGGCTCCTGGCTTTGCGTCTGTCCCGGCCAAGGACTGTCCCCTTCATGCCTGGCAGCGCATGCTTCGCGTGGGGGTCATCAGGTTTTATCGGCAGGTCGTTGAGATGAAAAGAAGGGGTGACAGTCATTCAGTCCCAATTCTGGCATTCCGGCAAGGGCAGTTTCAAACGTTTAAAAAAGACGATCCGCAGGAAAAGGAGGAATTGCAGAGATTCACGATGGCTAAACCTATCCGGTGTAGCCTGTCGACGATTGGTAGATTTACAGAGTTTTGCGTAAATGAAAAATGGCTCCGCCAGAAGCAGTACGGTCGTATTCAGCGTCACAATGGCGCTGGTCCTGCTGCTTGCATTCGGTGTTTATGCAAGCAACCGCCTGCTAACCCATTGGTTGCTGGTTCGAAATATCGAACAGACGGCCGAGCACGTTCCCTCGGCTGTCATCTCGGCCGGGCTGACGGACGACTTCTACTCCATGCTTCCGGAAAGCGCGCCGACGGGTGCGGGACTCCGTCTCAAGACCGAAGCCGGCACCGGAGCGAATAGCGACAAACCGATCCGGGTTCCGGATCTGCAGATGTCCGAAAAGCTGCTCTCCTTCATGTCAGCAGCGCTGCAGCCGTCCTATGTCGTCGCCAATCGCTTCGTCTCCCTGACCGATATCGAACAGGGGCCACGCTTTGCCAACCGCCTTGCCGAAGTCTTTGCGAAAGACACCAAGCCAACGACCTTCGACGGACGGCCCCTCGGTCTGCAGAAGGCTCTGAATCAGGTTGAGCTTAGAACCGGCCCTTATACGAACGTCGAACTGACCTGGTGGGGCAAACTCGAAACAGCCTCTTTCCTTATTTTCCCGCAGCAGGATGCGGAAGGGATGGTCCGCGGCGCTCTGGTGGTCCTCCTGGACAACACCGAGCGGATTGAAAGCCTGTCGATCATTACCCTGATCAGCAGCGGCATCATTGCTGGCCTGTGCCTGGCGTCGTTCCTGTTCGCAGCCTTCCTGTTGTGGATGCGCTTCCACGATCAGGTCAAGACGAACCGCGATATCGAATTTCTCGCTCACCACGACGCTCTCACGGGCCTGCCGAACCGGGCGGTGTTCAACGCACGTCTGAACGAGTCCCTGCGTCTGGCTCATGCCAAGGCGAGCAACATGGGCGTGATGCTGATCGACGTCGACAAGTTCAAGGAAATCAACGACACCTACGGCCACGGGACCGGCGACATCTTCCTCCAGATCATCGCCGACCGCCTTCGCTCCGTCTTTGGCGACCATCTGGTGGCCCGCCTGTCGGGCGACGAATTCGCCGTCATGATTCAGTCCGTTTCCGACGTGGCCCGCCTGACCAAACTCGCCTCCGACATGCTTGCGGCTACGAAGCACCCCTGTGTCATTGACGGCAAGGATATCAAGATCTCCCTGTCGATCGGCATTGCTCGGGCGAGCGACGGCAACTGGCGCTCATCGCGCCTGCTCCACTGCGCCGACCTGGCCCTTTACCGGGCAAAGCATTCCGGTCGTTCCACCTTCGCCTGGTACACGCCGGAGATGGACGCCGATGCGCTGAAGCGCAAGGAAATCGAGGCCGGCCTGGTCAAGGCCCTGAAATTCGATCAGTTCGAGCTTCTGTTCCAGCCGCAATACTCTCTGACCGACAACCAGCTCAAAGCCTACGAATCCCTCATTCGCTGGGAACATCCGACCAAGGGATCGATCTCGCCCGATATCTTCATTCCGGTGGCCGAGGACAGCGGTCTGATCGAGGCGATCGGCGACTGGGTTCTGAACCGCGCCTGCCAGGAGGCCGCCGGCTGGCCGGACAAGAGCCTTCGTGTCGCCGTCAACGTTTCGGCGGCCCAGTTCATGGCCGGGGAGACCCACAAAAAGGTTGCGCGGGCCCTGCGGGACTCCGGACTCGATCCGTCGCGCCTGGAAATCGAGATCACGGAAAGTCTGCTGATTTCGAACACCGACGCGGTCGTTGAAACCCTCAACCAGATCCGCGATATGGGCGTGTCGATCGCCATGGACGATTTCGGCACAGGTTATTCGTCGCTGAGCTACCTGAGCCGTTTCCCCTTCGACAAGATCAAGATCGATCGGTCCTTCATCCACAATCTGGGCAAGGACGCAGGCACCGATGCCATCGTCACCTCGATCATCGGCCTCGGCCGCTCCCTCGATGTCATGATCACCGCCGAAGGCGTGGAAAACCAGGAACAGGTTACCCTGTTGCGCGCGGCCGGCTGCAATCTCGTTCAGGGCTATCTCTTCGGCCGCCCGGGATCGGTGCAAGCCCATGCCAACTTCATGGCCCGCAACGACCCGCGGCCGGCGATGGCTCACACCAAGGCGCATGCCAGCATCGCACAGGCAGCCGAAGAACTGGCCGATGCGGAGATCCAGGCAGTGGACGAAGAGCAGGAGGCACAACCACAGTCTCCCGTCAGTGCCGCGGGCTGAGCGTCAGCCGTTGGTCGACCGGTTCACCCGCGCAATCAGATCCTCTCCGGTTTCCTTGCGTTCCGAATAGCGGTCGACCAGATTGTCTTTCCGACCACGCAGGAGCAGCGTGAATTTCATCAGCTCCTCCATGACATCGACCACACGGTCATAAAGCCCGGACGGCATCATCCGTCCGTCCTCGTCGAACTGCTGGAAAGCCTTGGGTACGGAAGACTGGTTCGGGATCGTGACCATGCGCATCCAGCGACCGAGCACTCGCATCTGATTGAGTGCGTTGAACGACTGGGACCCGCCGGAAACCTGCATCAGCGCCAACACCTTGCCCTGGGTCGGTCGCACGGCGCCGAGGCTGAGCGGGATCCAGTCGATCTGGGACTTCATAATCCCCGTCATGGCCCCATGGCGTTCCGGCGAACACCAGACCTGGGCTTCCGACCAGGCACTCAGATCCCGAAGTTCCTGCACCTTGGGATGCTCCGGCCCGGTATCGTCCGGCAACGGCAGACCGGACGGATCGAAAATCCGGGTCTCCGCCCCGAACGTCCGTAGCAACCGCGCCGCTTCCTGGGTTAGGAACCGGCTGTAGGACCGTTCGCGCAGGGACCCGTAGAGCAACAGGATACGCGGCGGATGGCTCAGATCTTCAGACGTTTCCAGCTTCTGCAGGTCGATCGCCCTGAAGTGTTCGGAGTCGATGTTGGGAAGATCGGAACAGTCTGGCTTTCCTGTCGTCACCGTCACGCGCCCTTCTTCACCACCTCGCCGTCCTCCTTGACGAAGTCTCCGATGTCCTGAGGCAGAAGTTCCAGAACCGTTTCGGATGGCCGGCACAGGCGCACGCCCTTTTCAGACACCACGATCGGCCGATTGATCAGGATCGGATGCTCCATCATGAAATCGATCAATTCATCGTCCGACCACTTGTCCTCAGCCAGCCCCAGTTCGTCGTAGGGCGTCCCCTTCTGGCGCAGCACATCGCGGACGGGAAGGCCCATGCGCTTGATCATGCTGACCAGTTCCTCACGGCTCGGCGGGGTTTTCAGATATTCGACAACGGTCGGCTCGACACCCGCCTTGCGGATCATTTCCAGCGTGTTGCGTGAGGTGCCGCACTTCGGGTTGTGGTAGATGGTAATCGTCATGTGCTCATAAGCCTTCTGTATTGGCCGGCGCCTCGACGCCGCAAATTTCCGGTCTGCCTCCGCAGCAATCCTCAGTCAGGAACCCGAGCAGACCGCGCATCCGGTCGAAACAAACCGCATAATAGATCCGCCGTCCGTCGCGGCGGGACGTTACCAGCCCGCCGCGTTCGAGCGCCGAAAGGTGGAAAGACATGCGCGTCGGCGCCACCGACAACCTGTCCGCAACATCGCCCGACGCCAGGCCGTTCGGCCCCGCCTTCACCAGAAGCCGGAACGCCGCGAGCCGGTCTTCCTGGGCAAGCGCGGCCAATGCGGCTATGGCGGTGTCATCCTTCATATTTCGACATTACAAGAATATTTGTAATGTTCAAGGACTGGATAACGGTCGATCCCTTTGCTCCGGATTCGATTGACCGATATCACATGGCGGCAGCAGCGCGGGCGGCCTGGTCGTAATTGCCCGAAACCAGGCGCAGGGTTGCGGCAAGGCGGGAGAGCTCATTCTCGTCGAGCCCGAGCGCCTTCATCGGCTTGACCAGAAGCGCCTCCCGCAGGCGGCGGTATTCCAGACAGGCTGTTTCCCCGCTTTCGGTGATTTCGGCCGTCTTTTCCTTGCCGCGACGGCCGGATTTGATGAGGCCCGCCTTTTCAAGCTTCTTCATCGCATAGGTCACCGTGTGCGTGTCCTCGATATTGAGCACGAGGCAGATGTCGGACAGGGTCTTCGGGCGTCCGCGATGATTGATCGTATGCAGGACAAGAACGTCGAGCGGGCTCATGCCTTCGGTGCCCGACGCTGCCATGCAGCGCACCATCCAACGGTGATAGGCATTGACCATCATGGTCACCGCGAACTCGACTTCGGAAAGCGCCGGCATGGCGCCGGAGGCCAGATGGGCCGACGACACGACAGGGCCGATACTGGCGGGCTGGTCCGGCGTCTTGTCACTCATTGGATATTTCCTTGTCTTCCCAACCGCCTCGCAACCGGCTGGCTTCTTCGCGCCCCTTCTAATGCGACATCATGTTCTGGGGCAACCACAGGGCCAGTTCCGGGAAGATCACGATCAGGACCACCGCCAGTATCATGAGCAGAAAGAACGGCAAGGCCATGCGGGCGACCTTGAAGATGTTGTGGCCGGTCATGCCCTGCAGCACGAACAGGTTGAAGCCCACCGGCGGCGTGATCTGGCTCATTTCCACGACCAGCACCAGGTAGATGCCGAACCAGATGAGATCGAGACCCGCCTGTTCGACCATGGGCAGGATCACGGACGTGGTCAGCACGACGACCGAGATCCCGTCGAGAAAACAGCCGAGCACGATGAAGAACACGGTGAGCGCGGCCAGCAGTTGCAGCGGCGACAGGCCGAGCGAGCCGATCCAGCCGGCCAGTTCCCGGGGAATACCGGTAAAGCCCATGGCGACAGTCAGGAAAGCCGCACCCGCCAGGATGAAGGCGATCATGCAGGACGTGCGCGTCGCCCCCATCAGGGCATCGGTGAAGCTCTTTTTCGTCAGTGTGCCGGACGCCCAGGACAGAAGCAGAGACAGAACCACGCCAATGGCGGCCGCTTCGGTCGGTGCGGCGAGGCCCGCATAGATCGACCCGATCACTCCGGCAATCAGGGCAATCACCGGGAACAGACGGCGGGTCGCCTTGACCCGGTCCCAGAACGGGATCTGCGGTTCCTTTTCCGGCATCTTGGATGCATTGAGCGTTGCCCAGACCATCACATAGCCCATGAACAAAACGCAGAGCATGGCCCCTGGAATGACGCCTGCCATGAACAGACGGGCAATCGACTGCTCGGTGGCCGCCCCGTAGACGATCAGGATGATCGACGGCGGGATCAGCAGGCCGAGCGTGCCGGATCCGGCCAGCGTGCCGATGGCCATCCTTTCGTCATAGCCGCGCTGCTTGAGTTCCGGCAGGGACATCTTGCCGATGGTGGCGGTGGTTGCGGCCGACGAGCCGGAGACCGCGGCGAAAATCCCGCAGCCCAGGATGTTCACATGCAACAGCCGTCCGGGCAGATTGCGCATCCATGGCGAGAGACCTGCGAACATGTCTTCCGACAGGCGCGAGCGGAACAGGATCTCGCCCATCCAGATGAACATCGGCAGGGCGGTCAGATCCCAGGAATTGGCCGCGCCCCATACGGTGGTGGCCAGCACCGGACCGGCGGGAGCCGACACCAGAAGCATCATGGCGATCAACGCAACACCGAAGAGCGCCATGGCGACCCAGATACCGGTGGCCAGCGCCGCCAGCATGCCCAGCCCCAGGCACAGGGCGATGAGGGAGAGATCCATTATTCCACTCCCTCAATCGCATCGCTGCGGTCGACAGCCTGATAACTGACCGGCCGGCCCCTCAATGCGTGCAGAAAGTCATCGAGGATCGAGATCGCGAAAACGGCCAGCCCTGCGGTCATCACCAGTTGGGGGATCCACAGCGGGATCGGAATGATGCCGAAGGAGACCTCATGATAGACATAGCTGTCATTGACCATCCAGCCCGCATGCCAGGTGAAGAACCCGACAAGCACCAGCGCCACACCGAGGCACCAGACCTCAAGAGCCTTCGCGACCGGCGCCGACACATGCTGCAGCAGAATGGACACCCGAATGTGGTCGCCCATGCGCAGCGTGGAAGCGAGCGCCAGGAACGAGGCGCCGACCAGCAGGAAACCGGCGATTTCGGCAAGAGAAGGAACCAGAAGGCCGAGCGGTTCGAGGCCGATCAGCTTTCGAAACCCGTCGATGAGCCGGCAGGAAACCTGGATCACGACAAGACTGGCAATCGTTACGAGGCAGGCAGCGGCCAGCCCGCCGGCCAGACGGTAAAGCCCGTTGAGAAAGGCGCGCATAGGCAGGGTCTCCCGCGCAGACAGGAACCATAAAACGACAAGAGCCGGGCGCTTTGCCCGGCTCTTTCATAAGATCACTTACTTGGAATAAGCCTCGATGATCGCCTTGCCATCGTCACCGGCACTGTCCTGCCATTCGGCAACCATGGTCTTGCCGATTTCCTTCAGAGATGCCTGCAGTTCCGCTGACGGAGCGGCGACCGCGATGCCGTTATCCTTCAGCATCTGGGTCTTTTCTGCCGTTTCCGCCTTGGAGGCTTCCCAGCCGCGGGTTTCAGCAGTGGCGGCGGCTTCCATGACAGCTGCCTTTTCGGCGTCGCTGAGGCCGTCGAAGGCCTTCTTGTTCACGAACACCATGTTCTTCGGCAGCCAGGCCTGGGCATCGTAGTAATGATCCAGGTAGTCCCAGGCCTTGGAGTTCGCACCGGTCGACGGCGAGGTGATCATGGCTTCGACACGGCCGGTGGAGAAGGCGGTCGGCAGGTCCGGCACTTCCACCTGGGTCGGCACGGCACCGGCCAACTGGGCGATCCGTTCGGTCGACGCATTATAGGCGCGGAACTTCAGGCCCTTCAGGTCGTCGATGGTGTTGATGTCCTTCTTGGCATAGATGCCCTGCGGCGGCCACGGCACGGCAAAGAGCAACTGCAGCCCCTGATCTGCCAGCTTCTTTTCCAGGAACGGCTTGGACGCCTGATAAAGCTTGAAGGCGTCATCATAGGAGGTTGCCACGAACGGCACGGAATCCACGCCGAAGACCGGATCTTCGTTGGACAGACGCGACACCAGAACTTCGCCGATTGGAGCCAGGCCCTTGCGGACGGCATTCTTGATTTCCGGATGCTTGAACAGCGAACCGGCGGAATGGATCTGAATGGTCAGCGAACCATCGGTCTTGTCAGAGACATCCTTGGCGAATTCTGCGATATTGACCGTGTGGAAGTTGCTGTCGCCATAAGGCGTCGGCATATCCCACTTCGTCTGCGCGGAAGCGGATGCAAGACCCGAAAAACCGATGACAGCGGCGGCGGCAAGGCGAACGCCTGCCTTCGAAAAATGACGTGAAAGCAGCATATTACTCTCCTCTTGGAAGTGGGACTTTTGTCCTCGTTCGGCAACCCGATGGTACTGCCCCTCACTTTGACAAGACAGCGGAACCAGGTCCAGATGTCAGGCTAGACGCAGCGGAAACAAATATCAACGATTTATCGACAAATTGTGATTGTTTGCGTAATTCTTGAACACGACGATCGAATGACGGGGGAGAAGAAGCCATGACCGTCCGTTACGAAATCCTGGTCCCGGGCTCGAGCCTCGCTTTTGAAGGCGGATTCTTCGGCATTTCCTCCATCGTGCTCGTGGAAGCCGGTGGCAAGCGGGCGCTGTTCGACTGCGGCCACGGCACCACCCGCCGGATGCTGCGCGAGCGGCTCGCGGAACTTGACCTCTCGCTGGATGACATCGATCTTCTCATCTTCTCCCACGGACATTTCGATCACGTCCTGAATCTGGACCTGTTTCCGAAAGCCCCGATCCTGATGAGCCGCGACGAACGCAACTATGTCGAAACGCCCTTCGCGGACGATCCGGCGACGCCGCGCTATCTGCCCGCTCTACTCGCCGACCGCGACGTACAGCTGATCGATGGCGAGACAGAAATCCTGCCCGGTGTTACATCCTTCCCGACCCCGGGCCATGCGCCGGGCCATATCTCGCTTGAGCTTGCCACGGAAGACGGACCCGTCGTCCTTGCGGCCGACGCGCTGAAAACCGCCCGCGAGGCGCTTTCCGGCATTCCGGATATGGAGATCGATCCGCAGAAGCGCGGCAAGGCCGCAATTCAGGAAGTCCTGCGCCGGGGAAAGGTGATCGTGCCGGGCCATCACCCGACCCTCTACAAGGATGAGACCGGCAACCTCACCTGGAACGATATCCAGGAAATGCCGCTCCTGATCCGTTAGGCGGTCAGGCTCTGAGGCAATCTGGAAACGGATGCGTTGCCCGTCGCAAAAACCCTGCGCAAGGCAATGAGGAAGTAACCGGCCGGCGCCAGCGCGATCAGCGAGACCGGGACGACCACACCGTATCCCCGGCTGATGAACATTGCCGCGGTCAGGGCGAACAGCGACACCCGCTCATAGCGCAGGAAACCGCCGTCCACCCCGAGCCGGGCAATCAGCACCAGCGGCACGACCAGCAGGGCCGTGTCATAGTCGAGAAAATAGGGCGACGCGACGCCTGCTCCGGCAACCAGCAGTGCGCCTTTCAACGCCATCGGCACCGGACGCGACCAGGTCCAGACGACCGAGAGGAGAACACCTCCAGCCGCGACAAGCTGCACCCCCATGGCAATTTGGGCATCTACGCCCAACTGCCTCAAAAAGCCGTAAGGCGAGGCGTATTTCTGCATGGGAACGCAAGCCTCGAGCAGGCAGGTCTTCACGAAATCCATGCTCGCCAGAAAGGCGATCCATGGCTCCAGCCCGAAAAGCAACACACTGAGCAGGGCGATCCCGACACTGATCAGGGCTGCGGAGATAAACGCCCGGTACTCGCGCCCTGCCAACAGCGCGAAGGGAATGAGCAACCCCATATGCGGCTTGTAGGCCAGAAGCCCGATCAGGACACCCGCCAAAAGCGGACGCCCCCGTTCAAGACCGGCAATCGCACCGCCGATCAGCACGGCGTTCAGGATCCCATTCTGTCCGTAAAGGACACAAAAGAGCACCCCCGGAAACACAAGTGCCATCCATCCCGCCTGACGGCGCTTGGCAAGCAGCGCGCAGACAAAGGACAACAATGTGAGACCGAGCACCTGAAAGGCGATCGCCGCCACCGGATAGGGAACGAGGGCGAAGGGGAAGATATAAAGATACCAGGTCGGCGGATTGAAGAACCCGAGACCGGTCTTGCCGAACAGCTCCTTCTGGAAGTCGACAAAGGCATCGAAATCGTAAGGTGTCACGAAATCGCCCTGCAAGGCGAAATGAGACCCGCTCCAGAAGGCGATGAAGTCGCTGAAGAAATTGTTCGAAATTCCCAGCGGACGGTTCGCCAGCTCGATGCCGATCCGCGCCGCATACACAAACAGGATAAAGACGGCGACACCTTCAAGCAAAGACCTGGAGCCGAGAAGGCCCTCGATCCGGTCCAGGACGCCGGTCCGGTTCGCCGGATTTCCAGTTTCAGTCTGCGCCATCTCCGGCTTATCCCGATAAACAAGTGAGGGACCCAACTGTACGGCGATCGCTTTAAAATCGGCTAAACAGGTGGAAATTGAGCGCTTCAGCATTTTTTCATCGACAATTTATCGATAAAATGTAAACGTATGATCAAGCCAAGGCTGGCGGCGGCATAAGGAATTTGCGGCCACACGCGGGAATGCGGTAGCCATGCCGGCAGGACGACGACAACGAAAAGAGGGTAAGAACATGACGGCCAAGTGGGATTTCTGGATCGATCGCGGCGGCACCTTCACCGATATCGTCGGCCGCGCACCGGACGGCGGCATCCACCCCCACAAAGTGCTGTCCGAGAACCCCGAAGCTTACCGTGACGCCGCCATCCAGGGCATCCGCGAGTTGATGGGCGTCGAGTCCGGCGAAGCGATTCCGTCGGACATGATCGCCACCGTCAAGATGGGTACCACAGTCGCCACCAACGCGCTGCTGGAGCGAAAAGGCGAGCGGACTGCTCTCTTCATCACCAAGGGCTTCCGCGACGCGCTGGAGATCGGCTACCAGGCCCGACCCGACATCTTCGCCAAGGAAATCATCAAGCCGGAACTGCTCTATGAGCAGGTCTACGAGATCGGCGAGCGCGTACGTGCCGACGGCGCACTGGAAACCCCGCTCGATGCCGACGGTGCGAAGGCAGCCCTGCAGGCAGCCTATGACGACGGCATCCGCTCCATCGCCATCGTGCTGATGCATGCCTACGCCTTTCCGGATCACGAGGTGAAGCTGGCCGAAATCGCCCGCGAGATCGGCTTCCCGCAGATTTCGGTTTCCCACAAGGTCTCGCCGCTGATGAAGCTGGTCGGCCGTGGCGACACCACCATCGTCGACGCCTATCTGTCGCCGATCCTGCGCCGCTACGTGAACCAGGTGCAGGAGGAACTCGGCGAAGGCCCGCGGCTGATGTTCATGCAGTCCTCGGGCGGCCTGACCGCAGCCGACCTGTTCCAGGGCAAGGACGCGATCCTCTCCGGTCCGGCCGGCGGCGTCGTCGGCGCGGTCGAAACCTCCAAGATGGCCGGCTTCGACAGGATCATCGGCTTCGACATGGGCGGCACCTCGACCGACGTCTGCCACTTCGACGGCGACTATGAACGCGCCTTCGAAACGGAAGTCGCCGGTGTGCGCATGCGCGCGCCGATGATGATGATCCACACGGTCGCGGCCGGTGGCGGCTCGATCCTTCACTACAAGGACGGCCGTTTCCAGGTCGGCCCGGATTCCGCAGGCGCCAACCCGGGCCCGGCTTGCTATCGCCGCGGCGGCCCGCTGACGGTCACAGACGCCAACCTGATGACCGGCAAGCTGGCCCCGGAGTTCTTCCCGAAGATCTTCGGTCCCAACCGCGACGAAGCGCTGGATGAAACCGCCGTCAAAACCAAATTCGCGGAACTGGCGGAGAAGATCGGCGACGGCCGGTCGCCCGAGGACGTCGCCGACGGATTCCTGAAGATTGCCGTGGAGAACATGGCCAATGCCATCAAAAAGATCTCCGTCCAGCGCGGCTATGACGTCACCGAATATGCGCTGACCTGCTTCGGCGGGGCCGGCGGCCAGACCGGTTGCATGGTCGCCGACACGCTTGGCATGACTACGGTCATCGTACACCCCTTCTCCGGCATCCTGTCCGCCTACGGCATGGGCCTGGCCGATATCAGCGCCAGCCGCCAGCAGGCCGTGGTCAAGCGGCTGGAACAGAACCTGCTGCCCGAACTCGACAAGCTACGCGACGAACTCGCGGCGATCACGGAAGCCGAGCTTCAGTCCCAGGAGATCGGCCCGGATACGCGGCACACCCGTGCCATCGTGCATCTGCGCTATGAAGGCACCGACACACCGCTGCCGGTCGATCTCGCGGGCCTCGACGCCATGCGCTACGCCTTCGAGGAGGCCCACAGGAAACAATTCGGCTTCGCCTATGAGGAAAAGCCGGTCGTGGTCGAGGCTCTGGAGGTGGAAACCTTCGGCGGCGGCGCAGGCATTGCTGAACCGGACCTGGGCCTCTCAGGCGAAATCCCCGCAGCGGTGACGGCGACGAAATTCTTCTCCGACGGCGCCTGGCACAAAGGCAACATCTACAAGCGCGACGCGCTCAAACCCGGCATGACCGTCAACGGTCCGGCGCTGATCATCGAACCGCACGCGACCATCGTAGTTGAGCCCGGCTGGCAGGCGCAGATCAACGCCAAGGATCACGTGATCCTCAACCGCGTCGTTCCGCTTTCGCGCACAGAGGCCATCGGCACCCATGCCGATCCAGTCATGCTGGAGGTGTTCAACAACCTGTTCATGTCGATCGCCGAGCAGATGGGCGTGACCCTGCAGAACACCGCCTATTCGGTGAACATCAAAGAGCGGCTCGACTTCTCCTGCGCGGTCTTCGACCATGATGGCGCCCTGGTCGCTAACGCGCCGCACATGCCGGTGCACCTGGGCTCCATGGACCGCTCGGTAGAAACGATAATCAAGCTCAACAAGGGGCAGATCCAGCCGGGCGACGTCTTCGCCCTCAACGCGCCCTATAACGGCGGCACCCACCTGCCCGACATCACCGTGGTCTCCCCGGTCTTCGACGACAATGGCAAGGAAATCCTGTTCTGGGCGGCCTCGCGCGGTCACCATGCCGACGTCGGCGGCTCCGCGCCGGGGTCCATGACCCCGCGCGCCACCACCGTGGACGAGGAAGGCGTCCTGTTCGACAATTTCAAGATCGTCGACCAGGGCCGGTTCCGCGAGGCCGAACTGGTGGAACTGCTCACCAACCACCCCTACCCGGCCCGCAATCCGCACCAGAACGTGGCCGATCTGTCGGCACAGATCGCGGCCAACGAAAAGGGCATCCAGGAACTGCGGAAAATGGTCGCCCACTTCGGCCTCGACGTGGTTCAGGCCTATATGGGCCACGTTCAGGACAATGCGGAAGAAAGCGTCCGCCGGGTGATTTCGGCCCTGAAGGACAGCGAATACGAATACCCGACCGACCAGGGCTCGGTGATCAAGGTGAAGATCACCGTCGACAAGGAAAGCCGCGAGGCGACCGTCGACTTCACCGGCACCTCGGGCGTGAAGCCGAACAACTTCAACGCCCCGGAACCGGTGACCCGCGCGGCCGTTCTCTACTGCTTCCGGGTGATGGTGGAAGGCGACATTCCGATGAACGCCGGCTGCCTCAAGCCGATCCGCATCGTCCTGCCGGACGACTGCATGCTGCGCCCGTCCTATCCGGCCGCCGTCGTAGCCGGCAACGTGGAAACCTCGCAGCACGTCACCAACGCGCTGTTTGCCGCGCTCGGTGCCATGGCCAACAGCCAGGGCACCATGAACAACCTGACCTTCGGCAACGACACCTACCAGTACTATGAAACCATCTGCTCCGGCTCGCCCGCCGGTCCCGGTTTCAACGGCACCGATGGCGTCCATGTCCACATGACCAACTCGCGCCTGACCGATCCGGAGGTGCTGGAGTTCCGCTTCCCCGTGCTCCTGGAGGATTTCCATATCCGCAAGGGGTCTGGCGGAACCGGCAAGTGGCATGCGGGCGACGGCACGAAGCGGACCCTGCGCTTCCTGGAAAAGATGGACTGCGCCATCCTCGCCTCCCATCGCACTATCCATCCGAAAGGCCTGGAAGGCGGCAGTGACGGCGAACTCGGCCGCACCGAAGTCCGCCGCCTGGACGGCACGGTCGAAGTGCTGGAAGGCTGCGACCAGACCATCCTGGAAGCAGGAGAAGCCGTCACCGTCATCACCCCGACCTCGGGGGGATGGGGCAAGGCCTGAGCAACAGGGTCAGAGCCCATTAAACTATCGTTCTAATGGCCCGGGGCGCGAATATGCGCTCCGGGCTTTCTATTGCCGCCGCCACATCAGCATGAAAAGAGCCCTGCGGCGTTCGTACTTCGACGGCAGATGCCTCCGGCGCATCCCAAGGCATCAGCGGATCAAACGACCGAAATCTCGCGCACTGGTCGAATTTTTTTCATCCACACTTTGAATTTTAACAGAATTGAAACACTACCAACCCGTAAAATGAATGAACGTATTCGGCTCTCCATGACAATATTACCAATAATAAAAAATGATTCCGGGGAACAAAAAAGTAAAATATAACTATAATTGAGAAGCGAAATCACGGAATCCGGAAACACCGCACGAGTAAACATACACGCGCAGTCAACTGATCCACCGCAACTGACGGGTTAAAATGAACATTATCGCTTTTCGGTCTGTATCGTCCAAGATCCTGTCTCTGGTAGGTCTTCTGAGTATTGCACTTGTTATCGTCGCGGTTGTCGGCATCTATCAGATGAACCGGATCGGCGGCGAGCTGTACGCGATTGCCGAAGAGGATATCCCTCTCACGGAAACCGTGAGTGCGGTCACCGCGCATCAACTCGAACAGGCCGTCATGCTGGAGCGGATGTTGCGCTTCGGCGGCATCAAAAGCCAGGACGCGGAAGAAGGGTTCCACACCAGCGTTCAGCGTTTCGAAGAACTTGCCAAGGAAGTCGATGAGGTCATCGCCTCGGCGGAAACACTCGCCCGGCGCGGCCTTGACCATGCCGTGACGGCCGAAATGAAGGATAAGTTCCAGACCGTGCTTTCCAGCCTGGAGAAAATCCATAGCGAACACGACCGCTTCAACGAAGATTCCCGACAAGTCACCAAGCTGATTGAGGACGGCAGGATCGACGAGGCGAGCACGCTTGCCGAAACGGTTGAAGCGGAGGAGGAAAGGCTCGATCAGGAAATGGTCGCGCTGATGGCTGACCTGCAAGCCTTCACCGCGAAGGCGGCCCTTTCGGCCGAACAGCACGAGATCGCGGGCATACGCCAGTTGGTCTTCGTTTCCCTCGTTTCCATTCTGGTCGGCGTCGGCCTGTCGCTGCTCATCTCCATCAAGTCGATCAGCCGCCCGCTCAAACGGGTGACGCACGCCCTGAACCGCCTCGCCGAGGACGACACCTCGATCGAACTGAAAACGGGCGACGCCGATGAAATCGGCCAGCTCTCACGGACCTTCGCCAACTTCCGGGAAAAGACAATCGAAATCAAACGTCTTCAGGCCCAGGCCAGGGAAGAGGAAGAGCGCATCGAGCGGGAAAAGCGGGAAGTCACCCTGCGCATGGCTGACGAACTCGAAAACACCGTCAAATCGGTTTCCGACCGGATCAGCGAGGCCGTGAACGAACTGGCGTTGACCGCCAACCGGATGTCCGCGACGGCCGTGCAGACTTCGCAACGCGCCAATGGCGTCGCCAGTGCGGCGGAGCAGTCCTCAACCGGAATTCAGTCGGTCGCGGCCTCCACGGAAGAACTGGTCACGTCGATCCAGGAAATCAGCCGGCAAGCCTGTTCGGCAATGGAACTGGCGACCGCGACCAACGAACGCGTCACCGCCTCCAACAAGACGGTCGAAGGCTTGTCCCATTCCGCGCAGAGCATTGACGCGGTGGTGAAGCTCATCAACGACATCGCCGATCAGACCAATCTCCTGGCCCTGAATGCGACCATCGAAGCGGCACGCGCGGGCGAGGCGGGCAAAGGCTTTGCCGTCGTTGCCTCGGAGGTGAAGGCGCTCGCCAACCAGACGAGCAGCGCGACCGAGGAAATCAGCCGCCAGATCAAGGACATGCAGACCGGCTCCAGCCAGACCGCGGAAGCCATCATGGCCATTGTCGAAGCGATCACCGACATGAACCAGCAGATCACCGGCATCGCATCGGCCGTCGAAGAACAGAATTCGGCCGCGGCGGAAATTTCGCGTTGCGTGACCGATGTTGCCCAGGGCAGCAGCGACATCACGAACAGCATCAGCGATGTCAGCCACGGCGCAACCGATTCCAGCGCCGGCGCCCGCCAGGTTCTCGACACGGTCGACATGCTTTCGGATCAGTCGGCACAGCTTCAGCGCGAGCTTGACGGCTTCCTTCTCAATATCCGCGCGGCGTGATCGCTGCAGCCTCGCAAGACCGGGAACCGGTAGCCACACCGGTTCCCGTCAAAACGCTCTAGCTCCGCGCCTTTTTCGCAAGCTCAACCAACACCGCACGCACCTGATCCGGCGCCTGCAAGGGTTCATCGAACCAAAGACGCCGGACGTCATCGCCGGCGGCGAGATCGAGCCCTTCCGGATCGAGCGTGGCGAGCCGCCAGTTCGCGGGATCGGCTCCGCACAGAACCTCAGCATAGAGCTTGACCGCATCTCCGTGGTCGGCGTTCATATGGGCGACGGCACCTGCCTCCATATCCGCAAACTGCATCCAGTCTCCCTGCAGGGCCAGGTCCTCGCGCTTGAGTTCGTAGGCCTTGCCGAAACCGCCGTTCAGGCTGGCGCGTTCCATCTCCAGCCGGAAAAAGGTGAAGTCGCCGAAATCGACATAGAGTTCCGCCTTGGGCTGACGCGCCAGATAGCGCCGCCGCAGCCGGGCGTGATCGTCACTGCCCCGCTCGATGCGCCGGGCTTGCGTAAACAGGGTAATGCGGGCATGGGCGAGCGGATCGCCCTTGCCCGGCTCGCCGACAAGCAGCGACGACCGTGGATCGGCGAGAATGGCCGCCGTATGACCTGAGAGCGTGGATGTGAGGATCACCGGCGTGCCGTCGATATCCGTTGCCAGCGCAACCCGGCTGGCAAGGGGATGGCCGGACGCCGGTTCGATCGCGGCAAGCGCGCCGAAGCGCGCGGTGCGGATCAGGTTTCTCGCCAATCGCCGCGCCGTGTCGTCGGTCTCTCTCAAGACATCCTTCTTCTTCTCCGGTTCCTGGTTCGGGGCCGTCATGGCATCTCCTTGAATGCGTCCGGTTGCGAAACTTTCCCTCTCTCCATCGCGGCGGACCATAGCACTCCGCCCGAAAGAGTGGAGGCATTTTCCGCGGTCGGATGCCGCTTGAGAAACCTGAACGCCAGATGAACGCCGGCCTCAGGATCGGTTCAGTGCCGTTCAGGCAAAGTCGTCTCATCAAATCACGGCGACCCGACACGAACCCCGACACAAACCTCGGAACCGCCTCAAGGAGCAAAGACGATGACCACGATCACCAAACGCGTTCTCGCAATCGCACTGACCGGCGCCCTGCTTATGCCGGCGATCTCCACAGCTGAGGCGGGTCCCCGCCACGGCTGGAACGATCATCGCGGCGGCTGGAACAATCACCGCGGCGGCCGGGACCGCCATCAGCCCCGGCATCACCACGGCGGCCATAAAAAGAAGAACAACAATGCAGGCGCTGCCGTTGCCGCAGGCATCATCGGCCTTGCCGCCGGCGCCATTCTGCTGGGCGCCACCAATCAGAGAAGCTATGCGGAGCCGGCTCCGAACTACTATCCGCCGGCACCTTATCCGGGCCGCGTGTCCGGCACCGGCTACCAGCCCTGGAGCCCGGCCTGGTACGACTACTGTTCGTCCAAGTACCGTTCGTTCAATCCTTCGACCGGCACCTACACGACCTACCGCGGCGAGCAGAAGTTCTGCCAGTAACGGGGACGAATTCCGCCAAGGCAGACCAGGTACCAGGACAGCGGAACTGGCCACCCGCCCGGATCTAGCCTTACGGCAGCAAGGGACCGTTCTCCCCAGCGGTCCCTTCGCTTATTTACTGGCAGATCCGATAGGTGCAGGTCTTGCCGTGACAGCCGATATCCACGTGGAGATGACTTTGATGATACTTATCGGCGCCCGGCCCCAGCACTGTGGTAAAACGCTTGCAGGCCGCGTCATGCACCGCGCTCAGGAACTTTCTCTTCGGCGCTTTATCCGGCTCCTCCCCGGACCAGTCGTCTTCGACGGAAACGATATCGCCAGAAACGAACTCGAAACTCAAAATATCGAGCGCATTGCCCAGCGCATGTTCCGACAACTTGCCGTCTTTCAGATTGTTCCTTCGGCGGCACTGGTACCCCGGACCCGCATGAACCGCTTTCAACCGTTCGCCCTTCGTCTCCACGGCGATCTGCGCCAGGTCTTCTGCCAGCCATTTCGAAAGAGCCCCCGCGAAGCGGCAGTTGACCGTCGGCCCGGGAACGAACGCAATGTCGGTGTCGCCGCTTACTCCGGCCAGCCGTACGGCGGATGAAAACCCGCAACCATTCTCCCCGACGATGGCTGGCAGGTCTTCCGTGTCGCCGAATTGCAGCGTGCAGGGAACCGGTGCAACAGGAGGCGTCTCATCGACCTCGGCCGGCTCCGCGGATACGGCGTCTTTCATGACAGGCCGGCCCGGCTTCGGCTCGGGAACGGGTGTGACCGTATGCTCCCGGTCAGGTCTCTTGTCCGGCACCGGAGCAGACGAAGGCACAATGAAGCCGAAACCCGGATTCGCCTGACACAGCATCCCAGCCGCCAATATTACAACGGCTATCCGGCGATTTTGACGATCCGTAACGGTCATCAGTCCCCTTCCCTCGAAACCCGACCTGCGCTACCGATGAACAAGGATAGTCAAATACGCCGATATCGCACGAAGCCCAAATGCATAACCCCATCTTAATCAGGAGGTTCCATGACACTGGAAATATATTCTGCATATGTCGTCGCTACACTGATCCTCCTTGCGATCCCCGGCCCGACGATCATGCTGGTGATCAGTTATGCCCTGGCGCAGGGACGCCGGTCGGCGACCGCCAGCGTACTCGGTGTCGCTCTCGGCGACGCGACAGCCGCGACCGCCTCTCTACTGGGGCTCGGCGCGCTCCTGGCGACATCGGCCAGCCTGTTCGCGATCCTGAAATGGGTCGGCGCCGCCTATCTGTTCTGGATCGGACTGAAAATGTGGCGTGCACGCGCCCACGGTCTGGATACGGTCGCCGTCGCGCGGGTGCCGCCGCTCAAGGTATTCCGGCACGCCTATATCGTCACCGCGCTCAACCCCAAGGGCATCGTCTTCTTCATGGCGTTCCTGCCGCATTTCGTTGTGGCGGATGCGCCGGTTGCCCCGCAGCTTTTCCTCCTGGGAACGACCTTTGTCGTGCTCGGCATTGCCAACGCCGCCGTCTACGCCCTGGCGGCAGCCGCCATCGGCGAACGGATACGCAGCCCCTCGCTGGTCCGTCTGATCAATCGTGTCGGGGGAGGTTTTCTGATGTCCGCCGGCTTCATGACGGCCACGTTGCAGCGCAGTTCAGGCTGAACCCATCGGTCTTAGCGGTGGACCGCGAATGCGATCTCAGACTTTGGCGAACCCTTTTCCGGTTCGCTCGGCTTTTTCATGTTCTTTTCCGCGTTTTCGCGAATGGCGACGAGCGACCGGCTCGCGGCATCATCGGTAAATTGCTTGTAGCGCTGGATGGCATCGTTGACCGCAAGACCGGACATACCCAGATGCCGGGCCCGCATCGTCAGGATGTTCTTGAAGGCATCTTCCGACACACCATTCGCCTTGCAGATGATGATCAGCGGCTTGTCCGACTTGCTGTAGACCAGCTTGGAAACGGCCGCGACCGGAAGGTGACTGACCTTGGCAAGCAGAATGCCCAGTTCGGTTGCCCGGTCGGAGCGGGCAAATAGCCGCACCGCATCGTCCAGCTTGGCCTTGCCGTTCTGGACATCCTTGATCAGCTGATCGGACTGCTCCCTGGCTTCGGAAAGCCGCCGCGCACGCGCGGCCACTTCCTCCGCGGCCCGCTCCGCCATCACCATGACCAGCGTGTTGTCGGCGCCGAGTTCCTTGACCCGGTCCGTCAGTTCTTCGGAGAGGAACGGAACCAGCATCCGCGCCGCGTCGCTCGGCAAATCCGTGCGATTGATCAGCGCTTCCTGAATGGCCGGATAGGCCATTGATCGATCGACCAGCCGAAGAAACGTTTCTTCGCTGAAACTGGCGCCGGCGTTGTTGGCAACCTTCGTCAGGACCTGATTGTCTCCTCGCGACACGATGACGCGGGTCACGATCTCCTCGACGGTCTCGCGTCCGGCGATGGCCTTTAGATGATCCATCGAGCTGGTCGTGGCAATGTCTGCGAGATCCTCTGCCTGCAGGACCGGAGACTCCTCCAGAACGGGCTGGGCGACATCGATCTGATCCTTGGCAAGCGTGACCATAAGGTCGTGGGGCGCAGAAGCATGGGAACTGACGCGCTTTGCCAGCGCCCGGCGAGCCTCGTCCTCAAGCTGGCCGAGCACACGCATCACGATATCGCCAAACATAAGGCTGACCTGTTCAGCCTGATCGGAGTCCGCAGACACAAAAAGATCCGTCAGGGCCGCAACCAGACTTTTGCGTCCACCCGAGCTATTGTCTTTTGCAAGCTGGGAAAGCTTTGTCAGCATTGAGCCTCCCTGGCGCGTTTCACTCCGATTTTTCGGAAGACTAGCCAGCGCGCGTTAATATTGCGCTACTATTATTGAAAATAATTATTAACGACAATCCAACACGCCTTAAGAATTTAGACTAAAATTTTCACCGACTGTACTCTTGGGCATGCAACCTAAAAAATACAATGGGCAACCGTACAATCCGGGAAAACCTTTTCCGAATCCGGTGATCGGCAGTCATATTTGAAGCCTGCCGTTGCTGTCCCCATCCCCTGTTTCAACAGACCTGCTGCAATGCAGCATCTTTTTTCCTTCGCAACCGGCTTGCTCTCCCCTAAAGTCACGGTGTTCTGGAAGGTAATCGGGAGGCCAATTATGATCCTGACACGCAACCTGAATATGATTGCCTTTTTTGTCGCATTCCTGTTCCTGATGGCAATCGTGCTCGGCATCTTCTGATTGATCCGGGCTTGCTCGGCAATCTGAACCCGAAAATAAACAAAGCGGAACATGCCGCCGGCGGTGAAGGAGTCGCCCAGCGGTTTTCCCGGATGACGTTAATCGGTGGTTGGGGCAGATAAGACCTGAGGACAGGATCCTCCGGCAAAATGGGCTGCCGTCCAAACCTTCATACCGAAATAGCGAAGCCGGCTATGAAAGCCGGCTTTCCGCATTCGTTGGATAGCTTGCATCTGAACGAGATCTCTGCACCCGGAACGCCCGTTCGCTTTGGCGAGCAAAGCCATCCCGGATACGAAACTCCACTCAACCCTAGTAGAAGCGGCCCTACTCGGCCGCCTCCATGCGCCGCGGATCGTAGTTCAGGATCGGCGCAAGCCAGCGTTCGGCGAGGTCGAGATCCCAGCCCTTGCGGGCGGCATAATCGACAACCTGATCCCGCTCGATCTTGCCGACGCCGAAATAGTGGCTCTCCGGATGGGCGAAATACAGCCCCGACACCGAAGATCCCGGCTTCATGGCGAAGCTTTCCGTCAATTCGATACCGGTCGCCTTTTCCGCATCCAGCAGCGCAAACAGAGTTTCCTTTTCCGTATGATCCGGCTGGGCCGGATAGCCCGGTGCCGGGCGGATGCCCTGGTACTTCTCGGCGATCAGGTCCTCCGCCGGGAGAGTCTCATCCGCGGCATAGCCCCACAGCTCAGTCCGGACGATCTGGTGCAGCTTTTCCGCAAAGGCCTCCGCCAGCCGGTCCGCCAGAGCCTGACTCAGGATCTTGTTGTAGTCGTCGCCGGCCTTTGCGTAGTGCTGCGCCAGTTCTTCCTCGCCGTGCCCTGCGGTAACGGCAAATCCGCCGATGTAATCCGCGATACCGCTGTCCTCGGGCGCCAGGAAATCGGAGAGCGCAAGGTTCGCACGGCCACCGGATGTGCGTACGATTTGCTGGCGCAGGCTGTGCAGGATCGCACGGTCTACGTTCCGGCTTTCATCCCCGAAGACGACGATATCGTCGCCCCGGCTCGCCGCCGGCCAGAGCCCCGCAACCCCGCGCGCGGTCAGAAGTTTCTTCTCTACGATCTCGTCGAGCATCCGCCGGGCGTCGTCATAAAGCGCCTTGGCTGCCGGGCCGTAGCGGTTGTCGGTCAGAACCTGCGGATACTGGCCCTTGATCTCCCAGGTCGAAAAGAAAGGCGTCCAGTCGATGACGGGGACGAGGTCTTCCAACGGAAAATCGTCGAAGACCTTCGTGCCGAGCATCTTCGGCCGGACAGGTGCGGAAGCGGCGAAATCGACAGCGAGCCGATTAGCTCGCGCGTCTTCAAGGCTGACGCGCTGCGCCTGATCACGGTTTGCATGCTTTTCCGCAATATCGACGTATTCCTCGCGCACTTCCGCGAAGAGCTTCTTGCGCTGCTCCTGGTTCATCAGCCGGCTGGCAACCCCGACCGCCCGTCCGGCATCTGTGACGTAGATCGCCTGACCGCGTTCGTAGTTCGGATGAATCTTCACCGCCGTATGAATCCGGCTGGTGGTCGCCCCGCCGATCATCAGCGGCACATCGAATCCTTCGCGTTCCAGTTCGGCCGCGACATGACACATCTCGTCGAGCGACGGCGTGATCAGGCCGCTGAGGCCGATAATGTCGATCTTTTCCTCACGCGCCGTTTCCATGATCTTCGCGACCGGCACCATGACACCCAGATCGATCACCTCGAAATTGTTGCACTGGAGGACCACGCCGACGATGTTCTTGCCGATGTCGTGGACATCGCCCTTCACTGTCGCCATCAGGATCTTGCCATTGGACGAGTGTCCCGTCTGGCCAAGCTCTTCCTTCTCCTTCTCCATGAAGGGCATCAGGTAGGCGACGGCCTTCTTCATGACCCGGGCGGACTTCACCACCTGGGGCAGGAACATCTGCCCGGACCCGAACAGGTCGCCGACGACGTTCATGCCGTCCATCAGCGGTCCTTCGATGACATGGAGTGGCCGGTCGAACGATTGGCGCGCCTCTTCCGTGTCCTCGACCACATAATCGTCAATGCCGTTGACGAGCGCATGTTCGAGACGCTTGGCCACGTCCCAGGTCCGCCACGTCAGATCGACTTCTCTCTTCTGGCCGCCCTCGCCTTTCCAGCGTTCGGCCGCTTCCAGCATCCGGTCGGTCGCCTCCGGGCTCCGGTTGAGGACCACATCCTCGCAGAGCTCGCGCAGCTCCGTCTCCAGTTTATCGTAGACGGCGAGCTGGCCGGCGTTAACGATGGCCATGTCCATGCCCTTGTGGATGGCATGGTAGAGGAACACCGAATGCATCGCCTGGCGCACCTTCTCGTTTCCGCGGAAGGAGAACGACAGGTTGGAGACCCCGCCCGACACATGGGCGTGCGGAAGGTTTTCGCGGATCCAGCCGGTCGCCTCGATGAAATCGACGCCGTAATTGTTGTGCTCCTCGATGCCGGTGGCCACGGCAAAGATATTCGGGTCGAAGATAATGTCTTCCGGCGGGAAGCCGACCGTTTCGGTCAGGAGCTCGTAGGAGCGTCCGCAGATCTCGATCTTGCGCTCGAACGTATCCGCCTGGCCCTTTTCGTCAAACGCCATGATGACGACGGCCGCGCCGTAGCGGCGCACCTTCCTGGCCTGCTCGATGAAGGCCTCTTCACCTTCCTTCATGGAAATGGAATTGACGACGCCCTTGCCCTGAATGCACTTCAGACCGGCCTCGATCACGCTCCACTTGGAACTGTCGACCATCACCGGAACCCGCGCGATATCCGGCTCGGCGGCCACCAGATTGAGGAAGGTGACCATAGCCTCCTCGGAATCGAGCAGGCCTTCGTCCATATTGACGTCGATGATCTGGGCGCCGTTTTCCACCTGGTCGCGGGCGACCTCGAGTGCGGTCGCGTAATCGCCCTCCTTGATCAGCTTCCGGAACCGGGCGGAGCCGGTCACGTTGGTGCGCTCGCCCACGTTGACGAAATTGGTTTCCGGCGTCAGCACGAAGGGCTCCAGACCCGACAGGCGCATGTGGCGCGGAATGTCCGGAATGACGCGCGGCGCCTTGCCGGCAACCACGTCGGCAATCGCCTTGATGTGCGCGGGCGTCGTGCCGCAGCAGCCGCCGACCACGTTGACCAGTCCGGACGTCGCGAATTCCTCCAGAAGCCCGGCCATATGCTCCGGACTTTCGTCATACTCGCCGAATTCGTTAGGCAGGCCCGCATTCGGATAGGCGCAGACCAGCGTGTCGGCCACCCGGGCCAGTTCCGCCAGATGGGCGCGCATTTCCTTTGCGCCCAGCGCGCAGTTCAAGCCGACGGTGATCGGATTGGCATGACGGATCGAATTCCAGAAGGCCTCCGGCGTCTGCCCGGACAGCGTGCGGCCGGAGAGATCGGTGATCGTCCCGGACACCATGACCGGCAGGGTCTTTCCGACTTCCTCGAACACCTCCTCGATGGCGAACAGCGCCGCCTTGGCATTGAGCGTATCAAAGATGGTCTCAAGCAGCAGGATGTCGGCGCCGCCCTTGATCAGACCACGCGCTGCCTCGCCATAGGCCTTGCGCAGACCATCGAAAGTCACCGCCCGGAAGCCGGGATTGTTCACGTCCGGAGAAATCGACGCCGTCCGGTTGGTCGGGCCGAGCGCGCCGGCCACGAACCGCGGACGGGACGGATCCTCCGCCTCCATTTCGTTACAGGCCTGCCGCGCAAGCTGGGCGCCCGCCAGATTGAGCTCATAGGCGACCTCTTCCAATCCATAGTCCGCCTGGGCGATGGTGGTGGAGGAAAAGGTGTTGGTGGCGACGATGTCCGCGCCGGCTTTCAGGTAATCCAGATGGATCTGCCGGATCGCATGCGGATGGGTCAGGTTCAAAAGGTCGTTGTTGCCCTTCAGGTCCGAAGCCCAGTCCTTGAACCGCTCACCGCGAAAGGCGGCCTCGTCCAGCTTCAGGTTCTGGATTTCGGTCCCCATGGCGCCGTCCAGCACCAGAATGCGCGTCGCCGCCGCGCTCGCCACGCGGTCAAAAGTATCGGTCTTTGTCACTCTATTGCCCTTTCGGCGCCTTTCAGGCGGCCTTTTTTTCCCGCGCCTGCGGTCCCATGCCGAGCATATGGCAGATCGCATAAGTCAGATCGGCCCGGTTCATGGTGTAGAAGTGGAAATCTGAGATGCCGCGGTCGACCAGATCCATCACCTGCTCGTAGGCGATACCGGCGCCGACCAGCTTGCGGGTTTCCGGATCGTTCTTGAGACCGGCGAACCGGCGCGCCAGCCAGTCCGGGATCGACGTGCCGCATTTGGCGGAGAAGGTCACTGTCTGCTCGAAATTATGGATCGGCAAAATGCCCGGGATGACCGGAATGGTGATCCCCGCCCGGACCACCCGCTCCAGGTAGTCCTCAAACATATCGTTGTCGAAGAAATACTGGGTGATGACCCGGCTCGCCCCGGCATCGACCTTGCGCTTCAGGTTGTCGATTTCGCTCTGCCAGTCCGCACTTTCCGGGTGTCGTTCCGGATAGCCGGAAACCGAAATATCGAAATCCGCGATGTTCTTGATGCCGGCCACCAGATCGGACGCATAGGCGTAGCCATCCGCATGGGGCTCGTAGATCGATCCGATCCCGTTAAGCGGATCGCCGCGCAGGGCGACCAGGCTGCGCACGCCAAGGTCCCAGTATTCCCGGATAACCTCGTCGACTTCCGCCTTCGATGCACCGACACAGGTCAGATGGGCGGCCGGACGCAGGTCGGTTTCCCTGAGGAACCGAGCAACGGTCTTGTGGGTGGTTTCCCGCGTCGTGCCGCCGGCCCCGTAGGTCACGGAGACGAAAGAAGGCTCCAGCGGCTCCAGCCGCTCGGCGACCGACCAGAGATTTTCCGCCATCTTTTCCGTCTTGGGCGGAAAGAACTCGAAAGACGCCGTGATCGGCGAGGAGGAAGCCAGGCGCGAACGCCGTGTCAGGAAGTCTTGGGTCATGGTCAGGCAACCTCTCGGGTGGGATCGGCTGCTACAGGCAGGTCGGTCACAACGCGCCGGTCCTGTGCAAGCCAGAGTGTCACAGTCAGTTTTGTGTCGTCGTTTTCTTGCGGTTTCAGGTCGGTGACCTGTTCCAGATCGAGATCCAGAGTTTCCAGCCAGCGCTCCATCTGGTCATGGCCGAAGCCGAGCCGGCGGTGGGCATGGGATTCGCGCAGGAACTCCAGTTCGTGCGGAGCGAAGTCGATGATCAGCAGACGCCCGCCGGGCCGCAGGGCCCGGGCGGCTTCCGCCATCGCACGTGCCGGATCGTCGAGGAAGTGCAGCACCTGATGGATCGCGACCACGTCGAAGGACCTGGGCGGAACATTCAGGGCATAGATGTCGCCGTAGCGGACCTGAGCCTTACCCAAGCCGGCGCGCGAAAGATTGGCGCGCGCCACGGCAAGCATGTCATGGGAGGCATCGATCCCGAGCGCGGAGACATAATGGTCGGAAAGCAATTCCAGAAGACGACCCGTGCCGGTGCCGAGATCGAGGAAGGTCTGGAACGGCTTGTCGCCAAGCGCGGCCAGCATCGCCTGTTCGACCTCCGCATCCGCCGCATGCAGCGAGCGCTCCTGGTCCCAGGTCAGTGCCTTGGAGGCAAAATAGGCGGCCGCTTCCTCCGCCTTGGCCTTACGAATCGCCTTGAAACGCTCCTGGTCCCCGATCAGAACCGGGTCCTCTGCGGAGATCCGCGCCACAAGGTCACGAGCGATATCGCCCGCCGCGCCGTCCGCCAGCCGGTAGTAAACCCACCCGCCTTCGGGGAAGCGCAGGATCAGGCCGGCTTCCGCCAGCAGCTTCAAATGCCGGGAAATGCGCGGCTGGCTCTGGCGCAGGATTTCGGTGGCGTCCTTGACGGTCAGTTCGCTTTCGGCAAGCAGGGCGATCAGACGCAGGCGCGTCGCCTCGCCGATCGCGCGCAGCGTATTCAAAGTCGCATCTACCGAAAGTGTCTGATCGTCCGCCATTCCAGCCGTCGTACCCCGTACGTTGATATAAAGATATCTTTATACGAACAACTCGACTGAAGCAAGACTTGATTGGCGGCACCGTTCGAGGAAAGTGAACGCAACATGAAAATGGCGGCCGCACGACAAATGCCGAGACCGCAGACGCAAATCATTCAAATGAAAGAAAAAAGGCACCGACTGCTTACCGGCGCCTTGCGCTTAAAATCCGAAACGGAGGGCTACCGTATTTCGAAGGGTAGCCGCGCCGAAGCGCTCTCGTCGTTGTTGAACTGGTCGCGCAGAGTGACCAGAAGCACGTAGTTCGCTTTGGGAGCACCGGTGAGGGGCAGGGTTATCTTCGCCATATATTCGGTATTTAACGGATGACTGGCGAACTTGACCTCGCCGAAATCCCGATACCCGTAGCCAGAACAAACCTGCGCAACACGTCTTCCCCCACTCGCCCAGACTGCAGCCACCATCCCGGCGATTGCGTCATGAGAACCGTTCGCGCAGGCGGCATCCGCGGCAATTGATCAGCCTCAAGTCTTCCTTGTCCGAAATCGTCAATTCTGCCCTTCGGGGTTGCCTTCCTCGTCCGCCATCATGGCCTGCGCGGCGGCGCCGGCGGCCGCGGCCTTGGCGGCTTCGCTGATCGCGGGCTGATCATCCGCCGAATTTTCATTGTCCGAGGCGACATGCACCGTAACCTGGCGGTGGGCGAACTTGATGCCGTTTTCGCGGAACAGATCCTGGAGGCCGGCATAGACGACCTTGCGCAGGATGAACTGCTTGCCCGGCTTGGTCATGAATTTCACCCGAGCCACCATCGCCGAATCTTCCATCGACATGATGCCTTGCGATTTCAGCGGCTGCAGGAACATCGGACCATATTCCTCGTCCTCCATCAGCTGCTGACCGAACTTCTTGATGATCTTGCGCATCTTTTCGACGTCGGTGTCATAGGTCACCCGGAACGCCAGCTTCATCATCGCCCAGTCACGGGAGAAGTTCTGGACATGCTGGATCTCGCCAAAGGGAACCGTGGTGAGGGCCCCGCGGTGATGACGCAGCTGCATGGAACGGATGGAAATCTTCTCGACAACACCCTTGGCGCTGCCGATGTCGATGTACTCCCCTTTCCGGAAGGCATCGTCGATCAGGTAGAAGGCACCGGAGAAGATATCCCGGATGAGGGTCTGCGCGCCGAAGCCGACCGCAAGGCCGACAACACCGGCACCGGCAAAGATCGGCGCGATGTTCACGCCCAGATCCGAGAGGACGATCATCCCCGAGATGGCGACAATCGTGATCAGCAGAAAATTGCGGAAAATCGGCAACAGCGTGGCGATCCGGCTTTCGCCGGTCCCGCCGATTTCGGCTTCGCTGTCATGGCCCGATCCGGGATTTTCCTTGGCGATCTGCAGATCGATCGCCAGGGCCACCGCGCGATAGGCCATATAACCGAGGAAAGCCACCAGAAGGACGTCCAGGAACCCGCCGAAGAAACTGTCGCGTGCCGTCAGCGACACGCCCCAGCTGCTGGCCGCCAGATTGAGGCCGCAAAATGCCGCCAACAGCAGAGCACCGTGGTCGAGCAGGTGGCGGAACGGCTGGCGGCCCGCTTCCCGGTCCGTTGCCTCGGCGAAAGCCTGCGCATCAATGCTGTTCGGGTCGTCGACCTCGCCCTCGCCTTCGTTTTCTTCCAGCCGCCGGATGTCCTCCGCGATGCCGGCCTGAACCTTTGGCGTATCCAGACGCGGCAACAGTACCTTGTCGATGAGCAGGATGAGCAGACCATAGGCGGCGGCGGCCACGATCAGCCCGATGATCGGCGCTCCGACGAGACCGGAAGCGGATGGCAGGTTCAAAAGCATCCGGACAGCAGTCGTCGCCCAGGCGACGATAAAATACGCGATGGCGATCACATGCCAGTACCGGCCAAGCAGATCCCGCCACATGGGCGCCTCTTCACCCTGCTCACCCCGGATGATGGTGCCGATTCCCCGCCGATAGGCGATGGCGATTGCGCTCAGGATCAGGGTTGAAACCAGCGAACCGGCGATCAGGGAAAGGTTCTGCGCCCGGACCGGCAGGCCGAGCAGACCCATCCACAGGCTGAACCCGAGGAAGACCGCGACGGCCGCCGCCCCGGTCATGAGGCTCAGATAGAGCCCCCAGGCCTGTCCGTTGGACATCTTCAGCAACCGGAGCCTATGCGAATCCGGCGCCAGGATCGTGCGAACGATGATGCGCACGAACAGAACCAGCGCCATCACGCCGAGGAAGACCAGCGATGTACGGGTGGAAATTTCCACCCCGCCGTTGAGGAGCAGGACAACAGCGCCCGAGACGAGAACGAAAGCAATGAGCCCGAAGACCATCAGGATCGCACGCAGGAAGAGATAGGAGATCTTGTCCGCCCGATGCGGCAACTCTTCCTCATAGAAATGGGCAAACTGTTTCCGGCCCATGCGGTCCACGAGATGAAGCGCGCCCAGTCCGAGCAGCGCCCCGACAAGGGCGTTCAGGACCGCACTCCAGACCCACCCCGAGCCTGCGGCGGACTCATGAGCGGAGACGGCTGACTGGAAGGTTGCGGGAAAGTCAGGCGCAGCCTGCAGGACGTTGTTGAAGACCTGCTGGGCCTTTGAGATCCGGTCCAGGTAACCTTCGACTGCGGATTGCGTACTTTGCGATGTCGCTGTGGTGTTCGCACTGTCTGGCGTGGCGGGTGTCGCAGCTTCCGAAGCCTGTTCGGCATTTCTCGAAAGAACCTGTTGCAAGACAGCCGCTTGAGCATTGGCAGGCGTCGTCAGGCTCACAAATCCCGGAGACGCAAGCAGGGCCAACGCAACCACGATAGCCGCCGCAACAAGCTTTGTTCCGAACTGCCTTTGTGCAAAGGATCGCAGATTGACATGCGTATTCATTGAACAGCCTCCCGCCCCAGGGCCGAAATGCAAATTACCCCTAGTCATCATATCCGGTCCAATACCAACGAATGGTTTAACAACAATGACGAGCGCCAACTCGCCTGTCCTGACAGAATGCGCCATAAAAACAAAAAAGCAGCCTGACCGGGAGGCCAGGCTGCCGTTGTGCAGGGATGTGCAACTATTCGATTAATGCAGGACCGGATGGTTCCAGTGAGCCATCTTGCGCTTGGCGTCGCCGACGGTCATCCGTTCGAAGGTCTTCATCGCGCGGCTGCGGTCATCCAGGGACAGGCGATGACGCCAGGGTCCGATCGACAACAAGGCACCGACCGTGATCGCCGACAGGCCGCTTGCCTTGGCCGTGATCAGGAACGGTTCCGGATCGGAGCGGACCATCCAGTGGCTGACTTCTTCCACGCCGCAGCGCACCAGCCAGGCGAAGGCGGCAACGGCTTCCGGGAACCTGTCCTCGGATGCGAACCGCCGCAACGTCGCCTCGGAGACCATGCCGCGCTTGGCCAGCAACAGGACGCGGCTGCGGGCGGTTTCGAAATCATAACGGCCGAGCCAATACTGGTTGGACATGCGCTGTGCGGCAATTTCCGTTGCTTCGTCCAGACGCTCGACTTCCGTGCTTTCTCCACGGGAGCGCAGCCGGCGGCGAACCTCTTCGCCCGCGACGGAGACCAGAGAACGGATATGCGCTTCAGCCAGATCGCCACGTTCGCTCAAGGATGCCTGCAAGGTGGCGTCGGATGCGGAATCGCCGATCAGGGTCATCATTGCGCCATCGGAAAGAACGGCGCCTTCGTTGCTGGCGACCCTGCGCTTCACGCGCAGATCGCCTCGGCGAACGAGAACCTCTGTCACTTCTTCCGACAGGACATCGCGATGGGCAATTGCCAGGCGATGGCTGTTGCCGCTGGCATCTGCGATCCGGACGAGGTCGGCGTCACGCAACACGGTGGACTTCTTCAGGAGCGGTTCCGCAACCTCAATCTGGTCGTCGGCGAGCCGGCGGATCGTTTCCTCGGGACCGCGGCGCAGACCGGCCATCTGTTCGGCGACGAACCTGCGCACTTCCGTCTCAACCATTTCGACAAGGCGGATCAGGACTGAGTCATAAATGTCGACCTGTTCATCCGAACAGCGGTCGGAAGTCAGCGCGAACAAGGTGGCCACATGACGTGCCAGTTCCGCGCGGCGGGCGCTGCCAGCTTCACCGGAAAGCTCCGAAAAGTTCACCAGCTCGGTTTTCAACGCATCAGACATGGTTCGTTACCCGATTGAGGACTAAATCTGATCCGAAGATGAAGGGCAGCTTTAAAGAAGAAAAAAACGCAAAGCCGGGAAATCGAGACGTTTTTTGTTAAAACTTGCGCGTAATTCGATACACATTGCTGCAACCTTACTCAAACAACTGATTTTTATGAAATTCTGAGGTCAGAACGGGATAGCGGACGGGCAAAAACCGGCGGAAAATTTCTTGCAGAAAGACGAATATTTTTTGCAGCGCACAGCTTGCTCCATGCTTGGGAAACCGGAAAGATCGGGAAAAGTAACGTGTTTGGAGACTGCGGATGACCGACGCCCCCCGCCCCGGAGAACTTGCCCTTTCCCGGGATCCCGGCAGCCTGAAGCCCGATGCCGGGCTTGTGTTCATTGGTCGGATTAAGACGCCCTGGACCGACCGCCATGCCTGCCCGCGCAGCGGCGGCGGCTCCGAAGAGATCTGCGAAATCACGCTGGAGGCAGATTATGAACCGGGATTGCAGTCGATCGACAGCTGCAGCCATCTGATCGTTCTCTACTGGATGCATGAGGCCCGGCGCGACCTGATCGTTCAATCCCCTGCCTTCGACAGCACCACCCACGGCTGCTTCGCATTGCGCACCCCGATCAGGCCAAATCCGGTGTCTCTTTCGGTGGTGGAACTGATCGGGCGCGAGGGTTCTGTCCTGAAGGTCCGGGGGCTCGACTGCCTGGACGGCACACCGCTCATCGACATCAAGCCGTATTTTGCGAAAAACGATTCCGTGCCTGAAGCACGCGTGGGTTGGCACGAACACCGTACCCACCCGGAACGACGCTCGCCGGACCTTTAAAACCGAACTCCGAATGAAAGAAGGGGCGGATTGCTCCGCCCCTCAAGTGGCACCAAACGCGTGCCGGCTGCTTTACCGTCCGATGGCCCTCAATCAGGCAATGTCGAAACGATCGGCGTTCATGACCTTGGTCCAGGCCGCGACGAAATCCTTGACGAACTTCTCCGCGCTGTCGTCCTGGGCATAGACTTCCGAATAGGCCCTCAGGATCGAGTTGGAGCCGAAGACCAGATCCATCCGCGTCGCCGTCCACTTGGCGGAACCGGACTTGCGGTCCTGGATCTCGTAGATGCCCTTGTCCTGGGGAACCCACTTGTAGGCCATGTCGGTCAGGTTGACGAAGAAGTCGTTCGTCAGGGCCCCCACGCGATCCGTGAAGACACCATGCCTGGTGCCGCCATGGTTGGTCCCCAGAACGCGCATGCCGCCGACCAGGACGGTCATCTCGGCCGCGGTCAGGCCCATCAGCTGGGTCCGGTCGAGCATCAGCTCTTCCGGGCTGACCACATAGTCCTTCTTCAGCCAGTTGCGATACCCGTCGGCGAGCGGTTCAAGCACGTCGAAGGAGTCCGCGTCGGTCATCTCGTCGGTCGCATCGCCCCGGCCGGGAGCAAAGGGAACCGAGACATCGTAGCCGGCTGCCTTTGCCGCCTGCTCGATGCCGACGCTGCCGGCCAGCACGATGACGTCGGCGACACTTGCGCCGTATTCCGACGCGATCGGCTCCAGAACGCCCAAAACCTTGGCAAGACGAGCGGGCTCATTGCCTTCCCAGTCCTTCTGCGGGGCAAGACGGATGCGGGCGCCATTGGCACCGCCGCGCATGTCCGAGCCACGGTAGGTGCGGGCGCTGTCCCAGGCGGTGGAGACCATTTCGGCGATGGAAAGGCCGCTTGCCGCAATCTTCGACTTGATCGCACCGACATCGTAGTTGGTCGGGCCGGCCGGGATCGGATCCTGCCAGATCAGGTCTTCCGCGGGAATGTCCGGACCGACGTAACGGACTTTCGGACCCATGTCGCGGTGGGTCAGTTTGAACCAGGCGCGGGCGAAAGCGTCCTTGAAGTACTCCGGATCGGCCATGAACTTTTCGCAGATAGCGCGATAGGCCGGATCCATCTTCATCGCCATGTCGGCGTCGGTCATCATCGGATTGTGCCGCACCGACGGATCGGTTGCGTCGACCGGCTTGTCCTCTTCCTTGATGTCGACCGGCTCCCACTGGTTGGCACCGGCCGGGCTCTTCTTCAGTTCCCACTCGTAGCCGAACAGGAGGTCGAAGTAGCCCATGTCGAACACTGTCGGGTTCGTGGTCCAGGCACCTTCCAGGCCGGAGGTCACCGCATTGGCGGCCTTGCCACCCATGTTCGGGTTCGACCAGCCCATGCCCTGCTCTTCGACACCGGCCGCTTCCGGTTCGGGACCGAGCGCTTCGGCACTGCCGTTGCCGTGGGTCTTGCCGACCGTGTGGCCGCCGGCGGTCAGGGCGACGGTTTCCTCGTCGTTCATGGCCATGCGGGCGAAGGTTTCGCGCACCTGCGCCGCCGTCTTCAACGGGTCCGGTTTACCGTTCACGCCTTCCGGATTGACGTAGATCAGGCCCATCTGCACGGCGGCAAGCGGGTTTTCCATGGTCGACGGATCGTCAACACTTTCGTAACGGCCGTCGCTGGGCGCCAGCCATTCCTTTTCCGCACCCCAGTAGGTATCGATTTCCGGATGCCAGATGTCTTCACGGCCGAAACCGAAGCCGAAGGTCTTCAGACCCATGGAATCATAGGCGATGTTGCCGGCCAGAATGATCAGATCGGCCCAGGAGACCTTGTTGCCGTATTTCTTCTTGATCGGCCACAGCAGACGGCGGGCCTTGTCGAGGCTGACGTTGTCAGGCCAGGAATTCAGCGGAGCGAAACGCTGGTTACCGGAGCCACCGCCGCCACGGCCGTCGGCCAGGCGATAGGAACCGGCGGCATGCCAGGCCATGCGGATCATCAGGCCGCCGTAGTGGCCCCAGTCGGCCGGCCACCAGTCCTGGCTGTCGGTCATGAGCGCGGTCATGTCTTTCTTGAGCGCCTCGACATCGAGTTTCTTCAACTCCTCACGGTAGCTGAAGTCCTTGCCCATCGGATTGGTCTTGGTGTCGTGCTGATGCAGGATGTCGAGATTGAGGGCGTTCGGCCACCACTCCATTACCGACGAGCCGGTGTGCGTATTGCCACCGTGCATCACCGGACATCCACCTGATTTTTCGACTTTAGCGTCCATTTTATTCTCCGATCATTTTCTTACGGATTTCTCGAGATAGCTCCGAGCGGCGCTACCTGGCTCCTCGTTCCGTTCGCGATTGTCGTCATTTGTCGGCGGGCGCCACCGCAAACAGTCGCGAACGTCGTCCTCCCGTCCGTTGGACTATGAAAAAATATTGGACCACCACAGCAATCAGATCCAATTGGATTGATTCCAAACTGTAATCAGTTTATCTTATCGACCATGATATCCTTGAGACAATTACGTTATCTCGATGCGCTGGCCACCCACCTGCATTTCCGCAAGGCGGCGGATGCGGTTGCCGTGTCCCAACCGGCCCTTTCCATGCAGATCAAGGACCTGGAGGAAAACCTCAGCGTGAAGCTGGTCGAACGCCTGCCGACCTCGGTGCGGCTGACTCATGAAGGCGAGGAAGTGGTCGCCCGCGCGCGCAAGATCCTGACCGAGGTGGCCGATCTGACAGACTATGCCCGCCAGCGCGCCCAGCCGCTCGCCGGTGCCCTGCGTCTCGGCATCATTCCCTCGATTGCACCGTATCTGCTGCCGAAGATCCTTCCGGCGCTGTCCCGGTCCCATCCGGAGCTGAAACTGACCATTCGCGAAACGCTCACGGAAACGCTGACGGAGGAGCTGCTCGCGGGGCAACTTGACGCCATCGTCATCGCCTTGCCCGTCGAAAGCTCCCTGCTTCGCGCCGAACCGCTGTTCATTGACCGGTTTCTGCTCGCCCGAGCCAAGGAGCCGGACTGCGACCTGCGCCGGAGGGTCGCTCCGGAAGAGATCAAGCCGGACAGCCTTCTCCTGCTGGAAGAGGGCCACTGCCTGCGCGACCAGGCGCTGAACTATTGCCGAAACCTCCCCGTTCCGGACAAGGCGCCCTCACTGGGCGCGACCAGCCTTGCGACGGTCATGCAGATGGTCGCCGCCGGCTATGGCGTGACCCTGCTGCCGGAAATCTGCGCCGACGTGGAAGTGCGCGACGACCGGGTCGATCTGCTGCGTTTCCAGGAACCCCAGCCGGCCCGCACCGTCGGCCTCGTCTGGCGCAAATCCTCGCCCCGTTTTCGGGACTTCGAGAGCCTGCTGGAGACCTTGAAGAACACGGTCAGCGAAGCCGGCTGCCGGATGGCGGGGTAAGGAAACTGCCACTTCCGGTGGCGCACCCCTTCGAGCCACGTCTATCAAACCCGCCTCAGGGCGTATCAAATGACGTCCGGCAGAGGTTTAAACCGGAATCGGTTATAGGAGCATCATCACATGCCTTCGGCCATGCTCAACGGACGGGCATTCCGTCGCAATGGACATTCGCGTTCGGAAAAGCGGGTGGCGTGCCGATCCATTTCGGCGTGACCATCCAGCCAATGGGACCGGGAGCGTTCGGGTTCCGTTGAATATGGACATACCCATTCCGGCTTGCCGTGCGCATCGCAGCCTCCTCGTCGGACCCGAAGCCGAAGGGCGCGTTTGACCCCGGCAGCTTGTCGGGGAATGTTTGCGTACAACTGATCGACGGATTGGCATTCGACCCGTGAGCATACCCGGGCAGGCCGTTGGCATCGACCCCGGTGCCGCCATTGCCTGCAATGACGATCTGCGGCAGGCGTTTCGCCACGGTTGGATCTTTCCAGGTAATCCGCTGATAGAGATGCTGGTGGCCGGCGAAAACAAGCCGCGGGCGGCAGGCATAGGGCGCACCGCAATCCATCGCATCCGCCGCGTCCGCCTTGATATCCGCATCGCCGTAGTCGGGATCCGATCTGTAGTAAATCATCTTCACCGGCGGATAATGCGACAGCCAGAGCGCATCCCCCTTGAAACTCGTTGTGAGCTCCATGGCTTCGAGGAAGCCGCTCCGGGCCAGCCATGGCTGGTTTGAATCGATCACCACGATGCGCCAGGGATCATTACCGGAGCCGAAATCAATCGCCCAGCTGGGCTCTACCCAGTGATTGCCGGACGGATCAGGGTCATAGCAGGGGCGATCCGATGGACCGTAGGTTGCTTTCGCCGCGCTTGAAAACAACACGTGCCAGCCTTCTCCGAACCAGCGGTGCGGGTCGCAGCGTTCATGGTTCCCGCGACCCAGAACCCAGGGCGCGCTCATCAAAAGCGGTTGGGCGGGAATGAGAAACTCCTGCAGCCAGTACTCGAACCGGTCCCGGCCATCGTCCTCGTTCCAGAACGTACCATCGTCCTCGAAAAAATAATGATAGTCGCCGACATGGAGCACAAAGGCCGGCTTATCGCCCAGTGCATCCGTGACGACCTTCGGAAAAGGCCAATCGGTCCGGCAATCCTGATAGGTTCGACTTCCGGGCCTGCCGTATTTCCCCCGGCAACCGGTGTCGCCCATGACGACACCGGACCGCGCTGTCGCCGCGCTCAGTGCCGCGGGACCGGGCAGAACCGCATCCTGGCCGGAGGGATAAACGGTCAGCAATCCGCCATCGATGTGTTCAAGATATACCTTGTCCCAGGTTTTCGGGATGTCGGTGACGCAGACCGTCACCGCAAAGCCGTCATCGTTTGCCGGTCTGAAGCCATGCAGATGCCCGCGCAGACTGGCTGCAACCGACTGACCAGCGGGGCTCTTGGCGACATAGGCATTGCAGTCGCCCAAATCACCCATGACGACAAAACGTGCCTGGATGTTTGCCGCCGCCCGGCGGTCCTGGCTTGAAACGTTGACGAATTGTGTCCAGGCCGCGAGCAATGGCGTCCCGGGCCCGGGGCCCTTCGGAAGCGCAGGGATGCTGGCAACCGGCACCTGGGCCAGGACGGGCAAGGCAGCCGCGGCGACACTCATGAGCGTTAAAAGAGCGACGAGAGTATATCCACGCATGACAATGAATCCTTTTGTCGCAAGCGGTAAAAAACATGCCGGCGGGACGTCGAAATACAAAGACCCACCGGGTCAGTTCCGTAAGGTAACACGCTTACGATACATTTCGCAAAAATACGACCTATACGGGAAATTTGGAGCCGATTGCGAGCGTCCGGGCTCCTTTGGACGCGCTCTTATCTCACGACGGTTTTTCAGCTAGCTTCTCCCGACATTCAAGTGAGAGCCGCCATGTACACGCCCCCCGCCTTTGCCCAGGACGACCTTGCCACCATTCACGGGATGATCCGCGCCACCGGACTGGCCACGCTGGTCACCATGACCGAAGAGGGGCTGATCGGAACGCCCCTGCCGCTGATCCTGAAGGAGGCCGAAGGTCCAAACGGCACACTCTACGGCCATCTGGCGCGTCCCAATCCGCAGTGGAAACTGGCTCCGCACGCCGAAGCGCTGGTGATCTTCCCCGGCCCCGATGCCTACATCAGCCCGAGCTGGTATGCCAGCAAGGCCGAACACCACAAGGTGGTCCCGACCTGGAATTACGGTGCGGTTCATGCTTATGGAACGCCGGAATTCTTCGACGGTCCGGACCGGCTTTTGAACGTTCTGACCGACTTGACCGATCAGAACGAGGCCAACAGATCGGCCCCCTGGTCGGTCTCCGACGCCCCGGAGAAATTCGTGCAGGCTCAGATGCGCGGCATCGTCGGCCTCAGACTCGAAATCTCGCGGCTGGAAGGCAAACAGAAGTTCAGCCAGAACAAGCCGGCAGCGGACCGGGCAGGCGTGGCGAAAGGCCTCGCCGAAGAGACCGATCCGTCGGCACGGGAAATAGCCAGTCTGATCCCGCGTTAAGGTCCTGGTGCTAGAGATCGAGCGGCGGCACCCGGCCAAGCCCCTTGGCAAGCAACCCCTTCGACCGGTCAGGTTTCGGGATGAAGCCCTGCTCTGCCTCTATCCATGTCCGAAGCGTATCGAGCAGGAAGGGACCGTCTTTCTGCGGATCGATATCCCCGACCAGCCACGTCCACTTGTCACCGGCGCTGAAATTCACCCGGCAGCGCCGCTTGCAGCCGCCCATGCAGGTATAGCTCCTGACCGCGACCCGATCTGCAAGACCGGCCTCCTCGACAAGATCCCGGCAAAGTGCCAGCACCCTTTCACCGTCTGTCGGCGACCGGTCGGTCCCCTCATGGGCCGGCAACTGGCAGGCGCCGCAGACCTGGATAACGCACTCCGCCTTTGTCTCCGCCATCATGCTGCCCTCGCGCTCAACGGGATCACCGAGAGATGGCCTGCGCCGCTGCGCAGGATCTCCGCCTCAACCCGGTAAACCGAGCGGATCATGTCGCTGGTCAGGACCTCGTCCGGAGTGCCGTCTGCATGCAATCGGCCTCCGTTGAGACAGAGGATGCGGTCGGCGAAGCGAGCTGCCAGCGTGAGGTCATGCACCGCCGCCACGGCGACAATGCCGTATTCCCGGCAATAATCCCGGATGGTGTCGAGCACGAAGAGCTGGTGATTGAGGTCGAGTGCCGCGGTCGGCTCGTCGAGCAGCAGCACCTCGGGCCGGCGGAACAGGTTCTGCAGCAGAAACACCATCTGCCGCTGACCGCCGCTGAGCCGGTCCAGGGTGCGTTCACGCAAGGTCTCCAGATTGAAGGACGCCAGGAGTGCCGCCGCCTGCTTCACAAGAGCCGGATCCAGACGCAGGGCAAGCGCGTTCACCCTGCCAAGCAGGATCACTTCAAGCACGGTCAGCGCCGATTTCTGACTGGTGTCCTGGGGCATGTAGGCGACCGAGCCCGGATTGACCATCACGCCATTGAGCTTCATCCTCCCCGACGCCGGAATCAGTCCGGCAACCGCCTTGAGCAGGGTCGACTTGCCGGTGCCGTTGGGGCCGATCAGGGCGGTGAGTCCGCCTGCGGGAAGCTCGGCTGAAATCCCGTTCAGGATCTCCGCCGCCCCATAGGACACGCACATATTTTCAATCCGCAGCATTACCAGAACGACCTTCTGCCTTTGAGGATGAGGGCGAACAGAAACGGCACCCCGACGATCGCCGTGACGATTCCGATCGGAATAACCGCCCCCGGCGAAATGGATTTGGAAGCAACCGAAGCCGCCGCCATGACAAAGGCGCCTGCCAGCGCCGAGGCCGGCACGAGAAACCGCTGGTCCTCACCGACCGCCATGCGCGCCAGATGAGGGGCGACCAGCCCGACGAAACCGATGGTGCCGACGAAGGCGACGGCCCCGGCCGTCAGCAGGGACACCGCCAGGAAGATCCGCAGCCGCAACCGGTCGACATTGATACCGAGCGCACGCACGCGTTCATCGCCAAGCCTGAGTGCCGTCAATCGCCAGAAATCCGGCACCAGCAGGGCAACGGAAAACACAAGGATCGCACCGGAGACCGCAACGCTGGTCCAGCTAGCCTTGAGCAGCGAACCGAACAGCCAGAACACGATCTGCTGCAACACTTCGGGAGCCGCGAGATACTGCACCAGCGACTGTGCCGACTGGAACAGGAACAAGGTAGCGATCCCGGCAAGGATCATGATTTCCGACGTGACACCGCGTGCCCGCGCCAGTCCATAAACGATGAGACAGGCAAGTGTGGCGAAGACAAAGGAAACGGCGGGCACCGTGAGTGCCGCCAGCAGCGGCAGTTGGAACGCGAACAGGATCGCAAGGGCGGCACCAAAGCCGGCGGCCGCGGAAAACCCGAGCGTATAGGGACTGGCGAGCGGGTTACCGAGGATGGTCTGCATCTCGACGCCGGCGATGCCGAGGGAGGCGCCGACGATCACCGCCATCAGCGTCATCGGCAAACGCACGCTGAAAACGATGGCCGAAAGCATCGGATCGTCGGCGACGCCGGACATCGTCGCCAGCACCTCCAGCGGCGACAGATAGGCCGGACCTGTCAGAATATCGAACAAAATGGCGACGACGGTGGCAATGGCGAAACCGGCGACACGGATAAACCGGTTCCGGGTCTGCCGGTTGTAGCCAGCCACGATCGCTTCGGAGGCGGTTTGGGTCAGGGACTTATCTCCTGGTTGTGGAACGCGGCGGGAGCATGCGGTAAGGGCACGCTCCCGCCTGCGCCCGTGTCAGTCGAGCTTGACCATGAACGAGCCTTCCGCCTTGACCGGCAGGTAGGTCTCGTAGAACCGCTTCAGCGTTTGCTCCGGATCGACATCCGCAAAGGCTTCCGGATAGAGAACCTTGGCCACGTACTGCAGAAAGGCGTAGTCGTAGAGGGTCCGGGCCCCGCCGTGATAAAGCGCGTGGATCTCGCCGTTCTTGACGGCATCGAGGCCACTCCAGCCGGGACGGCCGGTATAGGGCCTGAGCCGCGCCTTGGTTTCCTCAGGATCGACGCCGAAACCCATCACCACCGACTTGTCCGAACGAACCCAGTAGGATCCGGGGATCAGAATGACCTGCGGATTGCTGGCAAGCACATATTCGGGATTGAGGGCAGCCCGGCCATCGATGGCGCCATCCGCGATATTCGCACCGCCGGCAAGATCGATCACGCCGCCCCACATCTGCTTGGCATAGCTGACGCCGTATTCGCCGGCACCGTTGTTGCCGAGTTCGACGTAAACCCGTTTCATGTCGCCGCCGACAGCCTTCACCCGTGCCTCCACATCGGCAACGGCTGCGGCATAGTCGTCGGCGAGTTTCCTTGCCCGTTCCTCGGTGCCCATGACAGCGCCGATCGCAAGGGCGCTGGCGACATGTGTCGGGACGGTCTGGGCGTTGAAATCGACCGTCACGATCGGCACACCCGCGGCCTCAAGCTTCGTCGCGACCTCTCCGAGACCCTTGTACTGGGCGGCCGCCAGAATGGCGACGTCCGGACGGGCGGCAAGGGCGACCTCAAGATTGAGTTCGCCGTTTGCCGTCATGCCGATATCGGTAAGCTCCTCGATCCGCGGCGCGACCTTGGCATAAGCCTGCCATTGCGAATTGCGCCAGTCGTGCCAGCGTCCCTTGGAAATGCCGACAACGCGGTCATAGGCGTTGTCGCCGACGATGGCGTAGAAGTCCTCGAAATAGAAGCCGAGCAGCACACGCTGCGGATTATCCGGCACTTCGACCTGACGGCCGAGAACATCGGTAACGGTCTTGGCTTCCGCGGAACCAAGGCAAGCGAAAGTTGCGAAGGCAGCTGCAAGGATTTGTCTTTTCATATCGACACTTTGATGTTCGCCGGAAACCCACTCGCAGGCTCGAAAGCCACTGGGGCACGCGAGCGGTTTCCGGCCCGCACTTGAGGTGCGGATTCGCAAAATTGAGGTGTGAATGTCCGCACATCGAGCGTTGCGGCAGACCTCAAGCGGTCTGCGCCCGGCTCGGAATCTTGAGCGGAGGAGACGGAACGAACGGATCGGTCGCCGTTCGTTTCGTCTCAGGCGATGGCCTTGAGGGAAACCGGTGGCGCGCGCGGCGCCTGAAGACGCTCGGGCGCATTGGAAAGCGTTTGCGATGAAAGCGGGAATTCAGGACCGGCATCATCCGTTGAAGGACACCCGACGCTGTCGATCGGGGCAACCAGAAGACCCGGCGAAGACGTTATCAGACAGGCATCGCACGTGGCGCCGACCGCACCGTCAGAGCTGCCGCCCGGCGAACCGCTCAGACAGAGGACGGGAAGCGATCCGTCCGGCAGGGCATAGGCGGCAAGTTCGGCCGGAGAGACCGAATTTGCAGTCGCATCAAAGACCAGCGGCTTGTGCGCATAGGCAACCAGGCTCAACGCCAGCGCATAAAGCGCGGTGAAGATCAGACGAACCTGTTTGTCCCGAAACTGCTTCATCGACCGTTCAGAAAATTGCTGCCTGAGAAATCGGTATCGGGAACCGGTTCAAACAGCAAGCTGCAAAAAGGACGCGGCCCCTTCATTCCACGCATTGAACGACGTTTTCCTGTCCGGACCATGGCCCTGCAATCGGCTTTGGCTCCCGCAATGCAAGTGACCCGTGCCGGCCCCATTTCCCAACCTGCCCTCCCCGCCTCCATCGCAAATCGGGTCGCCGCCCCGGTTTTGAACTCCTAAACCGATGACCCTCAGCCATCGGAGGAACTCACATGACCCTGGACGGGAAAACGATCATCATCACCGGCGCCAGCAGCGGCATTGGCGCCGCGGCCGCCTCCCTCTTCGCAGCCGAAGGCGCGAACGTCGTACTCGGTGCCCGCCGCGAAAATCTCCTGAAGGAACAGGCGGACCGGATCACCGCGGCCGGTGGCAAAGCGGCCTGGTTGGCCGGTGACGTTTGCGAGGAAGATTATGCGAAGGATCTCATCGATCTGACCATCTCCCGCTTCGGCCGGCTCGACGGCGCCTTCAACAATGCGGGGACAACCGGGGAGCTTGGACCGATCCCCGACATGTCGGCGGACAACTGGCACCAGGTGCTTTCGACCAACCTGACAAGCGCGTTTCATGCTGCCAAGTACCAGATCCCGGAGATGAAGAAGCAGGAAGGCGGTGCAATCGTCTTCACCTCCTCCTTTGTCGGCCACACCATCGGCCTTCCAGGGATGGGGGCCTATGCGGCCGCCAAGGCGGGACTGGTCGGATTGACCCAGGTTCTGGCCGCCGAACACGGCCCTGAGGGCATTCGCGTCAACGCGCTCCTGCCCGGCGGCACGAAGACGGACATGGCCGGAGACGACCCCGGGTTTCACGAGTTCGTCCGCGGGCTTCATGCCCTCAAGCGCATGGCGGAGCCGGAGGAAATCGCAAAAGCCGCGCTGTTTTTGCTTTCGGATCACTCGTCTTTCATGACCGGAACGGCCCTGCTTGCCGACGGCGGCAATTCCATCAACAAGACCTGACAGCGGCAGCCACACCCGTTCGGCGTGCCGGGTTGGCCCCTCACTCCGGCACCGGGAACACCCAGTCGTAGGCCAGATTGAAGATGAACGCATAGACCATGAAGAACAGGGCGAAGACGATGTCGATGGAAAGCGCCTGCCACAGCGTGATGCCGAGGTACCAGGCAATCGCCGGCATAAGCGTGAGCACGAGGCCTGTTTCATAAAGGACAGCGTGAAAGACACGCAGCACCAACCCCTTGTCCGTTCGCCCGGTAAAGCGCCTGAGTGCCAGATCGAAGCCGAGATTGAACAGGTAGGTCCACAGCATGGCCACGAGCGACCCGCCAATGCCGATCACCCCGGTCTCCTGCGCGGGCAGTTCGAACAGCCAGGAGACAAGCGGCATCACCAGCAAGAGGCCGATGACCTCGAAACTGACGGCGTGGCGGATACGATCCGGTGTCGTGCGCATGAAAAAAGCCCCAATCGGATGATCGGGGCGTCCCGATAAAAATGTTTGCCCGGACGGCAGAGGTCGTCCTCTAGAGAAGGAATATCCGGCCTGTTTGCCTCTGACAAGTGAGGCGGGTCTCCGCCCTGCCTTTTCGGTAGAGCGGAGCTGTCACGATCAATCGGATTCAGGTCCGCTTCCGCCCATCCAGGAAGAACAGCATCGCAATGGCCTGTCCCAGCAGCACCACCCCCAGAACGCCATAACCGGTTTCCTGAGCTCCCGTACCAAACAGACCGATCGCTTGAGGGCCGCTGAAATAACCGAGCGCCCAGAAGAGATAATAGCCGCCGGAGACGGTTCCCCTGAGACCGGGTTGAACCGCTTCGTTGAGTTCCGCGATAGACGCAACGCAAAATGCGCCGAGCCCCAGGCTGGAAACGAACAGCGGTCCCAGCGCCCACAGCCCTGGCAGGAAGAAGAACGTGCCGAACCCCAATGTGGCAAGCCCCATGCCCCCGATCAGAAACCCACGCCGGCCGTGCCGGTCAGACAACGGGCCCGCCACCACCTGCGACAGGCTGATTGCACAATAGAACAGGAAGAACAGGACCCCGGTCGCCTGCGGGCCGAAACCGTTCAGAAGCGTCAGGGAAATCGGCAGAACACTGACGAAGATCCCGTAGCAGGCCCCATAGAGCAGGACGCCTGCAAACAGGACCGCATGGCGTCGTTCCGTCATAACTCTCAGGAGCGCCCTTGGGTCGGCTTTTCCGCTCAAGCCAGTCTCCGTTTGCCGCACCTCTTTCGGCAGCAGGAAAAAAATCGCCATGCCGCCGGCAAAACACAGGCCCGCAAATATCAGGAACGGCAGACTGCCGTCGCCGGAGGTCCCGATTGCCAGCCCTGCCAACGGCCCGAGGGTCAGGCCCGCATGGATCGCCGCATTGTAAAGGCCGATGGCGCGGCCCTTGGACTGCGAATAGGCCCGTGACAGGAGCGCCGGCCCGAGCGCCCAGATCGGCGCTTCGCCGATCCCCTGGATCAGCCGGCCGAGAAAAATCCCGTCCGCGCTCGGTGAGGTGAAGAAAATCACGCCAGACAGGCCGCAAAAGCCATAGCCCAAAACAAGGAAGATCCTGACACCGAACCGGTCGGACAGAATTCCGACCGGCACTTGCGCCAGCAGGTAACTTACCGCGAAGACCGAGGCGATCAGGCTGACGCTTTGCAGATTTCCGGAGGCCGCGTAAACCCGCTCCGGCAGGATGGAGACGATCATGCCGACCCCCACCATCAGGAGTGAGGCGGCAAGACTCAATACGAACAGGGGTGTAACCCGAGGCATGGTGATTTCACCTTTCGAATGCCCGGCCAGCCGCGCGGACGCAGCCCGGAGAAATCCGAGGCGTGCCGGCACGGAGGCTCAAATCAATGGTCTGGAAGAAATCGAGGCGCTGTGGGTACTGCTCCGCACCGCGTGTGTCTCAAGGACACGCGCCGGAGGCCGCGCAGACGTCTCGCAGACGGGCTGTTCGGAAGGTCTAGGTCACCGCGCCCGTCTTAACGGGAGAAAGGCGGCGGGGGAGATACCGTGAAGAAAAAGGTCGGCAAAGGATTCATGTCAGCAGGACTTTCCTGAAGGAGACACGGAACAGTGGCATGATTAATGACGGCGAGACAACAAAAACATGCACTGCCTTCTTCATGTCTTCCGCGGCCCAAGCCCCATGACAACAAGCCATACAGCGAAGGCGAGCTCGGCGGCGAGCGGGATTGCATAGGCCAGTGCAAAGTCATCCGACAGGCCGGGCGCGAGAACGCGAAGAGTGCTGCCGGTCAGATAGACCAGACCGGCGGCGACCAGACCAATGCCGAAAATCTTCGGCAGCCAGCCGGAGATGAAGAGCAGGTAGCCTGTGATCAGACAATTGATGCCGAAGAAGAACAGGCCCATGTCATAGCCGGCCCCGTGCAGTTCCAGCCACATACGCGCCGGTGCGCCCGGCCCCAAGCCCTGGAGCCCGGCGCCTTCGAGGATGAGCACGGCCATGTGCTGGCTGAGCAGGTTCGCTCCCAGAATGGCGGCCTGGACAAGGCGGAACACCATCGCCGCCATCGCCGCCGCCGTGTTCACCGGTTTCAGGAGCTGGAACAGGACAAGCGCGAGCGCCACATCCGCGAGCACCATGATCGTGTCGGCCGCAAGGCTCCAGCGCAGACTGCTTGCGACTTCCGCAGGACTGACACTTGGAAGTCCGCCCGCCGCCATCAGTGGCCCGCGCAGGAAAACCTCGCTGCCAATGCCGCTGGCGATGATCACCAGATACAACACGCCGGCGAAGCGTCCGCCCGAAACCGGCCCGCCGGTTGGTGGAAAATCGGAATCGGTCATTTGGAGGCTTCGTACTGACGTTGAGGGGACGAACCCGTATCAGGTACCACCGCCGCCGCCGAATTGCACTTCGTAAAAGAGGCACGGCCTGAAGGTTCGTGACCTGGCTGTTTGGAACCTGACAAGGCGCGTCCAACATGTTGCCCCGCCCAGACCGAGGCAAGAACGATGGCCGCACCCAGCCACTGCACCGGGCTCAGGGTCTGACCCAGAACGACCCAGCCGAGAATGACCGCGGTCATCGGGCTCATCATGGGCAGCATGGAGACCGCCGCGGGTTCGATCCGGGCAATCCCGCGGAACCACAGGAAATAGGTTGCCGCCCCGCCGATCAGGCTGAGATAGGCGATCCCGCCGAGATAATGCGGTTCCAGCGCCGGCAGGGAGGGTTCGAACACCATCGCGACCGGAACCAGCAGCAACCCGCCCGCGGTCAGCTGCCAGGCGGTGAAGGTGAGCGGCGACACAGGCGGCTGCCACTTGCGGGTGAGCACGGTTCCCGCCCCCATCGCCGCGGATCCGCCAATGCCCGCCGCCACGCCGATCGGGTCGAGGGCCGCATCGGGTCCGAGAACCAACAGCGCCACCCCAAAAACGCCGGCAAGCGCAGCAATAACGGACAGCAGGCGCACCGGCGTGCCCATCAGCCCCCGCGCAAGCGCAATCACGAACAGGGCCTGCGTGGCGCCGAGCGTCGCCGCGACGCCCCCAGGCAATCGGTAGGCAGCGATGAAAAGGCAGCAGAAGAAGACGGAAAAATTGAGCCCCCCGACCACCATCACCTTACCGAGCCAGTCCCGCCCCGGCAGCTTGCGCACGAACAGAAGCAGGAGCAGGCCCGCCGGCAGCGCGCGTGTTGCCGCCATGGTAATCGGATGATCCGGCGGCAGGAACTCGGTGGTGACCAGATAGGTGCTGCCCCAGACGGCCGGAGCAAGAGCGGTGACGAGAACATCGAGGCCACTGTTCATGGGTTTCATATCAGGACACTCACTTCAGGCAGAAAGACGAAGGGCCGCGCCAAGCTGGGCGCGCAGGTCCCCAATGGGACCGTTGACGAGGCGGGTTCCGGTTTCCCGCACGATCACGGTGGGCACAGACCTCACCTGTATGCGCCGGGCAAGATGCCGGTCGGCATCGACCGCGATCCGGGTGCCGGGATCGAAGACAGCGCGTCGGAACCGATCCCGGTCGAAGCCCAGATCCGAAGCGATATCGAGCAGACCGTCCATGTCGGCGACATTGCGCGCCTCCGTGATATGCGCGGTCTGGATCCGGTCGAACATGTCCCAGTGGGCGCCCTGCCCCGAAAGCCGTTCCGCCGCCTTGCAGAAAAGGGCTGCGGGCAGTCCGTAAGGATAGTCGAAGGAGGCCGCACGCATGTCCTCGATATTGAACAGCTCCGGTGTATCGCTCGCCGCCCGGCAGGCGGCCCAGTGACCAAGGATCGTCTCCTTGGCCTGGTCCATCGATCCGAACACCGCGACCATCTGCTCCGGACTGTCCTGCAGCACGAAGGTGCGATGGCGTACCTCGATATCGAATTCCGCGGCCAGCACTCGCAAGCGCGGCGAAATATTGAAACACCAGCCGCAGACGACGTCATGGAAAGAATCGACCGTCAGTCCCATCACGCGACCTCCCGCACGAGCAGCGTGTCCGGGGTCGCGGCGAGGCGCGCGGCGATCTCCGCCACGTGGTGTCCCTGGAACCGGGCGCCGGCGAGATCCGTCTCCGACGGCTGCAGCGAGCCGTCGCCGCCCGCCACGGTGCCGGCACCATAAGGCGACCCGCCGACGATCTCGTCGATCCGCATCTGCCCCTGAAAGGTATAGGGCAGTCCGACAACCATCATGCCGAAATGCAGGAGCGGCACATGGGTGGTCAGGACCGAGGCTTCGTGCCCGCCGTGCTGGGAGCCGGAAGACGTGAACACCGATCCGACCTTGCCCACCAGGGCGTTTTTCGCCCACAGGCCGCCGGCCATGTCGAGGAACTGCTTCATCTGTGCGGCCATGGACCCGAACCGGGTCGGCGTACCGAAGATGATGGCGTCGTAGTCGGGCAGATCCGCCACCCGCGCCTCGGGCGTATCGTCCACCACGTAGCCTGCGCTTTCGCGTACCGCCTGCGGCACGGTTTCCGGCACCCGGCGGATGTCGACGCTGACGCCCGGCACGGAACGCGCGCCTTCCGCCTCCGCCTCAGCCAGGGCGCGGATATGCCCGTAACTGGAATAATAAAGAACAAGAACGCGAGCCATTGTGAGCCCTCCGATATGTGCTGTTGCGATGGCACGGAGGATAGGAAGGAAGCGGATCGGCAATAAGCGGTCGGGGCGAAAGTCACTCTTTACGTGGGTTGAAGAATATCAGCAGGTCTCTTTCAACGCTTCAGACAAATGATCGACGAAGGCGAGCGTGCGGCTGTCGGCCCCATGACGCGCCGCGATCACCGCATAGACATGGCGCTCCGGAAGCGACCAGTCGGGCAGGACCCGCACCAGCGCGCCGCTTTTTTCCGCCTTGTCGGACAGAAACGACGGCAATGATCCAATCCCGCGTCCGGCGATCAGCATATCACGCAGCACAAGACTGCTGCCGAGACGCAACTTCGATGTCAGAGCATGTTCGTGAGCACCGCCCGGCCCGATCAGCGCCCAGCTTGCCGGCGCGTCCGACATCAGGAAACTGACGGTCTCGTGACCACTAAGCTCCTCCGGCGTTGCAGGCGTGCCATGCGCTTCAAGATAGGCAGGCGCGGCAAAGAGGCTTTGCCGCACCGTCGCGATTCTGCGGGCCCGCAAGGCGGAATCGGGGAGTTCCGCCCGGACACGGATCGACAGGTCGTAGCCGCCTTCGACCATGTCCACCACCCGGTCGTCGAAGGCAAGCACCAGGTCCAGGTCCGGATATCGATCCATGAAGCCCGGAAGCAAAGGGGAGAGAACCTCCAGGCCGAAGGAATAGGGCGCGTTGATCCTGAGCGTTCCGCGCAAACTTCCGGCGCCGGATCGCACCCGGTCCTCGACCCGGTCGAAGGCATCGAGCAGCCCTCGCGCCTCCTCGTAATAGACCTCGCCGTGTTCGGTCAGGGACATGCTCCGGGTCGTCCGGTTCAACAGCGTACAACCGAGACTGTCTTCCAGCAGCTTGATGTCCCGGCTCAAAAGACCGGCCGAAATGCCGAGGTCTTCGGCCGCCTTGGCGAAACTGCCGCGCTCCACGATCCGGCAGAACGCCCTCATCACCGACAGCCTGTCCATCTGTCAGCGGGCTTCCTGGATTCGATAAACGCACCGGCGGCCGCCCGACAGCAGATGCTCCGCGCGGGTCAGCGTGACATCCGGGCCAAGCAATTCCTGGAACAGCAACATTTCCGAGTGGCAGAAGCCCTGGCAGGCAGTGGCCGCCGCGCAGATGGAGCAATGGTTTTCGATCAGGAGGTAACCGCCCTCGTCTTCCTCTTCGACGCTGGCCATGTAGCCTTCGCGGCTGCGCAGCTCGGCCAAGATCTCGAGACGTTGGCCAAGGCTGGTGGCCCGCTCCAGTTCCTTCGAATAGGCCTGATGCGCCGCTTCCTGGCGGTGGGCAATCAATCGATCGACCCCTTCCTGTCCGAACAGGTCCTTCATTCCTTCAAGAAGCCCGAGAATCAAAACGGAATGATTGTCGGGAAAACGCGCATGCCCCTCGGGGGAAAGCGACCAGACCCGCTTCGGGCGGCCGACACCGCCTTTTACGTCTTCGAATTCGACCAAGTCCTCGGCCAGGAGGCCGTCCAGATGTTGGCGGACAGCGACCGGCGTCACGTCAAGACCGGTCGACAGATCGGCCGCAGTTTGAGGGCCGGACGCCTTGAGAGCATTCAAAAGCCTGGTTCGGGTACGATCTGACATGAAGGCAGTCTAGCACAGCGCACATATTAAAAAAGTTTTTTCTTTTTTTATTGCAATCCCGCGAAACCGTTCAATAATAAAGAAAGTTTTTTCTTTTTTTATAGGGAGGCAAATCATGCGCTGGTTGACCGTTGACGTTCCCCGTCTGAAGTCTGTGGGCAGGCGTTTGATAAAAACATTGGCATCCCGGCGGCAAAGGCTCCGAAGGCTCAAATCCCTTTCCAGTATCCCCGACGCGCTTCTGGACGACGTCCTGCGCGACCCGGCGGAGGCAGAGTGCGAACGAACCCGTAGGCATGCGTTGAGAGCCCCCCCCCCCGAATGGCTCCGGTATTGACTTGCTTCAGGCGGGATTATCGGGGTCCTGACCCTCGCGACTTCACAATTCCTGATAGGATCCCGTGACACCCTTATGCATGCAGGCCCGCATGCCCGACAGGAGCCGAACCTGAGAATGACCGGCGGAACCAAACGTCAGAAGGACATGCGCAAGGCCCTGCGGGCCCTGCTGCCACGGGTGCCGATGGCGGATGCGGAGGCGATCCTCGGCCTTGCCCTGGCCGGTCATCTGCGCCACCTGCCGCCATCGATTGCGCTGTGGCAGGCAGCTGCCAGCCACATCCGCCATGCGCTCACCGGCTACGATGCGCTGCTGACGGAAGGCTACGACCGGGACGCAGCCCGGTTCTTCGTCATCGACGACATGAACCGGGTGCTGGAAGACTGGGGCTCGGCCCGGCGGGTCTCCGCCGAAGAGGACGGGCAGGCCCCGCCGGGCTGAAGTCAGCGGATCAGCGGCAGGTTTCCAGGATCCAGAGGAAGGCCAGCGGCACCATGGTGAGCGCCGGAACGATGATGGCCGGATAGCCGATGAAATAGATCGCCAGCATCCAGGTCAGGAACAGATTGCCTGCAAACCAGTACTTGGCGTCTTCCGCGCCATAAATGGCATCGCGCAGAAACAGGTTGAAGATCGGCACCAGCAGCAAAAGGCGAAGAACAAGCGCTGGCTTTTCAGCCGTTTGAGACGACATGAGCAACTCCGGTCGAGTGTTGGGTAAAGCACCGGCGGGAGGGCCGGCGTCCGCATTTCAGGGAAACTACGGATAGGGCTTTTACCTAGCGACTGGACTTGTCTCCTTCACTGCGGCACATGGACCGCTCCCTGCGGCAGATGGCCTCGGGTGTGCATTCCCGGCTTGCAAACACGGCTCTTGCTTGTCTCAAGACGCAGCTATTTGAACAGGGACAGAACCTTTTCGATCAGTCCCTTTCTGGGCGGCGGGACGATACTTCTGAAGCTGGCGAAGTCGTCGGCTTTCAGAGCTTGCTCATGACGGAACTTCAGAGAGACAGCGGCGAGGTCCAACGGAATTTCGAAAATATGGTCGCAGCCATATTCCTCGTCACTTTCGTTTTCTTTTTCCTGGTTCTTAAAATGCTCTGTCCGAATGGCAGAATACTCAGGAGGCAGATTGCCCGTCTCCGTCAGATTAAAAATGTCATCCCCATCGCCCGCGTGAGTGACCTTCCATATCAACGCGCCATTCGACCAATATTGCGCCGACGCCCACATCACGCTTTCAACGACTTCGCAGGCAATCACATCCACCTTCTGCGAGGCGCTTTGAAGCAGAGCGATATTCTTTTCGATAAAACGTGCGTCTTCCAACCACACAAGCGTCCAGTCGGCCCCTTTCAGCATCCCGGCCCATGAGTCCATGGGCAGCCAATCACCGGAAGCTTCCTCTTCGAGATCAAGGGACAGGTATTCCGCTACTTTTTCCACCGGGCAACGAAGCCCGAGATAACAAATACTAAAACCCACGCCGTACCCCCGCTGTATTGTCGAAAACAACAATCCTTACTATCGGACGGCAACACCTCCCGTTCAAGCGTCAGGATCATAGATCCACTGTTCGGGGATATGCGCGGTCACGGCCTCACCTGCCTTGACCACCCCCGGCTTTTCGACAAAGCCCACCAAGCCGCGTAGGCGCCGTGCCTTTTGCGGAAACAGGAGGTCCAGCCCCTCCCGGCCCGGCACGTTTTCCGCAATCGCTCTGCCGGCCACCCGGCAGGGCACGTTGTCGCCGTCAACCCGGATCACCGCTCCACCGTCGAAGACAAGCCGCGTGCGCGGCGGAATGAGCGACAGGCCGGGCAGGCCTTCGATGACGATATTGGCACCGATCCATTCCGGCTTCAGCTCATCGAGCTCCATCCGTTTCGCGATCTCAGCCAGCTCTTCCACCGAGAGTATGGAGATCTGCCGCTCGTTGACCATCTCCGTGCCGCGCGGATACCAGGGTTCGCGGCCACCGGACAGGCGCGTGAAGCCGCCATGACGGTCGCCGGGAATACCTTCGAACGTGAATTCCAGCTCGCCGCAGGTGGCGGTCTGAAAATCATCCGCGTCTTGGGTCCGCAGCACCTGCGCCACCGTTCCAGCCAGCTTGCGCGCCCGTGTCGGCTCAAAGCTGTCCAGCACGCCCGTCTCAGAATCGCTCATGGTCAATCGCCCTTCCTTTTTGTGCTGTCATAGCGCGCCTGGCCACCTGCCTCCAATAAAACATGTTGATCCGGTCATCGCCCGGGAAGATAGGTTTATCGAATGGGGAGTTTCTCTCCCCTAATTGCGCCTACGCCAGCACGACGAGTGAGATCCGGAGCTGCATCTCCTTTACCTTCGCTTGCATAAGAATTTTTTTTCTAGTCATACTTGTATTCTGCCGATGTGCACGGAGGAGAATGCGGTCATGACAATCACGATCACAATGACGGACGACACCGGACTGAAAAGCGATACGGCGACGGCCTGGGTCGCGGGCTGGATCAATGCCGGCGACAGCAGCCTGCAGGTCCTGAACAGCGCGGGCAAATTCGCCGGCCTGCCCAAGGACGGAAAGGTTCCTTTTTTTGCCGTGGCCGATATCCCGAGCATCACGCTCGATGTTGCCACCAACGGCAACGACCGGCTGCTGTTCGTCGTCTCGAAGGACGCGCCCACCGGGCTGACCGTTACGAGCCATAACCCGATCCAGTTCACCCAGTATCCTTACGTGGATCCGCCGGGGGTGTCGTCGCCCGGACCGTTCGATGTCTTCGAGTTCGGTATGGACGCCCAGTTCGATCTGAGCGCGGTCAACGGCTTCGCCCTGAATTTGCGCTTTTCGGCTCCGGACGGCTCAAGTGGAACCGTCGACTACGGCGTCACCAAGGGGGTGACAAGGGCGCAGATCGCCAGCGCCTATCAGGCGTTCATCGCGAACGAGACAAAGGCGTTTGCGGGCGCCGGCGATTTCGGCGAACTGCTTTACGACGCACCGATCAGCTCCGGCGCCTATCAGCCCCCGCTGGTGGCCGGACAGTATTTCGCGATCTGCGATCCGAACGACATGCTGGCGGCGAAAACGGCGAACTATACTTCGATCACCACCGACCCGCTCGTCACGTTCTGGGACAAGACCCTGACCGACTTCTTTGCCGAGGGAAACATTCTCAGCATCAATCTGTCCGCCAATCCGGCCGATCCGAACATCTACAGCGGCATGGCCCAGACGCACACCAACCGCTGACGGGCGTGGCCTCAACGGCGTATCAGCTCAGCAATGGGACGAACACCTATCTCTATTTCCTGCCGCTCGCTAAAACCGGCGATGCCGCTCCGGGCCTGACCGGTGCCCAATATGTTTTCCAGCAGGCCTTCGGCAACCTGACACCGGCCGGCAGTGCGGGCGACGCGGGCCTTCTGCAGGATACCATCTGGGAAGCCCTGTGCCGGGGCGTCGCCCAGGACGGGGTCATGGTCGCAATGGAAGAGACCGATACGACAACGGCCTTCAGCACCGCAAAATGGAACGACTGGAAAAACTGGTACAAGGCAGGGCGGGCCTGTCATTTCTACGCCAAGTTCCTCCACTGCAGCGATGTCGACGGCAACGACTCCCGCATCAGCGGCAAGCCGCCGATTTTTTACGGCGGCGCGGCCTATGGCTACAGCATGGACGAAGACCCGCTCGGTCCCTATTCCGGCCCGACGGTCCCGTCAAAAACACCGTTCAACGTGAGCAAGGGCACGGTTTCGGTGGTCGTGGGCGCATGGTCTTAGGATAAGCCCCTAATCCGGCACGCGGGAACCGGTCGCGAAGCCGTCGGTTCCCTTACCCCTCCTCGAACATGCCTGACGGAAAACCGTCGATACTGACCTGGTTGTGTTCGCGCTGATAGGCTTCCATCTCTTCCGGCGTCTTGGCGGAAGACCAGTTTTCGATCGACTGGCGCTCGGCCCAATAATCACAGTTGTTTGGAACCATCGTGTTCATTTCGGTCCGGCACGCTTAAAACTTTGATGGCCGAGACCTGCGCCAAGAAATATGGTCATATACTCATAGATAGAAGACTGCGTTTATTCACAGGGGTTTGCGGAGAAAACTCGAAGTTGACGGAGGTGGCTTTGTGCATAAAGCAATTGATTTTTCAACAAACAAACTGAAACACGTAGGTGCCTGGACGGCGGCAATTGCCCTCTCATTTCATATGGGCACGGCCTGGGCCAAGGATATAAAATACCATCCCAATGTTACCCTCCGTATCGGTCAGTCCATCGTTTTAAAGGGAGTCCGCAGTTCCAACTGCGGAACAACAGTCCCCAGTTGGTCAGATCTCTCAAGGCGTCTGCCTGTATCCCGTCTGGGCAGCTTCTCCGATGGCGGGGCGGGTACCGTCAGGAGCAATTTCTGCTTTAAAAGGTATGGCATCCACTATGTCCCGGCGCGTGCCGTCCGCTTCACCGCCAAGAAACGGGGAACCGAAAAACTGAAGATCTTTCTGGATCCCGTCACCGTGACGGTGAAATAGACGAGTTTTTATGGACACATGAATGAAGCCGATTTGACGGCGACCCCGAAGCTCCGCTACGCCGGGCCAACATCAAAACACTGCTGCTCACTATGCCACCCCGGCACGCGCTGCGCCTGGCAGGGACGAGGCAAGAAAGCTGGGCAGATCGGTTCTTCGAAAACACAAGTCATCCCGGGCGAACGAAAGTGAGGCCCCGGAACAAAATGTGGGCGGCCCCGTGGTTGCAAGTTTTAGGTTTGCAGGTGCTTAGATTCACCAAGGTCAATCGCCCGTCTTTTTTGCTGCCATAGCGCGCGGGGTGATCTACCTCCAATGAAACATGTTGATCCGGTCATCGCCCGGGAAGATAGGTTCCGGCGGAAGAGAGAGCCGGTTTGCTCAGGCGTCCTCGAACATGCCGGTCGGGAAACCGTCGATGCTGACCTGGTTATTCTCGCGCTGGTAGGCTTCCATCTCCTCCGGCGTCTTGGCCGAAGCCCAGTTTTCGATCGACTGTCGCTCGCCCTGATAATCATAAAGCGGCACGCCGTAGCCGCAGGAGGTCTGCACCAGATCGAAGTCCAGACGGACGATCTGACGCGCGCCGAGCGGCTCCTCGCCACCGAAGACACTTTCCAGCAGCTCCGCGTAAGCCGCGGCGCCTCGGCGCAGGATCTCGCCCTTGCCGTAGAGCCGCAGGATCTGCGGCGGGCCATCGACTGCACAAAACATGATCGTCATCCGGTTGATCTGCCTGAGATGGGCCGCCGTCTCGTTGCCGCTGCCGGTCCGGTCCATGTAGACGACCGTGTTCGGCGACAGCACCTTCAGCGCCGTCGTCGGCCGGGGCGAAACGTTCACCCGCCCCGTGGGCGCCGCCGTCGCGGTGAAGAAGATATGCTGACGCTCGATGAAGGCGCGATGCTGATCGCTGAGTTCTGCAAATTGCTTGGCCATGCGAATTCTCCCGGTTTCATTTTTGCGAGAGTGCAGCCAGGACCCCGCTCCGGCAAGGCCGGATATCCGTAAAACCTGCCTGCTCCCTCCAAACAAAAAACGGCGAGCCTTTCGGCCCGCCGTTCTGGTGTGCGTTTCCGCTTTTTTCGCTCAGCGCGTCAGCGGCTTGTACTTGATCCGGCGCGGGTCGGCGGCGTGGGCACCGAGGCGACGGACCTTGTCCTTTTCGTAGTCTTCGAAGTTGCCTTCGAACCATTCCACATGGCTGTCGCCTTCGAAGGCGAGCATGTGGGTGGCGAGACGGTCGAGGAACATACGATCGTGCGAGATGACCACGGCGCAGCCGGCGTAGTTTTCAAGCGCGTCTTCGAGGGCTGCCAGGGTCTCGGTGTCCAGGTCGTTGGTCGGCTCATCGAGAAGCAGCACGTTGGAGCCCTGCTTCAGGACCTTCGCCAGATGCACCCGGTTGCGCTGACCGCCGGACAGATCACCGACCTTCGCCTGCTGGGCCGGGCCCTTGAAGTTGAAGGACGAGCAATAGGCGCGGGAGTTGATTTCCTTGTCGTCGAGGTAGATCACCTCGGCGCCGCCGGAGATTTCCTCCCACACGGTCTTGGACGCGTCGAGCTTGTCGCGCGACTGGTCGACATAGCCCAGATGCACGGTATCGCCGACGATGATTTCGCCGCTGTCCGGCTTTTCCTGGCCGGTGAGCATCTTGAACAGGGTCGACTTGCCGGCACCGTTCGGGCCGATCACGCCGACGATGCCGCCGCGTGGCAGCTTGAAGGACAGGTCGTCGATCAGCAGACGGTCCTCGAAGCCCTTGGAGACGTTCTTGACCTCGATGACATTCGCGCCGAGACGCTCGCCCACCGGGATCAGGATCTGCTCGATGGTCGGCAGACGCTCTTCCTGGGCGGAGACCAGATCCTCATAGGCCTTGATACGCGCCTTGGACTTGGTCTGGCGCCCCTTCGGCGACATGCCCATCCACTCGCGCTCGCGCTCGATCGCCCGGTTGCGGGCCATATCCTCGCGGCCCTCCTGGATCATGCGCTTGGTCTTCTTCTCCAGATAGACCGAGTAGTTGCCCTCGTAAGGGATACCGTGACCGCGGTCGAGTTCCAGGATCCAGCCGGTGACGTTGTCGAGGAAGTAGCGATCGTGGGTGATGATCAGCACGGAACCCTTGAACTCGCGCAGGTGCCGCTCCAGCCAGTGAACGGTTTCCGCGTCCAGGTGGTTGGTCGGCTCGTCGAGCAAGAGCAGATCCGGCTCGGACAAGAGCAACTGGCACAGGGCCACGCGGCGGCGCTCCCCGCCCGACAGGTTGGTCACGTTGGCGTCTTCCGGCGGGCAGCGCAGGGCTTCCATCGCCATGTCGACCTTGCTTTCCAGGTTCCACAGGTCTTCCGCGTCGATGATGTCCTGCAGCTTCGCGCCTTCGTCGGCCGTTTCGTCCGAGTAGTTCATCATCAGTTCGTTGTAGCGGTCGACGATCGCCTGCTTGTGGGCCACGCCTTCCATGCAGTTCTCGCGCACGGTCTTGTCCGGATCGAGCTGCGGCTCCTGCGGCAGGTAGCCAACACGGGCGCCCTCGGCGGCCCAGGCCTCGCCGGTATACTCCTTGTCGAGCCCGGCCATGATCTTCAGAAGCGTCGACTTACCGGCCCCGTTCGGACCCAGGATGCCGATCTTGGCGTCCGGGTAGAAGCTGAGGTTGATGTTGTCGAGGACTTTCTTGTTGTTATAGGCCTTGGAGAGGCCATGCATGTGATAGATGAACTGGCGCGCCATGGGGCTCCGCATCTCCGCAGTTTGGAATTGTCGGGATTCTTCGCATGAAATCTGGCCGCCCTTTTACGCGATCAGGCGAAAAGGGGCAATGCGTTTGGGGCGTATTTGGGGATTTGGTGCGACGTGGGCAAGCGGAGGGAACGCCAATTGCCGGACAAGAAGCTCCTCTTTTCTGTGTGAGTCGTGGATCTGTGCCCTGGGGCAATCCTATGGTTTATGCTGATCGAGAAGACTGATGCGTTTCGAGCCACCCTCTCCTTGCGCCCCGTCATGCAAACGGATGACCGCCTGAAGAACATGCGCGGCCATATCCAACCGATCCGTTTTGTCTAGAAACAAAACTCAGTTGTTATCAAATAAGGTGTCGAAATCCGGATTTATCCGCTTTGAACACCGGTCCTTCGCACGGGCAACCTCTTCCTTCTGACGTTCCAACGCCATGCGGACGACATCATCGAATGGTTCAGGATTGACACTACCTGCAGAATAGGCTGCACCATAAGCCACAACCCGGGCCCCGGTCCGCGCCATCATTGTCTCTGCCAGGGCTCCCGGACCCTTTTTATTGTTGCAGCGAAACGCGGTGCCAACGCACCGGCATTTGACCTGGAGTTTTGAGTGAACGCCAATCCCTTTCTCCGCGTAAAGTACAGGAATGTTGGCAGAGAGGTTTAAAACACGCGATCCCGGCGCATAGGATGCGACGATCACCGCCCGCAACCCTTGCCCGCCAGCAACCGTCCAATCGATCGCCTCATAGGAGTCAAGCCAAAGCAACTGCCCTTTCCCTGAGTCAGGTCCTTTGTCTGCCAGTTGGACCGAAACACCCGTGTCCGGTGTATCGCTCTCATAAAGGCCGACATAGACGATTTCGTCAGCCTGCGGATCGAGTAACTTGAGACGAGCGAAAAGCTCCGAATCCGAGTAGGTCTTCACCGGATCCTGGAACGTGACCTTGAACTCCACCGTGTGCCAGTTGTTGATATAAAACACTTCGACAAGATGCTCACCGGCGGAAAACGCGTGCGTGAAACGCCGGCTGTTGGTTCCCTCATAGACGATATCGCCATCGATACGGATCCGTACCTTGGACCAGCTCAAACTGACCAGGATCTCCTTGGTGACAGGCGCATCGAATGACAATCGACCGACCCACGAAGCTGCAAATTGCGCGGGTGCGATATGGCCAGGTCCACCACGCGAGCCGAATTTTATTGCGATGTTTGGCACCACCTCGGTGATCTTCGGACCGTTCCGAATTGTCCGATCGAAATAAGAGGCCTGAAAACCATTGAGCGGCGGGTTTTCCGCCGCATTCCCCTTGGTCCCGAAAATAGCCGCCAGAAATAAAATAACACCTGCCAGGAATGGATGAAAATTACGCCTGGACGCGAATAAATACTTCAAAAAATACACAACCAAAGACGCTCTCCTAAAAAGCAAAAAAACAACCCAGAATTGCCATCTTCACATCACCCTGACAAGAGGCAAAGTCGCTCAGGGTAAACCTTGTATGAACCAGAAATCCCACGCAATTCACCCTTCTTGCAAACAATAACATAACTAGTTATATAACTTCCTATCTATTTGGAGAATCCCATGACCGAAGACATCGTCCGCCAGCTCGGCTACATGACCCTCGGCACCCGTTTGAAGCGGATCGGTGAGCGGCTGCAGGCGCAGACGCAGACGCTGATCTCGGAGCAGGACAGCCCGGAGGCAGGATCGATCAACTCGCCGGTCCTCGCCGCGCTGTCGCGCAACGGCCCACTAAGCATCGGAGACCTGACGCAGGCCATCGGCCAGAGCCAGCCGGGCATCACCCGCATGGTCGGCAAGCTGAAGGCCCGCGGCCTTGCCGAGATCGTGCCCGATCCGGTCGATCGACGCGTCTCCAAGGTCTCGCTGACGGCGGCCGGCGAGGAACTCGTCCGACGACTGGAGGAAGGTGCCTGGCAGACGGTGGAAGCAGCCGTCACCGATGCCTGTGAGGGATTATCCGGCTCCTTGCTGGATCAATTGGGCCAATTGGAAGACCGGCTTGCCGCCCGGCCGCTGCCGAAGCGCGTCCGCGTGAGGGTCAAGGCGCGCTAGGCGCCCGATTTTGTAAACGGAGTACGAAGATGGAAGACGCCCTCGACACCGCGGTCTGGACCGCGCTCACCACACGGCATGAACGCTTCGCACTGGGGACCGGACAGGCCCGGCGCTTCGATCCCGAAGTCGCCCCCTTTGCCGCAGCCTTCGATGCAAGCGCGGAAAGTCTGAGCGATCTCGGCGGTCTGCTCAAAGACGGCGAAACCGATGTCTACCTTCTGCAGCGGGCGGAGATCGCCCTGCCGGACACGCTGACCGCACCGATGACGGCCCCCGGAGTGCAGATGATCAAACGGCGCCCCGGCGTGGTTCTGCCAACCATGGAGGGGATCACCCGCCTGACAGAGGCCGATATTCCGGAGATGCGTGCCCTTGTCGAGCTGACCAAGCCGGGGCCGTTCCGCGTGCGGACCTTCGAACTCGGCGAATTCTGGGGCATCCGCATCGACGGACGGCTTGCAGCCATGGCCGGTGAACGTCTGAAACTGCCCGGTTTTACAGAGGTCAGCGGCGTCTGCAGCCATCCGGACTTTCGGGGGAAGGGCCTTGCCGCCGCACTATCGGATTTCGTCGCGAGCCGCATCGAGGCACGCGGCGAAGTTCCGTTCCTGCACGCATACGCCAACAACGAGGCCGCGATCCAGCTCTATGAAAAGCTCGGCTTCGAACTGCGCTGCGGGGTCAATGTCGCAGTTCTGGCGAAGGGTACGTAATCGGCAGAACGACTCAGCGCTTGTCCTTGAGATAGCGTTCGAAGGCGGCAAGGGTGGTCTCGGACACATAGTGCTCGATGCCTTCCGCATCCATTTCGGCCGCCTCTTCCGGCACACCGACGGCAATCAGCAATTCGACCACGAGCCGGTGGCGGGCGCGGACCCGCTCCGCCATCTCCGCGCCTTCCTCCGTCAGGAAGACACCCCGATAAGGTCGGGATACGGCCAGCCCTTCCCGCTTGAGCCTGGCGACCGCCTTGGTCGCGGTCGGATGGGTCACCCCGAGGCAGCGGGCGATATCGGTGATGCGCGCCTCGCCGTGTTCCTGCAACAGATCGGCGATCAGCTCGGTATAATCCTCCAGCAGAGCGGAAGCTCGGGCGGACCGGGCCTGGTTGAACCGGTCTGCGGCTTCGGCTTCCACCAGGTCTGCCTCAGGCGGCTTCCCGCTTTGTTTCCCGGCCAATGGTCCGAAGCTCCCGTTCCCGCATAATTTCGTACATCACGACTCATATTGCAGCCTTGGCTACATTTTGCAATTGGCAGGTTCATTTTCCTACTATTGTTTGCAACTTCATCCTTGATTTGTCTATTGACAGAAATGTAGCCAAGGCTTCATTTATTGGGAATTCAGAGTTGGACGCACTCCCCATGACGTTTATGCCAGACAAGACATCCATGAGCGAACGCACCACGGCTGCGATCGGTGAAACCCTCGCCGGCCGACGGCGCGGCCCCCGGTCCGCGTTGCTGTTCGCAGGACCAGCGATCATCGCCTCGATAGCCTATCTGGACCCTGGAAATTACGCCACAAACATCCAGGCCGGCGCCGGTTACGGCTATACGCTGCTCTGGGTCGTCCTGATGGCCAACCTGATCGCCATGCTGTTTCAGGCGCTGTCCGCAAAGCTCGGCATCGTAACCGGCCGCAATCTTGCGGAAATGTGCCGCGAGCAGTTTTCCGCCCCTGTCGTCTGGTCCATGTGGGCCGTCAGCGAGGTCGCCGCTATGGCGACCGATCTCGCGGAATTCCTCGGCGGTGCCATCGGGCTGGCGCTCCTGTTCGACATGCCGCTCATGGCCGGCATGGTCGTCACGGCCATCGTTACCTACGGCATCCTGATGTTCGAAGGTCGCGGTTACCGGCCCATGGAACTGATCATCGGTGCACTGGTCGGGGTCATCAGTCTCTGCTACGTGATCGAGATCTTCATCGCCCCGATCGCCTGGGGCGAGGCCGCCTATCACATGGTCCTGCCGAACATTCCCGATGCCGCGGCACTGACCATTACCGTCGGCATCATCGGCGCCACGATCATGCCCCATGCGGTCTACCTGCATTCCGGCCTGACCCAGAACCGGGCACCGGCGCGCGATGTCGCCACGCGCCGCAAACTGTTGAAATTCTCCAACATCGAGGTGGTTCTGGCGCTCGCGGTTGCCGGCATGGTCAACATGGCCATGGTGATGATGGCCGCCAGCGCCTTTCACGCCGGCCATAGCGAGGTCGCGGAAATCGAAACCGCCTATCACCTGCTGACGCCGCTTCTCGGCGGTGCCGCGGCCGCGGTCTTTCTCGTCTCGCTGATCGTTTCCGGCGTTTCCAGTTCCGTGGTTGGCACCATGGCCGGCCAGATGATCATGCAGGGCTTTGTCCGTTTTCATATCCCGATCTGGCTTCGCCGGCTGATCACCATGGTGCCGGCCTTCGCCGTGGTTGCCTTCGGCGTCAACGCCACGGATGCGCTGGTTCTCAGCCAGGTCATCCTAAGCATCGCCCTGCCGGTCCCGATGATCGCCCTGGTCCTCTTCACCCGGAACCGCAAGATCATGGGCGAGTTCGCCAACCGCCGGATCACGGATATCCTGGCGATCGCCGGCTCGGTGATCGTGCTGTCCCTGAACTGCGTCCTGCTGCTCCAGACCTTCGGCGTCGAAATTCCCGGACTGCCGGCCTGACAGCCGGTTGCCATTATCGGTCCCCCTTCACCTGTCCCTGAAGCCGTACCAGAGATAGGCGCCCTGCAGATAAGCCTGGCGCAACTTCGGGAAGGGGAACCTGTCGAAGGGCTGCGAGACGGCAGCCGGCAGATCGGCCTGTTTGATCTTGCCCAGCGCGAGATCTGCGATCTTTTCCCCCGACAGGGATGCCATGGCGATACCGCTGCCGTGCCAGGCCATCGCGGCGAAGACGCCCTCCATGCCCGGCACCGGACCGACATAGGGCGTCAGATTCCTCGTCAGGCACACATGGCCGTACCAGGAATACTCCGTCTTCACATGGCGCCATTCGGGGAACATGCGATCGAAATCCGCCCGCCCCCGGCGCTGCATGGCGCTGAGCGCCTGCTCGGTTTCGAAGATCCCGCCGCGGGTCCCGAACAGGAACCGCCGGTCCGGCAGCAGCCGGAAATAATGTAACAGGGTGCGCGTATCGGCGGCCATCAGATCCGAAGTCCAGCCTTGTGCCGCAAGCTCGTCTTCGGTGAGCGGCCGGGTCACCATGACGCTCGACATCGCCGGCAGCGTCCTGCCGAAAAGCCAGTTCGGCACGTCTTCACGGGCATAGCCGTTGCCGGCGAGGATCACTTTCCGGGCGATAACCGATCCGTCCGGCAGAGCGAGAAACCAGCGGTTCCCGTCACGCTCGATGGCCTCCACCGGGGATCGCGAAAAGACCCGCCCGCCTTTCTCCCGCACCTTGGTCGCGAGGCCCTGTACGTATTTCATCGGGTTCAGCGCAAACCCGAACGGCACATGTAGCCCGCCATGAAATTCGGGACCGGCAATGCCCCGTTCGGCCAATTCGGCCCTGGAATAGAGTTTCGGCTGATAGCCGAAATATTTTTTGAGAAAGGCCGCTTCCTCCTCGAAGGCCTGCAGCTCCGAAGGTCGGTGGGCCAGCATCATCTCGCCCTTGGAATGCCGGTCGACGTCCAGCTTCCAGGCATCCAGCCGCTTTGCGACCTTTTCCATGGCCTCGATCTGGTAGAGGACGAATTTCCGGGCTTCCGCAAGGCCGTAGCGCTTGATCAGATCGCCTTCGGAAAGCTTCGAGCCGCCGAAGCAGCAGAACCCACCGTTGCGCCCGGACGCCCCCCAGCCGACCCGCTTGGCATCGAGCACGCAGACCGAAGCGCCTGCTTCCGCCAGTCTGAGCGCGGCACTCAGCCCCGCATATCCGGCACCGATCACCGCCACATCGAACAGGGCGCTGCCCATCAGCGACGGATCTTCGAAGATCTCCCCGACCGAAGCTTCCCAATAACTGCCGATATCAAGCGAACCGCCGTTTTTCCCTGGCATCATAGCGCCCCTAAAAACCCAGTCTGTCGCGGAGCGAGAACCAGGTCATGGCGAGGACCAGGAGCGGGAAGCGCAGCCGGTCACCGCCGGGGAACGCCGGAACCTTCAACTTTTCAAAGACGTCAAACCGTGTCGCCATCCCGTCGATTGCCTCGGCGATCACCTTGCCGGCCAGCGTCGCCATCGCAACCCCATGGCCGGAATAGCCGGTCGCGGTTACCACATTCGGTGCCAGATGGGCGAAATACGGCATGCGCTTCGGCGTGATCGCCAGCGTCCCACCCCAGCCATAGTCGATACGCGCGTCTGCAAGCTGCGGGTAGGTCTCCAGCATCGGCTTTCTCACGAAGGCCTTGATGTCCTCCGGGAACCGGTAGCCGTAGTTTTCGCCGCCGCCGAACAGAAGCCTGCGGTCGGCGGACAGCCGGAAATAGTTGATGACGAACTTGCTGTCGGCAACCGCCACATTGTCCCGGATCAGGGCCTTCGCCTCGTCTTCCGAAAACGGTTCGGTCGCGATGACGAAATTGTTGATCGGCATCACATGGGCGGCGGTCTTGCGGTCGAGCCGGCCGAGGTAGCCGTTACATCCGAGGACCAGATGTTTCGCCTGGACTGTCCCGTATTGCGACTTGACCGTGACCGTGTCGCCGCCTTCGTAGGACAGGACCGTGGTTTCCTCGAAGATCCGGGCTCCCTTCGCCTCGGCCGCGTCTGCGATACCGAGCGCGAAGTTGAGCGGATGCAGATGTCCCGCCCCCATATCGAGAGATCCGCCGTGATAGGCCGGGCTGCCGACCATTTCCGACATCTCGTCCCCATCGACGAAGCGGATCTTGTCGTAGCCATAAGTCAACTGCAGATGCTCGACATACTCCATGCTTTCCGCAACGAACGACTTGCGGTGATCCGCGTGAAGGATGCCGGGCGTGTAGTCACAGGCAATGTCATGGCCCGCGATCAGGTCCGTGACGGCCTTCTTGGACTCCTCAGCCAGCTCCCACAGAAGCTTGGCATGCGACCGGCCGTGCCGCCGTTCCAGGACCGTCTGGTCCATGCGCTGTCCGGAGCCGACCTGACCGCCGTTGCGGCCTGACGCGCCCCATCCGACCCGGTGGGCCTCCAGAAGCACCACGTCATAGCCCCGTTCAGCCAGATAGAGCGCGGAGGACAGGCCAGTGTATCCGCCGCCGACGATGCACACGTCGCACCGGACGTCGCCTTCCAGCGCCGGATAGTGCGTCTGACGGTTGGCCGTGGCCGCGTAGTAGGAGGGAGCGTGAGCGCCTTTAGTGTCATTGGCGGTCAGAAGATCAAGCGAACTCAGCATATGGGCACTCAAACACTCGACTGGACAGCAAAGCCGGCAATGGGGTTACCGGCACAAGTCCATGGTAAGCCCCACATTCCATTGCTTTTCAGGGCATTGCAAGACCACGCCGCAAAGCCCTAGAGACGCAGCGGCATATCGCACTCCACCTAGGAGAAAGAAAGGCCGTATCTGACGAATATCGCTTTTTCAGCCGCCCCTCAGATCAGACAGCCAGCCGAGCCCGTCTCCGATCGCGCCCCGGGGCCGGTACTCGGCACCGATCGCGCCCCGGTAGCCGAGACTGTCCAGCAGCCTGACGATGTGACGGTAATTGACCTCGCCCTGGTCCGGCTCGCCCCGGTCCGGAACCGCGGCGATCTGCACATGGCCGATCAACGGCAGAAGAGCCTCCAGACGATGGCTCAGGTCACCTTCGATAATCTGCACATGATAGCAATCGAACATCAGCCTGATTGAAGGTCGTCCGAGTTCCTGAATAATCTGCGCCGCCTGTTCCGTGCTGCGAAGGAAATAGCCCGGAATGTCGCGCTGATTGATCGGCTCGATCAGAAGCCGGATGCCGTCCTTCTCCGCCTGGTCCGCCGCATAACTCAGGTTTTCCAGAAAACAACGGTGCGCCGCCTCGCCTTCGGCCTGTCCGGCCATGACGTGAATGAAGGAGGCACGGATGAAACGCGCATAGGACACCGCTTCGCGGATCGCGTCCCGTGCCTCCGCCTCGCGACCTGGAACCGCACAAAGGCCGAAGTCCTTCTCGGCGGGATCACCGGGACGCGTATTCAGCGAAAGCATTGGCAGGCCGGTCTCGGAGAGCGCCTGATATACCTCGTCCGGGGCCGCATCATAGGGCCAGTGACATTCCACCGCGTCAAACGCGGCTTTCTTCGCCTGACGGATCGCATCCGGCAGGGAAAGGTCCTTCCAAAGAAACCCGAGATTAGCTGAAAAACGCGCCATGATACTTTCCGAAAACGTGAAACGGTGTTCTCTCATACCCCGCTCCGCATCGGTAGGAAAGAATGTCGGGATACACCCGCGATTTAGCGCACTGGTTGCATACACGCCTCGCAACTGACCGCATCGGAAAGTGGCATTTCGGCCTAATCATCGGAATTTTAAGACTAATTTGGAAATTTTGCCAATGCTCAACTTGACAGTGTTTTCCATATTAAATTTAACGATGTCTTAACAAAATAGTTTTCAACGGGGTTTGGATAGCAACCTATGCGCATTTTTTTAGTAGCTATCGCATTCCTGGCTGCATCGTTGACAGGTGCGGCAGCCAAACAGGTAAAGGTACCGGCAAACAAGACGAGCTATGTCGGCGTCCACGGCACCTTCAGTTCCTCAACCTGCAGCGGGGGTACGATCCCCAAACTGAATCTCGGCAGAAAGCCGAAGCACGGCAAGGTCACCTTCAAGACGGTCAGCGGACGCGTAAAGGACGGTCCCTGCAAGGGATCCCAGATGAAGGGAACCGACATTTTCTATCGGCCCAAAAGCGGCTATTGGGGCAGTGACAGTTTCTCGGTCGAGTACAAGTACAACTACTTCGAGGGCGCCGCGAAATTGACCTCCACGTCGAGATCCTAACGGATCGAGGTAGAGTAATCCCGCATCGAATTTCTGTCATGCCTGAACGGGCATCGTTTCAGGACCAATCAGCAGCAACCAGTTCCAATTTAACCGACACAGGTGGTTTCCGCCCGTCCCGACTATGATCCATGAGGGCTTCATGTTCAGACTTCTTCCGGCAATCGCATTCCTGATCATATCAACGGCAACGGCTGCGGCCGCAGAACATATCACCGTCGGCGCGCACAGAACGGAGGGGTTGAGAAGCGTTGTCGCCTACAATAGCGACATGTGTAGCGGCCAGGGCGCACCGCACATGTACGTCGGCAGAAAGCCGAAGCATGGCAAACTTACATTCAAACCGATCAGAACGAAGTTCAGTCAAGGTCGCTGCAAGGGCGTACCGGTCAAGGCGACAGCCGTTTATTACACACCCAATCGAGGCTTCAAGGGCGAAGACAGCTTTTCCTTCTACTACACGCACGACATGTATGAAGGGGCCGCGGGCAGAAGCTCGACCTCATATTCCTTTCGCGCAACCGTGAAGTAATACATTGCAGCGCCGGAAGGCCGGATAACGGATTGCTCCGTCCTTTCATCCCCTTTCCGGCCCGATCGTCATGAAACCGGAGGAAAGCGCACATGTTGAGGATCGTCCTCGCAGCCGTACTCACGATTGCGACCCTTTCAAGCGCATTCGCGGATCAGTTCTCCAAGATTGTCCCCGCGAACAGGAAATCGCAGATTTACGCCCACGCGGTCTATCAGAAGCAGACCTGCTTTTCGGGCGCCATTCCGAATATGAAAGTCAGCAGAAAACCGAAACACGGCAAGGTGATATTCCAAAGGTCCACTTTCAAGCTCAGCAAGAGAGCCGGGCGCTGTGCCGGAAAATCGATCAAGGGCATGGGCATATACTATACTCCGGACCGAAATTTCCGTGGCCAGGATAAGTTCACCGTCTCCTATTCCTACGAAGCCTATCCGGGTGCCAGCCGACGAAATTTCATTTCAAACACGTATGACATCACGGTGAAATAGGCCTTGTGGCCGCTGTCCCGTTCACGGCCGGAAAGCTGTGGCCATGAACGAGGCTAACGACGGTTTCAGTCCCGGCCCGCCTGAGGCAACAGGAAAGGCATTGCGCCCCCTGGCAATGCACCGATCCGGAGCGGAAAGTCGAAGGCCTCGGAAATCAATTCGTCCTGGTAGACCTCCGCGACCTTGCCATCCGCCAGAAGGCGACCGTTTTTCATGACCAGAACCTGATCGGAATACATAGCCGTCAGATTGAGGTCATGCAGGACGCACAGCACGCCCCCGCCCCTGTCGGCGAAATCCCGCGCCACGTCCATGATCAGCACCTGGTGCCGGATGTCGAGGCTGGAAATGGGTTCGTCGAGGATCAGCCAGCGCGGCTGATCGCCAACCTTCGGCTGCCACACCTGACACAGGACACGGGCAAGCTGGACCCTTTGCTGCTCGCCGCCGGACAGGGACTGATAGGCCCGACCTTCGAAACCGGACATGTCCACCCGCTCCAGCGCCGCCGCGATCCGCTCCTGTGCCTGAAAAACCTGCAAGGGCGCGGTCTGCAGGCCGAGCCGAACCACCTCCTTCACGGTGAGCGGGAACGAGAGCTGGGTATGCTGGGGCAAAACGGCACGCACCTCCGCCAGTTCCTGCGGTGCATACCGTTCGAGCGGCCGGGCATTCAGGTGAACCTCGCCGTCATGGCCGGTTTCGCCAGTAATGGCCTTCAGCAGTGTCGACTTGCCCGACCCGTTCGGCCCGACGATGGTGCAGACCTTGCCCGGACGGGCGGCAAACGTCACATCCGACACAATGGTCTTTCCCGACAGCCTGACCGCCAGACCGCTGACACTGAGATTGGTTTCCATAGCCGTCATAGTCCCGTCAGCCCCCGGCGCCGGAGAAGAACCCAAAGGAAGAAAGGCGCACCGGCAAGAGCCGTCAGAATGCCGATCGGCAATTCAGCCGGAGCAACCACGATCCGGCTGACCGTGTCTGCAAGAATGAGCATGATCGCGCCCAGAAACGCCGAAGCCGGCAGCAGATAGCGATGATCGGGACCGATGGTCAGGCGCAGGAGATGCGGCACGACGATCCCGACAAAACCGATTCCCCCGCTGACGGCGACGGAAGCCCCGGTCGCAGCCGCGACGGCGACGATCGCCAGCGTCTTCAACCGCTGAACCCGGATCCCCAGATGGCCCGCCGCGGCTTCCCCAAGGAACAGGGCGTTCAACCCCTTCGACAGGGACAGGGCGACGGCCAGCGCAACGGAGACAATTGCCGCACAGGTGGCCACTTTCTCCCAGCTGGCTCCGGCCAGGGAGCCAAGGTTCCAGAAGGTCAGGTCCCGCAGTTGCTGGTCGTCGGCATAAAAGATCAGCAGACCGACCATGGACATGGCCAGTGCGCTGATGGCGATGCCCGCCAGGAGCATGGTCGCAACCGACGACAATCCGTTGCTGGTGCCGATCCGGTAGAGCAGCGACGTGACCAGCAGGGCCCCGAGAAAGGCGGACACCGGCAGGGAGAACACACCCAGGAGGGCCGCCACCGGCGCAAGCCAGGATTGGCCGAGGATGATGAACCCCGCCGCCCCCAGCCCGGCCCCGGAGGACACGCCGATGATCCCCGGGTCTGCAAGCGGATTGCGGAACAGGCCCTGCATGACCGCGCCCGAAACCGCAAGTGCGGCCCCCACCAGCGCGCCGAGACAGACCCGTGGCAGCCGGACCTGGAGGAACACGATCCGGTCCCGCAGCTCTTCCCCGGACAGGGAGGACACCGGATCGAAGATCGTCGCCATCACCTTGAGCGCCTGGATCTCGAGCGCTCCGGAGTTCAGGGAAACCAGCATGGCACATCCCAGGAGGACGGCCAGCAGGACGATGGCCGACCGCGCAAGCGGTGCGCGGTCGCCGTCTCTCGCTGCCGCGACGTGGCGCTGCAAAGGTTGAAGAACGAGTGCGGTCATGGTGCCATGCCTTGTCTTGTTACACTTCGAAGGTCAGAGACCGAAGTCCGCGAGGTCATCGGAAAGCTCACGAACCGCGCTCGCTGTCCTCGGACCGAAACCCAGCAGATAGAGGCCGTTCATCCGGATGAGCCGCTTGTTCTGTCCGGCAGGCGTCTGGGCGATCGCCGCATTGGCGAGGATTTCCGATGCGGCCTTTTCATCCCCGTGACGCTCCATCATCAAGATGACGTCCGGGTGGGCGGCGGTGATCGCTTCCTCGTTCAACTGCTTGTACCCGGGAACACCCTCAATGGCGTTCTTTGCGCCCGCCATCCGGATGATGGCATCGGCGGCGGTGCCCGTGCCGGAAGCGAGCACCCGGCCTCCGGTATAAGACAGCACGAACAGGACCCTGGTCGTCCGGTTCAGCTTGTGTGCCTCCGACACCGCCTCTGCGAGATCGGCCGCCACCTGGGAGGAAAGAGCTTCCGCTTTGCCGTCCACTCCCAGGGCGGTGCCGACCGCCCTGATCTTCTGCTGGATCGCCTCTCCGGAAAAACCTTCCGGCACCGTCACGAAAGGCACGCCCGCGGAGGCCAGCACGGAGACCGCTTCCGGCGGTCCGCTGCCCTCGATGGCCAGGATGCCGTCCGGCTTGACTGACAGCACGCCTTCCGGAGACAGGGCACGCATGTAACCGACGTCCGGCAGGGAGAGTACCTCTGCCGGGAAGCTTGCGGTCGAATCACGGGCAACCAGCCGGTCCTGCTCGCCAAGGGCATAGATGATCTCGGTGAGGGCCCCGCCGATGGCCACGATACGATCCGCGCTTTCAGGCAGACGGTCGGAGGAATAGACCGGTCCGGCGGCCATGAACCCCATTGCGAACGACAATCCGGTGGCCAGCCACCGCGCGGCGCGCGGCAAAGAGCGTGATGCGGTCATGCCAGCGCCTCCCCGGATGCGAGCGGCTGAAGACGCGGCAGTTTTTCGACCAGCTCACGCCAGTCTTCCCGCTCCTTCTTGCCTTCGCCGCGTACGCCGAAGAACTGCATGATCTGGACACCGTCGCGGTCGAACACCTCGACAGACGTGACATGCCCTTCGGCCACCGGCTTGCGCACGCCCCAGACCTCGGCGATCTGATCGGTCCTCAGGTGCATATGGAAGCCCTCGTCCATGACATTGATCCAGGGGCCCTTCGCGACAATGTTGGCGACCGGACCGGAATGGATCTGAATACAGCCCCGGTTGAAGACGAAACACATGATCGGCAGGCCATCATTGGCCGCATGATGCAGCAGGGCAGTGACCGCGCTCTGGTCCAGGGTCCAGGCATAGGTATCACCGGCCAGGTGGAATGCGTTCAGGCGATGCAGATCCAGGTCCTTCAGAATTCCGACGAACTGATGGGGGTCGGTCATCGCCTCCCAGCGCTGGCGCAGTTCCGATTGAGGCGCCTTGGTCAGCGCCGGCCGTTCCGGTTGCTCGAACGGCACCACCTCCGCCAGCAGTCCCGGGGTCTGATCTTCGAGAGCGAGCTGGTCGACCAGCCGGTCCCAGGCTTCCATGTCCGTGGCTTCGCGGGCATGGATCTTGTGCACCGCCTCGCCATGACCATCGAAGAACTGCAGGCTTTTCTTCACGCCCGAACCGGTGTCTTTTTCCACAGCGAACCCGTGGACCCAGGCGGAGGGAAACATCCGCATATCGATATCCGCGCCGAGCATCAGGGAGGCGTTCCGACCCTTCACATAACGGTCGTACACGCCGACCTTTTCGTGAACGGCGCTGTCGTTGCGGGTGAGCGCCAGGACTTCGCCAAGGGCTTCGAGCCCGGGAAACAGGACGTTGAAGTCCGTCGAGATCCGTTTTGCGGATTGTCCGCAGAAGGCGGCAACCAGCTCGGCTTCGGATACGCCGCACTGCCGCGCCAGGTCGCGCTCGCGCATTTTGGGATTGTCCGCGCGCATCCGGCGGAGCTGTTCGAAATCGGTGACAGTGGTGTCCATTGGTCATTCCTTCGATTGGATCGGGGAAAACGTCACCTCGCAATTCCTCCGTTAATTCAGAGGCATGGCTGATTTCTGGCTAGGTCCGCACCCTGGATGGGGATCGCGGGGTACGGACACTGCGACGGCACGCATTAATACTTGACTCTAATATTCAGAAAATAGTACCGCATCAATACCTGAGTTGAAGACTCATGATTTTTTAACAAATGAAACGCAAGCGAGCCCGAGCCAGCCAGCATTTCAACCCACTGGAGGTAAGAGATGGGGCTGATAAGTCGAAACAGGGGCTGGCTCATGTGTGGAGTGGCGGCAAACGCCGTCGTCATCTGCGGTCAGGCACATGCGCAGGATTCACAGGCAATTCCGAACCAGGGAAGCGCAACAACCCTTTCCGAAATCGTCGTCGGAGCGGGCGTCCCGAAGGTTGCGATCGAAACGCCGCAAGCGGTGACCGTTATTGACCAGGAAGCCATCGACGAGAAGCAGCCGACGACGATCGGCGACATCTTCTCCCAGATCCCCGGTGTCAGCATCGTCGGTTCCGATCGTATCGGCGGACAGTCGTTCAACATCCGCGGCATCGGCGACCTGGGCGCGGCCGACGAATCGAAAATCATCGTTTCGGTCGACGGCGCGGTGAAGTTCTACGAACAGTACCGCATGGGGTCGTTCTTCAGCGATCCGGAACTCTACCGGCGCGTGGAAGTTCTGCGCGGTCCGGCATCCTCCACCCTTTACGGTTCAGGGGCGCTCGGCGGTGTGATCAACTTCACCACCAAGGACGCGGAAGAATATCTGAAGCCAGGCGAAACCGGCGCGGTCCAGTTGAAGACCCAGTACAATTCCAACAAGGCCGGCATCCTGGGGTCGGTGATCGCGGCTTACGCCTTCAACGACCAGACCTCCGTGCTGCTCAACGGCAACGTACGCAGGCAAGGCGAATACAAGACCGGCCACGGCAAGACGATTCCCGGTTCCGACTTCCGGTCCTTCTCAGGCCTTGGGAAGATCACCCACCATTTCGGTGACGCCAACGAGCAGACCATCCGGCTGTCCTATCAGCGCTGGCAAAGCAATGCGGACGACGCCGAATATTCCCAGACAGGAACGCTTGGTTTCGGCACCATCGACCGGGACATCACCGATCAGACCGTCATTCTCTCCTACGAGAACCCGGCAAGCGACAATCCGTGGCTGAACCTGAAGGCAAACCTGTCCCTGTCCGACACGCACGTGGTCCAGAGCGACTCGTCCATGGGCGCCTTCAGCACTTCGCAATTGTTCCAGGACGGCGAGTACACCTATCGAACCTGGGCCGGAAAGCTGGAAAATACGTTCGAGAAGTCCGGCACCAACTTCATGAACTATCTGACGATCGGCACCCAGCTCAGCTATCAGCAACGTCTTGCGACCAGCACATCCGGTGCGGTCGACTTCCATCCGGAAGGCACCGATACCAAGCTCGGCTTTTTTGTCCAGGATGAGTTCATCTGGAACGAGCGACTGACCCTCATTCCGGGCATCCGTGCCGACTTCGCCAATCTGGATCCGGACTCCGCCATTACAGGCGCCTCCGCCCAGTCGGACGTGGCCCTGTCTCCGAAACTCGCGGCCATGTACAAGTTCAACGACACCGTATCGCTGTTCGGGTCTGTCGCCCATACCGAACGTCTGCCGACGCTGGACGAACTGTTTTCCTCTTCAGGAGCGACCGGCACGTATCCCGGCGGCAGGGCCGCGAGCCTTAACCTCAACAAGGAAACCTCGAACAACTTCGAGGCCGGGTTCGCCCTGTCCTTCATGGATGTCCTGTCGGCCAACGACGGTCTGCAGCTGAAAACGACCGGGTTCTACAATTTCCTGGACGACCTGATTACGACCAACCCCAACACGGGTCTGGCAACCGCGGTTCCCTACTATGTGAACGTGGAGAAGGCCGAGATCTACGGGGTCGAAATCGAGGGTGCTTATGAAGCGAAATACGCTTTCGGTAACGTCGCGTTCAGCAGGATCTTCGGCTACAACACCGATACCGGCCAGAACCTCGATACCATCCCGGCCACGACGCTGGCCCTGACCCTTGGGGGACGTCTGCCGCAATACGATCTGTCCTTCGGCTGGCGCGGCAAGTTTGCGGAATCGATCGCGACCGGCGCCACGACCGACGGGCCCTTTGCCGGCTATGCGGTGCACGACCTCTTTGCCGACTGGACACCGGAAGACGGTCAGATGGCCGGCTGGCAGCTGCGTGCGTCTGTCGAAAACATCTTCGACACGTCCTACCGCAACAACCTTGCCGGCGATGACGGACCCGGACGGACGTTCAAGCTGACGCTGGCGAAGAAGCTGAGCTGGTAAAGCCGAATACGGAGGGGACGGTTCTTCGAGGGCCGTTCCCGCTCCTACAGCGGAAAAACCTGGTCAGGCACCGGTTTACGGCTGCCTGACCACACCTTCACGATACCACCCGTCGAAAATCGCCAGCGCCTTTTCCGCAAAGGCCGCATCGTTGATATGCGCATCGATTTCGTGCAGATCGACATTTTCCGGGCACGTGTCCCGCATGGCGGCGAGAAACGCCGCAAGCCCTTCAGCATCGTGCAGGTCCGCCCCCGGCCGGTCCCATTCGCCGCATCCGCCGACCGGCAGGATCAGGGCGGTCGGGCCGATCGCTTTGGCAAGCTGCTCGCAATGAGCCCGGGCGACCTCTTCGCGCTCTTGCGTATTCAACACGATGGACGTGAGCAGGCGGTTATGGGCGTGTTGCAAATGCTCCGACCATTTGTCCGCTATCGGTTGCCAGCCGACCACATCGACCAGGTCATAGCAGCCGGGCGCAACGATCTGCGGAATACCCTTTGCGCCGGCATGGGTCAGCCGGTCGACGCCGGCTGAAATGTTCGATCCGTTGAGATGGTTGCCGAGCTCCTGGGTACAGAAATCGAAGACACAGGCAAAGGCGCCCTGCGCGGCGAGGGATTCGAACGCCCGCCCGCCCATGCCGGTGGCATGAAACACCGCCACTTCGAAGCCCCGTTCCTCCAGTGCCGGTTTCAGGGCGACCATGTATTTCAGCGCGGATTTTCCGAGCGAGGTCATGCCGATCAGCGGCTTCGACCGGTCCGGCGGCTCCACTGCCCGCGCCGCCCCCAGAACCGCACCCGCCGCCTGGCTCAGCGAGGCCTTGCAGACGGAATTGAGGCCGTAAAGCCCGCCCGCCCACAGGATCATCTGCGTATCGGCGGCAAGCCGCTCCGGCGGTATCAGCGGCGAGAAGGCAACCGTGGAGACGATATATTTCGGAACGCCGAGCGGCAGGGCGGAACAGACGTCGAGGGCAAGGTCAGTGCCCATGGTCCCGCCAAGGACGACCATTCCGTCGAACCGGCCCTCACCGTAAAGACGGGCGGTCAGCAGCGCCGCTCCTGTCGCCATGATCTGCATGGCGTGGTTTTCGTCGCCGCTGTCGATGGCCGCCTGGATGGAACTCCCGCCCTCCTCCGCCACGTCGTGTTTGGAATAGTCGGTTGGCTGCGCCGGATTGCCCAGCACGCTGACATCCATGGTCAGCACCGTGCCGCCCTGCCCCCGGATGACATCTGCCATATAGGAGAGTTCGTCGTTCTTGGTGTCATAGGTGCCGATGACGAGGATTGTCCGGTCGTTCATGTCGTATCCTACAGCTTGATCCAGGCCGTCTTCAGGTCGAGGTACTTGTCGAAGGCATGCAGCGACTTGTCATGTCCGTTGCCCGATTGCTTGTGGCCGCCGAGCGGAACCGTCAGATCGGACCCGCCATAGGTGTTCACATGGACAACACCGGCCCTGATGCGCCGGATCATCCGGTGCGCCCGCGACAGATCGGCGGTCCATACACCGGAGGCAAGGCCGTAGGGCGTTCCGTTGGCGATGTCGATGGCCTCGTCTTCCGTGTCGAACGGAATGACCGCAAGCACCGGGCCGAACACTTCCCGCTGCGCCAGAGTGTCGCCTGGTTCGACACCGGTGACGATGGTCGGCTCCATGAAATAGCCGCCGGTTTCCTCCAGGATCCGCCTGCCCCCGATCCGGACGGTCCGGCCGGATGAAAGCGCCTCTTCGACAAAGGCGAGGTTCTGCTCGAGCTGGCGAAGGCTGTTGACGGCACCCGCCGCCGTTGCGGGATCGAGCGGATCGCCGACCTTCATGGTTTCCACATATGCCGTCAGCCGGTCGACGAATTCGTCGTGGACAGATCGCTCCACCAGAAGGCGCGTGCCGGCGATGCAGACCTGGCCGGAATTGCGGAAGATGCCGTTGGCGGACGCCTTGACCGCCGCATCGAGATCGGGCGCATCCGCGAAGACGATGTTCGGCGACTTGCCACCAAGCTCCAGATAGACCCGCTTCAGGTTCGACTTCGCCGCATTTTCCAGAAGCCTGCGCCCGACGGCACCCGATCCAGTAAACACCAGCACGTCGACTTCCATCGACAGGGCAATGGCCTCGCCGACGACGCTACCCTCACCGGTCACCACGTTCAGAACGCCTGCGGGCAGGCCCGCCTCCAGTGCCAGTTCGGCAAGGCGCACCAGCGTCAGTGACGCGGTTTCCGCCGGCTTCAGCACGACCGTGTTGCCGGCCGCCAGCGCCGGCCCGAGCTTCCACGCGCCGATCATCAGCGGGAAGTTCCACGGCACGATAGCGCCGACCACGCCGACGGGTTCCCGGTGAATGAGCCCCAGGGCGTCGTTTCCTGTCGGGGCGATCTCGCCGTAGATCTTGTCGATGGCCTCCGCGTAGTACCGGATCGTACCTGCAGCGGAAAGTGGCTCGGCCTTCAGCGCCATGCCGATCTCCGTGCCGTTGTCGCGCACGCCGAGCACGGCAAGCTCCAGCGCGTGTTCCTCAATCAGTGCCGCCCACTTCAGCAGGATCTTCTTGCGCGTTGCCGGCGGCATGCCGGACCAGCGCCCGTCCTCAAAGGCCCTGCGGGCCGCGGCAATCGCGGCGTCCGCGTCGTCCTTGCCGCCCGCTGCCATGGTGGTCAGAACCTGGCCGTCCAGGGGCGAGACGACGTCCATTTCCGCACCGCTTGCGGACTTGCGGCGTTCGCCGTCGATGACGTGCACCGCCGGTGGAACCGGTCTATGACGGAGCTCTTCGATACGGGCCTTATCAAACATGGAAATCACCTCATCTGGCTGTCGTGCACATCGTGGTCATGGGACATTTCGGGCTCACGCGACCGGCGCTCGCGGATGACACCCCAGAAATGCATCACGATGAGAAAAACTATGGCGGCTGCGATCAGGGCGGAGATCGGCCGGTCGACGAAGTCGAGCGGCGTCTTCACCCGCGCCATGGCGGAGCGCAGCTTCACTTCCATGATGCCGCCGAGCACGATACCGAGAATGATCGGCACGATCGGCAGGTTCTGACGTTTCAGGATCAGGCCGATGATGCCGAAACCGGCCGCGATCGCACAATCGGAAGCGGAATTGCGCAGCGAATACACACCGACGAAGCTGAGCGTCAGGATCATCACGCCGAGAAAGCGCGTCGGAATCCGGATGATGCGGATCAGCAGGTTCGACGAGAACAGCATGAACACGATGACGATCACATTCAGCGCGATCATGGCCATGTAAAGCGCGTAGACGAAGTCGAGCTTGTTCTGGAACAGGGCGGGCCCCGGGATTACGTTGTGGACGTAGAAGACCGACAGCATCATCGCCGTCAGCGCCTCGCCCGGAATACCCAGCGCCAGCAGCGGGATCATGGCGGCCGCCGGCACCGCATTGTTGGCCGATTCCGAGGCGACCAGCCCTTCCGGAGATCCCTTGCCGAACAGGTCCGGATCCTTCGAGGTCTTCTGCGCATAGGTGTAGGACAGGAACTGGGCGGTGAATTCACCCACGCCCGGGATCATGCCCATCAGCACGCCGAAACCGGCGCCGACCGACGCGATCCGCTTGTAACGCAAGACCTCCTTCAGGGCGCTCCACATCGAGCCCTGAATGCGCTGTGTTTTCGGTGCGGATTCCGGCTCGTTGAGCAGAACGAACGCCTGGCTGATGGCGAACAGCCCGAGCACCACGACGATCAAGTTAACACCCGAAGCAAGCCATTCCTGGCCGAAGGTGAAGCGCTGTGTGTATTTCACCGGTTCCAGGCCGACCGTGCCGAGGAAGATGCCGAAGGCGGCCAGCATGCCGGCGGCGAAGGTCTGGCCACGGTGGGCAATGATCACCAGGACGATGCCGAGCAGGGCCGCCAGGAAGATCTCGCGGCTGCCGAACATGGGCGCGATCTTCGCCAGCACCGGCGAAAACAGGATCAGCACCACGATCGAGATGATCCCGCCCAGGAAGGACGCACCGTAGGCCAGCCCGAGCGCCTTCAGCGCCTGGCCGCTTTTGGTCATCGGATGGCCGTCGTAGGTCGTCAGCGCGTTGACGGCGGTTCCCGGCGTGTTGATCAGGATCGCCGGCAGCGCCCCGCCGAACATGGACGAGCCGTAGATGCCGAGCAGCATTGTGAGCCCGACCAGCGGCTCCATGGAAAAGGTCGCGGGCAGGAGAATGGCGATAGCCACGGCCGGCCCGACGCCGGGGATCGCCCCGATGATCACGCCGCCGACCGACCCGATCAGAAGGGCAAGCGCCACATCGAACCGCGCCAGGAGTTCTACTCCGGAAAGAAAGGTATCCATAATGCACGCGCTCAGAGGTAGGTCATCATGAAACCGCGAAGCCCATCCGGCAGGCCTTCATAGATGAGCCCCGCGGGGAGCTTCACCTGCAGAAAGGCCTTGAACAAGATGACGACCGCCACGGCAAAAAGCGTCGAAGCCACCATCCAGCGGAGGCTGCGGTATCCCATGCGGAACGACAGCAACCCGCAGAACAGGATCGTTGACAGCAGATAGCCCAGAAGCGGAACGACGGCCACATAGGCCATGAACCACAGGGCGAATTCGATGGATCGCAACCAGTAAAGCACTTCCTGAAGCCTGCCTGGAATCCGCTCGGATACAAGGGATCCGACCAGATGGAACAGGCTGAAGATCACCATCAGGCCAATGGCGATCGTCGGCCAGAAGACGGGCTGGGCGAACAGTTTGGTCCGTTTCACCCAGACGACCTGATCCGGAATATTCACGAGCAGGAACAGGGAGAAGAGGAAAAAGGTCAGGGCGAAGACCATATCGCCCGGTCTCCGGTACCGCTTGAACAGATCCTGCAGGTTCTTGATACGGTTCATGGCTGTCCCCCTCGAAGAGCGCCCGCACCGAAGATGCGGGCGCGTCCGTCCATGGTTACTTGGCGTTCAGGGCTTCGACCGTCGCCATCGTCTTCTTGTCCTTTTCGATCTGGGCGGCGGACTCCGCAGCGTCTTGCCAGTAGATCAGCGCTCCCGTTTCAGCCGCCAGCTTGCGGGCCGCGTCGGACGTCATCACCTTGCTGGCAACCGCCGCGATTTTCTCACGCACGTCCGCCGGCGTTTCCTTGCGCACGAAGAGGCCGTTCCAGAGCGCCACATCCAGGTCCGGTTCGATTTCGCCGACGGTCGGCGTGTCCGGTGTCAGCGGAATTCTCTTCGAGCCGATGGAGGCCAGCACGTTCACCTTGTCCAGGCAGGGCAGGATCAGCTGCAGGGTCGTGTTGATCACGTCCGCATCGCCGGAAGCGAGCGTGTTGCAGTCGAGAGCATCGAATGCGGCATCGCTACCGAATTGAAATCCCAGCTTGTCGGCAAGCGCGAAGGTCACCTGGGTCGGAATCAGGGCGGAGCCGAAGTGGCCGAGAGCGACATCGTTGTCTTTGGCGTAGGCGGCCAGTTCCTGCATCGTGGCATAGGGCGCATCCTTGGACGCCGCGATCACGAAGGGATAGGTCAGGAAGATCCCGACCGGATCGAACGGGTCCGGGTTGAGCGCGGGAATGCCGACCTGCGGTCCCACCAGCGGAACGCCGATCACGAAGGAGCCGACCGTGTAACCGTCCGCCGGAGCCCTGGCAACTTCGGCGGCACCGGGGAACGGACCGCCGCCGCCGCCCGGCTTGTTCACCACAGCCGCCGGAACGTCATATGTCTTCTGGAACTCGTCGGCGATCATGCGTGTCAGCACGTCCTCCAGATCGCCCGGCGGGAAGGGAACGACGAACTCGACCGGCTTCTCAGGATATTCCGCCATTGCCGACATGGGAAAGGCAAGCGCCGCGACTGCAGCTGTCACCGCAATAAGCTGTTTCATTTCCGTTCTCCTGCTGGAATTATGGTTTATTATTTGAACCGTTGGTATCAATTATTCTTGCTCCCATGATAATTTTCTGTCAAGGTTTGTTTCAAATGCAACCAAAATCGCGAGCTGGAACTTCAGGCGCCTGATGGGAACGATCACCAAAGCCCTTGAAATGTTGAACTATTTTTCCCGGAAAAGGCCCGAGATCGGATTGAGTGAATTCGTCCGCCTCACCGGGCGGGACAAGGCAACGGTGCACCGGCATTTGTCGGAACTGGAGCAAAACGGCTTCCTGGAACAGCATCCGGTGACCCGCGCCTATCGGCTGGGACCGGCGATCCTGCGACTGTCCGCCGTCCGGGAGACGACAAACCCGCTCCGGTCCGTGGTTCGACCGATTATTCTGGAACTCTCAAACGAAGTCGGCGAGCTGGTCCACTTTTCACTGCTTCAGGGCTTGAACCTGTCGCCCGTGCACAACGCGGATCCCCGAATCCACGGCACCCAGGTATTTTTTGAGGAGGCCGAACTCCTGCCCCTACACGCCACCGCTTCGGGCCTCGCCATCCTTGCGTTTTCGCCCGGGAAATTTGTGGACCGGGTCCTCGCCCGTCCGCTGCATAGCTTCACCGAAAACACGGTCACCGACCCGGACATCCTGCGCGACATGATCGCGAAGGTCCGCGAAACGGGTGTCAGCTTTCTCGAGCAGGGCTTCGACAAGGAAGTGACCTCACGTGGCGCCCCGATATTCGGTCCGGACGGAACCGTGCTCGGCGCGCTCGCCGTCGCCATTCCGCACACGCGGCTGACGGACGAAAAGAGCGCAGCCGCTCTGGCTGTGTTGCGAAAGGGCATGGTCCGCATAACCCGATCCATCGGAGGCACCATCCCGCAGGAACACGCATACAAATGGTGTCTTCATGACTGAACGGGCGCTCATTCTCGATTTCGGCGGCGTCATCACCCGCACGTTGTTCGAAACCCATCCCCAGACCGAACAGGCCCTGGGGCTTCCCCCCGGTACGCTGACCTGGCGCGGACCGTTCGATCCCGACAGCGATCCGCTGTGGCGGTCGATGCAGGCCGATGAGATCAGTGAGCGGGATTACTGGAAGACGCGCACCCGGGAAGTCGCCGGACTGATCGGCACCGGCTGGTCGCAGATGTCGGACTTCGTCCGCGCGGCGCGCGGCGCCAGTCCCGCCGACGTCATCCGCCCGGAGTTCCTCGTCACCCTTCAAATGGTCAAGGCGGCCGGGATCCGGACGGCGATCCTGTCCAACGAGTTGGATCTTTTCTACGGCGCGGACTTCCGGGAGAAACTGCCGTTCCTGAAGGATTTCGACGTTATCCACGATGCCACCTACACGAAGATCCTGAAGCCTGATCCGCGTGCCTATTCCGCCGTTCTGGAGGATCTCGGCCTCGCCCCGGACGTCTGCGTCTTCGTCGACGACCAGGCCCGCAACATTGCCGGCGCCCGCGCCGTCGGGCTCAACACCGTTCACTTCAACGTTCAAACCCCCGCCGAAAGTTACGCCGAAGCCATGAAGCTGCTCGGCCTTTCTGGAGAACCCTCATGAAAAACAAAAATTTCCTCAAGGAAAACAACGCCCGTCACCTGTGGCATCCGATGGCCCATCCGGCCGACAGCCTCGCCAATCCGCCCGATATCATCGTCGAGGGCGACGGCGTCATGATCACTGACGTGGACGGCTACAGGAGCGTCGATGCGGTCGGCGGCCTGTGGAACGTCAATCTCGGCTATTCCTGCGACCCGGTGAAGGCGGCGATTGCCGCCCAGCTCGACAAGCTGCCCTATTACTCGATCTTCCGCGGCACCACCAATGATGCCGTGATCGAGTTGAGTGAAATGCTCAAGGACTTCTTTGCCCCCGACGGCCTGTCGCGCGCCTTCTTCACCTCCGGCGGTTCCGACAGCGTGGAAATCGCCCTGCGGCTCGCCCGCCAATATCACAAGATCCGCGGCGAAGCGGGCCGGGTCAAATATCTCAGCCTGAAGAAGGGCTACCACGGCACCCACACGCTTGGCGCCTCGGTCAACGGCAACGCCAATTTCCGGACCCAGTACGAGCCGCTGATGCCGGGCTGCTATCACATCCCCGCCCCCTACACGTACCGCAACCCGTTCAACGAGACCGATCCGGAAAAGCTGGCCGGGCTCTGCCTGGCAGCTCTCGAAGACGAGATCAAGTTCCAGGGAGCGGAAACCATCGCCGCCATGATCATGGAACCGATCCTCGGCGCCGGTGGCGTCATCCCGCCCCATGAGAGCTTCATGCCGGGCGTGCGCGAAATCTGCTCGCGTCATGGCATTCTGCTGATTGCCGACGAGGTCATCACCGCCTTCGGCCGCACCGGAAGCTGGACCGGCTCGCGCCACTGGGGTGTCAAGCCGGACATGATGACCACCGCCAAGGCGATCACCAACGGCTATTTCCCGTTCGGCGCGGTCATGATCTCCGACCAGGTCGCCGAAACCTTCGAAACCGACAAGACCGGAAAAGGCGCCATCGGCTCCGGCTACACCTATTCCGGCCATCCGGTCGGCGCGGCAGCCGCTATTGCCTGCTTGAAGGAAACCGAGCGCCTGTCGGTCAAGGACAATGCGGGCGCCCGCGGCAAGCAGCTTTACGACGGCCTCGTCGCCCTGAAGGAAAAATACCCCATCATCGGCGACGTGCGCGGCGGTCATGGACTGATGTGCGCCCTGGAACTCGTCTCGGACCAGAGCTCAAAAACGCCCATCGACAAGTCGACCATCGGCAAGATCCACCGTGCGACCTACGAAAACGGCGCCATGATCCGCGTCTCCGGCAACAACATCATCCTGTCGCCCCCGCTCGTCCTCGGCGCGGACCATGTCGAGACCATCCTCACGGCCCTCGACACGGGATTTGCCGCAGTCTCCTGAGGTCGGCGCGGGCTGCTTGCCGGCCCGATCACCACCGGCGCCACATCCAACAAGTCCTTCGCCGGCCATGCGGCGCACGATCTCATCGCTGGCCGGACATTGGAAGACGGCGAAATGGCCGACTAGCAGGTGCGCGCATCATTGGGAAACGTGTTCGACAAGGTCTACCGTAACAACTTGGCCGGCGATGACGGCCCGGTACAGACCGTCAAGCTAACACAAGCCAAGAAGCTAAACTGGTAAAAGGCTTAAGTCTTTCCGGGCCGGCATAACTAGCATTGCCCGGGGGCGCTTTTGGCCCAGCATCCAAGAACGCTTGGTTGGCATGGTCCGTGTAAACACCACCCAAATCGCGCATTACAAGGAATTTGTCTCCGTTTATTAGACCAAGCATTATCTGCTTGGTTATTGAAATTTCAGCGGTTTAGATTTCTAAATCACGCAAAACGCTCAACCTAACTTCCTCAGCCTCTTTCTTCTTGAGTAATAAAACCCGCTCTTGCTCCTGTCGCAAATTCAATTCCCGCTGGAGTCTGCTTTTAAGTATACGCGATGCGTTTGGCAGCCAATCCTTAAAATGACGCACTACATCTTTCACAGCGTGGCTTGGGACATTTGCAGTGGCCACCTTCCCTCGAATAAAAAATACACCAGGACTGTAGCCTGAAATACAGGAATAGTTAGGCATATTTAGAAGGGCATCAATCCAATCGGCAGTCACATGACGATCTAAAGTAATTCGAAGAACGCCGTCATTCCAATCAACATCTTCAATTACAGGAGGGTCATATGCCAAGGGTTCATCCACTTCGCCCTCAGGTATCACCGTTTGGCTTAATCTGCTCAGTTTCTGAAGAGAAAAAAATTCATTTCGATAGAGAGAAATTGCTTTCTTCAATTCGCCAATTGAGGCGTATCTCTTTCCTGGATCTTGTCTAATCATTCTGCCTACCACTTCGTCCAGAAATTTGTAGTCAGGGTGGACGTCAGTGATTGACCGGTACTCTGTGCCAAAAGGTACGTCTCCGGTGAAAAGCTCGTTTAAAATCAACCCGAGCGCGTAGATATCGGCAGTAAGTCTGACCTCTCGCCCCTGGGCTCTTTGTTCAGGCGCGGCGTAGACAAAATTTGCGAGCTTCTGTTTGGGGTCAGTGTCAACCAAGGTTGAAACAATGTCGTCGGTAAAACTTGATATTCCAAAGTCTGCAATTGCCGGAGTACCAGTATTTTCATCAACTAGGATATTTTCCGGCTTGATATCTCGGTGAATGACACCCTTCAAATGAGCAGCTTCAACTCCGTCTAGTATACCGTGAAATAAAGAAAGAAGCGCCTCGAACTCCACGCCAGCGTTCATAAATTGACGTAAATTGGAACCATACCTCCTCATTACATAAAAAGGACCGCTGAGTGAATCGCTTAAAGCCACCCCATGATCAATAAAATTTACAATATTTGGGTGCTTATTATCAGCAAGAAATCGTATTTCATTTTTAAATCTTCTGCGTTTTTCTGTAGTTACTTTATCAGAAGATAGGATTTTTACAGCAACAGAATTTCCAGATGAGCTTACTCCTCCATACACGCGCCCAGATCCACCTTCGCCAATTATTTCCTCAAGCACATATTCATCAAATGTTGTTTCAATAGAGATGGTTTTTTTGATTTTCTGACTCATCTCTTTCTCCCTCATTGATATTCAACGAACTAGAATAAAACTTCTAATTATTCTCCTCAAGATAGCACTCCTTGTGCGGACCGGGCGCCGATCCTATATTTTCCACAAATTGAAACTACAGGATCTCTCCCATGCAAGACGCGGTGAAAATCACCTGTGCCGCCTGCGGCCAGACGAACCGGGTGCCGGTGGCAAAGCTCACCTCCGGCCCGAAATGCGGCATCTGCGGCGAAGCCCTTGTCTCCGGCAAGGTCGCCGAACTGGACCAGCAGGCCCATGACAAGGCGACGAAGACGGACGAACTACCGATCGTCGTCGACTACTGGGCGCCCTGGTGCGGTCCCTGCCGGATGATGGCACCGGAATTCGCCAAGGCTGCGAAGGCGCTCACCCCCCACGTCCGTTTTGCCAAGATCAACACCGAGGACTTTCCGCGCGTGTCGCAAAAACTCGGCATTCGCGGCATTCCTCTGCTGATCCTGTGGCACAAGGGCCGCGAGGTCGCGCGCCTCGCCGGTGCCCGTCCCGCCCGCGACATCGAGGCCTTCGTCCGTCAGTCGGCCACCGTCAAAGGCTGAAATGGCCGGCAAACCTCAAGCGTCGTGAGCCATCAGCCAGTCGCGGATGAGGCTCTGGTAACGCTCGCCGGAAAAGCTCGGGAAATGACCCCCGTGCACCAGCCGCACCGGCAGGTCGAGGAGCCGGGTCATACTGGCGATATAGTCGCCCATGTCGGAATGATAGGTGTCCTCGATCAGCGGCCCGTCGTAGACAATATCGCCGGAAAACAGGATCTCGGTGGCCTTCTCGTAAAGCGCGATGCCGCCCGGCGAATGACCCGGCGTATGGATCACCGTGAAATGCCGATCGCCGAGATCGATGACGTCGCCATCCTCGACGATACGCGTCGCCGGCGCCTTCTTCACCGCGTATTCGGTCGAAGCATAGGGCAACGGCGGCAGCCGGGTGAAGATCTCGTCGGTCACGTAAGGATCGGCCAGCGTGTTCGCCCGGGTCGGCTCCGCAAGAAGCTCGGCCTCGTGCGCATGCACGGTGCGATGCTCGAATTCGTGATGGCAGCCGATGTGGTCGAAGTGGGTGTGACTGGCGACCGCCTCCAGCGGACGCTCGGTCACGATCGGCACCTGTTCGCGCAGGCTGACCACGCCCATGCCACTGTCGACCAGCATGTCCTTGTCCCGGCCGCGCACATGCCAGATGTTGCAGCGGTAGAACTCCTGGATGAACGGCTCGCAGATATAGGTGACGTCGTCGCCGACCCTGCGTGTCTCATACCAGATATCAGCCGTGGCCCGTTCCATGTCCGTCCTCACCTTTGATCCTTCAACACGACCACATCATCCCGCCGAACCCCGAGCCTGACCGTCGATCCGACCTGTGCCTGCCCGCTTTGCGGCATTTGCGCGACGGGCCGGAACGCGTCATGGCCGACATGTTTCAGAACCGCCAGGTGATGCGCCCCGGCAAAGGTCAGATCCTCCACGGTCGCGGACCCGAGCGGCAGAATGTCACTGTCTTTCCCGTCCACCACGAAGTGTTCCGGCCGGATCGAGAGCACGACGGCCTGGCCCGCCTCGAACCGCTTGTCCTGCGCTGTCAGCCTGAGGTGCCCGCAAGGGGTATCGACATCGATCACTCCGCCCTTTTTCTCAAGCACCTTGCCCTTCAGAAACGAACTCTGCCCCATGAAACCGGCGGTAAACAGCGTCGCCGGCTGAAGGTAAACCCGCTCCGGCGTGCCCATGTCCTCGATCCTGCCGTGGCTCATGACGACGACGGTGTCGCCGATGGCCATGGCCTCTTCCTGGTCGTGGGTCACGTGAATGAAGGAGGTTCCGACCTCCCGCTGGATCGCCTTCAACTCGGCCTGCATCTGGCGGCGCAGCTTCAGGTCCAGCGCCCCGAGCGGCTCATCAAGCAACAAGACGGAAGGTTCCACCGCCAGCGCGCGGGCGAGCGCGACCCGCTGGCGCTGGCCGCCGGACAGTTCATGGGGTTTCTTGTACTGCGCGCCGCCGAGCCCGACCAGCTCCAGCATCCGGTGGGCCCGGTCCTTACGCTCCTTCGAACCGATACCGCGCATGCGCAGGCCGAAGCCCACGTTCGCCCCGATGGTCATGTGCGGAAACAGAGCATAGTCCTGAAACACGGTCGTCGTCGGACGTTTGGCCGGCGCGACGTCGGTCATATCGTGACCGTTGATCAGCACCTCGCCGGATTGCGGCACAAGGAAACCGCCGATCACGGAGAGAAGCGTCGTCTTGCCCGAACCGGAGGGCCCGAGGAACACGGTGTAGGTGCCGGTCGGAACCGTCAGCGACACGCCATCGAGCGCGGTGAAGCTGTCGTAGTGATGCGTGACGTTGCGCACGTCGACGGCAAGATCGGTCAAGAACGCCTCCCTTTCCGGAAAACGACCAGTTCGAGAACAATGACGAGAACGACGGAAATGCCGAAGACGACACTGCCGACCGCGTTGGTCTTCGGATTGAGACCCGAGCGCAGCAGGCTCCAGATTTCCACCGGCAGGGTGACGTCGAAGCGCGTCAGCAGGAACGAGATGATGAACTCGTCCCAGGAGAACGTCATCGACAGGAAGAAGCTGGCAAAGAGCGTCGGCCAGAGCATCGGCGCCGTCACCAGCGTGATCACCTGCCATTCCTTTGCACCCAGATCCCGGGCGGCCCGCTCGATATTGGCCTGATGGTCGCCCATCTGGCTGTAGATGATGGCAAAGCACAGCGGCATGTTGATCACCACATGGCCGATGCCCGCGGCAACGAGCGACTTCGGGATGCCTATCGCGTTGAAGGTGATCAACAGCCCCATGCCGATGATCAGATAGCTCACCGTCAGCGGCGCGGTGAGAAGCGCCCTCTGCAGCCCCTTCGCCGGCAGCTTGAACCGCGCCAGACCATAAGCCGACAGGAACCCGAGCAGGACGGCCATCAGCGACGATCCGACGGCGACCGCCATGGAATTGACCAGCGCCTCCATCAGGCGACGGTCGTTCCACACCGCCTCGTACCAACGCAGGCTCAAGCCTTTCAGCGGCGGGATCGGAAACCGGCCGTCCTGGAAGGAAAACAGCACCAACACGACGACCGGCAGGAAAATGAAGCCGTAGATCGCCAGCGCGTAGAGAACGGAGGGCAGCTGGCGCCAGGGTTTGCGTATCATGCTCAGGCCCTTTCCAGACGGATCCAGCGGGCGAAGCCGAGATAGGCGATGGTCACAACGAACATCAGGAGGATCGCGAGCGCCGAGGCGGTCGGGAAGTCCGCCCGCCGGCCGATCTGCAGCATGATCACCTGCGGCATCAGCAGCTCGTTGTTGCCGCCGAGCACCTGGGGCGTGATGTAGTCGCCGATGCACAGGACGAACGTCAGGAATGCGCCGACCATGATTCCCGGCAATGTCAGCGGTAACACCACATGCCAGAAGGTCCTGAGCGGTCCGGCACCGAGATCGGCAGCGGCCTTGCGGTAATTCGGCGAAAGCTGCACCAGGTTGGCGTAGATCGTCAGCGTCAGAAGCATAACGAAAAAATGGACAAAGCCGATCACCGTCGCCGTACGGCTGTTGGCCAGATCGAGTGGCTCGTCGACAACTCCGATACCGAGCAGTGCCTGGTTGATAATCCCGTTGTTGGCAAGCACCAGAAGCCAGGAATAGGAGCGCACCACGTAGGACGTCCAGAACGGCAGGATGGCAAACACCAGCGCCAGCCGCTGCCACCGGGCCGGCACCTTTTCGGCGATGATCCAGGCAAACGGATAGGCAAGCAAAATGGAGGTCACGGTCACGATGGCCGTGACCTCCAGCGAATTCACCATCGCCTGGAAGAAGTGCCCACGCTCGAAGAACTTCAGGTAATTGGCGAAGGTCCAGCTTGCAACGAGATCGGTTCCGACCCGCTCCCACAGGCTGACCACCGCCATGACGATGAACGGAGCCACGAAGAAGGCGGCAGTCCACAGAAGAGCGGGAGCGACGAAGGCCCAGGCCCCCAGGTCGATCCGCTTGCGCTTCGTTGCCGCCGCCATGTCCGCGTCTCCGTTCAGGTCTCGATCCGATTAAGGATCAGTGTTGCAGGAATTCCGTCCAGACGTCCTGCATTTCCGCGTCCAGCTTGGCGTCAGGCGCAGGGTAAAGCTGGGAGTTGGCGATATAGCTTTCCTGATCGGACCAGCGCAGAGCGGCCTTCTGCTGGTCGGTCAACTCGGCTTCGGCCTTGGAGTTGGCCGGCATCGCCCAATAGCAGGACGAGGTCGCCAGCTTCGCCTGGCCTTCCGGCGACAGGATGTACTTGACGAACTCGGTCGCCAGTTCCTTGCGCTTGCTGTCCTTGAAGACGCCGATCGACTGGGACCAGCGCATGCCTCCCTGCTTCGGCAGGATCCAGTCCAGATCCGGATTGTCGGCGCTGAGGCCCGCGGTCACCCACTCGCCGCCGCCAACCAGAATATCGACTTCGCCGGTCGCAAGCGCGGTCTGGCTGGCGACCACCTCGCCGACGAGCTTGGCGTTGTCCTTGATCTTGAACAGCGTGTCCTTGATCTCGGGAAGATCGGCATCGGAAAGGTCCGACGTTTTCTTGCCGAGGCCAACGGCCACCAGGCCCATGACCGGCAGGTAATAGTCATAGACGGCGATCTTGCCCTTGTACTTGTCGGAGGACCACAGCGCCGTCATGTCCTCCATGTCGGCCGGATCGACCTTGGCCTTGTTGAAGGAGATCGTGTTGTAGCCGAACTTCTCCGAGACGGCGTAGATCTTGCCGTCGCGCATGTGGTTTGCCTCCATGCGCAGAGCCGGGAAGATATCGTCCATGGGCAGGGCATCCGCCGGCAATGGCGCCAGGAGATCGGCATCGATCGCGCGCGGCACGTCGACCCCGTCGATCACGAACACGTCCCAGTCGCCCGGCTGTGATTGTTCGACGATGGCAAGCGCCGCACCGGTGCCTTCGTATTCCTTCAGGTTGACCTTGACGTCGAATTTTTTCTCGAACGGCTCGATCAGCGCCGGGTCGGTGTGATCGCACCACACCAGCGCGTTGAGTTCTTCCGTCGCCTGCGCCGACAACGGCGCCAGCACCACGGAGGACAGAAGCACGCCGAGGACGGCGTTCTTCAGTTTCTTGGTTTTGACCTGTTTTGTCATGACTGCTCCATCTCTGGTAAAAGGTGATCTTTGTTTTTGTTGGCCCGTAGGGGCAGATTCCTAGTCGTCCGCGGAGTAGCGGACACCGGGCAGAATGCAGAGCATTTCGTAGAGAAGGTTGGCGCCGACCAGGGCGGTGTTGCCGGACGGATCATAGGGCGGCGACACTTCCACCAGGTCCCCGCCAACCACGTTGAGCCCCTGGCAGCCGCGAATGATTTCCAGCGCCTGCCAGATGGTCAGGCCGCCGATCTCCACCGTTCCCGTCCCCGGCGCAAACGCCGGGTCCAGACTGTCGATATCGTAGGAAAGGTAGACCGGGTGATCACCGATCTTCTCCCGGATCTCCGTCATCAGCGGCACCAGCGACTTGTACCAGCAATCTTCCGCCGGAACGACGGTAAAGCCCTGCTTGCGCGACCAGTTGAAATCCTCCGGTGAATAGCCGGTGCCGCGCAGGCCGATCTGGAACACCTTGTCGGCCTGAAGACAGCCGTCCTCAAGCGCGCGCCGGAACGGCGTGCCGTGAGCAATCTTCTCGCCGAACATGTCGTCGTTGATGTCCGCGTGGGCATCGACGTGAATGAGCGCCACCGGCCCATGCTTCTTCGCCATGGCGCGCAGGATCGGATAGGTCATGGTGTGATCGCCGCCGAGCGCCAGCGGCTTGCAGCCGTGAACAAGGATATCGTCGAAGGCCTGCTCGATGATCTCGACAGACTTCTTCAGGTCGAAGGTGTTCAGCGCCACATCGCCGACGTCGGCAACCTGCAGGCTGTCGAAGGGGGCGGCCCCGGTGCCCATGTTGTAGGGCCGCAGCATACACGACTCCATGCGGATATGACGCGGCCCCTGCCGGGTTCCCGACCGGTTGGAAGTCCCGATATCCAGCGGCACCCCGATGAAACAGGCATCCAGGCCTTCCGCCGTGTCCTGGGCCGGCAGCCGCATCATCGTAGACGGGCCCGCAAACCGCGGCATGTCGTTGCCGCCAAGCGGCTGGTTGAATGTCATTGCGCCCTCATTCTGACTGCAAATTAATCACGCCAATCGAATATGCAGCCTAGCCGGTGGCAAACATGGAAAAAATGAGCAATTATCAAACTCTAGTTTTGCAATTCTCAAAGTGAGTGACATGCAGTTTTCCGGCAGCGACCTGCGTCTTCTCAAGGTCTTCGAAGCGGTCGCCCGTCACGGGGCCTTTTCGGCCGCCGAAGCCGAACTGAATATCAGCGCCTCGACCATCTCCAATCACATGACCGCCCTGGAGGAACGGCTCGGCGTCAAGCTGTGCCAGCGCGGCCGTACCGGCTTCCGCCTGACGGAGAAGGGGCAGATCGTGCTGGATTCCGCCCGGCGCCTGTTCAAGGCGATCGGCGACTTCGACGCGGAAATCGGCGCCCTGCGTGGCACCCTGACCGGCGAGCTGCGCATCGGCCTTGTCGACAGCATGGTCACCGACCCCAGCTCAAGGATCTCCCAGGCGATCACCGCTTTCGGCAAGCGGGAAGGGTCGGTCTCCCTGACCCTGATGCAGGATCGGCCGCAGGAGTTGCAGCAGAAGGTCTATGACGGCGTCTACCATTGCGGCATCGGCAGCTTCCCGCACCTGATCTCCGGCCTGGAAGCGATCCCGCTTTATGACGAAAAGCATTATCTTTACGCCGCGAGCAGCCATCCGCTGTTCGAAAGCAGTCTTCCGATCACGACCGAGCAACTGCGCCGGCACCGCTTCATCCGCCGGGGCTACTGGCGCGCCGCCGATGAAAAGCGGCTGTTGCTGGGTCCGGTCGAGGCGACGGTCCACCAGATCGAACCCCAGCTCATGCTGGTCCTCTCCGGGCAATATCTCGGCTTCCTGCCGGAACACCTTGCACAGCGGTGGGTCGAGGCGGGAGACCTCGTCGCCATCCTGCCGGAGGACATCAGCTACACCTGCACCTTCAGCCTGATCCTGCGCAGGGGCTACCGGCGGACGGAAACCCTGCGCACCTTCATCCGGGATTTCACCGACGCGCACAATCTGGCGGCATAGCAAGCCATACCTGGCGCGTTGCCGTTTCGGCACCGGGTATAGCGAATAACTCTTCTTTATTAGCGCGCCGTCCGTGCCGATAGTACGTGAAACGACAGACCCGGCACGGACTGAATGGCCTATATCATTTCCGAACCCTGCATCGATGTGAAAGACGGCGCCTGCACCCTCGCCTGCCCGGCCGACTGCATCTATGAGGGCGGCCGGATGTTCTACATCCACCCGGACGAGTGCATCAATTGCGGCCTGTGCCTGTCGATCTGTCCGGTGGACGCCATCCTTTACGACGAAGAGATGCCGGCCTCGATGAAACCTTTCGAGGCGGCGAACCGCGAGTTCTTCGGCCCCGACGTGACCGGCTGGGGAGACCCCGGCGGCTGGGACGAGGCCCACACCACGCAGATGGACCACCCGCTGGTCGCGGCCTATCCGCTGCGCGAGAAACAACAGGCATAACCAGAACAGGGAGACCCATGATGCACGACCATGGACCGGGCGGCGTCATCGCCGCCATCGTGACGCCGGTGACGGCGGACGGCACACCGGATGCGGCACGGTTCCTGCGCCATGCCCGCTGGCTGCTCGCCAACGGCGCCGACGGGCTGAACGTGCTCGGCACCACCGGAGAAGCCACGTCCTTTTCCGCCGCTCAGCGCCGCACCTTGATGACGGAGATCGCAAAAGAGCTCGACCCCTCCCGGCTGATGGTCGGCACCGGCTGCCCGGATCTGGCCACCACCACGGAACTGACCCGCCACGCCCATGACCTGGGCTTCGGCGCGGCTCTCGTGCTGCCGCCCTATTACTACAAGGGCGTCACTGATGACGGGCTATATGCCTATTTTGCAAGCCTGGTCGAGGCGACGGCGGACCGGCCGATCCCGATCCTGCTCTACAATTTCCCCCAGATGACCGGCATCCGCTTTTCGCCCTCCCTGGCGGCACGCCTGTCGTCCGACTTCCCCGGACGGATCGTCGGCGCCAAGGACAGTTCCGGCGATCTCGACTACGCCGCGGAACTCGCGAAGATCGACGGCTTTGCTGTCTACCCCAGCGACGAAACCGCCCTCGCACTGGCATCGGAAAAGGGCTTTGCCGGCTGCATTTCCGCGACCGTCAACCTTTCGGCGCCGCTTGCCGCCAGGCTCTGGCGCGATCCCTCGGACACCGCCTTGCGCGAAACCGTCAGGTCAAGCCGCGCGGCGATTTCCGCAGCGCCGCTGATCCCGGCGGTCAAGCAGCTCGTTGCCAAGCTCCACGGCGACACTGCCTTCGCCCGCGTGTTGCCGCCGCTGGCACCATTGTCGCAAGCGGATATCGATCAGCTGACCGCCCTTCCCGAAGCTTCATGAAACCGGAAAGGGTTCCTGTCGCCTATCTCGCGGCCTGAGACTCCCAGTCCCGGTAATAGCGGCGGATCAGATCCGCCAGTTGGCGGGCAATGCCCCGCTCGGTTTCGAGCCGGGGCAATTGCGTCCGCGCCTGTGCGGCAAGCTCGCTCCGTGCCGTATCGAAATCGAAGGTCCGGATGACACCGTCCTGAACCACATGCCGGCCGGCAACGACGAGGTCGATGACATGGGCGGCGGTCATTCGGGCGAGCAGCACCCGCGCTTCATCGAGATCGTCAAACAGCGCATCCCGCGTCAGGGTGCCATAGTCGACCGTGACGATGTCGCCTGCTGTCGGCTGGTTGATCACAGCCGCCCCTCTTGCCGTCACCGCCTCGAACAGGTCGGCTTCGCTCAGCGCCGGCTCCAGCGTCCGGCCGCCATGCAGCAGCCAGGCAAGGCGCAGCTCGCGCCAGATGTCCTGATCGTCGTCGAAACCGGTTCCGTCGAGCCCGATGGCGAATTTCGTGCCAGCTTTCTTCAGCGTTTCCAGCGGTGCGACACCGGAGCGGAGCCGGAGATTGGCGGACGGGTTCGTCACCACCGTCACCCCGTATTCAGCCAGCAGCTCGCATTCGTCGGGCCGCAACTGGACGCCGTGCGCAACCGCAAGACGCGGAGACAGAAAGCCGATGTCGGCCAGATGGCGAACGATACCACCAGGAAATCTTTGATCGAGCCATTGGCGCTGGCGCGGGCTTTCCAGGAGATGCATGTGAATGCGCCGCCCAGACGCGTGAGACGCTTCGGCGACCGCCTCCAGCAGGGCATCGCTCGCCCATTGCGGCCCGATCGGTCCGTACTGGACGTCGACGCCGTGACCGGCATGTTCTTTCGCGACCTGCTCCACCGCCTCGATCTGGACGGAGACCGGCGCATAGCTGGGCAGCATCCCGGAAAGATGCGCCCATTGTTCTTCGCCGGCCAGTCCCCGCAAAGCTTCCACATCGCCGTAGATCCAGGGCGAGGCGTCGAGTAGCGGACAGGACAGGCCCAGCCGGATGCCGCTGTCGCGGGCGGCGCGGGCAACGGCCCCGGCTTCCTCGACAAGGCTGTCGACGTTCAGGGAATTGTGGCAGTGCATGGTCGCGTAGCAGCCCGCTTGCAGCAGGCGCCCGAAGGAGACCAGCGCTTCCAGGTAAGGATCGGTCGCCGGCCGGACCCGCAAGCCGGGGATCCAGGTTTCGAGCGCATCGTCGAGCAGCCCGAAATCCAGCGTGCGAATGCCGTAGCCGTGGTCATGCGCATTGACGGGCGCGGGCATGGCAAGGACGCCCGCGCGACCTTGGCCGGGACGAACGGAGACAGCCCCGTCTTCACCCGCTGCAATCTCCACGTTCCGCTCGGCGGGACGGACGCCCGGCTGTGCCAGGTAACGCTCTGTGGACAGCACCACGCTCATCGCGCCAGAACCTCTTGAATCTCTCCCGCGAACGCCTTCAACTCTTCGGCGAGGAATTCCGCCACGGCCTGGGTCGCCCCGGTCATCGGCCGACGTTTGGCGACCACGACCCCGACCTCCAGGTCCTGCAACCGCGAGCCGGCGATCGGGATCGCCACCACCTCACCGGATTTCAGTTCCTCGACGAGCCCGAACGGGGTGAAGAACGCCACACCGGTCCCGTTCAGGATCAGCGGCTTCAGCATCATCTGGTTGTTGGTCGCAACCAGCGTTCGCCCCGCCCGGTCAAGTGCGGACAGTTCGATGGCGATCATCGAACTCATCACCTCGTTGTCGAGCTGCAAAAGCAGGTTGAACTGGGCGCATTCCTGAAGGGTGACGGCCTTCATGCGGGCCAGCGGATGGCTCTTGCCGACCATGGCCATCAGCGGCATGCGTACACCGGCAATACGGCGGATATCCTCCGGACGAGCCAGGTCGAAGGTCAGGCCGATATCGACCTCCCCGTCGGCGACGAAGCCGAAGATCTGACTGTAATTGTCGCTGCGGATGTAGAAATCCACCGCCGGGTGCTGGCGATTGAAGGCCTTGACCCGATCGGGCAGGAACTGGATCGCCAGGCTGTCCAGGCAGGCGATGCGGACCCGGCCGGTCTTCTTGCCTTCCAGGTCGCCCAGTTCGCCCTTCATGATGTCGAAGTCGTGCAGCGTGTTGCGCGCATGGGAAAGCACGATCTCGCCGGCGCGGGTCAGCCGCAATCCGTTCGGGAGGCGCTCGAACAGCGACGTGCCGAGTTCTTCTTCCAGCTTCAGGATCTGGCGGCTGATCGCGGAGGACGCGACATGCAGCTCTTCGGACGCCTGCCGGATCGACCCGGCGCGGGCGACACAGACGAAATAGCGTAAAACCGATGCATGCATTCCGCGTCCTTCCGGCACCACACCTGGCAGTCTTATCTTCCCTGCCAAACCGGCGCACGCTTTTCAACGAATGCCCGCACGCCTTCCTCAGCATCTTCGCTTTTCAGCGCCTGCACAACAGCGGGAAGGCGTAGCGCGTGTGCCTCGGCCGGAGAAAGATGCGCCGTCCGGTTGACCACCTGCTTGATGGCCTTCAGCGACAGCGGCGCCAGCGACACGATATCGGACACCCAGCGGTCGACAGTCGCGTCCAGCTCCGCATCGGGGGCAACTTCGTTGACGATGCCGTAGGCGGCCATGTCGGCAGCGGAAAACCGGCGGCCGCTCAGCATGACGCCCATGGCGAGATTATGAGCGATCTTTCGTTGCAGCAGCACCATGCCGCCGTCAAGCGGCATGCGGCCGACGCGCGCCTCCGGCAAGCCGAACCTGGCGCTTTCGGCGGCAATCACGATATCGCAGCCGAGCACCATTTCGAAACCGCCACCCAACGCATAGCCGTTGACCCGGGCGACCAGCGGAATATCCAGGCTGCGGCGGAAACTGATCCCGCCGAAGCCGTTGGGCCGCGCGGCCGCCCAGTATTCCAGACCCGAAAGCGACGTGTCCTTCATGTCCGCGCCGACGGAGAAGGCTTTCTCGCCCGCGCCGGTCAGGACGGCGCAGCTGACGTCGGCTCTGGACTCCAGATCGCTCCAGACCTTCTCCAGCTCGGCTTCCGCCTCCTGGTCGATGGCGTTCATCCGTTCGGCACGATCGATGGTGATCCGCGCGACCCGATCGCTGACTTCGTAGTAAATGGTCACGCCACATCCGCCTTTCGGTCTTCCAGGGACCCGAGGATTTCCCCGTTGTGCTCTCCGAGCGTCGGCGGCGCCTGACGGATGGCGAGCGGGGCGGCGGACATGTCGATCGGGCTTGCCACGAGACGGACCGGGCCGGCCGGTGTCTCGCCCGCATCGATCACCATCCGGTTGACCTTCGTCTGTTCGTCATCAAGCGCCTCGCCCATTGTGCGTACCGGCGCACACAGGATATCGACCTCTTCCAGCCGCTTCAGCCAGTGAGCGCGGCTTTTCTGAGCGAATTTTTCCTTGAACAGCGCCTGCAACTCGGCCCGATGGGCCGCCTGGCTGTCGAAATCCTTGAACCGTTCCTCCTTGGACAGGTCGTCGATCTCGAGCGCCTGGCAGATATCGCGCAGCGGATTTTCCTTGAACGCACCGACCATCACGAAGGGGCGGTCCGTCGTCTCGAACACGCCGGTCAGCGGGAAGGCCGCCCAGTTCAGGTCCTTATCCCGCATCATGTGGGCGGCCGCCTCCTGCATCTGCATCGCCAGCATGGAATTGTAGAGGCTGACGGCCACGGTCTGGCCCTCGCCGGTTTTCTGGCGCTGGAACAGGGCAAGCAGAATGCCCTGAACCAGATGCATGCCGGCGGTATAGTCGCACAGGGACGTCGGATAGATGGTGATCGGCTGGTCGCGGTCGACGCGCCGGTCCATGACGCCGGTCATGGCCTGGGCCAGAATATCCTGACCGCCCTTGTGCCGGTTCGGCCCCTCGAGGCCAAAACCGGTACCGAGGGCAAAGATGATCCCCTTGTTCCGCTTCTTCAGGTCCTCATATCCGAAGCCCATGCGCTCCATGACGCCGGGGCGGAAATTGCTGACGACCACATCCGCGCCGTCGATCAGCTCCAGCACCTGCTGGCGCGCGTCTTCGCTTTTCAGATTGAGCGCCACACTCTTCTTGTTGCGGTTGAGCGAGGCGAACACCGGATTGTTGAGACCGTCCGGATCAGACCCGAGCGACCAGCGCGACAGATCGCCGATCTTCTCCTTCTCGATCTTGATCACCTCGGCGCCGTAGTCGGCGAGCACCTGGGTGCAGCTCGGGCCGAGCATCACCTGGGTAAAATCGATCACGCGGATTCCGTCGAGCGGGAGCGGCGTCATTCTGCGGCCTCCAAAAAGCTTGCATTGGCGGACGGTTTGTCGCCCGGGTCGGCGCCAAGGGCGCGCATCTGTTTCTGAATTGCGGTGATGTCGGCATCCCGCACCACGGTGCCGGCGTTGAGCGCCTGGGTCGCGGCGACGCCGACGGCCTGGCCCTGCGCCATGCACGGCGGGATTTCCCGGCTCTTCTTCTGGGCCTGCGGCGTTGCCGAATAATGCCGGCCGGCCACCAGAAGCTGGTCGATATCCTTCGGCAACAGGGCCCGGTACGGCGTGTAGTAATCGCGGCCCCTGCAGACGGTGTCGTCGAAATAACGCCGCTGCATGACGTCCTCCTTGGTTACGACGTATTCGCCCTCCAGAAGCCGGGTCGTGCGCACGCCGGTCTGAGGTGCGAAATCGACGATGTGGGCCTTTTCGAAGCCGGGCATGTTCTCGCGAGCGAAGGCAAGCAACTGGTCGATCCGCGCCCTGCCCTCGAACTCGGCCGCCGTCAGGTCGGCGACCTTCAGACCGCTGTACTTGGGCATGTGCGGGCAGTTCAGCCAGACGACGCCCGGAAGCGGCGTTTTCAGCCACCAGTAGGCCCAGCAGCCGCCGATGATCCGCTTGGCTTCATGGTCGAGCTTCTGGAACCGTTCCGGCTCGTCGAACTGGAAGGCTTCCGCCCGGTCCGTATCCACATTGCCCCAGCGGGAAACCGTGGTCAGGATGAACGAGGATTCCTGGAACCTGGCCCCGGCGCTTGCCGCGACGTCCAAGTCGCCGGTCGCGTCGATCACCACGTCGCCGAGGATCGCCTGACGGCCTTCCTTGGTGTCGCAGATAACGCCCTTGATTTGGCCGTCCTCGACGATTGCCGAGGAAAACCAGCTGTGCAGGCGCAGCTTGACCTTGGCCTCGTCAATGAGGTCGTAGGTGGCGCGCTTGAAGCCGTCCGGATCGAAGGACGCCGAAAAACAGATCGGGTGCGGCATCTTCTGGGTATGGAAATCGAACAGGCCCCAGCGCGCGTACTTGCGCCACATCTCCGGCGCGTCGCGCATGTCCGGCATGCGCTCGTGATCTTCCGGCGTAACGCACAGACCCTTCATCTTCATCCGCTCGATCATCTCAAGGCAGATGCCGGTTACGGTGATTTCGGTGTCGTTGTGCATGTCGTCCAAGACAAGCACCATCCCGCCGGAGGCGAGGCCGCCGAGATAGGGATAGCGTTCCAGAAGCGTGACGCTTGCGCCGCAGCGCGCCGCCGTTACCGCCGCCGAAATCCCGGCCGGACCGCCGCCGACAACGACGACGTCTGACCTGTCGGCAACGGGGACCTCCCGTGTTGCTTCCTTGATGGTGGGAGCATTCATTGTTTTTCTCCAGATATTTGGGTCACTGGGCTTCAGTGAACGGCCGGGGTTTTCCAGCGGATCAGCCGGGCCTCGGCAAAGCTGACGAGCGAGAACAACAGCACGGCCAGAAGGGCCGCGAGAAAGACCGTTGCGTAGAGAAGCGGCGAGCGGAAATTGTAGGTGGCCTCGATGATCAGGGCGCCCAGGCCGAAGTTCGACCCGATCCATTCCGCCACGATTGCACCGATCACACAGGTGGTGCTGGCGATCTTCAGTGCGGCGAAGAGGAACGGCAGTGAACTCTGGATCCGTACCTTCCAGAAGGTCTCCCAATCGGAGGCGGACAGGACCCGCATCAGTTCCAGGGTTGCAGGCGAGACGGCCTTCAGACCACGCACCATGTTGACCAGCGTCGGGAAGAAGCAGATCAACCCGGCAATGATGATTTTCGGAGCCAGTCCGTTGCCGAAGATCAGCACGAGGATCGGCGCCACCGCGATGATCGGGATGGTGTTGATGAACACCGCGATCGGGTAGAAGGCGTTTTCCGCGGTCCGGCTGTGAACGAACAGGACGGCGAGCAGGATCGCCACCAGATTGCCGGCGGCAAAGCCTAAAAGCGCTTCCATGAAGGTCGGCCAGAAATTGTTCCACAGCGTTCCGGCGTTTTCCTGGAAGGCCCTGATCACATCCATCGGGCCGGGCGCGATATAGGTCGGCACACCGAAGCCCCAGACGACCCCCTGCCACAGGACGAGAAGTCCGATGACCGCGGCGATCGCCGGGCCTTTCTTGTTCAGTAAGTCGAAAATCTTCACCCCGCGCGGCGCGGACGATGTCTGGACCTGCGCGTAACTTGCCTCGGCCATGTCAGCATTCCTCCAGTTGCTTGCGCAGATGCGCGGTGATCTGGACGAATTCCAGCGTGTCCCTGACCTTCAGACTGCGCGGATGCGGCAGGTCCACTTCCAGGAATTCCTTTACCCGGCCCGGGTGTGCCGCGAGCATCAGCACGTTCTGTCCGAGGAAGGCGGCTTCGGGAATGGAATGGGTCACGAACAGGATGGTGGTTCCCGTTTCCTGCCAGATCCTGAGAAGCTCTTCGTTGAGCTTGTCGCGGGTGATCTCGTCGAGCGCGCCGAAGGGTTCGTCCATCAGGAGGATCTTCGGCTTGGTCACCAGGGCGCGCGCGATCGCGACCCGCTGGCGCATCCCGCCGGACAGTTCGTCCGGCAGCGCCTTTTCGCGCCCTTTCAACCCGACCAGTTCCAGGAGACTTTCCGCATCCCCTTGGGCGTCGCCGCCGCCACCCACTTCGAGCGGCAGGCGCACGTTGTCGATGGCACTGCGCCAGGGCAGCAGGGTCGCGTCCTGGAACACGAAGGAGAAATTCCGGTCCCGACGGGCATCATGGGGCGTCTTGCCGTGCACCTCGATCGATCCCTTCGCCGTTGGAACGAGATCGGCGATGGCGCGAAGCAACGTCGACTTGCCGCAGCCGGACGGTCCCAGAATGGTGACGAACGAACCGTTGGCGATTTCCAGCGAAACGTCGGAAAGCGCCTGGAAGCGGTTTTCCCCTTCGCCGAAACAGACATCGATACCGGACACCTTGATGGCTGTGGCGGGCGCGTCTTCCGCGCCTGCCTCCGGACCGGCTTTTTTAAGGGCCAGGGCCATATCAGCCGACCTTGGCGCGGGTTTCGGCGGTCATGTCCAGGATTTTCGTGATCATGACGTCGTCGACGGTCGGCACCGTGCCTTTGAACTGATCGAGATCGGCGTAGGTCTTGACCTGCTTTTCCCAGTTCGCCCGGTTCATCGTGCCCCAGCCGTCCTTGGCGGTCACATCGTTGAAGCTGAAACCGAGGACGGTCTTAACCGCTTCGAGCTCGCTGGCCTTGTCGAGGTTCGGATAGGCCTCGACCAGCATGTCGACGGCGGCTTCCGGGTTTTCCTTGACGAAGCCCCAGCCGCGCGCGGATCCGCGCAGATAGGCGGCCAGCACGTCCGGGTTTTCCGAAATCTCCGTGTCGGTGGAGTAATAGACATTGGCATAAAGCTGGATGCCGGTATCCCACAGCATGAGGTCGACACGGTCTTCGCCAAGGACCTTCAGCGCATTGGTGTTGGTCAGCCAGCCGGTCACCGCCTGGGCCTGCCCGGTCAGCAGCTGGTTCATGTCGGAGCCCATGTTGACGATCTCGACCTGGTCTTCCGCGATGCCGTTCGCGGCCAGAAGAGCCCTGAGAAGAATGAAGGCCGTGGGCTGGGTGGCGATGGTCTTGCCGATCATGTCCTTGGGAGAGCTGATCGGATCGCTTTTCAGCGAAAAGTAGGTGAACGGGTGCTTCTGGTAACCGGCGGCAATCGCCTTGACCGGAATCCCGGCGGACCGGGCCAGCATGACCGAGGGACTGGAGGAGAGCTGTCCGACCGTTGCCCGGCCGGCCGCGACGCTTCCGACGCCGTCCACATTGGGACCGCCCGGAACGATCTCCAGTTCGACCCCTTCCTCCTTGTAGAACCCTTTCGCATTGGCGGCGACCTCGCCAAGGATGCCGTTCGAGGCCAGCCAGCCCAGCTGCATGGTGACCTTGGGCATGGAGGCGGCCATGGAGCGGCTGACACCGATCAGGGAGGATGTTCCCGCGCATAGCGCGGCAGCGGCGGAATATTTCAGGAAGGTACGTTTGCTGACGGAAGCGTCTGACATGTCGGGTTCTCCTTGTTGTTGTGATCAAGGCCCCCCTCGGACCTCGCGGAACGGCGACAAACCGAGCTTTCCGCAATGACCCGTTCGAATAAAGAAGAAAATTTCGCTTGTGTTGATGCCGATATTAGAACGCGCGGTTTCAACGTCTCAGGCAGCAGCACTGCCCGAGCCTGAGACGTTCCTGCCTGGGACCGAAATAACGGTCAGGAATTGGCCATGGTTTTCGCGACGGACGTCAGCCAGCGCCGGACAGCGGGCACATCCTCTTCGGGTATGCATCCAAGCAATTCCGTTTCGACCGCATGTACCCGCTCGCGCGCAGCTTTCAGAAGGTTTTGCCCGCGTTCGGTCAGGTCGAGCTGCTTGATCCGGCCGTGGACCGCATGGGGCCGGCGCGAGATCAGACCGCCCTTGTCCAGATTGGCGATGATCACACTGACCGTCTGCGGCGTCAGCAGCGCCAGGCGCGCGAGATCCGCGTTGGAGATACCCGGATAGGCCCCGATCATGGTCAGGACCGAAAACTGCGGCGGCGTGACGTCGAGATCGGCAAGAACATGGCTCATCCGGTTGTGCGCAGCGTTTGCGGCCTGGCGCAGCAGATAGCCGAGATAGCCCTCCTCGCCGCGTTTGCCTTCACCTGCTTCCGGCAGTCCGTTCTCGCGATCCGATTTGTCCTTGCGCATAATATCAGAGCTCTTATATGTTATTCGTGCTCTGATATTATATCGCCCGAACGGAAAGGACCAGTCATGTCTTCGGCGGATACCTCGAGAATTTCGTATGAGACGTTCAAAAACCGGCAACCTGGCGCTTACGAAGCGCTAATCACGCTGGGGAACAGCGCCACCGAAGGCGGTCTCGACAAGGCGCTGGCGGAACTGATCAAGCTGCGGGTTTCCCAGATCAACGGCTGTGCGTTCTGCCTGCAGCTGCACCTGAATATCGCCCGCAAGCTCGGCATCGAACGGGCGAAGCTCGATCTTCTGGCGACGTGGCACGACGCGGGTGTGTTCTCGGAACGGGAAGCCGCCGCGCTCGCCTGGGCGGAGGCCCTGACGCGGCTGAGCGGCGTCGGTGTTTCCGATGTGGACTGGGCGGCCGTGCGCGAACACTTCAGCGAAGAAGAAACCGAACTGCTGACCATCACCATCGGCACGATCAACACCTGGAACCGGATCGCGGGACCATTCCGTTTCACACCGCTGGTTCCAGCCAGGGAAACCGTGTGATGGCAACCGCTGAACCGCCCGAAATGCGCTATGCGGATGAAGAAGCAGACGTCCTCCGCTGCTTCCCACTGATGCGCCAGCTTCGGCCGCATCTTGCCTCTGAAAAGGACTTCGTCGACCGCTGGCGCAGGCAACGCGATACCGGTTACAGGCTGATCGCCCTGTGGCGGGACGAGGTCCCCGTCGCGCTTGCCGGCTTCCGCGTCCAGGAAAACCTGGTCCATGGCGTTCATCTCTACGTGGACGACCTCGTCACCGATGAGGCAGCGCGCAGCGGCGGCTACGGGCATGTGTTGATGGACCGCCTCAAGCAAGAAGGCCGCGCCCTTGGTCTGGACAGGCTGATCCTCGACACGCCGCTCACCAACGCGCTCGGCCACAGGTTCTACTACCGCGAGGGCCTGCTCGCCCGCGCCTTGCGCTTCTATGTGTCCCTCACGCCCACCGAAGCGGGAACAGCCGGATGACCCTGCTCCACATCAGCGCCAGTCCCCGCGACGCTCTTTCCCACAGCCGGAAGATCGGCCAATTGATGGTCGACCGCCTGTGCGCGGAAACCGCGCTGGTGGTGACACGTCAGGATCTGGCGCAGACGCCCCCACCCTTCCCGGACGGACGCTTTGCCGAAGCGAGCCTCTGTCCCGAAGACCGGCGCACCGATCAACACAGGCACGATCTGGAAATCTCGGAATCCCTGATCGCGGAGCTGGAAGCCGCCGACGCGCTTGTGATCGACACGCCGATGCACAATTTCACCGTGCCCGCCGTGTTCAAGGCATGGATCGATCTGGTGGTCCGCCCGAACCGGACCTTTCGCGGATCGCCGGCCGGCAAGGTCGGCCTGCTGAAAGACCGCCCCGTGGTGCTTATCATGGCAAGCGGAGGGCCTATCGGCGAAGCACCGCCGGCTCAGTCTGACTTTCTGACCCCTTACGTGCGCTACGTCCTTGCCACCATCGGCCTGACGGATCTGACCACGGTCTGCCTGGACAGCCTGCTTCGGGGCGCGGAGGCGGTCGAACGGGCGGAGACCGCGGCCACGGCGCGGCTCGATGACATCGCCGCCCATGTCAGCGAACGGCTTGACCGGCAGGCCTTGGCGGCAAGGGCGTCAGCCGAAACTTGAGATCAGGCTTCCATGCGATCAACCGGTCTTGGCGGTGACACATATCCTTTGTAGATTTCCCGCCGCCGACACTGGCCCTGCCCCGCCTCGAAACCCTGATTGTCGAGACCCATGCCCGATTTCTCACCGATAATGGATGCTGCCGCTCCCGCAGACACCGGCGACATAGATCTCGTGATCTTCGACTGCGATGGGGTTCTGATCGACAGCGAGATCATCAGCGCCCAAACGCTGATGGCAGCACTTGAGGACTTCGGCGTTGAAGCCGACTTTCCCTATTTCAAGGCAAATTTCCTGGGCAGAAGCTTTCCGAAGGTCGCGGCGAACATTCGAACCACCTTTAACGTGAACCTGCCGGAAACCTTCGAAGCCGATTACAGACGCAAATTGCTGGCCGCGTTCGAGACCGATCTGAAACCGGTCGACGGTATCTTCGACATTCTCGACAATCTCGGCGCCCGCGCCTGCGTGGCCACCAGCAGCAGTCCCGAGCGCGCGTCCCGTTCGCTCCACCTGACCGGTCTCGACCGATATTTCGGCGACGCGGTCTTTACCGCGTCCATGGTCGAACACGGCAAACCTGCGCCCGATCTTTTCCTCCATGCCGCTGCCACTTGCGCCGCCCGGCCCGAGGCCTGTCTCGTCATCGAGGACAGCGGCCCCGGCATCGAGGCGGCGCGCGCCGCCGGCATGAAAGTCTGGCATTTTGTCGGCGGCAGCCACCTGGATCAGACCGACGTTCTCGGACAGGCCTTGACCCCACCGGTTCCGTTTTTTGACACTTGGGCATCTTTTTTTGATATGGCCCCACAGTTGAAAAAACGCTGATCGCTGACGGAACCGAGTATGGCGCCTAAGACGGACATTGACGCTACGCGCCTGGATGACGCGGCCCGCGCGGGCTGGCTGTACTATGTGGCCGGCAACACCCAGGACGAAATCGCCCGCAAACTCGGCGTCTCGCGCCAGTCCGCCCAGCGTCTCGTTTCGCTTGCCGTCAGCGAGCAACTGATCAAGGTCCGCCTCGACCATCCGATCGCCCGCTGCATGGAGCTGGCCGCACGGATGAAGGAGCAGTTCGGGCTCGAAATGTGCGAGATCGTCCCGAGCGATCCCGCCGATCCCTATTCCATTGTCGGCCTCGCCCAGGCGGCCGCGGCGGAAATGGAACGGCATCTCAAATGCCCCGATCCGAAGATCATCGCCTTCGGCACCGGGCGCACACTCCGGGCCTCAGTCGAACAATTGCCGCTGATGGACTGTCCGCAGCACAAGATCGTATCGCTCCTCGGCAATATGAACTTCGACGGCTCGGCTTCCGCCTATAACGTCATCATCCGCATGGCGGACCGGGTCAACGCAACCCATTACCCGATGCCGCTCCCGGTCTTTGCCCGCTCGACCGAAGAACGCACCCTGCTCCACGGGCTGGAACCGGTGCACAACATTCTGGAACTCTCCGCCAAGGCCGATGTGACCTTCGTCGGCGTCGGCAACATGGACGAAACCGCGCCCCTGTATGTTGACGGATTCATCGACCTGATGGAACTGAACGATCTCAACGCCGCCGGCGCGGTGGGTGAAATCACCAGCTGGGTCTACGACCGCAACGGCCGGCTGATCGACGGGCTCACCAACAGCCGGGTGGCCAGCGCGCCTCTGGAACCTGCCGAGTCCAGAACCGTAATCGGTATCGCAGCCGGCGAAGGGAAGGTCACAGCGATCAACGGGGCCTTGCGCGGCCGTCTTCTGAGCGGCCTGATCACCAACGAAGCGACGGCCGAAAGCCTGCTGGCGGGCTGAACACGCTCAATTTCGGTTGCTGATGCAATCTTTCATATCCGACAGATTGCAACCCCACCGCTGCTGACACCATCCAATATGAGCAGAAAAACCGGCATCCGAGGCAGTCGTTTCGGCGGACCGCCAACTTTCTGACTCACTAACCATCAGAACCTAAAGAGAGTTTTGCGCCGCAGCAACGAAAGTTCTTCGGCTTGCGCCGGGACCGCCTTGACGGAGCTGCGCACATTTGTGAGAATTTGCCCGTTATATAAGCAAATGCTCACTCGTGAGCTTTGGGAGGAAATCATGACCGTTTTCGTACGCGCCCTCTTGGGGGCGACCGCATTGACGCTGGCTGTTTCGCCCGCGCTCGCCGAAAAACTCACCATCGCCACCGTCAACAACGGCGACATGATCCGCATGCAGAAGCTGACGGACGATTTCACCGCGAAAAATCCGGATATCGAGGTGGAGTGGGTGACGCTGGAGGAAAACGTTCTTCGCCAGCGCGTAACCACGGATATCGCCACCAAGGGCGGCCAGTACGACATCATGACCATCGGCACCTACGAGGTTCCGATCTGGGCCAAGCAGGGCTGGCTGGTCGACCTGAACGACCTTCCCGCCTCCTATGACGTCGACGACCTGCTTCCCGCGATCCGCGGCGGCCTGACCGTCGACGGCAAGCTCTATGCCGCGCCCTTTTACGGCGAAAGCTCGATGGTCATGTACCGCACCGACCTGATGAAGAAGGCCAATCTGGAAATGCCGGATGCGCCGACCTGGGACTTCATCAAGAAGGCTGCGGCCGCCATGACCGACAAGGACAACGAAGTCTACGGCATCTGCCTGCGCGGCAAGGCCGGCTGGGGCGAGAACATGGCCTTCCTGACCGCCATGTCGAATTCCTATGGCGCCCGCTGGTTCGACATGGACTGGAAGCCCCAGTTCGACAGCGAGGCCTGGAAGGCGACCCTCACCGACTACCTCGACCTGATGAACAACTATGGTCCTCCGGGCGCCTCCAACAACGGCTTCAACGAGAACCTGTCCCTGTTCCAGACCGGCAAGTGCGGCATGTGGATTGACGCCACAGTGGCCGCTTCCTTCGTGACCAACCCGAAGGATTCCACGGTCGCCGACAAGGTCGGCTTCGCCCTGGCGCCGGACAAGGGCCTCGGCAAGCGCGGCAACTGGCTCTGGGCCTGGAGCCTGGGCATTCCCGCCGGTTCCCAGAAAGTGGACGCCGCCAAGAAGTTCATCGCCTGGGCGACCTCCAAGGACTATCTGAACCTCGTCGCCGACAAGGAAGGCTGGGCAAACGTTCCTCCCGGCACCCGGACCTCGCTCTATGAAAACGCGAAGTATCAGGAGGCCGCGCCCTTCGCCAAGATGACGCTGGACAGCATCAAAGCCGCCGACCCGCAGCATCCGACCGTCGACCCGGTTCCCTATGTCGGCGTCCAGTTTGTCGCCATTCCCGAATTTCAGGGGATCGGCACGGCCGTGGGCCAGCAGTTCTCGGCTGCTCTTGCGGGCTCCGTGACCGCGGATCAGGCGCTGAAGAACGCCCAGATGATAACCGAGCGCACCATGATGAAGGCCGGTTACATCAAATAAGCGATGCCTAAACTCGGGCCGGGTCCAACCGGAACCGGCCCGCTCTTCTCTCGCTCTTTTTCGATTGGCTGGACCAATGGCAACCGCTCATTCCCGCGTTGCGGCGCGGTTCATGATCTCACCTGCCGTGCTTCTGTTGCTCGGCTGGATGATCGTTCCGCTTTCCATGACCATCTATTTCTCGTTCCTCAGCTACAATCTGCTGATGCCGGGAATGGAAGAGTTCATCGGCTTCACCAACTACGAGTTCTTTCTCACCGACCCCGCGTTTTTCGCGGCTCTGGCCAACACCCTGCTCCTGGTCGGTGGCGTACTTGTGATCACCATCGTCGGCGGAACAGCGTTGGCGCTGCTGCTCGATCAGCCCTTCTGGGGCCAGGGCATCGTCCGTATCCTGATCATTGCGCCGTTCTTCGTCATGCCGACGGTCTCCGCCCTGGTCTGGAAGAACATGTTCATGAACCCGGTCAACGGCCTGTTCGCCCATCTGGCCAAGGGGCTGGGGCTCGAGCCGTTCGATTTTCTCGCCCATGCTCCGCTCGCGTCGATTATCCTGATCGTCGCCTGGCAGTGGCTGCCGTTTGCCACCCTGATCCTGCTCACCGCCCTGCAGTCGCTCGATCAGGAACAGCTCGAGGCCTCTGAGATGGACGGCGCCAATTTCGGCAACCGGTTCATCTATATCGTCCTGCCGCACATGGCCCGCGCGATTACGGTCGTGATCCTGATCCAGACCATTTTCCTGCTGTCGGTCTTCGCCGAGATCCTGGTCACCACCAATGGCGGCCCGGGCTATGCGTCCACCAACATCACCTATCTCGTCTACGCCCAGTCGCTGCTGCAATTTGACGTGGGTGGCGGTTCCGCCGGCGGCATCGTTGCCGTCATCCTGGCCAACATCGTTGCTGTCTTCCTGATGCGGATGATCGGCAAAAACCTGGAGGCCTGAGCATGGCACGGCATGTTTCAAACCGGCGCAAGACCCTGGTGACGATTGTCGCCTGGGCCATCGGTATCGCGATCTTCTTCCCGATCCTCTGGACGATCCTGACCAGCTTCAAGACCGAGGCCGAAGCGATCGCCTCGCCGCCGCAGTTCCTGTTCTTCGACTGGACGCTGGAGAACTATTCGGAAGTGAATGCCAGGTCGAATTACTTCCTGCATTTCATGAACTCGGTGATCATCTCGGTCGGCTCGACCCTGCTCGGTCTGGCAATCGCCATTCCGGCCGCCTGGTCGATGGCCTTCGTTCCGGGCAAGCGGACCAAGGACGTGCTCATGTGGATGCTGTCCACCAAGATGCTGCCGCCGGTCGGCGTGCTGATCCCGATCTACCTCCTGTTCCGCGACACCGGCCTTCTGGACACACGCCTCGGGCTGGTCATCGTCCTGACCCTGATCAACCTGCCGATCATCGTCTGGATGCTGTTCACCTACTTCAAGGAAATTCCGGGCGAGATCCTGGAAGCAGCCCGCATGGACGGCGCCGGCCTGTGGGAGGAAGTGGTCCACGTGCTGACACCCATGGCGGTGCCGGGCATTGCCTCGACCCTTCTGCTCAACATCATCCTCGCCTGGAACGAGGCCTTCTGGACCCTCAACCTGACGGCGGCCAAGGCGGCGCCGCTCACGGCCTTCATCGCGAGCTATTCGAGCCCCGAAGGCCTTTTCTACGCAAAACTGTCCGCCGCCTCGACACTCGCCATCGCTCCGATCCTCGTTCTCGGCTGGTTCAGCCAGAAACAACTGGTGCGCGGCCTGACCTTTGGCGCTGTGAAGTAGGAGCCGTACGATGGGAAAGATTTCACTCAAGAACGTCACCAAGGCCTTTGGCGAGGCCATGGTCATTCCTTCGCTGGATCTGGAGATCGAGGACGGGGAATTTGTCGTCTTCGTCGGCCCCTCCGGCTGCGGCAAGTCCACGCTGCTGCGCCTGATCGCAGGCCTTGAGGACGTCACCTCCGGCGTGATCGAGATCGATGGCCGCAACGCCACCGAAGTGCCGCCGGCAAAACGCGGTCTCGCCATGGTGTTCCAGTCCTATGCGCTCTATCCGCATATGTCGGTGCGCAAGAACATCGCCTTCCCGCTGAAGATGGCGAAGATGGATGCGGCCGAACAGGAACGGCGGGTCACCTCCGCCGCAAAGATCCTGAACCTGACCGACTATCTGGATCGGCGTCCCGGACAGTTGTCCGGCGGCCAGCGCCAACGCGTCGCCATCGGCCGGGCGATCGTGCGCGAGCCGGCCGCCTTCCTGTTCGACGAACCCCTGTCGAACCTGGACGCGGCACTCCGGGTCAACATGCGACTGGAAATCTCCGAGCTGCACCAGTCGCTCGCGACCACCATGATCTACGTGACCCACGATCAGGTCGAGGCCATGACCATGGCCGACAAGATCGTCGTGCTGCATGCCGGCCGGATCGAGCAGGTGGGCTCGCCGCTGGACCTCTACCGCTCGCCGGCGAACCAGTTTGTCGCCGGTTTCATCGGTTCGCCGAAGATGAATTTCATCTCTGACGCAGAGGCGAGCAAACACGGCGCTCACACCATCGGCATCCGCCCCGAACACCTGACCCTGTCGACAACGGAAGGCGCCTGGAAAGGCAAGGTCGCTGTCGCCGAACATCTGGGCTCCGACACGTTCCTCTATGTCAACGTTGACGGCATGAACCCGCTGACGGTCCGCACGCAAGGGGAAGCCGGCATCCATCACGGTGACACGGTCTATATCTCTCCGAACGCCGAGCATCTGCACCGTTTCGACGCGAGCGGAAAGACGATCTGATGCAACGCCTAAAGGACAGGACGGCGCTGATCACCGGTGCCGCGCGCGGCATCGGCAGGGCCTTCGCGGAAGCCTATGTGCGCGAGGGCGCCACCGTCGTGATCGCCGATATCGATCTGGACCGGGCGAAACAGACCGCGACGGAGATCGGGCCTGGGGCCCATGCCTGCTTTCTGGATGTCACCAGTCAGTCCTCCATCGACGACGCGGTTTCCGCGACCGTCCGCGATTTCGGCGGCATCGACATTCTGGTCAACAATGCCGCCCTGTTCGATCTGGCACCGATCGTCGAGATTACCCGCGACAGCTACGAGCGGCTGTTTTCGATCAACGTTGCCGGTTGTCTGTTCACTTTGCAGGCGGTCGCGAAAGCCATGATCGAACGCGGCCAAGGCGGCAAGATCATCAACATGGCCAGTCAGGCAGGCCGCCGGGGCGAACCCCTGGTCGCGGTCTACTGCGCCACCAAGGCTGCCGTCATCAGCCTGACCCAGTCCGCCGGCCTCGACCTGATCAGACACGGCATCAACGTGAATGCGATCGCCCCCGGCGTCGTCGACGGCGAGCACTGGGACGGCGTCGACGCGCTGTTTGCGAAATACGAGCACCTGGAACCCGGCGAGAAGAAGCGTCTTGTCGGAGAGGCCGTGCCCTACGGCCGCATGGGAACGCCTGACGACCTGACCGGCATGGCGGTTTTCCTGGCCGGGCCGGAAAGCGATTACATCGTCGCCCAGACCTACAACGTCGACGGCGGCAACTGGATGAGTTGACAAGCGGGGTCCGGCCCTCCCTCCGGCCCCGCACTCCCCGTCCATGTCCCGGCGGCAGACCGCTGCCGGGGCATGGACCAAGACATAAGAGGCGAACGTGGCAAGGAACTTGTCTCTGTCCACCCTGCCGGTGATCGATGAAACCGTCGAAAAGCCGGCCTATGCCCGCGAAGATCTCTCTCCGGGCATCGTGCACATCGGTGTCGGCAACTTTCACCGGGCCCATCAGGCGGTCTATCTGGACCGATTGTTCAACAAGGGGCTCGACCACGACTGGGCCCTGATCGGTGCCGGCATCAAACCTTATGATGCGGCCATGCGCGAACGTCTGGCGACTCAGGACTGGCTGACGACAGTCGTCGAGCTCGACCCGGACGGATTGCACGCCCGCATTACCGGCGCGATGATCGATTTCGCCGAGACCGACCCGACCAGCCTGATCGCGACCCTGGTCAGACCGGAGATCCGGATCGTGTCGCTGACCATCACCGAAGGCGGCTATTACGTCGATGCCAAGACCGGTGGCTTTGACGCGACCCATCCGGACATCGTCCATGATGCGGACAACCTGGGGGATCCGCAGACGGTCTTCGGCATTCTGATTGCCGCCCTCGGCCTGCGCAAGGACCAGGGTATTGAGCCCTTCACCGTTCTGTCCTGCGATAACTTACCCGAAAACGGCCACGTGGCCCGTCAGGCCCTGGTCGGTCTTGCCGGGCTCATGACGCCCGATCTTGCCGGCTGGATCGAGACCGATGTCGCTTTCCCCAACAGCATGGTCGATTGCATCACGCCGGCGACGTCGGACCGGGAACGGGCGCTGGTGCGGGACAGGTTCGGCATCGAGGACGCCGCGCCCGTTGCCTGCGAGCCGTTCCGGCAATGGGTGATGGAGGACCGCTTTCCCGCCGGGCGCCCGCGCCTGGAGGAAGTCGGCGTCGAGTTTGTCGCCGATGTCGCCCCTTACGAACTGATGAAACTGCGCATCCTGAACGGCGGCCACGCGGCCATCGCCTATCCGTCGGCGTTGCTCGGCCATACCTATGTCCACGAAGCCATGGCCGACCCCGATATCGCAGGCTGGCTGCACCGGCTGATCTGCAGCGAAGTCATCCCGGTGGTGCCGGAAATCCCCGGCATTTCCTTCGACACCTATCTGGAAACCTGCGCGGAACGGTTCGCCAATCCGGCCGTCGGCGACACCGTCGCCCGGCTATGTCTGGACGGGTCCAACCGGCAGCCGAAGTTCATCCTGCCGACCATCGCCGATGCGCTGCGCTTCGGACGATCCATCGAGGGCCTGGCCCTGGAAGTGGCCTTCTGGTGCCGTTACTGCGCCGAAACCGCGGTCGCAGCCAATGATATTCCGCTGGAAGACGAACGCCGCGAAATCCTCCAGTCCGCCGCGCTCGCCGCCCACGACGACCCGACAGCCTTCCTGGAAATCGGAGAAGTGTTCGGCGATCTCGGCCGGGACGAAAGGTTCAAAACCGCCTTTTCCCGGCAACTGGAAACTGTCTGGCGGGACGGTGCCCGCGCCGTGCTGCAGCGCTATCTCCAGGACCCGAAGTCCGTGTCGATTCCGATATCCGGGTGACCGAACGCTGCAATTCCGGACGGGCGGAGGAAATCAGGAGGGCGTCAGGGCGCCATTCCGCTCCTTGACGGTGCGCTCTTCGATTGCCCGGACGACCGAGATCATGTCGTCCTCTCCGAGCCCCAGGGCCTCGGTCTCGCCGTAAAGCGCGAAACAGAGGTCCATCAGCGGCGAGGCAATGGTGGCCTCCCGAGCGGCCTCGACCACGAGACGGCTGTTCTTCAGGACGTCGGAAATGCCCGCCTGGCGTGCGAAGTCCCGATGCAGGATCTTCTCGGCCTTGACCCGGGACACATCGCTCGCCATGGGTCCGGCGTTCAGAATATCCACGAAGCGCTCCATCTCGAGGTCATGCCGGGCGGCAAAATGCGACGCCTCCGCGAGGCCTGTAACCAGCGTGATCAGGAACGTGTTGACCGCGAGCTTCATGTGCAGGGCGCCCGGAACCGCTCCGCAATCGAATATCTCGCGGCACATCGGCGACAGCACGGGACGAAGGCGTTCGCGATCTTCCGCATCGCCCGCCAGAAGACCGACAAGCTGCCCGGCTTCCGCCGGTTTGCGCGAGCCGGAAACCGGCGCTTCCACATAACGCCCTCCGGCACCGCGAATATCCGCTCCCAAACCATGGGAATAGTCGGCCGACTCGGTGCCCATGGCGATGATCGTGCGCCCGCCGACCCGCTTGGAAAAATCGGCTCCGCCGCGGTCGAGCACGGCATCCGTCGATGCACCATCGGCCAGCATCAGGATGATCGTCTCGCATGCCGCAAAGAGATCGGCGATGTCATCGGCAACACCCGCGCCCGCCCGCTCCAGGGGCTCGCACTTCTCCGGCGTCCGGTTCCAGACAAGAAGCGGCGTGCCGGCCCGAACCAGGTTCATTGCCATTGGTTCGCCCATGGTACCGATGCCGATGAAACCAACTGGGATCGGGGACGTCATGGCGGGCTCCTGTAGCGTGTTCGTCAAGCCTGGAACAGAACCCTAGCCACGGAAAATGCTTAAGAAAAACGAATATTTCTTAAGAGCCATTTCTGGAAAACAGGTAGATTTCGGGGGACGCGTGACGCCGGTTCGGATTGCCGCTTTCCCCCACGAGAGGCTTCAGGCACCGGTCGATGGCGATTGACAAAGCGTCTGCGACCACGCAGTCTTTGCGCCTCACCCGGGGGGTCCCGACAAGGGGCTGAGATACTGCTGGCCGCAGGCAGCGCAGTGACCCGATGAACCTGATCCAGTTCACACTGGCGTAGGGATGGTGCACTGCTGCCCGGCGTTTTCCGTGATGTTTCACGAACGTCCTCCAAGCGGCCAATCTCCATTCGATACGGCGAACTGGGTCTCTTTTGCTTCAAGCGAGGAGGCTCTGCCCCATGAAAGATCACACTTGCGGGAAAGATATCACTTCCGGCATCACCACCGGGCCATTGCCCGCATCCCGGCGCGTCTGGCACACCGGAACCCTGCATCCTGATATCCGCGTCCCGATGCGCGAAATCGACCTGCACCCTTCGGCGGGAGAACCGCCCGTGACGGTCTATGACAGTTCCGGGCCCTATACCGATCCGGAGGCGGAAATCGCCATCGATCGGGGCCTCACGCGTCTGCGCTCGGGCTGGATCGCGACACGCCGCGATACCGAAAGCCATGCCGGCCGTCGCGTCCGTCCCGAGGACAACGGCTTTGTCTCCGGCGGGCGCCTGGTGCCCGAGTTCCCTGTACGCCATGCGCCGCTGCGCGCACGGAACGGGCGTGCGGTCACGCAACTGGCCTATGCCCGTGCCGGCATCATCACCCCGGAGATGGAATTCGCCGCCATCCGCGAAAATCTTGGCCGCAAGGCAGCGACCGAGGCGCTGACGCGCGATGGACAGGACTGGGGAGCAGCGATCCCCGATCATGTCACGCCTGAATTCGTGCGCGACGAGATCGCGGCCGGCCGGGCAATCCTGCCGTCGAACATCAATCATCCGGAATGCGAACCGATGGTTATCGGCCGCAATTTCCTGGTGAAGATCAACGCGAACATGGGTACCTCCGCTGTCACGTCCTCGATGGAAGAGGAAGTGGACAAGCTGGTCTGGGCAATCCGCTGGGGCGCGGATACCGTCATGGATCTCTCCACCGGCCGCAACATCCACAACACCCGGGAGTGGATCGTTCGCAACTCCCCCGTCCCGATCGGCACGGTGCCGATCTACCAGGCGCTGGAAAAAGTGAATGGGGTGGCCGAGGACCTGACATGGGAAGTCTTCCGCGATACCTTGATCGAACAGGCCGAACAGGGCGTGGACTATTTCACCATCCATGCCGGCGTGCGTCTTCACATGGTCCCGATGACGGCGAACCGTGTAACCGGCATTGTCAGCCGTGGCGGCTCGATCATGGCCAAGTGGTGCCTGCACCACCATCGCGAAAGCTTCCTTTACGAGCATTTCGACGAGATCTGCGACATCGCCCGCGCCCATGACGTCAGCTTCTCGCTGGGCGACGGTCTGCGCCCCGGCTCCATCGCCGACGCAAACGACGCCGCCCAGTTCGCCGAGCTGGAGACCCTCGGCGAGTTGACACAGATCGCCTGGGCGCGGGACTGCCAGGTGATGATCGAAGGGCCGGGACATGTTCCCATGCACAAGATCAAGGAGAATATGGACAAACAGCTCGCCACCTGCGGCGCGGCGCCGTTCTACACCCTCGGACCGCTGACGACCGACATCGCGCCGGGCTACGATCACATCACCTCCGGCATCGGGGCGGCCATGATCGGCTGGTTCGGCACGGCGATGCTCTGCTACGTCACACCGAAGGAACATCTGGGCCTGCCCGATCGCGACGACGTGAAGACAGGCGTCATCACCTACAAGATCGCGGCCCACGCGGCGGATCTCGCCAAAGGGCATCCGGCAGCGCGGATCCGGGACGACGCACTCTCCCGCGCCCGGTTCGAATTCCGCTGGGAGGACCAGTTCAATCTCTCGCTGGACCCCGAAACCGCGCGTTCGATGCATGACGAAACGTTGCCGAAGCAGGCGCATAAGGTCGCACATTTCTGTTCCATGTGCGGACCGAAATTCTGCTCCATGCGGATCAGCCACGACATTCGCGCGGAAGCGCGGAAGGAAGGCATGGCACAGATGGCCGAAAAATTCCGGGAAGGCGGCGAACTCTACGTCCCGCTGGAGGACGCGAAATGAGCCAGACACCCGGAACACTTCTTGCCGCGCTTCGGGCCGAACCGCCGCTCGTGCAATGCATCACCAACTACGTGGCCATGAACATCGCCGCCAATGTGCTTCTGGCCGCGGGCGCCTCCCCCGCCATGGTTTCGGACGCGGAGGAAGCAGGTGAATTCGCGCGCATCGCAGGGGCGCTGACGGTCAATATCGGTACCCTGTCCGGCCCCTTCGTCGAGGGCATGCATGCGGCGATCGAAGGCGCGAAACAGGCGGGGCGGCCCTGGGTCTTCGACCCCGTCGCCTGCCGGGCCACGACGCTTCGCCGCCGGGTGTCCGCCGAACTGGTCGCACGGCATCCGACGATCATCCGGGGCAATGCCTCTGAAATCCTGTCTCTGGCGGGCGAGGTCAGCCAGGGTCAGGGGGTCGACGGGCGCGACGATGTCGCCGTTTCGGAAGATGCCGCCCGCCGGCTGGCACGGCAAAGCGGTGCGGTGGTCGCGGTAACGGGTCCCGAAGACTATGTGACCGACGGAACCCGGTCCGCGCATATCGGGGGCGGATCTCCCTGGATGCCACTCAACACCGCCCTCGGCTGCGCGCTGACCGGCCTCTGCGGCGCTTACGCCGCGGTCGCCGAAGACGGGTTCGATGCTGCGGTCGGCGCCCTGACCCACTATGCCGTGGCGGGCACGCGGGCGCATGAGGGCGCGGCCGGACCGGGCAGTTTCGCCCCACGCTTTCTCGACGCGCTCCACGCGATCGCTCCGGAGGAACTGGACCTGGAGCATCGACTTCGTGGCCATGAGGAGGCACCCGCATGAAGGCGTTCGACCTGTCGCTTTATCTCGTGCTCGATCCCGGCCTGTGCCGGGATCGAGGCATGATCGAAACCGCTCGTCTTGCCGTGAAAGGCGGCGCCACAATGGTGCAACTCCGTGACAAGGAGGGCGACACGACACGGCTGATCGAGACCGGCCGGGCTCTGAAACAAGTGCTGGCAGGCACCGAGGCGGCACTCATCGTCAATGACGATGTCGAGGCCGCCGAGGCGATCGGGGCAGACGGCATCCACATCGGGCAGGACGACATGACCGTATCGCGGGCCCGCGCGCTGATCGGCCCGCAGGCCATTGTCGGCCTGACGGTCGAGACGCCGGACCTGGCCGCGCAAGCGGACCCGACGCTGGTCGATTACATCGGCGTGGGGCCGGTCTTTGCTACACCCTCCAAACCCGATCACAAACAACCTGTCGGATTTGACGGACTGGAGGCTCAGATCGCGGCCAGCCCGATCCCGGCCGTCGCCATCGGCGGGTTGAAGGCAGAGCACGTGGCGCGGGTGCTTGCCGCGGGTGCGCGGGGTGTCGCCGTGGTTTCGGCCATTTGCGGTCAGCCGGACCCGGAATTGGCGGCACGCCTGCTCATGGCCGAGATTGCGGCGGTATCCGCTTCAAGTTGACGACAAGGATGCCAGAAACCCGTATCAGGGCACGTCCCAGAGCAGCGGATCGATATCCGACGCCGCTTCGCCAACGGTCAGGGACACAAGATCCAGGCGCAACAGATGCTTGCCGAGAAAGACAGGCTTGCCATGCCGGCTGAGGACGGAGGTCAGGCTGGTAACGGCGATATCGCCGCGCAGCTTCGAAAACCCCTTGCGCGATCCGCCGCCGGAAGAAGCAGCCGAAAGACGCCACAGGGTCGGCACGCATTTCGAGCGGAACTGCGGCCCGAGCGCCGCCAGCAGCGTTCGGTTCGCGGCTTCGCCTCCGCCGGTACGGGAGGCGATGCCGTTATCCGTGACGGGGACGACTTCCAGCGCGGAAGCGACCGGCTCGTCTCCCAGAAGGAACAGGCTTTCCTGACAGAGCAGTTCGACGGAATCGTCTGAGAGTTCCAGGAGGGCCTTGCTCCAGGCGGTCGGCGAGATCGGTTCAGTGCGCACCACTTTGATGGTGATCGAACCCGCGGCACGGAGCATGTCTTCCAGCGGCGCATTGAAGGCGGGCGGGCGCGATGACGGTTGCGCCAGTTGCCGACGGCGTGGATCGACGCCCCGCTCGATGATGCCGTCTTCCTCCAGCAGGCGCAGCGCCTCGCGCAGCACGGTCCGGCTGACGCCCAGTTCCGCGGAAAGCTCCAGCTCCGGCGGGATCAGGTCTCCGGGCTTGCCTTGCTTGCGCAGCGCTTCCACAAGTTGGTCATAGACCTGCACCGACAAGGGGCGCCGGTCCCGGACCGGCCGAACGCGAAGCTGTTGTTCTTCTGCCATCGTCTCTTTCCTGCAGCGCCGGCGGAAAAATATGTTCCCTCAGCGCTGAAGCTTCCCCCCGGGGTGCGCTTGCAGGCCGGCCCACTCAACGAGCAGGTGTTCCAGGCCCTTCACCCTACAACCTAACTATGCCACCGCGTCCGCAAACACAATTTCCCCAAAACGGCTTTCCTCATAATTATCCAATGTTGAATAATAGACAATGATATGATCACATAGCCATTGAGTACCATATTGAACCATAATTTTGTGCGACGCAAAACATAACCGCACACATGAAACAGACCTGGCCCAGATCCAGGCAACCTACCGGAGACGACGTCATGCAAACCACCCCATTGGGCACACGCGGCCCCAAGGTCTCCCGCTTCGGCTTCGGGACCATGTCGCTACTCACCTCACAGACCCCGACCGAGGCGGCAAAACTGGTGGATCAGGCCATCGATTCCGGCATCAACCTGATCGACACGGCCGATATCTACGACAACGGCGCCGTCGAGGAAGCGCTTGGCCTCGCCCTGCGCGGCAAGCGCGACAAGGTCGTCCTGGCCACCAAGCTCGGCCTGCCCATGAACGGCGATCCGGCATGCTCCGGCGGATCGCGACGCTGGATGGTCCAGGCCGTGGAAGACAGCCTGCGCCGACTTGGCACCGATTACATCGACCTCTACCAGCTGCACCGCCCGGATCCCAAGACACCGATCGAGGAGACGGTCGCCGCCTTCGACGAACTCATCCAGGCGGGAAAAGTGCGCTTTGCAGGATCGTCCGTGTTTCCGGCCGAACTGATCGTTCAAAGCCAGTGGGCGGCCGAAAAGCTGGGTGCCGCGCCTTTTGTCAGCGAACAGGCACCCTATTCGATCTTTGTCCGCGGTATCGAGCGCGCCGTCCTCCCGGTCTGCCGCCAATACGGGATCGGCACGCTGGTCTGGAGCCCGCTGAACGGCGGCTGGCTGACCGGCAAGTACCGGCGAGGAAAACCGGTCCCCGGCGATTCCCGCGCCGCCAGCGGCAATCCGTTCGTGCGCGCGGATGACGAGCGCAAGCTCGCCATGGTCGAAGCCCTGGCGGAAATCGCCGATGCGGCCGGCCTCACCATGATGCAGATGAGTCTTGCCTGGACGCTGGAACATCCGGCAGTCACATCCGTCCTGCTGGGACCGAGGACACCGGAACAGCTCGATCAGCTTCTGACCGCGGATGGCATCACCCTGACGCCGGAAACACTCGACGCGATCGACAAGGTGGTCGCTCCGGGCGACTATGTCGACCCGCGCAACGCCGGTTGGGCGCCCCCGGGCCTCCAGGCCGATCAACGGCGAACCGAACGCGAAACCGCCTGACGGCGCGCGTCCGGCGGATCACCGAATAACAAAAACGAAAATCCCACCCAAATTTCACCGCCCGACCCGAACAGGCCGGGCGGTTTTTTTGCGCCTGCGACACCTCACGAAAACCTCCACTGCCTAATTTTTGTGACACCTGACCACCTGCCTGCATAAAGTTCATGCTGATCTGCAAAATTTATTGTTGGACAATGAACAAAACTTGGCTCTAGATTTTATGCATGGCTAGATGTTGCGCATCTTCGCGCCGCATCTTTCTGCCCAACATGCTGCAAAGGAATCCGATGTCCGCCGTTTCGCCCGCCCCCGTTCTTGCTGTTGCAGGATCTTTCAGCATCGACAGCATACTGGCTCCGGACGGACGTCCTGTTGTCGGCAAGGTCGGCGGAAATGCCCTCTGGTCCTCGCTCGGCGCCCTGATCTGCGGGCTTGCGCCGAGGGTGCTGGCCATCGTCGGCAACGACTATCCGGGACATGTTCTCGATATCCTCTCCAATGCCGGGCTCGATACGCGCTCGATCAAGAAGATCGACCGGCCCCATCCGGTCCGCGTGACCTTCGCCCATCTGCCGGACGGTTCCCGCATCCAGCCGGTCCCGGACCACATGATCCGGCAGCTGCCCGAGGACGTTCAGGCCGCCTTCGTCGACACCACCTCGCGTCCGGACATCCTGCCGCTCGGCGCTCCGACGGCAAAGGATGTACCCGCCGAGTGGCTGGCGGAAGCCGATTTCTGGCACCTGCCGCTCCTGCCCCTGCATCGCCACCGGGAACTGGTCGCTCATCTCGGCGGAGCCTCCGGTTATCTGCAGTCGGATTGCCCGGCGCGGTCCGACCTGACCGACAACCCGTTTGCAAAGCTGTCGGAAACGCTCGGCGCGCTCGATGTGTTTCTGCCGAGCACCTCCGATTTCGATGTCATCGCGCCTTCGGCCTCGATCCCTGACATTCTGCAGAAGCTGACCGAGACCGGCGCCCGGACCATCGTGTTGAAAGCCGGTGCCGACGGTGTCTTCGTCAAGGCCGGCGACGCTCTGTGGCGCGTGCCGGCCTATCCCGGATCTCCCGTTGATCCCACCGGGGCCGGAGACACGTTCTGCGGAGGGTTCCTGGCCGGCATGGCCCTGACCGGGGACCTGGTCGAAGCCGCTGCCCTCGGATCGGCGGCGGCGTCCTTTGCCGTTGCCACGGCCGATCCGCTGGATCTCGTCGCGATTGCCCCCGAGCAGACCCGCGAGCGTGCGAAACAACTACGCGCCGCGGCCGAACGGCTCGACGGTTCCGCGAGTGCGCTCACCCCCGTGCCTGCTGGCGCGGCCGCTCTTTCCAACACCACCGTGAACACATAGGTGCCGCCATGCAGAAGATGACAATCGGAGTGATCGGCCGCAGCTCCCGTCCGGGGGAAAGCCTTCCCGCGCCTGTTCTGGACACCGCCTACCAGGTCGGGCGTGGAATCGCCGAGGCCGGCGCGGTGCTGGTCGGCGGCGGCACCGGCGGCGTCATGGAAGCCTCCTGTAAGGGCGCTGCCGAAAACGGCGGCCTGACCGTCGGCTTCCTGCCCTATGCGGACAAGTCCAAGGCAAATCCTTACGTGAACATCGTCTTTCCCACCGGGATGGGAACGATCCGCAACATCCTGACCGCGCGCAGCTGCGACAGCATCATCATGATCGGCGGCGGCGTCGGCACCCTGAACGAAGTCACCATTGCCTATGATTCCGGCGTTCCCGTCGTGGTGCTTGAGGGCACGACCGGATGGGCCGACCGGCTGAAAAGCTCTCTCGATGAAGGCTGCTGGCTCGACGAACGCCGTGTCGTCGCGATCAGCTTTTCCTCGACACCCGAAGAAGCGGTCGCCACCGCGGTCAAGCGCGCCAACGAGCCGCGTCTTGGCACGAGACTTGAAGCATTCACAGGAGCTGCCGGCCAGTGAGCGGCCTCCATGAACGAACAAAACAATAAAAAGATTCCCTTTCCTTCCTTTCAGAACCAGGAGCAAAATGCCATGTCAGAACGTAATAAAGGCAAGCCAGCATTGAGCCGCCGCTTTGGCGCACTGACGACCTCCGCAGCCCTGCTTGCGCTTTGCCTCGGCACGACCGCCCCGGCTTCGGCCGAGGACTTCATCTGGTCGATGGTGACCAACCAGGCCGGTCTCGGCGACCAGGGCTTCAACGATCTGGCCAAGCTCGGCGTGGAAAAGAGCGCGGAAAAATTCGGCGGCAAGCCGCTGGTCATCCAGTCCGCCAACCAGTCCCAGTTCGTTCCGAACCTGCAGCAGGCCATCGACAGCGGCTCGACCGTGACGACCGGCGTCGGCTTCGGCATTCGCGACGCCCTCACCCAGGTCGCCATTGCCAACCCGGACGCCAAGTTCACGCTGATCGATGCCGTCGCCGTGGGCAAGGACAAGAAGCCGCTTTCCAACGTGGCAAGCGTGACCTTCCGCGAGCAGGAAGCCGCCTTCCTCGCCGGTATCGCCGCCGCCATGACCACCAAGGGAACCCGCGTCGGCTTTATCGGCGGCATGGAAACCCCGCCGGTCGTGCGCTTCCTGTCCGGCTATGAGGCCGGCCTGCACTACGTCAACCCGGACATCGAGGTTTCGGTCGCCCATGTCGGCTCCTTCACCGAACCGGCCAAGGCCAAGGAACTTGCGCTTGGCATCTATGATATCGGCGCCGATCTGATCATGGACGTTGCCGGCGGTGGCGGACGGGGCATCTTCGATGCCGCCAAGAGCATGGGCGAAGGCTACTGGGTAATCGGCGTCGACACCTGCAAGGGTCAATTCGCCCCGGACAACTTTTTGACCTCTGCGGTCAAGGACGTCGCCGGCGCGGTCGTCTATGAAAACCAGGCGGCAGCCGAAGGCAACTTCCAGGGCGGCACCGTCAGCCTCGGCCTCAAGGAAAAGGCCGTCGGCCTTTGCCCGGACAACATCGACACGCTCTCTCCGGAGATCATGGCGAAGGTGGAAGCCGCAACCGCTTCGATCCTGGACGGATCGCTGGTCGTTCCGGCCACCGAAGAAGAAGCGAAAGCGTTCAAGCCGGCAGGGAACTGACAATGCGTGCGGGTTGCGAGGCAGACATGAAAACAACAGCCGCCCCGCGGCCCGGCCTCGCGCCGGCGGCCATCCGGCTTACCGGCGTGAGCAAGCACTTCGGCCCGGTCAAGGCCAATCGCTCCATCGATCTCACGGTCCGGCAAGGATCGATTCACGGACTTCTCGGCGAAAACGGAGCCGGGAAGTCCACCCTGATGAAAATCCTGTTCGGGATGATCCGGCCGGACTCCGGCCAGATCGAAATCGGCGGACAGCCTGCGACGCTTCGGTCCTCCGCGGACGCGCTGGCTGCCGGTATCGGCATGGTGCAGCAGCACTTCAGCCTGATCGGCAAGCTCACCGTTGCCGAAAATCTCATTCTCGGACGGGGCTCGTCCGGTTTTACCGCCCGGTGGATGCGACGGCTCGACCTGGACGCGGCCAGCCGCCGCGCGATCGAACTGTCCGAACGCCTCGGCTTCGGCATCGATCCGTCGGCCCGCTGCGAGACTCTGTCCGTCGGCGCGCGGCAGAAGGTGGAAATTCTCAAGGCCCTGTGGGGCGGCGCCACCACACTGGTGCTTGATGAGCCGACCGCGGCTCTGTCGCCGCCCGACGCGGAAGAACTCTACGCGCTTTTGCAGAACCTCCAGCGCGAGGGGACGACAATCGTTCTCATCAGCCACAAGATGCCGGAAATCATGCGCCTGTGCGACCGGGTGACGGTCCTGCGCGACGGCGCGGTTGCCGGCGAAGCCGAGGTCCCGCGCAGTTTCGCCGACCCGGCCGAGCGGCAGACACTCGAGGCGCAACTGGTCCGGCTGATGATCGGCCGCAACAGGCCGGAAGTGCCGTCACGATCGAACCACATCTGGCCGACCGTTCTGTCCGTGCGCAAGCTCACCGACGGCGAGCGCTTCGGCCCGGTCGACCTCGACGTCCACGGCGGCGAAATCGTTGCAGTCGTCGGTGTCGAGGGCAACGGCCAGGCGGAATTCGTCGAACTCCTGATCGGCCTGCGCAAGGCCACAGGCGGTGGCGTGGTCTTGGACGACATCGACATCACGGACATGACCACCCAGCAGCGTTTCAACTGCGGCATTGCCCATATCCCGGAGGATCGTCACCGGCTGGCGGTCGCCGACGGCATGAGCGTGGTCGACAACGCCTCCATCGGCTTCGTCGACGGCGCTCCCTTCGCGCCAACACAGCTCTGGCTGTCCCGGCGTCGGCGGGCCCGTTTCGCTGCCGGCATCGTGCGCCGCCACAAGGTGCGTGCGGCATCGATCGAGGCACCTGTGACAAGCCTTTCGGGCGGCAATCAGCAGAAGCTGGTGGTCGGCCGGGAACTTGCCCGCGCGCCCCGGCTGATGATCGCCGCGCAGCCGACGAGAGGCCTCGACATCGGCTCGACCGCCGCCGTCCATGAAGCCCTGATCGGCCTGCGGGACCAGGGCGGCGCCGTCCTCCTGCTCAGCCTCGACCTGACCGAAGTCTTCACCATCGCCGACCGCATCGTCGTGTTCCGTCAGGGCCGCGTCGTCGGCGAGACGAGCACCGCAGATGCCGACATAGACCAGATCGGCCGCTGGATGTCCGGAGTGGATCAGGAAGCCAACTCATGACGATGAATGCAACGACCTCCCCTTCCAGGCGGGCCTATGTGACCGCCGACAGCCGCCATGCCCGCATGGACCCGGACATTGCGGCGCAGACCCTGCGCGCCGACACCGGTGACGACGGCTGGAACCGGACCGACCTCCTGCCGCGCATGATTGCGCATTTCCAGGGCCTGTCCGGTCAATTCGGCACCCGGATGCTGACCTTCGTTCTGACGATTGCGGCCGCACTCGTCGCATCCGTGCCGATGATCTGGCTCGCAGGCTCCGAGCTCTGGCTGACGGCAAGCGCCCTCTTCGGCGGCGCGCTCGGCAGCGGCCCGGCGATCGCGGAAACGATGGTCCAGATGATCCCGCTTCTGATCGCCGGCCTTGCGGTCGCACTCGCCTTTCACGCCAGCCTGTTCAACATCGGCGTGGAAGGCCAGCTGCTGTTCGGCGGCCTTGTCACCGGTGTGGTCGGCGCCACCGTCGATCTGCCGCCGCCCTTGCTGATGGTCGTCTGCATCCTCGCAGGCATGGCCGGCGGCGCGGCCTTCGCCCTGATCCCGGCCCTGCTCAAGGCCTACCGCGGCGCCCATGAGGTGGTGACGACGATCATGATGAATTTCGTTGCGATCGCGGTCTCCGAATATGCGGTTGCGCCCACCGGTCCCTTCGTGGCCGCCGACCAACCGTCGGCCACCGAGCGGGTCCCGGAGGGAACCCAGCTGCCGATCATCTGGGACGGCACGCGGCTCCATGCCGGACTCCTTGTAGCCCTTGCCGTCGTCGCCATCGTGCTTTGGGTCCTCTACCGGACCCCGGGCGGCTTCCGGCTGCGGTTGCTGGGCGCCAATCAGGGCGCGGCGCGCGCAAGCGGTGTGTCCGTCGAACGGCTGACCATCATCGCCCTGCTCGCCTCCGGTGCACTTGCCGGGCTTGCCGGTGCGGTTCAGGTGCTCGGCGTCTATGGCCGGTTCTATTCCGCTTTCTCACCCGGCTATGGCTATGACGCGATCGCGGTCGCGCTGCTCGGCGCCCTGTCCCCGATCGGTGTGGTCGCCTCCGCCTTCTTCTTCGCCGTTCTCCACGCCGGCTCCGTCCCGCTGCAGGCGATCGCCGGCATCAGCCGGGAAATGGTCGGCGTCGTTTCCGGCCTGGTCGTGGCCTTCGTAGCCGCGCAGCCGGCCGTCCTGCGCCTGCTGTCGAGCCTGCGTCGGCCCGCCATCGATGACGGGCTATCCGACCTTCCGTCAGACCCTCAACCTGCGACCGCAAAGACCGCCAGCACGGAGATGCCGTCATGAGCCATCTTCTGACGATATCACTCGTCATCAGCGCCCTTCACCTGGCCCTGCCGATCGTAATGCCCATGCTGGGCGGTCTGATCAGCGAACGCAGCGGCGTCTTGAACATCGGGTTGGAAGGCATGATGCTGATCGGTGCTTTCGCCGCCGTTCTGGTGACCTATTTCACCGGCAATCCCTGGCTCGGCCTCGTTGGCGCGCTCATCTCCGGCGTGTTCTCCGGCAGTGCGCTGGCTTTGATGTCAGTCACTCTGCGCGGGGATCAGGTGGTCGGCTCCGCGGCGATCAACCTGATTGGCGCCGGCCTGACGGCGGCTCTCATCCCGGTCATCTGGGATGTCGACGGCCTGACGCCGAGCGTGGCCAAGATCCCGACGATCACGGTCCCGTTCCTGTCCGACCTGCCGACGGTCGGACGCATTTTCCGCTCGCTCAGCCTGGTCGACTATGGCTGTTTCGTCCTGATCTTCCTGGTCTGGTGGGTCTTGTTTCGCACCGACGCCGGATTGCGTCTGAGGGCCTGCGGCGAATCCGCTGAATCCGCCGATGCCGCCGGCATCCCGGTCGTCCGCACCCGCTTCTTAGCGGTGATGATGTCCGGCGTTTTCGGTGCCTTGGGCGGCGCCTACCTGTCGATCGTCACCCTCGACATGTTCCAGGCGTCCATGACGCAAGGACGTGGCTTTCTCGCCCTGGCCGCAATGGTCTTCGGCAAGTGGCGAGTGTGGCCGGGTGCCGCCGCCTGCCTTGCCTTCGGCTTCGCCGATGCGATTGCTCTGCGCGCGCAGATCCTGTGGCGCGACATTCCCCATGAACTGCTGATTGCCCTGCCTTACCTGCTGGCTCTGTTCGCCATGGCGACCTTCGTCGGCCGGGCCTCCGGACCGGGCGCGGTCGGCAAACCCTTCACCCGGGCGTAAAACATCATGATGATCCCGATTTTCCCCTCTTCCGACGACAGGAGCCTCCCATGCTTGTAAGCGAAGTCCCCGCCTTCAAGGAGTACTGGTATCCGGTGGCCTATTCGGGCGAGATCGCCGACAAGCCCCGTGCGGTCCGCCTGCTCGGCGACAACTATGTCGTCTGGCGCGGCAAGGACGGAACGCTCGGCTGCGCCGTCGACGAATGCCCGCACCGGGCCGCGCGCCTGTCCCAGGGCTGGCTGGAAGACGGCGAAATCGTCTGCCCCTATCACGGCTGGGCCTTCAACACATCCGGCGCCTGCACGCGCATTCCCCAGCAGGACGACGACCTGCCGATCCCGCCGCGCGCGCGCACGCTCAACGTGCTGGTCGCCGAGCGCTACGGTCTGGTCTGGGTCTGCCCGGGCATCCCGCGCGCCGACATTCCGGAGCTGCCGGAGGCCGAGGATCCGTCGTTCAAGGTGATGCACGAACTCATGGAAGTGTGGACGACATCGGCGCCACGCGTCATCGACAACGCGCTCGATCTTGCCCATGTCGCCTGGACCCACCGCAACACCATCGGCGACACCTCCGCCTCCCAGTTCCTCAGCTTCGAGATCAATCGCGACGGCCACAAGCTCACCTCCCGCGTCAGCTACAATGCCCGCCTGACCGAGGCCTTGAAGGCCAACACCGGCCTGACCGGCGAAGGCTTCACGGTCCGCTTCACCAACAACGAGCTGGTGCAGCCTTTCGTCTACAAGGATGTGATGGAATACGAGAACGGCCTGCGCCACGTGCTGTTCAAGACGGCGACCCCGGTCGACGACACTCACACGCTGTTCTGCCAGTTCATCGCTCGAAACGATAATCCGGACGAGGAAAAATGCGCCAACATCATCGCCCTGGACCGCCAGATCCAGAGCGAGGACCGCGAGCTTTTGAACAACATCCGTCCCGAGTTCCCCTTGGATACACGTACGGAGATGCATTGCCGCGCCGACCGGATGACCGTGGAATACCGCAAGATCCTGGCCGAGCTTGCCCATGAGAACTCCGACATCACGCCGGACAGCGAGTGGGCCCGCCCCTTCGTCAATCCGGACAAGCAGAAGACCCCGGCTTAAGTTTCGGGCTTAGGCCGAGAACAGCTTTCCCACGCCGTTTGTCGTGGTTGCAAGACCGCTCAGCCGGCACATTTGCCAGGCAAGTACCTGGTTACTGGAGAGGACCGGCTTGCCGGTTTGCTCCTCCACGTCGGCAATGATGTCGAGAGTGCGCAGATTGGTGCAGGAAACGAAGACCGCTTCGACGGCGGGATCGACCGCGAGGTCCACTGCGGCCCTTGCTGCCGAGGCTCCGGTAATCCGGGCGACAATCGATTCTTCGGCGGTTTCGAAGGAGCCGAAGACCGGCGTTTCGATACCGTTGTCGGCAAGGACAGTGCGCATCCGGGAAGACACCTCAGCCACATAGGGCGACAGGAAGGCCAGCCGGCTGACGCCGAGATGCTTGCAGGCCGCAATGAGTGCCGAAACGGGCTCCGTGACCGCCAGCGTCGTTGCCCCGCCATGCACGAGGTCGGCGATGGTTTTCACGCCGATGACCGATGTGCCTGACGTACACCCGTAACCGACGACATCGAACCGCGCCGAGTCGGGAAGAAGGCGGGCGCTTTGTCCAATGTGGTTCCGCATCTCGGAGAGTGTCTCCGGGGTCACCTCGTGACCGCTCGGCACGCGGGACACATGCAAGGAGGCCGCTGCCGGCACGAGGCGACGAAGATCGTTTTCGATCGTCTCGTCGGCCTGCAGAACGATAAGACCCATCCGTGGCTCGTCACGCTGCTCGACGTCATAGGGAATACGCACCACGGCCGTCGTTTCCTTTCATGGTTCGCCGGCACGGACAGTAAGATGCCGGAGGGTGTTTCCTGGGCGCTTGCGCTTTTCATCCCATTGATTTCCACGCTAACATTAGCAGGGAAAATTGATCTCAAAACTCATCTGAATTCCGATATTTGAGAAGTTGAAGCGCAATGACCCGGAAAAATGATCGGATAAACTCATCATGGACATGTCCGCCTCCGACCTGACGATCCTCCGGATGCTGCAGAACAATGCACGCGAACGTCTCGAGACCATTGCGGCGGAAACCGGACTGTCCGTTGCCACCGTCCAGCGGCGCATCAAAAACCTGAAGGCCGACGGCGTGATCCTTGCCGAAGAGGCGCTGATCTCGCCCAAGGCGATCGGCTACACCATGACCTTTCTGGTCATGGTGGAACTGGAGCGCGAGCGGATCGACCAGATCGACGCCTTCAGGAGAAAGGCGAAGGGCGAACCGCAGGTGCAGCAGTGTTACTACATCACCGGCGAAGCCGACTTCGCCCTCATTGTCCTGGCAAAGGACATGGAGGACTACGAACAGCTGACCTATCGCCTCTTCTTTGAGGATTCCAACGTGAAGCGGTTCCGCACCTCGGTGGTCATGGACCGGACCAAGGTCGGGATGAATATCCCCTTGGGCTGACCCTCAGGCGGCAAGCTGCGTTTCCACCAACCGCACCCAAAGTTCGGCACCCCGTACGAGAATGCCGTCATTGAAATCGTAAGCCGGGTTGTGCAGCGCGTGCCCGTGAGCTCCATCGGTCCCGTTGCCGAGGAAGAAATAGGCGCCGGGCCTGTGTTCCAGCATGGCGCCGAAGTCGTCGGACGCCATCAGCGGGGCGCAGTCCGGATCGACGCTTCCGGCGCCGGCGACATCGGCGGCCACGCGTGCCACAACGTCCGCTTCCCGCGCGGAGTTGATCGTGGCGGTGAATTCACGATCGTACTCGACCGTGGACATGGTGCCGCTGGCCTCGCAAAGTCCCGAGACGATGCGTTTCATCGTGGTCTCGATCATTGCGCTGACCTCGGGTGTAAAGGACCGCGCATCCCCGGTGATCGTCACTTCGCCCGGAATGACATTGCGGACGCCGTTGGTCCGAAAATCGGTTACCGAAACAACGGCATCGTCCAGAGGGTTCATTTGTCGGGACACGATCGTCTGCAGGGCCATGATGACCTGCGCTCCCGCAACGATCGGGTCGATGCCCTTGTGCGGCATGGCTGCGTGGGTGCCCTTGCCTGAGATACTGATCTGGAAGGTATCTTCGCACGCCATGACAGGTCCGGAACGAACGGCGACCCGGCCGTCTTCCAGACCGGGGAGATTATGAAGCCCGTAAACGGCATCCACGGGGAAGCGATCGAACAGACCGTCATCGATCATGGCACGCGCGCCGCGCCCGTTTTCCTCGTCCGGCTGAAAGATGAAGACGGCGGTGCCGTCGAAATTTCCGTGCGCCGCCAGGTGTGCCGCCGCCCCCAGAAGCATCGTGGTATGACCGTCGTGACCACAGGCGTGCATCACACCGGGTTCGCCCGACCGATGGTCGAAGTCGTTCTGCTCTGTGATCGGCAGCGCGTCCATATCCGCCCGAATGCCGATCCCCCGATTACCTGTTCCGCGCCGGAGAACACCGACCAAGCCGGTTCCGCCTATACCTTCGTGAACCTCTATCCCGGCAGCTCGCAGTTCGTTGGCAACGAAACCCGCGGTGCGCGTTTCCGTAAACCCCAGTTCAGGGTGTCGATGAAGATTCTCCCGCCAGGCCTTCATCCGGAAACTCAGATCTTCCGAGAGAAATGTCTTCCCGGACCGCGCCGGACAGATTCCAGAATCCATGAATATGCGTGCCTTGCTGATCGGATGGACAACATCGCTGCCATTTTGCCGCCTTCGATTGAATTGAACAGCCAGCTGAAACCCGGAATGTTGCGAAATTTTCTCATTTTTCCGGGAAGCCTGATGCTTTTAGATCGTTACCCTGCCCTATCGTGCGGCTCATGAAACTCGAGAACGCCCGAACTGCCGCCGCCCCCGGCCCTCGCCTGTTCCGGTCCGAACCGGATCGCCCGATGGCGATGCTGCGCCAGTGCCCCGCCTACCAGGCCACGCCGCTCAGGCAACTGCCAAAACTGGCGGAAGAGCTCGGCATCGGCACCCTCACCGTCAAGGACGAGACACAGCGCATGCGCCTTGGTAGCTTCAAGGCCTTGGGTGGTGTCTTCGCAATCGCCCAGATGCTGCAGGATGCTTACCGGGGCGACGACCTGACGAGCCCTCAGGCACGCAAGGTCGCCGCCGGCATGACCTTCATCACGGCCAGCGCCGGCAATCACGGCCTGTCGGTTGCCGCCGGCGCCCGCATCTTCGGTGCCCGTGGGCTTATCGTGCTCAGCAACAGCGTTCCAGAAGGTTTTGCGGAAAGAATACGAAAGACGGGAAGCTACGTCGTTCGCGTCGACGGGTCCTACGAGGACTGCGTGCAATACGCAATCAACGCGGCGGAAGAAAACGGCTGGCTGCTTCTGGCCGATGGGTCCTGGGAGGGCTTCACCGAACGCCCGGCCCTGATCATGGAAGGTTACACGGTTCTGCCCGAGGAATGCCGGCAGGAGTTCGAAAAGACCGGCATGTGGCCAACCCATGTCTTTCTTCAGGCCGGGGTCGGAGGCCTCGCCGGTGCCGTTGCCGCGCATATTCGCGACCATTGGGCCGTCCAGCCGAACATCATCGTCGTCGAACCGGAAGCGGCCCCATGCCTCCTGAAAAGCGTCGAGGCGGGTCAGTTGACCCGGGCGGACGGGCCGGCATCGAACATGGGACGCCTCGACTGCAAGGATGCCTCCCTGATCGCCTTCGACGCACTCCGCCGGGATGCAGACCTGTTCGTGACCGTCCCGGACGAGAAAGCCAGAGAAGCGGCGCGTCTGTATGCGGCGGAGGAGATCGTCACCACACCAAGCGGCGCAGCTCCCCTTGCCGCCCTGAAAATCCTGCAGCCAGGTCCGGATGCCCGCTGCCTGCTGATCGCAACAGAAGGTCCGGAACAGGTCTGAGCCGTCCGGCGGAAAACGTCCGCCGGTCAGGTCATACCCTCATAAAACAGGCTGAAATGTTGGGATAAAGACCCTCTCGCAGTGGATACCTGGGGTGCGGTCTTGCCGGCATTGTCTTGAGCCTTGCCATTCATCTTGTCCCAACTTCAGCGCACGCGCCTTGCCGCCCTGAACCGCAGGGCCTCGTAGATGGGCTCATCCCGCAGAACGGAGGGCACCAGCATCGCGCCGAAGCAGGCGCACAGCAGCGGCAGCAGCAAGGCAGAACTGCCGGTCATTTCCACGACGAGGACGATCCCGGTCAGCGGCGCGCGCACCACGCCGGCAAAAAGAGCGGCCATGCCGACGAAGGCAAAGGCTTCGATCTGAAGCCCCATGCCGGGAAACGTGACATCGCAGGCGGATCCGAAGACGAGTCCGGCGAGGGAGCCGAGCAAAAGCAGGGGCGCGAACAAACCGCCAGGAGTGGCAGCCGCATAGGAAGCCGCGCCGAGTACGAAACGGATCAGGAAGATCAAGGGCACGAGCATCAGCGGCAACTGGCCGGTCAGCGTCATCTGGGTGAGGTTATCGCCGCCGCCGACAAGGTTCGGGGCGGTCCAGGCGAGAGCCCCGACAGCCGCTCCGATCACTCCGGCCCGCAATTCCACGGGCCCGCCGATCCAGTCGGCGATGACAAGGGTTCCGAGAAGGCTGCGGTTGTAAAGGATCGCCAGCAGGCCGGCGAGCAGCCCGAGAACCAGGAACAGGGGCAGCGCCCCGATCCCTCCGGCAACGAGTTCGCTCACGGTAAAATCCGGTGCGTCTCCGGTAAGGTGGCGCGACACGGCAATCGCTCCCGCCGATGCTCCAAGAGCCACCACCGCCATACGTGGCTCGAACCGGCCGACCAGTTCTTCCAGAACGAAGATCGATCCGGCCGCAGGCGCATTGAACGCTGTGGCAAGACCAGCGCCTGCCCCACCGGCGATCAGCGACCGGCGGTCCGCCTGATCCCGCCGGAAGACACGCCCGACGAGATGGGCCAGGCTTGCGCCCATCTGCACGCTCGGCCCCTCACGGCCAAGCGCGAGGCCCGCCGTGATTGCCAGCCAGCCCCCGATAAACTTGATCGGGATCAGCCAGACGGGAGTCGGTCGCAGTTCTCCGTCGAGCACGGCTTCCACATGGGGAATGCCGCTGCCCGATGCCGCCGGAGCGAACCGCCGCACCAGAGTGGCCGCGAGCGCAGTGGCGAACCCCGCAACGGCCATGGCCAGGAAAAGACCGCCGATCTCGAAGCCCCTGGTCTGCACCAGAGCATAGGTCCGCAGCTCGGATCCGTAGTCGAGTGCCAGACGGAAGACAGCGCCGATCGCACCGGCGCCGATCCCCGTGAGGATGGCAAGAAAAGCAAGCGGGACAAGCGAACCCGGTTTCGCCGGGATCTCTTCGGTCTGCTGCTTTGTCTCCATGATTCCTCCTGCCACGATTCAAGCGGTTTATATGCCATCGTTTCCAGCAAACAAAGGCCGCATCGGGTGGACGGAAGACCTGTGTCTCATGTCCTCACAACGCTGTTCGTTAGCACTTTCCGTTACGAAAGCCTCAGCCGGCACATTTAGCCGGGACTTGAAATTCCAGCTCTACTCCTGCCTTATGCTCGCCGTTACCGGAGGAAAACCAAACACATGGTCGATATCGCAACCCGTGTCTATAACCACAAATGGAAAATCGACCCGATCGTCCGCTCGCTGATCGACACGGATTTCTACAAGCTGCTGATGTGTCAGTCGGTGTTCCGCAACAAGCCGGAAACGACCGTCACTTTCTCCCTGATCAACCGTGCCAAAGATATCCGCCTGGCGGAAATGATCGATGAGGGTGAACTGCGCGAGCAACTCGACCATGTCCGTTCCCTGTCGCTCAAACGCGGCGAAAGTACGTGGATGCGCGGAAACATGTTCTACGGCAAGCGCCAGATGTTCCGCTCCGATTTCATGGAATGGTTCGAGAACCTGCACCTGCCGGCCTACACCCTGGAAAAACACGACGGCCAGTACGAACTGACTTTCGAAGGCAAATGGCACGAGGTGATGCTTTGGGAAATCCCGGCGCTCGCGATCCTCATGGAACTGCGCTCGCGCGCCGTAATCAATTCCATGAAGAAATTCGAGCTTCAGATCCTCTATGCCCGGGCGATGACCAAGCTCTGGGAAAAGATCGAACGCCTGCAACCGCTGGACGGGCTTCGGATCGCCGATTTCGGCACCCGCCGCCGCCACTCCTATCTCTGGCAGGACTGGTGCGTTCAGGCGATGACGGAAGGCCTGGGCGCCAAGTTCACCGGCACCTCCAACTGCCACATCGCCATGCAGCGCGATCTTGAGGCCGTCGGCACCAATGCCCATGAACTGCCGATGATCTATTCCGCCCTTGCAAAGACGGATGAGGCACTGGCCGAGGCGCCTTATGACGTCCTGCGCGACTGGCATGAAGAGCACGACGGCAACCTGCGCATCATTCTGCCCGATACCTTCGGATCCAAAGGCTTTCTCGACCGCGCACCCGACTGGCTCGCAAGCTGGACCGGCATCCGCATCGATTCGGGCGATCCGGCCGCAGGCGCGGAAATCGCGATCGACTGGTGGCGTTCCAAAGGGGAAGACCCGACAAAAAAGCTCGTCATCTTCTCCGACGGACTGGATACCGACAAGATCATCGAACTGCACCAGCAGTTCTCCGGCCGTGTGCGCACCTCCTTCGGCTGGGGCACGCTGCTCACCAACGACTTCCGCGGCCTCACCGCCGGCAACGCACTGGCCCCCTTCTCCCTGGTCTGCAAGGCGGTCACCGCCAACGGCCACCCGACGGTGAAGCTCAGCGACAACCCGAACAAGGCAATGGGTCCGGCAGACGAAATCGCGCGCTACAAGCGCGTGTTCGGGGTCGGCGAGCAGGAAGCGTTGGAGGTCGTGGTTTAGGACACGGACCCAAAACACTCCAGCCCTCACAAATGCCGGTCGGCCTTTGTCTCGACAGCGACATCCAGAAAGCTGCAGATCAGTTTCAGCTCCCGCTTGTCCGCCGGGATAGCGATGCAATCGCTGTATTCCTCTGACATTTCGTCGATGGGGATGGCGGCCAGTTCATCGGAGGGATAAAGGCTGTTTTTCAGGAGAAGACCGATGCCGAGACCGTGCAGGATCGCCTCCTTGACCATCGGAAATGTGGTGGTGCGGATAATGCGCGGGAATTCCAGCCCGTGTTCCTGGATCTTGCGCTTGGCGATCTTTTCCGTCAGCGAGCCGTCTTCCGGAAGAATAAGCGTTTCCTGCTGCAAGTCGCGCAACGAGATCCTTTTGCTTGCCCCCAGCGGATGGTCCTTTCGCACATGGGCCATATACATCGTCCGGCGCAGTTCGTGGGTAAAAAGCGCCTCGCTTCGCTCCGGCTCGGTGATGATGGCAACATCGACCTGCCTCTCTGACAGGAGCGCCATCGCGCTGGTCCAGTCATAGAGCGTGAAATCGATCTGAACCTTCGGAAACAGCTCCCCGTAGCGCGCGATGATCGGCATGGCCGGACGCGGAGCATTCGCGATCAGGCGAATGTGGCCATCGGTCAAGGAGCTGTAGTCGTTGACCTTTTCCGTGACCAGTTGATCCAGTGTCGCGAGCCGGTCGGTGATCCGGAAGAGTTCGCTGCCCGCCCGCGTCAACTCCACGCCGTCGCGGCGGCGGACGAACAGCTGGGTTCCCATTTTCCGTTCCAGCTTGGCCACATGCTGCGTGATCGAGGATTGTGTCACGCTCAGCCGCGCCGCCGCGCGCGAAAAGCTTTTCTCGCGGGCGACATAGGTGAAGGCGGTGATCTGATAGGGGCTCGGGCGGTCGTTCATGACAGTTCCATGTTGGTTTCCGCCGCAGACTCTAGCCTTCATTAGCAACGCTAATATTACGTCACAGACATTTCAATCAGCCTGTCTAGGGTGCCGCCAAAGACCAGAAGAGGCGGTGCCATGTCTGCAATTCGTTTAGACTCGATCGGGAAGTCGTTCGGCGAGACGCCGGTTTTGAAAAACATAGATCTGTCGATAGAGCCCGGTGAATTTCTGACGCTTGTCGGACCGTCAGGATGCGGGAAGTCGACCCTGCTCAGGATTCTGGCCGGCCTCGAGGCGCCGAGCGCCGGATCGGTGTCGATCGGCGACAGAAGGGTCAATGACGTGCGCCCGGCCGACCGGAACCTGGCCATGGTGTTCCAGTCCTACGCGCTCTACCCGCACCTGACCATCGAGGACAACATGATGACGCCGCTTCGGCTGCGCGATCTGTCCTCCGCCGGGCGCCTACCGTGGATCGGCCCGCTGATCGCCCGGGAGAGATACCGGGACATGCGCCGGCAGGTGGAGGAAACCGCCCGGATCCTGCGTATAGAGCACTTGCTTCAGCGCAAGCCCGGCCAGCTTTCCGGCGGTCAGCGGCAGCGCGCCGCTCTCGGTCGGGCGATGGTGCGCAAACCTGTCGCCTTTCTCATGGACGAACCGCTGTCGAACCTCGATGCCGCGCTGCGCATCCACATGCGCTCCGAACTCGCCGAGCTTCACCGATCGCTGAAGACCACGTTCGTCTATGTCACCCACGATCAGGCGGAAGCCTTGACCATGTCGGACCGGATGGCGGTGATGATGGATGGGGATATTCTCCAGCTCGGAGCGCCGGACGAGGTCTACAACAACCCTCAGGAAATTCGGGTGGCGGAGTTCGTCGGCGCGCCGAAGATCAATCTCCTGCCCGGTATCGTCGACAGCGCCGGACATGCGCGATGCGGCGACGTCGTCCTGTCCCGGGTCGGTATTGGTGCGGCCTCCGACAACGTGACCATCGGCCTGCGCCCCGAGCATCTGTCGCTTGCCGAAGATGATGAGCCGGGCGGCCTGACGGGCCGGCTCGTACACCGGGAAAATCTCGGCGCCGATCTTTATCTGCATCTGGCCGTGCAGGACGGTGCGCACCGCATGGTGGTTCGGACCGCGCCCCACGAGATCGGCCGCGTATCCATCGGCGACAATGTCCGCTTCGTCCGCAAGCGCGGCGAAGCGATGGTGTTCGGGGCAAACGGCAAAAGGGTCCGTCTGTCCGAATCCCGGACAGCCGCCGTCTCGGAGGTGGCGTGATGGCCCGCACCCAGGCCCACTGGTGGTTCGTCGGCCCGGCCCTGTTTCTCATGATCGTCATCCTTCTCATGCCGATCGGCATCGCAGGCCTTCTCAGTTTCACCGATTACAGTCTCGGCAATCCCGGTGCCAATTGGGTCGGACTGGAGAACTACGCAAAGATTCTGACCCGGTCGACCTACGAGAAAATGTTCGGCGCCACCTTCCGCTACGTGTTCGTGGTCGTGCCGCTGTCGGTCGGTCTCGGGCTCGGCGCCGCGCTGCTGATCCATTCGACCCGACGTTTCGCCGCCCTTTACAAGACGATCTACTTCCTCCCCGTGATGGCGGCGCTGATCGCTATGGCAATCGTCTGGGAATTCGCGCTGCATCCGACCATCGGCATCGTCAACAGGACGCTGGAACAAGGCTGCGGCACGTTTCTGGAGACCTGGGGCTGGTACGCAAACGGCTGCGCGAACGGCTTTCCGACCTGGCTGACCGACCGGACCTACGCCATCTGGACGGTGGCCTTCATCGGCATCTGGCAGGGTTTCGGCTTCAACATGGTGCTCTACCTCGCCGGGCTCACCTCGGTTCCGAGAGAGCTCTATCACGCCGCGGAGATGGACGGCGCAAGATCCGCCTGGGACCGGTTCCGGCTGGTAACATGGCCGATGCTCGGACCCACAACCGTGTTCGTGGTGACCATATCCTTCATTCGCTCGTTCCAGGTGTTCGACACGGTGGAGGCCTTCTACCCCCAGGGCGGTGGGCCGTCGAAATCCGTCTACGTAATGATGTTCGCCATCTACGAAAAAGCCATCCAGCAGAACCTGATGGGCATCGGCGCGGCGATCACCGTTGTCTTCCTCGCCTTCGTGATGCTGCTGACCGTCGTCCAGAGATGGCTGGTTGAAAAAAGAGTGCACTACGCATGACCGACATGACCCTGTCTTCCTCCCCATCGGCGTCCTCCGCACGCGCGGACGGCTACCGGTTCTCCCTTGGCGAAACGCTCAAGCATGCGGTTTTGATCCTGGGTGCGCTCGTGGTGCTGCTGCCGTTTTACGTGATGGTCAGCTACAGCCTGAAAAGCCCCGCGGAGATCATGCAGAACACCGGCGGTTTCTTCGGCGCCCAGGAGGCCTTCCGTGACGAATATTGCGTGAAACTCGGCAAGGACGCGGCCGACTGCATGGTCACGCCGGTGATCTACAACTACACCACCGCATTTCAGAAGGCGCCGCTGCTGCGCTACCTGCTCAACGGCGTGATCGTCACCGCATCGATCTTCTTCATCCAGGTGCTGGTCGCCCTGCCCTGCGCCTACGCCCTGGCCAAGCTGCGGTTCTGGGGACGGGAGGCCGTGTTCGGTCTCGTTCTCTTCTGTCTTCTGATCCCCGTCCATGCGATTGCCCTGCCGCTTTACATCGTGCTGGCCAAGCTCGGACTGACGAACACCTACGCGGCCTTGGTCATTCCCTGGTCCATATCCGTCTTCGGCATCTTTCTCATGCGCCAGTTCTTCATGACCGTTCCCGACGACCTGATCGATGCGGCCCGCATGGACGGAATGAGCGAGTTCTCGATCATCTGGAACGTGATGCTGCCAACGGCGGTCCCGGCCCTGCTGGCCTTCGCGATCTTTTCGGTGGTGGCTCACTGGAACGACTATTTCTGGCCACGGATCGTCATCACCGGCGACCGCTCGCTGTTCACGCCGCCTCTGGGCCTGCGCGAATTCAAGGGCGACGCGGACGGCGACAACTTCGGGCCGATGATGGCGACGGCGACCATCATCGTGGCGCCGTTGATTGTGGCCTTCCTCATCGCCCAGCGACGCTTCATCGAGGGCATCACCCTGAGCGGCATGAAGTAGAGGCAAAAAGGGCCGCCGGGACGGCGGCCCATTACCGAAATCCCGAATAGGGGATCAACGGGGAACGGGCGAGTTTGGCGACCTGACCGCTCCCACGGCAACACCACGGAGACTTCCATGAAAAAGTGCCTGACTGCAATAGCGTTTCTTCTGGCGGCCGGAACGGCCCAGGCAGAAGACAAGGTCACGATCGAATTCGCGTATCCCTACAGCCACCTGTTCGACGTTACTTACGAAAAGATCCTGCCGCTGTTCCATGAGCAGTATCCCGACATCGAAGTGAAGATGCGCGCGTCCTACGAATCCTACGAGGACGCGTCCAACACCATCCTGCGCGAGGCCGTCGCCGGCGAACTGCCGGACGTGACCATGCAGGGTCTCAACCGTCAGGCGATCCTGGTCGACAAGGGCATCGCCAAATCCCTCGAACCGTTCATCGTACGCGAGGAAGACTTCGCCAAGGACGGCTACCATGATGCCATGCTCAAGCTCGGCACGTTCGACGGCAAGGTCTACGGCCTGCCGTTTTCCGTGTCGCTGCCCGTGGGCTACTACAACATGGACCTGATGGCCAAGGCTGGCATCACCTCAAACGACCAGTTGCCCAAGACCTGGGACGAGGTGGTCGAGACCTGCGGCAAGCTGAAGGATGCAGGCGTGAAAAACCCGGTCTTCTGGGGCTGGAACATCACAGGCAACTGGTTCCTGCAGTCCCTCATGTGGACCCAGGACAAGCCGACCATGATCGGCAACGACATTCAGATCGACACGCCGGAAGGCCTGACGGCCCTGAAGACGATGCACAAGATCTTCCGCGGCTGCGACATGAAGAACATCGAATGGAAGGCGGCTCTTTCCTCCTTCTCCGCCGGCGAGATCGCCATGATATACTGGTCGACCTCCGCGCTTGGCGCCGTCGAGCGCGCCAAGGGCGACTTCACGATGAAGACAAACGAGTTCCCGGCGCTCGATGCATCCGGACCGAAGGGCCTGCCTGCCGGTGGCAACGCAGCCATGCTGGTCTCCACATCAAAAGACCCGAAAGTCCTCGACGCTGCCTGGAAGTGGCTGAAGTTCATCACCTCCGGACAGGGGGCCGCCGAAGTCGCCCGCACCACCGGCTACATGCCGCCGAACAAGGCCGCCAACGAAGTGATCCTTGCCGACTTCTACAAGGAAAATCCGAACAAGGAGACCGCCGTCCGCCAGCTCCCGCTTCTGCGCGAGTGGCAGGCCTATCCGGGCGACAATGGCCTGGCGATCACGCAGGTCATCTATGACGGCATGGAAGGCATCGTGACCGGCGAATACGACGACATGGAAGAGCTGCAGGAACAGCTTGCCGAAGAAACCCAGGATCTGCTGCCCTCCGGCAACTGATTTGCGGACCCGCGCCGCCCGGACGTTTCCGGGCGGCGTTTTTTTCTGAATGACACCACCAAGGGGGGAAAGCGTGAAGCTCCTGCAACTCACCGACATCCATCTGACCGCGCCCGGCCAGACCATCGCGGGCCGCGAACCGAACGAAAATCTGAAGAAGGCGCTTGATCACGCCATCTCCCATCATCCGGATGCGGATGCCCTGATCATCACCGGCGATCTGTCCGACTGGGGCGATGCGGACGACTACAAGCGCCTGAAGGAGATGCTTTCACAGGTACCGATGCCGGTTCACCTGTGCATCGGCAATCACGACGAGCGGGATGTGTTCCTGTCGGTCTTCCCCGAGCTTGCGGACGAAAACGGCTTTGTCCAGTCCGCCTTCGACCTGCCACTCGGTACGGGGCTGACGCTCGACACCTGGGGACCGCAAAGCCACGCCGGCTTCTTCTGCGAAACCCGGTTGGCCTGGCTCGACCGCCAATTGGCGGCATGCGACGGCAAGGTCTGGCTGTTCATGCACCACAACCCGGTCCCGATCGGGATCGCGCCCATGGACCAGATCATGCTGCTGGATGCCGAGGCTTTCGGCGACGTGATCGCGAGACACGCGGCCAAGATCGCCCATATCTTCCACGGCCATTGCCATCTGCCACTTTCAGGCTCCCTTCACGGTGTCCCGTTCAGTGCGCCTCGTGGAACCAACCATGCCGGCTGGCCGGATTTCGGCGCCGTCACCAACCTGAGCAGCTCCGATCTTCCCGAATCCTATTCGGTCATTCTGGCTGACGAAAAAAGCACCATGGTACATATGGTCGAGTTCGGCCACGCGGGCGAGATCCGCCGCGAAGGCTCGCCGGATTATGCCGACTGGGACCGGTTGACCATGATCCGATAGCTCCAGGGTACGCCATTGCTCCATCTGCGACGTCGAGCCAGCCCCACGTGGACTGAGACTTGGTATTAACCGCGGTAAATGGCGACTTCGGCCTCAATTTGATCGATGCCGCCACCCTGGCGAATAACGGCTTTGGTTCACGCGATAAGGCCTGTCGGTCAAGCAACGACCTACGTCGAGAGGGCAGCCGCGTGAGCCGTTTGCGCGGCGATAAGGTCCGCGGCGATCCCCTTGGCCGTGCGCGCCGCCTCCGGCATGCCCCGGACCTGGGCGGTAACGATCGCGCCCTCCTTGAGAAGGGCCAGCCTTTCGGCAAGCTCATGGGGGGCGGCGGCTCCGGCTTCGGTGCACAGGCGCTCCAGATAGTCGACGATCCGCTGCTTGTGTTCGGCCGACGTACGATGCGCGGGATGTTGCTGTTCCCCGAACTCGCTCGAGGCATTGATGAAGGCACAGCCATTGAACCCGAGGCCTTTGAAAGCCTGACCCCGGAACCAGGTTTCCAACGCATCGAACATCGCCAGAAGCCGCTCCCGCGGATCGGACGATGCCTTTTCCATTTCACCCATCAGCCAGTTGCGGAACTGCTCATCCCGACGATTGAGCACCGCAAGGATCAGCTCTTCTTTCGAACGGAAGTGCTTGTAGAGCGTCATTTTCGCAACGCCGGCCTCGGCAAGGATCTTGTCGATGCCGGTGGCGTTGAAACCACTCGTATAAAACAGCCTGAGAGCGGTTTCCACGAGGTCATCCCGACGTGAGGCCACTTCAACTTCTCCTTCTTAAAGACAGACCTGTCTATATATCTGAAACTTAGAAGGTTCGCCTACGCTTTTCAATATCACGAATTCGTTATCACCAATCGCGTTGCAAATAGACAGACCTGTCTGTATATATTTTCCCGACAGTACGAAACATCACTGCAACCCAATTGGAGACAGACCATGCCCCGCATTCAACTTCCCGCCTCGATCGAAGCCGCCCCGGCAGCCTCCCAGCAGCTGCTTGAAGGCGTGAAGAACCTGCTCGGATCCGTTCCGAACCTGTTCCGGCTTACCGCCAACAGCCCGGCCGCGCTTGAAGGCTATCTCGGCCTGAACGGAGCCCTGGCGTCCGGCACCTTGAACCCGCAGACACGGGAACGGATCGCCCTTGCCGTCGCCCAGTTCAATGGCTGCGATTACTGCCTGTCCGCGCATAGCTACCTGGCAAGGAACCTGGCGAAGCTCGACGACGCCGAAATCGCTGCCAACCGCGAGGGCACTTCGACCGACCCCCGCGCCGACGTCGCTGTCCGGTTTGCCGTGCAGCTGGTGCGTGAACGCGGCCGCGTGAGCGAAACCGATGTGTCGGCGGTGAAAATGGCCGGCTACAGCGAAGCGGAAATCGTCGAGATCGTCGCCCATGTCGCTCTCAACACGCTGACCAACTACCTCAACGAAGCCTTCGACACGCCAATCGACTTCCCGGTCGTCAGCAGCAAGGCCGCCTGAGCCTGAGAAGGCGCCGCGGTCTCCCCGCCCCTCTCCGGACCGCGGCGCCGTTTTCTATTCAAAAAGGAATTCCCCATGTCCCGCCCCCCTCTTCCTCCCTTTGACCAGGAAACTGCCGCGGTGAAGGTCCGCAAGGCCGAAGATGCCTGGAACAGCCGCGCTCCCGAGGCCGTCGCTCAGGCCTACACCACCGCCAGCCAGTGGAGGAATCGCGCCGAATTCGTGAACGGTCGCGACGAAATCATCACATTCCTGACCCGCAAGTGGGACCGCGAGCTGGAGTACCGGCTCATCAAGGAACTGTGGACGTTCGCGGACAACCGGATCGCGGTCCGCTTCGCCTACGAATGGCACGACAACAGCGGCTCCTGGTTCCGGTCCTTCGGAAACGAAAACTGGGAATTCGAAGCGGACGGGCTGATGCGCCGCCGCATCGCCTCCATCAACGACATGCCCATCCGTGAGGAAGACCGGCTGTTCAAATGGCCGCTCGGCCCCCGCCCGCAAGACCACCCCGGCCTTACCGACCTGGGACTGTGACAACGGTCCTCAAGGGAGGGCCAGTCGCCGACATCTGCGTCTGACAACGCCGGCGACCAAGGAAAAAGGACTAGATCATGCGTACCGAAACGTACAGCCACGATACCGCTGATTTCGCAGCACTTGGATTGTTCGCCATAGGATTGGAAAACCCGGGACCGGATTACCCGGACCTGGACGACCCGGACACCGAAGTGCGGGACGCGGACGCCTTCCAGAATGCGCTGTCGATCGTCGCGCATGATCTCAAAGGGCCTTTGGCTAACCTTTCCCTCATCGTCGAGGACATCTCCAGGAATGCACCGGACGGTTCGCGCGAACGCATCGAGCGCAACGCCGACAAGGCCGATATGATCATCGGGCAACTCTCAAAGATGCTGAGCGCTCTGCTGGTCCGGGCCCGCGACGGGCGGGATCCCCTGTCGTGCGAGCGCGCACCCGTCAATCTAGTGGAGGTGCTGGAACTCGCCTTCGCCGTCAACCAGCCCTACGCCCGGCAGAAATCCATCCGGTTCCGCTGTCACGCCTTCGACGACGTAACCGTGCAGGGCGATCAGGAACTGCTTTTCGAGGCTTTCGACAACCTGATCGGCAACGCCGTCAAGCACACGCGAGAAGGCGGGACGATCACCTGTGAAACCGGTCCTGCGGAGGACGGCCGCATTTACGTCAGCATTTACGACGAAGGCCCGGGTTTCAGGGCGTCAGACCTGCTGCGCGCCTTCCGCCCATTCACGCGTCTGAGCGCAAAGGCGAAGAATGGCGAGCGCTCCAACGGACTGGGCCTCTGGATTACGCGGCTCATCGCCGAACGTCACGGCGGACAGATCGAGGCGCGCAACCGGCAGGACAACGCCGGCGCGGAATTGACGCTTCGGCTGCCGGCGACCGGCAAACTCGGTGCATCGCGGCCCTCTTCGGCCGACCGGTAACAGATCTCGGCGTCGCCCCTGCGGCGCCTCCCCCAAGGAACGCGGACGGAAATCCGGACCTGCCGCGGCTGCAAGGCCGCGAACGGGTGGGCCGTGTCTCAGCCCCGGCTTTCAAACCGCCGACCCGGCAGCGCCGGCAACGGAAGCGCGCTGTCCAACCCACTGAAAAGGAGTACTGAAATGGACCATGAACACGACAACGCCTGCGGCTGCGGTGTCACCCCGGAAACCGTGGATCTCGCCCGTCGCCGCCTGCTTGCAGGCGCAGGCGCTGCCGCTGCAGCCGGTGCCGCGACCCTGGCGACCGGCCCGGCAAGTGCCGCGACCGAAGAAGCCCGCGCCCTTTACGCCGATCCGGACAAGCCTGGCCTTCCCCAGATCGACATGACCATCGAGCCGGGCCGCACCGCGCTCGTCGTCACCGATCCGCAGATCGATTTCCTTTCCGAAGACGGCGTCACCTGGGGCGTCGTTGGCGAAAGCGTCACCGAACAGGGCACGGTCGACAACATCGAACGGCTGTTCAAGGCCGCAAAAGCCGCCGGCATGCCTGTTTTCATTTCGCCGCACTACTACTACCCGCACGACCACAAATGGCAGTTCGAAGGCACCCTGGAAAAGACCATGCACTCGATCGGCATGTTCGACCGGCTCAGCCCGCTATCCCTGGACAATTTCGAAGGCTCCGGCGCCGACTGGATGCCGCAGTACAAGAAATACATCGAGGACGGCGAAACCATCGTCTGCTCGCCGCACAAGGTCTACAGCCCGGCACAGAACGACCTCAATCTGCAGATGCGCAAGCGCGGCATCGACAAGGTGATCCTTGCCGGCATGTCCGCCAATCTGTGCACCCAGGCCCACCTCTACGACCTTCTCGAGCTCGGCTACGAAGTCGCCGTCGTCCGCGACGCGACCGCGGGCGCGAAGGTGCCGGAAGGCGACGGCTATCTCGCAGCAATCATCAACTTCCGCATGGTGGCTAACGGCGTGTGGTGGACCGACGACGCCGTCGACCGCATCGCCCGCTCCGCCTGATCTTCTCACCATCCCTCTTGAAACATCAATTCCAAAGTAGACAAAGGAGAACTAACATGACCCGCAAACACATCCTGGCCGCTCTCGTCACCGCCGCCGCCCTGACGGTCGCCGCACCGGCCTTCGCCGTTGACGAATACAATGTCTCCAACGGCGTAACCCTGACCGGAAACCCGCTCGGCATGCACGGCTTCGATCCGGTGTCGATGTTCAAAAGCGAAGCGCCCGGCCTCGGCGACGCAGTCCACACCTCGGCGCACGAGGGTGTCGACTATTACTTCGCCAACGCGGAAACCAAGGAACAGTTCGACGCCAATCCGGAGGCGTTTCTGCCCCAGTTCGGCGGCTTCTGCGCCTTCGGCATCTATGTCGGCAAGAAGCTCGACGGCGATGTGCGCTTTGCCGACATCGTCGACGGCAAACTCTATCTCTTCGTCAACGCGGCGATCTTCAAGAAGTACCTTGAGAACAAGGACGACGTGATCGCCGGCGCCTTCGAAAAATGGCCGGCAATCCGCTCGACGGCGGTCGGCAGCCTCTAAAAAGGCATGAACATACGGTTGGCGGGCCTTGCATCTTCAAGGCCCGCCAATCGCTCTGATTTCCCGAGCCTGAAACACAGGCTTCAAGGTTTAGAATCTGCCGCGGTCTTATTGGACGAAGCTGTTGGTATAGAGATCCTCGACCGGCACTGCCGATTGAACGATCCCGCTATCGACATAGAACGTCTGAACCGACGCGATGCGTTCAGGGTTGAACGCGCCAAGCGGCAGCCCGTTCTCGGTCGGATAGAGCTTCGTCGCGTAGGCCCTGAGGATCGCTTCAATTTCCGCTTCCTTGCCCGCATGCCTCGGCACCGCGGCAACGAACGCCTTCGCGGCAGCCGCCGGATCATCCTCGATGTCGCGAACGGCGTGGAGGATTGCACCGACAAAGGCACGCACCATCTCGGGCCGCTTCGCGATGGTATCGTCAGAAGCGAGGATCGCCTGTGCCATGGCGGGGAAAACGCTGTCGACAGGGACCTGGCCGATTTTCACGCCGGCGTGTTCTACGGCGGCAATGATTTCCGGTGCTGCGGCGATCGCCTGCACCTTGCCTGCGATCATCATCTGCACCACCCCGCCCGGACCGAGCGCCTGGATGGAAACGTCCTGCTTCGTCAGCCCTTCGGCCGCAAGGAGACCGAGCAGGTTGTAATAGGTCGTCTGCTGGAACGACAGGATACCGATCTCCTTCCCCTTCAGGTCGGACGGTCCTGTGATACCGCTGTCCTCGCGCCACGCGAGCTGGGCAATCCCGTGACCGCCGAGAAGGGCGACGCCCCGTATTTTCACATCATTCGAACGCACGATGATCGGCGTGTCGCCGACCCCACCACCGAGATCTGCGTTGCCGACGGCGACCTGGGTCGCGACATCGGCCCCGCCTTTGCCCACACGGAAAGTGACATCCAGGCCCGCCTCCTTGAAATAGCCCTTATGGAGCGCCAGCTGGTACGGCGCGAAGGCCGGCAGAAAGTCAGGCGCCGGGAACAGGAAAGTAACCTTCTCGGCTGCCATGGACGCCCCGGCGGAAAGCGTCAGCGCGGCTGCAGCCAGCATGGTCAGGATCGTGCGTTTCATCGTCTCTCTCCATCTTTCTCTGGGCGGCCGGACAGCGCGCCGGTTTCAGTTCGCGTCGCTCAGGCCCGTGCGGTTGGACAAAGCGACAGGTCTCTCAATGCAAGTTGGCGTTCCGCCAGCCGCAGGAGCAGTTCGGTCTTCCGTCCTGCGACTTCGGGATCGAACCAGAGGTTGGTCGTCTCATTGGGGTCGGCGCCAAGATCGTACAGCTCACCCCAATCCATGCAGCCTTCGAGAAGACTAAGCCGCCAATCGTCATGAACGAGGGAAATCAGCGCGCTACGGCTATCCGGGTCGCGGAAGACGCCGATGCCCGGGTCCTCGATCAGCACCGGACGATCAGGGGGGGCCGCAAAGATGTCTTCGCCCTGCATGCCCACCGGCACGCGCAAGCCGGCCCGCTGGAGGATTGTCGGCGCGAAGTCGATCGCACTCGCCTGCACCCGGCTAACACCCGGTTGCCGGCGTTGGGCTGTGTCGCGCCAGAGAAAGGGCACGCGGATCACGCTTTGGTAATGCAGCCCCATCTTCAGGACGGTGCCGTGGTCCCCCATGTAGTCGCCATGATCGGACGTGAAGCACACCACCGTATCGTCGTCGAGACCAACCTCCGAAAGCGTCCGCATCACGCGGCCGACGGCATCGTCGACCATGGTGATCGCGCCGTAGTTCAGCGCGATGATCCGGCGCAACTCGGGCTCAAACAGATGGAAAGGCCAATAGGAATGCGGGTCTTCGTCCCCCATCCGGTAGGCCTGGCGCAGGGCGTCGGGCAGGTCGTTTCGCCGGTTTACCGCATCTCCGAACGACGCCGGCAACTCGACCTCGGCGGGATCGTAGAGGTCCCAGTAACGGCCCGGGGGCGTAAAGGGATGATGCGGGTCGGGGAACGAGAGAACGAGGAGAAACGGTTCGTCCGCACGGCATGAGCGCAGGTAAGCCTCGGCCTCCTCGGCAACATAGGCGGTGGGATAGCAGTCTTCAGGCAGCGCCGTCTGCCAGCACTGGGCGACGCGCACGGCCGGATCGTCCAGGGCATGGTCGGGTCCGCGCAAGTCCACCGCTTCAGGGCAGCGGTCGCGCAGCCAACGGCTGTAATGGCCTTCGACCTGATCGCCGTGGCCGATGCAGAGCCGCAGGTATTCGAACCCGTAATAGGGCAGCGGCACCGTGCGGTCCGGGTTGGCGGCCCAGGCGGCGCGCACTTCATTCAGATAATCCGGCCCGTCGCGCTGCTCGCGCCTGGCGAGAGCCACGCTCGCGGGCAGATCGTCGCCCTTACCGGCTGCCTGCCGGCTCGGAGCAGGCACATCGGTGACATTCTGGAAGTGGGCCTTGCCAATCAATGCGGTGCGCCACCCTGCCGCGCGCAGCACCTCGGCATAGGTGACCTGACCGGGCGACAGAGGAATACCGTTCTGGCGACAGCCGTTCACGGTCGACAGTTGCCCGGTTGCGAGGCAGGCCCGGTTCGGCTGGCAGATCGGGTTGGCGACGTAAAATCGGTCGAGACGCTGGCCCGCCGCGGCGATGGCGTCGATGTTAGGTGTCCGCAGAACCGGATTTCCGTAGCAGCCGAGATGATCCCAACGCTGCTGATCGGTCATGATGACGATGAAGTTCGGGCGCTTCATGACTTCCCCCTCTTCGGGTGCTGCAGGGAAGTCGTAGCATGGGGCCGATATGCCGAACTAATGCATAGTTCATCAAATGATATGCATATTCTGCATACCCATCAGCAAAACCCCAGCGTCCGGCAGGCGTCCCGCAGGAGGTCGACGAAGTAAGTTTCGGCGATGCTCGGCACACCATGCTCGCGTCGGAAAAGGCCGACCGGGTCGTCGGCATAATCAAGCGCAAGCGGAAGGAAGGCGAGCCGGCCGGCCTCGATATCAGGACGGAAGGTGCCCAGCGGGACGAACATCAGCATGTCCGCATTGAGAAGAAGACCGCGCGAGATGCTCAGCGCGCTCATTTCCAGGCTGTCCTGCGGCAGGCCCACGTCGCTGCGGCGAAAGAAGTCCTTGACCAGGTCGCGGATCGGTGTGGTGCGGGCGGGCAGGATCCAGGCCGCCCCGCCAAGCTCGGCAAGGTCCAGCCGCTCGCGCCGCAGCGCCGGATGCCCGGCACGCGCCACCACGCCCCAGGACTGGTGATAGAGCGTTTCGGTGATCAATCCCGGCTCGGAGTCGCGTTGCCGGAGACGTCCGATGGCGAAGTCGAGCTCGCCGGCACGCAGGCTCGGGATGATCTGGCCGTAGAGCCCCTCGACGACGGCCAGCCGCAGTCCCGGCCGCTCGAGCCGGGCACGCAGCAGAGCGTCACCGAACGGCCCGGCCTCGCCGTTCGGCAGGGCGCCTATGGTCAGCTGTCCGCTGCGTCCCGCCGTGCGGTCATTAAGCTCGGTCCAGGCCGAGCGCATTTCGGCCAGCGCCGCCCTTGCATGGCCGACGAACAATTCGCCTGCCTCCGTGAGGCCGGTACCCCGCGGCGTGCGCTCCATCAACTGCGTGCCGACGATACGCTCGATCTCCATCACAGCCCGCGAAACCGCGGGCTGGGTCATGTTCAGCCATTCCGCCGCACGCAGAATGCTGCCCATCTCGGTCACGGTTGAGAAGATGTGGAGCTGGCGCAATGTAAGTCGCGAAGCGAGAAGAAGCGGTTGGGGTGTCCCCTTGTTCATATGCGTCCCCGCCCCTGCCGATCGCTTCCGCGGCGTCGGACCCTGTCAGCCTGTCGGCCACGGTCATGCCGCCCCGTTTGACCCGCGTCGTCGCTTTCGATCCAGCCGGCATGCTCGGGTGAAAGGATCGTAAGCATCAGGTCTCCGGGATTGCAATGTCCTGCTCATCATCTCGGCTCGCCGCGGTTTTGGCAACGGCTGGCGGAATCGGAAATGCCGTTTCAAGACTGCGCCACAAAGATCGGATTGAACACCGATGTGTTCCTCTGGAACGTCCCACCCGACAAAAGCGGCGATCGAGGCTTTGTTCTCAAGGGGGACCGGGCGGAAATGAAAGCGGATTTGGGAAACCACACCCCTTCCCTCGATCCTTTGCATTAAACGAGACAATCGGATGTGTAAGACCAATATTGCACCGGCAGTCTTCCGGTTACGGTCCCCCGAAAAGCGTTTTTGTTATCCGTCCAGCCGTATCTTGTCTCTCAGGTCGGAGCTTCCCGATACCATCGGACGCCTGACCGGCAAAAGCAGAACCCCGACGGTGGCGATCAAAAGGATGAGACCCGCCATTTCCGAGTAGTGATCCGGGATAAGCAACAGAGCGCCGGCAACGAATATGACGGCCCGCGTCGTCAGGCCGATCCGCCCCACTCCGTAAAGATACGCCTCCAACGCGCAGGAGATCAGCCCCAAGGCCAGAGCGGCAGTGCCGATAGTGAAGACCACCTCGACGACCGTACCGTTCAGAAGCAACGCGGGCTGGTAGACGAAGATGAAAGGCAAGACGAAAAGCGTCGCGCCAAGACGCATCGACTTGAACCCTGTCTGCATGCCCGACGCACCGGAGATCTGCGCTGCCGTGATCGCGGCAAGCGCCACCGGCGGCGTGATGTAGGAGAGCATGCCCCAGTAAAGCACGAAGAGATGGGACCCGATGGGATCCAGCCCCAATTCGACAAGCGCGGGCGCAAGGAGCGTTGCAAGGAAGATATAGCAGGCGCTGACGGTCATCCCCATTCCGAGGACGAAACTCGTGATCGCGCCAAGGATCAGAAGAAGCGGCACATTCTGTCCGCCATACTGGATCAGTTCCCGCGAAAACGCGCTGCCGACACCTGTGATGGCAAGCGCGCCCACGACCATGCCGATCCCGCAAAGGGTTGCCACAAGGTGCGAGATATTGCCGGTCACGTCCTGCAACAAGGCCAGCGCATCGGCCGGTTTCGGCAGCTTGCGATACCGGATGAAGGCAAGGACAAGCATGAAGGCGGTCGCGTAATAGGCGGAGCGCGAAGGGCTGAAAGTGAACAGAAGAACCACGAGCATGCCGAGAGACGCCAGATGATGCCACCCTTTGGCAAGCACGCCGGCCAGGAGCTGTGTCCGGGCATCCGGCTGGCCGGCGAGACCGTTTCGAGCCGCATAGAGATCGACCTGCATCAGCAGCGCCGCGTAGTAAAGCAGCGCGGGCACCACGGCGGCGACCATGATCGACGTATAGGGCACGTCGAGAAAGGACGCCATGATGAAGGCCACGGTTCCCATGACCGGCGGCATCAAGGTGCCTCCCGTCGAGGCGCAGGCCTCGGCCGCAGCCGCGTATTGCGCCGGATATCCGGCCCGCTGCATGGCAGGGATTGTCAGGCGCCCTGTGGTGAGAACGTTGGAAATGACACTGCCGGACAGCGACCCGAAAAGCCCGCTGGACAGGATCGCCACCTTGGCCGCCCCGCCCCGCGTCCGCCCCATCAATGCCAGGGAGAAATCCATGAAGAACTGGCCACCGCCCATTCCGGCCAGAACCGATCCGAAAATGATAAAACCGACGAGCGTATCCGCGACGACCTGCAACGGAATGCCGATGATGCTTTCCATCCCCATCGCATGTGCCGCAACCGTCTCGCCCAGGGTGAAGGACGGTCCCCAAAGGAAGGCGGGCATGACGTCCGCCACAAGCGGATAAGCCGCAAACAGGGCGCAGATGACCATCAGCAGGAGACCCGCCGCGCGGCGCACGGCCTCAAGCGACAGCAGCACCAGAATGCCGGACACGACGGTCGCCACCGGAGGTGCGACAACTTCCCAGCCGCTGGTAATGATGGTTTCCGCGTGAAAGGCCAGATACCCGCAAGCCGTCAGGGACAGAGCCACAAGAGCCATGTCCCAAAGTCCGACGGGCGGTTCGTTTTGCCGGCCCCGGCGCGCCGGGGTGATCAGGAACGCCGCGGCGAGGAACAAACCGATAATGGTGTAGTAATAGCGATTTGCCAGCAGCGGAAACAATCCGAAAAGGGACAGATTGAATGTCTGCACAATGATGATCAGCAGACCGGCGCCGCCCAGTAAAGCGAGCATCAAACGAACCGGAGGCGTCAGCCGCGCAGGGGATGTGAGTGTCTGAGGGTCGGACATGTCGAACTTTCGCAATGCTGCAGGAAACGCCCCCATGCCGGTTTCAGTCGGCAAGGGGGTGGTCTTACTTACTGCAGGGCCTTTGCCTTGTACTCAGTCCAGAAATTTCCCCAGTCCTTGTCCGAGACGCCTTTATCCAGAGCTGCCTCGACAGCGTCATCCCAAGCCTTCCGGACCGAGGCCAGCCGCTCAAGACGGGCTTCGTTCCAGGCCTCGTCCTTGTCTGACCAGACACCGATTTCCTTCAGGTAGCGGATCGCGCCCGGATGGAAGGGCGCATCCGCCGGCGTGGTGCCGGCTTTCTTCAAAGTCCATGCCGGCGTGGCTTTCGTCGCTCCGGAATAGATATTGTACGTCTCGTCCAGCGCCTTCGTGAAATTGTAGACCTCATCCTCGTCGGCATTCGCGTAGACGGTAATCATCGGATAACGCACCGCGAAGATGTGGGCCGGATGGTCTTTCGAAATACCCGCGCCCTGTATCGCCGTCGCGGGGGCAAAGAAGCTTGCGACCGACCGGATTGCTTCCCAACCTTCCGCGTTGTCGGCAGGCATGGGTGCCCATTCGAGCCCGTGGGGCGAACTTTCCATTTCGTAAAGCGTCGAGGCGGTCGGCGTGGATCCCGCGACATCAACCTGACCGTCGACCAGCGCCTTCAGCGCGGCGCCGTAAGAGGGCACTTCGACGACGTCGACATCGTCCCAGGTCAAACCGCCGAAAGCCAGCAACGCTTCGACCTTGATATTGATCGACGGGTTGGCCTTGATCCGCGGCACCCGCTTGCCCCTGATGTCGGACAGCGTCTTGATGCCCGCATCCTTGGCGACCGCCATCCCGAACGTCGACGGACGCCCTGCGATCACACGAAGATCCTGCGGCCCCCATTCCCTGACGCTGAAATCGTAAAGCGCCTCGGTCGCGAAGAACAACTCGTTGGCCAGCCAGCCATATTGCACACGGCCCGTTTTGAGCGGAAGAAGGCGGCCGATGGAAGTGCCCGAAGGCATGATGCGCACGCGAGTCCCGTATTCCTTGGCAAAGGCGTCGGCAATGGCCGAGGCTTCCGCATAACCGCTGGAACCCACATCATAAGTGGACCAGAGCATGCTGCGTGGCAGTTCGGTCGCGGAGGCCGAAGCCACGCTGGCGACCAGGGCAAACGCTGCCGCTGTCGTTTTGAACAGATGTTTCATGACGATTTCCTCCCTGGAAAATGTGTCGGGTTTACGCCTCTATCGACCGGGCCGTGCCAAAGGCACAACCCCGGAGGATGTCAGTCGATCGATTTCTTCCTCCGAGAAACCGAATTCGCTTAAAACTTCAGTGGCATGCTGGGCGAAACGCGGAGGCTCCCGACGATAGTCCGGAGCGCTGCGCGACGGGCGTATCGGGGACCCCACACCGCTGTAGTCGCCCAAATTCACCCGCAGGCCGCGATGAACCGTATGCGGATGGGCAAGACTTTCGGCCACATCCAGCACGGGCCCCGCCGGAACGCCTGCACGGATCAGCTTGTCGGCCAGATCGCTACCATCCATTCCGGCCATCGCCGCCTCAAGCGCGTCCCGCAGGGCATCGCGGTTGGTCACACGCTCCCCATTGCTGGCAAATCGCGGATCGTCCGCAATCTCCGGCGCACCGATCTCGCAGCACAGCTTCCTGAACTGATGGTCATTGCCCACAGCCAGATAGATAGAGCGGGTGCCGGTCGCATAAGTGGAATAGGGCGAGATATTCGGATGGCTGTTACCGGTGCGAACCGGCGTGTTGCCGGACATCAGATAGTTGGCGGCATGCGGGTGCAGCAGCGAAATGGCGCTGTCGAAAAGCGTCGCGTCGATGAACTGTCCCCGCCCGCTCCGGTTTCGATCGTATAACGCAAGCAGGATACCGATGACCGCATTGAGCCCCGTGACCATATCCACGACCGGCAAGCCGACGCGCGTGGGCCCACCCTCATCGGTGCCGTTCACACTCATCAGCCCGCACATGGCCTGCAGAATGGCATCGTACCCGGGCATTCCCCCCAAGGGGCCATCCGAGCCGAAACCGCTGACGCGGCAATGAATCAGGCGGGGAAACCGGTCGGACAAGACCTCGTCGTAACCGAGCCCCCATTTTTCCATCGTGCCGGTCTTGAAGTTCTCAAGCACGATGTCCGCGTCTTCAAGGAGCCGGAGCAAGACCGCCCGACCTTCTTCCCGGCGCAGATCGAGCGCCATCGCGCGCTTGTTCCGATTGAGGCCGTCAAAATACGAGGCCGTGCCATCGCGGAACGGGGGGCCCCACTCGCGGGTTTCATCCCCCGACGGCGGTTCGATCTTGATCACATCGGCGCCGTGATCGCCGAGAACCTGCCCGGTCAACGGTCCGCCCAGCACCCGGCTCAGGTCGATCACCTTGAGGCCGCGCAAGGCACCGCTGGCTGGCTTTGCCGCACCTGTCATTGTGCCGCCACCATGATGTCCGTGGCGTCGTCGAGCAGCCGGGAAGCCATGCCGGCTTCACCCGCGTCCGGCGTGAACGGATCCCGGGCAGCCAGCTTGTGTGTCAGAACCGACTGCGCCAATGCCAACCGGTCTCCCGTCGTGACATTGCCGATTTGCCGCAACCGCGCGTCTTCCCAGGCCAGAAAGGCCGCGGATGTCGCGTTATAGACGGCGCTGGCCGCATTACGGGTTTCAATCTCCCGGTCCCGGTCATGCGCCACCGCGTCCATCATCTCGGCCGCGCGCGCAAAATGGTCCGCAATGGCTGTCTGCTCGCCCAGGGACTGCGCCGTTTCCTCAAGCAACCCTTTGACATGCGTCTCAAGCGCGCTCAGCGCATCTTCCCGGCGCACGGCCCGCGCGACATCCAGGGCAACGATGTTGCTCGTCCCTTCCCAGATGGAACCGAGATGCGCGTCCCTCAGGACACGGGCATCGGACCATTCCTCTATATAGCCACAGCCGCCGCGCACTTCCATTGCGTCGCCGGCAACCTTTCGCGCATCGCGGCAAGTCCGGAATTTAACAAGAGGCGTCAGGATGCGCAGCACCTTGGCCATATCCGCATCCCCGCCATCCGCGCGGCGCAGCACATCGGCGGTATGGAACACCATGGACCGGCCCTGTTCCGCGGTCGTGATCATTTTCAGAAGCTGGCGCCGCATGAGCGGCAGGTCGACAAGCCTCTTGCCGAAAGCCGTCCGGTTGCGCGAGATGAACAGCGCCTCGGTCACGGAGCGGCGCATCAACCCGGCGGACCGAACGCCGTTGGCCAGTCTCGACATGTTGATCATGTCGGTCATCTGCTTGAAGCCCTGGCCGGCTTCCCCGACCAGATAGGCCGTGGCCCCCTCAAGCGCGATCTCGCCGGACGCCATGGATTTCGTCCCCATCTTGTCCTTGAGCCGCAGGATCCGGTAGTCGTTCTTCCGCCCGTCCGGGAGAACCCGGGGCAACAGGAACAGCGACAGGCCCCTGGTGCCCGCGTCCCCGCCGTCAGGCCGCGCCAGAACCATGCCGAGCGCCGCATCAGGGTTGGAACAGAACCACTTGTCGCCAAAAAGCTTCCAGTCCCCGTCCTCGAAACGGGCAATGGTGTCGATCGCCCCCACGTCCGACCCGGCGGCCTGTTCCGTCATGAACATCGACCCCTGAAACAGCGTTTCCATATCCATGCTGGTGAGTTGGTCGAAGTACCGCGCAACAAGGTCGGGATCGCCGAATTTGACCAACGTCCGGGTCAGGGAATCCGTCATGCTCAAGGGGCAGCACAGACCGAACTCGGCCTGAACGAAAAGAAACACCAGAGCGTATTTCACGATCGGAGGCAGCTTGTCCTTTGCCCCGAAGACACCGCCCCGGTGCGACATGGCAGCCAGCCCGAACTCACCGAAGGCGTAGCGCTCCAACTCCTGATAATCTGGGTGTTTGAGGATACGTTCCTCGTCGGCGCCATTGCGGGCGCGGATCCGCAGTTCGGGCGGATTCTTGTCAGCCGAAAGGGCAAGTTCTTCAAGACGCCCTCCGGCAAGCGCACCCATCCGTTCCAGTTCCGGCCGAACCAGATCGCATGTTTCACGATCCAGATAGACCTGCATCAGGCGCCACAGCTCCGGATCCGAATCGAACAGACTGATGCCCCTGCTGTCAGGGATGTTTTGGTGAATGGCTGCGGACATTTCACGCCTCCCGGTTCAATTCAAATGAAAGCCCGGAAGCGAAATGACATAGTTTTTGATACAAGATCCAATACTGTTTATATATTTTTCGATATGCAAAATCATATGATTGGAATTTCACGTGGCCGTCACTTTCCGCCAGCTGGAGCAATTTCTCATGCTCTCGCAGGAGCTTCACTTCGGCCGCGCCGCCGAGAAACTGAACATCTCGCAGCCACCGCTGAGCGCCAGTCTCAGACAACTCGAAGCACAGCTCGGGTTTCGTTTGATGGACCGCAACAGCAAGGGCGTCCGCCTCACGCCGGCAGGCACGGTGTTTGCGGAACATGCCGCCCGGATCCTCGGACAACTGGATTCGGCACGGGTCATCGCTTCGGAAACGGCCAAGGGGGCCGCCGGCGAACTGGTCGTCGGCTTCGTCCCCTCAATGCTGTTTCGGGATCTGCCGGCCAAGCTCAAGGCTTTTCAGAACCGGCACCCGCGGATTGAACTGTCCTTGCGCGAAATGAACACGGTGGGGCAGATCGAAAGCCTTCTTGAACACAAGATCGATGTCGGGTTCGTTCATGCTGTCCCGCTCCCCGATGGTCTTGTCTCACGCACGCTGGAAACAGAACGGCTCGTCGCCTGCCTTCCGCGATGGCACCGTCTGGCCACCAAGAGCCGCATTCGCATTTCGGAACTGGCCGGGGAGCGGATCATGGTTTTTTCGCGCGTCTTTGCAGCGCATTACTATGACAAGATCACCGCGCTGCTGCGCGCCGCCGACCTGGAACTGGACACGCGGTTCCACATACAGCACTGGTTCACCGTCGTGGCACTGGTGAAACAGGGAATGGGCGTATCGCTGGTTCCCGCCTCGCTCGGCAGCAGCGTGTTCTCCGATGTCGCATTTGTCGAGATCGCGGAGCGGAATGCGGAACACGACGTATCCATGATCTGGCGGAAAGAAGACCGCTCCCAAACGCTCCAGAACTTTCTCACGTCGGTGCAGCGCTTCGCGACCGACACATTGTAAGTGGTGGGCCCGGAGGGACTCGAACCCCCAACCAATCCGTTATGAGCGGACGGCTCTAACCAATTGAGCTACAGGCCCTTGACCGGCGGAAGGCAGGGCATGAGCCCTGCGGCGGCGGTGCTTTCAGCTACCTACACCATTGCAATCGGCACGAGCAAGTCTCTTGAGCCGGTCCGCGGCGATCCGGCCCCGAAAATCACTAGCCGCTGCCGGTCACGCACCGGTTTCCCTTGAAAACACACTTTGCACGACCGCCCCGGTTCTGTACCAAAAGAAAAAGCACCTCATTTGCGGAGCCATCATGCGGTCGTCCCTGCTCAACGTGACCCTGAGTATCATCCTGGTCGTCCTGGTTGGCTGGTTGCTGGTGGCGGGCCGGACTTTGCTCCTGCCCTTCGTCATCGCTCTGATCGTCTGGTACCTGATCAACGCCCTGTCCCACGGGTTTCAACTCATCCGCCTGGGCGACCGGCACCTGCCCGGCTGGATCGCCTTCCCGCTGTCGCTTGCGACCATCTTCATCGCAGGCACCTTCGTCTTCGACATGGTGGCCGCGAACCTGGCGCAACTGGCGCGGGATGCCCCGGTCTATCAGGGCCGCCTGGAAGAGGTCTTCGATCAGATCTCGGGCCTGGTCCATCTGAACGACCCGATCAAGCTGGAGGATTTCCTGCCAGACGCCATCGTGCCCAAACTGGTAACCGCCGGGGCCGGCTTCGTGACCACCGTGGCCGGCTCCGCGTCGCTGGTCTTCATCTACACCTTATTCCTGCTTCTGGAGCAGTCGACCTTCGACCTCAAGCTGGAACGGGTGTTCACCGACCCGGCCAAGGCGAGAGCGGCCTTTGCCGTAAGGTCGGAAATCAACAAAAGCATCCTGCATTATTTCAGCATCAAGACCGTCGTCAGCATCGCGACCGGCGTGCTCACGAGCCTGGTGCTGACGGTGATGGATCTGCCGTACGCGCCGCTGTTCGGCTTCATCGCCTTTCTGCTGAACTACATTCCGACGATCGGCTCGCTGGTCAGCGTGATCTTTCCGAGCCTGCTCGCGGTCGTCTATTATGACGATCTTGTGCCGTTCTTCGTCATCGCCACCGGTCTCGGCGCGATCCAGTTTTCGATCGGCAACCTGATCGAGCCCAAACTGATGGGATCAAGCCTCAACCTGTCCGGCCTGGTGATCATGCTGTCGCTCGCCTTCTGGGGCTCCATCTGGGGGGCGGTCGGCATGGTGCTGTGCGTGCCGCTCACCGTCCTGATCATGATCGTCTGTTCCAAGTTCGAAGCCTCCCGCCCGGTCGCTGTGCTGCTGTCGGCGAATGGCGCGATCGCCGATCCACCCGGACGTGATGCGCCTGGTGTCCACGGCCATGACACCAGATGACGCGGGAACCGACCGATGAACGTCAGATGAACCGGCACGTCATCACACCGCCCCAATCAACCCGCAGCTTCTGAAAATCGATTTTTCCATGCCCTAGAGAGGATCCATGTCGCAACTATTCCGGCTTTCGCAGATCTCCCGCCGACTGCCGAAAGGCTACCCCACTCTGTCCGCCATGCTTCTTGCCGTGGCTATCGTCAGCTTCGGCCCCGTCCCGTCCGCAATGGCGGCGGAAAAACCCGCCACGATCAGCCTGCAAGGCAGAGGCGAGATTTCCGTTGCCCCGGACATGGCTGTGGTCACAACACGGGTCGTCACGGTCGGCGCCTCCGCGCCGGAGGCGCTTGAGGCCAACACCGCAGCGATTACCAAGGTGATCGCCGATATCAAGGCCGCCGGCATCGAAGCAAAGGACGTCCAGACCAGCGGCTTTTCGATCCAACCGCGCTACGAGGACCGGAAAGTTCTCAGCCAGCTCCAGAGCGAAGCACCCAAGATCGTTGGCTACGAGGTTTCCAACGGCGTCACCGTACGCGTGCGCGCGCTGGATAAACTCGGCGCCATCATGACCGCAGTCGTCGCATCAGGCGCCAATTCGGTCGACGGCCTCAGCTTTGCCGTCAGCGACACGAACGAGAAACTGGATGAAGCGCGCAAAGAAGCCGTGGCGGACGCCCGGCGCAAGGCCGATCTCTATGCCGCCGCCGCCGGGGTGAAACTCGGACGCATCCTGTCGATCTCCGAAGACGGTGTCTCGATCCCGCGCCCCTATGCGGTGCGCTCGGAAAAGATGATGGTGATGTCCTCCGCCCCCGTGCCGGTCGAGGCCGGCGAAGAGACCCTGTCGGCGACTGTAAACATCGTCTGGGAAATCGCCCAGTAGGCAGCTCCATCTGCCACGGATCGGCGGTCACAGATCGCCGATCCAGATCTGCATCGGTTTTTCCGTCTCCTGCGGCTCGCCCACGTCCTGCCACGGAAAATAGACGATTCCCCCGTTCAGTTTGCGATAGCCACGCTTTGTCCAGAAGGGATCGAGCGGTGAGTAGTCCGCCGGTTTCAAGGGATGATTGTCAGGCCGGATGACGGCGCAAAAGGCGGCCGTCGAACATCCAAGCGAGCGGGCATGGGCCTCGCGTTCGTCAAAGAACCTATGGCCGATGCCCCGGCCGCGATAGTCCGGATCGAGGACGGATTCGGCGAAGTAAAACACCTCCGCCGGATCCAGGCCCGCTTCCTCGAAGGGGCGGCGGATCGCGGTAACCTCGTGGATGAGCGGCTGACCGGTGGCGGCGCCGACAAGACGCCCCCCATCCAAGGCGCCATCGAAGGCCCCGATAATCACCGCGCCATCCGTATCCGCATAACGCGCCAGATATTTTTCTTCATAGTCGACCGAGCCGTCATAGAGATAAGGCCAGTCGCGGAACACAGAAATGCGCAATCCGGCCAGCGCCGGCAGGGCCGCTTTCAGTTCGTCTCCCTTCAGGATCCTGATTTCAATCGTCACGGTGCCCTCCTCGATCTGGGATATCATTAGCCGGCTTAATTAATTTCATAAAAACACCCATTGAATCCCTTGCCGAAAATTCGTATGTACGCGGCTCCGGTTTTGATCCGGTCTCATCTGCTGGTTGGGGAGAGCGTAATGGAAAACGTCGCCCTCTTCCAACTGGGGATGGACTTGGAGGCTCAGGTTGAAGAAGGCGTCATGGACGCTGCCGAGCCAAGAAGCACCACCCAGAAGGAAGACGTAAAATCGAACGCGGTCGCTGCGCTGGATGCGGAAGATCGCCTGGACCACTTCATCGAAAGACAAGGGGTCCGCTGCGCTGGTGCGCATCTGATTATCGATCTCTATGACGCGGAGCGTCTGGACGATCTCCCCTATATCGAGGAGACGCTCAGGACCTGTGTCGAAGAAGCCGGGGCAACCCTGCTGCACATTCACCTGCATCCGTTCGAGCCGACCGGCGTGAGCGGCGTCGCGGTGCTGGCCGAAAGCCATATCTCGGTCCACACGTGGCCGGAGGCCGGCTATGCCGCCTTCGACGTGTTCATGTGCGGCGACGCCAGGCCGGAACGCTGCGTCGACGTGCTGCGCGAAGCCTTCACCCCGGGTCGCACCGCCGTCTCCGAACTGCTGCGCGGCAAGGAAGTGGCATGAGCAGTGGGTTGAAGTTCAACGAAACACTCCATCCGGGTGTCGAGGTCAGCTACAGCTGCGAGGACATCCTTTATCAGGATCGAACCGAACATCAGGATCTGGTGCTGTTCACCAATCCGGTGTTCGGCAAGGTTCTGATGCTGGACGGCATCACCCAAGTGACGACGGCCGACGAGTTCATCTATCACGAGATGATGTCCCATGTGCCGATCCTGGCCCATGGGGCGGCTCGCAACGTGCTGATCGTCGGTGGTGGTGACTGCGGCCTGGCCGAAGAGGTGCTGAAGCACGCCTCGGTCGAAAAGCTCACCCAGGTGGAAATCGACGCCTCCGTCGTCGAATTCTCCAAGGAGCACTTCGGGGACTTCAATGCCGGCGTCCTCGACGATCCGCGCTTCGACCTTGTGATTGCCGACGGCATGAAGTTCGTCGCCGAAACGGACCGGCGCTTCGACGTGGTCATCGTCGATTCCACCGATCCGCAAGGACCGGGCGCGATCCTGTTCTCGCAAGCGTTCTACGACAGCGTTCACCGGTGCCTGACACCGGGCGGCGTGCTCGTCACCCAGAACGGCGTGCCGTTCCTGCAGCGCCAGGAACTGGTCACCAGCATCAAACGGTTCTCGAAAACCTATGCGGATGCGGCAGCCTATATCGCGTCGATCCCGACCTATTTCGGCGGCCACATGGCGCTCGGCTGGGCCAGCGACAATGCGGACCTGCGCAAGACCCCGGTCGCGATACTGGAAGAGCGTTTCAGGGCAGCCGACTTCAAGACGCGGTATTACACGCCGGACGTTCACGCAGCCGCCTTCGCCCTGCCCCGCTTCATCCTGGATGCGGTCGAGGAAGGCCGGGCGAAAGCCTGAAGTCGCGGGAAGCGGATTTCAGGATATCAAGCGGGCCTTCGGGCCCGCTTTTTTTCATGGCCCGTTGGCGCGTCCTGTTACAGATTGCGACAAAAAATCCAAAACAATGAAAGAACCAGTCGCTAAGCTGGGAATCGCCGTCACAGTCGCGGCCGATGAATTTTTATGTCTGAAGGTGAGCCATGTCCGTTAGCCAGCCCGCATCTTACAGCCGTGCCCAGATTTTCCTGCACTGGGCCATTGCCCTTCTCGTCTTCTTCCAGCTCATTTTCGGTGAATCGATGGGCGATTACGGCCATGCCCTGCGCGACGGCACGACGCCCGACACGATCACCTTCATCATGGGCAACGCCCACATCTGGTCCGGGATCGCGATCCTGGTGCTGATGGTTGCTCGGATCGCCCTGCGGCTCTCCCACGGCGCACCCGCGCTCATTCCCGGCCCCAAGCTTCAGGAAACGGTCGCCAAGACGATCCACGGGCTGTTCTACCTTCTCCTGATCGCAGCCCCCCTGACCGGCCTTGCCGCCTGGTTCCTGCGAATCAGGCCCGCCGGCGAGATCCATGAACTCCTGAAGCCGGTGTTCATCGTCCTGATCGTGCTGCATATCGTCGGCGCCCTGTGGCACAAGTTCGTGCTCAAGGACGCCACCATGCAGCGGATGCTTTCGTCGAAGGCCTGAGTTCGACCCGCCTGAGTTCGACCCGATCCGGCGCGGGTCAGTCCCGCGCCTCCAGCCAGATCCGTGCCTCATCCACGTCGCCGGAGAGCACCCCGGCGGCGACTTTCTGTCCGACCACCGCACCGAACTTGTAGCCGTGCCCCGAACAAGCTGAAACGGCAACCACCTTGCCCCGCTCGCTCAGAAAGAAATGCTCGTCGGCGGTGAAGGTGTAGGCGCAGGTGACCACATCGGCCACGCCATATTCGCCGATCCGCGCGAACGGTGGTGAAAAGTAGTCGCGCAAGCGCACGCCCTCACCCGGCACCGCGTCGCGGTCCTTATCCGGGGTGGTCTGGTATTTGTGACACCCCGCGCCGACCTTCAGCCCGGTTCCGGCCACCGGCGGCAGCACATAACCGTCGACCTTGCCGCCCACATCCAGAATGACCGGTCCCTTTTCCCAATGGGGTTTGAGGTCCGCCGGCGGCGTCAGATAGGCGACCGCCGTCCGGTAGGTGGTCAGAGATGCGGCGAGATCCGGCAGAAGACCCAGAACCCAGGCGCCGGCGGTCACCACAACCCGGTCGGCGGTCAACTCATCGCCGTTTTCAAGCCGCACGCTGCCCGATGTCTCGTCGAGAGAGACCACCTTGGCGTTTTCGCGCACATCCACTCCAAAAGCGATCAGCCAGTCGCGCATGTCCGACGCAATCTTCTGGCAGAGAAGCACCCCGCCTTCCTCGCTGTAGGCGCCGAAGCGGATCGTGGCGCCGTCGATGAAGGGAAAGCGTTCGCCGGTTTCTGCCGGGGACATCTGCTCAAACGGATAACCGCCGGCAATCAGGCCGTCCCGGTATTCCTCGCCCTCGTCTCCCGGCTCCTGCGACAGAAGCAGAAAGCCTGTGTCGACAAGGTGCTTCCGGCCGAGATCCTCCCACATCTGATCCCAGGCGTCATAGGCCGCACCGATGCGCCGCTGGTAGCCGCCCTGGCCGCCATAGGCACGGCGGATGATCCGGTGCTGGTCGCCGGACGCCGACAGGGGATTGGGGATCGGGCCCTGCTCGATGAGCGTGACGTCTACATCCTGCCGGGCAAGCGCCCAGGCGGTGGACAGGCCGGAAACACCGGCCCCAACAACGATGACTTTCATGTGAAATCCGGTTCTGGAGAGTTTCAATTCGACAGTAGCTGACCATATGTCGGGCGCAAGCTACATTAGGTCGCAATGTTATTCCGTCCGTTCCGTCCCGTGTGGGATATCGCTCATGATCGGGCAGCGGACTTTTTGACGCCTGAAGACTGTCCGCTCGCGGATATGAGAAACGCCTGGGAGGCGCGATGTTGGAACGACGCTTGGCCGATCTGCCGGATTGGGGTTACCTGCTCAAGGAATACTATGAGCTCTATCGTTTTCTGTCGTCCGGCGGCAGCGACCGGATCCGTGGTCACCAGCGCGCCGTGCGCGAGGCCATCAGCAGGGTCGTAAAGGCCAATCCGCTGTTGCAGTTCGATAGCCCGGCGGACAAGCCGGTAAACGTTCACCTTAAACGGGCACTCGACGAGGGCAAGCTGGAACGCACCGCCCCCTTCATCCGCTCCATCGAATCCATCCAGCAGAATCTGACCTGGCAATACGGCTACGAGAAGGTTCCGCGCGGCCTGGAAAAAACCTACGCCTATGCGGAAGTCTGCGGCCCCAATGGACCGGTCCTCACCGATCAGGTCATCCTGGGCTTCGTCCTGTTTGCCCCTGGCTGCACCTATCCGTCCCATGCTCATGCCGGCATTTCGGAAAGCTACATCTGCCTGTCCGGCGCGGTTTCGGAAAACCATCAGGGCGTCTACGCGCCCGGGTCGATGATCTTCAATCCGCCGGAACACACCCACCGGATCACCGTCTCCAATCTCGAGCCTGCCCTCCTGGCCTATGCCTGGATAGGCCCCTCGGACCGCCTTGCGAAACAGAAGATGGTCTTCAGCCGGCAGCGGCCGAGCAAGGCAAGTTAGAGCATCGGGCGATCTAGGCGGCTGCTTCGGTTGCATCCGGCTGCGTTTTCCGCATCCGGATAGTGAGCGCGGCCGGCGCCAGCGTGCCGTCGCCATTGACCCAGTTCGGTTCAGCAATCAGCTTGGCGCCCGAAATACCCAGCTGAGGGAAATCGAGCCCCATGGAATGGGCCATGGCGACCCGGATGCCGGGCTTGGGATTGAGGCCACAGCAGATCGGGCCTTTGCCCATTTTCAGGTGATGGGCGATATCCCACTCCAGAACCACACCATTGTGTCGGGTGACCACCCAGCAATGCATATCGTCGCAACAGCCGTTCTTTTCCTCGGGGAAGAAATAGCCGGTCACATAGCCGGCCTCGAAACCGGCCGCGCGCAGGCAGGCGATCAGATAGGTATTGATGTCGACACAGGACCCTTCTGTGATGCCACAGGTCAGATAGGGGATTTCATCCAGACCGTCATTGAAACGCACGTCCGGGTGGCCGTAGACGAATTTTTCCGCCACGTCGTTGACGATCGCCTCGATGGCCGCGTGGCCGTCACGAGCACCATCCGCCAGAAGCCGCGCATCGCGGACCAGCGCGTCGGCTGCCTTCGTGTAACGATTAAGACGCGGACGGAACAGGAGATCCGGATAGCCGGGGCCTCCCTCGGCAAAGGTGTAACAGAATGTAATCGGAACATCGGGTTCAAGAGACACCAGCGCAGCCATCTGCCCGGTCGTCGCCTCCGCGGTCAGCTCGAAGTCCGCCCCCTCCACTGCGAAGCGGACCGGAACCTGATGGGGCGTCGGCAGGCCGACCGGCGCCAGCAACTGACGGCTCCCGGTTTCTTCAGGCGCCACGGTGACGGTGACATGGGTCAGCATCGCATTATCCTCAAATGAAAAACTGAAAGATCACGCCGGAAGCGACCGCGCCGGCAAGGCCGAGGCCGAGATAACTTGCAAAGACCCCGGGCCGAACCAGCGACCACACCGCCGCCATCGCCGGGATCGAGCTGACCGCGCCGGCGATCATGAAGGCCATGGCCGCACCCGGGCTCATTCCCTGGTCCACAAGGCCGGAAAGCAGAGGCGGGGCCACGTAGCTGTTGAGATAGGCGGGCATGCCGACCAGCGCGGCCGTGACGATCGGCAGAAGTCCGTCACCACCAACGGCCCGTGCGATGAGGTCCGCCGGCACATAGGTGACCAGCACCGCTTCCAGGGCGTAGGCAAGCGCCAGCCACTTGGCGAGAAACAGGGCGTTGATCCTCAGTTCGGTGCCGAAGACGGCCTTGCGGTCCTTTTCCTGCCAGAACCGCCACAGCGGCTTGCCCTTGAAGGGCGACCGCCCGCAGCCGCAACCGCCCGAGGTTCTTGGCTTGAGCGGATTTGAAAACAGCCCTCCGCTCACCAGCGCCTTGACGGTGAAGCCGCCGAAGAGACCGAGCCCAACGGCAAAGACCGCCTTGCCGATGGCGAACGGCCAGCCAAGCGCGGCAGCGGTGATCAGCAGCGTCGGCGGATCGATCAACGGCGACGACAGCCAGAAGGCCATGATCGCCGGTAGCGGCGCCCCGAGCGCCAGCAAGCCGGCGATAAACGGGATCACCTGGCAGGAACAGAACGGCGCCAGACCGCCGAACAGGGCAGCCAGAACAATGGCCTGGGTCTCACGGCCTTCGAACACCCGCCCGATGGTGCTTTCCGCACCAGCCGCCTTCAGCAAGGCGATCAGCAAGACGGCAGCAACGATATATGGAAGCGTCCCCACGAAAGCCCGGATCGCGAACAGCGTCACGGAACCGGCCTCGCCCGGATCGAAAACCAGCACCAGAAGCGGCACGGCCACGACCAGCGTCCACGGCGTCAGCAGGATCTGCTTCCACGGGATGGATGACGATTCGGGCGCACAGCAGGAATCGCCCGAAGGTGTCGCACAACAGGAGGATTTAGCCGGCGTAATATCGGTCATGATACGAACTCCTCCTCAGGGGCGCATGCGGCTGCACAGCCGTTTTCCTCGACGCAGCATTCTTTCAGGATGTAGCCGGCAAGCCCTTCCAGATGATCGAAGGCGGCTCGGTTGATTACGGCCCGGCCGGCTTTTTCCTGCTGGATCAGCCCAGCGGACGTCAGAAATTTCAGATGATGAGCGAGCGTCGACGCGGCCATGCCGGTCCGCGCCTGAATGTCGCCAACGGTCAGCCCGCTTCTTCCCGCCCTGACAAGAGTGAGCACCACCTGTAGGCGCGATTCCGATCCCAGAGCAGCAAACCCTTGCGCGGCTTCTTCCAGATCCATTTCAAGTCGCCCCGCTCCAATATAACTATATTTCTAGTTTTATAGTTATATCCCAGCTCCGAACGGATGCAAGGATTTTTAAATACACGGTTTTGGTGCATAATGACCCGGCACACGCATATGCACGGCGGAGGGTCCCAAATGCGCATCAAGGACTATTCGGAGGTAATCTCTTCGGTGGCAACGACCGTGCTGCTGGTCCTCCTGGTCGCCTTCCTCACCGGCGTTTTCTTCTTTCCCGAAAAACTTTCCGCAACCGTTTTCAACCGGCTGGAACGTGCCGGACTGAAGGTCAAGGAACTGGCCATTGCGGGCTGGAAACTGGAAGTGATCGAGCGGGAAAAGGTCATTCAGAAGAACGTCGACGAACTCGCCATCGCCAATGCGGAAATCGAGAGGCTCGAGAATCTTCTGCCGCCGGATCTTCGAACAAATGCCGCAGAGGGAGCCACAACCGTTTCGAGCCAGATCAGCAACGCCATCCGGCAAAGCGAGCAAACGGTGACGGTCAGCCCGTCACAAGGCACCGCGACGACCCAATGGGCCGTCGTTTTCGGAGCGGACAAGGACAAAGCCAGCGCCCTTCATGAGATCGCGCGCATCAAACCGGACTATCCCGGTGCATTCCTGGCGGAGCGGGACGGCTGGCTTCGTTCGCTGGTGCTGTTCCCGGAACGTGCAGAGGCCGCCACCGCGGCTGATGGCATAAGCCAGACCGTGCGGCGAACCGCCTATATCCGGAATTTTGAGGATTGGTGTCCCGGCGCGCCCGCCAATCCGACGCCCGCGAGCACCGTGACATGCGAGCCGCATTAGCGGCACACCGCAAGATGCCCGTGCCCCTCGCCCGGACCTCGTCTTTTATCCCGCCTTCTCGACCTGAGAAATCCAATCCGTGAGATTATAGTAGGTCGTGATCCGGGCGATCTTGCCGTCGCGGATCTCAAAAAAGCTGCCGGCGGGAAGCTTGTAGGTCTGCCCCTTGGCCTCCGGCAGGCCTTCGTCGTCGTCCAGGTAGGTCCCGGAGACGACAAATTCCGCTGCAGCCCGCGAACCGTCCTCGGAAATGAGCAGCAGGATATCCGACAGCCGCTCCTTGTAGCAGCGGGTCATATGCACATTGAACGCCCAGAACTTGTCCTTACCCACCCGCCGTTCGCCCTGGTTGACGTCATGGATCAGGTCATCGGTGACCATCTCCTCCATCTTTCCGGTGTCCCCGGCATTGAAGGCGGCAAAATAGGTATCCAGCAGAAAGCGGGTTTGGGAATTTGACATGATGAGGGACCTGATTGGACCGGAGAAGAAGAAGTCGGACCGGAAGTTTGCCTGTCCTTGATGGCAGTGGCAAGACGGGATTTAGCCATCGTCTAGCACCTGTTGACCACCCTTTCGGCTCCACCGTCATCCGCCACCTGAAGTTGCTCAAATGCAACACAAGGATGAACCCTTGCAAAATTTTCCAATATCCCTCTTGCGGATCCGGGGGCCTTTCCCTTATGTCACGCCTCCCGGTCGCCGCACCGGTGCGGATGTCAACGGTTTGGCCATTTTACGGCCTCCCGCGTGATCGGGCCCTGCCCTTTCATGTACGGACACTGCCTCGGGATCGGACAACGTCACATGAAGCTCATCGGTATAGCGCCGGGTCTTCCCCCGGAGAAAGCAGGTTCGACTCCTGTCATGTGAACACGGATAGCTCAGTTGGTAGAGCATCGGACCTTTAATCCGACGGTCGCGGGTTCAACTCCCGCTCCAAGAGGTAGCCCTTCGGGGTTCGGGTTCAACTCCCGATCTGGCCTGTAAAGCCAACAGCCACTCACGCTGTCTCAATTGCGGGATTTGAAGGGAGCTTGCGGACGCAAGCCTGACCCGCCGCTTTCGCGCGGCCGGGAAAGCCTTGCCGATGCCCGGCGCTCCCGCCCGGCTTGTCGCAATGACCGCGCCGCGGACTTGCCGAAACCGCCTGTTTTCGAACAGGCGCGCTCTGCCTGTCCGCCGCAAGGTCCGCTTGCTTCCGGCCCGGCGTAGGCTCCGGTGCTCCCTTCGGATCTCCCGCATCCGCGGACCCGGGACTGAAACGAAACAGACAAACAGAAAGGACGACCAAAGTGCCTTAGCGCGATGGAAGGAGTAACGAAGATGATGCGAATTCTCGAAAAGATCCTGGGCCGCACCCGCGTGCTGATCCAGGAAAACGAACGGGCTCTCCACCTGGTGAAGGGCGAACTGCGGACCATTCTGACGCCGGGCGAATACTGGCTGCCGAATGGAAGCGGTTCACTCGTGATCGAACGGCATAACCTGGCCGCGCCCGAATTCCGCTCGCCCTACGAAAAGGCGCTCTTCGACAAACTCCCCGAGATTGCAGCTGAGCACCTGACGGTCGTCCGGACGAAGCCCGGCGAAGTGGCCGTGGTGGAACGCGATGGCCGGGTCTATTCCGTCATGGGGCCGGACCAGCGGCTGGTCCTGTGGACCGTCACCGGTCCGTGGACCGTGACCGTGATCGACACGCAGGCGGAACCGGTCGTCCCGGCCGCGCTGATGCGTCGTCTGGGCGATGCCAAGCAGACGGCTCAGTTCGTCATCGTGCCGGTCGCCGACGGCCAGGTCGCGCTCGTCTACATCGACGGTGTGATGACCGCCGTCCAGGAACCGGGCATCCACGCTTACTGGAAGGCGGGCCGGACGGTCACCCAGAAGGTGATCGACCTGAAGCGCCAGAGCCTGGACGTGACCGGCCAGGAAGTCCTGACCCTCGACCGGGTGACCATCCGGATCAACATCACCGCGGATTACCGCGTTGTCGATCCGGTGACCGCCGCCCACGACGTGAAGGACTTCTCCGACGCGCTCTACCGGGCGCTGCAGGTCGCCTACCGCCGGACCCTCGGCGCCATGAAGCTTGACCAGATCCTGGAAAAGAAGGGCGAGGTCAACGCGGAAGCCGCCGACAAGGTCCGCGCCGATATGGCGAAGATCGGGCTTGAGGTCTCCGACATCACCCTGAAGGACGTGATCCTGCCGGGGGAAATGCGCGAGATCCTCAACATGGTGGTGCAGGCCGAAAAGGAAGCCGAAGCCAACGTGATCCGGCGCCGCGAGGAAACGAACGCCACCCGTTCGCTTCTGAACACCGCGAAGGTCATGGCCGAAAACCCGGTCATGCTGCGGCTGAAGGAACTGGAAGCGCTCGAAGCCATCGCCGAAAAGGTGGACCGCCTGACGGTCCACAACGGCACCGGCGGCCTGATGCACGACCTCGTCCGCCTGCGCGACGAGAGCGCGGCCTAAGGCCTGACAACATCAGCGGCGCGGGGACTACTCCTCGCGCCGTTTCCTTTGAAAATTCAAAAAGGCGGCAGCCCGCGCGCCTGCCACTTGGCCGGCGGGATCGGCGGGCCGATCCTGAACGAGAATTTCACCACCCGCGTTACGCCCTTATCGGTCTCGCAGCGGAAATTGAGGTCGTACCAATCGCCACGCGAGCCATAGGCGGCCTGCCTCGGTTCCAGCACATTGCCCCCCTGGGGCCTGAACGAAGGCAGCATTTCCGGCGGGCGGGCAGGATCCCAGTCCTGCAACTGAGCCCGTAATTCGGTCATGCACAGGAGGTTCAGCCTCTGCCCGGGAGGCATGCCGGCCATGGCCGTCTTCGCCCGCTGCCCGCCAAGGATCGAATCGGAAAACAGCTGCCGTGCCTCCGCCAGCCGGGGAGACGATCGCCCGGACCTCCCGCTTGTCCCTCCTGAATTCGCAGCCGTGTTCGAAGCGGTTCTCGCCGCCGGACGATGCGCGGGCTTCGGTGCGGGTGTGGCCGAAGTCACGATCCGCCCGACAGTCCCGAAATCATCGGGCGCTGCATCTGCTGCCGTATCCGATGTCAGGATCTGTGGCGCGGGCGCTTCGGAAGAATTTGTTTCCGTTTGCTCGGATTGAGGTTGCTCTTCCTGAGGCTTCTCCTGATCGTCAGCCGTTTCGTCCGGCGGAGTGTCGGCAGGGTCGGTTTCCGCCTTCTGCGCATCTTCCGGCTCTCCGGTCTCCTGCCCGGCTTTCTCAGTCTCTGTCGGCTCGTCCTCGGGCTGCTCGGAGGTATTCGCCTCCTGCGCCGCCGATCCGTCCTCGGCCTTGCGCGGTCCGCTGTCGGTGTCACCGAACTCCACCACCGGCTTTAGGATTTCCGGAACAGGCTTTTCCTCAGCGGTCTTGTCCGGCTCCGCCTTCTTTTCGGGTTCGGACTGCTTTTCCGGCTCGGACTGCTTTTCCGGCTCCGCCGGTTTTTCTTCCGGCTTTTGTTCCGATGGCGGGGGTGGTGGCGGAGGCGGTGGCGCTTCCTGCTTCTTTTCCTCCGGCTTTTCTTCTTCCTGCTTTTGCTCGGGCGGCTGTTTTTCTTCCGGCTCCGGCACTTCCGGTTTCGGTTGTTCAAGCTCCGGAATCTTGAGTTCCTGCTCCTTTGGTTCCGGTGTTTCGGCCTCCGGAGGCGCCACCAGTTCCACGCTGATCGGGTCCACCTGGGGCTGGGCAAATTGCCGGGCGACAACACCAGTCAGGGCCACCGCCACAAGCGCGTGCAGAAGCAGGGAGACGGCGAGTTCTCCGCCAAAAAACCAGCGGTACGTGCGCCGTGTCTCGTGAATCGGCGCATCATTGGCGGGAATCAGGGTCAAAGCGGGCGCGTCGGACGCAAAGGTCCGGTCACCTTTTGTCATCTGCACTGAGATCGGGAACCTTTCCGACATCGACCACCACTTTTGAACCTAGAGCATCAGGTACAAACAAAAAACCCGGCGTTACCAAGGCAGGATTCACTTTTCCGGGGATGCCCCAACGCTTTCAATGGCTCCAGACAAAAAAACCGGCGTTACCGCCGGGCGAGATTGATACCAAACTCCGTTTAACTCATCCTGGACGAAGCGTCATCGGAAATCCAGGACCGGCGAGCCACGACCTTTTTCACATGAATAGTCTTGAAACCGTTGGGCTTTTGCCTCCCCAGCCCCAGCTCGCGTAGTCGCTTGACCGGAGCGACCATGGAATGGATAGAGCTTTGTCGACACATCGACCCGGTGTTACCGCCGGGTCTTTCTTCTTTTGAGTAGTCCGTCCGTTTAACTGTCCAGGAGAACGACCGCAGCTTTTGCCACCAGCTCGGCTGCTTCAGCTTTCTGAGCGCCTTGGCCTCGATCTAACGGATGCGTTCGCGGATCACCGAGAACTGCAGGCCGACTTCTTCCGGCGTGTGGTCGATAGTCCTGCCGGCGCATGCGCAGCAGCACCTGTTTCCCGCACGGCATCAGCAAGACAAGGACACACGGAGTTTATAAAAATCGCGCAGTATTCGATCCGTACTACAAATATTGATTTTTTTATTTTTTGCGATAGATCGCCAAATAAGTCTGACCTTCGCTAGAACCTAAGCATCCCTTTTTCTCGACGGAAAAAACTGTGTGAAGCTCCCATCCTTCATTTGAACGAGAACTAAGCAAGGTGGACAAATCACTGATTGCCTTATCGGAGAATGCTGCTCCAATGCTCTCTACGCGATATTGCATACTCTTTCCTCCAAATCCTTATACCAGTTAGCATCCACGTTCGGAGGCAAATCCAGACCGCCGTTGCAAGCCTTGCATCGCATCAGACGTTTCACGGTTAGAATAAACCCAGAACGCCACCCAAACATGCGGAAGCATAACTCGGCATACCGTGAACAACTCGGCTCAAATGCACACCGATTTCCAATATTTTCCGATCTATTCTTTCTGTAGAATCGAATAAGAAATACGGATATTCCCGAAATGCTATGCAATGGAAGAGATGGAAGCTTATCTATAGCCTCATCCCATTCCAAGGGAATACCCAGCTCCCTTGATACTCTTGGCCGCAAATCTTCAGAAACGTCGAGTTCGAAATTGCTTTTCAACTTACGCTCCAAAGTTCCGAAAATATTACAACCATTACAACAAAAAAAACCCGGCGAAAAGCCGGGTTTTAGAAAAGCGCTCTAATGACTAAGGCCGTTAGCTGTCGAGGAACGACCGCAGCTTTCGCGACCGGCTCGGGTGCTTCAGCTTTCTGAGCGCTTTGGCCTCGATCTGGCGGATACGTTCGCGCGTCACCGAGAACTGCTGGCCGACTTCTTCCAGCGTGTGGTCGGTGTTCATGCCGATACCGAAGCGCATGCGCAGCACGCGTTCCTCGCGCGGCGTCAGCGACGCCAACACGCGGGTCGTGGTCTCGCGCAGGTTCGACTGGATCGCCGCGTCGATCGGCAGGACCGCGTTCTTGTCCTCGATGAAGTCGCCCAGATGCGAATCTTCCTCGTCCCCGATCGGGGTTTCGAGCGAGATCGGCTCCTTGGCGATCTTCAGGACCTTGCGCACCTTTTCCAGCGGCATCTGCAGCTTTTCGGCCAGCTCTTCCGGGGTCGGCTCGCGGCCGATCTCGTGCAGCATCTGACGCGAAGTCCGGACGATCTTGTTGATCGTCTCGATCATGTGGACCGGAATACGGATCGTGCGCGCCTGGTCGGCGATCGAACGGGTGATCGCCTGCCGGATCCACCACGTGGCGTAGGTGGAGAACTTGTAGCCGCGGCGGTATTCGAACTTGTCCACCGCCTTCATCAGGCCGATGTTGCCTTCCTGGATCAGGTCCAGGAACTGCAGGCCGCGGTTGGTGTATTTCTTGGCAATGGAGATCACGAGACGCAGGTTCGCCTCGACCATTTCCTTCTTGGCGATCCGCGCTTCGCGCTCGCCCTTCTGCACCATGGCGACGATACGGCGGAATTCGGTGATTTCCAGACCGGTTTCGGTCGCCAGCGTCTGGATTTCCTGACGCAACTCGCGAATGGTTTCCTTTTCCTTGGCGATGAAGGTCTTCCACCCGCGGGTGGACAGGTTCGCCACCTTGCGCAGCCAGTTCGGATCGAGTTCCGCACCCTGGTACTGTTTCAGGAAGTCGGTCCGGTCGACGTTGTAGCTGTCGGCCAGACGCAGCAGACGGCCTTCATAGCCCATCAGCCGCTTGTTGATGTCATAGAGCTGGGCAACCAGGGCATCGATACGGTTCTGGTTGAGCGACAGGCTCTTCACGTCGATGACGATCTCTTCCTTCAGCTTCTTGTAGCGGCGCTCCTGGGACGGAGACAGCGTCCGGTTGGCCAGCTTGTTCTCGACCAGCTGGTCCTGCAAACGGCGCAGCTTCTTGTAGCTGTCGGCAACCCGGTCGAAGGTTTCCAGGACGGCCGGCTTCAGTTCCGCTTCCATCGCGGACAGCGAAACGTTGGCTTCGAACTCGTCGTCGTCCTCGCCGTCATCTCCCTCGCCGTCGCCCTCACCTTCGGAGCCGGTTGCCTCGTCGGCACCGCCCTTGGCGTCGGGCGCGGCGCCGGTCCTGGCTTCCGGAGCGGCGCTGGCGGACTGCCCGTCCTCGTCCTCATCACCAGGCTCGTCGTCATCGTTGGCGCTGGCGGGACCGGCCTTGGCGTCCGGACCGGCATAGGTCGCTTCCAGATCGATGATGTCGCGCAGCAGAACTTTGCCTTCGTTCAACTCGTCGCGCCAGATGATGATCGCCTGGAAAGTGAGCGGGCTTTCGCACAAGCCCGCGATCATCGCCTCGCGGCCGGCCTCGATGCGCTTGGCGATGGCGATTTCGCCTTCGCGCGACAGAAGCTCCACCGATCCCATTTCGCGCAGATACATGCGCACCGGATCGTCCGTCCGGTCGGTCGGCTCCTTCGTCGTGGTCGTCTTGGCGACCGCGCCGGAACTTGCCGCGACAAGGTCTCCGCCGCCGTCGACGTCTTCCGCGGCCGCGTCGTCGACTTCGTCCGAATCGATCACGTTGATGCCCATGTCAGACAGCATCGACATGGTGTCTTCGATCTTTTCGGAAGAAACCTGTTCGGAGGGGAGGACTTCGTTCAGCTCGTCGTAGGTAACATAGCCGCGCTTTTTCGCGGCCTTGATCATCTTCTTGACTGCGGCATCCGACAGGTCGAGCAAGGGGCCGTCCGGGCCGTCTGTGCTGGTTTCCTGCGTGTCGTCTGCTTGTGTCGCCTTAGCTACCATATTTTGCTCCAGAACCGCGGCCCGTTGTGAACGGCCGCGCCGCGCCCAAAATCTGTTTACTCCGACCCGACAACCGGCGCGCCAGCCTCACGGCCGCGCAGCCCATTGCATTGGCTTATCGAATCGGGTTGTAAACCGTGTCCCTTAAGTCCCAATTAACCGTGGCATCAAAGGCGGCTAAAAAAGCCTTCACCCGAAACCACGAGCGTAACGCCTGGGCAAATGACGCTCCATTTGCCACACCGCGTTCGATACGGGTTGTTGCAGCCTCTTTGAGAATGATTGCCCGGGGCTTCATGCCATGCCGCGACGGTTGCTGCTGCAGATACCGTATTTAGCTTGCTGTTTACGATTCGCAAGTGTGATTCGCCGCAGGTCAATCAGATTCGGCTAAAAAAATGTGCTTTTGTGGCGATTTAGCCCCATCAGGCACCCGCCGCAACTGAAACCTGCTCGGGAACAGGCATCGGCGTCGCCTTGATCTTCTTTGCCCGCTCGGCAAGTTCCGCCTCCTCGCGCACACATTCCTCACGCCGGCGGCTCAGGTCCTGGGTAACGGCGCGGATGCGGTTCCAGGCGTCCTCGTCCAGTTCGGCCTCACTCGCGGCCATCTCCATTTCCAGTTCGTTTTCCAGGGTGCGCAGTTCCAGCACATCCAGGAAATGCAGAAAGACGGCTTCGACGAAATCCTCCGGGGGATGATTACGCAAGAGCGGGAAGCGCTGAATGAGCGCGGAAAAGGCACCGCCGTTGCGCTCCTGCAGGCCGGCCGAGCGATCGGCGATCATCTCCGCCAGAAGCTGTTGCAGAGGCTCATCGGCGGTGGCTGAGAGTTCCGTCACCGGCGCACCGTCCCGGTCATCGGCAATCCGGCACAGAGCATCACGAAACCGCCGGTGCAGATCGTCGGAAAACCAAAGGCTGGCGATCCGCTCCAGATGCCGGTCGAGCAACTGCGGATAGCGCACGCACAGCCCGCAGACCAGACGTTCCGTTCCGAAAAGCGGCGCGTCGGGCGCGTCGACCCGGGCCGGAGCGGCTCCGGAATAACTTGAGAAATTGTCCTTGTTCCTGTCGCCGCGCCGTTGCCGGGACATTTCGAAAAACAGATTGGACAGCTTCAGCTTGATGTCGAGCTGATAGCGCCGCCGCACCCGTTGGTCGCGGATGGTCGCAATCAGATCGTCGAAGCGCTTTTCCAAAGCCGCCTTGCGTTCCGGCGTATCCAGCCTGGCAACGGCAACCTCCCGCTCCCAGACGGCATCGAACAGAGGTTGAGCTCGCTCGACCTCTGCCTCGAAACCCGCGAGACCGCGCTCCCTGATGAGGTCGTCCGGGTCCATGCCGTCCGGCAGGAAGGAGAACTGGAACGAATAACCACTTCGCAGAACCGGCAGGATGCGGTCGATCGCCCGGTGCGCCGCCGAGACGCCGGCCACGTCGCCGTCGAAACAGACGACCGGTTCGGCCGCGAATTTCCACAGCCGCATCACCTGATCTTCAGTGAAGGCCGTACCAAGCGTGGCGACCACGTGTTTCACGCCTGCCTGCCATAACGCAATGGCGTCGAGGTAACCTTCCACCACGACCGCCTGGCCCGACTTGAAGGCCGGCTCGCGGGCCCTGTGCGCGTTGAACAGCATGACGCCCTTGTGGAACAGCGGCGTCTCCGGCGAGTTCAGGTATTTGGGCTGACCGTTCGGATCGAGCGTCCGACCGCCGAAAGCGACGACCCGCCCCCGTTCGTCCTGGATCGGGATCATCAGACGTCCGCGAAACCTGTCATAGGTCGGGCGTCCGCCCTCGGGCCGGATGATCAGGCCAGCCTCGACCATCATCTCTTCCGGCACGCCCTTTCCGGTCAGATAGCGCTTGAGCGAATCCCGGCTGTCCGGCGCGTAGCCGAAGCGAAACTCTCTCAGAATCTCCTGCGTGAACCCCCGTTTGAGAGCATAGCCCCGCGCCGTTTCTCCTCTCGAGGTAGCGAACTCCGCCTGAAAGAACTGCGCGGCCATTTCGCACACGTCGGCGAGGCTGGCGCGTTGCTTTTCCCGGCGGGCCGCCTGGGGGTCCGGAGCCGGAAGAGCGACGCCCGCCTGTTCGGCAAGCCGCTCCACGGCTTCGGGAAAGCTCAGGCCCTCGGTTTCGGTCAGAAAACGGAAATGATCGCCGGATGCCCCGCAGCCGAAACATTTGTAGCGGTTGCGCCGGTCGTCCACATGAAAGCTCGGGGATTTTTCCTGATGGAAGGGACAACAGGCCCAGTAGTCGCCCTTGCCGGGCTGGGTCTTGCGCCGGTCCCAGGTCACCCGCCGTCCGACAAGGTCGGACAGTGTAATCCGGGCCCTTATTTCATCGAGTAGCCGATTGTCGAAGCGCATGGAATCCGTCGAAACGAGCCTGATTTTCATCAGGGACACATAGGGTCAAAGTGTCCGGCAGTCTCCGGACCCAGATGAGCGAAGATAAGTACAAATTGCGGCCAGAGCGAGTCGCCTTGCATGAATCGCACCGCCCGCATCCCTCCCTGTGGCTAACCTGGGCATAACTCCAGGCCGGGACGGCATCGCCGCTTCACACCATTACGCGTCTCCGCCGGCCTGTTCGGCCGGTTTGTCCGCGTTTTTGGGGCCGTCGGAGCGCAGCAGATCCTTGACCACACAGGAGGCCTGAACAAAATCCATCTTCCCCGGATAGCGCGCCTTCAGTTCCGACATGCACCGGCCAATATCCCTGAGGCCGTGGGCATCAATGTCGCGCACGGTTTCCTCGCAGATCGACCGGATCTCCTCTTCGTCCAGTTTTTTCGGCAGGAATTCGCGGATGATTTCACCTTCCACGCGTTCCTGCTCGGCCAGATCCAATTGCCCGCTTTCCTCGAATTCCTGAGCGGAAACCTCGCGCTGGCGGACCATTTTCTGCAGGATATCTATGACTTCGTCGTCACTGACTCCGTCCCGACCGCTATCGCGCGCGGCGACATCCCGGTCTTTCAGGGCGGTTTGAACAAGACGCAAGGTGGCGATTCGGCGTTTTTCGCCCACCTCCTGCGCCTGCTTGAGTGCGGCTGTTATTTTCTCGCGCATGCTTTTCCACTGCCCCCGCGGCTGCCGCAAACTTTAGTGCGCCCCAAGTCCGCCTTCAACCCATAACAAAGCAAGTTGTTGAAAGATATAGCCTTTTTTTCACAGGATCTCTGTTGACGATCGAGATGGCTTACCCTAGAGTCCCGCGCTTAATGCAGATGGCAATCTGACGGGCTCCTGCCCGCGCGCTCACGCCCTTCCTGCAGCGCATGATGTCACCAACAACACCTGGAACGCAAGACATGACGACTGCAGACGCATGGTCCATAAAGCCGGCGACAGCCCTCCTCGTACTTGCCGATGGCAGCGTGATCGAGGGTGAAGGCCTTGGCGCAACCGGCGACGCCGTTGGCGAAATTTGCTTCAACACGGCAATGACCGGCTATGAAGAGATCCTGACCGACCCCTCCTACGCCGGCCAGATCATCACCTTCACCTTTCCCCATATCGGCAACGTCGGCACCAACGAAGAAGATATCGAAACCGTCAACATGGCCGCCGACAGCGGCATTCGCGGCTGCGTGCTGAATGCCGGAGTGACCGATCCGTCCAATTATCGCGCCTCCCGCCGCCTTGATCAGTGGCTCAAGTCCCGCGGCATCATCGGCATCAGCGGGATCGACACCCGCGCACTGACCGCCCTGATCCGTGAAAAGGGCGTCCCGAACGCAGTGATCGCCCATTCGCCGGACGGCAAATTCGATGTGGATGCCTTGAAGAAGAAAGCTGCGGAATGGCCCGGCCTGGAGGGCATGGACCTGGCAAAGAGCGTGTCCACGACCCAGACCCATCATTGGGACGAAACCACCTGGGAGTGGGACAAGGGCTACGGCAAGGCGGGCGCGGCCGAATTCAAGGTCGTCGCTCTCGACTTCGGCATCAAGCGCAACATTCTGCGCCTGCTGACGGATGCCGGATGCGATGTCACCGTGCTGCCGGCAACCGCCACAGCTGAAGACGTTCTGGCCTATCGGCCGGACGGCGTGTTCCTGTCCAACGGACCGGGCGATCCGGCCGCAACCGGTGAATATGCGACGACGACCATCAAGGCGCTTGTCGAACGCGGCATTCCGGTCTTCGGCATTTGCCTGGGCCACCAGATGCTGGCTCTCTCCCTCGGCGGCAAGACCGTGAAGATGCATCAGGGCCATCACGGCGCCAATCATCCGGTCCACGATCACACCACGGGCAAGGTCGAAATCACGTCCATGAACCATGGCTTCGCCGTCGACGCCGCAAGCCTTCCGGATACCGTGGAAGAAACCCATGTCTCCCTGTTCGACGGATCCAACTGCGGGATCCGCCTTAAAGGAAAGCCGGTGTTCTCCGTCCAGTATCACCCGGAAGCCTCACCGGGACCGCGTGACAGCCACTATCTGTTCAAGCGCTTCACCGATTTCATGCGGGAAACGAAAAAAGCGGCCTGACCGTCTCGGCATGACCGGACGGTTCCGCAAAAAGATCGCAAAATAATAAAGGCCCGGAAACAATCCGGGCCTTTTTAACGACAGAAAGCGGCTTTTCGTGTTCGCGCCGGAGAAAGCAAGGCGCCACGCGGCCCGTCAGTTGGCGGCCACCAGCTTGTTCAATGCCGTCAGGACGTCGTCGACTTCGGCAACCTGCTCGTCCAGAAGCGTCTTCTGTTCGTGCAGCATTTCCTGCTGCGCCTGGCAGATGCCTTGAAGTTCGCGGTACTGGTCCACTTTCGGCGTATCGCTTTCGACCAGTTTGATCACCCGGCGGATTTCCGCCAGCGTGAGACCGATCTTCTTCGCCTGCAGGATCACGCGCATGCGGCCGACATCACGCGAACCGTAAAAGCGGCGCGCACCCCGCCTCACGGGATGAAGAAGACCTTTTTCCTCATAAAACCGGAGTGTTCGGAGTGTGACGCCGAACATTTCCGACATTTCCGAAATTGCTAGAACTTCGTTTTCGGTTGCGGCCTTTTCGACCGGCCCCGCGATATCCGGAACGGCGACTATGTTCATAGCTATGTTGTTCATCAAACTTGCCCGATAGTTTCTCGTTATTTTTCACGGCTCGCTGACTATCCGGCATCCAGATGATACGGCCCACCCCCATATTCATCGGGTCCCACACGCCGAATACCCGCGATCGCTGCAATCCCCACCACGATACATGACGGACAGGAACGGGAGCGGTCGAACTCCAAGCCGTGTAAGCTTTCACATAACTCTCTTACACTATTTTCGAATAGCTAATCCACGTCAATTTCAAGAATTTGGCGCGAATTGCCAAAAATTAGAATTTTTTTTAATAAGAGAGATGTTTTCACAACACATAAACTGCAACTTATGATCTTTATGCAAATCTCACTGAGAAGCACAGCCTTGAAGGCGCTTTATTATATTAATTATCGATAATATTTACATAAAATATACATCTCAAAATAAACCTTGCGTAAAAGCAAATGTCCGGACTCAAAACAATCTCACCTCCTCTTCGTCCGCAAAAAAATAAATTACGCCCTCTGTAAAAACGTCGATATTCTTGAGTGTTATATTCTGCTTTGTTTTACGTGTTAACAATTCCTTTCCGAATAATCTGAGTCTGAATAGTTTGGGATGCAACCTTTAGGTTGGTCAACCTGTCCCCAGAAAATAATGCAGGAAAACGACACTGAACGCAAAATCGTGTGCGCATGAGGCGATTTGTCCGGGAGCCCGTCCCTTCTTCTGCAAAGGTGGCACAAAGTGCACTTCCGCATTGACAGTCCCGACCGTTCAAGATTTTTCTGTTTTCAAACGAAGCTTATGTAGCGCTTCATTATTTTGTCGGTTAATGAGTTTCCGGCCCCGTTTTCCGGCTCCTGCAGGATCACGGAAGCCGGAACGGATGTAACCGCTGAACACGAGAGACTTCGGACATCTTGCCGCAAAGGCTCGATCCTTTGCTCGACCGGCAAGCACGATACAAGACATGGCCGATACCAAGAACTCACATGCCACCCCTGTTATGAGCCCGGACCAGTTCCGTGAATGGAGACGGTCACTCGGGCTGAAGCAGAAGGAAGCTGCCGAACAGCTGGGGCTTAAGAAGCGGATGATCCAGTATTACGAAAAAGGCAACCGGGACGGCCGGCCGGTCGAAATTCCGAAGTCGATTCGGCTCGCCTGTTATGCCCTGTCGGAAGGAATCGTCGATTTTGACGGGAATAAAGCCCTCCCGCCCGATGAGGCGCCGGCCCGGAAATAACGTTTTGCGCGCCCATGCACGGTGAAAACGGAATTTAGCCTCCGCGCGGGGTTTCCACGCCTCACAGTTTTCCCTATAAGACGCGCTCAGCCAACATTGACACTCATAATGGAACGAGCCGAACCGGTGGGCCTCCACGCCCGCGCGGAAACGGCCGATGCGAGCCCCGATGCCAAAACGTACTGACATCTCCTCCATTCTCATCATAGGCGCCGGTCCGATCGTGATCGGCCAGGCCTGCGAATTCGACTATTCCGGAACGCAAGCCTGCAAGGCCCTTCGGGAAGAAGGCTACCGCATTATCCTGGTGAATTCGAACCCGGCGACGATCATGACCGACCCGGACCTCGCCGATGCCACCTACATCGAGCCGATCACGCCGGAAATCGTTGCCAAGATCATCGAGAAGGAACGCCCCGACGCCCTGCTGCCCACGATGGGCGGCCAGACCGCGCTCAACTGCGCGCTCGACCTGGAGCGGATGGGTGTCCTTGACGAGTTCGGCGTCGAAATGATCGGCGCACGTGCCGACGTCATCCAAAAGGCAGAGGATCGCGAGAAATTCCGCGCCGCCATGGATGTCATCGGCCTGGAGAACCCGCGCGCTGCCATCGCCTCATCTCCGGAAATCCGGGACGAGAAGGGCAAGATCGTCGGCTATGACCGCGCCACCGGTGTGCTGGAAGCCATGAAGGCACTCGATGACATCGGATTGCCCGCGATCATCCGGCCGGCCTTCACCCTCGGCGGCACCGGTGGCGGAGTTGCCTACAATCGCGAGGAGTTCGAGACCATCGTCCGCTCCGGCATCGACGCGTCTCCGGTCGGTCAGGTCCTGATCGACGAGAGCCTGCTCGGCTGGAAGGAATACGAGATGGAAGTCGTTCGCGACAAGGCGGACAACTGCATCATCATCTGTTCCATCGAAAACGTCGACCCGATGGGTGTGCACACCGGCGACTCGATCACCGTCGCACCGGCATTGACGCTCACCGACAAGGAATACCAGATCATGCGCGACGCCTCGATCGCGGTGCTGCGCGAGATCGGCGTGGAAACCGGCGGATCGAATGTGCAGTTCGCGGTCAACCCGGACAACGGCCGCCTGGTCGTGATCGAAATGAACCCGCGCGTGTCGCGCTCCTCTGCGCTTGCGTCCAAGGCAACCGGCTTCCCGATCGCCAAGATCGCGGCCAAACTTGCCATCGGGTACACTCTGGACGAGCTGGAAAACGACATTACCGGCGGTGCCACACCGGCGTCTTTTGAACCGTCCATCGATTATGTGGTCACCAAGATCCCGCGCTTTGCGTTCGAGAAGTTCCCCGGCTCCGTACCGGTTCTGACCACGGCGATGAAATCCGTCGGCGAAGTCATGGCGATCGGACGCACCTTCGCCGAAAGCCTGCAGAAGGCGCTGCGCGGACTGGAAACCGGATTGACCGGACTAGACGAAACCGAAATCCCGGGACTGGATCAGGGCGACGACAAGAACGCCATCCGGGCCGCGATTTCGGTTCCGACGCCGACGCGCCTGCTCAATGTCGCACAGGCCATGCGCCTTGGCATGAGCCTGGAGGAGATCCATCAGGCCAGCTCCATCGATCCCTGGTTCCTGGACCGGATCGCCGCCATCGTCGACATGGAAGCCAAGGTACGCACCCACGGCCTGCCACAGAGCGGGCAGATGCTGCGCAAGCTGAAGTCCATGGGCTTTTCCGATGCCCGGCTGGCGGCCCTCGCCGGCAAGGACGAGGCCGACATCGCGAAACTGCGCGCGGAGCTGGACGTGCATCCGGCCTACAAGCGTATCGACACTTGCGCGGCCGAGTTCGCCTCCCCCACGGCTTACATGTACTCCACCTACGAGGCGCCTTTCATGGGCAGCCCCGCCTGTGAGGCGACGCCCTCCGACCGCAAGAAGGTGGTCATCCTGGGCGGCGGACCGAACCGGATCGGCCAGGGGATCGAGTTCGATTACTGCTGCTGCCATGCCGCCTTTGCCCTCGAAGAGGTCGGTTATGAAACCATCATGATCAACTGCAACCCGGAAACGGTTTCCACCGACTACGACACCTCCGACCGGCTCTATTTCGAGCCGCTGACCGCCGAGGACGTTCTGGAGATCATCCGCAAGGAGCAGGAAAACGGAACGCTTCACGGCGTCATCGTCCAGTTCGGCGGCCAGACGCCGCTGAAGCTCGCGCAGGCGCTGCTGAAGGCCGGCGTACCGATCCTCGGTACCTCCCCGGACATGATCGACCTTGCGGAAGACCGGGACCGGTTCCAGAAGCTTCTGGTCAAGCTCGATCTGAAGCAGCCGGAAAACGGCATTGCCTATTCCGTCGAACAGGGCCGGTTGATCGCGGGCAGGCTCGGCTTGCCGCTGGTCGTACGTCCGTCCTATGTGCTGGGCGGCCGGGCCATGCAGATCATTCGCGACGAGGAAGCCCTCAATTCCTATCTGCTCGGAACCCTGCCCGAACTCGTCCCCGGCGACATCCGGGCGAAGTATCCGAACGACAAGACCGGCCAGATCAACACTCTTCTGGGCACCAACCCGCTGCTGTTCGATCGTTATCTGGAAGGAGCGGTCGAGGTGGACGTGGATGCGCTGTGCGACGGCAAGGACGTCTTCGTCTGCGGCATCATGGAACATATCGAGGAAGCCGGCATCCACTCCGGGGATAGCGCCTGCTCCCTGCCGCCCTACAATCTGTCGAAAGATATCATCGCGGAACTGAAGCGCCAGACCACGGCTCTGGCCCTGGCTTTGGACGTCGGTGGCCTGATGAACGTGCAATACGCCATCAAAGACGGTGAGATCTACGTTCTGGAAGTCAACCCGCGCGCCTCGCGCACCGTGCCCTTCGTCGCCAAGACCATCGGCGATCCGGTCGCCAAGATCGCCAGCCGCGTCATGGCGGGTGAGAACCTCGCCTCCTTCGGTCTTGTGGAAAAGAAACTGAAGCACATCGCCGTCAAGGAAGCCGTCTTCCCCTTCACCCGTTTCCCCGGCGTCGACACGGTTCTTGGACCGGAAATGCGCTCCACCGGAGAAGTCATGGGCCTGAACGGCGCCTTTTCCACCGCATTTGCCAAGTCGCAGATCGCCTGCGGCACCGGCGTACCGGAAAAGGGAACGGTCTTCGTCTCAATGCGGGATCAGGACAAGGTGGGTGTAGTCGAGGCGGTCCGTATGCTGGAACAGGCGGGCTTCACCATCATCGCCACCGGCGGCACCCAGAAATTCCTGCAGGACGAGGGTATTTCCTGCAAGAAAATCAATAAGGTTCTGGAAGGCCGGCCGCATATCGTCGATGCCATCAAGAACGGCGAAGTTCAGCTTGTCTTCAACACCACGGAAGGCGCTCAAGCCCTTCTCGACAGCCGATCGATGCGTCAGGCTGCCCTGATGAACAAGGTGCCCTACTACACCACGCTTGCAGGTTCGGTCGCCGCTGCCAAGGGCATCGTCGCCCACAAGGAAGGCAACCTTGAAGTGAGACCTTTGCAATCTTACTTCGCTTGAGGCTATTATCCGGCCCGCCCTTCTCGCACTCCCTTTGCCCTGCGTTGGTCGGCACAGAAGACCAGGGAAACTTGGGCACCAGGGCAACGGGAGTGTGAGAAATGTGGGCTAGCCCCCCGGCCGGGAAAGCGTTCCTTTCCCGGCTGGGTTTCTTTTTATGACGCGAGGTCCTGAAAAGGGGACCCGGTAAGCTGAAGGTCTGTGACCAATGGAAAAAGTTCCGATGACCTCCGCCGGTTACGCGATGCTGGAACAGGAATTGAAGCAGCGTACGTCGGTCGAGCGCCCGCGTATCGTGGATGCGATCTCAGAAGCCCGCGCGCATGGTGATCTGTCGGAAAACGCCGAGTATCATGCCGCCAAGGAAGCGCAGAGCCACAATGAAGGCCGGATCACCGAGCTGGAGGACAAACTCTCCCGCGCGGAAGTGATCGACGTGACCAAGCTGTCCGGCGACGTGGTCAAGTTCGGCGCCACAGTGTCCCTCATCGACGAGGACACCGAGGAAGAGAAGAAATACATGATTGTCGGCGACGTCGAGTCTGACGTGAAGCAGAACAAGATTTCGATCTCCTCTCCGATCGCCCGTGCCCTGATCGGCAAGACCACCGGCGACAGCGTCGAAGTCTCCGCACCTGGCGGTTCGCATTCCTACGAAATCGTCGACGTTAAATTCGTCTGACCGGTCCCGGCTGGATTAAAATACGGCTTCTGACGGCGTGTCCCACCTGGACCGCCGGCAGGTGCCTTGAGGTCAATGGTGCTGGAGAATGTTGACCATGCGTCCGAAGGGGTCTCGCACGAAGAACCGTCTGACGCCCTAGGGGGCGTCGACCGGTCCATAGAGGACCTCGAATCCACCCGAGCCGGCACGCCCCGGGACCTCATCCGGATTGTCGACTTCAACGGAAAGGTCGGGGACTTCGGTTCCCGCCCCACCTTCGCTGGCGATACTGACCTGGGAAGCTGCGGATCCTTCAGTGGCAAAGGTCTGGATCCGGCCGTGGTCCATGACGACGCTCATTCCCAAAACATCGCCATAGAACCATGCCGCCTCTGCGACATTCTGTGAGGCGATATTCGTTACGATGCGTTTGACAGTTATCCCGGTTCCTTGCGCCGTTCGCCGGTTCAGACCAAAACCCGTTGGGTGGTGGTATGGACATCGGATGCACGGGTGCCATGGGTTTCCGCCTCACCCGGCGCACTGCCGCCGTACTGATCCTCAATCCCCCCCGTGCGCTTGCGCCGGCCGGCGCTCAAAAGTGCCTCGAACTCCGGATGGCTGACCGGCCGCCCCCAGATGTAGCCCTGACCGAGGTTGAAACCGATCTGCTGAACGATCTGCGCCTCCTCCGCGGTTTCCACGCCTTCAGCAACCGAGACCAGCCCGAACTCCCGCGCCAGCATAACCATTGCGCGCAGCACCGCCTGGTTCTCCGGTTTGCGCGCCGAGCCGGAAACGAAGCTTCGGTCCACCTTGATCGTATCGACCGGATATCTCGTGAGACTGTTCAAGGACGCATAGCCGGTTCCAAAATCATCGAGTCCGATCGTCACCCCCAGCCCCCTGAGATACCCCAGAACCTCGATGAAATCGTCGGACGAGTCGAGGATGGTGTTTTCGGTCAGTTCCAGTTCCAGCGAACCGGCGTCCAGACCGGTGTCCGCCAGAGCCCACGTGACATCGTTGACGAGGGATTTGGAGTAGGTCTGCCTCGGGAAAAGATTGACCGCGACTTTCACGGGCCTGCCCGCAAGCGAGCGCCACTTCCGCGCCTGGGCGCAGGCCTGTTTCAAGACCCAGCGACCGATGCTGATGGACATGTCGCTTGCCGTGATGAGATCGATGAAGGTGTTCGGCGCGAGCAGGCCTCTTTTGGGATGGTTCCACCGCAGCAGCGCCTCGGCGCCGACGATCCGGCCGCTACGGATATCGATCTGGGGCTGGAAGTGCAGCGCGAATTGGTCCTTTTCCAATGCCGCCTTCAATTCCGGAATCAGCGCGAAGCGTTCTTCGACCGCTTCCCGCAGGTCCGGTGTAAATCTGGACACCCGGCCACGAATGATCTTGGCTTCGTAGAGCGCAAGGTCGGCATTGCTCATCAGTTCATCGGGGGTCTTCCCGTTTTCCGGCGCATGCACCACACCGGCGCTACATCCGATGGTAATCTCGTGAGTATCGACGACGACCGGTTTGCGCACGTTCCAGATCACCGTTTCCACGAACGCATATGCGTTTTGAGGATCCGCGCATGCCGGCAGGATCAGCGCGAATTCGTCCCCACCGATCCGGTAAAGACGCATCTCATCATGCATGACTTCGCGCAGCCGGTCGCAAAAAGACACCAGTAACTTGTCCCCGACCGAATGCCCCAGGGTGTCGTTGACGTCCTTGAAATGATCGAGATCGAAAAGCGCGATACAGACCCCGTTGGGGCGAATATCCAGACCGGACATGGCTTCCGCCAGATCCTCGTTAAAGGCCCGCCGATTGAAGACGCCCGTAACCGGATCGTAATAGGCCGACCGTCTGATTTCTTCCGCCAGCCTCACATGTTCCGATGCATCCCGGGCAAAACAGATGATATCGCCCTGGTCGTTCAATTTGCTCAATGAGACATCGAGAGGGATTTCGGAGCCATCCTTCCGTCTGCCGAAGATCCGCTGCACTGATCCCATAGGCCGGGAAACCGGATTCTGTGCGTAGGTTTCACGCAGCTTCTCGTGCCCCGCGAACCGCTCGGGGATGAGGATTTCGACCTTCCGGCCAACCAGCTCGTCACGCGAATATCCAAAACACCGCTCAAACGCGTCGTTGAATACCTGAATCGTGCCGGAGCGGTCACATATGACGACACCATCCGGAAGATCATCAATTGAAATCTGCTGCGTCGTCCTCACTACGCCCCCCTGCAAAAGACTTTGATACCGGCTCCCGTCTTTATTCCGGCATCAGAGCGCGTCTTTTGCGCGTAAGTTTATCTACGTAGGGCATCATGTAGAAGGCAATGTTAATACGTCGTAAATTGACGTGAAAATTGCTTCAGAAAAGCGAAAAAACGTCTTTCCCGAATCAATCTCAAGAAAAAATATAATACATATATTATATTACAAATATAAATTCCGCTGCGTTACTTGCAATAGACAATCAGTTCTCGATCGGAACGATCGGTTCATCTTTGGTACGCCGAATAGTCAGTGCGGTCCGTACGCTTGCCACATTCGCCGCGGCCGTCAATTCGCTGATGACAAAATTCTGGAAACTCTGCAGATCCGGCGCAACGCATTTCAACAGGAAATCGACCTCGCCGGAAAGCATGTAGCTCTCACGCACGACATCCCAGGCCTGGACGGTTTTTTCAAAAGCGATCAGATCGGCTTCTTTCTGACTATGCAGGCCAACCATGGCAAAGGCCGTCACATCGAAGCCCAACTGCTTTTCATCCAGGAGTGTCCGGTAGCCGCGGATCAAACCGGCTTCTTCCAGCGCGCGGACACGTCGCAAACAGGGAGGTGCGGAAATCCCGACCCGACGGGCGAGTTCGACATTCGTCATCCGCCCGTCTTCCTGCAGCTCTTTCAGGATGTGCCAGTCGATTGCATCAAGCCGCGCTTTCACTCTTGTTCTCCCGGGCCGCATTGGAGTGTCCGGCCAGCCCGGATACGGCCTTGATCTGGAAAATTGAATACCAATCCGCTGAGAATCCGGCCGAATGGTTCACCCTTGCCGAATTATGATTTTTTGCGCATTTGTGCAAGACTATAACAAAATCGCGCATGATTCAGAAACATCACAACAGGATTGCCGTGCCTATATCGCCGACGCCTGAAAATTGCTGGGTCCTGACAGACGGCAAAGCAGGCGATGAAACCCAGTGCATCGGCGTGGCGGAGGCGCTCGGGACCGGGTACGAGATCCGTAAGGTGGCCCCGCGCCCGCCGTTTAGCTGGGCCATGCCGTGGGGACCGATCGATCCGCGGGAAAGGGAAAGCCGGTCCGGCAGTCCGATTGCCCTCCCCTTTCCGGATATCGTCATCGCCTCGGGACGGCGCGCCGTGGCTTATCTGCGGCGGGTCAAGAAGGCCTCCAATGGGCGAACCTTCACCGTTTTCCTGAAAGACCCGCGCACCGGCCCGGAAACGGCCGACCTGATCTGGGTGCCTGAGCACGACAGCCTGCGCGGCGCGAACGTGCTGACAACGCCGACCGCACCGCACCGGTTTACACGCCAGGTTCTGTCAGGCCTTCGGGCAAAGCCGAACCCGCAGATCGATGCCCTTGTCCATCCGCGCGTCGCTGTCCTGATCGGCGGCAACAGCCGTCATCACACATTTACGGAAAGCGATATCGAAAACCTGAGCGCGGCACTAAATCGGCTTATGGACGAAGACGGCGCGTCCTTGATGATCACGGCATCCCGCCGGACGCCGGAGCCGCTCAAGCTGCGACTGGAACAACTTGCCGCATCGCGGAACTGCCTTATGTGGAGCGGCGCTGGCGAAAATCCGCTTGCCAACTACCTCGCGAAGGCCGATGCCATTGTCGTGACGGCCGATTCGACCAACATGATCGGCGAGGCGGCAGCCACCGGAAAACCGGTCCATGTGTTCAAGCCCCATGGCGATCACCCGAAAATTGACCGCTTTCTGGGGACTTTAGCCTCACTTGGGATCATTCACCCCTTTCCGGGACCGCTAAAAAACACTACCTACGAGCCGCTGGACAGCACGCCGATGATCGCAAGCGAAATCCTGAAGAGATTCGCAAGACATCGGACAGGCTGACGAGAGAATACCGGGTCCGGCCGTTCCGACGACGGCACCCGCGACAGGCAAGGCGAACGAGACGAGGCACTTCACCCATGACCACCGAGCATTCAAAGCTTTTCATCATCGGCTCGGGTCCTGCCGGCTATACCGCCGCGATTTACGGAGCCCGCGCCATGATGGAACCGACGCTTGTCGCCGGCATTCAGCCGGGCGGCCAGCTGACCATCACCACCGAGGTGGAAAACTACCCGGGCTTCGCCGACCCTATCCAGGGGCCCTGGCTGATGGAACAGATGCAGAAGCAGGCCGAAAACGTCGGCACGAAAATCGTCTACGACACGATCCTCAAGGTCGATCTGTCGAACCGTCCCTTCCGTATGGAAGGCGACAGCGGCACCACCTACACCGCTGATGCATTGGTCATTGCCACCGGCGCCCAGGCCCGCTGGCTCGGCCTGCCGTCGGAAGAGGATTTCATGGGGGCCGGCGTCTCCGCCTGCGCAACCTGTGACGGCTTCTTCTACCGCAACAAGGACGTGGTGGTTGTCGGCGGTGGCAATACGGCGGTCGAGGAAGCGCTTTATCTGGCGAACCTTGCGTCCAAGGTCACCCTTGTGCATCGCCGGGACAGCCTGCGCGCAGAACGCATCCTGCAGGAGCGCCTGCTCAAGCACCCGAAGATCGAGGTGATCTGGGACCATGCGGTCGATGAAATCCTGGGCGGCGGCATTCCCAAGGCGGTCAATGGTGTCCGCCTGAAAAATACCAAAACCGGTGAGACGCAGGAAATTCCGACCGACGGCGTCTTCATCGCCATTGGCCATGCGCCATCGGTCGAGCTGTTCAAGGGACAGCTGCCGCTCAAGCCCAACGGTTATCTGGAAACCGCGCCTGACAGCACGAAGACGGCCATCCCGGGTGTCTTTGCCGCCGGCGACGTGACCGATGACATCTATCGCCAGGCCGTGACGGCAGCCGGTATGGGTTGCATGGCGGCGCTTGAAGCGGAACGCTTTCTGGCGGAACATGAAGTCTCCGCACCTGAGCCGGCGGAATAAGACTGCACCGACGATTGATCCGATAAGCCAGCGGGGGCGCGTGACATGGATTGGGACAAACTGCGTATCTTCCATGCCGCCGCTCAGGCGGGCAGCTTCACCCACGCCGGCGAGGTGCTCAATCTGAGCCAGTCGGCCGTGAGCCGGCAGGTCAGCTCTCTGGAACAGGATCTCGGCGTGCCGCTGTTTCACCGGCATGCCCGCGGCCTTTTGCTGACCGAACAAGGCGAGCTGCTCTACCGGACGGCGGCCGATGTGCTGATGAAACTGGAATCCGTCCAGAGCCGCCTTTCAGACAGCAAGGACAAACCGTCCGGCATCCTGAAGGTCACGACGACCGTCGGCCTCGGATCCACCTGGCTGACGTCCCGCATCAACGACTTCATCAATTTCTACCCGGATGTCGAACTGCAGCTGATTTTCGACGACGACGAACTGGACCTGGGCATGCGCGAGGCGGATGTCGCGATCCGGCTGCGACTGCCGACCCAACCGGACCTCATTCAGCGCAAGCTCTTCACCGTGCATTTCCACGTTTACGCGGCACCGGGTTATCTGAAGCGCTTCGGAACCCCCCGCAGCATCGAAGAGCTTGAGAAGCACCGCATCGTCACCTTCGGCGAACAGGCCCCGGCCTATCTGCGCGACATGAACTGGCTCGACACCGCGGGCAGGCCGGCGGCGGATCCACGCCGATCGGTGCTTAAGGTCAATAACCTCGTGGCCATCAAACGCGCCGTGCAGACCGGCGTCGGCATTGCCATCCTGCCGGACTACATCATCGAGAAGGACAGCGGCCTCGTGCAGGTCCTGACCGAACTTGAAGACAAGGTGCCCTCCTTCGACACCTATTTCGTCTATCCATCGGAACTGAAGAATACGGCACGGGTAAAGGTGTTCCGCGATTTCCTGGTCGCCAACGCGGAAACCTGGGTCTACTGACCGCAGCGCATGCCTACATAACGAACATGCCTAATTTGACTGCAAATTATGCAGCGAGAGAAGATTCGCACTCCGCGGACGCCATAAATCACGAAAACAACACAGGAAAAAACGCCTTTTTGCACATAAGATCAAAAAATTATGTATTTAATTCAAGGACTTATCAAAGCCATTCGCTTTTCGCATACCAGATCTGCGCACCTGCCTCTTGTTTCACCAGCTTGTGCACTGCATATAAGCATCACTGTTGGTCAGTTGGCGCGGCTAGTTCCTCCCAGCGGCGCTTCATCTGCCAGCTGTTCCCCTCTGGAAGGTGATTCCATTGCTATATGCAGTGAAATCAAATCTAAACTGCCGGGTCTTTGACCCGGCATTTTTTTTGCGCCGCACGATCGGACTGCGGCGCACCCTCCTCCGGATTCATTCTTTCCATGACAGCTTGTCGCAGCCTCTGGCGCGACCCATCGGGCATCCCCATATCCAGGAAGACGGACAGAAACGGTCCGTCGTCCCCTCCCCGAGATCCGCTCTCCCCCGGCGGATCTTCACAAACTTAGGGCCGGACGCCAAAAGCGCCGGCCCTGTTTTCTTTTAAGACTCATTCAACAGCCCAAACCAGCCGCTCGTTCTTACATGAACAGCCGCTCGTCCTGCAGATCCTTGTAGAGATAGGCGACCTGCTCTTCGTAGCCGTTGTAAAGCAGCGTATCCCGGCGCTCGTCGGTTCCAAGCAGCCGTTCGCTCGCCTGGCTCCAGCGCGGATGTGGCACCTCCGGATTCACGTTCGCCCAAAAACCGTACTCGGAAGCCTGGATTTCCTCCCAGAAGCTCACCGGACGCTTGTCGGTGAAGGAAATACGGACGATCGACTTGATCGACTTGAACCCGTATTTCCAGGGCAAGGCCAGCCGCAGCGGTGCACCGTACTGTTTGGCAAGCGGCTTTCCGTAAACGCCGGTCGCCATGAAAGTCAGCTCGTTGGTCGCCTCCTCCATCGTCAGGCCTTCCACATAGGGCCAGGGATACCAGCTCTGTTTCTGGCCGGACGCGACATCGGGATTTTTGAACGTTTCGAAGCGCAGATACTTTGCGCCCGATTTCGGCCCGGCCAGCTTGACCAACTCGGACAGCTGGAAACCGGACCAGGGCACGGCCATCGACCAGGCCTCGACGCATCTGTGCCGGTAAAGCCGCTCCTCCAGCGGCATTTTCGCCAGAAGGTCATCAATATCGATCGTCTGGGGATTGTCGATCATGCCGTCGAGCACCACGCTCCAGGGCCGGACCGGCAGGGCCTGGGCGGCACGCGCGATCTGCTTGTGCGACCCGAATTCATAGAAATTATTGTAGACCGAGGTGACGGATTCAGGCGTTACCTCCCGATCCAGCTTGTAGGCCTCGTTGCGCGGAACCGGATAGAGCTTCGCGCTCGGATCATCCTCGGCAAAGGCCGGACGCGCAAAACCACCGGCACCCAGAGCCAGTCCACTTGCCCCCAGTCCGGCAAGAAACCGCCGCCGGTTCCAGAAGACGTCCTCCGGCGTTGCCGCACTTTCCGGTATTTCCCAGGACCGCTTGTGAATGATGTTCATGGCGTCTCACTCCTTATCTGGCCTCAGAAGATCGGCAAGTCGGAGATCAAAGGCAAATAACGCCCGAGTTACTTGATGCTGAAAATCCGTGACCGGCTTTTGAAGATATGTCGCGCAGGAAAAATTAACAGTCCCTGCGCCGGAGCGCACCGGCGCAGGGCATCGTCGAAGCTGTCTCAGGCTGCCTGTTGCCCGGCCCGGCGCAGCGCATCGTCAGCGGCCTTGCCGGTGAGCTCCGCCATATGGTCGAAGTCGGCGGTATAGCTCGCCACACCTGCTGTCGCCGATCGGAGTTCGACGATCAGGTCGCCGATTTCAGCCTGCGGCATCAGGGCATTGACCTCGTCCCAACCGTCCCAGCCGGGACGGGCATCGAACCCGAGCAACTGGCCGCGGCGGGCCGAAACGATCGCGTTGATCCTGGCCGTGGCCTCGCTCGGGCAAACCACGACAACCTTCATGACCGGCTCCAGCAACACCGGCTTGCACTCCGGCAATCCTTCGCGGATCCCCAGGATCCCGGCCATCTTGAACGCCTGATCGGAGCTATCGACCGAATGATAGGAGCCGTCGGTGAGGCACACGGCAACATCCACCACGGGGAACCCGAGCGGTCCTGCCTGCAGGGCTTCCGTAATGCCGTCCTTCACCGAAGGAATATACTGCTTCGGCACCACACCGCCGGTGATCGTATCGGTGAACTGGACGCCTTCGCCGCGCGGCAACGGCCTGATCTCCAGAACCACATCGCCGAACTGGCCGTGCCCCCCGGATTGTTTCTTGTGCCGGCCGCGAACCTTCGTGCCGGCCCGAATCGTTTCCTGATACGGCATATGAGGCACGGACGTATCGATGCTGAGCCCGTATTTGCCAGAAAGCCTTTCCTTGGCCACCCGAAGATGCATCTCGCCCTGACCTCCAAGCATGGTTTCGCTGCTCGCCTGGCTCTGGTGCAGGTGAAGGGACGGATCTTCCTCGATCAGTTTGCCCAGAGCGGAAGACAAACGCACTTCATCCTGGCGTTTGGAGGCAGCCACGGAAATCGACAGCACCGGCTGGGGAAGGCTGAGCGCGGCCGGACCGGCTCGGTTGCCGGCTTCATGCGCTGACATCTTCAGCCGTTCACCAGTCTGCACATTCTCGAGCCGGCCAAGGCCGACGAGATCACCGGTTGCCGCCCTCGCCCGCTTGACCGCCTGTTGACCGAAAATCGCGAACACCCCGGACACCTTCGCTTCGCTGCCGTCGAACCGGTAAAGCATGTCGCCGTCGCTTATCTCACCGCCAAGGATACGCGCGATGGAAAGCTTGCCGCCATGAAGCGTGTGCAGCGTCTTGACCACCTGAACCGCAGCCCCGCTGCCGTCCACCGCAAGACGGTCACGCGTGACCGTCACATCCGGCGTCTCGTGGCGAAGCGCCTTCAAAAGGCGCCCGACACCGTTGCCGTGTTCCGCCGAGCCGAAGAAGACCGGACAGATCAGCCCTTCCTTGAGTTCCCGAACCAGATCGGCGAAAACGAGATCCGGGTCCGGCGCGATATCCTCCAGCAACGCTTCCATCAGATCGTCGTCATGATCGGCCAGCGTCTCCAGCATGGTGTAGCGGGCTTCCAGCTCCCGGGCCTTGTCCGCATCCGACATGTCGACCACGGTGCTTTCTTCCTGTTCGTGGTAGACGTGTGCCCGTTCCAGGGCGAGATCGATAAAGCCCTTGGCCTCGCCGCCCTCCCAGATGGGGATCTGCCGTAAAACCAGCGGCACGGAGGATGCCGGCTGCAGCACCTGCAGGACATCGCGCACCCGCCGGCTGCTCTTGTCGATCTTGTTCAAAAACAAAACCCGCGGCACGGCGCGGGCTTCCAGGCTTTTCAGGATCAGCTGCAAGGCCGGTACCTTGCGTTCGTCGTCCTCCGCAACGACCACCGCCAGATCGACGCCGTCGAGCACCCCTTCCATTTCGGACAGGAACTCGACCGAGCCCGGACAATCGATGAAACTATAGTGATCCCCGAGAAAATCGGTTTCCGCGAAGTTCGCTTCGACGCTCATGCCATGGGCCCGCGCTTCCGGAGATCCGTCGCCGACCGTATTGCCGCCCGCGACCGTTCCCTGGCGCGCCACCGCCCCTGTCCGCGCCAGCAGCGCCTCCAGAAGACTGGTTTTGCCGCTGCCGAACGGCCCGACGAGCGCGATGCATCGCGTGCCCATCGACGATCTGGAACCGGAATTGTCTGCCGTGTCGCGGGCCCCGCCGTTCTGCCCGCCCTTACTGCCTTGCGCCATGAAGTGCCTCCGTTGGTTCTGGGATTGAAACCCACACCAGCGCCGACAAGGCCACACATGTACACAGCTCAATCAGGCTGGACGCGGCCCGCCGCGCCTCGCCCCGCCATGGGGGCGGTCAGGTATCGTCGCGCCGATTGAACCGATAACGCAAGGAAATCCTATGCGGCAGCGCAGCATGGAAACTGAGCGTTGGACGGCCCATATTGGGTGAGAACGCCTCCGCAAAGGATCGAACAAAGCCTGCATATCGCGGTGCGTTCAGGCGAAATGCCGATCACGAAACCGGGACGCCCATCATGCCGAAACAGGTTTTTCAATCCGCCCTGCTGACCGCCATCTTTCTGCTCGGCCTCACCCTTGGCGGATTTGCCCAGACGCAGCAGCTGCGGGGGATTCCCGACGACCCAAGGTCGAACCTTCCCTCGGTCAAGGGTATGCTTCAAAGACAGCAGGACCAGCAGATCGGCACCTTCTCCACACGTCAGTCCATCGAACAAAGCGAACGGCGGCAAAATGTGGACAGGATGAACGAGAACAACAGGGGTTGCACATCCTCCACCGGCGCGGACTGCCTGCCTCCTCGGACGAAGTAGGAGTTTTGTGCCAGCCTGACGCTGCGCCCCAGCAGACCCAAAAGGATCGGCAAAACCAAAAAGGGCCGGCAAACGCCGGCCCCTCCTGAAACTTCGCTTGTGAAGGATCAGTCGATCAGTTTGAGCGTGAGCTTGCTCACGCCCAGCGTGATGTTTGTTCCGGTTTCACCCTGAATGCTAAGCGGGTTCAGGGCGATCGACTTGTCGAGCCCACCGACCAGCGCATTCGCCTCAACACCTGCACCGAGGCTTACACCTGCGGTCACGCCTCCATAGGTGCCTTCCAGCGCCCCGGGTTGCATATCCGCGCTCGGAGCAAGCACGCCCCAGACCAGCGTGGCGTTGTCGACGTCTCCGATATCGATCCCGTAATCGTTGACTGTACCGCTGTAATACTGCACGGCACCGCCTGTGGCCGGCTGATAATTACAGCCGAGCGTCGCAGTAGACCCGACGATGAAGTTGGTCTTTTCGGTGACAGCGCAAGTCAACTTACCGACCTGGAGACCAGGCGCATCCTTTGCCAGGACAGGGGTCGCCGAAGCGACCGCAGCCATGAGGGAAAGGGCTATCGGTGTAAAACGTTTCATTCTCAGCTCCTATGCTACCTGACCGTAACGCATACGGACGGCATTTGGTTCCCAACCCCGGCACGCCGGCTGCGCCCGGCAATAGCCTGCGACAGTCACACACCAATCCTATGGCTCAATTGTGTTGATCGAAAAAATAAAATTTCACGCCGGCCCGGTCGCCATTCGGTCATAGAAAAAGGCGGATCGCCCCATAGCGATCCGGGCATCTGGTTTTGCGGGAAGACGCTTTGGCAGCGCTCCGGCTATTTCAAAAAATCCCTCAACCGCTGCAGAGCCAATGCCGGTTTCTCTTCCGGTATGAAGTGCCCGCAGGGCAGTGGAGCAAACGTGCAGTCGGGAGCCCAACGGCTCCAGATGCCCCGCACGTCGAAGTGGGTTCCCACGACACCCTGTTCCCCCCACATCACCAACGTCGGACAGACGATCGTCCGACCCGCCTCCCTGTCTTCACGGTCGTGATGGATGTCTTGAGACAACCCGGCCCTGAAGCATTCGCACATGGCTACGATCGCCTCCTCACTGGCGCCGGAGGCCAGATATGCTTCAAAAATATCCGGGTCGTAGAGCGCGACCTGTCCTGGCAATCCGGTCAAAATCTGACGAGTGAGCTTTTCCGGACTGCCCTTGATCAGGTCCTCAGGTATCGGGCTGGGCTGGGTCAGGAAGAAGAAATAATAGTAGTCCTGAGCGACCTTCGCGGTCGTGTTCTCATAAAAATCCAGTATGGGAACAATATCCATTATGGCCAGGCGTTCTATCCGGTCCGGAAAGTCCAAGGCCATGCGCCGGGAGATGCGGGCACCGCGGTCGTGCCCGACCAAACGGAATGTCTCAAAGCCGAGGGTTTTCATGACGTCCAGCTGTTCACGCGCATGGACCCGCTTGGAATAGGCGACATTCTCCGGTGTGCGCCCCGGCTTGTGGCTTTCGCCGCGGCCACGGATATCCGTGAGAACAACCGTGTAGTCCCGGGCCAGTTCCGGGGCGATGTGATGCCAGCAAAGATGCGTTTGAGGATCGCCATGCAACATCAGCAACGGCGGGCCACTTCCCCCCACCAGCGTTTGAATATCACCATCGGAGCCTTGAATTTTTTGGCGCTTGAATCCCGGGAAGAAACGGCGGTCTAGGTCTTCATAAAGCGTCATTAAGCCAGCTCCTGTAGTCGCTTAGCGTTTCTTCGTCTCGTTTGTAAAAAGACCACTTGCCAATACGCTGGACAGTCAGGAAGCCAGCGCGCCTGAGAAGCTCCAGGTGGCGACTGACGGTTGGTTGACTCATTCCCAACTTGCCTGTGATCAGGGTGACGCAGACACCGATTTCGGCCGGATCGCCGGTGACCTGTTCCGCAAAATTCACCTCAGGCGTCCTGAGCCAATGAAGAATTTTCATTCGCGCGGCACTGGACAGGGCCTTCGCCTGTTCTTCGCGAAAATCTGTAAGGTCAAACGAATTCATAAATAGCTATTTAACGATGCATTTGAGCCACGTCAATCTCGAAGTAGCTTGTCGTTGATATCCCGAGGACCAGAGCGCAGTCCTTCGGCGCCGGATGGAAAGTCGGTCATCGAGCCTGAATACGAATGTGGCCCGAAGAGCAAAACTCAACGGACCACATTTGCTTTAAGAGGCGGAGATCGCTCCGCCCTTTTCACACCGGACGAAGACCGGCCTTACTTCAGATTTCCGCAGAAACGCTGAATGCGCGTGCAGGCTTCTGTCAGGGCTTCGTTCGACGTCGCATAGGAAATGCGGAAGTTCGGGCCGAGACCGAAGGCCGAGCCATGAACCACGGCAACGCCCTCTGCTTCCAGAAGCTCGGTCACGAAGTCCTCGTCCGTTTCGATCACCTTGCCCGACGGCGCGGTCTTGCCGATGGTGCCCGCGCAGGACGGAAACACGTAGAAGGCGCCTTCGGGAACCGGGCAGTGAATGCCCTTCGCCTGGTTCAGCATCGAGACGACCAGATCCCGCCGGCCCTTGAAGATCTCGTTGTTGACCGGAATGAAATCCTGGCTGCCGTTCAGGGCCTCGACCGCAGCCCACTGCGAAATCGTGCAGGGATTGGAGGTCGACTGGGACTGGATCTTGGCGATCGCCTTGATCAGATCGGCCGGACCCCCGGCATAGCCGATGCGCCAGCCGGTCATGGCATAGGCCTTGGACACACCGTTGACCGTCAGCGTGCGCTCGTACAGCGCAGGCTCGATCTGGGCCGGTGTGGTGAACTTGAAGTCGTCGTAGACCAGGTGCTCGTACATGTCGTCGGTCATCATCCAGACATGCGGGTGCTTCATCAGCACGTCCGTCAGTCCCTTGAGTTCCGCTTCCGTATAGGCGGCACCCGACGGGTTGGACGGAGAGTTGAAGATGATCCACTTGGTGCGCGGCGTAATCGCCGCATCGAGCGCCTCCGGCGTGATCTTGAAGGTCGACTTGTCGGCTTCCACGATCACCGGCGTGCCGCCGGCCAGAAGAACCATGTCCGGATAGCTCACCCAGTAGGGCGTCGGAATGATGACTTCGTCGCCCGGGTTCAGGGTCGCCATCAGGGCATTGTAGAGCACCTGCTTGCCGCCGGTACCGACCGTAATCTGGTCCGGCGTGTAGGTCAGGCCGTTTTCCCGCTTGAACTTGGCGCAAATGGCAGCCTTCAGCTCGGGGATACCGTCCACCTTGGTGTACTTGGTCTTGCCCTCGTTAATCGCCTTGATCGCAGCCGCCTTGATATTGTCCGGGGTATCGAAATCCGGCTCACCGGCACCCAGGCCGATGACGTCCATACCCGAGGCTTTCAGTTCAGCTGCCTTGTTGGTGACTGCAATGGTCGCGGATGGTTTAACTCGCGCCAGCGCGTCGGCGATAAAGCCCATAATGCCCTCCATGGGAAACGGGAAGTTTCAAGCGCGGCGGACCGTAGTCTTGTACGCGGCGAGGTGCAAGACAAAGCCGCGTATTTCCGCGCAAAAAAGACGTCCGCGTTGAGACTGGTTCAAGAACGCGCTTCGAGGATCAGCTTCGGCGTGCGGTCCGCGTCGATCAACGTCGCCTTCAGGCGTTTCTTCTTGGACTGGCCGTTAAGGCTGTTGACCACCACCGACTGGGGTACCTCGACGTTTTTCTGGGCCGCTTCCAGAAGCGTGACGTAACTTCTGGGATGAAGCAGCGTCTCGGTGATCGGGTTCTGATCGATCGAGTCCTGCGTCAGGTGATAGGCCTTGTGCGCGGACTTGTTCGCCGCCACGATCATGCGGTTCGAGGTATTGACCACGATGATCGGCGCGCCGCAGATGTCGAAGACCTGGGCATAGTCGACGTCGCCGGCCGCATGTCCGGCGGAAAACAGAACACCGCCCACACTGCTGCCGAACCGGAAGTACATGGCATCGTAGGTCAGTTCCACGTTGTCCGAGGAGGCCAGCAGAAACTTGGCCCGGCCGGTCGCGCTCTGCCGGCGCGCCAGCGCGGTCAGCGCCAGCGACACGATGGATCGGCCGACCCTTTTCTGGATATGGGCGATGTTGCGGCCCAGGATCAGCTTGGCATCGGGAATCTGGAAGCTTTGCAGGAAACCGGCGCTGGCAAAGCGGACATAGCCGAAATTGTCCACCAGAAGCACGATCCGGTTCGAACTCGCCACGAAGTGCTGCAGGATCGGCGCAAGGCCCAGGACGATATTGCCCGGATTGGCATCGTCCTCGCCGAGCGAAGGAAAACAGATGGCAAGCAGCCGGCCGCCTTCCAGTTCATAACGATAGGCCATGAGCGGAACGCCCGGAATACGGTGATCGGCGCCGCCACCGACGTCATAAGGCCCGGCCTTGCCGTCCTTGATCGCGCCTTGAACCAGGCGAAGGATGGTCTTGCGGTCTTCCGGCGTCAGAAGACGCAGTGCCTGAGCGGATTGCGCTTCCTGCAGGTCCTTGATCTCGCTGTTGAAGCTTTGCGACCCGCTTTCATTCCACAGGATGGACTTGCGGCTGATATCGGCGATGAAGAACTGCAATCCGGCCAGATGAAGTGCCGGCCCCAGCGTGTCCTTTTCATCTTGGGGAGACTTCGCGGTATCAGAGACCGCGGTCTCGGCCGGTTCCCGACGTTGCGCTACTTGTGTACTCATTCGCGTGCCTGGCCGATCTTTGCGGCAATCCATGGGTTGGACAATATGATCGGGCTTAAAAGCAAAAAAGTTATGAAGAGGTTTCAGACAATCCCAGACATCTGATGGTTCTCGGCCATGGTGACCAATTCCCGTCTGGCATCGTCACAGTCCAGGGGCAGGACCCTTAAATTTCTTCGACGTTCATCGTCGCGAATTGCGACCACAATCCGGTCACGAAATGACACCGGAAGCGCCTAAAATCGGTCGGCAACCCGGCCCAATCGACAGCCATTGTCTCCATGTCGAAGCCATTGGAGGTTTGAGCGATGGTCGAAAGAAAAAGCCGTGAACCCGATTTCCAGGATGATACTGAAGACAACCGCTTTCTGTTGAAGGTCGCAGCCCTGTCGATGTCGGCGCTGTTGGCGCTGGTCGCCGGCATCGCGTTTCCGCAAAACAGCCTGCTTCTTCTGCTGAGCGCCGCCTTCATCGCCATGTTCGCCGCGACGCTCTTCCTCGCCGGGCGGCTTGGCGCAGAACTGGCCGGCATCAATGGCGGCGACGCCGACCTGGATTCAGCTTTGGTCAGGGTCAGCGTAACGTCATCGCGGAGCTACGAACAGTGATACGGACAAAACTCAAAAAGGCATCGGCCAATCCGGGGTTGCATGAGGCGCGGCCGTTGCTCCTTGCCATCACGATCGGGCTTGTCCTGGCCCTGACCCTGACGGTCGCCGCGGCCTGGCGCCCCGATCAATCCATCACGACGCAAACGACGGATACCTCATATTCAAGGTGAAGCCCTTCGGAAATATGGGATGAAGGATGTTTCGGCAGATCGCTCAAGATCGCGACCGGTAAAGCCAAGCTGGGAGCCAACGACAACCACCAGATCGCTATCGTTGGCCCCCGAGTGCCCGGTCCGCCCCGGGTAATCAGGTTTCTCTGCCCTTATTGGATCCGTTTTCGCGTGGATCCATTTTCGCCTTCGCCTCATCCGCTTGTTCCCAATGCAGGCGGCAACAAGGCTTCTTCCGGATCGCTCTTCTTGAAATAAACGTTAATCGGCAGCCTTACGTTCGGGCAAGAAATTTCGCCGGGAAAGTGCTACATAAGTGGTTTCCTGAGATAATCGGCTGAATTCCGGGGATAACTCCAGCTTTTCCTTGATTCAAGCGGAGAACCGAAACCGCTCGGCTCGGTGCATTCAACCCGAGCGGTTTCGGCTATTGAAACAGAGGATTGTCTGTCGCCCACCGACGCGATCTTACGCGCAGACCGAGTTGATCGACTTACAAAACCGTTGCGCAGCGACGTGACCCGAACCATAAAGAAATCAAAAGCAATTGGGAGCTTGCCATGGACGTCGATTTGACCCTCTCCGCGGATACCATCCGCCTTCTGGCCCAGAAGGCCCGTGCCGCTTCGTCCAGCCTTGAAGACACCTTCGAAGACGGCCACGAAGGGGACATCGAGTTCGATGAGGAGACCCTGTCCGACACCCATAGCCATGACGGCCTTGCGGAAGAGGAAAACGACGACCTGTCCGACGAAGAGTTGCGCGAATTGATCGACGATCTCAATGTCGATGAAGCCGCCGAACTAGTCGCCATCGCATGGATCGGCCGCGGCGATTTCGACGCGGAAGATTTCACACAGGCCGTGGCAGAAGCCCGTGAACGCGCGGCCGGTCCGACAGCCGATTACCTGATCGGCATGCCGCTTCTGCCGGACTATCTGGAAAACGGCCTCGACGCACTTGATCTCTGACCGGCGGTTTTCCACTGGCTGAGCGCTTTCCCGGAAGGTTCTTTTGGAAAACCCGATTAACGGTTCATTTACCAACTTCACGAAACTTCTTTGGTCCTGCAGGCTGTCAATCAGCGACATTCAGGAGCAAGGAGCTTTCAGGCAATGTTCCAGGACCATTCGGAAAGTGACACCTTCACCGTTCACAAACCGTCTCCGTGGCCCCTTGTCGGCGGCATTCTCGCCCTGGCCGCGGTGGTCTGTTCCATGCTGCTCGCGTTCGGAAGCTAGATCCGGCTCACCCAATGCCTCATGGCCCGCTCCCTTATGGCGCAGCCAATGAGTACGTCGCGCATCCCGGTGATCGATGCCCTTCGTGGCTTCGCGATCCTGGCGATGATCGCCTACCATCTGTCCTGGGATCTCTCCTGGTTCGGCTTCGTCGGCTGGCCGGTCTCTGACGGGCCGGGCTGGCGGATCTTCTCCGGCGCGATCGCCGGCTCCTTTCTGTTCCTTGCCGGCGCCAGCCTCGTTCTGGCCCATGGTCAGGGCATCCGCTGGAAGGCTTTCTGGAAACGGGAGGCGGTGATCGTCACCGCTGCACTGGCCGTTTCAGCGGGAACCTATTTCGCCTTCTCCGGCCTCTTCGTGCGGTTCGGCATCCTGCACTCGATCGCGGCCGGCAGCCTGATCGCCCTGCCGTTCGTGCGCCTGCCGGTCCTGTTCGCCTATGCCGCTGCGGTTGTTGTCTACACGATGCCCCACTGGGCAAGTGGCCCGGCCTTCGACGGCGATCTCTTTTCATGGACGGGTCTGGGGACGCCGACCTCCGGCTCTGTCGACTATGTTCCGCTGGCGCCCTGGCTGGCTGCCGTGCTGCTGGGGGTCGCGGTCTTCAAGACACCGGGCATGCCGGCACTTCTCGAAGCGGTCCGCCCCCTGCGCCTTGCCTCATGGCCGGGCCGCCTGATCCGCTTTTGCGGTCGCAGATCGCTGGCAATCTATCTGTTACACCAGCCGGTGCTTTACGGACTGGTATGGTCGCTGGCCGCCGTGGGCCTTGCTCCCGACAGGATCGCGCTCGGCTTTCAGGAGAGCTGCGTCGAGCGCTGTGTATTGGCCGGCGGTTCTGAGGCGCAATGCAAAGCCATCTGTGCCTGCACCTTGAACACCTTGAAGGAAGACGGTCTCTGGGAACCGCTGCTGACCAACCCGGAAGACCCGGAGTTACTGCAGGATATGAACAACCACTACAACGCCTGCAGCTTCCCCCCTGACAGCCCCCAAACGCCTATCCGCTGAGGTTCGAATAGGTGCCCAGCGCCCGTTCCAGTCTGGCCCGGGCGAAGGCTTCGAAATCGGTGGAGGTGTTGCCCTTCGTTGCCTGACCGAGCGCCCAAAGCATGGAAACCGCATCGCAGCGGATCTTCATCTTGAGAATCTCCCGGTGCAGGCCGTCCATAAAGTTTCCTGTCTCCGCGTAAGCCGCCAGGAATGCCCGCTCCTCGCTCGCGTCGAAGTCATGCTCCAGGATCGCATAGGCGAGATCCCAGGCGGGGTTGGCCATGGCCGAATATTCCCAGTCGATCAGAACAGGACCGTCAGACCCAGCAAGGATGTTTCCGGGGGACAGGTCTCCGTGGCTTGGAACAGGCGCAAAAACATCCGATGCCGGCCCCAGAAGTTCCAGCACGTCCGCAAGCGGCTCGAAGGAAGCAACAAGGTCGGGATAGGCGCCCAGGCCTGCGCGCTGACGGGCAATCAGGCTGTCCGGATCGGTCACGCCACGAAACGCAAGCGGTGCCGAATGCAAGTCGGCAACGATGCGGCCCAGCGCCATTGGCCCGACCGGCTCTGACGGCGCCTTCGGCTCAATCGCCCGGGTGAGCAATAGACCGGAGCCCGGATCGAGAATAAGCGCCGGCGGGGCGAACCCACGGTCGCAGGCAAGCGCGAGATTATGCGCTTCCGCATCCCGATCGATCAGTCCGGCATTCTCCGCCCGCGGGAGCCGGAGCACGAAATCACCCTCCGGTGTAACGACGCGAAAAACCCGGTTCGTCAGCCCGTTCAACCGGGTAACGGACAGCACCGTGCCAACGGCCTCCCGCAGGTCCGGATATTGTCGCAACGCCTTGTCCACAGCCGCTTGGGCACCGTCCTCGTAACCCGATGCAGGTAAAGTCGAATCCGGGACTGGCGGATGGGATCTCTTTTGTGGCACTAATTACTCAACTTTTCTTATCAGGCCTCTTTCCGGCCCTTCACCTTACCGCTTCATCCGGACGGACCCCATGCCAGACCTGCCTTCCCCGCATATCACCATTACCTATTGCCGCCAATGCGGCTGGCTGCTCCGCTCCGCCTGGATGGCACAGGAAATCCTGTCGACCTTTTCCGAAGAAGTCGGCTCCCTGACCCTGATCCCGGGCACCGGTGGCACCTTTATCATCACCTGCGACGGCAAGACGGTCTGGGACCGGACCGTCGATGGCGGTTTCCCTGAGGCCAAGGTTCTCAAGCAGCGCGTCCGCGACCTGGTCTGGCCGGAAATGGATCTCGGTCATTCGGATCGTTAGAGCATCATCTTTGGTCCAATTTGGCCACTCTTCCTCCTTAAGGATCCAACCAGACGCATAAGAGGACCTGCCGGCCCAATGAAAGCACTGCTTTTCTCCTTCGCAATTCTGCTCGGCTCCTGCATGACGGCGGCTCATGCGGAAACCCGAACCCTGTGCACGATTGTGCTCAACGCCGAAAGTGGTGCACGTCTCATTGAAGAGGGGGACTGCGAAAGCCGCATGTCGCCTGCCTCCACCTTCAAGATCGCCATCAGCCTGATGGGCTACGATGCCGGTATTCTCAAAGATGCCTCGTCGCCGGTTCTGCCCTTCAAGAAGGGCTATGTGGACTGGCGGCCCAACTGGCGTAAAGCAACCTCCCCCAGAACATGGATGCGGGATTCGGTGGTCTGGTACTCCCAACAAGTCACCACGCGCCTCGGCGAGAAGCGGTATTCGGACTATGTGAGCGCCTTCGGCTATGGCAACGAAGACGTTTCCGGCGATCCCGGCAAACATAACGGCCTGACGGATGCCTGGCTCAGTTCGTCGCTGCAGATCTCCCCGCTCGAACAGGTCGCATTCCTGCGCCGGCTTGTTCGCGGCGAATTGCCGGTCAGCGAAGAGGCCGTCAAACACACCGCCGAGATCACGGACTACGGCCGACAACCTGCCGGATGGCACGTCCACGGCAAGACCGGTGCCGGCCTGCCGCGAGGCGCCGATGGCGCGCTGCTCAGGGGACGACCCTTCGGCTGGTTTGTCGGCTGGGCGGAAAAGAACGGACGAAGCGTTGTCTTTGCCCGCCTCATTCAGGACAGCCGGCGTCAGACGTCACCACCTGGTTTCCGGGCCCGGGACGGAATACTCGAAAACCTGTTTACGAACCCGGCAGCTCTGGAACAGGCGTTTTGACCGCCTCCCGGATCCGGATGATCGCCTCTCCCAGCAGTTCCAGCTCCGCCCCCCGTGGCGACGTCTTGCGCCAGACGAGCGAGATCCGGCGCGGATGTGCGCCTGTCAGGGGCACCAGCGCCACGTCCTGACCTTCTGCAACGCCGGCGTCGATTGCAATGTCCGGCAATAGCGTCGCACCCAACCCTTCCGCCACCATGGCAACCAGTGTCGGCAGGCTGGTCGCCTCGAAGGTCAGGTCCTGCTGCGGGCCGGGCGGCGCAAAGGCGGACAGCGCATGCCTTTGCAGACAATGGCCTTTTTCCAACAGCATCATCTGCACGTCGATCAAGTCCTCACCGGACAGCCGAGGGCGTTTGGCCAAGGGATGATCCGGTTGAATCGCCAATTGATAATTGTCTTCAAACAAGGGAAAGACCGCGAGGTCTCCGATGTCATAAGGCAGGGCCAGCAGGACCGCATCGACCTCCCCCGCATGCAGGCTGTGCAACAGATCATCAGTCTTGGCTTCCCGTAAATAGAGTTTGAGATCGGGATAGTTCCGCCGAACTTCGGGGACGATCTGCGGCAGGAGATAGGGCGCAAGCGTCGGGATCGCGCCCAGTCTGAGGTCGCCGGACAGGGCCCCCATATTGGACGCCGCATACTCAACCATCGCCTTGGCATCGGCCAGGATCCGCCGGGCCCGGTCCGCCAGTTCCGTGCCGACCGGTGTCAGGGTAACAGACCGGCGAGTGCGTTCGGCGACGACGACCTGCAGGGTCGCTTCCAGTTCCTTCAGTCCGGCACTCAAGGTCGACTGACTGGCATGGCATTTTTCGGCTGCACGGCCAAAATGCTGCTCATCGGCGAGCGCCACAAGGAATTCGAGCTGGCGAAGACTGGGTAAGACCATTGGGTAGGACCATCCGATTTATCGAAAAAACCGATTACTGAGATCAAACTAATCCGTTTCACTATTTTATCGCAACCACCTATATTCGCGACAACGAAATTACCAACCCAAGGAGACCAAGATGGAAAACGACATCATCACTCGCCCGGCCATGCCGCAGCTGAACAAGCCGGCACCGGACTTCACCGCCCCGACAACTCATGGCGATATCAGCCTCAGCGACTACAAGGGCAAATGGCTGATCCTGTTCTCGCACCCGGCCGATTTCACGCCTGTATGCACCACCGAATTCATGGCCTTCGCAAAGGCCGCGCCGGACTTTAAGAAACTGAACTGCGAGCTGCTGGGCCTGTCCATCGACAGCCACTACGCCCACATCGCCTGGATGCGCAACATCAAGGAGAAATTCGGCGTCGAGATCCCGTTCCCGATCATCGCCGACCTGTCGATGGATGTGGCCAAGGCCTACGGCATGATCCAGCCCGGCGCGTCCGACACGTCCGCGGTGCGGGCGACCTTCGTCATCGATCCGGACGGCGTCCTGCGCGCCATGGTCTACTATCCGATGTCCAACGGTCGTTCGATCCCGGAATTCCTCCGCCTGGTGACCGCACTCCAGACTTCGGACGCCAACAAGGTGGCGACCCCGGAAGGGTGGCAGCCGGGTGAAGATGTCATCGTTCCGCCGCCGGCAACTGCCGAAGGCGCCGAAGCCCGCGCCAGCGAAGGCTACAACTACGTGGACTGGTACTTCTCCAAGAAGTCCCTCTGATCCGCAGAACGAGGTCCGGCCCTCCGGACCTCCCTGACAGCGCGGCGGACGGGGCCGCGCAGAGGGCGGAGCGTTTCGTGCGATGCCGCGCTCCGCCCGTCACTGGATACCGTCAAACGATCACTATCACTGTGGAGCCGGCACCCGGCTCCCAGTATCCGACACTGTCATCAGCATTGGGGATTTTATTATGAGCGACCACAAGAAAACACTCGCCAACCTGCAGACCGCTGTATCCATGGAGCTCAGCGCCGCGCATCAATACCAGTTGCACGCGCATGTGCTCGAAGACTGGGGCATGGACAAGCTGGCCGCCCAGATGCGCGAGGAAATGCAGGAAGAACTCGGCCACTCCGACGAATTCATGGCCCGGATCATGTTTCTCAAAGGCTCGCCGGAACTGAAATTCGCGAAGCAGCCGGAACGCGCCCAGACGTTGAAGGACATGTTCGAGGCCGACCTCGCTGACGAGAAGGACGCGATCAGCTTCTATACCAAGGCTGCCCAGGACGCCGCGGAAGCAGGCGATATCGGGTCGCGGACCCTCTTTGAAAAGATCGTCCTCGACGAGGAGGGCCACATGTCCTGGCTGGAACTGCAGCTCGATCTGCTTGAGCGGATCGGCGAGAAGACCTACGTTTCGAAATATATTTCGACCGGCCACGACGCCGAAGACGCATAGGCTCGTCACCATTCCGTTCCCTCCGGCAGGCGGCTTTATCGGCAAAACGTCCGATGGTGTCGCCCTGCCGGGGGATCACCATTGCCCCTGTTGCGCACATGAATGACGCAGCTGTCGAACCTCCACCGGCGGGACAGCACGGGTTCTCACGTCGATCAAAATGCACTGAGAACGCAGGTGCGCGGTGGGCGCACCGCCGCCGGTCACCACTACGTCACCCTTAAGCAGAACTTTCCTATTGAAAAATTCTATGCATTTCCCTCAATACTGAACAGCCAATGCCTCATCCCTGAGGATGGTTTTTTTCCGATAAACTTGCCGTCACTGGATATTAATCATTATTTTCGAATTTGGCCGAAACAAATGGCCAAAACCCAAGAGGGTAATCTCTGGACATGAATGGCGAAAATCAGAAGAAATCAATCAAAGTCATTATCGCCGACGATTCCGCTACGGTATGTAAATTCATCGCAAGGGGCCTCCACGAAACCGGTCGGGATGTGCAGATCTCGATCGCTCACGACGGTCATGATGCTGTCCGCAAGCTCAGCATGGAGACCTTCGACATAGCTTTCCTCGACATCAATATGCCACAGCTGAATGGCATTGAGGTCATGGCGGCCATCCATGTCACCGGGGCCCGGACCTTCGCCGTTTCCATGTCGGACAAATTGAGCGAGGAATCGGAAAAAAAGCTCAGGTCCTTCGGAGCCTACGATTTCCTGACCAAGCCTTTCAAAAATGCCCAGATCCGCCAGATTATCGAAACCTATGAAGCCATTAACAGATCCTACGACATTCTCCTCGTGGACGACTCCTCGACTGTTCGGCGCCTCGTCGAAAAGATCCTGAAGAAGAGTATTTTCGACCTTCGGATCGACCATGCGGAAGATGGGGCAAGCGCAATTGAAGCGATCAAGGAAAAGGACTATCGGATCATTTTCACCGATTTCAACATGCCGAACATGAGCGGGATCGAACTGGCCGAACGGCTGGCAGCCTATCAGGGTGATGCGGATGTCATCCTGATGTCGACGGAAATGAGCGATGAGCTCGACCAGGCGGCCCAACGCGTCGGAGCACGTGCGTTCCTGAGAAAACCCTTCTACCCGGCCGATGTGGATTCCATTCTGCACCACCTGTTTCGGCTGCGGCACTCACGCTTTTCAAAACACGTGCGCATGTTCGCCATGACCTGACGGGAGCACGTTTCGGTTGGTCCCGCCGCCCTCGCACGCCTTCACAGGGTCCATTTCAGATCGTGAAAACAAGACGTTGTCGCCGTTGTCCGGGGTCGGCAATCGTGAGGTCCAGTTCGGACAAGGGAACAGGCTGACGCGCAATGGCCGGACGAAGACGGCTCATCCGCCTTCGTCCGGTTGTTTCAAATCCGCAAATCGCGTCAGGCAGCAGCCCGATCTTCCTCGGCGAACACGTCCATGGCCGCATTCAGCCCGTTGATCGCCGCCGGCAGGCCACCATAGACGGCCATCTGCCAGATCGCCTCAACGATCTCGGTCCGGCTCGCACCCGCCGCCAGCGTATGCTCGATGTTGATTTTCAATTGCGGTCCGGTCTGGCCGCCCAGCGCCGTCAGTGCCGCGATCGTGCAGAGCTGACGGGTCTTCAGATCCAGCCCCGGCCGGGCATAGTGCCGGCCATAGGCCCACTCGATCAGGCTTTCGGCAAAATCCGGCAGTAGCGCCCCATATCGGTCATCGAGAACCTGCTCGAGATCCGGGTTCAGGCTTTGGGTCAGTTCGCGACCGCGTTCCAGTGCAGTGCTCATTCATCAGTCCTTTGAAGGTTACAGCGCGCCGTGTTCGGTCCAGGCGCAATTTTCGAAAGACGGATCGACGGTCTCTCCCGCCTCCATCTTCCGGTAGAGGTCGATCTTGTCGTCCAGAACACCCAGCATCTCGGTCAGCCGGGCAATGTCTTCAGCCACCTTTTCCCGGTGGCGTTCCAGCATCTGCCTGCGCGGCGTGAGCGTGGTTGCTCCCCTGCCGCGCAGATCCGCATACCGCAGCCGGTCCTTGATCCCCATGCCGGTTGCCTTCAGCCGGTCGAGAAAATCGATCCAGCGCAGCATGGTGGCGTCATAGACCCGCCGGCCGCCGCCATCGCGCGGCGCTTTCGGGATCAGCCCGATTTTTTCGTAGTACCGCAGCGTATCGACGCTGAGCCCCGACTTTTCCGCAAGATCACCGATCAGCATGGACGTTCTCCGAACAGGACGATTTGACAGAGCCTAGGTGCTGGAGTGCACTCCAGGTCAAGAAGCGATTTTCGCTTTTTCGCACCAAAGATGGCCGAACGACGCCTCTCATCCACAAAGCGACGGTTTTTATTGATCCACCATTCAAAAAAACGCTAGAAAAACCGGGAGGCCTGCAAATTCCTGTAACGGAGACACCACATGACCAGACACAAGAACATTCTCGTCCTGATGGTGGATCAGCTGAACGGAACACTGTTTCCCGACGGGCCTGCCGGGTTCCTGCACACACCGAACCTGAAGAAGCTCGCGGCGCGTTCGGCCCGCTTCCGCAACGCCTATACGGCTTCGCCATTGTGCGCCCCCGGCCGGGCGAGCTTCATGTCCGGACAGCTTCCCAAGCGCACCCGGGTCTATGACAACGCAGCCGAATTCGCCTCCGATATCCCGACCTACGCCCACCATCTGCGCCGAGCAGGCTACACCACCTGCCTCTCCGGCAAGATGCATTTCGTTGGCCCGGACCAGTTGCACGGCTTCGAGGAGCGGCTGACCACGGATATCTATCCAGCGGATTTCGGCTGGACGCCCGACTACCGCAAGCCCGGCGAGCGGATCGACTGGTGGTATCATAACATGGGCTCGGTCACCGGCGCCGGCGTCGCGGAAATCTCCAACCAGATGGAATATGACGACGATGTCGCCTTCCAGGCGGTGCGCAAGATCTACGACTATGGCCGCGGCAAGTACGACCGCCCGTGGATGATGACCGTGAGCTTCACCCACCCCCACGACCCCTACGTGGCGCGGAAGAAATACTGGGATCTCTACGAGGACTGCGAGCACCTGCTGCCGGAAGTTCCGGCCATCCCTTACGAGGAGCACGACGCCCATTCGAAACGGATCTTCGACGCCAATGACTGGCGCAGCTTCGCCATCAGCGAGGAGGATATCCGCCGATCGCGCCGCGCCTATTTCGCCAACATCTCCTATCTGGACGACAAGATCGGCGAGATCCTGACGGCCCTCGATGCCATGCGCATGACCGAGGATACGCTGATCGTCTTCGTCTCCGATCACGGCGACATGCTTGGCGAGCGGGGCCTGTGGTTCAAGATGACCTTCTTTGAAGGTTCCTCCCGCGTGCCGCTCATGGTCGCAGCTCCAAGCATGCCGGCCGGTCTCAATGAAACACCGGTCAGCACGCTCGATGTCTTGCCGACCCTTGCCGACCTTGCCGGCATCGACATGGACGAAATCATGCCCTGGACCGACGGCGAAAGCCTGGTGCCGCTGGCGAACGGGTCGGAACGCACGTCGCCGGTGCGCATGGAATATGCCGCGGAAGCCTCCTATGCGCCGCTGGTCGGCCTCCGCCGAGGCCCCTACAAATACGTCCATTGCGAACTCGATCCGCCGCAACTTTTCGATCTGGAAAAGGACCCGCTGGAACTGAACAACCTCGCGGAGGACACCGCCTTCATCGACGTTGCCGCGGAACTGGCGGCGGAAGTCCGCGACACCTGGGATATGGCCTCTTTCGATGCGGAAGTGCGGCAATCCCAGGCCCGGCGATGGATCGTCTACGAGGCGCTCAAGAACGGCGCCTATTTTCCCTGGGACTACCAGCCCCTGCAAAAAGCGTCCGAACGCTATATGCGCAATCGCATGGACCTGAACCAGGTGGAAGAGAGCCAGCGGTTTCCAAGGGGAGAGTAAGGTAGTCTAATGGTTCCATTGCAACATCTAACGTTGCAGTAACATGCAAAACTGATCCAAAAGTCTACCACGCACAAAAAAGAAGCAGAAAATCGGGACTTAGACTGTCCAACCCACTCTGTCCTTTGCACTTCCTTAGAGATTTACTCCGATAAAAATGGCGGGAGGTATCGTCATGGGCATCTTCAGCGGAGTGTGACAGTGCGGTTCAATCGTTCGACCGGCCCCGATGGGGCGAAAGCCTCCGGCTCCGAGAACCCTTCCGGCAAGAAGCGCGTCCGGCTGCCGCAACTTTCGATCAAGACCCAGTTCATGGGTGGCCTGGGCGTGATGCTTCTGTGCGCGGTCGGCGTCGGCGCCAGCGGCCTCATTGCCGCAGGACAGGTACAAAGAACCGTGTCCGTTGCCAACGAAGCCAACGGCATCATGGGCAACGTCCCCGGTCTACTGCGTCATCTGGGCGACTTCGGCCAGTCCGGCACGGGCGAAGCTTCCAATGCGGTTCGCGCCGAAATAACTTCCATCACCGGCCGGGCCGACAAGCTCGCCGCCGAGCGCCCCGATGAAGCGAATGAATTGACCGCCATCACACGGCAACTGGACGGCGCGTTCGATACGCTTGCTGCTGCCCGCCAGGATCGCGACAGCGCCGTTCAGGCTCTGGATGGAATGACATCCAGCCTGCTCGCGACAACCAACACCGCATTCGGAGAGATTGAGGCGCTGGCGAGCCAGCGTGTCGCCACAACGCTGGTCAATGACGGTAAACTGCAGAAATTGTCCGGCGTGGAATCGCGGATCAGCGATATGCGCGTTGCCATCGTGCTGATCGGCAAGGACACGGCCGGGATCGCCGAACAGCCAAACCCGAAATCGACTCAAACCGTTCTGAAACAGATCAAGGATCTTGAGAAAGACGCCAAGGCCGTTCGCAGGGCGGTCAAGCTCGATACGGTCAAGAACCTGGTGAAGGACTTTCTCAAGCAGACCAAAGACCTTACGAAAGACGTCAAGGCAGCTGACACGGCCACTTTTGCACCCGCCGTGGCATCCCTTTCCGGGATGATCGGAGACCTGCAGACAGCTGTCAAAACACCGATTTCGCAGATGAAGGCGGACCTGCGCGCTTTCGAAACGGTGAATGCGGCGATCGCCCGACTGTCGACCAGCACCCAGACACTGGCCCGCGGCGCCGTCAGCATCAAGAGCACCTATACCAATTACCTGAAGCAACCCTCCGCCGACGCGGCAGCGGCCCTCCAGGACGTCCTGGACGACATGACCAGGGTCGCCGGGAACATGGCCGAGACCCGGACCAAGACGGCAACAGAATCCGGAGACAAGGACGTTCTGAAAGTACTGAACGGCTCCGTCGCCGCGTTGACTGCGGAAACACGGACAGCCATAGCCAAGGTGCCTGAGATTTTCGCCGCGGTCATGACGGCAACCGAAGCTCTGAATATGGCGGACAACGCCTTTTCGAACACGGTCGCCAGCCTGACCGATGCTGCGCGCCGGATCAGCGAGCAGTCCGGCACTCAGGCCGTTGCCTCCGGACAAAGCGCTAAAATCCAAATCGTGGCCGCCCTCGCTCTGGCGCTGGCTATCAGTGCTCTGCTTGCGGTCATGCTGTCACGCACGATCATGACCCCGCTCCGACGTCTGACGGCGGCCATGCGTCACCTGCAGGACGGACAAACGGATCTTGATATTCCCGCGGAGCACCGGCGCGACGAAATCGGCGACATGGCTCGAGCCATCGGCACCTTCTGCGACCGGGAGCGTGACCGGTTCCGCCTCGAGGAAGAGCAGCGCGCAAATACGGATGCCGCCCACCATCGCCAGCAGAAGATGGATCAGCTCGTCGCCGAATTCCGCCAGGACATTGAATCCGCGTTGTCGTCCGTGACGGAAAACATGCAGCAGCTGGAATCCACCGCGGAACTTCTGACCGGGATCGCCACCAACACCAGCGGCAAGAGCGAGGAAGTGTCCCAGGCCTCACGCGATGCGACGGACAACGTGCAGACCGTGGCGGCCGCGACGGAGGAACTCACCGCTTCGGTTCAGGAAGTCGGTCGCCAGGTGCATGACACGCTCGGACGCGTGGAAGAAGCAACCAGCGCAACCAGGTCCTCGACCGAACAGGTTCGCGGCCTGTCGCAAGCTGCCGAGCGCATCGGCGATGTGGTGTCGCTCATCCAGGAAATCGCCGAACAGACGAACCTGCTCGCCCTCAACGCAACCATCGAGGCGGCGCGCGCAGGGGAAGCCGGCAAGGGCTTTGCCGTCGTTGCCTCGGAGGTGAAGTCCCTGGCCGGCCAGACCGCCCGGGCAACGGATGAAATCTCCACGCATGTTTCTCAGATCCAACAGTCCACCAACACAGCCGTCCAGGCGATTACCGGCATCATGGCCATGATGGAGGCAGTCAACGAGACCGCCGCCGCTATGGCCGGTTCGGTCGAGGAACAGTCGACCGCGACCGCCGAGATATCTTCCAGCATCAGCGTCGCCGCGGAACGCACCGCTCATGTTACGGACAACATCCGCATCGTGTCGCAAGGGTCGGGCGAAACCAGCCAGTCGGCGCAGCTGGTCGAACAGGTAACGGACGAAGCAACGAGACAGCTCGGCACCCTGACTCAGCGGATCGAGACCTTCCTCAAGGACGTAGCGGCCTCTTAAAAAGCCGGATTGCCCGGAGGCGCGAAACAAGCCCCGTTTCCGGAAACAATAATTTTGCGCGCCGCTTTTCCAGCCTAAAATCCGCCGCAATGCGGGCGCTCATATCGCGATTGCGGAATGACACGCGCCCTGCGTAAGCCCTTCTGGAAAAAACCGGAATCCGGATCATCCAAAGGACCCAAGCCGCCTGCTTCTCCGGATAGAAGATCCGGAACAAGGCAGGCCGCGACAGCTCCGCGCTTTTTTAAAAAACCAACCCCGATACCCCGGCATGTCCCGAGGAAACGATTTGCCGCGCCATGAGCCCGGCCCGTCCTCGCCGTCGGGGCTCTCTTTGGAGATCCTGGAATGCGCATGTTCAAACGCCTGGTGGCCGTCCTGGCCGTAACGGTCGCCCTGCCCCTCTCGCACGCCTTCGCCGACGAGGGCTCGGGCACCATCGTGGAGATCGATCCGGACGCAAGATCCATCGTTCTGGACGATGACACGGTCTATGTCCTGCCGGACACCATCGATCCGGAAGGATTGAATATCGGTGATGTGGTGATGATCACCTACGAAGAAGCCAGTGATGGCACCCTTGTCGTGACCAAGCTCGAACTCGACCAGTGACGCCTATTGCCCGGCCCTCAAAAAGGGCCGGGCAATACCTGTTCAAACCCCCGGATGCACCATCTTCGCCGGGTCGACGAGCCGGTCGAAGTCCGCGTCGTTCACATAACCCAGATCGAGACAGGCCTGCTTGAGGCTGAGGTCGTGCTCGAAGGCGTGGTGGGCGGCGTGACTTGCCTTGTCGTAGCCGATGACCGGGCTGAGCGCGGTCACCAGCATCAGGGAATTTTCCACAAAGCTGGCGATCTGCTTCTCGTTCGGCTCTGTGCCCTCGACCAGGAATTCCGCGAAATTCGTCGCGCCGTCGCCGAGGATGCGGATGGACTGCAGCACCGCGTTGATCATCACCGGCTTGTAGACATTCATCTCCAGAAGACCGCCCGCGCCGCTCAAGCCCACCGTGACATCGTTGCCCATCACCTGCACCGCGATCATCGCCAGCGCCTCGCACTGGGTCGGGTTGACCTTGCCCGGCATGATCGACGACCCCGGCTCGTTGGCCGGAATGACAAGCTCGTTGAAGCCGCAACGGGGACCGCAGGACAGGAGCCGGATGTCGTTGGCGATCTTGTAGAGCGATCCGGCCAGCGCCTTGAAGGCGCCGTGCAGCATCACCAGCGCATCATGGGCGCCCTGGACCGCGAATTTGTTCGGCGCCGATTTAAACGGCAGCCCGGTCAGCACCGCAATCCGGTCCGCCGCCTGTTCGGCAAAGCCCGCCGGCGCGTTGATGCCGGTTCCGACCGCTGTTCCGCCCAGCGCCAGAAAACAGACGTCCTTCAGCGCGTACTCGATGCGCGCGATACCCTCGTCGAGCATGTGCACATAGCCGGAAAACTCCTGACCGAGCGTTAGCGGCGTTGCGTCCTGCATGTGGGTACGGCCGATCTTGATAATCCGCTCCCAGGCCTTTGCCTTGACGTCCAGCGCGTCGCGCAGCTTTCGCACGCCGGGAAGCAGCCGTCCGGTCGTGTGGATCGCCGCGGCCATGTTCATCACGCTCGGAAACGTGTCGTTGGACGACTGGGACATGTTGACGTGGTCGTTCGGATGGATCGGATCCTTCGACCCCATGTTCCCGCCGGCCATTTCGATCGCCCGGTTGGCGATCACCTCGTTGACGTTCATGTTGGTCTGGGTACCGCTGCCGGTCATCCACACATGCAACGGGAAATGCGCATCCAGCTCGCCCCGGTCGACTTCCTCGGCCGCAGCCACGATCAGCTCGCATTTATCGTCCGGCAGCAGACCAAGCTCGGCATTCACCTCCGCCGCCGCCCGCTTCAGAAAGCCGTAGGCATGGATGAGCTCGACCGGCATCAGGTCGGTGCCAATGGAGAAATACTTCAGCGACCGCTGCGTCTGCGCACCCCAGTAACGGTCGTGCGGAACTTCGATCTCGCCGAGGCTGTCGCTTTCAAGGCGCATGGGGGTCTCCTGACAGGTGAAATGGTTAGGTGGGTCATGTCAGTTTAACGCCGAGGGAGGACCTGTGTCAGCCGTCTCGCTCAGGGCAAGCGATCACGTTCCCGATCAATCTGAAAAATTTGATCCTTCCCCCTCACCCTTCATTAACCGAAACCACTGAATTCCGCGGATTTCTCCCGTTTGCTCAGGATTGTTTCACTCCCTTCCGCCAGAATGCCGGCCAGGAGATGGGCACGGGTCCTGCTTTTAGCGCCGCGGGGGCGGTCAGGTGAAGCGGGCTTTCGACGTGCTCCGTTTTATATTGCGAGGGGAGCGCCCGCAGATGTACCGCCAGACCCGGCTGACCAAACCGGAGGACATGGAACCGTTCGATCCGGGCGGAAAACCTCCCCGTTTCCGGCTGCGCCATTTCGTTTATCTGACCGTTTCCATTCTGCTGGCCGGCGGCATCATCGCCATGGCCTATCTGCTGACGACCACGACCCAAAGCGCCGACGACCTGGCGTTGACCCATGAAAAGGCACTGGTCAACGAAGCCCTGAAGCATCAGCTGGACCTGCTCGCCCGCGACCAGACCTTCCTCGCGGTGAACGATCGGACCGTGAAAGAGGTCGAGAGCGGACACATCGGCAAGACCCTCGCGGACACAATCGCCGCCCAGACCTGGCTCGACTTCGACCATGACTGGACTCTGGTGATCGGCCCCGACAACGACCTGATGATGGTCGCCGCCGAAGACGAGGTCGTTCCCGCATCCGGCGGCCGCGAGGTTCTGCTGGCGGCCCGCGACCTTGTGACCCGGGCGCGGCAGGGCTATTTCTCCGTCCGCCGGCCGGCCGCGGAAGGCTTCCGCGTCCGCTATGTGGAAAAGGGCCAACTGGCCCCGATCTACGCGACAGACGTTCGCGAGGTCGCAGGCAAGCCAGCGCTGGTCAGCGCCATGGCCATCGTTCCCGAGACCGATGCCCTGACCCTGCCGGACGGTGCACCTGGCGTCCTGCTGTCGGTGCGGCTGATCGAAACCAGACTGCTGGCCAGTGTGAGCCAGACCTTCCTTCTTGAAGATTTCCGTTATTCGTCCAGCAAGCAATCGACGGCCGCCAATGTGCCGGTGACCGTCAACGACGATGCCCCGATCGGCTATTTCGAATGGATCAGCGCCGCGCCCGGCACGGCGATCCGCTACGCCATCGGCCCGATTGCGACCGCCATCATCCTTTCCTTCCTCCTGATCGGCTATGTCTCCGCCCGCAAGCTGGCGGAAAAGTCCAAGGCATTGGAGGACAGCGAGGCGCGCAACCGCTATCTCGCCCTGCACGACACGCTGACCGGGCTGGGCAACCGCACCTATTTCGGCGATCTGCTGGACGCGGCCATGGACAAATGCGAGACGACCCCCTGTGCGGTGCTCGCCATCGACCTCGACCGCTTCAAGCAGGTCAACGACACCTTCGGCCACGACGCCGGCGACATGGTGATCCGCAACGTTGCCCGCCGGCTGAAAGAGGTCATTGCCGGATCGGGGATTGTCGCCCGCACCGGCGGCGACGAATTCCTGGCCCTGATCACGGGCAATGTGGACGAAAGCCATCTGCGCTGGCTGTGCGACACGATCATCGAGGAGGCCTCCAAGCCGATTCCGGTCGCCGGCGGCTTGGCCCATATCGGCGTCAGCATCGGCTGGGCGATCGCCCCGAAAAACGGCGATACCGCTTCGCTGGTCCTGTGCCTCGCCGACCAGTCACTCTATCACGCCAAGGAAAACGGCCGGAACATGGCCGTGTTCGTCGAAGACCTTTTCCGCGAGGACATGGACGCCCGCGAGAAGGCGGCGGCGGAAGCCGGCAAAGGCAAGCGCAAATCGGCCTGATCCTGCCACAGCGAACGACTGTCGTATCCCCGGATTCCCAAGGTGACGGGGTTCGATCTGCTGCGAAGAATTCCTGAAATCAGACCTGATCGCAAAGAACGTGCGCAGCCTGACACTCTTAATAGTTTTGACATATCGATTAATACACGTTTTGATGGAGTAAATACCACGAGGTGAGGATGAGTTCCGGATGAAACGTATTGCGTCACATCTTTTTGCGACGCTGCTAGCATTGACCGTAATGGCATGCAGCAACGGTGTCCGGGAGTTTCAGGTATACTCGACGGCCTTCGACCTACAGAACGAAACTGCCCAAAAAGTTCTCGACAAGGTGGCCTCTGCCGAACGGGCTCACTGGGAACATCTTCATGATGGCAAGAACCCCCTCAAGGAATTCAATCCGGACGATGCAGCCTACTACATAAATGTCGGCGATCCTCCTTTAGCCGGTTCGATGCGCAAGACGCTCAAGGCGTTGACGACGTACAACCGGGCGCTGACAGGACTGGCAAACGGGGAATCCGCGGACGCGTTGACCGCAAAAATCTCCACCATCGTGACAGACCTTGCCGGCGCTCAGGAGGATCTCGCACATGTGGCCAACCTGGGCGTCGCGGTTACGATCCCCACGCCGGTCAAAGGCTACCTCGGCACGGCCAAGACGATTTTCGGCACGGCGCTGAGAGGCGCCGCACGGCAAAGCTTTCGGGAGAATCTGATCAGGGCCTATCCCACCCTGAAGCAGATCCTGCTGACCTTCCGGGATGGCACACCGGAACTCTATTATCTGGTGATCTCGGTCCCCAAGAGGGTCCCGAAGGAGCAAATGCTGAAAGATCGCGATCTGTTTGCGTCCTGGGTTCTGCTGATCGACAGCACTATCAAAACCATGGAAATCGCCGTCAAGGCCGCCATGCAAAACGGCCCGAGAGCCGACATTGACGCCTTGGCGGAATCGTCCATCGAGCTGCGCATCCTCGCCGAGAAGATAAGAGTCGAACAGAACCGCTAAAGCCCGGCTCGACGTTTTGACCGCAATGACTTCAGCCGCTCGCCCGGGGCCTGAAGCGGAATTTTCAGGAGGTTGGTCATGGCTGAATTGCCCACGGATAAATGGGAGCTTCTGGAATACCGGAATCTCCTTATGCAGCAGCGCGACGAAGCGCTCGCCGCCGGCGATACGGAGAAAGCGGAAAACCTGAAGCTGAAAATCAATCTGGCCCAGGATGCAATCAGCCGCATAGCCCTGGAGGGGGCGGCGGCTGTCGCCGGCATCCTGGAGGAACTGCGCCGAAAACTGAAGGAGCTGACAAAGGAGGTTGAGGATTGGCCCTTCGGCTCGAAGGACGCACCGGCGGATCATGAACGCCCCCACCGGGACGACGCACTGGCCGACAACGACTTTATGGACCCGGGTCCCAACGCGCCGGCCCCGGCCCCGGCGCCGGTTCCTGTCGGAACCGTTCCCGGCGTCCCCCAAGCTTGGGCGACGACCTACACGAACCTGTGGAACACGATGGAGGTATCCCAGGCCTGGGCGAAAACAGCCCGCCGGATCTGCGAAAAGATCGCAGCCAATCAGCACCGATACGCCAAGGCCACACATGGCACATCCGTGCCATGGTGGTTCGTGGCGGTCGTCCACACCATGGAATGCAGCCTGCGTTTCGATCAGCATCTCCACAACGGCGATGCGCTGACCGCGCGAACGGTGCATGTCCCCAAAGACCGCCCGGCCGCGGGTTCTCCGCCCTTCACCTGGGAGGAAAGCGCGCGCGACGCCCTAGAATATGATCGGCTGCTCGGGGTTACGGATTGGTCGCTGGTGAGCGCGCTTTATCACTGGCATCGCTTCAACGGCATCAACAACGAGTACAAGCGGCGCAGCATTCCCACCCCTTACCTGTGGAGCGGCTGCAAGCACTACACGAAGGGGAAGTACGTCAAGGACGGCGTTTTCGATCCCAATGCGGTCTCCAAGCAGGTCGGCGCAGCTGTTCTTCTGAAAACCCTGATCGACCTTGGGGTGGTGAAGCTGGACAACACCGGAACGGTGGAATCCAATCCCGACACAGCGTCCGGCGATATCAAGACCATCGACCTGCCCCTTCCGGCACCCGATTTCAAACACGTCCCCGACGAACTGAATTACCCGGGCCTTCTGGCACCCGGTTCGGGAGGTCCCGGTTCTTCCAATGCGGAAAAGAAGAATGTCAGACGCGTCCAGGAATGGCTGACACTAGTCGGCTTCATTACAGGGATCGATGGCGATTTCGGCTCGTCCACGAGAACCCAGCTCAGCCGTTTCCAGACCGCCGCCGGGAGCACGGCGACCGGCGAACTGGACGAAGAGACCTGGGTTCGTCTCACCAGTCCCATGCGGCGCGCGCTCGCCCCGGTGGATCACGGTGCGAACTCGAGTTTCGAGGAAGCCGTCATCCGCACCGCAAAACAGCACATCGCTGAAACCCCGACCGAAGTCGGCGGGGCAAACAGCGGTCCCTGGGTCCGGCTTTACATGAGAGGTCGCCAGGGCGGCGACCAGTTGTGGTGCGCGGGCTTCGTCTGCCTGATCATTGCCCAGGCGGCGCGCGACCTCGGTCAGCCGTTGCCGTTCCGCCGCCGGGTCGGGGTCGATGCTCTGGTATCGGACGCGAAGGCGTCCAAACGGTTCATCCGGGGGTCGACACTGACGACCGCCCAGGAACGGCGTTCCGCGCTCAGACCCGGAATGTTGTTCGTCAACCGGCGCACGTCGACCGATTGGACCCATGTCGGCTTCATCGGCACCGTCGGCGGCGATACCTTCGACACCTACGAGGGCAATACCAACAAGGACGGCGGCAGCGACGGCATCATCGCCCGCAAGAGCAATCGCAGTTACAAGTCCCGGGACTTCCTGAAACTGTTCTAGGGGCGCGGGGGACAACAGGCCTGCGAAAGCGAGCCTTCCTGCCCATCCGCTCACCTCGACCAGGCCGTTCCGCAAGAGATCCGGGTCGGTTCCCAGTTCGACCTCGATATCCGCGTGAAGCTTCGTCCAGACCGGCAGCGCAGATGCCGGGGCGTCCTCCGCCCTGGTTCCGTCCGAAGAGCTTGCGCAGCCTCCCGGCGCCAACTATTGATTCCCTATATCGAAGCACCAGCCGGCGGTTCCATCTTTCATGCATTCCCTTAGAGATTTTCAGCACGTCGCATCACGCATCACTTTCGCCATTGCCGTTTCCCTCTCCGTCCTGAGCATCGGCGTGTCCCAGTCTCTCGCAGACGCGCAGGAGACCCAGCCCTGCAAGGCAACACCTGGTGAAGCGCAGGACATCTCCCGGGAAGATCTGGAAAGCCGTTTGTCGGCTCTTCTGTCGCGCGGCGAGAACGATGGCGTCAGCCATAACGCGACGTTCGAAGGCTGCGTCCTGGTTCAGCGCCTGAACTATGATGAAAACCAGCAGAAGTTTCGCGGTTACAATTACATCGAAAAGAAGAGCGATGTCCGGCTTCTGGAAACGGATCTGTGCAAGGTCCGGGCGGAAAACGCGGACAAGGAGCGGTATACCAATGAGGAGCAGATCTCCGTTATCTACCAGCCTCGGCCCGAATACCTTCAAAGACTGCTGAAGCTTGAAGCCATGGACTATCAGATTGCGAACGAGGAAACGAAGGCCTTTCCGGAAGACGTTGCAGCGCGCCTGAACAGCATTGCCCGGCGCCAGAAAGACGAACTTCAGGACAAGATTTACCTTAACGCGGGAACCGGAACCTATTTCAACGGTGGCATCTGGACCTTTTCGCCGGAAACCATCTCCATCCTGACCGTGTCGCTTGGACGCGAGGACGAGTTGATGGAACTTATGGACGCCTATGGGCGCCTGTACTGCGGCGACAAACCTGCCGACTAGGGTACGGACCCCAGGTTTCCGCCTCAGGGGCCTCCTGTCACCCTCCTGACAACGCACTGTCAGGAGCCGTGGCGAAGAGGGCGGCAAACGGCCGCTCACCCCTTTATTCCCGCGCGCGGCTGGACCATATTGCAGGGATGAGCAAGACGTCCCCTTCCCGTTCGAAAAACACCGCCGCCGAAGAGTCGAAAACAGACGGCTTCGGCGAAGCCCCCCAGGCCGCCTTCGAAGGCGCCCCCCTGAGCGGCAGCATCAGCGATTGGGCAAAAGAGATCGAGGAAGAAGCGGCGAAGCCAGCGCCGAAAGGGCAAAAGAATTCCAAGCGCAGCGAAGGCAAGGCCGACCGGCCGTCGCCCGGTCAGGGCGCGCCCGCGCAGGATAGTGAGCAAAGCGAACGCTCATCCGTGAGCGCAAACCAAAGCTCCGTGAGCGCAGACAACAAAGCCCTCAAGCGGAGCCAATCCAAACCCACCAAATCTGCCCGCGGCACCTCCTCCCCAGTGCGCTCGGCGCGCGGAACCAGCATGGGCAAGGCCGACACCGCCCGGGAACGCGCGGCAGGCGGTCTCAACCCGGTCGCCGGGCTCGACATCTCCCTGGAGGATGCGGAAAAGCTCGAAAAGCATATCAAGGACAACAAGAAGAAAAAGAAGGACTCGAAATTCGGCGAGCTGACCGGCAACCAGGGCGCCACCGCCACCGTCGAAGCCCTGTCGGCGCTGATCGAGAGCGGCAATCCGCTGCACAAGAACGGCGAGATCTGGACCCCGCACCGGCCGGAAAAACCGGCCAAGTCGGAAGGCGGCGTCCGGATCGTGCTCAAGTCCGAGTACGAGCCCGCCGGCGACCAGCCGACCGCAATCGCGGAACTCGTGGAAGGCATCGAGGCGGACGAGCAGACCCAGGTGCTCCTGGGCGTCACCGGCTCGGGCAAGACCTACACCATGGCCCAGGTGATCGAGCGCACCCAGCGCCCGGCCCTGATCCTGGCGCCGAACAAGACGCTGGCGGCCCAGCTCTACGGCGAATTCAAGAGCTTCTTCCCCGACAACGCGGTGGAATATTTCGTCTCTTACTACGACTATTACCAGCCGGAGGCCTACGTCCCGCGCACGGACACTTATATCGAGAAGGAAAGCTCGATCAACGAGCAGATCGACCGCATGCGCCACTCGGCCACCCGCGCGCTGCTGGAGCGCGACGACGTCATCATCGTCGCGTCGGTGTCCTGCATCTACGGTATCGGCTCGGTGGAAACCTACACCGCCATGACCTTCGCGCTGGAGGTCGGCGAGCGCATCGACCAGCGCCAGCTGATCGCCGATCTGGTCGCCCTGCAGTACAAGCGCAACGACGCCGCCTTCCAGCGCGGCACGTTCCGGGTGCGCGGCGACACCATCGAGCTGTTCCCGGCCCACTACGAAGACCGGGCCTGGCGCGTTTCCCTGTTCGGCGACGAGATCGAGTCGATCACCGAATTCGACCCGCTGACCGGCAAGAAGTCCGGCGAGCTGAAGCAGGTCAAGGTCTACGCCAACTCCCACTACGTGACGCCGAAGCCGACGCTGAACCAGGCGACCAAGTCCATCAAGTCCGAGATGAAGCAGCGGCTGGAGGAGCTGAACGCCCACGGCCGCCTGCTGGAGGCCCAGCGGCTGGAGCAGCGCACCCGCTTCGACCTGGAAATGCTGGAGGCGACCGGCTCCTGCGCCGGCATCGAGAACTATTCCCGCTACCTCACCGGCCGCGCGCCGGGCGAGCCGCCCCCGACCCTGTTCGAATACCTGCCCGACAACGCGCTGGTCTTCGCCGACGAAAGCCACGTCACCATTCCCCAGATCGGCGGCATGTACCGGGGCGACTTCCGCCGCAAGGCGACGCTGGCCGAATACGGCTTCCGCCTGCCATCCTGCATGGACAACCGGCCGCTGCGATTCGAGGAATGGAACGCCATGCGGCCGCAAACCGTCTGTGTGTCGGCCACCCCCGGCTCCTGGGAGATGGACCAGTCCGGCGGCGTCTTCGCCGAACAGGTGATCCGCCCGACCGGCCTTGTCGATCCGGAAATCGACATCCGCCCGGCCTCCTCCCAGGTCGACGACCTGCTCGGCGAAGTCCGCGAGGTGGCGGCCAAGGGCTACCGCACGCTGGTGACCACGCTCACCAAGCGCATGGCGGAGGACCTGACCGAATATCTGCACGAAAACGGCGTGCGCGTGCGCTACATGCACTCCGACATCGACACGCTGGAGCGGATCGAGATCATCCGCGATCTTCGTCTGGGGGCTTTCGACGTGCTGGTGGGCATCAACCTGTTGCGCGAGGGGCTCGACATTCCCGAATGCGCGCTGGTCGCCATTCTCGACGCGGACAAGGAGGGCTTCCTGCGCTCCGAAACCTCGCTGGTCCAGACCATCGGCCGCGCGGCCCGAAACGTCGACGGCCGGGTGATCCTCTATGCCGACAACAGGACCGGCTCCATGGAGCGGGCCATTGCCGAGACCGAACGCCGCCGGGAAAAGCAGCTCGCCTATAACGAAGAGCACGGCATCACCCCGGAATCGGTCAAGCGCAACATCGCCGACATTCTCGACAGCGTCTACGAACAGGACCACGTCACCGTGGACTCCGGCTTCGCCGAGGACGCGGGCGCGCTGGTCGGCCACAATCTGAAAGCGCACATCGAGGACCTGGAACGACAGATGCGCGAGGCAGCAAGCGACCTCGACTTCGAAATCGCCGCCCGCCTCCGCGACGAAATCAAGCGCCTGCAAGCCACCGAACTGGCGGTGGCCGACGACCCCATGGCCCGCCAGGAAGCCATCGACGACAACAGCGGCGGCTACCGCGGCGACCGCAAATTCGGCGCCGGCGGCACCAAGGCCGGGGCATCTGGCAAGAAGCGGGAAACAGCGAAGGACCGGGCGAAGGCGGCCTCGAAATCAGCTCTCCCCACGCCGAGCGCGAAGGTACGGAAGAATACACTGGACGAGATGACCGTGGGGCGGACCGAAGTTCCTCTGGCACGGGGACCGGTACCGACGAAGCCGGAAGACGATGTGAAACCCGTCGTGCGCGGTAAGATCGGGGCGGGGTCCTACGAGGATCCGGCGGAGGAAAAGCGCCGTGGCCGGCCAAAGAAGAGCGGGCGGCCGGGGCGGTAATCCCGGCATTATGCGACGCATAGGAGGTGTATGGAACCATGCGGTTTTTCCGGACGCTGTACCAGATGATCGCCGGGCGTCTCATCCGCGATTTCGAAACGAAGGCAAATAACGGTTCGACCAACCTGACGCTCAGCCTGAAGCAGAAAACGGGCGACGGAGACTATTTCGTGGTTCTCGCGTTGAAGTCAGCGGGCAACTACCAGTATACGCACTTTTCGCGGTCCGAATTCGGCGTGTTCGCTGCCGATGTCGCCGCGATCCAGGCGGATTTGTCGAACCTATGAGGTGTATGCTGAACTCCGATCTGGAATTCAAACATCAGCGCGGACGCAAGCAAGCATCGCTTTTTTTGAAAATATGCCGCACCTGCGGTGCGAATGATATCTGGATTCCAGATCGGCGCGCAGCTTCGCTCCGCTTGTCTGGAATGACGGATTGGATTTGATGGACTTCAGAACAACCTGTCCTCCGTCAGATCCCGCCACCCCGGATTGCTGTTTTCGATCAGATCGATCTTCCATGCCCGGTTCCAGCGTTTCAGCTGTTTTTCGCGCGCGATGGCCTCGTCTATGCGGTCGTGTTCTTCCACATAGACCAGCCGGGTGATGCCATACGTTTTGCTGAAACCGTCCAGGAGCCCATTCTTGTGTTCATACATTCGGCGTGGCAGGTCACTGGTCACACCTATGTAAAGCGTACCGTTGCGATCCGAGGCCAGGATGTAAACATAAGCGAACATGGCACGAACTTTACGTGCATCTTATGCTCCTGCAACCCCCTCCCCGTCATTCCAGACAAGTGAGGCGTCAGCCGAACGCAGATCTGGAATCCAGACATCAGCGCGAGCGCAAGCGAGTACCTCATATCAATGAGAATATGCCGCACCTGCGGTGCGAATGATGTCTGGATTCCAGATCGGCGCGCAGCTTCGCTCCGCTTGTCTGGAATGACGGCTGGTGGGGTGCCCTCCCAAAACACGTCATGCCACGGCCGAAGCCATGGCATGACGGCCGGAGAGCGAGGCCGGGCGGCGCGGTAAGGGGCGGACCTCCCGGGGCCGGGCCTGGCCTCGGCGTCTCCGAAGGGGAAGCGGCGCTTCGTCAGTTGTCTGACGCGCAGGTGCCGGTGAGCTGGAGCGCCTGCTTGCGGTCGAGCGCCTGTTGCTGCGTGTCATAGGGGCCGCCGGCGATCTGCCAGTTGGCGCTGTGATGGTAGCCGCCGTCCGCGTCGGTCAGTTTCCGGGTGGTGCAGGTGCCGGCGTGGTCCTGGCGCAGCACGAACCAGCCGGTCTGTTCTCCCTGAGCGTAGGCGAGGCCTGCCGAGCTGGCGGCCATGAGCCCGGCGAGCAGTGCGATCCTAAGTAATGTTTTCATTCCGAAATCTCCCGAAATGTGTTGCTTCGGAGGATCTTTACATGGGCGCAGGCACCGGCTAATTCAACAGCACGCAGCAAGATAACACTTTGAAATAAAATGAATAATTTGTAACTTGCCACACCCGGAAACGGCTTCGGGAACTCTGGACCGGACAGGCATTGCATCGGTGCCGCAACCGGTTAGTGTATGCGCACCATCGTCCGCGCGGGGAGTGTCCATGCCCGTTTCCAGCCTTACGGCCCGTTTCAAATTCGCCCTGGCACTGCTCATCCTCGCCGTTTGCACCGCACCGGCACAGGCAAACCCGCCCGAGGTACTGAAGCAATGGAACGGCGATCATATCCAATGGCTGGGGTACGACGCCGCCGCCCGAAAGGCACGTGAAACCGACAAGCGGATGCTGGTTGTGTTCTATACCACCTGGTGCCCGCACTGCGCCCGCTACCGCAAGCAGTTCTTCGACCCGCGGATCTCTGCGCTTTCGAAAAAGCTGGTGATGGTGCTGGTCGACCGCGACACCCAGCCCGGTATCAACAAGCGCTACGACCGGTTCGGACGCTACATTCCCCGGACGATGGTGCTCGATCCGCAAGCGCGCCTGCTACCTGAAATCCGCGGCCCGCATCCCGAGTACCCCTTCTTCCTGAACACGAACGATCCGGGTGACCTGCTTCGGGTGATGACCCGGGCGGCTGGGCAAAGCGGATAGGCGCCCTCACCCCGGCACCGCCGGCAACACAAAGAACAGCACCACCGCGAAGGCAAACGCCGCGACCGCCAGTGCATAGAGCCGGAGCACCCGGCGGCGCAGCGGTTCGGCCTCCGGCCCGAAGCCGTTGCGGCTCAGGAGCCGCCGCCAGAGCTTCAATCCCTCGACCAGATCGAACCCGAGCGCGCCTTCCGGCGACTGGTGGCGGAAGAACACCAGCGTTCGCGCCCAGGCTGCCACCAGCAAGAGCAGAGCCAGCGCCATGAAGGTGATGAAAATCAGATAGGGACCGCTCACCGCACCCGCCCTTGTCTCTCGTCCGGACTCCGATTGGCCAATAGGGCCATTGCCGATAAGTTATACCAACCGCAACGAATAGGAACCGATCATGCGCGCAATCGGGGCAATTCTGGGGGCGATCGCCGGGGCGGTGCTCGGTTACATCGGCGCCTTCGTGATCGGCTACCCGATCATTGTCGCCATGGACGGTCCCGACCGGGACGGCGGCATCGCCATGGGCGTCGCCGTCACCCTCGGCCCGGCCATGGCCGTGATCACCGCGCTGATCTTCCTGCTTCTGATCCTGCGGCTGACCCGGCCGAAAAAACCGCAAACCATCCGGGAACCGGACCCGGCGGAAGATCCGGACGAAGCTTTGTTGCGCGCTCCGCCGGGGACAAACCCCGGTCGCGATACCCAGACCCTGATCGCAATCGGTGTCGTGGTGGTGCTCGTTGTCTCCGGTATATTGTGGCTGAACGGCGGCTGAGCGGCGGGGCCGCCGCTTGCCGCCTTCCCTTGTTTCAGAGCCTCGTCATGCCGCCCCCGGCGGTGAAAGATCGCCTGAAGCCCGCTGTTTTTCACACGTTTGAGAACATCTGTCGCATATCTGCCACTGGACATCGAATTAGCAATTTCTTTAAGTTTCTTAACAAGAGTCGAACGTAAGACAGCAAGGCACGAATTCGCCGGCCCCATCGATGAGCAGCGTCTACACAAACGACCAGATCGCGGACCAGCTGGTCAACGGCTACTGGAACTCCGTGGGCGGCGCCTGGCGCGCCTTCGGCGTCTCCACCGGGGCGACGCTGACCTACAATATCACCGGCCTGACCTCCGCCGGCCAGACGCTGGCGACAACGGCGCTGCAGGCCTGGTCCTACGTGACCGGCCTGAACTTCAGCTCAACCAGCTCCAGTTCGGCGAACATCTACTTCGTTGACGATTACACCGGTGCCTTCAGCCAGTCCTACGGCTACGGCAACACGATCACCCAGTCCATCGTCAACGTCTCGACCGCCTGGCTGAGCACTTACGGCACGAGCCTGCAGTCATACACATTCCAGACCTATATTCACGAAATCGGCCATGCGCTCGGTCTCGGACATGCCGGCAACTACAATGGCGAGGCCACCTACGGCGTCGACAACAACTATCTGAACGACTCCTGGCAGGGGTCGATCATGTCGTATTTCTCCCAGCCCGAGAACACCTACGTCAACGCCAGCTTCGCCTGGATAATCACGCCGATGATCGCGGACATCCTCGCCGTCCAGACCCTTTACGGCACGGCGTCCACCCTGCGCACCGGCGACACCACCTACGGCTTCGGTTCCAACGCCGGCGGCTACTATAACCAGTTCACGTCCCTGTCTCCGGTCTCCTACACGATCATCGACAACGGCGGCACGGATACGCTGAACTACTCCGGCTATTCCTCGAGCCAGACGCTGGATCTACGAGCCGAACATTATTCCAGCGTCGCCGGTCTGACCGGCAATCTGGCCATAGCCCGCGGCACGGTGATCGAAAACGCCATCGGCGGAGGCGGCTGGGACATCCTGATCGGCAACATCTCGAACAACGTGCTGACCGGCAACGCCGGCAACGACAATCTGCTCGGCGACTACGGCGACGACACGCTCAACGGCGGCGGCGACAGCGACACGCTCAACGGCGGTTACAATTACGCCTTCCTGGCGGTCGAACATATCGACCACCGCGCTGTCAACGGCTACCACGACCATGTCCTGGCCGGAGATTTCAACGGTGACGGCCGCGACGACCTGATCTTCACCTGGGACCACCGGGGCGAAAACCGCCTGTTCCTCGGCAAGGCCGACGGCAGCTTCACCGATGCCGGCAGCCCGCTTCCCGTCGCCGGAATCAACGGCTATCCGGATCACACCCTCATCGGCGATTTCAATGGCGACGGACGCGACGACCTGATCTTCACCTGGGACCATTACGGTGACAACAAGCTGTTCCTCGGCACCGCCGGCGGCGGTTTCTCCAGCGCAGGCAGCCCGATCGACCCAAGGGCGATCAACGGCTATCCCGATCACACGCTCGTGGGCGACTTTAACGGCGACGGCCGCGATGACCTGATCTTTACCTGGGACTATTACGGCGATAACAAGCTGTTCCTCGGCACGGCCGGCGGCGGCTTCACCAGTGCAGGCAGCCCGATCGACCCAAGGGCGATCAACGGCAGCCCGGATCACACCCTCGTCGGCGATTTCAACGGCGACGGGCGCGACGACCTGCTCTTCACCTGGGACCACTACGGCGAAAACAAGCTGTACTACGGCACCGCCGGCGGCGGCTTCTCCTCCCAGGGGCAGACGATCGAAGCCAGCGCGATCAACGGTTATCCGGACAACACCCTGACCGGCGACTTCAACGGCGATGGTCGTACCGACCTGCTCTTCGGCTGGTCCTACAGCGGCGACACCCGCCTGTTCTTCGGCAAGTCGGGCGGCGGCTTCGACTATTCGGGCTCCTACGTTGGCCCAAGCGGCCTCCCCACCAATCCGGACCGTGTCCTGATCGACGACTATGACGGCAACGGCACGGATGACCTGATCCTGATCTGGTCCGACTCCGGCCAGGCCAAGTTCTATACCTGCATCGACAACTCCTTCGTGGAGATCCCGAACTACATGGACCCGAACTGGTTCCTGTCGTCGGAAAATGTCGTGACCGGCGATTTCAACGGCGACAGCGCCAAGGATGTCTTCTCCGCGGACGCCGCCTCGGGCACCAATTACCTGCTGCTCTCGTCAAGCTCCGACGGCAACGACACCTTGAGCGGCGGCTCCGGCCACGATGCCTTTTTCTTCCGGGGCAAGAATTTCGGCATGGACCACATCACGGACTTCACCGCCGGCGCGGGCACCGATGACCGGATCGTCTTCTCTCAAGCCGTCTTCCATGACTACAGCGCGGTGCTTGCCGCAGCCTCCGCGTCCGGTTCCGACACGGTCATCACCGTGAGTTCGGTCGCCACCATCACCCTCGACGGCGTCTCCCTCGCCAGCCTGCATTCGGACGATTTTCAGTTCGTCTGAGGGAGTGGCGGGCACAGCCTCGTCCCAGACTCCGGTCGTCACCCCGAACTTGATCCGGGGCCTACTCGTTACCAGAGCCGAAGGAGCTCAGATACGGTGGGTTTTACCTGGTTCGGACCTGGTTATGCGTTCCAGGCTGACGGAGAGGTGGATGGGCATCAGGCGTTCGCCGCTTGAAATGCCAAATCGTTGGCGCCCGTTGCGCTCCGCTATGGCTCCGCGCGTTCGAAACTCAAAAAGCAAAATCGTTTGCTTTTTGCCGCTCCGGCCCTTCGCGAGGGCTTCGGGCGTTCGTCGCTTGAAACGCCAAATCGTTGGCGGCCCGTTGCGCTCCGCTATGGCTCCGCGCGTTCGAAACTCAAAAAGCAAAATCGTTTGCTTTTTGCCCGCTTCGCGGGACGTTTCTCACTCCTCCGGTTCCACCGTGAACTGGAGGGGGAAGCCGCGTTTCTGGGCGGCGGCGACGGCGCGGTCGGCCTTGGTTTCGGCAACGTCCTTCGGATAGACGGAGACCACGCAAGCGCCCTTCTGGTGCGCCGTCAGCATGACGATTTCCGCCTGGGCGGAATCCAGTCGGAATTCCCCTTTCAGGACCGTCACGACGAACTCCCGTGGTGTGAAGTCGTCGTTCAGGAGCACAACGCGGTAAAGCTTCGGCCGCTCGGCCTTGAGCCGCGGCTTGATCCGCGGTTTCAGGTTCGTGTCGCTCATCTGGAAACGTCCGTCAAAAAATCTGTCTTGACCGGTCACTTAGTATTGCACCGCACCGCCGCGAGGTCCACCTGCGTCGTACAGGAAGCGAATCAGTCTGCCGATCTGTCATTCAGGAAGCGCTTCTACAGCCGTTCCGGACCGCACATCAACAGCAAATCCACAGCACGTATTTTCGCAGAGACTCTGGTGCAACAGGGAGATAAAATCGGCGACAAGCCTTCCCTACCCCCTGCTTTTGGGGCTAAATCTGGCTGATCGTTGAAAGCGACCAGCAAGATCGGTTAATAATGAGTTAACGAAATGCGGAGTCGCGTCGGCAGCAAGCCGCTCGCGTAAGACAGGAGTCGGTTATGGGCATTTTTTCCAAGAGCTCGCGGTCTGGCGAAGACGCGCGAGAGCGGCCAGAGGACGCCGGTACCGCCGGCGCAACGCACATGGAAGCGGAAGATAAAGCATCGAACGTCGAGCAGATTTCCCCCTTTGCGCTGCGGATGCAGGAAAAGATGCACACGCTCGACGGCCTGAAGACCCGGATCGGCGGCCTCGGCAAGACATTCGAACAGATGAACGCGCTGGCGATGGAATCCCAGAACAGCATTCACCTGCTGTCCGAATTCGTCGAAGCCTCCCGCCAGCACGTTGAGACGGAAGTCCGGCTGAAGTCCGAAAACGCCAAGCTGTCGACCGACCTTATGGACGTGCAGCACCAGGTCAAGTCGCTGTCCACCCAGCTGGAAGAAGCCCAGGCGGAAGTGCATTCCCTGCGCAAGCGCTCCACCGAAACCCGCACCGCCCTGGAAACCGCCCGCAACGACATTGTCACCATCCGCGACAACAACAAGCGGGTGAACGAGGAATATCGCCATCAGAGCGCGCAGCTCGTGGAAGCCAATTCCCAGATCGCCGAACTGACCGGCGAGCTGAACGACCTCAAGGCGAAATACGATTCCCTGGAGGAGCATTCGGAAAGCCTGAAGTCCGAACTGGATGCCATCGCCCGGCGCGAGAAGGAACTGCAGCAGAACCTTTCCGAAAGCGCCACGCTTCTGGAAGAGGAAGTCAAGAAGAACAGCCGCGCCAGCAACGAGCTTGAGTCCGCCAAGCGCGAAATCATCGACCTGCGCAACGACAATATCGACCTGAAGTCGCACATGGACGTCGCCCGCCAGGAACTGGCCTATTCCAAGTCCCGCCTGGAGGAAGAACAGCGCAAGCACGACAACGAGGTCTACGCGCTCAACGCCGAGATCGAGAACCTGTCGTCCCAGCGCCGGATCGGTGCCCAGTCGCTGCAGGAAACGACCCGCGAAAACTCCTCCATCAAGGAGCGCAACCGCTCCCTGACGAAGCGCATGCAGGAAATCGAACTGCTGCTGGACAGCGCGCAGAAGAACCACGAGAAGGACCGCAACGAGCTGATCTCGACCAGCGCCAAGCTGCGTGAGGTCAACCTGCGCTACAATTCGGCCCTGACCGACCTCAACCACGAGCGCAAGCAGAACCAGAAATACGCCGAAAACCTGGAAGATCTCGTAGACGAGAACAAGAAGCTGCAGAAGTACAAGATCCAGGTCGACACCGCGAACGACCAGATCGCCCAGCTCAAGTCGGTCATTGCCAACTACCAGATGGCCATGGAAGGCCGGGGCCCGGCCGAGGAACTCGGCCTCACCGAAGAGGCTGAAGACGGCGGCACGAAGAAGGACGGCGACGACGTCGTGGTCAAGCTGCGCGACTGACGCAGCCCCACCGTTCGACAGGACACGGCCCGGAGCCTCCTGCTCCGGGCCTTTTCGTGACCGGTTGCATTCCGGGCACGCTCGGGCGACCCTCGTTCCATCAACAGCCCCGGATGTCATGACCGTTCGACCGCCCAAAGCCTATTCAAAGGACCTGCAGGACCCGCTTTCGGCGGCCCTGGAGCAGGAGATTTTCAACGAAAAGGCGGGTACCCTTGCCCGGTTGAACCGGAAACTGGAAGAAGCGCTCGCCCGATTGCCAGACCCGGATCCGGACGCAGACGAAGATGCCCGGGAAAAACAGGACCGGCTCATGGCCGAAGCCGGAGAAGCGCTCTGGCACGTCACGATCCAGCGCGAACTTTGCGGCCTGACCCGGCACAAGGAATTTTACGACCACATGAAGGTGCCGCGCGCCGTCCGCCTGCGCATGGGCCCGGTCCTTGGCAAGAAGCGCCCGGATCGTTGAACCCGCCCTCCTCACGCCGCGTCCGCAAAACACGGCGACGCGGCCAATCCGTGCTTTACGTCACAGACGCCGGCCCGGGACGCTGTAAGGTCATGAACAGCAAACGAAGGGGGTTTGACACATGCGAAAAAACAGACTTTCCGGATCGAGAGGTTCCGGCACGGCCGGCAGACGGTGGCAGACTGCGGCACTCGCCCTACTGGCGGCTGCGACCTTCTCGACGACGGCAAGTGCAGACAGCTGCTGGACCCACAACGGGTCGCTGATGCGGCTTCAGGCCAAGGGCAACCAGCGCTGGATCAGTTATGAAGTTCCGCGGCCGCAACTGCAGGCCGGCGGCGTTCAGCGCGGCACCTTGCTGTTCAACGGCGTCAAGCAGGGGAACTGGTACCGGGGCACCGCCCGGGTGTTTTCAAAATACTGCCCCGGGAAACCGCTGGAATATGCCGTCGAAGGCCCCGTCCGCTCCGACCAGTTGCAGGTGACCGTCCGCGGCACGCGGGAGGTTTACAACCAATGCCGGCCAACCGGCCGGTACACGACGGACACACTGGTCTTCACTTATTCACATCAATGTTAGGCCGAAACTTCAAACGCGCATCTTTTTTCCGCCCGGTGTAAAAACCGGTCACTGAGGCCAATGGGCCAGCTTGCAAGTAACGTTGCGGGATGATTTCTTGTCGCCAGCGTTTACGGGATTCGCAGGATTAGGTGATAATCCGTCCTGCGGTTCACCTCGTTCAACGTCGGCAATGCATGAAGTCCAACGATACCGGCAGGCCGCGTTTAATATTTTGAGCCTGGTCCTGGAGCACCGGCAATGTTCGGAAGAAACATATACAAACGTCTTGTTCACACGGCAGCCGCACTGGCCGTGGCCCTGCCGCTGGCGGGAACCGGCTATTTTGGCGCGTATTCGACAGCAGTAGCCGCCCAGCTGCGCGTCGTTCCGGATGGAAACCGCTACCAGAACCAGCCCCGTATTCCGTTCGCATCGGCGCGCCGCACCAAAGCTTCCAAATCCAGCTATGACGCGAAGTTTGAAAAGGTGCTTGCCGTGCTCCAGCGCGACCGCCGGCTGGTTTCGTCCATCAAGCGTGTTGCGAAGGTCTATGGGATCGACCCGATCCACATGATCGGCGCCATTGTCGGCGAACACACCTACAATTACGACACACTCGACAGCGCCCAGTCTTACTACATCAAGGCGCTCGCCTATGCCGGCATCGATATCAGCTTTGAATACAACGACGAAAACGTCGTCGACTTCGTCCAGAGACCCCAGTTCGACCGTTGCCGGAAAGGCAAGACCGCCAAGGACAGCGATCGTCTATGGTCGTGTTACGAGCGCATCTGGAACGGCCAGTTCCGGAATCGGAGGGTCGACGGCACCCGGTATCCCCGTACGAATTTCAACGAAACCTTCTTCCAGCCGCTTTTTGCCGGGCAGAGCTTCGGTCTCGGCCAGCTCAGCCCGCTGACCGTCCTGAAGATGACCGACCGGGTCGCCCGCCAGAGCCGCTACCGCGCGCTGGACGCTTCCAATGCCAAGGAAGTCTACAGGGCCACGATGGACCCGGACATTTCCCTGCATTACATGGCAGCCGTCATCCAGGACGCGATCGAGGCCTACAAGTCCGTCGGCAAGGTGGACATTTCGAAGAACCCGGGACTGACGGCCACACTGTATAATCTTGGCGATCCGTGGTCCCGAGCGGCCGCCTTCCGCAGAAGCGGTGCGGCCTGGCCGCGCGAGAATTATTACGGCTGGCTGGTCAACGACAAGGAAGACGAGCTGCGCGCCCTGCTCTGACGCACCGGCTGCGCACGTCCAGCCGGTGGCGCCCCGAGATCCAGCAACACTTCGGCTTCAGCGCAGGAACGGATTGGTTTCCCGCTCGTGTCCGAAGGTCGATGCCGGACCGTGACCGGGCAGGAACGACACATCGTCACCAAGCGGCAGAAGCTTTTCCTTGATGGACGCGATCAGCGTGGCGTGATCGGCACCCGGCAGGTCTGTCCGCCCGATGGAGCCGGCGAACAGCACATCGCCGGAAAAGGCAAATCTGAGGTCCGCATCGAAAAAGACCACGTGTCCGGGCGCGTGCCCCGGGCAATGCAGAACCTGGAAGGTCCGCCCGGCCATCTCCATGGTGTCGCCGTCGACAAGCCACAGGTCCGGCTCCACCGGCTTGGCCTCCGAGACGCCGAACTGGCGCGCCTGCTCGGCAACCCGCTCGATCAGCATCCGGTCCGCCTCATGCGGTCCCTCGACCGGCACGCCGAGTTCGGCCGCAAGGTCCGCCGCGCCGCCGACATGATCGATATGGCCGTGGGTAAGAACGATCTTTTCGACCGTAACCCCCTGTTCTTCAATGGCCTTCAGGATCGTCGGCACATCGCCGCCCGGATCAATCACGGCTCCTGCTTTCGTCTTCGGATCCCAGACCAGGGAACAGTTCTGCTGAAAGGCGGTCACCGGGATCACCATGATCTGGATGGGCGGTTGGTCGTTGTCCGGCAAGAGGGTCTCCGTGTCCTTGGTCATCAATTCCGATAGCAGGGTTGAAGGTTCGCCTTGGTCTTGATTTCCATAAGACCTTGCGCGCACATGTTTCTCGTCTTTCCTGCTTCACCTTCGGGTCCGCTTTTCGTACAAGAAGAAGCCGAATTTGAACAGGCGAAACCTGAAAGCAGATATCCGGGCCCATGACGCGCACGTTGTTCAGGATTGTTGTAATAGCCGCTGCCTTTCTCCTGGAGGCCGTAAGCGCGCATGCCGGCAACCACCGCACGCCGCCAACCTGGGGCACATGGTCCGTCGGTTGCGGCAACACCGGGCTCTGCTACACGTCCACATTCGTGCGCGGCCAGTCGACCTGGGTCGATGTCCGCGTCATCCGCGACTGGCCCGCCAATGCGGGTCCGCTGCTGCGGATAACGACCAATACGCCGTTGACCGATGACGGGGAGATCCGATTCATCGTCGACGGCGAAGTGGAAGATACGCTGCCCGTCGCCGAATTGCGCGATATTCAGGCGTCGGTGGTATCACCGGAAGGCTTCCGCCCGATCGGCGGTGAAGGCTTCTGGTATCCGACCGGCCAGGCCACCCGCAGCCTGCTTGAAAAGATCGGCAAGGCGTCGAAACTGGTCATCGAGCTGCCGGTGTCTCCGGAAAAAACGGAAGTAACAGTCGAGCTCGGCGGCCTTCCCCATGCTCTTTCCTGGATCGATGCCCGCCAGAACCGGATCGGAACCGCCTCCTCGATCACCTCGCCGGGACCGGGAGAAAGCAAGGACGCCCCCCACGCCGATGCCATCACCAATCCGGATCAGCTTCCGACCGCGGTCCGCTCCGTCTGGGATGCAAGCCGATCCTGCTCGGATATCGATCCGGCGATCTTCGCCAGCCTGGACGCGGTTTCCGTGCCGCTGGGTGAAAGTTCCGCCCTTTACATCCTGCCCTGCGGCGTGCCCAGTGCCTACAACACCCCCTATATTGCCATCCAGGCAAAGGCGGAAGGCATGGCGAGCCAACTCCACCTTGCCCGGATGGCGGAGAAGGGGCCGGTAGCCACCGACTTGATCTACAATGCCAAATGGAACCCGGCACGCCACTATCTGGAAGGCCTTTTCAAGGGCTCCGGCCTGGGCGAATGCGGCACCTGGAACCGTTGGGAATGGACCGGGTCCGGTTTCGTCATGATCGAAGAAGCGTCCCGGCAAACATGCGACGGCAAGGAAACGCCGCTGTCCGAATGGCTGGCCACTTGGCCTGCCCCAACGTCAAGTCAATAGCGATTCTCCAAGGATTCGCTTGCGATTTTTGCCGACACACCCTTATGATGAAATCGCAGCGGAATGGATCGGGATGCGGCATCCTTGTTTCAGCCCAATCCTCTTATGTTGAAAGGCATTTGCTTTTGTGCCTTTCAGGGAACGGCTCGCAAATTTTTTGCGAGTAAATTCAATGGACTAGGTGCCTCAAGCGGGTGGCACAAGACTAGGGTGATTCAGTAATGCACGATGGCGATTCGGACCGTCGCTCGCGTGGAAGGCGCGGCGGCAAGCGCGAATTCGGCGGTCCGCAGGACTTCGGCAGCGATTTTGGCGGCGGTGGTGACTACGGCGGCGGTTATGGTGGCGGCGGTTACGGCGGTCGCGACGACGGCGGTTACGGCGGCGGACGCGGCGGACGTGAAAGCGGTTACGGCGGAGACAGAGACGGTGGTGGCGGCTACGGCGGCGGCCGAGGCGGCGGCGGAGGCGGTCGTGATGGCGGCTACGGCGGCGGCCGAGGCGGCGGCGGAGGCGGTCGTGATGGCGGCTACGGCGGCGGTCGCAGCGGCGGCTACGGCGGTGGCGGCCGTGAAGGCGGCGGTTATGGCGGCGGCGGTCGCGAGGGCGGCGGCGGTCGTGACGGCGGCTATGGCGGCGGCGGTGGACGCGGCGGTTATGGCGGTGGCGGTCGCGAAGGCGGCGGTTACGGCGGTGGCGGTCGTGAAGGCGGCGGCTACGGCGGTGGCGGTCGTGAAGGCGGCGGCTACGGCGGTGGTGGTCGTGAAGGCGGCGGCTACGGCGGTGGCGGCGGCGGCGGAGACGGTTTCCGCCAGCGGCGTCCCCGTCCCGACGAAGGGCCCGTAGAACGCGGTCCGCGTCAGTCTGGAACCGTGAAGTTCTTCAAGACCGACAAGGGCTTCGGCTTCATCACACCGGACGAAGGGGATACGGATGTTTTCGTCCACATCTCCGCAG